>NZ_AQQY01000024.1 GCF_000671395.1 Actibacterium atlanticum | reverse complement strand
CCACAGTTGGTCGCCACGGCCAGGTCGGCGATGGTGGCGTCTTCGGTTTCGCCCGAACGGTGCGACATCACGTTGGTATAACGTGCGCGGTGGGCCATATCGACGGCCTTCAGCGTTTCGGTCAGCGAGCCGATCTGGTTGACTTTAACCAGCATCGAGTTGGCAACGCCCTGCGCGATACCATCGGCCAGACGGGCGGGGTTGGTCACAAACAGGTCGTCGCCAACCAGCTGCACCTTGTCACCGATCATGTCGGTCAGCAGCTTCCAGCCTTCCCAGTCGTCTTCATCCATGCCGTCTTCGATCGAGATGATCGGGTAGTCGGCGCACAGATCGGCCAGATACTGGGCGTTCTCTTCCGAGGTCAGAGACTTGCCTTCGCCTTTGAATTCATACTTGCCGTCGACATAGTATTCCGACGAGGCGCAATCGAGCGCCAGATAGATATCTTCGCCCAGCTTGTAGCCAGCTTTTTCGACAGCCATCTTGATGAAGTCCAGCGCAGCGCGGGTGCTTTCGATGTTCGGCGCAAAACCGCCTTCGTCACCGATGCCGGTGTTGTGGCCCGCAGCCGACAGCTCTTTTTTCAGGGCGTGGAAGACTTCGGCGCCCATGCGGATTGCCTCTTTCACGTTCGATGCCGAGACGGGCATGATCATGAATTCCTGAATGTCGATCGGGTTGTCAGCGTGCTCGCCGCCGTTGATGATGTTCATCATCGGTACCGGCAGAACGCGGGCCGAGGTGCCACCCACATAACGGAACAGCGGCTGCGCGGTGTAATCGGCGGCGGCTTTGGCAGCGGCCAGCGATACGCCCAGAATGGCGTTGGCACCCAGACGACCTTTGTTGGCGGTGCCGTCCAGCTCGATCATGGCGGCGTCGATGGCAACCTGTTCGGTCACGTCCATGCCAACCAGCGCTTCGGCGATTTCGCCGTTCACGGCGTTGACGGCTTCCAGCACGCCTTTGCCCAGATAACGGCCCTTGTCGCCATCCCGCTTTTCGACAGCCTCATGCGCGCCGGTCGAGGCACCCGAAGGCACAGCTGCGCGGCCCATGGTGCCGTCTTCCAGAATAACGTCCACCTCGACGGTCGGGTTGCCCCGGCTGTCCAGAATCTCGCGGCCGATGATGTCGATGATGATGCTCATGGTAGTCCCTC
>NZ_AQQY01000023.1 GCF_000671395.1 Actibacterium atlanticum | reverse complement strand
ATGGCAAAGGAAAAGTTTGAGCGTTCCAAACCGCACGTTAACATCGGCACGATTGGTCACGTTGACCACGGCAAGACGACGTTGACAGCAGCGATCACCAAGTATTTTGGTGACTTTAAAGCGTATGACCAGATTGACGGCGCGCCGGAAGAGAAAGCCCGCGGGATCACCATCTCGACAGCACACGTTGAGTATGAGACCGAGAACCGTCACTACGCCCACGTCGACTGCCCCGGCCACGCTGACTATGTGAAGAACATGATCACCGGTGCGGCCCAGATGGACGGCGGCATTCTGGTTGTGAACGCGGCTGACGGCCCGATGCCCCAGACCCGCGAGCACATCCTGCTGGCGCGTCAGGTTGGTGTGCCTGCTCTGGTTGTTTTCATGAACAAAGTTGACCAGGTTGACGACGAAGAGCTGCTGGAGCTGGTGGAAATGGAAATCCGCGAGCTGCTGTCCGAGTACGACTTCCCGGGCGACGATATCCCGATCATTGCCGGTTCGGCTCTGGCCGCGATGGAAGGCAACAACCCGGAAATCGGCGAAGAGAAGATCAAAGAGCTGATGGCTGCTGTGGATGACTATATCCCCGAGCCCGAGCGTGCGATCGACCAGCCGTTCCTGATGCCGATCGAAGACGTGTTCTCGATCTCGGGTCGTGGTACTGTTGTGACCGGCCGTGTTGAGCGTGGCGTGATCAACGTTGGCGACGAAATCGAAATCGTTGGCATCAAAGACACCACCAAAACCACCTGTACCGGCGTTGAAATGTTCCGCAAGCTGCTGGACCGCGGCGAAGCTGGCGACAACATCGGCGCGCTGCTGCGTGGTGTTGACCGCGACGGTGTTGAGCGTGGCCAGGTTCTGTGTGCGCCGGGTTCGGTGAACCCGCACACCAAGTTCGAAGCCGAGGTCTACATCCTGACCAAGGACGAAGGTGGCCGTCACACGCCGTTCTTCGCGAACTACCGCCCGCAGTTCTACTTCCGTACGACGGACGTGACCGGCACCGTTGAACTGCCCGCTGGCACTGAAATGGTTATGCCCGGCGACAACCTGAAGTTCACCGCCGAGCTGATCGCCCCGATCGCGATGGAAGAAGGCCTGCGCTTCGCCATCCGCGAAGGCGGCCGCACCGTCGGTTCGGGCGTCGTCTCGAAAATCATCGACTAAGC
>NZ_AQQY01000022.1 GCF_000671395.1 Actibacterium atlanticum | reverse complement strand
TATTCTGTTGAAAAACTCACCCTTGATCGAGGCCGAAGTCACTGATTCAATTTCCATATTGAACGGGGGATTGAGTGATGATGGGACCGAGACAAGAAGCGCAGGCGGCTTTGTTTTACGAGTTTTCGCTGGAAGATCATGTGCCTCAAGCCCACCTGTTGCGCTCGATTGATCGGTTTGTCGATCTGAGTGGCATTCGCACCCATCTTGCGGAGTTCTACAGCCACACGGGCCGCCCTTCTGTCGACCCTGAACTCCTGATCCGCATGCTTCTGGTGGGGTATTGCTTTGGCATCCGCTCCGAACGCCGCCTGTGCGAGGAAGTGCATCTGAACCTGGCCTATCGATGGTTCTGTCGGCTCGACCTCAATGACCGCGTGCCCGACCATTCGACCTTCTCGAAAAACCGACATGGGCGGTTTCGGGAGAGCGAACTGCTGCGCCATTTGTTTGAGACGACTGTTACCCGTTGCATCGCAGAGGGTCTCGTGAGCGGCCAACGTATGGCCATCGACGCCAGTCTGATCGAGGCTGACGCCAACAAGCAGAACTCGACACCGAAGGAAGAATGGGACGCGACAACCATTGATCCCATGGATGCACCACGCGCCGTTCGAGAGTATCTCGACACATTGGATGAGGCGGCCTTTGGCGCTGCCAGCAATGTGCAGCCGAAGTTCACATCACATTCCGACCCCGCCAGTCAATGGACGGCAGCCCGCAAAGGTCCTGCATTCTTCAGCTATTCCGACAATTATCTGATCGATACGGATTATGGGGTCATCGTCGACGTCGAGGCCACACGATCCATTCGGCAGGCCGAGGTTGGGTCCACCAAAACAATGCTCAGGCGCGTGAAAGACAGGTTTGATCTGCACCCGGAGCGCCTGATCGCAGATACCGCCTATGGCACCGGGCCGATGTTGGGCTGGCTTGTCGAACGCAAGATCGCCCCACACATTCCTGTCTTTGACAAGTCCAGCCGCAGCGATGGCACATGGACGCGTGCTGACTTCGAATGGGATGCAGAGAACGATCAATACATCTGTCCGGAGGGGCACGCGCTGAAGCAGTTCCGTCGCAACTATTCCGACCCGAACCGAGGACCCACCGGCAAAGGCACAGCCCGCTATCGCGCATTGAAACTGACCTGCCAGGCCTGCCCATCAAAGGCCAAATGCTGCCCGAATGCCGACGCTCGCAAGATCACACGTGAAGAACACGAAGACGCACGTCAAGTCGCTCGCGACATCGCCAAGACCCGCCAATACGAGATCTCAATGAAGCTCCGAAAGAAGGTCGAGATGCTCTTCGCTCACCTCAAACGCATTCTCGGCCTCGGGCGGCTCCGATTACGCGGACCATGCGGTGCAAATGACGAATTCCTCCTCGCCGCAACCGCCCAAAACCTCCGCAAACTGGCAAAGATCTTTCCCGCACCGCAGCAAACGCGCAAAGCCTGATAGAAAAGGCGCTCGCGCTATGTTCAGCACCGCGCTTTCTGCGTCAGCAACACGTTGTTTTTCCACAGAATC
>NZ_AQQY01000021.1 GCF_000671395.1 Actibacterium atlanticum | reverse complement strand
TCGCCGCCCTGCGGGGTGACCCAGTTGATGTTCTGGCTGGGGTCTTTGATGTCGCAGGTTTTGCAGTGGACGCAGTTTTGGAAGTTGACCTGGAAGCGCGGGCCGTCGTCGCCGTCGAGCACCTCGTAGACGCCTGCCGGGCAATAACGTTGTGCCGGTTCGGCGTATTTGGGCAGGTTGACCGAGATCGGGATCGAGGGGTCCGCCAGTTGCAGGTGGCAGGGTTGCTCTTCTTCGTGGTTGGTCGCCGCAAAGGACACGTTGGTCAGGCGGTCAAATGACAGCACCCCATCGGGTTTCGGGTAGTCGATTTCCTTGAACTTCGACGCCTCGCCCGTGGCCGCCGCATCGGTTTTGCCGTGTTTCATCGTGCCAAACGGGTTCCAGCCGGTGATATTGGCGACCCACATGTCGAGCCCACCCAACATCAACGAGGGCAACATGCCCAGCTTGGACCACAGCGGCTTGACGTTGCGCACGCGCTTCAGATCCTTGGCGATGGCGCCACCGCGCACCTCGTCCTCATAGGCTGTCAGCTCGTCGCCCGAACGCCCGTCTTTAAGCGCCGCATGGGCCGCCTCGGCCGCCGCTTTGCCCGACAGCATGGCGTTGTGGTTGCCCTTGATGCGCGGCACGTTGACCATGCCAACCGAACAGCCCAGCAGTGCCACACCCGGCGCCACCATCTTGGGCATCGACTGATAGCCGCCCTCGGAAATCGCGCGCGCGCCATACGCCACGCGCTTGCCGCCCTTCAGCAGCTCGGCCACCATCGGGTGATGCTTGAAGCGCTGGAACTCCATGTAGGGGTAGAGATGCGGGTTTTCATAGTTCAGGTGCACCACGAACCCGACATACACCTGATTGTTTTCCAGGTGATAGATGAACGAGCCGCCCCCGGCATTGCTGCCCAGCGGCCAGCCCATGGTGTGGGTCACGGTGCCGATCCGGTGCTTGGCCGGGTCGACCTCCCAGATCTCTTTCATGCCCAGGCCGAACTTTTGCGGCTCTTTGCCAGCCGACAGGTCGTATTTGGCGATGACTTCTTTGGCCAAGGACCCGCGCACGCCCTCGGACAGCATCACGTATTTGCCGTTCAGCACCATGCCCGGCTCATAGCCCGGTCCAGGCGTGCCATCGGGAGCCTTGCCGAATTCGCCGGCGATCACGCCTTTGACCTCGCCATTGTCGCCATACACCAGTTCAGAACAGGCCATGCCGGGGAAGATTTCCACGCCCAGGGCTTCGGCCTGCTCGGCCATCCAGCGGCAGACATTGCCCATCGAGACAATGTAATTGCCGTGGTTGTTCATCAAAGGCGGCATCGGCCAGTTGGGGATGCGGATCTGACCGCCTTCGCCCAGCATATAGAAGTTGTCCTTGGTGACCTCGGTGTTCAGGGGCGCGCCCTTTTCCTTCCAGTCCGGGATCAAGGCCTCCAGACCGCAAGGGTCCAGAACCGCGCCCGACAGAATATGCGCGCCAACCTCGGACCCCTTCTCCAGAACCACAACCTCAAGATCGGCATCCAACTGCTTAAGACGGATCGCAGCGGACAAACCAGCAGGCCCAGCCCCCACAATCACAACATCATAATCCATCGATTCACGTTCGATCTCGGTCAT
>NZ_AQQY01000020.1 GCF_000671395.1 Actibacterium atlanticum | reverse complement strand
AGGTCTTTTGCGTCGATTTGGGCGCCTGGTGTGATGTGGATGGCTTTGACGGTTGCGGTTTTTTCGGCGTGGATTGCGGTTTCCATTTTCATGGCTTCAATCGTCAGCAGCAGGTCGCCGGGGTGGACCTGTTGGCCCAGGGTGACGCCGATGCTTGCCACCACGCCGGGCATCGGGGCGCCGATGTGGTTTGGCTCGCCCTCGGTGGCTTTGGGGCGCTGGGCGGTGGCGGATTTGACCATGCGGTTGGGCACGCGGATCACGCGGGGCTGACCGTTGAGTTCAAAGAACACTTTGACCTCGCCGTCTTCATTGGTTTCCCCCACGGCCTGCAGGCGGATTTCCAGCGTCTTGCCCGGGTCGATCTCGGCGCTGATTTCTTCGCCCGGCTCCATGCCGTAAAAGAAGGTCTTTGTCGGCAGGGTGCGCACCGGGCCATAGGTGTCATGGCGGCTGGCGTAATCGGCAAAAACCTTGGGATACATCAGGTAACCGTTCAGGTCTTCGTCATCCAGATCACAGCCCAGCTCGGCCGCGGCCGTCGCGCGGGTGGCCTCAAGATCGACCGGCTTCAGGTGCTTGCCGGGGCGCTCCAGATTGGGGGCGTCACCTTTGAGAACCTTGTTCACAATGCCATCCGGAAAGCCGCCGGGGGGCTGGCCCAGATTGCCGCGCATCATGTCGACGACACTGTCGGGGAAGGCCACATCGGTGTCGGGATGTTCCACGTCATCGCGGCTCAGCCCCTGGGACACCATCATCAGCGCCATGTCCCCCACCACTTTTGAGGACGGCGTCACCTTGACGATATCGCCAAACATCTGGTTCACGTCGGCATAGGTCTGGGCGACCTCGTGCCAGCGTTCTTCCAGCCCCAGCGAGCGTGCCTGCGCTTTCAGGTTGGTGAACTGCCCGCCGGGCATTTCATGCAGGTAAACCTCGGATGCGGGGGCCTGCAGACCGCTTTCAAAGGCGGCGTATTGGGCGCGCACGCCCTCCCAATATTCCGAGATCCGGCGAATGGCGCCGATGTCCAGACCGGTGTCGCGGTCGGTGTTGCGCAGGGCCTCCACGACCGAACCCAGGCAGGGCTGCGAGGTCCCGCCCGAGAACGCATCCATCGCCGCATCCACCGCGTCCACACCCGCTTCCGAGGCCGCCAGAATGGTCGCCCCGGCGATGCCCGATGTGTCATGGGTGTGGAAGTGGACGGGCAAGCCGACCTCTTCTTTCAGGGCTTTGATCAGCAGGCTGGCCGAGGCCGGTTTCAGCAGCCCCGCCATATCCTTGAGGCCCAGAATATGGGCGCCGGCGGCCTCCAGCTCTTTGGCCATGTTGACGTAATAGGCCACGTCATATTTGGCGCGCGCGGGGTCCAGAATATCGCCGGTATAACAAATCGTGCCTTCACAGATCTTGCCGGATTCAACCACCGCATCCATCGCAACGCGCATGTTTTCCACCCAGTTCAGGCTGTCAAACACCCGGAACACATCCACGCCGGTTTCGGCGGCCTGGGCCACGAACGACTGCACCACGTTGTCAGGATAGTTGGTGTAGCCCACCCCGTTGGAAGCGCGCAACAGCATCTGCGTCAGCAGGTTGGGCATGGCGGCGCGCAGATCGCGCAGGCGCTGCCAGGGGCATTCCTGCAAGAACCGGTACGCCACATCAAAGGTCGCCCCGCCCCAGCATTCCACGCTGAACAGCCCCGACAGATCACTGGCATAGCTGGGCGCCACTTTGATCATGTCAATCGAGCGCATCCGCGTCGCCAGCAGCGACTGATGCCCATCACGCATGGTGGTGTCGGTCAGCAGCAGCTGTTTTTGCGCCGCCATCCAATCGGCGACCGCCTTGGCGCCGTCGCGCTCAAGGATCTGGCGGGTGCCATCAAGGATCACGTCGCCCGGCGTCGGCGCCTTGGGCGCTTTCAGCCCCTCGGCCGGGGCGGGGCGCCCTTCGGTTTCGGGGTGCCCGTTCACGGTGATGTCGGCGATATAGGTCAGCACCTTGGTGCCCCGGTCGCGGCGCGGTTTAAAATCAAACAGCCCCGGCGTGTCGTCGATGAACTTGGTGGTATAGCTGTTGTCCAGAAAGGTCGGGTGTTTCAGCAGGTTTTCCACAAAGGCAATGTTGGTGCTGACGCCCCGGATGCGGAATTCGCGCAGGGCCCGGTCCATCCGCGCAATCGCCTTTTGCGGCGTCGGCGCCCAGGCGGTGACCTTGGTCAGCAGGCTGTCGTAATAGCGCGTGATCACCCCGCCCGCATAGGCCGTGCCGCCATCCAGACGGATGCCCATGCCCGTGGCCGAGCGATAGGCCGTGATGCGGCCATAATCGGGGATGAAGTTGTTGGTCGGGTCTTCGGTGGTGACCCGGGTCTGCAGCGCATGGCCGTTCAGGCGGATGTCGTCCTGGCTGGCCTTGCCGGTGGCTTCGGCAATGGTCTTGCCCTCGCAGATCAGGATCTGCGCCTGCACGATATCAATGCCGGTGACCTCTTCGGTGACCGTGTGTTCGACCTGCACCCGCGGGTTCACCTCGATGAAGTAGAACTTGCCGCTGTCCATATCCATCAGGAATTCCACGGTGCCCGCGGCCTGATAATCGACGTGTTTACAGATCTTATAGCCCAGCTCGCAAATCTCGGCGCGTTGGGCGTCGCTCAGGTAAGGCGCGGGCGCGCGTTCCACGACCTTCTGGTTGCGCCGCTGCACCGAGCAATCCCGCTCAAACAGGTGGTACATGCCGCCCTGCGTGTCGCCCAGAATCTGCACCTCGACGTGGCGCGCGCGGGTGATCATCTTCTCCAGATAGCCCTCGCCATTGCCAAAGGCCGCCTCGGCCTCGCGCCGGCCCTCCAGCACCTTTTCCTCGACCTCGTCTTCGCTGTGAATGGGGCGCATACCGCGCCCGCCCCCGCCCCAGCTGGCCTTCAGCATCAAAGGATAGCCGATCTCGGCGGCCTCGGCCTTGACCGCCGCCATGTCATCGCCCAGCACCTCGGTCGCGGGCACCACCGGCACGCCGGCCGCAATCGCCACCTTGCGCGCGCTGGCCTTGTCGCCCAAAGCGCGCATGGTCTCGGCCTTGGGGCCAATGAAGGTGATGCCATTGGCAGCGCAGGCATCGACAAAATCAGGGTTTTCCGACAGCAACCCATACCCCGGATGGATCGCATCCGCGCCCGACAACCTGGCAACCCGGATGATCTCGTCAATGCTCAGATACGCCGCAACAGGCCCCATCCCCGCACCGATCTTATAGGCCTCATCCGCCTTGAAACGGTGCAAGGACAACTTGTCCTCCTCCGCATAAATCGCAACCGTCTTCTTCCCCAACTCATTCGCAGCCCGCATCACACGGATCGCAATCTCACCACGGTTCGCTATCAATATCTTCTTAAACTCAGACATGGGGG
>NZ_AQQY01000019.1:2500-5840 GCF_000671395.1 Actibacterium atlanticum | reverse complement strand
TTGGTTGCGGGGGCAGGATTTGAACCTGCGACCTTCAGGTTATGAGCCTGACGAGCTACCGGGCTGCTCCACCCCGCGCCATGCCCCGAGGCGTTTTTAGTATCGGGGGGTATGTGCGTTTGCATCGGTTGAGAGATATCAGGAAGCTCTTTACTAGGTTTGGCGGTGACCTACTCTCCCACGCCTTAAGACGCAGTACCATCGGCGCAACCGAGCTTAACGGCCGAGTTCGGGATGGGATCGGGTGTTTCTCTGGCGCTGTGACCACCAAACCAAGAAAAGAGCTTCGTCCAAGTCGCGTACGTGTGATTGTGTATGCTTTTGATCAATCAGTAAGAGCCTTGCTGTTACTGGATCAAATCAAGCCTATCGGGCAATTAGTACCGGTCAACTGAATGCATTGCTGCACTTACATCTCCGGCCTATCGACGAGGTGGTCTACCTCGGCCCTCAGGGATACCTTGTTTTGAGGGGGGCTTCCCGCTTAGATGCCTTCAGCGGTTATCCTGTCCGATCATAGCTACCCAGCACTGCTATTGGCATAACAACTGGTCCACCAGTGGATCGTTCACCCCGGTCCTCTCGTACTAGGGGCAACTCCTCTCAAGTATCCTACACCCACGGCAGATAGGGACCGAACTGTCTCACGACGTTCTAAACCCAGCTCACGTACCTCTTTAAACGGCGAACAGCCGTACCCTTGGGACCTGCTCCAGCCCCAGGATGAGATGAGCCGACATCGAGGTGCCAAACACTGCCGTCGATATGGACTCTTGGGCAGTATCAGCCTGTTATCCCCGGCGTACCTTTTATCCGTTGAGCGATGGCCCTTCCACTCGGGACCACCGGATCACTATGGCCGTCTTTCGACTCTGCTCGACTTGTCAGTCTCGCAGTCAGGCTGGCTTCTGCCATTGCACTCAACGAGCGATTTCCGACCGCTCTGAGCCAACCTTCGCGCGCCTCCGTTACGCTTTAGGAGGCGACCGCCCCAGTCAAACTACCCGCCACACAGGGTCCCGGATCCGGATAACGGACCGCGGTTAGACATCAAGCAGAACAAGGGTGGTATCTCAAAGGTGGCTCCACCAAAACTGGCGTCTTGGTTTCAAAGCCCACCACCTATTCTGCACATGTTCGGCCTAATGCCAGTGTGAAGCTGTAGTAAAGGTGCACGGGGTCTTTCCGTCTAACCGCGGGAAGCCTGCATCTTGACAGGCAATTCAATTTCGCTGAGTCTATGTTGGAGACAGCGGGGAAGTCGTTACGCCATTCGTGCAGGTCGGAACTTACCCGACAAGGAATTTCGCTACCTTAGGACCGTTATAGTTACGGCCGCCGTTTACCGGGGCTTCAATTCGGAGCTTGCACTCCTCCTTTTAACCTTCCGGCACCGGGCAGGCGTCAGACCCTATACGTCGTCTTACGACTTCGCAGAGCCCTGTGTTTTTAGTAAACAGTCGCCACCCCCTGGTTTGTGCCCCCAGCTCCAAGTTGCCTTGGAACCGGGCCTCCTTCTCGCGAACTTACGGAGGTATTTTGCCGAGTTCCTTCAACATAGTTCTCTCAAGCGCCTTGGTATTCTCTACCAGTCCACCTGTGTCGGTTTAGGGTACGATCTCATGGAGGGCTATTTCCAGGAACCGATTAGCGGCCCACCCAATCCGATAAGGGTGAACAACAGTCTCGATCCGTCACATCCTCCTGGCCCAGGAATATTAACCTGGTTCCCATCGACTACGCCTTTCGGCCTCGCCTTAGGGGTCGGCTTACCCTGCTCAGATTAGCTTTAAGCAGGAACCCTTGGACTTTCGGCGACAGGGTCTCTCACCCTGTTTGTCGCTACTCATGTCATCATTCTCGCTAGTGATCGCTCCACCGTTCCTCACAGACCGGCTTCATCGCCAAACCCGTTCCTCCAAGGCTGTCTTGCGACAGCTAAAGAGGAGTGGGTTTTATCACACTACGCTCCGCTACCATGCCTTACGGCATCCTAGACTTCGGCTCATGGCTTGAGCCCCGTTACATCTTCGCCGCAGGACGTCTTATTTAGACCAGTGAGCTGTTACGCTATCTTTAAAGGATGGCTGCTTCTAAGCCAACCTCCTGGTTGTTTTGGACATCCCACTTGCTTTCCCACTTAGCCATGAATTGGGGGCCTTAGTCGTAGGTCAGGGTTGTTTCCCTCTCCACCACGGACGTTAGCATCCGTGGTGTGTCTGCCATCTAGTACTCCCGGGTATTCGGAGTTTGGTTAGGATCAGTAAGCCTGTGGGGCCCCATTACCCATCCAGTGCTCTACCCCCCGGGGTATTCGGATGACGCTCTACCTAAATAGATTTCGCGGAGAACCAGCTATCTCCGAGTTTGATTGGCCTTTCACCCCTAGGCACAACTCATCCCGATCTTTTTCAACAGATGTGGGTTCGGTCCTCCAGTGCATGTTACTGCACCTTCAACCTGGTCATGCCTAGATCACTCGGTTTCGGGTCTGATCCCACGAACTCGACGCCCTATTAAGACTCGCTTTCGCTGCGCCTACACCTAACGGCTTAAGCTTGCACGTGAGACCAAGTCGATGACCCATTATACAAAAGGTACGCCGTCAGCACTGATGTGCCTCCGACTGATTGTAGGCGTCCGGTTTCAGAAACTGTTTCACTCCCCTCGTCGGGGTGCTTTTCACCTTTCCCTCACGGTACTGGTTCGCTATCGGTCAGTAAGGAGTACTTAGCCTTAGAGGGTGGTCCCCCCATGTTCAGACAGAATTTCACGTGTTCCGCCCTACTTAATACGTCCGATCTTGCTTCCCATACGGGGCTATCACCCACTATGGCTGCGTTTCCCAACGCATTCTGGTCACAATCACGGCTCGGCTGGTCCCCGTTCGCTCGCCGCTACTAGGGGAGTATCTGTTGATTTCCTTTCCTCCGGGTACTTAGATGTTTCAGTTCCCCGGGTTTGCTCTTAAAACCCTATGTATTCAGGTAATAAGTACTTGGTTTACCCAGTTATTAGCTGACCCGAAGGTCAATAATAACAGAGTATCAAGTGGGTTGCCCCATTCGGAGATCTGTGGGTCAAAACCTATTCTCGGTTCACCACAGCTTATCGCAGAGTATCACGTCCTTCATCGCCTCTTACTGCCAAGGCATCCACCAAACGCCCTTCTCGCGCTTGATTTGATCCAGAAAGAGCAAGGCTTCTGGCAAGAAGCCACGTCTTGTGCCGATCAAACGGCCTCTGGATCAAAAGTCATACATTTTCCCGCTCCCCTTCCTGGTTCGTGAAGGGGAACATGTGATGCAATCCGTAGATCGCATCTGGTTAGTGTACTTGA
>NZ_AQQY01000018.1 GCF_000671395.1 Actibacterium atlanticum | reverse complement strand
AGCCCCCACAATCACAACATCATAATCCATCGATTCACGTTCGATCTCGGTCATTGGGCGCGCCTTACATCGCCGGAGCCAAGTCTTGCGGAGACAGAGCATAGACGCTGTCGGATCCCCCCTTGATCGACGTCATCCGCGCCCGTGCCTCCGGAAAGACTTGCTGTGCATAAAAGGCCGCCAGACGGAGTTTCGTTTCGGTAAAGCCGGTGTTCTGCCCCAATGAGATTTGATCCAAGGCCGCAAGCGCCGCATCTGCCTGCGCCCATCCTCCCAAGCACAGTCCAAACAAGTCCAACACATTCATTGCCGCCGCGGGCGATTTTTTTGGATTGTCGAGCAACCAACCCGTGGCCGTTTCAATCAGGTTTGCAGCCTCCTCTATCATGGGCAAGAGCGGTTGGAGTTCTGCCTGACCGTTATGAGCCTTCGCCAGCCGTTCCCGTGTTTCCCGCAATTCGGCCACAAGCTCGCGCGCTGCTACACCACCATCGCGGATGATTTTGCGACCCACAAGATCGAGCGCCTGGATGCCCGTCGTCCCCTCATAGATCGTGGTGATACGGGCATCGCGCAAGTGTTGTGCAGCGCCGGTTTCCTCGACATAGCCCATACCGCCATGCACCTGAACGCCCAGCGAAGCCACATCAATCGCCAGCTCGGTTGACCAGCCCTTTACAACCGGGATCAGCAGATCAACACGGCGCTGCGCACGTGCGCGGGTTTCTGTGTCGTCTGCCCGGTGCGCCATATCCAGCGCCGCCGCCGCGCGATAGGCCAGAATTCGGGCCGCTTCGGTTCGACTTTTCATTGATGCCAACATCCGACGCACGTCGGGATGGTGGATGATAGGCGCTGAGTCTTCGACGTTTGCAGCCTGGCCCTGCTTGCGATCCAGCGCATAGGCCGCAGCATCCTGACAGGCGTGTTCCGCAACACCGATTCCCTGCAAACCGACGGAAAGCCGGGCGTTGTTCATCATCGCGAACATGTATTCCAGCCCGCGATTGGCTTCGCCCACCAGATAACCAATCGCCCCGTCTTGTTCACCAAAGGACAGGGTGCAGGTAGGGCTGGCGTGTATGCCCAGCTTGTGTTCGATCGACACGCAACGCACATCGTTCTTGGTGCCATCGGGCATCACCTTGGGCACAACGAACAATGAGATCCCTTTGACCCCTGCAGGGGCATCAGGCAACCGCGCCAACACAAGATGAACGATGTTCTCTGTCAGATCATGCTCGCCATAGGTGATAAAGATCTTCTGTCCACTGATGCGGTAGTGATCTGCCTCGGGCACTGCTTTGGAACGGATCGCAGCCAGATCGGACCCGGCCTGTGGTTCGGTCAGGTTCATCGTGCCAGCCCATTCTCCTGAGACCAGCTTGGGCAGGTAGGTTTCTTTCAGCGCGTCCGAGGCATAGCCTTCAAGCGCCTCGATCGCGCCTTGTGTCAGCATCGGGCAAAGCTGAAACGCCATATTTGCGCCCTGAAACATTTCCTGAATGCAGGCGTTCACCACGAAAGGTAGCCCCATCCCGCCGTGTTCAGGACTGGCCGTCGGGCTGTTCCACCCCATTTCAACCAGCATGTCATAGGCCTCGCGCCAACCTTTGGGTGTTGTGACGTTACCCTGATCAAACCCCAGGCCCTCCAAGTCCCCGACCCGGTTGAGCACAGAAAGTTCCTGCGCGGCGTATTTCGCGGCTTCCTCAAGGATCGCATCTACCATGTCGGGCGAGATATCCTGAAAACCAGACAGTTGGCTGATGGCATCAAGATCGCACAGGTTGTGCAAAACAAAACGCATATCTTGCAATGGGGCGGAATAGGTCATGTCTTGGGTCCTGTTTACAGCTTCTCGGTGAGTTCTGGGACGGCGTCGAAGAGGTCTGCGACCAGTCCGAAGTCAGCGACCTGGAAGATCGGGGCTTCTTCGTCTTTGTTGATGGCGACGATGATTTTGCTGTCTTTCATGCCCGCCAGGTGCTGGATCGCGCCCGAGATACCGACGGCGATGTACAGTTCCGGCGCGACAACCTTGCCGGTCTGGCCCACCTGCCAATCGTTCGGCGCAAAGCCACTGTCGACCGCTGCGCGCGAGGCGCCAACAGCCGCGCCCAGCTTGTCGGCCAGGGCCGAGATCAGCGCGAAGTCATCTTCGGAACCAACGCCGCGCCCGCCCGAGACAACGATCCCGGCCGAGGTCAGCTCGGGGCGGTCGCTTTCGGCTTTGGCGTCTTCAACCCAGTCCGACAGGCCAGCGGAGGCGCCCACGGAGACGGTTTCCACAGCTGCCGAACCACCGGTGCCGGCGGCCTCAAAGGTCGAGGTCCGGAAGGTCACGACCTTCTTGGCATCCGACGACTTGACGGTCTGGATGGCGTTGCCGGCATAGACCGGGCGCTCAAACGTGTCGCCGTCAACCACGGCCGTGGCGTCCGAGATCACCATCACGTCCAGCAGCGCGGCAACGCGCGGCATGACGTTCTTGGCGTCGGTCGTCGCCGGGGCCACGATGTGGCTATAGTCGCCAGCAAGCGAAACGATCAGATCAGCGGTCGGTTCGGCCAGACGGTGGCTCAGCGACGCGTCTTCGGCGACCAGAACCTTGGCCACACCAGCAATCGTCGCGGCCTCAGCACCGGCATCTGCCGCAGCAGCGCCGGCGCACAGCACGGTCACATCGCCCAGGGCCTGCGCCGCAGAAACGGCCTTGGCGGTGGCATCCAGCGCCAGCGCGCCATCGGTCACTTCAGCAAGAAGAAGTACAGCCATTACACAGCCCCCGCATCTTTAAGTTTCGCGACAAGTTCATCAACCGAACCGACGATCTCACCGGCCTGACGCTCGGCGGGCTCTTCGGTCTTGACCACTTCCAGACGCGGGCTGATGTCGACGCCGTAATCTTCGGGCGTCTTTTCATCCAGCGGCTTTTTCTTGGCCTTCATGATGTTCGGCAGCGACGCATAGCGCGGCTCGTTCAGGCGCAGGTCGGTGGTGACGATGGCGGGCAGGGCCACGCTGATCGTCTGCAGACCGCCGTCAACCTCGCGGGTGACCACGGCTTTGTCGCCGTCGATGTTCACCTCAGAGGCAAAGGTCGCCTGACCCCAGCCCAAAAGCGCCCCCAGCATCTGGCCGGTGGCGTTCATGTCGTTGTCGATGGCCTGTTTGCCCATCACAACCATCTGGGGCTGCTCTTCGTCGACAACGGCTTTCAACAGCTTGGCCACGGCCAGCGGTTCGATGTCCGTGTGAACATCATCCGCTGCAGTGATCAGGATCGCGCGATCCGCGCCCATGGCCAAAGCCGTGCGCAGGGTTTCCTGCGCCTGCTTCACACCGATGGACACAGCAACAACTTCGCTCGCGGCCCCTTTTTCCTTCAGCCGAATAGCCTCTTCGACGGCAATCTCGTCAAAAGGGTTCATCGACATCTTCACATTGGCAAGATCAACGCCGCTTCCATCCGCCTTTACGCGAACCTTCACATTGTAGTCGATCACGCGTTTTACAGGCACTAGCACCTTCATTTGCGAGGTCTCCTTGGGTCTTCGTGAATTATTGGAGAGCTTGTTAGCGGCTCGCGGCGCGGGACAACAGTGCAAAATGGTCGAGTTACTTTATTTCTACGCAGCGTTGTATGCTTTTCAGTTATTTCAAAGCCAATTTTCTTGGGCGCTTGGCGGGTTCACTGCGCAAGAATGCCGCAGTGCCGCAAAATTCGGTCAATTCCAGAGAATCACTTGCTGTTGCCCGGGCTGGATCAGCGATTGGCCCCGGGCACCCATAAAACATCGTCTTTGCCATCATTGTTGGCGACGCGTGAGGCAACAAAGAACCAGTCCGACAGGCGGTTCAGATATTTGACCGCGGCAGGGTTCACATCTTCGACGCCGGACAGCTCAACGGTCAGACGTTCGGCGCGGCGCGATACGGTGCGACACAGGTGCAGATGCGCGGCCAGCGCCGAGCCGCCGGGCAGCACGAAGCTGCGCAGCGGTTCCAGCACATCGTTCATCGCGTCGATTTCGGCTTCCAGCCGGTCGACCTGACTGTCGGCCAGGCGCAGGGGCGGGTATTCGGCTTGTTCGTCCTTGTCACGGCCGGGGCGGCACAGATCGGCCCCAAGATCGAACAGATCATTTTGAATGGCGGCCAGTTGGGTGTCCATCGAGCCCTTGGCGTGCAGGCGGGCCAGCCCGACAGTGGCGTTGGTTTCATCGACGGTGCCATAGGCGTTTACCCGGGCTGAGTGTTTAGCCACGCGCGAGCCATCCCCCAGCGCGGTTTCGCCCTTGTCGCCACCACGGGTGTAGATTTTGTTCAGAACGACCATAGCAGGCTCCTTAGCTTTTGCCGCGCAGCAGGACAAACAGCAGTATCAAGATCACGGCACCCAGTTGCGCAACGATCCGGTAGCGCATCAGCCGGTTGGCGTGTTTGCGGTTGAAATCGCCGCCTTTAGCAAAGCCGCCAATCCCAAGCAGCAAAATGACGACCACAACCAGACAGGCCGCGCCAACAACAAGAAATAATGGGTCCTGGAACATGAACTAATCCTTTCCTTCTTGGCGGACATAGCGGGCGGCGTGCAAAAAGCGAATTGTTTTTTTGCGCGGCCTCAGCCTTTGGACAACAGGAAATCCGCCGCAGATGTGGGCAGCAACCGACGTATCAGGTTTGCCACATAGGTGGGGCGCGTCACAAAGTAGCGGGCCGACGGGGTGCGGCTTTCCAGCGCGTGGATCAGCTTTTGGGTGACCGCCGAGGCGGGCAGCTCAAACTTGTCGGGTTCGCCAGAATGTTCATAGAGCCGTTTAAGCAATCCGTTTCGGTATTGATCGACTCGCGCAGAGTTTTCCCAGTCAATCCAGCGCACGAAATGCGGGATCGCGTTGACTCTGATGCGCGAGGTCACCGGGCCGGGCTCGATCAGGATCACTTTTATGGGGGTGTCGCGCATTTCAAGGCGCAGGGTGTCGCTCAGCCCTTCCAGCGCGTATTTCGTCGACACATAGGCCCCGCGCCACTTCATCGGCACAAAGCCCAGCACAGAAGAATTATTGATGATCCGCCCGTGCCCCTGCGCCCGCATCACGGGAATCAACTGGCGTGTCAGGTCATGGGGGCCGAAAACATTGGTTTCATAGATCGACTGCAAGGCGCCGCGCGGCAGATCCTCGACCGCGCCGGGGCAGGCGAAAGCCCCGTTGTTGAACAGCGCATCCAGTGTGCCCCCTGTGCGTGACAGGGTCTCGGCGACGGCGGCTTTGATTGTGTCGGGCTTGGCATAGTCCAGCACAAAGCTTTCTAAGCCCTCTTCGCGCAGCCGGGCGCAATCGCGCTCTTTGCGGCAGGTGGCGAAAACGCGCCAGCCCTGTTTGGTCAGGCCATGGGCGGCGTCATAGCCGATGCCCGAGGAGCATCCGGTGATCAGAATGGTTTTTGGGGACATTTTGCCAATACGCTGCGCGGTTCACTTTGCATTGGCCTAGAGCGGCAAAGGATAGGCGTCAAGCAGGGGCGGGCGGCAAGCGCCGCCCGAAGCATTCACAATGGTTAGTTGGTCGCGACAGGTTGCAGAAACTTGACCGACATGAACCCGCGCGCACCGGTATCGATCACTTTGATCTGTGCCCAACCCTGATGCTGACCCAGAAACTGCGTCTGTGTGCCCTTGCCCAAAGCCGCCACAACCGCATGGCCTGTGGACGGGCCAGCCCGCATGTTTACCCTGCTTCCGGTGACTTCATAGACGGGCACTTCGGGGCTTGGTTCGGCAAAATCTGTTTTGGCCTGTGGCAGTGGGGCATAGCCTGCCGGGGCGTCGCTGCTACGCACGCTGGGGGTTTGGGCGACACTTTTGGTGCCAAAGCTAACCGGGATCAGTTCGGTGGTGACGGCGGCGTGGTGAACCGGCGCTTGTTCCATAGGTTTCAGTTGAACCGGGCCTTTGGCAGGCGTCACGCTCGCTTGAATCGACGAGCTGGAAATGGCGCTCTTGTCTTCGGTCTGTGCGGTCACTTCTGGCTTTGGTTCATCCTTAACGGCCAGCCCGACGCCGACCATCCAAATCATCAGGGCACCCAACATTTTATACATAACACTCCCCCAAGCGTATTTTTGGCAATGGTTTCAAAGTAATGAGTCGCGACCTAACAGGTGAGGGTAAAAAATATAAGCTGTTCCCCCCTTAACGGGCGCTTGTCGCCTTGGGCGCACGGGGCTATCACAACACCTATGAGTGACAGCAGCAACGACCCCAATATCGGCCCTGCCAATCTGGCCGAACCTTTGCGCCGCGCCATTGGCGAACGGTATCTGACTTATGCTTTGTCCACGATTATGGACCGTGCGTTGCCTGACGCGCGCGATGGGTTGAAGCCGGTGCACCGGCGAATCCTTTACGCGATGCGCGAGCTGAAACTCAGCCCGACAGGTGGGTTCCGTAAGTCGGCCAAGATTTCAGGCGATGTTATGGGCAACTATCACCCGCATGGCGATGCGGCGATCTATGACGCGATGGCCCGTTTGGCGCAGGACTTCAACGTGCGGTACCCGCTTGTCGACGGGCAGGGGAACTTCGGCAACATCGACGGCGATAACCCGGCCGCCAGCCGTTATACCGAGGCTCGGCTGACTCGCATCGCGGAAACGATGATGGAAGGCCTGAACGAGGACGCCGTCGATTTCCGCGACAATTATGATGGTACACTGACCGAGCCGGTCGTGCTGCCCGCAGCCTTTCCAAACCTGCTTGCCAACGGCTCCAGCGGGATTGCGGTGGGCATGGCCACGAACATCCCGCCTCATAACATCGACGAGCTGATCGGCGCCTGTCTGCATCTGATCAAAACGCCCGATGCGCGCGACGAAACGTTGCTGAATTACATTCCCGGGCCAGATTTCCCGACGGGCGGCGTGATTGTCGAGCCGCGTGAAAACATCCAGGAGGCATATCGCACCGGTCGAGGTGCCTTTCGCCTGCGCGCGCGGTGGGAGCGCGAAGATCTGGGCCGTGGCCAGTGGCAGATCGTTGTCACCGAGATTCCGTATCAGGTGCAAAAGTCGCGCCTGATCGAAAAAATCGCCGAGCTGATCCAGCTGAAGAAAATTCCGATTCTGGGCGACATTCGTGATGAAAGCGCGGATGACATCCGCCTGATCATTGAACCAAAGACCAAAAACGTCGATCCCGACGTGCTGATGGGCACGCTGTTCAAACAATCCGATCTTGAGGTTCGGTTTAGCCTGAACATGAACGTATTGATCGACGGGCGCACACCCAAAGTCTGTAGCCTGAAAGAAGTGCTGCGGGCGTTTCTGGATCACCGGCGCGAGGTTCTTCTGCGCCGCTCGCGCTTTCGTTTGGGCAAGATTGATCATCGGCTAGAGGTTCTGGAAGGCTTTATCATCGCCTTCCTCAATCTGGATCGTGTCATCGACATCATCCGCTATGACGAAGACCCGAAAGCCGCGCTGATGCGCGAGGACTGGGGTCTTGAACATCCGCGCGCGATGTCGGAGGCGGATTATCGCAGCCCCGCCCCGGGTGATGGCGAGCTGACCGAGACACAGACCGACGCCATCCTGAACATGCGTCTGCGCAGTCTGCGCCGCCTCGAAGAAATCGAGCTGCAACGCGAACGCGATGCGCTGATGGAAGAACGCGCCGGGATCGAAGACCTGCTGGAAAACGAGGGTGTTCAGTGGAGCGCCATCGCCGACCAGCTGCGCGAGACCCGCACCCAGTTCGGCAAAAAGTCCGACGGTGGCGCACGGCGCACTGATTTCTCGGACGCGACAGAAATCGAAGATGTGCCGCTGGAAGCGATGATAGAGCGCGAGCCGATCACCGTGGTCTGTTCGCAGATGGGCTGGATCAGGGCGATGTCGGGTCATATCGACCTGACCCGCGAGCTGAAGTTCAAAGACGGTGACGGGCCGCGGTTTATCTTCCACGCGGAAACCACCGACAGGTTGCTTTTGCTGGGCGCGAATGGGCGATTCTTTACCTTGCCCGCGTCGCAATTACCTGGGGGGCGCGGCATGGGCGAGCCGGTGCGCCTTATGGTCGATCTGCCAAATGAATCAGAGATCATATCGTTGTTCATTCACAAGCCGGGTTCCAAGCTGTTGCTGGCCTCAAGCGCCGGGGATGGCTTTGTGGTGAACGCGGATGAAGTGATTGCGCAGACCCGTGCCGGGAAACAGGCGCTTAATGTGCGCGGCGATGTGCATGCAAAGGTTTGTCATCATGTAGAGGGCGACCACGTGGCTTGCGTGGGCGAAAACCGCAAAGTGTTGGTCTTTTCGCTGGAGGAGTTGCCAGAAATGGCGCGTGGCAAAGGTGTCCGGCTGCAAAAGTACAAGGATGGTGGGCTGTCAGATGCCACCACGTTTACCTTGGCTGATGGGTTAAGTTGGCTGGACCCGGCAGGGCGCACCCGTACCGAAACTGATTTGACCGAGTGGTTGGGCAAACGGGCTGGTACCGGCCGCATGGCCCCGCGCGGGTTCCCGCGTGACAACCGCTTTACCTGATCCAGACGTTGCGCGGTGCTTTGCGCTGCGCTAACCGTGGGCCACTGAAATTGCCTTTGGGGGGCAGAATGCGGATTTCGAAACTGTTTCAGGGCGCTTTTGCGCTGGGTTTGGCTGCGACGCTGGCAGGCTGTGCTGGGGATACCAGCCTGGAAGGCCCGGCTGTACCCTTGGGCGATTTCAAGCTTGGCTATGCGATTGTGGTCACCGAAAACGCCCAAAAAATCGGTCCGTCGCGTGAAGCCAGCCCAGACGAATGGAAAGAGCTTCTGACCCGTGATCTTGAGCAGCGCTTCGGTCGCTATGACGGCGACAAGTTCTATCACATCGCGGTCAATCTGGATGGCTATGCGCTGGCGGTGCCGGGGATTCCGGTGGTGCTCTCGCCCAAGTCCGCAACCGTGGTATCGGTGACAATCTGGGATGACGCTGCGGGGGGCAAGATCAATGAGGAGCCCAACCAGATAACGGTTCTGGAAAGCCTGTCCGGGGGCACGATCCTGGGATCGGGCTATACAAAGTCGCGCGAAGAGCAGATGGCCAACCTGTCGCGCAATACCGCCAAGCTGATTGAGGATTGGATCGTCGAGAACCGGTTGGAATGGTTTGGCGAAGATGGAACCGGGCTGGCAAAACTGCGTACCGGCGCTGCGCCTGAGTCCGAAGGGCCGGTGCTGGATGATGCTCTGGAAGCCACGGATGGTGCCGCTGATACAACTAGCGACAACTGATACTTGATTTCTGCCTGCTCAAACAATAATTAGCGCGCGATACTGAATCGGGCCGATGGTGGCCCCTTAAAGACGAGGCGCCGCGAT
>NZ_AQQY01000017.1 GCF_000671395.1 Actibacterium atlanticum | reverse complement strand
ATGTTCAGCACCGCGCTTTCTGCGTCAGCAACACGTTGTTTTTCCACAGAATCCGGACAAAGTGCCCTTTCGCTGCAGCAGCAACAAGGTCTGCTTCCACGTCGTCCTAGGTGCCGCCCCAAAGATATCAATCATGCATATCACCTAAGCTATTCGATCTGGTGCTTGTCATGTCCAAACAGCGGCGCCTCGACGTCACAAGCTTCATTACGCTCAAATTCCAGCGTGGAATGATCAATCCCAAACTCAGCGCCAATTTGCGTCTTTAGCTCTGCCTTGATCTGCTCCAACTGGCCCCATGCAACATCTTCGACGACGACATGCGCATCGAGCGCTGGAGCATTCTCTTCCATCTGCCACAAGTGCACATGGTGGACGTCGCTAACGCCCTCTGTTTGGCGCAAAACGGCCACCACGTCACCTCCATCAATGTCCGGCGGGCTGCCAAGCATCAGCGTCCGGATCGGGCCACCAATCTCAGCGAAGGCCAGGTACAGAATATAGAGCGCGATACCAATCGTGATCGCAGGATCAACCCAACGCATGTCATAGAGGATGATCAGCGTGCCACCGACAATCACAGCGACTGAAGCCAAAGCGTCGGAGAGGTTGTGGAGGAACAAGGCGCGGATGTTCTGGCTGCCCTTCTGCATGGAATAGGTCAACCCCGCCGTCAGGGCATCAACCACCAGTGCCAGTCCCGCGATGATGACGACTGTCCACCCTTTCACCTCAGGCGGCTCGATAAGGCGCATGCCGCCTTCATAGATCAGATAGAGCCCGATCACGATCAGCGTCGTGTAGTTGATCAAGGCCGCCACGGTCTCGATCCGGCCATAGCCGAAGGTCATTCGCTCATCAGCGGGCCGCCGCGCGATCTTGCGGGCCGCAAAGGCAATGACAAGCGCGGCCATGTCCGAGAAGTTATGCAGCGCATCCGCGATCAGGGCGAGAGACCCTGCGAAGATGCCGCCGACGATCTGCGCAACCGTCAGAAGACCGTTCGCCCAAATCGCAATTGCTACCCGGCGATCCCCGCTGGACGGGTCCAGATGGGCATGGCTGTGACCATGGTGATCATGCGGCACGGGTCTCTCCCTCATGCTGGTGCGCAATTGAGGCGTCGGGTTTCAGACGGCCTGCGCGGAAGGCCCGCACACGCGCATTCATCCAGTGCCGGATGATGTTCCGATAGAGCCATCCGCGCAAACGCCCGAATTTCTGCTCATGCTCTGCATAGAAAGCGTCGGGCGTGTCGAACGTTCCGAAATCCTGCACGATCCCGGTATCCTGGATATATGTGTCCTGCCCTGTCCACTCGACAGGCGGCGCGTTGAGGCAATCCGTCCCAGCACCGTAACCGCACAGACTCTCGCGGTCGGTAAACGACGATTGCAGAACCTTCAGGAACGCGCTGTCGAGAATGAAGCCTTCGAGATTGATCCACTTGCCGTCCAGTGCGACCTCGATCCACGAATGCAGGATCTCTTCCGGCGCAATCGGGTAGACCAGCTCCGGCACAACACCGCGCTGAAGGCCCTTGTGGATCGTGAACCCGTGGATTCTGCACTTTATGCCCACACCCCGAAGGAGCGCCATAAGGAGCGTGCCCTTCGTATTGCACTGACCATAGCCATCAGACAGCACCTCGGACGCTGGAATGTCGTCGGCGCGGTTGTAGCCGAAGGCGATCTCGTTGCGGATATAGTCATAGATCGCGCCAATCTTGTCGGTGTCGGACAGATCACGCCAACCCCTTGCAGCGATGAGCTCCGCTATGGGCGCCGCCCCAAAATCCAGGATCGGGGTTGCGGTCAATAAAGGGTCATTATGTGCCACGATGGGGCTCCTCGAATCTTTCGAGTACAGAGATAATTGCTACAGTCGCTGTAGGTTCAAGCAAAAACTTCGAATAGTTTTCTGTGCTCACTCACACCCCAATTTGATCGTGCTCGGTCAGACACTCCGAATGGTCTCTTAGCACTTCAAGGACGCGGCATTGCGATGCGTTGCCGCCACTACATTCCTTGACCATGCGTTTCAATTCCGCGCGCAACGCTTTCAAGCGCTCCATTCTCTGCTCAACGAGCTTCAATTGTCGGCGTGCGATCTCATCGGCTTCGTGACAGGGCCGGTCCGGCGCGTCGGACAAATCAAGCAACTCCCGGATCGCGTCGAGCGGAAATCCCAACTGTCTGCTGTGCCGGATGAATGCGAGGCGATCAAGTTCAGCGTCACCATAGCGACGTTGCCCGCCTTCAGTCCGACCAGGTTCCGGCATCAATCCAATCTGCTCATAGTAGCGGATCGTCTGAACCTTGGTGCCGGTCCTCTTCGCAAGAGTCCCAATTGTGAGCATGTCGAAACCCCGTTAATCCTCTAGTGAATGTAGATTTATCTCACTCATGGCGCAACCGCGGAAATCACGTTTTGGCGATCTCTGGCGCGCTCTTTAGAAAACCACTTGAACCTACAGTAGCTAGAGGATGTAAACCGGCTCAAAACCGAGAATCAAACGGGCGAAATAACGTGCGTCTTTCAGTTATTCAGAGACTATTGTGGGGTCTGGCAGGCACAGCGCTTCTTGCCTTTGCGGCATTCCAGTATTTCGAACCTTCGACCGATACCGACGCTAATGCCTCTAACCCTGCGTTTTACGCCGATTTCGAACTGACCGATCATCGTGGATTGGTGCAGACGGATGAGTACTTTGCCGGGCGGTGGATGCTTGTCTTTTTTGGCTTTGCCAACTGCCCAGATGTATGCCCAACGACGCTCGCCGAAGTTGCCGCCGTCATGGAAGACCTAGGAACAGATGCAGAGAAAATACAGCCTATCTTCATCTCGATTGATCCTGAACGCGACACACCCGCTGCGCTGGCCGAGTATGTGCCCTTGTTCAATGCAGGCATCATTGGGCTGACCGGCACGCCGGAGCAGATTGCTGAGACGTCCGAGACCTTTCCGATCTTCTATGAGCGGATCGAGGAGGCCTCAGCACCAAATGGCTACACAATGGGCCACACATCGCATCTATTCCTCTTCGATCCAAAGGCGCGCTTCACCGACTCTTGGGCTTATGGCACCTCTGCCGAAGAGATACTTACCGATCTAAGAGAGAGGCTCTGACCCAAATGAACCGATTATACGGAGAAACTGCCCTCGGGCTGGCTTGGGTGATCGCCCTCATCGCCTCGCTTGCTGTTCTGTTCATTGGCGAAGTGCTGGGGCAGACACCTTGTGTTCTTTGCTGGTTCCAGCGCGCCTTCATGTTTCCACTGGCGATAATTCTTGGGCTGGGACTATGGTGGCAAGATCCGCGTGTTGGTCGGTACGGTGTCGTACTCGCACTTGGTGGCGCAGCAGTGGCTGCTTGGCATATGGGGTTATATGTCGGGATCATACCTGAACGCGTCCAACCTTGTACTGCGACGGGGCCCTCTTGCACTGACGACAACCAGTTGGTGTTAGGCATCCCCATTCCGCTGATGGCCGTTGTTACATTTGCGCTTATTGGTGCGCTTTCAGTCCTATCTCTCAAGGAGAAAAAATCATGAACCGACGCGGGTTGATTATTTCCGTTCTCGCAATGGGTGCTGCCGGTTTTGGTGGGGCCGCGTGGTATGTAAACCAACCAAAACCGTCATCTGAACGTGCGGTTGTCGCGCCAGAGTTGGCGGACGCTTTGATGCGACCATATTCGCCTGTTTTGGGGCCCGCTGAAGCCCCCGTGACCATCGTTGAGTTCCTCGATCCAGCCTGCGAGGCCTGTCGCGCATTTCACCCCGTCGTAAAAGATATTTTGGACAAAAATCCCGAAGCCGTGCGTGTTGTCATACGATACACCCCGTTTCACGGACCGATTTCGGATATAGCCGTCAAGTTGCTAGAAGCGGCCCGGATGCAGGGCAAGTTCGAACAGGTGCTAAATGCTCTAATGGCTTATCAAGACGCGTGGGCGGCGCATGGGGCGTTTGATCAACAAAAGCTGGGAAAGATCGCGGCCGGAGCCGGGCTCGATCTCGAACTTGCGATAGAGCAGATGAAATCACCCGATATCGTGGCAATCGTCAATCAGGACAAAGCGGACGTAGAAACAATGGGCGTTCGCCAGACCCCAACGTTCTACATCAATGGCAAGCCGCTAGATCCGTTTGGAATGGACGAATTGAGACAACAGGTTGACGCCGAAGTAGCTGCAGTTGGCAGCTAGTGGTCAAAAAGGGAACCGCAAAGTGAAGACAGTACTCTATGGCCTGATGGCCGCAAGCATGTTCGCATCAAGCACAGCGACCCCGGTAGAAGCTGGTTCGGAAGACGTTGTCGTCGAAGATGCCTGGGCGCGCGCGTCAATCGGCGTAAACCGTCCGGGTGTCGCGTATATGACAATCCGCAATACAGGCGACGAGGCTGTGATACTTACTGGCCTCCGCACGGATTTGGCGATGATGCCTGATATTCACCAGACATCCACAAATGCCGATGGTGTTAGCTCAATGGCACCTGCAGGCGAGATCGAGATTGCGCCGGGTGAATCTGTGTCTCTGGAACCGGGTGGCCTTCACGCCATGCTGATGCGCTTGCAGCGACCGATGGCCAAGGGCGAAAGCTTTTCCTTGACGCTCGACTTCTCGGACGGTGGTGAGATCGTGGTCGAGGTTCCAATTCTAGGTATTGCAGCGCGCGGTCCCGAGAGCTAATGACCCGACGGTCGATCCTCAAGTATGCCTTCGCTGGCATCGCGGCGATCATCCTGACACTTGTTGTTGGGTGGTGGCAGGTCGATGGCCCCGGCGCGCCCGAACAAGCGGGGTTGCGCCCGGTTGCCCTATCTGAAATGGAATTCCGCCTGACAGATCACGAAGGTAACGAGGTTGGACCCGAAAACCTTATCGGCAGCCCGTCAATGGTCTTCTTCGGCTTCACCTATTGCCCGGACGTTTGTCCGACGACTCTGTCGGATATTTCCGGCTGGCTTGATGACCTGGGCGAAGAGGCGGAGGGAATGAACGTGGTGTTCATCACCGTCGATCCAGAGCGGGATACTGTCGAGGCAATGGCCGAGTATGTCGGCTATTTCCATCCGTCGATCCGCGGGTGGACTGGCCCGGAAGAGGAAATTGCGCGCGCAGCACAGGGCTTCCGCGCACGCTATGGGCGGGTGCCGACCGAAGGTGGCGACTACACCATGAACCACACTGCCAGCGTTTTCCTTTTCGACGCGAAAGGCCGGTTCAGCACCATGATCGACTATCACGAGCCGAGGGAATTCGCAGTGCCGAAAATCCGGCGTGCGCTCAATAGAGAAACTGGGGGGCAACATGAGAATTAGAACAATCGCGGCAGGTTTCGCATTCGTATCGGTGCTGTCGGTGGGCGGGTTGGCAATATCGGGCATCTGGTCGAAGGATCCGATCCCTCCCGGTCTGGCAGCTGCAACCACTTGGTCGCCACCTCAACTCCCGCTTCCCACTTCTATTGAAACGGAAACACCGCAGGTCGCACAAACACGTGTGGAGCCCGCAATACCACTCCAGTCCATGCCACGTCTGGAGGTTGCGAGCGCCGATACTCTCTTACCGACGATAGAACCTCCGCTCTCCAACTGGTCACGCGATATCGCAACCGGCGAGACGCTCGACACCGTTCTTGAAGAAGCAGGTCTCTCAGCGACTGACCGTGCCGAGGTCGCTCTGGCCCTCGGCGCGGAATATGATCTGAGGCGACTTAGGCCTGGGCATTCGGTCACCGTTGTCTCGACGATGGACGGCAGCCCGCGCAGCGTCGCGCTCTCCGTCGAGGACGGTGTGCGGATCGAGGCGATCTTTGGCGAAGAGTTGGCCACGCAGGTCGTGACCCCGGCTCCCGACTTCATAACATCGGCGGGCGAAGCGGTGATCGACAGCTCGCTTTTTGCCGCGCTGGAAGAAGCCGAGATGCCTGCCCGCTTCGCTGTCGATTTGGCACAGATGCTGGGTGGAATCGTCGACTTCCGTCGTGAGGTGACCGGCGGAGAAACGCTTCGGCTACTGTGGCGCGAGGCCCGTGTTGGCGAAGACAGAATTGGTCAGCCGGAACTTACCTTTGCATCGCTGGAGATCGGCGGCGCACTTTATGAAGTTGTCTGGCCGGTAAGCGGTAGCGATCGGGCAACGATTTACGTCAATGGCACGGTTCTCCGCGTTTTTGCACAGCCTGTCGAAGGGGCGCGATTAAGCTCGGTATTTGGCCGCCGTACGCACCCGGTCTACGGCAATGTCCGGATGCACACAGGTGTCGATTTCGCGACGGCAAGCGGAACGCCGGTTCAAGCGACAGCACCGGGACGGATCAGCTTCATCGGCTGGCGGGGCGGCTATGGTCGCGTGGTCGAAATCGCCCACGGCTCAGACACAATGACACGCTATGCGCATCTCAGCGCTGTGCCCGAGGGCCTGGCACAAGGCCAACGCGTTGCGGCGGGAGATGTGATCGGTCGCGTCGGCGCGACTGGCACGGCGACGGGCCCGAACCTGCACTACGAAGTCCTCGTGGATGGACGCCCTACTGACCCCCTCTCTGACGACAGACTTGCCGAAGCGGCTGAGAGCGAAGCGGATGATACAGCCGCGCTTTTGCGTCTGGTCGAGGCGCGGGCGCTTCTGAATGAAAACCTCGGCAGCGACATTGCCGAAACGACAACCGAAAGGCTCTGACCCATGAGACGCATGATCCAAGCTCTTGCCATCACACTCGCCCTGTTACCGGCGGCGCAGGCCCTCGCGGAGGCAACCCCAATAGACGTCCGCAAGACCAATGGATGCGGTTGCTGTCTGTCCTGGATGAATCATCTTGAGGAGAACGGCTTCGCACCAATAGGCCAGGACATGTTCGGCGGCCTTCTCGTGCGCTTCAAACTCGACAACGGAGTGCCGCAGCGCATGGTCTCCTGTCACACTGGGCTCGTGGACGGTTACGTGATCGAGGGACATGTGCCTGCAGCCGACATCCGCCGCCTTCTGAACGAACGCCCCGATGCGGTCGGTCTCGCAGTCCCCGGAATGCCCTATGGTTCGCCAGGGATGGGGCCGGAAGACGAACGCGATGCCTACGACGTCTTCTTGATCCAGAAAGACGGCTCGACCGAAATATTTTCGAGCTACCCAGCAGGGTAACCGAGCCGAATTATGGAAGTCCTTTCCCCAATCTAGCTAACCTATTCAGCCGCTTCAGCGCAGACCGGCCAATGGTATCCAAAGTAGTTACGTTGCAACATGTTGACAGTCAACAAAACACAAGTACTCGGCATACTAGCTGTCGTCGGCGCCGTCGCCACTGATCAGGTAACAAAAGCCTGGGTTGTCGCGAGCGCCGATACCCTAAAAGACGGGATCGCTGTCTTTCCCGGGCTTAATCTCACGTTCCATCGCAATGATGGCGTAACCTTCGGGCTTTTGGGTGGCGCCCCCTGGTGGGGCCTCTTGCTTCTTGCGCTTATCATTTGTGCCTGGCTCCTGATCATGATGCTTCGCACAGAGAGCAGTATAGAAGCGATTGCGTATGGGGCGATCATAGGTGGCGCGCTCGGCAATGTCGTTGATCGCATCCATTATGGAGCCGTAACAGACTTCCTTGATTTTTTCATTGGATCTGCACACTGGCCGACTTTCAACATGGCAGACGTATTCATTGTCGGAGGTGCCGGATTACTGCTGGTGGTACCAGTGATCCAGAGGCACTTCGAGGGCGATCATTGAAGACATTGCCCCAAGTTTCATTCGGCGGATTTTTTGCCTGAGCAACTGTTTCCTCGATTTGCCGGACAAGAAAAATTTCTCGTGCCACAAGTCTGAATAATCTATGTTGGCATTGTAGGTGCCTACTCCGGCGAGCTTGCCGATCGCTCAAGTATTGACTTTTCTAAAGGCACCGCGACAAAACCAAGTTTCGAAATCGAACCAGTAACCACCCGCAGATATTGAATCATAAAGAAGGTTGCTCAAAAAAGGACTTGCTCGGCGCATGCACCTACCAACGCTTACTTTATGCCGAACCTGCCGTGACGCGGATCCAACCCTGTATGATCAAGTGGTATCAACGCTAAAGGCAGCGAATGTGAAGGCAAAATTGCAGCACGTCGATTGCATGTCCGGCTGCATGCGACCACAAACGCTTGCAGTCCGACAGAACGACAAGACTGCTTATCTTTTCGGTGAGATAACTGCTCAAGACCTGCCGGACATCCTGACATTCATCCGGATGTATCAGGAAAGCCCAGACGGTAACTTCGCGGATGCAAGGCCACTTGGAAAGCTGCGTTTCAAGGCTATTGCTCGCATTCCCGCAGATGTGCAGTAAACCACCCGCACCACGATATTAGTAGCTCCTGCGGTGAATTATTGCATTCAGTACAGTGTTGACAGCAGCAGATTTCAAATCAATTTGGCGCTGCGGAACTTAGGCATGCCGGTTTCGTACTTGACCTGCTACCGCCTAATCGGACAGAAACAGTCATTACGGTGCTCAAAGGTGCAAATGCATTAGAGCTGAAACGGGAATGAGGACGGTGGACCAAATCGCGGCACCGAAACCTCAACCGCCCCCGCGACTGTGAGCGGCGAGCTACCTTCCATTTCCACTGGTGCGAGAGTGCTGGGAAGGGGGAAGACGGCATCGACCCGCGAGTCAGGAGACCGGCCGTATATTGAACGTAACTTGCGCCGTCGGGTGTGACGGCAAGGAGGACTAAAATGACGACAAACGCTATCAAAGCATCCGCTGTAGGATCAACCATTCTGCCCGCAGTGTTCGCCCTTATTCTGGGTTTGGGTGTTGTTACTGTGACCGGCCATGCTCAAGCTTCTGGCCTGCATGACGCTGCTCACGATGTGCGCCACGCAACTGGCTTTCCCTGCCACTAAGACCATGTTCAGTCGTATTCTGACCAGCGCGTTGTTCGCTGGTGCTGCAGCGGGGCTGATTGCCGCCTTGCTGCAGCTTTATTTCGTGCAGCCTGTACTTCTCCACGCCGAACTTTATGAGGGTGGCGATTTGGTGCATTTTGGCGCTGATCCTGTGACTGCGCATCCCGAGTTGCCCGGCATGTTCGCCGAGCCGGTGCGCGACGGCCTAAGCATCATCTTCACGATGCTGACGTATACTGGCTATGCATTGGCCCTTGTGGCGCTTATGTCGATTGCCGAACAACAGGGTCGTGAGATTAACGGTCGCACCGGTTTGCTTTGGGGCTTGGCTGGCTTTGTTGCCTTCCACTTTGCGCCTGGCTTGTCGCTGGCGCCTGAAGTGCCAGGCGTAGCCGCAGCAGATGTCGGTGTGCGCCAAGTATGGTGGACTGCTACTGTTGCCACAGCTGGCGTCGCCATGTGGTTGATCGCCTTTGGAGGCAACTTGGTGAGCTATCTGATCGCCGCTGGACTGCTGATAGCGCCTCACGTCGTCGGTGCGCCTGAACCCGACACCTTCGCTGGCCCGGTTCCGACCGAGATCGGCGCGCTATTTGCCGCCCGAGCCTTTGGCATCGGCATGGCCGCTTGGGTGTTGCTGGGAAGCTTTGCCGGATACTTCTGGCAGGCTGAAGGCAAACGCGCGAACGCCGCCGCCTGATTCCTTTCCTCTATTGCTTTCCCGCCGGTCACCGCCGGCGGGAGCTTTCATTTATTGAGGAGGACAAAATGTCCCGTTCACTCGCTCTCTTCGCCATCGGGCTGATTTTTGGCGGCGGCGTCGGCTTTGTGATCGCGGCCGGCAGCGGCAGCACCTTTGACAGCCACGACCATGCTGACCCGTCTCAACATGGTAGCAATGCGGAGATGGCAGCCCATGACCACTCTGCTGTCACTAACTTACCGGCCGACAGCAATGCCCCCAGCGTGGCGATCAAGATGATTAAAGATCCGATGGCAGGTTGGAACTTGCACGTGACACCGCAAAACTTCCGATTTTCTCCTGAGAATGCCTCTACTGAGGAAATACTTGGTGAAGGTCACGCGCATGTCTATATCAACGGCGAAAAGCTGGGGCGCCTTTATGCCAACTGGATACACCTCCCATCACTGCCGGATGGCGACGTTGAGATAAAAGTTTCCCTCAATGGCAACAGCCACAGCCCGCTAATGGTTGGGGGCTTGCCCGTCGAGGCCAAACTAATCGTTCAAGCAGACGATGACGGCTCCTGAGCAAAACTCAGATCTTGACTGAACTTCGGTCGCAGGGGCCTTGCGCCCCTGCATTGCCATGGTTTGCATGTCAGGATCGAATGCAATCCTCCCCTGAGCGCATCATTATGGCAAATGGCAATAGCATGAACCAACTCGCTATCGGCTCATTTTACTCTGTGAAAAATCCTTGAATACGCGAAGCGTCTCTTCGCTTACATGATGCTCGATACCTTCAGCATCGTGCTCGGCCACGTCTTTGGAAATACCCAGGGCGATAAGGAACTCCACAACAATTCGGTGCCGCTTTCGACAAGCCTCGGCCAATCGCCGCCCAGCATCCGTTAGGCGTATTGATCGGTAAGGTTCCTGCACAATGAAGCCCTCGCGTTTAAGCCGGGTCAGGTTCTTGGACACAGTGGGCTGGGTCACGCCGAGCCGCTCGGCAATCTCCACGGGCCTCGCTGAACCGTTCTGGTGAATCAGCTCCGCGATCAGCTCGACATAATCCTCCACAACTTCGCTTTGTCGGGCGGCGCGGGCTGCCTCGAAACCGCTCACCTGGTCGTCAGGTTTACGTCCGAATAGTTGTGGTTTCTGATCGGTCATTCTGCTCTCGGTGTCTATTGCTGGTGCGGAACCCTGCTTGCCGCGCCTTATTGTGTATGCACCAGCGACGCGGGCCTTGACAATGACATAGACTTTTCTACAAAACTTAGCCAAGGCTAATAATTATAGACTGAACCATGAAACACCTGATTGCATCTGCCTTGATTGGCCTGCTTCCGCTTAGTGTGGGGGCCACTGCCATTGAAGAAGCCCCTTGGGCACCTCGGGCCGCAGCCTACCGGCTGAGCCTATTCATGGCGAACTTGACACCCGTTCCCTGGGAGAAGATTGAAAACAATTGGACTGCTCCGGCACCCGGCAGCGCAGTTGCGGTGGAGGCACTGTCACGGGTATCGGATAGCGACGCCCAGAACATTCGTGCAGCGCTGGCTGCGGAAGACCGACAGGCCCTGTTTGCTGCCATTACAACGGCATTGGCCAAAGGTATTCTGCAGCACCTAGAGGCAGCCGAGGCGACACTTGGCCAGCCTGAAGCCGCATTTGAGGTTGCGCAGTCTGCGGCCTTGTACCGCGCGTTCGAGGACGGCATCCTGGCGGCGGACAAGCAGGCCGCACACGACCTAGGTCGCGCCTGGCTGGTTCTGAATTCTTCTCTGGGTAGCACCGGTATTTTGAACAATGGCGCTCAAGACCCGAATGTGGCGCGATTTGCTGAGGCGCAAAAAGTTATCGTGGAGTACATTGAGACAAACTATCTGCCCTCCGTTTTTGTCGAACGTGGCAAGCTGACCCCGGCACCGGAGAGCGCAGTGCGCTCCGGTACGCCGGTAGTGTTGCCCGCCACACTCCCACCGGGCTCCAATATTGCTGATCAGCGCGAGCTACCCCGGCTGGTGCTCCAGTTTGAAGAGGCTGGCGAGGATGAGGCCAACCTGCCGCTTGTGGCCTATGGCGACATGCTGTTCGACAGCCCTGAAATCTTTGGTTCCCCAGCACGTGACCTGGGCATTGCCTGTTCAACTTGCCACAACCGGTCCGATGTGAACCGGGATTTCTTTATCCCCGGCCTCTCTAGCCATGCTGGCGGGATGGATGTGGACAGCTCCTTCTTCAATCCGATGTTCAATGACCGGGAAGACGATCACCTGGATACGCCGTCAATGCGAGGCATCCGCTTTACAGCGCCTTACGGGCGTGATGGGCGCGAGCCGAGCCTGCGCAGTTTTGTACGCAATGTGATCGTGACCGAGTTTGCCGGAGCGGAGCCAACGCCGTTCCAACTCGATGCGATGGTCGCCTACTTGCGCGCCTTTGACTTTCTGCCCAACCCACAGATAGACGAGGCCGGGCGGCTGACTGACAAGGCCTCTGAGGCTGCGAAACGCGGTGAGGTACTGTTCAATACCGAATTTGCCGGGCTTGGCGACAGGTCCTGCGCCTCCTGCCACACCCCGGACCGGTTTTTCCGAGATGGGCAGACCTATGACATTGGCTCGGCCGAGCCGCCGTTCCCGGGCGGCACCGCAACCCCATTCGAAACGCCCACATTGCGCAATGTCAACTTCACCGCGCCCTACATGCATGACGGATCGCTGGCGACCCTAGCGGGGGTTGTAGACTGGTTCAACGATACCAAGGATCTGGGCTTGGATGCGGAACAGCGCGCCGATTTAACTGCCTATCTGCGCGCGGTAGGAGATGGTGAGGAGCCCTACCAGCGCTTTGAAGGCCGAGACAGCGTGTTCCGCCTGTCGTGGGAAGAGCTTACCACTTTTGCTTCGACGCTGGACACACTGATCCCGATGCGGGATGCGGAGAACATCGCCGTATTGATTGATACTGTTGCACCGGATCTGGCGGCAGATGCGAGCGTTATGATCAATCAAAACGCTAAGCCAGAAATCTACCGATTTGCCGCAATTCTTCAGGCAGTTGGCGATGCCAGCGCCGCTGGCGACTGGGCTGAGGCGAGCCTCCAGTGGGACGCTTTCAAAACCATGCAAGCCGAGATTGATGAGAGGATGTTCTGATGCTGTCGCGCCGTACCTTTTTGACCACTGTCGCTGCCGCCCTAACAGTGCCAGCAACTGCCTCTGCGGAAGAGGCACTGAAACTCGCCTTCATTCCGCAAGAAAACCCAGAGAAGCTGTTGGGGGATATCGAGGCGATCACTGCCTGGCTGTCCCAGCAGTTGGAGGTTCCAGTCACCGGCTTTGTTACCTTTGATCATGCTGCGGCAGTTGAGGCATTGCGCAATGGTGATGCCGATATCTCCTTCATGGGTGCCTTGCCCTTTGTGCTGGCAGAAGACCAGATCGGGGCGGTGCCACTTCTGTCCGAGGTTTACCGCGGCCAGCCGAGCTATTCGGGCCGGGTGTTTGTGCGCAAGGACAGCGGCATCGAGACGCTGGCCGACCTGCAGGGCCGTGACATTGCCTTTGCCGATCCGGTGTCGGAGTCCGGCTATCTCTATCCGCTCGACCTGTTTGTGCGCGAAGGACTCGTTGCGGATGCAGGCGATGCGGACCGGTTCTTTGGCCAGAAGTTCTTTGCCGGTGGTTATCAGCAGGCAATGCAGGCTATGGCCAACGGGTTAGTGGATGCTGCGGGTGCCAGCCAGTATGCCGATCTTTATCTGACGCCTGAGCAGCAGGCCGAGGTCAGGGTGCTGGGCGAAAGCGCGCAGATCCCCAGCCATGCCATCATTGCCCGGCCTGGTCTAGATGCGGCCTTGCAGGCCCGCTTCGTGGATGCCATGCTGCGCCTGAACCAGGCTGAGAACCAGTATTTGCTGGCCTATCTCTACGGCCCAGACGGCTATGTGGCAGCAGATCCCAAGGTCTATGACGGGGTCAGGCAGATGGCACGCCGTTACGGCTATCTAAAATGACCCAAGCGCTTGCCCTCCATGCTGTGTCGCATTGCTTTGACGACGCTGAGGCCCTGCAGGATGTGTCGCTGCAGGTGGCACCGGGGGAATGTGTGGCCTTGCTGGGGCCTTCGGGCGCCGGCAAGTCGACCCTGCTGGCCTTGCTGGATGGGCGGGTCCGGGGATGGCGCGGTCGGGCTGAGGTACTGGGCAACCGGCTTCCAAATGATCGGGCACCAGAACGAAAAACCCGGCTAGAGACTGGCTTCATCTTTCAGGAGTTCGCCCTGGTTGACCGGCAGAGCGTTTACCAGAATGCGATGAACGGGCGGCTGGGGCGAATGCGCCTCTGGCCGTCGCTTTGGGGGCGATACGGTGCGCAGGATCACCTCAAGACGACCATCGCGCTGGAGGACACCGGCCTAACGGAGTTGGCACAGCGCCGTGCAGATCAGCTTTCAGGTGGTCAGCGCCAGCGAGTGGCCATCGCCCGCTGCCTGGCGCAGGAGCCTGAGTTGATACTGGCGGATGAACCGGTCAGCAACCTCGATCCAGCCCACGCCGAACGCATTCTGGAACTGATCACCAACACAGCGCGAAATCGCGGCATCGCTGTAGTCTTCAGTTCGCATCAGCCAGAGCTTTCGCGGCGCTTTGCCGACCGTATCGTTGGATTGCGCGCGGGCGCGGTGCTGTTTGACAAGCCCTCCGCGATGGTCGGCAACGATGACATCAGCGATTTGTACCATGGAACAGTACCTGGTGACGGATTGCGGGTGGTGAGCTGATGAGCCGGATCTTGGTTTGGATGGTACTCGGGCTTGCTGTGCTGTGGGCTGCAGGAAACGCTGACATCGGCTTGGAAAAACTGCCCGGAGCGGGTCCGAGGCTAGCAGAATTTCTAGGCCGGATGATACCACCGGACCTTTCTGTCTGGCCGGAAGTCCTTACAGGCCTAACCGAGACACTGAGAATCGCCATTCTTGGGACGCTGTTTGCGGTCGTCCTGTCGGCGGGGCTGGCTGTACTTGCGTCTGAGACCCTTGTACCCGCAGCCATCTGGCGCCCGGTACGTGCGCTGCTGGCAGTGATCCGGTCGATTCCGCTGATCTTGGTGGCGATGCTGATGGTGGGGGCAGTCGGGCTGGGCCCACTGCCCGGTATTCTTGCAATCACTTTTCATGCCACCGGCATGCTGGCCAAATTCTATGCTGAAGCAATCGACAATGTCGGTGCCGCACCACTTGCTGCATTGGAAAGCGCAGGTGCCAGCCGAGCGCAATTATTGCGGTGGGCGATCTGGCCACAGATGGCACCAGTTGTGCTCCGCGACACTGTCTTCCGCTTTGAACTGAACCTCCGCGAAAGCTTGATCTTAGGTATCGTTGGCGCCGGGGGCATCGGTCTGTACGTTCAGACTTACGTGCGTTCGTTCCAATACGACAAAGCTGCAACTGTCACGCTTGCCATCATCGCTCTTGTGCTGCTGTTCGAAGGTCTAAATTCGGTTTTACAAAAGCGGTTTTCGTGACGATTTTGATCAAGGAAGGTCGGAAAATTCAGATTTCGCAGCGCTTTCAGTTTCGTAGTGCCATTCGAAGAGCTTTCCCTACCATTCATCGTTCGCCAGACCCACTGAACTGGGGTTCGCCTATCTTGCTCATTACCTGTGTTCTTCGGTTTGATCAGTCTACCTTGAAACTGTCAGTCTGCCGCACCGACAACAGTTTTTTTGAGAAGCACAGCCGCCACCGTTTCCAGACAAATTCGGTTATGAGTAGATATCAATAGGTGTCCCGTTCTTCACCATTGCATAGATATCTTCTATCTCCCGATCCGAAACGGCAATGCATCCGGCCGTCCAGTCGCGCTTGTTTGTCGGGTCAATGCCAGGGCGCGGCCCCCCATGGATGAAAATATCTCCACCAGGGGAACGGCCCTGAGCCTTTGCGTATGCGATATCCGCCTCGTTCGGGTACGAGATCCCGATGGAAAGATGAAACAGGCTTTCGGGATTTCGCCTGTCAATCACGTATGATCCTTCTGGCGTGCGCCCGTCCCCTTCGAATTGCTTGTGACCCTCAGGCGCAAAGCCAAGGCCCATTGGGATAGTGCGCAAAACACCCTCTGGTCCATCAAGGACAATCATGCGCTGCCCCTTGTAGACCCGCACCCGGGTCACCTCCGGCCCCCTGTAAGTGCGGAATTTGTTTGCACATCCAGAAAGAATTGTCGCCAGAGCTCCCAGGAGGATTGTGCGACGTGTAACTCGAAAATTCACTGCTCAATGCCTCTTTCATGAGGTTTTTCAAACTTGACACTAGCGTGCTGTGCCAGCCCGTTCAATGGCCGTGCGCCAAAGCACCTTCGGCCAGTCTGTCGCCGACGCGGTCACCGCCTTTGGGCGGAGTCTCCGCGTGGTGTCCGTTTAACAGCCTGAGCGCATTTGCGACAACCAGCAGTGACACGCCAACATCTGCGGCAATGGCCCCCCACATCGATGCCATCCCAAACGCTGTCGCCACCACGAAAACGGCCTTGGTTGCCAGCGAGGTTGCGATGTTTTGACGGATGATCGACATCGCACGGCGGGAATGGCCTATGAGCCAGGGCACCCTGCCAATGTCATCAGTCATCAAGGCAATGTCCGCCGTCTCGATGGCCGCGTCGGAACCAACCGCGCCCATGGCGATAGCATAGTGGGCCCGCGCCATGGCGGGGGCATCGTTTACGCCATCGCCAATCATGGCCACCATATCGTGCGCTTCGACCAGGTCTTCGATGGCCGTCACCTTGTCCTCGGGCAGAAGCTCCGCGCGCACCTCGTCGATGCCGACCTCTGTCGCGACCGCGCGCGCGGTGCGTTCATTGTCGCCCGTCAGCATGACGATGGTTTTCACGCCCTGCGCATGCAGACGAGCCACGATTCCCTTGGCGTCGGGGCGGATGCGGTCGCGCAGTTCCAGAATACCCATCACCCCATTTGCATCACCAACAGCCACCAACGTACTACCGGCAACTTCGATACGGTGCCGAAGGTCTGTCGGAATGGCACTTCCAAGCCCTTTTTCCTCGGCGAACCGGTCAGAGCCGAGCCAGACCGCCCGATCCTGTACCCTGCCTTCAAGCCCACGCCCCGGTACGGTCCGCGTATCGTCCGCCGCGGATACATCAAGGCCGTCGACTTCTGCACGTACAAGGATAGCGCGCGCTAACGGGTGGGAGGATCGCGCTTCAAGCGCCGCCGCTACGCCCATCAGATCCTGCGTCGACGCATTCCCTAGCGGATACATTGCAGCAACTTCAGGCTCGCCGATGGTGATCGTACCGGTCTTGTCCATGGCCAAGGCTGAAGTGCGTCCCGGAGCTTCGACATAAGCACCGCCCTTGATCAGCACCCCGGCGCGGGCCGAGGCTGTGAGCGCGGCGACGATGGACACGGGCGTCGAAATGACCAGCGCACAAGGGCAGGCGATCACCAGAAGGACGAGGGCGTTGTAGAACCAGTCATCCCAGGCTCCACCAAATACGAGCGGTGGCAGCATCGCGACGGCAATGGCGAGCGCCATCACGATGGGCGTATAGACGCGCGCAAATTTCGCCACCCATTGCTCCACGGGCGCGCGGCGGGTGTGGGCGTCGCCTACCATGCGGATGATCTTGGCGAGCACCGTGTCGGAGGCCGCCCTGGTCGCGCGTACCGTCAGCGTGCCCTCGCCATTGATCGTGCCCGCATAGACCTCGTCACCCGGCTCCTTCGGCACCAATGCGCTTTCGCCAGTGATCGGGGCTTGATCAACGGCCCCGGCGCCTTCGATCACTTGCCCGTCCAATGGAATGCGGTCCCCGCCACGCACCACGAAATGTGCATCGATGGCGACGGCTGACGCCGGAACATCTGCTTCAGAACCATCTTCGTAGACAACCCTTGCAGTAGGTGGCGCTAGGTCGAGCAAAGCCGAGACAGCGTTCCGCGCCCGCCCGACACTCCAGCTTTCAAGGTACAGCGAGAGAGAGAAGAAGAACGCGACCGTTGCCGCCTCGAAAAACTCGCCAAGGCCGATAGCCCCGGCCACAGCGACCACCATCAAGAGGTTCATGTCGGGCGATACGCGCCGCGCGGATGACCACGCCTTCGGGGCGACAAGCCAAACGCCAGCCAGGATCGCGATAGCAAAAAGCCCCGCTTCGACCAAAGGCATCACTGCTTCTCCATGGCCGGAAAAGAGACCGATCGCACCGCCCATCCCGGTTTCTGCGATGTGATACAGAAATCCTGCCGCCCAAAAGCCTCCGCTCAGCATTGTGAACAGGCGCTGACGGGCAAGATGCGCAGCTTGATCCTCCGAAGCGTTCTCGGCATCCCAGGGTTTTGCGCTCATACCCGTGGTCGCAACCAGTTGAGTGATCTCTCCATCCGACACTGCGGCAGCGCTGTGGAGTATGATCATGCGTCCGTTGATGACATCGAATGCCAGGTGCTCCGCCCCGCCGACTTTCGGTCCAACGACCTTGTTGAGGATCGCCACTTCTTCTGCGCAATCAAGACCGCTGACCTGAAAACTCCGGCCCGCTCCATCTTGTGGCACGGGACCAAACTCTTCGTGTGAATGGCTTCCTCCACAGCAGGCATGTTCACTTGCACATGTTTCTGACTTGGCTCTATCAGTTGGGTGTACTTCAGATACCACAGTTTCAGTTTTGGCGGCCATTCGGCATCTCCAGAATCATTGCTTGGCTGGACCATAACTCCTACAGTCGCTAGAGGTTCAAGAGGTATTTTGTTTCGTATATAGTTTTCGGCTGCCAAGGGGCGCGCGAGTATAAAACCAATCGGCGGACACGCAATCAACGAAGAAAGGCGACAAGGAATTTATGAAGACTCAGCAATTTGCCGGACCGATCGGACTACCGCTACTTGGGGTACTGCTGCTTGGCGCATGCGCGACGACAGATCAGAACGGATCCCAAAAAATCGGAAACGTGCCAGAGGCTATCGTGGAACTGGCTGATCCAAGTCAAAACCTTGCAACAGCCCGGCTCCGCGAAGAAGACGGATGCTACTGGTATGAACACAACGGACCCGTAGAAAAGACCTTGCTTCCCCTCAGAACCGCTGGTGGCAACCCGATTTGTGTTGCTCGGTAAACGTAACGATCTTCCTGACATCTCCGGCCCACGTTGAGGGCCGGAGCGAAGATCAACGCGTCACAATCCTGCACTAGCTGTCCGAAACAACACTCTGTTCGGCAGAATACAGGTATACGGTCGACCCTATGGCGACGTTTGAATAGAGATCATTGATATGTGCCATGACCATCCGGACGCAGCCAGAACTCGCTCGACCGCCAATCGACCAAGGTTTAGGTGTCCCGTGGATGCGAAGGTAAGTGTCTCGGTTGCCAACGTAGAGATAAAGAGCACGTGACCCGAGTGCATTCTTCGGCCCCGGCTCCATCCCATCCGCAAATTCTGCGTTTTCCGGATTTCGTTCGATCATTGACGCTGTTGGGGTCCAGTGTGGCCATTCGACCTTTCGCCGAATGGTGTAGGTTCCTGGTTCGTAGAGATTTCCACGCGCGATCGCCACTCCATACCGCATCGCTGTACCACCTTCTTCAATGTGATAGAGATAGCGGGCGACTGCATCGACATGGATGTCACCTGGCACAAGGCCATCTTTCGCAGCAACACGTTGCGGCAAGAAACGGGGATGCAGCCCCCACGGATTGGATGTCGCCGGGTCATAGTTGCTGGGCGTTACCTGAGAATCCCACGACGCTTTTTGGCCGGTCGTTGGCCAGCTACTGGCCAAAGCCGGTCCCGCGATCGGTAACGAAAACATCGCAGTGGACGTGGAAATGAAATGGCGCCGGGTCAGCATAGGTCCTACTCCAAAGAAATTGTTTGTGCACCTCCAGCCGCGGCTTGGATGCCTCGAGTGCCTTGTAGAACCTCAAGCCACTATAGGTTCAAGGCCTCATTTATGAGCGATGATCAAGTCCTCGTGAAGGGATGGCTCTCCTTCTGCCGCTGGCATCTGACAGATCACAGGCCAATTTTACAAGCATTTTGGATCTTACCGGTGTCGATACTCTGCCACAAACCCTTGGCGAAACTCGGTTTGATTTTGTCACTTTTTCATCCTCGGCTATGAGAGCCTACATTGGAACGCGATGCAGCATTGTTCACTTTGGGCTGATTCTGTGGAAAAACAACGTGTTGCTGACGCAGAAAGCGCGGTGCTGAACAT
>NZ_AQQY01000016.1 GCF_000671395.1 Actibacterium atlanticum | reverse complement strand
GAAGGCGGCCGCACCGTCGGTTCGGGCGTCGTCTCGAAAATCATCGACTAAGCATTCGGAATTTCCCGAAGGAAAGGCCGCCCAACCGGGCGGCCTTTTCGTTTTCAGGCGTCAGGCAAGGCCGCGGTCGATCAGGCTGCGGGCCATATCCCTGATCGACGTGTCTGCTGTCCGGGGCGATGTGTCGAGCAACCGTTTGGCAATCCGACAATCCAAATCCGGGGCATAGCCAAGATCATTGACGTTGGCGCGTAGGTCGCCGTCAAACCGGGCCAGAATACGCACCAGCCAGTCGGGCGCGCGACGCAGGGCCACCTTGCTGCTGTGGTCCGGCACGGCGCGTTTTACAGTTTCGGCGATTTGCGGCACCGAGACCGGGTCAAATCCGGCCATCACCCGCTGATCGGCAACGGGCGCGGTCAGTGCGGCAACATGCAGTTTTGCCAGATCGCGTACATCGACGTGGTTGAAAGCCAGGTTGGGTAATATGGGAAACCCGCCTTGCAGAAGCTTCTGCAGAACCGCGCCAGATGTTCCGGGGTCATTGTCTAATAGCGGACCCAGAATGAATCCGGGCAGGACTGTTGTCAGTTCAGGGCCTTTTGGATGCGCCTTACGCAGCTCCCAAGCGCGGCGTTCCGCCAGAATCTTAGACGAAGCGTAGGCGTTGGTGCGTCCCTCCTCGGGCTTTGACCAGTCTTGCGGGCCCAGATTGTCAGGGCGGGTTTTTGGATCGCGTCCGGCGACCACTGTGACCGTAGAAGAGGTCATCACGATCCGCTCCACCCCGGCATTTCGCGCTGCCTCAAATGCGCGTTCGACGCCCGTAACAGCGGGGCGGATCAGGTCTTGTGGGTCTTTGGGCATGGTTGTGACAAAGGGCGAGGCAATATGCATCACATACCGCGCGCCCTTGGCGGCTTCGGTCCAGCCGGCGTCCTTGGTCAGGTCCAGCGTAACGAATTCCAACCGATCCACATCCGCGCCCGCTTCGGCCAAAGCTGTGCGCACGCCTTGCGCGCGGCTTGGATTGCGCAGGCTGCCGCGCACGGTATACCCTGCCTGCAATAATTCCAAAGCGACGTGGCCGCCCAAAAAACCGCTGACCCCGGTCAGCAATACTGTGTCTGTCATGTTTGCACCTATGTACTTTACGAATCAAACGATAAGCGTTCAAATAGTAAAGTGGAGTAAAAACCTGATGACGCAAGAGACTGCGCAAAAAAAACCGGCTGCGGTGCAGCGCGATGCCAGAATAGTGAAGGCTGCCGAGGCGCTTTTCCTGCAGCACGGGTTGCGGGGCACCACGATGGAAGCCATTGCCCGGCAGGCTGGAGTCGCCAAGCCCACGCTCTATTCTTACTACCCAGACAAAGAGACCGTTTTTCAGGCGGTGGTTGCCCAAGTCAATCTGCGGCTGCAGGCGGCAATCCTTGAGGCCATGGATCGCGCCGCACCCGGTGCCGGGATGGTGGCGCAGGTGCTGATCACGAAATATGGTGTGTTGCGGGAATTGCTGGAAGGCTCAGCGCATGCTCAGGATTTGACCGAGGCAAAGTACACGTGGGCCAAGGGCGAAGCCGAGGATCTACATAGTTGGGTGCTTCAGACACTGGCCGACAGGCTTAGGCAGTCCGGGGATGTTGATCTGATTGACCGGTTGCCGATGGTACTTGCCGCCGTGAACGGGGTCGCGACGCTTGAGGGCGCCCCTGATGATCTGGCAACGCAAATCAGCTTTGTGACGGATCGCCTTTTGGCGCGCGCGTAATGTCTTTTCATCCGCGCTTAAACCAGCTGCGGTCCGCCCTTGGCCACCTGACGAGACAGCGAGCGATTGGCTTTGACATTCGTTGCGGTGCGCTTAACCTTAGGTTGTTCATAACGTAGACGTTGATATGCGACTGACATTGCCAATTCTAAGCGCCGCTGTTTTGATCTTCGCGCTTCTGCCTGCACATTCCCGCCCTTTGCTGCCCAGCTCAGAGGTTACCTTCTCAAAAGCCTGCCGGGATCGGGATACCGACCCTGAGCGGTTGATCCAGCTATGCGAGGCTGCCTTGGAGGAGGGCACGGGCAGCCTTTCCCAAAGGCTGGATGCCATGGATGCATTGGCTTGGGCCTATTCCAATATAGGCAAAGATGCTCAGGCGCAGCAGTTGTTTGAGGAAATGCTGGCGTTGGCCCCCCGATCCGTGGATGCGATGAACGGGTTGGGGTGGATCGCGTGGGATGCGGATGTTTTTGACGATGCTGTTGTGCATTTCGAAAAGGCGCTAAAGGTGACTTATTCGGCCGAATCCTTGGCTGGCGCCGCCTCAAGCAGGTATGGCGCAGATCTGGCTGATCTGGAGGAAACTCTTGTTGCCCTTGAAGCCGCCCATGCCATTGACCCCGACTACAACTGGCCGCTGCGCGAAATGGGGTGGATCCTGCAACGTGCGGACCAGCACAGCAGGGCCGAGGCGGCGTTTCGGCGCAATCTGGAGATCGACGCAGAAGACATCAACGGGTTGCTGGGGCTGAGCCGTGCGTTGCGAGATCAGGATCAGTATGAGGACGCCTTGGAGGTCATCAATCGCGCCTTGGAGTTGCGGCCCGGCGAGTTGGTCCATCTGTATGAACGTGGGCTGAATCTTTACTATCTTGACCGGGACCGCGTGGCTTTAGGCGTCGCGAAACAGATTGTAGAGTCTTACCCGGAAGAAGATGAAGGCTATGTCCTGATGGCACGGGTCTTGCACGCGCGGGGGCAGGGTGATGCGGCGGTCAATGTCCTTCAGAACTATGTCGGTGATATCGGCCGATCCCGATGGGCGAATTATTGGCTGGTGGAAGTCCTGCAGTGGAATGACCGTCACGCCGAGGCTTTGACAGTTCTGGAGCAGATCGAAACAGATTATGATCCTGCGTCCTATCACTATGACGATATGTACGAATCTGCCATCGAGCTGAAGGACCTTGCGCGCGCCCGTATCGCGGTGGATGCGATGCTTGCGCAAGACAGCTCCGACGCTGAGGTTGTATATTACGATGCTGTCCTTTTGGCGCATGACAGGCAGTTCGACCGGGCAGAAACCCGCGCCCAAGAGGCTGTGTCCCTGGGGTACGCCAAAGACGATATGGACGATTTCTTTGGTGTTTTGGCCGAAAGCGGAGAGTTCGTTCGGATGATCCAGTTTCGGGTTCGTTTGAATGATGCAGCCAAGGCCTCACAAGACTAAGGCACAACGATATTTCGGTCTGCTTACGCGGTTTTGCTCTTGCCAAACCGTGCCCGCTTTCGTATCTCACGCCACCTGTAGGGGTATAGCTCAGCTGGTAGAGCGACGGTCTCCAAAACCGTAGGTCCCGGGTTCGAACCCTGGTGCCCCTGCCAATTTCCCGCAATGGATGACGTCAATACCGATGCATGGCTTGAAATCGGCGCCATGACCGCGTATCTCGCGATCCTATAGCAGATTCGAGAGACAAATGGCCAAGACCAACCCGCTCCAGTTTATTCAGCAGACCCGTGCAGAAATCTCCAAGGTCGTCTGGCCGACCCGCCGCGAGACCCTGTTGACCACAGCCATGGTTGTGGCGTTGGCTACCGTCGCGGCAATCTTTTTCTCGTTGGTTGATCTGGGGATCCGTTCGGGCCTGAGCGCCCTGTTGGGTCTCTTCGGCTAAGGTTTTTCCAAGCATCCTCTTGAATTGCTTCAAGGGTATCTGTAATTCGGGCTCACTCCCGACAAAATGCGCGCTTCGAATCGAGAGGCGCGCTGTTTTTTGTTCCGGGCAACTGATTTGAATTTGCGGCGCATGGCGCCGGTCAAGACGAGGTAAATGGCAGATGGCGAAGCGTTGGTATTCGGTGAGTGTACTCTCGAACTTCGAGAAAAAGATCGCCGAGCAGATCAAAACCGCTGTCATTGAGAATGGTCTTGAGGACCAGATCGAAGAAGTGCTGGTTCCGACTGAAGAAGTGATCGAAGTGCGCCGCGGCAAGAAAGTGACCACCGAGCGCCGCTTTATGCCGGGCTATGTGCTGGTGCGCATGGAAATGTCAGACGAAGGCTACCACCTTGTGAACTCGATCAACCGCGTCACAGGTTTTCTGGGGCCGCAGGGTCGCCCGATGCCGATGCGCGACGCCGAGGTGAACCAGATTCTCAACCGCGTTGAAGAAGGTGTCGATGCACCGCGTTCGCTGATCACCTTCGAAGTGGGTGAGCAGGTGAACGTCACCGACGGTCCGTTCGAAGGCTTTGCCGGCATGGTCGAAGAAGTCGACGACGACAACCAGCGCCTGAAAGTGACCGTGTCGATCTTTGGCCGCGCCACCCCGGTGGAACTGGAATTCACGCAGGTCAGCAAAGAAGTCTGATTTCAGCTTTGGCCTCTGGGCCGTTCTGCGTTAGGTTTTCCCCAGCGTTTAAGTGCTGGGGAATGTAATGCGCCGCTTATTCTTCCTTTTTATTTCGCATGGTGTGGCTTTGGCTGCGGGCTTTGCGCTGGGCATTTACTTGCTACCGATCCTGACCGCGCCGCCGTCGCCGGATGCGCAGGTTCTGGAAGAATCTGCCAGTGAGGCAATGTTCACCGCCACACTGACCCGCGAGTTGCGTGGCAGTGATTTCGTCCATTGGGGGGAGGGCACGATCAGCGTGTCTGCGGACAAGATCGTTCATATCGGCAAGCTGGCGCCGGGGCCGGATTACAAGCTCTATCTGGTCAAGGAATTCGCCCAGCACGAGGATGAATTCGAACCGATCAAGGATCAGGCCGTGCAGGTGGGTGATGTGAAGACCTTTGAAGGCTTTGTGCTGGATGTGCCTGCCGAAGTGGATGTAACACAATATTCCACGGTGCTTGTGTGGTGCGAAGCATTTGGCGAGTTCATTACCGCGGGCCAATATCAGTAGGCCTGAGGCGCGCACAAAGGCGGACTTTTGCTCAGGCGCGGTCCGGTCGTTAACTTTTATTAATCATACACAATACTGTCGCATCTCCGATTCAAAGACCTCTCAAAGAGAGCTCCTGAAGCCGCTGGCGTGTACTGCGCCGGGCCAATTGCTAGCAACCTGTACGCAAGGAGCTCCGCTATGACGGACAAGTCTCTGATTGATCTTTCCTGGGATGATTTCGACGAGCATCGTGATCCCCGCCCTGACACCAACGACTTTGACGCGGTGGTCGACAAAGCCATTTCGCGTCGCGGCTTTCTGGGTGGCGCTGTCGCCTTTGGGTCGGGTGCTGCTGTTTTCGGCACCGGCTTGTTTCATGCGACCGGCTCGGCGCAGGCTGCGGGTCACGCGGCCTTCGCGTTCGACCCGATCGACGTCGCGACGGACTTCGATGTCCACGTCCCGGCTGGCTATAAGTCCGAGGTTTTGGTGCGCTGGGGCGATGCGTTGTGGTCGGATGCCGACGGCGCTTACTCGGCCGAGACAGGCGTATCGGTCGATATGTCCGACAAGGTTTTCGGTGAGAACACCGATGGGATGGAACTGTTCGAAGTGGACGGCCGCGAAGTGATCGCCGTGAACTCGGAATATGTGAACCCGAAGATTAACCTGCCCGCTGCCTCGGAAGGTAAGCCGCAAAACGCCGATGAGGTGAAGCTGCTGAAGAACCTTCAGGGCGTGACGGTGATGGAAGTCGCCAGGGGCGATGCCGGTTATGCTGTGGTCAAGGACAGCCCGTTCAACCGTCGGATCACCCATGAAACCGAGATGGTTCTGGCTGGCCCTCTGGCAGGTCATGATCTGGTGAAAACCAAGGCTGATCCGTCGGGCACTCAGGTCAAAGGCACCATGAACAACTGTGGCTCGGGCCGCACCCTGTGGAACACCTATCTTACCTGCGAAGAAAACTTCAACGGTTACTTCGGCGCGACCGGTGAAGAACCTGCAGGCGAAGGCTACAAGCGTTATGGCATCGGCGGCGAAGGTCGCTATGCCTATGAAAAGTTCGATCCGCGCTATGACATCAGCACCGAGCCGAATGAACCCCATCGTCACGGTTTCATCACCGAGATCGACCCGACCGATCCGACATCCACTCCGATCAAACGCACCGCGCTGGGCCGTTTCAAGCATGAAAACGCCTCGATGGCACATGCCTTGGATGGGCGCGTTGTTGTCTACATGGGCGACGATGAGCGCGGTGAATACCTTTACCGCTACGTGTCAAACGGCACCTGGCAAGAAGGTGGCGCGACCGAAGGTCTGCTGGACGACGGTCAGCTCTATGTCGCCAAGTTCAATGACGACATGACCGGCGAATGGCTGGCGCTGACTCCCGAAGCCACTAGCATGACCGAAGCTGAGATCCTGTGCTTCACCCGTATGGCCGCATCGGCCGTGGGCGGCACCACCATGGACCGGCCTGAATGGGTCGCCACCAACCCGCTGAAGGCCGAGGCCTATTGCGCCCTGACCAACAACAAGAACCGCGGCGTGAAGCCGAACGCCGGTGGCGATGACACGTCGGTGAATGCTGTGAACCCGCGTGAGACAAACCACTATGGTCAGATCGTTCGCTGGACACCCGAGAACGGGAATCATGCTGCGATTGATTTTACCTGGGACCTGTATGTGATGGCCGGCAACCCGACCGTCTATGACAACGAATACGCCGGTTCGCAGAACGTCAACGCGGGGAACATGTTCAACTCGCCCGACGGTATGGTGTTCTCGTCTGACGGGATGCTGTGGATCCAGACCGACGGCAACTACAAGAACGAAGGTGACTTTGAAGGCATGGGCAACAACCAGATGTTGGTCGGCAATCCTGAAACCGGCGAGATCGCCCGCTTCATGACAGTGCCTTATGGTGCCGAGGTTACTGGTCTGTGCTGGTCGTTGGATAAGAAGGTCGCTTTTGTTGGCGTACAGCATCCGGGCGGCTCGTGGCCCGATGGCGAAGGCAAGCCGCGCTCTTCTGTGGTGCAGGTCTGGCGCGAAGACGGCGCGACCTTCGGTTAAGCCATTTCTAAAAAACTGCTGCGGCGCGGGGTTCGCGCCGCAGACCTTTGCACAGGGCGCGAAAACCAGCGCCTCGGAACCAGAGCTGGTTCGTGTGATCCTGAAGACTCCACTTGCAAACCAATCCAACCCATTGTATCGCACGCGCCTGTCGTACCCGTACGGCATCCCCGTGGGAGGCGAGGCGCGCGCGCGTGTCGGACCAGACCACATCGACCATATCCCGAAGGGCGCGCCCTGACGGGAGTTGAAAAGGAGAAGGCCCATGGCCAAGAAGCTCGCAGGCACCATGAAATTGCAGGTGCCCGCCGGTCAAGCAAACCCATCCCCGCCGGTAGGTCCGGCGCTGGGTCAGCGCGGCATTAACATCATGGAATTCTGCAAGGCGTTCAACGCCAAGACGCAGGAACTGGAGCCCGGTGCACCGTGCCCCACCATCATCACCTATTATCAGGACAAGTCCTTCACCATGGACATCAAGACGCCGCCTGCGTCTTATTTCCTGAAAAAGGCTGCCAAGCTGAAGTCGGGCGCCAACCTGCCCGGTCGTGAAGTTGTTGGTTCTGTCACCGCAGCTCAGGTGAAAGAAATCGCCGAAGCTAAGATGAAAGATCTGAACGCCAACGACATCGACGCGGCAATGCAGATCATCCTGGGCTCGGCCCGTTCGATGGGCATCGAGGTGAAAGGGTAAGTCATGGCTAAACTCGGTAAACGTACCCAAGCCGCACGCGAAGCATTCGCCGGCAAAGAAAACCTGACCGTCGAAGACGCTGTTGCGCTGGTCAAAGGCGCTGCCTCGGCCAAGTTCGATGAAACTGTCGAAATCGCTCTGAACCTGGGCGTAGACCCGCGTCACGCTGACCAGATGGTCCGCGGCGTTGTGTCCTTGCCCAACGGCACCGGCAAATCGGTTCGCGTGGCGGTGTTCGCACGTGGCCCCAAAGCCGAAGAAGCTCAGGCTGCTGGCGCAGACGTTGTTGGCGCAGAAGACCTGATGGAAACCATCCAGGGCGGCACCATCGATTTCGATCGCTGCATCGCGACCCCGGACATGATGCCCATCGTTGGTCGTCTGGGTAAAATCCTGGGCCCGCGCAACCTGATGCCGAACCCCAAGGTTGGCACTGTGACCATGGACGTGAAAGCCGCCGTGGACGCTGCAAAAGGTGGCGAAGTGCAGTTCAAGGCTGAAAAAGCCGGTGTTGTGCACGCTGGTGTTGGCAAGGCCTCGTTCGACGAAGCCAAGCTGGTTGAAAACGTGCGTGCTTTTGTCGACGCCGTTCAGAAAGCCAAGCCTGCCGGTGCCAAAGGCGCCTACATGAAAAAGATCGCGCTGAGCTCGACCATGGGTCCGGGCGTGTCGGTTGATGTGGACAACGCCACCGGCAACTGATCTGCGCATCAGTTTCTAAGAATTTGAAGGGCGCCCTTCGGGGCGCCTTTCGCATTTCATAAGGTTTCGTGGCACCGGGGGAGGTGCCCAAGGGCCTTATCAAGGCGCGTCACGGATGGCGCGTTTCATCAGGCCCCAAGAGGGCCGCAGACAAGGCCCAAACTATGATCCAAGCATTAAGCGACGCGCTGGCTGAGCGCGGCTATGACACTCTGACCGACGTACAGCAGGCGGTTTCCGACCCTGAACTTGTGGGGTCTGACCTGTTGGTCTCGGCCCAGACCGGATCGGGCAAGACCGTCGGTTTTGGTTTGGCAATTGCCCCCACCGTTATGGGAGACGCTGATCTGTTGCCGCGCGCCGAAGCGCCCTTGGCGCTGATTGTCGCCCCCACCCGCGAATTGGCGCTTCAGGTGATGCGCGAACTACAGTGGCTCTATGCCAAGGCCGGTGCGCGGGTTGTGTCCTGCGTGGGCGGCATGGATGCTCGACAGGAACGCCGTGCGCTGGAACGCGGCGCACATATCGTCGTTGGCACGCCGGGGCGCCTGTGCGACCACATCAATCGCGGTGCTTTGGAAATGGACGCCCTGCGCGCCGTCGTTCTGGATGAAGCGGATGAGATGCTTGATCTGGGCTTCCGCGAAGATCTGGAATTCATGCTGGGCGAAGCCCCCGAAGATCGCCGTACGCTGTTGTTTTCGGCCACGGTGCCCAAGACCATCTCTGAGATGGCGAAGCGCTTCCAGACCGATGCAGTGCGCATCAACACCGTGTCCAAATCTCAGCAGCACGCGGATATCACCTATCAGGCCATGCGGGTGGCCCAGCATGATGCGGAAAACGCCATCATTAACGTGCTGCGCTATCACGATGCCGAAAATGCCATCGTCTTTGCCAACACCCGCGCCATGGTCGCCCGTCTGACGGCGCGCTTTTCGAACCGCGGTTTCCCCGTCGTGTCCTTGTCGGGCGAGCTGAGCCAGAACGAACGCACCCATGCCTTGCAGGCCATGCGTGATGGGCGCGCCCGTGTCTGTGTGGCCACCGATGTGGCGGCGCGCGGCATTGACCTGCCCAAGCTGGATCTGGTGGTGCATGCCGAACTGCCGACGAACACCGAGGCGTTGTTGCACCGTTCGGGCCGCACCGGGCGGGCCGGGCGCAAAGGTATTTCGGCCCTGATCGTGCCGGAACGCGCCACCAAAAAGGCCGAGCGCCTGTTGAAATGGGCCAAGCTAAAGGCCGAGTGGGTCGCCCCGCCGTCCGCCGAGGAGATTTTGCAAAAAGATCAGGAACGGCTGATGGAGGACCCGCTGTGGACTGATCCGTTGAGCGACGAAGAATCCGCCTTCGCGGCGAAGCTGTTGGAGACCCACAGCCCTGAGGCCATCGCTGCTGCCTGTCTGCGCCTGCACGTGGCGCGCGCGTCCTCGCCCGAAGAGCTGTCGGCGCCTGACGCCGCGCCTGAGCGCAAAGAGCGCAAGGCCTTTGGCCCGTCCAAGTGGTTCTCTCTGTCGGTGGGTCAAAACGACCGGGCCGAGCCGCGCTGGATCTTGCCGCTTTTGTGCCGTGCCGGGAACCTGAGCAAGGACAGCATCGGTGCGATCCGCGTGCAGCAGTCCGAGACCTTTGTGGAACTGACCGAGGATGCCGTGGACGGCTTTGTCGCCAGCCTGGGCGATGGCGCCGAGCTGGACGAGGGCATCATCGCCAAGCAGCTGGACGGGGTGCCCAAGATCGCCCCGCGCGGCAAGCCCGCCGCGCCCGAGAAATCCGCCTGGGCCTTTGACCGCCCCGAAAAGGCACCGCGCAAATCGCACGAGCGCAAGCCTTATAAATCGGACGACCGGAAGCCGCGTAAGCCCGAAGAGCGCAAACCTACCCCTCTCGAGGACGGTTCGGTGACGCATTACAAGAAAAAGCCGGGCAAGCCGTCGCAAAGCGGGGGCTACAAAGGCAAGGGTGACAAGCCCAAAGGTAAACCCTACGGGAAATCGGAAGGGAAGCCGTATGGTAAGTCGGATGGAAAACCGGGTGGTAAACCGTCTGGTAAGTACTCGGGAAAACCGGGTGGTAAACCTGCTGGGAAACCGGGGGGCAAGCCGCAGGGCAAGCCCAAGTCCCAATCAGGCGGCCCCAAGGGCGCAGCGAACCCGTCCAAGCGATTCAACCCGCCCGGCCGCACCCAAGCCAACCGTGGCGGCGACGCGCGGCCGCGCAGATCAGGTAAATAAGACATTTGAGAGCATGCTTGTAAGGTCGGCGTCTATGTTTGATAGATGTCGATAGGTTGGTCGTTTCATGGCTCGTATCTCGGAGGTGGTAGATTGTTCTGGTCGCGGATGCCGGTTTCTCCAGACATGGAAGATTGGATTGAAGATTGCTTTGACTGGTTCGACGGTTTTTTCGGACCAGCAGACAATCTTATCCTGCCAACTGCTAAGTTTTTTACGGCGGAAGCTGGCGCGGACAATGATACAGCCACGACTGTTGTCAGGGATATTGAACGCTTGATGGGTATGGAGGCAGCACTTGATGTGATGCCCCTAGGTATGCTTCCCGAAGAGTACCGTCACACCTATCAATCAAATGCGAGCATTGCCGGAACATTCGAAGCAGAGGGTGTGGTTCGATATGATCCTGCGCTGTTGAAGACCCCCACCCGATTCATCGGTGTAATGGCGCACGAGGTTATGCACGCCCGTCTACATGGATTTGAAGCAATTATTCCGGGTGGCATTGAAGCCCATGAGTTGGTAACAGACTTGGGTTGTGTGATCGCGGGTTTCGGAATTTTCCAGCTTCAAGCCGCCGATGACGCAGGGTGGAGCGGATATATGTCTCAATCCTCTCGGGCGTTTGCGCTGGCACGTTTTCTGAAACGTCGCAATCAAACGGCTGAGGAGGCTATGTCGTATCTGTCGCCTCGGTGTAAGAGGCTGCTGCGCAAAGCCATGCGTGCCAGCGTGTAAACGTACGCTCTGTTCACATAAGTATAGCAATTCCCTCTTGCGCTAACGCGGGTTTCCCAATACACCCCGATCTTGCAGATCAGCGTGCGATTCGTCGTGCGCTGTTTTGCTTTTCGTCCAAGACGGTGGGTGGGGTATTCCATACCTCTTAATTTCCTGCCTGAGACGGGACACGACAAGATTAGCCGCGGGATCTTCCCTCGGGCGATATTGGCGCCCCGTATTACGGACCTGAACGCCGGACATTCGTTCGGCAAATAAGAGCCGGGGGGTGAGAGCCTCCCATACTTGGAGTGAAACTGTGGATAGAGCCCAGAAAGAGAAAGTGGTCGAGGAACTCGGCCAGATCTTCGAAAGCTCTGGCGTCGTTGTGGTAGCACACTACGCGGGTCTGACAGTTGCCGAAATGCAGGACCTGCGCGCACGCATGCGTGAGGCGGGCGGGTCGGTGCGCGTTGCCAAGAACAAGCTCGCCAAGATCGCCCTCGAAGGGAACGCCTATGAATCCATGGGTGACCTGCTGACGGGTATGACCGTACTCTCCTATTCCGAAGATCCTGTTGCCGCCGCTAAGGTTGCGCAGGGTTACGCCAAGGATAACGACAAGTTCGAAATCCTGGGCGGTGCAATGGACGGGAATGTACTGGACGCCGCTGGTGTCGAAACTGTGTCGAAAATGCCTTCGCGCGACGAGCTTATTGCCTCGATCGTGGGTTGCATTGGCGCCCCTGCTTCGAACATCGCTGGTGCCATTGGCGCGCCTGCTTCGAACATCGCAAGCATCCTTTCCACCATCGAAGAGAAGGCGGAAGCTGCGTAAGCAACTTGCAGTCCCGCGAAGGGTTGAACCCCATCGCGTTGGAACACATCTGAATAGAACGGAAACAGTGAAATGGCTGATCTGAAAAAACTTGCTGAAGAGATCGTGGGTCTGACCCTGCTCGAAGCTCAGGAACTGAAAACCATCCTGAAAGACGAATACGGCATCGAGCCCGCTGCTGGCGGCGCCGTAATGGTTGCTGGTGCAGCTGGCGGCGACGCTGGCGGTGCAGCTGCTGAAGAGAAAACCGAATTTGACGTGATCCTGGTTGCCGCTGGCGGTCAGAAAATCGCCGTCATCAAAGAGGTTCGCGGCATCACCGGCCTGGGCCTGAAAGAAGCAAAAGAGCTGGTCGAAGCTGGCGGCAAGCCCGTCAAAGAAGGCGTCGACAAAGCCGAAGCAGAAGACATCAAAGCCAAGCTGGAAGCAGCTGGCGCCGAAGTCGAGCTCAAGTAATCGGCGCGGCCTTTGTGCCGCGACTGCAAAAAAACTGGCTGGACCTGGTGAAAAACCGGGTCCAGCCGGACCTGTCTTAGAAAGGGCTTGATGCCCCAAGCTCTTTCTAAGGCGCGGTCAATGGTTCGGGAGCGGCCGGTGGGACGGCACGCAGGAATAGAACCGACCCCCTTCATTCGTGAGCGGCACACAGCCGGGGCCCGACGGCTGCTGTGGTGCACATACGAAAGGTGATACGACACATGGCGCAGACGTTTGTTGGCCAAAAACGACTCCGCAAGTTCTACGGTAAAATCCGTGAAGTCCTGGAAATGCCGAACCTCATTGAGGTTCAGAAATCCTCGTACGACTTGTTCCTGAAATCCGGCGATCAGCTTGAGCCCACCGATGGTGAAGGCATCCAAGGTGTGTTCCAGTCGGTCTTCCCGATCAAAGATTTCAACGAGACCGCCGTATTGGAATTTGTCCGCTACGAGCTGGAAAAACCGAAGTACGACGTTGAGGAATGTCAGCAGCGTGACATGACCTACAGCGCGCCGCTGAAGGTTACCCTGCGACTGATCGTATTTGATGTCGACGAAGATACCGGTGCGAAGTCGGTCAAAGACATCAAAGAACAAGACGTGTTCATGGGCGACATGCCTTTGATGACCCAGAACGGTACCTTCATCGTGAACGGCACCGAGCGGGTAATCGTATCGCAGATGCACCGCTCACCCGGTGTGTTCTTCGATCATGACAAAGGTAAGAACCACAGCTCGGGCAAGCTGCTGTTTGCCTGCCGCATCATTCCCTATCGCGGCTCGTGGCTGGATTTCGAATTTGACGCCAAAGACATCGTCTTTGCCCGTATCGACCGTCGCCGCAAACTGCCTGTGACAACCCTGCTATATGCGCTGGGTCTGGATCAGGAAGGTATCTGCGACGCCTATTACGACACTGTCGATTTCAAACTGCAAAAGAACAAAGGCTGGGCCACCAAGTTCTTCCCCGAGCGCGTGCGCGGCACGCGCCCGTTGTTTGATCTGGTTGACGCAGCTTCGGGTGAAGTGATCGCTGAAACTGGTAAAAAGGTCACGCCGCGCGCCGTTAAGAAGCTGATCGAAGAGGGTAAGGTCACCGACCTGCTGGTGCCCTTTGATCAGATCATCGGCAAGTTTGTCGCCAAGGACATCATCAACGAAGAAACCGGTGCCATCTATGTGGAAGCCGGCGATGAGCTGACTTGGGAACTGGACAAAGACGGCGAAGTGATTGGCGGTACGCTGAAAGAGCTTCTGGATGCCGGTATCACCGATATCCCGGTTCTGGACATCGACAACATCAATGTCGGCCCGTACATGCGCAACACCATGGCGCAGGATAAGAACATGAGCCGCGATACCGCGCTTATGGATATCTACCGCGTCATGCGCCCGGGTGAGCCGCCGACCGTTGAAGCCGCGACCAACCTGTTTGAATCACTGTTCTTTGACTCAGAGCGTTATGATCTGTCGGCCGTTGGCCGCGTAAAGATGAACATGCGTCTGGCACTGGATGCCGATGACACCCAGCGTACCCTGCGCAAGGAAGACATCGTTTCGTGCATCAAGGCGCTGGTTGAACTGCGTGACGGCAAGGGTGATGTCGATGACATCGACCACTTGGGCAACCGTCGTGTGCGTTCGGTCGGCGAGCTGATGGAAAACCAGTACCGCGTTGGCCTGCTGCGCATGGAACGTGCCATCAAAGAGCGCATGTCCTCTGTCGAAATCGACACCGTGATGCCGCAAGACCTGATCAACGCGAAACCAGCTGCGGCTGCGGTGCGTGAATTCTTTGGCTCTTCGCAGCTGTCGCAGTTCATGGACCAAACCAACCCGCTGTCGGAAGTCACCCACAAACGCCGCCTGTCGGCGCTTGGGCCGGGCGGTCTGACCCGTGAGCGTGCTGGCTTTGAAGTCCGCGACGTTCACCCGACCCACTATGGCCGGATGTGTCCGATTGAAACGCCGGAAGGGCCGAACATTGGTCTGATCAACTCGCTGGCCACCTATGCCCGCGTGAACAAGTACGGCTTCATCGAAACCCCTTACCGGAAAGTTGTGGATGGTCAGGTCACTGACGATGTCAGCTACATGTCCGCGACCGAGGAAATGCGCCATACCGTGGCGCAGGCCAACGCCAACCTTGACGGCGAAGGCCGCTTCCAGAACGAACTGGTGAACACCCGTCAGTCGGGCGAATACACGATGGCGCCGCGCGGCAACGTTGACTTGATCGACGTGTCGCCCAAGCAGCTGGTATCTGTTGCTGCCTCGTTGATCCCGTTCCTTGAGAACGACGATGCGAACCGCGCTCTGATGGGCTCGAACATGCAACGTCAGGCCGTGCCACTGCTGCAGGCCGATGCGCCATTCGTGGGCACCGGGATTGAGCAAATCGTGGCACAGGACTCGGGCGCAGCCATCATGGCGCGCCGCGGTGGTGTGATCGACCAGGTCGACGCCACCCGTATCGTTGTCCGTGCTACCGAGGATCTGGAGCCCGGCGATCCGGGCGTGGATATCTATCGTCTGCGCAAGTTCCAGCGTTCGAACCAGAACACCTGTATTAACCAGCGCCCGCTGGTGAAAGTGGGTGACAAGGTCGGCAAAGACGAAGTTATCGCCGATGGCCCCTCGACCGATATGGGCGAGCTGGCACTGGGTAAAAACGTGGTCGTCGCGTTTATGCCCTGGAACGGCTACAACTATGAAGACTCGATCCTGATCTCGGAACGTATCGCGCGGGACGACGTGTTTACCTCTGTCCACATCGAGGAATTCGAAGTCGCCGCCCGTGATACCAAGCTGGGGCCGGAAGAGATCACCCGCGACATTCCGAACGTCGGTGAAGAAGCGCTGCGCAACCTCGACGAGGCCGGCATCGTTTACATCGGTGCGGATGTGGAGCCGGGCGATATTCTGGTCGGTAAGATCACCCCCAAAGGTGAATCGCCGATGACCCCGGAAGAGAAACTGCTGCGCGCCATCTTTGGTGAAAAAGCATCCGACGTGCGCGATACCTCGCTGCGCGTGAAGCCGGGTGACTTTGGTACCGTCGTAGAGGTCCGCGTCTTCAACCGCCACGGTGTGGAAAAAGACGAACGTGCCCTGCAGATCGAGCGCGAAGAGGTCGAACGCCTGGCCCGTGACCGCGATGACGAAATGATCATCCTGGAGCGCAACATCTATGCCCGTCTGCGTGGCATGCTGTTGGGCAAAACCACGGTCAAAGGCCCCAAAGGTGTGAAGTCCGGTTCGGAAATCACCGTTGATCTGCTGGCCGAACTGACCAAAGGTCAGTGGTGGCAGCTGGCGCTGGAAGACGAAACTGACGCCGCACAGGTTGAAGCGCTGAACTCGCAGTTCGACGCGCAGAAGCGCGCGCTGGAGCACCGGTTCGAAGACAAGGTCGAGAAAGTCCGCCGTGGCGACGACCTGCCGCCGGGTGTGATGAAGATGGTCAAAGTCTTCATCGCGGTGAAGCGTAAGCTGCAGCCGGGTGATAAGATGGCCGGTCGTCACGGGAACAAAGGTGTGATCTCGCGCGTTGTTCCGATGGAAGATATGCCCTTCCTGGCTGACGGTACTCCGGTTGACTTCTGTCTGAACCCGCTAGGCGTGCCCTCGCGCATGAACGTTGGTCAGATCCTTGAAACCCACATGGGTTGGGCCGCGCGTGGCCTTGGTCTGAAAATCGACGACGCGCTGGGTGAGTACAAACGCTCGGGCGACCTGACCCCTGTTCGCGAAGCCATGCGCATCGCCTATGGCGAGGATGTCTATGAAGAAGGCATCGCTGGCATGGACGAGGATGAGCTGCTGGAAGCCGCCGGTCACGTCACCACCGGTGTTCCGATCGCGACCCCGGTCTTTGACGGCGCCAAAGAAGGCGATGTGAACGATGCTCTGGTCCGTGCCGGGTTCTCTGAATCCGGTCAGTCGATCCTGTTTGACGGTCGCACCGGTGAACAGTTCGCGCGTCCGGTGACGGTGGGTGTGAAATACCTGCTGAAACTGCATCACCTGGTGGATGACAAAATCCACGCGCGTTCGACCGGCCCGTACTCGCTTGTGACCCAGCAGCCGCTGGGTGGTAAGGCGCAGTTCGGTGGTCAGCGCTTTGGTGAGATGGAAGTCTGGGCTCTGGAAGCTTATGGCGCCGCTTACACGCTGCAAGAGATGCTGACGGTGAAATCGGATGACGTTGCAGGCCGGACCAAGGTCTATGAAAGCATCGTCAAAGGCGAGGACAATTTCGAGGCCGGCGTGCCGGAATCGTTCAACGTTCTTGTCAAAGAAGTCCGTGGCCTCGGCCTGAACATGGAACTCCTGGATGCGGAGGGTGAGGAATAACGGCGGTTAACCGCCACACCTTCCCCCTCTGCCCCTATTCAAGGAATTGAAAATGAACCAGGAACTGACAACCAACCCGTTCAACCCACTGACCCCGCCGAAGCAATTCGACGAGATCAAGGTTAGCCTTGCCTCGCCCGAGCGGATCCTTTCGTGGTCCTTTGGTGAGATCAAGAAACCCGAAACCATCAACTACCGGACCTTCAAGCCGGAGCGTGATGGCCTGTTCTGCGCGCGTATCTTTGGCCCGATCAAAGATTACGAATGTCTGTGCGGCAAATATAAGCGCATGAAATATCGCGGCGTTGTCTGCGAGAAATGCGGTGTCGAAGTAACGCTGCAAAAGGTCCGCCGCGAGCGCATGGGCCATATCGAACTGGCCGCGCCTGTGGCGCATATCTGGTTCCTCAAGTCGCTGCCGTCGCGCATCGGCCTGATGCTGGATATGACCCTGCGTGATCTGGAACGCGTTCTGTATTTCGAAAACTACGTGGTGATCGAACCCGGTCTGACCGATCTGACCTATGGCCAGATGATGACCGAAGAAGAGTTCATGGATGCGCAGGATGCGTATGGTATGGACGCCTTCACCGCCGGGATCGGTGCCGAAGCCATCCGTGAAATGCTGAGCCAGATTGATCTGGAGAGCGAGGCGGAGCGCCTGCGCGAGGAGCTGAAGGAAGCCACCGGCGAACTGAAGCCCAAGAAGATCATCAAGCGTCTGAAAGTGGTCGAAAGTTTCCTGGAATCGGGCAACCGCCCCGAATGGATGATCCTGACCGTGATCCCCGTGATCCCGCCCGAGCTGCGCCCGCTGGTGCCGCTGGATGGTGGCCGTTTCGCGACCTCGGACCTGAACGATCTGTACCGTCGTGTGATCAACCGGAACAACCGTCTGAAGCGTCTGATTGAACTGCGCGCGCCTGACATCATCGTCCGCAACGAAAAGCGGATGCTGCAAGAGTCGGTCGATGCTCTGTTCGACAACGGCCGTCGTGGCCGCGTGATCACTGGCGCTAACAAGCGTCCTCTGAAATCGCTGTCGGACATGCTGAAAGGTAAGCAGGGCCGTTTCCGTCAGAACCTTTTGGGGAAACGGGTCGACTTCTCGGGCCGTTCGGTGATTGTGACCGGGCCGGAATTGAAACTGCACCAATGTGGTCTTCCCAAGAAGATGGCGTTGGAGCTGTTCAAGCCGTTCATCTACAGCCGTCTTGAAGCCAAAGGCCTCTCTTCGACCGTGAAGCAAGCCAAGAAACTGGTGGAAAAAGAGCGTCCCGAAGTTTGGGATATTCTGGATGAAGTGATCCGCGAACACCCCGTGATGCTGAACCGTGCGCCCACGCTGCACCGTTTGGGCATTCAGGCGTTTGAGCCGGTTCTGATCGAAGGTAAGGCCATCCAGCTGCACCCGCTGGTCTGTTCGGCGTTTAACGCTGACTTTGACGGTGACCAAATGGCGGTTCACGTGCCGCTGTCGCTGGAAGCCCAGCTGGAAGCCCGTGTTCTGATGATGTCGACGAACAACGTTCTGTCGCCCGCCAACGGCGCGCCGATCATCGTTCCGTCGCAGGATATGATTTTGGGCCTTTATTACATCACGCTGGAGCGTGAAGGTATGAAGGGTCAGGGCATGGTGTTTGGTTCGATTGATGAAATCGAGCACGCGCTGAACTCGGGCGAAGTGCATTTGCACGCCAAGATCCAAGCGCGCGTCAAGCAGATCGACGACGAAGGCAACGAAGTGTACCAGCGCTTTGAAACCACTCCGGGTCGTGTCCGTTTGGGTGCGTTGCTGCCGCTGAATGCAAAAGCACCGTTTGACCTGGTCAACCGTCTGCTGCGTAAGAAAGAAGTGCAGCAGGTCATCGACACCGTCTACCGTTACTGCGGTCAGAAAGAGTCGGTTATCTTCTGTGACCAGATCATGCGCATGGGTTTCCGTGAAGCGTTCAAAGCCGGTATCTCGTTCGGTAAGGACGACATGGTTATCCCCGACACCAAGTGGACCATCGTTGATGACACCCGCGATCAGGTGAAAGACTTTGAACAGCAGTACATGGACGGCCTGATCACTCAGGGTGAAAAGTACAACAAAGTTGTCGATGCCTGGTCGAAGTGTAACGACAAGGTCACCGATGCGATGATGAACACCATCTCGTCGTCGAAGACCGACGAAGCGGGTACAGAAATGGAACCGAACTCGGTTTACATGATGGCCCACTCCGGTGCGCGTGGCTCGGTTACGCAGATGAAACAGCTGGGCGGTATGCGCGGCCTGATGGCGAAACCTTCGGGCGAGATTATCGAAACGCCGATTATCTCGAACTTTAAAGAAGGTCTGACCGTTCTGGAGTACTTCAACTCCACCCACGGTGCCCGTAAGGGTCTGTCGGATACGGCGCTTAAAACCGCGAACTCGGGCTATCTGACGCGTCGTCTTGTAGACGTTGCACAGGATTGTATCGTGCGCACCAAAGACTGTGGCACCGATCTTGCGATCACTGCTGAAGCTGCCGTAAACGATGGCGAAGTTGTTTCTTCGCTGGGTGAGCGTCTGCTGGGCCGTGTCGCCGCTGAGGATATTCTGCGTCCTGGCACCGACGAGGTTCTGGTTAGCCGTAACGAGCTGATCGACGAACGCAAGGCTGACACGATCGAGAAAGCTGGTGTTGCTTCTGTTCGGATGCGCAGCCCGCTGACCTGTGAAGCCGAAGAAGGCGTCTGCGCCATGTGCTATGGCCGAGATCTGGCCCGCGGCACCATGGTGAACACAGGTGAAGCTGTCGGCATCATCGCGGCGCAGTCGATCGGTGAACCCGGTACACAGCTGACCATGCGGACCTTCCACATCGGTGGTGTTGCGCAGGGTGGTCAACAGTCGTTCCAGGAAGCCAGCCAGGAAGGCAAGATCGAAATTCGCAACGCGAACATTCTTGAAAACGAAGCCGGTGAGAAGATCGTTATGGGCCGGAACATGGTTCTGTCGATCATCGACGAGAATGGCCAGGAACGCGCCAGCCACAAGGTTGGTTATGGTTCCAAGGTGTTCGTTGCCGATGGCGCGACCGTTGGGCGTGGCGATAAGCTGTTCGAATGGGATCCCTACACCCTGCCGATCATTGCAGAGAAGCCGGGTACGGCGAAATTTGTCGATCTTACCTCGGGCATCTCGGTGCGCGATGAGACCGATGATGCAACAGGCATGACCCAGAAGATCGTGATGGATTGGCGCGCTGCCCCCAAAGGCAACGACCTGAAGCCTGAAGTCCTGATCCTTGGCGAAGATGGCGAGCCGGTCCGCAATGACGCGGGCAACCCGGTGACCTATCCGATGTCTGTCGACGCTATTCTGTCGATCGAAGACGGCGCTCAGCTGCAAGCTGGTGATGTTGTCGCGCGTATCCCGCGCGAAGGTGCAAAGACCAAAGACATTACCGGTGGTCTGCCGCGTGTGGCCGAACTGTTCGAAGCCCGTCGTCCGAAAGATCACGCAATCATCGCCGAGATTGATGGCTACGTGCGCTTTGGCCGCGACTACAAGAACAAGCGCCGCATCTCGATCGAGCCTTCGGAAGAGGGTCGTGAACCCGTCGAATACATGGTGCCCAAGGGCAAGCACATTCCGGTTCAGGAAGGTGACTTCGTTCAGAAGGGTGACTACATCATGGACGGCAACCCCGCCCCCCACGACATTCTGTCGATCATGGGTGTCGAGGCTCTGGCCGAGTACATGATTGACGAGGTTCAGGACGTTTATCGTCTGCAGGGTGTTAAGATCAACGATAAGCATATCGAAGTGATCGTGCGCCAAATGCTGCAGAAGTGGGAGATCCTCGACAGTGGTGACACCACGCTGCTGAAAGGCGAGAACGTCGATAAGGTCGAGTTTGACGAGGCCAACGAAAAGGCCGAGTCCCGTGGTGGCCGTCCGGCAAAGGGTCAGCCGATCCTGCTGGGTATCACTAAGGCGTCGCTGCAAACCCGCAGCTTCATCTCGGCCGCGTCGTTCCAGGAAACCACACGTGTTCTGACCGAAGCTTCGGTTCAGGGTAAACGCGACAAGCTGGTTGGCCTGAAAGAGAACGTCATCGTGGGTCGTCTGATCCCGGCAGGCACCGGTGGGGCCACCCAGAAAGTGCGCCGTATTGCAGGGGAACGTGACCAGAAGGTCATCGACGCCCGTCAGGCCGAGGCCGAAGCCGCCGCAGCGCTGGCCGCTCCGGTGGATGACATTGTGGGTGGCGATGCCTTTGATTCCGGTTTGATCGACACGCCGGAAAGCCGCGGCGAATAAACCGCGCCTCAACCAAAATTAAAAAGCCCCCGCCGATTTGGCGGGGGCTTTGTTTTTTTCGCGGTTCGTTAAGCCACGGTATCAGACAAGAAAGTCTTCGGTAACGAAGACGATGTTGTCGACGATGCTGGCGTCCGCGTCCCGGATTAATATCTGATCCCGGTCACCGCCATCCAGAATGATGCGCACATCTTCGCCGCGTTCGACAACCCGCAAAATTTCGGCGTCGGCCTCCAGGGCGATGACATCTTCGGCCGCGTTGAAATCTGTGATGATGTCACGCTCGCGCGTGCCATTGCTGCTGTCTGCGCCAAAGACGAAAGTGTCAGCGCCGTCGCCGCCTGTCAGGCGGTCATTGCCTGCGCCACCAATCAACACTTCATCGGCGTCAGAGCCCGTCAAACGGTCGGCACCATCGGTTCCTTCGATTAGTTCAACATCGGGAACCGGGGTTGGGTCTGGTGCGTCGCCCGGCGCGGTTTCACCAGCTTCAAAGCCAACCTCGGCATAGGTCAGGTCATGTTGGGTGAAGGCCTCGAACTCGGCAGTTGTGACATCTGCCAGCGTGTAACCAGCGGCTTCGACTGCTGCCACGTCGATTGCATAGGCACGGGTGTCAATGTTCTGGTTGTTCACAAATGACACATCACCGGACTGATAGGCATCAACACCCGAGATCGAGTTGCCATCTGCAAAGGTTACAGTGACCCGAACTTCGGCGTTGAACGGGTTGATTTCGGTGCTTTCCCCGGTGTTGAACGGTGTGTCGTCGCTGTCGATCACCACGCGGGTTTCCCCCAGACCGGGTGCGCCAATCGCGCCGGGGCCAAAGACCAGACCTTCAAATGACGTAGCACCGGGGGGCAAAAGCCCAAAGTCCAGCTGATTGAATGCGACATCGTTGGCGCGAATTTGCGAGTCTGCGGTTACCTCGGCCAAACCATCTGAGAGCTGATCGCTAAACGGCAGGAAATAGGTGTCCCCCGAGGCCGAGAAGGTAATACCAAATACGTCGCCGACATTGGTGCTCAGGGATACAAATTCAAAGGTCGGAGATTCCGTTGCAATGACGGCCCCATCAGCGAAGAAGGTGATCTCCTCTGCTTCGGACAGAACTGTTTCATTCACGGTGCCCTCAAAAATTACCGAAGGCGGGGTGACAACGAAATCGTTCGCGTCGGGATCGACGGTTTGAAACTCTACGGCGGTCAAAGACGTGCCCGCCGAAATAATGTCATTCTGGCCCAGCTCGACGCCGTCAATTCGGTACGCGGTACCAACCAATGTCGTGGTCATGTGTTCATCCTGTTCAGTAAGGTTACAACGTCAGCGTGTGCTGACGTAACCGATATAGCGATGATTTGCTGGTGAGGCTGTTGACACATTCTCACATAGCGGTGCGTCGTTCGCGAGCACGCCGCTGAGCGCCCGTCAGCCTTGCAAGCGAGCCCCGATAAGACAGATGCGTTGCCAAAAAATCGGGCGCATGGGCTTTTAGAACTTGGCAGTTACCAGAAACCGTCACGATCTGTTGATCCACGGCCGATTCACCGCTAGTTGACGTTGCGACGCGCAAACAGGGAGAGCAGCCATGAAACTTAGCGGACTACTAGTGATCCTGGTGGCTTTGCTTGTGCCATTCATATGGTGGCCGCAAATTTCCCAGAACCGCGATGTTATCGCGTTAGGCAGCCAGTACCTGGGTTTGATGTCACTAATCTGCATGGCTTTGGGGCAAATCATTGCCACCCGCTGGCCGGGGATCGAGGCGCTGTTTGGTCCGATGGACCAGAGCTATCGTCTGCACAAATGGCTGGGTCTGGGAGGGGTCATTACCCTGCTATTGCACGATACGATTGATGCCGAGATGAAGGGGCTGGGCAAAGAGACCGTGATTGTCGAGGCCGCCGAAACCGCCGGTGAGATCAGCCTTTACGGCATCCTGATCTTCGTGGTGATTACGGTGGCGACGTTCATCCCCTATCACTTGTGGAAATGGACCCACCGCTTGATTGGTTTGTTCTTTGTGGCAGGCGGGATGCACTATCTGTTCATTCTCAAACCGTTCAAGAACGGTGATCCGCTGGGTCTGTACATGTATCTGGTGATGGCGCTGGGGACGATTGCGTATATCTATACCTCTGCGCCGCGCGGCATAAGGCCCGGGCGCAAGTATCAGGTCGACAGCATCACGCCGCAGGGCGATGCCTTGGCCGTCGAGATGTCGCCCAAAGGCGGCGCGCTGAAACATAAGGCCGGGCAGTTTGCCTTCTTTGCTTTCACCGATGCCGGCTATACCGAGCCCCACCCGTTCACCATCAGCTCTGCCCCTAAGGACGATGGTAAACTGCGCATCACCGTTGCGCCGCTGGGTGATTTCACCATGCGTTTGCGTCAAGCCGTCGGCGCTGGGCAGGCCGTGCGCGTGCAGGGCCCCTATGGCCACTTTGGCCGCGGGTCTAAAAAGCCTGAGATCTGGGTTGCCGCCGGTGTAGGGGTTACGCCTTTTGTCGCTTTGGCGCAGGCTTTGAAAGCTGACGGCCCCGCCGTGCAGATGATCTTTGCCGTGCGTAACGCCGATCAGGCCCCGCACTTGGCCGAGCTGCAGGACCTCGCAGCTGCAAACCCGCGCCTAAGCCTGACCCTGTGGGAAAGCAGCAAATCGGGCCGCCTGACCGGCGATAAGATCGCCGAGATTGCTGGCGGGGACCTAAAGGGCACCCGCGTGTCCTTCTGCGGCCCGTCCGAGATGCGCCGCGCGCTTTCGTTGAGCCTGGCAGGCTATGGTGTCAGCGGCCGCAACTTCCATTTCGAGGCGTTTGAGATCCGCACCGGTCTGGGCTTGAAACGCTTTGGGGCATGGCTGCTGAAACGCGCCCAGCAAGCGAAAGAGGCGGCCAACTAAGGCCGCCTGATTGCGGGTGTCGCTGCTGTTGACAACGCGCCCGACTCTCCATATACCGCGCGCACTTGTGCTGCTTTGCCCGAGGGTTTTGTGGTGCAGGTTCACGACTGAAGTGGTCATGATCCGGGTCTGATGGCCCCGATCCTCTGAAATTCCACCGCGTCGTTCCCGGTTTCGGGGACGGATGCGGTTTTGGTGCTTTGCGCATTCGGCGCGGGGCACGGTCGAGAAGCAGCGCCCTGGTTGGGGCGAGTATTGACACAGTGCAACACGAGGAACGTGCATGCCAACGATTCAGCAGCTGATCCGCAAGCCGCGGCAGCCTAAAGTAAAGCGCCAGAAGTCCATGCATTTGCAGGCTTGTCCGCAAAAGCGTGGGGTTTGTACCCGCGTCTACACCACCACCCCGAAAAAGCCGAACTCGGCGATGCGTAAGGTTGCCAAAGTGCGCCTGACCAACGGTTTCGAGGTGATCTCCTACATTCCCGGTGAAAGCCACAACCTTCAGGAGCACTCGGTGGTTCTGATCCGTGGCGGTCGTGTAAAAGACCTTCCCGGTGTGCGTTACCACATCCTTCGCGGTGTTCTGGATACCCAGGGCGTCAAAGATCGTAAGCAGCGTCGTTCGAAGTACGGCGCCAAGCGTCCCAAGTAAGGAGAGATTGGTATGTCCCGTCGTCACGCCGCTGAAAAACGCGAAGTTCTGCCAGACGCCAAGTTTGGTGACACCGTTCTGACCAAATTCATGAACAACCTGATGATCGATGGCAAGAAATCTGCCGCCGAGAAAATCGTCTATAACGCTCTGGACCGCGTCGAAGGCAAGCTCAAGCGCGCGCCCGTCGAAGTGTTCCACGAAGCTCTGGACAACGTGAAGCCCTCGGTTGAGGTTCGCTCGCGTCGTGTGGGTGGTGCCACCTATCAGGTTCCCGTCGAAGTGCGCCCCGAGCGCCGCGAAGCTCTGGCCATCCGCTGGTTGATCAGCGCCTCGCGTTCGCGCAACGAAAACACCATGGAAGAGCGCCTGGCAGGTGAACTGCTGGATGCTGTGAACTCCCGTGGTTCCGCCGTTAAAAAGCGCGAAGACACTCATAAGATGGCCGAGGCGAACAAAGCCTTTAGCCATTATCGCTGGTAACTTAATTCAAGGCCCGGAACCGAACCAATGGCACGCGAATATCCCCTCGAACGGTACCGCAACTTCGGTATCATGGCGCACATCGATGCAGGTAAAACTACCTGTTCGGAGCGCATCCTGTACTACACCGGCAAGTCCCACAACATTGGTGAGGTGCACGATGGTGCAGCCACCATGGACTGGATGGAGCAGGAACAGGAACGCGGTATTACCATCACCTCGGCTGCGACGACCACTTTCTGGGAGCGCACCGAAGATGGCCAAACCGCCGAAACCGAAAAGCACCGTCTGAACATCATCGACACCCCTGGTCACGTTGACTTCACCATTGAAGTTGAACGTTCGCTGGCGGTTCTCGATGGCGCCGTTTGCGTGCTGGACGCCAACGCCGGTGTTGAACCCCAAACCGAAACCGTGTGGCGTCAGGCTGACCGCTACAAGGTTCCGCGTATGGTTTTTGTCAACAAGATGGACAAAATCGGCGCTGACTTCTTCAACTGCGTTAACATGATCGAAGACCGCACCGGCGCCCGCGCCGTTCCTGTTGGTATTCCGATCGGTGCCGAAACCGAGCTGGAAGGCCTGGTTGACCTGGTGACCATGGAAGAGTGGCTCTGGCAGGGCGAAGATCTGGGTGCATCCTGGATCAAAGCTCCGATCCGCGACGAGCTGCAGGACATGGCCAACGAGTGGCGCGAGAAGATGATCGAAGCCGCCGTCGAGCAAGACGACGACGCGATGGAAGCCTATCTCGAAGGCAACGAGCCCGACGTACCGACCCTGCGCGCTCTGCTGCGTAAAGGTACGCTGGCGCTGGACTTCGTTCCGGTTCTGGGTGGTTCTGCGTTCAAAAACAAAGGTGTTCAGCCGCTGCTGAACGCTGTGATCGACTACCTGCCCAGCCCGCTGGACGTTGTCGATTACATGGGCTTCAAACCCGGTGACGAAACCGAAGAACGTAACATTGCCCGTCGTGCAGACGACGACATGGCGTTCTCGGGTCTGGCGTTCAAAATCATGAACGACCCCTTCGTTGGCTCGCTGACCTTTACCCGCATCTACTCGGGTGTGTTGAACAAGGGTGAAACCCTGTTGAACTCGACCAAAGGCAAGAAAGAGCGCATCGGTCGTATGATGATGATGCACTCCAACGACCGTGAAGAGATCACCGAAGCATTCGCTGGTGACATCATCGCGCTGGCCGGTCTGAAAGACACCACCACTGGTGACACCCTGTGTGCAACCAGCGATCCGGTGGTTCTGGAAACCATGACCTTCCCCGACCCGGTGATCGAGATCGCGGTTGAGCCGAAAACCAAGGCCGACCAAGAGAAGATGTCGCAAGGTCTGGGCCGTCTGGCCGCTGAAGATCCGTCCTTCCGTGTTGAGACCGACCTGGAATCGGGTCAGACCATCATGAAGGGCATGGGCGAACTTCACCTGGACATTCTGGTTGATCGTCTGAAGCGTGAATTCAAAGTGGAAGCGAACATTGGTGCACCGCAGGTGGCCTATCGTGAAACCATTTCGAAGGGCGTCGAGCACACCTACACCCACAAGAAACAGTCGGGTGGTTCGGGTCAGTACGCTGAAGTCAAAATGGAAATCATGCCGACCGAGGCTGGCGAGGGTTACTCGTTCGAAAGCCGTATCGTTGGTGGTGCTGTTCCCAAGGAATACATCCCCGGTGTTGAAAAAGGCATCAACTCGGTCATGGACAGCGGCCCGCTGGCTGGCTTCCCCGTGATCGACTTCAAGGTTGCCCTGGTTGACGGTAAGTTCCACGATGTTGACTCGTCGGTTCTGGCCTTCGAAATCGCTGCACGTATGTGCATGCGCGAAGGCATGAAGATGGGCGGCGCCAAGCTGCTGGAACCGATCATGAAAGTCGAAGTGATTACCCCGGAAGAATACACCGGCGGTATCATCGGCGATCTGACCTCGCGTCGTGGCCAGGTATCTGGTCAGGAACCGCGCGGCAACGCCATCGCGATTGATGCGTTCGTTCCGCTGGCAAACATGTTCGGCTACATCAACAACCTGCGCTCGATGTCTTCGGGCCGCGCGCAGTTCACGATGCAGTTCGACCATTACGATCCGGTTCCGCAGAACATCTCGGACGAAATTCAGGCGAAATACGCCTAAGCGAAATTCGGGGCAGGCGCGCAGCCTGTCCCGCCCAAAGACAATAGGAGGCCATCATGGCAAAGGAAAAGTTTGAGCGTTCCAAACCGCACGTTAACATCGGCACGAT
>NZ_AQQY01000015.1 GCF_000671395.1 Actibacterium atlanticum | reverse complement strand
CGTCAGGCTCATAACCTGAAGGTCGCAGGTTCAAATCCTGCCCCCGCAACCAATAAAAACACATCGCTCACTGATACAGCATACCAGACCTATTACGAAGCTCGTTTGTCTGTCTATTTATGGTTCGTTGTGGTCGTTAAACTACCATAGTTTTCGACGCCGATTAGTGGGATAGCCTAGTCAATACATTGCTGATAACACTGCAACACGTAATTAGATTTATTAAAATGGAATTCGGCTTTGCAAGTGTCAAAATCCTTCCCTTACAAATACTCCTTTGCGTTTCATCATAGCTCGCACTTCCATGCTGCAAGGAGCGACCTGCGAGAGACTTGGCTCCTTCAAAACGGAACGTACGGAGACAATATCCTTGTGGGTACAGAGAGTGATGACGAAATTTATGGCCATGCCGGAAATGACATTTTACTAGGTCTCGACAATAATGATTATCTCGATGGCGGAGAAGGAAAAGACTATATTCTCGGTGGTGCTGGAGACGATAGGTTGGTCAGCCAAGGTGAACGAGATGTTCTGGTTGGCGGAACCGGCGCAGATACCTTTGAATTTATCAGTGTAAATCAAGGTAGCATCGTTTCTGATTTTGAAACTGGAATTGATACTCTAGATCTAAGCGAACTAAGTATTACCTTTGAAGACTTAAAGCTTTTCCATCTATCGTCTGGTACTTTTCTTTCTGCAGCGAATGGTTGGATTTTTCTTACAGGGGTAGAGGCGAACAATTTGGTTGCAACCGATTTCATGTTCGCTCCTACCGAGGAGGAGGTGTTCCCAGCTGTCATTGAGCTTCAAGAACTGCACGTGAGTAATGGCTTTGTGATCAACGGCAAAGGTCAAAGCGATAAAAGTGGCTACTCTGTCAGTATAGCTGGGGATGTGAATGGTGACGGCATAGATGATGTGATCATTAGTGCTCCCCGGGCTAATCCGAATGACCAGACAGTTGCAGGAGAAGTTTATATTCTGTTTGGTTCTGATAGCTGGAACAGTGAAGCCTTTGAGCTCTCGGACCTAGATGGTTCGAATGGCGTGACAATCCAAGGGGGCGCTCCGCTAGACTATATCGGGTTTCAAGTGAGCGCGGCCGGAGACGTAAATGGAGATGGAGTCGATGATATAATTATCGGCGCCCCAAATGTGTTTGGCCCTGACTCCTCTAGCAATGGAAAGGCATATGTCGTGTTCGGGTCGAATGACGGGTTGGGTTCACACCTGAATCTCACGGATCTTTCTGGCAACAACGGCTTTTTGATCCAAGGCGATGAAAAGTCTTTTGGTGCGGCAGTAAGTGGTGCTGGCGATATAAATGGCGACGGCATAGATGATATAATCGTAGATAATTATATCATATTTGGGTCTGTTTCAGGTTTTGGTCCGCTATTGGAACTAGATGGCATTGATGGAACGAACGGGTTTGTCATAGGCGAAGAAAACGCTGTATCGGCGGTCTCAAATGCCGGCGACATAAATGGTGATGGCATTGATGACATCGTGGTTGGGTTTTCGGAGGAAGGTAGCAGTCGGGCCGGCCAGGCCTATGTCGTTTTTGGCTCCGAAGCAGGTTTCGAGGCCACTTTGAACCCTGATGAACTAAATGGCAGCAATGGCTTTGTAATCGAAGGCGCAGACCAGTATGACTACGCTGGCTTCTCCCTAAGTGCTGCAGGGGACGTAAATGGTGATGGCGTTTCTGATATCATAATCGGTGCTGCAAACACGAGTTCGATAGACGGAAGTGAAAATGTAGAAGCGTATGTCGTTTTCGGTTCATCTCAAGGGTTTGATGCGACCTTGGCTCTCAGAGATCTTGATGGCACCAACGGCTTCAAGATTGAAGGCATAGGCGAGTTTGATAGCTACGGATTCATGGTTAGTTCTGCCGGTGATGTTAATGATGACGGAATTGATGATATCATCTTTGCAGATACCAGCGATAGCAACGCGTATGTTGTGTTCGGAACCGATGAAGGCTTCGAAGAACTCGTAAGTCCATTTGATCTTGATGGCACCAATGGTTTCAAAATCGCAGGTATCAACAATGCTCCAGACTCGGTGCTGACAACGATATCTGCAGCCGGAGATTTCAATGCGGATGGCATTGATGATCTCATTATCGGCAGCATAAATGCTGATCCCAATGGAGTTCAAAATGCTGGGTCAACATACATCGTTTTTGGTCGCGATACGTTTGATGAAGCAGCCAGCGCGATCGAAGTGACGGATGACTTTTGGGTCTAGCTGAGTTGTGTGATCGCTCGACCGGTAGGGTACTCATATAACCGCACAAGACAAGTTTAACTGTGTAGGTACACAGAATGGATAATCGCATCTCAGATGCAACATCTACCAGAGTTTACTGAACGCGCCTTGTTCTGTGGGCCTAGGCATTCTACATCCACCTTCATGAAACGCTGGATCCCGTTCCTGAAATCCAACCCGACGGTGGCCGTCGTCCGTATGACCGGGGTGATTGCCTCTGGTGCGCGGGGGGCGTTGAATGACGCGGGGGTGGCTCCGATGTTAGAGCGCGCCTTTGCCAGGGGAAAACCCGACGCTGTGGCCTTGATGATCAACTCTCCGGGCGGCTCACCCGTGCAGACATCACTGATCGCCGCGCGCATTCGCCGGTTGGCCGTTGAAAAAGACGTCCCTGTTATCGCCTTTGTCGAAGACGTCGCAGCCTCGGGCGGGTACTGGCTGGCCTGCGCGGCGGATGAAATATGGGTGGATGCGTCCTCGGTCGTGGGGTCGGTCGGGGTGATCTCTGCCGGCTTCGGCTTTGACGAATTTATCAAACGCCACGGGGTAGAGCGCCGCGTGCATACGGCCGGCAAGTCCAAAAGCCTGCTGGACCCGTTTCAGGCCGAAAAGCCCGAAGACGTCGCCCGCCTACGCGCCATCCAGGAAGATATTCACGCCGCCTTCATCGCCTATGTGCAGGAGCGCCGCGCCGGAAAACTGCACACTGAAACAGACCTGTTCACCGGAGATATCTGGGTCGGTGCAAGTGCGGTGAACCTTGGGTTGGCGGACGGGGTTGGGCACTTGGTGCCAATGATGAAAGAACGTTTCGGAGACAAAGTTAAATTTCGCAGCTATGGGCTGCGCCGGTCGGTGTGGCAACGCCTGTCAGCGCGGGCCGTGGACGGGGCCATCGAACAGATAGAGGAGCGCGCACAATGGGCGCGTTTCGGTCTTTGATATGATGGTCAAAATCGTCAGCCTGTTTCTTGTTGCGATCGCCATTCTTGCCATGTTCGGCCGATTGCGCCTGCCCGGTGGTGGGAAAATCGGCTTGAAAAAAACCGCGAAATGTCCTCATTGCGGACGCCATAAGCTGGGTAAGGGGCCATGCCCCTGCCGCAAGGGATGAGAACCTGACATGATCGACTTTTTCTACGCGGGCCTTGGCCTTGTTATCCTGCTGCTGGCCGGGGACTCGCTGGTGAAAGGCGCGGTCAACATGAGCCTGCGTCTGGGCGTGCCGCCATTGATTGTCAGCCTGACGATTGTGGCCTTTGGCACCTCGGCGCCAGAGCTGCTGATCGCGGTTCAGGCGGTCGAAGATGGCGCACCCGGTATTGCGCTTGGCAATGTCGTTGGCTCCAACACCGCCAACATCCTGCTGGTGTTGGGGGTGCCTGCGATCATATCCGGCCTGCATACGTCAGAATGCGAGACCCGGCGCAACTATGTGATGATGATCTTTGGAACGCTGGTCTTCATTGTCCTGTGTTTCCTGGGGCCGATCACCTGGGTGCATGGGCTTGTGTTGCTGGCACTGCTGACCTTTGTTCTGGTCGATGCGTTCCGTGCGGCCCATTCGCACCGTCAGGATGCCAAGGGCTGTGCCTCCATGGCCATCGAGGACGAAGAAGAACTGGAAGGCGCCGACCCCGGCCTGCCGGTTTGGAAAATCGCGGGCTTTATGCTGTTGGGCCTGATCGGCCTGCCTTTGGGCGCAGATCTTTTGGTGGACGCCTCGGTCAATATCGCGCGCTCCTACGGGGTGTCGGAAACCGTGATCGGCCTGACCCTTGTCGCCATCGGCACTTCGCTGCCCGAACTGGCCACCACCGTCATGGCCGCCCTGCGCCGTCAGGCAGATGTGGCGTTGGGCAATGTGATTGGCTCGAACATGTTTAACTTGCTTGCCATCATAGGCATCGCCAGCTTCGTTGGCCCCATGCCTGTGCCTGCGCAGATGCTACAGTATGACATTTGGGTCATGCTCGGGGCATCGCTGTTGCTGGTGCCCTTCGTGTTCCGGGATATGAACATCACGAAAAACTGGGGCGTGGCCTTGACCGGGCTTTATGTGGTCTATGTTGCTTCGGTGTTGCTGTAACCGGAGGATCCCATGTCGACTCAGAAGGCTCTTGTCACTGGCGCTGCGAAACGCCTTGGCCGTGCCATGGCGCTTTGCCTTGGCCGCAAAGGCTATGACGTGGCGGTGCATTTCAACGGTTCGGCTGAGGCGGCAGCCAGCGTCGTAGACGAGTTGCGCGCCATGGGGCGCAACGCTGTGGCGCTGCAGGCTGATCTGCTGAAAGAAACCGAAGTCAGCCCTCTGATCGAAGATGCAAGTGCGGCCTTGGGCGGGCCTTTGGACGTGCTGATCAATAACGCCTCTTTGTTCGAGTACGACAACATTGAATCCGCCAGCCGGACCAGCTGGGACAGGGCAATAGAATCCAACCTGCGCGCGCCGTTTGTGCTGACTCAGGCCTTCGCGGCACAGGCCCCCAAGGCCACGCCAGACGCCGCCGGAGAGCCCGTCGCACAGGCTTTGGTGGTGAATATGCTGGATCAGCGCGTGCATAAGCTGACGCCGGAGTTCATGTCCTATACGCTGGCCAAGATGGGCCTGTGGGCCTTTACCCAGACCGCCGCGCAGGCGCTGGCTCCGGATGTGCGGGTGAATGGCATTGGCCCCGGCCCAACCCTGTGCGGTGCCAACCAAAGCGCGCAGCATTTCGCGGCGCAGCGGGCCTCGACCATTCTGGGGCGGGGCGCCAACGAAGACGATATTGTCGCGGCGCTGGAGTATCTTATGGGGGCCAAAGCCGTCACCGGTCAGATGATCGCGGTGGACGGTGGGCAGCATTTGGCGTGGGAGACCCCAGACGTTCTTGGGGTGGACTGACACGCCCGTGTTAACACTGCACCTGCGGCAATCGTCCACATGTTATATTGCGTTTACAAAACCTTCACTATTTCTTGAGTGTTTTCAATGATTTGACAGGCGTAAAGAAAAATAGCGTTTAAAATCAATGCATTGCAAATCCGCCTAAAAATTATGCAAACACGTGAACTAGGCCATATACAACGAAAATTTGCGTCTGGCCCAAACTAACCCCCAGACTTATCCACAGGTTTCGTGGACATGTTTTTTCTTGCCACCTCTGACATATCATTGCAGCACGGGTAAGGAATCACGATATGGGCACTATGGGCGAAGACATTTCTTCTTTGGGCACGCAATCACACCCGCAACGGCCGACCGGGCACGCCTGTGTGCAGTCCTATCTGCCGATGCTGGACAATTCGCCGGGCGTGTACCGGATGCTGGATGCCGATAGCCGGGTTCTCTATGTCGGCAAGGCGCGCAGCCTGCGCAAGCGGGTGTCGAACTATGCCAACCCCAACGGGCACACGGCGCGGATCCTGCGGATGATATCCGAGACGGCGTCGATGATGTTTCTGACGACGCAGACCGAAACCGAGGCCCTGCTGCTTGAACAAAACCTGATCAAGCAGCTTAAGCCCCATTACAACGTGCTGCTGCGCGATGATAAGTCTTTCCCGAACATTCTGATCACCGGCGACCATTCCTTTCCCGAACTGCGCAAACACCGCGGCGCCCGCAAAGCCAAGGGCAGCTACTTTGGCCCCTTTGCCAGCGCGGGCGCGGTGAACCGGACGCTGAACCAGCTGCAAAAAGTGTTTCAGCTGCGCAGCTGTTCGGATGCGACGTTCGATAGCCGCTCGCGCCCTTGTCTGCTCTATCAAATCAAGCGCTGCGCCGGACCCTGCGTGGGCAAAATCACGCCCGAGGATTACGGTGATCTGGTCAAAGATGCCGAACGGTTTCTGTCGGGCAAATCCACCAACGTGCAGGAAGAGCTCGCCGCGCAGATGCAAGAAGCATCTGACGCGATGGAGTTCGAAAAGGCCGCCGCCCTGCGCGACCGCATCCGCGCGCTGACTCAGGTGCAATCCAGTCAGGGCATCAACCCGCGCACCGTGCCCGAGGCCGATGTCATCGCCCTGCATATGGAGGGCGGGCAGGCCTGCGTTCAGGTGTTCTTTATTCGCGCCAATCAAAACTGGGGCAACCGTGACTTTTACCCCCGCACCGGCGGCGGCGCGTCCGAAACCGAGGTGCTGCAAGCCTTCTTGGGCCAGTTCTACGACAACAAGCAACCGCCCCGGATGATCCTGCTCAGCCACGACATCGAAGACCGCGATCTGCTGGCCGAGGCCCTGTCGGCCAAGCTGGGCCGCAATGTGGAACTGGCCGTGCCCAAACGCGGCGAAAAGGCCGAGCTGGTGTTCAACGCCGCCCGTAACGCCCGCGAAAGTCTGGGCCGCCGCATGTCGGAAAGCGCGGCGCAGGGCAAGCTGTTGAAAGGTGTGGCCGAGGCGTTCGGGCTGGAAAATCCACCCAACCGGATCGAAGTCTATGACAACTCGCACATTCAGGGCAGCCACGCAGTGGGCGGCATGATCGTGGCGGGCCCCGATGGGTTTCTCAAAAGCCAGTACCGCAAGTTCAACATCAAGGGCGATGACCTGACGCCCGGCGATGACTTCGGCATGATGCGCGAGGTGCTGACCCGCCGTTTCACCCGCTTGCTGAAAGAAGACCCGGATCGCCAATCCGGCGCATGGCCCGATCTGATGCTGATTGACGGCGGCGCGGGGCAGGTCAGCGCGGTGGAACAGGCGCTTGCCGACATCGGCGTCGAGGATGTGCCCTTTATCGGCGTCGCCAAAGGCGTGGATCGTGACCACGGTAAGGAAGAGTTCCACCGCCCCGGCGCCAAACGCCCCTTCGCCCTGCAACGCAATGACCCGGTGCTGTATTTCATTCAACGCCTGCGCGACGAAGCCCACCGGTTTGCCATCGGCGCGCATCGTCAGAAACGCTCCAAGGCGATGGGCCTGACCAAACTGGACGAGGTTCCCGGCGTCGGCGCCTCGCGCAAACGGGCGCTCTTGGCGCATTTCGGCTCGGCCAAGGCGGTCAGCCGGGCGGGGCTGGCCGATCTGAAAGCGGTGGATGGCATCTCCAATGCATTGGCCGAAACCATCTATGGCTTCTTCCATGAGAAGGGCTGACGCGGTAAACCCCTAGTCATGACATGGAATATCCCCAACATCCTGACCGTCCTGCGCCTGTTGGCCGCGCCCGGCGTGGCGCTGGCCTTTGCCCTGCTGCCGCGCCCCTTTGCTGACTGGGTCGCGCTGATCCTGTTTGTCGGCGCATCCCTGACCGATTGGCTGGATGGCTATCTGGCCCGCAAATGGGATCAATGCAGCCGTTTCGGCGCCATGCTGGACCCGATCGCCGACAAGGCGATGGTGGTGATCGCGCTTTTGGTGGTGGTGGGCTATGCCGGCATGCCTTTGGTGCTGGTGATCCCGGCGACCTTCATCTTTTTCCGCGAGGTCTTTGTTTCCGGCCTGCGCGAGTTTTTGGGCGCGCAGGCAGGCTTGCTGAAAGTGACCAAGCTGGCCAAGTGGAAGACCACGCTGCAAATGGTCGCCATCGCAGTGCTGTTCTTGCAGGGGCTGTTTGAACATTACGTCGGGATGCTTTCCTATGGCATGGGCGCGCAGATATTTGCGGATGTGCTGGCCGGAAATATCGCAGACGAATTCGGCCTGGGCTGGAAATATCAGGGCATGCTGGCCACGTTTTATGGCGGCGTTGGCCTGATGTGGCTGGCCGCGCTTTTGACGGTGGTGACCGGCTGGGACTATTTCAGCAAGTCGCTGCCCTATCTGCGCGAGGAGGAAAGCAATGATTGATGTGCTGTATTTCGCATGGGTGCGCGAGCGCATCGGCCTGCCGCGCGAACAGGTCGAGACCAGCGCCGCGACCGTCGCCGATCTGGTCGAGGAATTGCGTAGCCGCGAAGAACGTTACGCCGCCGCCTTTGCCGACCTGTCTGCGCTGCGGGTGGCGATTGATCAGGAACTGACCGAATTTGACGCGCCCTTGGATGGCGCGCGCGAGGTGGCGTTCTTTCCGCCGATGACCGGGGGCTGATCCATGGCCGTGCAGGTACAGAAGGAAGCTTTCGATGTCGGCGCCGAGGTGAACTGTTTCACCGCCGGATGCAAAGACGCCGGCGCTGTGGTGAGCTTCACCGGCATTGTGCGCAACAATGCGGATGGCACGTTGCAGCGCATGCAGATTGAGCACTACCCGGGCATGACCGAAAAAGCGCTGGCCGGGATCGAGGCGCAGGCGCGTGATCGCTGGCCGCTGCAGGATGTGTTGATCATTCATCGCCATGGTGATCTGGCGCCGGGCGAGGTGATCATGATGGTCGCGACGGCCTCTAAGCACCGGATGGCGGCGTTTGAGGCGGCAGAGTTCTTGATGGATTACCTGAAATCCCGCGCCCCATTCTGGAAACAGGAATTCACAGCACAGGGCAGCGATTGGGTCGCTGCCAAAGACGTCGATGAAGACGCGTTGAAACGCTGGTGAATCTTATCAAATTGCGGCCCGTTCCGGGCCAAGAGATACCTCGCCGCTTGCGCGGCTCAGGCGGGCGTCTGGATCAACCGGCGTTCTGTTGTTCGACGTAGGCGCGCAGTTCTTCGGCCTCATGCCTTGCTTCGCGCAGACCGTCCATGGCGGCACGCAGTTCGGCCTCGGTCTGGGTCAGTTGGTTGGTCAGCTCGGCCTCGCGTTGCTGCAGGTAGGTGATCGCCTGATCGCGGGTTTCTTCGGCTTCGTGCAGCTGTTGCGCCATTTGGTCCAGTTCACCCATTTCCGATTGCGTGACGCGGGTGACACGGTGGATCAGCCATGAGGCAAACCAACCCATCAGGAAAGCGACGAACAGGATCAGGGCTGTTGCGATGATAAACTCAGTCCGGTTCATTGGTGTCTTCCGTTTCTGATGGGGTCTCTTGAGCGGTGTCGTCGGTGGCCGGTTCCGGCGCAATCAGCGTAAAGGCGATACGGCGGTTGGCTTCGCGGCCCGCTTCGGTTTCGTTATCGGCGATTGGCGTGGCTTCGCCATAGCCTTTGGCGGTCAGGTTGCTGATTAGCACCCGCCGCGCGACCAGCGCATTCAGCACCGCATCTGCGCGCTGTTGGCTGAGCGACAGGTTCAGCTTTTCGCTGCCCTGACTGTCGGTATGGCCGCCGATTTCCATCGGCACATCGGGGCATTCGCGCAGCACCTCGACGATCTGGTCGATCACATCGCGCGATGCGCCATCAATGGTCACGGAACCCGGCTCGAAGGTGATTTTCTGCGCCGTCAGGATGTCATTGATATTGGCCACACAGACTTCGGGCGCGGGGGCCTGATCTTCGGGCTCGGGCGGGGCCTCGTAGGCGACATCAATTTTGTAATTTTGCGCATCGCCCAGTTTCTGGCTGAACAGACGCGCGATTTCGGCGTTTGCATCGTCGCGGGTGGTGACACCGCGCAGTTCCAGAAATTCGGGCTGAACGATCAGGCTGCCGTTGGTCAATTGCGACAGGCCTTCAAGCCCGGTCAACACCCGCAGCGGCCAGCCGTCAGGCAGTTCAGCATCCAGCACCATGCCGCCGTGAACCTTGTTCAGGCCAAATCGGGCGCGGGCATAGCTTTCGGTGGCGCTGCGCGCGGGCAGGTCGGTCACCCGACCGCGCAGTTGCACCAAGCCCTCGGGGCTGAGCGTGGCGACGAACTCAGGCGGGCCGTCACCCTCACCGCGCCCGTCGATTTCAACCGGTTCGGGCAGCACCGCATGCAACGAGAACACATCGGGCAGGTCCGCTTCGAGCGCGCCAGTGATCTTGTCGAAATCGCGTTGCGGGGTCGTATCCAGCGCAATCAGGGTGATGTCGGCATCAGCCATGGTGACGCTGCCGCCGCCCAGTTCTTTCAGGGCCTTGATCGACATTTCCGCCGCCTCCCCCCAGCGCGGGCTGGGCATGCCCAGCCCAATGGTGCAGGTCGCCTTGCCTTCCAGCCCCACGGCGCGCGCCGCGGCCAGAATGCGCGTGGCGGTGGTGTTTTCCTCGGCCGAGCAGGCATCGAAGCGCGCGCCATCTTCGTCAATCAGAAAGCGCAGGGTAAAGGGCGTGATAACCGGGCGGGGCGCGGAAATATTCATTGCCAGATCAACCCCATCGGGGCGCGCGTTGCGCAGCTTGTCTTCAAGGCTGGCTTTCTGACTTTCGCTGTCAGAAATCGCGGTGATGGCCACGCTGTCCGCCGCGATAGAAATCTTCGAGCGCGGCAGGATATCCAGCGCCTTCAGCCCAAATTCCAACGCCGCCTGCCAGCCCTCGGGCGCCGGGTAATCCGCGGTGTTCAGCATATCGGTAATCGGTGCGCCATCCGCAGCATCGCGCGCGGTGGATGAAATGTCTTCGCGTTGTTCCCCGGCGGGGATCAGGCCGATCATCGACACACCGGTTTCGTTGCGCAGCAACTCCAGCTTGAACTCGGGCGCCTCGAAGGGCTTTGCGGGGGTGACCTCCATCTCGTCCAGCACACGGGCGGCATCGACAATCGTGCCGGTGATGGTCAGGGCGCGAAAGCGCAACGCCTCGGTCGGGGCGGTGCCCGTCATGTGCACCTGCAAGCCATCGGCATCTGCCTGCGCCCAAGTGATGCTTTCGCGCGCCAGAGCCGAGTGGATTTCAGACTCGGCACGCGCTTCGATCAGATGAGAGGCAAGAACCGCCGTCAGTAGCGCCAGCAACGCGGCGATCACGATGGCGGACAGGGCGATCAGATTCGGGGCAAGGCGCATAGGCTGTCTTCGGGCTCCGGTTTGCAGTGGCACGTGTTTACTGGGGCAGAGCGTGTCGTGCAATCACAGCATTAAGGCCACGGCAAGAAACAGCACAGGGATCAGCCCGGTATCGCGGCAAGACCGGAACAGGGTCAGGCAAACGTCGGGGTTTTCTGTGTCCAGACGGCTGAGCAACCATGCCATGTGCCAGCCGGCCGCCCAGGCGCCCAGAACACCGATCATCATCGTAAAGAACGAGGCCTGAGACAGCATCGCCGCAACAATCGCCGCGGTCAGCAGGATCACAGTTGCCATCTGAAAGAACCGCAGGATCATTACGGTGTTGTCGCCAAACAAACGGGCCGTGGATTTGATGCCGATCAGCGCGTCGTCCTCGCGGTCCTGATGGGCATAGATCGTGTCATAAAAGATCGTCCAGGCGATCCCCGCCAGATACAGCAACACCGCCGGCAGCCCGACCGAGCCGGTATGCGCCGTCCAGGCCAGCAAGGCCCCCCAGTTAAAGGCGATGCCCAGAAACAGCTGCGGCCACCAGGTAAACCGCTTGGCAAAGGGATAGATCGCCACGGGGATCAGCGCCAATAGGCCCAGAATGATCGTCGCCCCATTAAAGGTGATCAGGATCCAACCGGCAAAGGCCGCCTGCAGCCCCATCCAGGTATATGCCTGTTTCATCGTCACCTGCCCAGATGGGATGGGGCGTGATCTTGTACGCTCGACCTGTGCATCCAGATCTTTGTCGGTGATGTCGTTCCACGTGCAGCCCGCGCCGCGCATCAGCCAAGCGCCCATGCCGCAGCCCAGAATGATCCAGATATCAAGCGCCCGCCACCCGGTTGCCGCGGCGGCCAGCAGCACGCCCCACAGGCAGGGAATGAACAGCAGCCACGTACCAATCGGGCGGTCCGCCCGCGACAGCCGCAGATAGGGGCGCAGGGCCTTGGGGGCCCGTGTATCGACCCAATTCCCTGAAACCGCGTCGGAAACCTGTCCTGCAAGCTCTGGCGTTTCGGGTGTACTGGTCATATCGTCTGCTCCCATGAGCGATAAGAAATCTGCAAAAATCCGGCTCTTTGTAGAGCACGTTCCGGGGCAGGGGCAAACCCTTGATTTGGCCCGCGACCAAGCCCACTACCTGTTTGGTGTCATGCGACAGGGCGTTGGCGATTTCTTGCTGATCTTTGATGGAAAAAGCGGCGAGTGGCTGGCGCAGGTGGCACAAGCCGGCAAACGCGCCGGGGTGCTGACCTGTGTCGAACAAACCAAACCGCAGATGAATCCGCCGGACCTGTGGCTGCTGTTCGCGCCGATCAAAAAGGCCCGCACCGATTTTATCGTCGAGAAAGCCGCTGAAATGGGGGCGGCGCGGATTTGCCCTGTGGCAACCGATTTCACCAATTCCGAACGTATCCGCCAAGACCGGCTACAAGCCCACGCGGTCGAGGCCGCCGAACAATGCGGCGGCACCTTCGTGCCTCAGGTGACCGAGCTGCAAAAACTGGATGCTGTTCTGGCTAACTGGCCCCCGGATCGCCAGCTGATGTTCTGTGACGAAGCCTTGGCAGGTGCGACCGATACACTCACGCAGGTGAGTGCCCGCACCGAGGGGGGGCGTGAAGCGCCCGCCCTGGGGGGCGGTGCGGGCGCTCACCGGGCCGCAAGCGACCCGGTGGAAGAACTTTCCAAACAGCCATGGGCCATCCTGATTGGCCCCGAGGGCGGGTTTTCGGCCGCCGAACGCACCCGCTTGCATGCGCTGCCCTTTGCCCATGCGGTATCGCTTGGCCCCCGCATCCTGCGGGCTGATACCGCTGCCGTCGCCGCCATGACCGTTTGGCAACAAGCACTGGGGGATTGGGCATGAGCTTCATAAGGCCCGAAATCGCCGCCCGCCTGAGCCGCTACCAGGAAACCTTGCTGGCGGTCGTGATGGTGCTGATTGGCCTGCGCATCTATGCTTTTGGCGGCTTTGTCTTGCAGGGGGTCGGCGGAATTATCACTCTGGTCTCAGTGGCTTGGGCTGTCATCGCTCTGCGCCGCGCCCGTTTTCCCACCGGTAAAGGCGGGCAGGGCGTGGTCGAGGTAGACGAGCGCCAGATCACCTATCTATCGCCTGTTGACGGTGGCATGGCCTCGATTGATCTGCTGGTTCAGGTCGAGATCGAAACCAACTCGGCCAGCGCCTTCGCGCCGGACCTGCACTGGGTGTTCCATTCCGATGGCATGCCCCTGCTGCGCATCCCCGGAAATGCTGCCGGGATTGATGCGCTGTTTGATGTGCTCAGCGCGCTGCCCGGTGCAGATTTCGGCAAGGCCGCCGAGGCCGCATCCTCGACCCGCAATGCCAAGTTCGTGATCTGGCAAAAAGACCGGCGCAAGCTGCATTGACATCCGTTGCCCGTGGCGACACCTGTTAGGGGTAACGAATAGCAAGGAAAGCGGCGCTCATGTCTATCCCCCAGTCCGGCGGCGGCCCGATCGAAAGCTTTGACCAGCTGGCAGGCTATCTTGAGGCGGGCAACAAACCCAAAGACGATTGGCGCATCGGCACCGAGCACGAAAAGTTCGGCTATTGCAAAGACACGCTTAAACCGCTGCCCTATGCCGGGGAGCGCTCGGTTCTGGCCGTGCTGGAAGGGTTGCAAAAGGCCCACGACTGGGCGCCGAACTTTGAAGGCGAACACCTGATTGGGCTGGAAAAAGACGGCGCGAACGTGTCGCTGGAACCCGGCGGTCAGCTGGAACTGTCGGGCGCGCCGCTGGAAAACATCCACCAGACCTGCGACGAGGTGAACACCCACCTGCGCGATGTAAAACACATCGCTGACAAGGTCGGCGTGGGTTTCATCGGCCTGGGCGCCGCGCCCGTCTGGACCCATGATCAGATGCCGGTCATGCCCAAAGGCCGCTATAAGCTGATGACCGACTATATGGATAGCGTCGGCACCATGGGCAAAACCATGATGTATCGCACCTGTACCGTGCAGGTGAATCTTGATTTCGCGTCGGAACAGGACATGGTTCAAAAGTTCCGCGTCGCACTGGCCCTGCAACCCGTCGCCACAGCGCTTTTTGCCAACTCCCCCTTCCTTGAAGGCAAACCCAACGGGCTGAAATCCTACCGCTCTGCCGTCTGGCGCAATCTGGATGACGCCCGCACCGGGATGCTGCCCTTCGTGTTCGAAGACGGCATGGGGTTTGAACGCTATGTCGACTACGCGCTCGATGTGCCGATGTATTTCGTCTATCGCGATGGCAAATACATCAACGCGCTGGGCCAAAGCTTCCGCGATTTTATGAAGGGCCAACTGCCCGCGCTGCCGGGGCAGGTCCCCACGCTGTCAGACTGGGCCGATCATCTGACCACGATCTTCCCCGAAGCCCGCATCAAGAAGTTCATGGAAATGCGCGGCGCCGATGGCGGCCCGTGGCGGCGTCTGTGTGCATTGCCCGCCTTCTGGGTCGGACTGATGTATGACCAGACCGCGCTGGATGCCGCTTGGGATCTGGTCAAAGACTGGGACTCTGATACCCGCGAGGCCTGGCGCGTCGCTGCATCCGAACAGGCGCTACAGGCCGAAGTGAACGGGGTTCAAATGCGCGACCTTGCCGCCCGTGTGCTTGAAATTTCTAACGCCGGTCTTGCGGCCCGCGCCCGCCCCGGCGCCGCAGGCATGATCCCGGATGAATGCCACTTCCTGAACGCGCTGCAAGACAGTGTTGAAACCGGACAGGTTCCCGCGGACGAGCTGCTAGAGAAATACCACGGCGATTGGAATGGCGACATCAGCCGCATCTACAACGAATTCAGCTATTGAGCACCGGGCCCGGCACGGGCCGGCCCCGGTAACGCTCGCTCAGACCGATAGTGCTGCCGCACCGCCAACGGGGACGGGGCCATACTTGTTCTCGCCTTCTCCCGACTTGCTCAGCCAGTAGATCAGAATGATCACGCCGATGAGGGGCACCAGCAACAACAACTGCCACCAGCCAGAGCGGCCAATATCGTGAAGCCTACGAGAGCAGGCCGAAATGCCAGGGATGATAGTGGCCAGCGAAAATAGACTGCTGATCAGTCCAAGGTCTTCCATTCCTGTATCGAAGACCATCATATCGACGCCCCCCAACAACAAGCTGCCGAGAAAGCAAAACAGAACGAAATACCAGTATTCAGACCGGACCGCGCGGCCTGAAAAAGTGAAATACTTGCGAAGACAGGTTGTTGTCGCTTCCTGAAAGCCCATCGGAAATCTCCTGAATAAAAAAAATCACAATTCAACCATAGGTAGCTCCGGAAAATCTAAAAGTACAAGTCTTAATAGTCGGGCGGCCCGAAACCGGACCGCCCGTTGGTATGAAAACCGCGGTTACTGACCCAGCAACGCGGCCGGATCTTCCAGCGCGATATTGGTCCAATTGCCATCGGCCTGGGTGATGAAACCCGGAATGTCGCCTTCCCAGCGTTGCTGAATGCTTTGCGACAGGTTCAGGTACAGCTTGTCGTCGACAATGCGCCAATAGCTGGGATCGCCATCAAATTTGAACCCCATGGCCGCGCCAAAGGCGCAGTAGCCGCCGTAAGCCGGCAGGTAAGCCTGCGGGTCGGCCTCGAACAGCTCTTTGTGTTCCTTGCTGGCGAAACGATAGGTCGCGTCATCATAGGTTGTGGTGATCTGCCAGTCGCCTTTGGTGGGTGCGCCTTCGGTGAAATAGGCAACAGGGTCATAGCCCTGCAGCGCCAATCCGGTGGACGAAGCGTTGATCTCGACGCCCGCAGCCAAAGCCGAGGTCGCAAGCCCGACCGACACAAATGCCGCCGAAACGACAGTTTTGAACATGTTCATCAGAACATCCTTTCAGTGATTTGAAATAGCCGGCGGGTGGAAATTTCCCGGGCGGCTCAAAGTTGCGCAGGCCATAATCGTGGCTGCCCAACCTACTTGAGCAGCCCCGGGATCACGTTCAAATCAATGATTTTTGTTGTGCATTTGCGCAGGGCGCGGCCTGTGTCAAAGCGCGCGGCGGAACCATCGCGCTGGAAAAATCGTGTCTAGGGTCGTGTAAAGCGTGCCAACCATCGCCCCCCACAATGTTGCAAAGATCAGTCCAAATATGAAGCAGAAGGCGGTGAAGTAGATCGCGCTACGGAAGCTCGCTTCGTAAATCCCTAACAGATCGAAGATCAGCCAAAAGGTGAGAACCAGAATTGGTGTCAGCATGTTGGCGAAAAGTCCCCCTAGGGCCAGTCGTTCGGTCGTTGGGGGAACACGTCGTGACATCTGGAACATCACCGGGAAGCCGGCAATCAGATAGGGCCCGATCCCGAAGAAACCTGCAGATGTCACCGCGAGGTACCAGAATGAAATGTGTTCGGGGGTGTAGATTTCATACTCGGAGAGCGCAATTGGCACTCCAGTCGTCAGAAGTGGCGGAAGAATGAAACATACCAGAAACAGCGGGACACGTAATTTGTACCCGTTACTTGGAACCACCAATCTTTGTCTCCTCACCGCGTTTAAGACGCTGTATATTTTCCCAGTGCCGGACATAGACCAACAACATCAGGACAATGCTCAGGATCAGCATTTTGCCATGGCCAAGGTTCATCGCCCAGACCGGCAGTGATGCCACCGCCGCCAGCGCCGCAACCGATGAATACCGAAAGGCCACCGCCACACACAGCCATGTCGCGCAGGCCGCCAAGCCCACGGGCCATGCCAATGCCAGCACCGTCCCAAGGAAGGTGGCTACGCCCTTGCCGCCTTTAAAGCCCAGGTAAACCGGGAAAAGATGTCCTAAAAATGCAGCCAAACCAGCAAGTTGCGCGGCATCCTCGGATCCAAAGAACGCACGGGCCACCAGCACGGCAATGCCGCCTTTGCCGGCGTCCAGAACCAGCGTCAAAAAAGCCGCCAGCTTATTGCCGGTGCGCAAAACATTGGTCGCACCAATGTTGCCCGACCCGATTTTTCGCAGATCGCCCAGCCCGAAAAGCCGCGCGATGACAATGCCAAACGGCACCGAGCCCAGCAGGTAAGCCGCGACGCCAACCAGCGCAAGCATTTGATATGAAAGCGTTATCTCAGGCATGATTTACAAAGGATCGCCGAAAACACGCTCGCCCGCAACCCAGGTGTTGATCACCCGACCCTGCATCTTGGCACCGTCAAAGGGCGTGTTCTTGGACTTCGACACCAGTTTGCTGCGGTCCAGAATAAACGGGGCCTCGGGGTCAAACACCACCAGATCGGCAGGCGCCCCGGCAGCCATCCGGCCAGTTTTCAGACCCAGCCGTTTCGCCGGGTTCAGCGAAAGCGCGCGCCACAAAGTCGGCAGGTCCATCGCGCCCGCATGCACCATGCGCAGGGCTGCTGGCAACAGGGTCTGCAGGCCCACCGCGCCGCTCGCGGCTTCTTCGTATGGCAGGCGTTTGCTCTCTTCGTCTTGCGGCGTGTGCATCGAGCAGATCACGTCGATCAGCCCATCGGCCACTGCCTGAACCAGCGCCAGACGGTCATCTTCCGAGCGCAGCGGCGGCTTGATTTTGAAGAAGGTGCGATAGTCGCCAACATCCAGTTCATTGAGCGTCAGATGGTGGATCGAAACCCCGGCGGTTACGTCTAACCCTTTGATTTTGGCGCGTTCCAGCGCAGGAAGGGCGCGGGCGGTGGTGATCTGATCCGCGTGGTATTTTACGCCGGTCATTTCCACCAAGGCCATGTCGCGGTCCAGCGCCATGCGTTCAGCCATTGGCGAAACGGCGGGCAACCCGCGCAGGCTGGCGAACTTACCACTGGTGACCGCCGCGCCCTTGGACAGGCCCGGATCTTGCGGGTGAAGCATCACCAACGCGTCCAGCGATTTGGCATAGGTCATCGCGCGGGTCAAAACCTTGGTGTCCGTGGTTACGGTGTCGCCATCGGTGAACCCAACCGCGCCCGCATCCAGCAAAAAGCCGATCTCGACCATCTCGCGCCCGTCGCGCCCTTTGGTCAGCGCGGCCATAGGGTGGATGTGTACAAGGCTGTCTTCCACCGCGCGGCGGGTGACAAATTCAAGCGTTTCAGGGGTGTCGATACAGGGGATGGTGTCGGGCCGCGTGACCATTGTGGTCACGCCACCTGCCGCCGCTGCCTGCCCTGCGGATTTAAAACTTTCCTTGTGGCGTTCCCCCGGCTCGCAGATTTTCACGCCGATATCGACGATCCCGGGCGCCAGACAATGGCCGCCACAGTTGATGCGACGATCCGATTCCGGCGCGGCTTCGCCCTCGGCTCCGGTGGCCCAGATAACCCCGTCCTTGATCAGCAGCCAGCCGGGGGAGTCAGTCCCGGCTTCGGGGTCAATAAGTCGAGCATTTTCAAGTAGTTTGCGCATTTTCCCCCCAAAGGTACAGTGCCGAGGTCAAGCCGGTCATCCGCGCCCCCCGGCCATGTGGCGTTCGATCTGGTCGCGCGTACCGTTCTTGTCGGCCAGGTATTTCATCAGGTGCTTATCGCCTGCGTCGGTTATGATCTGCACCGCACTGCCCAGCGTGCGCAGCTCTTTGATCTCGGCCAAACGGGCGGCACGGCCTTGTGGCCCCAGCAGGCGCTGGTCGGTCAGCTCCCAATAGGCGGTCAGATCGTCCGACGCCAAGTAAAAAGCCCGCACCCCAATCGCCAACAGCGCGGCGGGGGCGCCAACCCACCAGACCTCGCCCATCAGCTGCAACGCCACCATGGCGCCCACGGCCAGAACTGCGGCCATCACCACGTGATCGCGAATATACGTGGCGCGGTCGGCATCAAACCGGGCGATCACCTGTTCGCCATCTTTTAGCGGCGCGCGGGTTTGGGGCTCATACATAGACACCCTCCTGCGTTTCAGCCCGCAGGTTGCGGGCCAGCAGGTCCATCGCGGCCATGCGCACGGCGACGCCCATTTCGACCTGTTCCTGAATGACCGAACGGTTGATGTCATCGGCGATGGTACCGTCAATTTCGACGCCGCGGTTCATCGGGCCGGGGTGCATGACGATGGCGTCGTCCTTGGCGAAAGCCAGCTTTTCGGCGTCCAGACCGTAGCGGTGATAGTATTCGCGTTCCGACGGGATAAACCCGCCGTCCATGCGTTCACGTTGAAGCCGCAGCATCATCACCACATCGACGTCTTTCAGGCCCTCTTCCATGTCGTCGTAAATCTCGCAGCCAAATTCAGCGAACTGGCGCGGGACCAGCGTGGGCGGGCCAACCAGACGCACGCGGTTTTCCATTTTGCCCAGCAAAATAAGGTTTGAACGCGCCACACGGCTGTGGGCGACGTCGCCGCAAATGGCGATGTTCAGACGGTGCAAACGCCCCTTGGCGCGGCGGATTGTCAGCGCATCCAGCAAAGCCTGGGTCGGGTGTTCATGCTTGCCGTCGCCTGCGTTCAGCACCGCGCAGTTCACCTTTTGCGCCAGCAGGTCCACGGCGCCCGAATGCGGGTGGCGCACGACCAGCAGATCAGGGTTCATGGCGTTCAGCGTCAGCGCGGTGTCGATCAGGGTTTCGCCCTTTTTGATCGAAGACGCCTGCATCGCCATATTCATCACATCCGCACCAAGGCGTTTGCCGGCCAGCTCGAAACTGGCCTGCGTGCGGGTGGAGTTCTCAAAGAACATGTTGATTTGGGTCAGGCCTGCCAGCACGTCAGAATGCTTGACCGCGCGGCGGTTCAGATCGACATAGGTTTCGGCCAGATCAAGGATCGTGGTGATTTCCACGGGGTGCAAAGGCTCTATCCCCAGAAGATGTTTTTGGCGAAACGTCATGGGTGGCCTCCGTCTTGGTTGGTTTCTTATAGAAACGCAGATGGGCGGCGGCAAGAACCGATCCGCCGTTTACCTTTGCGGCCTGTGGCCCTAGCCTTTGGCGCATGGAGTCGGCTTTGGATTATCATACTGCGAAAGCACTGCTGGAATGGCAGATCGAACTGGGCGCGACCGAGTGTATCGGCGCGGATCCGGTGAATCGCTATGAACTGCCCGCCAAAGCGCCCAAACCCGCCGCGCCCGCCAATGAGCCCGTTCCGGTTGCCGCTGCACCCAAGGTGGACCCGGTGCAGGTGGCCAAAGCTGCCGCTGAGGGCGCCAAAAGCCTTGAGGCCCTGCGCGACGCGATGGACAGCTACGCCCATTGCGATCTGCGTAATGGCGCGCGGTCTTTGGTGTTTTCTGACGGCATGCCCCACGCCCGCGTGATGGTGGTGGGCGAGGCCCCGGGCCGGGAGGAGGACACACAGGGCAAGCCTTTTGTCGGCCGCGCCGGGCAGCTCTTGGATCGGATGTTTGCTGCGATCGAAATGCGACGCGACGCGCCTGATCGCGATAAGGCGATGTATATTGCCAACGTACTGCCTTGGCGGCCGCCGCAAAACCGCGACCCAAAGCCCGAAGAAGTGGCGATGATGCTGCCGTTTTTGGAACGCCACATCGCGCTGGCAAACCCCGATGTGCTGGTGCTGATGGGAAACCATTCGTGCAATGCCTTGCTGGGGCGTCGCGGCATCACCCGGCTGCGCGGCAACTGGCAAGAGGTGCTGGGCAAACCCGCGTTGCCCATGTTCCATCCCGCCTATCTGCTGCGCAATCCAATCGCCAAGCGCGAAGCGTGGCATGATCTGCTGTCGCTGCAATCCAAGCTGCGGGATTTGGCATGAAAATCCTCGCCTTTTCTGACCTGCACATGTCGCGCGGGCGGGCTGAATTGTTGACCGTTGCCGCTGAACAGGCTGATCTTGTCATCGGAGCGGGCGATTTTTGCAACATGCGCGAAGGGCTGGATGTGGCGATGCATCTGCTAAGCGGGATTACGGCGCCGATGGTCATGGTGCCCGGCAATGCCGAAAGCGCCGACGAGCTGCGCGCGGCGGCCCTCCCGCACATGACCGTATTGCATGGCGAGGGCGTTGACATGGGCGGCCTGCGCCTGTTCGGCTTGGGTTATGGCATCCCGGTGACCCCCTTTGGCGCGTGGTCCTGTGATCTGTCGGAACGGCTGGCCGAGGATATGCTGACGGCCTGTGAAACCGCCGACATCCTGATCACCCACTCGCCGCCCAAAGGCATCGCCGACCGGACCTCCACCGGGGTGTCGGTAGGTTCGACCGCCATTTATGCGGCGATAGAGCGCATCCAGCCCCGGCTTGCGCTTTGTGGTCATATTCATGACAGCTGGGGCGAGAGCGGGCAGGTCGGCGATACAGAGATCGTCAACCTTGGCCCCAAGCCCAACTGGTTCGAACTGGAGCCCACATCATGAGCCGCATTGACGAAAGCCGCGAGTTTATCCCCGTGCGCATTGCCATCCTGACAGTGTCGGACACCCGTGGGCTGGCCGAGGATAAATCTGGCCAGACATTGGTCGACCGGCTGACCGATGCGGGTCATGTGCTGGCGGATCGCAAGATCATCAAAGACGAACGCGATCAGATCGCCAATCAGCTGCGCGCATGGTGCGCCGACCCCGAAGTGGACGTAATCATTTCAACCGGGGGCACCGGGCTTACGGGGCGCGATGTCACCGTCGAGGCCCACCGGGACGTGTATGAAAAAGAGATGGATGCCTTTGGCACCGTTTTCACCATGGTCAGCATGCAAAAGATCGGGACCAGTGCGGTACAAAGTCGCGCGACAGGTGGCGTGGCGAACGGCACCTACCTGTTTGCGCTGCCCGGCTCTAGCGGTGCGTGCAAGGATGCGTGGGACGAAATCCTTAAGCTACAACTGGATTATCGCCACCTTCCCTGCAACTTCGTGGAAATATTCCCACGACTGGATGAACATAAACGACGGAAATAGTGATCGCGCGCGTATCAGGCTTATCTTGGCGGAACGCGTTGAAGGCACTAGGTTATTTGCCAAAGCAACCGAATTCCATTGAAACGGGATGATATCAGCCATGCGCTTTTTGCGCCGCAGTCTTATCGGAGTGTTCATGCTGGCAGCCACGCTGGGCCTGCTGGCGTTTGCTGCGAACACCGTCTTTTCAGCCCTCTCGGATCGACTGGCCGAAGAAAACCGCCCGCGTCAGGTGCGGGAACGGGTATTCGCCGTGATGGTCGAGCCGGTGGTTGCGCGGGATGTGACTCCTGTGATGACCGCCTTTGGCGAGCTGCGCTCAACCCGCACGCTGGATATCCGGGCAAAGGCCTCGGGCACTGTGGTGGCCTTGCACCCGGCCTTCGAAGAAGGCGGCCGGGTTCAGGCCGGTGATCTTTTGGTGCGGGTGGATCAGGCTGATGCGCTTTCAACGCTTGAAGTTGCCAGCGCAAATATGACCGAAGCCGAGTCCGAAGTGCGCGACGCCAAGGTTGCGTTGGCGTTGGCTGAAGATGATCTGGTCGCCGCGCAGGAACAGGTTTTGCTGCGCGAAAAGGCGCTGGCCCGTCAGTTGCGGGTTCTTGAAAGCGGGTTTGGCTCGGATGCGCAGGTGGAAACCGCTGAACTGGCCGCCGCGACGGCGCGTCAGTCGGTCTTGGCCAAGCGCCAGACACGTGCCAACACTCAAAGTCGGGTGGCGCAGGCCGATATCAACCTGTCGCGCCAGAAGATCGCATTGCAAGAGGCCGAACGGGCGCTGGCCGACACTCAGATTTACGCGGCCTTTGACGGCACCCTGTCCGGCGTTTCGCTGGTGCAGGGCGGTCTGGTTGCGGCGAACGAACAACTGGCGCAATTGATTGCAGGCGACACGCTTGAGGTCTCGTTCCGCCTGTCCACCGCGCAATATGCGCGCCTATTGGAAAACGGCTCTCTGATCAACTCGGACCTTCAGGTGCGCTTGTCGGCTGACGGTTTCGACCTGACTGCGCCGGGCGTCATAACCCGCGAAAGTGCTATTGTGGGCGAAGGCCAAAGCGGGCGGTTGATTTTTGCGCGCCTGCAAGGGACCGCCGGGTTCCGGCCCGGTGATTTCGTAACCGTTCTGGTAGAGGAACCTGCCCTGAACGATGTCAGCATTCTGCCTGCCGCTGCGCTGGGCGCGGATGGCAGTGTGCTGGTCGTGAACGCCGAAGACCGGCTGGAACGCGTTGTTGTGGATTTGCTGCGCCGACAGGGCAATGATGTGATCATTCGCGCGTCTGGCTTGATTGGTAAAGAGGTCGTCGCCGCCCGCACCCCGCTTTTGGGCGAAGGGCTGAAGGTGCGTATTCTGCGCCCCGCAGCGCAGGGCGAAGCCGCCACAAAACCCGATATGATCGAGCTAAGCGAAGAGCGCCGCACCCAGCTGATCGCCTTTGTAGAGGGCAACAATCGCATGCCTGAGGACGTCAAAGAACGGCTCTTGTCACAGTTGGCGCAGCAGGCGGTTCCGGCCAGCACCGTTGAACGGCTGGAAAGCCGGATGGGGGGCTGATCCATGCGGGGACATCTGGGCGTGATCGGGGGTGTCCTATCGTATTTCACGCGCCATCGCACGGCGGCCAACCTGTTGTTGGTGGTTCTGGTGGTGCTGGGGCTGACGGCGCTGCCGCAAATGCGGACGCAGTTTTTTCCGGATGTGGTCAATGACGATCTGACCGTTGCCATCACTTGGGAGGGCGCAGGCCCCGAAGATGTGGACGCCGGGATCGTACAGGTGCTGATTCCCGCGTTTCTGGCCGTTGAGGGGATCGAAAGTTCTTCGTCGCGGTCGGTCGAAAACACTGCGCGTATGACCTTGACGTTCGAGCCGGGTTGGGACATGACCCGCGCGGTCGATGATGTGCAGCAGGTCGTGGATCGGACCACCACCTTGCCCGACGACGCCGAAGATGCCGTGATCACCCGCAATGCTTGGCGGGACAGGGTCACAGATGTTGTGATCTCGGGGCCGGTTGAGGTGACTCAACTGGGCCAGTTTGCCGATGAATTCATTGCCCGCCTGTTTGAACAAGGTGTGACGCGCACCACCATCCGCGGGGTCGCGGCGCCGCAAACTATGGTCGAAATCCCGACGGCCTCGTTGATTCGCCATGATCTGACGATGGCCGAGGTCGCCACCGCCATCGCCGCCGAGGTCGATACCGCCCCCGCCGGGGATGTCAGTGGCGCCAATGCGCGCTTGCGGGCAGGCACAGCCAAGCGCGCCGCAGATCAGATCGAACAGATCGAGCTGCGGGTCTATGACGATGGTTCGCGGTTGCTGATCGGCGACGTGGCGCAGGTATATACCGAGGGCGCAGACCGTGCCCGCAACTATTTTGTCGGGGACAATGCCGCGCTTTCTATTCGGGTTGACCGATCCGAACAGGGCGGTGCCGTTGAAATCCAGCACACCGTTGAAGAGGTTGCCGCCGCCCTTGAAACCAGCCTGCCCGAGGGCGTCAAACTGGAACTGATCCGCACCCGCGCAGAATCGATCAGCGCGCGCCTGAACATCCTGCTGGACAATGGCCTGATTGGTCTTGGTCTGGTTCTGGGGCTGTTGTTCCTGTTTCTGAACGTGCGCACCGCGTTCTGGGTGGCAATGGGCATTCCGGTGGCGATGCTGGCGACCATTGCGTTGATGTATGTCTCGGGTCTGACGATCAACATGATCTCTTTGTTCGCGCTGATCATCACCACCGGCATCATCGTGGATGATGCAATTGTGGTGGGCGAACATGCGGATTACCGCGCGCGCCGATTGGGCGAGGGCCCGCAAGAGGCCGCCGAGAACGCCGCCCGCCGCATGGCGTTGCCGGTGTTTTCCGCCACCATCACCACGGTGATTGCCTTCTTTGGCCTGACCATCATCAGCGGGCGCTTTGGCGAGCTGATCACAGATATCCCGTTCACGGTGATCGTGGTGCTGGCCGCGTCCTTGGTGGAATGTTTCCTGATCCTTCCCAACCACATGGCCCATGCCATCACCAAATCGCGCGAGGATCATTGGTATGATATGCCGTCGCGTTATGTGGATCGTGGTTTTCGCTGGGTGCGTGACACGGCCTTTCGCCCCTTCATGGCCGGGGTGATCAAGGCGCGCTATCCGGTGATGGCGCTGGCGATTGTTTTGCTGGCCTCGCAGATTGCGCTGTTCATGCGCGGCGATGTGCAGTGGCGGTTCTTTAGCCCGCCCGAACAAAGCTCTATTTCGGGCAACTTCGCGATGGTGCCCGAAGCCACCCGTGCTGACACCGTCGATATGATGCGCGAGATGCAGCGTGCTGCCACGGTTGTGGGCGCGCGTTACGAAGAAGAATTCGGGTTGAACCCGGTTGTCTATGCCTTGGGCGAGGTCGGCGGCAACACCGGGCGCGGCCTTGCAGGGGTCGAAAACAAAGAGGCTGATCTGAAAGGCTCTATTGCCATCGAGCTGCTGGACGCAGACTTGCGGCCCTATTCTGCATCGCGTTTTGTGGCGGATTTGCAGGATGAGGTGCGCTCTGGCCCCCTGACCGAGGTTGTCAGTTTCCGCCGCCACCGGTTTGGCCCCGGCGGGGACAGCCTGCATGTTGAATTCTATGGCGCCGAGGCCGCGCAACTGAAGAACGCCGCAGAGGATCTGAAACGCAGTGTCAGCAGCTTCGCTGAGGTCTCGGCGTTAGAAGACAACCTGTCTTATGATAAAGAGGAACTTGTCGTCGAACTGACCGCGCAAGGCCGGGCGCTGGGCTTCACCATTGATGATCTCAGCCGCGTGTTGCGCAACCGTCTGAACGGAATCGAGGCCGCGACATATCCCGATGGCACCCGCACCGCGGCGATCCGCGTGGAACTGCCCGAAGATGAACTTGCCGCCGATTTCATGGAGCGTACGTTGCTGCGCAGCGCGGGTGGGCAGTTCGTGCCGCTGGCCGATATTGTCTCGACGCAACGCAATGCGGGTTTTGCGACGGTGCGGCGCGAAAACGGTGTGCGGCTGATTGCCGTGACCGGAGACGTGGCCGATGACGATCCCGCCCGCGCGGCTGAAATCGCGCGTCAGCTGCAAGAAGAAATCCTGCCCCGCATCGCCGAAGAGCAAGGCGTGTCCTGGCAGTTGGCCGGGCAGGCCGAACAGGAAAATGACTTTCTAAGTGATGCGCTGTTGGGCCTGATCCTGTGTCTGGCGGGGATTTACCTGACCCTTGCATGGGTCTTTGCCAGCTGGACCCGGCCCTTGGTGGTGATGGCGATTATTCCCTTCGGTCTGATCGGCACGATCTATGGCCATGCCCTGTGGGATGTGCCCTTGTCGATGTTCACTGTTGTTGGGCTGATCGGCATGTCGGGGATCATCATCAACGATTCCATCGTGTTGGTGGGGACGGTCGATGAATATGCGGAAAACCGGGGGTTGTTCCCGGCCATCATTGATGCCGCGTCCAACCGGCTGCGGCCGGTGTTGCTGACCACGCTGACCACGGTGCTGGGTCTGTCGCCACTGTTGTACGAAGGGTCACGTCAGGCCGAGTTCCTGAAACCCACGGTTATCACACTTGTCTATGGTCTTGGATTTGGACTGGTGTTGGTCCTGCTTATCGTACCGGCTTTGTTGGCGATGCAGCAGGATGTCGGGCAGCAAATCCGTGCCATGCGCCGTGCCCTGCGTGCGCGCCAAAAGGCGCGCGGCTTGTTTGGCGTTGTGGCGCTGGCGGTGGTCGCGATGGCAGGGCTGTTTGCCGCAACCGTTGGGGCGGTGATGGCGCAAGGCAGTTTGCCGGGGCTTTGGCTGGCCCTATGGCCCGGATTGCAAAGCGCCCCGGCCATGCCCGTTGCGCTGGGCCTGTTTCTTGGCGTGCTGATGATTGTCTTGCTGGCGATTTATGGGGTTTCAGCCATCGTCTGGCGCCGAAACCTGCGCGCTTAGTTCAGTGCACAACCGGTGATATCAATCGCCTGATCCTGGGCCAAAACTGTGATGCGCAACGTTTCGGCGTCGACCTCAAAGGGCTGCGCGGCTTCGGGCACCAGATCGGTGACGGCGGTCAAGGACAGACCGCTGCGTACCACCGTCGTTTCGGCCACCCAGATGGTCGGATCGGCGGTTTCTACCACGACGATCTCGGAACTGCCGATTTGCGATACCGGGATGGAGGTCGTCAGGCGCATGCCATCGTCGATCGCCTCGACGGTGCAGGTGACATCCCCGACCCCGGCAAGGGCCGCTGTTTGCGGGCGGGCATCCAAGGCGGCCTGAATCGGGGCTGTTTGCGGCTTGGCAGGAAGTTCTGCCGTGATCTGGACGCTGGCCGGCACACAGACATCTAGGCAAACACCCAAATTGACCAGCGCGTTCATCGTAATCTCGGCGTCTGTTTCAGTGCGGGTGATTTCCAGCGGCAGCACGACTTCGTTGGCATACCCGATAGAGCGCATCCCGTTTTGATAGAACACCTCGGGGCGGGGCCAGTGCACTGCAACACCTTGGATGTTTGCAGATCCGGTCCAGTCAAACTGCGGCGGGATGCCCGCGGCCCCCGGCGCGCGCCAATAGGTTTTCCAGCCATCTGCAAGCACCAGACGCAGCCCGGCCATATGCGTGCCCTCACTGGTTTCCCAGCCCGGCAGGATCTCTGCCGTGACGACATCGTCAAATGGGGACTGGGCCATTGAAGGTCCGGACAGGCCCAAGGCGCCCATCCCGGAAAGGGCGGCTGCATGCAAAAAGCGTGTGTTCATGGCGTAATACATAAGCATTTCCGGCACACACAGAAATCACATTTGGGAGATGCGCTTGTAACTTTCCTTTTTCGTTCCTTCGTTACTGACAGGCCCCTGTTGCAACGTTAGGCTGAACCTATGAGCACGACCGACATGAATCTCAGCGGAAAATTTCTGATTGCCATGCCCGGCATGGGGGACCCGAGGTTTGACAAAAGCGTCGTGTTTATGTGCGCGCATTCCGAAGACGGCGCCATGGGTTTGATCATCAACAAACCCACGCCGGACCTGACCTTTCCGGACCTGTTGAAACAGCTGAAACTTCAGCCCGGCTACGGGCGCGACATTCGCATCCACTTTGGCGGACCAGTCGAACATGGGCGCGGGTTTGTGCTGCACTCGGCCGAGTATAACGCCCGGAGCGACTCGACGCTTGAGGTCGATGGCCAGTTCGGATTGACCGCGACGCAGGATATTCTTGAAGACATGGCGCAGGGCGAAGGCCCGCGTGAGACCTTGTTGGCGCTGGGCTATTCGGGCTGGGGTCCGGGGCAGCTAGAGGGTGAAATTGCCTCGAATGGCTGGCTGACCTGTGACGCCAGCGCCGCCATCGCATTCGACACCGAGAATGAAACCAAATGGTCGCGCGCGTTAAAGACCATGGGAGTTGACCCCCTGATGCTTTCCGCTGATGCGGGCCACGCTTAGTCGCGCGGCGCTGCCGCTCTTTTCAGCCTGTCATTGATTGCCAGCCCAAGCCCGTGTTCCGGCACCGGGGCGACCTCGATCACCTGATCAGGGCGGGCCTGCGCATCCAATGCGCGCAGATGATGGAACAGGTTCGCTGCGGCTTCGACCAGATCACCCCCCAATGACAGATTCAGGGTCGCGCCTTCGCAATCCGGCCCAAAACCAAGCCAGAGCGCATCATGGTGCGGTTTGGCGATGTTCAGGCGCATGCCCACCCGCGGTGCGTAATGCGAGGTCAGCTGACCGGGGGCAGAGATATCCGCCCCCTCGGCCCGGGCTGCGACAGGTTTGCCAAGGCACGCTGCGATGGCCTCTACCGGCAGACCGCCGGGACGCAGCAAGACGGGGCCGGTTTCATCGAACCCCAGGATTGTGGACTCTACGCCCACGGCACAGGCTCCGCCATCGACGACGGCGGCGATTTTGCCCGACAGACCGTCGAGAACGTGCTGGGCGCGCGTTGGGGAAATCCGCCCTGAGGGGTTGGCTGAGGGCGCCGCAACAGGGCCGCCAAAAGACTGCAGCACGCCTTGGGCGACCGGATGTTCCGGCACCCGGATCGCCACGCTATCCAGCCCGGCAGTGACCAGCGGTGACAACCCAGCATTGGCGCGTTGCGGCAGGACCAGCGTCAACGGTCCGGGCCAGAAGGCCTGCGCCAGTGCCTGCGCGTCCGGGTGGAATACGGCAAAGGTTTCAGCGCTATCCAGATCAGGCACGTGGATGATCAGCGGGTTGAAATGCGGGCGTCCCTTGGCGTGAAAAATTTGTGCGACCGAAGTGTCATTGCGCGCATCCGCACCAAGGCCGTAAACCGTTTCGGTAGGAAAGGCGACCAGCTCACCGTCAGACAGCAGCGCAGCAGCCTGCCGCAACCCGTATTCATCCGGGGCAAGGGTGCGTGTTTTCGTATTGTTGCTCATATGACGCCGCGTTCGTCTTGAAGGGGTGTAATCGCTGTTTAGGGTTGAGACCAACCTTTCAGTGACATACTGGGCAGCGCTGAGCTGCACAAGGACAGGGCTTAAGGAGAGGACATGCCGTATCGCGCGCCGGTAGAAGACTATCAGTTCATTTTCGACAAGATCGTCAGTATGGATGAGGTGGCCCAGACAGACCTGTTTGCAGAGGCCTCTCCTGATGTGACCGACGCGATCCTGACCGAAGCAGGCCGTTTGTGCGATGACGTCGTGGCGCCAGTGCAGCGCAGCGGTGATTTGCACCCGGCTGCTCTGGAAAACGGGGTCGTGCGCGCATCGCCGGGTTTCAAAGATGCCTATGACCAGATTGCCGAAGGCGGCTGGGTCGGGATTTCAGCCGACCCCGAATATGGCGGCATGGGGCTGCCTTATGCGATGTGCACTGCCGTAAATGACATGATGAGCGGCGCGTGCCTGTCTTTGCAACTGAAGCCATTGCTGAGCCAGGGTCAGATCGAAGCCTTGGAACATCATGCCAGTGACGCGCTGAAAGCGGCCTACCTGCCCAAACTGATTTCGGGCGCGTGGTCGGGGACGATGAACCTGACCGAACCGCAGGCGGGATCGGATGTGGGGGCAGTGGCCTCGAAAGCTGTCGACAATGGCGATGGCACCTATGCCATCAGCGGTCAAAAGATTTACATCTCGTGGGGGGACAGCGATCTGGTGGAAAACGTGTGCCACCTGGTGCTGGCACGTCTGCCTGACGGGGTGCCCGGCACCAAGGGGATCAGCCTGTTCCTTGTGCCCAAGTATATCCCCGACGCCGATGGCAAGCCCGGCGTCGCCAACAGCCTGCATGTGGTCAGCCTTGAACATAAGATGGGTCTGCATGGCTCTCCGACTGCGGTGATGGAGTTCGACAATGCCACCGGCTGGCTGGTGGGCGAAAAGCACAATGGCATGGCCTGCATGTTCACCATGATGAACAACGCCCGTCTGGGTGTTGGTGTCGAAGGTGTCGGCGTGGCTGAGGGCGCTTATCAAAAGGCGCTGGAATATGCTCTGGACCGCAAACAGGGCCGCAGCCCGATTGAAAATGGCACGGGCGCGATTGTGGATTTCGCCGATGTGCGCCGCATGTTGACCACCATGAAAGCCGAGATTTTCGCCGCCCGTTCGATCGCAGCGACCTGTGCGGTCGCGTTGGACTTGGGCCGCGCCACTGGCGGTGCAGATCATAAGGCGCGTGCCGCCTTTTTGACGCCGATCGCCAAAGCCTATGGCACGGATGTCGGCTGCGAAGTGGCCGAGATGGGCGTTCAGATACATGGCGGTATGGGCTTCATCGAAGAAACCGGCGCCGCGCAGTACTATCGTGATGTTCGGGTCACCGCGATCTATGAGGGCACCAATGGCATTCAGGCCATGGACCTTGTTGGCCGCAAACTAATGGATGGGGGCGAGGTCGCCTATCGTCTGCTGGAAGAGGTCGAAGCAAACTGTGAAGCCGGGCGTTCCCTATTGCCGGAGCTGGCGAATGATCTTTGGGCCATGGCCGAAAGCCTGCGTGAAACAACCGAGCATTTGGTTGATCAGGGCATGCAGGACCGGTTCGCCGGCGCAGTGCCGTATCTGCGGGCGTTTGCCCGGGTGCTGGGCGGACATTATCATTTGAAAGCAGCCTTGGCCGAAGGCGGCACCGGACCGCGCAGCGTGTTGGCCAGCTTTTTCATCAAACGCCTTCTGCCCGAGGCCAGCGCCGCATTGGCCCATGCCCGAGAGGGCGCCGAGGGCCTGTATGCGCTAAGCCCGCAAGACCTGGGCGCCGCCTGATGGACGGGGCCCGCCCCGGTATTTCCTATCCCTGGGCCGAGGCCCCGGCGCGCGGGCAGGTGACCCAAGTGGCCGAGGGCGTGTTGTGGTTTCGCTTGCCGCTGCCGATGGCGCTGAACCATATCAACATCTATGCGCTGGACGATGGCGACAGCTGGACAGTCATCGACACCGGCTTGGATACCGGCAAAAGCCGCGCGATTTGGCAGCAGATGCTGGATGGCCCTTTGGCGGGTAAGCCGGTGGGTCGGGTGATCGTCACTCACCACCATCCCGATCACATTGGTCTGGCCGGGTGGTTTCAGACGGAACAGGGCGCGCAGCTTTGGACGACCCGCACGGCGTGGCTCTATGCCCGCATGCTGGTGCTGGATGAACAATCCGCGCCAGACCCGCAAACCCAGGCTTTCTGGCGTAGTGCGGGGATGGATAAGGCGGTGTTCGATCAACGCATGGCTGATCGGCCGTTCAACTTTGCCGACACGGTTGCACCGTTGCCTTTGGGGTATCACCGTCTGCAGCAGGATGACGTGATCCAGATGGCCGGGCGGCGCTGGCAGGTGCATATTGGACACGGACATGCGCCCGAACAGGCCACGTTCTTCAGTCTGGATGACAATCTGGTGCTCGGCGCGGATCAGCTGTTGCCGTCGATTTCGCCCAACCTTGGGGTGTATCCCACTGAACCGGATGCAGACCCGGTGACCGATTGGCTGGAAAGCTGCGAACGGTTCAGTAGGATCGCCCGCGCTGATCATCTGGTTCTGCCCGGGCACAAGCTGCCCTTCACCGGCTTGCCGACCCGTCTGCGCCAGTTGATCGACAACCACCACGGAGCACTAAAGCGGCTGGACGCCCGCCTGAAAGACCCGGCCACCGCCTGCGACTGTTTCATGGCCTTGTTCAAACGCGAGATCACCGGCGGCGAGTACGGGCTGGCCATGGTCGAGGCCGTTGCTCATCTGAACCATTTGCTCCAAGCTGGCCGCGTGAAACGCTGGCGCCGCGATGACGGCGCGTGGCTGTGGCAAAGCCTGGAGGACGAGTAATTGGGTGACACCCCCGCCGAGAAAGATATCTGTGAAAACCCGTTGGCCCGTGTGGCCCACACGGACCCCGGCGCACCAGAGTCGGCCGAGCAAAAACCCTTGCCGGATTCAGTAACCCGCAAACCGGTGACCAAGAAAAGCCCGGCTGAATGGGCCTATCAGCGGCTGATCCTCTATATCAAAAACTTCGAAGAACAGCTGGACGCAGAACAAGAGATCGCCATGGGATTTACCGAAGGCGGTGCCGGAGTGCTGAAGATTGAAGGTGTTGGTTTCTTTGAACCTGACCTGATCACCTTTTATGGCTCGGACGGTGCTGGCGCGCGCACCCAGCTGATTCAGCATGTCAGTCAACTGAATGTGATGCTGCGCGCCCTTCCCAAACCGGAAGAAAACCCAAAAGCTAGGCGCATCGGTTTCAGGCTTGCTGAAGATTTGGAACAAGACACGGACTAAGACCAAGTGCCCCGTGACACCGCCGGGCAATTCGGCTATCTGAGATTCGAATGAACGGGAAATTTGAGGGAGACCACAATGTCGGAACATAAGCACGGTTCGATGGACATTACCGAACAGGAAAAAACCTTTGCTGGCTTCATGCGCCTGTCGGCCTATGTCGCTGCAGGCTCGATCGGCGTTCTGATTTTCATGGCTCTGGTCAACTCGTAATTTTCTGACCGGCGGGGGCAGACCCCGCCAATGCCTATCAAACGGGTCTGCTCATGCGCCGCATTATTGCTGTAATTTCGTTTCCTATTTTACTGGCTGCCTGTGGCGCCGAACCTGTTTGGGCCCCGGATGAGGCCGTTGCCGCCGCGGCCTATCGCCCGGCCTCAGAGCCGCCTTCGATCACACTGTTCACCATGGTCAACAACCGCTCGGACGAGGGCGCGCATAGTGGCCTGATGATCAACGCCAGCCAACGCGTTGTGTTTGACCCTGCCGGCACCTGGTGGCACCGGACTGTGCCCGAACGCAATGACGTGCATTATGGCATCACCCCGCTGATGGAACATTTCTATCTGGATTATCACGCCCGCGAGACGTATCGCGTGGTGGCCCAGACGGTGGTCGTCAGCCCCGAAGTCGCCGAGCGCGCCCTGCAACTGGTCGAAGCCCGGGGCGCGGTTCCGAAAGCTTTCTGCGCCAACTCGGTTAGTGCCACCTTGCGGGAACTGCCCGGTTTCGAAGGCGTCGGCCACAGCTTTTTCCCGGGCAAGATCATGGATCGGTTTGCCGAGGTCGAAGGCGTTGAAGCGGTAACCTATTTCGATAGCGATCCGCATGATCACGCGGCCAAGCTGACCAGCGGGCAGAAATCGACGAACCTGTATAAAGTGCCGGGTTACGCGCCCAAGCCGTAGATCATGCCATAGAGCGTGATCCCGCCACAGCAGATTGCCAACAGCACATTCTTGGTGAAATACCCCACCAACGCCGTGACCGCAGCGGCGCCCAGCCGTGCTGGATCCGGCTGGCCACCGGTGGCCTCGGGCCAGACCACCAAAGGGGCGATCAGGGCGGGCAGAACCGCCACGGGTGTATAGCGCAGATACCGCAGCACCCATTCAGGCAGGTCACGGTCCCCGATCAGGCCCAGAAACGAAAAGCGGATCAGGAAAGTGCCGATCCCCAGCAAGACGATGGTCAGCCATATCTGCGCGTCGCTCATGGCCGTCATGGCGCCCTCCGCTTCAAGAGCAGCTCAACCTGCGCGCCGGTCACCATGGCCACCAAAGCCGCGACCAACATGCCCGCGTTATACGGCAGCCCGGCCAGCAACAGGGCCATCACCACAGATACTCCTGCCGCCGCGATATGTGCCGCCGACCTCAAGGCAGGTGCGACAAGCGCCAGAAAGGTGATCGGAATGGCAAAATCCAGCGCGTATTCAGGCGGGATACTTTGGCCCAGCAACGCGCCAGCCAAGGTGGCGACATACCAGTTCGGGCAGATCGGGGTGATCACGCCAAACAGATAGGCCATGCGCTGGCTCACGGTCATTTCCGGGTGGTCTTCAAACCGGTTGATCCCGACCGCATAGGATTGATCCACCAAAAAATAGGCTGCCAATGCGCGCTGCCACAGCGGGGATTTTCCCAGATAAGGAGTCAACGAGGCCGAATACATTGCCATGCGCAGGTTCACGGCCAATGCCGTGGCCAAAACGATCAGAACCGGTGCGTTTTCGGTAAGCAGTTGAACGGCCGCAAACTGTGATGCGCCAGCGATCACCAGAAACGAAAACCCCATAACCTGCGCAAGGTTCAGCCCGGCCTCTGTGCCGACCACGCCGAAGAGCGCGCCAAACGGGGCGACAACTAGCAAAAACGGGGCGCCGTGTCGGACGCCCATCCAGTAGTAACTGCGATGCGTCATCGGTGTGCCTTAGTCGAACGTGCCAGAAACCCGGCCCAGCAGCATAAACGCGCGCGCTGTGCGGGTTTCGGCCAGATCAGAGAGTTCCTGATCGGTTGCGGTCTGTTCAAACTCGTTCAGCGTACGGTCAAATTGCCGCAGAAAATGGTGGGCCGTATCGCGAAAAACCGGGTCTTGCCGCATCCGCGCGGCCGACAGGGCCAGGCAGGAACGGTCTCGTACACCGCCCAAAGCCGCAACCGGCGCGCCACGTTCGCCGGCGGCAAACTTGCGCCAGACTTCGGGGCGGGCGCGATCGGGGCGCAGGTCATCCATATAGATGCCTTCCTGGCTGAGCAGGGTCAAAATGTCTTGCGCTGACCGCACCAGTTTAGCCGCGTCACGATCCTGCAACGCCAGACGCAAGGCGCGGAATCCGTCAGCATCGTCCGGTGTTTCCGGGAAGTTCAGCGCGGTGATGAAATCGGCAACCTCCAGCGGCGGGGCCAGTTCTTCGGCCGGGGTGCCAAGCGCCAACGAGGGTTGATCAGTGTTGGGTTCAACATCGACTTTGGGCAGCGCCTGAACGGGGGGCCGGGTGCGGCTGCTGGTGAAGGTCGCAATCGCGCTTTCGGCCTGCTTTTGGGACTCGGCGATTTCATCCAGCTTCTGTTCGACACTGGGTTTGACCGCCATCGCGGCACTGCGCTGTTGTTCGATATAGCTGTTGCGCATCGAATCGATGGCTGCCTGCAACCGGTTGGATTCTTCGCGCATGACACGGGCGCTTTTGGCTGCTGACGTGCCAACCCAGATCAGCGCGACAGGCATCACGATGGCCAGAAATGTGACTGTAAAAGTCAGAGGGTCAAAACCCGGCGCGCCCTCTTTGCCGTCCATAACAACAAAAAACAAAGCAGACCCCGCCAGCCAGACAAGGCTCAGGGCGACGGCGATAACATCCGCCGAATCCGGCCCGCTACGCGCTTCCTTGCGGCCATACACACCCATTTGGATGGATTTATCTTTTTTGTCTGACATGTCTGTGGGCCGATGCCTCAGATATACTGGACGCTGACGATCTCATAGCTTTTGCCACCGCCCGGCGTTCTCACTTCGACACTGTCACCTTCTTCTTTCCCGATCAAGGCACGGGCCAGCGGCGACTTCAGGTTTAGCAAACCATTCTCAATATCGGATTCAGGTTCGCCGACAATCTGATAGGTCTTTTCCTCGTCAGTATCTTCGTCAACCAGTTCGACCGTGGCGCCAAACTTGATTGCGCCCGACAGTTTCGAGGGGTCAATCACGTCAGCCAAAGACAACAGGCCTTCCAGCTCTTTGATGCGGCCTTCGATAAAGCTCTGCTTTTCACGGGCAGAATGGTACTCAGCGTTCTCGGACAAATCGCCATGTTCACGCGCTTCGGCAATGGCTTTGATAATGGCAGGACGTTCCACCATCTTCAGGGTCTTGAGTTCAACTTCAAGCGCGGCATAGCCGCCGCGGGTCATCGGTATCTTTTCCATCACTCTCATCGGACGTAGCTGAGGGGCTGCCGGGATCGGCGGCCTCGGGTGAATACATTAAGACACCTGACCCCAGCGCGCAGTGATTTGCAAGCGAAAGCACTACGACCAATGAAGAATGCTGCGCCGCAACGAAACTTGGGTGATTCAATTGACGGCGCGTATCCGCCTAATATATCCGTTTCGGGATGATGTTAGGGGAGCCTAGTGCTGCTAGCGCTAAAGGAGTTTGCATGACCGAGATCGAACGTGAATCGATGGATTATGATGTTGTGATTGTGGGGGC
>NZ_AQQY01000014.1 GCF_000671395.1 Actibacterium atlanticum | reverse complement strand
CGTCAGGCTCATAACCTGAAGGTCGCAGGTTCAAATCCTGCCCCCGCAACCAAATTCCTAAAAATATGACGTTGATGTCGCCGCTATGAGATAGGCTCTGTACGCCGAAGCTAATCGTGCGGATATTCAGTGCGAACATCATCCCACAGGGTGTACCCAAGAGCGGCGATATCTTCGTTCAGTTGCACACAGTGCTGCTGTCATCTGGTTTAAGCAACGTCAAAGTGGCTTGTTCGACCTCCGCCAAAGGCGCGGCCCAGCTTTTCATTGATAAGTCTTCCCAGTCTGACACTGCTGTTGGCCAATGGCGGTACAAATCCTGCCCGGTGGCAATCGAAAAACGGACCGCCTGATTGTCCGGTGTCAGCCCTTTTAGGTAGCAAATCCGGCTCTCGGGATCCGAGCTGTAATTCGGTAACCCTTTCCGGTAACACCGCACCTTTATTGGCCGCTCGAACAACTGGGCGTGAAGCGCTGTGAACTCAACTATGCCCGGAGGTCTGATTTTGTAATCTGGATGGTTTCGCCACCATGACTCGAAGTCGGGCCAGACGTGCCGCCAAACTCTTAACCCGGTGACTTCGTAATCAGAGTGCCGCCCGAGGATTGTCTCCATCAAAGATATTTTATCTTCCCCAAATCCCGACCAACGCAGGTCTACACTTAAGGCATCAAGCGGCGCTTCTTCTGTGGCGTCATAGCGTGGATCATGCCTACTTGTATTGAGGGATCCGAAGCTTAGCTTGGTGTTGTCTGTCAGCGTAACTCGCAATTTGCGGATTTTGGGGATGTGAATAAGCTTCTCCCCGAAGCATATGGGGACTTTGTCTGTGGTTCCTGATGTTGTGTGCGTTTCGCTTTGCACAGCAGCGGGGGATGTGAGTGCAACCAGTCCGAAAACCATTGGCATTCGCGCCCATCTCTTGGCCATGCACACACTCCTTACAAATCAGCTTAAGATAATAAACATGTTTTGCTTTACTTTAGGGCGTCGTTTCGCGCACGCAATCGTTTGAGATAAAAACAGTTTGAAGACCGACCGGAAATGGCCACTGCCTCAAAGCCCACTGGCCATACATCACATAAATTCAGTCTTGTAACCCAAGCCGTAAGGCGGAAACGAACGGTTTGATCAGGTACTCGGCGAAAGTGATATTGCGCCCCGACAGGGTGGCAGTGACGGGCATGTCTGTGACCAGTCGGAACCGTTCTGCCATCATGGATTGCGCTTCTGACAGGCTTTCGGCTGATATTCTGGCCGTTGCGGTATAGCCGCGCGGCACCCCGTCCTGGTCTTTCTCGGCTTGGGGAGAAATTGTCAGAATCTCAATCTCCATCTGCGGCATATCTCGCTGGGGCAGGCTGGGCAAAATAAGCTTTCCCTGCATCCCGACCTGCACCTGATCAATACTGTCTGGCGGAATCGATAAGCGGACGATGGGGCGATCCAAGGTTTGCGCAATGACCGCCAGAGTTTGTCCGCGCGGTGCGATCATTTGCGGGCTGTCGTAGTCCAGAGCATGCACATGGCCGGTGACGGGTGACCGAATATCTGCGGCACCGATTTCAGCCTCAAGCCGGCTTTGTTCGGCCCTTAGTCGAGACAGTTGAAGCGTATTCTGGCGCAGTGTTGTCAAAAGTTGTGCCTCGAATTCTGCCAATTCGCTGCGGGCCCGGATTTCTGCCTGCTCGGCCTGACTGGACAAGGATGCGGTTGAAGACTGCCTTTGCTGTAAGTCAGCGGACAGTTCTAAAATTTGATCCGACAGACCTTCGACATCTGTTTGGCGTGCTAGACCTTGTTGCCGCAGTTGTGCCTGCGCCGCGCGCAAGTCTTTGAGCAAAGCGATACGCTGCGCGATCAAGGCGGCTTCACTTTCGCCAGATAAGGCCTGATTGCGCGCGGATTCCGCTTCGTGGGTCAGTGCGGTTTGGCGATGCTGCAAGGCGCCGTAGCTGGCGGCATAGCGGTGAACCAAGGGCGAGGGGGCAAATCGGCTTTCCCAATCCGTGCGATGGCTGCGCAGGGCGGTAATCACCTGATTTTCTGCAGACAGGGCCTCAAGCTGAAGTTGGATCTCGCGAAGGGCGTCTTTCTGGGTAGAAACATCAATCCGAAACAAGATTTCCCCTTGTTGGACAGATTGCTGTTCACGCACGCCAACCCAGGCGATTGGCCCCCCATAGGCATGCTGCATATCATAGCTTGGCCGCGAAGAGGCTAATTCACCGCTGACTGAAACCGAAGTTGCCAGCGGGGCTTTCAGCGCCCACAGGGTAATCACCACCAAGAATGCCAACAGCCCAAAAGCCGTACGTTTCAACGGGCCGGTGACGGACGAGGGAAGAGAAGTGCTGGATTGGGTCAATGGGGGCGCCCTTCCGGTTCAGGGGCGTCGTCATTGACTATACGCGCTGAAAACTGGGCCAGATTGTTTTCGTTTCGAATTTCGAATCGCGCCGCCAGTTTTGAGGCAAGAAACAGAGGCATGGCTTTTTCACCAAGCTTTTCAAAGCCTTCGTGACCGCATTCAATCTGCGATTTAACCTGGCGCAGAAGTTTGTCGGCAGATGTCTGACCTTGCTCGACGATTTGCAATTCACAGTTTCGATCATCCAGAAAACGGAACTGAATTTCGACTTCGCGCGGTTTGTCCTGGGGGCCATTCAGGTTGGCGGCCAGAAACATTTCGGTTCCCAACATGGCGGCTTTGGCGGCGAACTCGGCATCGTTTGAGCGGGTAAACTGCCCGGTAATCCAATCCGACAGGTCCTGCAACGAGGTCTTGCGCAATGGCATTCGGGTCAGACGCCGGCCATCGCTCTGACGCCCCAAGACCTGGGCGCGGGGGCCAAAATCAGAAACAAACCCGCGTTCCAGAACAAGAATGTTATCGGCCAGTCCAATTGCCCCGGCGCGGTGCAAGACCATCACGACGGTCACGCCATCGTCTTTCAGATCCGCGATCGTTTCACACATCGCGCGTTCGCCGTTTTTGTCCAAAAGCGCGTTTGGTTCGTCCAGAAACAAATATTTCGGTTTACAATAAATCGCTGCCGCCAAAGCGACGTGTTGTTTTTGCCCTGCCGTCAAAAGGTGCGGCGTGGCACCGATATCTGTCTGATAGCCCTGAGGTAAGGCCGAGATCATCCCGTGTACTTTTGCTTTCTTAGCGGCGGCAATGATGGCTTTGTCGTTCATTTTCGTATCGAAACCAGCGATATTTTCGGCCACGGTTCCGGGCAGTAACCCGCCCATCTGGGGCAAATAGCCGATCATGGCGCGACGGGTGGTTGCAGACATGTGGCGCACGTCTGTCTGATCAAGAACGACACTGCCGATCGGGGCGGGGTCCAAGCCAGCCAGCGCCTGCAACAGGGTCGATTTTCCGCTTCCCGCATCCCCGATGATGGCCAGACAGTCGCCGGGGGACAGTTCAAAACTGATACGGTCCAGCCGGGGAGGGGCCCCGCCACCGCGTGGATAGATAAGGCGCTCGCATTTTAGCGCCCCTGACAACTCCAAAATATCCATCTGCGTTTCCTGGGGAACCGCCAGATTTTGAAGATGGGTTAAGGCGTCTTTTGCGTCTGGCCAGCTGCGCAACGCGCCAAGCGCCTGTTCAATGGTGGTGATGGTTTTCGCCGCGATCAAGGAGGCAGCAATCATCGCCCCGGCCGACAGTTTCCCTTGAGATACCAAATAGGCACCAATGGACATGGCCAGTAACTGCGCTGACATGCGCAGGCCTGTAAGCGCACCGTTGCCTCCCAGTAAGGGGCGATCAGACTGGCTTTCATAGGTCTGACGGCTTTGGACGGCGTCTTGCAATCTTGTGTTCAGATTGTTGCGCAGGTGCTGTGGTGACGTTAACGGGTTAAGCGTTTCCAGAAGGCGCACCCAACGGCGTTCTTGCGTGCGCAGCTGGTTAATCTGTGCTGAAGGGGCTTTGATCGCGGTATCGCGCAGATGTTGTACCCCCAGCATCGTCGCGACAAGTGTCGCCACCAAGACAACATAACTTAAGTGGATCAACCCCAGCACCCCAATGAACAGGGGTAACCAAAAAAGGTTCAACAAGGCTGTTGCGGACCCGCCGGCGATAAAGCCACGCGCTTGGCCAAGATGGCCCAGCATGTCGGTTTGTTGGGCAGGGGGCAGGGCAAGTATTGGCCCGGTGCAGATGCTTTCGGCCCAGCGTGCGACCCGTTGAAGCGAAAGATCCCGTCCGGTTTCAACAAAGGCGTTGAAGGCGATGGCCAACAGGGCCACCACCAGCAACAAGAACAACGTGTTAAGGTTACCGCTGGGAACAACCCGATCCAACACCTGCATCATGAAGATCGGGCTTACCAGGATCGCGGCATTCGTGACGAAGCTGAAGATTAACAAGGGCGCAATAAGCACGCGCAATTGGGAAAGCGATCCTGGGGTCACAGGTTAGTCTTTCTATGGTTGGGGCTCAGAGGATGAAATTGCTTTCGTCCAGATCGTCGGGCGATACGGATTTAAGGATCAGCTTATCGCCTTCCTGGCCGCCCTCCAGGCCACTCAGATCAATGACCGTGGCCCAGCCCTGATCATCCATCAGACCTTCCAGGTCGGCGTATTCCAGACCATAAGCGCTTAGATCAACGATATCCTGGTTTGACTCAAAGTCGTGCACCATGTCCTTGCCGCCGCCTTGGGCCACGATGAAAGTGTCCGAGCTGCCATCAGCGCTCCATTCGCCACCCCACATGTGATCGTTCCCCGCACCACCAGTGATGACATCAGCGCCGGTGCCGCCGACGAGCTTGTCGTCACCAGCGCCGCCGTCCAATGTGTCGTCGCCTGCGTTGCCGGCGACATAATCGGTGCCATCCCCGGCGAAAAGCGTGTCGTTGCCAGCCTGTCCATTCAGGCTGTCGTCGCCCGCGCCGGCGATGATGAAGTCATTGCCATCGCCCCCATAGAGCGCGTCATTACCCTCGCCACCGTCCAAAGAGTCGTCACCGGCGCCGCCCTCAAGGTGGTCATTCCCGGCTCCGCCGATCAATGTGTCGGTGCCTTCGCCACCAAACAGCATGTCGTTTCCGTCGCCACCGTCCAGACTGTCAACGCCCTCGCCGCCGCGAAGCTGATCATCGCCCGCGCCGCCAAAGATGGTGTCAGCCCCGCCATCGCCGCCGATATTGTCCGCGCCCTCGCCGCCATCCAGCGTGTCGGTGCCTTCACCGCCGCTTAAAATGTCATCTCCGGCCTCGCCATACATGATGTCATCACCGGCCCCGCCGCGCAGATCGTCATCACCGCCTTCACTTGTGGTAACGACTGGATCCTTAAGCAAAATCGTGGCTTCGGTGTCGACAACAGCAAAGGGATCAATCGAGCGCGGATCAACCGCACCATCATTCGAACCCGTGTTCTGGGCCTCGGATTTGAACTCGGCATAGCCATACCCAGCATCAAAATCGTAATGGACCTGATATACCGCGCCAGAACTGTCGGTCGTTCCATCCAAATCATGATCGCCTTTGTTCAGGCCGATATAGAGATTCCCATCGCCATCCATGAAAACCGCCCCGTAAGCGCCTTTTACCATGCCGCTTTCCATCTCACCCTCGAACAGGGTGCCGGTAACGGGGATAGAGGTGATCGTGGGCAGGCCTCCATCCTGAACTTCGCTCAGATCGATTTTGTGAACCTGACCGTTGCCGCCGTTTTGCGAGGGGGCCTCAACCGCGTAGAAACAGTTTTCATCCGCGTTATAGGCAATGTCATAAAGTCGACCATCAAACAGGTCCTTGGGCATGTCATAGTGAATTTGAACGGGATCGCCGTTTTCATCCAACTGGTCCACGTCGATCATCGTGATCCGGTTCAGGCTGCTGTTAAAGGTCCACAGGTTGCCATCACTGTCGAAATCACCAACATAGTCGCCGTTATCGACATCCCCCAAGCGGTATACATCCCCATTGGCATCCATCACCACCAGATCAGGCGGGGTGATCTCATTGCCAAGCGCATCCTGACCACTGCCTTTGCCGATGCCATAGATCAGGTCATCTTCGACGTTATAGCCGATGGCATTGACTTTGAATTCGCCGGGTGAGCCAGCGGTGATATATTCCTCGGCCTCGGGGTCAAAGACCATCAGCTGCCCGTCGATGACCTGATACAGGTTCGACTGGCCCGGTGCGATGGCGTCGACGGTCACTTCCTGACCGTTCACCTCGATGGTGGTCTCATAAGTGTATACCGCGCCGCTGGTATCAATTTCAGGCCCGTCATACGCCACTTCGGCATCCACGACACGGAAGATCATTTGATCGGTGCCGCCGGTACCGGTGACCTCTACTGTGTAGGTTTCATAGGCCCCCGATGTGGTTGAAATCGTTTCCACCACCTCGCCATTCCAGATCACCTGTACACTGCCTGACGTGCTGTCCGCCGCCAGGTTCGCGGCCAGATCAACAGCGATGGTATAGGTTTCCCCTTCCTTGGTATCCAGCTCAGTCGCCATCTGTTCCTGACCGTTCTCTTCGGTCACGGCCCAGCCATCTACGTCGCTAAACTGCGAAATGCTTGTGGGTTTGGTGTCGCCGCTTGGTTCGCCCAGCAGGTTCACGTTGCCCTGATCGCCATAGACAATGTCATCCCCATCGCCCGCGTTCACAACATCCGCGCCCAGACCGCCATAGCCGGTGTCATCGCCGTCTTCCAGGTTGATGACATCTTCGCCTTCACCGCCCTTGGCCGTGTCATTGCCGGTGCCTGCGTTTACAATGTCATCGCCAGCACCTGCGCTCAGGTCATCATGGCCGCGGTTGCCCAACAGCACATCATCGCCTTCGCCGGTTACGATGGTATCGTTGAAATCCTGACTGTCTCCGGTGGCCTCAAGTTCAGGGTCAACCTGCACTTTGCTGGGGTCATAGACCCATTTACCATCCACCAAGGTCCACTCTTCGCCAACATAATCGCCCGCGGCCAGATCATTGCCTTCACCTCCATCAATGGTGTCAGACCCTTCGCCGCCCAACAGGTGATCTTCGGCACCGTCACCTGTCAGGGTGTCGTCGCCGTCATTGCCATCCAGCTGGTCCTGATCCGCACCGCCGGTAAGAACATCATCCTGATCGCTTCCGACAATCGTTTCGCCGGTGTTTTCGGGGAACTTGTCCTGATCTTCCACTGCCATTTTTCACTCCACTCACAAAGAACTTGATCGGGACTTTCGGCCCGGTCTCTTAAGAAGGGGTGAAATGAGCAGCGTGGAACATGTCGAGTTTTAGTAAACTCTCATGGGGAAGTAGTTTGTGAGCTGATTGCGGAGGCCCGCCTACCCAACCCAAAAAAAGCGCAGTCAGATTTGGGCCCCGGGCGCTGTGCTCGCGCGATATGGGGGCCGGGAACGACAGATGCTAAACGTCGATTTTGTCGATCCCGGTGGCGTCTTGCGCTTTGGCGGCGTCGCCAACGCGCTGCCCCTTTACCACCTGATCCCCGGCGATTTCGGCAAGCGGGATCAACACGAAGGGGCGGTTGAACATCTCGCGATGGGGCAGTGTCAGAAGAGGGGTGTCCACTGTCCAGTCGTCCGCAAACAACAGATCAATATCAATCAATCGCGGGCCCCAGCGCCGCTCGGGCGCGCGGCCCATCGAAAGTTCGATCTGTTTGATACGTCGCAGCAGGCTCTCGGGTGCAAGGGTCGACCAACCGGTGGCGCAGGCGTTTACGAAAGGGTCTTGGTTTTCATCGCCCCATGGCGGGGTTTTGTAAAAGCTGGACACCTGATCCAGTTCAAACCCGTCCTCGATCGTCAGGTGGGACAGGGCAAGGCGCAGATTGGCGGCTGCGTCTCCGATATTGCTGCCCAAAGACAAGCCGACGCGCCAGCGCCGTTTGCGCGTAATTTGTACGCCGACAGCATCAAACCTGCCCTTCATCGGAGCGGTTGGCTTGCGCACGGCGATCCGGGTTTCTGTCACACTTGGATTTTTGTCCAAGATCAGATCGGCCAACCGGTTAGCCAGCGTTTCCACCAGATCAAACGGGCCGTCACCGCAAACCTGCCGCGCCAGATCACATAACGATGCATAGCACAGCGCCTGTTCGTAATCGTCGCTTTGGGCGCAGGCGCGGGTGTCAAAGGCGCAGTCGATATCGAACTGAAACTCTTGCCCGGTTTGCTTTTCGCGCTCAAACACCCCGTGATTGCCCCGCAGGCGCAGGTTTTGGACTTTTATCCAGTCGGTCATTGAAACTGCTCCGCGGCATTGAAGATTTGAACGGCATTCACATGTTCGGCGACATCATGAACCCGCAGGATATTGGCGCCATTGCGCAGACCGATAACATTCGCCGCCACAGTCCCGGCCATCCGGTTTGCTGGCGCAGCGCCTGTTACTTCCCCAATCATCCGCTTGCGGGACAGGCCCAACAGGATAGGGCGGCCGAATTTGCGCAGATCGGCCAGTTGATTGAGGATGCGATAATTTTGTTCCAGCGTTTTGCCAAAGCCAATCCCGGGGTCCAGGATAATATGAGCATCGGGGATGCCCGCCTTGGCGGCAAGTGTCAGGCTGTGCTCAAAGAAGGTATTGATATCGCTTGTGATATCCAAATCTGGGTCAACATCGGTTCGATTATGCATGGCAATCAGCGCACTGCCGGTTTCAGCCACGACGTGGGCCATCTGTGGGTCATGGTGCAGGCCCCAGACATCGTTGATCACCGCCGCGCCTGACTGCGCTGCAAAGCGCGCGACATCGGCCTTGTAGGTATCAACAGACACGGCGACATCAACCGCGGCGCAGATCTGCGACAGCGCTGGGTCAAGCCGAGAAAGCTCCTCGGATGCGCTAAGCGGCGTGGCACCGGGGCGGGTGGATTCCGCGCCCACATCGACAATTGCGGCCCCTTCCGACACCATGCGCACGGCTCCGTTTAGCGCAGCCTCAGGCGCGGCATGGAGCCCGCCGTCGGAAAACGAATCCGGCGTCATGTTGACGATGCCCATGACCACCGGCCCTGCGTTGACAGCAGCCAAAAAGGCGTCACGTTTTGTCAGTCTGTCGTCGGCCACGCGGCAAAATCCTTTGATAGATCCGTTCTGCTGTCGACCCGGTCATACAGTGCCTGCGCCAACTCTGCCAGAAGCGGCGTGTTCAGCGCCAGCGCCCGACCGTTCAACGATGTGATCGGCGCGATCAGGCGCAAGCTGTTGGTCATGAAAACGGCTTGGGCGCTGTGCAGTATGTCGGGTGTCAAAGAGGCTTCCTCGACATCGCGAAAGAGCGCGCGCCCAAGGTCCAGCAGCTGCGCGCGCACCACACCGGGTAGTATGCCATCCGAAAGGGGCGGGGTGCGTAAAGTGCCCTCAAGGATCACAAAAATATTGCCTGTGGCGCAGCTGGCGACATGGCCTTGGGTATTTGCAAATATGGCCTCATCCGCGCCGGCGGCTTTGGCCTGCCGCATCGCCAAGATCGCGTCCATATAGGACAGGCATTTATGCCCGGCCAACGGGGAGGTTTCATTGCGGCGGATGGGGGTTTCTATCGCGCGCAGGGGCCGCCATGCTGCGCTGAGAGGGCCGGCATGGGCCTGTGTCAGGATCACCGGTGCACAGGCGTCAGGCAAATCCAGGCCGCGCGGGGCAGGGCCGCGCGTGATCGTGGTGCGCACGGAGCCAGTGACGATCTTACGCGCGGCGTTCCCCAAGGTGGCTTGCGCAACCCGGGCGTCGAAAGGGATGTCAAACGCAGCGCAAGACGCCGCCAGCCGCGCCAGATGGGCCTCGGCAAATACGGCGCGCCCTTGTGCGACCATCACAGTGTCAAACACCCCGTCGCCCAGCAAAAGCCCACGATCACGCAGATCAAAGGGCGCGATGGTGCCGGTCTGCGGTTCGCCGTTAAGCCACTGCATGATTTCCCTTTCGCGCGCGGGCGAAGAAATTTCCGAAAATGTCGTGCCCGTGGTCTGACAGCACGGACTCTGGGTGGAACTGCACACCGTAGGTCGGATGCGTCCGGTGTTCCAGCGCCATGATCTCGCCGCTGTCGGTGCGGGCGGTAACACGCAGGTTTTGCCGCATCTCAGGCGTCTCTTCGACCACCAGAGAGTGATACCGCCCCACCGAGAGCGGCACGGGCAAGCCGTCGAACATACCAGTGCCATTGTGCCCAATCAGGCTTGCACGACCGTGCATCGGCTCGTGGGCGCGGGCCACGACACCGCCAAAGACGGCACCGATACATTGATGGCCCAGGCACACACCCAAAATCGGGATGCGCCCGGAAAACCGTTCGACCGCAGGCAAGGACACGCCAGCCTGACTTGGGCTTGAAGGGCCGGGCGAGATCACGATGGCTTCGGGCTGGGCGGCCTCGATCCAATCCAGATCAATCGCATCATTGCGCAGCACGGTGGGCGGCCAGCCCAGCTCTTCGCAATAGCGCGCGACATTGAAGACGAAAGAGTCATAGTTGTCGATGATCAGCAGCATACCTGTCACTGCGCTCCTTCAAAGGCGGCAAACAGCTTTTCCGCTTTGATCAGCGTTTCTTTGCGTTCGTCTTCGGGGTCCGACAACAGCGTCAGCCCGCCACCAGCCTGTACCACCGCGCAGCCCTCGCCCAATACGGCAGTGCGGATCGCAATGTTCAAATCCATGCGGCCATCAAAGCCAATATAGCCGATCCCGCCGCAATAGATACCACGCGCCACGCCTTCCAGTTCGGCGATGATCTCCATCGCGCGAATTTTTGGCGCGCCGGTGATTGAGCCCCCGGGGAACGCGGCCTCTATCAGGTCGGCGGGCCCTTTGCCTTCGCGCAGCTGCCCCTGAACGACCGAGGTCAGATGGTGTACTGCGGCATAGGTTTCCAGCCCGCAGATGACAGGGGTTTTGACCGTACCGGGCTGACAAATGCGCGACAAATCGTTGCGCAGCAGATCAACAATCATCACGTTCTCGGCCCGGTCTTTTTCCGAGGTGCTTAATTGCGCGGCCAGCGCGGCGTCCTGCGCGGGGTCATCAGAGCGCCGCGCCGTGCCTTTGATCGGGCGTGCTTCTGCCAGCCCCTCGTTCAGGCTGACAAACCGCTCGGGGGAGCTGGATGCGATGGTCGTGTCGCCATCGCGCAAAAACGCCGCGAAGGGGGCTGGGTTTGCCCGGCGCAAGGCTTTGTAAAAGGCCCAGTCGTCAAAGCCTTTCGGCAACGGACCCTGAAAGCGCTGGGCGATATTGGCCTGATATATGTCACCAGAACGGATGTAGTCCTGCACTTTGCACACGGCATCGCGAAAGCCTTGTGGGGTGAAATTCGACACCCATGAATCGCGCGCCACGCAGGCCAGATCAGGGACCGGGGCAGGGGGCGCTTCCAGCTGTTCCAGCAACCATGCGGCCCGTTCCTTGGCATGTAGCGCCTGAGCCGCGCCGACCTCTGGCCAGCCACTGGAACAAACCCATGCTTTTTGATCGCGCTGATCAAATGCAAGGATCAGGTCATAGAACCCAAACGACAATAGGCGGGTTTCCGGGGGCTTAACCGGCAAGGTGGGCAGCGTTTCAAACAGCTGCCCCAAGTCATATGACAGATGGCCGATCGCACCGCCGCAAAAGGGTGGGGCGTCGGGGCCGGGGGGGGCAGCTTGATAGCGCGCCAGACAGCTGGCCAGTGCCGCCATTGGGGCCCCCTCAAGGGGTTGATCGTTCCACAGCGCCTGTGCGCCTTTCACGGTGAAATGACCGAAGGGGGCCACGCCGATATAGGCATAGCGCGCAAGCTCAGGGTCCGTTCCGCCACCATCAAGGAAGGCAAATCCGGGCAGGTCGCGCAGGACCTCGGCGGCATCGACAGGCGCGCGATAGGGGATGGGCTGGCAAATCACGGTGCGGGCTTCCAGAAGGCGGGTCAGTCCTGCAGCAGTTTGAGCGTTTCAGCGCGGCGCTCGGGATTGTCCGACAGCTCGCCCCGCGTCACCAACGTCACGGTCTTGCTTCCATCAGCACGCGCCCCCCGCATAGCCATACACATATGCTCGGCCTCAAGCTTGACCATCACACCGCGGGCACCCAACGCCTGTTCCAGCGCATCGGCGATTTGGGCGCTCATACGTTCTTGCAACTGCGGACGCGCGGCGATGGTCTGTGTCACCCGCGCCAGTTTACTAAGCCCCGCCAACCGCCCGCCGTCGGGCAGATAAGCGATATGGGCTTTGCCAAAGAACGGCAAAAGATGGTGCTCACACATCGAAAAGAAGGTGATGTCTTTGACGATCACCAGTTCTTCGTGGCCATCGGCGCTGAACTGGGTTTCCAGATGTTTAAGAGGGTCTTCGTGCAGGCCCCGAAACACCTCGCGATACATGCGGGCAACGCGGGCTGGCGTATCGCGCAGCCCTTCGCGCGCCGGGTCTTCGCCAAGCGCTTTAAGCAGAGTTTCGATTGCCGCTTCGATCTCGTCCTGAGACGATAAGACCTTACTTTCCAGAGCGTTCAAATGACGTCTCCTTGATTGTGCGAACCCAGGCCTTGCGATCGACACCGGATTTCGGCATTTGCCTTTGAAATCAGATGCCTTTTCAGCCCCGTCCAGGCGCTTTTGCCATCAAGAACCGCACCGTTCTTTATGACGCTCATCGTCTAACCACCCCAACCAGCATATTGCAAGGTGAAAAGCCATGCGTCGAAATCTCCGACACTCATGGAATCGCAGTGAATCAGAAAAGCGCAGGAAAAGGGCCGATGTCAGTTGAGATGTAGCCGCGGGGTTGCCCCGGTGGCACCCGCAGGCGCCGCAGAGCTAAGCTCATGCGTTAGCCGGTGCAGCAGCTCTACATGGCAGCTGATGCCGGTCTTCATGTAAATGGAGCGCAGGTGGGCGCGGATTGTCGGCTCTAGCACGTTCAGTTTATTGGCGATTTTATCAATAAGCAGCCCTTCACGCACCAGCATACAGACACGGAATTCGCTGCGTGTCAGGCCAAACGGGTTGGACAGGTGCAAAACCTGAGGGTCAGGCTGGCGGGTGCCGCGCCGAGTGCGAAACCGGCTGCGTGCGCGTTCGGCCGTACCGGGCAGGCGGGATTGCCATGTTTTCGCAAGTGTCGGTCCCATGATCGCCAACAAACTACGGTCCGCTTCGGGAAGCGTATGTTCAAAGTGCAGCTCTAGAAAGTCGTTCTCGGCCAGCCGCACAGCCAGCAGGTCACGGATCGCATAGGCCGCCAGATCTGCATGCAGCACCTGTAGCTTGGCTGGTCGCGTATTTCGGTTTCTCTGGGCTTCCTTCAGGGACAGCGTGGCCCCAATGCGAAGATCATCTTTCGGATTCTCCAGCATCTCATTCAGGAAGCATGGCGGCCTTCCCTGCGGGTGACCAGCCGCGGCGATCATTTTCAGCGAAATGCGCCCCTCTTGGTGACGCGCAATGAACGCGGCGTGGGCATGCGTTACTTTTATCAACCGTTGCAGCGCGCCGTTGAGTTCACCTTGCCCATGCAAGGTTTCGACCCATTCAGCCAGAATATCGAGACATCCTATATCGACGGACTTAGACGAGCGTTCTTGAGCGTCTTCTATCACCTCTCCCCCCTTCCATGCGCAGGCCTGCCTTCGCAAGCCGTTGCAATACATAAGAAAAATGATGTTGAGAACGTGACTAAGCTGGCGATGGAAAGGTGTTATGTCAATCTTTACGAAAAGATTAAATGTTCATGAATGCGAATGGGAGAATTATAAACTCTGGAAATAGTTTATAAATAACATGGGTGTAGATCGTGAAGTTGAAGTGCATTTTGCGGCGCAATGGGCCATATCAAATTTGCCCATTTGGTAAATAAAAGCGGTGATTATGGGTGATTGTCACTCAATCTACGAACGAAAACCCTTGCGATTCGCAGGGGCTGCGGCCGGAAAGGGCTATCGGCCCTGTTCGAATTTGGCCCGCAATTGGCGGGCCAAGACGTTTACATTTCGTAACAGCGTGACTTCATTCCACCGCCACTGGGGCCACAGATGTAAACCGGGCGGCCTGTGCGGGCGGGGCCTTTGCCGACCACCTGCATGGTCGTGCCACTTTTGGCAGGCGTGCTGGTTGCGACTTTCACGCCTTGGTCAGACATGGTCGAAATTGATGCCGGGCTAGAGATGTTGGATTGGCTTGCCGTTTCGGTGCTCATGCATGCGCTGGTGACGCAAACCATGGCAACCGCGGCGGCGGAAAGACCTGTGGGTACAGCTTTCTTGCCCCGACGTGAAGTCAGAAATACGGACATACTGCTCGTGCTCCTCAAAAGCGCCTTTGCGGCGCTGGTTGCATATTCATGCCACCCTGTCCCAGCGGTTGGCTTTATTATTATTGAGGTGCAGTGGTAAACAAATTTAACATAATTTTCTAGCCGCCCTGAAAATGACGGTTAGAAAACGTGTCCAATTTGCATGAAATAGGGATGACCTGCGCGGGAACGCTGCCCCGCTGCAGGTTGAAAGTTTTTTCAAATCAACGACCAAGCCAGAGGGCTCCCCTTGGCTTTTAAGGCGGCATTATTTCGCCGATCCGGCGTTTATTGGCCGAGAACGCGCTCGGTCACGATCCAGTTTGGCAGGCCATAGCCATCAGGCCACGGGTGTACCTCTTGCTGGTTGAAGTAGACAACCGAGGTCAGCTGCGGAAACTGCGGATAGTCCTGACGCACCGAGTTTTCCCAGCGGCTCACATAGTCCGCATCCCCGACATAACCCAGTTCAGCGACCATTACAGGTTTGCCAAATCCTTTCACCCGTTCATAGCGTGGGGTGAAAATGTCCAGAAACTCCTGTTCATCGCCCAGTTGTTCGCGTTCCCAGGCTTGCAAGCCAAAGACAGACAGGCCCACGACATCGACATAGTCATCGCCGGGGTAGTAGTCTTCGAGCCCTTCATGACCCAGTGGAGACCACATGACCTGCACGTCTGGTGCAACGGCGCGGCAGACATTGATCATGCGCTGAAACGCGTCGACATAGATTGTCGGCTCCCAGTCGGACCAGATGAATTGCCCGCTTTCGTCCTCCATCTCCTGAGCCCAACGCACGGTGATATCGCTGTCCAGCTCATCCAACACAGCGCAGATCGCGCTCATGTTGCTGTCATAGAGACCGGTGCGGATGCCGTTGATCAGGAACTCGGGCGTGTTGCGGATGTCGCGGGTCCAGGTCCAGGGTTCAATGGTCACCAGCAGCTCGCGATTGCGTTCTTTGGCATAGGTGTCAGCGTCATAAAGACTGCCTAAGAACACGTCCTCCCAAGGCAGGAACAGATGTTCGATAGCGACTTCGCCGTCAGACGAAAATTGCCCGGGCGGGTCATAGGCGCCAAAAGCCAGATCGCCCGGGGGCGCGGCCAATGCAGGTGTGGTAAAGGCCAACATTGCCAGCCCCACGCCCCAAGGCGGTTTTCGGATCAGTTTGTATGGTGTCATCATCTGGAGCCCTCCTTGATAGATAACGAATTGAACCCTTTGAAAAGGTCCGTGCGGAATTGGTAATGAAGACGCCCCTGTGTCTGTCCCGCACCCGAGACATAGGAACGCATTTCGGTCATCTGATAGGGGCCAAGCCCCAGCGTCAGCACATGCAGCCCTTGGGTGCCACGCAGCGCGAAAGAGGCCCCAACCAGAAAAATCAAAGCGGCACAGGCGGCAAACTGCCCGGTGACCCGGGGCAGATAGCCACGCCAGTCCACCTTGTTTTCCTTAAGGTGCCGGATAAGGATCACCGCGCAGGTGATCGCATAGATGGCGGCATAGAGCAGCGATAGCAGGTAAAAGCCCCCGGCCTCGACCACGTCTGCGTTCAACAACACGGGAAGCGCGGACAGGGCGGATAGGGCAAAATAGGGGGCAAGCACCCGAACGGGCAAGGGCGGCTTGGTTGTCTGGCCCTTTGGCGTGATGCGGAAGTCTACGAATGACCCTGTCAGCGCATCGCGGAACGCCACGGCGCAGCCCATGAACACCCACGGCCACTGTAAAAACTGGAACAGGATCTTTTCCCAGCTGAACACATAGGCATCCAGCGGCCTCAGTAATTGATCGCGCCGACATTCAATCACCATCCATGTCAGTACGACCGCAGCCGGAAGAGCGTGCAGGACGAAGTCGACATAGGTTACGGCAGCAAAACGCGCATCGAAGGTCACCGCCAGAACCGGGATCAGGAACATCAGGAAATGCGCAAAGGCCGTGATCGGATAGAACGTCTGACAAAACAGGAATTGGAAGCGCAGCCTAAGAGGCAGCTCACCCAGATAGTGGGGGGTGTGTTTGAGCAGCAGCGTCAACAGGCTGCGCGACCACTGGAACTCCTGCGTGGCAAGGTCAGACACGCTTTCGGGCCCCGCGCCATAGGCGATGGCATCAATTGCGTGTACACCCCGCCAACCGCCGGCGTTCATCAGCAGTGAGGTCGAGTGATCCTCGGCCAGATCAGGCCCCAGCCCGCCCACCATGCGCAGGGCCTTGGTTCGCACCGCATAGTGCGATCCAATACACATCGGCGCCCAGCCTTTGCTCATCCCGGCTTGAAAGGCGCCGTGAAACAAAGCCTCGGTGAACAAACGCGTGCGGGCAGACCAGCTTTGGGAACGATTGTTGCAACACATCGACGGTGCGCTGACATACCCAACCTTTGGGTCGGCAAAGCCTTTCAGGATTTCGCGCAAATAGCCCGGTTGCGGCACGTGGTCCGCGTCGAGCTGGGACACGAAATCATATTCGTCGTAGCCCCAATGATCATAGAAATAAGCAAGGTTGCCTTCCTTGCATCGGGTCCTGCGCGGCCAATGCGGTTGATGATATGCCGTGATCCCTTTGCGGCTGGAAATTTTCACGCCATGTTCGGCACACCATGCGATGGTGTCCGGGGTCGGGTCTTCGTCAGCCAGCCATGTGTCATGGGGGACGTCTTGTGCCAGCATGGCAAGCAATGTCTCTTCAAGCACATGCAAGGGCTCTGACGGGGTTTTGGTGACGATCATCGCCACCCGCGCTTCTTTGGGCAGCTCAAGCGCCGGGTTGGGCCGATGAGAGCGCAAGAAGAAGGCGAAGAAATAGATCACCAGAAAATTCAACCACGCCAGAACAAAGGTGATCAGCGCAAAACGCCAAACCCCAATGATATTGCCCGGCTGTAGCCACCAGACCCAGAAATATAGATTTGCCAACAAAGCCAGACCTACAGTGATCCTGTACTTGCGTTGTTGAGCCGGCGTGAAGACGGGCACGAGAGCAGGGAGGGTGTCAGGCATGGTTGACCTCCTCCAGCGCAAGACCGAAGTAGGGCGCAGCGTCGCAGATGATCTGATCCAAGGCCGAGCGCTCGGTCTTGAACCCCAGCAGGCGCTGGGCTTGCGTTGGGTCCGCCATGAGTGAGGGCGGGTCTCCGGGGCGGCGGTCTGTCAGGGTCAGGGGGACCTTGCGCCCGCTGACCTGCTTCACGGCCTGCGCGACTTCCAGCACCGAATAGCCGCGTCCGCTGCCAAGGTTCAGTGTCAGTGAGGGACCGCCCTGCAACAAATGCTGCATCGCCATGACATGCCCGCGCGCCAGGTCGCTGACATGAATGTAATCGCGCACACAACTGCCATCCGGCGTGTCGTAGTCAGTGCCAAACACCTGCAGCGCCCCCCGCAGCCCCGAGGCAGACATCAGCGCAAGAGGGATCAGATGGGTTTCAGGGTCGTGGCGCTCTGCAAGGTCTCCGTCAGGATCTGCGCCGCAGGCATTGAAATACCGCAAAATGCCATAGGAAAACCCATAGCGCGCGGCATAGTCCATCAGCATGTGCTCGCCGATCAGCTTGGTGCGGCCATAGGGGTTGATTGGGTGTTGCGGGCTGTTTTCGGTGATGGGCAACTGGTCGGGGATGCCATAGGTAGCGCAGCTGCTTGAAAAGATCAGCTCGCGCACGCTGGCTTTGGCGCAGGCACTTAACAGGGACAACATGCCGCCGACGTTGTTGTCATAGTATTTCTGCGGATCTTCGACGGACTCACCAACATATGCTGAGGCCGCAAAATGCATGACACCCTGAATGTCATACCGCGCGATGACCCTAAGAATGGCCGGCGTATCCCGCACGTCGATATTATAGTACGGCCCCCATTTCACAGAATCCGCATGGCCGGTGGACAGATTGTCCACCACCACCGGCATGTAACCAGCGCTGGCCAATGCCTTACAGGCGTGGCTGCCGATGAAACCGGCACCTCCTGTGACCATGATGGGGATTCCGTGCATGGTTATTCTCCGACTAAACTCGCCGCTGCTTTGCGCGCCAGCTCCTCTTCAAAATAGCGGATGATGTTGCGCAGCCCGTCCTCCAGCGCGATCTGAGGTTGCCAGCTCAGCAGCGTTTTTGCGCGGGTGATATCGGGGCGGCGTTGTTTCGGGTCATCCTGCGGCAAAGGCTTATAAACCAGGCTGGAGCGCGACCCAGTCTGGCGCAGCACCTGATAGGCCAGTTCTTTGATCGTGAACTCAAGCGGGTTGCCTAGATTGACCGGGAAGTTCACCTCGGCGGGTGAACCCATCAGCCGGATCAGACCGTCCACCAGATCATCCACATAGCAGAACGAGCGCGTCTGCTGCCCTTCGCCATAGATCGTAATGGGCGCGCCCTCTAGCGCCTGAATGACAAAATTGGAAATCACCCGCCCATCGCTGGCCCGCATGTTTGGGCCATAGGTATTGAATATCCGGGCGATTTTGGTGGGCACGTCACAGCGTTCAGCGTAGTCGTGAAACAGCGTTTCGGCGGATCGCTTGCCCTCGTCATAGCAAGACCGCGGGCCAAACGTGTTGACGTTGCCAAAGTAATCCTCGGGCTGCGGGCTGACATTCGGATCGCCATATACCTCAGATGTCGAGGCCTGCAAAATCCGAGCGCCTTTCTCCTGCGCCAGATCCAGCAGATTGATCGCCCCCAGCGCGCTTGTCTTGAACGTGTGGATCGGGTCCGCCTGATAACGCGGCGGAGAAGCGGCGCAGGCCATGTTGTAAATCTCGTCCACCGGCCCATCCAGCCAAAGCGGGTTGATCACGTCATGTTCGATGAAGGTGAAGTTTGGATCTTGCAGCAGCGGCGCGATATTCGAAATGCGCCCCGACAACAGATTGTCCACACAGATGATCCGTGTCTCCGCTGTTAAAAGTCGTCTGCAAAGATGGGATCCCAGAAACCCGGCGCCGCCGGTAATCAAGATGGTTTTTCGAGATGGTTTTGCGCCCCGTTTCAGGCCAATAACCTGGCCGTTCCAATCACTGTCTTTCACGTCTATCCCCCCAGATACCGTTACAAAGACGCAGACAAAGTAAGGTGCGAGGGGGCACACCAAGTAACATTAAACTAAGTAGTGATTGCCCCCCGGCAGCGCAGACTTTCTCAACGCCTGTTGAAAAAGTCGCCAATAAACCAAGGGTTAGCAATGACGCGGCGCGGGCGTTTTACGCGATTTGCGCTTGGCTTCCCTTGGGTCATGCAACTTATCGGGGTGAAATACCCGCACCGCGTAAAGACGCCCGCGCGGCCGGCTTTGCCAATGTGGATAATGTGTGGATAACAGGGCGGCGTTAGTCTGGTTGGGCGCCCAGAATCAGGCGTTTCAGCCCCCACAATGCGCCGATATAGATCGCACCCAATGTGACCGGGGCAGAATAGGCCAGCGTGGCAAATCCGGTGACCCCTTGACCAACCGAACAGCCAAGCGCCACGACCCCGCCAATGCCCATCATCGCGGCGCCACCGACCTGACGGCCCAGTTCGCGCGGGTCCTCGCAGGCCTCCCAGCGGAATAATCCCCGCAAGGCCGAGCCAAGAAAGGCGCCGCCAAGCACACCTGCCACAGAGCCAACGGCAAAGCTCAACCCCCCTGATGACGATGTCATCAGCCACAGCAAAGTGCGCCCCAGTGGCGCGGTGAAGCTGTGGCCCTCTACCGGGATGTCCCCAAAGCTGATTTTGTTCAGTGTTGTGGTGCCCCACAAGGCAAAGGTCACGGATAGGCCCGCAGCGACACCCCAGGCCTGATGACGGCTCGAGCGCCGCAGACCTTCGTGGCTGAAAGCCCAATAGATCAGTCCCGCTGAAATCAGCCCGGCCACCGCGATGGCGGGAAGGCCCAAGACCCTCTCTCCCAGGGTCGCAAAGCTTTGCATGGAGTCAGACGGTGACTGCGGGAACAGGAATTGACGCAGATTGGCCAAGGGGCCGCCCAGCGTAATGAAGCCAAACAGCCCCATCACCACCACAACGACCAACGCCCGCATGTCGCCGCCGCCAAAGCGCACCAAAGCGCCAAACCCGCAGTTGCCAGCAAGGGCCATGCCGTATCCAAACAGCAACCCGCCCGCCACGCTGGCGATCGGATTCCAGGCGGTGTCGTGATACAGGGTTGCGCGCAGGTCAATCATGCCCGCACCTGCCAGTATATGGGTGGCGAATATCGCGGTGCCCAGAACGACACCCCACATGCGCAGTCGGGTCTGATCCTCGCCGTAAACAGCGCTTTCAATTGCGCCTAACGTGCAAAAATCACCCAGCCGTGCCGACAGGCCCAAAACGGCACCTGTCGCCAGACCAATCAGCGCCGCGATGGCGCCAATCGGAAGCATGTCCATGCTATTCCTCCCTAAGGCCGTCGTGGCCTTTCCTTGCGACCTGAATTAGGCCGACTTGCAGAACATGTCGTAAACCAGAGCGATCATGCGACGTGCCCGATCATCGGACAGCGAATAATAGATCGCTTTGCCTTCACGGCGGTGCGAAACCAAGCCTTCAAGGCGCAGACGGGCCAGCTGCTGACTGACCGCTGCCTGACGCGAGGACAGCAGGTTTTCAAGTTCGGTTACGGTCTTTTCGCCTGTGGACAGATGGCACAGGATCATCAGGCGGCCTTCGTGCGACAGCGCTTTCAGAAAGCTCGATGCCGCTTCGGCCTGCGTAACCATGTCACGCGCCACGACGGATCCGTATTCGGGCTGAGATGTCTCCGTGCCCAGATCCATGTCGTAAGGGTGAACTGCTTCGGCCATTATCTTTCTCCTAAGGGCGATCCGCGATGGGAGAGACGGATCATAATCAGCCCTTCATATATGTTTCTGCTAGCGTCTGACATACCACGTTCGTGCCGTAATAGCGATTCCACGCCTGTTTTCCAGTAAAACGCCTATTTGATCAGCAGTTAGCTTTGATCTTTAGCCGCCTGATTGCGAATCATTCTCAGCAAGCTGCGCCTGCCATTCGGGTTCCTTTTCGATCATCTTGGCGATCAGCCCCCAGAAAAAGTCCTCGCCGGGATAGCCTTCCAGCCGGGCTTGCTCCACGCCATCGCGTATCAGAACAAAGGTCGGGGTGAAGGCCGGGCGGCCTTTGGTCAGGGTGATCTCGGACTTCCAGTCTTTGCGCAGGTTCACCTTTTTCAAAGGCGCGGTGCGGCCTTCCGCCGTTTTAGAGTAGATCGGGCCGATCTCATTGTCCCATTTGATGCAGTAATGGCAGCCGTCCTGTTCGAACATCACCAGATGTAGTTCCGCGCGCGCGGGCGCGGTCATGAACCCTGTTGCCAGGGCGATCCCCAGCACCAATGAGCGAAGCTTTACCATTTTTGCTTTCCCTAAATATGCATACAACGTAATGTGTTTTGACGATGTCGGCAAGGGAGGCCAAGGTGCTGGACATTTCTTTCGGCGGTGCCGCGCTTGCCGGGCTGCTTTCATTTCTGTCACCCTGCATCCTGCCAATGGTGCCGTTTTACCTTTGCTATATGGCCGGAATTTCAATGTCCGAGCTGCGCGGGGATAACTCTATCGCGCCGGGAGCGCAGCGGCGGTTGGTGTTTTCAGCCATCGCTTTTGCCTTGGGGGTGACGTCGATTTTCATGTTGCTGGGCATGGGGGCCACGGCGCTGGGACAGGCGTTCCGCCAGTATATGGAGCCGTTATCCTATGTGGCGGCGGCGATCCTGATCCTGTTTGGTCTTCATTTTCTGGGCATTCTGCGCATTCCGTTTTTGTACCGTGAAGCGCGGATTGAAAGCAGTTCAGAACCCAGTTCAGTTTTGGGGGCCTATCTGATGGGGCTGGCGTTTGGCTTTGGCTGGACCCCGTGCGTAGGGCCGGCGCTGGCGGCGATCCTGATGATGGCCAGCGGGATGGGGAACATTGCGCAAGGGGCAGGTTTGTTGGCGGTCTATGGCTTGGCCATGACCTTTCCGTTCGTGCTGGCGGCGCTGTTTGCGCGTCCGTTTCTGAACTGGATGCAGCGCAACCGTAAATACATGGGTCACGTCGAGAAGGTGATGGGCGGGATGTTGATCCTGTTCGGACTGCTGATTGCCACCAACTCTGTTTCGATCATCGCGGATTTCATGATCCGACACATGCCGTGGGCCACGTCCATCGGCTAAACACTTTAAGGGAGGAGCCAAAGATGAACCTGTTCAAAACTTTTCTGGCCGCGTTGGTCATTGCGGCGCCGGTCTGGGCCGCTGCCCCGATGGGTGACGACGGGTTACATAAACCTGACTGGCTGCAAGACACGTTTATGGATATGGCCGAAGATCTGGAAAGCGCCAAGGCCGAGGGCAAGCGGCTGCTGATCATCTGGGAACAACGCGGCTGTATCTATTGCAAAGAGATGCACGAAAAGGTCTTTCCCGACCCCAAGATCGAAGCCCTGATCCGCGAAAATTATTATGTCGTTCAGATGAATCTGTTTGGTGATATCGAGGTGACGGATTTTGACGGAACGGCTCTGAGCGAACGCAAAATGGCGCAGCGCTGGGGTGTCATGTTTACGCCGACAATGATGTTTATCGGCGAAGAAGCGCCCGCATCTGGCCACGCAGGGCAGGGGGCAGCGGTGACCATGCCAGGGGCCTTTGGCAAAGGCACAACGGCGGCATTACTGTCCTGGGTTCTGGAGCGCGGATACGAAGGCGACGAGCACTTTCAGAAGTATGTTGCGCGCTACCTCGCTGATAATATGAAGTAATTGGAATGTGTTTGGGCGCGGAATAATATCTCTGCGCTGCGGCATTCTGAGGAAGTTAATACCGCCCAGCGGCAGTAAGAGAATACAATGTTTCGTTCCGCGCAAATAAAAATATGCAAAAAACTATATTTGTTATTGCATGCGATGGAACACGTCCGCTAGAAATAGCACAGGGAAAAGGACACTGGGAGGAGTCTTTACATATGAAACGTGCAATACTGATCGCCGCATCATTGATGGCAGGTGTAGGCCTTGCCTCGGCGGAAGTCGCGCCTCTGAACGTCGTATATGACGATGCTGGAGCGGTTGCCGTATCCTTGTCGGGTGCACCCGGCGATGCGGAGATGGGCCGCAAAGTTTTCAGCACCAAAAGCGAAGGCAACTGCGTGTCGTGTCACGCCGTCACCGAGCTGGTCGAAGACGTACCGTTTCACGGTGAAGTCGGACCGGTGCTGGATGGGGTTGCGGATCGTTGGAACGAAGCCGAAATTCGTGGCATCGTCGCCAACGCCAAAAAGACCTACGAGGGCACGATCATGCCCGCCTTCTATAAGACCACCGGATATATTCGCCCGGGTGATGCTTATACCGGCAAAGCCGCGAAAACCGATCCCCTGCCGCCGCTTCTGACAGCGCAGCAGATCGAGGATGTGGTCGCTTATCTGATGACACTGAAAGAAGAGTAATCCTTCGGGATTTCTGACGAGCAAGGAGAAACCTATGGAACTGACGAGACGTAGCGCGATTGCGCTTGGCGCTGGTGCCGCTGCTGTCGCGGCATTGCCGATCAGCGCGTTGGCCTCGGTCGACGATGCCATCGCAGCCTTCACCGGCGGTGCAGATATGGGCGACGCAGGGATCGACCTGACCACCCCCGAGATTGCAGAGAACGGGAACACGGTTCCGATTTCGGTCGACGCCCCCGGCGCGACTGCGGTCATGATTCTGGCCACGGGCAACCCGACACCGGGCGTATGCACATTTGAGTTCGGCCCGCTGGCTGCGACCCAGATGGCCTCGACCCGTATTCGTCTGGCCGGCACGCAGGACGTTGTCGCAATTGCGAAAATGGCCGACGGCAGCTTTGCCCGCGCGTCCAACACCGTGAAAGTCACCATCGGCGGCTGCGGCGGCTAAGTTACAGGAGAAACAACAATGGCATCTGGTGTAAAACCCCGCGTCAAAGTCCCCAAAACCGCATCTGCTGGTGAAGCTATCACCATCAAGACCCTGATCAGCCACAAGATGGAATCGGGTCAGCGTAAGGACAAAGAAGGCAACGTGATCCCGCGTTCGATCATCAATCGCTTCACATGCGACTTTAACGGTCAGAACGTGATCAGCGTCACGCTTGAACCTGCGATCTCGACCAACCCGTATGTCGAATTCGAAGCCACTGTGCCCGAGGCCGGTGAATTCAAGTTCACTTGGTACGACGATGACGGATCGGTCTATGACACCGCTAAGTCAGTGGCGATCGGCTAAGCGACGGTTTCATCAATTCAGGGAGGAAACGAATGAAACGTACCCAGCTGAAAACGCTAGGCAGTACCGTTGCGATGCTGGCCCTTGTGGCGGGCAGTGCTTCGGCCGACGAAGAGGCCAATCTGGTCGTGAACGAGGAGATCGAAATGGTTGTGCGCACGGATGCGCCAGCCCATGTCGAAAACCTTTCCACGATCTACTCGGGTTGGGTTTTCCGTTCGGATGAAACGCAAGCCTTGCAAATGGACGACTTCGACAATCCGGGCATGATCTTTGTGGATCAAGCCGCTGAACGGTGGGCCGAGGTCGAGGGAAAGAACGGCAAGTCCTGTGCTTCGTGCCACGGCGATGTCGAAGAGGGCATGAAAGGCGTGCGCGCGGTTTACCCAAAGTGGGTTGAATCCGCAGGGGAGGTTCGCACGCTTGAAATGCAGATCAACGACTGCCGCACCAATGCAATGGACGCCGAGCCTTGGAAATACACCAGTGGCAGCATGACCAACATGGTTGCTTTGATTTCCGTGCAATCGCGTGGAATGCCGGTGAACGTGGCCATTGATGGTCCGGCTGAAATGATGTGGGAGCAGGGCAAAGAGCTCTACTACACCCGCACCGGTCAGCTGGAACTGAGCTGCGCGAACTGTCACGAGGACAACTATGGCAACCTGATCCGTGCTGACCACCTTAGTCAGGGTCAGATCAACGGGTTCCCGACCTACCGTCTGAAAAACGCCAAGCTGAACTCGGTTCACGCGCGTTTCAAAGGCTGTGTTCGCGATACCCGCGCTGAAACGTTCAGCCCGGGTTCGGAAGACTTCGTTGCGCTAGAGCTTTATGTGGCCTCGCGCGGCAACGGGCTGTCGGTCGAAGGACCATCGGTGCGTAACTAAAAACACCGCCCTGCGCGCCGTTTTCGCGCGCAGGGTATTCGTTAGTTCCTTTACCACGCGCATGTCTGCCGGTGCCTTCATGTCACCGGGCAGGACAGGTGCATCTTGAACGGAGAGACGACGGACATGATTTCGCGGCGTGATTTCTTGCAGGCCTCGGTTGCGGCTTCGGCAATTGTCGGAGCCTCAGGCGTAGGCAACTGGGCCAAACTGGCTGCCCAGCAAACGCTGACTCAGGATGACCTTCTGGGCTTTGATACCTATGGAAACATCACGCTGGTGCATGTGACCGACATCCACGGCCAGCTAAAGCCAATCTACTTCCGCGAGCCTGAAATCAACCTTGGGATCGGCGATGTGAACGGCCTGCCGCCGCATGTGACCGGGGCGGATTTCCTGAAGATGTTCAACATGACTGCGGGCACGCCCGAGGCTTATGCGCTGACCTATCAGGACTTCAGTGCGCTGGCCAAAGGCTATGGTAAAATGGGCGGCCTTGATCGCGTCGCCACGATCCTGAACGCGATCCGTTCAGACCGTCCTGACGCGCTGCTGCTGGATGGGGGCGATACCTGGCATGGTTCGTACACCTGTTTCAAAACCGACGCGCAGGACATGGTCAATGTCATGAACGCGCTGAAACCTGATGCGATGACCTCGCACTGGGAATTCACGCTGGGCCATGACCGCGTCAATGAAATCGTGGACGAGCTGCCCTTTGCCTTTCTGGGCGCCAACATCTTTGACAACGAGTGGGACGAACCCGCTTATGAACCCTATAAGATGTTCGAGCGCGGCGGGGCCAAGGTGGCCGTGATCGGTCAGGCCTTCCCGTACCTCCCCATTGCCAACCCCAACTGGATGTTCCCGGGCTTGTCCTTCGGCGTGCGTGAAGAACGCATGCGCGAAGTCGTGGCCGAGGTGCGTGACGCAGGTGCCGATCTGGTGGTTGTGCTGTCGCACAACGGCTTTGATGTAGACCGCAAGATGGCCAGTCAGGTGGATGGCATCGACGTCGTCCTGACCGGTCACACCCATGACGCTTTGCCCGAGCCGGTGATGGTGAACAACACCATGCTGATCGCCTCTGGCTCGAACGGCAAGTTCGTGACCCGTCTGGACCTGGATGTGCAGAACGGTCAACTTCTGGGCTTCCGCCATAAGCTGATCCCGGTGTTCTCGGATGTGATCGAAGCCGACAAAGACGTCGCCGCCGTGATCGACGCCGAGCGCGCGCCCTATGAAGCAGAAATGTCCGAAGTGCTGGGCCAGACAGATAGCCTTTTGTATCGCCGTGGCAATTTTAACGGCACCTGGGATGATCTGATCTGCAACGCCCTGATTGACGAGCGTGAGGCCGACATCGCCCTTTCCCCGGGTTTCCGTTGGGGGCCGAGCCTGACACCGGGTGATAAGATCACCCGCGAGGACGTGTTCAACGCCACCTCGATGTCCTATCCGAATGCCTATCGTTCTGAAATGACCGGTGAAACCCTGCACGTCATTCTGGAAGACGTGGCTGACAACCTGTTCAACCCCGACCCTTATTACCAGCAGGGCGGTGACATGGTGCGCGTTGGCGGTATGGGCTACCACATTGACGTGTCCAAGCCGCAGGGCAGCCGCATCACCAACATGACGTTGCTAAAAACCGGCGAGGCGATTGATCCCGCGAAATCCTATGTCGTTTCGGGTTGGGCTTCGGTCAACGAAGGCACCGAAGGACCGCCGATCTGGGATGTCGTGGAAAGTTACATCAAGCGCCAGGGCACGATCAGCATCGATCCGAACAAATCGGTCAAAGTCACCGGGGCCTAGGCGCCCCTTCTTAACCGCGTTGCGCGAGCGCACAGATTTCAACACTCTAACAGGAGGTTGCCACATGACAGACAAGTCAGACCCGACGACCACCCGTCGCGGCTTTATCAAAGCCGGAATTGCCGCCGGTGGCGCGGCTGCCGCAGGGGCGGCCCAGGCGGGTGAACCCGATCCGCTGATCACCGAAGTTCAGGACTGGGCCAGCTATACCGGCGACGGCGTCGATGCCACGCCCTATGGCATGCCGATCGAATATGAATCCGACGTGGTGCGCCGCAATGTTGAATGGCTGACGGCGGACACCATCAGCTCGATCAACTTCACCCCGATCCACGCGCTGGACGGCACGATCACCCCGCAGGGCTGTGCGTTTGAACGCCACCATTCGGGCGCGATTGAGCTGCGCAAAGAAGACTACCGCCTGATGATCAACGGGCTGGTCGATAAACCGCTGATCTTTACCTACGAAGATCTGGAGCGTTTCCCGCGCACCAACAAAGTCTACTTCTGCGAATGCGCGGCGAACACCGGCATGGAATGGGCCGGCGCGCAGCTGAACGGTGCACAGTTCACCCACGGCATGATCCACAACATGGAATATTCGGGCGTTAGCCTGCGTACCCTGCTGGAAGAGGCCGGTCTGGGCGCCGCAGGCGACCTGAAAGACAAATGGGTTTATGTGGAAGGGGCCGATGCCTCGTCGAATGGCCGTTCGATTCCGATGGAAAAGGCACTGGACGACGTTCTGGTGGCGTTCAAAGCCAACGGCGAAGCCCTGCGGATGGAGCATGGCTATCCGGTGCGTCTGGTTGTGCCCGGCTGGGAAGGCAACATGTGGGTCAAGTGGTTGCGCCGCATTGAAGTCACCAACCAAGCCATTGAAAGCCGTGAAGAAACCTCCAAGTACACCGATACGCTGGAAGACGGCACCAGCCGCAAGTGGACCTGGGAAATGGACGCCAAATCGGTTGTCACCTCGCCCAGCCCGCAATCGCCCATTCCGCATGGCGCGGGTCCGTTGGTGATCACCGGCCTTGCATGGTCGGGGCGCGGGTCGATCACCGGGGTGGATGTGTCCATTGACGGTGGCAAAAACTGGCAAGAGGCCCGTCTGGCACAGCCCGGCGACGATAAAGCGCTGACCCGCTTCTACCTGGATATCAACTGGGATGGTTCTGAAATGCTGCTGCAATCGCGGGCGAAAGACAGCACCGGCTATGTGCAGCCGACCAAAGCGCAGTTGCGCGATGTGCGCGGTCTGAACTCGATTTACCACAACAACTGCATTCAGACCTGGTGGGTCAAGGAAAGCGGGGAGGCAGAGAATGTCGAAGTATCGTAATCTGATTGCAGGCACCATCGCCGCAACCCTGATCACAGCCCCGGTCGTGGCGGGTGAATACGGCCTTGGCCGCGAAGCTCTGCCTGAAGAAGTCGCAGCATGGGATGTGGACGTCGCGCCCGATGGCACCGGCTTGCCGGCGGGCTCTGGCTCGGTTGAATATGGCGAAGAAGTCTTTGCCGAAGCCTGCGCCTATTGCCATGGTGACTTTGCCGAAGGCGTCGACAACTGGCCAAAACTGGCCGGTGGTGCCGACACGCTGGACCACGAAGACCCGCTGAAAACCGTTGGCTCGTACTGGCCGTACCTGTCGACCACTTGGGACTATGTGAACCGGTCCATGCCGTTTGGCTATGCCCAAAGCCTTGAGCCGGATGATGTCTATGCCATTGTGGCCTATATCCTCTATTCCAACGACATGGTGGATGACGATTTCGTTCTGTCGAACGAAAACTTCCTTGAGGTCGAAATGCCCAACGCCGGTGGCTTCATCATTGATGACCGTGAAACCGCTGAGGCCCATTTCTGGAACGACAGTCCCTGCATGGAAAACTGCAAAGACAGCGTCGAAATCACCATGCGTGCCATGGTTCTGGACGTGACCCCGGACACGGAATAACGCCAACCACATCTGATCAGAACGGGCGGTCCATCGCGGGCCGCCCGTTTTCGTTTGACTGTGTTATCATGGGGCAGGGAGGACATCATGATTACACGACGCACTGCGATATTGGCGGCGGGCGCACTGGCGTTTCCGCGCGTCAGTTGGACGGCTGAACTGGGTGATGATGGGCTACACAAACAGCCTTGGTTCACCGACAGTTTTCTTGAATTGGACGACGATCTGACCACCGCGCAGGACGAAGGCCGGTATCTGATGGTACTGTTTGAACAGGCCGGGTGCCCCTATTGCCGCGAGCTGCATGAAGTTAACTTTGAGCGCGTCGAAATCGTCGACTATCTGACGTCGAACTTTGATGTCATCCAACTTGATCTATGGGGCGCACGCGAAGTTTTGGACTTTGATGGCGCCGCCCTGGAGGAGCGCAACCTTGCTGCCAAGTGGGCAGTGAACTTTACGCCCTCGACGGTGATCTTTGGACGCGATGAAAACGGGGTGGCGAAGGAGCTATTCCGGCTGCCTGGATACTTTAAGCCATTCCATTTTCTGTCATCATTAGAATATGTTGTAAGTGAAAGTTACAGTAATCAACCGTTTCAACGGTTCCTGCAAGACAAGTTCGCCGATTTGCGTGCGAAAGGCATTGATCCCGACGTCTGGTAGCGTTCAGATTTAGCACTAAAAATATTCATATATTGTTGATCGACGCACGCTTAATGTGCATAAATTCAATTATGAACAGATATACGATTTATTCTTGCGCAGCGACTGTTCTGTTGGGAGGCGCTGCCCAAGCATCTGACATTGGTGACCCGGAACATGGGGCTGAGGTTTGGAAAGAATGTGCCGCGTGTCACGAGGTTGGGCCGGGCGCGCACAACAACGTTGGTCCCAACCTGAACGGGATTTACGGGCGCCGGGCTGCCTCGGTCGACGGGTTTGCCTACTCGGCGTCCATGGACCGGGCAGGCAGTGACGGTCTGACCTGGACGTTAGAGACCCTCGAGGTCTACATCCATAACCCCAAATCGCTGGTCACCGGCACCAATATGAACTTTGGCGGGATCAAAGACGCGCAGGATCGTGCCGATCTGTTGGCCTATATGCGCAGCTTTTCGGACAATCCGGCAGACATCCCCGAGGCTGAGCCGACAGCACTGGCCGACCCGTGGGAGGTACCCGCAGATATTCTGGCACTGGTCGGTGATCCTGAATATGGCGAGTACCTGTCTTCAGAATGCACCACCTGTCACCAGACCACCGGCGACTATGACGGCATCCCGGCGATTATCGAATGGCCCGAAGAAGACTTCGTGCTGGCCATGCATCACTACAAGAACAAACTGCGGCCGCATCCGGTCATGCAGATGATGGCGTCGCGCCTCAGCAACGAGGAAATCGCGGCGCTGGCGGCCTATTTTGGCTCGCTTACCTACGAATAACGAAGACAATCAGGGAGGAGATTAACATGACTTTGAACAGACGCCATTTCCTGCGCACAGCCGCTGTGGCCTCGGCCGCATCGCTGGGCGCGTCGCGCACTTGGGGCGCGGGCCACGGCAAACCCAAAGTGGTGATTGTGGGCGGCGGCGCGGGCGGCGCCACAGCCGCGCGTTATATCGCCAAGGATAGCAAGGGCGAGGTTGATGTAACGCTGGTGGAACCCACCCGCACCTACTACACCTGCTTCTTCTCTAACCTCTATATCGGCGGGTTCCGCAGCATTGAATCCATCGGTCACACCTATGGCAAGCTGGCGGCAGAGTACGGCATCAACGTTGTGCATGACTGGGCTGTGGGCGTGGATCGTGACGCCAAAACAGTGACCTTGGCCGGTGGATCGGTACTGAACTATGACAAGCTGATCCTGAGCCCGGGTATCGACTTTGTCGATGGGGCCGTGGCCGGTTGGGACGTAACCAGCCAGAACGCCATGCCGCATGCCTATAAGGCCGGCAGCCAAAGCCAGCTTCTGAAGGCGCAGATCGAAAGCATGCCGCAGGGCGGGACCTTTGCCATGGTCGCCCCGCCCAACCCCTATCGCTGCCCCCCGGGACCCTACGAGCGGGTCTCGATGGTGGCGCACTATCTGAAGGAAAATAACCCGACGGCCAAGATCATCGTGGCTGACCCCAAACCGAAGTTTTCCAAGATGGCGCTGTTCCAGGAAGGCTGGGCCAACCATTATGATGGTATGATCGACTGGATCGGGCCGGACTTCGGCGGGGGCGATGTGTCGGTTAACGCGGATTCGATGGAAGTCACCATCGACGGCGAAGTCACCAAGGTCGACGCCTGTAACGTCATTCCAGCGATGAAAGCGGGCCGTATCTGTGAACTGGCCGGCATTACCGAGGGCAACTGGGCGCCGGTATCGGGCCACACGATGGAATCGCGGGTTGACCCGAATATCCACGTTTTGGGCGATGCCACCAATCAGGGCGATATGCCCAAGTCGGGTTTCTCGGCCAACTCTCAGGCTAAGGTTGCTGCAATGGCGGTACGTGGGGCGCTGACCGGATCCAAAGTGTTCCCGGCTAAGTTCTCAAACACCTGCTGGTCGCTGATTGAAACCGAAGATGGCATCAAGGTGGGCGCATCCTATCAGGCCACCGACGAAAAGATCGCCAAGGTTGACGGGTTCATCAGCGCAACCGGCGAAAGTGCGGAACTGCGCGCGCAAACCTATGAGGAAAGCGTGGGCTGGTACGCAGGTATCACGTCCGACATGTTTGGCTGATTTACCCCGTAACCAGTGACAAAGCCGTCCCTTAAAAAAAGGGGCGGCTTTTTAGTTTTGCGGCGTGAAATGACCATAGCCACCCCGGGCAAAGACCAGCGGCGCGGCGCCGGTCAGATAGACGTCTTCGACTTGCCCAACCACGATAACATGGTCGCCCGCATCATGGCTGTCAGCCAAGCGGCAGTTAAAGCGCGCCGCACAGGTATCGAACAAAGGCACCCCGTGTTCATCCGCCTGCCAGTCCACCGGCCCGAAATCATCCCCATTCATGGCAAAATGCTGGGACAGATCGGCCTGATCTTCACGCAGGACATGAATGGCAAAATGCGGCGCGTTGGCAAAGATATCGAAGCGATGGGCGTTCTTGGCCGGGCACCACAAAACCAACGCCGGGTCCAGCGACACCGAAGAAAACGAGTTTGCGGTAAAGCCAACCGGGCCATCGGGTCCGGCGGCGGTGATCACCGTCACCCCGGTAGCGAACTGCCCCAAAGCATCGCGATAGGCGCGCTCGTTCTGCGGGCCGGGGGGGAAGGTATGATCGGTCATACGGCACATCCTGAGTGTTTGCAGTCTGATAGCATCTAATTCGGCAAGGGCAAGGGACCACCGCGTTGGTGCCTGTCATGAAAAGTTCAGAAAAGTTAAACATTGCCTTTGCGGACGCCCTGTAGCCAGCCCCAGACAGATTTGGGGGTCCTATGCTGCTTTCCGTTGAAGGCGTCACGAAATCATTCGGGCGCAACACTGCCGTCGAGAACGCATGTTTCACCGTCGATAGACCGGCGATGATCGGGATTATTGGCCGTTCGGGTGCGGGGAAGTCGACGTTCTTGCGGATGATGAACCGCCTGACCGATGCAACTTCGGGCGAAATCAACTTTGAAGGCCGCAACATTCTGGCCCTGCAAGGCGGCGACAAACGCGCTTGGCAAGCCGAATGCGCGATGATCTTTCAGCAGTTCAATCTGGTGCCGCGCATGGATGTGGTCAGCAATGTGCTGCATGGCACGCTGAACCGCCGCTCGACCCTTGCCACCATGTTCAACCTGTTCCCGCAGGATGACATCCATAAAGCCATCGACATTCTGGACCGTCTGGGCATCGCCGAGCAGGCCCCCAAACGGGCCGAGGCCCTGTCGGGCGGGCAGCAGCAGCGCGTCGCCATTGCGCGCGCCCTGATGCAAGACCCCAAGATCATTCTGGCCGACGAACCTATCGCCAGCCTTGACCCGATGAACGCCCAAGTGGTGATGGATGCCCTGCGCCGCATTCACGAAGAAGACGGTCGCATGGTCATCGCCAACCTGCACACGCTGGACACCGCGCGGCGCTATTGCGACCGCGTGATCGGTATGCGGGACGGCCGGATCGTCTTTGACGGCACGCCCGAACAACTGACCACCGGTGTCGCCCGCGACATCTATGGCGCCGATGCCTCGTTCTCCGAGGCCGCAACATCCACCGCGATCGAAACCCTCGACGCGGTCCCTGCTTAACACCCGAGTTTTCATCAGCCTCGGGGGCAGATCTCCGGGGCACAATCAACCTGGAGAGAAACCGATGAAAAAACTGATTGCTGCCCTGGCTGCAACCACCGCCCTGGCTGGCGCTGCCAACGCTGAAGGCATTACCGAATTCCGCATTGGCATCCTGGGCGGCGAAAACGCCCAAGACCGTCTGACCTCGCATGAGTGCCTGAAGAACCACACCGAAGAAGCCCTGGGCGTTCCGGTAAAAATCTTCGCTCCCGCTGACTACAACGGCGTGATCCAAGGCCTGCTGGGCGGCACCATCGACTATGCTTGGCTGGGCGCTTCGGGCTATGCCAAAACCTTCCTGGAAGATCCGGAAGCTGTTGAGCCGGTTCTGGTTAAGATCAACCTGGATGGCTCCTACGGTTACCACTCGATTGGCTTTGCCCGCAAAGACGCTGGCATCGCTTCGCTGGACGACATGAAGGGCAAAGTTTTTGGCTTTGGCGACCCGAACTCGACTTCGGGCTACCTGATCCCCTCGATCGAAATCCCCCAGCAGACCGGCGCCACCATGGAGTCGGGTGACTACTTCGGCGAAGTTAAATTCACCGGCGGTCACGAGCAGACCATCGTTGCTGTAAACAACGGCGACGTTGACGGCGGCGTCACCTGGGCCGACGGTCAGGGCGAATGGGAAGACGGCTTCAACTCGGGCGCGCTGCGCAAGGCTGTGGACGCTGGCCTGGTTGACATGAACGACCTGGTTGAAATCTGGCGCTCGGCTCCGATCCCCGAAGGCCCGATTGTTCTGCGCAAAGCCCTGCCCGCAGACGTCAAAGAGAAAATGACCGCCATGATCGACGGCATGTATGAGGCCGACAAAGACTGCGCCTACAACATCGCCGCCGGTGAATCGCTGGGTTTTGATCCGATCACCCACGACGCCTACATCTCGATCATCGAGGCACGTAAAGCCAAATCGAACTAAGCGTTCGCTTTGATCCGGCGGGTCCCATTTCGGGGCCCGCCACTTTTTTCAAGGACATCCCAAATGGCTGATCTGACGGCCGCGCAAGGGGCGCAGACCCCTGATATCCGCGCGCATTACATGGACATGACCCGCCGCAAACGCCTGTATGGTGGCATCACGATCAGCATTTTCGCCTTGCTGATGGTGTCGGGTTTCCTGCTGGCCGACAGCCGCAATGCCGGTGGGTTCTGGGATGGCCTGCACCGCATCTTTGATTTCCCCGCGCAAGTCGTGTCCGAGGCGTGGGAAAGCCGCGCCGATATGCCCAGCCATCTGCTGACCTATTTTCCGTCCTTGATTGAAACGATCAACATCGCGGCGGTGTCCACCATGGTTGGCGCGCTTGGCGGGATTGTTCTGTCGCTCTTGTCGACCCGCGGCATGGCCCGCTTCCCGCGCTTGATCCCTGTTTTCCGCCGCATCATGGATGTGATGCGCGCGATGCCCGAGATCGTGATCGCGCTGGTGCTGATCTTTATTCTGGGCGGTGGCCCGGTGCCCGCGATGATCGCGATTGCGTTTCACACCGCTGGCGCGCTTGGCAAACTGTTTTCCGAGGTGAACGAGAACGCCTCCCTGAAGCCTGTCGAAGGCTTGCAATCGGTGGGCGCGACATGGTCGCAACGCATGATGCTGGGCGTGATCCCGCAGGTACTGCCGAACTATCTGTCTTACGGGCTGCTACGATTTGAGATCAACATCCGCGCCTCGGCCATTCTGGGCTTCGTGGGTGCAGGCGGCATTGGCTACGAGCTGAAAAATGCCATGTCCTGGGGCCTTGGCAAGTTTGACGAGGCCGCCGCGATTTTCATTCTGCTGTTTGGCGCAATCGTGTTTTTTGACCAACTGTCCAGCCACTATCGCAATCGCCTTACCCATGGGGGCAAAGCATGACAACCGCCGCGATCAAACTCCAAAGCGATCAGCTCTTTGCCCGTAAACGGCTGCTAAACTTTGGCCTGCCTGCCGTTGTGCTGGCCTATTTCATCTATATCTTCTTCGCCTTTGATCTGATCGGTCTGGCCGAGCGTGCCCGCATGGACAACGCCCGCATTCTGGTCGCCGATAGCTATAGCTATAAAACCCACGTCACCCGCGATAACCGCTCGGGCGAGGTTAGCTTTGCGATTGAGGGCGAACGCAAAGGCGCATACCCCGAGGGCGAGATGCCCGAATGGGTGTCGCAAAGCGGCGAAGAGACGGTGATTGATCTGGGCGATGGCAAGATTGCCACCTATGACGCGCAGTCGATCACGCTGGATATTCCCGGCTACGGTCTGATCACCTCGACCCCGTCGCGGGCCAAGGGGGTGAATGCCACCTTCCCCGAAGGCGCGCTGCCCGACTGGATCAACGCCTCCAAGAACCGTTTGACGGTCACGACCCCCGGCGCGCGCCTGACCATCACCCGCAACCGGGCCGAGGTGTTTCGGTATTCTTCGGGGTGGGAGTTGTTCTTCTTTACGCTTAACAGCCCCTATCATGGCGCGGGGGCGGGCCAGATCTTGTTTGGTGACCGGATAGACCCCGCGCGCAGCAACGTTGCGGGGGCCGCCCACGACTTTTGGCACAACCCGATGTGGCGCCATGGAGAGGTCGCCTGGGCGATGTTCGAAACCGTCTTGATGGCGTTTCTGGGCACCATGGGCGCGGCCATCGTGGCGCTGCCGCTGGCCTTTATGGCCGCCAAGAACTTTGCCCCTTTCAGCGCCGTGCGCTTTGGCTTTCGCCGGGTGTTTGACTTTGTGCGCGGGGTGGACGGGCTGATCTGGACCATTGTCCTGTCGCGCGCTTTTGGCCCCGGCCCGATGACTGGCGCGCTGGCGATCCTGATCACCGACACTGGCAGCTTTGGTAAAATGTTCTCGGAAGCGTTGGAAAACGTGGATGAAAAACAGATCGAAGGCATTCAGTCCACCGGTGCCAAACCGGTGCAGCGGTATCGCTTTGGCGTGATTCCGCAGATCACACCGGTGCTGTTGTCGCAGGTTCTGTACTATCTGGAATCCAACACCCGTTCGGCAACCATCATCGGCGCCATCACCGGCGGTGGGATCGGCCTGTTGCTGACGCAGGCGATGATCACCCAGAAAGACTGGGAGGAGGTGTCCTATTACATCGTGCTCATCATCGGCATGGTGATGCTGATGGACTGGCTTTCCGGCCTGATACGCCGCCGATTGATCGCTGGTGATGAAAGCGGTCACTGAGATTGAAGGAGGCTCGAATGCCCAAGTTGAATGCCGATACGCCCTTCATCCATCCTGAGTGCGAAATCACCGAAAGCCAGTTTGGGGCCTATACCGAGGTAGGGCAGGGCAGTCGCGTCGCGTATTCGGAATTTGGCGACTATTCATACTGTGACCGCTACGCTGATGTGGCCAACACCACCATTGGCAAATTCGCCAATATCGCCAGCTTCACCCGGATCGGCCCGACCGATCACCCGATGCACCGGGCGTCATTGCACCATTTCCTGTATCGTTCGGCCGATTACTGGGATGATGCCGAACACGACCCGGATTTCTTTGCCCATCGCAAATCGCGCCGCGCAGTGATCGGCCATGACACCTGGATCGGCCATGGCGCGGTGATCCGGCCTGAGGTGAGCATCGGCCACGGTGCTGTGGTCGCCGCCGGGGCCGTGGTGACCAAAGATGTGGCCCCCTACATGATCGTAGCTGGCGTGCCAGCGACTCCGTTGCGTGAGCGGTTCTCAGCCCCAGTTGCAGAACGGATCATGGCGCTGGCGTGGTGGGATTGGCCGCATGACGCGCTGCGTGCAGCGTTGACAGACTTCCGCAGCCTGCCAATCGAAGCCTTTTTAGAAAAATACGGTGGCTGACCCAGTTCCAAAAATTGAAGGCGGCCATAAGGCCGCCTCCGGAACAAAGGGAAAGTCATTTTGGTTGGTTCCACCCGGATAATCGGGACTGAGAAACCTCAGTTCTTATGCCATCGCCATATGACGATCAGACAACCTTAGTAAGACAGTTTTGCTGCGCCGCGGCAATGTGGCGGGCGGAAAAGGGCGGCCCGAAAGCCGCCCCTGCCTGATTAATGAGCAGAGTTTGTTACTTCAGGCCCATGCAACTGGCATAATAGGTCACAGTCGCGGGCCAGTCGCTGAAGATCCCTTCGATCTGGACATCCTGCGCCAGAACGTCCAGCAGCTCGAAATAAACCGCGTCCGAAGTGGTGGCGTCCTTGATAGACTGGAAGTACCAGCCGCCACCGGTGGTCAGCGGGCCAGAACGCTCTAGTGTCCAGGTGATCAGCTTCAGACCAGCCTCTTTGGCTTTCTTGGCATATTCGGAAGGGACGATCTCACCGTTTTCCAATGTCACCAGCATCCACATCGGCGGGGCGATGTAGTTTACGCCCATATCGGCCAGTTCTTTCATGGAAGGTTTAAAGGTTTCAGGATTGTTTGCATCAAAACTTTCAACATCATACCGCCCATCCAGGAACACGGCCTGCTTGCCGAACTCTGGCTCGGCCTTGATCCAATAGAGCACGTCATCCAGGTTGAACGACTGCGCCCAAACGTCCGAGGCCGGGATTCCGGCGGCCTTGTATTCGTCGATCATCTTTTGGGCGTACATTTCCTGGGTGAAGCCCTCGAACGGCATCTCGACCGCGGGCGACTTCAGTTCAGGAGTGAACTTAGCGCCCAGCGATTTAAAGAGCGCGATAGACTCGGCATGGGTCATCACGGTGCCGCCCTGAACCGAGTACAGATCGGTGCGCCAGTTGGCGGTGCCGTCCATGTAACCTTCGACGGTGGTGGCCGAGGCGTCAGCCGCGTCCATCTTGCCGGTCAGGGTCCGGTATTCAGCCAAAGTGATGTCTGAGGTGCGGCACTCGGCCTTGGCTTTGTCGTCACCGGCGGCGGGCACAAAGCCCTGAGTGCACTTGTCGGCCAGATCGGTGGCCAGAATGTCGGTGGTGGTGTGCAGGTCGTTTTGGGCGTGACGGCAGACCAGCTCTTTGTCCTTGGTAAAGGTCACGTCGCATTCCAGAATGCCTGCGCCCATGCGCGCCGCAGCAACGTTGGATTCAACCGTGTGTTCGGGGAACATCAGCGGCGCGCCACGGTGGCCGATGGAAAACAAGGTGCGTTCAAACGGGCCCTCAGAACAGGACAGCAGCTTGTCCTTCAGGGCGCCGTCTTCCATGCGGTCAATCAGGTAATAGGGGCGGGGGCCCAGCTCGATGACATCTGCGGCAACTGCGGTCGCGCCCATCATGGCGGCAACAGCCAGCAGGCTGGTGGTTTTCAAAGACATGGGAATTCCTTTGTCAGGGGTTGTCGTAACCCAAACAGGATCGCGCAGACCCATGACAGTCGGTTAACCCATTGGTGACATTGAAATGATGCTTTAATGACGCCTATTCGGCGGCCATATCCATGGCCGATCCACGCCCGGCAAACCGGTGCGCCGCCCCGCCAGAAACATAGCTGAGCTTGCCACCCGCAATGGTCATTTCCACTTGGCGTGTGGCCTCGTTGATCAAGCACATGTCGGCGCGCTTGCCGATATCCAGAACACCGCGGTCCGGCAGGCGGAGGATCTCGGCCGGTTTCGTGGAAATCATCGCCCAGGCTTCGGGCAGGGATTTTACACCCGCATCCACCAAGGCCCAGGCCGCAGCGGGCAGGGCAGGGTAGTAGTAATCCGAAACCAGTGCGTCACACAGCCCCTGTTGGATCAGGTCCATTGCCGAGACATTGCCCGATTGCGAGCCGCCCCGCACAACGTTTGGCGCGCCCATCAAGACCGGGTCGCCAATGGCACGTGCCGCCGCAGCCGCACGGCGCGATGTCGGAAACTCGGCAATTCGGGCTCCGATCATCGAATAATTCTCGCGGGTTTCGCCGTCGGGGTCGTCGTGCGAGCCATAGATAACGCCCAGATCGTCAAAGGCATCGGCCAATGTACACAGGTGACGGGGCACCTCTTTGTCGCGCGCCAGCATGGTGCGGACTTTGGCCAAAAAGGCCTCGGGCATCATTCCGGCGTTCTTGGCCCAGTGGTGCAGGTTTTCCGGGCGGGTCCGGGCAGATTCCAAGGCCTCTTCCAGATGGTTGTTGAACATCACGTAATCCACATTGTGCCGTCGGATCGCCGACAGCATCTGCGGGGCGGTTTCAACCAGATGGGTCTCGCAGCGCAGCTGAACACGCAGATCGGTTAGTGCGTGACGTCGGTACTGGTCAACGGACTCCAGCATCGCTTCGGCGCTTTCGGGGCTACGTCGCCCGCCTTCCCAGGACCAGCTTTGCGCCAGCCAGGCGGTCGTCACACCATTGGCGGCGGCATCCCGATCCGTGGCGCGCAAGCCGATTTGGGAATCAAACGGGGCAGTGGGGCGTGGCGCGACATGGCGTTCAAACGCGTCGCCATGCAGGTCGATGATCCCGGGCAGGATCAGATAGCCTGTCATATCCACCTCGGGCAGGGGGCCTTTGGTGATCCGGCCATCGGCAACCGCCAAAGACCGACGCTGCAAGGCGCCGTCACGAAGGATCGTTGCGCCGGTGAAACGCAAAGGAGGTAGGAGTTCAGACATTTCGACTGCTCGTCTTTAGATTACCTCAGGATGTACGCCGACTCTGTATCGGGTGTGTGACAGGCGGTCGAAAAATCAGGGCAGAATAGCGCAGAATCCAGCGCTTATGCGTCCTCTGGCGTGACAACCAGCGTGATACGGTCCCCGGCGAACCAGCTGTGGCCAAACTCGATCGGGGTCCCTTGGGCATCAATATTGACCGAGACACTGCGCAAGATCGGCGCGCCTTCTTGGATCTGAAGATGGAGCGCATGGGTGCTGTCAGCCAGTATTGCGGTCAGACGGGTTGTCGCACGGGTATAGTCTGTCACGCCGCAGGCTTTTAATGCGCGGGTGACGGATTTGGTGCGCCGCAATTGCGTAGGTAGATCGGGTAAACGATCAGCCGGGAACACGCTGCGCGCCAACACAATTGGCACCCCGTCAGAAATGGAAACACCTTCATAAACATGTACTTGTGATCCGGTATTAAGGTTAAGTTCCTCACACTCACGGGCATCAGCAACGCGGGTTTCCAGACGCAAGATACGCCGTTGGGGTGATTGCCCGGCGGCGCGCAGATTCTGGTGAAACCGTACCCGCCTGCCAATGGGGTAGTCAGTGGGGCGGGCCGCCACGAATACGCCTGCGCCCCGGCGCGCATGTGTCACCCCCTGATCAGACATTTCCGCCAGCGCACGACGTACGGTATGGCGATTCACGCCAAACCGGGTTGAAAGCGCCGCCTCGGTCGGCAGCTTGTCCCCGGGGCGATAATGGCCATCAGCGATTTCGTTGGTCAGCGTCGTTTGAATGGTTTTCCAAATCGGAGTGCGCGCCATGACTGTCACCAAAATTTCACACCTCTTCGCTTGTGCGACTCGGGCGTGGTCCGTAATAATTTGTCTAGTTGTATAGGGAAGTAGACAAATCAGCAAGATGTCTAATATCGAAAATCAAACTGAACGACAGGGCTGGATGAGCCTGCTTGCCAAAGCATCGGCTGCGCATCTGGCGCAGCTTATGGGCCCGCTTGATTCCCCAGCTTTTGACTGGCTTCGCACGCCTGAAACCGGTGGCGTGATGGTGCGTGGCCGTATGGGCGGGGCCGGGGCGCCGTTCAATCTGGGCGAGATCACCGTAACACGCTGTGCGCTGACTTTGCGGGCAGGCGGAGCGGTGGGGCACGCCTATGTTCAGGGGCGTGATAAGACCCACGCCCAACAAGCCGCATTGGTCGATGCTTTGATGCAGACCGACGCCGCCGCGACCATTCGCACCACGGTGCTGGAGCCGCTGCAAAAGGCCGCAAAAGACCGCAATGACAGTCGCGCGCGCAAGGCGGCCGCCACCAAGGTTGATTTCTTCACCATGGTTCGAGGCGAGGATTAACAATGCAAAAACAATCTCTTATAGGTGGATTTTCAGACGCTCCTAAACAATCGGCGCAAGCGTTTCGTGCTGCGATGAACGCGATGGCCCGCCCGGGTAGGCTCTTTGAGATTACCGGTGCGCAGCCTCCTGTGCCTTTGTCGGTTGCAGGGGGGGCATTGGTGCTGACCCTTGCGGATACAGACACCCCGCTCTTTTTGGCGCCCTCGCATGATGTGCCGGAAATTCGCGACTGGATCGCCTTTCACACCGGCGCACCGATTGTTCCCGCGGCAGAGGCCATGTTTGCCCTTGGTGACTGGTCGGCGCTGCAACCGCTGGATCAGTTTGCCATTGGCACATCGCAATATCCTGATCGCTCGGCCACTTTGATTGTCGAGCAACCCTTGCTGAAAAACACGGGTGCCGCCCTGAGCGGTCCGGGCATTGAGCATCAACACCACCTGAACCTGCCTGATCTTCAGCCGTTTCAGAACAATGCCATGCTCTTTCCGCTGGGGCTGGATTTCTATTTTACCGCAGGCACGCAAATCGCGGCCCTGCCGCGCAGCACGCAGGTAACCCCCGCACTACAGGAGAGCGTCTGATGTATGTCGCGGTAAAAGGTGGCGAACGCGCTATTGATAACGCCCATGCATGGCTTGCCGAAGAACGGCGCGGCGATCTGGGCGTGGCCGAGATGTCGCTGGAGCAAATCCGCGAACAGCTTTCGCTGGCGGTCAATCGGGTGATGGCCGAGGGCTCGCTCTATGATGCTGATCTGGCTGCGTTGGCAATAAAACAGTCGCGCGGCGATCTGATCGAGGCGATCTTTCTGATCCGGGCTTATCGCACCACCTTGCCACGTTTCGGGGCGTCTTTGCCGGTCGAAACCGAGGAAATGGCCTGTGATCGGCGCATCTCGGCGACGTTCAAGGATTTGCCCGGTGGGCAAATTCTGGGGCCGACGTTTGATTACACCCATCGGCTGCTGGACTTCAAACTGGCAGCTGAGGGGCAGGGGGGCGCCGCGGCCGAAGCTCCTGCCAGCGGCGCGCCACTGCCCCATGTTACCGAGTTCCTGAATAAAGAAGGGTTGATTCAGCAAGAGGTTGCCAGTGATGAAACCCCGCCCGACCTGACCCGGGAACCGCTGGAGTTTCCGGCCAATCGCCCCTTGCGCCTGCAGTCACTTACCCGCGGCGACGAAGGTTTTGTCCTGTCGATGGCCTATTCAACCCAGCGTGGCTATGCCCGCAACCACGCCTTTGTAGGCGAATTGCGCATCGGGCGTTGTGCGGTCGAAATGGAGGTTCCCGAACTGGGGTTCGCGGTTGAGATCGGCGAGATCGAATTGACCGAATGCGAAACGGTGAACCAATTTCAGGGGTCCAAGACAGAACCTGCGCAGTTCACTCGCGGTTACGGGCTGGTGTTTGGGCAGGCGGAACGCAAAGCCATTTCAATGGCGCTTGTCGATCGTGCTTTGCGGTGGGAAGAGCTGGGCGAAGACAATGTTGGCTCACCCGCGCAGGACGAAGAATTCGTGCTGTCGCATGCCGACAATATCCAAGCGACGGGGTTTCTGGAGCATATCAAACTGCCCCATTACGTCGATTTTCAATCTGAATTGGAATTGGTGCGCAAGCTGCGTGCTGAAGCCACCGAAGCCATGTCGGAGGCCGCGGAATGACTATTTCAGCCGTTCCGGTTCTTACCGATGATGGCGCGCCCATCTGCATAGCGGCGGGTGCGCAGGGCGAAGATCAGTACCTCGCGCAGAACGCCTACGGCGATGATGGTCATGGCCAGTTCGTCAAAGGTGATGCCGGAAAGAATGTTGGCCATATGCCAGTCCTCTTGGTGTCTTGCTGCGTGTCGATGAAATCAACTTACTGGCGAAAAGGGGCCGAATAATGACGCAAAACGGTCAATATAATTTCGCCTATCTGGACGAACAGACCAAGCGGATGATCCGCCGGGCGATCCTGAAGGGATTGGCAGTGCCGGGCTATCAGGTGCCCTTTGCCAGCCGCGAGATGCCAATGCCTTATGGCTGGGGCACTGGCGGGGTACAGGTATCTGCCGCCTGCCTGACGGCGGATGACACGTTCAAAGTGATCGACCAGGGCGCCGATGACACCACCAACGCCGTGTCGATCCGGAAGTTCTTTGAACGCACGGCGGATGTGGCGGTGACGGAACGCACGTCGGATGCCTCGGTCATCCAGACCCGCCACCGCATTCCCGAAGAACCGCTGAGCGAAGATCAGATCCTTGTATATCAGGTGCCAATCCCCGAACCGTTGCGGTTTCTGGAACCGCGCGAGACGGAAACCCGCAAAATGCATGCGCTGGAAGAATACGGGCTGATGCATGTGAAGCTGTACGAAGACATCGCGCGACACGGCAATATCGCCACGTCCTATGCCTATCCGGTGAAGGTTGAAGGGCGGTACGTGATGGACCCATCCCCGATCCCGAAATTCGACAACCCCAAGATGGAAATGGCGGCGATCCAGCTGTTTGGTGCCGGGCGTGAACAACGCATCTATGCCCTGCCGCCCTATACACAGGTTGTCAGTCTGGATTTTGAGGATCACCCGTTTGATCCCTCCAAGGCCGATCATCTCTGCGCGCTGTGCGGGGCGGAACACACCTATCTGGACGAGGTCATCGTCGATGATGACGGCACCCGGATGTATGTGTGCTCGGACACCGATTACTGCGCCACGCGCCGCGCCGAAGGGCACACTGGCACCATGGGCACCCCATTCACGGAGGACGCGGCATGACCCCTTTGTTGCAAGTCAAAGACATCGCCAAGTTCTACGGCAACCGGATCGGCTGCACGGATGTTTCGTTTGATCTGTACCCCGGCGAGGTCATGGGGATTGTGGGCGAGTCCGGCTCTGGAAAGTCCACATTGCTGAACTGCCTGGCCGGTCATCTGGCTCCTGATGCCGGTCAGGTTTTTTTTGACACACGCGAGGCGGGTCTGAAGGACACGGTCACCATGTCCGAGCCTGAACGCCGGATGCTGGGGCGCACCGATTGGGCCTTTGTCCATCAGCACGCCCGTGACGGGCTGCGCATGGGGGTCAGCGCCGGTGGCAACGTCGGCGAGCGGCTGATGGCCGTGGGCGCGCGTCACTATGGCGATATCCGCGCGCAGGCCGTCGATTGGCTGGACCGGGTCGAGATCTCTGAGGACCGCGTTGATGACCGCCCCAGTGCCTTTTCGGGCGGCATGCAGCAGCGCCTGCAAATTGCCCGCAATCTGGTGACCGGGCCGCGGTTGGTGTTCATGGATGAACCCACCGGCGGCTTGGACGTTTCGGTGCAGGCGCGCCTGTTGGACCTGCTGCGCGGGCTGGTGCGCCAGATGGGCCTGAGCGCGATCATCGTCACCCACGATCTGGCCGTGGTGCGCCTGTTGGCGGACCGCCTGATGGTGATGAAGGACGGGAATGTCGTCGAAACCGGCCTGACGGATCAGGTGCTGGATGATCCGCAGCATGGCTATACCCAGCTGCTCGTTTCTTCTGTTTTGCAGGTGTAACCTCATGATCAAGATCGAAAATCTTTGCAAGAACTTCGTCCTGCACAATCAGGGTTCCGCAGTAATTCCGGTGATGGAAAACGCGCATCTGTCGGTGGCGCCGGGTGAATGCATCGCGTTGATCGGCGCGTCTGGCGCTGGCAAGTCCACCCTGATGCGGATGATCTATGGCAACTACCTGTCGCAGTCGGGTTCTATTGTGGTGGATGGCGTTGATGTCGCCACCGCCGAGCCGCGCGAGATCCTGCAACTGCGCCGTGACACGCTGGGCTATGTTAGCCAGTTTCTGCGCGTTGTGCCCCGTGTGCCCACCTTGGAGGTCGTGGCCGAACCGCTCTTGAACATCGGCACCGACCGCGACGCAGCGCTGGCGCGTGCCCGTGATCTGCTGGCGCGGCTGAATATCCCCGAACGGCTGTGGGCGCTGTCGCCCACCACCTTTTCGGGTGGCGAACAGCAGCGGGTGAACATCGCGCGCGGCTTTGCCCACAGTTTTCCGGCTATGCTGCTGGATGAACCCACCGCCAGTCTGGACGCCACCAACCGCGAGGTTGTGCTGACCCTGATCGAAGAAGCCAAAGCACGTGGCGCTGCCATTATCGGTATCTTCCACGACGAAGCCGCCCGAGCCCGTGTCTGCGACCGCGAGGTCGACGTAACGGGGTTCACGCCCGCCAAGGCCGCGTGATGAAGGGGCGGTTATTTGCGGTGGTCGGCCCTTCGGGTGTGGGTAAGGACACGCTCATGGAGGCCGCGCAGCTGCGCCTGCCTGATTTGCACCTGGTGCGGCGTGTGATTACCCGCCCGTCGGATGCCGGGGGGGAAGCTTTTGAAGGCGTCAGCCCCCAGACCTTTGCTGCCCGTAAAGCGCGCGGCGATTTTGCGCTGGACTGGCAGGCGCACGGGCTCAGCTATGGCATTCCGGTGCAGATTGAGGCCCTGATGGCCGACGGGGTGGATGTTGTCTTTAACGGATCGCGCGGCGTGCTGGCGGACACCTCGCGCAAGTATCCGCAGCTGCAGGTATTGCACATCACGGCTTCGCCCGAAGTTCTGGCAACCCGACTGGCGGCACGGGGCCGGGAGGATCAGCAGGACATTGCGCGGCGTTTGAAGCGCGCCGACTATGCGCTGCCGCAGGGCATGAATGTCACCATGATCCGTAATGACGGGGCGCTAGAGGACGCGGTGGATCACCTGTGCGCCGCGCTTCAGCCGGTCAGCGCATAGCGATGCAGCTGATGGAACATTCCGGCGGTATCCTCGCCAAACAGGCAAATAGAGCTGACATCGAAGGGGCGCGGCAACAGCGGCTCAACAACCGGGTCCAGCACTGCTTTGACCTGCTTGACATGGGGCGCCGACAATCGACCCGTCAGCGTCAGGTGAAAACGGAACTCTTCCATCACATAGGGGTACCCCCAACGCCGCAGCAGCGCGCGCTGTACCTCGGTCAGGCTTTCGGGGCGACGCCGGGCCAATTCCGCCGGGCTGGGCGGGGCGCGAAACGGGTCCAGTTCCATAACGATATGGCTGGCCAACGAGGCAAGGTTGGTGACATCGCCAACCGCGGTCAGGGCCAGAAAATGCCCCAGTTGCGAAAGCTCAAGCCCCTCCAGCCGGACGGGGGGCAGGTGCTGCGTCAGGCTCAGAATCGCCGCGTGCAAGGCATCCACGTCTTGGCCGTCACTCAGGAAGAAGGGCGGCTTCAACGTGCCATGAAACCCGTATTTGCGCGGGGTTTCGGTGATCTGCGAGACGGGCAGGGGCAAGCCGGGCAAAACCGGATGATCCGCTGGCATGCCAGCCGTGGCGCACCAACCCAACCACTGGGCACCAAAGTCAGACAAAGCACCGCTTTGCGGAGCGTAATAAAGCGCATAGCGTCGAAAATTTTTCATAAGGACCGCCATAGGGGTGTCACGCAACAAAGGTGTGACATTCGACAGCTAGAGTGGCGGCACAGGTTCAGGAGAGCAAGATGACCGACACTGTTTTTGCCAATGCACAACTTGTTTTGCCCGACGAGGTTGTGACCGGGTCACTGCAGTTACGTGATGGTCAGATCGTGGCGATTGAACCCGGGGGGAATGTCCCGGCGAACGCTGTTGATTGCGGCGGTGACATGATGATGCCGGGCCTGATCGAATTGCACACTGACAATCTTGAACGCCATATTCAGCCCCGCCCCAAGGTGGACTGGCCCCATGCCAGCGCGATCATCGCCCATGATGCTGAACTGGCAGGGGTTGGCATCACCACAGTGTTTGACGCGATGCGGGTTGGCTCGGTTCCGTCTGGTAAAAAGGGCGACTACAAAGCCTATGCCCGTGGACTGGCGTCCGAGTTGCTGGAGTTGCGCGCCAAAAATGCCCTGCGGATCAGTCACTTCCTGCATTTGCGTGCGGAAGTCTGTTCGGAAACTTTGGTTGCTGAGCTGTCAGAGTTTACCGAGGAAGACCGGGTGGGCATCGTTAGTCTGATGGATCACACGCCCGGCCAACGCCAGTTCCGCGATGTCAGCAAACTGGCGCAATATGTGATGGGCAAACACAACCTGACCCCGGCGGAGTTTGACGACCACGTCGCCCATTTGAAAGACCTGCGCGACCGATTTGGCGCCGATCACGAAGCCGCCGCCGTGGCCGAAGCGAAACGCTTTGGCGCGGTTCTGGCCAGCCATGATGATACCACGGCGGACCACGTCAAAACCTCGGCCGCCTATGGCATTGGTCTGGCTGAATTCCCGACCACGGTTGAGGCCGCGCAAGCCTGTCATGACCATGGAATTAAAGTGATGATGGGGGCACCGAACCTGATCCGGGGCGGCTCGCACTCGGGTAATGTCGCAGCGCATGAACTGGCCGAGATGGATCTGCTGGATATCGTGTCGTCGGACTATGTGCCGGCGGCCTTGTTGATGTCTGCGGTTCTTTTGGGCGATCTGTGGGGTGATATGGCGCGCGGCATTGCCACCGTGACCCGCGCCCCTGCGGATGCGGCGGGCCTGTCTGATCGTGGGCGGCTTGAAATTGGTGCCCGCGCCGATCTGATCCGTGTGTCACGTATCGAAGGCACGCCAACCGTGCGCGAAACCTGGGTTCAGGGGCACCGCGTCGCCTGATTGTTGCGCTACCATTGATCTGTCGCAATCCGCGGGTGGCGACGCTTTGATATAATTCAGGGCGTAACCACTCGAGGAGGAGCGAGTTATGAAAGCGAAAGAAAAAGCAAAACAAGCCGATTTTGGCGGGGTTTCGAGCATGGAAGGTCTGGATATGGCCGGGCGGCTCAGCAACGCCATCATGGACTTCATCGGCAAGTCGGGCGCTGAATTTGTAGAGTTCGTCAACGCGCGGCTGCAAGAGGACGCCAAGGTGCAACAGGCGCTGTTATCGTGCCAAAACGTCGAAGATCTGTCGCGGGTTCAGGCAGATTTCGTGCGCACTGCACTGGAACAATACACCGAAGAAACCGGGCGTATGATCCGCCTGTCCAGTGCCGCAAGTCAGGAAATTCTGGGCGCGGCCCTGAAGAAATCAGCCTGACTCTCCAAAGCCCCCAAGTCGCGGGGGCTTTGATCAGCCGTTCTCTTTAAAACGCGCGTCCATTGCGCCGCATAGGGGCGACAGGTCATACCCGGCCTTGGCGGCGGCTTCCATCAGCGGGCCAGAAGGCGCTTTGCTGGAACTGGCCAATCCCCACAACATGGTCGAGCGCGTGCCAGAGCGGCAATAGGCCAGAACCGGTCCCTCGCAACTGCCAAGCACCGCTTCCAGTTGCTCGACCAGATCAAGGGTGAACCTGCCCGGAAAGACGGGCAGGAAATGAAAGGCCAGACCGGCGTCTTCGCAGGCGGCTTGCATGGCTTGTGCGGAAGGTTGACCCGGGATTTCATCATCGGGGCGGTTGCAGATCACGGTTTTAAAGCCAGCCTCGGCAAGTGTCGCCACGTCGGCAATGTCGATTTGTGGCGAAGCCGAAAAGTGATCGGTGACCGTGCGGATATCCATGCGGGCTGTCCTGTTGATGCGAGCGTTTGGGGAAACATACCCAAACCCGGGCGCGGCGCAAGCGGTGGATTAGCAGCGCAGCGCTTCGCTGAGTTCCATGGGCAGGTGTTGCGCCATAAGGGAAGGCGCTTGCCACTGGGCCGCGCTGTGGTCTTCGTCATCGGTATAGGCCGACGCCGTCATCAGCACCCGCAGCTTCGCGTCATGGGCGGATCGCAGACCGTTGAGGCTGTCTTCAAAGGCGATGCAGTGGTCCGCAGGCAGGTTCAGTTGCTGAAGGGCAAGCAGATACACATCGGGCGCAGGCTTCTTTTGGGCCACCATGTCCCCGGCTGCGATGTGGTCAAACACGTCAGTTGCCGGGGCATTCCAGCAGCACTGGCACAGGGCCTCGACATTCGGGGTGTTGGTGGTTGTGGCGACGGCCAGTTTGACACCAGCCCGACGGGCGGTGTCGATCAGCGCGGCCACGCCGGGGCGCAGTTCAAGCAACCCGCTGGCAAGGATTTCGCCATATCGGGCGGTTTTTTCCTTGTGCATCTGGGCGATTTGCTCATCCGTCAACCGGGCACCCGCCAGCGAAGACTGGAAGGCCTTGATCCGCTCTTTGCCGCCGGTGACTTTCAGTAGGGTGCGATAGTCTGACTGGCTCCAATGCCAGTCCAGCCCCCATTTGGCGAAAGTGTTGTTGAAGGCGGCGCGGTGGGCCTCTTCGGTTTCGGCAAGCGTGCCGTCGACGTCAAATATCAAAGCGCGCAGGGTCATGCGGACACCGGAGTCAGGCGTTCAACAATTGCGGGCAGATCGGCGTAGTCGGCGAAACTGGCCGAATGATAAAGCTGCGCCACCGGCGATTTGCGGTACCCTTCGGTGAACAGCGCAAAAGGCACATCGGCGGCTTTGGCGGTGGCGGCATCGACATCGCTGTCGCCAACATAGACCATCGGCCCGGCGCCCAGCTTGGCATGGGCTGCCAAAAGCGGGGCGGGGTCTGGCTTGTTCACCGGCAGGGTGTCGCCACCGATTACGACATCGAAAAACTTAGCCATATCAACGTGTTCCAACACGTCCTTTGCGGCGGATTCGGGCTTGTTGGTGCAGACACCAAGGATCGCCCCGCGCGCCTTCAGAGAGATCAGCACCTCACGCACGCCGGGAAACGGCACGGTCAGATCATGACCGGCGGTATTATAGTGATGCAGGACCTCTTGGGTCAGGGCCTCATGATCGGCCATGTCCAGATCAGTGGCTTTAATCACTCTCTCAACAAGGGTTGGTAAGCCATTGCCAATAAATGAAATAATTGTCGGAAGGTCGAGCGGTTCCAGCCCGTGATCCGCCAGCATTCGGTTGGCGGCCTGACGAATGTCGGGCGCGCTTTCTACCAGCGTCCCGTCGAGATCAAAGATGACAGAGTTCATGACGTTTTCCATTTGATCGAACATCCCATCGAGGGAATTTGTTCGGCAGGCCCATGCCCGGTTTCAGCGACTTGCTTCATGGCCTCAAAGAGCTCTCGTGGCAGGTCGCCCGCATCAGGGTTGCGGCCCGCACCATCCAGACGCCCGCGATATTGCAGGCCCAGATCGGCATCAAAGCCAAAGAAGTCAGGCGTGCAGATCGCACCATAGGCGCGGGCTACTTCCTGTGACTCGTCATAGAGATAGGGGAAGGGCAGCTTGAGCCGCTGATCCAGTTCCACCATCTTTTCAAAGCTGTCTGCCGGATAAGCCACGGCGTCATTGGCGCTGATCGCCACGACGCCCACCCCCAGGTCCTGCAAGGCGACGGCGTCCTGGATGATGCGATCGCGCACAGACACCACATAGGGGCAATGATTGCAGATGAACATCACAAGGGTCCCGTTTGCCCCGGCGATATCCGCCAGAGCATGGGTTTTGCCATCGGTGCCGGGCAGGGCGAAATCAGGGGCACGCCACCCGAAATCGCAAACCGGAGGGGATAAAGGCATTATTCGAACTCCATTTCCGCAAAGACTGTGCCGGCGTTTTTCGTCGCCAACTCGTTGAAAGTATCCAGAAATTCCCAGTTGGACTGATCGACGTAATAGGCGTCATCCAATGTGCCGCCATTGTCCAAATGCGCGCCGATCTTGGTGCGCAGGTCCTTCAGATAGCCCATCGTGTGGTGGGTGACCTGCGCCAGATTGGTGGGGTAGCCGTGGCCGGGAATGATGTAGGTGGGGTTCAGCGGGGCAAAGCCGGTTTCCCATGTTTCGATCCAGCAGCTGGTGCAGGTGTCGGTGAAAATCGGGGTCATGCGGCCGTTAAAGGCGATATCACCGGCGATCATCATCGACAGATCCGGCAGCCAGACCTGCGTGTCGCCCGCGCCGTGCGCCGGGCCCAGATAGAGCACCTCGATATGCATGTCACCCATGTCGATAACGTGGGTGTCCTCGAAGGTCATTGTGGGCCTAACCAGTTCAGTTCCTTCGGAATTTTCGCGTGCATAGCGTTGCATTCCGGCCAGTATCTGGGCCTCGCGTTCTTCGAATTCATGGACCGCGTCGACATGGGCCAGAATGTCCACGCCCTGTGCCAGCCAATAGCTATTGCCCAGCATGGCGTGGCCCTGACCGTTTTCATTGATCACCAGTTTCACCGGTTGATCGGTGACCTGTTTGATTTCGGCGTGAAGCGCCTGCGCGAGTTTGTAATTTGCGCCGCCATTTATCACCACGACCCCGTCACCGGTAACCAGAAACGACAGATTGTTGTTGTGACCGGCGTTTTCATAGGTGGGCGGGGCAGTGGCGCCGATGGCGGACCACACATTGGGGATGACCTCAATCGGTTTGTCGTAAAGAACCGATTGAGGATACTTGTCAGCGATGTCTTCCGAGGCAAATGCGGGCATGGCAAAGCACGCCGCGAAAATGGCGGTACGGATCATGATCTGGATCTCCCTTTAAATCTCCTGATCAGAACATTTACACATACGAATATGTAAGGCCAGAGTGGCAATACACATCCGATGCACATCGCATGCACATCCCATATGCATGTTATGCGGCTTTCAGCGCTCCCTCTGCGGCGTTGCGAATGGCGCGAATGTTCTCGCCATAGACCTCGGGCGTATCCACGGAACCGCCCTTAAACACTGCTGAACCTGCGACAAAGCAATCGGCGCCAGCGGCGACAAGCGGTCCGACGGTGGTCGGGTCAACGCCGCCATCGACCTGAATGTGGATGTCGCGATCGCCGATCATCTCGCGTACCTGACGCACCTTGTCGACCGACGAGGGGATGAACTTCTGACCGCCGAAGCCGGGGTTTACGCTCATCACCAAAACCATATCGCACAGCGGCAGCAGATGTTCGATCACGCTGGCCGGGGTGCCGGGGTTCAGGCTGATGCCCGCCTTGGTCCCGGTGGCCTTAATCGCCTGCAACGTGCGGTGCGGGTGCGGGCCGGCTTCCCAGTGGGCCACGATCATATCGGCCCCCGCATCGGCATAGGCCTGAATATAAGGGTCCACGGGCGCGATCATCAGGTGCACATCCATGAAGGTTTTCACATGCGGACGGAACGCTTTGACGGCGGGCGGGCCAAAGGTGAGGTTGGGCACAAAGTGGCCATCCATCACGTCCACATGCACCCAGTCGGCGCCCTGGGCTTCGATGGCCTGAATTTCTTGTCCGAAATTGGCAAAGTCGGCCGACAGGATCGACGGTGCGATCTTGATGGAACGGTCAAAGCCCATGGTTCATTTCTCCTTCATGCGGGGGGTTGCCCCGGCTTGGTTTACGCTTTGCGCCAATATAGCTGGCCCTTGGCGCAGGCGCATCCGTGAAATCTCGGATAAAGGGGCAGGGGCGGCACCACCGTCTGGTTGACAGGGAAAGAGGTGGTGCCGCAGGCCCGCAGTCGCGCATCAGGCAGCTTGCGCAGTCGCGGTCTTGGGGTCCAACGCGCCGCTGGCATAACGTGCGGCCATGTCATCCAGATCAATCACTTTGATCTTTGCGGCATTGCCCGCGGTGCCAAAGCGTTCAAACCGGTCACGGCACAGGTCTTCCATTTCCTTCATCGCCGGGATCAGGAATTTGCGCGGGTCAAACTGAGAAGGGTCCCCCTGTGCCACTTTACGGAACTGGCCGGTCATCGCCATGCGGCAATCGGTGTCGATGTTAACCTTGCGCACGCCCATCTTGATGCCGCGTTCGATCTCTTCAACCGGCACGCCATAGGTTTGCGGCATGTCTCCGCCGCTGGCATTGATCAGGTCCTGCAATTCCTGCGGGACCGAGCTGGAGCCGTGCATCACAAGGTGAATGCCGGGCAGCTTTTCGTTGATCGCGCGGATGGTTTCCATCGACAGGATGTCGCCGGTGGGTTTGCGGGTAAACTTATACGCCCCATGCGAGGTGCCGCAGGCAATGGCCAATGCGTCGCATTTGGTGCGGGTGACGAAATCCACCGCCTGATCCGGGTCGGTCAGCAGCTGGTCGGTGGTCAGTTTACCCACCGCGCCCGAGCCGTCTTCTTCGCCTGCTTCGCCGGTTTCGAGGCTGCCAAGCACGCCCAGCTCGCCTTCGACCGAGGCCCCAACCCAATGCGCCATTTCGGCGACGCGGGCGGTGATATCGACGTTGTATTCATAACTGGACGGGGTTTTCATATCGGCCTCAAGCGAGCCATCCATCATCACGCTGGTAAAGCCGTGGCGGATGGCAGTCATGCAGGTGGCTTCGTTGTTGCCGTGGTCTTGGTGCATGCAGACCGGAATATTCGGGTACATTTCCGACAGGGCCTGCACCATGTGGCGCAGCATGATGTCCCCGGCATAGGAGCGTGCCCCGCGCGAGGCCTGCAGGATCACCGGCGCATCCACCGCCTTTGCGGCCTCCATGATCGCCAGACCCTGTTCCATGTTGTTGATGTTGAAGGCGGGCACGCCATAGCCATATTCGGCCGCGTGATCCAGCAGTTGTCGAAGGGTAATAAGTGCCATGATGTTCCTCCCTCAGGCAGCTTTTTGAGCGTTCATCAGCGCGGCGATGCCGGGCAGGGTTTTGCCTTCGAGCCATTCCAGGAAGGCGCCACCGGCGGTCGAGACATAGGTGAATTCATCCGCGACACCGGCAGTATTCAGCGCGGCGACGGTGTCACCGCCGCCAGCCACAGACACGGCAAGCCCGGCGCGGGTCAGCTCGGCTGCGGTTTCGGACAGCGCCATGGTGGAATGGTCGAAAGGCGGGATTTCAAAAGCGCCAAGCGGGCCATTCCACAAAATGGTCTGTGCGCTGGCCAGCACGCCCTGGAAATTACGCAAAGCAACTGTGCCCGCATCCAGGATCATGGAATCGTCGGGGCATTTGTCCCACGGTACGATTTTCTTGCGGGCGCCTTCGCGGAATTCCTTGGCGACAACCACATCTTCGGGCAGCAGAATTTCGCAACCCGAGGCCCGCGCCAAAGCGTAAATCTCGGCCACGGTTTCGGTCATGTTTGCCTCGTGCAGGGATCGGCCCATGGGCGCCCCTCTGGCAAACAGAAACGTGTTTGCCATGCCGCCGCCAACAATGATGGCATCCAGTTTTTGCACCAGATGTTTCAGCACCGCGATTTTGGTCGACACTTTCGCGCCACCGACAATCGCGACGGCCGGGCTTTGCGGCGTTTCAAGCGCGGTGGACAGGGCCTTGAGCTCGGCCAGCAACAAGGGGCCCGCGGCAGAGGGCAGGAAATTGGTGATGGCCGCTGTTGACGCATGGGCGCGGTGTGCACAGGAAAACGCGTCGTTGACATAGATGTCGCCCAGCCGCGCGAACTGCGCCGCCAGTTCGGGGTCGTTTTGTTCCTCGCCCGGGTTATAGCGCACGTTTTCGCACAGGATCACTTCGCCATCGCCAATCCGGCTGACGTTGATTTCTGCCGCCGGACCCGCAGAGATATCCGAAAAGGTCACCGGTACCCCAAGGTGCTTGGCCAGTGCCGGGCGCAGTTTGTCGACCGAAAGCGAGGAATCCAGATTGCCATTCGGGCGGCCCATATGGGTAAGAATAACCAAACGGGCCCCGCGTTCCAGCAGCGGGCGCATGCCTTCGGCGAAGCGCTTGATACGGGTGTCATCGGTGATGAAACCGTCTTGTACAGGGACGTTCAGATCGGCCCGCACCAGCAGGCGCTTACCTTTGACGTCCATATCCATAATCGGGGTGATATCCATTAAATCAGCCCTCCCATTGCGACGGCGGTGTCAGCCATGCGGTTTGAGAACC
>NZ_AQQY01000013.1 GCF_000671395.1 Actibacterium atlanticum | reverse complement strand
ACCGTCAAAGCCATCCACATCACACCAGGCGCCCAAATCGACGCAAAAGACCTCCTCATCGAACTGGAGTAGCGGCACAAAACGCTCTAACATCAGGCCACGCCGGTTTCGGCGTGGCCTTTTGTTTGGAGCCTGAATGCGCCTGTTTCTTGCGACCTTGCTGGTCTGGGCGCTCCCGCATATTTCGGTTGCGGGAGATGAAACGGTGCAGTTTGACTCTGATGATCCGCTGATGACAGCGGCCATGTCCGCCGCGCGGGAAACGCTTGCCAGCTTTTTGGATCATACCCGTGGAAACGGGGCTTGGCTGCACCCGGACGCCGAGATGAAAGTGGCTCTGCACACCACCGCTGCCGCGCGTCAGCTTTATGATGTTGCGGTCGAAATCATCTGGGTGTCGGACATCGAGCGCAATGGCGAAACCTTCACCGGCCGCCTGGCCAATGACCCCAACATGCTGGGCGATCTGCAATTTGGCGATCAGGTAAGCTTTACCCAGGCGCAGATCAGGGATTGGTCTCTGCCCGGGGCGGATGGGCGGATGTTTGGGCATTACACCACGCGGGTGGTGCTGGACCGGCTGCCCCCCGAACAGGCGGCCGGATATCGGGAATATCTGTCCGAGACCCCTGCGCCCGCGGGCTGGCGGCCCTAAGACCACGGCGCGCTGGCAATTCCCCGGGTCGGCGTTATCCTGTCGCGCAGTGAGCAGGAGAATATTATGATCAGCGTTACCCCAATTTACGCAGGGCTTATTACCTTGCTGTTTCTGGTTCTTAGTTTTCGTGTCGTTGGCGCGCGCCGTTCCACAAAAACCTCGGTCGGGGATGGCGGCAATGAGGTCATGTTGAAACGCATGCGCGTTCAGGCCAACTGCGCCGAGTACGCCCCGATTGGGCTGATCCTGTTGGCGCTGGCGGAATTGCAAGGCATGCCAATGGTTTGGTTGCATCTGTTTGGCGCGATGCTGTTGGCGGGGCGGGCGCTGCATGCCTGGGGTTTCGGCGCGACGCCTCAGATCATTCCGGCACGCCGCTGGGGCATGTACCTGACGGTTGGCATGATCGCGTCTCTGGCGCTGGCGAACATTGCACACGGGCTGATTTAGGCGGTCGCTCGTCGCGGTTGTCTAAAATTCGAACGAACGTGCAGGGCTATCTTAACTTTTGCGAAAGCCAGACGCGGGACAAAGGCGCACCTCTGTGTTTCCTCAGCGCGAAAGCCCCTGGTTATGGTCCGCCTTCTCTCTCGCAAGATTGCGCCTCTCGTCTTGTTGGTCGGCCTTATAGGGGTCAGCTTTTTGGTCGTGCGGACCGTCCCGGTGCCGGTGATTGACAAAATGCTGGAGCACGACATTCGTGCTCAGGCGCTGGTTTGGGAAGAACGCTTGCTGGAGCATCTGGATGGTGGCGCGCAGGTGTTCTCAAACAGCCTGATGTCCAGCGCAGATCGCGACTATCTGGAACATATCACCATCTCGTCCGACATTTTGCGCTTTCGGCTGTACGACAGGACCGGGGCGGTGTTCTGGTCATCGCATACCGGGGAAAGCGGCTTGCAGCTGGATCCGGTGATCGCCCAGCGGGTGCTGCAACTTGGCGACGCGCATTACCGGCATTTTGCGGCAACCGGCGAAACCGGCAGCGACAGCATCGCCACCCATGGGCTGACCAGCGCCGGCACCCGTCACGAGGTTGCCGGGATCGCGCTTCCGGTGGTCGACAAGGGACAGACCCTTGGCGTGATTGAGTTTTTCACCGACATCACTGATCTGCGAAACACTTTTATCGGGCGACTGCGCACGGCGCTGATGGTGCTGTCAGGCCTTGGGTTGATGGTGATGCTGTCTGTGCTGGCGGTGATCACCATAGCCAACCGAAAACAGGTACACGTTCTGAAGGTGCGGGCACAAAAAGAACAGGAACTGATGGAAAACCAGATGCAGCTGGCCCGCGAGGTCAAGCTGCTGGGGGAGCTGAATGAATGGCTGCAATCGAGCCGCTCCATGCAGGAACTGTTCGACATGGTCGCGCAGTTCATGGCGCATATGCTGCCTGAAAGCGAAGGCACGGTGTATGTCTATTCCAACTCTCGCGATGTGCTGGACGGCTCGGGCAGTTGGAATGGCGGTAAGCTGAAAGATCACATCCGTCCGGATGAATGTTGGGGCCTGCGGCGCGGGCGGACCTATAGTTTCGGCGACAGCGAGGTTGATTTCGTCTGCGCCCATGCCGAACCCCATGATGACTCGCCTTATTTTTGCTTTCCGATTCTGGCCCATGGTGAAACCGTCGGGCTGATGCATCTGAAAGCGCTGGAGGGAGCAGACATTGACGAGTTCCACGCCAGCCGGAAACTGGCCCAGATGTGCGCCGAGCAGGTGTCGCTTGCGATCGCCAATGTGCGGATGCGTGATCAGTTGCATGATCAATCGGTGCGCGATCCGCTGACCGGGCTATATAACCGCCGTCACATGACCGAAACCCTGCGCAAATTCATCGAGGCCGCGAAACGGGGCACCGGGATGCCGTCGGTCATTTCCATCGATGTTGACCACTTCAAGAAGTTCAATGACAACCACGGCCATGACGCGGGCGATATGGTGCTGCGCGCGGTGGGGTCGGTGTTGCAGCAGGCTTGCGACGGGGATGAAATCGCCTGTCGTCCGGGTGGCGAAGAGTTCATGATATTGCTGCCCGATCTGGACGCCGACGCGCTGAACAAACGGGCCGAGGCGCTGCGCGAGAACATTGAGCTGATCAGCGTCAGCTATGGCGGCAAAGCGCTGCCGCGGATCACCGTCTCAATTGGGCTGGCGCAATATCCGGCGCATGGGACGATGCCACAAGATCTGATGCGCGCGGCAGACAATGCGCTTTATGAGGCCAAGGCCAAGGGGCGCAACACGGTGGTGCGCGCTTCGGGGCTGGCCGACACAATGCCCGCCCCTGCCCTGCCCGATCTGGCCGCAGAATGACGCGCCGGCCGCCGACCGGGGAAAAAATGCGAAAAGCCGGTTTTTTCCTCTTGCAGCCTTGGGCCGCTTTGCGTAAATCACCGCTCACCCAAGGACGCGGGCGTAGCTCAGGGGTAGAGCGTTACCTTGCCAAGGTAAATGTCGTGAGTTCGAATCTCATCGCCCGCTCCAATTTCTCTACCTCAGAAATCTTATCCGGAGCGATCAAGCCGATTATTTGGCTGAATAAGCGTGGCGATTGCTTGTCACTGCGATGGCGCACGACAAACGCGGTAAACGGCGGCTTTGGGCCCATCGCCGACGCGCCGAAACTCGATGCGGGCGCTGCGGCAGGCGGGAAGAAAGTGCAACACGCGCGATGTGGGAACAGCGAACCAACCAACGCCGCAAGCCCAACCACATTCGACAGTCCACTTTCAGACATTGCGGTCGCTTTTGAAAACATCAGGCAAAATTCTGGTCAGGACACCGATCAGAAACGCCGTGCTGATACCGAAGGTCAGGAGCCCAGTGATCGCGCAAAACGTCGCGACAATGCGCGCCTCTGGCCCAAGGACAATGTCCCCGTAACCAAGCGTCGTGTAGGTCACAGTCGCGAAGTAAAAACTTGTTGAAAGATCGGGCAGCGCAGCAATGACAAGAATGCTCACCGCCCAGATCCAGACCTGAACTGTGTGCGCAAACACCAACACAAGCACCGCAAGCGCGAGCAAGGCTACTATCCGAAATCGAGGCCATCGATTTGCGGGCAGCCGAGCGGCGAGGCGCCCGAACAGGGGAACACTAAAGGCAACGACAGCAACGTGGATAACCGCGCAGAGCGTGAGCAAGCCGGTTCCAAGGACAATCTGTTGCACGTCGCTCATCATTTGTTCCGTCGTTTTGGACTTTGCGCTATTCTTAAACAGAGACAGGTTGGGCGAACAGGAGAATTTCCATGCTGCGATCCGGAGTTGTGAGTGCATTTGGCGCGATTACCTTGGCTTTTTGCGGACCTCTGTTGGCACAGGACGCGGCTCCCCGCCCGGCCAAAGTTGCAAAAGTGACCGCGTCTTCCGCTACGGTCTCTCGCTCCTATCCTGCCAGCGTTCTGCCCTCTCGGGAGATCGAGCTGTCGTTCAAAGTATCGGGCCAGGTGGTCGATCTGCCCGTCCGCGCCGCGTCCGAAGTTGCGCGCGGGGATGTGATCGCGCAGATCGATACGCGTAATTTCGAGAACCAGATAGCGCAGCTGCAAAGCCAAAGGGATCAGGCGGTTGCACAGCTTGATGCATTGAGAGCCGGCGCGCGCGCAGAAGAAATCGTGTCGCTTGAAGCAGCTGTGGAATCGGCCCAAGCGCAGGTCGATCAGAAACGAGAGGCCCTGACACGCGCAGAGCAGTTGCTGGAACGCGGTGTCGCGACTCAGGCGCAAGTCGAAGGGGCTCAGGCCGAATTTCGCGTTGCCGAAGCCAACCTGCGGGCGCAGATGGAGCAACTTCGGATCGGCCAGGTGGGCGGCCGACCCGAGGATATTGCCGCCTCGGAGGCCGCCATTCGCGGCATCGACGCGCAAATCAAAGTGGCGCGCGACAGCCTGTCGGATGCCACGCTTGTGGCGCCCTTTGATGGCATCATCGCCCGGCGGGACATTGAGAATTTTTCGAATGTGCAAGCAGGTCAAACTATCGTTTTGCTGCAGAGTCTGGATGTCGTGCATCTGGCGTTCGACATCCCAAGCCCTGATGTCATCGCCCTTTCGCGCAATGGTCCGGGGAACATCACCAACACGGCTGCTTTTGATGCCCTGCCGGGGCAGGAGTTCGAGGCGGAAATCGTAGAGTTTTCAGTGCAGGCAGACAGCGCCAGTCAGACATATCGCGGCCGTGTCGCTGTCGAGGTTCCCGAAGGCGCGGTGATCCTGCCCGGGATGGTGGCACGGGTGATCGCATCTACGGATGGCAACGCGGCAGAGGTGCACGCGCCGCTGTCGGCCATTGCGGCGGCCCCCGATGGTGCCCCTTTCGTTTGGCTGGTTGATGCATCCGGCGTGGTGGCGCAAAGAGACGTCAGTTTGGGCGCGGCCAGCGGATCGCACGTGGTGGTGACACAGGGGTTAGAGGAGGGCGACGTCATCGTCTCGGCAGGCGTCAGCGAGATCATTGAGGGCATGACCATTCGCCCGATCACGCAGGTTGGGAACTGAACAGATGGATCTTGCTCGGTTTGCCCTTGAGAAGAGGCTGATTTCTGCTGTTGCGACGGTTTTGATCCTCTGGGCGGGGTATTTCGCCTATACTGCATTGCCGCGTTTCGAAGACCCGGAATTCATGATCCGGCAGGCTCAGATTGTCACCCCCTATCCCGGTGCCTCGGCCGAACAGGTCGCCGAAGAGGTAACCGAGGTGATCGAGAACGCTTTGCAGCAATTGGCGGGTGTAGATGAGGTGCGTTCGGTCTCGGCACCGAGCCTTAGCACCGTGACCGTCGATTTCACGATCGCGGCAACGCCGGACTATCCGGAATTGGATGCGATCTTTTCAAAGATGCGGGCCAAGATTTCGGACGCGCAGTCGAGCCTGCCCCCGAACGCACTGGCCAGTCAGGTCTATGATGATTTCGGAGACGTCTATGCGCAGTATTATGCCATCACCGGCGACGGCTTCACGATTTCGGATCTGTATGAATACGCCAAGGATTTGCAGCGTGAACTGGTCACGGTTGATGGCGTCTCAAAAGTCGTTCTTAGCGGCGTGCAGGAGGAGGTCATCTATGTCGAATACGCGCCCTCGCGTCTGACCGAACTTGGGCTGGCACCGGCCCAGATTCAGCAATTGCTTGAAGGTCAGAACCTTGTCACGCCTGCCGGTTCCATCGTCGCGGGCCTGTCACGATTGTCGGTGCGGCCCGAAGGCGCTGTGGGCTCGATTGAGGCGATAGAAAGCCTTTTGATCACGAACCCTCAGACGGGAACATCATTCAGGCTAAGGGATATCGCAACCGTGTCGCGGGGGCTGAAAGAGCCGCCATCCTCGCTTCTTTTCCGCAACGGGGAACCCGCGATTGGCTTGGGTATTTCCAACACGCTGGGGGGCAACGTTGTGACAATGGGTAAGGCGGTTCAGGACCGGATCGACGCGCTGGAAAACGAGCGCCCCATTGGCATCAACGTCTTGCCGATTTCCGATCAAGGCGCAAGCGTCGAGGCCTCGGTCAACGACTTCGTGGTGAATGTGGTGATGGCGCTTGCCATCGTTGTCGGCACGCTCTTGATTTTTATGGGCTTGCGATCCGGCATTCTGATGGGGGGCATCCTGCTTGTGACTGTGGCCGGCACCCTGTTCGGGATGTATCTTTACGGTCTTGATATGCAGCGGATCTCGTTAGGGGCGTTGATCATTGCCCTGGGCATGCTTGTCGACAATGCCATTGTGGTGGTCGAAGGCACGATCGTGCGTGTGCAGCGGGGCGAAGATGCCGCAGAGGCCTCCCGCGCGGTTGTAAAACAAACAACATGGCCGCTGCTGGGCGGCACACTTGTGGGCATCCTTGCCTTTTCGCCCATCGGTTTTTCGCCGGACAATACCGGCGAATATGCCGGTAGCCTGTTTTGGACCATTGGCATCGCGCTGCTGTTCTCGTGGCTTATTGCGATATGGCTTACGCCGTATTTCTGCACGCTGCTGTTGAAGAAAGGCAATGCGCAAGCCCAGCCAAAGGAAAACGCGATGCTCGCGGGTTACAGGCGGCTCCTTGCGGGGGCCATCCGCATGCGGTGGCTGACGGTGGGCGGCGCCATGGCCCTGTTTGCGTCAGCGATCGTTCTGTTCAGCGCCGTGCCGCCCGGGTTCTTTCCATCCTCGACACGCGATCAGTTCGTCATCGACTACTTCCTGCCGCAAGGCGCGGATATTACCCGCACTGAGCGCGACCTGCGGGAAATCGCGGACTATGCGCGTGGGCTCGACGGTGTCACGGGGACCAATACCGTGATCGGCGGCGGGCACCTGCGGTTCATGCTGATTTACGAATCCGAAAACGGCAATTCCGCTTATGGTCAGATCCTTGTGGATGTCGAAGATTACACTGTCATCGACGGTCTGCGCGCCGAGCTGCAAACCCATATCGACGAGACCTATCCAGAGTCGAACGCCAAGGTTTGGAAGTTTGTGCTGGGTCCCAGCGGTGGATCGAAAGTCGAGGCGCGCTTTTTCGGCTCTGATCCGGCTGTGCTGCGTGATCTGGCCGGGCAAGCCAAGACCATCCTATCCGCGGCGGGGGCGGTTGCGGTAAAGGATGACTGGCGGGAACAACTGCAGGTCGTGCGCCCGGTGATCAACACCGAAAACGCGCGCCGCCTTGGCCTGACGCAGGGCGAGATTTCTAACGCGATCTACAGCCACCTGACCGGGACCAACTTGGGGGTCTATCGCGAGCGCGATGAATTGCGCAACATCGTGATGCGCCCCGTAGAGGAGGCACGCAATGACATTGGTGAACTGCGGAATATTCAGGTCTATGCTCAGGCGATTGGCGGCTATATTCCGATCACTCAAGTCGTGGACCGGTTCGACATTGTCTTTGAAGCGGGCAATCTGCGCCGCATCGACCGGCAACTCGCCATTACCGCGCAGGCGGACAACGCGCCCGGTCTGCTGTCGGGCGATCTGTTCGACGCTGTGCGCGGCCCCGTCGAGGCCATAGACCTGCCACCGGGCTATTCCCTGCAATGGAAGGGCGAATACGGCAATTCGCAAGAGGCCAACGCAGGCCTTGCGTCGATCATGCCTCTGGGCTTTGGCGCGATGTTCCTTGTGGTGCTGTTCCTGTTCAATGCATGGCGTCAGACCATCATCATCTGGCTGACTGTTCCGCTTGCTCTGATTGGGGTGATCTATGGGTTGGCGGGCTCGCAAACGCCGCTGGAATTCATGGCCATCCTTGGCATCCTGTCGTTGACTGGCATGTTGATCAAGAACGCCATCGTGCTGATTGATGAAACCGACACACAGATCGCCGATGGCAAAGCCCGTATGGCGGCCGTGGTGGACGCCGCAGTTAGTCGCGTGCGCCCTGTTTCTTTGGGGGTGCTGACTACGGTTCTGGGGGTGGTTCCACTGCTATGGGACCCGTTTTTCAAGTCGCTTGCTGTTGTGATCATCTGCGGTCTCAGCTTTGCGACCATCCTCACGCTGATCATCGTTCCTGCGCTTTATACGATCTTTTTCAGGGTCACGCAGGACGAGCAGACCAAGGCCTAGCGATAGCTAAGATCATTCTCTCTGCCTTTATCCAGGCCTTGTTTGGATTTGTGGTGTTCTTCCCCGGCGCGTTTAGGGCGCGGCGGCGCACCGTTCTGGGCGCGGCATCATCCTAGCACCCGTCCCGGGTGGTCTGGCGGTCCCCTACAGCAGAGATTTTGCCCCTGCAGAGACGGGCGAAAGCTGCATCAGACCAGCCGCCAGCAAAGCCCCGCAATGCCGACACTGTCTGCGCAAAAGCAACCCTGCCCTTAGGCGTTGCCCGGGTTTTACCGTTTTTACGATATTTTCCGCTGCCCCCTTGCACCCGTCGACACGGAGCGTTAGACACCCCCTACCCAAAGGACGCGGGCGTAGCTCAGGGGTAGAGCGTTACCTTGCCAAGGTAAATGTCGTGAGTTCGAATCTCATCGCCCGCTCCATTCTTTCACTTCAGAAGTTTCACAATTCGACTGTTTGCATATAGAAACAAACAGTGATTGCCCCATGCCGCTTGGCCGACAGACCTTGTTGGAAACGTGTTCCCATGAAGAGTAAAACTATCCTGTGTATTCCCGGCACCTGGCGGGACAATGACCACTTCATGGACGCGCTGGCAGCCGGCACACATGGTCGTTTCATAGCCGCTGGAGGCAGAATCTCTGACTGCGAAACCGACTATCTATGTGGTTACCAAATATGGCCTGCCGCAGAAGGCATGGAAGAGGCCTTTCGAATGGGGTCTGCGGGCGCACCAATATCAGAACAACGGCTGGCCAAGATCGGGCAACATTCCAGCTACTTGAGCCTCTACTCCAGCCAAGACGGAACTGCAGAGGCGCTTGCCATTTCCGAGGTCGCGCTTGCTGCACTCGACTGCGGCGGAATCGCCGTTCGGGTCGAAGGTTCCAGGCGCGCATCCGGCCCTGATCAGTGGCGCAACGGTGTACAAACCGCCCAGGATCTCTTTCCCGAACTCCTGTATCATCAGTTCGTTTGGGCATTCGTTCGTGACGGCGATTTGTTTGAAACGATCGGAATGACCTTTCTCGGCCATCCCGACATATCGATTGAAACAACCGAGTTCGAAACCGCGTCTGTCGTCTATAACGAGTTTGCGAAATACTTGCTTTTCCAGAACCCTGAAATCCGCCACGGGCAAACTATCGGCTTTGAAGACACGGTTGGAACCTGGCGCATATCTAAAGTTGGCCACATCTATAGCGATGATCCTGACATCGATTTCTCACGCGGGATGTGGCGACTGCAGCGGATTGAGGGCTGATAGAGGGAGCGAAAGCAATGCGAATTTCAGACCCGACGGTGATCTCTTTTACCGAAATGACCCTCGCGGATTTGATGGCATCCGTAGAGACCTATGATGGGGACTTCCTTTTAGCCTTTACGGTCAATGACGATGGAACCATTTCTGACGATGTGCTTGTACTCGAAACGGACACCTACAGCGAGGTTGATGATGAGTACCTGGAGTTCAAAGGCCGAAACTATACGTGGGATGTCGATCTCTATACCCTGCAGAGCATCAAGAATTTCGCTAAACATTACGAGCACTCCCCATCGCGAGAGACACTTGTGAAAGACGCAAAGTACTATCTAGAGTTTGACGCCTTTCGGCCTAGACCTGAGTGACCTCAGCCTAACTGCCGTCGTCGCTCTGGTTCGCTCTACCCAATGCCCAGCCTGCGTCAGGAACGCCTTCGCAACAGTGACGCAGATTTTCGCGCGCGCCCTCTTTGCCTTGCGACGGCCGCGGCGTATAAGCCGTTGAAACCAAGGAGTACGCCCGATGCGGACCGCAACAATCACGCGTGAAACGGCCGAGACCGCGATCAGCGTTGAGATCAATCTCGACGGGACCGGCCAGTATGACAACCAAACCGGTGTGGGCTTTTTTGACCACATGCTGGATCAGCTGTCGCGTCACTCGTTGATTGATTTCACCATCCGCGCCAAGGGTGATTACCACATCGACGATCACCACACGGTTGAGGACACCGGCATCGCGCTGGGGCAGGCTTTGGTGCAGGCGTTGGGCGACAAGAAGGGCATCCGCCGCTATGGCGCCTGCCTGTTGCCGATGGATGACGCGCAGGTGCGCGCGGCGCTGGACCTGTCGGCGCGGCCCTATCTGGTGTGGAACATGGAGCTGCCCACGCAAAAGATCGGCACGTTCGATTGCGAGCTGGTGCGCGAGTTCTTTCAGGCCTTCAGCACCCACGGCGGCATCACGCTGCATGTGGACATGCTGCACGGCATCAACAGCCACCACATCGTGGAGGCTGCGTTCAAAGCCGTTGCCCGCGCGTTGCGCGAAGCGGTGGAAACCGACCCGCGTAAGGCAGATGCGATCCCGTCGACGAAGGGTGCGCTCTGACGATGCTGACAGCTTTGGTGGATTACGAGTCGGGCAACCTGCACTCGGCTGAGAAAGCATTCCAGCGCATGGCGCGCGAGACCGGCGCGGGCGAGGTGATCGTCACGTCGGACCCCGACGTCGTGCGCAAGGCCGACCGTGTCGTACTGCCCGGCGACGGGGCCTTCCCGGCCTGCCGCAAGGCGCTGTTCGATCATTCCGGCCTGTTTGAAGCGATTGAGGAGGTGGTGACCCACGGTGGCCGCCCCTTCATGGGGATTTGCATCGGCATGCAGATGCTGGCCACGCGCGGGTTGGAATATGAAGATACGCCCGGGTTCGACTGGGTCGGCGGCACCGTCGAGCGGATCACGCCGTCGGATGAGACGTTGAAAGTGCCGCATATGGGGTGGAACGATCTGGTGATCGACAACCCGCACCCGGTGTTTGACGGGCTGGAAACCGGCGAACACGCCTATTTCGTGCATTCGTATCATTTCCGCGTCGATGATCCGGCCCAGCGGTTGGCCCATTGTGATTACGGCGGCGATATCACGGCAATAGTCGGCAAGGACAACGTTGTGGGCACGCAGTTTCACCCCGAGAAAAGTCAGGCCATGGGCCTGCAGCTGATTGCCAACTTCCTGGCCTGGGCGCCCTGATCAGGCAAAGCGCAGCTGTATCGGCGCCTCGTTGAACTGGCGCCGAAACGCGCGCGAGAACCCCTCGGGCGAGCTATATCCATAGCGCCGCGCAACCGTGCCAATCCGCACACCACGCGCCAGATCCTGCCGTGCCAGGATCAAGCGCCAGCGCCGCAGATAGGCCATCGGGCTTTCGCCCACCGTGGCGCTGAACAACTCGGTAAAGCGGCTGAGTGACAACCCGGCCTCCTGCGCCAAGGCGCACGCGTCCCAATCATGCTGGGGGCGATCGTGCATGGCGACGATGGCCCGGCTGAGACGCGGATCGGCGAGACCGGCCAGCAGCCCGGTTTCCGCCACGCCGCTTTGCATCAAATGGCGCAACAGACGCACCAAGAGCACCTCGCATAGCCGGTTCAGAACCGACCCCGCACCACAGCGATCCGCAGCCACCTCGTTGCGCAAGACCGCCACTAAGGCCTGCGCATCCGGGTCATCGGCCAGATCATAGCTGGTCAGGCGCGGAAGCGATTGCACCAGCGGGTTCATGTCGCTGGCCCAATCGACCTTTGCGGCAAACACCACCTGTGCCCCTGCGCCTTCAACCCCACCACCGGGCGAAAAGAGGATGCGGCAGGGCTGATCATCCGCAGCAACGACGGCGATATCCGCGTCCCCCGCCCCGGCGGGTCGTACATTCAGCTGAAAGCGCTGAATCAGGGTGGTCAGGCGGTCTGCATCGCTCATATCGGGGTTTCTATCATTTATTTCGGATAATTCTATCCATAAAGCCGCATATATCCCCCTTAAGCCCCAAGGAAAAAGGACATCCCATGCTGATCCCCCGCCAAAAGACACCTGATCTTTCACTGCCAACGCTGTCTGGCGACAGGTTTTCACTTAGTCAGGAAAACAGCACCCGCGGGACCGTGCTGTGCTTTTATCGCGGCTACCACTGCCCAATCTGCGCCACTTATCTGAAAGAGCTGGAACGCCTGACGCCTGAGTTTGCCGAACGTGGCATAAACACCATCGCAATCAGTTCAGACGGACAGGAACGCGCGCAGGCGATGGCCGACAAGATCGAGGCCCAGAACCTGCGTTTTGCCTATGATTTGCCGTTGCAGACAGCCCGTGACTGGGGGCTGTACATCTCTACCTCGCGCGGGAAAACGTCGATCGGGATCGAGGAGCCCGCATTGTTTTCAGAACCGGGCCTGTTCATGGTCACACCGGAACAGACGTTGTTTTACGGCTCGGTTCAGACCATGCCCTTTGTGCGCCCGCATTTCTCCGAGCTGATCGGCGCGGTGGATTTCGCGATCAAGAACAACTATCCGGCGCGCGGCGAATATACCGACGCGGTTTAGGCAGAGGGGCGGGGAAACCCGCCCTTCCCCTTATTTCACCCGCGACCAGGTTTGTTTTTTGCAGATCGGGCCGACGCAGCCCGCGACTTTCAGTACATTCCCGTTCAGCGTCATCTTCGAGCGGAATTTCTTGCCGGTCGACGGCTGCCAGATGGTCCCGCCGGCGTATTTGCCGGGGCCGTCGTTGCTCATCCCCCAGACAAGTTGCTTGCCGATATTGGGGCTTTTGTATTCCCCATCCCCGTTAAACGTGCGGCTGATCACCCCGCACAGTTCGGCACCACAATTGGAAAAGGTGATATAGGCATAGCTGCCGTCGTCGACCTCGGTCTTCCAGATTCCATGCACCGGGTCGGCCATCGCGGGTCCGGCCAGAAGCGCGCCCAGCGCGGCGACTGCTGCAAATCGTTTCATGATCGTTCCTCCCAAAACTGGGGTCAGTGTGAAACATGCGCCCTATACCGGGCAAGTCTGACGTTGGGTCGGCGATACGTTGCATTCCGGGCGCGTGCGTGTCACAGAGCGCCCAACAAAACCTCGGAGGCCGCCATGATCCTTTACCCCGCCATTGATCTGAAAGACGGACAGGCCGTGCGCCTTGTAAAAGGGGAAATGGACCAATCCACCGTGTTCAACGACAACCCTGCCGCGCAGGCGTTGGAGTTTGTGAACGCGGGCTGTGAATGGCTGCACCTGGTCGATCTGAACGGCGCCTTTGCGGGTGAGCCGGTCAATGCCGCCCCGGTTGAGGAAATCCTGAAACAGACCAAAGTCCCCGCACAGCTGGGTGGCGGTATCCGCGATATGGCCACGATTGAACGCTGGCTGGACAAGGGTTTGCAACGGGTCATTCTGGGCACCGTTGCGGTGGAAAACCCCGATCTGGTGCGCGAGGCTGCACGTGCGTTTCCGGGCCATGTCGCCGTGGGGATTGATGCGCGCGACGGCAAGGTGGCCACCAAAGGCTGGGCCGAAGAAACCAACGTGATGGTCACCGATCTGGCCAAGTCGTTCGAGGACGCAGGCGTATCGGCCATCATCTATACCGACATCAACCGCGACGGCGCCATGCAGGGCCCGAACGTCGAGGCCACAGCGGCACTGGCCAACGCCGTGTCGATCCCGGTCATTGCCTCGGGCGGGGTGTCGTCGCTGGACGACCTGCGCGCCCTCAAAGCCTGCGGCGCACCGCTGAACGGCGCTATTTCAGGCCGCGCGCTTTATGACGGGGCGATTGACCTGCAAGAGGCTTTGGCGGTTATGAAGGGGTGAAAATCGCCTGCCCTGCTCTGGTTTTCCTGACCTGTGAATAGGCGAGGTGTCTGCTAATCTACCTGACAAGGCGGGAGCGCAGAACCAGTTTGATCATAATTCTCATCTATCTCGTTACGTTGGGGCCGCCGAGCATCTTTGCGATCCACGCGCTGTTTACACCGGACCGCTATAGCCCGAACGGGCGTCGGTTGCTTTGGATGCGCAATCGTAGCGCTGGCGCTGCAGCCATTTGGCTCCTGGTCGTTTTTCTTCCTGGAATACTAAGCTTCGCGATTTATCACTTGGGTAAATGCACAGGCGTTAACCAGTATTTTCGAACTACATGCGAGCGCATCCCGGATGATTTCGGAACATCTGCAGCATTTTGGATTTTCGTAGCCATGGTGCTGGGAATTGTTGGATGGCTTCCACTTTTCGGTCTGATTTGCGCCGAGTGGGCTACGCGAAAAAGCTATCGCGCACGCCAAGACGAGACCGACTAACCTACACCGCTTGTTTGCGACGTAGTCGGACCTCCTCAAACCACTTGATCAGCCCGACATCCATTGGCCAGGTGATGGCAATGAATTTGATCCAGTTGGCTATGATCAGGGGCCAGATGCCTTCCCCTCCTGCCAGCAATTGCAGGGCAAAATAGTTGTCAGTGTAATCCGCCACGACCGACAGCCAGACCAGCGCCAGCAGCAATGCGCGACGTCCGCCCTGCCAGTAGCGGTGCACAACGAAGCTTAGCACCACGCCGTAAAGCGTCGGGAAGATCAGGTCGATCGTCCAGGTGCCGCGCAGGTGATAGGCGATGTCGGCGGGGCTCCAGCTGGCCAATCCGCGTTCGACCTGCCCGACGGTCATCAAGAACCCAAGGCTGCGCCAGCCGGGCAGGAAGCTGAAATAAACCAGCATCAGGACCATCCAGCCCAGCCCCAGCACCACGCCGATGGAAAGAAGTGTAAACCGTGTCATGCGCTGTCAGATAGTGCGGCCTTGCCCTTTGCCCAGTGCGCGCCTAAACAAATCGCATGTTAAAAACGCGCATCATCCCCTGTCTGGACGTTGCCGATGGCCGTGTGGTCAAAGGCGTGAACTTCGTTGACCTGATCGACGCCGGTGACCCGGTCGAGGCCGCCAAGGCCTATGACGCGGCGGGCGCCGATGAGCTGTGCTTTCTGGACATTCACGCAACGGTCGAAAACCGGGGCGCGATGATGGATATGGTCACCCGCACGGCGGAACAGTGTTTCATGCCGCTGACGGTGGGCGGCGGGGTGCGCACGGTCGAAGATGTGCGCAACCTGTTGTTGGCGGGGGCCGATAAGGTTTCGTTCAACTCAGCCGCTGTGGCCAACCCCGATGTGGTGGCCGAGGCCTCAGAACACTTTGGCAGCCAGTGCATCGTGGTGGCGATTGACGCGAAAACCGTATCCCCCGGCAAGTGGGAGATTTTCACCCATGGCGGGCGCAAACCCACCGGCATTGATGCGGTCGAATTTGCCAAGCTGGTCGAAAGCAAGGGCGCGGGCGAGATTTTGCTGACCTCGATGGATCGCGATGGCACCAAGGCGGGGTTCAACTTGGCCTTAACCAAAGCGATTTCCGATGCGGTGGACATCCCGGTGATCGCCTCGGGCGGGGTGGGCACGTTGGACCACCTTGTGGAAGGCGTAACCGAGGGCGGGGCGAGTGCGGTGCTGGCGGCCTCGATCTTTCACTTTGGCGAATATACGATTGGCGAGGCCAAAGCGCATATGCATGCCGCGGGCATCCCGGTGAGGTTGTGATGGATATCTTACGTGAACTGGAAACGGTGATCGCCTCGCGCAAAGGCGCGGACGCTGACAGCAGTTGGACGGCGAAATTGCTGGCCAAAGGCCCCGAGAAATGCGCCGAGAAGTTCGGGGAAGAAGCCATTGAGGCCATCATCGCCGCCGCCAAGGATGACCGCGAGAACCTGACCTATGAGGCGGCGGATGTGCTGTATCATCTGCTGGTGATGCTGGCCGCGCGGGATGTGGCGCTGGACGATGTTCTGGCCGAGCTGGCCCGCCGGCAGGGCATCAGCGGCATCGCTGAGAAGGCGTCGCGCAAGGGCTGAGGCCGGGCTCGGAATTAGTTGGGGTTTACTCCTCGCCAGCTACTTCGCCATTTTCAACTCTTCCGCGTATACAATATTACCCACAGAATCTGTTATGGGAACATAGCAGGCTCCCTCTTTGGGCGGGCGGAGCTTTCCGTTCAAGCTGCTGAGAATGCTTGTCGGAACTTGCTCCTTTTGGCACGGTGGAAGTTCGAAAACAGCGTAACCTCGTTGCGCCATACACCTTCCATAGTATTCGCTCCTAAGCGAAGCGTTTGCGTCATATTGATAGACGTTGCCTCCTGATACGACGCCACCATATGTGTTGCAGCTTACGGTGGTTCCATATGTGTAGCATTGGGTTGAAACAGGAGTAGTATAGACCGGCGTAGTAGCCGTTCTAACATCTCTTGGAACCGCGTTGACGCTAGCCAGTTCGCAATCGAAATCATCTCTGTCTGCTCGTGAGACCGTGGCTCCAGACTTGAACAGGTAATACTCGTTTTGGTCGACGCACCCGACCAACACGATCATTGAGAATATAGACAATCTAATCATGGCTGAACCCACGTTATCTAAACCACAGGCAGTGCGTGCACTCTAAACCGAACATTCAACCAAAAGGAAGGGCGAACTCACTGCAGTCCAAATTGCTTTAGGTTGAAGTTCGTTGCGAGAAGTAGAGAGGCAATTCCGAGGAGGCGTCGCGCAAGGGCTGAGACCCTTTAAAACACGAAGTCGCCGCTTTCCAGCTCGCTTAACTCATAGCCCAGCAACCAGATCAGGTTGCCTGCGCCATCGCTGATCACCACGTGATCGCCCAGCTCGAACATGTGGTTGGCGGTCAGGTCGTTGTAATCCGTGATCGCGCTGACGTCGCTCAGCACTACGACATCGCCGGTCGAGGACGCGTCAAAGTCCAAAATCACATCGGTGCCCCAGTCATCTTCAAAGATGAACAGATCCGTGCCGCCCTGCCCTTGCAGAATGTCCGTGCCCGCGCCACCGGTGATCAGATCGCGCCCGTCGCCGCCGATGATGATGTCATTTCCGGTTTCGCCCGTCAGCGTGTCACCGCCCGCGCCGCCCAAAAGCAGATCGCGGCCCGCACCACCGTTGACAGTATCGTCCCCCGCGCCGCCGATCAGTTGATCATTGCCACCTGCGCCGTTGATCGTGTCATCTTCGGCCCCGCCGATCAGGGTGTTCGATCCGTCATCCCCCTGCAGCACGTCGCTGGGCAGCAAGTCCTCGGGGCTTTCGCCGGTGTCAAACGGCATCGGATAGCCGGTGAACAGCGCCAGATATTCCTCAACCGGGGTGCCGTTGCCATCGGTCAGGTTCAAGGTTCCCCCTGATTCAAGCCAATCCTGCATCGCGCCGATCCCTACCAGATGCGCCCCGGCAATGATCGCGCTGGCGGTGATATAGACGCCGTCCATGGTTTGCCCAAGATAGTCATCCAGCCCAAAGGCTGTGACATAGCCCCACAACAGTTCAAACCAAGCATCCGCCGCCGCATCCTGCACCGTCGGAGACGCCAGAAATTCGGCCGTTGAATCAATGCCCCACTTGCCGGTCCAACCGCCGGAATAGTTGTTGTCATAGGCGTTGCCGTCGTGGTTCACGAAGCCAAGGTCAATCAACGCAGCCTCGCCGAACTGATAGGCGCCCAGATAGCCTGCGGCGCTGACGACGCTGTAATTGCCACTGGATTCACGCTGTTTCAGCGCCTCGCGGAAGTCTTCGTATGTGTTGCTCATTGCCCTGCCTCGGCCCAATCCACCTCGAAACAATCAAGATTTTAGCGGGCAATTAGGGCGAAATTGCGGACAATTTTCAGGAGATCGCCCCAAACAGACGGGGATATTCGATCTTGGGGCAACGGTTCATCACAACATCCACCCCAGCAGCGCGGGCGGATTGCGCGGCCCCTTGGTGCTCCACGCCCAGCTGCATCCAGATCGTGCGCAGATCAGGCAGATGGGTCAGAGCCTGATCGACGATCGGTGGCACGTGTTCGGAGCGGCGAAACAGATCGATCATATCGACCCCGGCCTCGGGGGGGATCGCAGCCAGATCGGGAAGGATCACCTCGCCAAGGGCGGATTTCCCCGCATGGCCCGGATTGATCGGGACGATACGTTTGCCAAGGTCTTGCAAATACCGGGCAACGTAATGGGAAGGACGCGCAGGATTCAGCGAAAATCCCACCACAGCCACGCAGCGGGTCCGGTTGAAAATATCACGCAACAGGGCATCAATGTGATCAGTCATGGGGCCTTGGTCGCACAAAAAAGCGCCCGAGCCAATCAGGCCGGGCGCCAGTCACGGAACGAGGGACAGTGAAGCACAGCGCGGTGTTCCGTACGCGCCTGCTGCTGTGGAGATAAGTATGAAACTCTCTTCTTCCAGAGCATGTAATAAGAATGTGAACAGGCGGTTAATGGCCGAATCCTAGTCGAAAATGTCTTCGATCTCGTCCCAAAGCTCGTCCAACAGGTTCTGAATCGGCGATCTTTTCTTCTTTTTCTTCTTAGACTTAACCGGCAAGCGCGGGTTGTGCTGCACGGGCTTTTCAGGCTTGGGTTTGGGCGCGGCTTTCAGCGCCTTGAGGTCGTGCAGCTGCGCACCGCAGGCGGTGCAGGTCAGCTCGTGCAGCACATCCCCGCGCAGAACGAACGCGGCGCGCGTGCCGCAGTAAGAACAGGTCGCGATTCGGGGCTGGTGAGGCATAGGTCAGGTCCGGGTGGCGGCAAACAGCGCCACAGCAGACGCGTTTGATACATTTAGGGAGCCAAACTCGGCCGCAAAAGGGATCTTGACCAGATGATCGCAGGTTTCTCGGGTGCGTTCGCGCAAACCCGGGCCTTCGGCACCCAGAACCAGCCCTACGGGCACATCTTTGAGGTCAGCCAGACGGGTTTCGATTTCATCCTCGGCCTCACCCGCCAGACCCAACAGAACATAGCCCATCTCGCGCAGTTCACCCATCGCATCGGCCAGATTGCGCACCCGAACATAGGGCTGACGCTCCAACGCGCCCGAAGCAGTTTTCGCCAGCGCCCCGGTTTCAGGTGCCGAGTAACGCGACGGCGCGATGACTGCACGCGCCCCGAACACCTCGGCCGAGCGCAGAATGGCACCGACGTTGTGCGGATCGGTCACCCGATCCAGCAAAATCACCCGCGGCGCGTCTTTGCCGGGCTTGCACAAATCGCGCAGCTTGCCCCAATCCAGCGGTTTGACCTCAAGCGCGGCACCTTGGTGGACAGAGCCAGAATCAATCGGGGCTGCGAATTTGCGGGGGTCGGAAATCTCAGGCTCCATCCCGCTTTCGGCAATCGCATCGGCCAGTTTGTCATAGGCGTTTTTGGTCACCACAAGGCGCAAACGCTCACGCATCGGATTCATCAGCGCATCGCGCACCGCATGCAGGCCAAACAGCCACACGGTCTGCGCCGCCGAAGCCCGTTTCGCCCGTTCTTTTTCCACAACCCAAGTCGGCTTTTTCATGGCGCACGCCCTTTTTTGACAGAGGCCGGACCATGCAGGGAAGACGCCGCAGGTTCAAGGGATTTTCGTCTTGACGCGCCCCGGCGGCGCAGGTATCCACCCGCTACTTCGACGGTTCAACCGTCAGAGATGGGCGACAGGCCGCAAGGTGTGGCAGGGGACTGTAACTCCCTCGCGGAGACGCACGCCTGGTTCGATTCCAGGGTCGCCCACCATCTCTCCTTTTTCGAAGATCACTGAATTTGCACCGCCCCCCGGGCGAAGCTTTCGGTGATGGATGTGCCATCGTCATAGGTCAGCGTCACGGAGACATCTTCGACGGACCCCAGCGGGAAAGCCACATAGGGCAACAGGCCCGTGTCCATTTTCAGCGCGTTGGGCGCGCCTTCTTCCGCATGGCACGGTTCGGTCGCTAACTGCGTCGCATCCCCACCGTTCACCGCGTAGGAAATGCTGTCCAACCCGCAACGCCAGCTAAGAATTTGGGTGAAATAGAGCAAGTCCTGCCCGTCATATTCACGCACGGCGATCCAGTTGGACTTGGTCATCTCCAGGATCGGTTTGACCTCGGCGGCGGTGGTGAAGTTTTGCGCCAGCGCAGGTGTGGTCAGCAAAGCCACGCATGTGGCGGAAATTAAGGCATTCTTCATGGGTCCCCTCCCGTAATTGAGGCGCCGTAAGGGCTTACGAGATGGCCCATTACGGCGTATAGTTTCGGCAAAACAAACCGAGCAGGTTCATCATGGCCAATCAGGGCGACAAACACCAAGCGTTTAATATCGTGATCATCGGGCAAAACGGGCGCCTTCAGTACGAAGCGTTGCTGTTTGCGGCCTCGCTCAGGCATTCAGACCCCGACTTTGCCGGACGCCTGTTCGTGGCCGAACCCCAACCCGGCGACCGCTGGAACAGCGACCCGCGTATGAGCAATCAGGAATGCCGCGCCGCGCTTGAACGCCTGAAGGTGGAAATCCTGCCCTTTGAGAGCCATCACTTTGGCTCGGACTACCCGTATGGCAACAAGATCGAGGCCCTGCGTGCCCTGCCCGAGGGCGAGCCGTTCGTGTTCTTTGACACCGACACGCTGATCACCGGGCCCGTTTCAGAAATACCGTTCGATTTTGACCGGCCCTCGGCCAGCATGCGGCGCGAAGGCACCTGGCCCAAGCTGGAACTTTACGGGCCCGGCTATGGCGACATCTGGAAGTCGCTCTATGACAAGTTCGGGCTGGATTTTGAAAGCACCCTGGATCTGGACCAGCCCGATGAGTATTGGCAGCGGTACATGTATTTCAATGCCGGGTGGTTCTTTTACAAATGCCCCCGTGAGTTTGGCCAGCGGTTTGAGGAATACGCGCTGGCGATCCGCGATGACCCGCCCGAAGTGGCCGCGGTACAGGAATTCGACCCGTGGCTGGATCAGGTCGCTTTGCCCTTGGTGATTGCCTCGTTTGGCGGCGGACGTCCGGGGCCGGAACTGGCGGGATTGGACGGTGATGTGACCTGCCATTGGCGGCTGATGCCCTTGTTGTTCGCGCGCGAAAGCGATCACGTGGTCAACACGCTGAAAGAGGTGGCCGCGCCGAACTGGATCAAGAAGGTTCTGAAGAACTATGAGCCATTCAAACGGATGATCTTTCAGAACAAGGGGCAGAAAGTGCGCGACATGTTTGATCGCGACGATCTGCCCAAGCGCGAACAGGCGATCCGCAACAAGATTAAGAAAGCCAATCTGTGGATGCGCTAACCCTGTTATTTGAGAATTGAGAAGTCACAGGTCTTGGCCTACGCTCCCGGGCATAAATAAGGGAGAGAATTCATGACCGACGCCCCCGAGTACGGCTTCGATACCAAACAAATTCACGCCGGTGCGGCGCCTGATCCGGCCACCGGTGCGCGCCAGACACCGATCTATCAGTCCACCGCCTTTGTGTTTCGCGATTCCGAACACGCCGCGAAACTGTTCAACCTTGAAGAGGTTGGATACATCTATTCGCGCCTGACCAACCCCACCGTATCCGCGTTGCAGGACCGAATCTGCGCGCTTGAGGGGGGCGCGGGCGCTGTTTGCTGTTCATCCGGCCATGCCGCACAGATCATGGCGCTGTTCCCGCTGATGGGTCCGGGGTGCAATGTGGTAGCCTCGACCCGGCTTTATGGTGGGACCGTCACGCAGCTGAGCCAGACCATCAAACGCTTTGGCTGGTCGGCCAAGTTCGTCGATTTTGACGATCTGGACGCGGTGAAAGCGGCGATTGATGACGACACCCGCGCGGTGTTCTGCGAATCCGTCGCCAACCCCGGTGGGTACGTGACCGACATCCCGGCCATCGCCGCCATTTCGGACGCAGCGCAGGTGCCGCTGATTGTCGATAATACCTCGGCCACGCCGTACCTGTGCCGCCCGATCGAAATGGGCGCGACGCTGGTTGTGCATTCGACCACCAAATACCTGACCGGCAACGGCACCGTCACCGGCGGCGTCGTGGTGGACAGCGGCAAGTTTGACTGGATGGCGACCGACAAATTCCCGTCGCTCAGCCAACCCGAACCCGCCTATCACGGGCTGGTCTTTGGCGAGGCTTTGGGCCCGATGGCCTTTACCTTCCACTCCATCGCCGTGGGCCTGCGCGATCTGGGCATGACGATGAACCCGCAGGGCGCCCATTACACGCTGATGGGGATCGAAACCCTGAGCCTGCGCATGGAGAAGCACGTGGCCAACGCGCAAAAGGTCGCCGCATGGTTAGAAAACGATCCGCGCGTAGACTACGTCACCTACGCTGGCCTGCCCTCGTCGCCTTATTACGAGCGGGGCAAAAAGATTTGCCCCAAAGGCACCGGTGGCCTGTTCACCGTGGCGCTGAAATCGGGCTACGACGGCTGCGTCAAATTCGTGGACGCTGTTCAGTTGTTCAGCCATGTCGCCAATCTGGGGGATGCGCGTTCGCTGGTGATCCACTCGGCCTCGACCACACACCGGCAGCTGACATCCGAGCAACAAGAGGCCGCCGGGGCCAGCCCGAACGTGGTGCGTATTTCGATCGGGATCGAAGATGCTGACGATCTGATTGCCGATCTGGATCAGGCTTTGGCTGCTGCAAGCGCCTGAACACAATGAAACGACGACGCCCCGCAATCGCTTGCGGGGCGTTTCTTTAGAATACGGCTTCTGGATCGTCCACCGGGGCCAGCACCAGAACGCGTCGCGCTTGAACCGTGCGATCTGTGTATAAATGTAGAACTTTGTTCATGCCGCCTCCTCGGCCCGGCGCCACGCCGGGAACGGGTCGACATAATCAGGCAGGTTGTCCGGCCCCTGCGCCGCCACTGCGGGCACAAGGCACTTGTCCAGTCGCGCCTGAAGCGTCGGCCAGTCGATCCCGGCGCCGATGAACACGATCTCTTGGCGGCGATCACCCCATGGCTCTTGCCAATGGGCCTGCATATAGGCCCGGGCGCTGTCGTGATCGGGGCGGCGATCTTCGGGGACCGCGGCCCACCATGTGCCCAACGGTTTGATGCTGGACAACGCCCCTGCCAACGAAAATTCCGCCACCCAATCAGGGCGCGTCGAAATCCAGAAATGCCCTTTGGCGCGGATGACACCGGGCAGCTCGCCATTCAAAACGTCCAGAATGCGTTCAGGCACAAAGGGCAGGCGGGCACGATAGACAAAGGACCCAACGCCGTATTCTTCGGTCTCGGGCACGTGGTCTTTGAAGCCATACAGCTCTTTGGCCCACATCGGGTGCTCATGCGCCTGTTCAAAGTCAAACAGGCCGGTGTCCAGAATTTTGTCGGCGGCGACGTCTGATTGGTTGGTCTCGATGATCTCGGCATCGGCGTTCAGGCTGCGGATGATCTTGCGGGCGGCATCGACCTTTTGCGCCCCGGCATCGGCAACCTTGTTCAGGATCACCACATCAGCAAATTCGATCTGGTCGGTCAAAAGGTGGACCAGCGTGCGCTCGTCCTCTTCGCCCATGGTTTCGCCGCGATCGCGCAGGAAATCATGCGATGAAAAGTCCTTTGTCAGGTTCACCGCATCCACAACGGTCACCATCGTATCCAGCCGGGATACGTCAGACAGGCTTTCACCAAACTCGTCACGGAAATCAAAGGTCGCGGCCACAGGAAGCGGTTCAGAAATCCCGGTGGATTCGATCAGCAGATAGTCGAACCGCCCTTCAGCCGCCAGGCGGCGCACCTCGTCCAGCAGATCATCACGCAGGGTGCAGCAGATGCAGCCGTTCGACATTTCAACTAGTGTTTCATCTGTGCGGCTGAGTTCCGTATCCGCGCGAACAAGATCGGCGTCGATGTTCACTTCGGACATATCATTCACGATAACCGCGACGCGACGCCCCTCGCGGTTGTTCAAAACACGGTTAAGAAGCGTGGTTTTCCCGGCGCCAAGGAAGCCGGAGAGAACCGTGACGGGCAGGCGTGTATCATTCATTTGGTTGCAATTCCTCAATGGCAGTTCACCGCCTGCGTGCGTCTGACCCTAGACCCAGATCATCGCGCAGGCGATTCTAGAGGTGTTACGTTATAACATAACGTTTCTACGATCAATGCAACCATGCCCCGCCCCACGTTTGGGGGGGGGGCACATGGGTTTAAGGGTCTATGGCAAACACCATCGTGACCTGGGCACTGACCGACACTTCTCCGCCCTCAACCGGGACGTCAGCCGACATGCGGGCGGCCTCCATCATCATGACGGGCTGTGGGGCGGTGCGACCGGTTTCCGAGATCGACAGGATCGGGCCAAGGGTCACACCAGCAGCCTCGGCATAAAGCTGGGCTTTTCGCATGGCCTCGGCCACGGCAGCGCGCCGGGCGTCATCTTGTGCCGGTTCGGGTTCTTGCAGTCCAAAGCTGAGGCCCCGAAACTGGTTCGCGCCCAACTGCACCACCTGATCCAACACGCCACCCAGCACGTCCAGATCGCGCACCCGCACCATCAGCGTGTTCGACGCGGTGAAACCTTCGATCTCGGGGGCCTCACCCGCCTTATAGGGGCGGTTCTTCCAGCGAGGATTTAGGCTCAGATCGCGGGTCTGCATATCAGCGCCGTCGATTCCCGCAGCTTTGAGCGCATCAATAATCTTGGCGGTGCTGGCAGAGGTTTCCGCCATCGCCTGCGCCGCCGTGGGTTTGAACGACACCACCCCCAATGTAATCGTGGCCATGTCAGGCGCGGCAGCTATTTCACCGGTACCGGTCAGGGTCAGACTGGCGGGGGGCGGGGTTTGGGCCAAGGCAGGGCAGGTCAGACCCAAAACAAGCACCAGAACACTCAGAATACGCATAGGGCTCTCCTTTATTTGCGATAAGCTTTGACTGTTTGACGCGCCGCGCAAGGTTTTCCTTTGCATTGGCGGGTTTAGTCGGCAATATCTCGCTGCAATGCGACCCCGGACAGCCCGGGGATGCATCGTCAACCCGGGCTACTGTAAACCAACTGCTATGAAACCTCGTTTTGCCCTCAACCTTTCGCATGATGGCATTGGCCTGATGCATCGGGCCAAGGGCAAATGGCATGTGGTGGGCGAAGTCGCGCTGGACAGCGCCGATCTGAACGGTGATCTGGCGGCATTGCGGGATACCGCGGCGGGGCTGGAACCAGACGCGCTGCACAGCAAGCTGATCCTGCCTGACAGTCAAATTCTGTATTTCGAAACCGAGGTAGACAATGGCACCCGCGCGACGCGTGCCAAGCAGGTGGAAGAGGCTTTGGACGGGCGCACGCCTTATGCGCTGAACGAACTGGTCTTTGATTTCAAAGTGAACGACGGCGTTGCGCAGGTTGCCGCCGTGGCCCGCGAAACTTTGGACGAGGCCGAGGCTTTTGCCACCGAACACGGGTTCAACCCCGTCAGCTTTGTGGCCGCGCCGCAGGAAGGGCAGTTCCCGGGGGAGCCCTATTTCGGCGAAACCCTTGCCGCCTCTGACTTGCTGGCGAATGGCGAAAGCGTGAACCGTGATCGCAATCCGGTTTTGTTAAGCGCGCAGGATGCACCGGCGGATGCCGAAGCCGAGCCAGAGTCTGAACAGCAACAAGATTTCGATTTTGAGCCCGAGTTCGACCCCGCGCCTTTTGGCGAGACCGAGTTTGAAACACCCGAGCCAGCCCCAGAGGCTGAGGCTGAGGCTGAGGCTGAGGCTGAGGAAGAAACGGTCTCCGAACCACCTCGGCCAGCGCAAATGTCTCCGCTGCCCCCGCCCGAGCTGCGCCCCAGCTTTTCAACCCGGCGGAACACCAACCAAGCGCCCAAACCGGTGCCCAGCCCCGAGGCCCCGGCCCGGCTGACCCTTGGCGCGGCCACTGGCGGCGTGTCACGTCCGCTGCCCGGCACGGGTGTCACAGCCGATCAAACGCCCGAAGCCGCCCCCGCAGCGCGGTTGGTCGCCAAGAAAGAATCGGCTGCGACCAAAGACACCAAGGCGGATACGCCAGCTGTATCGCCTGCCCCGGCCAGCCCAACCCGCAAAAAGCCCGTGCTGCCCAAGCCGTCGCTGCCAAAGGTGACGATGCCTAAGGTGGCGGTTCCCAAAGTGGCCGTACCCAATATCAAGGCCGCCAAAGAGGCGGCTGCAAAGCTCCCCAAACCCAAGCTGCCAAAATCCCGCAAGGCAACCACACCAAAACCGACCGCGCCGCCCCCGGCGCCAAAACCCGCCCCGCTGCCGCGCGTCACCGCGCTGGCCAGCACCACAACGCCGGATCACGGCGCGGACGAAGCTGATGCACTGACGGTGTTTGGCGCGCGTAAGGCGCAGGCTGAACCACGCGGGCCACGGTATTTGGGGCTGATGCTGACGGTTGCCTTGGTTCTGGTTATGGCGGCGGTGGCGCTTTGGTCTGCCCTGTTCATGACGCGCGAAGTGGCCCTTCTGCCCGAAGATCAGCCCGACACCCCGGCACCGATTATCGCGGCCCTGCCCCCGGAAGACTCATCGTCGCCCGCTGAAATCGCACCTGCATCGGAACCAGAACTGCCCCCGCTTGCCCCGCTGACCCAACAGGACGCCGAAGCCATCTTCGCGGAAACAGGCGCTTGGGTTTTGCCGCCACAGGCACCGGTCGCCCCAAAGGCGGATGGGCTGGATGACCTCTATATCGCGGCGATTGATCCGACGATCCGCGGTGAAGACGCCGTCGCGCTGCCTCCGGCGGATTCGTTGAACACCGATCAGCCGCGTGATCCGGAACCCGCCCCGCCGCTTTTGGGCCAGCGGTTTGATCTGGACGCACGCGGGCTGGTGCGCCCCAGCCCCGAAGGCACGCTAACCCCAGAGGGCCACAAGGTGTTTGGCGGTCCTCCGCCCGTCACGCCGCCCGCACGCCCGCAAACAGACGCCGCACTCACCCCCGAAGCGCCGACGCCCGAGGCCAGCGCCGAACAGGCCCGGTTGGCGGCCTTTAAACCGCGCCCGCGCCCCATCGATCTGGGTGAGCGTCAGGAACGCGCCGCCACCGGAGGGTTCAGCCGCGAGGAACTGGCCGCAATCAAACCGCGCCCGCGCCCTGAGCGCCCTGAGGCCCCGGCAGGCGCGACCGCCCCCGCAGACGCTGAAACCGCGCCCAGTGTCGCCGACGAAGACAATCCGATGGCCATGGCCAGCTCAATCCGGCCCAAAGCGCGGCCCACGGATTTCGCCAAAACTGTCGCGCGCGCGCAAGAACAGGCCAACGCAACGCCGGTGGCCGCCGTGCCTGCCGCGTCGCGGACCGCCCCGCCGATTCCGACCAGCGCCTCGGTTGCCAAACAGGCCACCTTTCAGAACGGCATCAACCTGCGCGATCTGAACCTGATCGGGGTGTATGGCGGTGCCGGGGACCGGCGCGCGCTTGTCCGTCTGTCTTCGGGTCGGTTCGTGAAGGTGAAAGTCGGGGACCGTCTGGACGGGGGCAAGGTCGCCTCCATCGGGGATGATTACCTGACCTATGTGAAAGGCGGCCGCAACCGCACGCTGGATATGCCTGACAGCTAGGCTATCGCATAAAATTTCCGCGCTTAATCGCCGCAAATGACCTTGGGGCAATTGGCAAAGCCGCGCCGGGGCGACATGATCATGTCACACGTAACGCGCACAAAGCCGCCAATACCAAGGCCATAAAGACCCCATGGAAAGTTTCCTGCTGATCGCCACAATTTATCTGACCGCTGCAGTGGTCGCGGTCCCTCTTGCGTCGCGTTTGGGGTTGGGATCGGTGCTGGGCTATCTCTTGGCGGGCATCGTGATCGGGCCGGTGCTGGGGCTGGTGGGCTCTGAAACCAAAGACCTGCAACATTTCGCCGAGTTCGGTGTCGTCATGATGCTGTTCCTGATCGGGCTTGAGATGGACCCGCGCGCCTTGTGGGACATGCGCCACAGGCTGTTAGGCATGGGTGGCTTACAGATCGTGCTGACCACCGGAGTGGTCATGGCCGGGGCCTGGTACTTCGGGCTGGTCTGGCAAACCGCACTGGCCGTTGGGCTGATTCTGGCGCTGTCTTCGACCGCGATCGTTATGCAAACCCTGACGGAAAAAGGGCTGGCCCCCACCGAGGGAGGGCGGGCGACGTTTTCGGTATTGTTGACGCAAGACATTGCCGTCATCCCGATGCTCGCCTTGCTGCCCCTGCTGGCGGTCGCGCAGCCTTTGACCTTTGCCCCGGATGGTTCGATATCTCGCCATGGTGACGGCCATGGGGATGCCGGGCACGGCGCGGCGATGTCAATCGTCGCCGACATGCCGGCATGGGGGGTGACACTGGCCACGCTGGGGGCGGTTGCCTTTGTGATCCTGATTGGGCGCTACCTGTCGCGCCCCTTGTTCCTGATGATCCACGGCACCCGCCTGCGCGAAATGTTCACCGTCGTCGCCTTGCTGATTGTGGTCGGCATTGCCGTCCTGATGATCACGGTCGGTCTGTCGCCCGCCCTAGGGACCTTTCTGGCGGGGGTGGTCCTGGCCAACTCGGAATTCCGGCACGAACTGGAAAGCAATATTGAACCCTTCAAGGGCCTGCTATTGGGCCTGTTCTTCATGACTGTCGGCGCAGGGATCAACTTCAACCTTCTGTTCGCCAACCCGGTCAACATCATGGGTCTGGCCCTGTGCCTGATGGTGGCGAAGGGGCTGATCCTGTACCTGATCGCCACGCTTTTCAAACTGCGCCGAGACCATCGCTGGCTGTTCACGCTGGCCCTGGCACAGGCCGGTGAGTTTGGCTTTGTTCTGGTCAGCTTTGCGCTGCAAACCAATGTGCTGGAGCACACGCTCAGCCAGAACCTGCTGCTGATCATCGCCATGTCGATGCTGATGACCCCGCTGTTCTTTATCCTGCACGATTTCCTGGCCCGCAAACTTGCCGAAACCCAACAGCCCGGCACGCAACCCGAGCCTGATCAAATCGACGAACAGCACTCGGTGATCATCGCAGGTGTGGGGCGTTTCGGGCAGGTTGTGAACCGGATGCTGCAAATGTCAGGCTACCGGGCGACGGTTCTGGATCACGACCTAAACACGATCCGGTTGATGCGCAAATTCGGGTTTAAGGGCTTTTATGGCGATCCTACCCGCCCCGAACTGTTGCACGCTGCCGGCCTGTCCTCGGCAAAAGTCGTGGTGGTGGCACTGGACGACATGGAGAAAACCACCCAGCTGGTAAGATATATTCGGCGCGAGCGCGAAGATATCTCCATTGTGGTGCGGGCACGCGACAGGGTGCATGTTTATGAACTCTACCGCGCCGGGGCCGATCACATTGTCCGCGAGATGTTCGACAGCTCGCTGCGGGCCGGGCGATATGTGCTCGAAGATCTCGGCCTGACCGATTTCGAAGCCAATGAAATGGAAACCGAGTTCTACAAATACGACCGCTACTCGCTGCGCGAACTGGCTGACCTGTGGAAACCCGGTGTTCCACTGGAAGAAAACGCCGCATATCTGACGCGTGCGCGCCAACTGAACAAAGAACTCGAAACCGCGCTGGTGACCCAAGATGAAGGCGGCACTGCGCCCACCGGCGACAGCGCTGGTTAAACACCACCGCTGCGACCCCACCCGCCCGAGGCGCCCCGCGCCGAGATATCTCTTGCGCGCAAAGCGCGCACCATTTGACAACAAAAAAGGCCGCGCTCAAGCGCGGCCTTTCTAACTCTCTGTGGGGGCCAATCAGGCCGCGGCGGCGCGTGAAATCAGCACTTCTCCGACCTGCGCCTGGGCACTGCCCTCGTCCATACCGCCCACGGCGGCAATCTCACGGGTCAGACGTTCCAGAGCCGCTTCATAAAGCTGACGCTCCGAATAGCTCTGCTCGCGCTGATCATCCGTGCGGTGCAGGTCACGTACCACTTCGGCAATCGCGATCAGATCACCCGAGTTGATCTTCTGTTCGTATTCCTGCGCCCGACGCGACCACATGGCGCGTTTTACTTTGGCCTTGCCCTTCAGGGTGGTCATCGCCTTGGACACAACATCGGGCGAGCTGAGCGAACGCATACCGATCTCGGTCGCCTTATTCGTCGGCACCCGCAGGGTCATCTTGTCTTTTTCAAACGAGATCACGAAAAGCTCCAGCTCAAGCCCCGCAATTTCTTGCTGTTCGATTGATACGATCTGGCCAACGCCATGGGCCGGATACACAACATAATCGTTGGGACGGAACTCGGATTTCTTGGTCTTGCTCATTCAGTGGCTTCCTCTCATCCCCAAACTTCATCCCAGTGACACCGACAGCCCCGAAAACACGAAGTTTCAGGTTGAACTGCCCTTTGGCGCTGGAAAACCACCGCGCAGGCGAGCCGCGCTGCGTGTGGTGGGTCAGGTATTCAGTTAAGTTCGTTACATTAATGTAGCAAAAAATACGGGCTTTTTAAAGCGCCGCACCGCCGCAATGCGGTTAAATTCATGTATTTATTGAATAAATTGCGCACAATAGCCAAGCGCAGACGCTGCTCTGCAGCGCCAACAGGCCGAATCGCTTAGCCGCCTTCGCCCGGAGCAGGATCAAAGATTTTTTCAAGCTTGTCCGGTGCGCCGTCGTTTTCATCGGCGTCAGGCAGCGGATCTTTCTTCGATACGATGACCGGCCACAACTCGGCGTATTTACGGTTGAACTCGACCCATTTCTCCATGTCCGGCTCAGTGTCCGGGCGGATCGCATCTGCGGGGCATTCGGGTTCACACACGCCGCAGTCGATGCATTCGTCAGGGTGAATCACCAGCGTGTTCGTCCCCTCATAAAAGCAATCGACCGGGCATACTTCGACACAGTCGGTGTATTTGCAACCAATGCAGTTATCAGTGACGATGTAGGTCATGCGGGCTGTCCATTCTTAATCAAGGGTCTAGCTAGACCAGCTAAAAGCATCATTCAAGCGGCCCTGATTTAAAAAGTTGAATCTGTCGCCGTTCTTTCTTGTCCGGGCGACCTTTACCCTCATATCGCGGCGATCGTGGAACGCTGTCCTTGATCGGCGTCAAATCATCATAGAGCTGTTGTGCCTCGGGCGCTGGCCCGCGCCGTTCACCCGGCGCAACGACCCGCACCACCCGAATGTCGCGCCCCTGCGCGAAGGTCAGCGTGTCGCCCACACCAACCTTATGCGCGGGCTTGCCAACCTTGGTGCCATTCACCCGTACATGCCCGCCGGACACGGTCTTGGCGCTGAGGGTGCGGGTCTTGAAGAACCGCGCGTGCCAAAGCCACTTGTCCAGACGAATCTGTGCAGGCGAGTCGCTCAATTAGGTCTTATCCCGCAAGCCCATCAGCGCCGCCGCGAACGGGTTGTCCGGGTCGATAGGCTTTTCTTTCTTGGGCGGGCGTGCCTGATAGGTCTTGCCACCCCCCTGCGGTTTGCCTTTGCCCTTGGGGCCGCCTTTGCCGCGTGGTTTGCCACGGCCTTGCCCTTGATTGCGATCATTGCGCGGCTTGCCACCGCCCCCCTGACGGCGCGGGGCCCAGGTAAAGGTATAGAACACCTCGGCTTCAGGCTCGGCGGGCTCGGAAGCCTCGGCCTCGGTAGCCGGAGCCTCAGCGGCGGGGGCTTCTTCAGTCGGGGCCTCTTCGGCCGCTTCAGCAGTCGCCTCAGGCGCAGCTTTGACCTTGGCGCGTTCGCCTTTTTCGGCCTTATAGCCCAGACCGCCCATCAGATCGGCGAACTGCTCCAGCGTCATGCCGGTGATCGACAGCATGTCGGGGTTGGCCTCAAAGCCGCCACGGCTGTCCTGCGCGCGCAGCAGATCAGCCAGACGCTCCAGCATATCGATACGGATGGCGCGCGCACCTGCCCGGCGATATCCGGACAAGGTGTAATAGCCATCGGGTACATCCACGACCGGAATGGTCACCAGGCCCGGCGGCGGGCTTTCGGGGAATTCGTCCAGCTTGTTGAACAGGGACCACAGAACCAGACGCAGACGCGTTGGCGCCGGTTTCAGCAACAGGGGCATGAAGATGGTGAACTGACCAAAACGGATACCATGCTTGCGCAGCGCACCACGGGCGTCCTGATCCAGATCTTTGACCTCGGTGGCGATTTGGTCGCGCGGGATGATGCCCAGCGCTTCGATCATGCGGAAGGCAAAACCGCGTTGCAGGCCGCTCAGCGCCTCGTCGCGCTGCATGTTCAGCAGTGGTTCAAACAGCGTGGCCACCTTACGGTCGATGAAATGCTGCAAGCGGCGGGTGACTTTTTCAGCCACGTCGGTGCCGGCCTCTTCGTCAACAAAGGCTTCGACCTGCGGCTTCATCACCTCGGCGCCAACAACCAGCTTGCCCACGGCATGCTCGCCCCACATCAATCCACCTTGTTCGGTGAAATCCAATTCAGTGTCGGGCGCGTTGTAAAAACGATCCGCACGCAGATGGAATTCAGGCTTGAGCGCCGCCAAGGACGCCTGTCGCAGGGTTTTTGCCTCGTCCGGGGTCGCGCTTTTGTCCTGCGAGAACCGGAAACCTTCCAGACGGCCGACGAATTCGCCCTCAACCGTCACTTCACCCTTATCGTTCACCTCGGCCACAAGGCCCTCCTTCTGCTTCAACCGCCGCAACAATACAGACGTGCGCCGGTCAACAAATCGTTTTGTCAGCGCCCCGTGCAATGCATCTGACAGGCGGTCTTCTACAGCGCGGGTCGCCTCGCGCCAATGCAATTCGTCGTCAACCCAACCTTTGCGTTGGGCGACATAAGTCCATGTGCGGATATAGGCCAGACGTTTCGACAACATGTCAATGTCGCCTTCCGTCCTATCGATCCGCTTGATCTGACGTGCCAGCCAGTCTTCGGGCACGCTGCCGCCATCATGCAGGAAACCGTGCATACGTTCCAAGAGACTTACGTGCTCACCGGCGGAAATCCCCCGAAAGTCGGGAATACGACACACATCCCACAGGCGTTTGACATCCGGCCCGCCATGCACGCGGTCCCGAATATCCGGGTTCTCGGCCAAAAGACGCAGCGCATGCAGATCGTCGGCTTCGCGCGCTTTGGTCAGCCATTCGTCCTGCGTGCCTTCCTCAAGCGACGCGATCAGCCGATCAATACTGCCATAGGCCAGATCCGAGTTACGCCAGTTAAGCTTGCGGATCGGGGTGAACCGGTGGCTGACAATGGCCTCGGCCAGATCTTCATCCAACGGCGGCGCTTCGCCTGTCACTCCAAAGGTGCCATCGCGCATGTGCCGTCCGGCGCGCCCGGCGATCTGGGCCAGTTCGTTGGGCGCCAGATAGCGCATACGACGGCCATCGAACTTGCTGAGGCCCGAAAAGGCGACATGGTGGATATCAAGGTTCAGGCCCATCCCGATGGCATCGGTGGCGACCAGATAGTCGACCTCGCCGTTTTGATACATTGCCACCTGCGCATTGCGGGTGCGTGGGCTGAGCGCCCCCATGACAACTGCGCAGCCGCCCTTTTGGCGGCGGATCAGCTCGGCGATGGCATAGACATTATCAACCGAGAACCCAACGATCGCCGCGCGCGGCGGCATGCGCGAAATTTTCTTGGACCCGGCATAAGTCAGTTGCGAGAACCGCTCGCGTCGCATGAACTGGGCGCGCGGTTCAAGCGCGGCAATCGCGCTGCGCATCGTGTCCGAGCCAAGAAACAGCGTTTCATGCAATCCCCGCGCATGCAGCAGCCGGTCGGTAAACACGTGCCCGCGTTCGGGGTCAGCACAGAGCTGAATCTCGTCAATGGCCAGAAAATCTGCGCCATTGTCTTGCGGCATCGCCTCGACGGTGCAAACCCAATACTGCGCACGCGGCGGGATGATGCGTTCTTCGCCGGTGAGCAACGCCACAACCGACGGCCCGCGCAGGGCAACAATGCGGTCATAGACCTCGCGCGCCAAAAGGCGCAGCGGCAGGCCGATAACCCCGGTGCGATGCGCCAGCATCCGTTCGATGGCGTAATGGGTCTTGCCGGTGTTCGTCGGTCCCAAGACCGCCGTCACCTGCCCGCGCTGTTGCATGGAATTGCCTTCGTGTCCGTCTGGCCTAAAGATCGATACCTTCGACCTGCTCTTCAAGCCGCTCTATGGCGCTTTTTAGATCGGGATCATGCGGATGTATAGCAGCCGCAGCGCGATAGGCCGCCAGGGCCCGGTCGGCATCCTGGGACTGTTCCAAAATTGCGCCAAGGCCGGTCAACGCGCCAAAATGATCGGGATTCAGGGATAGAACCGTGCCGATGTCATGGGTCGCCGGCCCATAGAGACCAAGATTGAAATAGGCCGTCGCGCGCATGTTATAGCCTTCCGCGAAATCAGGGGCGTGATCGACCAGCGCGCTGAAATGCTCCAGCGCCTGTCCAAAGTCGCCCTCTTCCATTGCCGTGCGCCCGCGCTGCAGTAACAGATCCATGGACGGCGACCCGGACTTGGACCATTCGGTCCAGATCGCGTCTTCAACCATCTGCCAATTGGGCAGTTCCGGCTTGGCCAGTTGGTCCAGCAAGTCCTGAACGGTGGACGTGTCGGCCCAAATCGGCATAGCTATGCTCATCGGCACAAATGCCGCAACGACACGATTGAGAAACTTCTGTTGCCTACCCATAACAGGAGTAACAGTAACGCATGGGCGGCGAAAACCAAGGTGCCGCGCAGAAATTCGGAGAATTGTGATGAGCGACATGATCACTGCAGCGGTTGAGGCACTGACCGAAAAGGTAACCGGCACGTTTGATGGGGTCGCCAAGTTCGTGATTGAAGACGAAGGTGCGATCATGCTGGATGAATCGGGCGTGCGCGCGGGCGACGAAGAGGCCGAGGTCACGCTGACCGCCGCCGCAGACGTGTTCGAAGGCATGCTGTCGGGCGAGACCAATCCGACAATGGCCTTTATGTCGGGGCAGCTGAAAGTTGACGGTGACATGGGTCTGGCGATGAAACTGGCCGGCGTACTGTCGTAATCTGAACCCTTGGAAAACGCTCCTTTTTCTAGCGACATCGCCGATGGGCCGGAAGATGCACGCAGTTTTTGGCTGACCGCCCGAGACGGGGTGCGCATTCGCATCTCTCTGTGGGGACAAGCCAAGAAGGGCACGGTATTGCTGCTTCCCGGTCGTACCGAGTTTGTAGAGAAATATGGCCGCGTGGCGCGGATTCTAGCGGCACGGGGATATGCCACGCTGGCGATTGACTGGCGCGGACAGGGTTTGGCTGATCGGCTGCTGGATGACCCCAACAAAGGCCATGTAACGCAGTTCACCGACTACCAGATGGACCTGGACGCCGTGATTGCGGCCCTTCCCAAGCTGGGGCTTGATGCTGACAAATTATACCTGATCGCCCATTCCATGGGCGGCTGCATCGGTTTGCGCGCTGTGATGGAGGGCCTGAAAGTGCGGGCGGCCGTGTTCTCGGCGCCAATGTGGGGTCTGCCTGTTGCAAAACCTCTGCGCCTGTTGGCCCACACCCTAAGCCATACCGGGCTGGGGCGGCTCTATGTGCCGGGCAATGAAGGGGCGACAAGCTATGCCGCAACCACCCCCTTCGAAGGCAACACCCTGACCTCGGATGCCGAGGCGCTGGCCTTTATGCAGGCCCAGACGACGGCCCACCCAGAGCTGGCCTTGGGCGCGCCGACACTGCAATGGGCCACCGAGGCTTTTGCCGAAATGGCGGCGCTGGAAAAGATGCCCTCGCCCGACCTCCCCGCCATCGGTTTTACCGGCGCGGATGAAGAGATCGTGACCAACAGCGCCGTGAAACACCGCATGGCACGCTGGAGCAAAGGCCAATACAAAGATTTCCCCGGTGCGCGCCACGAAATCATGATGGAGCGGGCCGATGTCCAGAATTCGTTCTTCGAAAGGACGTTTGATCTGTTCGAACACGCCCCTGCACGCAGCGGCTGACTTGCCAGCCGCTGCGCGTCGGCGTAGGTCTGAGACCACCCCTAACAACAGACCGTCCTGCCCCTCGTGTTTCTGTATCGCCTCTTGTTGACCATATGCATGCCAGTGCTGGCATGGCGGCTGTGGCGTGAAGGCCCGGCCCAGCGCGCGCAACGGTTCGGTCAAACCGAAAACGCGGCACCTGTTTGGGTACACGGCGCCTCTAACGGAGAGCTGACCGCCGCCAAACCCTTGATTGATGCGCTTCTGGACAGCGATCCCAAGCTGCGCCTGTTAATCACCTGCAACACCGTAACCGCCTGCGCGATGGTTCAAAGCTGGGCCTTGGAACGTGCGCAGGTGCAGTTGGCACCACTGGACTTGCGCTGGGTGCTGAAACGCTTCCTGCGCGCCGTCAACCCGCGCCTGCTGATCGTCATAGAGAACGAGCTGTGGCCCAATCGCATGGCGATGATGCAGGCGCGCGGCGGGGCCGTCGCGGTTGTATCGGCCCGGATGTCGGAAAAAAGCGCAACCAACTGGGCGCGCCTGCCCGGATTGGCATCGCAGGTCATGGGGTTGATTGATATGTTCTGCGCGCAGGATGCGGCTTCGCAGGCGCGGTTCGCTGCGCTGGGGGTCGACAAATCTGCCATCGGGCCGATCGTGAACCTGAAATCGCGCACCGCACCGGGAGCTTTCGACAAGGCGCTGTTTGACGCCTATGCCCAGATTTTGCCCCGCGACAGCACAGTTTTGGCGGCCTCGACCCATCCGGGCGAAGAAGCCATCGTTCTGGACGCGTTCAAGACCGCGCTGGAATTCCGCCCAGATCTGCGCCTTATCCTTGCCCCGCGCCACCCCAAACGCTCGGACGCAGTGGCGCAGTTGATCCGCGAACGCGCGCTAAGCTTTACCCGACGTTCCCGGGCAGAGCCGCCGGGCAAGCAAGTGTTTTTGGCGGATACGCTTGGGGAAATGGCCCTGTGGTACGAACTTAGCAGCCTGTGTTTCGTCGGAGGATCGCTGGTGCCCAAGGGCGGGCATACCCCGTTTGAACCGATCGCCCATGGCTGTGTTGTCTTGCACGGGCCCTATCTGGAAAACTACGCCGAGCCCTATGCCGCACTGGACGCGGCCGGGGCCGTGACGCGCGTGGCCTCGGCCAAAGACTTGACCCAGTCTTTGCTCAGCCTCGACACCGGCGCGCGCCACCATATGGCAGCCCAGGCACGCGAAGTCGCCGGAGAGCTGCACGCCCCTGACCGGCTTAAACCCATCGCGGCGAAACTGCTCAAACTCTGATTGCGCCCAACGAACTTCGCGTCTTGTCATCTGGCTGTGCTTTGCATCGACGACCATTTCAGCCTATAGATACGCGCGGAGGACCTCTGGCAGCGAAACAGGGGCAAGGATTGAGTAGTATGAACATGCACCGGACGACGCAAATGCCCATGAAGGTGGCGCGCGGCCAAAAGCGCCACGCGCGCACGCAATTTGCGGCCCTGTGCTATCGTGTTGTCAAAGACAAACCTCAAATCCTGATGATCACCAGCCGCGACACCAGACGCTGGATCATCCCCAAGGGTTGGCCGATGGACGGCATGACCCCGGCACAGGCGGCTGCCGAAGAAGCCTGGGAAGAAGCGGGCGTCAAAGGCCGCATTCACCCCACCGTGCAGGGTATGTTTTCGTACGACAAAGTGCTCCCCGATGACGGGTCGGTGCCCTGTGTCGTTTCGGTCTTTGCCCTGCGGGTAAAAAGCCGCTCGCCAGATTTCCCGGAAAAGGGCGAACGTAAGGTCAAATGGATGTCGCGTAAAAAGGCCGCCGCCCGTGTACGCGAGCCAGAACTGGCCCAGATCATCAGAAAATTTGATCCGTCGCTGCTGCACTGGTAGGACAATTGGCCCATTGATGGCTTCTCGATTTATGCTTAGCTAGAGCGCAGACTAGGGTAAAAGCATGATCCGCTACGCATTGAAATGCACACAAGGCCACCAGTTTGAAAGCTGGTTCCAATCCGCTGAGGCGTTTGACAAGCTGCACGCCAGCGGCATGGTCGAATGTGCAATGTGCGGCGACACTGCGGTCACCAAAAGCCTGATGGCCCCCAACATCGGGGCAAAATCCAATACTCAGCCAGACACTGTTTCTGAAAACCCCCTGTCGACGCCAGCAAACCCGGCCGAAAAAGCCATAGCCGACCTGAAAAAACATGTCGAAGAAAACTCTGACTATGTCGGAGACAGTTTCGCCACCGAAGCGCGTGCCATGCATGACGGCGAAGCGCCTGAACGCGCGATCCATGGCGAAGCCAAGCTGGACGACGCCAAAAAGCTGATTGAAGACGGGGTGCCCATCGCCCCCCTGCCCTTTGCCCCCAATCGAAAGACAAACTGATGCATGTCCTTATAACAGGCGCTAACCGTGGGATCGGATTACAGCTGGCCCGCGACCTTGCGGCGCGTGGCGACACGGTACTGGCCACAGCACGCGGCACAGATCACCCCGACATCGACGGCGTGACGTGGCTGAACCTTGAGGTCACCAAGCCAACATCTCATGACGCTTTGGCACGGGCACTGGATGGGGCCGGGCTTGATTTGGTCGTGTGCAACGCAGGTGTCTATCTGGACAAAGATCACGAACTGGCCGAAGGCTACGCCGCCGATCTGTGGGCTGACACTTTCGCCGTGAATGTCACCGGCGTGTTTCTGACAGCGCAGAACCTGCTGCCCAACCTGCAGGCGGCCAAGGCCGGCAAAATCGCAATCATAGGGTCGAACATGGGCGCGACCAGTCGTGCGCCCGGCGGCTCGTATATCTATCGCGCCTCCAAGGCCGCCGTTTTGAACCTTGGCCGCAACCTTGCCACAGACCTGCGCGGCCTGAACATCCCGGTCGGCGTTTACCATCCCGGTTGGGTGCGCACCGACATGGGATCGGACGCAGCCGAGATTTCGGTGCAGGAAGCCGCCGCAGGGCTGATCGCCCGGTTTGACGCGTTGAACATGCAAAACACCGGCTGTTTTGAAAGCTGGGACGGCGAAACCTATGCCTATTAAGGCCCCTGCCCTTGCTCTTGCCCCCCGCTTGACCTAGAGCATCCCGGACAAAATGAAGTGCAGGGGCAAGCCATGCCTATTCTGGTGATGAAATTCGGCGGCACCTCGGTTGCCGATCTGGAGCGGATCAAAAACGCCGCCCAGAAAGTGAAACGCGAAGTGGAACGGGGCTATGACGTGATCGTCATTGTCTCGGCCATGTCGGGCAAAACCAACGAGTTGGTCGGCTGGGTCGAGGAAACCTCGCACCTGTACGACGCGCGCGAGTATGACGCCGTGGTCAGTTCGGGTGAAAACGTCACCGCCGGTCTGATGTCGCTGACCCTGCAAAACATGGATGTGCCCGCGCGCAGCTGGCAGGGTTGGCAAGTGCCGCTGAAAACCTCCAGCGCCCATTCCGCCGCCCGCATCGAGGAAATCCCGCGCGACAATATCGACGCCAAATTCGCCGAGGGCATGAAAGTGGCCGTCGTTGCCGGGTTCCAGGGCATTACGGACGAAGGCCGGATTGCAACATTGGGCCGGGGTGGGTCCGATACCACCGCCGTGGCCTTTGCCGCCGCCTTTGATGCGGAACGCTGCGATATCTATACGGACGTGGACGGGGTCTATACCACGGATCCGCGGATTTCGACCAAAGCCAAGAAACTCGATAAGATCGCGTTTGAGGAAATGCTGGAACTGGCCTCTCTGGGGGCCAAGGTTCTGCAAACCCGCTCGGTTGAGCTGGCCATGCGGTTCAACGTCCGCCTGCGCGTACTGTCGAGCTTTGAAGAAACTGACGAAAATTCCGGCACGCTGGTCTGCGCCGAGGAGGAAATCATGGAAAGCAATGTAGTTTCAGGTGTCGCCTATCAGCGCGACGAAGCAAAAATGACCCTGGTTTCGGTCGCTGACCGCCCCGGCATCGCCGCCGCCATCTTTGGCCCGCTGGCTGAAGCGGGGGTGAATGTCGACATGATCGTGCAAAACATTTCCGAAGACGGTCGCACCGACATGACCTTCTCGTGCCCCACCAATCAGGTGGCCCGCGCCGAACAGGCCATGACCAAAGCCAAGGAAGACGGCGAGATCAACTTCCACGGTCTGGTCGCCGATACCGAGGTCGCAAAAATCTCGGTTGTGGGGATCGGCATGCGCAGCCACGCCGGTGTTGCCGCCAAAATGTTCCAAGCACTCTCCTCTGAGGGGATCAACATCAAGGTCATTACAACCTCTGAGATTAAAGTTTCCGTGCTGATCGAGCGGAAATATATGGAACTTGCGGTGCAAGCCCTTCATGATGCGTTCGAACTCGAAAACGCAGGCTGATTGAAAGGGCCAAATGCCCGACCATCTTGAAAGCGAAAGCCGGAAGCTTCTTCGTCGGCTGCGCGATACCCTTGCCGAAAAAGGCGAAGGGCAGGAACGGCTTGACCGCATCACCCACCTGATTGCGGATTCGATGGGCACGCAGGTGTGCTCGATCTATCTGTTTCGCGATGAAGACACGCTGGAACTGTGCGCCACCGAAGGCCTGAACGCCGAGGCCGTGCACAAAACCCGTATGCGCGTGGGCGAAGGCCTTGTGGGGCGGGTCGCCTTGTCGGCCCAGGCCGTCAACACCGGCAATGCCCCATCGGAAAAAGGCTTCCGCTATATGCCCGAAACCGGCGAGGAAATTTATTCCTCGTTTCTGGGCGTGCCGATTCAGCGGCTGGGCGAACGGTTGGGCGTGCTTGTGGTACAGTCCAAAGACGCCCGCGAGTTTTCCGAAGATGAGGTGTACGCGCTGGAAGTCGTGGCCATGGTGCTGGCCGAAATGACAGAGCTGGGCGCCTTTGTCGGCGACGAGGCCGCCATGTCGGCCCTGCACCAGCGCTCGGTTCTGTTGCGCGGCGGATCCGCCCAAGAGGGCACCGCCTCGGGCCGGGTCTGGCTGCACGAGCCGCGCGTCGTCATCACCAACCCCGTCGCCGACGACCCGCAGCAAGAACGCGAGCGGTTGGAAGCCGCGATTGACGACCTCCGGGTATCTGTCGATGACATGCTGTCCACCGCATCCACTGGTGACAGCGAACAGGTTCAGGTGCTGGAAGCCTACCGGATGTTCGCCAATTCACGCGGCTGGAAGCGCCGGATGCTGGAAGACATCGACCGCGGGTTGTCCGCCGAAGCGGCGGTTGAAAAAGAACAGTCTCTGGCCCGGGCCCGGCTGCAAACTGTGCCAGATGCCTATCTGCGCGAGCGTCTGCAGGATTTGGATGATCTGTCCAACCGCCTGCTGCGCATTCTGACAGGTCAGGGTCATGAAACCGGGGCCGAAATGCCCAAGAACCCGATCCTTGTGGCGCGCAATATCGGCCCGGGGGAATTGCTGTCATATGGCCGAAAGCTGAAGGGCATCGTGCTTGAGGAAGGCTCAGTCGGCAGCCACGCGGCCATCGTCGCGCGCGCCTGGGCGATCCCGCTGGTCATCCATGCAGAGCGCATCACGACCGAAGCCCTGAACGGGGATCACATCCTTGTCGATGGTGATCAGGGCATCGTGCATTTGCGCCCCGAAGATACGGTTGCCGCCGCCTTTCGCGACAAGATGGCGATGCAGGCCAAAGCGCAGGAACGCTATGCCTCGATCCGCGACAAAGAGGCCACAACCCGCGACGGCACCACCATTGCGCTGCATATGAACGCAGGGCTGATGGCCGATCTGCCGTCGCTGGACAGTTCAGGTGCCAAAGGCGTGGGGCTGTTTCGCACGGAACTGCAGTTTCTTGTCCGCAACAAAGTCCCCCGACGCGACGAGCTGGCCGCGCTTTATGCCAAGGTGCTGGATGCCTCGGCTGGCAAACGCGTGGCATTTCGAACTCTGGATATCGGGTCGGACAAGGTACTGCCCTATATGAAGCCGCAAGACGAGCCGAACCCGGCGCTCGGCTGGCGGGCAATCCGCGTCGGCCTGGACAAACCGGGCGTGATGCGCATGCAGTTGCAGGCGCTGATCCGTGCCGCTGCCGGACGCGATCTGACGGTCATGTTCCCCTTTGTGGCCCAGATGGAAGAGTTCATCGAGGCCCGCACCAACCTGCTGGATATGTGCGATCACGAACAACGCATGGGCCGCCCGGTGCCGGAAACCCTTGAGGTTGGCGCGATGCTGGAAACGCCCAGTCTGGCCTTCGCCCCCAAACAGTTCTTTCAGATGGTCGATTTCATCTCGATTGGCGGCAACGATCTGAAACAGTTCTTCTTTGCTGCGGATCGTGAAAACGAGCGCGTGCGCCGCCGCTATGACACGTTGAATGTCAGCTTTTTGACCTTCCTGCGCCAGATCGTTGATCGCTGCAACGAATGCGGCACAGCCGTTTCTTTTTGTGGCGAAGATGCAGGCCGCACGGTGGAAGCGGTCTGTTTTGCGGCGATGGGTCTGCGGACCCTGTCCATGCGCCCCGCCTCGATCGGGCCGGTCAAACATATGCTGCGCCACACCGATCTTGCCGAGGCCCGCGCCGTCATCGACAAAGCCTGCGAAGAGGGCGCCCAATCTGTGCGCCCGGCCGTCATGGAATGGATGCGTAGTAACGGCTGGGCGGTTTAACGCTTGATCCCAACCGGCGCCATGCGGCTGCGCAGGGCGTCGGTCAGCAGTGCCTCGGGCTGACCGGTATCGCGGGCCAACGCCTTTAGCCCGAAAGAAACATGGGCAATTTCCTGATAGTAGCGCGTAAAGGCAAGGTTGGCAGCGGCCCCCGCCGCGGCGCCAATCACGGGCACGGTCTGTGCGGCCAGTTTCTTGCCCAAAGCCGCCGCCAGTTTCGGCGCGATGCGGGTCAGCAAGGTTTGCGTTGCCGGACCGGTCAGCGTAACGCGCACGGCCAGAAACCCCATATCAGCCCCATCATCTTCGGCCAGCGGGCCTGCTGCCGCGAAGACCTGCAAACAGGCAGCGCGAATGTCCGGGTCGTCGGTGTCAAACCCGTGCTGGGCGGCAATGGACTGAATCGCGCGCAGCAAGGTCGTGGTGGTCACCGGGAGTTCCGCCAAGGCCGTGGGCAAGCCGCCCATGCCTCCTGCCGCGCCCATGGCGGTTGTGGCCAGCGCATGGGCCCAATCCGGGCCGTCTGGCACCGCGCCGGCGCGCGAGCCTGCGGCGGCATCGGTCGCGATCTGCAAGGCGCGCAGGGTGGCCTCTTCGAGCCGACCTTTGGCGCTATCTGGCAGGCGTTCCAGCAGGTTCTCGGCCTGCCCGCCCAGCATCACCAGCAATTGCAAACCGGGGTTGCCCGCACGACGATAACGGCGGGCAAGGTCATCCAGCTGCCGCTCGAGCTGCGGCGCGACGATCACATCTGTTGTGTCCATGGGATAAACATGGGGAAGCGCGTCAGGGCGTGCAAGGGTCAGGCAGGTTTGATCCGCGTTACACGGCCCTGCACCCCATTCCACGCGTCTTGGCTTAGGGCCACGCCCAATACCCGATCCGGGTTGGTGGGGGGGGGCATTTCTACCCCGTTCAGGCGGACAAAGCCAAACCGTCCGTAATAGGGAGCATCCCCGACAAGGATCACCCGCTCCCAGCCCAGAGCCCCGGCACGTTGCAACCCGTCTTGGATCAACAGCGCCCCCAATCCTTCGCCCTGATGGGTCGGGTGTACCGCGATGGGGCCCAGCAACAGCGCGGTGTCGTTTGCCACCTGCACCGGCCAAAACCGGATCGCACCCGCCAGAATGCCGTCGCCATCCCGGGCGCACAGGCACAGTGGTGCAACGGGGTCGACCCCATCGCGCAAACGATAAGACGACAGCGCCTCGCGACCCGGTGCAAAGCACAGGTCATAGAGCGCCTCTACCTCCCACCAGTCGTCTGGCGTTTCTGCCGTCAGTTCAAACACGCGTGTGCCTCAGAAATACAGTTTGGCAACGGCCCTAACACGCGGGTAGGTGTTGGGCAAACCCTGCAGGAGCGCGCATCATGTTTTATCAACCTCAAGACGGCCACGGCCTGCCGCACAATCCGTTTTCCGCCATCGTCTCGCCCCGCCCTATCGGCTGGATTTCGACCCGTGGCGCGGACGGGCGCGACAACCTTGCGCCCTATTCCTTCTTCAACGCGGTAGCCTATAGCCCGCCGCAGGTGATGTTCAGTTCCACCAGCACCAAACCGGATCGCGGCGACACCAAGGATAGCGCGGGAAATATCCGCGATACCGGAGTTTTCTGTGTGAACATCGTGTCTTACGCGCTGCGTGACGCAATGAATGCCTCGTCTGCGATGGTCGCGCGCGAGCAGGACGAGTTTGATCTGGCGGGGCTGGAAAAAGCCGAATGCGAAACCATCAACTGCCCGCGTGTCGCCGCTGCGCCCGCCGCTTTGGAGTGCAAGCTGACGCAGGTCATCCCTCTTGAGGGCGACAACAATTTCATGATGCTGGGCGAGGTCACCGGCATCCACATCGCAGACGGCTGTCTGGAGGACGGGCGCTTTGACGTGCTAAAATACAACCCGATGGCGCGGCTAGGCTATCGCGATTACGCCGTGGTGCGTGATCTGATCAGCCTGAACCGACCCGGCCAGAAACCCTGATTTTGGGCGATACACATCCCATGCACATCCGATGCACATTCCATGCATACGCGATGCGCGGATCAAACGGTACCGTTTACCCCAGTCAAAGGCGTCGCGACCGGCCCGGAACAGCAAGGTCAGGCGCGCACCGGATCGCAAACGATCCGGTGGCCTGCATCCAGATCTGAACTGACGCTTAGTGCCCGCCGCCAAAGAGGCCGGTTTTGACCTCGTAATGCGCGGCCAGCTGATAGTCCGGGTCATCGTCGCTTTCGTCGATGATCAGCCCGGTCTGGGTCAGCAGCTTGGTACAGTCAGGCGACAGGTGGCGCAGGTGCAGCTCTTTGCCGGCCTCGTGGTATTTCGCCGCCACGCCCTCAATCGCGTTCAGCGCCGATTGGTCCGCGACCCGGCTTTCGGCGAAATCAACGATGACCTGATCGGGGTCACCCGCCGGATCAAACAGCTGCGAGAAGCCTTCGGCAGAACCAAAGAACAGCGGGCCGTTGATCTCGTAGACCTTGGCGCCATCGTCATTGATGGTTTGACGCGCCGAGATGCGCGAGGCATTGACCCAGGCGTATTGCAGCGCCGAGACGATCACGCCAACTACAACGGCGGTGGCCAGATCGTAATAGACGGTGACGACAGTCACGAGGATGGTGACAAAGGTGGCGAATTTAGTGGACACCCGCATGATGCGGAAACTGTTCCACGCAAACGTCCCAATCACCACCATGAACATCACACCGACCAGCGCAGCCAGCGGGATTTGTTCGATCAGCGGCGAGGCAAACAGGATGAAGCTGAGCAGGAACAGCGCCGCGACGATGCCCGAAATCCGGGTACGGGCCCCCGACTTCACGTTGATCATCGACTGACCGATCATCGCACAGCCGCCCATGCCGCCAAAGAAGCCGGTCACGGTGTTGGCCACGCCCTGCGCCACACATTCCTGACTGGCGCCGCCGACGCGGTTGGTCATCTGACCCACCAGGTTCAGGGTCAGCAGGCTTTCAATCAAGCCAATCGCGGCAAGGATCACCGCATAGGGGGTGATGATTTGCAGGGTTTCCAGCGTCAGCGGCACAGCCGGAATGTGGAACGGCGGCAAGGAACCTTCGATCGAGGCCATATCGCCCACACGCGGCACATCAATGCCAAAGCCGATCACGATCAGCGCCACGATGACGATGCCCGCCAGCGGCGCGGGCACCACATTGGTAACCTTGGGCAAGAGCCAGACGATCGCCATGGTCAGCGCCACCAGCGCCAGCATGATGATCAGCGGCATGCCCGAGAGCCATTCACCACCCGACATGCCGTGGCCCGAGGCCTCGGCCGTGCCCGGCACCTGAAACTGCGAGAGCTGCGCCAAGAAGATCACGATCGCCAGACCGTTCACAAAACCCAGCATCACCGCATGAGGAACCAGACGGATAAACCGGCCCAGTTTGAAGATACCCGCCAGAATTTGCAGGATGCCCATCATGACAACGGTCGCAAACAGGTATTCAACCCCATGTTCGGCGACCAACGCCACCATCACCACCGCCAGCGCGCCCGTCGCGCCCGAGATCATGCCCGGTCGTCCGCCGATCAACGCTGTGATCAGGCCCACGATGAAAGCCGCATAGAGGCCCACCAGAGGATGCACCCCGGCAACAAAGGCAAAGGCCACGGCCTCGGGCACCAGCGCAAGCGCCACGGTCAGGCCTGACAGGACCTCGGTTTTCAGCACCGATGGCGTCAGTTTGGTCGCGGGTGACCAGTTGCTGTTAGACATAAGCGAGCGCGCAAAAGAGCGATAAGCGTTCATGGGCAAGGGCATCGTCCAGCGTTTGGGTGGGTTTTGTTTCGGCGGGAGCGCTATCACGCCTGCGCGCTGATAGATAGCCCATAGGCCGGTTTTTCTGCGTCCGCAGCACAAAGAGCGCCTGCTCACGGGGGAATATCGGCTTCGTGACCGCGACACAGACCTTCGTGATTAGACAGGCGCCGACCGGCAAAGCACAGTGCCGCCAAATCTTGGGAGGTCTTCATGTTTATTCGCGCCTTTGTTTCGCTCCTTTTCACCGCCCTGTTGGCCGCCCCTGCCGTGGCGCAGGATCTGCAGGGCAATGACACGGCGGGCAACTGGAAAGTCCGTCACTATGAAACCTTCGGCATCTGGAATTCCATCTGCGACGAGCGCGAAGAAGGCGGTTCATTGGTGCAACGCTGTTACCTGCGCTATGTCGATGTGTTTTCGCCCGCACCGAATTTTGCGGCGCAGTTTCTGTTTGTAACACCCCAAGGGGAGGGCGCGCAGATTGAATTCGGGCTGGAGCCGGGCACGCTGTTTTCCCCCAATGGATTTCGCATTGATCAAAACGGTGAAACCACGTGGCGCACCCGCCGTCCCGGCTGCCTGACCGGCCTGTCTTGCGACTTTGAGGGCGACCGCGCCGCGGATCTGCTGCAGGCGATGGCGGCAGGCGGGGAGATGCGGTTTGTCTTTGTCGACCGGCACGGCAAAGCGCAGGATCTGAGCTGGCCTCTGGACGGGTTTGACGTTGCGCTGGCGGATTTCCACGCCCAGTCCAAAGCCCGCGACCTTATGACCGCTTCGTGATCTGCGGAGGAAACCGGTTTATTCGCTGGGATTTTCCTTAAGAAACCGGCGGATAAACCCCCGGATTTCGCGCGCCGCACTGGTATCAAGCTCTTTACAACGCTCAACAAATTCGTCGCGTTGCTCTTTATCCAGCCGCAGCACCAGCTGGCTGTTTTTCTTAGAGCTTTTTTTACCGGATTTCTTGTTCACTGGGCACGATCCCGAGGGGCTTGAAAAATTGATATGCAATGTATATACATAACATATCGTTCTGCGGTACCCTGTTAAACATTGAATCGAGTAGAAGGAAACAAAAAAATGAACCTGCTAACTGCACAGTCCATGTTGGTGCGCCGTCAGATGAACCGGCGCAAACCGCTTTTGCCCTGGCTGCCCAAGCGGACCAAGCCTGCACAAGACTTGCCCAAGAAAAAGTAATCGCAGGGGCCCATGGGCCCCTTCGCGCCTTGCGCTGCGTGCTGCAATCGGCCACAAATTCGCCAAGCCTAACAGCAAGAGCGATCCGATGCCGCGCCCCTCTTCCGTCAAAGATTACATCCGCACCATCGTCGATTTCCCGCACGAAGGGATCATGTTTCGCGATGTGACCACGCTGTTTGCCGACCCGCGCGGGTTTCGCATGGCGATTGACCAGATGCTGCACCCTTATGCCGGGCAACCGATTGATAAGGTCGTGGGGCTTGAGGCACGCGGGTTCATTCTGGGCGGGGCCATCGCGCACCAGCTGACGGTTGGCTTTGTGCCAATCCGCAAAAAGGGCAAACTGCCCGGCACCACCATCAGTGAAGAATATAAGCTGGAGTATGGCGAGGCGATTGTGGAAATCCACGATGACGCCATCCAGCCGGGTGAACGCATTCTGGTGGTCGACGACCTGCTGGCCACGGGAGGCACGGCCGAGGCCGGGATCAAGCTGATCGAACGGCTGGGCGGAGAGATCGTGGGATGCGCTTTCATCGTGGACCTGCCCGAACTGGGCGGGCGCAAACGCCTGGAAGAGATGGACATGGACGTGCATGTCCTGTGCGAATTCGACGGGCTTTAACCCGGAACGATCACGCCTGGGTTCATGATCCCCAGCGGGTCTATTGCAGATTTAATGGCGTGAATGGCGGATAGCTTGCCCGCATCGCCGTATTTCTGCAAATCCCCCACCTTAAGCCGCCCAATCCCATGTTCGGCGCTGACTGATCCGCCCATCTGGTGCACCAGATCATGCACGCAGGTTTTGATCGCCTCGCGCTGGTCTTCGTGATCAGCCCGGGCTTTGCCCGGCATCGGGAAGACGTTGTAATGCAGGTTGCCGTCGCCCAGATGGCCAAAGCAATTGACCCGGTATTGATCAATCTTGGCCAACGCGTCGATGCCGCGCGGGATGAAGTCCGGGATTGCCGAGAGCGGCAGGGAGATGTCATGCGACGAGATCGAGCCGATGCGCCGATTGGCCTCGGGGATGTGTTCACGCACCGACCAGAGCGCCTGTGCCTGCGCGTTTGACTGGGCGATGACCCCGTCGGTGACCAGCCCGGCCTCCATGCCCAGCTCAAACAGCTGTTCCATCGCGGACGCAGCCCCTGCCCCCATGCCCAGTTCCACCAGTACGCACCAGCCCGGCGGGTGCGGAAAAGGCTGGCGGATATCGGGCAGGTTTTCGGCCAGAAACTGAAACCCCATGCGGCTGATCAGTTCAAACGCCGAGACGCTTTCGCCCGCCACCTTGCCCGCCAGCGCCAGCAGGTCCAGCGCCTGTGCCGGGCCGGGCACAGCCAGCATGGCAACGGCCACGTCGCGGGGGCGTGCGAACAGGCGCAGGGCGGCGCTGGTGATCACGCCCAGCGTGCCCTCGGCCCCGATCAGCAGGTGACGCAGATCATAGCCGGTGTTGTCTTTGCGCAGGCGTGTCAGACCGTTGAATATCTGACCGTCGGGCAGGACCGCCTCGACCCCCAGACACAGGTCACGGGCATTGCCATAGCGCAGCACGTTCACCCCGCCCGCATTGGTCGCCAGAACGCCGCCGATACGGGCCGAGCCACCGGACGCCAGTGACAGCGGGAACAGACGATCGGCTTTGGCGGCGCACTCTTGCACGTCTTGCAGGATCGCACCGGCCTGCACCACGGCGACATTTTCTGACGGGTGAACGGTGATATCGCGCATCCGCTCCAGTGACAGGATCAGCGGCGCGGGGCCTTGTTCCATCACCTGACCGCCCACCAGCCCGGTGCCCCCGCCATAGGGCACAACGCCGACACGGGCCGCAGCACAGGCGCGAATGACCTGTGCGACCTCGGCGGTTGAACGGGGGGCAACCAGCCCCCCGCCCTGCCCATGATACCGCCCGCGCGGTTCTTGCAGGTAGGCATCGGTCAGGGGGCGAAAGGCAGCCTCGGGCAGCAGGCCGCGCAGCTGAGAGATGAAAGGGGCGTCAGCGGGGTTTAACATGCGGGCACCTAAGCAACCCTGCGCCGGTTGCGCAAGTCAGTCCGACAGGAACTGTGGCTCAAGCACCAATACGGTGGGCGCACCGGGAAGGCTGAACCGAGACAGGGTGATGTCGTTGATCCCGGCGCGCTGCACCGAAAATTCGGCCTCGATATCGGTCAGGAAAATGTCCAGCGAGTAATCCGAGAACCAGTGCATCGGGATCACCACGGACGAACGCAACCGTTTGATCACGTTGATCATCGACGGCAGGTCCAGTGTCCGCCCGCCATCAACCGGCGCCAGCAGCACATCCACCCGGCCCAGATCGGCATATTGCTGGGCATCGGGTTCGTGGTGTAGGTGACCCAGATGACCGATGCACAGGCCTGCGACTTCGAATACGAAGATCGAGTTGCCGTCTTCGATGGCCAGTCCGCTATAGCCCCGTGTGTCGGTGGTGACGTTGCGGATCAGTATCTCGCCCAGATCCAGGTGATGGGTCGCCGGGGTGCCATCGCGGCTGGGCCAGCCTTGCAGCACATGTTTGATGTCAGGGTCAGGGTAGCTGGTAAAATGGGTGTCGTGCGAGTTGTTCATGGTCACGACATCGGGCAGAAAAGTGGTGATCCCCAGATAGCCTGCAAAATCGGTCACCACGGTAATGCCCCCCGGCGTTTCGATCAGGAACATCGAATGGTCGATGTATCGGATACGTACGTTGTCTTTGGCCACGGGGGTGCCGAAACCGGCCAGCCATACCATGTTGGGAGACGCCTGCGCCAAAGCCCGGCAATGGCTTTCGATCCGCTCTTGGGCAGAGGCAGACCATGTGAGGGCAAGCAAGAAAAGCGTGGCTAGGCGAAACATGCGCGTCTCCTTTCCGCAAAAAGGTAGCACAAAACCCGCATTTTCAAGCGATCACTTTACAGCGACAGGCCCACTTCGGTGCGTCCGCGCCGGTCGGTGCGTAAATTTGCGTATAAAACGTGATTGCGCCAGCGCCCGTCGATTTGCAGATAGCTTTGGGCAACGCCTTCGTATTTGAAGCCGGATTTTTCCAGCACCCCGCGCGAGGCGGTGTTTTCGGGCAGACAGGCGGCCTCGACCCGGCTGAGATCAAGTTCGGTAAAGGCGTAATGCACAAGCGCCTCGATGGCTTCGCGCATGTAGCCCTGACGCGCGAAGGGCGCACCGACCCAATAGCCCAGCGTGCCGGCCTGCGCCGGGCCGCGGCGGATGTTGTCCAGCGTGATGGCGCCCAGCAGAACTTCGTCTGAGCGGCGGATCAGGAACAGCGGCACGGCGGTATCACCGGTCAGCGCGCGTTGCGCCCAGTAGACCCGGTTGGTGAAGCTTTTCTTGGTCAGGTGATCGCGCGCCCAGCGCGGTTCCCATTTGGTCAGGAAGTCCTGACTGTCACGACGCAGGTTGGCCCAGGCGGCATGGTCGGAATGAACGGGCGGTCGCAGGGACATACGCGGCGTTTCAATCCGCACCTTGCGCCGCCTGTTCAGCATCACGCAGCCAGCCTGCCTTGCAGCGCCGCCAGATCGGGCGCGTTGGCGACGGGGCCATAAAGCGCCAGCGCAGCGGGCGACTTGAGGATCAGAGATCCGGCAAAGTCGCACACATCTGTCGTGGTGGTCGCATCAATGCGGGCGATGGTCTCTTCCAGCTCGGGCACGCGGTCCCAGGTGGCGACCAGACGCGCCTGACGTTCAGCACGCGACAGCGGGCTTTCCAGCCCCATCAGCATACCGGCCTTCAGCTGCGCGCGGGCGCGGGCAACCTCGGTCGGAGTCATATCATGGGCGGCGCGTTTCAGCTCGTCCATGGTCAATTCGGCCAGCGCGGGCAGTTCTTCGCCCGACGTTCCGGCATAAATCGTCAGCATGCCGGTATCGGCATAGGCCCCGGCCTGCGCAAAGATCGAGTAGCACAGCCCGCGCTTTTCGCGGATCTCCTGAAACAGGCGCGAGGACATCCCGCCCCCCAGAGTGCTGGCAAAAATCTGCGCGGCGTAGCGCGCCGGGTCACGGTAGCCCGGGCTTTCAAAGCCAATCGCGATATGGGCCTGTTCCAGCGCTTTTTCTTCACGCCGCTCGCCGCCGCCAAACTGCGCCGGGGTGGCAGCATCGCCCTTGCTGGGCGCCAGCCCACCAAAGATTGCCTCAGAAAGGCGCACGATTTCTTCGTGGTCCACCGCACCCGCAACCGACAGGATCATCTGATCCGGCGCGTATTGTTCGCGCACAAACTTGAACAGATCGTCGCGGTCAAAGCTGCTGACCCGTTCGGCCGGGCCAAGGATCGGGCGACCGATGGCCTGTTCGGGGAAGGCGGCCTCTTGCAGCCAGTCAAAGATCACATCGTCGGGCGTGTCCATCGCCTGACCGATTTCCTGCAGGATCACACCGCGCTCGACCTCTATTTCAGCCGGGTCAAACACCGGGTTCAGCACGATGTCCGAGATCACATCCAGCGCCAGCGGCACATCGGTTTCCAGAACCCGAGCGTAATAGGCCGTCATCTCGCGCGAGGTATAGGCGTTGATATAGCCGCCCACATCTTCAATCGTTTCGGCGATCTGCAAGGCGCTGCGTCGGGCCGTGCCCTTGAACGCCATGTGCTCAAGGAAATGGGCGATGCCGTTTTGTTCAAGGCGCTCGTGACGGCCACCTGCCGTCACCCAGATGCCAATGGCGGCGGATTTCATGCCGGGCATCGCCTCGGTGACGATGCGAAAGCCGTTATCCAGCCGGTGTAGTTCTACGCTCAAGCGCGGCGCCTCTCGTTAATCAGGGTCTCCAGCGCGGCCAGATCATTGGCAACACGGGTGACACGTTCTGATCGGTCATACAGATCAGCCATGCGCTTGGGAAGGGGCGGATGAATGCCGGTGGCCGCTTCAACCGCTGCGGGGAACTTAGCCGGGTGCGCGGTGGCCAAAGTGATCATTGGCGTGGCAGTTTTGGGCTGCTCTTGCGCAACTTTCACCGCGACGGCGGAATGGGGGCACAGAATCTCGCCGGTGCGGGCCTGCATGTCGGTGATAGTGGCCGAGGTTTCGTCTTCGGAGGCGCGGCCCGAGCCGAACAGGTCTTGCAGCACCTGCATCGCGCCCTGGCTGATCTGGAAACCGCCATCGGATTTGAGTTCATCCATCAGCTGCGCCACGGCGGCACCGTCGCGGTCATAGGCGTCAAACAGTGCGCGCTCAAAGTTCGAGCTGACCTGAATGTCCATCGACGGGCTGATCGAGGGCGTCACGCCGCTGGTGACATAGCCCTGCCCCGAAAGCGCGCGGTGCAGAATGTCGTTTTGGTTGGTCGCGACGATCAGGCGGTCAATCGGCAGGCCCATGCGCTTGGCGATGTAACCGGCGAAAATGTCGCCGAAGTTGCCGGTGGGCACGGTGAAAGAGACCTTACGGTGTGGCGCGCCAAGGCTGACGGCCGAGCTGAAGTAGTAAACCACCTGCGCCAGAACCCGCGCCCAGTTGATCGAGTTCACCCCGGCAAGCCCCACTTTATCGCGGAACTCGAAGTGGTTGAACATGTCTTTCAGGCGGGCCTGACAATCATCAAAGTCACCATCCAGCGCCAGCGCGTGGACGTTATCTTCGGACGGGGTTGTCATCTGACGGCGCTGAACCTCGGAAACACGACCATGCGGGAACAGGATCACCACATCCACGTTCGGCAGGCCGCGGAAGGCTTCGATCGCGGCGGAACCGGTGTCGCCCGAGGTGGCACCCACGATGGTCACCCGTTTGCCCGACCGGCTGAGCGAGGCCTGAAACAGCTGGCCGATCAGCTGCATGGCGAAGTCTTTGAACGCCAGCGTGGGGCCGTGGAACAGTTCCAGCAGGAAGTGGTTGTCGTCCAGTTGCACCAAGGGCGCGCGGGCGTCATGGCCGAAACCTGCATAGGCGCGGGCGATGATGGCGCGGAATTCGTCATCGGTGAAGGTGTCGCCGATGAAGGGGCGCATGATGGTAAAGGCGATCTCTTCGTAGGATTTGCCCGCCAGCGCGGCGATATCATCGGTGCTGATCTGGGGGATGGTTTCGGGCACATAGAGCCCGCCATCGCGGGCCAGCCCGGTCATCATGGCTTCTTCGAAACTCAGAACCGGGGCCTGCCCCCGGGTGGATACATAACGCATCAGATTCTTCCGCTTTTAGTCGGTTCCCCGCCTGATACGCCAGACGAGCAGCGCTGTCATCCCCAGCCAGACAACCGCCAGCGAATACCAGGTGACGGCATATTCCCAATGGTCGTTCGGGATGCCCGCGCTGTTGACGGGAAACGGCGCCAAAACCGGGTCGGCGGGGGTGATGGTGCGGGCGACGATCAGGACCGGATCGGTGCCCAGATGGGCGGCAAGCCGTTCTACGTCACGGGCAAACCACAGGTTGTTGGCCAGATCGGGGTCTGGGGTGTAGCCATCGACCTCATCGGGCCAATGCAGATTGCCGGTGACGGTGATCTGATCGGGGCGCGGGCCGGGCTGGTCCTGCAGCTTCAAAAAGCCGCGATCCAAAAGCACGCGGCGGTCGCCCATATCAAGCACATCGACCACGCGGTGCCCTGCCCCGATCAGCTTGACCGAGGCCAGAACCAGCACGCCGGGTTCCAGCGTGCCGGTGGCGGTGACGGGCAGAAAGCGATCTGCGACCGGGTCGGGCTGTGCGGGCACGGCGATGGGCGTGCCGCCGATGCGGGCGTCAATCTCGGCCAGTACGGCCTCTTTCCATTCCAGCCGCTGCATCTGCCACGTGCCCAGCCAGATCAGGATTCCAGCCCCCCAAAGACCAAACAGCAATGGCCAGATCGCGCGCCGCATGTCATTCCCCTCGATAGACAAAGGCGCGAGGTTGCCCCCGCGCCCGTAAGATTTGGTATCAGCAGTCGCGCAAGGCGCGCAAGCTGTTAGCCGCCCCAGATGTAAACTGCGGCGAACAGGAACAGCCAGACCACATCCACAAAGTGCCAGTACCACGCAGCGGCCTCGAACCCGACGTGCTTTTCGGGGGTGAAGTGGCCCTTCTGCAGGCGCAGCAGGCAGATGAACAGGAAGATGGTACCGATGATCACGTGCGCCCCGTGGAAGCCCGTGGCCATGAAGAAGTTGGCGCCATAGATGTTGCCCGAGAAGCCAAAGGCCGCGTGGCTGTATTCATAGGCCTGGAAGTAGGTGAAGATCAGGCCCAGAGCGACGGCAAGGATCAGGCCGTTACGCATGTCTTTGCGGTTGTTTTCATGCACCAGCGCGTGGTGGGCCCAAGTGGCCGCAGCGCCCGAGCACAGCAGGATCAGCGTGTTGATCAGCGGCAGGTGCCAGGGATCAAAGGTTTCGATACCAGCCGGCGGCCAGACGCCGTCCACTTTGGGGCTGTCGGGACCCATCGGATAGATAGCGTGTTTGAAGAAGCTCCAGAACCAGGCGGCAAAGAACATCACTTCGGACATGATGAACAGCACAAAGCCGTAGCGCAGGCCGATGCGGACAACCGGTGTGTGATCGCCCGAGTTGCTTTCAGCGACAACATCCGACCACCATGTGAACATGACGTACAGAACGCCGATCAGCCCGGCAAAGAACAGCCACGGGCCGCTGACGGTGATGGTGCCAAACAGAAAGGTGGCCTCGCCGGTCATAAAGACGACGGCGCCAAGCAACATGGCAAAACCCGCGATCGCGCCGACGAAGGGCCAGATGGAGGGGTTTATGATGTGATAGTCGTGGTTTTTCTCATGAGCCATGCGTCTTGGCCTCCCTCGTTATGACCGTGGTCACTGTGTCTGAACGCTGGACTTTCCCAAATCCAGCGCTGCTTGTGTTTGATAGTCCTCGGGCAAATCTGCCCGATGAAAGGTGTAACTAAGTGTGATCGTGTGTACGTATTTCGCTTCGCGGTGTTCCAGAATTTCAGGATCCACATAGAAGGTCACCGGCATCATCACCCGCTCGCCGGGTTCCAGCACCTGCATTTCGAAACAGAAACAGTCGATCTTGGTGAAATAGCCCCCTGCCGAGAAAGGCGCGACGTTGTAGCTGGCGCTGCCGGCGACGGGTTCATCCGTTGGGTTGTAGGCTTCATAGAAGGCCAGCCCGGTTTCGCCCAGCCGCACTTCCATGGTGCGGGCGACGGGTTTGAACTCCCACGGGAACTTGGCGGCCTTGGACGCATCAAACCGAATGGTGATGGTTTCGTCCAGAATCACGTCCGAGCCTTCTTCGGCGGTGACGGTTACACCACCAAAGCCGGTGACCGCGCAGAACCAGTTGTAAAACGGTACCGCGGCCCAGGCCATCGCGCCCATGAACACCACGACCGAGACCAGCTGGATGACTGTCTTGCGAGTCTTGGGGGCCTGCGCCGTCATTGGCTGCCCTCCTTGGGTTCCAGCGAATAGCGCACCGTGTGGTCAAAGCCTTCGATGCTTTCGCCATTGGAGACTTTGACAATGGTCAGGCCAAACACGATCCCGACAAAGGTCAGCAACACGGCCAAAAGGCCCATGTTCCGGCCAAAGCGGCGTTTGTGCAGTTCGTGATCTTCTTTGAACGCCATCTTACCAGCCTCCCAATCCGAAGGGGGCCAGACCGGCCTGCGCCATCAGGGCAACGAAGTGCAGGAACAGGTAGATCAGCGAGAACTTGAAGAACTTTTTCTCGGCGGCGTATTTGTCGGCCTGCGCGTCTTCCTCGGGGCGGCGCCACAGGGCAAAGGCCTTGCGCACGAACATGGCGTTCAAAACGCCCGAGGCGATCAGATAGATCGGCCCGCCGATTGAGGTTGCGGCAATCGCCAGCGCCATCGGGGCCAGCAACAGGGTGTAAACCAGAATATGGGTGCGGGTCGATTTGCGGCCGTGGGTCACGGTCAGCATCGGCACGCCCGCATTGGAATAGTCTTCCTTCATGAACAGCGCCAGCGACCAGAAGTGCGGCGGCGTCCACATGAAGATCAGCGCAAACATCAGCACGCTTTCAACGCTGGCCACATCGCCCGTCACAACCGCCCAACCGATCATCGGCGGGAAGGCACCCGCGGCGCCACCGATCACGATGTTCTGAGGGGTCGAGCGTTTCAGCCACATCGAATAGATCACGACATAGAAGAAGATCGTAAAGGCCAGCAGGCCCGCTGCGGCCCAGTTGGCGGCAAGGCCCAGCATCACCACGGCAAATCCAGACAGGGCCAGACCAAAGCCCAAGGCTTCTTGCGGTGAAACCTTACCTGCCGGGATCGGCCGGTTCTGGGTGCGTTTCATGATGCGGTCGATATCCGCATCCCACCACATGTTCAGCGCGCCGGATGCGCCGCCACCGATGGCGATGCACAGGATCGACACGAAAGCGACAAACGGGTGCACAGACCCGGGCGCCACAGCCAGACCGGCCAGCGCGGTGAACACCACCAATGACATCACGCGGGGTTTCAGCAGCGCGATGAAATCGCCAAAGCTTGCCTCTCCGGTGGTGGCCGTCGTGCGTTCGAATGCTGCGGTGGTGTCTGTCATGCGGTCCTCGCGTTTTGGGTAGGGCCGACGCTTGGGCGCCAGCCCTTACCTGTAACGTTAGTCAGCCGAAGCGACCTGAAGGTCAGCCGGCGCGCCGGCGTACTCTTCTTTGGCGGTTTCCAGCCAGGCTTCGTACTCTTCCTGAGTAACCGCCTTAACGGTGATCGGCATATAGGTGTGGGCTTGGCCGCACAGTTCCGAACACTGGCCGAAGTAGATGCCTTCTTTGCCTTCGTCGACGTTGAACCACAGTTCAGCCAGACGGCCCGGAACGGCGTCTTGCTTCACGCCAAAGGCAGGGATGGTCCAGGCGTGGATCACGTCAGCAGCGGTCACCTGGATCACAACGTTTTTGCCGGTCGGCACAACCATTGCGGTGTCGGTGGCCAGCAGCCACTGGTCCTTGGTATAGCCAGCCTCGGCCAGTTGCTGTTCAACGGCATCGTTGTAAACGAAGCCTTCATCAGCGCCGATCATGTAGCTGTCGAACTGGAATTCGTGGTCAGGATATTCATAGCCCCAGTACCACTGATAACCGGTGATCTTGACGGTCACGTCGGCCTCAGGAATTTCCAGCTGCTTGAACAGAACCGGCAGCGAGAAAGCGCCGATGACAACCAGCACGACAATCGGAACGATCGTCCATGCCACTTCCAGCGGCGAGTTATGTGTGAAGGTCGCAGGTGTGGGGTTCGAACGTTTGTTGTGACGCACGAACACATACAGCATCAATCCAGCGACGAAGACGCTGATCACGGTGATGATATAGAGCAGGAAGTGATCCAGCCCCTGAATATCGCGTGCAAGCTCGGTTGCGGCCGGTTGAAATCCCAGCTCCCCCGGCGACGGCTGCCCGATGATTTCCAGACCGTCCTGCGCGAAAGCCGCAGAGGTGGAAATGGTTGCAGCAAAAGCGGCCGTGAGGCCGGAGAGCGATGTCGAAATCCGCATGGTTTCTCCCTATCAGTATGCGGCAAAAACCGCCAAACGGCACCCCCGGACGGAATGCCGTTGTTTTCCCTGCCCTCAAAAACCATATTGGGCGAACCAAGACAAGCGCATGTTGTGTGTTAACGTCGCAACTTGACCCACGTCAAAGACACATTCAGGAAATTGCAAATGCCCGAACGTCCTTTCAGCCCCTTTAATGACTGCCTGGACCTTGAAAAGGCCCTTAATACCCTGCGACATGCTGCCGCAGGTGCCGATGACGGGGAGCTGTTTCTGGAACGTCGTCGCTCAGAGGACGTGCTCTACGACGATGGTCGAATCCGCAATGCCAGCTATGACGCGCTGGAGGGAATCGGTCTGCGCGCCGTGCGGGGGGAAACCGCCGGTTACGCCCATTCATCCGAAATCAGCCACGGCGCCCTGGAGCGCGCCAGTGCGACGGTCCGTCTGGCCGTTGGCGATGGCGGCGGCGTGATGGCACCCGGCCCGCAACCCACGAATCGCCGGCTCTATTCTGACGCCGACCCGATCGAAGAAGCCGCCTTTCCGGTAAAGATCGAACTGCTGCGCGAGATCGACGCGTTTGCCCGCGCCCTTGACCCGCGCGTGGTGCAGGTGTCGGCCAGTATCTCGGCCTCGTTGCAAGAAGTCTTCATCCTGCGTCCCGATGGCCAGTTGCTGAATGATACCCGCCCGATGTCGCAGCTGCATGTATCGGTGATTGTCGAAAAGGACGGTCGACGTGAAAGCGGCCGCGCGGGTGGCGGCGGGCGCGCCGGATTGGCGGCCATGATGCAACCCGATCATTGGCAGGGCGAAGTGCGCGAAGCGCTGCGCATCGCGTTGGTGAATCTGGATGCCACCCCGGCCCCGGCAGGGGTTATGGACGTGGTCCTTGGCGCCGGTTGGCCCGGCATCCTGTTGCACGAAGCTGTCGGCCACGGGTTAGAGGGGGATTTCAACCGCAAGGGAAGTTCGGCGTTTTCCGGGCTGGTTGGTGAACGGGTCGCCTCTAAGGGGGTGACGGTGCTGGATGACGGCACGATTCCGGATCGGCGCGGCTCGATCACCTTTGATGATGAAGGCACGCCGTCGGCCAAAAACGTCCTGATCGAGGACGGGATTCTTGTGGGCTATATGCAGGATCGCCAGAACGCGCGCCTGATGGATGTGGCCCCCACCGGCAACGGGCGCCGCGAAAGCTATGCCCATGCGCCGATGCCGCGCATGACCAACACCTATATGTTGGGCGGCGACACCGCGCCGGGGGACATCGTCGCCGATCTGAAGGACGGGATTTACGCGGTTGGCTTTGGCGGCGGGCAGGTTGATATCACCAATGGCAAGTTCGTGTTTTCCTGCACCGAAGCATACCGCGTGGAAAACGGCAAAGTCGGTGCGCCGGTCAAAGGCGCGACCCTGATCGGCGATGGCGCCACGGCAATGCAGCAGATTCGTGCCATCGGCAACGACATGGCGCTGGACCCCGGCATTGGGAACTGCGGCAAGGCGGGGCAATGGGTGCCGGTCGGCGTGGGCCAGCCCACGCTGATGATCGGAGGACTGACCGTCGGGGGCTCGGCCACCTGATATTTTTCACCTTTTACGAGCAACGTTCACACCTCGTTAACCCTGATGGGGAATCGTAAGGGTGTAATGAGCGGAGCTTTGTAACCGGTGGATCTGAATTCTTCCTTTCCCCCCCTCGCACCACCCGACAGGGAAGACACCCTGGTGGCATGGCTTCGCCTCATTCGCTCGCGCCGCGTAGGGGCGGTGACTTTCCACAGGCTGATGGATGAACATGGCGATGCGCACTCGGCGTTGGAGGAGCTGCCAGAGATTGCCCGCGCCGCCGGTGTCAAAGGCTATCAGGTTTGTGATGCCGTCTCTGCGCAGCGCGAGTTGCAGGCAGGCAGGCGTGTCGGGGCAAGGCTGATCAGCTGCGCCTGCCCCGACTACCCCCCGGCCCTGCGTGATATATCCGATGCGCCGCCGCTGGTTTGGGTGCGGGGCGAAACGGCGCTTTTGCACCGTCCGATGGTGGCGCTGGTCGGGGCGCGCAATGCATCGTCCTTGGGGCAACGCATGGCGCGCAAACTGGCCGCAGACTTGTCTGAGGCGGGGTTTGTCACCGTTTCCGGGCTGGCCCGCGGGGTTGATACCGCCTGTCACTCGGCCTCGCTGCCCGGTGGGACGGTCGCGGTGCTGGCAGGTGGGGTGGATGTGGTTTACCCGCGCGAAAACGCCGACCTGACCGAAGAAATAGCCAAATCCGGCGCTTTAATATCCGAACAACCCATCGGATTGCAGCCACAAGCGCGCCATTTCCCCCGCCGTAACCGGATCATCTCGGGCATGGCGCGGGCCGTGGTGGTGGTTGAAGCCGCCGCGCGGTCAGGCAGCCTGATCACCGCACGCAACGCGCTGGATCAGGGGCGCGAGGTGCTGGTGGTGCCCGGCCACCCGTTTGATGCCCGCGCCGGAGGCTGCAACATGTTGATCCGCGATGGCGCGACTTTGGTGCGCGGAATCGATGACATCATCGAAGCCATCGGTCCGGCCACGCAGACGCAGGCCGAGTTGCCCCTGGTGCCGGAAGGCCCCGCAGAACGCCCGCGCGTCCAGACCCGTGCGCTGCATGATCAGATATTGCACCGGCTTGGCCCCTCGCCCATGGCTGAGGACCAATTGATCCGCGATCTTAAACGGCCCGCTGGCGAGGTTACGCCAGAATTGGTGAACCTTGAACTGGATGGCCGGATCGAGCGGCAATCGGGCGGGTTGATCGCGCTGAAGCATTAGGCAGTACCTGCGCCCCTGGCCTGCGAAATATCCACCGGAACACTCTTGTATATAGGCGCCCAATTTTTCCGCCCCTACGGGGCGTGGGCTAAAGCTGCTTTTCAATCCATTGACAATCCCGCCAATCGCGACACATTTTGCGCCGCCAAGGGCCATTTTGCCCGAGTCGAAAGGAAATTCATGCCCGTCGTCGTTGTAGAGTCCCCGGCCAAAGCCAAAACGATCAACAAGTACCTTGGCAAAGACTATACGGTGCTGGCCTCCTACGGGCATGTGCGCGACCTGCCGCCCAAGGATGGCTCTGTCGACACGGATAACAATTTCGAAATGCTGTGGGAGATCGCAACCGACAGCCGCAAGCATGTCAAAGCCATCGCCGATGCGCTGAAAGACGACAACGAACTGATCCTCGCAACCGACCCCGACCGCGAGGGAGAGGCGATCAGCTGGCATCTGGAAGAGGCGTTGCGCAAACGCCGCGCTATTAAGAAGGACACGCCGGTCAGCCGTGTGGTGTTCAACGCGATCACCAAATCGGCGGTGACCGAGGCGATGAAAGCCCCGCGTCAGGTGGATGAAGACCTTGTGCACGCCTATCTGGCGCGCCGGGCGCTGGACTATCTGGTGGGGTTCAACCTGTCGCCGGTGCTGTGGCGCAAACTGCCGGGTGCGAAATCAGCGGGGCGGGTGCAATCGGTTTGTCTGCGTCTGATCGTGGAACGCGAGATGGAGATCGAGGCGTTTAAGCCGCGCGAATACTGGTCGGTCAAAGCAGTGCTGACCACCCCGCGTGGCCAGAGCTTTGAGGCCCGCCTGACGGTACTGGGCGGCGAGAAGCTGGATAAATACAGCATCGAAAATGCTGCCGCTGCCGAGCTGGCAGTGCAGGCAATCAACAGCCGCGATCTGACGGTGAAATCGGTGGAGGCCAAACCGGCCAGCCGCAACCCTTCGGCGCCGTTCATGACCTCGACCCTGCAACAGGAAGCCAGCCGCAAGTTCGGCTTTGGCGCGCGCCACACCATGAGCTGCGCCCAGCGCCTGTATGAAGCCGGGTTGATCACCTATATGCGAACCGACGGTATCGATATGGCGCCCGAGGCCGTAACCATGGCGCGCGAGGAAATCGGCAGCCGGTATGGTGCTGAGTACGTGCCCGATAAGCCCCGGATTTATAAGAACAAAGCCAAAAATGCCCAGGAAGCGCACGAATGTATCCGCCCGACGGATATGTCGCGCGATGCGGCCAGTTTGAAAGTTTCAGAACCTGATCAGCGCAAGCTTTATGATCTGATCTGGAAACGGACGCTGGCCAGCCAGATGGCCGGCGCCAAGATGGAACGCACCACTGTGGACATTGGCAGCGATGACGCCCAGATCGTGCTGCGCGCCACCGGTCAGGTTGTGCTGTTTGACGGCTTTATGAAGGTCTACGAGGAAGGCCGCGATGACGTGGTCGTGGATGATGACGACAAGCGCCTGCCCCAGATCGCCCAAGGCGAACCTGCCGCCAAGGAAAGCGTCACCCCCGAGCAGCATTTCACCCAGCCCCCGCCCCGCTATACCGAGGCGACGCTGGTCAAACGGATGGAAGAGCTGGGCATTGGCCGCCCGTCAACCTATGCCTCGATCGTCACGACGATTCAGGATCGCGGCTATGTGCTGAAAGACAAGAACCGCCTGATCCCCGAGGATAAGGGCCGCTTGGTCACGGCGTTCCTGACCAACTATTTCCGCAAATACGTGGGCTATGAGTTCACCGCGAACCTTGAAGGCGAGCTGGATGATGTCTCGGCCGGTGAGGCAGAATACATCGATGTGCTGGCCAAGTTCTGGAAAGATTTCTCGGCCGCGATTGCCGAAACTGCGGATTTGCGCATTTCAGAGGTGCTGGAAAAGATCAACGACGTGTTGGCACCGCATTTGTTCCCACCCACGGAAGACGGATCAAACCCTCGCATTTGTCCGAAATGCGGCAATGGACAGCTGAACCTGAAAACCGCCCGTTCGGGTGGGGCCTTCATCGGCTGTAACAACTACCCCGAATGCCGCTATACCCGCGCTTTGTCGGTGTCGGCCGACAGTGCAAATGCGGAACTGGACGGCAAGGTGCTGGGCCATGACGGCGAGGACGAAATCACCCTGCGCGTTGGCCGCTTTGGCCCCTATGTGCAAAAGGGCGAGCCGACCGAAGACATCCCCAAGCCACCGCGCGCCAGCCTGCCCAAAGGCAAAACCGCCGAGCAGCTGGGATGGACCCCGGAAACCCTGACATTTGATCAGGCGATGATGCTGCTGAACCTGCCGCGCGAAGTGGGAGACCACCCCGAAGGCGGCATGATCACCACCAACTTCGGGCGCTTTGGCCCCTATGTGATGCATAAGTTGGAATCAGAGGCCAAGCCGGTCTACGCCAATGTCAAAGATGCCTCGGACGTGTTTGAGATCGGCATGAACCGCGCGGTGGAACTGTTGGCGGAAAAACGCGCCAATCCGGGACGTCGCGGCAATTCAGCCCCGGCGAAACCACTGAAGGAACTGGGGGAGCACCCCGATGATGGTGGCCCCGTCAACGTGATGGAAGGGCGCTACGGCCCTTACGTGAAGTGGGAAAAGGTCAACGCGACCCTGCCCAAAGACGTGGAACCAGCGGATGTAACCATGGAAATGGCCGTGCAGCTGATCGCCGAAAAAGCGGCCAAGAAGGGCACAAAACGCAAGACCACGCGCAAGAAGTCTTCGTGACGGGTGCGAAGTTCACCAATTTGGCAAGTATCATGGCGTAATTCTTATGCCGCGCATGCATTCTAGGGTTTGACTCTGCTTCGCTGCGACGCAAAAGTTACGCAAATCATTTGAGGGGGACACATGAGTAAAATCTACGCAAATGCCGCTGACGCGCTGGACGGGCTGCTGGAAGACGGCATGTTCATTGCTGCGGGCGGGTTCGGGCTGTGTGGCATTCCTGAACTGCTGATCGACGCTTTGGTTGAAAGCGGCGTCAAGGATCTGACCATTGCCTCGAATAACTGCGGTGTGGATGGCTTTGGTCTTGGCAAGCTGCTGGACACCAAGCAGATCAAGAAAATGATGTCGTCCTATGTGGGTGAAAACGCCGAATTCATGCGTCAGTATCTGTCGGGCGAGCTGGAGCTGGAATTCAACCCCCAAGGCACCCTGGCCGAGCGCATGCGCGCTGGTGGTCATGGCATCCCTGGCTTCTATACCAAGACCGGTGTGGGCACCGTGATTGCCGAGGGCAAGGAATCCAAGACCTTCAACGGCGAAGAATTCATCATGGAAGAAGGCATTTTCGCCGATATTTCCATTGTGAAGGCGTGGAAAGCCGACGAAACCGGCAATGCGATCTTCCGCAAAACGGCGCGTAACTTTAACCCGCCCGCAGCGATGTGCGGCAAGACCTGCATTATGGAGGTCGAAGAGATCGTCCCCGTAGGCAGCCTTGACCCTGACCTGATCCACCTGCCGGGCATTTACGTGCACCGCCTGATTCAGGGCGAGCACGAAAAGCGCATCGAACAGCGGACCACACGCCCCGCGGCCTAAGCGGGCGCGGATGGTGCGATGGGCTCTCCCTATGACACACAGCCGGAACGCGCGTTCTGGCGGACAGGTGTAGCGGAACGCGATCCGCTGCACCCCGGAGACCTGTACCACCCCCGGTTCAAGCTGCGCCAGAAGCACAGCATCGTCACCGCCGGCAGCTGCTTTGCCCAACACATCGGACGGGCCTTGCGTCAGGCTGACTTTGACGTACTTGATGCCGAGCCCCTGCCGCCATACGTGCCCCAGCAGGTGGCGAACAAGTTCGGCTATGGCGTGTATTCAGCACGCTATGGCAACATCTATACCGCGCGTCATCTGAAACAGCTGTTGGAAGAGGTCTGCGGAGAAATCTCTCCTGCCCTGCCCGTATGGGAAAAAGACGGCCGTTTCTATGATGCCCAGCGTCCCGGCGTTGAACCTGACGGCTTGCCGGATGAAGAGACGGTTCTGGCCCATCGCGCCACGCATCTGGCCTCAATCAAAGAGCTGTTTCAGGCTGCCGATGTCTTTGTCTTTACCTTCGGGCTGACCGAATGCTGGCTGCATCGCGAAAGTGGGACTGTGTATCCCTCGGCGCCCGGTGTCGTTGCCGGCACCTATGATCCGGAACTGTTTGAGTTCAAGAACCTCGCCTTCAACGAGGTTCTGGCGGACTTTACAGCGGTGCGCAAGCGGCTGCTGGAATGGAACCCCAAAATCCGCATTCTGGTCACGGTATCCCCGGTGCCGCTGACAGCGACGGCCGCAAACCAGCATATTGAAGTGGCGACATGCTATTCGAAAGCGGTTTTGCGGGCCGTGTGTGGCACGCTGGTCAACAAATACCGCAATGTGGATTACGTGCCCTCGTACGAATTGATCACCTCCCCCAAGGCGCGCGGGCTGTATTTCAATCAGAACATGCGCAGTGTCACCCGCTCGGGCGTGAATGCGGCGATGAACATGTTTTTGGGCGCCCATGGCGTAAAGCAAAAGGCGGCGCAGCCAAAGCCAAACGCCGGGGTCGCGTTTGACCCCAGCTGCGAGGACGCCTTGATAGAGGCGTTTGCGCCATGACCAGGATCGCAGTCGTTGGACATTCGCATGTTGGGGCGCTCAAGCTTGGGTGGGACCAAATCTGTGGCGACTATCCCGATGTTGAAATGATCTTTTTCGCCTCTACGGGCGCCGCCGCACGTGGCATGGGGTTAAAGGACATGATGTTCGGGTTTCATACTGAAACCCCGAATGACGATGAGATCATCTTTGGCAACAGCGGTGCGCGGCGGATTGATTTTACCACCTTCGATCACGTCCTGTTTGGCGGCCGCGAATTGCGGGAAGATGAGCTGGCCGATGTGCTATCCGTGTATAACATCGACACGGCCCCGCAGGCCGATCTGGAACGGCGCATGTCGCTGAGCGCCTTTGACGCCATCCTTGAGGCATTTTGCCAAACGCGGATCAAGCACGAGTCCTGGCACAACTGGGAAACGCCCCGGCTTTGGATTCATCCGCAGCCCTATCCAGACGAACGCTGCCTTGAGTCAGGGGATTTAAAGTTTCTATCGTGGTGCGTTCTTTGCGCCGACACAGAGCGGTTGCTTTGGATGCGCACCCGGTACTGGCAAAAATTGACCGCCGCGTTTGAACGCACCGGAGCGACTTTGCTGCCGCACCCGGCAGAGACACTGACCGATGTTGGTCTGACCGACCCGGCCTATTCGCTTGGGGCGCGCCGTTTGCTGGATTCCAGCATCCACGCGCAGGAAGAGTACAATCACATGAATGCGGAATACGGCGTGTTGGTGATGAAACACTTTTTAAGCCGCTGCCTGGCACCGGGCCGCGATCTGAAAACCGGAACATAGAAGACGAGAGAGAGGAAGGGTCAAACCATGGCTTGGGACCGCAATCAAATGGCCGCCCGCGCGGCGCTGGAACTGGAAGACGGCACCTATGTGAACCTTGGCATCGGTATTCCGACGCTGGTTCCCAACTTTATCCCCGAAGGTGTGACGGTAACTCTACAGTCGGAAAACGGCATGCTGGGCATGGGCCCCTTCCCCTATGAAGGCGACGAAGACCCCGATCTGATCAACGCGGGCAAGCAAACCATCACCGAAGTGCCCAACACCGCTTATTTCGACAGCGCGACCAGCTTTGGCATGATCCGTGGTGGCAAGATTGCTGCGGCGATCCTGGGTGCGATGGAAGTGGATGAAAAAGGCGATCTGGCCAACTGGATGATCCCCGGCAAACTAGTCAAAGGCATGGGCGGCGCCATGGATCTGGTTGCGGGCGTGGGCCGCGTGGTGGTGGTGATGGATCACACCAACAAGCATGGCGACAGCAAATTGCTGAAAGAGTGCACCCTGCCGCTGACCGGCAAGGGCGTGGTTGATCGGATTATCACCAATCTGGGTGTGCTGGACGTGGTTGAGGGCGGTCTGAAGATCGTCGAACTGGCCGATGGTGTCAGCGACGAAGACCTGCGCGCCGCCACGGAGGCGACAATCGTCAACTAGGTTTGACGTCCTAAAACGTAAAACGGGGGCCGAAACCGGCCCCCGTTTCTATTTGGGAGGGAAAAACGTTAGGTCTTAGTTGGCGACAACACCGCTTTTGATCAGTTGCTTGGCCAGGAAACGGTCCGAGCCTTCGTTGCTGCGCAGCAGTTCCTGAATGCGGTGCTCAGAGACACCCGAGGTTACAAAGGTGGTACCGGTGACGTTGTTCTTGGCGATCTGGCGCGCCAGGAAGGCGTCTTCGCCGTCTGCGCTGCGGGCAAGCTCTTCAACGAAATGGCTGCCAAACTCAGTGCTTTTCGAAGACACCGAAGCAGACGACGCCACTGCGCCCTTTTTCAGCTGACGGGCCAGAAAGCGGTCCGCACCATCCGAGCTGCGTTCCAGCTCTTGGATGAAGTGGCTGTTCGACGTGTCAGCAAAAGTGAGGGCTGCGGCGCCAAGAATGATTGCGGTGGTCAGGATCAGTTTTTTCATCGTTCAATCTCCAGTCGAGTTTTTATGTTGGTGAGGTGGGCTGTCGTTCTTATTGAACGACAACACCCTTTTTGATCAGTTGCTTGGCCAGGAAACGGTCCGAGCCTTCGTTGCTGCGCAGCAGTTCCTGAATGCGGTGCTCAGAGACACCCGAGGTTACAAAGGTGGTACCGGTGACGTTGTTCTTGGCGATCTGGCGCGCCAGGAAGGCGTCTTCGCCATCTGCGCTGCGGGCAAGCTCTTCAACGAAATGGCTGCCAAACTCAGTGCTTTTCGAAGACACCGTGGCGGCAGGCTTTACAGCGCCTTTTTTCAGCTGACGGGCCAGGAAGCGATCTTCGCCGTCCGAGCTGCGTTCCAGCTCTTGGATGAAGTGGCTGTTCGACGTGTCAGCAAAAGTGGGGGCTGCGGCGCCAAGAATGATTGCGGTGGTCAGGATCAGTTTTTTCATCGTTCAATCTCCAGTCGAGTTCATAAGGTTTGGCGAACAGTGTTGCCCGCCGATGAACTGGAATTGGAGATGAACCCCGCTCACTTCAATGCACACGAGCGTGATATCACGGCCTCGTTAGTGCACATGTGCACAAGTAATGTTTTCGCGATTTCCATCACAATTTAGGGAAGATGCTTGAACTCAGCCCGCAGTCATCACCCGGAACACGCAGCCGTCGCTGACCAATTCGGGCGGGGTGATACATAGCCCCTTGGCCACGGCCCAGGCTGCCAGCACCTTGGGCACATAGTCCCGCGTCTCGGGATAGGGCGGCACACCCTGTTTGGTGCGCACCGCATTTTCACCTGCATTATAGGCCGCCAGAACCAAGGCCGGATCCTTTTTGAACTCGGACATCAACCAATTCAAATAGGCCACGCCACCACGAATGTTCTGTGCCGGGTCGGACCGGTCCTCGACCCCGAACCTCTCGGCGGTTGCGGGCATCAGTTGCATCAGCCCCACGGCCCCTGCCCCGCTTTCAACATCTGCGCGCCCGCCGCTTTCAACCGTCATCACCGCGAGAACCAAGGCTGGTGACACCTGTGTCCCGACCGTGGACTTCAGTATTTCGATGCCATGGAGCCGCGCGATCTCTTGCATATGCTGCAACCGCGGTGCGGCCACCTGAGAGCCATCCGGCCCCTCGTTCAGCGCGTTAACCATGGGTTCCAGCCGCGCCGGGCTGGCATCTTCTATGTCCGGCGACACCAATGACCAATACCAAGCGTAGCGCCCGCTAGGAATGGTAGGCAATGCGCCGGGGGTCGCCTGCTCAGGAGCTTCGGGCACCGCAGGAAGCTGAGGCGTGATCTGAACATCAATCTTCTTTTGACCCGCCGACGGGGGCTTCACCCGCTTAAAGGTGAAATCCGGATAAGGCGGCGGTGCCTCAGCGAATGCTGGCCCATGGATCATGCAGGCCAAAGCAATCGCAGCGGGAATAAGTTTTTTCATAGCGAGGGTCCTGCTCTGCCCCGTCTTGTTGCGCCAAGTCTTTCAAAAAACGGGTCCGATGACCATTAAATTCGATCCTGACAGGCCTAAGACACACCCCAAAAGTGTATTGATTGCAGTGGATTTCACAATGAATGCAAATTTCTTTAAATTTATTATCTTTTTAAAACAGGTATTTATGCAGTTTTTATTGAGAAAATTCACTCTCTCCAAAATTGCCAAAGCCGCGCCCAATTGCTGCCCCAATCCAACAGCAGATTGCACCCATGGCACGGCGATGCTCAGACAAAAACAGAGGCAGTCTGGGAAATCATCGTCACGCTCCGCAATGATGCGATTAACCTTGAGAGGGACTTAAAATGAAACTGTTCGACATGATCAAGAAATTCCACAACGACGAATCCGGCGCTGTAACCGTTGACTGGGTTGTTCTGACCGCTGCTGTGGTTGGCCTGGGCTTCGCTGTTATCTATGCAGCCGACGATGGCATGACCACTCTGGCAACTGCT
>NZ_AQQY01000012.1 GCF_000671395.1 Actibacterium atlanticum | reverse complement strand
ACCGTCAAAGCCATCCACATCACACCAGGCGCCCAAATCGACGCAAAAGACCTACTCATCGAACTGGAGTAGGCAGCATCAGCCTGCGCTGAACAGCCCTGAAACGGCGCAAAGGCCCATCGCCTTTGCGCCGTTTTTCAGTGTTTGTGTTTGCTGGAATCGCCCTTTCGCGCCGTGAACCTTGCCTTAAGGGAATCGAGCAAGCGCCGGTTGCGCGCCCGGTTTGGGCCAGATTCCGGGTTAATTTCCCCCCTTTCACGGTTTTTACGCCCGAAATTTCATCAAACCCTGACATTTGGCGCAAATATCCGTGTGGATTGCTCTGCGAAACGCGGCCCCCCGTGCCCTTATGAAGGTGCAGGGCGTCTAGGGTTCCGCTTCGTCAACTACCGCGAAGGTCTGGTCCGAGAGATGCCAGCGCGTCGGCAAATTCCGGCGCGATACACGGCGGGGCAAAATCCCGGGAGACTACTGCGACACGGGCTTGACCGCGTTTCTCCGTTCCGCCGAGGCAACCCCGAACCAGCTAAATGCGGAACGCCGAAGACAGGGGAAGATCCATGTTCAAAAAAGGTATTTTCGCCGCTGCCTCCGTACTTGCACTGGCCGCAGCGACGCCAACTTTCGCCGAAGAGAAAACTGAATTCAAAGTCGCATGGTCGATCTATGTGGGCTGGATGCCGTGGGGCTATCTGGAGACCTCGGGCATCATGGACAAATGGGCCGATAAATACGGCATTGATGTCGAGATCGTGCAGATCAACGATTATGTCGAGTCGATCAACCAATATACCGCAGGCGCGTTTGACGGCGTTTCGGCCACCAACATGGATACGCTGTCCATTCCCTCGGGCGGCGGGGTGGACACCACTGCGCTGATCGTGGGCGACTTTTCCAACGGCAATGATGCGGTGATCGTGAAAGACGGCGATCTGGCCGCGCTGAAGGGCAAACCGGTGAATCTGGTTGAACTGTCGGTGTCGCACTACCTGCTGGCGCGCGCGCTGGACAGTGTCGGCATGAAAGAGAGCGATCTGGATGGGGTGATCAACACCTCGGACGCCGATATGATCGCGGCCTTCGCCACCGATGATGTCGAAGCCGTCGTGACATGGAACCCGCTGGTGTCCAGTATTCTGGAAGACCCCAGCGCGACAAAGCTGTTCGACAGTTCCGACATCCCCGGTGAAATCATCGACCTGATGGTGGTCAATACCGAAACCCTGGCCGACAACCCGGCCTTTGGCAAAGCCATGGTAGGGGCCTGGTACGAGGTTATGGGCCTGATGGCGGCAGGGGATGAAGCGGTGCTGACCGAGATGGCCGAAGCCTCGGGCACCGATCTGGCGGGCTATAAGGCGCAGCTGGCCTCGACCGAGATGTTCTATGACCCGGCCGCGGCGGTTGCCTTTACCAAGGGGGCTGACCTGCCCACCACCATGGTCAATGTCGCTGAATTCCTGTTCGACAAAGGTATTCTGGGCGAAGGTGCGCCAAGCGCCGATTTCGTAGGTGTTGAATATCCCGATGGTGCAACCAGCGGGGATGCGGGCAACGTCAAGTTCCGCTTTGACACCACTTACATGCAAATGGCCGCCGACGGCGCGCTCTAAGCTCAGGACCCCGGCCCCAATGCCCCGGGCCGGGGACATATTCCCATGCGATTGATCAATCAAAAACCCGGCGTGGCCTTTGCCGCCTTTCTGACGGCACTGCCCTTCGCCCTTGCGCTGATCGCTTATGCGATCGGGTCAGACATTCGCCTGTCGGCCAACCCGTCTGACAAGCTGCTGCCTGCGCCCTCGACAATTCTGTCTACAGCCGAACGGTTGTTGACCGAGCCTGACAAACGATCTGAACAAATCCTGTTCTGGAAAGATACATGGGCCAGCTTGGTCCGCTTGTTGCTGGGTGTCGGTATTTCGGCCTTTTTGGGCACGGTTGTCGGGTTGTTGATTGGTCTTTTGCCTCATGTGCGCTCGACGCTGGCGGGCTTTGTCGCCGTGTTGTCGATGATCCCACCGCTGGCTTTGCTGCCGATCCTGTTCATTGTGTTCGGATTGGGCGAGCTGTCAAAGGTCGTGCTGATCATCATCGGCATTCTGCCCTTCCTGATCCGCGACCTGTCTAGTCGAGTGCTGGAAATCCCGCGTGAGATGATCGTAAAGGCCGAAACATTGGGCGCCACCAGCTGGGTCATCGCGATCCGCGTGGCGCTGCCGCAACTGATGCCACGCCTGATACAGGCGGTGCGCCTGTCGCTTGGCCCGGCGTGGCTGTTCCTGATCGCGGCCGAAGCCATCGCCGCCGACCAGGGCCTTGGCTATCGCATCTTCCTTGTGCGCCGGTATTTGGCCATGGATGTGATCCTGACCTACGTCATCTGGATCACCGCATTGGCCTTTGTGATGGATTGGGGCCTCCGGGTTCTGTCGCGCAAAGCATTCCCCTGGACGGAGTCCACGCTATGAGCTTCGTAACAGTCGACAACATCTTCCAATCCTACGGCAACCGCCCGATCATCGAACGGGTCAACACCACGATTGACGAGGGCGAGTTCATCTCCATCGTCGGGGCCTCGGGCTGTGGTAAATCCACCTTCCTGCGCCTGCTGTTGGCGCAAGAAACCCCAACCCGTGGTGAAATCCGTATTGATGGAAAACCGCCCGCCAAAGAGCCGGGTCTGGACCGCGGCGTGGTCTTTCAGCGCTACTCCGTATTCCCGCATATGACCGTGCGCGAAAACGTGGTGGCGGGGGAATGTTTCCGCCGCCCGTGGGGCCGGTTCTTTGGTACAGAACGCAAAGCCGCGCTGGGGCGCGCCGATGAAACACTGGCCCGTATCGGGCTGGACCATGTGGCCGATCAGTATCCGGCGACGCTGTCGGGCGGCATGCAGCAACGCCTTGCCATCGGACAGGCCCTGGCCGCGAAACCGCGCGTGCTGCTGCTTGACGAACCCTTTGGCGCGCTCGATCCGGGCACGCGCCTGTCCATGCATGACTTCCTGACCGAACTGCGGGCCGAAACCGGCATGACGGTCTTCATGGTGACCCATGATCTTGAGGAAGGATTCAAACTCGGAGACCGTGTGCTGGTCTTTGATAAGCCGCGCTGGGATCCCACCGATCCCAACGCCTACGGCGCAACAATAACGTACGATTTTGATGCCCGCGATGGCGGCATCCCGTTTCAGAAGATCAAGGAGGAAACCAATGTTCTTCAACCCGCCTGAGCGCAGCCGCTCACACCACCCGGCGGACCAGCGCCCGGCCGAGCGCCGCGCGCACCATCCGGACCTGACACAATTGCAGGGCTGGAAGTCGATGAAGGCCGAAGCCGATCTGCCCGAAAGCGGGGCAGATAACGATCGCCTCTGGGCTTTGCGCATGGGTCTGACCGGCGCCGACAGCATCGAAGACAAGTCCATTCCTACCTTCGCGCGGGGGGAACTGCCCCACTTTGCCGGGATCAACACCTTCCTCAAGGCGCCCTATACCGAAGACGTGACCGAAATTGGCGACTATGACGCCACCGTTCTGGGCATTCCCTTTGACGGCGGCACCACCTATCGCCCCGGCACCCGGTTTGGCCCGCAAGGCGTGCGCAAGATCAGCGCGCTTTATACGCCCTATAACTATGAAATGGCCGTCGACCTGCGCGAACAGATGACTCTGTGCGACGCCGGGGATGTCTTTACCATCCCGGCCAATATCGAGAAGTCGTTCGATCAGATCAGCCGCGCGGTTTCACACGTGTTTTCAAGCGGTTCCCTGCCGATCATGATCGGGGGCGACCACTCCATCGGCTTCCCCTGCGTGCGCGGGATTGCCGAATGCACGTCCAAGAAAATTGGCATCGTGCACTTTGACCGCCACGCCGACATTCAGGAAAAAGACCTGGATGAACGGATGCACACCACGCCGTGGTTCCATTCCACCAACCTGCCCAACGTGCCCGCCAAGAACCTTGTTCAGGTTGGCATCGGCGGCTGGCAGGTCCCCCGCGCGGCCGTCAAGGTGGCGCGCGAACGCGAGACGAACATCATCACCATGTCCGACGTCGAACGCATGGGCATTGATAAGACGGCCGAAATGGCTTTGGAAATGGCATGGGACGGCGTTGATATGGTCTATATGTCCTTTGACATCGACTGTATCGACTGCGGCTTTGTGCCCGGCACCGGCTGGCCCGAACCCGGTGGGTTCCTGCCGCGCGAAGCCCTTGCGCTGGCGTCTAAAGTTGCCGCCGAAGGCATCTGCGGCATGGAGCTGGTCGAGGTTTCGCCGCCCTATGACACGTCAGATATCACCGCGCTTTTGGGCACCCGGGTGATCGTGGACGTGCTGGGCTCGATGGTGGCCTCGGGCAAGCTGGGCGCGCATAAAAAGCACATCGACAAGCCGGTGACCATTCCGCACGGTGAATTCGAAGGTAAGAGGTGGTCCAATGCCACATGACATCGTGAACGGCCACATCGGCCACAATCACAGCCATGACCACCTGCACAGCCATCTAAAGCCCGAGGACGAGGCCCAGGATCTGCAGCTTCTGACCGCGCAGTTCATCGACGGGTTCGTGCAGGCGGCCGATAAAACTTCGTACCTGCGGCTGGCCGGTGTGCCGTTTGAACGCCCCGGCAAGGGCGGCTCGACGGCGCTGAAACTGGTGGATGTGTCGCTGAGCACCGAATGGCAGGTCGGCACGGCCTCGCCGTCTTTTGGCGCGCGCGAACTGTCTTACCTGCCCTTCCCCGGCGAGATGGTCCGCGAACGCACCAATATGTCGTTGATCTATGTGTCGATGGATGAAAAATCGACCCTCGATATTCGCGAATTTCTGGCCAAGAAGGACCAATGAAAATGAAGAAACTAACCCTTGCCGCTTTGGCAACTGCCATGGCCAGCCCGGCCTTCGCCCATCTGGAGGCCGTGCCCCACATGCATGGCAACGATGCGATCTTTCTGGCGCTGGGGGGGGCGGTAATCGCTGCCGCGGCCCTGCTGGCGGCCACACGCTAAGCCCTTGAAAACAGGCCGCTCCGGCATCCGGGGCGGCCTTTGCGGCTAGACCTGATAATAGTCGCGATACCACTCTACGAATTTGCTGACGCCCTCGGGCACCGATGTCTTGGGCGCATAGCCCGTCAACTGTTCCAACAGTCCCGCATTGGCCCATGTCGCCGGCACGTCACCCGCCTGCATCGGCATCAGGTTGCGCTCGGCCGTGCGGCCGGTTGCGGCCTCAATCGCGGCGATGAAATCAACCAGCTGAACAGCGTTCGAATTGCCGATATTCACCACCCGGTGCGGCGCAACCGGGGACAGGCTGTCGCCTTCAGGCACCACACCATCTTCGGGGCGCTCAGGCACCGCATCCATCAGCAGGCGGATTCCATGCACCAAGTCTTCGACATAGGTGAAATCACGCATCATGTCGCCGTGGTTATAAACGTCAATCGGGCGATCTTCCAAAATCGCTTTGGTGAACTTGAACAGCGCCATGTCAGGGCGGCCCCAAGGGCCATAAACGGTAAAGAAGCGGAACATCGTGACCGGCAGATCAAACAGATGCGCATAGGAATGCGCCATGCTTTCGGTTGATTTCTTGGTCGCCGCATAGAACGACATCTGATGATCCGCCCGGTCGGTTTCCGTATAGGGCATATGGGTGTTGGCGCCATAGGCCGAGCTGGTCGAGGCCAGCAGCATGTGCTTGGGCGGATGGGCGCGCGCAGCTTCCAGCAGCTCGAAGGTGCCGATCACATTGGCCTCAAGGTACGAGCGCGGGTTCTCGATCGAATACCGCACGCCCGCCTGCGCCGCCAAGTGGATGACGAAATCGGGCTTTTCCTCGGCGAACAGATCCATCAGCAAGCCCGGCGTTTCCACCTTGTCGTTTACCGCGCGAAACCCTTGGGATTGCAGCAACATCTGCTGGCGGCGCTCTTTCAAAGCGACATCGTAATAATCGCTCATACTGTCCAGCCCGATCACCCGAAAGCCATCATCCAACAGACGTTTGCACACGAAATATCCAATGAAACCGGCCGATCCGGTCACCAATGCGGTGGGCATGTCAATAAATCCTCTTAATCCGCACCAAACAGGTCGCGGGTAAACACTTTGTCCGCGACGTCGCGGATATCATCGGTCAGACGGTTGGCGACAATCACATCGGCTTCGGCCTTGAAGTCATCCAGGTCCTGAATCACCCGGGAACGGAAGAAATCGTCTTCCTCCAGCACCGGTTCATAAACGATCACCTCAACGCCCTTGGCTTTCAGCCGTTTCATGATCCCCTGAATTGACGACTGGCGATAGTTGTCCGACCCGGCCTTCATCACCAGCCGGTAAACCCCCACGACCTTGGGGCCGCGCATCAGAATTTGATCTGAAAGGAAATCCTTGCGCGTGCGGTTGGCATCGACAATCGCGCGGATCAGGTTTTGCGGCACATGGCTGTAGTTGGCCAGCAACTGCTTGGTGTCCTTGGGCAGGCAATAGCCGCCATATCCAAACGACGGGTTGTTGTAATGATCGCCAATCCGCGGGTCCAGACTGACGCCTTCGATGATCTGGCGGCTGTCCATCCCACCGGCCATCGCATAGCTGTCCAGTTCGTTGAAATAGGCCACACGCATGGCAAGATAGGTGTTGGAAAACAGCTTGATCGCCTCGGCTTCGTCCAAGTCGGTGAACAGCACCGGGACATCCTTTTCCAACGCCCCCTGCAACAGAAGGTTGGCAAAAACCTCGGCCCGTTCAGAGCGTTCCCCCACCACAATGCGCGACGGATGCAGGTTGTCATACAGCGCCCGCCCTTCGCGCAGGAACTCCGGGCTGAAAATCACCTGTTCGGTGTTGTGATCCAGCCGGGCCTGTCGCACGAACCCCACCGGGATGGTGGATTTAATCACAATCACCGCCTTGGGGTTGATCCGGGTAACGTCCTCAATCACCGCTTCCACGCTGGAGGTATCAAAAAAGTTCGACCGCACGTCATAGTTTGTCGGGGTGGACACGATCACATAGTCGGCCCCTTCATAGGCCTCTTGCGGGTCGGTCGTCGCGCGCAGGTTCAACGTGTGATTGGCCAGATACTCAACCACTTCGGGGTCATCAATCGGGCTTTGGCGCGCGTTCAGCATCTCTACCCGCTGTGCCGATACGTCTACGGCGACCACCTCGTTGTTCTGAGACAACAAAATGGCGTTCGACAGCCCGACATATCCGATTCCTGCGACGGCGATTTTCATAAGTTGCTCTGTCCCTCGGCACTCTGCTGGGGGTGGCCGTAAACGACCCCGCCCTTTTTTACTATGCTACTACATCTGCTGGGCTCTGTTAAAGAATTTCACTTGGACAATCCAAGGGACAAAAACGGGTATTCCTGTGGCAAATGCGAAGACTTACGCGTCTGTGCGCAAGACATAATCACAGGGCAAAGCCGCCTTCAGGACCCGTTCAGCGTTGGGCAGGTCATTGCCTTGCGCCCTTTGCGCGGCCTGATCCGGGCTTAGCCCATGCGCCAGCCAGCGCGCGATCAGCCGAGCGCGCAGCACCTCCAAAGGCACGTCCAGCCGAACCGAAACATCCCAATACCCGGCAAGATCGCGCCATCCCGGTGCGTCAAACATCAGATAGTTGCCCTCGATCAGCGCAATCTGACATTCCGGCCCGATATGACCGGCCCCGGCCACCGCCAAGTCCCGCGCGCGATCAAACAGCGGGTAATACACCGTTTCATCCTGCGCCAACGCCTGCGCCAGCCGCGTAATTCCCCCAAGATCAAAGGTTTCCGGCGCCCCCTTGCGCGGCAACAACCCGCGCGGTTCCAGCAACCGGTTATCCAGATGAAACCCGTCCATCGGCACCACCGCTGCATGGTGCAACCGTTCTGACAGTTGCGCCGCCATGGTCGACTTGCCCGATCCCGGCGCGCCCGCCAGCGCCACCACCAGACGTCGCCCGCGGGGCTTTGATTGCCCTAAACGCAGGGCAAGCTGGTCAAGCGTACTGGGGCGCATGCTAGGTTCCTCGTCGTTTGGCGCGCAGCGTCGGGTCGGCCTGTGTCGGGTCTTCGGGCCACGGATGTTTGGGATAGCGCCCGCGCATGTCCTTGCGGACGTCTGCATAGGATGACCGCCAGAACCCCGGCAAGTCCATGGTTACCTGCACCGGACGTTGGCCGGGCGACAGTAAGGTGATGCGCAACGGCAGGCGTTCGGGGCCGATCACCGGATGTTGCGTCACGCCGAAAAGTTCCTGCAAACGCAGGGCGATCGCCGGGGCCTCGCCGCTGTAATCAATCGCCACTTTGCGGCCCAAAGGCGTTTCGAAATGCGCAGGGGCCAGCCTTGCCAACAGCTGTTGTTGGTCCCAATCCAGCATCGCCATCAAGGCCGGCTGAAGGTCGAACCGCTTCAGATCTTCGCCCGTACGCACCCCGGCAAGATGCGGCAACAGCCAGTCGGGCAGGGTGGCCATCAACCCCGCGTCTGACATATCCGGAAGGTCCGCGCCCTGACCGCGCAACAGCTCCACCCGCGCCTGCAAGCGGCGCGCGGCGTCGGACCATGGCAAGCCCAGCTCGGCCACCCCTTCCAGCATCGCCTGCGCCACCGCATCTGCGGGCGCGTTTTTCCAGACCCGATCCTCCAGCACCACGGCGCCCAAGCGTTCCTGTCGTCGCGCCACCACCCGGCGCTCGCGTTTGGACCACTGACAGACATCCTGCCAGCCGATCTGATCGTCAAACACACTGCGCAGTTCAGACTCCGAAATCGCCGCCGCCAAGCGCACCTTGGCTTCGCGCGCATCCCCATCCAAATCCAGCGCCACGATCAACCGTTGCCCGGCCAAGGGGTCTGCGTCGGCCAAGACCGCCCCCTTGCCGCCTGACAGTACGTATCTGGGCTGATCGCCGGGGCGGCGCAGTCCGATGCGGTCGGGATAGGCCAAAGCGGCCATTTCGCCGGTGCTCAGCCCCCCGTCTGCCTTACCCGCCATGCGGGTCAGGCGTTTGGTCTCTTGATTGATCCGCGCCACCGCGCCGCGAGCCGGGGCAGGGGCCGAGCGCGGATCGCTGAGCGCCCGCAACCGCAGGCCCACATCACCGCCCACGCCGCGCAACGGGTCACGTTCGGCCAACAAAGCCGCCAAGGGCGCGGCCTGCGGCCCGGCGACGGCCAGCATATGCGCCAGACGCGGGTGCAGGGGCATGCGTGCCAGCGCGCGGCCATGATCGGTGATCCTGCCGCGGTCCAGCGCGCCCAAGGCGGTCAACAGCGCCCGGGCCTCGGCCAGCGTGCCTTCGGGCGGCGGGGTCAGAAACTGCAAATCGTCGCTGCCCCAAAGCGCCAGTTCCAGCGCCAGCCCGGTCAGGTCGGCGGCCTCGATCTCGGCGGGCGGAAAGGCATGCAACGCGCCTTCTTCGCCCTTGGTCCAGAGCCGGTAACAGGTGCCTTCGGCCACACGGCCCGCGCGGCCCCGGCGCTGTTCGGCCTCGGCCCGGGTCACCCGTTCGGTCACCAGCCGCGACATTCCCGAGTTCGGATCAAACCGCGCCCGCCGCGCGCGGCCTGCGTCGACCACGACGCGGATGTCCTGAATGGTCAGCGATGTTTCGGCGATGGAGGTCGCCAGCACCACCTTGCGGCCCGTGTCCGCCGGGGCAATCGCGGCGCGCTGATCCTTGAAGGGCATGGCGCCGTAAAGCGGGCGCAGGGCGCAATCCTTGGGCAAGCGGCCTTCCAGCGCCGATTGCACGCGGCGGATTTCGCCCTCGCCGGGCAGAAAGACCAACACGCCGCCGCTGGTTTCTGCTACGGCTTTGGTGACCAGATCAGCCACCGCTGGCTCCAGCCGCTGTTTGCCCATCGGCTTGTCGAGCCAGCGGGTTTCGACCGGGAAAGAGCGCCCCTGGGACGTGACCACCGGCGCGTCATCCATCAAGGCGGCCACGGGCGCGGCATCGAGCGTTGCCGACATCGCCAGCAGGATCAAATCCTCGCGCAGCGCCGCGCGGGTTTCCAAGGCCAAGGCCAAACCCAAGTCGGCATTCAAGGAACGTTCATGGAATTCGTCAAAAATCACCGCGCCGACGTCCGGCAGTTCGGGGTCAGACTGGATCATCCGGGTCAGGATGCCCTCGGTCACGACCTCAATCCGGGTGGCTTTGGAGACCTTGGCCTCGCCGCGAATGCGATAGCCCACGGTCTGCCCAACGTTTTCGCCCAGCGTCTGCGCCATCCGTTCGGCGGCGGCCCGCGCGGCCAAGCGCCGGGGTTCCAGCATCACGATGCGGGCCGTGGTCAGACCTGCGTCCAGCATCGACAGGGGGACAACGGTGGTTTTACCCGCCCCCGGTGGCGCCTGCAGCACCGCCCGCCCCGCGGTACGCAGGGCGGTGATCAGGTCATCAAGACAGGCGTGAATGGGCAGGGTCGTCATGCCCTGCTTATGGGCGAAAACGCCGTCAGGGGGAAGGCTTGCGCGCCACGATGAACCGCGCGGGCGGCTTGGCCGGATAGTTGCCGGTTTCAACGATCTGGAACCCCGCGCGTTCAACGGCGCCGTCCAGATCAGCGATCGACATGAACCGCACATAGGGCGCTTTGCCCACCGCGCGCATCACTGCCACAATAGGGCGAAACGGCGAGAACCGCCCCAAACAGGTGCTTTTCGAGATAAACACGCCGCCCGGTTTCACCAGCCGGTACGCCGCCGCCAAGGCCCCGTCCAGATCCTCGATTAGATGATAGAGGTTAAACCCCATCACCGCGTCGAAACCGGCATCGGGCAGGTCTGGAGCCAGTTCTGTGGTGCATAGCAGATCAATGTTGCTAATCCCCTCCGCCTCGATCTTTTCGGCGCCGATATCCAGCATATCCTGCGCATAATCGCTGGCCACATAGCGCGCCACATGGGGCGACAGGGTGATGGCAGTGCTGGCGGTGCCGCAGCCCAGCTCCAGCACCTGATCCGACGGGGTCAGATAGTCGCGCACCCGGTCCAGCGTTTGGGCATAGGCGTCTGGGTCGCCGACCGGGCGGGCGGCATATTTGCGGGCGATTTTGTTCCAGAATTGGGCTTGAGTCGGCATCGGGTTTCTCCTGCGTTGCCCAGATCATACCTATACGCCAGCGTTTCTAAATTGCTGAAATCCGTTTTCATGCTATGCATAAATGCATGAATTGGGACAGCCTTCGCTTTGATTGGAACCAGGTCCGCGCTTTTCTGGCGACGGTCGAAGAGGGGTCTTTGTCCGCCGCCGCCCGCGCCCTGCACCTGACCCAGCCAACACTGGGGCGGCAGGTCGCGGCGCTGGAACAAGACCTTGGCGTCACCCTGTTTGAACGGGTCGGGCGTGGCATGCAGCTGACCGAAGCGGGGTTGGAGCTGCTGGAACATGTGCGTGACATGGGCGCGGCGGCCAACCGGATTTCGCTGACCGCCTCGGGGCAGTCGCAAACCGTCGAAGGGCTGGTGCGCCTGTCGGTCACGGAAACAACGGCTGCGTGGCTCATGCCGCCCATTCTTGCCGATCTGCGCCAGCACGCCCCGCGGATTGACGTCGAACTTGTCGTCTCGAACACCCTGTCCGACCTGCGCCAGCGCGAGGCCGACATCGCCCTGCGCCATGTTCGCCCCACGCAACCCGATCTGATCGCCCGTCTGGTGCGCACCCAGTCTGCCTGTTTCTATGCCGCGCAACGCTACCTTGACCGGTTCGGCCCGATTGACACCGCTCAACAGCTGGCCCGTGCGGATTTCATCGGGTTTGACGACCAACCCCGCATGATTGCCTGGCTCAATGACTTTGGCCTGCCGATTACCAATGCAAACATCCGCGTCAGATCCGACAGTTTCATCGCCGCGTGGGAGCTGGCCCGTGCAGGGCTGGGCGTGACCATGCTGGGCCGCGACCTTGCGGACCGCTTTCCTGACATGGTGCGCGTCGCCCCCGATATGCCGGAAATTGAGGTGCCCTTCTGGCTGACATCGCATCGTGAATTGCAAACCAGCCGCCGGATCCGCACGGTCTATGATTTTCTGGCCGAGGCGCTGTCCAAGCCGCAATAGCACTGGACATCACGCGCGCCCCTTGGGAAAACAGCCGCCGACCCTTGCCGGAGGATAAAATGGACACCCAAGAGCTTGCCAAGCGCATCCTGAATGGTGAACGCCGCGCCCTTGCTCGCGCCATCACGTTGGTTGAAAGCGGGCGCGCCGATCACCGAGCGCAGGCCGTGGCGCTGTTGGATGAACTGGCGGGGCACAAACGTCAGGCATTACGGATCGGGCTTTCGGGCACGCCGGGTGTGGGCAAATCCACCTTTATCGAAAGCTTTGGCATGATGCTGACGGCGCAGGGGCTGCGTGTGGCTGTGCTGGCGGTTGATCCCTCCTCGGCCCGCACGGGGGGCTCTATCCTTGGCGACAAAACCCGGATGGAACGCCTCAGCCGCGATCCCAACGCGTTTATCCGCCCCTCGCCCAGCCAAACAGAAATGGGCGGTGTGGCGCGCCGCACCCGCGATGCTGTCGCCCTGTGCGAGGCCGCCGGGTTTGACATCGTGCTGATCGAAACCGTCGGGGTCGGGCAATCCGAAACCGTTGTGGCGCAAATGTCGGACCTGTTCATCCTTTTGCTGGCCCCCGCCGGTGGCGACGAACTGCAAGGCGTCAAACGCGGCATCATGGAGATGGCCGATATCATCCTTGTGAACAAAGCCGATGGTGATCTGAAACCCACCGCCATACGCACCTGTGCCGATTATGCCGGTGCCCTGCGCCTGCTGCGCAAACGCCCGCAAGACCCCGAATTCTTCCCCAAGGCGCTGACCGTTTCCGCGCTTGAAGAAGACGGTCTGGCCAAAGCCTGGGAAGAAATGCAAACCCTGACGGGCTGGCGCCGCGAACACGGTCACTTTGATGCCTGTCGCGCCCAACAGGCCCGCCATTGGTTCGAAGAAGAGGTCCGTCTGGGCCTTTTGGCCCGGCTTGAGAAAGATCCGCAAATGCGCGCGCAACTGGCCGAACTGGGCCAGACCGTTGCGGCGGGGCAGGCCAGCGTGTCAGGGGCGGCGGCAGATATGCTCAGGCGGCTTGGCGCCGGCTAACGGCGCCCCGCCTCCGATAGGGGAAGTTTGCAACAATTGTGCAACGAATCCCTTGACGCCCCCCGGGTTTTACCCTTAAAGCACCCGGACGGAATTCATGGCGTCGCCCTTGCGGCGCCTGATCTTTTATCGAGACAAGGAAGAGACCCATGTCGCGCGTTTGCGAATTGACCGGAAAAGGCCCCATGACTGGCAACAATGTCAGCCATGCTAAAAACAGAACCCGCCGCCGGTTCCTGCCCAACCTGAACGACGTGACGCTGATCTCTGACACGCTGGGCCGCTCTTTCAAGCTGCGCGTGTCGGCTTCGGCGCTGCGTACCGTTGACCACCGTGGTGGTCTGGACACGTTCCTGGCGAAGGCTAAGGATGCCGAGCTCTCGGATAAGGCTCTGAAAATCAAGAAAGATATCGCAAAGGCACAGGCAGCCGCCTGATCCAGCGACCCTTTCAAGGTTAAGCGCGGCCCTGCCAATTGGCGGGGCCGTTTGCATTGGGGCTTTAAGCCCCCTGCGAATACATATATATCGCCGCATATGAACTCCTATCTGCGCCCCTTCACCTGCTTTGCACTGGTATTGCTGCTGGGATATGCCTCGGTTGTACTGGCAACAGCGCGCGGGCAAGCGCCTGCGGTGGGCGAGATGGTGATCTGTTCGGGCTTTGGCACGCATGTCGTGCAGGTCGATGCCAACGGCAACCCGACCGGCCCGGCCCATATCTGCCCCGATGGGGTGGCCTCCTTTGTTTCTGTCGACGCGCCTGTGCCGGTGCTGCCCCTGCGGCGCATCGCAAATGGCGAAGTCCTGTCTGTTAAACGCGCGGTTGCGCTTGCTCAGGCCGCGCGCCTGCGTGCAACGGCGCGTGGTCCGCCCGCTGTGGCCTGACACCCCACACCTGACCAATACACAGACTGACAGGAGGGACAGATGTCCTTTACCAAACCGATCCTCGCGGCCGCTGCCGCTCTCGCCTTTGCGCTGCCCGCCTTCGCCGGTGACATCACCATCGAAGACCCCTATGCCCGCGCCTCGGCCATGATGTCGAAATCGGGCGCCGCCTTCATGGTGCTGAAAAACGCCGGTGCTCAGGACGACCGCCTGATCGCCGCCGCCTCGGACGTTGCCAAAAAGGTCGAACTGCACACCCACAAGGAAAACGAGCAAGGCGTCATGCAGATGCTTGAGGTCAAAGAGGGCTTCCCGGTGCCCGCCGGTGGCATGCATGCACTGGCCCGCGGCGGCGACCACGTGATGTTCCTTGGCCTGACCCGCCCGCTGGAGCACGGCGATATGGTCACCGTCACCCTGACCTTTGAAAAAGCAGGCGAGATGACCGTGGAAATCCCCGTCGATCTGGAACGTAAACCGATGCACGGCAAGATGAACCACGGCAACATGCAGCATGGCAAAATGCATCAAGGCGGCATGATGCAAAACAACTAAGCCGAAATCGGGCGGCGGCCCTCCCGCCTGCCGCCCGGCCACCGCAACCTGCGTCCCTGTCGCGGTGGTCAAAGGGCACATTTCCCATGCCCCGGGGCGAAAGCCGATGTTTTCCCCGGCTTTCGCTTTGGTGGAGGGCGCGTCTACGGGCTGAGTTTTGCCAAAAATTCTTCCGCAGTGCTGATATGATGCGCCTGAACATCCGAATCCATTTTCTGCGCCATGCGGCACATCATTGCCCATCTGGGGTTGCGCTGTAAAACATCGCAATGCTTTAGGATGAAGCGCCAGTACAACCCATCCCAAATTTCCGCCCAATCGCCCTTGGGGTAATGGCTCATTTTGCGAATATAGTTCGACCCGGAAAAATACGGCTTCGTTGTGATCAAGCCACCGTCGGCATGTTGGCTCATGGCGTAAACATTGGGCACCATGACCCAATCATAACTGTCGACAAACAGTTCCATAAACCAGCGATAGATCGCATCTGGCGAAATCTCGCACAGGAACATGATGCCGCCCAACACCATCAGGCGCTCAATGTGGTGGCAATATCCGGTTTCAAGAACGCGGCCGATTGCATCGTCCACCGGGGGCAAACCGGTGGTGGCATCGTAAAACGCGTGTGGCATCGGGCGGGTGTGGTTCCAATGGTTCGATGTCCGCATCTTAACGCCCAGTTCGGTGTAACTGGCGCGCATGAATTCGCGCCATCCAATGATCTGGCGTATGAAACCTTCCAGCGCGTTAAGGGGTACGTCAAAGCGCTCTGCATGCTCAAGTGTCTCTTCGATCACCTGTGCTGGCGTCAGCAGACCGATGTTCAACATCGGGGTCAACACTGAATGCCACAACGTGTTTTCACCCGCGACGATGGCATCTTCGTAGTCCCCAAAACGGGGCAGCCGCTGGCGCAGGAAATCGCGCAACCAGCTTTCAGCCGCAGAATGGGTGGTGGGCAGGTACAGGCTGTTTAACCTGCCCGGTGCTTGGGGGAAATCCGAAATAACACGCCGCTTTGCCGCCATATCCGTATCGTCATAGGCGGGTTGGGGCAGGGACGGGATGGCGTTCAAAAGTGCCTTTGGCACTTTCTTTCGATTGTCTTCGTCGAAACTCCACTTGCCGCCCTTGGGCGCATCCCCCTCCATCAAAATGTTCAGACGACGGCGCTGACGTTTGTAGTAATCTGCCATAAACCAGCGCCCTTGCGTTTGCTGCTGATTTTCTGCGTCGCTGTTCACAAACCCCGGTGTGGACAGCAGCTTTAACCGTCCCTTTGCGGCTTTTCGTATCCGCTTCAAAGCAATGAAATCGACCGGATCCGCCAACAACACCTCTTGCGCCTGGTCCAGGCCGGCCTGAAGGTCGTTTGCGTGGGCGTCATAGGCAAGGGTGCGCACCCGATGCCCTTGTTTTTCCAGCAAGGCCCGATACTGCGCCATGCTCGCCATATGCAGCCACAGCTTTTGCTTGTGAAACGCGGCCGGATACACCGTATCACCAAAAAACAAGGGATCCTCGAACAGGAGGATCTCGTCGGGGTGAAAGCTTAGGCCGGGGTGGTGAACAAAAAGCTGGTGCGGCAGGATCAGTAAAACACGTTTCATGACCGGCACTTAAAGCGCACACCGCAGGCGGCAAGGCCTACCCCAGAATTTCGGCGACCCACTCGGGCACGATCTGCGTGGCTGGCCCCTGGCGGGCCTGCGCGAAATCGCTGATCCCAAGCGAAGGCTCCAGGTTCAACTCCAGCGTATCCGCCCCCGCCGCATCGGCGATCTGAACGAAGCCAGCGGCCGGATAGACACTGCCCGAGGTGCCGATCGACACAAACAGATCCGCCGCACTTAGCGCGACATAGATGTCATCCATGAAAAACGGCATTTCGCCAAACCAAACGATATCGGGCCGGGTCGGGCCGCGCTCGCAGGCGGGGCAGGGGTCTGCAACCCCCATCACCAAGGGCGCGTCATAGCGGTGATCACACAGCGCACAGCGCGCCCGCATCAGTTCTCCGTGCATGTGTACCACGTTCTGGCAACCGGCACGCTCATGCAGATCATCCACGTTCTGCGTCACCAACATCAGGTCGCCGGTGAACTCGCGCTCCAGTCGCGCCAAAGCGTCATGAGCGGCATTGGGTGCCTTGTTTTTGCAATTTTCGCGCCGCGCGTTATAGAAATCATGCACCAGCCCGGGGTTCTTCGCAAAGCCCTCGGGCGTGGCGACCTCCTCAAGGTCGTATTGCGTCCACACCCCGCCCGCATCACGAAATGTGCCCAGCCCGCTTTCGGCAGAAACACCCGCCCCGGTCAGTATAACAATCTTGTCCATGACGCGCTTCCTTTGGCCTGCCGCACAGCTGTGTTGGACAACCCTCTGCAATCGTGCCATCTTTTTCAAGACGGAGGGCGCAAATGACTACTTCCATTCTGTTTGTCTGTCTTGGAAATATCTGCCGATCCCCTACGGCGCATGGGGTTTTTGCGACGCTCGCAAAGCAGGCGGGGCTGGATGTCTATGTTGAAAGCGCGGGCACGGGGGGCTGGCATGTGGGTGACCCGCCCGATGCGCGCGCGCTACAAGAGGCCGCCGTGCGCGGCTATGACCTCAGCGCGCTGCGCGCCCAACAGGTGCAAACCCAAGACTTCGGCCGCTTCGATCTGATCATCGCCATGGACCATTCCAACATGACCGCGCTTGAACGCATGCGCCCCACGGGCAACATGACCGAAACCGCGCTGTTCCTGACCTATGCCGATACAGATCGCACCGAAGTCCCCGACCCCTATTACGAGGGCGGGTTTGACCTTGTGCTTGATCTGATCGAAGAGGCCAGCAGGGGCCTGATCGCCCGGCTCAGCTGATCAATCGCAATAGACCTGCGCGGTCTGACCAAACTGCTTATAGCGCTTCCAGAAGGTTTCATGGCTGGAGCGATCCGATTGCCGGATTTCCTGCGCCCGGTGCGGGTCCGAAAAGAACGACGCCGCCATCTTCTGATCGCCCTTGCTTAGCGTCAGATCAGCGGCATCCTGAATGCAGCCACACAGGCTGCGGCTGGCGGCCTTACGGTCAGCCTTCAGACAGGCGCGCTCAATCGTCCCCGCCTGCGCAGCCGGAGCCACCATCAGCGCGATCAGCGAAATCATTGCGTATTTTTTCATTGTATCTGCCTCGATTCTGGCCGGGCCGCATTCTTGATGTCACGTCCCCGGCGAAGAGAACTCATGCACGCAGCATGCCGCAAAACCGGTTAAAATTCAATTCGCCACATCTGGTGGCCTGAACACAACCGATCACAAAACAATGTTTCGCCCGGACGATAGTCCGGGCAGCACCCGCCCCGCCCCACGGGCGGGTGCTTCACACCCACCCCGGTCCGGGCGCTGCCCTCAGTTATCTAAAACAGAGCTTTCAACCAAGCTTCCGCTGCCGCAAGTACGCGCGCGATTTCGTCACCGTAGCCCGCTAGCTTTGCCACGAAGGTGGTGCCCACCGCTGCGCCAGCGGTTTTCATACCAGCCCCGATGCCTGCGTCGATGTGCCCGCCGATCCACTTCAAAGTTGCTCTGAGACCATCAATCGCCTGCTGAATGCGCGACTTAGAAGGAGTCTCTGCCTCAGTCTCTGCCTTCAATACCTGTAAAGGCCGTACCAATGGCGTCAAATCCGCCTCGTCCAACTGCCCTTCTGGCGGAGGACTATTCCCCCCAATCCCGAACCGCCCCGCACGGGTCTGCGCCAAGCTAGCCTCCAGCTCGGCAATCCGAGCCTTCAACGCAAACCGCGCCTCAATCTCCTTGATCCGCTCGGCAATCCGCTCGGGCCCGGCCTGCCAATCCACGTTGGGCAATAGGGCAACCGCCTCTTGCAAAGCCCAATCCATTGGCTCTCCATGCCACATGGCATCGTACCAGCGCACCCAAAATCCCCATTTTTGCTGTCTCGACGAATTGTACTCAAAGGCAGCTTTTTCGTCGCTTAACTGTTTGGCAGGGATGTTTGGCCAGAGTGGGTTCTTGAACAATTGGTGAGGCGCGTCGATCAATCCGTCATAGGTTGTATCCTGTGAAACTGCCTCCCAAACGATAATCTTGTCGGCATCATCTGTCTGCAACGTCGACAAACGTATAGTAACCAACGTGGATTCAGTCACGCTAACCTTTGTCGAAGAAGCGATTGTTTGCGTCGCAGCAAGAATAGAACTGGCGGCTTTGTCAGTTCTGTGTTCGGCTTGAAGTGTGTTGAGCCCGGTTTTCGCTGAGGTCTTTCGCATCGCAGTTGCGAGCGCTGAAAGGACCGGTCGCCCATCTTCATATGAAGACAAGGTCTCGGAAGTCTTGTGGAAGGCCTGTCGGTAGGCGCTTGCTGTTTTGAGGATGGAGTTGGCAGAGTGTTCAAGCTCTTTATTTTTCACGGTTGATGTGACGCAGATTGTTAGTAACGCCCGAAAGAGAGTTAGAGCAAACTGACGGTGTTTGAGATCCTCATTTGACAGAGCCAATGCCGTCGCAATGCTTGGCGCTACACGAAGGGCGCCTCTCGCGGCCAAAACACGCTGTAATGTGTGAGGTTTGTCTTCTAGCCATTCCGTAAGTTCTTCGACGTCATTCAATACCGGCATCAAACCCTCGTTCGCAATAGTCACAGCATTCCTCATTCACTCAGCAGATGCAACGCCCGGTCGATGGACCGGGCAGTGCCCCGTTGCCGACAGGCGATTGGCTCAATCGCCGAGAGGGACCCTCCCCATAGGAGGGCGCTTCGCACCCACCCAGGCTCGGGCGCTGCCCTATCCGTCTGTGCAAACGCCTTGCCCCATTGACCGCACCGCAAAACCAACGCATATCCACGCCATGACCGAGCTATCGAAAATCCGCAATTTCTCCATCGTGGCCCATATCGACCACGGCAAATCAACGCTGGCTGACCGTCTGATCCAACAGACAGGCACGGTGAAGGAACGCGACATGCAAGAGCAGCTGCTCGACAGCATGGATATCGAGCGCGAACGCGGCATCACCATCAAGGCCAACACCGTCCGCATTGAATACCCGGCCAACGACGGCGACACCTATGTGCTGAACCTCATCGACACCCCCGGTCACGTCGATTTCGCCTACGAGGTCTCCCGTTCGATGCAGGCCGTCGAAGGTTCTCTGCTGGTCGTGGACGCGTCTCAGGGCGTTGAGGCCCAGACGCTGGCCAACGTCTATCAGGCCATTGATGCCGACCATGAAATCGTCCCGGTCCTCAACAAGGTCGACCTGCCCGCCGCCGATTGCGACCGCGTGGCCGAACAGATCGAAGACGTCATCGGCATTGACGCCACCGACGCACTGCAGATCAGCGCCAAAACCGGCATCGGCATCCCCGACGTGCTGGAGGCCATCGTTGAACGCCTCCCTGCCCCCGAAGGTGACCGCGACGCGCCCCTCAAGGCGATGCTGGTCGACAGCTATTACGACGCCTATCTGGGCGTGGTCGTCATCATCCGCGTCATCGACGGCGTGATCAAAAAGGGCGACCGCATCAAAATGCTGGGCACCGGCGGCAAATACCCCGTCGACCGCCTTGGCGTCTTCCGCCCCAAGATGGAAGATATCGGTGAACTTGGTCCCGGTGAGATCGGCTTCCTCACCGCCTCGATCAAACAGGTGCGCGACACCCGCGTCGGCGACACCATCACCCACGAGAAAAAAGGCACCGAAGACGCGCTGGACGGCTTTAAACCCGCCCAACCCGTGGTCTTCTGCGGCCTCTTCCCCGTCGACAGCGCCCAGTTCGAAGACCTGCGCGACAGCATCGAGAAACTGGCCCTCAATGACGCGAGCTTCAGCTTTGAGATGGAAACCTCGGCCGCCCTTGGCTTTGGCTTCCGCTGCGGCTTCCTGGGCCTCCTGCACCTCGAGGTCATCCGCGACCGCATCGAGCGCGAATATGACATCGACCTGATCACCACCGCGCCCTCGGTCATCTACCACGTCTTCATGAAAGACGGTTCAATGATCGAGCTGCACAACCCCGCCGACATGCCCGACCCCTCGACCATCGACCACATGGAAGAGCCGCGCATCAAAGCCACCATCCTTGTGCCCGATGAATACCTTGGCGACGTGCTGAAACTGTGCCAGGACCGCCGCGGCATCCAGGAAGACCTGACCTACGCCGGCACCCGCGCCATGGCGGTCTATGACCTGCCCCTCAACGAGGTTGTGTTCGATTTTTACGATCGCCTGAAGTCAGTCACCAAGGGCTACGCGTCGTTTGACTACCAGATGACCGGCTATCGCGAGGACAATTTGGTCAAGATGTCCGTGCTGGTAAACGACGAACCTGTCGACGCGCTGTCGACCATGGTCCACCGCGACCGGGCTGAGATGCGCGGCCGAGCAATGTGCGAAAAGTTAAAAGACCTGATCCCGCGCCACATGTTCAAAATCCCGATCCAGGCGGCGATTGGCGGCAAAGTCATCGCGCGCGAGACGCTCTCGGCCCTGCGCAAAGACGTGACGGCCAAATGCTATGGCGGCGACGCGACCCGTAAGAAAAAACTGCTGGAAAAGCAGAAAGCGGGTAAGAAGAAGATGCGTCAGTTCGGGAAGGTCGAGATCCCGCAGCAGGCGTTTATTAACGCTCTGAAGATGGATGATTGATCTCACGTTCAAAGCTAGAGATTGGAAACGTGTGACAATGCGGGCCGTGCGCTTTCCCCTGATTGCTCGGTTTCCTGATCAGTTGTTGTGCCTAACATACCAATAGCCTGAATCAGAATGGTCATCAAAAAAGTGAACACCACTACAGACATCGCATTTCGAAACTGGGAAGCGCTCTCATCCAGAGAAGCGAAGTTGTCTGTTATCCGAATGTCATTCTCTTCTGCTTGGCTTATTAAAACACTGTAGTAGTCGTCATTGTCTGCGACATGTTCCTTCCAACATTCCCAGCGGTGGCCGGGTATGTGAAAGGATCTAGGACTCGTGCTTTGTGCGGCCATAATTGATCCCAAGATCAAGCCAAAGGATCCTAAGATGCTTATTGCGGGGAACGGTGTTAACTCTGCGAATCCAAGCAGCGCGGTTGCGACCACCCCGGAAAATCCGGCGAACCCGATTGCTCTCTGATCGGCAGCTGACGCGATACTCGATAGTTCAGTTAGGTGAACCTCACTATGTCTTAGAGCTTCCACCACAATCCTCTTTTGATTATCGTTCATTTAAATTGTCCTTTGCAGGTGACGAAATGGCAAAAAAACCCGCGCCACCCCCTACACGCAGCTTTCTGAAGTACGAAGATGGTCTTTCATCACGCAAGACTAAACCCAAGCCAAAACCAAAGCCCAAGCCCAAGCCAAAGAAACCTGAAAGCTAAGCCTTCTAGCTGAACGATAGACTGGGCAGCGCCATAGGGCTACGTCCATTCGGCCCTGAATTGATCCCCCGGATCAATTCCAAGGCGGGCCTCACCCCCATGGGCGGGCGCTTCGCACCCACCCCGGGCTGGGCGCTGCCCTCAGCGATCTAAATCAAGCTTCATCCTTGGTCTGCCGCGTCACCACCGTCTTCCACGCCCCCGCATCGCTCTCTTTCAACCGCGCCAGGGCCTCTTCGGCTTCGCGGCGCAGCGTCTCGCGGCGGCTCTCTTTCTCGGCCTCGACCTTCTCGATCATCTCGCTGATCTCGGTCAGCTCGACCCCGGCCTTGTCCGCCAGCACCTCCAGCGCCTCCATGATCTTGCCCAGCTGTTTGCCATAGCTGGCAACGTTGCGGTGAATGCGATGTTCCAGCACATGGTCGCCCGCGATGTCGGGCGAAAACACCCGCGGTTCGATGTTCTGGCTGACGTCGCCCGACAGCGGCGCGTTGAAAGAGATGCTGGGGAAGAGGGAATAGGTCATGGGCGACTCACGCAATGGATGAAGGAATGGTTTATCCTCCGCCCGCAACGCCCCCCTGTCAACGCCGCCACCAGTTCCACCCGCGCCCTTCAAGCGCCGAACTGATCCGCAGCAGCGGCCCCGGGCGGCGGCCGGTTTCCGGGTCGCGTGGGCCGTAAAGCTCTTCCTCCTCGGCCTCCCACACCCGGTCAAAATCCGCCATCGACACCAACGCCGCCACCGGTTTGCCATAGCGCGTCAGCAGCAGTTTTTCGGACCCGTTCTCGACCCGGTCCAGCAGCTCGGTCAGCCGCGGCCTGACGTCTGTCACTTGGATGCGCGCAATCATTTTGACCCCTTTAAAGGTTTAAACCTTGGGGTCCAAAATCGTTAAAGACTTGCAAGAAAAGCTTAAACCTTCGCGCGGATCAGCCCATCCGTTCGGATGCAAACGACCCGGGCGAGGCCGGGAAGACCACCGTCTTGTTGCCGTTGATGAACACCCGGTTATGGATATGTGCATGCACCGCGCGGGCCAGCACCTGGGCCTCTACATCACGGCCCAAGGACACGTAATCCGCCGCCGATTGGGCATGGGTTACGCGCACGATATCCTGTTCGATAATCGGCCCTTCATCCAGGTCTGCGGTGACGTAATGCGAGGTTGCGCCGATCAGTTTTACGCCACGCTCATAGGCCTGTTTATACGGGTTCGCGCCTTTGAAACTGGGCAGGAAGGAATGGTGTATGTTGATGATTTTGCCCGACATTTTCTTGCACATCTCATCCGACAGCACCTGCATATAGCGCGCCAGCACCACCAGCTCGGCCCCGGTTTCCTCGATGATCTCCATCTGCCGCGCCTCGGCCTCGGCTTTGTTGGCCTTGGTGACTTTGACATAGTAAAATGGAATATCGCGGTTCACGACCAGCTTTTGGTAATCAAGATGGTTCGAGATCACCCCGACCACCTCAATCGGCAGCGCGCCAATACGCGAGCGATACAGAAGGTCGTTCAGGCAATGGCCAAACCGCGACACCATGATGACGACTTTCATCTTTTGCGAAGCGTCGTGAAACTGGAACTCCATACCGAAGTTTTTAGCAGTATCATCAAAGGCTTGCGTCAGGCTTCCCTGATCCGCGCCTTCCTCGGAACGAAAGGTGACGCGCATGAAAAAGTTGTCGGTTTCGGGGTCGTCATACTGCGCCGAGTCGGTGATGTTGCAGCCTTGGCCTGCCAGAAACTGGGCAATAGAGGCCACGATCCCACGGGTGGCGGGGCATTTCACGGTCAGGGCAAAATTCGTCATTTCATCATCCTTATCTGCGCCAATGTGCATGCCCGCCGAGCCAAGATTTATCAACACGCAAAAGCGCTTGGCTGACCGATTTCATGTTTTCTTGCTGGTGCAAATCGGAAACTATGAAGCGGATGCGAAATTCGCTGATCATATCTGGACTTGCTGTGCTGAGCAGCGCCGACCTTGCCTTGGCCCACGCAACAGAGGGCGGGATCGTCCTGTTGCTGCCAACCGGGCATTACATTCTGGGCGGGTTGATCAGTGTAATTCTGACCGTGGTTCTGGTCTCGCTGATGCCCGACACATGGGGGCGCAAGCGGTTTCAGCCGTATCGGATTTTCCCTACCCGGACCCGTCGCAGTTGCTGGGGAATAAGTCTTGGGAGCCTGGCTGTTTTGGCGTTCCTGATCACGGCCGGTTGGCTGGGCGCGCATGATCCTATGCGCAACCCCTTGTCGCTTGGTGTCTGGACGCTATTTTGGGTTTTACTTGTTGTTATACAAGGGTTTATTGGCGATCTGTGGCGGGTTTTGAACCCCTGGATTGGCCTATACACGCTGCTGCGAAAACTGGGATGGCGGCGTTTTTTCACCTATCCGTCCAGCCTTGGGTACGGGGGCGCATTGATCAGCTTTGGCGCCTTTGCTGCCGTGTTGCTAGTGCATCCGGCCCCCTCTGAACCAGACATACTCGCACCGCTGGTTGCGCTTTACTGGGGCGTTCACATGCTGGGCATGATCATCTTTGGGCCGCGATGGCTGCGGCGTGTCGAGGGGCTGAGCGTTTTGTTGCGTGCCTATGCTTTGATGGCGGTGCCCGGGAGGTACCGTGGCGCATGGAGCATCGGCCTGCCCGGGTGGCGGATATTGCAACAGGCCATACCGCCGGCTTCACTGGCGATCTTTGTGGTCGCTATTCTGGCCTTGGGCAGCTTTGACGGGCTGAACGAGACCTTTTGGTGGATGGGCCTTGTGGGGGTGAACCCACTGGAATACCCGGGGCGATCGGCCATGGTGGGGGCCAATGCATTGGGGATGATTGGGGCGCTGCTTTTGGTGCCTGTTTTTGCCGTGATGGTCTGGTTTGGGGCCGTTTTGGCGCGCCAGCCCCGACGGTTTTCACAGGCGTTTTGCACGCAGGCGCTTGCGTTGATGCCGATTGCGCTCGCCTATCATTTCAGCCACTACCTGCCCAGTTTTCTTGTGGAAATTCAGTACGCTATCAAAACTGCCAGCGATCCGTTGGGCCGCGGGTCCGACCTGTTGGGGCTGGGGCAGTTCTATGTCACCACGGGCTTTTTGAACACGCATGCTACGGTGCAGGCAATTTGGTTGACGCAGGCTGGCGCGGTGGTTCTGGGCCACGCTGTGGCCATCGTGATTTCCCATGTGCAGGCGGTGCGGGTGTTTGGCGGACAGGCCGCTGCGGTGCGGGCGCAATGGCCCTTGGCGCTGTTCATGATCTGCTACACGCTGTTCGGGTTATGGTTGCTTGCTTCGCCCCGGGCTGTTTAGAGTTAACTTAGATTCAGGCGCGCGCCCGGCGGGGTGCGGATACTATTCTTGTTTGATTGCAGATGGATGCGTCTGTCCGGTCGCGTCCCCAAAGGGAGAACTTGATAAGATGGCCCAACCTAACCTGTCGCGCCGAACGGCACTGAAAACCATGGCGCTTGGCGGTGCTGCGGCTGCCAGCCCCTTGTTGACCCGGTTTGCAACTGCGCAAACCTCGGCCCCTATTCGCATTGGCTTTCAGAAACACGCCACAGGGATTGGCGCGTCCTATGGGCGTTGGTATGACCGCACCACTGCTGCAGCGGCCAAGGTGATCAACGATATGGGGGGGATCAACGGCCGCCCCGTGGAACTGGTAATCGAGGATGACGGCACCGACCCCAAACGCGGCGCTGAGGTGGTTGAAAAATTTGCCAATCAGCACAAGGTCGATGTCGGGTTCGGCACCTTGTTCAGCCATGTGGTGATGGGCTCTGCCCCCCGCGCGGGCGAGCTGAAACTGCCCTATTTTGTTGTGTCTGAGGGGCATCACGTGGCCTCGGGCGTGTTGAACCGCTGGACGCTGCAGCCGGGCATCACCGATGTGAAAAGCCAGGTGCTGGCAATGGCGCCGTTTGTGGGGGACAATCTGGGCAAGAAGGTCACGATGATCTTCCCCGACTATGCGTTCGGCCATGATCACCGCGATTTCTTTACCGCCGCGATCGAAGCCCAAGGCGGCGAGGTGGTCGCCAAGCTTGCGATCCCGCCAACCGAAACCAGCTTTACCAAATACTTCCCCAAAATCCCGCGTGAGACCGAGCTGATCTATCACGTCATGGTTGGCCCCGGTGTGCTGACCTTCGTCAAGGAAATGGGCGAGTTTTTCGGCCCCTCGCGCCCTGAAATCTTTGGTTTTATCGACAGCCTTGAGGCCGTCGATCTGGCCACGCCGGGTCTTGAGTTTCTGGAAGGCACCTATTTCTGGGAAGGCATGCCGCGTTACGCCCGCGCTGATCAGCCTGATTTTGTCACCGCCTATCGCGATGCGGTCGGGGTGGATGAAAATGGCGCGTCGGTCAGCGATCCCAAAGATGTGTCGACCTTTGCCCATATGTTTGGCTGCTGGGAAACCATGTTCGTGATCAAGAACGCGATGGAGGCTTGCGATTACAGTGGCCCGCAGGACCGTCAGGCGCTGGTCGAGGCCACCGAGGCCATGTCGATCCTGCCGTTTGGCCCGGAAACGCCGCAGGGCGCCAAAGTGTTCAACGGCAAGACCCATCAGGTGTTCGGACCGCAGTACATTTCCAAGGTGGTGAACAGTAAGCTAGAGCTTGTTCATACGGCTTCACTGGAAGATACGTTCTACCCGGACGAAGTCGACTATACCAAGATGGCATTCTAAGCGGTTGCCACGCCAATGGATTTTGGCCCTTACCTGATGCTCGCCACGCTGGAAGGCGCGGTGACGGCGGCGGTGCTGGCGTTGACGGCGGTTGGGCTGAGCCTTGTCTTTGGCGTCATGCGCGTGGTCAACGTCGCCCATGGCGAATTTTACATGTTGGGCGCGGTGCTGGCCTGGGTCGTGTCCGATATGTTGGGCGCGGGGCCGGTCGTCAGCTTTGCGGCGGCCATTCTGTGCGCGCCGTTGTTGGTGGGGCTGATGGCTGCTTTGGCAGATGTCACGGTGCTTAAGCGCATTGATTACGACCCCGAGCGCACCATCGTGGCCACCATCGGCATCCTCTATATCCTGCAACAGTTGACCCTCATGGGATACGGCCCCGATGCGCGGCCGGTGCAGCCGCCCTTCAACCACCGGCTGGCGCTGCCGTGGTTTGAATGGGGCGAAAACGGCTTTGCGCTTTATTGGCCATGGGGGCTGTCGATCACCAGCTACAAGCTGTTCGTCATTGGCGCGGCGCTGGCCGTGCTGCTGGGCATCTGGGTCTTGCTGCGCCGCACCCGGCTGGGGCTGATCATGCGCGCCACGCAGATGGATGGCGAGATGGCGCAGGCCTTTGGCATCCCGATAGAGCGGGTCTATGCGCTGGTCTTTGGCCTAGGCGCGGCTTTGGCGGCGCTGTCGGGCGTGTTGATCGTACCGATCCAGCAAGCGCATTACCTGATGGGGGGCGACGCTTTGCTGCTGTCTTTCATCGTGGTGATCATCGGCGGGCTTGGCAGCCTGTCGGGCACACTGATCGCCGCGCTATTGATCGGGATGAGTGACGGGATCATTTCGGTCTTCTTCTCGCCCACGTTGGCCAAGATCATCGCGACTCTTGTGGTGGCCATGGTGCTGGTGTTCCGCCCGCAGGGCCTGTTTGGGACGCGCGCCAAATGAGCATCACCACCAAGAGCCTCACCTTACATCTAGGCCTGATCGCCTTGTTGTTCGCACTGGGGTTCATCCTGCCGGCTTATCACCACGGCAATCTGGCGCGGGTAATGGTGCTGGCGGTCTATGCGGTCGGTTATAACGTGTTGTTTGGCTATACGGGCCTGCTGAGCCTTGGCCATGCGATGTTCTTTGCTGCGGGCATGTATGGCATGGGGCTGTCGATCAAGTTTCTGGGCCTGACACCAGCGCCCGCACTGGCCATGGGTGTCTTGGCCGGGGTGGCGCTGGCTGTGGTGGTGGGGCTTTTGGCCCTGCGCACCATCGGCGTGGCCTTCATGATCGTGACCTTGATGTTTTCTCAGGCCGTGTACCTGACGATCCTGTTGTTCGGGGAATACACGCGCGGCGACGAAGGTTTCGTGATCCAACAGGCGCAGCGGGTGATATGGGGCGTTGATCTAAGCACCGATCAGGCGCGCTATATGGCGGCTTTGGCGATGTTCTCGGTTGCGATGCTGAGTGTGCTTTGGCTGATGCGACGGCCCGCGGGCAAGGTACTGATCGCAATCCGCGAGAACGAAGAACGCGCGCAATTGCTGGGCTATAACGTCTTTGCCCACAAGCTGGGCGCGGTGGTGTTGTCGGGCGCTTTGTCGGCGCTGGCCGGGGCGGGCTATGGGCTTTTGTTTGGCTATGTGGGCGCCAGTTTCGCCCATGTGCAATATTCGATCTTTCCGCTGCTCTGGGTGCTATTGGGGGGCGCGGGCACGGTGATTGGCCCCTTCATCGGTACGCTGTTCATGTTCTACCTGATTGATCTGAGCAGCGGTTTGACCAACGCCTATATGCTGGTGGCAGGGGTCGCGCTGGTGCTGTTGACCCTGTTCGCCCGCGCCGGGCTTGTGGGCGAGTTGCGCAAGCGCGTCTGGGGGTGGCTGCCATGACGGTGCTGTTGTCCACGCGCAATCTGGGGCGCTCTTTTGCCGGGTTGCGCGCGGTGCATGAGGTCGATTTCGATCTTCCCGCAGGTCAGATCCGCGCGTTGATCGGCCCCAATGGCGCAGGCAAAACCACGCTGGTGTCCTTGTTGATCGGGCGGCTGGCCCCGTCGGAAGGCCAAGTGTTCTTTGACGGGCAGGACATCACCAAACTACCCGCCCATAAACGCGTGGCGTTGGGCATGGCCTATACGTTTCAGATTACTTCGGTCTTTGGCGATCTGCCCGTGGCAGAAAACGTTGCCTTGGCGGCGCGCCGACGACTGGGCCACAACCCGGACGCTGTGCAGGCGCAGGTAGATGCGGCCTTGGTGCGGGTTGGGTTGGCCGGGATGGGCAAGCAATTGGCCAGTGACCTCAGCTATGGTCATCAGCGTCTGTTGGAAGTGGCGATGGGGATCGTACAGGCCCCGCGATTGCTGATTTTGGACGAACCAACGCAGGGATTGTCAGATGCCGAGATTGATGCGTTCAAATCCCTGATCCGTGATTTAAGCCTTGAGACCACGATCTTGCTGATTGAGCACAACATGAATGTCGTGATGGAAGTGGCCGATCAGATCACCGTGTTGAATTTTGGCGAGGTTCTGGCCGAAGGCTCGCCGGATGATATTCGCGCCGATGCGCAGGTGCAGGCCGCCTATTTGGGGACGGGCCATGCTTGAGCTGCGAGGGGTAAATGCCGGATACGGCCGGGCGCAGATTTTGCGTGACGTATCCTTTCAGGTCGGCGCCGGAGAGATCGTTTGTCTGCTGGGGCGAAACGGCGCGGGTAAGACCACAACTATGAAAACCATCATGGGCTTGGTGCGTCCGATGGCCGGGCAGGTGTTGCTGGAGGGCGCAGGCCTATCAGCCTTGCCCGCCCATCAAGTGCCTCGCCACGGCGTCGGTTATGTGCCGCAAGGGCGGCGGCTGTTTGGTGAGCTGACCGTCGCGCAGAATCTAGAGATTGGCCTGCGTGCCCGCGGGCAGGGGGCGCAAACCCGCGAAGAGGTTCTACAGCTGTTTCCTCGGCTGCGCGAACGTCTGACCCAGCGGGCTGAAACGCTGTCTGGTGGCGAACAACAGATGCTGGCGACGGCGCGGGCCCTGTGCCTGAAGCCGCGGGTCATGTTGCTGGATGAACCGACCGAGGGCCTGCAGCCCTCGATGATTGCGTTGATCCGGGATGTGATCGTCAAGATGCGGGCGCAGGGCGTGGCCGTTTTGTTGGTCGAGCAACGTGTCGACGCGGTACTGTCGGTCGCTGATCATGTGGTGTTTCTGGAGAACGGTCAGATACGTGAAACCGTGCCTGCGCAGGCCTTGCGCGCTGATCCGGCGCTGCTGAAACGCCATCTGGGTGTCTGAACGCAAAACGCCCGCGCGGGTGGCACGGGCGTTTCCAGAAAGCTGTAGGGTTTAGATGAAGACGAAGTCCGAGAACCCAAGGTCGCCCTGATCGTAACCGGCAAACAGGATCACTTGCTGGCCGTCGAACAGATCCAGTTCCAGACCTTCGACCGTGTCGGTGATCTCGAAGTTGCGGATCACGTTCAGGAAGCCCAGATCGGACAGATCGACCAGATCGCCGTCTTCGAAATCAGCCAGCGTGTCATAACCGCCGCCATCCTCGGTAAAGATGAACGTGTCATCCCCGCCGTTGCCCGTCAGGACGTTGTCCGCGGAGTTGCCGATCAGGGCATCATTGCCCGAGCCACCGGTGGCGTTTTCGATCACCACGCCATTTGCGATGGTAAAGCCGCCATAGACTTCGTCGACCCACGAAATCCAGCCGCCGCCGCCTTCTTCCAGCTCAAGCGTGGCCGCCCGCAGGTCGATCACGGCAGCGTCTGTGCCATCATGGCGAATTTCGTCGATGCCGCCCGCATCCCAGATGCAGACCCAGAAAGTGCCGGCTTCATTGCTGTCGGGCAGGATGTAGACATCATTGCCCGTAGCATAGTCCATGTTGGCGCCGTACTTTTCCTGCAACGCCGCGACATCCACGGCCATCGGCGTGCCCTGATAGCCATAGTTCACGGTCTGCGCCGGGCTCAGCTGCCCGTCCGGGTGGGTAGCCCAGCCATCAATATAGGACATCATCGTGTAGACGCCCTGGTTCAGGTCCAGAAAGCCGGTGTCGCCGCTGTTAGAAACGCCCGGCAAAACCGGAGAGCCGCCGCCATTGTCATGCGGGTGGGCAAGACCCAGTCCGTGACCCAGCTCGTGGATCAGGGTGATGAAACCAAAGCCGCCTTGTTCCAAACCGCCGGTGGTGTCCCAGCCGGTGCCGTCGCCCGCAAAACCGCCCTGACCTTCGCCAAATTCGCCCGGAGGCGTCATCACGCCCAGGAAAGTGCCAAACGAGTTGATCTTGTTCAGGACAAACTCGGCGTCTGCCTCGTTTTGCACCTCGACAAACTCGACGTTCATGATCGCTTCGAACGTGTCAAAGGCCAGTTCGGCCTGTTGCTTTTCGTATTCCGTCCATTCCTGACGCGGGAAGACGAACTGGAAACGACCTTCGCCCGGGGCAAAGTAATATTCGATGACCATGTCGCCGTCTTCGTTAAAGACGCCGGTGTCGACCATGGCACCGCCCCAATCAATGGCGTCGGTGTAATCGGTGGAGGCTGCGGTTTCCAGCAGCGCTGCGACATCGGTCTCTACTGTTTGACCCGTGACCTCGACCAGCCCGCAGCAGGGGCAGGCGCCGTTGGTCAGAAGGTGCCCCCAAGGGGTGTCTGTCTCGGTATCTGCGGGTACTGCCTTGGCAGCGCTATAAGACCCAAACGTAAATGACATTATTTTACTCCCTAAATTGGGTGACCACTCCGGGTCTGGTGATAGCCCATTTTTTCAGCTTGCCCAAGATGACGCTACGGCATTCGGAACGTGGTTCAGCTATTTCGGCGCAAAGCTGCCAGTCCACTGTGGCAGAAGTGAGACCTTGCGCCTGTGTCGCACGGTGCGTGCCGTGGTGAATCGCCAATGCGCTGTTTGCGCGATTGATCTGGTCAGGAGGCCAGCAGCACCGGGATGCTGACTCGTCATTGGGGGGCGAGGTGATCTTTTCAAGCCCGATACGCCGGAGGGCTGGGGCAAATCAGCCGCAACCAGCCGTCGGGTGCGGCAATCTGGCCCAAGATATTTCTAAGGTGCGCCTTTTTTGAGCGTTGAAAATCAACGAAAATTTCACGAACGGTAAATAAGTTCACTATTTTTACAATTCAAACAGTAACAAAATTTACAAAATAGCTGAGCTATATCAGTAGCTAATTCCCCGGTTTGCTCACATTTGCTAACGTGCATTCGAGCGCAACAGACGGTATCGGCGATTTTACGCCGATTTGGAGGACCGAACGCTCGAGGAGGAGAGAGATCGTCAACATCACCTGCTGCGGGGCCTCCCCGCGACGTCGCCCGCCGTTTGGCGGGGTCTAGGCGTTCGGTCAGGTGATTGCGGAGGAGGGGCCGTGCACGCGCGTTTCAGGCCGATGCCGTCCCACCCCACGAAGACATTTGTACTTTGCACGCAGGTGCGTGTGGATCGGAAGGAAGTAACACTATGGGTTCCAGCGAAACCGCCACAAAGACAGTCAATGTTATCCTGCTTGGGCCTCCGGGTGCGGGCAAGGGCACTCAGGCACGTATCCTGATGGACAACCATGGTCTGGTTCAGCTGTCGACCGGCGATCTGCTGCGCGGCGCTGTGGCTGCTGGCACTGACGCGGGCAAAGCCGCCAAGGCGGTCATGGAATCCGGTGGTTTGGTTTCGGATGACATCGTGATTGCGATCGTGAACGACCGTCTGGATGAACCCGACACCAAGGCTGGCGTTATTTTTGACGGCTTCCCGCGCACGGTCGCGCAGGCCGGAGCGCTGGACAAGCTGCTGGCAGACAAAGGCATGAGCCTGGACAGCGTGATTTCGATGGAAGTCGATGACAACGCGATGGTCGAACGCATTTCCGGCCGCTACACCTGCGGCAACTGCGGCGAAGGCTATCACGACACCTACAAACAGCCCGCCAAAGCAGGCGTCTGTGACAGCTGCGGCAGCACCGAGTTCAAGCGCCGCGCTGATGACAACGCGGAAACCGTGGCCGAGCGCCTTAAGGCGTACCACGCCGAGACCGCACCTTTGATCGACTATTACAACGGCACTGGAAAGTTGGCTTCGGTCGACGCCATGGCCGACATCACTGACGTTTCTCAATCCATGTCCAGAGCTTTGGGCAAGGGCTGAGACCCGTAATCATCCGGTGCCGGAGGGGGCCGGGTGAACCTTAGATAAGTAGGGGAGACTTACTACATGGCTAACAATTCAAGTGATGACACTGCCTATTGGTCAGCAAACATCCGACTGGTGTCGGTATGTTTGGTGATCTGGGCCATCGTGTCATTCGGGTTCGGCATCCTGCTGCGCCCGATGCTTTCGGGGATCGCCGTTGGCGGTTCTGATCTGGGTTTCTGGTTCGCGCAGCAGGGTTCGATCCTGGTGTTTCTGGCGATCATCTTTTTCTACGCCTGGCGTATGAACAAGCTCGATGCCGAACACGGCGTAGAAGAATAAGAGGGACTGAGGAACAATGGATCAGTTTACACTTAACTGGATCTTTATCGGTGCCAGCTTTGCGCTGTACATCGGTATTGCAATTTGGGCCCGCGCTGGCTCGACGTCTGAATTCTATGCGGCGGGCCGCGGGGTACACCCCGTTGTCAACGGTATGGCAACCGGTGCTGACTGGATGTCGGCAGCCTCGTTCATCTCGATGGCCGGCCTGATCGCCTTCACCGGCTACGACAACTCGACCTTCCTGATGGGTTGGACCGGCGGCTACGTTCTGCTGGCTCTGATGCTGGCACCTTACCTGCGTAAGTTCGGCAAGTTCACCGTTTCGGAATTCATCGGCGACCGCTTCTACTCGCCTACCGCGCGTATGGTCGCTGTGATCTGTCTGATCGTGGCATCGACCACTTACGTGATCGGCCAGATGACGGGTGTTGGCGTTGCGTTTGGCCGCTTCCTGGAAGTTGACAATACAACCGGTCTGCTGATCGGCGCCTGTGTTGTGTTTGCCTACGCTGTGTTTGGCGGCATGAAGGGTGTGACCTACACCCAGGTTGCTCAGTACTGCGTGCTGATCATCGCCTACACCATCCCGGCGATCTTCATCTCGCTGCAGCTGACCGGCAACCCGATCCCGGCCCTGGGCCTGTTCGGTGAACATGTTGCTTCGGGTGAGTCTCTGTTGGTTAAACTGGACCAGATCGTCGCTGAGCTAGGCTTCAACGAGTATACCGCACACCATTCCGACACGCTGAACATGGTATTGTTCACCTTGTCGCTGATGATCGGTACCGCGGGTCTGCCCCACGTCATCATGCGCTTCTTCACCGTACCTACCGTTGCTGCGGCACGTTGGTCGGCGGGTTGGACCCTGGTGTTCATCGCACTGCTGTACCTGACTGCTCCGGCTGTTGGTGCAATGGCGCGTCTGAACATCTCGGACATGATGTGGCCGAACGGCACTTCGTCCGAGCCGGTTTCGGTTGAGACAATGGAAGCTGAAGGCCGCTACGAGTGGATGGCCACTTGGCAGAAAACCGGTCTGCTGAACTGGGAAGACAAGAACGGCGACGGCAAAATTGCGTACTTCAACGACAAGAACGCTGACAAAGTTGCTGAAATGGAAGCCGCTGGTTGGGGTTCGGAAAACGAGCTGACCAAATTCAACCGCGACATCCTGGTTCTGGCTAACCCGGAAATCGCCAACCTGCCGGGTTGGGTGATTGCTCTGGTGGCTGCTGGTGGCCTCGCTGCGGCTCTGTCGACCGCTGCGGGTCTGCTGCTGGCGATCTCGTCCGCTGTTTCGCACGACCTTCTGAAGGGTCAGCTGACCCCGAACATGTCGGAATCGGGCGAACTGATGTCGGCACGTATCGCGATGGCTGTTGCGATCTGTGTGGCAACCTATCTGGGTCTGAACCCGCCGGGCTTTGCGGCGCAAACCGTGGCTCTGGCCTTCGGTCTGGCTGCTGCGTCGATCTTCCCGGCTCTGATGATGGGTATCTTCAGCAAGCGCATCAACAACACCGGTGCTGTTGCAGGTATGCTGGTCGGTCTGGGTGTCACCCTGGTCTACATCTTCCTGCACAAAGGCTGGTTCTTCATCCCGGGCACCAACAGCTTCAGCGATGCTGATCCGCTGCTGGGCACCATCAAGTCGACCTCGTTCGGCGCTGTCGGTGCAATGCTGAACTTCGCGACGGCCTTCATTGTGTCGAACGCGACCAAAGCACCCCCGCAGGAGATCGTTGATCTGGTCGAAAGCGTCCGCGTACCCAAAGGTGCCGGCGCGGCTGTAGAAGGCCACTAAACCTCCCGGTAGAGGCAATCTGCCTCTCCACCTTCCCGGCGGTCTGATTTATAATTGGATCGCCGGGAATCTTTCCCCGCCGAGATCCGGGGAAGCCCCCCGACGAATGCCGGGACCGGCCATTTTAACGATCTCATCGCAGGAGGACACAGTGCAGGCGACCCCGTCGGAACCCCTTGCCCGTCTCATGCAACACGCGCCCTTCGATCTGATGCCCGCTGAGGCCGGATCGCGTTTGGCGCCATCTCTGGACGAATTGAATATTGCCCCCGGTGACACGCTGTTTCAGGCGGACGATCCGATTGACTGTCTGTATGTGGTCATCGCAGGCGCGATCGAGCTTGAAGGCCGTGGCGCCGAAGTCGTTGCGCGCCGCGATGTCGGGGCTGCCATCGGAGAGCGCGCATTGCTGCGCCACATGCCCGCCGTTCTGACGGCGCGTGCCGCTGAAGCCAGCACGCTGATCACCATCCCGCGGGCCGAGTTCGCAAATCTGGTGAGCTCCTACCCGGATTTCGCCACTTGGTTTGAACGCGCCGCGCGCTCGACCCCGGTACCCGAAACCGCCAGCGCTGGGCTGACCGCGTTGCAGGTCGCCGATCTGATGGTGCCAAATCCGATCAGCTGTGATGTCAGCTGCACCGTGACCGACATCGCCCGAAAAATGCGGGACAATAAAATTTCCTCGGTTCTGCTGATGCAAGACGATGATCTGGCCGGAATCGTGACCACGCGGGACCTGACCAACAAGGTTCTGGCCGAAGGTCTGCCCGGCACCTTGCCAGTTTCCAATGTCATGACCTCGGATCCTGTCACCATCGCGCCCAACGCGCTGGGGCTGGATGCGTTGATGCGGTTGGCCGAAAACCGGATCAGTCACATGCCTGTATTGGATCATGGAAATCTTGTCGGAGTGATCGGCAGCACCGATCTGTTCCGCCAGCAGGCATCGACCGCGTCGCACATGGTGGCCGAGATCGTGCGTGCAGGCAGCGCCGATGAGATGGCCGAAGTGATGAAAGAGGTGCCCGGACTGCTGGTTCAGCTGGTCTTGGCCGGCACCCGACACGAGGCAATCACCCGGCGCATCACCGATATCACCGATGCCATCACCCGCCGTTTGTTGGCCCTTGCCGAAGAAAAATATGGCCCGCCTCCGGTGCCGTATCTGTTCTTGGCCTGCGGCAGTCAGGGGCGCCGTGAACAAACCGGCGTATCAGATCAGGACAACTGCCTGATCATTGATGACGCGATGAAGCCCGAAGATGACGCCTATTTCAAACAGCTGGCGCAATATGTTTCGGACGGGTTGAACACCTGCGGCTTTATCTATTGCCCGGGCGATATGATGGCGACGGCCGATCGTTGGCGCCAGCCACTGCGGGTCTGGAAACAGTATTTCGAGAAATGGATCGCCAAGCCCGATACAGAGGCGCAGATGCTGGCCTCGGTCATGTTCGACCTGCGCCCGATCGGGGGCAGCGTAGACCTGTTTGAGGCTCTGCAGCATGATACGCTTGAAAAGGCGCGTTCGAACTCGATCTTCGTGGCGCATATGATCTCGAACTCGTTGAAACATACGGTGCCTTTGGGCATGTTCCGTGGTTTTGCCCTGATCCGATCCGGCGAACATAAGAACCAGTTTGATATGAAACACTCGGGCGTGGTGCCGGTGGTGGATCTTGGTCGGGTCTATGCGCTGCAGGGGGCGCTGGAGGCGGTGAACACGCGTGAGAGGCTTGAGGCCGCGCGCGATGCGGGTGTGATTTCGACCACCGGGGCGCACGACCTGATCGATGCCTATGATCTGATTGCTGAAACCCGGCTGCGCCATCAAGCCGACCAGATTCGCGGAGGCGGCGCGCCGGATAACTTCATGGCACCAGATCAACTTTCAGACCTTGAGCGAAGTCATTTACGCGACGCGTTCACGGTCATTAAAACAATGCAATCCGCGCTGGGGTCCAGTCGCGGCGCTTAAGGGCAGGAAGACATGTTTTTTGAACTGATCGCGACTTTTGTTGCTGGGCTTGGGGCGGCCGGGATGGTGCACTTGCTGAATGTCGTCAGCGGGCGGCGTCTGCCGCGTTGGTTGATGCCGGCGGGGGCCGGTCTGGCGATGCTAGGCTTCACCATCTGGTCAGAATACAACTGGGCCGAGCGCACAACGGAATCCATGCCCGAAGGGCTGGTTGTTGTTTCTGAAGTTGAAAAGAGCTGGTGGTGGAAGCCCTGGACCTATGCCCGCCCGCAAGTGGTGCGGCTGATGACAGCCGATCTGGCAACAGTTCGCACGAACCCGGAAACGCCCGATATTAAACTGGTCAGCCTGTATTTGTTTGCGCGTTGGAACCAGCCCGCAGAAGTCATTCAACTGGTCGATTGTGCCAAGGCAAACTGGGCTTTCGCAACCCCGGAAGCTGTTGCCAACCCCGAGGAGGACGGGGTGTGGCGCGCGTTGGATCAGGATGACTCCCTGTATGGAGCCCTGTGTACGAGCTAAATGGGAGGAGGACCCAGATGGCTGAAAAATCCGTTCTTCTGGTCGAAGACGAAGACAACATCGCGATGGCGCTTGGCTATCTGATCCGCAAGCTTGGGTACGAGTTGCGGCGGGTCGCTGATGGCAATGACGCCTTGGCAGCCATCGAAGAAAGAGCCCCGGACCTTGTGGTTTTGGACGTGATGTTGCCCGGGCGGTCGGGGTTTGAAGTCTGCCAGATCGTGCGTCGGGACCCTGCGCTGGCAAGCATGAAAATCCTTATGATCACGGCGCGCGGTGGCGCTGTCGAAAAGCGCAAGGGCTTTGCCATGGGCGCGGATGGCTTTCTGACGAAACCTTTCTCGAATGCTGATCTAAGCGATCAGATCGTGTTGCTGATGGGGGATAAGGCGGATGGGTGATCGCTGGGGGCTGCGCACGCGGTTCGCGCTATTCTTCGCGGTTATCATCCTGGCGGGCACAGTGGCTATGGTCGCCGGAATCTATCTGGGCTGGCGCCGCTCAGGCGGTGGCACGGTTGATGGCTATGTGATCGGTGGGATGCTTGGCTTTGCTGGCCTTGCCGGGATCACAACCTGGGTCGCGCTGCTGTTCGATGAAAACGTCGCGCGCCCCATTCTGGCGCTGGCCTCGGATCTGAACACCCGTGCCAAGGCCGATGTCAACGCCGAGATTGATCAAAAGCAGGCGCGCTATCTGGGGGCTTTGGCCCCCGCCGCCAACGAAGTTCATCTGGCGCTTACCCGTAAGCGCGAAGAATCCGAAGCGATGATCGCCGAAGAAACCGCCCGCCTGAACGCCGAAAAGGCCCTGTTCGAAGTGCTTTTGCGTGATCTGGCCGAAGGGGTTGTGGTGATCACACCCGATCAGCGCGTCATGCTGTATAACCGCGAAGCCATGTCGCTGTTGGGCGATATTGGTCTTGGGCGCGGGGTGGCGTCCTATCTGCGGCCCGAGCCGCTGCAACACGCGCTGGATCGGATGCGTGCCCGTCTGGAGCGCGGCGAGGAAAAAGCCGAAAGCTTCCTGACGGCCTCGGCCTCGGGGGATCAGATGTTGCTGGCGCGGATCAGCTCGGTTTTGGATGATGGTGTGCCGATTGGCTATGTGCTGATCTTCCACGATGCAACGGATGATCTGAAGCTACATGCCGAACGCGACCACCTGTTCAATGAAACCCTGGAACGCGTGCGCCGCCCCACCGCCGCCTTGCGTGCCGTGCTGGACATGATGAATGCCGAGCCGGACATGCCCTCGGACCTGCGTGCTGAGTTCCGTTCAGCCGCACGGTCCGAGGTGACACATCTAACGCAAACCCTGTCGGACATGGGCGCGCGATACGAGGCGGCGACAACCAAACACTGGCCGACATCGGCGGTGGCCTCGACCGATATCTTTGACGGGCTCAGCGCACGCCATCCGGGCCTGTTTAAGGTCGTGGGATCTGAACATCTGGTCAGCTGCGATGGCTTTGCGGTGATGGAATTGCTGGATTCCGTCGTGCGAGGAATGCTGGAGCAGGGCGCGCGCAGCGATTACACCCTGCGGGCCGAACCGCGTGAGGGCGAGGTATGGCTGACGGTGTGCTGGCTGGGCGATGAAGCGCCGGATGGCCAGATTGACGAATGGCTGAAGCGGCCCTTGTCAGATGGGTATGGCGATTATTCAGCGCGCGATGCCCTGGATGGCCACAAGACCGAAATCTGGCCCGAAACCCGGGGTGAACGTCACTGTGTGGCCATGCCCTTGCCTGCCATCGAAAAGACCGAACTGGCCCCCACCAGTGCGCGGCCTGAGTTTTATGATTTCACGCTGGGCAAAACCACGCTGCCCCCCGAAATGGCAGATCGCAGGCTGCGCGATCTGACTTATGTGGTGTTCGACACCGAAACAACGGGCCTTACCCCGCGTCAGGGGGATGAGATCGTGCAGATCGCCGGTCTGCGCATCGTCAACAGCCGGATCCTGCAGGGCGAGGCCTTTGATACGCTGGTCGACCCGCAACGCGCTATCCCGGCGGCCTCGACAGCGGTGCATCACATAGATCAGAGCATGGTTGAAGGGGCGCCCAAGATCGCGCAGGCCGGGGCGGATTTCCACCGCTTCACCGAAGACGCAGTCTTGGTTGCCCATAACGCGCCCTTCGACATGACTTTCCTGAAGCTCAAGGAAGATGTGATTGGCGCCAAGTTCGACCAGCCGGTCCTGTGTACCGTGCTGCTGTCAGCCTTCCTGTTTGATCACACCGGCCAGCACACGCTGGACGCGTTGGCGGATCGTTTCGGGATCACCATCCCCGAACATCTGCGCCACACGGCGATGGGTGACACGCAGGCCACGGCCGAGGTGTTCCTGCAGATGCTGCAACTGCTGGAAAGCGCGGGGATCGAAACGCTGGGTCAGGCCAATGAAGCCGCAGACAAGATGGCGCAGATCAGAAAGATGCAGAATTATTGATGTGGGGCGGGGTCAGACAGACACCGCCTTCATCAACGTCTCTTCCGAAACATCGGCCTTGTCACCGCTAAGCGTGACCTTGCCCTGATTGAGTACATAGAACCGATCCGCCAAGCCATAGGCAAAAGCGAAGAACTGTTCGACCAGCACAATCGCCATGGTGTCCTGATCACGCAGGTATTCGATGACGCGGCCGATCTGTTGGATGATGTTGGGCTGAATGCCCTCGGTCGGTTCATCCAGCAACAAAAGCTTCGGCTTGGTGATCATGGCGCGGGCGATGGCCAGCTGCTGCTGCTGCCCGCCTGACAAATCACCGCCACGGCGGTTCTGCATTTCTTTCAGCACCGGGAACAGCTCATAGATTTCATCGGGCACCATGTGCTCGCCGCGGGGCAGGCAGGCATAGGCCGTTTCCATATTCTCTTTCACCGTCAGCAGTGGAAAGATCATCCGCCCTTGCGGCACGTAACCCACGCCCTTTTGGGCCAGCGTATGCGCGGGCGGTTTGGTCAGTGTTTCACCGTCCAGAAGCAAGTCACCGCCGGATCGGTGATGCGTGCCCGACAGCGCCTTCATCAGGCTGGTCTTGCCCACGCCATTGGTGCCCATGACACAGGTGATCTGGCCACGCGCGGCCTCCATATCAATGCCATAGAGGATCTGCGATCCGCCGTAATGCAGGGTCAGGTTCTTGGTTTCCAGCATGTTCTAGCGCCCCAGATAAACGTCGATTACTTCTTGGTTGGCGGTCACATGGTCCAAAGACCCTTCCGCCAAAACCGAACCTTCGTGCAGTACCGTGACCTTGCAGTTCAGGCGGCGCACGAATTCCATGTCGTGTTCCACCACCACAACGGCGCGGGTCTTGGCGGCCTCGACAAGAATTGCGGTGGTTTGCTCGCGCTCCATCGGGCTCATGCCGGCGGCGGGTTCATCGACCAGCAACAAGCGCGGTTCCTGCGCCAGCAACATGCCGATCTCAAGCCATTGCTTCTGCCCATGGGCCAGTTCCCCGGCCTTGCGCGGCAGTTCGGCTTTCAGCCCGATCTCTTCGGCCAGAACTTCAACCCGGCCCACATCTTCGGCGCTGCGGCGATAGCCTAGAACCGAGAACGGACGACGCCGGTTTTTCAGCGCCATGATCAGGTTTTCCAGAACGGTCTGGTCTTCGAACACGGTGGGGCGCTGAAACTTGCGGCCCACACCGGCGCGCGCGATCTGGCTTTCCGACATCTTCAGCAGGTTCACAGACTTTTCGCCCCAGATCACGCGCCCTTCATCGGGCCGCGTTTTGCCGGTGACGATATCCATGAACGTCGTTTTGCCTGCGCCGTTGGGGCCGATGATTGCCCGCATCTCGGCCGATCCGATCTGGAAGGACAGGTTGTTGATCGCCCGGAACCCGTCAAAGGTAACCGATATGCCCGAGACTTCTAACAGGGTGCTCATTGCTCGGCCTCCTTCTCTTGCAGGCTGCCGGCATCCGGCCCCAAATCCGCGCCGCCCCGTTCAGGGGTTTTGCGATTGGTGAACAGATCAAACAAGCCACCAATGCCTTGCGGCGCCAACAGCGTGACCAATACAAAGGACAGGCCCAACAGCACCAGCCACCAGTCGACCCATTGGATCGTATAGAAGCCCAGCGGGATGTCAGGTGCCTGACCGCCGGTGAACCACGTGGAGACCAAGGAGACAAACGCCGCCCCGATCACCGCGCCATACAGGCGCCCACGGCCGCCAATGGCGACCCAAACCGCCAGATAGATGGACGCAATCGGTGCAATCTCGGCGGGGTTGATGATGCCCGCCTGCGGGTAATAGAGCGCCCCCGCGATGGCCGCGATGATTGCCGTCAGGGTGAACACCACCAATTTGTAGCTTTCGACGTGATAGCCAAGGAAGCGCACGCGGGCCTCGTCGTCGCGGATACCGCGCACCACGCTGCCGAACTTGCCGCCCACGACCCATGCCGCCACCAGATAGCCCAAACCCAGCGCAAAGGCCGAAGCCCACAGGAACCAGATCGAAATCGTCGCCTGCGGCACGTCATCCAGACCGGGTAGGTTTTGTAGGCCCGACAACCCGTTGTTGCCGCGCAAGCCGCTGTCGTTCTGGAACAGGTACAGCGCCAGTGCCAGCGTCATCGCCTGTGTCAGGATCGACAGGTAAACGCCGGTGACGCGCGACCGGAATGCCAACCAGCCAAAGATCAGCGCCAGCAGGCCGGGGATGGTGACGACCAGCACAAGCTGCGCGAACAGGCTGTCGGCGAAAAACCAGATCGGCGGAATTTCCGCCCCGCCCACAACGCCAAAGATCTGCGTCCCGATACCGTCGCGGATTTCGTCGGCTGTTGGGGGCAGGGGGGCCTCGGCAAGCGAGGACACCACAATCGCCTTGGTGCGCTCATACATCAGCCACATGCCGATCATATAGCCACCCAGCCCGAAGAAAGCGAAGTGGCCCAACGACAGGATACCGCAATAGCCCCAGACAAGGTCCATTGCGATGGCGATCAGGCACAGGCACAGGGTTTTGCCCAAGGTTTTGACCAAAGAGGTCGAGATGACCCCGACCCCGAAGGCCTCGCTGAACACGGTCACCAACAGGGTGAACAGTGCCAGCAGGCCGATGAAGATCAGCACCGAAGGGTTGCGCATGAAGAACGATCTTTGCATGACTCAATCCCCCGCCGCGCGACCTTTGAGGGCGATGATGCCCTTTGGCCGGAACTGAATGAAGATAATGATGAAGATGATCATATAGGTCTGTGCCGCCAGGGTGTTTGAGGGGTTCAGCCACTCGATACCCTTTTGCAGGAAGCCAATCATCGTGGCGCCCAACAGGGTGCCCCAGATGTTGCCGACACCGCCCACAACCACAGTCATGAAGCTTTGCACGATATAGTCGGCGCCCAGTTCCGAGGTGACCTTGGCATAAAGGCCAATCGCCACACCGGCGATGCCCGCAATGCCCGAGCCAAGCCCGAAGGTCAGCATGTTTACGCGGTCGGGGTTGATCCCCATGCTGGCCGCCATCCGCGGGTTTTGCGTTACGGCGCGGGTTTCAAGGCCCAGCCGGGTTTTGTTCAGCACGAACAGCAAGACGCACAGGAATATCAGCGACAGCACGAAAATCGCGATGCGGATGTAGCTGATCGAGACCACGTCGTTGAACACCAGCGCACCGTCCAGCCAACCCGGAGAGGTCAGCGGGCGCGCCTGCGTGCCAAAGATGTTCTTGGCGATCTGTTGCAGCGCGATGGAGATACCAAAGGTCGCCAGCAGGGTCTCCAGCGGGCGGTTGTAAAGCCAGCGGATCACCAGACGCTCCATTGCGACACCGGCGGCGAAAGTTACCGCAAAGGCCAGCGGAATGGCGACGATGATCGACACGGTGTAGTCGGGGATCACCTGTTGCACGACATAGCCCGTGTAGGCGCCCATCATGATGAACTCGCCATGCGCCATGTTGATCACGCCCATCACGCCAAAGGTGATGGCCAGACCGATGGCGGCCAGAAAGTAGATCGACGCTAAGCTAAGCCCATCGAGCCCCAGATCGAGCATCTGGTTAAAGAACACGCGGGTTTCAATGGATTTCAGCGCCTCTTGTGCGGCATCGGTGACGGCGTTGTCGGGTTCGGCGTAGACATCAAAGATGACGTTCGCGGCCAGCGCTTCGTCGATTTGCGTCTCGGTCACGGCGGGGGGCACGGTGCCTGCAGCGGCCAGCTTTGCATATGCGTCGGCGCGGGCGGCGTCATTGTCTAACTGATGAACGGGCACACCCGCCACCTGACCGTTTTCGACATTGGCGATCAGCGCGTCTTTTTGCGCGCTGGCGGGGACCTGTGCGGGGGCGAGGCCCGCGTCGACCAACAGGCCATATGCCTCAGCCCGGGTTAGGTCGTCGCCGGGTTCCAGAACGGCGGCGATATTAGCGTTTTCAGGCAGGGTGGCCGCGGCTTTGCGGGTGGTGGTCAAAAGCGGGTTGATCGCGGCGCGCGCATCCACGCCCAAGTCTTTCGAGAAGCTTTCGATGGCGGCCACACGCGTGGCGCTGTCTTCATCGTAGGGAATGGTCAGCAGTCGCTCTAACCGCACTTTGCGGGCCTTTAGGTCCGCATCGGTTTCAGGCGAGATCGAGGCACGCAGGGCGCCCAGATGGCTGGCCTCCGGGCCGCGTTCAATCGCGGTCAGACCGGCCTCACGCGTGGCGCGGTCCGGGTCTGTCAGCTGAAACTGCACCAGCGCCGTGGCGATGACGCCACGCACGCCCGAATTGGGCTTAAGCTGTTTGAGCTCTTTCTTGGGAAGCTCGCCGACGACCTCACCGGTGGCGATGTCGATCAGGCGGTAAGTCTTGCTGTCGATTTTTTCACCGTAAAAGAACAGCTTGTCGTCTTTGCGCTGCCAGACATCTTTCTCGCGCCACTTGGTCAGCAGTTCGGGGATTTCTGGCTGACCCGAGGCAATCAGCCCCTCGATCACGGTCCCGATGGACTTGCGCGAAGGTTTGGCCAGATCGGCCTCGTAGGTCTGCAGAAGGTCCTGGATGGGGGATTGTGCCAGCGAAACCGTTGCGGTCATCAGCCAAAGCAGGGCGGCCCCAAGCCCATAAAAAATAGTGCGTGTCATGTCTGCCCGATGCGAGGGGGGAAGGGGGCACGTATGCCCCCTTCCGTTAGACGTAAAAGTACTTAGCCGAGGGTCGGCTTAGTAGTTGGATTTGATCTGCACGCAGCTTTCGGTGTCGGTGTTGTACATACCGCAACCCAGATCTTTCCAGTCGGACTTCAGAACAGCCGATTCAGCCAGGAAGTCGGTCCAGGCGTCGCCGGGCACTTCTTCGGTCTGGCTGATGATGTCGAACTGACCGTCTTCCAGGATTTCACCGATCAGAACCGGCTTGGCCAGGTGGTGGTTGGGCAGCATCACGGCGGTGCCGCCGGTCAGGTTCTCAACTTCCAGGCCGTACATGGCTTCGCGCACAGCGTCGACATCGGTGGTGCCGGCTTTTTCAACAGCCTCGGCCCACATTTTGAAGCCGATGTAGGTGGCTTCCATCGGGTCGTTGGTCACGCGCTCTTCGCCAGCGAAGGCTTTCCAGCTTTCGATAAAGGCGTCGTTGGTTTCCGATTCAGCCGACTGGAAGTAGTTCCATGCAGCCAGGTGACCCACCAGGTTGGTGGTGTCCAGGCCGGACAGTTCTTCTTCGCCAACCGAGAAGGCAACAACGGGGATGTCATCCGCCGAAACGCCAGCCGCGGCCAGTTCTTTGTAGAAGCCGATGTTTGCGTCGCCGTTGATGGTCGAGATCACACCAACTTTTTTACCGTCGGCGCCCAGGGCGACAACGTCAGCAACGATCTTGGACCAGTCCGAGTGACCGAACGGGGTGTAGTTCACAAAGATGTCTTCCTCGGCGATACCTTTGTCTTTCAGGTACTGCTCAAGGATTTTGTTGGTGGTACGCGGGTACACATAGTCGGTGCCCAGCAGTGCGAATTTCTCAACACCCAGTTCTTCCAGATAGTAGTCAGTGGCCGGGATGGCCTGCTGGTTGGGTGCAGCACCGGTGTAGAATACATTCTTGGACGATTCTTCACCTTCGTACTGAACCGGGTAGAACATCAGGCCGTTCAGTTCTTCGATTACGGGCAGAACCGATTTACGCGAAACCGAGGTCCAGCAGCCAAAGATCACGTCGACACCCTGATCCGAGATCAGCTCGCGTGCTTTTTCAGCGAACAGCGGCCAGTCCGATGCGGGGTCAACAACGACCGGCACCAGCATTTCGCCGTTGATGCCACCCTTGGCGTTCTGTTCTTCGATCATCATCAGAACAGTGTCTTTAAGAGTGGTTTCCGAAATCGCCATGGTGCCCGACAACGAGTGCAGCACACCAACTTTGATTTCAGCTTGGGCAGCAGCGGTCAGCGCGGCGGTCATCGCGGTCGCGGTAAGAAGAGTTTTCATCATGAGAGTTTTGTCCCTGTAACTTTCCCACAGAGGAGGCGTCCCCTGTCGGCGAACAAAAATCTTGCGAATTTGTGGTGCTGTCTTGTGCAAAATATGATCTAAGGTGTTGCGAAAACTGCATCAGGCGGGGTTTGATCACATGCGACATCTGCAACTTTATACGGCTTTGCGTGAGGTCGTGATCGAAGGATCAATCCGAAAAGCCGCTGAAAAGCTTACGATTTCTCCGTCTTCACTGAACAGAAAAATTCTTGCGCTTGAGGAAGAACTTGGCGTCCCTTTCTTCGAACGTCTGGCGTCTGGTGTCCGACTCTCAACTGCTGGCGAAATATACTATCGCCACTTTATTGAGCACCTTGCTGAAATAGAGCGCGCTCACGGAACGGTTGCCGACCTTTCAGGCGTTCGAATTGGGCATATTCGGGTCGCTACGAGTCGTGGATTCGAGCACGGATTGCTGATGTCGCTGATCAAAAAGTTCCGAGCGGCCCATCCCGGCGTGCGATTCTCGGTCTTGCCCAAGGCGGATGATCGGCTGGCTTCGGCCGTTTTGGGGCTGCAAGCCGATCTGGCGTTGATGGCCGCGCCCGAAAGAGCCGAGCTGGAAGTCGTCGGGCATGCGGTGCAGCCGATGCAGCTGCTTGTCGCCAGAGAGGCAGCGCAGGGGCGCACTGAACTGGGGCTTGGGGACCTGTCTAACTTTGATCTGATCCTGCCCCCGCCCGGCCATGCCCTGCGGCGCCATCTTGAGCACCGTATCAACCAGCAGCGCGCGCGGCTGACCCCGGCGTTGGAAACAACTGCCCCTATGCCGCCGCAGGGCGACGAGCGGCCCTCGGCTCAGCTGTGTCTTGCAGCCATGGTGGATACGGGTTTTCTGAGGTCCCATGACGCCACTTTGTTGCCATTGGCGCGCATGCCCGCATCCGAAATAGCCCTGTGCAAGGCGCCAGAGCGCGGCTTGTCAGTCGCCGCTGGGAAGTTTGCGATGGAGCTGAGCGCCGGGCTAAGCGCCGCTTAACTGGCGTCGAACTCAAAAGCGGGCAGGCTGTCAAAGGCCAGTTTCAGCGCATCGCCCCACCCATCTGAAATGGTTTCGAAATAGGTGTCGGTCTTTTCGACGCGGTGAATATCGCCGGCCTCAAGACTGTCGGAACGGTACACCTGAAAATCCAGTGGCAAGCCGACAGACAGGTTTGCTTTGATCGTGCTGTCAAAGGACACCATCAACAACTTGATCGCATCGGCAAAGCTCATGTCCGGGTCAAAGGCACGCACCAGAATGGGGCGCCCGTATTTTGTCTCGCCGATCTGAAAGAACGGCGTATCATCGGCAGCTTCGATAAAGTTGCCTTCCGGATAGATCAGGAACATGCGTGGCTGTCCGTCTCCGATCTGCCCCCCAATGATCATCGAGGCGTTAAAGGCGGTGTCGGCGCGCTGGCCTTCATCGGCCTGCCCGGCGATTACCTCGCGCAGGGTTTCGCCGACAAGACGGGCGACCTGAAACATAGAGGGCTGTTCCAGAATAGAAGGGCTGCGATCACTGGGGGCTTTGGTGCGTTCGTCCAGCAGGCTGATCACAGACTGTGTCGTGGCCAGATTGCCTGCCGTCATCACCGTGATCATGGCTTCGCCGGGTTTGGACCAACTGTGCAGCTTGCGGAAGGTTGAAATATTGTCCAACCCGGCATTGGTACGCGTGTCCGACATGAAGATCAGACCGGCGTTCAGCCGAAGCCCTACACAATAGGTCATTTTTTCAGTTTCCTTCCCGGCGGGTCACTGCTGTTGCACGGCGATTTCAACGTCCAGGGTTTCCTGGCCGTGATCCCCCATGCGCAAGCCCGATATCGGAGCCGCCTGAGCATAGTCAAGCCCAGTCGCAACACGCACGTAACGTTGATCAGGGCTGATCCCGTTAGAAACGTCAAATCCGACCCAGCCGATCGTATCCAGATGAACCTCGGCCCAGCCGTGGCTGGCATCCTGATCAACCCGGTCATCCAGCATCAGATAGCCCGACACATAGCGCGCTGGCAGGCCCATCGAGCGCGCCGCCGCGATGAAGATATGCGCATGGTCCTGACATACGCCATGCCCTGCCTGCAGCGCGTCCTCGGCGCTGGTGCGTGCATTGGTGTGGCCAGTGTCATACTTCACCGCCGACAGTACACGCTTTGAAAGTTCATGCATCCGGGGGATCGGATCATCAAAATCTGTCATCAACCCTTTAGTCAGCTTGCGGGTTTCATTGCCCGCGCGTGTCAGATCGGTGGATTGTTCATACATCCACAGCGGAGCGAACCCAGCATGCCGCCCGGTGACCCCGTGGGTTTCATGGGTCTCGACCAAGCCTTCGCAGGTGATCGAGATTTCATGCCCCTCGCCCTCAAAGCTGATCAAAGTGACTTCGTTCATATGCTCGTCGTCAAATTCCAGCTCTTTTTTGCCGCCGTTTATCTGCACCTGCCATTGTAGCACTTGTTGGCTGGGGCGGTTCTTGGGGGTCAGGCGCAACTGTTGCAGCCCATAGGTGACCGGGCGTTCGTATGAGTAGGTCGTATGATGGCGGATTTTTAAGAGCATTAGCCGGAAAACCTGAAATCTTCTTCGATTTGCATTCCAAGTGCTGCGTTGTCGCGCAGGCAGTCGGTCAGAAACTCATGCAGCCCGAAATCGAAGATCGCGTCAATCGGGGTGTTGTCCAATCGGTGGTGCAGCAGGCGGGCCTGTTTCACGCATTCATAGTCCTGCCCGTACTGTTTTTCCAGGTAGGTCAGGTTGCCCGTGATCTTGGAGATGCAAAAGCTCAGCGAACGGGGCATGCGGCCATCACGGATCAGGAAATCGCCGATCTCGCGCGGCGAAATATCTGGACCGTTCAGCCAGCGGAACGAGTTCTGCCCCGCAACCGACCGCAGGATCGTTTCCCACTGAACGTTGTCCAGAGAACTGCCGATCTGGCTGACGGCAGGCAGCAGCACATAGTATTTCACGTCCAGAATGCGGGCCGTGTTATCCGCGCGTTCCAGAAACGTACCGATGCGGGCAAAGTCGAAAATATCGTTGCGCAGCATGGTGCCATGCAATGCCCCGCGCACAAGGGCGCTTTGGCGCCGGATCAGGCCCAAAACGCCGGGCAGGTCGGCCTCGCGGATGGGGCGTTTGAGCGCTTCTTTCAGGGCCATCCAGCTTTCGTTGACGGCTTCCCAGACTTCGCGGGTCAGGGCGGTGCGCACCAGCCGCGCGTTCGAGCGTGCATGTTCAATACACGACATCACCGACGATCCGTTCGTTGTGTCGCGCAGCAGGTAATCCACCACTGCCGACCCTTCGAACGCGTCGTATTTATCGGTGAAACCGGCCCGTACTCCGGCGGTTTCCACCACCGAGGCCCACTCGGACTCGGCGGCGTCGGGTCGGGTCAAGGCGATGCGAAACCCGGCTTCGATCAATCGTGCGGTGTTTTCGGAACGCTCCAGATAGCGGAACATCCAAAACAATCCCCCTGCGGTCTTGCCCAGCATGCGTTATTCCCCCAACACCCAAGTGTCTTTGGTGCCACCACCCTGGCTTGAGTTCACCACCAGAGAGCCTTTCTTAAGTGCCACACGGGTCAAGCCGCCGGGCGTGATGTCGACTTTGTTGGGGCTGACAAGCACAAAGGGGCGCAAGTCCACGTGGCGTGGGCTCAGCCCGGCCTTGGTCAGGATCGGACAGGTCGACAGTGCCAAAGTCGGCTGCGCGATGTAATTGTCGGGCTTGGCTTTCAGCTTGGCGCGGAAGGCAGCGATCTCTTTTTTCGAGGCCGCAGGACCCACCAGCATGCCATATCCGCCCGAGCCATGAACCTCTTTCACGACCAGCTCTTCAAGGTTGTCCAGCACATAGGCCAGACTGTCAGCCTCAGAACAGCGCCACGTCGGCACGTTCTTCAGGATTGCCTTTTCGCCGGTGTAGAACTCAACGATATCAGGCATATAGCTGTAGATCGCCTTGTCGTCCGAAATCCCGGTTCCGGGCGCATTGGCGATGGTAATACCGCCAGAGCGATACACATCCATGATCCCGGGCACGCCCAGCATCGACTCGGGGTTGAACGTCAGCGGGTCAAGGAAATCGTCATCGACCCGGCGATACAGCACATCAATCGGCTTATATCCGCGGGTGGTCCGCATGGCGATGCGCCCGTCCACAACGCGCAGGTCGTGCCCTTCGACAAGTTCGACCCCCATGTTATCCGCAAGGAAGGAATGTTCGAAATAGGCCGAGTTGTGAATGCCCGGCGTCAACACCGCCACCACAGGCTTGCCTGATGTCGCCGCTGGCGCGCAGGCCGCCAGTGACCGGCGCAGGCGGGTGGGGTAGTCGGAAACTTCCTGAACTTTGATCTTGGTGAAAAGTTCGGGGAACATCTGCAGCATCGTTTCCCGGTTTTCCAACATATAGGAAACACCGGACGGGGTGCGCGCATTGTCTTCCAGCACAAAGAAATCATCTTCGCCCGTACGCACAAGATCGACGCCCACGATATGCGTATAGATGTTGCCCGGAGGGGTGACGCCGACCATCTGCGGCAGGAAGGCGCTGTTGCTGGCGATCAGCTCTTTGGGGACACGGCCGGCGCGCAGGATCTCTTGGCGATGATAAATGTCATAGAGAAAAGCGTTGATGGCGCGCACGCGCTGCTCAATGCCTTTGGTCAGGCGGGCCCATTCGCGTTCGGATATGATCCGGGGCACGATATCAAAGGGGATCAGACGTTCGTCTGCCTCTGCCTCACCATAAACGTTGAAGGTAATCCCAGTGCGCCTAAAGAAGGTTTCCGCCTCGGATGACTTCTTTTTCAGACGTTTTAGGTCTTCGCCACTGAACCAGGCGTGGAAGTCTTCATAGGGGCGGCGAGGGTCGCCTGATGGGTATTGGAGCTCGTCGAAGAACGTTGGCTGATCACTCATGATTCAATCGTTAATTCAAGCATCGGCGGCTGCAACCAATTGCCAGAAAAAGAGGAGAATATCCCAGATTTGCGCCCCAAAAGCGCGCAAGCGGATGAATAATTAGGCAATTACAGGTCGACCCACAGGGTGACTGGCCCATCGTTGACCAAAGAAACGGCCATATCCGCGCCGAATTGACCGGTATGAGTCTCGATATCCTGATCGCGCAGGCTTTGCACAACCTGTTCATATAGCGCTTTGCCAAGAGCAGGAGGCGCTGCCGTTGAAAAGCCGGGACGGTTCCCGCGCGATGTGTCCCCAGCCAGTGTAAACTGGCTGACCACCAGCGCCGAACCACCGGTTTGCAGCAAGGACAGGTTCATCTTGCCGTCATCATCTTTGAACACCCGCAGCTTGGCGATTTTGGCGGCCATGGCGCGCGCATTGTCTGGCGTGTCGCCCTGCATCGCACAAACCAACACCAGCAACCCGGGCCCGATCTGACCAATGGTTTGCCCGGCCACGTCGACCTGAGCCTGTGATACCCGTTGTACAACTGCGCGCATGGCTTTGCCTCCCATTTGACCCGGCTCAACGACCTGAACGGGGCTGTTTGCTAGACTTACGTGCGAGGCGCGCGATTGGAAAGGAGGTATGACATGGTTGAAAAATCCCACACCACCGGGTTCTGGCCGTCCCTGTACGAGCCGTTCCAAGGCATGCGGTCGCGACTTGCCGAATGGATCGCGCCGGCTGCAGAGGCCTCGGTAACGGACGCCGATTACCGCATCTCCATGGAACTGCCCGGCGTGGCCGAGGATGACATCCACCTGTCGGTAGAAGACGGGGTCGTGACCGTGCGGGGTGAAAAGAAAACCGAACGCGAAGAGAAGGGCGAAACATGGTTCTTCAGTGAGCGCCAGTATGGCGGGTTTTCACGCAGTTTCCGGCTGCCCCCGGATGCAGATGAAGCCGCAGTTTCCGCCGAGATCAAAGACGGGGTGTTGACCATCAGTGTGGCCAAAAAGGCCCCGGCAAAACCTGAAGCGTCCAAACGGATCGACATTTCGCGCGGCTAAGTTGACGCGGCGGGTGCGGGGGGGGGCTTATTGGTTTTGGGCCACGAAATACCCGATCACCCCGGCTATGATCGCGCCAGCCACCACGGCCAGCGCGATTTTCCAGGCTGACCAGGGCCGTTCGCCCTGCACCCGCCCGCTGCGCCCGTTGACCACAAAGCGATAGGTCTTGCCGCGGTACTTGTAGGCGGCCAGCCAGACCGGCAGCAGGATATGCTTGAAGGTCACGTCGTTGATTTCAGTGTCGAGCGTGGAGATGCGTTGCCGGTCGCCGCCGATGTCGAACTTGACGTCGCGCGTGATCACTCGGTTCATCTTCATGCAGGCCTGCTCATAGCCTTTGAGCAACTCCACGGTGTAGCCCTCGGCCTGAAACCCGGCCAGATATTCCGGGCTATAGGGCTCCAGCGCAGACAGGTCCCAGGGCTCCAGCGCCTCGGTGAAACGTTTGGGCAGGCTGCGCGAGGCCAGCACCAGCACATCGTCAAAGAAGCGTTTGACCCGGCCTGAAACCGGCGTCCAGCGGATTTTCTGTTCCTGTCGTATCACCGGTTTGCCATCGCGCATCTCAGTGCGGGTGACGTAATACACCGTGCCGCGCTGGCCGGTATAGCGCGACTTTGTGTCGGCATCGAAGGTCCAGTAGGGCACATAGATGCCCTGCATTTTGCGGCCTTTGCGGGCGTAGTCCTGCAGCCCGTTCGGGGCGAACCAAAGTCGGCCCAGCCAGTCGGTCATGGCCTGACGCGCGTCGCGTTCTTCAAAGGCAAAGGGCAGCACGGCGCGCGGCTTGATATGGCGATGAGCACCGGTGTCGGTGACCACCGGAGTGGCGCAAAACGGGCACTCGGTGGCGTGGGCGTCGGGGTTGAACTCGATCAGTGCGGCACAATTGGGACAGGCCGAGACACGGGTCTCCTCGATCTCGGCCTCGGGCAGGCGGGCGCCGATGGCAGCGTCGAAGTCCAGCTCCCGGATCGCTGCGACCGGCTGCACCGTTTCCAGTGACATGCTGTGGCCGCAATGGTCACAGCTCATGCTTCCGTGTTGTGGGGCAAAGCGCATATCTGCGCCGCATTGATCGCAGGGGAAGCGGTGTTCAGTGGTCGCGGCCAATTTCATGCCTCCGGCGGGAGTATTTTCGCCAAGATAAAAGCTCAGATGCCCGGGGGCGGCGGGGGCGGCAGAATGGTGAAGAGTTGCGCCAGTTCGGCCACATCCTCGGCCTGCTTCCAGCCATCCTGACCGGGCGTCCACACATGCGTGGCGCGGCTCAGGCTGCCCTCAGACGCCATACGCCCCAGATCAGCCTTAGAGAACGGCCCCTTGGTCGCGCCGTTTTCAGCGATATGCCAGACGTGTTCAACGGGCGGCGGCGGGGGCGGGGCGGCGGAAGACGCTTGCGGGGCAGGGGCCGCGCCCCATGGTCCCATGTTTTGCGCCATGGCCATACCAATACCCGCGCCGATCCCGGCGCCCATGCCACCGCCTGCAGCGCCGGGGTTCTGCGCGGCGGCGGTCATCGCCTCGGCTGCGGAATACTGTGTGAACTTACCCAGATCTCCAGCCAGCCCCATCGAGGTGCGCTTGTCCAGCGCCGCCTCGACCGCGGGCGGCAGGCTGATGTTTTCAATGTAGAACTCGGGCATCGTCAGGCCGTACTCGGCCAGCGTTTTAGACACCTCAGCCGCGATCAGCTTGCCCAGATCAGCGGTGTTGGCCGCCATATCCAGAACCGGAATGCCAGACGAGGCGATCACGCGCGAGAACTCCTGCACGATGATATTGCGAATCTGATAGCTGATTTCATCCATGGTGAATTCGCCGTCAGTGCCGACGATTTCAGTCAGGAAGCGGGCCGGGTCGGTGATGCGCACCGAATAGGTACCATAGGCGCGAATGCGGGTTGGGCCGAACTCCGGATCGCGCAGCATGATCGGGTTCTTGGTGCCCCACTTCAGGTCGTTAAAACGGGTGGTGTTGACATAGTAAATTTCCGACTTGAACGGTGACTTAAACCCGTGATCCCAGTGCATGATCGTGGTCAGCACCGGCATGTTGTTGGTCTCTAACATGTAAAGGCCGGGGGTAAAGACATCGGCCAGCTGGCCTTCGTGCACGAAAACCGCCGCCTGACCTTCGCGTACCGTCAGCTTGGCCCCGTATTTGATTTCGTGGCCTTCGCGTTCAAACCGCCAGACCATCGTGTCGCGCGTGTCATCGACCCAATGTATGACGTCGATGAATTCACCGGAAAGAAAATCGAAAATACCCATGGTCTTGTCCTTACTCATCGGGCGGTGCGCCCGTCGTTATACTCCGCCGCCCAGCATCTCGGCCGCGATCTGTCGCAGGATGGGACGGGCCTCATCGGCCTTCATCCCGGCGCGCAGGCGCGGATCATAGAGCATTTCAAGCAGCAATTCGTCGTGGCGCGTCAGCAGTGCGAATTCTTCGTCATCATTAAAGATCGAGGGCCGCGCCGAGGGGCTGTCATTGGCCAACCCCATGCCTTGTGCCAGTTCCTCGTGGATGCAGGCCAGCCGCAGGATGTCGGGCTGTTCGGCCCGGATCACAGCGATCGCCGTATAGTAGTTCGATGCGCTATCGACCGAGAACGCATAGACGGTGCAAAAGGTCGAGCGCGGCATGGTGGTCACGGTGCGTATCAACGTCGGGCTGATACCGGGCACCAGATTTTCCAGCGCCGGACCCAAAGCGCGCCGTTCATCTTCGTTGACCATGAACACGTGGAAGTTCGCGTTCTTGGGCGAGGCCGAGGTCACCGGATTGCCTGTCGCCCGCGACAGGCGCCGTAAGTAGCGATTGAACGAGGCCTGATCGGTGCGGCGTTGTTCTGACGGGACCGTTTCGCCATAGGTCACCGAAACCCGCACCGGCCCATCCCATCGACGCAGACGGCTGGGCGATTTGCGGGCAATCAGCGTGCCGTTGCTTAACTGATACTCGTCATAGAGCGCGATTTGCTCGAAATCTTCCACAAGCTGACGTTGGGAAAACGGCACGTCGGCTTCGCCGTTATCGGTGCGCAGCAACCCACGCGCGACCAGATCGTTCTGAACGCGGGCATAGTATTGTGCGACCGCACGGCTTTGTTCCGAGGGCTGAGGCTGATCCACTGTGGGGCGCGGTGGGGGCACCACCGAACTTTCGACAGTTGGTGTCACGCAGGCCGACAGGCAAAGCATTGCACTGCCTGCGGCAAGCATATTTCGAACAAAAGGCGGGATCGTGGCCTCCGGTCTTAGTTGGGCACAGCGGTGCCGGCGTTGTCACCAACCCCATCACGGCGTGCTTTGGCGGCGGCCAGCGTATCGCGCAGATCGGCCTCCATTTTCTTGAGGTCTTCTTCGGCGGCTGCACGTTTGGCTTTGCCTTCATCGGCAATGGCCAGACTTTCCTGAATGGTATCAATCAGGGTGGCGTTGGCCTGTTTGACGGCCTCGATGTCAAACACACCGCGTTCCATTTCCTCGCGCACAACCCGGTTGGCCTGTTGCAGGTTCTCGGCATTGGCGGTCAGCAGTTCGTTGGTCAGGTCGGACGCATCGCGCACGGCCTCGGCGGCCTCTTTAGAGCGCTGGATGGTCACGGCCTGCGCCAGCTGGGTTTCCCACAGTGGGACGGTGTTCACCAGGGTCGAGTTGATCTTGTTGACCAGCGACTTGTCGTTTTCCTGCACCAAGCGGATCGAAGGCAAGGATTGCATCGTCACCTGACGGGTCAGCTTCAGATCATGCACCCGGCGTTCCAGATCATCGCGGGCAGCGCGTAGATCACGCAGTTCTTGGGCGACGATCACCTGCTGGTCCGGCGCGGCAGAGTTCACCTCGGCTTCTTTGGTGGGAATGATGGTGCCGTCCAGCTCTTTCAGCTTTTCTTCACCCGCTGCGATATAAAGCGCCAGCTCGTCATAGAAATCCAGCGTCTTTTCATACAGAATGTCCAGCGATTTGATGTCTTTAAGCAGCTTGTGCTCGTGCCCCAACAGCGTATCGGTGATCTTGTCGATCTGTCCCTGCACGTCTTCATAGCGGGCCATGAATTTGGCCAAAGGCGCAGCCTTGCCGGTCAGGCGTTCCCACCAGCTACGTTTGCGACGCACATCCAGTTCCGAGATCGAAAACCCCCGGATCGTGGTGACGATATTGCGCAGACTGTCCCCTGCGGGGCCGACATCTTTGTTTTTCACATCCGCCAGCATGGATTGGCTGATGGTCTGCAGCTCGGCCTGTGCGCTCGAGCCGAACTCGATGATCGAAGTGGTGTTATCCATGTCCAGCTCGTCCATCCGCTTACGGATTTCGGCGGCGACAGGGGCATCTGCGCTGTCCAGCAGCACAACTTCGCCCCCGGGTTCGGGAAGAACCACGGCGGTGACTTGCTCTACTTCGGCCAGAACGGCTTCGGCCTTTTGGCGGATTTCATTCGACATATTTTATACTCCACTGTCTGGCGTCACACGCACGCCGTCACGCTGCAATCTTTCGCGCAGCACTTCAATCTCGACATCCAGATCAGCTTTGTCATCAAGCAACATCTTGCTGGTCCGGGCCGCAAAATTCTGTTCAAGGTCGTTCAACAACGCGTCATAATCGTCGCGCGCGCCGCTGTTCTGGGTGCGGGCATAGATATCTGCAAATTTTATAGTCGCATCGCGTGCGCCCTGCAGATAGACGACCAGATATTTTCGGGCCGAAGTCAGATCGCGCGGGTCTTCTTCGATGGTGCGCAACATGTCGCGCACGGTGCCCTGAAACTGCTGAACACGGGTCATCATCTGGCGATCGCCCGCACGTTTGATGGCGTCTTCCATGGCGGCCAGGTGCTTTTCGGCTTCGTCCACGGCGCGCGCGACGCGGTCTTGCTGGAAGGTATCAATGCCTTCCATGCCCTTGTCGCGCATCGGGTCCAGCCCAAAGGCAAACCCATGCAAAGCCGCGCCCAGCACACCAAAAATCACCGCAGGCACCAAGCCACCACTGAACCCGGCAGCACATAGTCCGATCCCGGTCAGGGCCGCGCCGAACATCTTGCGCGGGATGGCGGGGCGACGGGCAACTTTGCGGGCATGATAGGCATCCTCGGCCTGCAACCCCGCGCGGGTCAGCCAAGCGGCCAGCATCAATATACCAAAGGCGCCCAGCTTGGTTGCAAGCCCAACAGGATCAGACAAAAACGCGGAAACCAGCAACGGGAAAGGCGCCAGAAACAAGAAGTTCGCGCGCCCTCCAGCCCGGCTGGGAGTTTGCCCCTGAAACGGGTTACGAGGCGGTTTCGCCTCTGTGCCACCTTTGTTTCCATCCGGGCTGAACTGCCCGCCATAGCGCTGCGCCATTTACACGCCCCCCACGACCGAGACATAGACGATCAACGCCAGCAGCAGTACATAAGCCAGCTTCTGCAAACCTGTAGCGGTCATGGTCTCCCCCTCTTGGCAAAGCCTTTATAAAGGCAAACGGGCGGTTTCGTTAAGGTTTTCGTCAGTGACGGCTTTGTTCGGCGTGGCGTTCGGCATCCAGTTTGCGCGAATAGCCTGTTTGCAGGATTTCCACCGCAAACAGCACCACCACGGCAAAGTAGAAGGTGGTTTTCGACATCGGGATCAGCGGCTGGCCAAAGATTTTCAGTTGCAGGGCGTCGTCATGCATCGCGTGCGACGCGGCCACCCCGGCCTCACCCAACAAAACCACCCCGACAATCAGCAGGATGAACAGGCCCAGAACCTCGTACATACGGTTCTTTTCGATAAACGCTGTCACCCCATCGGCCAACAGCAACATCGCCCCCCCCGAAAGCAGAATCGCCGCCGCCAGAATCGGGAAGACATCGGTGATCGCAAGGGCCGACAGGATGGAATCGAAGCTGAAGATCAGGTTCATCGCGACGATCATCATAATCACCTTCACAGCCGACTTGCCCGAGCGCCCTTCGACATCATGATCCAGATGATCCACGGACAGCAGGTGCGCGATTTCTTTGACCGCCGTGTAGATGATGAATATCCCACCGATAATGAAGACAATGGTCGAGAAATTCACCCCGCCTTCAAGAACACCGGCCCAGTTCAGGATAAAGAACGGTTCGGCCAGAGATTCAATCAAACGGATCATCACAAACAGCAAGATCACCCGCAGCGCCACCGCCACGATGATCCCCCAAAACCGCACCGCCTTTTGCTGCGCCACAGGCGCGCGCTGACTCTCGATACTGATGTACAGCAAGTTGTCGAACCCTAGAACAGCCTGCAAAAAGCAAAGCATGACAAGGTTGCCAAGGTTCTCAAATGTCAAAAGGTCGGCCATGGTGCGCTCCGGTCGAAAATATATGTCGGGCGCAGCAATACACAGGTTTGACCGTGCGGCAAGGTGCTGAAACTCAGCGTTTTCCCCGTGGCGGACGCGTGACGCGGCGTTTGGGCTTGAGCGCGGGCTTGAAATCGCTGTCCAGCCCCAATTGATCGCGAAGCACCCGGCCTCGGACCTCTTCGATCTCACCCGCTTTCAACTCGCCCAGCTGGAACGGGCCGTAGGACACGCGCAACAAGCGGTTCACCACCAGCCCAACGTGCTCCATGGCGCGGCGGATTTCCCGGTTGCGGCCTTCGCGAAGGCCAACGGTCAGCCAGGCATTCGCGCCTTGCTGACGATCCAGACTGATCTGCATGCCCTGAAACCGCTCGCCGTCGATTGTCACGCCCTTGCGCAGCGGCGCGAGTGTGTCTTCCGACGGATAACCCCGCACCCGCACGCGGTATTTGCGCAACCAGCCGGTTGAGGGCAGCTCCAGTTTGCGCTTCATCTCGCCATCATTGGTCAGCAGCAAGAGGCCCTCAGAATTCAAATCCAACCGTCCCACCGACATCACCCGCGGCATGCCTTCGGGCAGCGCATCAAATACCGTTTCGCGCCCCTTTTCATCGCGCGCCGTGGTCACCAGCCCGGCAGGCTTGTGATACAGCCAAAGCCGCGGCGGTTCGGCTTCGGCCAGGGCCTGGCCATCCACGACGATCTTGTCCTGGGCTGTGACGTTTAGCGCAGGGCTAAAGATCCGCTCACTGTTCACGGTGACGCGGCCGGCCTCGATCATTCTCTCGGCCTCGCGGCGACTGGCCAGCCCGGCGCGGGCGATGACTTTGGCGATCCGGTCGCCCTTGGGGGTGTCTGTGCTCATACCTCTTCCTTTACGCGCCTGCGTCGCCAAGCGAAAGCGCCTTGCGCAAATGAACGTGCTGCGGCACACCAAGGCATGACCGGTTTCACCAGCCATATGGAACTTGCCCTGCAAGAGGCCCGCGCCGCCGCCGCGCGGGGCGAAGTGCCGGTGGGCGCCGTGGTGGTGTCGGCCGAAGGTCAAGTGCTGGCCAAGGCCGGCAACCGCACGCGGCAAGATCACGACCCCAGCGCCCATGCCGAAATGCTGGCGATCCGAGCCGCCTGTGCCCAGCTTGGGACCGAGCGCTTGCCGGGCTGTGACCTGTACGTAACGCTGGAACCTTGCCCAATGTGCGCCTCGGTGATCAGTCAAGCCCGCATCGCGCGGGTCTACTTCGGCGCGTCTGACCCTAAGTCAGGCGGGGTTTTGCACGGGCCGCGCATTTTCAGCCATCCGCAATCTCATCATGTACCCGAGGTGTATGATGGCATCGCCGCTGATGAGGCCGCGACATTGCTAAAGGACTTCTTCGCCACGAAGCGGGACTGAATTTCATGCCTGCGGCGCGGATATTTGAACCAAAGCAAACTCTGGATGCGTCACTTTCCATGCTTGCTTTGGGCGAAATATCCCGGGGGAGGCCCAAAGGGCCGGGGGCAGCGCCCCTAAAGCAAAATCGGGTCGAGCACCTCAGGTTCGATAACGTCGATGCCCGGTAGGGTGTCCTTCATCACCGAGGCATCCTGTTCGAGCAGCGGGAATGTGCGATAGTGACATGGGATCACGGTTTTAAAATTAAAGAACGTTTGCGCCGCATAGGAGGCGCGGCGCATATCCATGGTGAAATGTCCTCCTGCGCACAGGATGCCGATTTCGGGCTGATGCAGGTCCTGCATGATCTGCATATCCATGGTGACGTCTGTATCACCAGAAAAGTAGATCGTGCGCTGGTTGTGGCTGATCATGAATCCGGCTTCGGACCCGACGGCCACCGGTCCGTCTTGCCCGCGCAAGGTGGATGAATGCACTGCTTGCACCATGGTGACACGAACCTCGCCCAGCATTACTGAACCGCCTTTGTTGAAACCTATGCCTTGAATGCCTTCGGTGTCTTCCCACCATGCGATCAGATCAAAGATACCCACCAAGGGGATGTCCAATTCTTTGGCTAGGACCAGCGCGTCACCACAATGATCGCCATGGGCGTGGCTCAGAAGAATATGCGTCGCCCCTGCGATGGCCTCGGCACGCTTGTCGGTTGGGAACATCGGGTTGCCGGTCAGCCATGGGTCGACCAGTAGCACCTGATCGCCAATTTCAATACGAAAGCCGGAGTGGCCCAGCCATGTGATTTTCATGTCAGCCTCCTATATTTAGACCTACCCTAGCACTGCGAAAGGCCGTGTCACGTGAATTGGACACAGCAGATTGACGGATATTGCGAACGCTTAGAACCCGGGCTTTGGGCCGAGCCAATCAACGCCCTGACCAACGCGGCGTTTTTGGTCGCGGCTTGGGTTATGTGGCGCCGGGTGCGGGGGCAGGACTTACCATTGGCCATGGCGTTGGTGATCACGCTGGCGGCGATCGGGATCGGTTCGGCGCTGTTTCACACCTTCGCGACGCCTTGGGCCGCGGTACTGGATGTCGCGCCGATTGCGATATTCGTGCTGTTGTTCATCCTTGGCGCCAATCTGCATTTCTGGAACCTGTCATTATGGCCCGCGCTGGGCGTCACGGCACTGTTCTTTCCCTATGCGGTTCTGACCCTGCCGATCTTACAAAAGCTTGAATGGTTGGGCAGTTCCACCGGCTATGCGCCCATCCCTGTACTGATCGCTGCCTATGCTGTTGCGTTGGCGCGCCGAGCACCAACCACTGCCTGGAACCTAGGGATCGGCGCGGCGCTTTTGGTCGTATCGCTGACCTTTCGTACGGTCGATGAACCCCTGTGCGGAGCGTGGCCAATTGGCACCCACTTCGCCTGGCATTGCCTGAATGCGCTCATGCTGGGCTGGATGATCGAGCTTTACCGCCGTCACATGCTTGCAGGTCGCGCCGCGCGCGGCTAAACCCTCGGCTAACCCAGAGTTTCGGAGTGCCTCATGTCCATCGACATTGATACCGCGCGCCGCGTGGCCCATCTGGCCCGCATTGCCGTTGAAGAAGACGATCTGCCCGCGCTGGCAGGCGAGCTGTCGAACATCCTGACTTTCATGGAGCAGCTCAATGAAGTGGATGTCGAAGGCGTTGAGCCGATGACCAGTGTGACGCCGATGCGTTTGAAACGTCGCGAAGACGTGGTGACCGATGGCGATCAGGCCGAAAAGGTTCTGTCAAATGCGCCGGATGCGCGCGAAGGGTTCTTTGCTGTGCCGAAGGTGGTGGAATAATGTCTGATCTGTCGAAACTGACCATCGCCGCCGCCCGGGATGCGCTGCGCAAGGGCGACACCACCGCTGTCGAGCTGACCGAATCCTGCCTTTCGGAAATTGACGCTGCCGATGCGCTGGGCGCGTTTGTGCACAAAACGCCCGAGATCGCGCTGGAGCAGGCTAAAGCCGCTGACGCCCGCATCAAAGCAGGGGATGCGCCCGCCATGTGTGGCATCCCGCTGGGCATCAAGGATTTGTTTTGCACCAAGGGTGTCGCTTCGCAGGCCGCATCTGGCATCCTCGAAGGGTTCACGCCCGAATACGAATCCACCGTCAGCCAGAACCTGTTCGATAATGGCGCGGTGATGCTGGGTAAGCTGAACATGGACGAGTTCGCCATGGGCAGCTCGAATGAAACTTCGGTGTACGGCAACGCCGTGAACCCGTGGAAGGTGGATGATCGTCAACTGACCCCGGGCGGCAGCTCGGGCGGGTCGGCCTCGGCCGTAGCGGCCGATCTGTGTCTGGCGGCAACCGGCACCGACACTGGCGGCTCGATCCGTCAGCCCGCCGCCTTTACCGGCATCACCGGTCTGAAGCCGACTTATGGCCGCTGCTCGCGCTGGGGTGTGGTGGCCTTTGCCAGCTCGCTGGATCAGGCGGGCCCGATGACCAAGTCGGTGCGCGACGCCGCGATCATGCTGCAGGCCATGGCTGGACATGACCCCAAGGACAGCACCAGCGCCGATTTCCCGCTGCCCGATTTTGAGGCCGCGCTGACTGGTGACATCAAAGGCAAGAAGATCGGTATCCCAAAGGAATACCGCATGGACGGCATGCCCGCCGAGATCGAAAAGCTGTGGCAGGACGGCGCTGCCATGCTGCGCGATGCGGGGGCTGAGATTGTCGATATCACCCTGCCGCACACCAAATACGCGCTGCCTGCCTATTACGTGATTGCCCCGGCTGAGGCATCCAGCAACCTCGCCCGCTATGACGGTGTGCGCTATGGCCACCGCGCCAAGCTGGCCGCCGGTGACGGCATCGACCAGATGTATGAAAAGACCCGCGCCGAAGGCTTTGGCCCCGAGGTTCAGCGCCGCGTGATGATCGGCACCTATGTGCTGTCGGCGGGTTTCTATGACGCCTATTACAACCGTGCCCGCAAGGTGCGCGCGTTGATCAAGCGCGACTTTGACACCGTGTTCGCGGACGGCATTGATGCCATCCTGACCCCGGCCACCCCGTCGCCCGCGTTTGGCTTGGGTGAAATGACCGATGCTGACCCGGTTGAAATGTATCTGAACGACGTTTTCACCGTCACCGTGAACCTTGCGGGCCTGCCCGGCATTTCGGTTCCGGCTGGGATGAGCGCCGAGGGTTTGCCGCTTGGATTGCAGCTGATTGGCCGCCCGTGGGCCGAGGATGATCTGCTGAACACCGCCTATGCGCTTGAAAACGCAGCCGGGTTTGTTTCCAAGCCGGCGAAATGGTGGTAAAAGCGCTTGGAAAAGCGACCAGAGCAGGTTCTTCACATGCGTTTCGTATTGCCGATCATTGCCGCTGCCACGCTGGCAGCCTGTAGCCCTGACGTTCCCAACTCTGCCGCCGGGGTTGGGTTTGGCGACTATGATGACTATCAGCGCCAGCGCGAGGCCGAGCTGGCTGGCGCCGCGGCGCAGCCCGTAACCGTGCAGCCCCCCGTGGCTACGACACAGACCGCGGCAACGCAACCTGCGGACAACACCCCCGTCGTGCCAACCCAGCCTGCGCAGGTCGTGGTGAACACCAGCAATCCAAGTATTTCGGACGAGCAGGATTTTGGCGCAGTGGCGTCGCGCGAAAGTATCGAATCAGATGCCGCGCGTCTGGCTGCACAGCGCGAGCAATATCAGGTTGTTCAGCCCACAGCCGTTCCGACCCGCTCGGGATCAGGCGGCCCGAACATCGTGGAATTCGCGCTGGCCACCACCAACCTGCCGGGGCAAGCGATCTATAGCCGTAACCGCCTGCGTCTGTCGGATTACAACCGCAATTGCGTGCGCTATACATCGGGTGACAAGGCGCAAGAGGCCTTCTTGAAGGCCGGAGGTCCTGAAAAGGACAAGCTGAACCTGGACCCCGATGGCGATGGATTCGCCTGTGAATGGGACCCAACGCCATTTCGCAACGCCCTGAACCGTTGAACCTGACCCATCCGTCGCCCAACTTCGGCCCACGTCGCGATGGGCTGCGCCCCGAACTTATCGTGATCCATTACACCGCGATGCAAAGCGCCAAGGCGGCGCTTGAGCGTTTGTGTGACCCGGTGGCCGAGGTATCCGCGCATTACCTGATCGCTGAAGATGGCACGCTCTACAGCCTCGTCGCCGAGGATCAGCGCGCTTGGCATGCCGGTGCAGGGGGCTGGGGAGGGCGCGAAGATGTGAACTCGCGCTCCATTGGGATTGAGTTGGCCAATACCGGCGCGCATCCGTTCCCTGAGCCACAGATGGTGACGCTGGAGGCGTTGTTGCTCCAGATCATGACCCGCTGGGATATTGGCGCCCAAGGGGTCATTGGACACTCTGACATGGCACCAGAGCGCAAGTTTGACCCGGGCACACGGTTCGATTGGCAACGCCTTGCGCGACAGGGCCTGTCGGTTTGGCCCCAGCCGGGGCGGGCAGGGGACTTTGTCGCGGATGCCCGTCGCTTTGGCTATCCAGATGCGCCTGCCGAAGCCCTTCTTCAGGCCTTTCGCCAGCGCTTTCGCCCCTTTGCAAAAGGCGCGTTGGACGACACAGACCGCGCTTTGATGGGCGATCTGGCCACGCGCTTCCCCGTTGACCGGAACGCCGGGCTGACCTAAGTCAGGCGGGCACGGATGGCTGGGTGATCGCGGGGGCAACCTCGAGGAAAGTCCGGACTCCACAAGGCAAGGGTGCCGGGTAATGCCCGGCCGGGGCAACCCGAGGGAAAGCGCCACAGAGAAGAAACCGCCCTCGTGCATCGCGCTGCGATACGCTGGGGTAAGGCTGAAAAGGTGGGGTAAGAGCCCACCGCGGGTCTGGCAACAGAACCGGCACGGCAAGCCCCACCCGGAGCAATGCCAAATAGGAACCTCACGCGGGGGCGACCCCGCAGGGCGGCTTTGGCCCTGAAGGTTCGGGTTGGCAGCTAGAGCCTGTTGGCAACGACAGGCCCAGAGGAATGATCATCCAAGGGGGCAACCCCGGGACAGAATCCGGCTTACAGGCCATCCGTGCATGATTTCTTGGGGTTTTTGCTTGCTTGTGGTTGACTCGGGCGCGCGGGCGGGTAAAAGGCGGGCTTCATACAGATTTCACGGGCGTAACCCGCCCGCGCGACGGAGAAGAGAAACATGGCGAAGCCAGCTACAATTAAGATCCGCCTGAACTCGACCGCGGGCACCGGCCACTTCTATGTGACCAAGAAGAATGCCAAGACCATGACCGAGAAGATGGTTGTCAACAAATACGACCCGGTTGTGCGTAAGCACGTCGAGTACAAGGAAGGCAAGATCAAGTAAGATCACCTTTCAGGACTGTGAATGGGGCCACGCGATTGCGTGGCCTTTTTCGTTGGCGCTGTCAAAAGGCGCGCGCTGCGCGCGCGTCAGATGTCTCGGGGCCGATGGCCCCTCGGGTTGGTGCCTGTGGGCAGGGCAACGAAAAAGGGCCAGCGATGTGCCGGCCCTTTTCGGTTTGGATATGTGTCTTGTGCTTATTCGCGGTTGCCAAGGAACTGCAGCAGGAACATGAACAGGTTGATGAAGTCCAGGTACAGGCTGAGAGCGCCCATGATGGCGGACTTGCCCAGCCATTCCTGATCCATCGCATGTGCATGTGCCAGATAGTCGGTTTTGATCTTCTGTGTGTCATAGGCGGTCAGGCCAGCAAAGATCAGCACACCCAGGATTGAGATCGCGAATTGGATCGCGGGCGAACCCAGGAAGATGTTGACGATCGAGGCGATCAGGATGCCGATCACGCCCATAATCAGGAAGCTGCCCCAGCCCGAGATGTCTTTCTTGGTGGTGTAGCCCCACAGCGACAGCCCGGCAAAGGCGATCGAGGTGATCAGGAAGGTTTGCGCGATCGAGAAGCCGGTGTAGACGGCGAAGATATAGCTGATCGACAGGCCCATCAGTGCCGAGAAGGCATAGAAGAACAGCTGCGCGCCCGAAGCGGACAGGCGGTTGATCATTGCGCCAAAGGCGAAGACCATGATTAGCGGCGCGAACATCACCAGCCACTTCAGCGGTGTGCCAAAGACAGCGGCGACCATTGCGTCATTGGTGCCAACGGCCCAGGCAACCAGCGCGGTCAGCAGCAGGCCCACGGACATGGTGCCGTAGACTTTGTTCATATGCGCGCGCAGGCCTGCGTCAATCTGGGCGGTGTTTACACCTGCCTGACCCGCGCGGATCGTGTTGAATTCGGACATCAAATGCCTCCAGAGTTTCCCGAACTGGCGGCCAGATGGAATTCGGGCCGCACTTGCCCTGAAATATCGGCAAACACGGCCCGGTTTTCAAGTGGTGCTGCGTCGCATCTGGTTAAGATGCGGCGGAATTGCACGTTTTAACCGCGCCAGTTGCTGGGAACATCCCAAACAGGGCGCTTTGCTTCGGCCAGAACCTGATCGCGGGTCAGGCCCAGATCGTCCAGTTGGGCATCGCTCAGCTGTGCCAGTTCGTGGCGTTGTTTGCCCAGCATGAAAGCAGCACGCAGCGAGGTGAAGAATGAGCCCTGGCGCCCGTGCGCCCGGGCCGTGCCGAGATATTGGGTAAAGTGGGTCATCGTTTCAGCCTTTACGTTTTGGTGATGGGTTGGGTTTGTTTCATCAGTTCTGTTGATCTTATATGTGGAACCTGTATCATTCCTCAAACGAATGATTTTTATGTGATGCATCAGGAAACTTGATATGGCGCGAAATCTGGATATGACGGCCCTTAGGTCTTTTGTGGCGGTGGCAGACTCGGGGGGGGTGACCCGTGCAGCGGGCTTTTTGAATCTGACGCAATCTGCAGTGTCGATGCAGATCAAGAGATTGGAAGAAATGCTGGATACGCAGCTTTTTGATCGCAGCTCGCGCCAGATCACACTGACCACCGCCGGAGAGCAACTATTGGGCTATGCCCGGCGGATGTTGCAGCTGAATGACGAGATCTACGCCCGCCTGACCGCGCAGGAGTTTGAGGGCGACGTGGTGCTGGGCGTGCCCCATGACATCGTCTATCCGGCGATCCCACAGGTGCTTCGGATGTTCGCGGCTGAGTATCCGCGGGTAAAGGTGCACTTGTTGTCCTCTTTCACCAGCGAGCTGAAAGAGCAGTTCGCCAAGGGCGAGGTCGATGTGATTCTGACCACCGAGGATGATCCTGATGCGGGTGGTGAAACCTTGATCGAAGCGCCCTTGGTTTGGGTGGGTGCGCCCAATGGGCACGCGTGGAAATCGCGGCCCCTGCAGCTGGCCTATGAATACAAATGTCGCTTCCGGGTGCCGGTGCAGCGGGCGCTGGATGCGGCGGGACTCCCTTGGGAGATGGCGGTGGAAAGCTCCTCAAGCCGCACGATCGAGGCCACGGTGACCGCCGATCTTGCCGTCCACACAGTGATTGAGGGCGCCGAGCCCCCACATCTGGAAAGGATCCAGCATCACGGTGCATTGCCCGACTTGCCGCGCCTGAAGATCAACCTGTATCGGTCAGATGTGGGCAAGGGCGAGATCGTCGAGACCCTGACCCAATTGTTGCGCCAAGCCTATATCCAGCAGCAAGGTGCGCCTAGGCTGGCGAGTGCATCGTAACCACGACCTTGCCGGTGGAGCGGCGGGATTTAAGAAGCTCCAGCGCCTCGTCCGCACGTTCCAGCGGAAGTTCATGGCTGATGTGGGGCGTCAGACCGCCCTCGGCAAACCAGCTGAACAGTTGCGCCATGCTGTCGGTCAAAACTGACGGTTTAAACTTCATGTAGCCGCCCCAATACAGGCCAAGAACCGAAATATTTTTGACCAGCAAGTGGTTGGCCGGGATCTGCGGCACGTCTCCGCTGGCGTGGCCGATGGCTAAAATGCGCCCGTCGGGGTTGGTCGCGCGGAACGCGGCGCGAAACAGATCGCCGCCAACAGCGTCATAGACCACATCGGCACCGCCCAGGGCTTTGATCTGTTCACGCAAGTCATCGACCTCGGCATCAATACAGATATCGGCCCCCGCCTTGCGCGCGACGTCCAGTTTGGCCGCGCCGCGCGCCACGGCGATGACGCGCGCGCCCATGCGTTTGCCGATTTCTACTGCCGTAAGGCCAACACCCCCTGCCGCGCCCAGAACCAGAAGCGTCTCACCAGCCTGCAATCGCGCTTTATAGTCCAGCGCGACATGGCTGGTGCCATAAGCCACCTGAAAAGCGGCTGCTTCGGCGAAGCTCATATTTTCGGGCATGACAACGCAGCGATCCACCGGGAAGCAGCCATACTCTGCCAATCCACCCTGTCCGGCGAACACAGCCACATTTTTTCCCGTCAAAGACGAATCGGCTCCGGGCCCCACGGCCTCGATCGTGCCAGAAAGTTCCAGGCCAAGGGTGAAGGGCACAGCGGGCGTGTCCTGATATTTGCCCTTTATCATCAAAAGGTCGGCAAAATTCAGCCCACAGGCATGGATTTTTACCAAAACCTCTCCGGTTGCAGGGATTGGCGTGTCACACTGTGCCAGTCGGGGAGGTTGCCCGGTTTCAGTGACTTTATAAGCGCGCATTTCGACCTCGTGTAGGTTGTCGAGTGCGTTTGTAGTCTGTTCGCTTCCGAGATGCCAACCTGGGCGTTCGTGCAAAAGGCGCAAATTGCTGCGTAGTGATTTGCAAAATGCAATGCAAAATGAAAAACACGCCATAGGGGAATCTGTCGGGGGGAATGCACCCTGCTGGCTGGTCGGGTGCCTGGAGCGTGCAGACTGATGGGGGAAATATAATGTTAAATAATAGTAAACACTTAGTGGAAGTTTTCGGAAAAATATCACTAGAAGTGAAAAGTTGGCATAGAAATTGCTTATAACATGATGAAAGCAGGAGTACTTCTATGAAACATCCCGTTGACGTTCATGTCGGTAAACGCGTTCGCCATCGCCGTTGGATGGTGGGCATGACACAACAGCAGTTGGCAGAGCAGGTTGGAATCAAATTCCAGCAGATCCAGAAATACGAAACCGGAATGAACCGCATCAGCGCTTCGCGCTTGTGGGACATCGCGGATGCGCTGGATGTACCGGTCAGCTTCTTCTTTGAAGGGCTCAGCGGCAAGGTCGAGGCCGAAGGCGGCGCCGAGGGCCTGCCTGCGGATATTCTGTCGGACAAAGAGGCGCTGGAACTTGTGCGGTCTTATTACGCAATTCCGGAAAATCAGCGTCGCCGTCTGTTCGAACTCGCCCGTGTGCTCAGCGACGCAGCCTAAGCCCGCTTGACGCGCCGCCCAACTGCGGGTGATACCGCTGGTATGGCGGCGCGGGAACGGCCCGGCCCATTGCCGGGAGACATCCATGACCCCTGACTTGCGCGCGGAGTTGATAGAAACCGCGAACGCGCTGGCTGATGTGGCCCGGCGCGAAACGCTTGTGCATTTCCGCGGCGGCGCGCTGGGGGTCGAAAACAAACTGGATGGCGGGTTTGATCCGGTCACGGTGGCGGATCGCGCAGCAGAACGCGCAATGCGGGCCGTGTTGGCCGAACGCCGCCCTGATGACGCCATCCTTGGTGAAGAATACGGCGCACAGGCTGGCTCCAGCGGCCTGACCTGGGTGTTGGACCCCATCGACGGCACCCGCGCTTACCTGTCTGGCACGCCAACCTGGGGCGTGCTGATATCCGTTGCGGATGCATCAGGCCCTGTTCTGGGGGTGATTGACCAGCCCTTCATCGGTGAACGGTTCGTTGGCGGATTAGGACAGTCCAGCGTGACTGGGCCGATGGGCACGCGCGAATTGGGCACCTGTGCCCCGCGCCCGTTGGATCAGGCGATTATCTTTACCACCTTCCCCGAGGTTGGCTCGGAAACCGAAGGGCGCGCCTTTCAAGACGTCGCCGCGCGCTGCCAGCTGACCCGCTATGGGATAGATTGCTATGCCTATGCCCTCGTTGCTGCGGGCCAGATTGATCTGGTGGTCGAGGCTGGCCTGCAGGCCTATGACATTCAGGCCCCGATCGCGGTGATCGAGGCAGCCGGCGGCATGGTCACCAATTGGCAAGGCGGCCCCGCCCACGAAGGCGGGCGGGTTCTGGGTGCTGCAAACGCCGACATTCACGCCGCTGCGTTGGACATTCTGAAAAGGTACTGATCCATGGCCCACACCCTGATCCGCCGCGCTGAGACGCTCCTGACAATGGACGACAACCGGCGTGAACTGACCGGGGTAGATATCCGGTTGCGCGATGGGCAAGTGGTTGAGATTGGGCCAGATTTACCGTTAAACGGCGCCACACAAGTTTTGGCCGAAGGCTGCGTTGTCACCCCGGGCCTGATTAACACGCATCACCATCTGTACCAAACCCTGACCCGTGCGGTGCCCGGTGGCCAGGACGCGTTGCTGTTTGGTTGGCTGCAGACGCTTTATCCGATCTGGGCGCGGTTTGGGCCGGAAGAAATGCGGGTCTCGGCCTTGGTTGGTCTGGCGGAACTGGCGCTTTCGGGTTGCACACTGACCTCGGACCATCTGTATCTTTATCCCAACGGGTCAAAGCTTGAGGATACGATCCACGCCGCGACAGAGATCGGGATGCGGTTCCAACCCACACGCGGTGCGATGAGCATCGGCGAAAGCGATGGCGGCTTGCCGCCCGACAGCGTTGTGGAAGCCGAGGCCGATATTCTGGAAGACTGTATCCGTGTGGTCGATGCCTTCCATGACCCGTCTGAGGGCTCGATGGTGCGGGTCGGGCTGGCACCTTGTTCGCCGTTTTCGGTCAGCCGCGAGTTGATGCGCGATGCCGCCCTTTTGGCGCGCGACAAAGGGGTGATGCTGCATACCCATCTAGCCGAGAATGAGGAAGACATCGCCTATAGCCTAGAGAATTTCGGCTGCCGTCCGGGCCAATATGCGCAGGAATTGGGCTGGGTCGGGAGCGACGTATGGCATGCCCATTGCGTTAAGCTGGATGGTTCGGAAATTGAACTTTTCAGCCAAACAGGTACCGGTGTGGCCCATTGTCCGTGTTCGAATTGTAGACTCGGGTCCGGCATCGCCCCGGTGCGAAAAATGCGCGATGCGGGGGTGAACGTGGCATTGGGGGTGGACGGATCAGCCAGCAATGATGCGGGCAACCTGATCGCAGAGGCGCGTCAGGCAATGTTGCTGCAACGGGTGGCCAATGGCGCTGATGCGATGAGCGCACGTGAGGCGCTGGAGATCGCAACGCGCGGCGGGGCGCAGGTGTTGGGGCGCGATGATTGCGGCCAGATCGCCGTGGGCAAGCGCGCCGACATCGCCATTTGGGATGTGCGCGGCGTGGAAAGCGCGGGCAGCTGGGACAAGGCGGCGCTGCTGCTGGCGGGGCCGACCACTGTGCGCGACCTGTTTGTCGAGGGGCGACAGATTGTGCGCGACGGGCATTTGACCTCGATTGATCTTCATACGGTGGTTCAGCACCAGCAACGGCTGGCGACAAATCTTATGTCCTGAGGAGGCAGGAAAATGCTGCGTAAGGTGTTGATTATAAGCAGTATTGCGGCAATTTCCGCGTGCGATGAATCGCCGCCCGTAGCGACATCAACAGCCCCTTTGATCTTTGAAAACCAGAACGCGGACCGGGCTTTGATTGATGACTTTGACGCGGTTCTGAATGCCGAACGTCGCGCCCGGGGCCTGCCCAACCTGCAAGAGGCACCGGCACTGATGATCGCGGCGGATCGTCATGCGCGTGACATGGCCTCTAGGGGCTACTTTTCGCATCAAAGCCCAGAGGGGCGCTCCCACGCTGACCGCATCACGATGGCCGGTTATTGCCGTGCGGCGACGGCCGAAAACATTGCGCGGGGCCAAATGTCAGAACGCGAAGTGATGGCGGGCTGGATGGGCTCTGCAGGTCATCGAAAGAATATGCTGAACAGCGATTACCGCTTTTATGGGTTTGCCGAGGCAGGGGGCTTTTGGGTTTTGACCTTGGCCAGCGACTGCGTCTAGCGGGGCTTGCCGAATTGGGCTGAAACCAGCGTACACAACCCATGCACATCTGATGCACATCCGATGCATACGCGATCTGGGTTCAATTTTGCGGTTTGCCGCCCACCCAGACCTGCGCAATGGCGCGGTCGTCGCCCATCATGATGGTGGGAAAGAGGGACTCCCAGACATCATTTGCCTGCGCGGCGCGTTGGGCGATGCCGGGGGTAGAGGTCAGGTTGAGCGCGATCAGGTCGGCCTCCATCCCGATCTCAAGGTTGCCGATTTTATCGCCCAACAAGAGTGACTGCGCAGACCCGGCTGTGGCCAACCAGTAGAGCTGCGCGGGGTGTAGCGGCGTGCCGCGCAGTTGTCCGATCTCGTACGCGGCGGCCATGGTGCGCAGCATGGAAAAGGACGACCCACCGCCGGTGTCCGTGGCCAGTCCGACGCGCTGGCCGGCGGCCATCAGTCCGGCCATGTCAAACAGGCCCGAGCCGATGAAAGTGTTGGAGGTGGGGCAGTGGATCAGGCTGGCGCCGACCTCAAGCAACCGGGCCTTTTCGCGGTCTTCCAGATGAATCGCGTGGCCGTACAGCCCGCCTTTGCCCAGCAGGCCGAACTGTTCATAGGTGTCCAGATAGTCGCGCGCGTCCGGATAGAGCGATTTGACCCATTCGATTTCGTCCAACTGTTCCGACAGATGGGTTTGCATCAGGCAATCGGGGTGTTCGGCCCAGAGCGCACCAAGCGCGGTCAACTGATCCGGCGTGGACGTGGGCGAAAAGCGTGGGGTGATGACATAGGACAGGCGATCCTGCCCGTGCCATTTTTCCAGCAACATCTTGCTGTCGTCATAGGCAGACTGCGCGGTGTCGCGCAGGCCGTCGGGCGCCGTGTCGCGGTCCATGCAGGTTTTCCCCCCCAGGGCGCGCATGCCGCGTGCCTGTGCTGCGGTGAAGTAGGCATCGACCGACTCGGGGTGGATGGTGCAGTAAGAGCAGACGCTTGTAGTGCCGTTGGCCAGCAGCAGGTCGAAATACTCCCCAGCCACCGCATCGGCATAGACGCGATCAGCAAAGCGCATTTCCTGCGGGAACGTATAGCTGTTGAGCCAATCAATCAGCCGTTTGCCCCAACTGGCGATGATGGGGGTCTGCGGGTAATGCGCGTGGGCATCGACAAACCCGGCGGTGATCAGGTGCCCGCCCATGTCGGTGACAGCGGCCTGTGGGTGGCGCGCGCGCAGGGTATCGGCGCTGCCCAGATCGGTGATGATGCCGTTTTCCACCACGACGCCGCCATGACTGTCATAGCGGGCAGCCTCTGGCCCTGCATCGAAAGGGTTGGCGGAAAAGCTGAGGGTCTGGCCAAGGATCAGGTCTGTCATGGCCCCACGCTAAGCCGCACGATGCTGCGCTGCAATAAGCGAGTTTTGCATCTGTTGCTTTGCGACCTGCTTCGCTAAGGTTTGGGCAAAGCACCAAGGGGCAGGCCAATGAGCGAGCACATCGCAGAACCGCAGGAGATCGAAGTCGATCCTTACGCGCTGGCCGATACCTTGGTTGCGGCGGTGCGGCTGGCGGTGGCAGCGGGGGATCGGACGCGGCTTGCAGAGCTTCTTGACCCGCTGCACGCGGCTGATGTGGCTGACCTTCTGGAGCAGGTCGACAGCGGCCAGCGGCGTGAAATTCTGCTGCTGGGTGTCGGGCATATTGACGGTGATGTGCTGTCAGAGCTGGACGAGTCGATCCGCGAGGATGTGATCGAGTTTCTGCCGGACGAACACATCTCAGAAGCGGTCCGCGATCTGGAAACCGACGATGTGGTCGATCTGGTCGAGGATCTGGAAGAGCCGCAACAGGCCGCCATTCTGGATGCTTTGGCCGACGCGGACCGGGTCGCGGTGGAACAGGCGCTGAGCTATCCGGAAACCTCGGCCGGGCGTTTGATGCAGCGCGAAGTGGTGGTGGCGCCGGAACATTGGAGTGTCGGCGAGACCATCGACTATCTGCGCAATCACAAGAAAGAGCTGCCCGAACAGTTTTACCATATCATTCTGGTCGACCCGAAGATGCGGCCGGTGGGCTATGTGACGCTGGGCAAGATGCTGGCGACCAGCCGCAAGGTGCCGATGGCGGAGGTGCTGGAGGACAGTTTCCGCCCCATCCCGGTGACGCAGGACGAATCCGAGGTTGCCTATGCGTTCAACCAGTATCACCTGATCTCGGCCCCTGTGGTCGACGAGGATGGCCGGTTGGTTGGGGTGATCACCATTGATGACGCCATGGCCGTGTTGGACGAAGAACACGAGGAAGACATCCTGCGTCTGGCCGGGGTGGGCGAGGGCAGCCTGTCGGATCGTGTGATCGAGACCACCAAGCGCCGTTTCCCGTGGTTGTTCGTGAACCTGATCACGGCGATTTTGGCGTCACTGGTGATTGCACAGTTTGAAGCCACCATTGCGCAATTCGTGGCCTTGGCGGTGTTGATGCCGATTGTTGCGTCAATGGGCGGCAACGCGGGCACGCAGAGCCTGACGGTCGCGGTGCGCTCGATCGCGACCAAAGACCTTACGGCGTCGAACATGTGGCGGGTGGTTCGACGTGAGGCTTTGGTGGGCTTGGTCAATGGGATGATCTTTGCGGTGGTCATGGGCATCGTGGGTGTGGTTTGGTTTGGCACACCGATGCTGGGCGTGGTGATTGGCGTGGCGATGGTGGTCAATCTGGTGGTTGCCGGGCTGGCGGGCACCTTGGTGCCGCTGATCCTTGAGAAACTGAATGTTGACCCGGCGCTGGCGTCGGGGGCCTTTGTCACCACGATTACAGATGTCGTTGGTTTCTTTGTATTTTTGGCGCTGGCAGCGGCTGTTCTTCTGTGAACGATGTTGCCCAACAAAAGGCGCAAATGCGCAAGGATGCCGCCAAAAACCGGGCCGCGCTTTGCACAGATGCAGCTGTGCGGGCGGCTAATTCCTATCTTGAACGTGCCCTGGCGCCGCATAAAGGCAAGACTGTCGCAGGCTATATGCCGATGCGTTCAGAGCTGTCTCCTTTACCCGCCCTGACAGAGTTTGCCGCGCATAGTGTGGTGGCGATGCCGGTGGTCGAGGGGAAGGGCATGCCGCTTGTCTTTCGCATCTGGACGCCGGGGGGGGCACTGGAAGAAGGTGCCTATGGCGCGATGATCCCTGCCGACACACAGCCCGCCACCCCTGCGGTGCTGATCGTGCCGATGCTGGCCTATGACGGGCGCGGTTTCAGGCTGGGTTATGGCGGCGGGTATTATGACCGCACCATTGCGGCACTTGCGCCGGTGACCATTGGGCTGGCCTTCGCGGGCCAAGAGGTGCCTGAAGTGCCGACAAATGCCTATGATATGCGCCTTGATATGATCGTGACCGAACAGGGTGTAACCCACAACGCCTAGGCCATGATCTATGCCCAAGGCCAGTTTCAACGACCGCTGTGCGGACAACGTGTTCTTTCACCGTGAGTGCGCCAATGCCGGCTTTCGATTGCGGAAGGCGAAAATGGTCTGTGCAGCTCGGCTGTATATCCGCGGCCATACCCGACACCAACTGATAATATGCGGCAGTGACGCGCAACAATTTCTGTTATGCTACAGAGATTGCTCTAAGGAGCGAAATTAAGAAGGTCGATTGGGGTACATGTTTTACGGTTAAGGTCGTTTGGATTTATCGTATAGCTTGGTAAGAACCATGGAGAAAATTGCCCCTAAAATACTTGCAGAGAGCAAGAAAAGAAAATCTTGGATATATCGCAACCGATCATCAGAAAAATAGATATCGATAAATTGGCGATTTATCTGCTCACGTTCTCCCCAAACATATATCCTTCGGTATTCACTAAGGTATACATTATCGGGGAGCGGCAATAGCTCATCTGGGCTGAAGCCTCTAGCTAACCCTACCTCAACTGGAAGGGTTGCGCGTGAATTGCTCGGATGCTGAAAAAGTGAAGTTTCGAGAGAGAGGCGTCTCTGCGATAAGGAGGTGCGAACACTGGTATCTTGGATCAGTAATCTCAAGCAGAAAACAACCATAGCTTCGTCGTGCAATGAGATATCTAATTCAACGTCGTGATCGTTCACAACTTGAAGCGGTATGCGGTCGTTTGGTACACCAACCTGTGAGCAGCCCCCTCCAGAAATATTGGAGTCTTCTCTTAGAACTATGGCGTATCCACTTGTGTCGGGAAGTGCTGTATCTTCAGGTCCGGAAAGATCAATCTCATAGCACTTTATGGGCTCTCCCCAAACTTCATTTGATATTTCAATCATCAAATCACCTTCCCGAACCGAAGGCTCAAATTGTATCCGGGGTTGTTCTCCATCTTCACAAAAGACCGTGACCGCCAAGTGAAGGTTTTCTTCTCTTTCTGTGCTTTCGAAGAAAGTGATCGATAAGAATGCAAAGAGCACCGCAAGCAAAACCGCAGCTGAGAAAACGATAAAGTAGACACTGCGCAAATAGAACCCTCCTATAGAAACGCGCTCGGGTCACACAATAACGCACCGTCCTTCGGACGCGAGTGAAATCCGACTTGTTTTCCCTGCCTTACTCAACAGTGCTCTCTCTTGATGGATGTCTATGCGCGAATACGGCTTCTTTTTGTTATTTTTTTGGTGTCGACACCAAGAGCGGACATTGGTGCACGGCGCAGCGTAGATCACTTTGGGCTTATTCTGTTGAAAAACTCACCCTTGATCGAGGCCGAAGTCACTGATTCAATTT
>NZ_AQQY01000011.1 GCF_000671395.1 Actibacterium atlanticum | reverse complement strand
AAATTGAATCAGTGACTTCGGCCTCGATCAAGGGTGAGTTTTTCAACAGAATATCCGCGTAGCAGACCTTGGCGCCAAGTGCAGTGAATGACCGCTTCCCGCCCTCTATGACCGTCAGACCATGCCCACCGCCCTACCGGTGAATTGGCTTTTTGCCACCCTCCTCCTGCAGCATCGCTTCCATATCGTCCAAGCCATCAACGGCAGAGCGCATCTGCGCGTCATCATCCACCCCCACTGTCTCGGCATCCGCGACCAGGCCCTCAAAATCCATCTCCATCTGTCGCTGTTCCTCGGCGATCACAGCTTGAACGACAGGCGCGGTCTTCTTTGGAGCGACATCAGTTTTCCCTGACGGTTTGCCATCAGCAGCCTGGCGTACACCCTCCGCGTCGGCCCCGGGTCCGCTTGACCCGTTCGGTGGCGGTGTCATCGGCATGGCGCGCATACTCGGCGGCAGATTGCCCTGCGGCCCCCCTCCCCCAGGCTGCGGAAACGGCAACTCGCCCGTCTGAGCCGCGTGGATCGCCTTGAACAGCCGATCATCAAAATACTGGATCCGTTTTGCGCGGACCGGCATTTGCGCATCGATCACCATGACGATCTCGTCGAGCGGCAGGCGGCGCGCCTCATCTTCGGGGAGCAGCGAGCTTTCTTCCGTTCGGGTCGACTGGCTGCGGCCCTCGAAGGGGTTCTTGCCGATAGACTGCGAGCGGGTGACCACGGTTTTCGTGGTCTTGCCGACAGCCTTGCTCAGCTCCTCGACGGTTTTTTCGTCGGAGGGCGTCAAGTAGAGCTTTACACCAGCGTTGCCTTGCAGGGCACGGCGGGTGTTCTCACCATAGATTTCATCGAGGGCGGGGATGGTCTGGGTGACCACTGCCAGGTGGCCGCGATAGGTCCGCAGGGTTTCGATGCTCTCGACCACGATGGGCATCTTCCCCAAACGGTTGAACTCGTCGAGCATGATCATCACGGGCCACGGCTCATCCGGCCCGGGGTCCTTTTCCTGCATGGCGGAGAGAAGATCGGAGAAGAAGAGGCGGATCAGGGGCGCCAGTGGCTTCACCATCAACGGCTGGACAACGAGATAGACCGAGAAGGGCTTCTTGCGGATCGTGCGGAAATCAAAGTCCGACACCGCCGTCGCTTCATCAATGGCTGGGTTCTGCCATTGATCGAGCCCCGAGGTCATCAAAAGCGAAACGTAGGAGGTCAGCGTGTCGTTGTTGGTTGAGGCAAGCCGCGTGAAGATCAGCTTGGCGGCCCTGTTCTCCACCTCATGACCCCGTGCGAAATACTCCTTTTGCTTGTTCCCGCCCGAGGCGGCGATGCGGTAGATCTCGCCCAAGGTCGGACGCTTGCGCTGGAAGGCCAAGAGCCCTGCCGCCACGAAGAGATCGATCCCGCCTTTGAGAAGGCCCTGCACCCGGTCATTGTCGCTCTGCAGGAACAGCGTCGCGAGGAGCTGCAATTCCATTTGCTGGCGCGCGGGGTCTTTCAGTTCGAAGATGCGCAGGAGCGGATTGTAGCGATGCGTGCGCTTGCCCTCCCAATCGGTAGGGGCAAAGCGATAGACCTTGTCACCTTGGGCGGCGCGGTGCCGGGCCGTGGCCTCGAAACACTCGCCCTTCACATCGAGCGTCACGGCGGAGCCTTGCCAGGTCAGCAGGTTCGGAATGACAAAGCCCGTGGTCTTGCCGCGACCCGTGGGGGCCACGATCAGCGCGTGTGGGAAGACCTTCGAGCAGATGTACTTCGCGCGGGATTTAGGAGAGCCGAGTTTGCCGAGGATGAACCCGGTCCCGGGGGCCCCGAAGAAGCCATTGGCCTTCATCTCGCGCGCGGTCTGCCAATGGGTCTGGCCAAAGCGTGTCAGGGCGGACCCTGACAGGGCGAGGCTCAGCATCATGCCGGCGGCGGCAAAGCTGCCGATGATCAGATGGATGAGCTGGGCATCCTCGGGGCGGCGATCGAGAATCGCCAGATAGTTCTGCGCGATATAAGCAAAGTCGAACTCGGCCCCGAAGCCGAGATCCTGGTAGGTCAGCACCGCCGAGGCGATGGTGTAGCCTATCGCGGCGGTCACCAGCGTCACGAGCAAGACACCCGTGGCGATCCGCACCTTTCCCATGGAGGCGCTCAATGGACCTGACCCCTCTCGGTTTCGCCATCCACGTCTGTCGCGCGGTGCTTTTCGTATTCGGCGTCGGCAAGTTCATCGACCACCTGGCGCAAGGCCTCGGTGTTGGCCGTCGCGGCATCCGATTGCAGGTAGACCTTGGCCACATAGAGCCGGTCGAGACGGTCCTCGAGAACCTTGTCCAGCGCATCGGCATCGCCGGAAGTGAGCCGGCCCAATTGGCGGTCGTCTAGCACCCGCGCGATCTCCTCGCGGAAAGCGTCCCGCTCCGCCTCGGTCTCGAAGGGCGCGGACAACTCTCCCGCCCGCTCATGATCCAGGACACGCACAATCTCGTCTGCGATGCGGTCGGAACGTTCAGACAGCGGCGCAGTTTCATCGCGAGCCGCGAGAACTTCGTCGCGGGTGCCAACCCCAAGCCCCTCGCGCATCACGGTTTCGCGGCGGACCTGATTGATGGCCTCCGTGTCGCGTATCTCGGCGACGGCCGCATAGGTCGCGCCGAGCCCACGGGTGAGGTGGGACGGCATGTCCGGATAGCGCGCGCGCAAGTCATCTGCGACAGCATCCGCAACGGACGTGCGGAGGTCGCGTACCTCCATGATCCGGTCGACCTCGCGGGTGATCTCGCTGGCGCGGGCCACATCGGTGATGGTCTCCTTGTAGGGCTCAGACCGGTCGATCACATCGCCAGGGCGTGCGAGCAGCTCCGGATGTGCCTCCAGATACGCGCGCTGCTCCGCCTCGATCCGGCGCTCTGCCCGTGAGACCACCTCCCACTCCCGATCCTCGATCTGCTGCGTTGTCAGACCCTCGGCGCGCATCTCCTGACGGATTGTCCCTTCCATCGCCCGGACCGCGTCCTCGTGATAGTGGAACTGCTCGCTGACCGGTTCCGCTTCCATGACGCCATCCCGGCGCAGCACGTTTTCCCGCTCCAACAGCGTGCCAAGCTCGACATGCACGTCATTCAGGATGTCACGCGCCTGTTCCAAATCGACGCGGCGCTCGAGGTTCAGATCGCGCGCCTCGGCCACCTTGGAGAGATCATTGGCGATCCATTGATGCTCGAGCGCTGCATTTGACGCCCCGGTTTCGATCCGGGCCACCATTTCCGATGTGCTGATCCCGGTGCCCCGCAGAGCACCATCGATCCGTGAGCGAAGGCGTGGCTCGGCGAGGCGCTCCAACTGGCTCTCTTGGATGTTTGCCTCTGAGTAGACCCCGCCCTCCGATGGCGCCTCAGACAACGTGCTCGAACGTAATCCGAGCGGCTGCATGTGCTGGACCTGCGTCTGGATCTCGATGAGGCGCTTTTCCAGAACGGGACGTTCCGCGTCGGATTTCTCTGCGATCATGCCCTGCACTCGCGCGAGCTTCTCCGCATAGAGGCTTCTCAGATCCTCGAAACTTTGATACTCGGCCATATACACATCTCCTGTTCGGTCCAACTGTCCGCCGCGCGCCAGCACCTCGCCCGCGCGGAAGAGCGCGGCCGCAATATCCTCGCGGGCCTCCCGGGAGGCTTCGGTGGCGAGCGAGTGGTAGACAGTTCTGGCATTGGCGATCTCCGCCAGCGTCCGCGTCAGGTCGGTGCCCACGCGTTCGCGCTCGCGGGGTGCGCGCCCCTCTTCTTTCGCCGCATAGACCTCGCTGGTCCGGGCCGGGTAGTGCACAACACCCCGATCCACCCGGCGCGTGGCCTCCAGGCGCACGCCGTACTTTTCGGCCTCCTCGACCATAGCGAGGCGGAAGTCGTCATAGTTGAAGCGGTGGTTGCGCCCGAGGTAGAAGAACTCGCCTTCCTGCGAGCGGCGGTTCAGCACCAGATGCGCATGGGGGTGATCGCGGTCCTCGTGCACAGCAATGATGTAGTCGAAATGCCCCTCATCGGTCTGGAAGAACCGCTCGGCCACATCCGTCGCGATGTCGCGCACATCCTCACCCCGCGTGCCGATGGGGAAAGACATGAGCATGTGGGTGGTCTGCCCGAGCTTGGGTTTGAAGCCCGCATCCCACCGCTTGGCAAAGCGCTCGGTGAGGTCCTTGATGTCCTTCGCCTCGAGCTTTGACTTGCCATCCAGGAACCCGCTCGAATCCACGATATGCGTGGATTTGGTGGTGAGGTAATCGAGCTGGTTCATCAGCTGCGATTTGTTGTGCGTCCCCCCGCCCCGGATCGCTTTGAAGACCGCCGGCCGGTGCCCTGCAGCCGCGCGCACAAGCTGGCTCTGTTTGGCGACATGAAGCCCCTGCATCGAGCCTCGGATGCGGCTCCAGCCATTCCGGAATACCTCTCCGGTGACCGCATCGACTGCATCATTCAGCCGCATGCGCAAACTCCCTCAAGGCGGCCGTGGCAGAAAGCTGCATCGCATCCCGACGGCGACGCAGGAGCATGTCAATCTCGTCAGCGGAATCGAGAATGAACCGGGCCAGCCCGCGAATCTGCGCGAGGCGCAATTCGGAGAACTCGGACCCCGCCCCGCCGCCGTCCCCCTGCCCCATCCGGTTGGCCAACGTCATCTGTTTGGCGATCTGTACAACGCCATTGCCAACCTCGTGAAGGGAGACGCGGTAGCGCTCCATCTCCACCGCCATCTGTGCGTCCGGAACGAAGGTCCCACCCGCCATCTGGATGAGTCTTCTCAGCCCCTCCGAGCGCGTCTCGATCCCCGCAGAGATCAGCACATCATCAAAGGCTGCCAACTCCTCAGACGTCACTTTCACGCTCACGGCGGCGACCGGCACCGCCGCATCCCGCCGGCGTTCTTCATCGGCCTTTAGCGTGTATTGGATCGCCCGCGGCGTCACGCCAAACCGCTCCGACAGCACAGACGTCGAAACTCCCTTGGCGGCCTCACGCAGGATCTCTGCTTTTTCAGCATCTGTCAGTCTCTTGGCCCGGGACATGCGAAGAAAGACCCCCTATTTCCTGCCACCTTCATTCAAGGTCACGCTCATCTTACGATACTATATACAATCGTCAATACTATACTTATGTAGATTCGCCACAAGTGACCTTGAATTCCGCTTCTCGCCGAGCGCTGAAAGCGCGAGGCCGCGACCCAGAGGGTCGCCAAGCCATCCCTCCCAACCACCCACTGACCATTTCCAATCCAGGGCGCACCCGAGGGTCTGTCCGAACACCCATCGGTGTTCGGACAGAAACGAGGGGCGGCACAAACTCACACCGGCGGGGCGGACAGACAGGGTCAAGGGAGGCCAGATTTGGCTTGACCCAAATCTCTGCCGGAAAAACCGGCAGGCACCGCCTGACTGTTTTTCCGGATGGCCCCTTGAGGCTGGCTGTCTGCCCTGGCACGAACCATCGTTAGAGCACCCATCTGAACCGCTTGCGGTTCTGACCACCGGGAGCTGTGACCTCGGCCAACGGCCGAAGGTCTCGCTCGCGTGGAGCGCTCCCTGGAACAGGGAAAGGGCCGCCTCACGGCGGCCCAATCCTCGGGGAGGGTTTCAGTCCTGCGGTTCTTTGGAACTCGGCGGGAACATCACCAGTTCCTGGACCGCGACCGGGAAGTCGAGCTTGAGGCTGAAGAACTCCGATCCGTCTCCGTTGCGGGTGTTGCGGAACATGGCCCCGACGCGTTGGAAGCGGGTGCGATCCTGGCCTTCGCTGTCGGTGTACTTGACGGGAACGGTGGCGACGTAGTGGTTGGTCATTTGGGTATCTCCTTTTTGCGATGGGGATCTACCTGCACGGGGGACAAGGGCCGGTCGCAAGCGCAAATGCGGAGGGTCCGCGCGCCTGCGCGTGGAAACCGTATTTGCGCTTGCCGGAGCGAAGCGGAGGGGACGGACGGCCCGACCCCGTGCGATCCACATCAATGAGCAAAAAGGAGTTGCCCGGATGTGCAGCCCATGTCTGAGCCGCCACCGGTCTTGTCATGTTCTGGCGATATGGAACGGTTGTCTTCGCCAATCCAACGTGTCGGTGACTTGGTTCGTTTTGCCCGATTGAAACGGCTCTGCGTTCTTTAGCCTCAAGCTTGGCTTTTCGCCCGTTATCCCTTGTGACGATGCCTCCGCTTCTCTAGCGTCAGGCAATCCGCTCGAGCGAGATGGGTGGCCGTATGGCGGTCCGGTTTAGTGAAGCGTGAAGACGCATTCGACCAGCAGCCGAATTGAGCGCCCTGCCCTCCCGCTGATTGAGCTAGGTGGGTGGATGGCACAAGTTCACCGCATCGGAACCTGAGGTCAACACCACCTGAAAACGACGAAAGGGCCGCCCGAAGGCGACCCTCTCAGTTTCAGCTCTCAGTGACCTTCTTCGCTGGATCGGCGACCCGCATGACCGTCACACCTTTCGCCTCCGCCTTTTGCCCGAGGTTCAGCGCAACCCCGTTGCCACCAAAGAGCACGACACCTGTTGCCGCGAACTTGTCGTCCAGCATCTCATCGTTGCACTTGAAGGGTGCCGCTCGCCCATGCGCGGACCAGCGCGGATCGAACCGCGCCTGGGCGATGCCGCGCGCGCGGGCCCAACGGGCCGCGATCATCTCGGCCCCATGCTTGCCGCCCTTGTGGCAGACGAAGATGTCCTGGTTGCGGTTCTGCTTGATCCGGTCCCGAACCTTGTCGAGCGTGTTGAAGATCACATCGATGTCCGTCCAGTCGGTCGCACCCGAGACGATCAGGGGTACGCCCTCGACCTTCGATTTCGCGGCCGTCTCGCGATCATGCTGTTCGAGCAGTTGCTTCGCCTCGAAAACAGCCCCTGTCTCTTGTGCCCGGGCATTGGCGCGGGAGCCCGATGCCGGGATGAAGGCGTTGCCGGTCTCGACCTCGTAGCATTCTGCCGCCGCTTCACTCATCACCTCGATGGCGCCGACGATCTCGCGCAAGTGCAGGAAGCGGGCCTGTGCCTCTTCCAGCGCAGTCTCCGCGATCTCGGATCCGTCATGGCATTTTGCCAGGGCGCTGATCTTGTCGGCTGTGCGGTCGACCTCCTTCGTCAAGACCACCTTGCGGCGCTGCAGGATCGTGGCGAGCCCATGCGCAAGCGGTTCGATCTCCGCTTCAAGCCCGGTGCCGCGCAACTGGCCCAGCAGGGTCTCAAAAGTCTCGCGGATGATGCTATCCTTCAGGATGTGATCTTCAGGGATCGGCAGCTCGGCGTCTTTCTCGGTCAGGCCGAAGAGTTCGATGGTCTCATAGGTGTTCGCTTGATCGTAAGCCATGTTCTGATCTCCAGATGTTCGGGTGTTTCGCTCACCACAGGAGTGTGGTGGCATGGCCGAATGTCTGGTTTCCGAATCTGCCCGGGTCAGGGACGGCGCAGCCGCCGGCTTGCCGGGCGCAAAAGTTTTCCGGGCGCGGGGTCCACCACAGGCGCACCGCCGCGCACGAAACCGCCGGTCCCGCTCGCTCCGCCCTCGCCGAAAAGTTTTGCGATCCTTGACGCGGGCTGATTTGGGGGCCATCCGGAGGATATGCTTCCGCACTCATGTGTGTGTGATTGACGGTAGGTTTGCCCGAACGAGCAGGCAAACGGCGCGACCGGACGCGAAAGACGGATGAAGCGGCGGGATCGTTTTGGCCTTGGGCCTAAACAGACCAGAGCGCAATCCGGCGGAGCGGCCGGGGAGTGACGTGCTCGCGAGACGGGCAAACCGGGATGCCGGATGCAACGCCGCGGTGAGGCCGCATGGCCGAATGCGCGACAGGCCATCGGCCTGTTCTCCCCTGCGACACGCGTAGCCGAGCTGGGGAAGCCGGAAGGCTGACACCCAAGCAGAAGATCAGGCGCTCCCCATTCTACTTGAGATCGCGCAACAAGAAGGCGGTGATGTAATCGAATTCACACAGAAAAGACGAACTGCGTTGCCAAAAAAGGCAGGATTGTCACGAGCACGATAGGCCTACGAAATTGAGGGCGCGGCCTTTCATTCAGTCGAGCTCAAATTTTCAATTGGTCGGAGATTGACTTTCAATTGGTCAGAAGCGTACTTTCAGTTGGTCGAAAGGAGTTGCATGGCGATGTACCCAAGATTTGCCAAAGCTAGAGTAGAAGAGGCGCTGTCCGACACCCGCGTGGTGCTCATCTCGGGGCCGCGTCAGTCTGGCAAGACGACGCTTGCAAGCGACATCGCGTCGGACAAGATACCCTTTCTGACATTGGACGATGCCAACGTTTTGCGATCCGCAGTCGATGATCCGGTCGGTTTCGTCCGCGGGCTGGACCGCGCAGTAATTGATGAGATCCAACGTGCGCCAGACCTTCTGCTCGCCATTAAAAACCTGGTTGATGACGACAAGACGCCGGGACGATTCCTCCTGACGGGTTCCGCAAACCTTATGACCATACCCAAAGTGGCCGATTCCCTCGCCGGCCGCATGGAGGTCGTTCGATTGCTACCCCTGTCACAAGCAGAGATATTGGGAAAACAGTCGGACTTCATTGATCGCGCCTTTGCAGGGGAGAAACCGAAAGCAGACCACATGATCGTCGGGGGCGACCTCGTTGAAACCGTTCTATCCGGGGGGTATCCCGAGGCACTTGGCCGGGCGCGATGGTCGCGAAAGCAGGACTGGTATCACGGCTACCTCGATGCGATCGTCCAGCGCGACGTCAGAGACGTGGCACAAATCGAACAGCTTGCCATAATGCCGAAGCTGATATCGGTGCTCGCCGAGCACTCAGGGCAGTTGGTCAACTATTCCGGTATCGGTGCTGGCCTCGACCTCAATCATGTTACCACACGCAAATATGTGAGTGTCTTCGAGAGCCTCTACCTTGTTCACACCTTGCAACCCTGGTTCACGAACCGACTGAAACGCCTGACCAAGTCGCCCAAACTTCATTTTCTTGACGCGGGGCTTCTAGCCGCAATGCGGGATGTTTCACCGGAAGTGGTCCGCAAGGACAAAACGAGCTTCGGTGCGATCCTGGAGACCTTTGTGTTTGGCGAGCTACGGAAGATTGCGACGTGGAGCGAACAGAACTGTTCGTTCTCGCATTTCCGGGACAAGGACAAAAACGAGGTCGACATCGTATTGGAGAACCGCCGAGGTGAGGTCGTCGGGATCGAGGTAAAATCCTCCGCGACCGTTTCAGCAAGCGATTTTTCAGGAATGCGTAAGCTGGCGGAAGCCTGTGGCGAAAAGTTCGTTCAAGGTATGGTACTCTATGACCACGATCAGGTTGTTCCGTTCGGCGAGAACATGTTCGCCGCTCCGCTATCGTGTTTGTGGGGGCGTTCATGAATCTGGTCGAGGAACAATGCGTCGAGGATCTCGCGGATCTTCTCTACAATTTCTTGCCAGGAAGCGGCAACTCCCGGACCGCGTTCCCATTGGCGGCATCGCAGGTCCAATGCGAAGACCTGTGGATCGGGGGGAGTAAACGTCCGGCAGTCGCGCAAATGCTGTCGTTGACGCTCAATCAACGGCGACACTGGTTCAGCCCATTGATGCTGCGATCGTTCGGCAAAAGGGGAACCGCTTCTCCGCGGCTCCCCTTGCAACGATGAACTTGTAAAGTCCGACCAACTCAGGCCACCAGTGAAAGCCCTCCAGTCGTATCCCGCTCGCCACTGTCGACGAACGGGGTGATCGAAAATACCTGACCACCACGCTGTTCTTCGTTCTGAACGGCATTGACGCGCAGATCGCCGTCAGGCGTGTTGATCAGCAACGACAGGTACTCGTTACCGGTCCGGGCGCTCTTGGCCATCCAGGCGGAACCAACGCGGATCGCATGGCCTCGCGGCGAGCTGATCTCGATCCGATAGTCAGGATGGGTCTCTTCGGATTTGAATTCGTTCTCGATCAGCATGAAGTCGAGATCGAACATCATGTTGGCGATGTAGCCGGCGAAAGCGTTGTCAGCATCCATCACCGTCAGCTCGCCCGAGATCGAGCCGGATTTCATGGTACCGTTCGAGACCAGCGGGATGATTTCGAACTCACCACTTTTCGCGTCACGCGCTTCCTTGGTCTGAACGGCATTGACCCGGAACGGACCAAGGCCGACATCGATCTGCATCGAAATGTAGTGGTTGCCCGTGGTATTGCCGGTCTCGTTCCAGGCCGTACCGATGCGCACCGTGCGGCCGGATTTGTTCACTGCGGTCACATCATAGTCCGGACTGCGCTCCGACATCTTGGTCCGCTCCTCGAGCTGGATGGCAATATCGAAGCGGTTGCTGTGGATCATACCGGTATAGATGGCTGCGGCGGTTTCAACGTTCTTGGTCAGAGTTCCTGCGAACATGGGTCTTCTCCTATCTGAGTTTGCCGGTGCCTGACCTCTGGTCATCGCCACCGGGATTGCTTTTCGACCCCTTCCTGGGATCACAAAACCCAAGGCCTCCTTTCCTTTCTCTCCCTCCCTGTCCGCTCGTCCAATCGGCAGAGCGTGAACACCGCCGATCGATACACGCACTGCCCCCATTTCCCGCAGCTAAGGAGTGGTTCGATCCGGCGATAAAGAAGTCAGCCTTGTCACCGTACAGCCGCGTGCCACTCAGATCGGTCAAACCAATAGTGCTACCATTCGGCAGATAGGTGATTAGGTATTGGCCGAGGCCGTCCTTGTGAACGCGGTAGGCTTCGTTCACCCAACTCACGGGGGAACCGGCATCAACCGCGGCCTTGATGTCTGCGATGTTCATTTGGGTCTCCAATCAAGGTTTTTTGTACGAGGGACGCGAAGGCCCGATCTTCTGACCCGGCCATCGAGGATCTGTTGTCGCGAGCGCGTCGAACCACAATGGTTGTCAGGCGGCTCGGTTTGCCACGGGCAATGAACCGTCCCCAACGATCCGCTCAAGGATGGCAGCGGTATCGACCCCCTCCCCGTGCGGCACAAAGACCCGGAGCTGGAAGGCGATGATCTCGGTGAAGCAGCCAAGAGATTTCAGGCTGTTGATCATGCCCCGATCCGCGCCGTCGATTTCAAGGCGCGCAGACCCGGCCACCCGCCGTCGCGCCAGGGTGAGGCCTCGACCCAATTCGACTGGCGCGGTCGACCCAAGGGCCGCCGTCAGCATCTCCTGCGGTGTTTTCGGATCGCCTGCCATGAACCGCGCCCTGAGCGCTGCGGCCCCATCCTCGCTGACGGTACGGCCGATCAAGCTGGCGCACCCCTCGGGTGTGACCCGGTAGATACGCTCGTTGCCCGAGGGTATGTCCTTCCAGATCGGCAAGAGCAGCCCGGTCAACAGGTAGAGCTTGGTCGTCGTGGTTTTCGGCAGGCTATCGGCCTCCTTGTCCCAGAGGTGGATGAACTCGGATTTCCCAACCTCCTTCCAGGTCGAATTCTGGAACTTGCCCTCCTCCACATAGGTGGAGCCGGTCGGCCGGGTCACCTTCCGCATGAATGTGACGATATCCTCATCATACATCTGCATCGGGCGGGATGAGATGAGCGCTGCGCGACCGGAGGCAAGATTGATCATTGGCACCTTGTCCGAGTTGCGGCTCAGAGCCTTTTCTGCCGACAGGACATGGACCGGATCGGTAACTTCGAGGCCAACGATCCGCGTCACTGCCGTCGATTGCGGGCAGGTCCAGAGATCTTCGGTGGAGGTTTGCACGATCCGGTCACCCCGCAATGTCTCCACCCCGAGATCGAGCGTGCCGGCGGCACGGGCCCGTTCGGTCTGATCGGCTATGCGGCCTATGAACTCGGCAAAGAGTGAGTTCTGAATGTGGATCGGCAAGGCCAGCACGCGGTTGAGAAAGCGCTGGATCGGCGGCAGTTCTTCAAGAAGCACGCCGTCCTTGTCGATCAGCCGCAGCGCGGTCCAATCGGTGAACTCATCATAGCTCATCGCCGCGGCGTGTCCGGCTGCCAGGTCGGCGTAGTAGCCGCGCAGCGCGGCCCGTGCGATCGGGCTTTCGAGATTGTCTTCCTCCCGGAACATGCCCTGCGAGCCAGTCTCGCGCTGTCCCTTGGTGAGCGCGCCCAACTGATCCAGCCGACGGGCGATCGTGGAAGTGAAGCGTTTCTCGCCATGCACATCGGAAGTGCAGACCCGGAAGAAGGGCGCGCTGACCTGGGCCGAGCGATGCGTACGCCCGAGCCCCTGGATCGCCGCATCTGCGCGCCAGCCGGGCTCCAGCAGATAGTGCCGCCGCCGCTTTTGGTTCTTGGCCGTCTGAGCCGCATGATAGGACCGCCCGGTGCCACCGGCATCGGAGAAGATCAGAATGTCTTTCTCGCCATCCATGAAGGCACGGGTTTCCGAGGAATTGCTGCTGGCAGTGCGCTTCACGATGAAGAGCGCTCCGTCCTGGGACTTCAGGGGCCGGATGGAACGTCCGGTCACTTCGGCCACGGCCTCATCGCCGAAGGCCCAGAGGATCTGATCCAGAGCAGACGGGATCGGTGCCAGGGACATCAGTTCCATCATGGCCGCGTCCCGCAAGGCAAGCGCTTCGCGCGACACAACCAGCTCGCCTTGTTCGTTGCGAAGCGGCTCAGCGACCATATTGCCGTCGATCTCGACCAGCTTCTGGGCATGGATCGGAAAGGCCTGATCGAGGTAACTCAGCACATAGTCACGCGGCGTGAGAGCGCCCTCGACCAGCTCGTCTTCCGGGTCCATCGCCTCCAACCGCCGTTTCAACAGGCTTTCACCCGTGGAGACCACCTGGACGACACAGGCAAAGCCATCTTCCAGATCCCGCTCGATAGCGCGGACAATCGTCGGAGCCTTCATACCCATCAGGAGGTGGTTGAAGAACCGCTGCTTGGTGCTTTCGAACCGTGATTTTGCCGAGGCCTTGGCGGCAGACGCATTGGTTTCGCCGGAAGCGTCAATGACACCCGTCGCCGTAAGCGCCGCCTCGAGATTCTGGTGAATCGTGCGGAACGCATCCGCATAGGCATCGTAGATTTCGGTCTGGGCAGGGGTGAGCGCGTGTTCCAGCACGTCATATTCCACGCCATCGAAACTGAGGGCACGCGCCGTATAGAGCCCCAGCGTCTTGAGATCGCGTGCCACCACCTCCATGGCCGCCACACCGCCGGCCTCCATGGCGGAGACAAAGCCCTCGCGGCTGGCGAAGGGAAACTCTGGCCCCTGACCCCAGAGTCCGAGACGGGAGGCATAGGCGAGATTGTGAACGCTGGTCGCGCCCGTGGCAGAAACATAGAAGACCCGGGCACGCGGCGCGGCCAATTGCAGGCGAAGCCCGGCAAGCCCTTGTTGGGAGGGTTTGACCCCCTTGCCCTGCTCGGACCCCGCGGCGTTCTGCATCGCATGGGCCTCGTCAAAGGCCAGCACGCCGTCGAAACCGTCGCCCATCCACTCGAGGATCTGGTTCAACCGCGTCGTGCCGCATTTGCCCGCCGAGCGCAGCGTGGCATAGGTCACGAAGAGGATGCCGTCGCCCAAGGGGATCTGCTGGTCGGGTTTCCATTTCGAGAGCGGCTGGATATCGGCGGGGGAGCCGCCAAGATCGGTCCAGTCGCGGATCGCATCCTCAATAAGCGTGGCGGATTTGGAGACCCACACCGCCTTGCGGCGCCCAGCAAGCCAGTTCACCAGGATGAGCCCCGCGCATTCGCGGCCCTTGCCGCAGCCGGTGCCGTCGCCGAGGAAGTACCCCTGGCGATAGGCCTGTGCGTCGGGGTCCTCGTCAGCGCGGGTTAGTTTGGTTTGGTCTTCATCGATGGTGAAGCGGCCTGGAAGATCACGGCTATGGGCGTCATTGGCCATGATGATGGTTTCAAGCTGAGCCTCGGAGAGTTGGCCTTCTTCGATCAGTCGGGCGGGCAGGCGTAGCTGTTCATCAGCATCCAACCGCGGCATTGGCGGGGCCACGGATGCCATGGCGATGCTTTCGACCAGGGGTGTGGGATGTTCCTGCGCACTTGCGATCTCGATCCGCTGCGGGCGATAACGGGCGTAGATATCCGAGACGGGGGCATTATCGCGCGGGGTAACATGCGCGGTGAATTCCAGGGGAATGGCTGCATGTGATTTGGCTTTCGTGGCCGCGACCGGTGCTGCCGGTCGTTTGCGCATGACACGCGTGGCGGGTCTGGTTGAAACAGCCGAGACCTGCAGCTTGGTTTTCATCGATGGCGCACCAACCGGTCGGTTGGCGGCAACGTCATCGACAATACTCAAGGCAGCATCCAGATCATCAACAGCCGCACAAACGAATTCAGCATCCTCCCGCACCTTGTCGAAGACCATGAGCTGGGTCTCCACCGAGGTGCCAAGTTTGCGATAGATTTGACCCGGGAACGTCAGTGCCAGGCGCGGTGTCAGCAGCCCGCAGGCACGGGCCCAATGCGCTGCATCGCGCTCCGGGCTGAAGCCCGGCGGCATGATCGCCACGAGACGCCCAACAGGTGCCAATCGTTTGGCGGCTGAGATCAGATGCTTGGCCGCGATGTGTTTGTCCTTCGAGCGATCGACCGAGGAGGCGAAGGGCGGGTTCATGACCACGACATCGGGGATAGCGGGATCGGTGAGCAGATCATCGATATGTTCGCCGTCATGGCCCGTCACATCGATCTGAAACAGGGCCCCCAGAAGCGCTTGGCGGAAGGGATCGATTTCGTTGAGAAGCAGCTTGCCGCCTGCCCGAGCAACGAAAGCGGCCAATGTGCCAGTGCCGGCCGACGGTTCCAGAACAGTTTCGCCTTCACGGGTCGCGGCAGCACGAACTGCCAGCGCGGCATAGGGCAACGGGGTGGAGAATTGCTGCAGGCGAACCTGCTGTTCTGAGCGCCGTGTCTCGGTCAATAGCCGCGCAGAGAGTATTTGGGCGCCAACAGCCGGATCGGCACCCCTGCCCCGCAAAATCCGCGACACCGCTGCGGCCTGCATCATATCGTAGGCCATGCGCCAATCCCAGGCAGCTGCGGCGTCGCTGCCGCCAAAGCACTCGCGCATGATCCTGGCCAGCACGGAACTGCGCAAGGGATGGTCGGCAATTTCTGTACCGATCTGTGTCAGAGCACCAGCGAGGTCGGCATCGGAAACAGTTTGAAAAGGGTGCTTTGGGTTGAGTTTGGCCATGGTGTCGGTCCTTTGGGTCAGGGTCTGAGTTCCAAAGGACAAAAGCGTGCTTTTCACTTTCGGGGGCGGGTTAGAGATCAGGCCAGAGGCAAGCGCTCAGCCAAAATCGGGAAATCCGGTCCTACACATGAGGCCCGGGTCATAGCGCGACCTGATCCAAGCAAAGATTACCTGACGAGCTAATCTAGTGGATACTGCGAAACCCTCCAAGGTAAGCTTTGCGGACTTCTGAGTGGTTTCCAGAATCTTTGATTTTTATTGCCTATGCTTTAAGCTCAGTGTCCGGCTCCAAATGGATGGTAAATGCCGATCCCGGGAACTTCGTTTCTAGGGACTTCTCGATTCCGTCGCATATGTCATGGGCCTGCCCGACCGACATCTCCTTCGCAACGACCAGATGAAACTCTCCGAAGAGAACGGCTCCGGACAACCGCACCCTCAGATCGTGAAACTGCAGAGCCTCGCCCATTTCGCGTTGGATGATGCTTTCGACTTCCGCCCGGGTTTCGTCATCAATACTGGCGTCCATTAGACCATCGACGCTTTCGGAAATTACGTGCCATCCTTCACGCAGGATGTTGAGGGCGACCAGAATAGCAAGGATCGGGTCCAAAATCAGCCATCCCGTCGCCAATGCCAGGATGACGCCCACCACGACCCCGGCAGAGGTCAGAACATCCGTAAAGATGTGGCGGGCGCTGGCTTGAAGAGCCGGTGAGCGGTTTCGTCGCCCAACACGCAAAAGGGTGTATGCCCAAATACCGTTGACGATTGCGGCAATGATGTTGATGCCAATGCCCAGCATCGGCGCGTCTTCGATATGTGGGTTTGGCAGCGCAGTGATAGCTTCTCGCAGGACGAGACCGGCGGCAATCAGGATCATAACGCCTTCGGCAACTGCAGACAGATATTCCGCTTTGGTATGGCCGAAGGGATGGCGAGCATCGGCAGGCTTTTCGGCCAGACGGATTGCATAAAAGGCCAGTCCTGCCGCGATCACGTTCACGGTGCTTTCAAGCGCATCCGACAGCAGTGCAACCGAGCCGGTCATCTTCCAAGCCAGAAGCTTGAGAAGAAAAACCAACAAGGCCACCGGGATCGACCAGAAAGCAAATTTGCGCGACACGAAAACACCTTATGAACGTTTCCAACATGAACGTTTCCAACGTTGCTATCCGCAAAACTGGTCTTCCGCGAGACGGAATTGTACCGGAGCTGTGCGATGCCGCTCCGGTACTCCTATTAATCTTCAAAGATCCCACGGTCTGCGCCGCGATGGCAGGCGGCGCAGTTCGACATGGACCCGGCCTTTTGCAACCTGCGCGAAGAGACTTCGCCATCGTGCTCGGACCGGAACCAAGGCATTTCGGAAATCCGCAAGGGAGTTTCGTCCGGCGACACCCGATACAGCAGCCCAGACGATCGTCCGCCCGCATCGGCGGCGTTCTGAACCAGATAGGCTTCGATCTCGGCGCGGGAGACCTCGTCCAGGGTCGCGTTCTCGCCGAAATGATCGTCCAGCGTCGTCATGATCGCGGTCCAGGAGCGCTGCGGAAGGAACCCGGCGGGATAGGCCATGTGGCATTCGCTGCATTCCGCCTTGGTGGCGTCATGGGTCACGGGCGGCATGTATTCGCCTTCGCTGGCGAGAACGGGTGCGGCAACGAGGGCAAGAGTGGCGGCAAGGGAGAGTTTCATGGGATATCCTTTCTTCAGAGGCTCACGAGCCAGGCGATGATGTCGGCTTTTTCCTGGGCGCTGCAGTCACGCCCAAGAACCGAATTGCAGTTCCGTCCGAACCACTTTTCCACGAATTTCGTATCGGTAAAGCGTTCGGGATTTGCGGTCGGGGAAAGAGGGTCAATTGGCTTACCGGTGCGCGCTTGTCCTCCTTTGGTCGGGTCCGCTGAATGGCAGGTAGTGCAGGAAGGCGTATCGGGCTTGCCACCCGAATGGGTCGCCATGAACAGCGCCTGACCGTTTTCCGGTGATGCGGCAGCGCCTGCCGCGGCGCTATACTGTTCGATCAAAGCTTGCGGCGAGGTGTCCTGTGCCAACACAGGCTGCGCCATCAGAGCGGTCAGCAATATCAGAGTGTGTTTCATTGTTTGGGCTCCTTGGGAATGGAAATCTGGAAGGGGCTGAACCAACCGGTTTCAGCGTCTGCATGGCAGGCGATGCAATTAGAGCGGCTGTAGATGTTCCGTTGACGGAAGCTGGCCTCGTCTACCGAAGTGTGAAGGCGTTTCCACGCTTCGGTATCCGGCAAGGCAACCGGGGTGCTTTCGCGCAAATCGCTCCAAAGCAATGCGGGCTTGCTGTCGGTCGTGGCCGCGGCGTGTTCTGTCAGCCAGGCAGCGACTTCAATGCGGGTTTCTTCCGGCAGGCTGGCATCCTCACCGAAATGCTCGCCCAGCCCGCCCATCATCAGCTCCCACGAGGCCGCGGGGCGCGTGGACGGGTGGTAGGCCATGTGACAGGCGGCGCATACATCGCCATATACCTGTGCCATTGGCCCGACGGGCGGAAGGGTCAGGGGGCATTGTGAGAGACCGTTGATGGTCACGACGGCTCCGATCACCAACCCTGAGATCAACAGGATTGCCAAGACCAGATGCGTTGGCCTTGGCGGTGCCACAAGATCACCGTTGCGCTCTTCCTTGCGCCCCGTGACCATCGAACAGGCAAGGCACTCGCGGCTGCGACGGCTTTCGACAATGACGCCGCCAACATGCAGGACGATCAAGCCAAGCAATATGAAGCCCGCCAATTCGTGGAGTTCGGTCCAAAGCGGGCCCTGCGACGCGGTTAACGATGCCGCCAGCGGTCCGGTTTTCAACCCGCTTCCAAGGGCTGCAATCCCGGTGACACCTAAAGCGATGATCAAGGCAAGCAGCGCAACGACCATCAGCGCACCAAGCGGGTTGTGTCCGATATGGCGCGCGTGATCTGCGCCGGCCTTCAAGTGGTCAGAAATCTGGCGGAGTGTGGGGATGAACTGAGAAAACCGAGCGTAGGTCGGGCCTGTGAACCCCCAGACGATCCTGGCGACCACAAGGGCGACGGCAAGCGAGCCGGATACCAGGTGCAGGCGTATCCAGGATGCATCCAGCAGGAATCCGGAAGCCAGAGCCATGACAACACTGACCACCAACGCCCAATGGAAGACCCGTATGAACCGGTCCCAGACAGGATGCCCATCGTCAACCAGCCCTTCAAATGGTGTGGGAATGTCGCTCATTGACTCAGCCTCTCATCAAACTCAGGACAAGATTGGCAAAAGCGCGCTGATGCTGGCCTGATGGGGGCTGTCAGGAGATTGTCAGTTTGTGGCCAATGGCAAAGTGATTTGAACCATCAAGCCCCGGTTTCTCGGGATCAGTTGCACCGCCCCGCCGAGGGTTTCCGTCAACTCACGGGCAATTGCCAGGCCAAGCCCCGTACCGCTTTCGTCTTCACGCCCACCCCGGCGCATGAGGGCTTCGATCTTGGCGGGTTCAATGCCAGGGCCGTCATCGAGGACGCTCAGGATCGCATGTTGCGATTTCTCGCGCGCATAAATCTGAACAGTCTGCGTCGCATGCCGGGCGGCATTTTCGGTGATCGCCCCAAGAATTTCCAGCAGGGTTTCCATATCCGCCGCGACGGCCAGACCTTGCGGCACATCCAGCTTCCATGAAAGTGTATTGGTCGGATTGGCTTTCTGAACCACCATGGCGACGCGGCTCACGGCCTCGGCAAGATCCGTTTTAGACGCTGCGGCGCGTGACGCGATCCGAGCCCTGTTCAACTCCCGATCCACATGCCGACGCATGGTATCCGCCGTACTTTCGATGGCCTCGGCCGAGTCCGCCAAGCCGGCCTCTCTGATCCGGCCCGCTTCTCCTAGCAGCGCCTGGAGCGGCGTTTTTAAACCATGCGCCAAATCCCCCGCCCGATGCCGGGCTTGTTCAATGTCGCTCTCGCGTTGGGCCAGAAGGGCATCCACCTCGCTTGCAAGCGGGCGGATTTCCGACGGGAAGTCTTCTCCCACACGGCTGGCGTCACCGGCCCTGATCCTTTCAATGCGCCGCCCAACCGAGGCCAGCGGACGCAGGCCAAGAAAGACCTGGGCGACACCCGCCCCGACAAAGAACAGCGCCAGCACAAGAGTGTAAGGCAGAAGATCGTCCCGAAACTGTTCGGTGCTTTCTTCAAGGTTTGCCGCATCCATTCCGACTGCGGCACGCATTGGAATACCCCCCAAGCGCGACGGGAGTTGAACGCTGCGCTCCATGACAAGCAGCAGATCACTGCCGGGTCCGGGCAGATAGTGAACGTGAACCGCCCCGTCCTTCAGATGATCCGGCGGAAGATCGAGCGCGAAGTCCCAAAGTGATCTGGACCGCAACTGCTGTCCTTCGGTTTCGATCTGCCAATAAAGACCTCCGAAAGGGGTCGTAAACCGCGCATCCGCCGGGACTGCCCCCATTATGATTTGCCCTGCGGCGTCGCGCTCAATCCCAACAAGGATTTGGTCAAGCTGCACTGAAAGCTCATCAATTGCCCGCCGCTCCACATGCGACGCAAAAAGCTGCCCCAGCCCCCAAAACGCGAGGATCAGGGCAATCGACACGGACAAGGCGGAAGCTATGAAGAGCCGTAGGCGCAGCGAGCCTGTATTCACCCAACACCCTCCGCATCCTCAAGAAAGTACCCGAACCCGCGCTTGGTGCCGACTATCCCCTTGCCGAGTTTTTTACGCAGCCTGGTCAGGATTGCCTCTAGCGCATTGGCTTCTCGGGCATCGTCGTCCCCATAAAGATGTTCCAACAACTCGGTCGGGGGAACGATACGGGCGCGATGCAGCATCAGGTAGGACAGCAGGCGGTATTCCAGTGCGGTCACGGCAATGGGAACACCTCTGACGGAAACAGCCATGCGGTTGGTGTCGATGGTCAACTCGCCGACGTTTTGCAAAGGCGATCCCTGACCGGCAGAGCGACGCACCAATGCCCGCACTCTTGCCACCAACTCCTCCATGCGGAAGGGTTTGGGCAAATAATCGTCGGCACCGGCTTCGATGCCCTCAACCCGTTCATGCCAGGCCCCGCGCGCGGTCAACACCAGCACCGGCATGTCGCGCCCGTTGGCGCGCCAGCGTTTCAGGACGCTAAGCCCATCCATACCGGGTAAACCCAAATCAAGCACGATGAGGTCATAGTCCTCCGTGTCACCCAAGAACCAGGCATCTTCACCATCCTCGGCGGTTTCCACATGAAAACCGGACGCCTCCAAAGCCGCCAGCACATCCCTGCGAATACCCGGATCATCTTCAACTGCCAAAAGCCGCATCAATCGTCCCTTTCGTATCGGCCTTCCTGCTCGACTTCGAGTATCTCACCCGTCGCCGCATCGACCATGACTTCGATCATGCGGCCCGATCCGGTGATCAGCTCCAGCTCGTAAACATAGATGCCGTGTTCGCGTTCAAACTCCGCTTCCAGTAGTCGCGCGTCGAACTCCAAGAGGATCCCCGGAATGATGTCCGCAAGAGGAATAACCTGCTGTTGGCGCACCGCGTCGCGTGCATCGTCGTGGTCCCCGGAGGCCAGTGCAGGGCTGACCAGGGCGCATATCAGGATGATCAGTACGTGTTTCATGAGCCTAGAGTATCGCTTTTGCCCTGACAGTTCACTGACACAAGCCGTCAGACCGACATCAGCGGTGATTTGAGAAAAGAGGGCATCAAACGGGCAATCCCGCCCGACCTAAGTTGGAGAACACCATGAAAAAGACCCTTCTTGCCACCACCCTGATCGCAGCCACCGCAGTGGGTTTCGCCGTCAACGCCGCAACCGATGGCGTTCAAACCGCGTTGCCCGCCCCCGTGACCTGGATGCCGGTTTCGGACCTCGCCGCCAAACTGGAGGCGCAGGGCTATCAGGTCCTGGAGATCGAACGCGAAGATGGCCGCTACTACGAAGTCGAAATGATCGACGGGGGCGGCCTCAAGGTTGAGGCCTATCTGGACGCCACGAACGGCGAGCCGATTCAAATAATGGACGACGATGACGACTATCGCGACAGCGACGACGACTGATTTTCGTCTTGTTTGATAATCGCATCCCGCAGCTTATTGCGGGGTGCGAGGTGAAGGAGGGCTTAACACGCCCTCCTTTATTGTGGACCGTGCAAGTTCAAATTCGTCAGTGATTGCCCAACATGAACTCACGCAGGCCGACCAATCCATCGCCATCCGTGTCGCTTGCGGCGAAGGTGCTTGCGCCGTAATCCATGTACGCCTGGCGTGAAACAGAGTTGTCGGCATCGGCATCCATCGCACGGTATCGGGTTTCCTTGGCAGCCTGCCGTTCAGCATATCGCGGACCACGTTGCGAAGGATCTGCCCCCTGGCCCAGCTGAAGCCCCATGTATTCCTCCAGCGACAAGGCGTCGTTCTCGTTGGTATCCATCGCGTTGAAAACTGCCTCGCGCCATCCGGCGGCCTCGGACGCGCTCACCAACCCGTCACCGTTTTCGTCAATGCTGTCGAAGCGGGTCATCATGCCGCCGCCTTGAGAATAGGCGGCGGTGGAAACGAGCGACATGGTCGCAACCATAAGCGCAAAGCGTCTTGGGAACTGTTTCATTTTCTTGTTCCTACCAGTTCAAGCGCGTTTCGATCTCCCAATCAAAAGATAGTCCTGCGGTTGTGCCGATACGAGCGGCTATGCCCAGTATTTCGGCCTAGCGGGTATGCACCGAATGCATGGAAGGCGCGATTAGGTCGACGCGAACGGGCCTCACTCCACAAGCGAAAATGCAGCCCCTCCCGAAGCCGTGGCGTCGAGAGGGGATATGCCGATCATCGCACCCAGAATTCGTGCTTGAAGAACTCGTTCAGGTCCAACAGCCAGCTTGCCGGAGGCAGCCCGAACACTGTCAACAGAACAAGCGCCAGAACGACAGCGAGGCCGATCACGGCTTCAAGCCTATGACCCTGCGGGCACATCCGGTTGCCCATAATCATCGTCTTGAACGTCCGAAGGTGCAGTGCGATGTGCCACGCCGAAAAGCTGACGAAAAGTGTGGCCACAACGATGTGAATGTCGTCCCAACCCTGTCGATCAAGGCCCAACACCTGCCAATCTATCGTATTGGAAACCTTGCCCTTGGGTGCAAGATACAAAATTCCACCGCTTACCAGCATTGCCAGAAACGAAAAGGTGACACCGAACACCGACATGGCGCGTCCAGTGATCTTTGGTCTGACATGGGCAGTTGATTCTGCGTTGGCCATAATTGCCTCCACTCTCGATGGATCAATCCTATTTCATTTCCTATAGTTTCGCTTTGATCTAGGTTCAGGATTGCACGTCCAAGGCGCAACGATTTTTTCTGCGAATAGACTCCGATGTGCCGTCTCGGCGACCTCGAAGAAACATCGACTTTGAGTTGAAATCAGCCGTAACGTGCCCCCTGGAACTCTCGCCAGAAAGTGGGAGTCCAATTTTGCCTATCGATTGTCACTTCTGTCTGCCGGGCGGTCCTTTGTGCAAGCAGCAGGGAATGGCTACCTAGAGCCCTCAGTACCGAATGCTGCGGCGCCGATGAACGACTGTTTCACCGATACTGCCAGAAAGGTGACAAATCGAACGCAACTAGTCGGGAAGATTTAGCGCGACCTTCTGACTAGATCAACCGCAGCACGAATTGCCTTCCTGAATGGGCGGACAAGGAACAGTTCCATAGGAGCAGTAAACACAGCAATCTCCCGGTTTTGGTTTCAGTACCGTCCCGCATGATTTGCATTCGTAGAACCACTGGCACGCATCGGTCGGCATGGCTTCATCTGCAGAATGTCCGCATTCAGGGCAGGTAATTGTGCTGGTCAGAGTAAGGTTCAGATCATCCATGTGCTTCACATCAAGGTTATGAGGAAATCGTTGATACGTGTTTCGTTTAAAACAACGACCCACGCGATGCCGGTCATTATGGTGCTGCCCGCCAGCCAGCCTTTGAGGTGAGAAAGTGTGCGTCGGTGATATGCGACACCCCATGCGGCCAGTAGGATTAAACTGGAAACAGCCAGGACGTAGTAGCTCGCTGCCGCGATCTTTCCAAAAACAGCGAGCCAACTGCCGCCGAGGCCGAGAAGCATCATCATCATTGGCATCACGCAGCAGGTTGCGACGCCAAGTGCAGAAAGCGATCCGAGATAGCTGGCACGCACATAGTTTTTCATGAGCGGGTGTTCCGCCAAAGCGCGAACATCGTACGGGCCGCCTCTTCTTCCCAGAGGGGTGAGCTGGCAGCGAGGATGAAGGCCGCGGTTGTAAAGCTCAGAATGATGAAAGTAGAGCGCTTGCAACTGGCGCAACCCCAACGTTTCCTCAGACGGAACCATCCCCAAGCCAACACCAGACCAACGACCACTAGGATTTCGATGCGGTAAGCGACAAAGGGACCAAGCATTGTGAGCCAAGTCCCGCCGAGGCCGATAATGGACAAGCCGATGGGTAGAACACAGCACGACGCGCTCAGCAAAGCGAGTAACCCCGCTCCACCAATTAGCAGGCGGGGTGGGTCTTTGGCGTTGTCTTGAATCGTTTCAGTATTCGACTTCATGCGCGATTCATGCATCCTGTAGGCACTACAGAAGCAAGTGGGGAATGATCACATGGTCGCGATTGGCGAGGCATCCCGCCTGAGTGGCGTTTCGATTGAGACGATCCGCTACTACGAACGTGAAGGGATTATATCGAAGGCAGGAAGGACGGCATCAGGACGGCGGACTTACTCAAAAGCAGAGATATCCGAGCTCAGATTTATCAAGCGTTGCCGCGACCTCGGGTTTTCGATCCATGACGCGGTCGCGCTTCGCAGCTTGTCTGATGAACCTGCAGGAGCCTGCGAGACAGTGGAGCAATTGGGGCGCAAGCATCTCACCGATGTACAGGCCAAGTTGGTCGAGCTTCGGCAACTGGAGAGCGCCCTGGTCGAACTGGTTGCCAACTGTGCAAAGGGGCAACGCGATTGCCCGATGCTTGATGCACTCATGAGTCAAAACTCTTAAGGTTATGCAATCCGTGAAAACCACCGCTTCTGACCAACTGCCAATAGCAGTCATTTGCGCAACCGCAGCGAATTCGCCCTTAGTCCCGCGCTCCGGCCATTCGTGTGCTACGCAGTGAAGGTCCGTTCATTCCCCCTGACCCGCCAGAAACTCAGCCAAAACCGGACTGGCCTCACTCTTCGCGGAACAGAGCAGCTCCGCCCCAGCAAGCGATGCCTTTGAAAGCCGCACAAGACCACCGGTTTCTTCGATACGATAGCAACGACGCTTTTGACGCCCCCGCCTGTAGTGGGTCGCTGTAACGATCTGACATGTGCTGCCATCGCTCAGCGTTACCGGTGCCGCGAGCTTGATCCTGTCGCCCTCCTCATAGTTCGGGATCGCGGCCCAGTTCCGGCAGCACTGGCGCCAGGCGTGGGCGTAGCTGTCGGGATCCTTCAGTTCTGACAGCAAGGCCAGCAGGCTGATCGGTGCTCGGGATTCCACGGGGCCCGCGCTTTCCTCCATGTCCTTGTAGCCCCAGCAGCCGTCATCGTATCGGGTGAGGAACACGGCGCCGAAGGTGATCGAACCATCCGCGTCGGTGACATAGGTCCTGTCCTCGACCGGTGAGCTATCAAGGTTCGTAACTCTCACCGCTACATACCATGTCGAGCCGACTTTGCTGGCTTTGATCAGTGTGGTCTTGCGCGTGACGGTCTCGAAGGTACAGAGCCGGGCGATTTCCGTTTTCTCATCCCCATAGGATTTGATGCGACGGTCGGAGTAGAAGAGCCAACCCACTACGCCGCCCTCCGGTCATCGATCTCAATAAGCGCATCGAGCGGAACGCGGTAAGGCAGCATCTCGTCGAAATCCTCACAGTTGCCGCAGTTTTGAACGATCGCGAAGGTGTCGCAGGCATCCTTGAGGATGACCCGGAACGTGCCCCCGAGACCGGAGGGCACCTCATAGGTCCCGCCGATGAGATAGTCCGAGGCACGACGCACGAAGACGCGGATGCTGTGGCCATCGGTCGCCAGACGGATCACTCCCTGCCGCCGGTCGATGAGCACCTGCACATCGTCCAGGATTTCGGTGTAGAACTGGCCGGTCAGGTCTCGGAACGCCATGCGGCGCTGAGCCATCCAATCGGTGTCCCGAAACGGGTTCATGCCATCGGCGAAGGCGAAGGAGGGATCGGCTTGCTCGGTCGTCACGATGCGGGTGGTCGTGCCGTCGATGCCGTTGGAGCGCAGATGCACGCCATTGCCGACAATGAGGATCAGGGCGGGCCGGTCAATAGGCCCGTTCCAGTTGGGCAGGAAGGTCTTGCAGGACCGTGCGTGGGCGATTTGCGCCGCGACCGAGGACGCAGAGAACTTGAGAATTGCCATTGGAGTGCCTTTCCGTTGGGTGTGGGAGTTTCGACCCGCGCAAGGAATGGACCTCGCGCGGGTCAATTGATTGCTCAGGCCGCTTTCGCGACGTCACATTCAGGCGCTACAGTCTCCACCGCAGACGCTTCCTCGAAGGGCACGCCAGCCGTCTGCATCATGGGCGGGCACCAGGCCGCAACCGCTGCTCTCTGCGCGTCCGTGAGCGTGGCGAAGGGCTCGGCAAAGAGCTTGTCACAGAAGGCCACAACCTCTTTCTTGGTCGACGAGGCCAGTGTCTCCGCCTCCTGCGAGAGCCCCAGTTCCTCGCCGAGGATTTTCAGGAGCCAGGCCTTTTTGAAGCGATTGAAGAGCGCCGCGTTCGGCGTCCAATGGGCGCGGATGTCCGGCATGACCTCGATCTCGAAGTCGTACATCAGGCTGTCACGCTGGCGATCCCGCGCGAAGCAGGATTGCGTGGTTGCGGCCGTCGCATAGGCGACGAGCTTGACCTTCTCAGTCTCATCGAGTGCACGGAAGGCGGCAAACTGATCGGCCGGCGCGCGGGTCTCGTCCGCCCAAGACAGATCAAGCGTGTCATGGACCTCGGCGACCTGTTCCAGCGAGGTGTCATCGATCTCGTCCATCTTGGCATGGTTGCGATACGCCGTGCTAGCATTGAGACCGATGGCCTGAGTAACGCCCATGCCGCTGGTGAGCACGTCGGTGACCAGCTTGAAGAGCGTCAGATCGAGTGTGGCCTCGGGATGCATCGCCATGGCGGCGCCAAGGGCCATGGCCCGTTCGGTCTTGAGATCCTCGGTCAGCGAGGCCGGATAGGTAATCTCGTCGGACCCGGTGGCATCGGTCTTGCCAGTAGCGCTACCTGCCTCGCCTTTCGCCGCATCCGGCCTGTCCTCGGGGCGCACGAGACCGACATGCAATGACACCTGCCCGTTGGACCAACAGGCGATCACACCGGAGCGCCCGAGATCATCCGCGCTATAGGCCTCCTGCAGGTCCCGTGCCTCGGCTTCCAAGGCGTCAACCCGATCGTAGAGCGCGTCATGGGCGTCGGGATCGAGATTCTCGTCCTCCATCTCGCGTTCGAGCTTCTCAAGCTCGGCGGTGATAGCGTCCAGACGCTTCTGACCCTTCTTGTCGGGTTCCATCGGGCTCGGATAGACGCGGCCATAGTCCGACATCGCCGCAAAATCATAGCGGATCAAAGCGTCGGCCCAGGCAAAGCCCATGTCAGCGCGGGCCTCCTCGGCGGCGACATTGAGCTTTTCGAGCAGGATCGTCTCGACCAGCGCCGCGTCCTCAAGCACCGAATGCTCCTCCAGCAGATCCGCAGCGATCGGGCCGCCCCGTGCCTTGTAGTCTTCCCGCACGAAGGCGCCGATATCGTCGCTGACCTGCACACCGCGGGATTTGAGCGCCTGTCGCACTGTATAGGCCTGCAGGTAGCTGTCTTCCTTGGTGAGCGCCTCAAAAACCTCGCGCTGCACCTCCTGGCTGGGATGCTCGGCAAAGGCCTTCATCGTATCGAGCGTGATCGACTTGGCCCGTGCCGCCGCACGAATGTCGGGATGGATCAGACCGTAACGCAGGCGGCCTTTCACGGCCGCGATCGTGGTGCCGAAGGTCTTGGCGATGGTCTCGGGCGTCTGGCCGTCAACCTCCATCATCCGCGCGAAGGCTTCGAACTCGTCGATGGCGCCCATCGGGGCCTGAGTGATGTTCTCGGCGAGCGATAGAGCGGTGGTCACATCGCAAACCTCCGGAACCAGGCGACAGTCGATCTTAGTCTTAGTGGTGAAGCCTTTGGCGGATTTGTCGACGACGAGCTCCGTCAGCGCCGCATGACGCCGGCCACCGGCAAGAACGCCGTATTTGCCGTCAATCTTCTGGACCAGCAGTGGCTGGAGCAGGCCCAGCACGGCGATGCTGGCCTTGAGATGGGCGATGTTCTCGGGGTCATAGGTCTCAGGGGAATTGCTCCGCACATTGGCGGGATGGGCAACCAGATCACCGATGGCGATGGAAACGGGTTTGAAACTTGCAGTCATGGGATGTCCTTTCGGGATGATGTGTCGGCCGGTGAGTTCGACAAACCGGCCAATCCCCAGGGCTGGGGATCAAAAAAGAAAAAAGGCCCGCTTTGCCTTTTGGGATCAGCGGGCCCGCCAGAGTCAGATGGTGGCAAGAGCGCCCTGCCCTTTTACCAATCACGCGCCATCATGATGGTCAGCACGCGCATGGTCGTCTCGAGATCGTCCGGCGCTTCCGCACCGTAGCGGAAATCGGTATCAGCTTCGTAGAGATCGACCTTCCAGAACACGGTCTCGCCCTGGATTTCGACCGCTCCGAAGTCATGCCAGCCTTCAGGGTCATTCTCGGGCTCGAAGGTGTCAAAGGCTCCGACAGCCTGCACGGCGGCATTCACGAACCCGTCTCCGGCTTCCATCATGGATTGGGTCACAACCAGACGACCCTGAATGGGTTGATCTGGCTTGATACCGAGACAGGCGAACCTACGGAAGGCATCGTTCTGGGCGGCGATAACAGCCGGATTTGGGCGGTCTGTTTGCGGCTGTGCGGAGGTGGTCATGAGATTGTCCTCTGAGAAGTTTGAAACACCCTTCCCAAAGTCCCCTTTTTCTTTACCGACCGACACAGGCCACCTCATGCGGCCTGATCGGTCTCCCCTGCCCTGCCCGCCTCCGACCGCGCGATCAGGTAATCGCAAGCACGCTGCGCATCGGCGGCGTGTTTGAAGATCGCGTTTTTGTCCGAACGGAGCACGCGCAGCCAGTTGTAGAGGTAGGCTGCATTCAGCTCGAGCGTATGCGCTGTGAAGCCAAGCTCCTGCCCCAGAAACACCGATGTAAGCTCGGCCACGATCTCTTCGCGGGCATAGGCCGTATTGCCGAAGCGTGAGAGGCCATAGTCGCGGTTCAACCGATGCGGAGCCTTTGAAGCATGGGCAAGCTCGTGCGCCCAAACCCCGTAGAAATTCCTGGGGTCCTGGAACCGCGCAATTGGCGGCATATAGACCTTGTCAACCGGAGGCAGGTAGTAGGCCTTTTCGCCCGTGAACACCGTGGTGATGTCGATGGCGTCGAAAAAGTCCTGCATATGCGGGATGGGCTCCACGGCGGGATACGCCGGCGCCGGATTCGGATCGGGATGGAAATGATCCGGCAGTCCCTCGATCTGGCACGCATTGAACACGCGATAGGATTTCTGGAAGCGGAAGACACGAGGCTTGTCGTTTTTGCCGTCATCACCCTCTTCCGAAACCTCGCCCTGTTTTCGGCTCTGACCGTAGAAGACCACCACGGAGGACTTCTCGCCTTTGCGGATTCTAGCGTCCAGGGCATTGGCCTGCGGGATGGTCATCCAGAAGGGCGAACTGTAGCCCGCCATCACAGTGCGCATGGTCAGCAGGAAATTGTTGACGCCCTGGTAGGCCTCGCCGCCCACGCGCAGCGGCCGTGTGCTGCCACCTGCGGTCCAAGGCTTGCGCCACGGCAGAACACCGCGCTCGATGATGCGGATGATTTCATTGGTGATCGCCTCGGAGGCGTCGAATTTGGACGTGCGGGAACGGGCCATGGCTGGCCTCCTTTCGAAAGTTGATGATGGGAATTGGTGATCAGGACGCGTGGTGTTCACACGGATCGTTGGTGATCGTCGCACCGAGCTGTTCGACGAGACCAAGATAAGTGGTCAGCGAAACGTAGCTGCCAGGCCCCAATGGCTTCGGATCGACCGATCCATCCCGCGTCACGCGCGGTAAGTTCGCAAATTCGACGACGTCGGTGATGCCCCGAATATCGATGAAGGGTGTCCCGCGCGCGACTGCGAGTGCGGCCAGGGGAAAACACTCGATCGGGGCCAAGGTCGACACGGTGGTCCAACCAAGATGAATGAATGTACCACCCTCGCCGCAGATAACATGGGCGTTCGGGAAGCTGGCCGCCAGCCTGAGATGAGCCAAATTGCGGAGAATGGACTTTCGTTCAAGTTGCCGGGCCAGCACCACTTGGCCGGTTCGGCGCAACTCCTTGTGCCGCCACCAAGAGGCAGCGGTCGCGCGCAGCACGCGCAAGACACCTGTTTGCATGGGAATACCTCAATGCAGGAAAGACAGACCGGAAACCGACCCGGACCCGACAGAGGAACCCTCAAGACCCCTCATCCGTTGGTCACAAAACCCGAAGGGAACTTTCACTTTCCATACAGCGGCGCAGGCATCGCCAGCGGCCACCATGTATTGACGCCCGGCCAGAGTGCCGAACCCGAAGCTTCCGATTGTTCAAGGGTTCGGTCACCACTTTCACGGGAACAGCCCTAGAAACACCGGGCGCTTACCCTCAGGGAGCTTGCTATTCGGCGAAATTAACACCATATACCGTAATAATTACCGATAAAGGCCACACCATGCACATCACGAGCTTCGCTGAAAACGGGCAATTCGAACCGCGTAAGATTGCGGCTGCCCTTCGCACGTCAGCCGAAGAGATCGCCATGACGGTGGGCCTCGGCAAAGACGCCCTGCAGCGTCGCACCCGGATCAACTCGGACAAGACACAGCGGCGTTTGCGTGAACTGGTCGAAGTGCTCAACAAGGTGGAGCCGCGCTTTGGCTCGGAATTGATCGCCTATGCGTGGTATCGGTCCGAACCCCTGCCCGGTTTTGATGGGCGGACCGCGATGCAGCTCGTGCAGGAAGGCAAGGCGCAACAGGTCCTCGAATACATCGACGCCGTTGACGCGGGTGTCTTTGCCTGATGCCGCTAAACAATGGTCGCTATGCAGGGCCTCTCTACCGTGCCTTGAACCCGGTCTATGCGCGCGCGCCACTGTCGGGCCATGGCGCGGAGCTTTTTGGCGGCCGCTTCAATGCAAAGGGCACACCTGCCCTATACACAGCCCTCGACCCGGCCGGCGCCCTGCGTGAAGCTAACCAGGTGGGCAGCCTGCAACCTACAATCCTGGTTTCCTACCATGCCGAGCTGGGTCCGATTTTCGATACCCGCGCTGCACGTGAGCTTCAACAGCGCGGCATGTCGGAACACACGCTCGCAGAACCGGGCTGGCGCACAAAATTGCTCGAGGGGAGCCAGGTTCCGACGCAAGACTTCGCAAGGGATCTCATCGCTGACGGCTTTGCCGGCCTCCTGATCCGAAGCTTTGCGAAAGGCGCATCCACAACCGACTTCAATATCGTCCTGTGGCGATGGCGTGGCACTGGATGCGTTCTCGACATCGTGGATGACGAAGACCGGCTATCGCGTATGTGAATGCTACGCCGTTTCGAACCCGAAACCAACCAAAAGGCCGGCAAGTTAATTGCAGTCCAACACATCACAGGCGAACGAGCAGTGGGTATACATGTTGTCAGCACCTGCGTTCAATCAACCTTTTCACGCCGCCTGCCCAATGAGCCTGCCGTAGAAGCTGCGCTCGAGATGCAACTCCCCTGCCCCAGCTTTCTGGACAATACCGCGGAGATAGCCGCCAGGAGATGCCACTTCTCCCGCGCAATGCTTGTCGAAGGTCAGAACCAGCGCCGCTGTCGCGATTTGAGGCCCAAGACGGTCCTGTGCGAGGTTCCAGGCGTGTTCCGAGACACCAATCATCGGCCTCAACTGCCCGGCAACCCGGTGCAAATCGCCCCAATCCTTCAGATACCCGCCCATATTGCGCGCCCAGGACGCGAATTCAGGACATGCCTGCATCACAGTCGGCAAATCAAGCGCTACTCCGCGTTTCTTGCGCGTTTCCGCAACCCAATCTTCCAACTCCCTATCCACTTGCTCTTCGGGTGGCGCATTGGGCACCACGCCCGCCGCTTGCTCAGATTCTGAGCGATTACAGGTTACAGGATTAAGTTGGGTTGTAATTAGTATATGAGGTTCAGAATTGACCTCCCTGGGGTTCATTTCTTGAGTCTTTTCACTGACTTGTTCGGTGGTTTTGGCGGTGTTCTCCACAACCTCATCCGCCCGAACCGCCTTGAGATAGGTCGCCTCGACGCGGGCCTGCAGCTCTCTGAACCATGTCAGGAGCCGCTCAAGCGTCTCAGAGGCGGTGTTCCGGCGCGGAAGACGGTCCAGAAGGTCCTCAAACATCCCTGAAAGATGCTCCCAGGGGCCTCTCAGCGCCGCGTGAGACGCCGCTTCGATCCGGGCGCGGATCATTCGGCGCGCAACGGTGATTTGCCGCTTGAGGCGCTGGCAGAGCTCACGCTCGGCCTGCAATTCGGCCTGAAGATGCTCGAACTCCTCGACACGCGCTGACAGCGGCGACAGATCGAAGCCATAGGCCTCGATGATGCGCCCGTCAGCGTCCCTGTGGCCCCACCGCTTGCCATTGGGGCTATCCTTGAAGGAGATCACGCCGATTTCAGCCAGGCGCCGTGCATGGCGCTTAAGCGCGGAGAGCGAGAAGCCCGTCTGCTCCATCAGGTAGGCGTTTGACGCCCAAACGATCGGACGCTGCCCCTCCTCCCAGTCCTGGGCCTGTGTGAAGGCCCCAAGCGTATCGAGAAGCAGTACATCACCGGCTTTGAGTCCGATGTGAGCGCCGACGCGCTTCACCGCTACAAATGCTTGGGTTTTGGGAACGGCGGCCTGTTCACCGGCTTGCGCATGCTGCTCAGCGACAGCGAGTCCGGCTGTCGCTTTACGCCATCCCGTAGGTTGGTTGATTTTGGTCATACCTCCACCGTTCTGAGGCATGACTGTCCCAGTCGCTCCATGCGGAGCATCATTAAATTTCTTCATTTTGCTAAGCAGGCACAGAAAACCTGTTCGCCCAAAGACGTTTTTCGTTGTTTAGCGATTCGCGGGCTGCTAAGATTGTGGTGTCAAAACAAATCGCGCCTTGTGCGCAGCAGCCCTCGGGACTTCGGTTTCGAGGGTTTCTTTTTGTGCCGTCCTCCTTTCTGCTCGTTGCCTCCACTCTGACGGTTAACAGTTGTTAACCGCCGCTATCCTTCGTGGTTTTCTGATTGAAACCGCTCGAAGGAATCCTGAATGAGCTGGTCCAGGTTTTGGTCCAGCCAGTTTGCGAATTTTGTGTTGTCCCCTGCCCTCCTGACGGTCACCGAGAGTCCGGACTTTCCACTCTTGATCTGCACACCAGGAAGTGGCGAGCGTTCCTCAACAGAGCGCTCTTGTTTGCCACGCTTGCCGATCTCTTTGAGCACGAGCTCCAACCGACCATCAGATTCCAACTCACCTGATCGACCCAAAACCCCAAGAGCGGCACTTTCCGTCAGCTGCTCTTTTTCAAACGCCGTCGCGAGGGTCGTCCATTTCGGGCGCCCTGCCCCCGGCGCGGCGCCGATCGCTTCACCGACGGCAATGGGAACCAGGCGATTGATGCGCTCAAGCTGCGACAGGGTGTTCTTGCTGATCGCCAGGGCCTGGCAAACCTCCGCTCGGGAGTAACCTTGCTCTAGGATTGCTTGCGCAAAACGAACACGCTCGTAGTAGCTCAGTTCGGCACGCCCGGCATTCTCAAGCCCCTTTGCTAACAGGGCATCTGTATCATCGAGCGTACGGATAAGAGCACGCACCGGGATGCCAAGATGCCGACATGCAAGTATCCGTCGCTGGCCGTAGATCACCTCGAAATGCCCATCGCGCTCCTTGGATGGGCGTAGGAGCACGGGCACTTGCTGACCGGCCTCGGCAATACTGGAGGCGAGATCCTGGATCGATTCATTCGGCTCGGCGCTGTTAACAGCTGTTAACTCGATATCTAGCCGGTCCTTGGGGCCCCAGGCCAGGATGAGTTTGGTATCGATATCCTGGATGCCGCCAAGCCCCGCACGAACAGACCCAATAGTCCCTTTGGGCAAGGTCCGATGCGCTCGATCAGAACCACCGTCTTTCGGTGCCTCTGTCGCCGCTGTAATGGCGGCCATGATCCCGGTTTTGTTTTTCCCCATTGCCATGATTAACGCCCCCAAGCCTGCTGGACCATTGTCGCCACTTCCGCACCAACCGCATCCATACTGGTCTTGGCGCGATCATAGGTCGACCGCGTCATCTCAGATCGCGAAACCTCGTAGATCGACATCTTCAGCATGGACGCGTCACCAATCGCCGTGCTTCGCAAGCTCGTGGCCGCCACGACGCGGTCCTGAAACAGGGCCCGCATCAAGCTCACGATCTGCTGGCTTGGAATATCGCTCGGATCATCACGCGTGATGAGGAAAGAGAAAAAGTCATGATCCAGCTTGACTCCCGTATCCTCGATCACTCCGAGATAGGCGGAGGTCATCTCCACGAACTGTTGTGTTGAGGCCAGGTCGAGCATGCTCGGCGTCATCGGCACGATGACCGAAGTTGCCGCATAGAGGCCGGTCAGTGTCAGAAACCCGAGGGCCGGTGGGCTGTCGATAACCACCACATCATAATCGCTCTCAACCGACCCGATCGCCTGGCTGAGCTTTTCGAAGAAGGCTACGCCACGACCCGCGTTGACGGCGGTCTCGGTTTCGAACTCGCTCAACACAAGGCGCGCGGGCGCAAGGTGAAGACCTGGGAAATAGGTTTCCACGATGGCCTCAGACAAGGGCACCGGGTCTTCGTAGCGGAGCGCGTCGTAAATCGAAGCGCCCTCGAACTCCAATTCCGTCTGGATTCCACAAAAGCCGGTGAGACTTCCCTGCGGGTCCAGGTCAATCGCCAGGACCCGATACCCACTTAAGGCGAGGTAGTGGCAAAGATGGATGGCAGAAGTGGACTTGGCCGAGCCACCTTTGAAGTTCATCAACTGGATGACTTGGAGCTTGTCGCCCTCACGGCGGCCTGGAAGATACTTCCCGGGTGTGCGCGAGCTTGCCTCCAACAGGTGACGGGCTTGCAGGATTTCCTCACCGGTATAGAACCGACGCCCGTTCTTGATGACCTCTGGCTCGGGCAGGGACCCTTCGCTGTGGCATTTTCGCAGGAACTGACCCGTCACGCCGAGAAGTTCAGCGGTCTCTGTTGCGCTGAATAGTCTCAAATTCTTACGCTGGTCGGGCGCATAAGCTTGCTGAAGATGCGTGGTAAGCGCGGTGTGTAGACGCGCGGCCATCTGGCTTGTAAGCTCAGATTGAGACGCTGCTTCGATGGGTGCCGTCTGGAACATAGTTGCAATTTCTCTGCTCGAACGCGCTTATTTGCGCAACTTGACTCTAAAGGCAGTGATTCACCATGCTAAGTCAAGGTTTTTATCCACAAATTGTGTTTCTGAGCGGCCGCGCCACTAGGGAAGCCTCAACCTTTCGAGTTAACAGCTGTTAACAGCGCAAGTCCAATTGCCCCAACTCTTTTCTTCGGCAGGACCATATCCAAACGTGGCCACTCTGCCCAATCCCCAAAATACATACGGCATGTTCCGGATTAAAACCCGGACACGCAGCCTTAAAAGAGGGACAAGTGCGAAGCAAAACGGGTAGGAGCTTGTCACAATCCAGGGGAAGCGATGTCGAGACGCACTGCTCGAACACAGCTTTTGCCCGCTCTGCAGCTAAAGACACAACACCTTATTCTGCTTTGCGTATGTCCTACATTTTCGGAGAGGGCAGGGGGCCTGGCCGAGCAAAAGAATACAACGGCAGTGCTCCCATGCGACCCGTTGCGCATTCGATTCTTGTTTGACGTTTGCGCAAGAGCGCAAAATACGATAGGACAATTAGTCCACGCGCATTGGCACTAAACATCGTCTATATCTGTGCAGTCACCAGACCCGGCCCGCACAAGAGAATGAAACGGCAAACGATCAACACCTGATCATCAGCTAAGCGAATGCGTGAAGCCTTGTTGCCCCCGTTTCCAAGTTTAGAGTCTGACGCGTCGCAAACGCAACGCGTTAGAGATCACTGAAACCGACGACAGGCTCATTGCGGCAGCTGCAATCATTGGCGAAAGCAACAGCCCAAGTATCGGATAGAGCACACCCGCGGCGACCGGGACGCCTGCGGCGTTGTAGGCAAATGCGAAGAACAGATTTTGCTTGATATTGCGCAGGGTTGCTTTGGCCAACTTGCGTGCCCGAACAATCCCCACCAGATCGCCCCCGAGAAGGGTTATTCCAGCACTTTCAACGGCGACATCCGCACCTGTGCCCATCGCGATCCCAACATCAGCAGACGCCAGGGCAGGGGCGTCGTTGACGCCATCGCCAGCCATGGCCACTCGACGGCCTGTGGCCTGCAATTCTTCAACAAGCGCCTTCTTGTCTTCTGGCAACACGTCGGCACGGACTTCGTCAATTCCAAGTGTCCTGGCGACGGCTTCAGCCGTACGCTGGTTATCGCCGGTCGCCATGATTACCCTGAGGCCAAGGTCGTGCAAATCGCGAATAGCTCCCGCCGTTGTCGGCTTGATTGGGTCGGCGACCGCGACAACTCCTGCAAGAGCGCCATCCAGAGCCACGAACATCGCCGTTTTGCCCTCAACCCGAAGAGCATCCATGGAACCCTCAATCTCAGCTGTGTCGATGTTCAGAAGCTCCATCATCGCGGTGTTGCCGAGCGCAACCTGCCGGCCTTCGACCGCCCCTTGGACCCCTTTCCCAGTCATGGCTTCAAAATGATCCGCTTTTGGCAGCTCGAGTCTGCGCCCTCGCGCACCTTCTACGATTGCCTCTGCCAGTGGGTGTTCGGATCCCAGTTCAAGGGCTGCAGCAAACCTTAGAACATCATCACTTACAAAACTTGAAAACGCTACAGCGTTGGTTAGTTCAGGCTTCCCGTGCGTCAGAGTGCCTGTCTTATCCACGATGATCGTGTCAACCCGGGCCATTCGCTCCAGCGCCTCGGCGTCCTTGATCAGAACGCCAGCCTGAGCACCACGCCCCGCAGCCGTGGTAATCGAGATCGGCGTTGCTAGGCCAAGAGCGCAGGGGCAGGCGATGATCAACACAGATACTGCAGATGCGATTGCAAAGGCCAAAGCAGGATCGGGACCAATAAGCAACCAAGTCATGAACGCCACAACGGCGACAACCACAACGGTCGGGACAAACACCGACGAGACACGATCCGCGAGCCCCTGGATTGGTGCTCGTGAACGACGAGCTCCTGCAACCATCTCGACGATTTGCGACAAGACGGTATCCGCCCCGACTTGGGTAGCTCGCACCACCAGTGAACCATTTTTGTTTATAGTTCCGCCCGTTACACGATCTCCATTGGATTTTTCCACGGGAACGGGTTCGCCGGTGATCATGCTCTCATCGATTGAAGAAAGACCTTCGATCACCATCGCATCCACTGGAACGCTGTCTCCTGGTCGCACGCGAAGCAGATCCCCGACCACCACGTGCTCTAGCGGCACATCCTGTTCGACACCATCAGATCCGATCCGCCGAGCCATTTTGGGAGCTAGATCGAGTAGAGCACGTATCGCGTCCCCTGTGCGCTCTCTCGCTCGCAACTCCAAAACCTGACCAACGAACACAAGTGCCACGATCACGACCGCAGCCTCGAAATACGTGCCGACGCCACCTCCCGATCGGTATTGCTCCGGGAAAACCCCAGGCAGAAATGTCGCGAATAGCGAGTAGGCATAGGCTGCTCCTACGCCAAGCGCGATCAAGGTCCACATGTTCGGTGATCGGTTACGGATTGAGTCCAACCCACGCTCGAAAAATGGCCGTGCCGCCCAAAGGATGATCGGGGTGGCAAGTAGAAATTCGACATAGGTTGCCACACGGTGGCCAATCCAATCGCGCACCGGAAGCCCCACAAGCTCTCCCATCGTGAGCACAACCAACGGCACGGCCGCGACCGAGCTGACCCACATGCGACGGGTGAAATCCGTCAGCTCTGCGCCTTGTTCGTCGGGTGGAATGACGGGTTCAAGCGCCATGCCGCAAATCGGACAGGCTCCGGGTTCACTTTGAATGATTTCCGGATGCATAGGACACGTCCATTGCGTTCCCGGCGCAACATCTTTGGGCGAGGGCAGGGGAGCCCCTTCATGCATCGCACCATCCGCTCCACCGCTCCACGCGTAAAGCAAAGGATCGGTCTTGAACTGGGTCAGGCAGCGCTTCGAACAGAAATGGTAGGTCTCTCCTTCAGAATTCATGGAGAGTGTCTCTCGTGTCACCTCAACACTCATGCCGCAAACTGGATCGACAGCCATGCTTTTCACATCGGGTACCCCATCATGGTGAGCCGGGGCAGGGTGGTGATCATGGTTCTTTTCAGACATGTTTTTTCTCCAATCTTTGCACCAAGCGTGAGGGTTCCCCTGGGGACAGGCTCAACCCATTTCAGCATGTTTTTCTGCGGTTCGACTTTGGCGCCCATTGCGTGTCCGCCAGATCAGGGCCATGCCGACAACAATCATGGGTGCGGAAAGCAGTTGACCCATGGTCAAACCCCCAATGCCAAAATGCAGCACATGACCGATCGGGTTGGCGTCCGTCACGAATTGCAGGTCGGGCTGCCGGACAAACTCGACAAGAAAACGAGCCAGTCCATAACCTGCAAGAAAGACACCGGTCAGGGCTCCGGGGCTCCGCAGCCATGCGTACCGCAAGCCGAGGGTCAGCAGCAGAGCACCGAGCACCAACCCTTCCAGTACGGCTTCATACACCTGAGATGGGTGGCGCGCGCAGAGCCCGACAACACCTGGGCAGAACTGGGCAGCTTCACCTGGGAAGACCACGCCCCATGGAAGGGATGTCGGTCGCCCCCACAGCTCAGCGTTGATGAAATTTGCAAGTCGACCCAGAAACAGGCCAATCGGGGCCGAGATTGCCAGGAGGTCAGCTATGCCAAACACGCTCAACCGATTGCGCCACGCGAAAACCAGAACAGCAACGGACACACCCAAGAACCCGCCATGGAAGGACATACCGCCTTGCCATATTTTGAGAACATCCAAGGGCCGAGTAAGGTAGTGCTCAGGCTGATAGAACAGCACAAACCCAAGCCGGCCACCTAAAATGACGCCGAGCACGATCCAGTTCAGCAGTTGTTCCAGCTGTTGCGCTGTTAACGGCGGTGTTTGATCCGGCCAATGCGCAACTTGGCGGATCAAACGCAGGCAAAGTCGCCACCCGAGAAGCAATCCTGCGATGTATGCAAGCGCATACCACCGCAGGGCAAAGGTCATCGTCCCGATTTCAATCGAAAAGATTTCAGGTGAAATCTCCGGAAAGGGCAGGGCGGCTAGGGTCATTTTGTTGCTTTCGATTTGTGAGTTTTGGACACGGCGCCCGGCTTGTGTCTCAGCGCCAACACAAGAATTGGGGCAGCGGTCATTAGTCCGAGGCTAATGGCTACCCAAGCAGATGCATCCAGTTGACCCGACATGGCCTCACTCCCCAGGTAGGCCAGGACAAAGCTTGCCGGCAGAATTCCGGCCAGTGTTGCCAAAAGAAACCGCCACAAATGCAAGCGGCTCAGACCAGCGGCATAGCTCATGACGTCAAAAGACACGAAAGGCAGAAGGCGGCTGGTGAAAACCACAAGCGTTAGAGCATTCTGCGAGCCAAGAAGACCTGCATCAACGCCTGGCCCGAGAATCCTTTCAACGGCCTGTCTGCCCAGAAGGCGCGCAATCAAAAAGGCAATGAGTGCACCAAGTTCAGCCCCAACCGCCACATAGAGCGTACCTGCGACTTGCCCGAAGGCGGCCCCGGCGGCCAAAGCAATCGGCGCACTTGGGATAGGGCTTGCCACCACTGCAATGCACATCATCGCGACAATCGCGAAGGGGCCGAAGATGCCAAGTGTCTCAACCCAGCTTGCAACGTCTTCTCCGCTGAACTGCACCCACTCCGGCGACAACCACGCCCAAAGGAAAAAGAGGGCCAGAGCGCTGAGCAGTGCTGCGGTGCCAAAAGCTGTTCTGATCCTACTCCTCTCCGGCATCTTGGGCTTCCTGCATTCGGGCCGACCCAGCCCCTCAAGTCTGGGCGGATCAGCCAACTGTGAACTGTCCCATCATGCCGCCATCCTCATGTTCGAGGATGTGGCAGTGGTACATGAAGGGCGCATTGGGTGGGGCCGGCTGGTCGAACCGGATCAAAAGATCGACGGACCCGTCGATCAGCACGGTGTCTTTCCAACCCGTATTGTGCCGTTGAGGCGCTCGGCCATTCTCGGACAAGACCTGAAACTTGACGCCATGCACATGGAAGGGGTGCATCATCATATCCGCACTTACCGTCCAACGCTCGACGGCACCCCTAGCTACATGGAAGTTGATTTTTCCCATGTCATATGCATCGCCGTTGATTGAAAACCGCCTGTCATCGCGACCAAACATCATCCCCATGCCCATAGGCATATCCAGAGACAAGCGCCTCCAGGTCGCGCTTGTTGCATCTCCGTTTGGACGGCTGCCACCCAGGTCAGATGGCAAGCGTTTGATCCTTGCCCGAAGGGTCGGGTCAACGGCAAACGGAAGAACAGAAAAACGCCCGGTTTGCTGGCGTCGGCCTCCCATCATACCACCCATCATGCCAGTGTTGGGATTGTGATCGGAGGTAAGGGTTACATCGCGCCCATTCGAGAAATCCACAAGCACTTCGGCGCGCTCGCCAGGCGATAGGCGCAGTGTCTTCAGGCTGATCGGTTGATCCAAAAAACCACTGTCTGTGGCCACAAGTTGAAGCGGGCGTTTGTCCGAAAGCGCGAGCGTGTAGATGCGCGCATTTGATCCGTTGAGCAGCCTCAGGCGCACCATTCCTTTGGGCACGACAGCGGCAGCGCCGACTTGACCGTTCACCAGAATCGTGTCGCCAAGATACCCCATCATGCGGTCCGGCATGGACAGCGACAGGTCAATTTGACCTCGACGGGTAAAACGGCGGTCCTGCAAAACTAAGGTCAGGTCATCAACACCATAGTCCGATGGCAGCCCGCGCGCATCATCTTGGCCATCATCAATCTGAAGCACACCGGCCAAACCCATTTGCACTTGCCGCGCGGTCGCGCCGTGAACATGAGAATGATACCAAGCGGTTGCCGACCGTTGGCTCAGGGGCAATTCCGGCTGCCATGTCGCGCCCGGTGCGATCGGCTGATGCGGCCCCCCGTCGACCTCGCCGGGGATAAGCAAGCCGTGCCAATGTACCGAAATCGGTTCATCAAGGGAGTTTCTGACCTCGGTCTGGGTGGTTTGGCCAGTCTTCATTCGAAGAGTTGGGCCCAGAAACGGTTGGTTGAAGCCCCACGTGTCAGCAGGGGACGGACCTGAAAATGTGCTCCGCCCCTTTTGCGCCTCAAGTCGCACCCGGTGGGACTTCGTCGCGTCGATGAGTGGTGGCATTGAAAGACGCTTGGCAGCAGTTTGAGACCATGACAAGGACGCTGTGCCAGAGACCAAAGCGCTTGCCGCAAATCCACCAAGGAAGGTTCGGCGTTTCATAAGGGTCATCCTTCCCTCTACAGTTTGAGTGCCTCGGGCAGGCCAGCGATGGCATCCCGGGCGCTGACAACCGGCAGACCAGCCTTTATCCAGCCGGGCCCAACCCGAGATCCAAGCATGCCTTCGGAAACATCGATGAAGCTTTTGTATCCAGATTTCCGGAGGCTGCTCATCACCGAGCCGGTCCGCCCTCCGGTTGCGCAGATCAGCGCCACGGGTCGACCATTCGCCAGATCACGCGCCTTGAACAAACGTTCCGGGAATCTTTCATCATGCAGGCTGACCGGCCAGGCCATCTCGCCGACACCAGTTTCCTGCCACTCTTCGGTGGAGCGGATATCAAGAAGCCTGATCCGGTCCTGCAACAGGGCATCGAAAGCATCGGTCGCCGTCCAGATATCCCGGCTTTGGCCCAGTGCTGATGTCGCCATCATTTGCGTTGGAAACGCCGCCAGAAGCACCATCGCATGTCGACGGTCAATTCTCATTGGTTGCACCTCCTCAGGCCGCGTCAATCGCCGTACGCAGCATTTCGCGGACCTGCCCGGCCACGTCGTGCAACGCGCCATTGTCGACCGCAGCCATCGAGGCCACTGGGTCGATGGCGCTGACTTCCGTGCCTCCCTCGACTTGGCGCAGGATGACATTGCAGGGCAGCATGGCACCGATACGCGGCTCCAGCCCGATCGCCTGATGCGCCATGTTGGGATTGCACGCGCCCAGGATCCGATAGGCGTCCATATCGACGTCGATCTTCTTTTTCATGGTGGCTTTGACATCGATCTCGGTCAGCACACCGAACCCTTTTTCACTCAGGGCATGGCGAACCCGCATATCGGCGTCATCGATTGCGACTCCGGAAAGCAGGCGATCATAAGTATAGCTCATTGTGGGTCTCCTTGTGAGTTTACGCTCCGACCGGCCCTGGGGACGTTTCAATGCCGGTCGGAGGCCAGGGCGCACTCTTGGGATTGCGCGCCCCATCGAGGGGCTCAGTTATCCTGAGTTCCCATCTTGTCGCCCATCATTCCTTGAATGGGCGGACGCATGCCCATGCGGTCGGCAGGCGCTGTCATTTCTCCGGACGTCACCAAACCGTCACCATCCGTATCGAGATGTTGAAAACGGTCGACCATCATCGAGCGGATGATCTCACCATGAAGCGCTTCAAACTCTTCGAGCGTCAGGGAACCATCCCCGTTCGTGTCAGCGTCTGCATGCATTGACTGCAACTTCCCATGCGCTTCTTCGCCGGAAATGAGCCCGTCACCATCGGCGTCGGCATCAAAGCGGCCCATCATCGGCCCGCGCATCAAGGCCATCATGTCCTGATCCATCATGCCCATCGGGCCGGTGCCGCCCATTGTTCCCGCTGCACCCATCTGGTTCATGCCGCCACCCATCATGCCACCATGCATCTGCATCATCATCTTCATCATGCCCTGCATCATTTCGTGGTGGTCACCCCCCATCATCGCGGCCTGGCCCATCATCCCCGCCGGCCCCATGTCCGCACTTTTGGCAGCGGGGTTCTGCGGCATGACTTGGCCAGCACCTGGCTTGTCCGCGCCGTGATGACCTGCATCGGCATAGGCCATTCCAGCCGTGGTGGTGATCAGTGCAAGTACGCACGTGGTTTTGACAAACTTGGACATCATAGCCTCTCCGTGTTTCGTGGTGTCAGTCACATCAGCATAAGAAATCGAAAAGGAAGGCTGTGCATCAGCCGGATTGTAACCGTCTGTCGCAAAGCTCGGAGCTTGATACAATCGGTGACAAAAATGGGTCTGACCGCCCCCAAATAGATGGCTTAGAAAGAAACCATGACGAACCCACCGCATATCCTCGTCGTCGACGATCACCAGCAGATCCGGGACAGCGTAACCCGCTTTCTGGAGAAAAACGGCCTGCGCGCCACTTCTGCCAAGGACGCACAGGATATGGATGCGAAATTGGCCAAGGGGCATTTCGACTTGATGGTGCTTGACGTCATGATGCCTGGTGAAAGCGGGCTTTCTGTCTGCCAGCGGCTTGCCACTGAGAAGAGCATGCCGATCATCATGCTGACGGCGTTGGGAGAGGAGACGGATCGGATCGTCGGGCTGGAGATCGGCGCAGACGACTATATCGCGAAACCGTTCAACCCACGCGAATTGCTGGCTCGGATCAAGGCAGTATTGCGCCGTACCCCGCAGGTTGAAACAGTTTCAGGTGACTTTGCCGGGAAGACTGTCCGATTTGCACATTTGTCATTGGATGTCGACCGACAGGTTCTTGTGAGCGATGACGGCGAAGAAACAGCGTTGACCCATGCGGATTTCAAGTTGCTTATGGTTTTGCTCGAGAGGCCAAGGGTGATCCTCAGCCGGGATGAACTGCTTGATCTGGCAGCGGGGCGGGCCGCTGGTCCACTTGACCGAACAATAGACAATCAAATCAGCCGGCTGCGTCGCAAGATCGAGCCAGATATCCTACGTCCGAAAATTATCAAGACCATCCGAAACGGCGGATACTCCCTCACTGTTGATGTCGAGGTGACCGGATGAGTTTTGGGCTAATCAATACACTCCGGGTTCAACTGGTTCTGCTGATCGTGGCCGCCTTGACCGCCGCCCAGCTCATCAGCCTCTGGCTGTTTGCAGATGAGCGCAGTCTGGCGGTGCGGGCCGCGCTTGGGTTTGAAGCCGCCGGGCGCGCCGCCAATGTGGCCCGCTTGATCGAAGAAGCTCCGGAAGACTTGCGCATGTCGATCCTACGCGCCGCCAACTCACCTCTGGTCCGGTTCGACCTTGCTTCGGAGCCATTCGTAGATCACACGGATCATTCCGACGGGGGCATGGTTGAAAGTCGCATCCGAGCCCTGTTGGGCGATACATATACCCGTGATATCCGCGTCGAACTGCATGAGATCGAGGGACGTATCCTGCCCCTGCCACATCTCTCTCAGGAAATGGCTGAAATGCACATGGCGATGATGCGGGGGGAATTGACCGCTGTCGAAATGAACCTGTCCATTGCGATCGCAGGCGGGAGTTGGCTGAACGTTGGAACCCGGTTTGAACGACCTCCCATTCAATGGCCCGTGTACTCGATGCTGACGTTCACGCTATCGGCTGCCGCGATCTTGATCGGTGTTTTCTGGTTCGTGATGACCCGTTTAACAGGGCCGTTGAGGCGTCTGGTCGGCGCAGCCGACCGGTTGGGACGAGGTGAAGATGTCGCGGACTTGCCCATGGTGGGCCCCGCTGAAGTCCGTGATCTGACCTCTACGTTCAATCGTATGCAGGATCGTCTGACCAGGTTTGTAGCGGACAGAACCCGGCTCCTAGCCGCCTTGGGACATGATTTACGATCTCCTCTTACGGCACTGCGCGTGCGCGCTGAAATGGTCGATGATGATGAAACCCGAGACAGCCTCGTTGCGTCTGCCGAAGAGATGCAATCCATGGTCGAAGCCACATTGACTTTTGCGCGAGGACTTGCGGGATCCGAAGAGCCGGAAACCGTGGAAGTCGGCGCATTTCTTGATGCGCTTAGATCGGACATGGTGACGCCCTTCCACTTGGATAGCGGTCCTTCCATGGAGGTTCGCATCCGACCTCATGCTCTGCGTCGAGCTTTGCGGAACGTGATTGAAAACGCCGAGCGGTATGGGGATAATCCACGGGTTTGCTATCAAGCACGCAACGATGAATTCGTCATCACCGTTGAGGACAATGGTCCCGGAATCCCCGCTCCGGAGCTTGAGCGCGTCTTTGATCCATTTTTTCGCCTGGAGCAATCGCGATCGCTGGAGACAGGTGGGCATGGCCTGGGCCTTTCCATTGCCCGGACCATCATTCGCGCTCATGGTGGTGATATCTCTCTATCCAACCGCGATGAAGGGGGGCTGCGTGCTACGATCGCTATCCCTTTTGCGGGCACATAGCTGTCGAAAGGAGACTGACATGACTCTGAAATTCACGACCACGGCACTTGCGACTTCGCTTGCCTCAAGCGCTGCTTACGCGGACTCGGTTGACGGCTGGGACCGAGGGTTTGGCCATATGGCTTGGGGAGGAGGTTTCGGAATGTTTGGCGGGCTCATGATGCTGATTTTCTGGGGCGTTATCCTCGCCCTTATCGTGATGGCGGTGCGCTGGTTTACCAGTGGTCGCCCCGGTGGGACCCAATCGACGGATGCGACGGACATCCTCAAATCCCGTTTTGCCAGTGGGGAAATCGACGAAGACGAATTCCGCAAACGCAAAGCTGCACTCGAAGACTGAACCTGCCGGAAAGCTCCCACCCCTTAGGGGTGGGAGCGACCCAACCTCGCCTTATTGACAGGACTGCAACATGACACCCGAAATTGGTCACTTTGCCCTAGCGCTGGCATTTGCGCTGGCGCTGATCCAAAGCGTGCTGCCCCTCATGGGAGCCAATCGCGGCATGCTGCTATGGATGCAATCCGCGCGGGCGACATCTATTGGGCAACTTGTCTTGGTTGGGATCGCTTTCGGGGCCTTGATGAAAAGCTTCATCGTCAGCGATTTCACAGTGATCAATGTCGCGTCGAACTCGCATTCGCTTAAGCCCATGCTCTACAAGATCGCCGGGACCTGGGGCAGCCATGAAGGGTCACTCTTGCTCTGGGTATTGATCCTGACGCTATTTGGCGCGGGTGTGTCCCTGTTTGGAGCAAATATCCCCGAAACCCTAAAGGCACGCACATTGGCGGTACAGGCATGGATCAGCACCGGGTTCCTGTCGTTCATGCTCCTGACTTCAAACCCGTTCGATCGGGTGTTCCCTCCACCTGCCGATGGAAACGACCTGAACCCGCTCCTGCAGGATGTTGGCCTCGCCCTTCATCCGCCATTCCTTTACCTCGGATATGTCGGTTTCTCTATCGTCTTTTCTTTCGCAGTAGCCGCCTTGCTGGAAGGCCGGATCGATGCCGCTTGGGCACGTTGGGTTCGCCCGTGGACTTTGGCAGCATGGGTGTTCCTAACAGCGGGTATCGTGCTTGGCTCGTGGTGGGCCTATTACGAGCTCGGCTGGGGTGGCTGGTGGTTCTGGGATCCGGTCGAAAATGTCAGCTTCATGCCGTGGCTTCTTGGCACCGCATTGCTGCACTCTGCGATTGTCACAGAGAAGCGGGACGCCTTCAAAAGCTGGACCATTCTATTGGCTATCCTAACGTTCTCTCTGTCGCTCCTGGGAACGTTTGTTGTGCGCTCAGGGCTGTTGACATCGGTTCACGCCTTCGCGGTCGACCCTGAGCGTGGGCTCTACATTCTCTTTCTGCTTGCCCTGTCAATCGGTGGTTCGCTGGCTCTCTATGCTTGGCGCGCACCCATGATGGAAGCAGGTGGGCTGTTCAAACCGATCAGCCGCGAAGCCGGGTTACTGGTCAACAATCTGATCCTTGGCACGGCCACTGGAACGGTCTTGTTTGGCACTTTGTATCCGCTCTTCCTGGAGGCCGTCACCGGTGACAAGATCTCTGTTGGCGCTCCGTTCTTCAACGCCACCTTTGTTCCGATGATGTTACCGTTGGTACTGCTCATGGGGATGGGCCCATTCCTCAGCTGGAAGCGCGCGGATCTGGCCGGTGTTCTTCAACGAGTCCGATTTATCGCCTTGGCATCAATCGTCGTGACCCTGGTCATTTGGTATATCCAAGAGGGTGGGCCGTTGCTTGCCTATATCTCGATCCTGCTGGCTGTCTGGCTGTTGTTTGCCACATTGCGTGAATGGGCGATGCGCATTCGTCTGTTCGATGTTTCGTTTACCGATGCGATGCGTCGTGCCCGCAACTTGCCGCGGGCATCACACGGTATGACCATGGCCCATGCTGGCCTCGCTTTAGCAATGTTCGGTTTTATCGGCTCCAGCGCCTGGAAAACGGAAGAAGTCGTTTTCGTTGCGCCTGGGACCACCATCGAGATTGCTGGCTTTGATGTCATGTTTGAAGGTGTTGAGCGGGTTCGAGGCCCCAACTATTTTGCCGACCGGGGTACCCTAAAGGTCACGCGCAAGGGGCAGGCTGTTACCACACTTTTCCCGGAAAGGCGCTACTACCCCATCGCCGAAAGCTCGACAACTGAAAGCGCCATCCGTTCAACGTTGGCTGGTGATCTGTATGCGTCAATTGCTGAACCCGCCTCCGAGGACGCTGAATTGAGCGGAGCCTGGACGCTTCGCATACTTTACGAGCCGCTTGTCAATTTCATCTGGATCGGCTCGGCACTCCTGATGTTGGGGGGCGGTTTGTCCCTGACGGATCGGCGTCTGAGAGTAGGGGCCCCTAAACGGGCTCGGACAACCTCGGCAACACCAACTCCGGCGGAATAAACGATGACTCGCACCCTGGCTTTCCTGCCACTTTTTATCGCCGTTGTTTTTGGGGGGTTCTTTCTGTGGGGGCTGAACCCGGATCGGGACCCGAATGAGATACCGTCGGTCTTGATCTCTCAACCCGCGCCCGAGTTCGAACTTGACCCTGTTGTAGGTGTGGAGACGCCGGGCCTGTCACGATCTGATTTGGCGGGCAACGGAACACCTGTCGTGCTGAATGTGTTCGCGTCCTGGTGTGTGCCATGTCGAGCTGAACATGCAGTTCTGACCAGCTTGGTCGAGAGGGACGGCATTCAGCTCTTTGGTATAAACTACAAAGACAAACCAGCAGACGCGGCCCGATGGCTTTCCGAATTGGGGAACCCATACAGCCGGATCGGTTCGGATTTGTCCGGCCGTGCGGGCATCGAATGGGGCATTTCGGGTGTTCCTGAATCCTTCATCATCGGCGAGGACGGTACCGTGCTTTACCGGTACGTGGGCCCAGTTGTCGGGGAGGCCGCTATCAGCAAGTTCCGAGAGGCACTGGTTCAGGCCGGTGCCCTGGAAAGGGAGGAGCCGTGATGTCACGACTGATGATCTTGCTCCTGGCGTTGACACTTCCCATGACCGCAATGGCGGTAGAACCAGATGAAATGCTGGAAGATCCTGTTCTGGAAGCTCGCGCACGCGAGGTTTCCAGGGGACTGCGCTGTGTCGTCTGTCTGAACCAGGACATCGACAGCTCAAATGCCGGAGTTGCGCGAGACTTACGACTACTGGTGCGCGAACGCATTGTTGCCGGAGATAGCAACAGCGAGACGTTGGCATTCATCCAAGCACGCTATGGCGACTATGTATTGCTGAAACCACCCTTGAATACTCGGACTTATGTGCTTTGGCTCGCCCCCCCGGCGATGCTTGTGATCGCACTCGGCTTCGGCGCCGCGACCTTGATGCGCAGGCGAAAAAGGGGGATCGCCACCGAATTAAGCCCGGCCGAAGAACGGGAGATCCACCAGTTCATCGAAAGACAGAAAGCGGAGAAAGATACATGATATTCGCGTGGATGGTGCTTTTGGCCGTATTGTCTGCCAGTTTCGTTGTTTTCCCGTTGCTCGGGAAAGCACGCGACCAAGTGATTGTCGCGGATTCAACCTCGGCCGTCCTGGTGGACCAATTGGAGGAGGTTCAACGCGACCTCGATCGCAACGTGATTTCAGAAGGCGAAGCCACCGCGGCGCAATTGGAAATCAAGCGGCGAATACTAACCGTTGCACGAAGGGCGGCTCAAGGGCCAGACGCGGACAACCGAGGCGGTCGGAACGGCCTTTTTCTGGCCGCGGTTTTCGTCCCGCTCTTTGCTGGTGGCTACTATGCTCTGATGGGCTCGCCTGAAATCTCAAGCCTTTCTTTTGCCGACCGCCAAGCCGAACGGGTTGAGCAACAAAAAATCGTCGATCTGACCGACAAGCTCTACGCACGGCTTGTTTCTGAACCGGGTGGTGGTGCCTCAGAAGGGTGGATGCTGCTGGGCCAGACTTTTTCGCGAATGGGCGAGTACCAGCGCGCCGTCGAGGCTTTCGAAATCGTGGCAAACCGCGATGATGCTACTTCTGCGACCTATTCGATGCTTGCCGAAGCTTTGATCAACGCTGAGCAAGGCATCGTGACACCAAAAGCTGAGACTGCAATCAACATGGCGATGGAGCTGGACGCCGCAAATCCTGCTGGCGTCTTCTACAAATCAGTAGCGCTCGCGCAAAGAGGCGAAGAAGCTGCGGCGCACGCTATGTTGTTGTCTCATCTGGAGGCGGCAGATGGCTTTGCATCTTGGATGGAACCCTTCGTCCAGCAGGCGAACCAGATTGCGGAAAAGCTTGGTCGAGACCCGATCACGCTCTCCGACTACGCACCTATTTCTGGCAGCGAGCCAGGCCCATCGGCCGAAGATATTGCCGCGGCAGGTGACATGAGCGACGAAGATCGGGGCGAATTCATCCTCTCAATGGTTGACCGGCTTGCGTCACGACTCGAGGAAGATCCAAATAACCTGGATGGATGGATCCGCTTGGCGAATGCCTACAGAGTTCTTGGCAATAACACGCAAGCCTTGTCCGCCTATGAACGGGCCACAGTTCTTCTGGAAACGATTGGATCAGCCGACCAACGCCACGAGATTGTCCGAAAGGCCTTGACTGAGTTGCAGAACCAAAGCGTGGAAGAGTAGCGAAAACTTGCACCGACCTAAGCGACCCTTTCAAAATAGAGACTGCGCTGGTTTTTAGAATTGGCTTGGGCCAAACTCATCCGAACGAACGGGAGAAAACACTTATGAAGAATCCGGTCTTGCTTGGGGCTGCTGCGACTTTATTTTTGGCATCTTGTGAGAATTTCGAGGGCGGCACTAATACTCCCACCAACCAGTTCATCCGAGAGCTGCCCGAAGCAGTTCTGGAAATCGCCGCTCCGTATCAGGATCTGTCAGCGGTTCGGATTGACCCGGCTGATGGATGCTATGTTTATCGCCACGTTGGTCCTGTTGAGACCACGTTCCTGCCGTTGAGGTCGGTTAGGGGCAGACCCATTTGCACACAACGTCCAGACGCTGCGCCGGAAGACGATGAAGCAACGAATTCCTAGGAGCCTGGATCACTTAGCTTTGCGCTGAAATTATATCTTCGGGCGGGTAAAGATATGCGGACGCGCCTGGAGAGACGTGATCGTAAAGATCAATGATATGCGCCATAACCATACGCACGCAGCCCGAACTGGCTCGCCCCCCGATGGAGCGTGGGCTGGGAGAGCCATGAATACGCAAATATGTGTCGCGGTTACCGACATATAGGTATAGCGCACGCGATCCGAGCGGATTGGTCGGACCACCGTTCATGCCATCTGCGTGCCGCTCATATTGACCGGGGTCTCTTTTGATCATGGCCGCAGTTGGTGTCCAGGTAGGCCACTTTGCCTTCCGCTTGATTGTGTAGGTTCCGGGCTCGTACAGGTTTCCGCGCGCAATTGCGACGCCGTACCGCATCGCAGTCCCGTCATCCTGGATATGGTAGAGATACCTAGCCACCGCATCGACATGAATGTCGCCGGGTGTCAGGCCAGCGTTCGCCTCAACACGTTGCGGCAGGAAACGACGGTGAAATCCCCAAGGGTTTGATGTAGCCGGATCATAGTTTACTGGGGTTACTTGAGCATCCCAGGCCGCCCATCTTGACCTGTCAGACGTCGGTGCGGCCGAAACGGTGCTGGCAATCGGGGCAGAAAACAGCGCTGCTGTCGAACCTATGAAATGGCGTCGCGTCAACATGGAAAACGATCCTTGCTAGTAGTCGATCAATTGATCTTGGATTGAAAGAATAAGCGTGAGCGGTAAGCGTGCCAGTCACATACACGTGTAGTGTTTTGAATACGTGCAATGGTGGCAATTTTGCAAACTCGGCAATGAGTGCTGTTTCATTGATCAAACACCAGACTGCTGGTGAGGCCTTCTATTGCCGCGGCGGCTTGCACGGCAGACAGGACATCGTCGGACGACAGGATCTCGGGCAGAACAATTCCGGTTGGTGCTGCCGGTCCGTAGACCGCATTGAACGGAATCCCGTAGCGGTTGTTTGCTTCCAGGTAACGCGCAATCATTTCATTCGGGCGTGTCCAATCCGCCTGCATCGCCGTTACGTTTTCGGCGTTCAAAGCAGACAATACAGGATCGCGTTCCAGAACCAGTGCCTTGTTGGCTTTACAGGTCAAACACCAATCCGCCGTGACATCTACAAAAACGACTTCTCCACGTGAGACACGGCGTGCAATGTCGCTACGATCGAATGATACCCAATGGATCCCACCAACACCGTTTTCTTTTGCTGAAGGCGCCTGTCGCACAAGACCCTCTGCTGCCACCATCGGCAGGACAATCAGCAGAACAACACTGAGCGCTTGGGGCGATGGAGGTAGCGGTCGGCGGGACAGAACTACAAGCAGCGCAAGTGCCAGAACCGTAACTACTGTCGTAGCCAACAGTCCAGCGACACCCATCAAGACCCACAAAAGCCAAAGAGCTGTACCTAAAAGGAGGAGACCCAAAACAAGCTTCAACCCGAGCATCCATCGGCCAGGCTTCGGCAATATACCAACCAACCCGGGCACTGCAGCGACCAGGAGGTAAGGCAAAGCGAGCCCTAATCCCAGGGCCGTGAAGACCATCAGGATATCTATCCCTCGTCCGGCCAGGGCAAATGCTATCGCTGTGCCGAGGAACGGGGCGGAACAAGGGGTCGCCAACACCGCACCAAAAAAACCTGTTGCGAAATCTGCGCCATAACCGGACACACCGCCCGCTCCGGAGAGGCGTGATTGTAGCGCTGGCGGAAGTGAGAACTCGAACAGGCCAAACAGGCTGGCCGAGAACACTGCCAATACGACGAACATGAGCGCCAGAAAAGCCGGGTTCTGAAACTGTAGCCCCCATCCAACGGCAAAGCCGAGTTGCTGCAATAGATAGAGGATGGCCGCCAGGGACCACATGAAGACCATGACACCGCCAGCAGCGGCCAGAAAGCCGGCGCGTACAGACTGAGGCCCACGCCCGTGTGTCTTGATCGCTGATGACAGCTTGATGGACAGGACCGGCAGGACGCACGGCATGACATTCAAGATCAACCCACCCAAGAAGGCAATGAGGACAATCCAGGCCATTTGATCCAAACCTGGCGTCAAAGCTTCAAGCCGAAACGGTGGGGCAGGGGGGGCGGATGACAGCGTTGGCGTCAGAGTCAGAGCCCGTTCAATACCATCCGTCACCGTCAAAACTGGATCGTGGTAGAAGTCGTCAAACACTGTCAAAATCGGAATGCGGGCCCAGAGCCTGCGACCATTGTCTCCCAGACGGATATCTGGCTTTCCCAAGGCTGTTCCTGCCCCCAATTCCGCAAAGACATCAGGAGAAACAAAGGCGGTTGTGCTCTGCAGTTGCAGGGTGAGCGCGGTCTGCTCGGGGTCGACAGACGCTATAGCTTCGGTGATGCTGTTCAGTGTCTCTTCATTAGGGACACGTGCCAAGTAGGTGCCTATCCGGGAAGCCGAAAGGGTATCGATTCCCGTCCCTTGTTGAAGCGACATGCTTAACTCGAAAGTCTGTGGCACACAGACTTCCGAACAGACCAATAGATTTACAGCGCCTGCCAACGTCACTGGCTCGCCCGGTCTTTCGAGCGTGATCTGAAGTGGAAGGACCACCGAGCCGCTATAACCGAAGTTTTCAATCCCAAACGCTGTAAACCGCATCGGGGCGGGCCAGAGCATTTCGACCTCGGCGACATTGGTAGAACTGGCCCAGTCAACCTGCGGTGGGATCCCGACCTCTCCCGGGGATCGCCAATAGGTTTTCCACCCCTCGGCCAGAACAAGGTCGAGACCAGCTGATAGTGTTTCTGCCCCGGGAGGAACGCTGTCTTGCACCGAGATCAGAGTCGCGGTTACCGACGTCGACGTAAAGCTCTCAGAGGTTGCTGCAGCAACATGCTCGGTTGCGAGAGGACTTAGGACGAGTACCAAAGCAAGTCCGACGCAACGGGCAGCCGATGTCACGAAAGTAAGCATATCAATTTCCCGGCCTTGGGCAGATGACGATCATCCACCTATTCCCACCGTAAGATTCGAAACATCGGCAATTGCCAGACCTTCGCGCCCGTCGTCGCAGACAATTGCTCGAACCGGGCCGGTGGCATTGCCCGAAAACTTACACCCTTCAGGAGCAGAAACTGTCTTCCCCTCATACACATACGTTGTCTGATCAGGTTTCTCACAAATCTTGGCGGACGAAGCGCAACCACTAAGGACGAAAGCCAATGTGGCGGATCGCCAAGCCCAAGACCTGAACACCTGCTATCCCCGCCGAACCTGAGGAATGGTGGTTGCCCCTTCGCGAGCATCTTCGCGCGGGGGTTCTACATCTGTCCGCTCTTCGTTCCCATGACAGGACTTGCCCATCATTTTGTGCATTACAAAATGAGCCCCTACGCACAGAAGCAATGGCGCAAAAGTTGCCAGGTTTGCGCCGACGCCGCTCAAGGTCCCTCCGGCAACAAAGTACCCTGCGATCGGAAGCAACATGACAACACAACAGGCCATCATGGCGATATGCATGGGCTTTGAACCTGGTCGGGTTTGACCTGCGGAATTGGTGTCGGTTTCGCTCTTCATTGGCACCTCGTTCAGATGGAATAACTCCATATGCGGGCCTCTCCATAGTAAAGGTCAAGGATACATTTCGATACAAATCTCAACCCCTCCAAAGGTTGATGGCGGCAGCGGTTCAGGCGAAAAAATGTCTCCAAAGACGCCCAATTGGTTTGAGTGGAGAGGCGACATGAGAGGCAATCGCAACCTAGGGAGACGCAAGGCGCTGACCGGCATCGCTGCGTTTCTGGCAACCCCGTCAATCCTGAGGGCGCAGGAAACGCCTACGAACATTCCGGAACCTGTTGTCCGGCGCAATATTTCGTCTTTCGCCTTACACGAATGGCGCGACCACTTCGACACTCTCGGCAAAGGCATCCTGTTGTCCGACACAATCACACGTGTCTTGCAGCACTGGACCGCCGATGGGGAGATGCGGATCTACCCGACCTCAGTGCCCTTAAACGAAGAGCTGACGCGGCGCGGCTATACCGAAGTGGTGGAGAAACGAAAGAACCCTAGCTGGGCTCCGACGCCATCCATGCGTGAACGTAACCCGGAATGGCCAGCCATTATCAAGGGGGGCGACCCAGCCAATCCACTTGGGACACGGGCGCTTTATCTTTCCTGGCAGTACTATCGTATTCACGGAACTCAGGACACGCGGAAAATTGGTCGGCGCTCGTCGAACGGTTGCATCGGCCTCTACAACGAGCAGATCGAAGAGGTCTATGACCGGGTGCCCATCGGCACGCAAGTCAAGCTGATCTGACCGCTGATCAATCAACCCAAAGGATGAAACTATGAGCAATTGGGGACTATTTGTCGGTGGCGTGCTGCTGGCTGGTGTCGTGGCAGCTGGTTGGCAGGTTCTTCAACCCGCGCCGGCGCAACAGGGCCATTCCATGGTGCCGCCCGATACGAGCGATATCGCGATGGGAGATCCCATTGAAGATGTTCGGCTACCCGCAGAGCTTTCCTCAAACGCAGTCGTTGGCAAACGCGCCTTCGACGCGAAATGTGCCTCTTGCCACGGAGAAAACGCCGCCGGTCAAAACGGTGTTGCACCTCCGCTGGTACACAAGATCTACGAGCCAAGCCATCATTCCGATGAATCGTTCCAAATTGCTGCCCAAAGAGGGGTGCGCGCCCATCACTGGAAATTTGGGAACATGCCCCCGGTGCCTGGTTTGACTCGTGCGGATGTTCAATACATCACAGTTTATGTGCGAGAATTGCAGCGCGAAAATGGTATCAATTGATGTCAGCAGGGATCGGCTCCGATTTGTTCAGAACTGTATTCGCCGTCCTCATCGGCGTTCTGGTTGCTTATACGGGGCTGCCCGATACCGCGAAGGCGCATGTGACCGAAACGGACAAACTGCACGTAAGCCATGATGACAGAGGCCCAGCGGCCGACCATCACTCTGACACAGCGCCCACTTTCGGACATTGCCACCCCGGTCTGGATTGCTTCACTGCAGCCGCGTTTCTTTTGGATCCAAGCTTGCCCACCCCCGCCGAGGCCAGCGAAGAAACCGTCTGGTTCTCCAAGCTTGAAACCGATCGTTGGATCCCATCATCAGACAAGCCTCCACCGCGACACTTTTCTTGATCTCACGACCCACGAACAACAGACAGATCAAGGATAGAAACTATGAAAAAGACCACTATTCTCGCGGCTATTGTCGCAAGCTCTACCGCTCTGACCGCATTTGCTCATGGTGGCGCGACAGGCATTGTCAAAGATCGCATGGACGCGATGGCGGAGATGGGCAAAGCCGTAAAGGCTGTAACGCCGATGATGCGTGGCGAAGCAGCCTACGACGCGGATGTCCTTCGTCAGGCGGCTGCCACATTCTCCCGACACGCTGGTGAAGCCATGACCCAATTGTTCCCAGAAGGCACTGGCGGCGCTCCGTCGGAAGCCAAGGAGACCGTCTGGACCCAATGGGAAGAGTTCTCTGAGTTGGCTGAACGGCTGGGCGTTATTGCCGAAGGGCTGGCCGGCGCCGCGGACAATGGGCTCATGTCTTCGAACGGTGGCGCAGGCATGATGGGGAACGGCGCAATGATGGGCAATAGCGCCATGATGGGAGGCGGCGCAATGATGGACGGCGGGATGATGACTGCCGAGCAAATTGCCAGCATGCCCGCAGACGGCGCGTTTACGATGGTCACACAAGTATGCTCGGCTTGCCACACGAAGTTCCGCACGGAAAGCCAGTAAATGCGTTGGGTCTTGAGATTGGCCCTGGGCGGGGCGGCATTTGGTGCCGTCGTAACCGGGGCGCTCGTCGCCTGGCCCATCGGTCAGATAAACGGGCCCATTACGCTGAGCGGGGATGTGAACCGCGGCGCTTATCTTGCACGTGCAAGCGGCTGTATTGCCTGTCATACGAACACCGAGGCGGGCGGTGCCCCGCTTGCGGGTGGTGTGAAGTTGGACACGCCGTTTGGCACACTCTATTCGCCCAATCTGACGACTGATCCGGAACATGGAATCGGGGATTGGACAATAGACGAGTTCGCCCGAGCTGTGCGCCAAGGTGTTTCGCCCGAGGGTGCGCCCTACTACCCGGCTTTTACCTATCCCTTCTATGGTAACTTTACCGACCAGGACATCGCCGATCTCTGGGCTGCATTCCAAACGGTGCCGGCGGTAGATGAACCGTCCAAGGACCAGGAGATGGCCTTTCCGTTCAATCAGCGGTGGGGTCTGAAGCTGTGGCGCGCGGCGTTCCTCGAGCCACCTCGAACAGAACCGATTGCGGGCAATGATGACGTCTGGAATCGGGGACGGGAGCTTGTCGAGGGAGCGGCCCACTGCGCTGCGTGCCACACAGCGCGTAACTTTGCAGGAGCCCGGCAGTCCGACACCGAGCACTTCAAGGGCAGCACATCGCTTCCTGGCGGAGGCAAGGCACCTGCCATCGACTATGAAACACTGCAAATGCGCGGGTGGACAGTGAACAGCTTGGCCTATGCTTTGCGCACGGGCATCAAACCGGACGGAGACGCCTTTGGCGGTTCAATGGGAGAGGTCGTCATGTATGGAACGGGCTTTCTCACGGATGAAGATCGCAACGCCATGGCGACCTATCTTATGGATGATCACACAGGCGGATAACCCGCGAAACATGATAGGGCAGGGGGCTATGGCCCCCTGCCTCAACAGGAAACCAAATGACACAGACACGACGAGATTTCTTAAGCTTGAGCGCTTCCCTCGGACTCAGTGCACTACTGCCGGGACCAATACGAGCAGCGACAGTAGATCCAATCAAGCTGACTGCCCGACCCGCGACTGTTCAGCTTGCGCCATCGGAGTATCCGCAAACGCAAATCTGGGGTTATGACGGGCAAATGCCCGGCACGATGATACGAGTCAAACAGGGCGAACGGGTAACGCGCCGCTTTGTGAACGACCTCCCCCAGGCCAGCTCCATTCATTGGCATGGTGTGCGCATCGACAACTCGATGGATGGCGTCGCCGGCCTGACACAGAAGGCGGTGCCATCAGGTGAAAGCTTCGACTATGACTTCACCGCACAGGATGCTGGCACTTTCTGGTATCACGCTCATAACCGATCCATGGAACAGGTTGCCCGAGGCCTTTATGGCGCTTTGATTGTCGACGAGACCGAGCCAGTTGACGTTGACCGCGAAGAAGTCCTGATCCTGGACGATTGGTTGTTGAACCCGGAAACAGCTCAGCTGGACCCCGAGTTCGATTCCCCTCATGACAAAAGTCACGCAGGGCGCCGCGGAAACTACATCGCAACAAATGGGGCTGCGTTTACCGAGCTTTCGGCGAAACAGAATGAACGGCTTAGACTACGCCTGATTAATGCCGCCAACGCGCGCATTTTTCAGCTCGCCCTGTCGGGATTTGAGGGGTGGATCATGGCCTATGACGGCATGCCGCTGGATGAGCCTGAAAAGGTGAGCGGAACATTTCTCCTGGCACCGGGTCAACGCATTGATCTGTTTGTCGATGTGACTGCAGCACCCGGCGAAACCGCTCATCTTGTGCGTATCGATGACGAGGAAGGTTTCTCGCAAGTGTCCTTTCCAGTCGAGGCAACGCCCACATCGATTGCGGCGCGAGAGGCGCCGCTCCCCCTGCCGCCCAACCCCGATATGAAAGTTCCGGACGTGGGCAAAGCCCGCCTGTTCCAGTTGAACATGGAAGGCGGCGCCATGGGCAGACTTCAAAGCGCGACTTATAACGGTGAAACCAAAAGCTTTCGCGAACTGGTCGCAGAAAACCAGTTCTGGTCATTCAACGGTGTTGTCGGAATGTCGGAGACACCTCTTGCCGAACTATCAACGGGGGAAACCGCACGGGTAAGTATCCACAACGACACGGTCTTCCCGCACGCGATGCATCTTCACGGTATGCATTTCCGTGAGGTCCTGGACGACGGAAAACTGGGGCCTCTCAGGGATACGCTGTTGGTTTTTGGTGACGAAACCCGTGAAATCGCATTTGTCGCAGGGAATCCAGGGAAATGGATTTTTCACTGCCACATGTTGGCGCATACGGCTTCCGGCATGGCGACATGGGTCAATGTGACGTGAACAAAGAAGAACAGGGAGAACACATCAATGAAATTTAGACATGGGGTTTTCACCCTCGCAACAGCTATGGCACTGCCTTTGGCGGCTTGGGCAGACGGTCTGGATGAAGACAGGATCAAGGAACTTGTGCTGGAGACAATCAGAGAGAACCCAGGCATCGTCATGGAAGCCGTTGCCATTTTGGAACAACGCCAGGCCGATGCGGCGGAAGTGGCACGTGCAGATGTCCTGAGCAACCAACGTGCGCTTCTTGAGCAGGACACAAACGCACCAGTACTAGGCAACCCGGATGGGGACGTGACGGTTGTCGAGTTTTTTGACTACAACTGCCCCTATTGCCGCCGCGCTATGGATGAAGTCCAAGGCCTAATGGATGCCGATGCAAATGTGCGTCTGGTGTATCGCGAATGGCCTATCCTTGGAGAAGGATCTGTTTTCGCCGCCAAAGCCGCGTTGGCTGCGCGTAAACAGGGCAAGTATGAAGAATTCCACTGGGCGATGATGAGCATGAATGGCCGCGCGGAAGAGGCAAGCGTCTTGCGGGTGGCCGCCGAAGTCGGGCTGGATATCGACCAACTGCGCCTTGATATGGAAGCGCCCGAAATCGACGAACACCTCACAACGTCAATGAGCCTTGCACAGTCTTTGGGGTTCAACGGCACTCCGTCATTTGTGATCGGGGATGAATTGGTGCCGGGGTTCGTTGAGCAACCCCAGCTGGAAGAAATCGTTGACTCGACACGGAAAGGGCTAGAGTGATCCGAGAGTGCCGCCTGCTGGCGGCCGCCTCCCTTATCGTTGCGATGGTCGGCCCCGCAAGCGGCGAGCCCATATCGTTTGACGGTAGTTGGAAAGAACAGGGGTTTCTACGCCTGTGGTCAAACCAATACAGTTTTCAGGGGCAACACCTTGAAGTGACGTCAGACGATACCGTTTCCCTGATTTGGCGCGCGGTCGAGCCATCCCTTGGAGAGGCTTCCAAGGCTAGGTGGGGCTGGAAAGTGCGCAACGGGGTTGTGGCGACCGATCTGACCCAAAAAGGCGGCGACGATCGAAATTTGGCGATCTACTTCATCTTCGTGGACGCCGAAACGGCAAATGGGCTGACAAAAAAGTCGGCCCGCCGATTGCTTCGCAACCCAAATACGCGTGCACTAGTCTATGTCTGGGGGGGCCAACACAGTCCCGACAGCTTTCTTCCAAGCCCGTATCACCCTCGGTTGGTAACACGTGTTTTGCGCGCCAGCGGTTCCGGAGAGTATCACGAGGATGTCGACCTGGAGGCAGATTTCCGGACGGCCTTTGGCGAGGAGAAGAACACTCTTGTTGGCATCGGCATTTCTGCGGACAGCGACGATACCGATGGGTTAATCCAGGCGTCGATCAAAAACCTCGAACTGGTTACATCGGAATGATCCTCAACCGCAGAGATATGTTGCTTGGTACGATGGCCAGTGTGTTGGTGCCACGTCCTGCCGTGTCAAAAACATCCGGGATAACTCTGAGGCCCGCTCCGATGTCGGTTCAATGGCCTGGGCGAACCGGAGCATTGGCCGGGTTTCTCGGGTTCAACGGTTCGCTTCCAGGTCCTGAAATCAGGGTAAAGCAGGGAGATCGCCTGCGGGTGCGACTAGAAAATGGTCTGGACGATGGCGCCTTGGTCCACTGGCATGGGATCCGTGTGCCAAATCGGATGGATGGGGTCTCAATTCTAACGCAAGAGGTCGTACCTCCCGGGGAAGCATTCGATTATGAGTTTTCCCCACCGGATGCAGGCACCTATTGGTATCACTCGCACTACCTGTCTTACGAACAGGTCGGCCGGGGCCTATTTGGTCCTTTGATCGTGGAAGAGAAAAATCCGCCGGAGGTCGACCACGACATCACGGCCATACTGGCGGATTTCAGGATGACGCCGGCCGGAGAGTTCGACACGGATTTTGGTGTCATGGAGGACTTCGCGCGTTGGGGACGTCTTGGCATCGCGCTTCGCGTTTTCCTGTCGCAGAGCTCTGTTCGTCTGGGCGATCGGGTGCGATTGCGCCTGATCAACGCCGCGATTGATCGCGTGTTCCCGCTGGACCTAAACGGGATCAACGGATCTGTGGTTGCACTGGATGGTATGCCACTTGCTCAACCAACAGCGCTGGAACCTATGACGATCGCACCCGGGCAGCGTGTGGACATCATAGGGACCGTGATCTCTGATGTTTCAATTTCAACGAGTGACGGTGACTCTCTTAGGCAAATTGGGCGCATATCCATGAAGGGTACGAACCCGACACCAGGGTCCGAGTTGATCCAACCTCTACCAGCTCATGGGTTGCCTACACCTATCCGCCCAGGCCAATCGCTGAAATTGGTGATGCGCGGGGGGGAAGGCGACCCGGACCACGGCGGTTTCGGGACCTGGTCTTTCAACGGCGTCTCCGGGCTACCCATGGAACCGTTGGGACAGTTTCGCTGGGGGGACACCGCTGAGATCACACTGTCGAACCCAACCGCATTCGATCATGGTATCCATCTGCATGGGCATCACTTTCGCGAGGTACTGGGATCGGGCCCCTTTGGTCCTTGGCGCGACACATTACTGGTTAAAGCAGGTGAAGATCGAAAGATCGCCTGCGTTTTCGATAATCCAGGTCGGTGGCTTTTGCATTGTCACATGCTCAGCCACAGTGCGGACGGCATGGCGACCTGGGTTGAGGTAACATGACTGTAGAACCTGCTTTGAACAAACACGGTGAGGAGTATTTCATGTCTCGATCCAAACTGATCCTATCTGCTGTGGTGGTCCTCATAAGCACTGCTGGCGTCGCGACGGTACTCAGCACAATCCAAGCAAACGCCGGGCCGCCGAAACAACCGGTATCCTCAGACACAGAAGCTGGTGCCGTATTGTACGCGGAAAATTGTGCCTCGTGTCACGGAGCCAATCTTGAAGGAGAGCCAAACTGGCGCAGCCAGAAGGAGGACGGCACCCTTCCTGCACCTCCACACGACAGGACCGGCCATACTTGGCATCATGGGGATGCCTTGCTATTCAACTACACAAAATTGGGCGGGCAGGCAGCGCTTGCGGCGTCAGGCGTGGAAGGGTTCGCCAGTGGCATGCCTGGATTTGGTGATCAACTCAGTGACCAGGAAATCTGGGATATTCTGGCTTTTATCAAATCCACTTGGCCGGAGCGAATGCGCGAAACACAAGCTGTCCGCACTGAAGGAGAACAGATGAAGGGCGGCTCGTGACACTCGGCTTGATGTTTATCAGGTCGCTTGGCCTCAGTTCTGATAGGGTAATGACCAAGCTCAAATCGAATAACCCGTACCGGGAAGGAAATGAAATGACGACTGTCTCCGTCGATCGCCGTGCGCTCTTGTGCGGTCTTGGTGTTGCTGGATTTAGCGCGGCCTTGCCCGCTTTCGCCAGCTCGCAGCCATTGGTTCAAGTGGTCAAGGATCCTGACTGTGGATGCTGCGGTGCCTGGATCAACATCATGTCAGCAGACGGTTTTCAGATGGAAGTTCATGAAGCCCCCTATGAAGCACTGGTGCGCCTAAAAGAACAGCGTGGAATCAGCGAGGACATGGCGTCGTGTCACACGGCACAGGTGGGCGGATACGTGATTGAAGGCCATGTGCCGCCGCATGACGTTCGACGTTTGTTGAGTGAGCAACCGGAAGCGATCGGCCTTTCGGTTCCGGGCATGCCTTGGGGTTCACCGGGTATGGGACCGGACAGCGAAAGGGATACCTATTCCGTTTTTCTAATCTTGAAGGACGGAACGACCGAAGTGTTCACTCACTACGAGGCACACTAACCGGTTCACTCATTTCGTAGATACCGCGGGCGGGCCGCACGATCCGCCCGTCACGCACCAGTTTCGAAAGAGCTCGGTATACCGCCTCGTGGCTCAGCCCCAGGTCGGCTGCGAAATTCATGACCGATCCTGTCAGCCTTCCATCCGCCAAACCTGCTATGACACGATCCTCAGCGGAACGGATGGCCAATAGCTCCAACCGGCGACGATAGGTCTGGACTTGCATGGCGAGACGTTGAACCAACGAGGTCGCAAAGCTTGGGTCTTGCGCCATGACATCAAGCACCAAACCCTTGTCCAGACACAGCACAGAACTGCTGTCTTCGGCAACCGCGTCGCAATGATAGGTTTCCGAGAAGAGTGCCGGCTCAGCCATCGTGTCGCCCGAGACAGCTCGAAACATTGAGACTTTTTGCCCGGCGTCCGTATGCCGGATCAGATTGACCGCACCGTATTCCAGGAAAAACATTGCTCGAACCGGATCACCTTGACGAAATAGGGTGTCCCCAGAACAGAGGTATCGCGGCATCAAATCCCGCTTTGGGAGGCGATCAAACGGCGTGGGAAGAGGAGCTGGGGCTTGCATATGATTGAAATCATATGCCTGTAGGGATGGAAAGACCAGACTGGGGGAAATAACGAAAGACAGGAACCCGACATGATCCGCTTGGCCATTTTAGCTTTTCTCGTTGCTTCTACCGCATCAGCTCAGCACAGCCACACCCATACCGCAGAAGAGAAGACCCTGATTGCTCCGCTCGAGCCGGGGCAGGGGGCATTTGCCGCTATCGCCGAAATCGTGACCATTTTGCGAGCCGACCCCGATACTGATTGGAACCAAGTGGATATCGGCGCGTTGCACCAGCATCTGCTCGATATGGACGATCTGGTCAAACTCGCCGAAGTGACGTCTTGGGACATTCCGAATGGCGCAAGGTTCAAGATCAAGACAACCGGACCAGGTGGTGGCGCTGTTCAGCGGATGGTACCCGCCCATGCACCTGTCCTGGCAGGTGAAACAGGATGGTTCAGTCAGGTCGATATTGGAGGAGATGAGGTCACTTGGACCGTGACCTCACCCGAAAATCCAAGGGCCATTCGTGCCTTGGGCTTTATTGGTTTGATGGCCGTAGGGGGACATCACCAGAAGCACCATCTTGGCATGGCTAGCGGCCAAATGGTGCATTGAGTCAGCCAGCAAGCGTATTGGGATAGCCCTCCTTGTCCAGAAGTTCGGCCAGTTCAGGTTCGCTCAAACGGCTGGACACATCGACTGTCCGCGCCTCGAGATCAAAGGAAAGAACTGCATCTGCATCCACAGTAGCCACTGCCTTTTCGATGGCGGCCACGCAATGACCGCAGCTCATGTCCGGTACGTTAAACTTGCTCATATTACACTCCGCTTGTTGCTTCACTGTGCTACGTGGGGGTTCCCATGGGGTAAGGTCAAGCATCATAAAAACGTGATATTCGACGCTTGACCTTACCCACACTGGAACCCCCAACTCAAAGCGGGAACACCCGAATCGTGGAGAATGTCATGTCGGAAGAAAACTCGGTTGTCCTGTCAGTTGAGGGCATGACCTGCGCGTCCTGCGTTGGACGTGTCGAAAAGACCTTGGTCGCAGTTCCCGGTGTGTCGGAGGTTGCCGTCAATCTGGCCAATGAAACCGCCCGGGTCAGTTTTACGGCACCTGCGGATTTAGCCAGCTTGATTGATACGTTGCGCAAGGCGGGTTATCCGGCGGCCACAGGAGAGGTCACACTGGACGTCGAAAGCATGACCTGTGCCAGCTGTGTTGGCCGGGTCGAGCGCAAACTGAAGGCCAGTCACGGTGTGATCGACGCGCAAGTGAATCTCGCAACCGAAACGGCGATTGTGCACTATGCGATCGGAGCGGTCAGTCCGACGGACTTGGCGCGAATTTCCACGGATCTTGGATATCCTGCAAAAGTGAAGGCGGATGCAGACCCTGACAAGCAGGACCGCAAAGCAGCCGAAATCACGCGTTTGGCTCGGCTTACACTGGTTGCTGCACTTCTGGCTTTTCCGGTTTTTATCATTGAAATGGGAAGCCATGTGTTTCCCTCCATGCACATGTGGATCGAAGACACAATCGGCCTGCAAAACAGCCGACTCGTCCAATTCGTGCTGACAACGGTTGTCTTGTTCGGCCCCGGCTTGCGCTTTTACACCAAGGGGTTCCCATTGCTCTTCAAAGGGGCCCCGGACATGAATTCCTTGGTCGCGCTTGGCACTTCGGCAGCCTACGGATTTTCATTGGTATCAACGTTCACTCCGGGCGTGCTACCCGAGGGGACGGCCAATGTATATTACGAAGCAGCGGCGGTGATCGTAGTTCTTATCTTGCTCGGCCGCTTTCTTGAAGCACGTGCAAAGGGCCGCACGGGCGAGGCGATCCGCAAACTTGTCGGGCTTCAGGCCAAGACAGCACGGGTCGAGAGAAACGGTGAGATTGTCGAACTTGCGGTCGAAGAGATCGCGGTCGGCGACCTTATCCACGTCCGCCCCGGGGAAAAGATTGCTGTAGACGGTGACGTCACAAGTGGGAGCTCTTTTGTCGACGAAAGCATGATCACCGGCGAACCTGTCCCGGTCGAAAAATCCGCTGGGGCAGCCGTGGTTGGAGCAACGGTGAACGGCACTGGCGCACTGGTTTTCCAAGCGACCAAGATTGGTTCTGATACGATGTTGGCGCAAATCATCCAGATGGTGGAACAAGCCCAGGGGGCAAAGCTGCCAATTCAGGGGCTTGTCGACCGGATCACCAGCTGGTTTGTACCCGCCGTCATGGCCATTGCCACACTGACAGTGCTGAGCTGGTTGGTGTTCGGCCCCGATCCGGCCCTGAGCTTCGCGCTCATTGCGGGCGTCGCCGTGCTGATCATCGCTTGCCCCTGTGCGATGGGTTTGGCGACCCCGACATCCATCATGGTCGGCACCGGGCGCGCGGCCGAAATGGGAGTTCTGTTCCGCAAAGGGGACGCGCTTCAGATGTTGCAAGAAGCGCGTGTGGTTGCCCTGGACAAGACCGGCACCCTGACGGAAGGACGCCCCGAGTTGACAGACCTGATCGTCGCCGACGGGTTTGATGAAGATGAGGTGCTGGGTCTTGTTGCGGCCGTCGAGGCGCAATCCGAGCACCCGATCGCCGAAGCCATTACTCGTGCAGCGGCGAGCAAAGGGCTGACAGGCGCTGCGGTCGAGGCGTTCACCTCGGTCACCGGATACGGTGTCGAAGCCAAGGTCGAAGGCAGGCACATCCTAGTTGGTGCTGACCGATTCATGACCCGCGAAGGGATTGATCTTGGTGCGCTTGAAGGAAGCGGCGACAGCCTGGGTCTCAAGGGACGCACCCCCCTGTACGCCGCCATCGACGGTAAGGTAGCCGCCGTCATCGGGGTGTCTGATCCTGTCAAGCCCACAACACCGGCCGCCATTGCAGCCCTGCACGACCTTGGGCTGCGTGTCGCCATGATTACGGGGGACAATCAGGGCACCGCCGACGCAATCGCACAGGACCTTGGCATCGACATTGTCGTGGCCGAAGTCCTGCCCGAGGGGAAGGTCACGGCGCTGGAAGACTTGCGAACCCACGGGAAGCTGGCCTTTGTTGGTGATGGCATCAATGACGCTCCTGCCTTGGCAACAGCGGATGTGGGCATCGCAATCGGCACCGGGACGGATGTTGCGATTGAAGCCGCAGACGTGGTGTTGATGTCAGGCGATCTGACCGGTGTGGTCAACGCCTTCGACATCTCAAGCCGCACAATGCGCAACATTCGTCAGAACCTGTTTTGGGCATTCGGGTATAATACGATGCTGATTCCAGTCGCTGCAGGCGTCCTATACCCGTCTTTCGGCTTGCTGCTTTCGCCTGTTCTGGCAGCCGGTGCGATGGCGCTTTCCAGTGTTTTTGTCCTGACAAACGCATTGCGTCTTCGTTGGGTGAAACCGGTAATCAAGCCGACATCCAAGGGGCTGGCGCAGGACCTTAGCGGATTGAAACCAGCATTGGCTGAATACGCAGGAGAGTGACATGAATCTGAATATCGGAGAAGTCTCCAAACGTACTGGTCTACGTGCTAAGACCATTCGCTACTATGAAGACATCGGCCTGGTTACGCCTCTGCGTGACACTAACGACTACCGCGTTTTTCGGGAATCTGACTTTCACAAGCTGACGTTCCTCGGCCGAGCGCGTGCTCTTGGATTCACGATCGGAGACTGTCGCGCGCTTCTCGCCTTGTACGAAGACGACTCGCGTGCAAGCGCCGAGGTGAAGGAGATCACGAACAAGCACTTGGAAGAAATCGAGGCCAAGATCGTCGACCTCCAGGCCATGCATGAGACACTGACACACCTAGCCGAAGAATGTGCCGGAGATCATCGCCCGGATTGCCCAATCCTGAGAGGGTTGAGTGCCGAGCGCGACACCTAACAGATAAGGATGGGAGTATGATCGGTCAGTTCGCCTTGGACACTTAGAGAAGTTGCCCTAAAATTAACATAACATAGATTATGCGAATTTATACTTAGTGTTGCGATAGTATATTATCGTATATATGCTGTACTCTGTTACAGAGGGTCCTCAGCATGCGTCATCTACTCAAGAAGCTCCTCCCTTCGGTCTTAGTCACTTTGACTGTGACAAGTTCTTCGCTGCCGATGCCCGCCCGCGCGCAGACATACCCGATCGATTGCGCGATCCTCTTGTGTCTTTCTGGCGGTTGGCCCGCTTCCGTCCCTTGCGCCCGCGCCCGCGCTGAATTCATCCGGCGAATTACACCTTGGCCGGTAGAACCGCCGCTACAGATCTGGCGCTGCCCCATGGGCGCTTCCTATGAGACCTCTCCGGCATCAAACAGAGCAGACCGCATCTTCGAAGCGTTCTTCCAAGGCAATAGCGCTGGACCGCGACAGACTTTTCCAGCGCGCGATGACGCTGGACCGATTGAGGTTGCTTGGCGTGTTCCAGAAGCCTCTGATTACCTTTTTCCCGCCGACCCGGCCCTCCGGCTCATTCAAGACCGCGCAGACATCGATATCAGCGGACCTGAGTTCAATTTCGTCCGGTCCATCCGAGTCTATGATGTCCGGTATGCGCGGCAGCACGAATCCGGGCGCGATGGAGACTGCAACCGCAGCGCCGCCGTGGTCCTCGGCACCTACGGGACCCAAGGCGACTTCACCTGGCAGAGGTCTTCTATCACTGCCCTTCCCGCTGCTCATGTGGGCCTTGAACGATGGGGCCAGAATTGCCCCGGTATCTATCATCGATCCGTCTTCGTCGACTGGCGTGACTATGAGGGCAACTACGGCTTTGAGCAGGTGAACTACTGACCAATGGCGATGCTGCGCCAGGGAACTGAGGTATTTGCGGAAAGATGTTTCGAACAGCCATTCGCCTGCCAAGCACCTCGGTCAGCGGTGCACCAACTCTACCAATTAGCATAGAAGGATAATTGTCAGCTTTCTTACATCAGTGCTCGCGCTCGCAAAGGTCGTGGTCGGCCAAAGAAGCGAGCACATAGCAGTTTTCGGTCACTCCTTCGCCATCACAGCCCTTGGAAATTCGCTCCAGCTCTTTCTCAAGAGCATAGAGACGTTTGATCTTCGCTCGGACATCCGCAAGCTGTGCAGAGGCGATATCGGTAGCCTCTGCACATGACCGATCCGGGTGTCCCTGTAATTCGGTCAGGGCAGCAATCGCCTCAATCGAGAATCCGAGGTCACGTGCGTGCTTGATAAAGCTCAAACGCTCCAGTCCCGCCGCATCATACCGGCGTTGATTTCCCTCCGTCCGTTCTGGGGCGTCCAAAAGCCCGGACTCTTCGTAGTAACGGATCGTTGGAACCTTGACGTTGGTGCGTCGAGAAAGCTCGCCAATCGAAAACATGAAAATACCTCTTGAACCTCTAGTCACTAGAGATCGTATATGAATTGGGACGCTAAAACTAGAGTGAACCATGTTCCAGAGATACCTCGCCGAAACCCCAATCCTCGATTTTCGATCCGATACTATTCAGGCCTTGATCGCCGAACGCGGATGGGCCTCTTCTGACTCCGTCGCACGCATCGGTGCCGCCTATGAATTCGTCCGAAACGATATCCTGTTCGGATACAACCGTGATGATGCGCTGCCTGCCTCCCGCGTGCTAGCGGACGGATACGGGCAGTGTAACACCAAGGGGACGCTCCTGATGGCACTGCTCCGTGCCTTGGACATCCCTTGCCGGTTCCATGGTTTCACAATCGACAAGAGTTTGCAGCGCGGCGTTGTACCCGAGCTGATCTACCCGATCGCTCCGAGAAACATCATCCATTCCTGGGTTGAAGTCCTGATCGACGGCAAGTGGATCAATCTTGAAGGTTTTATCCTTGACCAAAGCGTTCTCGGGGCGCTTCAGAAGAGCTTCCCGGATCGCACATCGCTTTGTGCCTATGGCGCGGGGACGGACTGTCTTCAGGCCCCACGCATCGAGTGGTCTGGTCAGAGCACCTACATCCAGAAAACCGGGATCAACCACGACTTCGGTGTCTTCGATAGCCCGGATGCTTTTTACAAAGAGCATCGGCAGCTTACCGGTTTGCGCGGGCTACTCTATCGCCATGTTATTCGGCACTGGATGAACCGGCGCGTGGCGCGGATCCGGCAAGGTCTTGTGCCAACCATCCCCGGCGGCGGGGAAAACCTTCTTCCAAAACACGCACCGATCAATCTGAAAGAGGCCATGTGATGTCAGGATGTTGTGGACACGACGCGAAGTTTGACGGGTTGTCAGACGACTACAAGCGGCGGCTTTGGATTGTCATTGCATTGAACGCGACGATGTTCGCAGTTGAGATGACCGCGGGTCACTATGCGAAGTCACAGGCGCTTCAAGCCGATGCTCTCGACTTTCTGGGGGACGCACTAACCTACGGCATCTCGCTTGCGGTGATCGGCGCTTCGGTCCGGGCGCGCACCAATGCCGCTTTGGCAAAAGGAGTAAGCCTGCTGCTGATGGGCCTCTGGGTTTTCGGATCGACAGTCTACCGTGTTTTCTATGTCGGCGTGCCTGAAGCGGAAATCATGGGGATCGTCGGCTTCTTCGCGCTGCTTACGAATCTTGCGAGTGTGCTTTTGCTGGTGCGTTACAAGGACGGTGATGCCAATGTCCGCTCGGTCTGGCTCTGTTCACGCAACGACGCTATCGGAAATGTGGCTGTGATGTTTGCGGCATTGGGTGTTTGGGGCACGGCAACCGGCTGGCCAGACCTTATCGTCGCGTCCATCATAGCCGGCCTGTTCCTGTCGTCTTCCTTCCAGATCGTTCGCCAAGCCCTGGCGGAACGCCGCGAAGTCGCGATGCATAAACACGCAGCATCATGATGGAAATCTTGCTCACTGTTCTTGGCCTAGGGATCGCCGCTGCGACATTTGCGGCGATCATTTGGTCTATCGCTCGGCCCACGAAACGATTGTGGCCACCCATTCGATATACAGTTCTGACGCCTATTTTTGTTTGGGTACCGACTTTCACGCTCTTTGGTGTTTTGATCGCGCTTGGCGTTCTGGGATGGGGCGACTTGAATATCCCGCTGTTACTGCGGTTCGGGCTTGGGGTGCCGTTGATCCTACTCGGTAATGTCGTGGTTTGGGGCGCCGTGGCAGGCTTTGGAGTCCGTAAGACCGGGGGGGCCGCAGATGGCTTGCAGACAGACGGGCTCTATCGCCATTCGCGCAACCCACAATACATGGCGGACGTAGCTATGATCCTTGGATGGGTTGTGCTTACGGCCGCGCCGTTGGTAGCAGTAGTGGGATTTGCGGCAATTATCGTTCTTCTAGCTGCCCCCTTTTCCGAGGAGCCTTGGCTTCGTTCCCAGTATGGAAGGAAGTACGATGAATACACCGCCCAAGTCCGACGCTTTTTCTGAAGCCGCCGTTTTACTTCACACGACAATGTGGGAGGCGTGGACGCTTCGCAGTCATTGGCTGCCAGTTGGCCAGTACCCGGTATGCTGGAGACACATCTACTACTGAAAACGAGATGGGCACTTCCTGACGGAACCAATCAGCGGCTGTTTCCTCCGATCCGCGTCAGCGCACCGAAACCAATTTCTTGCTTCTGTTCCGCACTCAGATCTGGCCGGGTTTCAGACACCGGCTTGGGTCCGTAGACGTCCCACATTACCGCATGTTCGCCTGTACTCCAGCGATATACCCAGCCGACAACGCTGTACCCATCGGCCCCGATCAGATTTGCGATCGCGACGCCCTCACCTTTACCATCATTCACTGTTTACGGACTTCCTGCACTTTAGCGCTGATTTTGCTGCGTGACGAACTACGGTGCTCGCATGCATCGCATGCCGCGCTTGGGGGATGTTGGATAACTGCTCTTTCTGGAGGAGCTCACTTCACTTGAGGACGCACGAAGCGATGCGTCCCAAAACTTCTTTGCTTTCAAATCTTGTGGTCGGGCTCCGTGGCGGCTTCGACAATCGCCAATATCTCAAAGGGGTCAAATCCGACGGCACGCGACAATTGGATGAGCTCAACGACGTCAATTCGGCGCTCTCCGCTTTCGACACGGGCCACAAACGATTGGTGATGCCTGAGTTTGACTGCCAATTCTTTCTGGCTGAGTCCTGCCTTTTTCCGGGCGTCGACCAACGCCTGGCACAGGGCCTCCTGACCTTTGCTTCTGATTGTTTTCGCCACGCGTCACATACCTTTTGTGACGTCGCTAGCGGATGAAATCTGTTATCTAAAAAGTAGATACTTGAGGGTGTTATCGGCGTCTGGTCTCCGTCGGGTGCAATCCTGATGCACACCCAATCGCCCATCAATCCCCCACCAGTTCGAGAAACCGACCGTAGTCCTGACTGACTTCGCGGGCTTCCTCAAAAGCACGCGCACGCTCCTGCTCGAGGCAGCGAAAGTAGTCCTGAATGTCGGCGATGTAGACCTCAAAGTCGCGTCGGATGATATCGGCATAGTCCCGGGCGGCCTGCGAATCACTTGGAACGAACGGCCGGACCGGGGCGAGACAGGATCCGGCCTGGCTTGCGACCGGAACGAGCATCAGCAAGGCCACAGCCTGCATCGCCACCCATCGGCTCAACCGCAGGTTTCTGAAACCCCTATTTTCCTTGATAGACGCCAATGGCCGTGCCTAGAGTTTGAGTAACCGAGATACAGCCGTATCTTCCGCATTATATCTTGCGGTTAATAATATACTATCGTAACTCTGGGCTTCAAGTGGGAATGCCCGGTTGTTGCGTGTTTGAAGAAAGCGTGAGCCGGGCCATGAACTGGGACATCGAAGCACCAAATGTGGTTACGGAAGCACGTTTCCGCGAACTCGTGGAAAGCGGCTATAACGCTGAAATCCTGTGCCAGGAGTCGGCACACAAGAAGGGCCCCAGCTATTACGGGGTCTGGATCATGCGCGTCGTCTCTGACGAGGGCGTGGAAAAGCTGCTGGTCACGGCCCGTACCCGGACGACTTATAACGACATCAAGATCCGCGAGTTCAAAACCATCACCGGCGTGGTGTCCTTCCTCATCGGCATCGGTTTCTCTCATGCCGATGTGCCGCTCGAGGAAGGCCAGCGGACGACGCACAAGCTGGCTGCGACCGACAAGGGCGGTAGCAAGTAGCCTTCTCCTTGTCTGGTATCTCGCGGGTCCCACCACTGCGCAGATGGTACTGGTCATGGAGAGCGATGGCTCTCTGACACCGTCGCGTTCTCAGGACAGCTTTGCCCGCAATTACAATGACGGCATTGGACAGGGGTCCGCTGCTGATGATCTGGCGATCCTCGGTATGACTGACCTTGGGCCAGATGAAATCCAGATAGCAGCCCTCTCGCAGCCTGCTCCTCTGCCCCGCGCCGAAGTTCTCTCGGCCATCGAGGCCACCGCCCTTCGCTACGCCGGTCATCCCGGGCTGCGCCGCACGGATCTCTCTGTCCGAGACTGGCTGACCCTCTACCGTGCCAATATCGAAGTCGAGAGCGCCTATCGGCAGAATGCGGTCTCGAGCGCCGGTGCCATCGGTCTGGGGCAGTTGATGCCTGCGACGGCGCGCGATCTCGGCGTCGATCCGCGTGATCCGCTGCAGAACCTCGACGGGTCCGCCCGCTATCTTGCGATGATGCTGGAGACGTTCGGCGATCCGCATCTTGCCCTCGCAGCGTACAACGCCGGGCCAGACGCTGTGCGCCAGTACGGCGGCATTCCCCCTTACCGAGAAACCCAAAACCACGTGGCCCGTGTCATGGCCGTCGTGGCCCGATTGGAAGGATCAGATTCATGAAGCACATATCTAACCTGTTTATTGCGTCGCTCGCGCTCTTCCTGCTCGTTGCAGAGCCTGCGCTTGCGCAAAGCATCGATCTCTCGCCGATCCAGAGCCTGTTGCAGGGCATCGTTGATGCGCTGACCGGCCCGCTCGGTGTGGTGATCGCGACGCTTGCCGTGCTGGGCGTTTTCTTGAGCTGGTTCTTCAACATCATCGATCTGCGCCAGGCCCTCTGGGTCCTCGTCGGGATCGCCGGTGTTGCTGCCGCCCCCACCATTGTTGCCGCGGTCTTTGCCGGTGGCTGAGCGCTCGCCCCTCTTTCTGGGTCTCGTGCGCCCGCCCAAGCTTTTGGGCCTGCCCATCATGTATGCGATGGTCTGGCTCTTTGGCTCGGTGCTCTTGTTCGTCTGGATCCAGCACATCGCGGTGCTGGGCGTGGCCGCCCTGCTCTATCCCGTGCTTTGGAAGGCCGCGGACTGGGACCCGCGCTTCATCGACGTGATGATGACGGCACTGCAGGAAACCCCACCAACGCGGAACCGCTCCATCCATGGCGGGGACAGCTATGCTCCGTGATGAAGCCTGTGATGCTGCGCTCGATCCCCGCACGATGACGCCCGAATGGTATGCACGCGAGACCCGCCTTGCGCATATGCTGCCGTACGTCAGCCAGGTCGATGACCGGACCGTGCGGACGCGGGTCAACGAGCTTTTCCAGTGCATTCGGCTCGACGGGGTCAACAGCTACACCACGGATGATGCCTATCTCGACAAGGTGACCGCGCTTTTTGCCCGGATCATCGCGCAGCTGGGGCCGGAGTTCAGCTACTACGTCCACAAGGTCTCGAAGGCGATCACGCCGGACCTCGAGCCCGTGCGCGAGGACAGTTTTGCTGGAGAAGTTGACCGGCTCTGGCGCAAGAAACTCGAGACCAGCGGGCTGCGCGACAAGACGCTGACGCTCACGGTCATCCATCGCCCGCCCCCGAAAAGCGTCCTGCCGTTCCTGAACCGCAGCGCACCGGATCGGCTGAAGGAGGCAACTGAGAAACGCCTTCGCCGATTGGGCGAGGCCGTGAGCGTGTTCGTGTCAGGCCTGACGGAGCTGAATCCGCGTGTGCTTTCGGCCAAGTCCGGCGAGTTGATCGGCTTTCTGGGGGCCCTCAACACTGGCCAGGAACTGCCGCTTTATCCGGCCAATACCTATGGTTTCCTGTCCTTCAACGTCGCCAACACGCGAGTGACGTTTCAAGGCGATCACTTCGAACTCTCCGAAGGCGTCGTGGGACACCGCTTTGGGAAGAGTTTCACCATCGGGGAATATTCCGAGGCAACCTCCTGCACCATGTTCGACATGCTGAACCTGCCTGTCGACATGATCGTCACGCATTCCTTCACGCCGATCAATTCGAACCTCATGGCGGGTCGGATCAAGCGGCAAAAGCGCCAGATGCAGGCGAGCCAGGACGCGGCGCTCTCGCTGATGGAAGCCCTCGACATCGCCGCCGATGATCTTGAGGCCAAGCGACAAAGCTTCGGTGAACACCACATGATCGCAACGATCTTCTGCGACACGCTCGACGAGCTACAGACACTCAGCGCCGAAATCGTGAACGCCGCCGCCGCCGAGGGCGTGAAGATGATCGGCGAGCGGGTTGCGGCCAAGGCCCACTACCTCAGCCAGCATCCTGGCAACCAGCCTAAGCGCGTGCGCGCCAGCGCGATCACCAATCGCAACTTTGCGGATTTCGCGGCGTTTCATCGGACGCAGCTTGGCAAGCCTGCTCAGAAAACCCCTTGGGGCAAGATCATCACCTATCTGCCCACACCCGAGCAGAGCGCCTATCGGTTTTCATATCACGAGCAAGGCAGCCCCGACAAAGAACCCACCAGCGGGCATACGCTGATCATGGGACGGCCTGGGTCTGGCAAGTCGGTCCTCTCGGCATTCCTCATGACCCAGGCCCGTCGAGCAGGGGCGCGGATCTTCGTCTTCGATTACCGTCTCGGTATGGAGATGGCGGTCCGCGCCAATGGCGGACGCTATGCGTCCCTGAAAGCGGGGCAACCCACAGGCCTCAACCCGCTCTGGACCGAGACCGATGCGCGCGGCACGGCATGGCTCTCGGACTGGCTCGCCACCCTGCTCTATCGCGCAGACAAGCCGCTCACGCCTGCCCAGACCAACCGCATCCAAGAGGTCGTGCGCCAGAACGCGCAGGCGACGAATCCCGGCTTGCGGAACTGGCGGGATTTCGCATCGCTATTCGTCTCCACCGATGATGGTGGCGATCTGCATCAGCGCCTGCTCGAATGGACCGAAGAGGGCCGTTACGGCTGGATATTCGGACAGACTCTGGAAGACACCTTCTCGCTCAAAGGCGATGTGGTGGGCTTCGATCTCACCGGCATACTCGACAGCGAGGCCGAGAAGGAACGCATGGCCGTTCTCTCTTATCTCTTCCGCCGGGTCGAGCGTGAGATCGAAGATCGCCGCCCAACGATCATCGTGATCGACGAGGCCTGGAAGGCGCTGGACAACGCCTATTTCGCGGAGCGGCTCTCGAACTGGCTGGTGACCGCGCGGAAGCAAAACACCGTCGCGGTGATGATGACGCAATACGCCAGTCAGCTCGAGCGCACCCGGACCGGCAAGACGATTGTCGAGGCCGTACCGACGCAGATTCTGCTTCCTAACATCCGCGCCCATGCGGCCGATTACGCGATGCTGAACCTCTATGAGAAGGAACTCGACGTGCTTCTCAACACCGGCAGCGACAGCCGCCTTGCGCTCATCCGAGACGACCAGGGCTCCATCGTGGTCGATGCCGATCTGAGCGCCCTCGGGCCCAATCTCACCATCCTCGGCGGCATGGAGAAAGGTGAGGCGCTGGTCGGCGCCGATTACCGCGACCGCCCCGACTTCTGGAGGCTTTCATGATCCGTGTTCTTTTCGCCTTGGCCGCGCTCGGCGCTTTGGCCTCCTGCGCCCAGTACCAGGAACCGCAGGCCAATTGCTTCACTTTCATGGCCTCGACGGCCCCCGTCGCGCCAGATTGCACCTTCACGCCCCTCGGCGCATCGGATGGTGACGTTGAGGTCTAAGCTGCCCCATATCCTCGCGCTTTGCTTGCTGCCCGGTCTCGCCTTGTCCCAAGGTGTGCCGACCAATGACAGCGGGCTGACCGCGCGCGATATCGTCGAAACAGGCGATCGCGAGGCCGACCTCGCCATTCAAGCGGACAAGCTTGCTGTACGCGAACTCATTGCCGAGATCGAACGGGAGCAGCTGGAAACCCTGCAACGCATCCTCGATGCCCAGACAAGTTTTGGCGGTCAAGGCCTGCCGGCCATGGTCTCCGGGCTGGAAAGTGGCAGCGGCGATCCGGCGCGGTCCGTCGAGGCGGTCTATGGCACGGGTGAGATCGATCCCAATCCCGGCGGCGCGCAGATGTTCGGGGATGCCTCGGAAAACATCGAGCAGCTCATCATTCGCGTCGCCCAGGAGACCAGCGGCTTTGCGGGAGTTGGCCGCGCGGGCCTCTCGCCGGTTCAATGGCGGGCACTGTTGCAAGCGCTTATATGGCAGGAAAGCCGGTTCACCATCGGCGCGCGGTCGCCGGTCGGCGCCTTTGGCCTTACCCAGATCATGCCAGGCACCGCCAGTGACCTCGGCATCAACCCGGAATACTATGACAGCCCCTACCTGCAGGTGCATGGCGGCGCGCGCTATCTCGCGGCCCAGCTCAACACCTTCGACGGCAATATCATCAACGCGCTCGCGGCCTACAACGCCGGACCCGGCCGCGTGTTTGAATATGGGGGCGTGCCGCCCTTTGCCGAGACCCAGCACTATGTCCAGGTCATCCCCGAACGCTACAATCTCTACCTAAGCCGCATCGGCGGGATCGAAGCGCTCGGCACGATTGATCCCGCGTTACTGGCCAATGCCAACCTCTCGATCACCGGGCATGGCGCGGCCTATTATGGCAACAACGCGCCAGCCGCGATCCGGCAGGCCACGCTGCGTATTACGGACATCGTCGAGCAGATCTCTGAAACCGAAGACGTGCAGGAAAGCATCGCGCTCAACACCTATGCCCGCGCCGAACTCGTGCGTCTCGTCGCGGCCCGCATCCGGCTACAGGCCGCGCGCACCCGCGTGCTTTCTGCCGAAGAGCTGGCCCAGGCCAGCGCCCGCTTGGCCGAGGGCGCGTTCATGGAATTCACGATCAGGGAGATAGACCGATGAGAGATTTACTCGTGAGGACGGCCTTGGCCACGACGCTTGGAATTGGCCTGCATCTCGGCACCCTGTCCCCTGCCCTGGCGCAAGGCGTGCCCGTCGTCGATACCCAGAACATCGCACAAAACATCCAGCAGCTGCGGCAGATGATCGAAGACGAGATCCTGCAAAACGAGCAGCTGACGCAGCTCCGCGAACAGCTTGCGACACTCACGGAACAACTTGGCGAATTGCAACGCACCTACGAAGCCCTAACGCGCCTTGCCGAGCTGCCGGAAATCATCCGCACCGAAATGGAAGACGAGCTGAACGGCCTGCTCGACCAGGAGTTCGGGGACATCCTCGCCACCATCGAAGCCATCAAGACGGGTGACTTCTCCGGCCTGTCCGGCTCCGGCGCGGGCGAGATCGAAACCCAGATGGACCGGGTCCTGGCCGATCTCGGCTTTGACGACGATACGCTTTCGGAAATGGCCACAAGCGGCAATCCCGGGGCCAATCGCGTGGCGACGCAAGCCACGACCGGCGCGCTCGTCTCGGCGGCGGCCCAGAACAGCTATGAAGACGCAGGGCAAGCGCTGGAGCGTGTCGACCGGCTCGTCGGGCTGATCGATGACATGGATGAACTCAAGGAAAGCATCGATCTCAACACGCGAGTGACCGCGGAACTGGCGATCGCGCTCGTCGCCATGTGGCAGCTTGAAGCGGTGCAAACCGTGGGTGACGGCACCGGCGGCGTGATCGATGCCGCCACCATCGCAGAGGAGCAGCGCTTCATGGACTTTACGCTGCCAGACCTGCGCGCAGACTGATTCAGGGGTTTGACGCGTGGCGAGTGAACAGGAAATCATCGAAGAGGAGCTGGTCTATGGTGCGCTGCGCCGCGAACGGCTCTGGCAGCGCCTTGGGCTCATCGGGCTCATCTTCGGCATCCTCGGATGCCTGAGCGCGGCGGCTGTCGCAATCCTCGATGTCGATCCGCCGCCCGTGGTTGTTCCTTACGATCCCGAGACAGGCTTTGCCCTGCCCGAAGCCTCTGTAGGTGCAACTTCGGTCACAGCCAACCAGGCCATCATCGAGGCGGAAGTCTTCCGCTACGTAACTGACCGCGAGGTCTACAACCAACTCGACAATGATCTGCGCATCCGCAGTGTGCTGCGTCGCTCGGACGGTGCGGCCGAAAGTGGGTTGCGCCAGATCTGGAACAGCGCCAACGAGAGTTACCCGCCGACGGTCTATGGCCCGAATGCCCGGCTCGACGTCGAGATCCTCAGCATCAACCGGATCGGCACCAATCGCGCCACGGTCCGCCTGCGCAAGCGCCTGACATCCATCAACGGCGTCCAGACCGGCCTCTTCACCGCCACGCTGCTCTTCGAGTTCCGCCCCGAGACCAGCCGCTCCATCGATGAGGTCTGGACCAACCCCTTCGGCTTCACCGTGCTCGAATATTCCATCCGCTCCGACAGATTGGAGAACTAGTTTGATCAGTAAGTTCTTAGTTGCTGGCCTATTTTCCCTGCTGCCAGTCCTTGCCTTCGCGGAAGCCATCCCGCGCGGTGGCCCCAATGACAGCCGCGTGCGCTTGGCTACCTATCAGGAAGGTCAGGTCTATCGCCTCAACGTCTCGCTCACCCATGTGACCACGATCGAGTTTGGCGAGGGAGAAAGCATCCGCTCAATCATCGCAGGGGACACGGAGGGCTTCGAGATCGACGGCGTTCCGGGCGGGCAAGCCTTCGCGATCAAGCCCGTCGCGCGCGGTGTCCATACCAACGTGACCGTCTATACCAACCGCCGCAGCTACTACTTCAACGTCCAGGAGACCCGCAGCCCGACCTTCTACGTGGTCCAGTTCCGCTACCCCGAAGACAATGCACGGCCCACACGTGCCATCGCGGCCCAAGCCCCTAACCACAATTACGGTGCCAGTGCGCGCACCGAGTTCACCCCGACGCGCGTCTGGGATGATGGGACCTTCACGTATTTCGAGTTCCCGCGGAACGCGCCGGTGCCCGCAATCTTTCGCTACGCCAATGGCCGAGAACGGACGGCCAACACGCAAGCGACCGAGGACGGCGTGATCCGGGTCTCCGGGGTGAACAGGCAATGGGTGCTGCGGATTGGGGAGGAGGTGGTCTGTATCGAGGCCACACCAACGGCGGGGGTCGGATCATGAGCGACACCGGAAACGCGGACCTCGAGAAACGCCTCGCTGCTCTCGAGCAAGGCAAAGGCGCAGGTTCGCCCCCTGCCCCACGGCGCCCACCGCTGCTCGCACTGGTCGTCGTCCTCGTGATCGGTGCCGGCGGTGCATTGCTCTATCTCCTGTCCCAACCCGAGGAAGAAGAAGCTCTGCCTACGGCCACGCCAGACGTGTTCCAGAACGAAGGCGACGGGTTCGGTGCCATCGAAACCCTCCCTCCACCGGAGCCCGAAGTCGTTCTGGTCGCACCTGAACCGGTGGAACCGAACGCCGAGCTTTTAGCGCAACTCGCCGCCCTTCAGGCCCAGATCGAAGAATTGCGCAGCGCGCCCGAACCGGTAGTAGAGGAAGATACCGCAGCCGCTGAAGCCATTGATGCGCTGACAGCGCAGATAGCCGCCCTGCAAGCTGCGTCGGAAGCCGCGCAACAGCAGTTTCGCGATGAGCTTACGGCGCGCGACCGCGAACTGGAGCAACTCCGGATGGATCTCGAACTCGCGCAGCTTGAGGCCAACCGCCCCCTGCCCGCACCCATCGGCCCAACCGAAGACGAACTGCGCGCGCGGGAAGAAGAACGGCTCCGCCGCGAGGAGGAAGCACGGCGGCTGGCGGAACTCGAACGCCGCGCGGCTGAGGAACGCGCATTCCAGGAGCGCCGCATCACCTCGCCGACGATCGCTTTTGGAGGTGCATCCGGTGCGAATGAGACGGCACTGACCAAACGCACCTTCGGGGACGTGACGGATTTCGTGCTGAACGGCGCACTGCCCACGTCCGTGACGCAGGCAGAAGTCATCGCCAACCCGTCCAACACCATCATCCAGGGCACAATGATTCAGGCCGTCATGGAAACTGCCCTTGACAGCTCCCTGCCCGGCCAGACCCGTGCCGTGGTGTCCGAGGATGTCTACAGCGTCGATGGCGCGCGCCTCCTTATCCCGCGCGGGGCCCGTCTCATCGGGCGCTATCGTTCGGGGGTCGATATCGCGCAGCGCCGGGTCACCATCGCCTGGGACCGGATCATGCTACCCGACAACCAGACGATCCAGATCAGCTCTTTCGGGGGTGACGAATTGGGCCGCTCCGGCGTGACCGGCTTTGTCGACACGCGCTTCGATGAGCGTTTCGGCTCAGCGGCGTTGATATCGCTGATCTCCGCCGCGCCAAGCGCTGCTGCTGCAAACGTCCAGGATGAGACCGCCGCGGACGTGCTCGAAGACGTGGGCGATGATCTGGCCGATGCCACGGACAGCGTCATAGGCGACTACCTCTCCATCGGCCCCGTCATCTATGTCGACCAAGGGGCCCGCGTCACGGTGATGGTCGACCGCGATCTGGAGATATTCTGAGTCCATGTCGCTGAGCTATCTCGAAACCTCCCTCGACAGGATCGACGCCGCCGCTCGCGACGATGTCATCGAGATCTGCATCAACCCCGATGGCAGCTGCTGGGGCGAGTTCCAGGGCGATCACTCCATGCGAGAACTGGAACGGCAGCTAACCGCAACGGAAGTGAAGGACCTCGGCAACCAGATCGCCTCCTCCGCCAACACCACAATGAGCAAAGACCGCCCGATCGTCTCGGTCTCGATCACCTACAAGGGCCGCCCGATCCGGGCACAGGTCATCACCCCGCCTGCCGTGCTCTCGGCGATGTCGATCAGCCTTCGGTTTTTTTCAAGCCTGCCGCTCGATGGCATCGCGCTCGACTTTCTGTATGGCAAAGAACGCAAGCTCGAAGAACTGCGTCTCGAGAAGACGCGGGAACTGCGCGACGTTGTGGCCGCGGGCGTGATCGACGATGCGCTGGCCTTTTGCGTCGACAACAAGCTTAACATGATCGTCTCTGGCGGCACCTCCACCGGCAAGACCGTGGCTGCGCGCAAGATCCTCTCGCACGTGCCATCCGAGGAACGCATCGTCACCATCGAGGAAGCCGCCGAGCTTCTGCCGACCCAGCCCAATGCCGTGACCCTCATCGCCAATCGCGATGCGGAGTTCCAGACCGCCGATGTGCTGCTCACCGCAACGTTGCGCATGCGCCCCGACCGGATCATCCTGGGCGAGGTGCGCGGCAAGGAGGCCATGACCTTCCTCGAGGCGATCAACACTGGCCATGGCGGCTCAATGACCACGCTGCACGCAGAAACCCCGCAACTTGCCGTGCAGCGTCTGGCCATCGCCGCGCTCAAGACCGAGATCCCCATGACCTATGCCGACATGATCCAGTACATCGAGAACTCCATCGACGTAATCATCCAGGCCGGTCGCCACGACGGCAAACGCGGCATCACTGAATTCTACCTCCCCGGCGCAACCGAGATCGGAGCTTCCCAATGAAGACCTTTGAATATGACATCCTGACCTTCCCGATGAGCCGCAAGACAGGTGAATTTGAGATGAAAAACGTTCTGAATGCCCGAGGCGCAGAGGGATGGGAAGTCGTGTCGTTCACTTCATCGGAATACGCTAACGTTGGCTACACGGTATTTTTGAAGCGGGAAACGACTGCGGCCGAGGCAAAGGCATGAATTCGGCGCGGCTAACTCTTGCGCTAATCGCGCTGGCCGTGAGCCTACTGGCTGTCCCCGCCTTGGCAGAGCGCAATATGGTGCCGACCCTCGATCGCAGCTTCGACGTCTGTGCAGACCGGCCCACCGAGCCTGCCTGGATGCATGAGATCCCCCTGCGCCAAGCCTATCAGCGGGTTCTGGTTCAGGACATCTATCGCGCCCAGAATCTCGAGCGGGTCGTTGAGATCGGCAACTGCGACTGCGCGACCCGGTTCCCGTCCTGGGACGCTGCAGAAGCGGTATTTCGGGAGAGATACGCCAGCGACGAACGATGGGAAATGCTGGAAGCCTCGGACGCCTACAACAGTCGTGCCAACGACGTTCGCCTCGCGGCCAAAGCGATCTGCGAAGCCGCAGGTAACTGGTGAGGCTGATCCCAGATGAGCGTCGTCACCTACTTCGTTGAAACCTCCCAGGGCTACCTCGACACCGCGGCGGAAACCCAGTTCGGGTCGGTCGCGGCGACAGTCGGCACGCTTCTGGTGCTGGGAACAACTCTGGTGGTGATCCTCGTCTTCCTGAACATGATCTACCAGTATAAGGCGATGGACGGGCGCACGGCCTTTTGGCTCGCAGTCAAGATCGGGTTGATCGGAATATTTGCGACCAATTGGGTGCAGTTCAACGCGCTTTCCGCCGCTATCCTTGCAGGGATCGACAGCATTGCGGGGGCGCTCGTGGCTTCGGTCGGTGGTGGAACTCCCGGTCCTTCTGGAACTTTCGCCGAAGAATTCGACCGGTTGATCGCCGAGTTGGGGGACTATCTGAACGCTGCCGGGTCCGAGCTGAACTGGATGGCCGGCGCCATGCTCGACATCGTCGGTGTCCTGCTGCTTTCCATCCTCGGCGGGCTCGCCGCCTTCATCCTCGTGGCCTCCCGACTGATGATCGCGCTTCTGATCGGGATCGCGCCGGTCATGATATTCCTGACACTCTTCGAGGTGACCAAAGACTACTTCGCGCGCTGGCTGTCGGCGCTGGTTTCCTTTGCGCTCTACCCCATCGTCGTCGCCGGCGTGTTCGCGACGATCACAGGCGTCTCCTCCGCACTCATCGGCGAGCTTGGCGACCCGGAGGGAGCCTCAAACATCGGCGCGCTCATTCCCTTCTTCATGATGGTGCTCATGGCCAAGGGCTTCATCATCGCAACGCCCTTCATCGTTCGCGCGATCTCCGGCAACATCATGATGCCCGCCCTCTCCGGTGGTCTCGGCGGCGGCTACAGCTTTGCCCGCGCCGCAATGGGCAGCAAGCAGGCCTACAATCGCTACCTGATCGGTGGGGCAAGTGGCGCAGAATACGCAGCCCTCAGGGCGCGGCAGTTCTTCGGCGTGCAGCAGATGCCCGTGAGGCAAGGCATGGGGCAGACGGGTTCCGCAGGAGGCACAGGATCCGCAGACTCGGGGTCAAAAATGCTGGCGCAGCTGGCGAGACTGGGTCGACTTGGCCGACGGTGACGGCCCTTAGCCGACCTTCAGGCATCCCGTAGCGAACGTCGGGTGGGAGCCTATTCTGTTGAAAAACTCACCCTTGATCGAGGCCGAAGTCACTGATTCAATTT
>NZ_AQQY01000010.1 GCF_000671395.1 Actibacterium atlanticum | reverse complement strand
GAACGTTACGCCCAATCCGCCCAAAGCCGTTGATGGCTACTTTTACGGTCATGTCGTTCTCCTCTAGCGCATCACAATGTTAGCGCGAGCTTTAGCGCTAACAGCATGGTCTCGTCAATGTTCACAGGGCACATAAACTTAAGCATCCATCGCTTTGGTGGCGCCTGTGATAAAAGCGTCGCGTGTCAGGTTCGCATGCGCCCTATTTGTGCAGCACTAAAACAGGGAACCTGCCGAGTCATCTGGGCCCGCCGTGGCGGCACGGTGCGCCTTCATCCAAATATCCAGTTCTGCGATTTGCGCCGCGCTCATACGCAGCCCAAGCTTACTGCGCCGCCAGACGATATCGCCAGCATCGCGCGCGTATTCATGATCCATCAGCCAGACGACCTCTTGCTGGGTCAGCGTCGCACCGAAGTCGATGCCCAAATCTTGCGCGTCGCGCGCGCCGTTCAGCATCACAACCGCATCGGTGCCGTAGGCTCGCACCAGCCGTTTGGCCCAACGTGGAGACAGAAAGCTAAACTGTTCAAGCAACCGTCTGATCAGATCATCAACGCCATCCACCGGGAAATCTCCGCCAGGCAGGGCCACGCCCGCGGTCCATGGGCCCGAAAGGCCGGGAAATACCTGCTGCATTTCCTCTAACGCGCTTTCCGCCAGACAGCGGTAGGTGGTGATTTTACCGCCAAATACATGCAGCGCGGGCGCGGCGTGGGTATTGTCCAGTTTGATCACATAGTCCCGTGTCGCGGCGCTCGCGGTGGCGGCACCGTCATCATAAAGTGAGCGCACGCCTGAATAGGTCCAGACCACATCTTTCTGCGCAATCGGCGCATCCAGATACTGATTGATGAAGTTGATCAGATACTGTTGTTCCTGGGGCGTGCATTTGGGTGAAACCGACGCGTCTTTGTGCTCGGCGTCGGTCGTGCCGATCAGGGTGAAATCGGTTTCATAGGGGATCGCGAAGATGATTCGCCCATCCGTTCCCTGAAAAAAGTAGCATTTGTCGTGATCAAACAGACGGCGCGTCACGATATGGCTACCGCGCACCAAGCGCACGCCCGTCTGATCTTCGCTTTTCAGCGGGCCATTTAGAACATCACCCACCCAAGGCCCCGCTGCGTTCACCACCAGCTTGGCCCGCACCTCGCGTTCGGTGCCGGTTTCCGTGTTCTGCAGAGTCACGCTCCAGACACCGTCGTCGGCACTGGCCCGGACCACTTTTTCGCGCACCATAATAGTGGCGCCACGCGCATCAGCATCGCGCGCGTTCAAAACCACCAGCCGAGAATCTTCGACCCAGCAGTCCGAATACTCATAGGCCTTGGAAAACTTCGACTTCAGCGGTTTTCCTTCGGGCGCGTCCCGAAGATCAAGACGGGTTGTCCCGGGTAAAATCTTACGCCCCCCAAGGGAATCGTACAGGAACAGGCCCAAACGGATCAGCCATGCGGGGCGCCGACCTTTCATCCACGGCATCGCAAAGCTCAGCAGTTTCGATGTTGGCGTGGTTAAATCGAACCGCATGCTTTCGTGGTAGGGCAGGACAAAGCGCAGCGGCCATGAAATATGTGGCATGGTGCGCAGCAGGATCTCGCGCTCGATCAGGGCTTCGCGCACAAGGCGGAACTCAAAGTACTCCAGATAGCGCAGCCCGCCATGAAACAGCTTGGTCGAGGCCGATGAAGTACCCGAGCCAATGTCGTTCATCTCGGCAAGGCCGACCTTCAGACCACGGCCCGCTGCATCCCGCGCGATCCCGCATCCATTGATGCCTCCGCCAATCACCAACACGTCGAAAGTCTGCGTCATTCGGGCCCTCAACTGGCGTCCTGTCATCCCACCGGCCGGTTTTAGCGGTGCGAGATCATAGGATTGCGACAGACTGGCCATTTCGCAAGATAGCGGCTCCTTTTATGCCGCTGCGTTCACAGACCTTTAGATGTGTAGCTGTGGGCAATTCTTTCAACTGAACAGTAAAACGCCGCTGTGCGCAGATCGGTTATCGCCTCATTTTCGTGCCAAAGCGCGCGCATGGATTGATAGGCGCCACGCATCGTGTCATCGAGGCCCGAGCGCACCAGCTCAAGTTCATCCGCGCCGCGCAGGTACTTTTCCTTGAAGTCCGGTGACATGGACCACGCATCCCCCAGCAGTTCTGACAAACGCTCCAGCTCGTCCACGACCAGCTGGTGGCGCGCCTCTTCCTGACGGCGCTGAATGCGGCCAAAGCGGATATGCGACAGGTTTTTCACCCACTCGAAATAGGAAACCGTCACACCGCCGGCGTTGGCATAGAGGTCAGGAATGATCACCGTGCCCCTGTCACGCAAGACCTCGTCGGCGGCGACGGTAACCGGGCCATTCGCAGCTTCGATGATCAGCGGGGCTTTGATGCGATCTGCGTTGGTGCGATTGATCACTCCTTCCACCGCAGCGGGGATCAGAATATCGCAATCGACCTCAAGCAGGTGGTGAGCATCAGCCACGTGTTCAGCATCCGGATAGCCGGTGACCCCGCCATGGTTGCGGATCCAGCTTGAGACCGCTTCGATATCCAGCCCGTCGGCGCTGAACAGCCCACCGTCAAGCTCAATCACCCCGATTACCCGCGCGCCATCTTCGTTGCTCAGGAAACTGGCCGCGTGATAGCCCACGTTGCCCAGCCCCTGAACGACGACGCGCTTGCCATCCAGAGTGCCGCTCATCCCTGCCTTGGCGACGTCTTCCGGATACCGGAAAAACTCCCGCAGGGCATATTGCACGCCGCGCCCGGTGGCCTCGACCCGCCCAGAAATACCGCCCGCATGCACCGGTTTGCCGGTCACACAGGCTTGCGCGTTGATGTCGGTGGTGTTCATCCGCGCATATTGATCGGCAATCCATGCCATTTCGCGTTCGCCGGTGCCCATATCCGGGGCAGGGACGTTTTGGGACGGGTGGATCAAATCGCGTTTGGCCAGCTCATAGGCGAAACGGCGGGTGATCTGTTCAAGTTCGCCTTCGTCCCAGTCTCTTGGGTCGATACACAGCCCACCTTTTGAACCGCCAAACGGCGCCTCGACCAGTGCGCATTTATAGGTCATCAGCGCGGCCAGCGCCTCGACCTCATCCTGGTTCACAGTGGGGGCGTATCGAATACCGCCTTTGACCGGCTCCATATGTTCAGAGTGCACCGACCGATAGCCGGTAAAGGTGTGAATTTGCCCGCGTAGCCGCACGCCAAACCGCACCGTATAGGTCGCATTACAAACCCTGATTTTCTCCTCAAGCCCCGGCGGCAGGTCCATATTGGACACAGCCCGGTTGAACATCATGTCGACAGACTGACGAAAGCTGAGTTCGGGGGTGGTACTGGCCTTGGGAGGGGGATGAAGCATCGCGCGCCCTTTCACATACAGATTTTCCCATGCTCAACATTTGAGCAGAAAATAAACTTTAGCAAGAGGGTTTTAGCGATCTGTTACCGGTTTTTGCCCAAGGTCAGAAAAACGCCTGCAACCCGGTCTGTGCCCGCCCCAGAATCAATGCATGCACATCATGGGTGCCCTCATAGGTATTCACCGTTTCAAGGTTCACCATGTGCCGCATCACGCCGAATTCTTGGCTGATGCCATTGCCGCCATGCATGTCGCGGGCGGCGCGGGCCACCTCTAGCGCTTTGCCGCAGTTGTTGCGCTTAATCATACTGATCATTTCCGGCGCGGCGCGGCCTTCATCCATCAGCCGCCCGACTCGCAAAGCAGCTTGCAGGCCAAGGCTGATTTCCGTCTGCATATTGGCCAGTTTCAACTGGTACAGCTGCGTTTGCGCCAATGGCCGGTTGAACTGTTTACGATCCAACCCGTATTGACGTGCGCCATGCCAGCAAAACTCGGCGGCGCCCATCACGCCCCAGGCAATGCCATACCGCGCGCGATTCAGACAACCGAACGGGCCTTTCAGCCCTTCGACATGGGGCAACAGCGCCTCATCACCCAGTTCGACATTGTCCAACACAATCTCACCGGTGATCGAGGCGCGCAGGCTAAGCTTGCCCTCAATCTTGGGCGCGCTTAGCCCCTTGGTGCCCTTGTCCAACACAAAGCCGCGGATTTTACCGCCATGGGCGTCAGACTTGGCCCACACCACAAACACATCGGCGATGGGGCTGTTTGATATCCACATCTTCGTGCCGTTCAGCACATAGCCCCCATCGACCTTGCGCGCCGTGGTCCGCATCGCAGCGGGGTCCGATCCCGCGTCAGGCTCGGTCAGACCAAAACAGCCGATCCACGTGCCCGAGGCCAGCTTGGGAAGGTACTTGTCCCGCTGTTCATCGCTGCCATAGGCATAGATCGGATACATCACCAAAGAAGACTGAACCGACATCATCGACCGATAGCCGCTGTCCACGCGTTCGACCTCGCGCGCGATCAGGCCATAGCTGACATACCCCGCCCCCAACCCACCGTAGTTTTCCGGGATGGTCACCCCCAGCAGGCCCATTTCCCCCATTTCAGCGAAAATCTCGGGGTCGGTCTGCTCGTTGGCGTAGGCCTGCATGACACGTGGCTGCAGCTTTTCCTGCGCATAGGCGAAAGCGCTGTCGCGGATCATACGCTCGTCTTCGTGCAGCTGGTCGTCCAAAAGAAACGGGTCTTCCCAGTTAAACGCACCCAGATCCGGGCGGCTTTGCGGAGCAAGATCGCGTGTCATGCTTTCTCCTTTGCAGAACGAGTTCCCCGACCCTGCGCCGAACACCTCGGATTGTCCAGCGTGATATAACACGCCAAATGGTTGGGAACAGCGCGGATCCAGATCCCGCGCTATCTAGCCCAAACAGCGATCGACGGCGCGGGCGATCACCTTTTCTTCGTCTGTTGGTATCGCGAAAATGCGGACCTTGCCTGTGCCGATCTCGGGTTGATGCGCCGCATTTGCCGCCTGATCAAGGCCCAGCCCAAGCCAGCCCATCCCTTCACAAATACGCGCTCGGATGACGTCAGAATTTTCACCGACCCCGCCGGTAAACACCAACGCATCCAGCCCGCCTAAATCAGCAGCCATCCCGCCGATTTCATGGCGAATGCGGGTGATGTAATAGGTGATCGCCTGCGCGGCTTCGGGTTTGTCCGAAGCCAAGAGCGTCCGCATATCATGGCTTTCGTCCGATAAGCCCTTCAGTCCCGACTGGCGATAAATCAGCTGCGTGACCTCTTGGGTGCTTAACCCTTCGTGGTCTTGAAGGTACAAGATCACCCCCGGGTCGATCTGTCCGGTGCGCGTGCCCATGGCCAACCCTTCAACAGCGGAAAAACCCATGGTCGAACAATGGCTACGCCCGCCCTTAAGGCCACACATCGACGCGCCGTTGCCCAGATGCGCGATGATCACCCGGCCCTGCGCAAGATCCGGCGCGATCCGGGCCAACTGCCCTGAGACATATTCATAGCTAAGCCCGTGAAACCCATAACGGCGCACCCCCTGATCATAGAACCGGCGCGGCAGGGCATAGGTATCATGTTCCCAAGGGTGGCCCCGGTGAAATGCCGTGTCGAAACACCCCACCTGAACCGCTAGGGGGAAGGCCGACATCGCGGCGCGCACCGCCGACAGGTTATAGGGCTGATGCAACGGCGCCAGAGGCTCATAGCTGGCCAGATGATCCAGAACGGCGTCGTTCAATTGCACCGGCTTGGTGAACTCTGGCCCGCCATGCACGATCCGATGCCCTACGCCGGTCACCTCTCGCCCGTCAAGGAAAGGCGGCAGGTGCTTTAGGATGGCCTGCAGACCGCTGGCATGATCGGTGGCGCCAAGATCTTCGGTCACTTGCTGTGGCGCTTCCAATACGAACCGGGAATTGGGGCCAAGCTTTTCAACCTGCCCCACGGCCAGTTCGTGCAGTTGCTCCCCGTTCTCATAGACCGAAAATTTGATCGAGGACGATCCGGCATTGATCGTCAGAATGGCCTGATCGCTCATGGTTGGGTCTTCTTCCATTCGCGCATCATTACCGCCAACACGCAGGACGCCAACCGCGATTGTTCATCGTCGGCGCGGCTGGTCAGAATGATCGGGCAGCGCGCGCCCAACACGATTCCGCCTGCCATGGCATGGGCCAGAAAGGTCAGCTCTTTGGCCAGCATGTTCGCGGCTTCAAGGTTAGGGGGCACCAGAATTTGCGCATGACCGGCCACGGCTGATCGTATGCCCTTTGTCCGGGCGGCCTCTAGATCAACAGCGTTGTCCATCGCCAAGGGGCCATCCACCAGACCGCCCTTGATCTGCCCACGATCCGACATTTTCGACAACACCGCCGCATCAATCGTTGAGGGCATGCGTGGGTTGACCACCTCTACGGCGCACAGGATGCCGACCTTGGGCTGATCAATCCCCAAAGCTTCAGCCAGATAAATCGCGTTTTGGACGATATCGACCTTGGTTTTCAGATCAGGCGTGATGTTGATGGCCGCATCGGTGACCATTAGCAAATGGTCCAACCCCGGTACATCCATCGCAAAGATATGGGTCAGGCGGCGATTGGTGCGCAGGCCCTTTTCCTTGTCGACCACATGGCGCAGCAGATCATCGGTGTGCAGATGCCCCTTCATCAACGCCTGCGCCCGGCCCTCGTGCACCAGCTGCACGGCCCGCGCTGCCGCCGCGGAATGATCCGGGATGTCGATCAGTTCCAGATGGCTTATGTCCTCGCCCATCTCATCAGCGACAGCTTTGATCTTGGCGGCATTGCCCACCAAAATGGGCGTCAGCAGCGTATGCTGATAGCCCAGTAGCGCCCCGCCCAGCGACGCGTCATCTTCGGGGGCAACCACGGCGGTGATCAATGGGTCCAATGGTTCTGCCAGATGCAACAGGTGATCAAAATGGCGATGGGTCTGAACCGTCAGGCCCGGAACATCATCCAAATCAACCTCGACCGCTTTGTCAGGCGCGATCACCGTAGCGCGACCCTCGGCAATACGGCTGCCGTCTTCGGCTTCGACCCAAGTGTCGAAATGCGCCAGACGCCCCTCTTCCTTTGAGGCCAACCGCACCTTGGCTGTGATCGTATCCCCAGCATGGGCGCGGCTTAGAAACGTCAGCGTCTGATCTTTATACAGCGTCCCCGGCCCGGGCAGATAGGTGCCCAACACCCCTGAAATCAACGCCCCCATCCACATGGACGGCGCGACTGCTTCGGGTTGACCATCTGCATCTCCGTCTTCCTTGGGCAAATGCAACGGGTTCAGATTTCCCGAGGCGTTGGCGAAGACGTAGAAGTCCTCGGCGTTGCACAGATGGGTGACCTCGGCTTCCATGCCGATCTCAAGCGCATCCCACGGAACGTTCTTATGCGTGCTCATACTCGCATCCCTCAAAAAACCTGGACCAATAGTTTCGCCAGCGTATCCCTCCCACATGACAGGTCAAAGACCACTGTCGCGCTCAAGGCCATGACGCAGATCAAAACTTTCGCTTTGTGCCCGCAAAGCCTACAAACACGGATATGCCGGTGACACTTGCCTCTTTAAACGATCTGAACAGCCTGCCGTTTGATGACATCATCGACGTGCGTTCCCCGGCTGAATACGCCGAGGATCATATTCCCGGCGCGATCAGCCTACCGGTGCTCAGCAATGAAGAACGCGCCAAGGTCGGCACGATCTACTCACAGGTAAATCCCTTTGAGGCCCGCAAAGTTGGCGCCGCACTGGTGGCCAAGAACGCTGCGCGCCACATTCAGGAGTCTCTGGCCGACCGCCCACACGGCTATCGCCCGCTGGTCTATTGCTGGCGCGGCGGGCAGCGGTCAGGATCATTCTCTCTGATCCTGCGCCAAATTGGCTGGCGGGCTGATACGGTGGAGGGAGGTTACCGCGCCTATCGCCGTTTGGTCAGTCATGCAATGCAAAGCACACCATGGCCCTGCCCCGTCGTGATGCTGGATGGCAATACAGGCACCGCCAAGACCGCGCTCTTGCACCTCGCCAAATTGAACGGTGTTCAAGTTTTAGACCTGGAAGGGCTCGCCAATCATCGCGGCTCGTTGTTTGGCGCCTGCGCGGGCGGGCAGCCCAGCCAAAAAGCGTTTGAATCAGCGTTGGCACAGCTACAGTCCAACCTTGACCCGGCACGCCCGATGCTGGTCGAGGCTGAGTCCAGCAAAGTCGGTAAAATCAATCTGCCGCCGACAATCTGGGGGGCGATGAAAACAGCGCCCCGGATCGAGGTGTCGGCCAGTCTGGACGCACGCGCCGCCTATCTGACCCGGGCTTATGGCGATGTGGCACAAGACCAAGCGCGGCTGGAAGAAATTATCGACGCTTTGTCGGATCGTCACGCTGCCGACCAAATCGCCGCGTGGAAGCAAATGGCACGCGCTGGCCAGATGCAGATTCTGGCGCAGGAATTGATGCAGAGCCATTACGACCCACGCTATACCCGGCAGCGCGCACGCTATGAGGACCGCACCATTGCGCGGCTATCGCTGCCGGGGCTGGCCCCAGACCACCTGACAGATGCGGCCCAACAGATCACCCGGCTTGTCGAGGGCTTTACGTCAACGTGATCCCCGACTGTGCGGTCACCCAACCTATCCGCGCCGCCTCATCGCCAAGCGCATCCAATACCTGCTCTATGCGGTCTGCGGGCACCGCAGCCAGCAAGCCGCCGCTGGTCTGTGGATCAACCAACAAAGCGTGTTCCGCGCGGGTTGGCGCACCGATCCCCTGCAACAGCTTTTGGTTCTGATCAAACAAAGACGAACGCACGCCTTGTTGCGCCAGCTCGACGGCGCCGGGCGCAAACGGAACGAGGGCCAGCTCTATTTCTGCGCCAACATTGGACGCTGTCAGAATCGTATCAAGATGCCCGATCACCCCATAGCCGGTGACATCCGTCATCGCGTGGGCGATGGGCGCCAGCAAACCCGAGGCCTTGGCCACCGGTTGCCGCATCTGGGCCAAAGCTGCGGCAACATGGCGGCCATTCGCCTTGCCTTGCATCTCGGCTGCAAAGATCGTGCCAACCCCAAGTGGCTTGGTCAAAACCAAAGCGTCACCCGGCTGCGCGCCATTCAATCCCACGGGCGTTTTCACCAATCCCGTCACCGTAAAACCCACTGACAGCTCTGGACCGACAGAACTGTGTCCGCCCACCAAGTCCGCTCCGGCGGCGCGCACGACATGGTGGGCGGCGGTCATGATCTCGCGCAGCATGTGTTCATGCATACGCGGGCGCATGCGCGGTAGGGTTACATGGGCCAGCACTGCCTGAGGCGCCGCGCCCTTGGCCCAGACGTCGCTTAAAGCATGCAAAGCCGCGACTTCGGCCAGGACATAGGGGTCTTCGGTGAAGGGGCGCAGATGGTCGGTTGAAATCACCTGAACCTGATCGCCAAACCGCAGTTGCGCCGCGTCATCCCCTACGCCCAAAATTACATCCGGGCGCGTGGGTGCGGGGATGTGCGCCAGCCCATCGCGCAGCACTTGCGCCCCGGGTTTTGCAGCGCACCCACCGCACAAAGGCGCACCATCCAGAATTTCCTGAACCCCTTCGGCGGCCTCAGAAGGAATGGCCTGAGCAACGTTCATATCTGGCAGATCTCGAAACTGCGCCATGAATTTCTGGTCGATCTGGTTTTTCCAGCGCCAAAGCCAGTCGCCCTCAAGCCGCAGGCCAAGCTTATCAGCGACAGCGCGCTTATGCCCTGTGGTGATCAGCTTTAGGTAATCTTTCTGCGGATGATAGGCCTTGCGTTCCCCCCCCGTCAGATCGGCACGCAGATTGGCCGCCAGAAAAGGTGCTTCGCGCACCGCAAAGACACCGGCCTTGGGGCGCGGCGCGTGGGTCAGATGGGCAATATCCCCCACTGCATAAATGCGCGGATCGCTTAGCGCACACAGGTCCGGTCCGACATCAATAAACCCATCCGTCAGGGTCAGTCCGGTTTCTTGCAACCATGCCTGCGGGAGCGCCCCGGCGACGCCCAAGACCATGCCCCCGTCGATCACCGAGCCATCGGCCAGTTCCACGCCGCGCGCGGTGACCCGCCGGACCCGCACACCCGTTTGCAGATCAACCCCCTGCATCTGCAACTGCGTCAAAAGCGCGGCGCGCGCGCCTTTGCCGATGTCCCGCAGCGGCGCATCGCCAGCCTCAAGCAGCGTAATTTGCCCTTTCAGACCGGCTTGGCGTAATCTGTGCGCGCCTGCCAATGCCAGCTCTACGCCGGCGACACCTGCGCCAATCACCACAACGCGTTCAGCGACAGCCCCAGAACGCGCCTGTTCAATATGCGTTTTCCAGCGTTCAACATAGTCCGCCAGAGGTTTGGCCGGGGTTGCATGTTCGGCAAACCCCTCCAGATCTGGCATGTCAGTGGTAATGCCAATGTCGACCGAGGCGATGTCATAAAACACCGGCGCACGGCCCTCGACATGGATCAGCCGGGCTTCGCGGTCGATCCCGGTTGCCCGCCCCAGAATCAGCCGTGCCCCGGCAAACCGGGCCAGCCGAACCAGATCAATCTCTAGGTCGGATTGTTGGTAATGCCCCGCAATCAATCCGGGCAGCATCCCCGAATAGGGCGCGGTGGGATCGGGGTTGATCAGGGTCAGACGCACCCCGGGCAAAGGCTTCATGCCCCACTGTCGTAACACCAACGCATGGGCGTGCCCTCCCCCAATGAAAACCAGTTCTCGGGTCAGGGGAAGCGGGGCGTGCATTGGCGGCCTTTCATTGCGGGTTCGGCGAACTGTAACCCCGCGCAACAATCAGAGAAAGAGCGGCCCGCCCCACTGCTGATCAATAGCCTGTCATCTCAAGGTAGCCACGCGCATCATGCGTGCCCTCTGCCCGCACCGGCCCCTCCCAATAGCGTACGAAAGTGTCCATCCAACTGTCAGGGTTCAGCGCAGTGACCTTAAGATCGATCCCATGATCCGGCAGACGCAAAGACCAGCGCGAGGGGGCCGGAGTATTTTGCAGCGGCGTCATTACAATTGTTTCGTGGTTCAGCGTGGTGACCTGCCCGTCTTGCGAGATCAAGCTCCCTGAAAGATAGTGCCCCCCACCGTCATGGCGCAGGCGGAACACCATCAGCTTTCGCCCGTCCTCAAGATGCAGCGAAAACCAATCCCATCCAAGCTGATCCGGCGCCAACGGCTGCGAGGACCACTCGCGGTCCAGCCATGCCTGACCATGCACATCGGTTTCCTCTCCGTCGATTATCAGAACCCCATCCACACAGTATCCGGGCTGCGCATAGTAATAGCTCGCCTGACCGCGATCAGATTTCTGCGAATACCCCTGATCGCCGTGGAAAACCAAAGGGCCCTCGGACTTGAGCTTCAAATCATAGGAAAAGTCAGGCGCGTTGGCGCGTACGGACAGATCAGACAGATCCGGGCCAGCCATCTGCCAATCGTCGATGAACGCCTCAAACGGCGCGCCAGAAACCCCGGCCTGCCCGATCCCGCCACGCGCAAGGCGTTCAGCAGACCGATGTGTCTGCGAGGTGGTGACTGCGGCATGGCCCATCCATAGCTGCGGGTCAGACCAACCCGCACCCGTTGTCGGGGCCAGAGCAGTGCGAAAGAGGGTCCATTGCACCCCATAATCCCTGCCCTGCGCGTCTTGCAGATTGGCGGTCAGGTACCACCATTCGATCCGAAATTCGGGATGGGCTGCGTGATCTTTGGGAAAGGTGAACAGGGTGCCGCGCTGGGGCTGTGCAAAGCCTTCGCCACTGGCGCCAAGCCCGGCAAACCCCTGTCCAAAGGCGGGCAGCGACCAGAGCAGAAATATAACCAACAGCTTAGCGTTCATGGGCAAACACCCCCACAAGGCGCGCAGGAGACATCGACGCAAGGCGCCATGCAGGCCACGCGGCGGCGACGGCGGCGGCAAGCAAGGCCAAGCCGCCAAGCCGGACCCAATCTGTGGGAAACACAGTCATCGGCAATTGCCATCCAAACGCCGCAACATTCACAACTGCCAGCAAGACCCAGCCCAGCAACAGCCCAACGGGCAACGCCAAAACGGTCGAAAACCCAGCAAGCGCCAGCGCTCTTAGCAGCTCTAAAACGGCCAGCTGCTGACGCGTCAGACCCACGGCCCAAACCGGTGCCAGTTGGGGCAATCGAATAATCGACAGAGTCAGCAAGCTCAGTAAGATTGCCATCGCTGCAACGCCCAATGTCAGAACGTTCAGCGCCGCCGTGACGCTGAAGGTGCGTTCAAAGACTTCGGTTGAATAGGCTTTGATCTGGTCTTGTTGGCTGACATGGGCCGGGGGCAGACCAAATTCGTTGATCAGGGCGTCCGCGAGGGCCGCCACCCGGTCGGGCGGTACACGCAAAGCGTATCTAAGCCGCGACACCTGTGGATATAGATCGGTCAGCAGATCATTCGCGATGATCATCTGTTGTTGCGGATTGCCATAGTCGGAATAGACCGCAACGATCCGCAGTTGATGCCCTTTGGGCAAAGTCACAGTCTGACCCGGCTCCAACCCGGTGCGGCGCGCGAATTGCTCGTTGATCAGCGTGCTGTCGCCTTTGGCCAGACGGTCCCACAGATCAGCGTCCCCCTTCAGGATCGGCCAATGGTCGCGATAGGTTGCGTGATCCTGCATCCCATAAATCTGGGTCTGTACCCCGTCTAAAGGAACCTCAACGCCCCAGATCGGCAGGGTGGCGTCAACTTTGCCCTGCAACCATGACCGCAGATGCGCGGCCTCTTCTTTGGTTCGGGCACTTATGTACAGCTCGGAGGCAAGGCGCTGGTCCAGCCAGCCGGTAAACACCAGACGGAAACTGCCCACCATCGTGCCCACGCCGATATTGGCCGCCAAGGCCAGTGTTAAAGCCATCAGAGCCAAGGACATACCCGGCAACTGTTGCCGTGTGTCCGCCCAAAACCATTGGGCGCCCACCCCGCGCGACAGGCGTTGTGCGGCCCCTGTGACCGCGTATAAAAATCCCGGCAACACCAGAGCCGCGCCCAACAACAAAGCCGCCAAGGTCATGAACCCGGCGCTCAGCCCCTGCCCCCAAACAGCCAGTCCCAGCGCGGCAACCATCAGCACGCAGGCTGCGCCAAACTGCCACCACAGGGACCGCGCCGATGCCCGTGCCCATGCGCGCGGCTGCGCAGGCGCGAGAACCGGCAGGCGCACCAACCGCCACAGGCTTTGCCCTGCGGCGGCCAAGGCCCCCAGCAACGCCACTGCTATGCCGCCCAGCCACCAGACCGGCGACAGGCTAAGCCCACCCGAGACCGGCGCGCCGTAAAGGCCGCTCAGCGTTGCAGCGACATCCGGCAACAAAACCGCCGCAAGCCCATAGCCCAGAACCACTCCAAATACGCCTGCACACAGGGCGATGACGGCGACTTCGCTAAGCAAGAGAACGACCAAAGCCCGCAGCGGCAGGCCCAGCGCGCGCAAGGTGCGAAACAGCACCCGGCGCTGCTCAAACCCCAGCCCGACGGCGGAGTGCACGATCAAAAGCCCGACAGCAAATGACAGAAATCCGAAAGCCGTCAGGTTCAGGTGAAAACTGTCCGTCAGTCGGGTCAGTTCCGAGTCCTGTGCGGCAGGGCGCATCCGCAACCCTTCTGGCAAGGGCGTCGTGCCCGGGGTGACTACTATCAACCGCGTGATTTGATGCTCGGCCCCAAGCAGGTCCTGGGCGATCCCAATATCGGTCAGAACCAGCCCGCCAACAACATCGGGTGACACCTGCAAAGCAGGCAATCCCGGCACCCCTGCCAACCGCGCAACGGTTTGTGACGCTGCCATGCCCACCCCCGGCGGGGTGATGAATGAGACAAGCTCGGACATCTGGCCCAGCCCGGTCGGCCCCACTGGCGGCGCGGTTACCGGGTCTATTCCCATGACATTTACATAGCTGTCCTGATGGCGCCATCGCCCCTGAAGGATCGGAGACACCTGCCATCCGGCACGTCGCAGCGCGATATATTCCTCCTGCGGAAAATTCTGACCGTCAATTGCGACAATCTGGGCCAGCTGATCCTGCCCCATTAACGATGCCGCCTGCGCATAGCTTTGTCGTGCCTGAGCGTTGATCGCCTGCACGCCGGTCCAGAACGCGGTTGCCAGCATCAGCCCCAAGATCAGCCCGGCCAGCTGAACCTTGTGGCGACGCCAATGGGATATCAGCGCTTTGAACCCGGCCCAATACATCAGGCGACAACTCCGCTTGAAAGGTGTTGCTGCGCCCCCAGTCGGGCCGCCAGACGCTGAGAATGGGTCACCATGAGCAACCCGGCACCGGTGTCACGCACCAGCTCCAGCAGCAGAGCAAGCACCTTGTCACTGGCGTCTTCATCCAGATTTCCAGTGGGCTCGTCCGCCAGGATCAAGGCAGGCCGAGCGGCCAGTGCCCGGCCAATGGCAACGCGCTGTTGCTGCCCGCCAGAAAGCTGCTCGGGGTATTTCTGCAAATGCGCCTCAAGCCCCAGCGTTTGTGCCAAATGCGCTGCCCAATCGGCCTGCCAGCGCCCTGCCAGCCGCGCCTGAAACGCGATGTTATCTGCAACCTTCAGCGACGGTATCAGGTTAAACTGTTGAAACACCAAACCGATCCGGCTTCGGCGCAGCGCCGCACGTGCGCTGTCCTTCAACCCCGCAATCTGCTGCCCTTGGATGCTGATTTGGCCACTATCGGGCTGATCCAACCCGGCGCACAAATGCAGCAAGGTGCTTTTGCCGCTGCCCGACTCACCGGTCAGCGCGATGGCTTGTCCGGCCTCAAGCGACAAATCCACCCCACGCAAAATCTCTGTCCGCTGCGCGCCCTCGGCGTAGCTTTTGGTGACGTTATTTACTGACAACAGCATGTACTTCTCCGAACGACCCCGGCCGCCCCGTTTAATCTGGCGCGCATCGCCGCATTGCCCAGAATTATCTGACACACGCCGGGGTTGAGACCCCCTAACTGGCCCCCTATCTAAGCACTGTTCTTCGGAGTTTCATATGCATCCCGCCCCGCGCCCTGCGTATTCTTACAAAGATGATCCAAACGTCCCCGGTTTTGATGACAGCCGCATGGTTTTGGTCATGGACGGGCACTGCGCCTTATGCAGCGCGGCCGCACGTAGGATTGCGCGACTAGACCGCAACGACACAGTGCGTATCGCCCCGGCGCAATCCGCCCTGGGGCAGGCGTTGCTGGCGCATTACAAGCTTTCCCCCGAAGATCCGGAAACCTGGCTGACCCTGTCAGAGGGGCGGGCGCGCGGCTCTTTGAACGCCATGATCCACCTTTTCACGCGGCTCTCGGCCTGGGCTGCGCCGATCCGCCTGATCAACGTGCTGCCGCGCGGGGTGCAGGACTGGCTTTATGCCCGGATCGCCCGCAACCGGTATCGCCTGTTTGGGCGCAGTGATCTGTGCGCGATGCCCGATCCGGCCCTGCGGGCGAGGCTATTGGAATGACGGCCTATGCCAACCTGCTTGGCACGCAGTTGTCCGAACTGCCTCCCGCCTGTCAGGCCTTGCATCGCAACTATGGAAGCTGGGCTGGCACGATCACAGTTGAAACCACGCGCGCGCCCGTTCTGCGCACCCTTCTGCGCCTGTCGGGCCTGCCAAAAGCGGTGCAAAATGCGCCTTTCAGATTCACCTCGGAGCGCGACAAGGATCACGACATCTGGACGCGCCAGATTGGCGATCATATCACCGTTTCACGATTGTGGGCCGACGACTCTGGGCAACTGTGTGAACAGCTTGGCCCGATGCGAGCCACATCTCAGGTTCAGGCCAATGCAACCGGAATTCAGCTGAAAATACAGCGCATGTGGCTGCTGAGGCTGCCCCTGCCCGCTTGGCTTGCCCCGAAAGTCAGCACCCGGGAAAGTCAGGTTGACGGGCAATACCATTTCGACGTGATGATCCGCGTGCCTATCACAGGCGGGCCGCTGGTCCGCTACCATGGGCATATTGAAACCTTGTGACTATTCGCGCCCACGCAGCACTTGTGCGGGGCGCGCGGCCAAGGGCCGCCAGGCAAAGCCCAGCCCCGACAGCAACGTCGCGATCACGCCACCGACGACGACAACAAACGCCGAACGTGGCTCAAAGCTGTACTCGGTGTCCATCACGAATGTCATCACCGCCCAGCCTGCGACGCCTCCGGCAAATACCGCGATCAATCCGGCTGCCGCGCCCAGAATCCCGGCCCGTAGGGTGAAGTAGGCCAACACCTGCCCCCGCGCCGCGCCCAAGGTTTTCAATACCGCGGCCTCGTATATCCGCGCGCGTTGTCCCGCCGCTGCGGCACCGATCAACACGAACAGCCCGGTGATCAACGTCGCCATGGCGCCGTAGGTAATCGCGGCTGCCATGCCACGCAGCACTTCGGTAACCCGCGAGATCGCATCGCGCACCCGGATCGCGGTGATGTTGGGATATTGCGTCGCAAGATCGCGCAGGATCGCGGCCTCAGCCTCTTCCTGTGCATAGATTGTGGCGATGGATGTATAGGGCGCCCCAGCAAGCGCCGCAGGGTTCATCGACATCACAAAGCCAATTCCGGCGGTCGAAAAGTCTACCACTCGAAAACTGGTGATCTGCGCGTCTATATCGCGGCCTAGAATGTTCACGGTCAACAGGTCACCCAGCTTCAACCCCATCTCGGCGGCTTCTTCGGCGGCAAAACTTACCTGCGGCGGGCCGTCATACGCGGCGGGCCACCATTGGCCTTGGGTTATTTGCGTGCCCTCAGGCGCAATGTCCGAACTTGTCACCCCCCGGTCCGAGCTAAGAACCCAGTGTTCACCAGCCACCTCGCGCGCGGGTTGACCGTTGATCCGGGTGATGACCCCGCGCAGCATGGGCGCGGTTTGAACGCGGCTGACACCGGGGTCATTCTCTACGCGGTCCAGGAAGCCCTGCAATTGCCCCGGCTGAATATCCACGATGAAATAGGACGGCGCGACATCAGGCAGTTCGTCAGAAATCGCCGCGCGCAGGTTGGTATCAATTTGACCGACAGCGGCCAGCACCGTCAGCCCCAGCCCAAGGGACAGAACCACCGACGTGGCTTCTCCGCCGGGGCCAGCCACAGCGCCAAGCGCCAGACGCAGACTGGTGCGCCCACGTACCATGCGCAGGCCCGCCGCCCGACGCGCCAATACCCGAATGCCCCAAGCCGCGCAGACCAATAAGAGCAGCGCCCCCATGACCCCGCCTGCGGCCCACAGGGTCAACCAAACCTCTCCTGAGAACGCCGCCGCTGCCCAAACCAGTGCACCAAGCAGCACGACCAAAGTGATCAACACGCGCCAGCCCGGCCAGCTGCGTACGGGCTCTGCGATGTCGCGAAACAGCGCTGCTGCCCGCACACGACCGCTGCGTGACAAGGGCAACAGGGTAAAGATCAGCGCCGTCAGGGCACCGTAAAGGGCGGCCTCGGCCAAGGGCGCAGCGCGCAGACCCAAGTCGGCGGGCAATGGCAGGCGTGACTCGATCAATGGCGCCAGTAAGATGGGTACCATAGCGCCCAAGGCCAGTCCCAGTGCGATCCCCAGCACGGACAGCACGCCGATCTGCATCAGGTAGGCGGCAAAGATCGTGCGGCTTTCGGCACCAAGCGTTTTCAACGTCGCGATCACCTCGGTCTTGCCATCAAGGTACGCGCGTACCGCAGCTGAGACCCCAACACCCCCCACGGCCAGACCTGCAAGGCCCACAAGCACCAGAAACGCCCCCATGCGCCCTACAAACTCGCTGAGGCCCGGGGCGGCATTCCGTGCATCGCGCCACCGCATCCCACTGTCGCGGAACTGTGCCATCGCCTCTTGTTCAAGCGATTCCACCGCGGCGCCCGCAAACAGTTTCAGCCGGTATTGGCTGTCATAAAGCGTCCCCGGTTCAAGCAATCCTGCGCCTTCCAGAGCCGCCTTGCGCACAAGAGTGGGGGGGCCAAGCCCAAAACCTCCGCCAGCATCATCGGGCAAACGATCCAACACGGCGTTCAGCGTGAAAACCTTGGTCCCCAACTGCACCGTGTCACCGATCTGCAACCCCAAGCGGTCTGCCAAAACCCGCGCCACGGCAACGCCGTTGCCCGCCAGCACCCGTTCCAACGGCCAATCCGGTGTCAACAGCACCTGCCCATACAGCGGATAAAAATCGTCCACCGCTTTCACCTGCGTCAACGCGCGATCCGTCTGGCCGGCGCGCGCCACCACCAGCATGGATCGAAAGTCGATCACCTCGGAAACTGTCTCGGCAGTGTCAGCCATCCAACGGCGCTCCTGCGCGTTGGCTTCGCGATAGGTAAAGGACATCTGGGCATCTCCGCCCAGAATGACGGCCCCATTAGCGCGCAACCCGGCCTCGATCCCATCGCGCACCAAACCGACAGCGGCGATTGCCGCCACCCCCAAAGCCAGACAGATAAGGAATATCCGAAAGCCCGAAAGCCCGCCGCGCAGCTCGCGCCGGGCGATGCGCCAGGCCATCATTGCGCTGCCTCGTTCATGGGGGAGATACGCCCATCGGCCAACCGAACAACGCGGTCGCAGCGCGCGGCCAACTCGGGCGCGTGGGTAACCAAAACCAGCGTCGCCCCATGCCGGTCCCTGAGGCCAAACAGCAGATCCATGATCGCGGCACCATTGGCCCCGTCAAGATTGCCCGTTGGCTCGTCTGCCAGCAAAATATCCGGGCGCGGCGCGGCGGCGCGAGCCAGGGCCACGCGCTGTTGCTCGCCCCCTGACATCTGCGCGGGGTAGTGATCCAAACGGTCTTCCAGTCCGACAGCACACAGTTCTTCGGCAGCCCGATCAAAAGCATCCCTGTCACCTGCCAGTTCCAGCGGTGTTGCAACGTTTTCCAAGGCCGTCATGGTCGGGATCAGGTGAAAAGACTGAAACACCACCCCCATGTGATGGCGGCGAAATCGGGCTAACGCATCTTCGTTCATCGCGCTCAGGTCATGCCCCAAGGCCTGTACACTGCCCGACGTGGCGCGCTCCAACCCGCCCATTAGCATCAAGAGCGAGGACTTGCCCGAACCCGAGGGCCCGATCAGGCCCAAAGTCTCTTGGGCGGCGACCTGCAGATCAATCCCGTGCAAAATTTCCACCACCCCGGCATTGCCTTTCAGGGCCAGCGACACTTCATTTAAGGAAAGCACAGGAGAGGTCATCGTGGTCTCACATTTGAAAAGACATATAGGGCGATATGGGTGGCACAGGGTTGCGGGCAAGGGATTGGCCGCAATTGCGACGATTTTTGCGCTGATCCAGCCGGCTTTTGCGCAAACCAAAACCATCGCCGCCTTGGGCGACAGCCTGACCCAAGGCTATGGCTTGATCCAGCAAGAAGGGTTCGTGGACCAGCTTCAGGCATGGCTGCGCGCACGCGGGCATGACGTGATCATCGCGAACGCGGGCGTGTCGGGCGATACCACTGCCGGGGGGCTTTCGCGGGTGGAATGGACATTGGGGCCCAACATCGACGGCATGATCGTCGCGCTTGGGGGCAATGACGTGCTGCGCGGCATCGCGCCCGAAACCGCCCGCACCAATCTGGATGGCATCCTGCAATCAGCGCGGGCCAAAGAGGTGCCTGTATTGCTGGTCGGCATCAGCGCACCGGGCAACTACGGCCCTGATTACAAATCAGATTTTGAGAACATCTATCCCGACCTGTCGACCAAATACGACACGCTACTGCACCCCAACTTCTTATCGGCGCTCATGGGGCGGGAAGACCTGTCAGGGCTAATGCAACAAGACGGTATTCACCCAAACGCCCAAGGTGTGGCTTTGGTGGTCGAAGAGATCGGCCCACAAGTCGAGGCCTTGCTGGAACGTCTGGATTAAAGGTTAAAGAACCCTTCACCCGCCTGCGCGCGCAGGCCTTCGGCCATCACGCGGCCCAGTTCGGCCCCGTCCGCGATGGGGCCTGTAGTTTCATCCGCCAAGCTTTCGCTGCCATCCGGGCGCAAAATCTCGCCGCGCAGACGCAGTTTATCGCCTGAAAGTTCTGCCAAAGCTGCAATCGGGGTCTCGCACGAGCCATCCAGTGCCGCCAGAAACGCCCGTTCTGCAGCCAAGCGTTGGCCAGTGGGCGTGTTGTGGATCGCCGCCAGCATCTCGGCGGTGCGGGCGTCGTCCGAACGGCGTTCAATACCGATTGCGCCTTGGGCGACGGCGGGCAGCATCTCTTCGGGCTCAATGGCGCAGCTTGCTACATCCGACTTGCCCAGACGGTTCAGACCGGCCATGGCCAAAAAGGTCGCTGTGGCCACGCCATCTTCGAGCTTTTTCAGGCGGGTTTGTACGTTGCCGCGGAACTCTACCACCTGCAAATCCTTGCGGTAGTTCAACAATTGCGCTTTGCGCCGCAGGCTGGAGGTGCCCACAACCGCCCCTTCGGGCAGATCGGCCAGCGCGGCATATCCCGGCGACACAAACGCATCACGGGTGTCTTCGCGCGGCAGGTAGCAATCCAGGATCAGGCCCTCGGGCTGCTCGACCGGCATGTCCTTCATCGAGTGCACCGCAATGTCGATATCGCCGCGCAGCATGGCCTCTTCGATCTCTTTGGTGAACAGGCCCTTGTTGCCGATTTCCTTGAGCGGGCGATCCGCATTGATCAGCGTCATGTCATCGCCAGTGGTTTTGATCACCACGATCTCGAACGCCTCTTCCGGCAGATCAAAAGCCGCGCCCAGACGGCGGCGGGTCTCATAGGCCTGGGCCAGCGCCAGAGGCGAGCCACGGGTGCCGATTTTCAAGGGCGAAGCGGGATTTGGCATCGAAATGGTCATCCCCCTCCTTTACGCGTGTCACTTCGTCCTGACAATGGCCCCAGCCCTTGACATGACGCCGCGCGCGGGCGACCACGCTTGGGCACTGAAACGAAGGGCGGACAGAATGGCGGAACAGAAGACGATCTTGCGGGCTTTGGCGGGCGAAACACTGGATGTGCCGCCGATCTGGATGATGCGTCAGGCGGGCCGTTACCTGCCTGAATATCGCGCCACCCGAGCCCAGGCCGGGGATTTTCTGTCGCTGTGCTATAACCCGGAACTGGCCGCCGAGGTCACCTTGCAGCCAATCCGCCGCTACGGCTTTGACGCGGCGATCCTGTTTGCCGACATCTTGTTGCTGCCGCAGGCTTTGGGGGCGGATTTGTGGTTTGTCACCGGCGAGGGGCCGCGCCTGTCGACCGTGACTTCGATAAATGATTTCAATGCCTTGAAGGGTGTTGAAGATATTCATGAAGTGCTGAACCCAATCTATGAGACCGTGCGTATCCTGTCGCGTGAGTTGCCCTCCGAGACCACACTGATCGGCTTTGCCGGCGCGCCGTGGACCGTCGCAACCTATATGATCGCGGGTCGTGGCACCAAGGACCAAGGCCCTGCCCACGCCTTGATGCAAGAAAACCCCGAAGTGTTCGACGCGCTGATTGATCGCCTGACCCTTGGCACGATCGAATACCTATCGTGCCAGATCGAGGCCGGGGCCGAGGTCGTGAAACTGTTCGACAGCTGGGCCGGGTCGCTGAAAGGCGAGGCTTTCGCCCGCTACGCGCTGGAACCCGCGAAGAAAATCATCGCCGCGCTGAAAGCACGCCACCCCGACACCCCGATCATCGCTTTCCCGCGCGAAGCCGGTGAAAACTATATCGGATTCGCCAAGGCAACCGGCGCCGATTGCGTCGCGCTGGATAACTCAGTCTCGGCTGAATGGGCTGCGGCGAATGTGCAGGTTGATGGCTGCGTACAGGGCAATCTGGCCTCCAGCCATATGGTCACCGGCGGTCAGGAGCTGATCGACGAGACCAAACGCATCGTCAAAGCCTTCTCAGGCGGGCCGCATATCTTTAACCTTGGCCACGGCATCACCCCCGACGCCAACCCCGATCACGTGCAAATGATGATCGACGCGGTGCGCGGTTAAACCTAATTATTGAGCCGTTTAATGATCGTTATTTTAACCATCTCTTTCGCTTGCGCCTCGATGATTGCTCTGAGCGCCTATCTGCAAGTAGACGCGTCGTGGTGGAAGGGGATAGCGGCAACAATTGCGCTTTTCATTGGTGGGATCGCCGTGATTTGGCTCCTTCAATCCTCTGACGGCTTCGATGCCACCAGCCCCGCAGCCTTCTTAGGATTTGGCCTTTGGCTTTGTGCTTTGATGGTTGGCTTGGGCGTGCTTGCGGCACTATTGCTACGTCGTTGGGTCAAACCTGCCAAAGTCGTGACCATGACGTTTGGGATAAGTTTTGTTCTTTGCTCAGGCGGACTAATCCTGGCATCGTTTACCTGATTGCCGCGCGTTTTTAGCGCCCGCAAATCGCGCGCTCACGTTGAACACAGACACGTGACCCCGCCTTGCCCGGTAGGACCGGGCAAGCTAGGCTGCCCGGGAAAGGAGCACCCATGGCAGTTTTCAACATCACCCGCTGGCCAGTTTTCTGGGTGTTCTGCCTTGCCGGAGGCTCGGTCGCGGTCTTCGCCTTTGTCACTGTGAACTTGTTTTCTCATGCCATGGCGAACCTGACGTTCATCAAAGAGTTCGGCCTGATGGCGATCCAGCATGGGGCGTTACTGCAGGTGGCCGAGCTTATGGCGTGGGGTGCACTTTCGCTAGGTTGCTGGCTGACGTTCAAAGCCTGCGAACAGGTCCTGGTGAACCGCTACTTTGGCTGGGCGAAACAGTGCACGCCCGCCGAACCCGACACAAACGCCGCACCGAAAAAAGGCTGACACACAGCGCCTGTCGCATCATTGTTTGATTTGTCGCCTAAGTGTCATCCGGACAGCAAAGAAAGCAATGCGCCATGAAACACGTTCCCAAGCCGACTACCGACGACGCCCTGATACAGGAGTTCCTGAACAAAGGCGGCAAAGTTACCGTTGGCAAGACCAAAGAGATGCCGATGGAACTGGGCATCAGCAAGAACCAGTGGAACAACAAGCTGACCAAAGAAGAAAAGGCCGAGCGCAATAAGAAGCCCGACTCCTAGTGAACAGCGGCCCGGTTTCCCGGGCCGCCTGTTGGCTCATCCCATCTGATAGCCCGGTGTGGATTTGCTGATCTCAATCTCCTCCTCCGACATGTCTTCGGGGATGCCTTCGAACAGCGGGGTGGAAAGATAGCGCTCGCCGGTGTCGGGCAGCATCACAAGGATGTTTGAACCGGGTTCAGCCTTGTCGGCCAGTTGCATGCCGATGGCAAAGGTCGACCCGCCCGAGATACCGGTCAGAATGCCCTCTTGCGCGGCCAGTTTGCGGGCCCATTCGATGCCTTCGGGGCCAGGCACCGGGATCAGTTGGTCATAGTACCCTTGATCAATCGCCTCTTGCAGGACCAGCGGGATGAAATCCGGGGTCCAGCCCTGAATGGGGTGGGGTTCAAACGCGGGGTGGCTGGCAGCGGCATCGCCGGTTTCGGTGCGTTCTTGGGCATGACCCGAGCCAACCAGCTGTGCGTTGGCGGGTTCTGAGAGGATGATTTTGGTCTCGGGGCGCTCTTTGCGCAGCACCCGGCCAAGGCCGGTGACAGTACCGCCGGTACCGTAGCCGCTGACGACGTAATCCAGACGCTCGCCTTCGAAATCGGCCATGATTTCGCGGGCGGTGGTGGATTCGTGGATGTCAGCGTTGGCTTCGGTTTCGAACTGATGCGCAAGGAACCAGCCGTTGGCCTCGGCCAGCTCTACGGCCTTGCGATACATGCCAAAGCCTTTTTCGGCGCGCGGGGTCAGTACGACCTTGGCACCCAGCATCCGCATCAGGCGGCGGCGTTCAATCGAGAAGCTATCGGCCATGGTGATGACAAGCGGATAGCCCTTTTGGGCGCAGACCATGGCAAGGCCGATGCCGGTGTTTCCCGAGGTGGCCTCGACCACGGTTTGGCCGGGTTTGAGCGCGCCTGAACGTTCCGCAGCCTCGATGATGTTTACGGCAAGCCGGTCCTTGACCGAAGCACCGGGGTTGAAGGCTTCGAACTTGACGAAGATATTCACACCCTCGGGCGCAAGGTTGTTGATACGAATGGTCGGGGTGTCGCCAATGGTGTCGAGCACCGAGTCAAACAAGCGACCCCGCCCGGATGTGCGGCGAATTTCAGAGTTGGCCATGGAATGCAGGTCCTGAATAGGGAAATAAGATCAACAACCTAGCATAGGATTCTTTCGCATGGCGCCTAAAGTGGGGCTTATTCGCTGCGGTATGTTCCGGTTTCCAGCCCGTCGATGGACCATTTTCCCACGCTATAGCGGATCAGACGCAGAGTGGGGTGACCGACCGCTGCGGTCATCCTGCGCACCTGCCGGTTGCGCCCTTCGGTGATGGTCAGCTCGAGCCAACTGTCGGGCACGGATTTGCGGAACCGCACCGGCGGTGTACGCGGCCAAAGCCCGGCGGGTTCCTCCATGCGGCGGGCTTTGGCGGGGCGGGTTTTGCCGTCTTTCAACGTCACGCCCGCACCCAAAGCGTTCAGAGCCGCATCATCCGGGATGCCTTCGACCTGCACCCAATAGGTTTTGGGCATCTTGTTTTTCGGACTGGCGATCCGGTTTTGCAGCTTGCCGTCATCGGTCAGCAGCAACAGGCCTTCGCTGTCACGATCCAACCGCCCGGCGGCATAAACGCGCGGCACGTCGATATAGTCCGACAGGGTCTGACGATCAGAGCCCTCATTACCCTTGTCGGTGAACTGCGACAGGACATTGAAGGGCTTGTTGAACAGGATCAGCATCAGCGACGCTCAGCTTAGACCCATTTCGCCAACGGTGGGAGGCTCATCAGCACCGCGTTGGCATCGTGGCCAGTTTGCAGGCCAAACTTGGTGCCCCGGTCATAGACCAGATTGTATTCGGCATAGAGCCCGCGATGGACAAGCTGGGTGTCTTTGTCGGCCTCGGACCATTCGGTATCGCGCCGCTTTTGCGTCAACGGCACAAAGGCAGGCAGGAAGGCGCGACCGATGTCTTGGATCAAGGCGAAGTCTGCGTCCCAGTCACCGGTGTTGTGGTCATCCAGAAAGATGCCGCCAACCCCGCGTGCACGGCCCCGGTGTGGAACAAAGAAATATTCGTCCGCCCATTCTTTCAGACGCGGGTAATAGGCTTCATCGTGCTTGTCGCAATGGGTTTTCTGAACGGCGTGAAAATGCGCCGTGTCCTCGGCGTATTCGATGCAGGGGTTCAGGTCAGAGCCGCCGCCAAACCACCATGCGTTCGGGGTCCAGAACATGCGGGTGTTCATATGCACCGCCGGGCAATGCGGGTTTTGCATATGCGCCACCAGACTGATGCCCGAGGCCCAGAAACGCGGGTCATCGGCCATGCCCGGCACGCCGCGCGCGGCCATGGATTTCTGCGCCGCTTCGCCCAGCTCTCCATAGACGGTCGAGACATTCACCCCGACCTTTTCAAACACCCGGCCACCGCGCATCACGCTCATCAAACCACCGCCCGCATCGCCACCATCCGCGGCGTCCCGTTTGGTTTCGGTTACCTCAAAGCGGCCCGGAGCATCGCCCGCAAAGGGGCCGGTTGTCTGACTGTCTTCCAGCGCTTCAAACGCGGCGACGATTTCGTCACGCAACTGCCGGAACCAGGCCGAGGCGCGGGCCTTGCGATCATCGAACGGGTCGCTCATCGGGGTCTCCCTGTTTGGTTTGACGAATTGCTAACAGCTTTGCGGCAGGCTCGCCAGAGGCCGCGGGAAGTGATTTGGTCACGCACGCATCTGCCCCTATATTAAGCACGTCACAGTGGAGAGTACCCCATGCGCCTTTATGTTCTGGCCCTATTGATCCCGCTTGCAGCCTGCGCCACCCCACGCGAAAAATGCGAGCAAGACGCCACGCAGGACCTAAAGGTCGTGTCCGCCCTGATCGTCGAGACACGACAGAACATTGAACGCGGGTATGCCGTGAAAACCGAGGTCCGCGCGCGCAGCAGTATTACCTGGTGTGTCGGAGATACTTTGGGATCTGACAACAATGTCGCGCTTAGCTGGTGCAGCCATAATGAACCCTATGAGGTGGACACGCCCGTCGCGATTGATGTCTCGACCGAAACCGCCAAGCTGAAATCGTTGCTGAAGAAACGCGATGCGCTGGAAGTGCGGGCAAAGCAGGATTTACAAAACTGCGCGTCCGCCTATCCCGAAGCGTGATCAGTGCGCTGGCGCGGTGACCGGGTCCAGCAGGGTCCGCCCGCCGTCAATGGTCATGATCTGACCGGTCATGAAACGGGAACTATCTGACGCCAGAAATTGCACCGCCTCGGCGACTTCATCGGGTTCGGCGATACGCGACAGGGGGGTGTGATCCTTGATGTCGCTGCGATAGCCCGAATGTTCCTTAAGCGTTTCTTTCAGGCTGGATGACAGCACAGAGCCAAACGCCACCGCATTCACACGGATCTTATGGGGGGCCAGCGCCACAGCGAGCGAGCGTGTCATCTGGTCAAGCGCTGCGCAGCTGACGGAATAGCCCAGCAGATCAGGGTGAGTCCGCCGGGCGGCAATCGACGAAAGGTTCACGATTGCACCGACCACCGCACCGTTTTCATCAGTGCCTTCAGATTCGGCCTGCTTGATCATCCGGCGCGCCACGCATTGCGACAGGCGCAGCGAGGTCATCATATTCTGATCCAACAATTCGCGAACGGCATCGTCATCAGGGTTCAACGGATCCGACGCCACCAACTGGCGGCTTGCATTGACCAGCACATCAACGCGGTCGAACGCATCCAGCGTGGCCGACAGCAGATTGGCAATCGTCAGTTTTTCCCGCAGATCCCCGGCAAAGTATCGAATGTTTTCTTCCTGATCGGCGGCCTCGCCCACTTCTTCGATCAGCTTGGACTCGTCCATATCGGCGAACATCACGTTGGCGCCTTTGTCGGCGAAGTGGCGGGCGATGGCCAACCCCACACCATTGGCAGCGCCGGTGACGATCGCGGTTTTACCAGCGACGGAAAAGCTCATGGGTTCGAACTCCTGATTCCTTCGGGACACGTTAGCCGGATTCACCGACCCGTGCGAGATGAAGCGATGGGCGACGTGGCGTGCAGCACTTTGAACCCCGGACCGCCATCAGCTTGGGATACATTTCTGAACAGTTCGGCCAGCAAACGCTCATACGGCAGATGGCGGTTGGCGACGACCCAAAACTGCCCGGCGGGGGCCAGCGCTTTGGCCGCAGCCCGCAAGAAGGCCTGCCCCAAGGCAGGGTCCGCCGCGCGCCCGGTGTGAAACGGCGGGTTAGAGATGATCACGTCCAACTTGGCGGGCGGTGTCCAGCGGGTAACGTCAGCCCAATGGAACTGGGCACGGGGATCCTGAACGTTCTGGCGGGCGCACTCCAGCGCACTGTGATCAGCCTCAACCAGATGCAACTCCGTGATGGCGGCGCGGTCCAGAATCTGGGCACTTAGATAGCCCCAACCGGCGCCAAAATCCGCCACGCGGCCCTTCAGGTTTTCGGGCAAGGCCTGCGCCAATACGGCCGAGCCCCGATCAACCCCATCCGCGGAAAACACGCCCGGCGCGGTCTGGTATCCGTCGGCAGAGGTCGCAGCACCGCGCCAATCGGCAAAGGCGCTGGCATCCCCGGTGACGGTGAAAATCTTGCCATGGGCTTTGGACAGCGGGGCCGAGGTCTGCGCGCGTTTGCGGCAGTCTTTCAGCATTGAATCGATACCGTCGGTCTTTTGCCCATCAACGATCACCACGCCCCCCTGCGTCAGGCCAAGCGCCTGAACAAGGTGCAACCGGGCCAAGGGGCGCGCCCGTGGCATGAACAGGACCGCCGCGACGAAATCACCCCGAGGCGCAACAGCACAGTCATAGCCCTGTTGCGCGAAATGGTCATGAAACGGTTTAAAGCCTTGAATGACCAGCACCCGATCCTTGGGCAATACCGACAAATCGTGGTCGGGCGTGGGTTCAAAGACGGCAATACGCCCGACATCGGGCAGCGCCACGACGCCCATGTCCAGGGCAAGGGATAGCCTGCTGTCAGCCATATGGTGGCGTTACTCTTTTTCCATGGTGCATTGCAGCGGGTGCTGGTGGCGACGGGCGAAATCCATCACCTGCGCAACCTTGGTTTCCGCCACTTCGTGCGAGAAGACACCAACAACCGCAACGCCTTTTTTGTGGACGGTCAGCATCAGTTCAAAGGCCTGCGCATGGCTTAGGCCAAAGAACCGTTCCAACACATGCACGACAAATTCCATCGGCGTGTAGTCGTCATTCAGGATCAGAACCTTATAGAGCGGCGGGCGCGCCGTTTTGGCACGCGTTTTGTAGATGACGCTTGTTTCGTCATCATTGCCGTCATCGTCACCGGCCATATGCAATGGGTGAAATGCAGCCACGTTCCGCCTCAAAGTCCAAAAATCCTGTCTCAGAGCTTCTCTATATAAGCCGGTTGCGCGTGCTGCAAAGAACAATTGCGGCATTAAGCACCGTCCGATGGGCCGGGGGGCGCCTGCTTGGTGGCGATATAACCACACCCCACCACAGAGATGTTGTGGCCTAAGCCTGCGCGCAAACCATATCTGCCCAATTCCGCGCATCCTTGGCTAAATATCCAAAAACGATAGCATTTTCGCAGTTTCCAACGTATTGTTGAAGCAAGAGTAAAAATAAGCTGACCTGAAAACAGGCGGCAAGAGGCAGAACAAGGCAAACGTCGTGCAAATCTCGCGGCTATGCGTCCTATTTAGGGCGGTGATTCTCGTTATGGGTGCTTGCGCAGCCATAGTCCCCACGTACGCAGTGGCCGCGCCTTATGCGGCCATGGTGATTGATGCGCGGAGTGGTGAGGTGCTGCATTCTCGCAACGCCGACACCCGGCTGCACCCGGCATCCCTGACCAAAATGATGACGCTCTATGTGGCGTTCGAAGCCGTTGAAAACGGTGAAATCAGCTTGGACACAGTTGTTAAAATCTCGACCAAGTCGGCCAGCGAGCCGCCTTCGGAACTGGGATTACGGGCCGGTCAAAAAATCAAGTTTCGTTACTTGATCCGCGCCGCCGCCGTGAAATCGGCAAATGACGCGGCAACCGCGATTGGTGAGGCGATTGAAGGCTCTGAAGCAGCCTTTGCGCGCCGTATGAACCGCACTGCTAAGGCTCTGGGCATGACGCGGACGACGTTTAAGAACGCCCATGGCCTGACCGAGAACGGGCACCTGTCGACAGCGCGCGATATGACCACACTGGGGCGTCATCTGTTTTATGACTATCCCGACTATTACAATCTGTTCAGCCGGATCAGCACCGATGCCGGGATCAAAAGCGTGAACAACACCAACCGGCGCTTCCTTGGCGCTTATAAAGGCGCGGACGGGATCAAAACGGGCTATACGCGCGCGGCGGGCTTTAACCTTGTGGCATCCGCCGAACGCGGCAAAGAGCGCATCATCACCACGGTTTTCGGCGGTCGCTCAACCGAAACACGCAATGCCAAAGTGGCAGAGCTGATGGACCTGGGCTTCAAGCGCGCGCCGACCCGTGTGGCAACTCGCGCGCCGCAACGCCCTGCATATCAAGGGAAAATTGCTGACAACCGCCCGGCAGCAGGCAAGACCATCCGTGTGTCTAAGGTCATCAAGAAGTCCCCCATACCGCGCCCACGTCCGACCAAACAGGCCGCGCCGGAACTGCTGCTGGCACTGCAGGACGGTATCGCGGAAGCGATGAAAGAGGTTCAGGCCGAACCAAAAGCCGAAGAGGTCGCCAAGGTCGCGCCCTCCGCTGAAAAGCCTAAAGACGATGCCATCACCAAGGCACTGGAACTGGCCCGCGCTGCCCCTGACGAAGACCCCAAACCGGCCGCGCCGGAAACCGCGCCGGCGCCCGTCATGAAGGTTGCCGCCGCGCGTCCTGTCCCACGGCCAGAGCTGACCACGTTCCAACCCTTGCCTGACGAAGGCCAAGAGGTTGTCGCGCGTGTTTCCACCTCGGGTGGGCGCAACTTTGGCATCAACATTGGCCTTTATGGCAGCCGGTTCGAGGCCGAACGCATGCTGCTGCAAACCGCGTTGAAGGAACTTGGCACGCTGGACGACGCCCTGCGCAAAGTCAGCCAAAGCAGCCGCGGGTTCGAGGCCAATTTCGTGGGGCTCAGCGAAAACGAGGCCGATCTGACCTGCGCCCGCCTGCAAGCGCGCGGCAGCAGCTGCTCGACCTTCGGTCCACGCGGATGACACCCAATTTCGTGATCCCTGCCCCGCCGGTACCGTCCGTCGCGGTGCGGGGCACGGATGCGCGGTTCCCGGTGCGGCGTATTTTCTGCGTTGGCCGCAACTACGCCGAACACGCCCGCGAAATGGGCCATGACCCGAACCGCGAGCCGCCGTTTTTCTTTACCAAACCCGCAGATGCATTGGTCGAGGACGGCGCGCAGCTGCCCTTTCCGCCGGCCACCGACAACCTGCACTTCGAAGGCGAGATGGTGGTGGCCATCGGGCTGGCGGGGCGAGACATCACGCCCGGCACGGCGCTGACCCACGTCTGGGGCTATGGCCCCGGCAACGACCTGACCCGCCGCGACATACAGGCCCAGGCCAAGGAAATGCGCCGCCCCTGGGATATGGCGAAAGGGTTTGATCATTCTGCGGTGTGCGGTGCTTTGGTGCCCGTGGCACACTGTGGCCACCCCGAAACCGGGCGTCTGACCACTCATGTTGACGGCGAGCTGCGGCAAGAAACCGACCTGTCACAAATGATCTGGCCGGTGGCGGATGTGATCTCGCATCTGTCGGGATTGGTGGCTCTTGAACCGGGCGATCTTATCTATTCCGGCACGCCTGCGGGCGTTGGCGCGCTACGCGCTGGTCAGACCTGCACTGTCAGCATCGATCAGCTGGGCAGTGCAAGCGTAACCTTTGCATAGTTTACGGTTTGGGGTGTTCATCCCAGTCGTCTGTCAGGAAGCGTTGGCCATCGCCATCCGGGTCCTCGAACTGTTTGGATTTCAGCGCCCAAAAGAATCCGCCGAGCCCCAGAGCGCCCAGAAAGAGCGAGATCGGGATCAGGTAAACGAGCATTTCCATGGGGTCACTTCAACCTAAGTGCGTTGATCGACACTGTAATCGATGACAGAGACATCGCCAAGGCGGCGGCCAGCGGGGTTGCAAAACCCAACAACGCAATCGGCACTGCAACGGCATTGTAGGCCGCGGCGATGCCGAAGTTTTCACGGATGCGACGCGTGGCTTTGCGTGCCGTGGTGACGGCCCCCGACATGGGCGCGATGTCTGCCCCCAGCAACACGATATCCGATGCCACACGGGCCGCATCCAACGCGGTGGCAGGCGAGACAGAAGCATGCGCGGCAGCCAGAGCGGCAGTGTCATTCAACCCGTCCCCAACCATCAACACGCGATGGCCCTGATCTGAAAGCGCCTGCACCAGTTGGGCTTTGTCATCCGGCAGGGCCTCGGCCCGCCATTTTGTGATCCCAAGGCGGCTGGCCAGATCGGCAACCGGCCCCGGCGCATCGCCCGAGATCAGCTGCACCGTCATGCCCTGTTTCAACAGGCCTTGAATGGCGGCTTGCGCACCGGGGCGCAGGCTGTCGGCAAAGGTGAACTCGACCGGGGCATTCTTTCCAATACGCAGCCAGGCGGCAGTTTGCGCGCCAGCGTCGGCCCCGACCCATGCAGCGCGGCCAAAGCGAATTTGTTGGTCGGCCAAGGTGGCTTGGATGCCATGGCCGGGCACTTCGGTGACGTCATGCACCTTGGCCGGTTTGATGCCGGCCTCCCGCGCGGCCTTGCTGAGCGCATCGGCCAGAGGGTGCGCCGAAGCCGAGGCCAGCGCCAAGGCGATTTCTAGCACGCGGCGGGGGTGATCGCCCAGATTTGTCGGCTGCGGGGCGCCAAGGGTCAGGGTGCCGGTTTTGTCGAACACGACGGTGTCAACCTCGGCCAGACGCTCAAGTGCGGTGGGGTGCTTGATCAGCATCCCCTTCTTGAAAAGCCGCCCCGAGGCTGCCGTGGTCACCGCCGGAACCGCCAGACCCAGCGCACAGGGGCAGGTTATGATCAGCACAGCAACGGCAATGTTCAGCGCAAGGCGCAGATCGCCCGCATACCAAAGCCAGCCGATGAAGGCGAACAGCGCCAGAAGATGTACGCCGGGCGCATAGATCTGCGCGGCACGATCAGCAAGAGAGGTATAGCGGTTTTTCGAGGTCTCGGCGACGGCCACCAGTTCAGCCATTCGGTGCAGCGAGCTGTCTTCGCCCGCGGCGGTTACCTGCAGTTCCAGCGGACCGGTCAGGTTGACCTCGCCGGTGGACAAAACCGCGCCCTCGCCGGCAAAAACCGGCAGGCTTTCGCCCGTCAGCATGGAGCGGTCAATTTCTGACTGACCGTGCGTGACAACGCCATCAACAGGCACCCTTGCGCCTGGTTTGACGTGAACAATGTCACCCACGGTCAGCTCGGCGATGGCGACGGTCTCCTCTCCGTGCTCGCCTATTCTGATTGCGCGCGGGACTTCCAGCGCGGCCAATTCCTCGGCTGCTGAACGGGCCACGGCGCGGGTACGGTGATCCAGATAGCGGCCCATCAGCAGGAAGAAGGTCAGGGATAGGGCCGCGTCAAAGTAGGCATGATGCCCGCTTTGAGTGGTTTCATAAAGCGACATCGCGCCAGCCAGCAAAATAGCCAGAGAGATCGGCACATCCATGTTTAACCGCCCGACCCGCAGCGCCTGCATGGCGTGTCGGAAGAAGGGTTGGGCAGAAAAGACGATCGTCGGCAGGGCAATCGCCGCTGAAATCCAGTGAAACAGGTCTCGCGTCGCATCTGCAGCACCCGACCAGACGGCGACAGACAACAGCATGACGTTCATCATGGCAAAGCCCGCGACGGCCATACGCATCAGGATATCACGTCCGGCACGGTCGGTTGCCGTGGCCGACAGGGTGGCCGCATCCAACTCGTGCGCCTCATAGCCGATACCGTTCAACACATTGATCAGCGTATCGGGCGCGATATTGGGGTCAGCGTCCACGGCCACACGTTTGAGGGTTAGGTTGACGCGCGCTTCGTGCACGCCCGGCTGGGTGTTCAGGGCGCGCTCAACGGCAGAGATACAGGCGGCGCAATGGGCGGTGGGCAGAGACAACAGAAAACGCGCTTCGGTGGGCGCGGACTGCGCAGCCAGATCCTCGGCACTGCCAGCAACCGAACAGGCCGGGCAGGCAGCAGGACGGGATATCTCGGCCATCGTCATTGATCAGCCCCGCACGTAGATTTCCAACCGCTGCAGGAACGGCGTGCCATCCGCAGAGGTCGCTTCAACCAGCATCATCCACTTGCCACGCTGCAAGTTGACATCGGCTGAATAGGTGCCCGCATAGCCGGTGAATTCAGGGCGAATGTCATCCCGCGCTTCCGTGGTACGGCCGATCAGCACCTTAAAGTCCTGCGGCGTGACCGAGGCCCCATTTGCGCCCTTAAAGCTAAGCTTCAGTTCGCCATCCTCATAGCCGTGATCAATCATCCAGCCCAGTTTTTGCTGGGCCAGACGTTTTTCATTGAACGTCTGGCTGGCCACGTAAGAGTTCTTGACCTCGAGCCCCGGAAAAGTGCCCACGGCCAAATAGGCCATGGTCAGGTTCACCGAGATAATCACCGCAAAGGCCGAAACCGTGATGATCAGAACTTTGTGTCCAGTCAGGGGTTTGTCGCTCATTGTGCTTTTCCATTGAATACTGTGTCTTCAAAGGCGCGATCGCCGTTCGAGTTGTCTTCGACCCAAATCCGCATTTGGGTGCGTTCCAATTGTGCCGGATCAGACCCACGTGGCGCAATGACATAGACACGTTGGATTTTCATGCTGTCGGCGGGCACGGTGACGGTGGGATAAGGCGAGCCTTCCACTTCAAGCCGCAGGGTTGGGTCACCAACGACTGAAATACGAAATGGTCGGTCGTCGCCATGTTTGTTGCGCAGGCGGATTTCATATGTGTTGCGGATAGAGCCATCCGACAGCACGACGTAAACCGGGTTGCGTTCAGGGCGCACGGTCAGATCAATGTCAGAGCGCATGAACAGTGCCACGACCAAGCCAATCCCCACCAGCGACCAGAGAGTCGTATACATGATGGTGCGCAGACGGAAGATGTGTTTCCAGATCGACTTGGGTGTTTCGCCGGCACGTTCACGCGGTTCATCCGTCAGCGCCATGTAGTCAATCAGCCCGCGCGGTTTTCCCACTTTCGCCATGATGTCATCACAGGCGTCGATGCACAGGGCGCAGGTAATACAGGCGAGCTGCTGACCGTCACGGATATCGATACCCATCGGGCAAACATTGACGCAGGCGTTGCAGTCGATGCAATCGCCCAGCTGATCAGCGCCCTCTTTCTTACGGTGCTTGCCGCGCGGTTCACCGCGCCAGTCGCGATAGGCCACGGTCAGGGTGTCTTCGTCCATCATCGCGGCCTGAATACGCGGCCAAGGGCACATGTAGATACAAATCTGTTCACGTGCGAACCCGCCAAACAACATGGTTACCGCCGCCATCACAAAGATCGTGGTATAAGAGATCGGGTGGGCGTTCAGGGTGAACAGGTCAACCAGAAGGGTCGGCGCATCGGTGAAATAGAACACCCAAGCACCGCCCGTCGCCAGCGCGATCAGCGCCCAGACGATGTATTTTGTCAGCCGCAACCGGACCTTCTTGACGCTCCAGTCCTGCTTCCACAGGCGGATGCGTTTGTTGCGATCCCCTTCGATCCAGCGTTCCACCAGTATGAACAAATCTGTCCAGACGGTTTGTGGGCAGGCATAGCCGCACCACACGCGCCCCAGCGCCGAGGTAAACAGGAAAAGCCCAAGCCCCGCCATGATCAAAAGGCCGGCGACAAAGTAAAACTCGTGCGGCCAGATCTCGATCCAGAACATGAAAAAGCGACGGTTTGCCAGATCAACCAGCACGGCCTGATCCGGCATGGCGGGCCCACGGTCCCAACGAATCCAAGGGGTTAGATAGTATATCCCCAAGGTAAAGATCATCAGCCCCCATTTCAGCGAGCGGAATTTTCCGCTGACGCGTTTGGGGAAGATCGGCTCTCGTGCAGCATAGAGCTGTTCGGTGGGTTGTTCTGTAGAGCTCAAGGAATCACTCCGGCATCCTTTTGGCGGTTTGCCCCTTTTCGCAGCGCTGACCCATGGCTGCTTTGACGTGGATCAAAGATGCATCCCACATGTGGCAATTCCTGCGCGGCGGTTTTTGCAAATCAGGGGCTTTGCCCAGCACGGACGATTGTGCCAAGGTGGGGAAAACAAGGCTGCAAACCAGCCGGTAAGGGAGGAAAAATGGCGAAGCTGGCGGAGGTGCCCAAGGCATCAGCGACGCAAAAACGTGAATTTACACCTGCAGAAATTGGCGCTTTGGCGCACTTATACCGGGGCGAGGTTTATCGCAGCACGATCTGGCGCACCCGGCTGGATACCACGACAAACTGGTCTGTTGTCACGCTGGGCGTGGCATTGTCGATCTCATTCGCCTCGCCCGAGGCCTCTTCGATCCCGCTGTTGGTGGTGGGGGTGCTGATCTGGTTGTTTATGGTTCTGGAAGCCCGCAGGTATCGGTATTTCAACGTCTGGCGTGCCCGGGCGCGGTATCTTGAAACCCATTTCTACGCGCCGATGCTGGATGACGGCGATCTGCACACAGAAGAAAACTGGCAGAAAACGCTGGCGCATGACTACTGGAGACCCGACTACCACATCAGCTTTGCCACCGCGATGGGGCGGCGGATCAGACGCAACTATCTGTGGATTTTGACGATCCAGTTTCTGGCCTTCATTGGCAAACTGGCCGTGCACCCAACGCCCATCAAGAGCTGGAATGATCTGGTCACGCGTGCCGAACTTGGCGCTATCCCTGGCGAACTTATTTTGCTCATGGGATGCAGCTATCTGGGGCTTTGGGCGGTGTTTGCCTTTCTCACCAGCAGTCGAGACGCCAAACGTGCAGCAGAACGCGGCGGCAGTCAGGCACTTGGCTAAGCAGAGATTTGACGAAGGGGCTGGGTTTTAACCCAAGGCGCGCTAAGTAAAAATGCACCGGCCCCTTGGAAACGCGCGAACAGGATAGGGACCGGTGCTTTCAACCGGGACGCCGGAGCGCCCCGGAAGCTCTGTGTTTATTCGCCGCCACCCAGCTGGTGAACGTAGGCTGCGACGGCGCGGATATCGGCTTCGGACAAACGACCTTTCCACGACGGCATCACGCCATAACGCGACTGGGCGATGGTTTCGGTCAGCGTTTCCGCATCCCCGCCATAGAGCCAAACCGCATCGGTCAGGTTCGGAGCACCCTGATAGATATCGCCGGTGCCGTCTTCCATGTGGCAGGACGAGCAATTATCCAGGAACAGGGTCTCGCCCGCGGTTGCGGCCGCCATGTCATGATCCTGACCCGACAGTTTCATCACGTATTGAACCGTCTGACCGATTTCCTCGTCGCTGAGAATTTCGTCACGCCCGAATGCCGGCATTTCAGAATAACGCGCATCTGCGTCTTCTTCGTTGCGGATACCGTGCGAGATGGTCAGGTGGATGTCCTCAATCGTGCCGCCCCACAGCCAGTCATCGTCCAGCAGGTTGGGATAGCCCAGCGATGCGAAACCCGAGGCACCCGAACCGTGGCACTGTGCGCACCAAGTCTGGAATACGGCCGAACCAGCATTGTTGGTATAGTTCGACAGTTCCGGATCCGCAGCGATGGCGGTCAGGTCCGCCGCGACCAGCTTGCTTTCGACCGGCGCGTTCATGGAGTCGAACTTTTCGATCTCGGCAGCCACATTGGCGCGGGTCGAGAAACCCAGAACGCCGGGGGTGGCTTCCTTCAACAAGGGCCATGCCGGATAGGCGATGGTGTAGACGATCGCGTAAAGGATACAGGCATAGAAGCTGTAGAGCCACCAACGCGGCAGGGGGTTGTTATACTCTTCGATACCATCCCAGCTGTGGCCGGTTGTTTCGACCTCACCAGGCTTGTTTTTGTCGGTTTGGCTCATGACCGCACCTCCTCGTAGCGCGCGACTGTGTCATCGTCGGCGGCTGGTTTGTTTTCGTGCCGGAACGGGATGTCAGCCGTGTCCTTGTATTGGCGGGTGCTGCCCGGGCGCATGACCCAGACAAACACTCCGACAAAGAACAAGGTCAGGAACAGCAGCATCCAGCTGTCGGCGAACTCGCGCAGTATGGAATACAGGTCCATTGGCTCGCTCCTTAACGACTTGCGACCGGCTCGAAGGTCGAGAAGTCAACCAACGTGCCAAGCATCTGGAGATAAGCAACCAGAGCGTCCATCTCGGAGATACCGGGCTGGCCGTCGAAGTTGCGCACCTGTGCCCCCGGATAGCGTTCCAGAAGGCCATCGGTGTCACCCCATGGGTCAATTTGCGCATCAAAGTCGGCCTTGGCGTTCTCCAGCATCTCTTCGGTGTAAGGCACACCGACCAGAGCATTCGTGCGCAGGACGTCTTCGATGTACTTGCCGTCGACCATGCGGTTCACCAGGTAGCCATACTTCGGCATCACCGATTCAGGCACAACCGACTGCGGGTCGATCAGGTGGTCCACATGCCACTCGTCCGAGTAGCGGCCGCCGACACGGGCCAGGTCAGGACCTGTCCGCTTGGAGCCCCATTGGAACGGGTGGTCGTACATGGATTCTGCCGCAAGGCTATAGTGGCCATAGCGTTCCACTTCGTCGCGCATCGGTCGGATCATCTGCGAGTGGCAGACATAGCAGCCTTCGCGGATATAGATGTTGCGACCTTCCATCTCGAGCGGCGAGTAGGGGCGCACGCCGTCCACTTCCTCGATGGTATTTTCGAGGTAGAAGAGGGGGGCGATCTCTACGATGCCGCCGATGGTGACGACGAGGAAACTAAACACCAAAAGCAGCGTTGCGTTTTTCTCGAGGATCTTATGTTTGTCGAGGATAGCCATCTGTGATGTCTCCCTTATTCAGCGGGTGCCGGGACGGCGGCGGGGGATTTACCCTCGACGCTTGTCACGGTTTTCCACAGGTTGATGCACATGATGACTGCGCCTGCCAGGAACAGGACCCCACCCAGACCACGTACAACGTACATCGGGAACTTGGCGGCCACGGTGTCAGCGAAGGAGTTCACCAAGAAGCCCTGCGCATCGACTTCGCGCCACATCAGACCTTCCATGATGCCGGTGACCCACATGGCCGAGGCGTAAAGGACGATCCCGATTGTTGCCAGCCAGAAGTGCCAGGACACCATCGACAGGCTGTACAGGCGTTCCTTGTTCCACAGTTTGGGAACCAGGAAGTACAGCGCACCAAAGGTGATCATGCCGTTCCAGCCCAACGCACCCGAGTGCACGTGACCAATGGTCCAGTCAGTGTAGTGGCTCAGGCTGTTCACAGCCTTGATCGACATCATCGGACCTTCGAAGGTGGACATGCCGTAAAAGCCAACCGAGATCACCATCATGCGGATCACAGGGTCGGTGCGCAGCTTGTCCCAAGCCCCCGACAGCGTCATCAGGCCGTTGATCATGCCACCCCAGCTGGGCATCCACAGCATGATCGAGAAGACCATACCAAGGGTCGAAGCCCAATCCGGCAATGCGGTGTAATGCAAGTGGTGCGGACCAGCCCAGATATACAGGAAGATCAGCGCCCAGAAGTGAATGATCGACAGTTTATAGCTGTAGACCGGGCGTTCAGCCTGTTTCGGCACGAAGTAGTACATCATGCCCAGGAAGCCTGCGGTCAGGAAGAAGCCCACAGCGTTGTGGCCGTACCACCACTGGGTCATCGCGTCTTGCACACCTGCGAACACCTGCACCGATTTCGAGCCGAAGATCGACACGGGGATCGACAGGTTGTTGACCAGATGCAGCATCGCGACGGTCACGATGAACGACAGGTAGAACCAGTTGGCCACATAGATGTGCGGCTCTTTACGTTTGATGATGGTGCCTAGGAAGACCGCCAGATAGGCCACCCAGACGATGGTCAGCCACCAGTCGACGTACCATTCAGGTTCTGCGTATTCCTTGCCCTGCGTTGCGCCCAGCAGATAGCCGGTTGCGGCCAGCACGATCACCAGCTGGAAGCCCCAGAATACGAACCATGCAAGGTTCCCACCCCAAAGGCGCGCCGCCGAGGTGCGCTGTACCACATAGAACGACGAAGCCAGCAACGCGTTGCCACCAAAGGCGAAAATCACTGCCGAGGTGTGCAAGGGACGCAGGCGGCCAAAGTTGGCATAGCCTTGGGCCCATTCGAAATTCAGTGCCGGAAACGCCAGCTGAAACGCGATGAACGTCCCTGCGGCAAAACCGACAACGCCCCAAAAGGCGGTTGCGATCACACCGGCACGGACGACTCCGTCCATATATTCCGACGTGTCGATTGATTTGTCTTCATCCATACCCCGCAGCACCACAACGAAAGTGATGGCGGCAGCCGCCATCACGGTGAGCGCGTTTACAAGGTAGGCGACATCTCGGGCATAGTTGGCAGCAATCGCGGCAAGCACCGCGATAACACCAAGAATGACCAGCTTAAGATAGTCCCACATTTTGCGTCCCTTTGTCCTTTCAGCCCCGATTCGAATTGGGGGCAGAACCGTTTTCCACGTCGTGAGATATGCGAGCGCCCGGCTTCAATCGCCTTGATCCATGTCAATGCCGACGTCTGAGGGCGGGGTAGTTTCAAGTAACCAAGACGGTTTGTCGCAGCCGGGGGCGCGGTTTAGCGCCAACGGCCCATCCAAGGAGGACCCCGTGGCCTTTAAAACGCTGCTGACCATCGTGAATAATCCGGATTTGCAGAAATCCGCGCTGGAACAAGCCATCGCGATGGCGATCCGTGAAGATGCGCATCTGGACATCCTTTGCCTTGGTCTGGATCGCACCCAGACCGGCTATTACTATGCCGGCGTAAATGCGACGGTCATGCAAGAGACGCTTAAACGTGCCCAGGAAGATGCGGAAGCAGCTGAAGCCGCCGTTAAGGCCCGCATGGCGCCCGAGACAGTGCGCTGGAGCAGCGAAGCCTGCATGGCGCAGGTCGCGGGCTTGTCTCAGGTCGTGGCACGGCGGGCGATGTTTTCTGACATGGTAATCCTGCCTAAACCCTATGGCGACAACCGCGGCATCGAAGATGAAGCCGCGATTGAAGCGGCCTTGTTCAACGGAAAAACCCCGGTGTTGGTGATGCCTGAAAAGGCTAAGATCGAAGGGATCGGCAAGCGCATTGTGATCGGCTGGAACCAAAGCGCCGAGGCCCTGGCCGCATTGCGCGCCGCTTTGCCGCTGCTTCAGCAGGCTGAAATGGTGAACATCGCTGTCGTCGACCCGCCCCAGCATGGACCGGACAGGTCTGACCCCGGCGGGTTGGTGTCGCAATGGTTGGGACGGCATGGGGTGCGCACAGAAATCTCGGTTCTGGCCAAGACCATGCCCCGGATTTCAGATGTGTTGGCACGCCACGTGAACGATATGGCGGCTGACAGCCTGATCATGGGCGCCTATGGCCATTCGCGTCTGCGCGAAGCCATTCTGGGGGGCGCGACCAGAAATATGATGGAAAACTGCCCGGTTCCCGTGCTGATGGCGCACTAGATCAGACGAAAATGCCGCCGTCGGTATCGTCGCCGGTTTCGTCCATCAGGCGATCCATGTCGGGCACCGTGACGTGACGTTTGCCCTCCAGCTGGATCACCCCATCCTTTTTGAGCGCCGAAATCTGACGGCTGACGGTTTCCAGTGTCAAACCAAGATAATCGGCCATGGCCTCGCGCGTGAGAGGCAGATCAAAGACCACCCGCCCTGCTTCGGTGCCGATGCTGATCGACGCATCGCGGCGGGCGATAATGGCCAGCAGGCTGGAGATCTTTTCGCGCGCGGTTTTACGGCCCAGCAACAACATCCATTCGCGCGCTGCGTCCAGTTCATCCAGTGTCATTTCCAACAGCCGCTGCCCCACATGCGGGGTCCGCAGCATCAGTTCCTCGAACGGCTTTTTCCGGAAACAGCACATGACCAGCGGCGTTGTGGCGATCACGTCATAGGCCGCCGTATCGCGCCCGGGACGCCCGACAAAATCTGAAGGCAACAACAGACCAACCATCTGCGTGCGCCCGTCTTCCATGGTTTGGCTGAGAGTGGCGATGCCTTCAACAACAGACGCCACAAAATCCATCTTATCGCCCGACCAGATGATGGTCTGACCGGCTTCAAAGCTGCGATAATATTTCATCTCTTCCAGCTCATCCAACTCATCCGCATCACATCGCGCGCACACGGCTCGGTGGCGGATTGGGCAGGATTCACAATCTACTTTGGTAGATGGGACATCTTTGAGCATGATTTGGCGCTTTGCTTTTGATTTCGATCAAAGAGAGAGATCGGGCATATTCATAAACCTAGGGTAATGAACACTGAATCGCAACTTACTCGGCTCGGTCTGTTTGACGCGCGGGTGCCCCGGTACACAAGTTACCCCACGGCCCCCCATTTTTCCGCGTCAGTCGGCACAGAGCAATTCACCAGCTGGGTCGATTCGATTCGGCCCGGTGACCGTATCTCTCTGTATCTGCACGTCCCTTTTTGCAGCCGTCTGTGCTGGTTTTGCGCTTGCCGCACTCAAGGCACGCGCTCGGACAAGCCAATACGCGCCTATCTGGATACGTTGAAAACCGAAATAACCATGCTGGGACGCGCCCTGCCCGAGGGCGTCACACTGTCGCGCCTGCATTGGGGCGGGGGCACGCCAACACTTATGGCCGCCGACATGATGACCGAGCTGGCAGAGGCCGTGTTCGCCATCACCCCTTTGGGCGAAGACGCCGAATTTTCCGTCGAGATCGACCCAAACGAGATCGACGAGGCCCGGCTGGATGCATTGGCTGCGGCCGGGATGAACCGCGCCTCAATCGGGGTGCAGGATTTCGATCCCGAGATTCAAAAGGTCATCGGACGCGATCAAAGCTATGACGTAACAAAACGCGCCGCCGACATGATTCGGGCGCGCGGGATCGACAGCCTGAACGCGGATATTCTGTTTGGCCTGCCCCATCAGACCACCGAGAAAATCTCGGAGTCCGTGCAAAAGCTGCTGTCGCTGTCACCGGATCGGGTGGCGCTCTATGGCTATGCCCATGTGCCATGGATGGCGAAGCGGCAACAGATGATCCCATCTGATGCCCTGCCCACCCCACAAGAGCGCCTGAAGCTGTTTGAAACTGCCGCCGATCTGTTCCGATGGGATGGTTATCGCGACATCGGGATTGATCATTTCGCGCGCCCCGAGGATGGCCTGACCCGTGCTCTGGATGCGGGAACGTTGCGCCGCAATTTCCAGGGCTATACGGATGATACGGCCGAAGTGCTGATCGGGCTTGGGGCTTCGTCCATTTCGAAGTTTCCGCAAGGTTTTGCGCAAAACAAGGCTTCGACGTCTGAATATACCGCGCGTATCCGCGAGGGGCAGTTCGCCACCGGGCGCGGCCATGTATTCAGTGACGATGACAAACTACGGTCCCGAATGATCGAAGCCTTGATGTGTGACTTTCGCATCGACGCCGCCGAGATCAAACAGACATTCAACATCGAAGACGCGGCGCTTAACGCCATGTTTGGCGACGTTGCAAAGGAATTTCCCGACATGGTCGTGGTAAGTTCGGCAGGGTTTGAGGTTCCACCCCATGCGCGGGCACTGACCCGGATGATTGCGCGGGGCTTTGATGCTTATGACCTGTCCAAAGCCGGGCACAGCTCGGCCATCTAAGCGCTGCTCATGCCAACAATTTGATTCAACCCGCGTTTTTTTGTATAGTTCTTCTACACTTAACGACATATGGCAGTTCGAGCACGGCCTCTTTTACCCCCTGGGGTGAAGGCTATGTGTGCTGTGCCCGTTCGCCTGATCATAATAGGAGGGGGAGCGTTAAGTCTTATGCGTAACTATTCAAACCTGTTGAAAGCCGCCCTTGCGGCGTTAGTGCTGTCGCCGGGCATAGCCTCGGCGCAGATGTTGTTGTTCTTTGCCCTGCCCGATGATGCGACGCTTCTGACGGCCGAAGAAATTTATGAAATCTATGGCAACCGAACGGAAAACTGGGGGGAAGGATCCTTTGCCTTTCGCGGCTCGGATGGCACATATCGTGCGGTAAACTCGGGCGAAAGATCGGTTGCTTCTGGACGGTGGTACATCACGACCGATGGCAAGAAATGCGATCAGGCCCGCTGGCATTGGCCGCAGGACTTCAAAGTCAAAAGCAAGAAACAGCTAAGCTGTGAACGCTTTGCGCGTGACGCTAACGGACGTATCTGGTCAAAAAACGTCACCACGAACAGTGCATGGAGCCGCGTGAACCGCGATGACATGAGCCGTGGGGATTACTCGTTGGGCATCTACAACGAAGTTGTACGCGAGCTTGAGCTGGACGGCTAAGCCCCGATAACGCTTTCGTCGGCCTCAAGGTCAAACGCTGCGGCCATCAGGGCGCGGGTATAGTCCGTTTGCGGCGCATCAAAGATTTGCGCGGCAGGGCCAGCTTCGACAATGTCGCCCTGCTTCATCACGATCACCTTGTGCGACAAAGCACGCACGACTTTCAGGTCGTGGCTGATAAACAGATAGGCCAGCTTGTGGCGTTGTTGCAGATCGCGCAGCAGATCAACGATCTGTACCTGCACTGTCATATCCAGCGCCGAGGTCGGTTCATCCAGAACCAACAGACGCGGGTTCAGGATCATGGCGCGGGCAATCGCGATGCGCTGGCGCTGTCCGCCAGAAAATTCGTGCGGATAGCGGTGCATGGTGTCCGGGTCCAGCCCGACCTCTTGCATGATGTCGGCGACCATTTCATGACGGTCACGGCCTGGCTCCAGACCGTGCACACCCAGACCTTCGGCGATGACCTGCTCAATCGTCATGCGCGGGCTAAGCGAGCCATATGGGTCTTGGAACACGATCTGCATGTCACGGCGCAACGGGCGTAACTGTTTGGATTTCCAGCCCTGAATGTCCTGACCGTCAAAGCCGATCCCGCCTTGCGATGAAATCAACCGCATGATGGCCAAGGCCAACGTGGTCTTGCCGGAACCGGATTCGCCCACAATGCCCAGCGTTTCACCTGCGCGCACACTGATCGAGGCCTCGTTGACCGCTTTGACATAGCCTGCTGTGCGCCCGAAAAATCCGCGCTTGATCGGGAACCAGACGCGCAAGGCATCGGTTTCAACCAGCTGCGGCGCATCCTGTGGAACCGGACCCGGCTGACCCGAAGGTTCAGCCCCCAACAGCATCTGGGTATAGGGGTGTTGGGGGGCGTCGAAGATTTCAGCCGTGGGGCCGGTTTCGACGATCTCACCGTCTTTCATCACACAGACCCGATCCGCGAAACGGCGCACGATGCCCAGATCGTGGGTGATGAACAGAAGGCTCATGCCTTCGGCCTCTTTCAGCTCGGCCAGCAGTTCCAGAATTTGTGCCTGAATGGTCACGTCCAACGCCGTGGTCGGCTCATCCGCGATCAGCAGATCGGGGCCGTTGGCCAGCGCCATGGCGATCATCACACGCTGACGCTGCCCGCCCGACAGCTGATGCGGATAGGCGCCCAGCCGGGTTTCGGGATCACGGATGCCCACCTTATGCAGCAGCTCGATGATCCGGTCGCGCACGGCGTCGCCGCGCAGACCCTGATGCAGCTCGATACTTTCGCGCAGCTGGCGTTCCAGCGTGTGCAGCGGGTTCAGCGAAGTCATGGGCTCTTGAAAGATAAAGCTGATGTCGTTGCCGCGCACTTTTTGCAGCCGGGCCTTGTCAGCCCCGACCATCTGCTGACCATCATAGGTGATCGAGCCTTTGACCGTGGCGCTGTCGGGCAAAAGCGACACGGTCGACAGGGCCGAAACCGATTTGCCCGAGCCGGACTCGCCCACCAAAGCCACGGTTTCCCCGCGGTTCACCGCAAAGGACACGCCTTTAACCGCAAGGCTGTCCTTACCATCCTGCCGGAAGCTGACTGACAGGTTCTGCACATCCAAAAGCGCGCTCATTGGAAGGTCTTTCTTGGGTCAAACGCGTCGCGGACGCCTTCGAAAATGAACACCAGAAGCGACAGCATGATCGCGAAGACGCTGAATGCGGTGAATCCCAGCCATGGTGCTTGGATGTTCTGTTTCGCTTGCAGCGCCATTTCACCCAGCGACGGGGCCGAGGACGGCAGGCCAAACCCAAGGAAATCCAGCGACGCAAGCGTGCTGATCGTGCCGGTGATGATGAAGGGCAGCATGGTCAGCGTGGCGACCATCGCATTGGGCAGCATATGGCGGAACATGATGGTCATGTTGCTAACGCCCAGCGCCTTGGCCGCGCGCACATACTCAAGGTTGCGGGCGCGCAGGAACTCGGCCCTGACCACGCCCACCAAAGCGGGCCAGCCAAACAAGATGGTCAGGAACACCAACAGCCAGAAACTGCGCCCTAAGATCGCGAACAGGATGATGATGATGTATAGCTGCGGCGTGGAGGTCCAGATTTCGATCACCCTTTGGAAGATCAAGTCGGTCCAGCCGCCAAAATACCCCTGCACTGCCCCGGCCACGATGCCAATCACCGTGGCACAAGAGGTCACGATCAGCGTGAAAAAGATCGACAGGCGGAAGCCATAGATCACCCGCGCCAGCACATCGCGCGCCGTGTCATCCGTGCCCAGCCAGTGCTTGGCATCGGGCGCCGAGGGCGCGGTGCCATCGATATCGTTGATCGTGGAATAGCTGTAGGGGATCAACGGCCAGAGGATGCGGCCCTTTTCGATGACCTCCCCAGCTATCTCGCCGTCTTGGGCATCCGCGATAATCCCTTCGGGGTCATCCCAGCAATCCAGCTCTCCGCCCGAGATAATCAGGCACTGAATTTCGATGTCGCGATAAACCGCCTCGGTCCGCAGATCGCCGCCAAAGGCGGTTTCGGGGTAGAAGTTGTAGATCGGGAAATGGCTTTCGCCGCGATAGCTGACATAGATCGGTTTGTCATTGGCCAGCACCTCGGCGAACAACGACAGGCCAAACAGCACGCTGAAGATGATCAGCGACCAGAACGCCCGGCGATTGCGTTTGAAGTTCTGCCAACGGCGTTGGTTCAGCGGAGACAGCTTCATGATCACGTCTCCCGGCTTTCAAAGTCGATCCGCGGATCAACCAGCACATACATCAGGTCTGACAGGATACCCACCAGCAGGCCGATCAACCCGAACACATAGAGCGTGCCAAATACCACCGGGTAATCGCGCGCCACGGCTGCCTCAAACCCCAAGCGGCCCAAACCATCGAGCGAGAACAGGGTTTCGATGATGATCGAAGAGCCAAAGAACACCCCGATGAACAGCGCCGGGAAACCGGCGATCACGATCAGCATGGCGTTGCGGAAGACGTGGCCATACAGGACCTTGCTCTCACCCAGCCCTTTGGCGCGGGCGGTCATGACGTATTGCTTTTTGATCTCGTCCAGAAAGCTGTTTTTGGTCAGCAGGGTCAGGGTGGCAAAACCCGAAATGGTCGAGGCCAGCACCGGCAGGGCGATGTGCCAGAAGTAATCCAGCACCTTGCCGATCAGAGAAAGGTCTTCGAACCCGTCCGATGTCAGCCCCCTGAGCGGGAACCATTTGAAATACGACCCCCCCGCGAATACCACCAACAACAGCAACGCGAACAGAAAGCCGGGGATGGCATAGCCAACGATAATCGCGCCCGAGGTCCATGTATCGAACGCCGAGCCATCCTTGACCGCCTTGCGAATGCCCAGCGGGATCGAGATGATATAGGCGATCAGCGTAGACCACAGGCCCAGCGTGATCGAGACAGGCATTTTTTCAATGACCAGATCAATCACCCCGGTTGATCGAAAGTAACTGTCGCCAAAATCAAAGGTCAGATAGTTGCCCATCATGATGCCGAAGCGTTCAACGATGCCAATGTCTTCCTTGGCGCATTCAGGTGCCTTCAGATCAGGTTCCCCGTCGAACCCGGGGGCACAGACGATACGGGCGAAACCCAGTTCGACCTCTAGCTCGGCCAGAAACTCGGGCGGCAAGCCGCGCGCGCCAAGATAGCGTTCATCGTTGCCCTGCCCGCTTTCAGCGCCCGCATCCCCGCCACCGGCGATGCCTTCGAACACGTCGCCTTCGCCCTGGCTTTGGGCGATGATCTGTTCAATCGGGCCGCCGGGCACGAATTGCGTAAGGGCAAAGTTGATCAGCATGATCCCAAGAAGTGTCGGGATGATCAGAGCCAATCGCCTGAGGATATAGGCGCCCATGGAATTACCTGCCTGCTCAGAAGGCGCCTTCGGCCTTCAGTTTTTCTGCTTTTTCAGCGTTGTACCACCAGAAATCCAGATTTCCCAGAGAATAGGGGGGAAGCGGATCGGGGTGCTCGAAGATGTCGTAATAGGCCACCGTGTGGGCATTCTTATACCACTGCGGGATCCAGAAGCTTTCCGCGCGCAAGACCCGGTCAAGCGCCCGTACGGCGGTTTTCATTTCGGCTTCGCTCTCGGCAGCCAGCACCACATCGATCAGCTTGTCGACAGCCTCGGAACGCAGCCCCATCTTGTTGAAGGTCGAGGTATCGGCGGTTTGGGACCCGAAATACTGGCGCAATTCGGAACCCGGGATGTAACCGGTGCTCAGAAAGCCGGTGACCAGATCAAAATCATACTCGGGAGGGCGTTCGCGATTGGTGGCCTGCGCGTTGTCGACCCGCTCGTGCACCGCATCTACGCCCAATCGGCGCAGGTTTTCCACATAGGGGTTGATGACACGATCAAAGGTTTGACTGTCATTCAGAAACTCAACCCGCAGGGTTTCACCGATGTCATTGCGGCGCATACCGTCGTCGCCAACAATCCAGCCGGCCTCGTCCAGCAACGCTGCGGCGGCGCGCAGGTTCTTGCGATCCAACTGACGTGCGCCTGACGTCGGCGCATCCAGCGGCGGCTGATCCAGCACGCCGGGGGGCAGGATATCGGCCAAAGGTTCCAGAATTGCCAGTTCTTCGGGCGACGGCAGGCCCTCGGCGGCCATGTCGGTGTTTTCCCAGAACGAGTTCACCCGCGCATATAGGCCATAAAACAGTTTCTCGTTGGACCATTCAAAGTTGAACATCAAGCCCAGCGCCTGACGCACGCGGCGGTCCTGTAGATGCGGGTTGCGCGTGTTCAGAATAAAAGCCTGATTGGTCGCTTTGTTCCCGTCGGGCAGTTCGACTTTCTTGACCTGACCGTTTTCAACCGCAGGGAAGTCGTAAGACGTGGCCCATGTTTTCGAGGAAGCTTCGTTGCGGAACGTATAGGTGCCGCCTTTGAACCCCTCGAACGCCGAGTTGTAATCGGCGTAGTATTCGAGCCGCAGGGTCGCAAAGTTGTTGCGACCGATGTTGATCGGCAGGTCGGCACCCCAGTAATCTTCGTTGTAGCCGTAGACAGAGGTCTTCCCCACATCCAGCTCTTTAACAACGTAAGGGCCCGAGCCAAGCAAAGGCTCCAGAGAGGTCTCTTCAAAGTCGCGGTCATTGGCAATGTAATGCGCCTTGGAGAAAATCGGTATGCTGCCTACGTCTTGCGGCAGATCGCGTTTGGGGGCATCCGTCTTAAAGGTGAACTTCACCTGATGCGGGCCCAGAGCCTCGGCGGTTTCAACCTTTTGCGTCAGCTGCGCGCGATAGCTGGGCAGGCCTTTGTCGCGAAAAGTTTCATATGAAAACACGACGTCTTCGGCGGTCAGCGGGCTGCCATCAGAGAATTTGGCCTCGGGGCGCAGGTTAAAGATCACCCAGCTCCGGTCCTTAGGGTATTCCAGCGTTTCACACAGCAGACAGTAGCCCGAGCCGATCTCATCAGCCGTTCCAGCCAAAAGGGACTCGAAAAACACGGACGACAGGCGTTCCGCACTGCCTTTGATCGTATAGGCGTGCATGTTGTCATACGAGCCAAACGCCCAGATCGAAATCTCGCCCCCCTTAGGGGCATCGGGGTTTACGTAATCCAGATGCGGAAAATCAGCGGGGTACTTAAGTTCAGCGAAGGTCGATATCCCATGGGCTTTGATCACCTCTTCGGCCCGCGCCATCGGCGCCGCTGCCAGCAAAGCAATAAGCCCGGCACCCAACGCCCAGCCCGCCCAGTTTGGCGTGGATTGTGCCTTGGAAATGGCGACGGCCTTCGCCCTACGGTGATCGTGCATGAAATCCTCCTGTTTATCGAGACGTGGTCCCGAATGCGTCAGGGTCAAGTAAAGGCGGGGCTGCGCCAGTGTTCAAGTTGAGATTGCGTGAACAGACGTGATCGCACAAGAAAAAGGCCGCCCCGGATGGGACGGCCTTAGACATTTCGATAGTCGCGGGAGGCTTAGCCGCCCAGAGACTGAAGGTAAGCTACCAGATTGGCGCGGTCTTCAACCTTGTTCAGACCTTTGAACGACATCTTGTTGCCCGGTGCGTAACCTTTGGGGTTCTCGAGGAAACCGTTCAGGTGCTCCGGGGTCCAGTTGTCGACAACCGCAACCAGTGCGCCCGAGTAACCAAAGCCATCAGCCGAACCTGCAGCGCGGCCAACAACCCCATTCAGGTAAGGGCCTGTGCCGTTGTTGCCATCCACTTTGTGGCAGGCTTTACATTTCTTGAAAACTTTCTCGCCGCTGGCAGCATCAGCTGCGGCCAGATACTCAGCGAAGGGAACTTGCACTTCTTCTTCCGCGGCTTCTTCAGCCTCATCGGCGCCCGTGTCGATGACATAGGCTTGCTGGTGATCATCACCATGACCATGACCGCCGCCCGTGTGATACAGCGATTCTGCCGCCCAACTTCCCAACAGGAAAATCAGAAGCGAGCCGCAAACGGCGCCGATAACCTTAGTAATCGTCATTGTGTCAAACATGACGCTCTCCCGTAGTCTCTGCTTTGCGGCACATCTACGCGCTTCCCCTTGGGTGATGCAAGGTGTAGTTACCGCGAACACCCGGAAGAAAGCGAAGAAAGTGCGATGAACAGCATCAAGACTGGGCGGATTGCCTTCCAAGGAGAGCCTGGAGCCTACTCGCATCAGGCCTGCCACGAGGCTTACCCTGAATTAGAGGCCCTTCCCTGCAAAACCTTTGAGGGCGTTATCGAATCTGTCCGCGAAGGGCGTGCCGATCTGGCAATGCTGCCGGTCGAGAACTCGACCTATGGCCGGGTCGCCGATATTCATCGCCTTTTGCCTGAATCCGGGCTGCACATTATCAACGAGGCCTTCGTGCGGGTGCACATTAACCTTTTGGGTGTCAAAGGGTCGCAGTTGGACAAGGTCAAAACCGCACAAAGCCACACAGTTTTGCTGGGCCAGTGTCGCGCCTTTTTGCGCCAGCATGGAATCGATCCGCTGACCGGGGCTGATACCGCGGGCTCGGCAATGCATGTGGCAGAACTGGGCGATCCTACGCAGGCGGCGCTGGCCTCGGAACTGGCGGGCGAGATCTACGGCCTTGAGGTTCTGGCCCGCCACATTGAGGACCATGACCGCAACACCACCCGCTTTTTGGTTATGGCGCGCGCACCTGACCTGTCGCGGCGTGGCCCTTCTGGCATGATGACCAGCTTTGTGTTCCGCGTGCGCAACATCCCGGCAGCGCTGTATAAAGCGATGGGTGGTTTCGCGACCAACGGCGTCAACATGACCAAGCTGGAAAGCTATATGGTGGACGGGTCTTTCTCGGCAACGCAATTCTATGCCGATATCGAAGGCCACCCGGATGACAAAAACGTGCAGTTGGCCTTGGAAGAACTGGCCTATTTCACCAGTCAGATGGACATCCTGGGCGTGTATCCCGCCGATCCGCGCCGCAAATAAGCGGCGCGCGATTTAGGCAAAGCCGACGGTATTGCCGCCCAATCGGGCTTCCAATTCTTCGGCATAGTCGTGAACGCTTTTCTTGAATTTGCGGGTCAGGCCACTCTTGGCCAGCCGCAGAGACTGCAGGAAAAGGCGCGCGGTCAGGGTGTTGGGTTTCATCTCCATGACGACGCTAAGGCGGGTATGGCGCTGAGACAGCTTCAGCAGTTCGATCTGAAACATGCCGTCGATACCGTTGCTGTGGGTTTTCAGCTTAATCACTTCGTCAGGGTCGAATTCAACCAGATCAGCGGTGAGCGTCCGAAAACGACCACGATACTTGAACTTGCACAGCCAGCGCATGCCTACGCCCGGCGCGGTCAGGTCATCAATACGGTTCAAATCCGCGCCCCGGCGCAGGATCGCACGTTCATAGGATTCGAAATCCGACAACACAGCAAAGACCTGATCGATCGGGGCTTCGATGTCTTCTTTAGTGGTGAATTTCATATGTTGCCGCGCCGTTTTGAATGCCGCTCTTTTCTGGCGTTAATCCAGACGATCCGCAAGCCAGTTTTCAAGTAAAAACCGCGCAATCGCGCCGGAACGCGCCGGAGCGATTTCAGAATGCTCACCTGCAAAGGAAAGCAGCATTTCTTCGCGGCTGACCCAAAGGGCATCTTCGATCTCTTCGGGATCAATCTTGATGTCATCCGTGACCGCCTGCCCGCGACACCCCATCATCAAAGACGCCGGAAACGGCCAGGGTTGTGACGCCAGATAGCTGACACCTCCGACACGAATTCCTGCTTCTTCAAAGGTTTCTCGGCGCACGGCGGCCTCGATCGTCTCGCCCGGCTCAACAAACCCGGCCAGCAGTGAATACATCCCTTCGGGCCATCCCGGCGAGCGCCCCATCAAAACTGAATTGCCCCGGGTAATCAGCATGATCACTACCGGATCAGTGCGCGGAAAGTGATGCCGCCCACAGCTGGAGCATGTGGCCTGCCACCCCGCAAAGCTTCGGGTATTTGGGGCGCCACAGTTTGAACAGAACCCATGACTGCGGTGCCATTCGAACAGCCCACGCGCCATCGCGGCATACTCTGCATCGCGCGCTGACAGACGCGCCATAACACGTCGCAACTCGGCAAAACCGACGGTTTCAGGCAAATCCGGGTGATGCTGCAAAGACAGGTCGACAAACGCATTCAGATCTTCGGGCAGAACATCGGGCTGCCAGTCGGACAAATCCGCGGCAAACCTTGCCTGCCCGTCCTCATCAAGCCCAAGGAACACCGCATCGCATTGTCTGGCCGAAACCAGCGGGTCTTGCGCGCGCAGCCAGTGCAACTGATCCAAACTCTCGGCGAGAACCAACGGCTTACCACGCCAGAGCGGCACAACCTGCGTGTCAGGCTTTTGCCAGAGCTGCGCCATCTGCTGCGCATCCCCGCGCAGATGAGCCGCGCGATCCAGCGCTGAACCGCCAAAGGTAACTGTCTCTGCGTGTTGCATGTTCGCCTCACTCTGTGTCGGCGCATTGGTGCCACGGAGGCCCAACGTTAGCAATATTATAAAAACTCGCCTTAAGCGCGATTTCCATCTCGCCCCCGCAGAAAATTCATCCTAGTGTCACGGCAACGAAACGCACCGCGCGAACAATGCCGTCGCTGTTTAATCGCAGGGGCGCAAAGTGGTACGTACTGATACAACTGATCTGAACCGCCGGGCATTCTTGTCTGGCAGTATTGCGGGGGCGTCCTTGATCGCACTGCATCCATTCTCGGCCCGGGCGGCGGGCAACCAGGCGCATCTGCGCATCATGGAGACAACCGATCTCCATGTGCATGTGTACCCCTATGACTATTACGGGGATCGCCCGGTGGACACCGTGGGCCTTGCCCGTACTGCGACCCATATCAGGGCGATCCGGCAAGAGGCCACGAACTCGATCTTATTGGACAACGGGGACTTCCTGCAGGGCAACCCGATGGGTGATTACATCGCCTATGAACGCGGCATGAAAGAAGGGGACATGCACCCGGTGATCACCGCGATGAACACCGTTGGTTTCGACGCCACAACACTGGGCAATCATGAGTTCAACTATGGTCTGGATTTCCTGGTGAAATCGCTTGCCGGGGCAGATTTCCCGGTAGTGTCGGCAAATGTAATCAAGGAAAAAGGCAGTAGCGCCCTGCGCGATACCACGTTGGTCAAACCTTATGTCATCCTGAAACGACACGTCACCGATGGCGCGGGCCAGCGTCATCAGATCAACATCGGCCTGATCGGCTTTGTGCCGCCGCAAATCATGAACTGGGATCGCCGTCATCTGGAAGGCAACGTGCAGGTACGCGACATTATTGAAAGCGCCGCCGCCTATGTGCCGCAAATGAAGGAAGAGGGCGCGGACCTGATCGTCGCCCTGTCGCATTCAGGTATCGGGCGCGCCGACCATTTTGACGGCATGGAAAACGCCAGTGTCCCGCTGGCTGCGATTGATGGCATAGACGCCGTGCTGACCGGGCACAGCCACTTGGTTTTCCCGTCCTCAACCTACGAAGGCATGGCCGCCGTCGATGCCAAGGCTGGCACGATACACGGCAAACCCGCCGCGATGGGTGGGTTCTGGGGCTCGCATCTGGGGTTGATCGACTTGATGATCGAACGCTCGGGCAATGAATGGCGCGTGATAGGTCATGCGACCGAGGCCCGGCCAATTTTCAAGCGCAGCGAAGACCGCAAAGTGCAGCCTTTGGTCGACAGCCAGCAATACGTGCTGGAGGCGCTGGCCAAGGACCACGAAGAAACACTGGCCTATGTCCGCCGAGCTGTGGGCAAAACCACTACACCGCTCCATTCCTACTTCGCTCTGGTTGCGGATGATCCTTCGGTTCAGATCGTGGCGGACGCCCAACAATGGTACGTGCGCGAAATGATGAAAGGCACGCCGCATGAGGGGCTGCCTATCCTTTCCGCGGCAGCGCCATTCAAGGCCGGAGGGCGGGGCGGGCCCGAGTATTATACCGACGTACCAGTGGGCGATGTCGCGATCAAGAATGTCGCCGATCTGTACCTTTATCCCAACACCCTGCGCGCCGTTCGGATCAGTGGCGCCCAGTTGCGCGACTGGCTGGAACGCTCGGCTGGCATGTTCAACCAGATCACACCGGGGCAGCCGGATCAGTTGCTGTTGAACCCGGATTTCCCCAGCTACAATTTCGACGTCATCGAAGGGGTCGACTATGAAATCGACCTGAGCCAGCCTTCGAAATACGCCGAACGTTCGGGCGAGGTTATCAACCCGGGTGCGCGCCGGATCATCAACCTGACCTATCAGGGCAAACAGGTCGCGCCGAACGATGAATTCATCGTCGCAACAAACAACTATCGCGCAGGCGGTGGCGGGCACTTCCCCGGCAATGACGGCACAACGGTGGTGTTCGAGGCCCCTGATACCAACCGCGATGTCGTTGTGCGCTATATCGTTGAACAAGGCACCGTCAGCCTGCAGGCCGACGCCAATTGGCGCTTTGCCGCCCTGCCGGGGACCAGCGTGTTGTTCGACACCGGCCCTAAGGCCGCGCAATATGCTGACAAGGTGCCGGGCATGTCGATTTCTCCGGCGGGCGAGGCCCCCGGCGGGTTTACCCGGTTCCGCATCGACTTGTAACGAACCGACATAAATCTTGCGTCAGGCTCTCTCGACTTATCGGGGGGCTTGCTTATCTCTGGCATTGAAACAGGAGGGCGCGAGATGCGGTTCAAAGCGGTTATTTTCGACATGGACGGCCTGTTGCTGGATACCGAGCGTGTCGCGCAAGAGGCCGGTGTCGAAGCCTGCGCGCAGATGGGGCTGGACGTGCCGTATCAGTTCTTTGTGGATCAGCTGATGGGCAAAGATCACGAAACCGGCGCACAGCTGCTGCGCGATTTTCTGGGCCATGATCTGGATATGGACCGGCTGAACACCTTGTGGACCATCGCGTGTGACCGTCGGTTCGAAAACGGTGTGCCCTTGCGACCACGCGCGGTCGAGATGCTGGATCTGGTCGATGCGCTGCCTCTGCCCAAAGCCATCGCCACCTCGACCCAAACCAAACGTGCGTGGGAAAAACTGGGCCAAGCCGGGCTGGACCACCGCTTTGACACGCTTGTTGGATTCAACTGTATTGCCAACCCCAAACCCGCGCCTGACCCCTACCTAGAGGCCGCCAGCCGTTTGGGCCACGCCCCGTCCGATTGCATCGCCTTTGAAGACAGCGAAACCGGCGTGCGCGCCGCGCTTGCAGCTGGCATGACAGTTGTCCAAGTGCCCGATATGAAACCGGCCCCCCTTGGGCTTGCCCATTTTATAGCGGATGATTTGATCGCGGGGGCGCAGGCGGCTGGCCTCGCGCCCTGAGCGGCCCGATTTTTGTGCATTCGGTAAAAGTTTGCCCAATCGGTCAACAAATGCATATTCTGCAATGCAGTTGACCTTGCCACCCCCTCGTCGCTGATACGCGGTACGGCCATGGTCGACGCGATTTAAGTGCGAGGAAGAAAAGATGCTTATGAAATCTCTGGCCATCGCCGCCGCCGCTGCGATCAGCGCCACGGCTGCTCTGGCTGAAACCAAGACCCCGTTTACACTGGACTGGAAATTCGAAGGCCCCTCGGCCGCCTATTTCGCCGCGGCCGATAATGGCCACTTTGCCGCTGCTGGGCTGGATGTTGAAATCAGCGCCGGGAAAGGCTCGCTGGATGCGATCCCCAAGGTTGCCACCGGCGCGTTTCCCTTTGGCTTTGCCGATATCAACTCTTTGGTGAAATTTCTGGATCAAAACCCCGGCGCGCCTGTCACAGCCGTGATGATGATCTACGACAAACCGCCCTTCGCTGTGGTGGGCCGCAAGTCGCTGGGCGTTGAAACGCCGAAAGACCTTGAAGGTAAAGTCCTGGGCGCCCCGCCGCCCGATGGCGCATGGGCCCAGTTCCCGCCGTTTGCGTCTGCCAACGATCTGGACGTCAGCGCGATCACGGTTGAACCCGTAGGATTCCCAACCCGCGAACCGATGCTGGCCGAAGGCAAAGTCGCCGCCGTCACCGGGTTCTCGTTCTCGTCTTTCCTGAACCTTGTGCGTCTGGGCGTGCCTGAAGACGATATTTCCACCATCTTGATGGCGGATTATGGCCTATCGCTTTACGGCAACGCGATCATTGTGAACACAGAATTTGCCGAGGCCAACCCAGATCTGGTCAAAGGCTTCCTGGGCGCCGTTGCCGCCGGTTGGAAAGACGTCATTGCGGACCCCGCGGCCGGTGCCGCCATGGTTGCCAAGCGAAACCCGGCCGCAGATGTCGACCTTGAGGCCTGGCGTCTGAAACTGGCGATCGACGACAACGTTGCCACCGATTACGTCATGGAAAACGGCATGGGTGGGATCGACGCCGAACGTATGGAGGCCGCCTTGGCCCAGATCGGCGAAACATACGAGTTCAAGTCAGCGCCTGACGCGTCCCTGTACTTCACCGACGCCTATCTGCCCGAAGGCAACTTCGCGCTGAAATAAGGCCCTAGCGCGCGGGCGATGGTTCTTTGCCCGCGCGCGCTTCTTTCTGGACAATCTGCCATGACCGAACCCGCTCTCATCGAGATCAAGGGCGTGACCCACGCCTATCAAACCGCAACGGGCCCCCTGCCGGTGCTGGACAATCTGAACGTATCGGTGCCCGAGGGCACGTTCACGGCCGTCGTCGGCCCATCGGGCTGCGGCAAGTCCACCCTGACCAAGTTGATCGCAGGGCTGTTGCGCCCTGACCGCGGTGAGGTTTGGTTACATGGTGAACGGGTCAAATCCCCGCGCAAAACCGTGGGCATGGCGTTTCAGAACCCAGTGCTGCTGGAATGGCGAACCATTTTGGACAATGTCATTTTGCCGCTGGAAATCGTCGCGCCGCGGATGCCCAAGAAAGACAGGATCAAACGGGCCGAGGAACTGTTGGCACTGGTTGGCCTTGAGGGTTTTGAAGACAAGCGCCCCTCGGAACTGTCGGGCGGGATGCGGCAACGGGCCTCTTTGTGTCGGTCCTTGGTACATAAACCCGATGTGCTGATCCTTGATGAACCCTTCGGCGCGCTGGATGCATTTACCCGCGAAGACCTGTGGCAAACCATGCATGAACTGCGCCGCCAGGAACCCTTCACCTCGCTGCTGATCACCCATGATCTGCGTGAAAGCGTCTATCTGGCCGACGAGGTCATCGTGCTGTCGGGCCGCCCTGCCACCACCCAGTTCGTGCTGGATGTCGACCTGCCGGGCGAACGCGCTTTGGATGTGCTCTATCAACCCAAAGCTGTCGATTATCTGGCCACCCTGCGCCATCAAATCCAGATCGCCCAAGGCCGCGCAACCCAAGAGGAGGCCGCCCAATGAACAGCACGCTTTACAAAGTTGGTGTCCCCTTGGCCGCAGCCATCCTGTTCTTGTTGTTCTGGGAATGGCTGGTCTGGGTCAACGGTTGGCCGAACTATAAAATGGCGTCGCCCAGCGATCTTGTTCCGGCCTTCTGGAAATATCGTCTACTGTTTATCGAGAACGGCTGGCAGACCCTTTGGCGCACAGTTGTCGGACTGTTGCTGGCGGTGATCGCGGGTACGGCTTTGGGTATGGTCATGGGGTTCTCAAAACTGATGCGCGATGCGCTCTATCCGCTTTTGGTCGGCTTCAACGCCATCCCCAAGGCCACCGTTGTGCCGATCCTGGCGCTGATGTTTGTAGGTGAGCACAACCTGAACACCATTCTGATCGCTTTCATGATCTCGTTCTTTCCGATTGCCGTGTCGGTGTCGATCGGGCTTAGCACGCTTGAACCTGAATATCGTGATATCCTACGATCCCTGGGGGCCTCGCGTGTGACGATCTTCTGGAAGATCGCCCTGCCCAAAACTCTGCCCGAGTTCTTTGGCGCGCTGAAGGTGGCAGTGACGCTGGCCTTCATCGGCACCAACCTGATGGAAATCGTCAGCCCCCACGGCCGCGGCCTTGGCTCGCTGTTTGACAGTGGCAAAATCAGCGCCGACTACCCGCTGATGTTTGCCGTGCTGCTGGCTTTGGCCTTCTTGGGGATCGTGCTGTACTACATCGTAGTGCTGCTGGAAAAAATCTTTGCAGGCTGGGCTGAACGCGCGCCAGGATAAGCTGGCACACCCCCGGGCTTGCGAATCCCGGGGGTGAAGCTTATGTAAACCCTCGAGAGGTTGGCGCGGGCAGGCACCTCGCCAACCCGGTCAGGTCCGGAAGGAAGCAGCCGTAACGAGCCCCGCTTGGGTCGTTGTCCAGCCTCTCACCTTATTCCCCCTTCGGCTGAAGACGCGCGCGCAGATACTCAGATAATTCGGGGTCACCCGACTCATCGGCCTCGCGCCCCAACACGGGGGCGCCGTGATCCAATGCAAGCTTGGCGCAGGTGATGTAATCTCGGTCCGCGCGGTTGGGGCAATTGTCCGCGCCATGCACGATGGTGCCCAATAACGTTCCGCCATACCCGTTGACATGGGTCAGGTCACAGCCCAGCCCCAGAAGCCACCCCATGACCTCGGGCAAGCCTTCCCAAGCGGCCAGATGCAAAGGCGTCATGCCGAAACTGTCGGCGCGCTCATGCGGCCAGCCAGCTGAGACCAACCGCATGGCATGAGGCAATTTTCCCGGCATCGCGATGATCTCGTGCAGCAGGTTCTCATATCCGACAGGAAGCCGCAGCGGATCAAACCGTCGCTCTCGTATCACCTCCCCCACCGCGACGTCGGCCAAAAGCACTTCATCCGCGTCCAGCGCCAAAGCGCGCGTTCGGGCCTCGATGGCCCGGGCGAGCGCCCCCTGTCCAAAAACCCGTGCATAGCCATAGGCGGTGCGCCCCTTAAACCTCAGCGACGGGTCCGCCCCCGCTTCCAGCAGTAGTTCCACCATCCGCGCATCAACGCCCCGACGCGCGGCCTGATGCAAAGCCGGGATCACATAGGGCGCTTCGCCACCCACCGGGTCGGCGTTAAACTCCTGCACCTGCGCCCCGGCGCCTAACAACACCTGCACCGCCGTGTGATCATTAAAGTCGATCGCCCTGAGCAACGCATTGGTCCCGCGCGGCTCGGCCCCGGCCGCCAGCAGCATGCGCAGCCCTTTGTGATGGCCCAGCTCGGTCGCGTGATAGAGCGACTCGCCATCATTTGGATCAGCGCCATGATCCAGCAACCATTGCCCCAAAACCATGTTATCCGCATGGCCAATCGCTCCATAAAGCGCCGACAGCAAATGATCGTCGCCGGGCTGAAATGGAAAACCGTCATTCACATCCGCGCCGTGGTCCACCAGCATCTCAGCGATGGCCAGCATATCGGCCTCCAGCGCTGGGTCTGCGTGAATCCACTTGGAAAAGGCCAGATGCAGGATGGGACGACGCGGACCAAAATTTTGCGTGGCCAACGTCGGATCATTGGCAAGCATCCGCGCCACCGCCGCGCGGTTCAGCAATGCCACCTGCAAGCCGAACGCCCCTTCGGCAAGATCGGGCGTGTCCTGCAGCAATTGGCGCACCACGTGGTTTTGCCCGTGATAGAGCGCGATCTTCAACCTTTGCTGCCGTGCTGCCCGATCCAGCCCGACGGTTTCAGCGGCAACCTTCAGGCGCGGCCAGCTTTCAAACCCTTGCTCACGGGCAATCACGTGCAAAAAATCAGCATATTTAGGGGCTTCTCGCGCGGGCACGTACTGGCGCAGCCGAATTTGTGCGGCATCCTCGCCCGCCTCATAGCCGCGTTTCAGGGCCTTGGCCTGGCGGCGCAATTTGTCCAGGGGATCAGTCATCGGTTTTCTCCTCATCCGCCCGAAGATCCGCTGACCGGGCCAGAGCTAAACCGACAGGTTTGTCTGTAACTGCAATAGGGGCGCCACAACAGCTTTCCGCGGATCAGGGGGCCGCCCCATACGGCCCATGCCCAAAGGCTAGCGCAGCGCTGGACGTGCGGCAAGCCAGCGCATAGTCTGTCCCCTGCTGAGAATCCCAAGGTGACCATGTCCGACACGCACGATACCGGCTATCAGGTGCTGGCCCGCAAATACCGCCCCGCCAGTTTTGCCGATCTGATCGGACAAGAGGCGATGGTGCGCACTCTGCGCAACGCGTTTGAGGCCGACCGCATCGCGCAAGCCTTCATGATGACCGGCATCCGCGGCACCGGCAAAACCACCACCGCAAGGATCATCGCCAAGGGCATGAACTGCATCGGTGCCGATGGCACGGGCGGCCCTACCACCGACCCTTGCGGGATGTGCGAGCACTGCGTCGGGATTGCCGAAGGGCGACACGTGGACGTGTTGGAAATGGACGCGGCCTCGAACACCGGGATCGATGATATCCGTTCGACCGTGATCGACAATGTGGCCTACGCGCCCAGCTCGGCTCGCTACAAAGTCTACATCATCGACGAGGTTCACATGCTGTCCAAAAGCGCTTTCAACGCGCTTTTGAAGACGCTCGAAGAACCCCCCGCCCACGTTAAATTCATCTTCGCGACCACGGAAATTCGTAAAGTGCCGGTGACGGTGCTGAGCCGGTGCCAACGATTTGATCTGCGCCGCATCGAGCCCGAAGTGATGATCGCCCATCTGCGCAAAGTCGCCGATGCCGAAGGCGCCGAGATCGCCGAGGATGCCCTGGCGCTTATCACCCGCGCCGCAGAAGGCTCGGTTCGGGATGCCATGAGCCTGCTGGATCAGGCCATCAGCCATGGTGCGGGCGAAACCACCGCCGATCAGGTCCGCGCGATGCTGGGGCTGGCGGATCGGGGCCGGGTATTGGACCTGTTTGACCTGATCATGAAAGGTGACGCGGCTGGGGCGCTGTCTGAACTGTCATCGCAATACGCTGATGGCGCTGACCCGATGGCCGTGCTGCGCGATCTGGCCGAAATCACTCATTGGGTCTCGGTCATTCAGATCACCCCCGAAGCCGCCGAAGACCCGACCGTTTCGCCCGACGAACGCGCCCGAGGCCGGGCCATGGCGGATGGGTTGCCGATGCGGGCAATGACCCGCATGTGGCAGATGTTGTTGAAAGCAATTGAGGAGGTGTCCGCTGCGCCGAACGCCATGATGGCCGCCGAAATGGCGATCATCCGGCTGACCCATGTGTCGACCCTGCCTTCGCCCGAGGAATTGGTGCGCAAGTTGCAGGATACGCCGCCACCTCCGCCGCCCACAGGTGGGGGGGGAGGACGCCCCGGCTTAGCCGGAGCATCCGCGCCTGCGGCGAGCGGGGGGGCCTCGGCTGGCGCCTCGGCCCCGTCATCCAGCGGCGGACCGGTCATGGCCTTGGCTCAGGTGCCCGAAGCGGGATTGGTGCGATATGCCAGTTTTGAGCATGTCGTGGAACTGATCCGCACCAACCGTGACGCCAAATTGTTGATCGAAGTAGAGACCTGCCTGCGGCTTGTTAGCTATTCTCCGGGCCGGATCGAATTTGAACCCGCGGGCAATGCCCCGGCCGATCTTGCCGCCCGACTGGGCGACCGGCTCCAGCGTTGGACCGGCGCCCGTTGGGGCGTTTCCGTCACCGGTTCGGGCGGCGGTAAGACGATTGCCGAAGAGCGCGATGCCGACCGTCTGGCATTGGAGGCCCAAGCCGCCGCCCACCCTTTGGTGAAAGCGGTGTTTGAGGCCTTCCCCGGCGCCAAGATCACCGATATCAAGACCCCAGAGGCCATCGCCGAGGCCGCCGCTGCAGAAGCGCTGCCCGAGGTGGAGGATGAATGGGATCCCTTCGAAGAAGAATAAGGAGACAGCGCAATGCTGAAAGGTTTGGGCGGGCTTGGCGACATGGCCAAGATGATGAAAACCGCACAGGAAATGCAGGGCAAAATGGCCCAGCTGCAAGAAGATCTGGCCGCGATGACCGTCACCGGTGAATCGGGTGCCGGGCTGGTCAAGGCCACCGCCACTGCCAAGGGCGAGCTGACCGGACTGGATATTGACCCGTCGATCTTTCACCCCGACGAAAAGGAAGTCGCCGAGGACCTGATCCTTGCCGCGATCAAAGACGCGCAGGCCAAAGCGACCGAACGCAGCCAGCAGGAAATGCAGAACCTGACCGAAAGCCTGGGCCTGCCGGCGGATATGAAACTGCCGTTTTAATGGCCGACAGCACCCGCGACATCGAGGACCTGATCGAGCTGATGGCTCGACTGCCGGGGCTTGGCCCCCGCTCCGCCCGTCGCGCAGTGCTGCATATGATCAAGAAACGCGCGCTGTTGATGACGCCGCTGGCCGATGCTTTGCAGCAGGTTGCGGTGACAGCGCGCGAATGCCTGAGCTGCGGCAATATCGGTACCCACGACATTTGCGAAATCTGCGAAAGCGAAAAGCGTAACACCGGCGAGATTTGCGTGGTCGAGGACGTCGCAGACCTGTGGGCCATGGAACGCGGCCAGATGTTCAAGGGCCGCTATCACGTGCTGGGCGGGACGCTGTCGGCACTGGATGCTATCGGCCCCGACGAGCTGCGCATCCCACAACTGATCACCCGCGTACAAAACGACGGCGTTCAGGAAGTGATTCTGGCGCTGAACGCCACGGTCGACGGCCAGACCACCGCCCATTACATCGCCGACCAGCTAGAGAAACTGGACGTACGGGTGACCTCTCTGGCCCAAGGCGTGCCGATTGGCGGAGAGCTGGACTATCTGGATGACGGCACGATCAGCGCGGCGCTGAAGGCGCGCAAGAGTTTCTGAATGAGCGCCCCATCTGCAAGTGGGGCGCCATAGCTGGGTTCAAGCGGCATTGTCCAAAGGATGCGGGGTGCGAAAGCCGATGGCAAGCCGATTCCAGGTATTGATCGTGCCAATCGCCACCGAGATGTTGACGATCTCAAACTCAGTGAAATGTGCCTGCAGCTCGGCATAAACATCATCCGGCGCGCCGCCTTCTCCGAGCCGGGTCAGCGCATCGGTCCAGCGCAGCAACGCCCGCTCTTTGGCATCATATATGGCGGCCTCGCGCCAGACATTGACCAGGGCAATCCACTGCTCATTGAAGCCATCCTTACGGGCCTCCTTCACGTGCATGTCCACGCAATAGGCGCATCCGTTGATATGCGATGCACATAACTTGATGAGGTGGATAAAACGGGGCTCTAGCCCTGACTTCTGTGAAACGTAATTTTCGAGTTGAAGCACCGCATTCAACGCGTCCGGTGCTACGGCAAAGTGATCAATTCTGGTGTCCATGGTTTTTCCTGTCTATCGGTTAGGGATTAGGGCGCGTAGTGGCGCATAGCAGCGTCGAAAAAGGCGCAGCCACGGGCTTCGATCAGGCCCTCGGTGTCATCGGTGCGCACCTGCGCCGCCAGATCAGCGATCGTGACCTGACGCAGCTCTTCGCGATAGGCTTTTTCGGCACGCAACATCACACGATTGATCTGGCAGGGTGCTTTAAACATGTAGCCGGGCAACGGGTTCGGGCCGCGCTGGCGGATTTCCTTGCATCGGAATGCAGGCTCCGGCCCTTCCACGGCCAACACAATGTCGAGCAGCGTTATATCTTCGGGCGCTCGCGCCAGACGATACCCGCCTGTCGGTCCCGGCACGCTCTGCACCAGCTCTGCCCGCGATAACGTTTGCAGATGCTTGAGTAAGTAACTGGTTGAAACCCCATGAAACTCGGCCAAAGCCGCCGCCGGTAAAAGCCCATCCTTTGGCAAAGCCGCCAGAATCGCAACACAATGTATGGCCTGCTCTACACCGTCACCAAGTTTCATCTTAGTCCCCCAAACGAATCATAGATATTATTTATCCACGATTGACCGAAGTCAATTCGGGAATGGGGCACGCGGAGATGCGCCTCCTTTGGGGAAATCAAGCCCTCATGATACCATCGGCCCTACTTTTATGGATTTTGAGAGCGAATTACCGATGAAAAAGACAGACACCGAAAATGAATTTGATCTGGTCAGCCCAGAAAGGCCAAGCGCCGGGAATGACTACATCAGCGACTTGCGGCTTTGGGCCAGAACCGACAACGTGACTTTTGACAGCCCGCCGGGCGTCATGATGTATGGGGGCCCGGATGTCGCGGGTGCTCCGCCCGGCACCTATGCAGGCGGCAGTTATGACGACGAGCTTTATCTGCCGGACGTCGGGTTGAACGTTGATCATGAAGCACTGTCAGAGACCCAAACAGCTTTCGTCAACGCCTTTGATCGCTGGACCAGACTGACGGCCTATCCATCGCTCAACGGGTACGGGTATCACCCAGGGGATGGTTATAAGACCCTGTTTACCGAGGTGAACCCGCAAACACCGGTTAGAACTTACAGCGTCGCCGCTGCGCACATTCAGTGGCTTTGGGTGTGGTTCTATATCCCCGATGGGGCCGAAGCACCCGATTTTGATATCCGCCTATCTTTGTACATTGATGGCCCCGGCGGGACGGTATCGCAGCAACAGCAAGAGTTCGGCAACCCCGGGTTCGGGCGCTTTTGTCTGAGGGCACGACAAACCACGCCGAAATACGCGTTGCGGCTTGTCGTGGAACGCACCGTTCCTGACACGCATTCCGGGGATGGGTTCATGACGTTTCGGGTCGGGGGGCGGCTGGGGCGTTTCTGGCAACCCGGTCAGGACCCGTTCATCTGAACGAGACAAAAGAAAACCCGGCGCTTGGCCGGGTTTTCTGGTCATTCGATTGACGCGCCCTATCAGGGCTGTTCGTCTTCGTCGTCTTTGCTGTCGGGCAGGTTGAAGAAGCTGTCGGCATCGACCAGCGGATCTTCTTTTTCCTCTTCCTCGTCATCCGACAACGAGAAAGTCTCCAGCCCCGAAATCGCAGTGGGGATGCGCGGTTCGGCGTCCATTTCCAGCGACTGTTCAGTCGACAAAAGCTTGCGGCGCTCGTCATCCGACATGGCCTCGCCCTCAGCGGCTTTCTTGGCTGCGGCCTTTTGCACGGCGGCGTCCAGTTCGGACTGTTTACACAGGCCCAGTGCAACCGGATCAATCGGCTGCATGTTGGCAATGTTCCAGTGTTCGCGGTTGCGGATCGACTGGATCGTCGGCTTGGTGGTGCCCACCAGCTTGGCGATCTGGCCATCGGTCAGTTCGGGGTGGAACTTGACCAGCCACAGGATCGAGTTCGGACGGTCCTGACGTTTGGACAGCGGGGTGTAACGCGGGCCACGGCGCTTTTGTTCGCCCACGGCGGCGGCGTTGAACTTCAGCTTCAGCTTATGCAGCGGGCTGGCCTCGGCCTTGTCGATCTCTTCCTGCGTCAGCTGGTTGTTGGCAATCGGGTCAAAGCCTTTGACGCCAGCGGCCACATCGCCATCGGCGATGCCCTGCACTTCCAGCTCGTGCAGACCACAGAAATCCGCGACCTGTTTGAAGGTCAGCGTGGTGTTATCAACCAGCCACACGGCGGTGGCTTTTGCCATGATCGGTTTATCCATGGACCTACTCCTTTGAATACATCTCTCCCGTGCCGGGAAAACGGCTGGTCCGGCTGGACCCTTTCCTCGTTTTCGGGGAGTTTGAACGCTATATAAGGCGGGCAAAGCCAGGAGAAAAGAGAAAATGCGTTGGTTGGTGGGTTTGTTACTGTCTGCGGGCATGGCGATGGCCGAGGGCGAGAAGGCCGGGGATTTCGATTATTACGTGCTCGCACTGTCGTGGTCGCCCACGTGGTGCGCCCTGGAGGGCGATGCCAAAGGAGCCGAGCAATGTGACACCGATCACGGCTGGATCCTGCACGGCCTATGGCCGCAGTATGAACGCGGCTGGCCCAGCTATTGCTATTCACAGCACGGCAACCCGCCCCGTTGGATGACCGAGGACATGGCCGATATCATGGGGTCATCTGGGCTGGCGTGGTATCAGTGGAAGAAACACGGGCGCTGCTCGGGCCTGTCGGCCGAGGCGTATTTTGACGCCGCGCGCGATGCCTATGACGCGGTCATGCGCCCCGAGGTTTTCCGCAAACTGACCGACCCGGTGAAACTGCCCGCGTCCGTCGTTGAGGACGCGTTCTTGCAAGCCAACCCTGCATGGGAGGCCGACATGGTCACCATCACCTGTAAGTCCTACCGCATCCAAGAGGCACGGGTCTGCCTGTCCCGCGATCTGGAACCGCGCGACTGCGGCCGCGACGTGGTGCAGGACTGCACCCTGGACGACGCGTTGTTTGATCCAATCCGTTAGGCCGTTCAGACCTTTAGAACGATCTTACCGATGTGCTTGTTGGTCTCCATGTGCGCATGGGCGGTGGCGGCGTCTTCCAGCGGGTATTCGCTGTCCATCACCGGTTTGACCTTGCCCGCCTCGATCAGCGGCCAGACCTTTTCGCGCAGCTGTTCGGCGATTTCGGCCTTAGAGGCATCCGATTGCGCGCGCAGGGTCGAGCCGGTGATCGTCAGGCGCTTCATCATCACCAGGGCAAAGTTGATCTCGACCTTGGGGCCTTGCAGGAAGGCGATGTGGACCATGCGGCCTTCGGTCGCCAGCGCGCGGATGTTGCGGGGGATGTAGTCGCCGCCGACCATATCAAGGATCAGATGCGCGCCACGTTCGGCTTTCATCACATCGACGAAGTCTTCGTCGTGGTAGTTGATGGCGCGCTCGGCGCCCAGCTCGGTGCAGACCTTACATTTTTCAGCCGATCCTGCGGTGGTGAAGACCCGCGCGCCAAAGGCGTTGGCCAGTTGGATCGCTGTGGTGCCAATGCCCGACGATCCGCCATGCACCAGGAAACGTTCACCCGCTTTCAGACCGCCGCGCATGAAGACGTTATTCCAAACGGTAAAGAAGGTTTCGGGCAGGCAGGCGGCCTGTTTGAGGTCCATGCCAGCAGGCACGGGCAGACAATGGGCCGCAGGAGTTGCGACGTACTCGGCATATCCGCCACCGGGCAACAGGGCGCAGACCTGATCGCCGACGCTCCAATCGGTGACGCCATCGCCCACGGCCATAACCTCGCCCGCGCCTTCCAGTCCGGGCAGGTCGGAGGCATCTTTGGGCGGTGCATAGGACCCGGCGCGCTGCAACGCATCAGGGCGGTTTACCCCGGCATAGGCCAGTTTCAACACGACCTCGCCATGGGCGGGCTGGGGCACGGGGCGCTCACAAGGGCGCAGAACCTCGGGCCCGCCGGGTTCTGAAATCTCGACGGCGCGCATGGTTTGGGGAAGGGGCATGGTTACTCCGTAGTAATTTGGCCGGGCAGGTCGGTGCGGCGACATTGGTCGGGCGCCTTGACCCCGGCAAACAAACGCCCGGTCAGGGCTTTGACCGGTTTGAACGCGGTCGAGGCTTTGAGCTTTTCGAACTGCATGACGTTGTCGATGCGGCGGTCCAGAAATTCCCAGCTCGCGGCATTGTCTTGGCTGTCATCGCCCAGCCAGTACAGCACCACGGCGCTGTAGACCGCAGACAGGGTCGCGCGTTTTGAGTACCAGTTGGCATCGTCCGAGGTGTCGCCCAGCGTAGTCCAGATCTTGTCGCAAGTGCCCCAAATGGCCCCTGCCCCCTTGCCCGCGTTTTGCGGCAGAGAAAACAGTGTGGTGCCGCGACGGACCAGCTCTTTGTCTTCGACCAGCTCCAGCCGGGTGCGAATCGCAAAGGCAATACGGTCGCGAAAGCGCATTTCCGACAGGTCCGCTGCTGCCAGCCGTTCCACCATCTGCGCATCCCCCGCCTGATGATAGGCCAGCGCCAGATCGACCGCGCCGCCCGGAAACGCCGCTTTGGCCAGTGTTTCGTCCACGCCAGCATCCGAAATCGCCATATTCAACGTAGTTTCGCTCCACCCGTCGAAAGGCACATGGGGCAACGCGGCCTTTAGCACCTGTTGTCTAAGCTGTTCCATCTGTCCTCCGGCCTTGGTTCGGGGCGAGTGTAGACAAGCTGGCCGGGCTTTGCTATACGGCGGCCTCCTGCAATTTTGCAAACTCCAGATAGAAAGGTGGTGAAAACCACATGCAGGTTAGCGTTCGCGACAACAACGTCGATCAGGCCCTTCGTGCCCTGAAGAAGAAACTTCAGCGTGAGGGTGTGTTCCGCGAGATGAAGCTTAAGCAGCATTTCGAGAAACCGTCCGAGAAAAAAGCGCGCGAGAAGGCCGAAGCAATTCGCCGTGCTCGTAAGCTGGCACGTAAGAAAGCCCAACGTGAAGGTATGCTCTAAGCATCCGATCGACAGGCGAACCGGGGTTTCGGCCCCAGTACGACGACCCCCGAGGCCCTGCCCGGGGGTTTGTTGTTTTAAACGCTAGGAGCGTTTGAGCAGCCGTTTCGCCTTCCCAAGCACACTATGATCCGCTTTTCTTCGCTTATCGTGCTCTTCGCCAATCCGCTCCCAGTCCGCGGTGTCACCGGGTAGCAGCTTGGCCTCTTTGTTCACGGTCCAATCAACATTGAAGAGCGAGAACCGGCGCGGGATTTCCTGTGTCAGGAAATCTGCGAAAGAGGGCCAACGAGCACCAATCAGGTCTGCATCCCGGTGATACATCTCTACCTCGCCGGTCGAGGCCAGATAAAGCACCCCTTGAGAATACCAAGGGCCGTTGATTGCGCCGAACCCGAAATGGCCTTCGGGAATATAACTTTCGGCGCGAAACAGGTTGTCATAGCGAAGGCTGACTGGCTGGCCGATCCCGGCACCGGAACGGTCGATTTGGCGCCCGTCAAACCCGTTCAACGAAATCCCCAGTATATGCGCGCCATTCAGGACTGTCAGAAAGTCACGGTAAGGTTGCGGGATGCGCCGGCTACAATCGGCCTCGGCCGGTTCGATGTCTTCGTTATCGAGGCCGGCATAGCATGTGACGAGATACTTAAGAGGCGCAATGTGAGGCACATGCCCGGACTGGAATGCTCCGTTGCCAAAGTCCTCGCACCCGAGCGGATCAAGCCGTTGGCGAACTAGCTCTTTCATTTCAGAAAGCACGTTACCCACTTGTCCACTCATACAATCTTTCCTTCCTGAAGTGCTGTCGAACCACCAAGTGGATCAATACACCTTCGGCACATACAGCTCGGCGGGCAGCACATGCCGTTCATAGTCGGGGTTATACTTGCGTTCGGGAAGGGTGACCTTTTCTGACGGGACTTCCTGATAAGGAATTTTCGTCAGCAGGTGTTCCATACAGTTCAGCCGCTCGCGCTTTTTGTCGTTGCCTTCGACGACGTACCACGGCGCCTCAGGAATATTGGTGCGGGCGAACATGTCTTCTTTGGCTTTGGTGTACTGTTCCCAACGAATGCGGCTTTCCAGATCCATCGGCGACAGTTTCCACTGTTTCATCGGGTCGTGGATGCGCATCATAAAGCGGAGCTGCTGTTCCTCGTCGGTGATCGAGAACCAGTATTTCAGCAGGATAATCCCCGAACGCACCAGCATGCGTTCAAACTCGGGCACGTCGCGAAAGAAGTTTTCAACCTGATCGTCGGTCGCAAAGCCCATCACCCGTTCCACGCCCGCGCGGTTGTACCAGCTGCGGTCAAACAGAACGATCTCACCGGCAGCGGGCAGGTGCGGCACGTAACGTTGGAAATACCACTGGCTTTGTTCGCGGCGACTGGGGGCAGGCAAGGCCACCACGCGGGCCACCCGCGGGTTCAGGCGTTGGGTGATCCGTTTGATCACGCCGCCCTTACCGGCACTGTCGCGCCCTTCCATCAGGATGCAGACCTTGGCGCCGGTGTGTTCAACCCAGTCCTGCACCTTGATCAGCTCGGCCTGTAGACGCAGCAGATTGCGGAAATAGACCTTACGGTCCAGCATATCGGGGTGCTGCTGGTTATAGATCTTGCGGATTTCCATCGACAGCATGGGTTCCGAAAATTCGATCTCGAAATCTTCATCCAGTGTGTCTTGCAGCTCGGCCTCAAGCCAATCTTTGGGGCGATCATTGTGGTTCATGTCTGCTCCTTCTTTTGCGTGGTGCCAAACATAGAGGGGCTAGCAGGCAAGCTTGTATGTTTTATGTCAAACCGGCAGGGCGGTGGTTTTAAACACGGTTTTCAGGGCGAATGACGAATGCATGTTTGCCACGCCGGGCAGTCGGGTCAAATAGGTGCGGTGAATGCGGGCGAAATCTTCGCTGTCGCGGGCGACAATCTTAAGCAGGTAGTCAAAGCTGCCCGCCATCAGATGGCATTCCAGTACGTCAGGGATCAGCGCGACTTCGCGTTCGAACTTGTTCAACAACTCATCGGCCTGCCCCGATAGGGTGATTTCGACAAACACAGTGGTTGGCCGCCCCATTTGGCGCGCATTCAACAGGGCGACATAGTCGCGGATATAGCCCTCTTTTTCCAGCCGCGCGACGCGGCGATGGCAGGCCGAGGCCGAAAGATGCACCCGGTAAGACAGCTCGGCGTTCGAGATGCGACCGGTCTTTTGCAGCACCCTAAGGATGCGCAGGTCTGTGTCGTCCAAGTGATCCATTGTGCAACATCCTTCGAACTTTAACCAATATGCGGCATGATTTTCCCATTTTGGCGCAGACTGCGCGCAGAAAATCAAGCCAATTCGATCCGACCTGGGTCACCATCAAGGAAATGGGATTTGGGAGACGCCACCATGATCATCGGATGTCCGAAAGAAGTTAAACCGCAAGAATATCGCGTGGGCATGACGCCACAAGCCGTGGCCGAGGCCGTGCGCCGGGGCCACAGCGTATTGATTCAGGCTGGCGCCGGGGCTGGCTCGGGCTTTGAAGATGACAGCTATCTCACGGTGGGGGCCGAGATTGTTCTTACCGCGCCTGAGCTTTTTGAGCGCGCCGAGATGATCGTGAAAGTCAAAGAGCCCCAGCCGCAGGAGCGCAAGATGCTGCGCGAAGGGCAGCTGCTGTTCACCTATCTGCATCTTGCCCCTGACCCCGCCCAGACCCATGACTTGCTGGATGCGGGCGTCACCGCCATCGCCTATGAGACCGTGACGGATGCCCAGGGCGCCTTGCCGCTGCTGGCCCCGATGTCCGAGGTCGCTGGCCGCCTGGCCCCCCAAATGGGCGCATGGTCTTTGCAGAAGGCCAATGGCGGGCGTGGCGTTCTAATGGGGGGCGTGCCGGGCGTCGGCCCCGCGAAGGTCGTGGTGATTGGTGGTGGCGTTGTTGGCACGAATGCCGCGCGGATCGCGGCGGGCATGGGGGCGGATGTCACCGTTCTGGATATGTCTTTGCCCCGACTGCGTTATCTGGACGACACCTTCGGCAGCGTGTTCCGCAACCGCTATTCCTCGGCCACCGCGCTTGAGGAATTGCTGCAGACCGCCGACATGGTGATTGGCGCCGTGCTGATCCCCGGTGCTGCTGCCCCCAAGCTGGTGCGGCGCGAGCATCTGGTGATGATGAAACCCGGTGCCGCCATCGTGGACGTGGCGATTGATCAGGGCGGATGTTTCGAAACCTCGCACGCGACCACTCATCAGGATCCGATTTATGATGTGGACGGGATCGTGCACTACTGCGTGGCAAACATGCCGGGCGCTGTGGCGCGGACATCGACCATCGCCCTGGGTAACGCGACCATGCCGTTTATTCTGGCTTTGGCTGACAAAGGCTGGAAGCAAGCCTGCACCGACGATCCGCATCTTTTGGAAGGTCTGCACACCCATGCCGGTCAGTTAACCAATTACGCCGTGGGCAAAGCATTGGAAATCGACGTGATCTCACCTCAGGTGGTGATCAAGTAAAGTGACACGGCCCGCCGGGTATGGCGGGCCGTGTCTGTTTGTGAGTGGTTATTACTTCTTCAGAAGATCGCGGATTTCAGCCAGCAGTTCTTCCTGGGTAGGCCCGGCGGGGGCTTCCTCTGCCGGGGCCTCTTCTTTTGCGGCGGCATCTTTGACCTTGTTGACATAGCGCACCAGCATGAACACCACGGCAGCGATGATCAGGAAATTGATCACGGCCATGATGAAGGCACCATAGGCGAACACGGCTGCGCCTGCCTCGCGCGCTTCGGTCAGCGAGGCATATTCGCCTTCGCCGGCCATCAGCCAGAACATGTTCGAAAAGTCGATCCCGCCGATTACCAAACCGATGATCGGATTGATCAGGTCGCCGACCATCGACTTCACGATGGCGGTAAAGGCCGCACCGATGATGATACCGACGGCCATATCCATGACATTGCCCTTGGCGATAAAGTCCTTAAATTCCTTGAGCATACCTGCCCCTTCCCTTTCCTATTTCCCAACCCACAGACACAAGTTCTGCGCGCTTGCGCACAGGCTATCTATCATAAATAAAGCTCAAAACGGCGGGTACTTTGCATATCTCATTCCCCGCATAGCAGCTTCGCGACAGGACACCCCATGACCAAATTCTCTGACTTCGCCGTGGCCACCCGCTGGCCCGCCCAGAACCCTGACATTTTGCAGCTCTACTCGCTGGCGACGCCCAACGGTGTGAAAGTGTCGATCATGCTCGAAGAGATCGGCCTGCCTTATGAAGATCACAAAATTTCGTTCGACACGAATGATCAGTTTGATCCAGCCTTCCTTGAGATAAGCCCGAACAACAAAATCCCTGCGATCGTAGACCCGAACGGGCCGCAGGGCGAAGCCGTTTCCATTTTCGAAAGCGCCGCGATCTTGATTTATCTGGCGGAAAAATCCGGGCAGCTTCTGCCGACCGATCCGATCAAACGTCTGGACGTGCTGAAATGGCTGATGTTCCAAATGGGCAGCGTTGGCCCGATGTTTGGCCAGTTTGGCTGGTTCCACACTTTCGCCGGCAAAGAGATCGAAGACCCGCGTGGTGCAGACCGCTATGCCGCCGAGGCCAAGCGCATTCTGAGTGTGATCGAAAAGCAGCTGTCAGATGGGCGTGACTGGATCGCCGGGGACTATTCCATCGCTGACATCGCCATTGCACCTTGGCTGAACACGATGAAGAACTTCTATAAGGGCGGCGAGCGCGTGGGTTGGGACGAATTCACCAAGGTCCACGCCTATCTTGAACGTTTCCTTGACCGTCCCGCCGTACAGACCGGGCTGAAAGTGCCCGCTTAACCGGGCAACGCGCCGGTAAGTACATAGCGCAGTATCTCAACCACGTGTCGCGGCTCTGACGCTACTGCCAGGGCCGCGGCATCGACCTCTTTCAGCGCGTGCTGATGGTCAGGCCCGTGCAGGATGATCAGCGATTTGCCTAAGGCGGCGGCATAGCCCGCATCAAATGCGGCGTTCCACTGCTTGTATTTCTCGCCAAAGCGCACAACCACGACATCGGCATCTTCGATCCCCTTGCGGGTGCGGATGGCGTTCAGCTTTGCGCCCTTATGATCATGCCAGAACTTGCTGTCCTCGGCCCCCATGATCGCGACACCGCAATCGTCGCTGGCATCGTGGTCGGTGACAGGGCTGTTGAAGGTCACGTCCAAGCCTTTGGCGCCCTCCATGATTTGCTCACGCCAATCGGTGTGAATTTCGCCGGACAGGAAAACGTTCAAAGCCATCTCTTCCCCCTGAAAATGAAACGGGCGACCAAAGGCCGCCCGAGATCTGTTAACCGCGCAACGTGCCGCCGGTGGCCTTGGTGACCTTTTCGACGATCTTGGAACCAACGGCCTCGATGTCTTTTTCCTTCAGCGTCGCGTCGCGCGGCTGCAAGCGCACGGTGATGGCAAGTGATTTCTTGCCTTCCCCCATCGCGCCGCCGATGAATTCGTCGAACACGCGAACCTCTTCGATCAATGCCTTGTCGGCACCGGCTGCAGCGTTAACCAGCGTCAGCGCCTCAACATCCGCGTCCACCACAAAGGCGAAATCACGCTCGACAGCCTGAAGGTCGGAAGCGGTCATCGCACCTTTAGAGGCCGACTTTTTACGCGGCATCGGCGGTTCCTGCACATAGATGGTAAAGGCCACGGCGGGGCCTTTGACGCCCATCTTGTCCAGCACTTTGGGGTGCAGCTCGCCGAAGACGGCCAGCACCTTTTTCGGGCCAAGGCAGATTTTGCCCGACCGCCCCGGATGCCACCAGCTTGCCGCGCCGCGCAGGATTTGCGCCTTGGCGGGGGCGCCGATGGCGGCCAATACGGCTTCGGCATCGGCCTTGGCGTCATACAAGTCCACCGCACGGCGCGCGCCATGCACGTCTTTGGGGCCGGTATGACCGACCAGCAGACCAGCGGCCTGAATGTGCTGTTCCTCGGGCTCGCCACCCTGGAAGGCCGGGCCAACTTCGAACAGCGCCAGATCAGCAAACCCACGCGCCTGATTGCGGGCCGCGGCCTGCAACAGGCCGGGCAGCAGGTCGGGGCGCATATGGCTCATTTCTGAACTGATCGGGTTTTCCAGCATCGTGGGCGCGGAACCGCCTTCAAACAGCTCGGCCGAGGCCTGATCAATAAAGCTGTAAGTCACGCATTCGTTGTAGCCCAACGACGCCGTGGTGCGGCGCGCGATCTGTTCGCGCTTTTGCAGCGGAGTCAGGATCTGACGCGGCACGCCCACCTGCGCGCGCGGCAAAGGTTTGCCCTCAAGCTTAGTCAGAGAGGCCACACGCGCGACCTCTTCAACCAAGTCAGCCGAGCCCAGCACATCCGGGCGCCATGTCGGCGGGGTGGCCATGTCACCGTCCAGCGTAAAGCCCAAAGCGGTCAAGGTAGAACGCTGTTCATCTGCGGGCAGGTCCATGCCCACCAGCGACTGCACGCGGTCAGTGTCCAGCTTGTAGGACCGGCTGAAATCGGGCTGTTCGCCGGCGACCACAACCTCGGACGCCTCACCGCCGCACAGATCAAGGATCATGCGGGTAGCGTGCTCAATACCTTCGGCGGTCCAAGCGGCATCAATGCCACGTTCAAACCGATAGCGCGCGTCTGAATTGATCTTCAGCGCACGGCCGGTCATCGCGGTGCGGATCGGGTCAAAGAATGCAGCCTCAAGGAACACATTGGTGGTTTCCTCGGTGCAGCCCGAGTGCAAACCGCCCATCACGCCACCAAGGCTTTCAACCCCATTGGCGTCCGAGATCACGGTCATCCCCGCGTCCATGACGTATTCTTTTTCATCCAGCGCCATGAATTTCTCGCCACCTTCGGCCCCGTGCACACGCAGGGCACCACCGGCAACCTTATCCGCGTCGAACACGTGCAGCGGGCGGTTGTTGTCATAGGTGAAGAAGTTGGTGATATCGACCAGCGCCGAGATCGGACGCAGCCCGATGGCCTTCAGGCAATCCTGCAGCCACGCGGGCGACGGGCCGTTCTTCACGCCTTTGATCACACGGCCATAGAACACCGGACAGGCTTTCTCTTGCGTTTCGGCATCAATCGTCACGCTGATGGGGCAAGCAAAGCTGCCTTCAACCGGTGCAGCCTCGCGCGCTTTCAGCGTGCCCAAACCACGTGCCGCCAAGTCGCGGGCAATGCCACGTACGCCCAGCGCATCAGGGCGGTTGGGGGTGATGGCAATCTCGATCACCGGATCAACTTTGGACGGGTCGTTTTCCGCCAGCCAATCGGCAAAGCTTTGACCGACCTCGCCCGAGGGGAGCTCAATAATGCCGTCGTGCTCGTCTGACAGCTCCAGCTCACGCTCGGACGCCATCATGCCGAAGCTTTCAACGCCACGGATTTTGCCGACCTTGATGGTCAGGTCCAGACCGGGGATGTAGGTGCCAGGCTTGGCCAGCACCACGGTGATGCCTTCACGCGCGTTCGGGGCGCCGCAGACGATCTGTGTCTCGCCATCGGCGGTGTCCACCTTACAAACGCGCAGCTTGTCGGCGTCGGGGTGTTTTTCGGCGTGGCTGACCTTGGCGATTTGAAAATCACGCAGCTTTTCAGCCGGGTTTTCGACGCCTTCGACCTCGAGCCCCAAATCGGTCAGGGCATAGAGGATCTCATCGAGGCTCGCCTCGGTTTCCAGATGGTCTTTCAGCCAGGAGAGGGTGAATTTCATTTCGGCGCCTCTAGTCTAATTAGCGGAATCATCTTCCGTTCGATTTCGTCAAGTGCTGGGTTTAACAGCGTAAGTATTGGATCAACCGGCTCACCTTCGGTCGGGACGTCAGCACCCTCCCAGACATAAAGGTCGTACCGCTCTGATCGCGCGGCATCACCCTCAGTGTATTCGAGTCCGTAGCGGGAAGCCCCGCGGATTTCCCGGATTTTTCCGTTTATGCCGACGATTAGCTTGCCGCGGGCATCAAAGAATGCGTCGATGGCTTCTGCCAAGCTGTCGTCCCCTATCCAAGCTTTAGATCTAATCTTTAGCTGGCGTAGCTTGGCAAACTCATCATCCAACTCTGCCAGTTCTCTAAGACGTCGACGATAGTCATAGGTGCCATCATCTTCTTCGCCTTCTGGAGGGCCATAGCCGAATGGTGACCGAATGATCGAGACTTTTCCGATTAGATCGGTCGCGACAGAAACTAGGTCTTCTCCTAACTCGCTGCGCTTAACTGCAATCTTTTCTCTTTTCCACTGGCTCAACTGCACGTAAGCGACACAAACACCGAGTCCAACAACAAAGGCCATCGCCAGCTGTGATACAGCTGCGATACCTTCGAAAATTGAACTCGAGGTTATCACCTACTCAGCCCCCCGTGCAGGGTCGGCTGATCGAGGCTTGCAAAGCCGTAGTGGCGCAGCCAGCGCAAGTCGCTGTCAAAGAACGCGCGCAGGTCGGGGATGCCGTATTTCAGCATGGCGATGCGGTCGATGCCGACGCCAAAGGCGAAGCCTTGGTAAACATCGGGGTCGATGTTGCCAGCGGCCAGCACTTTGGGGTGGACCATGCCCGAGCCCAAAATCTCCATCCAGTCGTCGCCTTCGCCAACTTTCAGCGTCCCGTCCTGCCACGAGCAGCGCAGGTCGACCTCGGCCGAGGGTTCGGTGAACGGGAAGTGCGAGGCGCGGAAGCGCAGTTCGACCTCATCAACCTCAAAGAACGCGCGGCAGAATTCTTCGAGCACCCATTTCAGGTTCGCCATCGAGATGTCTTTGTCGATGGCAAGGCCCTCGACCTGATGGAACATCGGCGTGTGGGTCTGGTCATAGTCGCAACGATACACCCGGCCCGGCGCGATAATGCGAATGGGCGCGCCCTGAGCCTGCATCGCGCGGATTTGCACCGGCGAGGTGTGGGTGCGCAGCACATGCGGCGGGCGGTTGTCGCCCGCGTCGCGGTGCATGAAGAACGTGTCGTGCTCTTGCCGCGCGGGGTGCTCGGGCGGGATGTTCAGCGCGTCGAAATTGTACCAATCGCTTTCGATCTGAGGGCCTTCGGCCACGGCAAAGCCCATGTCGGCGAAGATCGAGGAGACCTCTTCGGTCACCTGGCTGATCGGGTGGATGGTGCCCTGGCGCTGCGGACGGCTGGGCAGGGTGACGTCCAGCCACTCGGTGCGCAGGCGCTCGTCCAGCGCGGCATCGGCCAGCGCGGATTTTTTGGCGGCCAGCGCGCTGTTGATTTCATCCTTCAGGGCGTTCAGCTTGGGGCCCATGACCTGACGTTCCTCAGGGGTCATCTTGCCCAGCTCGCGCATTTTCAGCGCCACTTCGCCCTTTTTGCCAACCGCCTGCACACGCAGGTCTTCCAGCGTGGCTTCATCCCCCGCACCGGCGATGGCGTCGATATATTTTTGCCTCAGATCGTCCATGTCCCGACCTCCAAATTCGTTGCGACCCTGCTATCACGTGTTGCCCTGAATGCAACCTTTCGGGGGGCGCAGATATGACAAAAGCCGCGACCCCCCTGCGGGGCCGCGGCTTTCAATCTCTTACCCGATGGGTCGGGTTATGCCAGCGCGGCCTTCGCCTTATCGACGATGGCGGTAAACGCTTCGGGCTCGTTCACGGCCAGATCGGCCAGAACTTTACGGTCAACTTCGATACCGGCGAGGTTCAGACCGTTGATGAAACGGCTGTAGGTCAGGGCTTCGTCGTGGCTGCGAACGGCAGCGTTGATACGCTGAATCCACAGGGCGCGGAAATTACGCTTGCGCTGCTTACGGTCGCGCGTCGCGTACTGGTTCGCCTTATCGACGGCCTGAGTTGCGGTTTTGAAGTTCGACTTGCGGCGGCCGTAATAGCCTTTCGCAGCCTTGATGACCTTCTTGTGACGGGCGTGGGTGGTGGTTCCGCCTTTTACTCGAGACATATCAAACCCTCCTTAGCGCGAATACGGCATCATCGACTTGACGATCTTTTCGTCAGCCGCTGCCAGCGTAGTGGTGCCGCGCGCGTTGCGCAGGAATTTATTGGTGCGTTTGATCATGCCGTGGCGCTTGCCGGCCTGACCGGCCTTCACGCGGCCCTTGGCCGTCACTTTGAACCGCTTTTTGCAGCTCGATTTCGTCTTCATCTTCGGCATTTCCGTCTCCTTAGTCTGAGCGGTGAAAGCGCGACTCGGCATGCCTTGTGGCCGGTCGCACCTTTAATAGAGCGCGCCGTATACGGGGAAAGCCCGTATGAGGCAAGGGGTATTGCCGGAAAACTGGCTTAAAGCATGCGCCCAATCACGCGTGTGAAGACATCGGGGATGTCTTCCAGCTTATAGCCAACCGGATTGTTGGTCACGGCCAGCACAATCAGCGCCCCGGCCGCAATTGCCAGCATTGCCGCGAAACGCGGTGGCCGCCCCTCAGAGTACGCATTCAGCAACGAAGGGATGGCCAAACCGCCCAGCACGACCCCAATAACAAGAAACAGATCAGTATCCATGCCGGGCTTATAGCACAGTAAAAGTTAATTATTCAGGGTCTGCAGTAAAAATCAGCCGTTCATCGCAGGGCGCAACGCGCAGAATGTTGGTGGTGCCCGGCACATTGAAGGGCACACCGGCGGTGACAACGATCTGATCACCCTCCGAGGCGAACTCACCTTTGCGCGCCGCGCGCGCAGCGCTGACAACCGCCATCTTAAAGCGATCAACGTCGCCCGACAGATAACAGTTCACGCCCCACTGCAAACTCAGACGACGGGCCGTCTCGGCAAAAGGTGTCAGTGCGATGATCGGCACGCGCGGGCGTTCACGCGCGGTCAACGATGCTGTCGTGCCCGAGTGCGTAAAGCAGCAAATCGCTTTGATGTCAGCGGTTTCCGCGATCTCACGCGCGGCGGCAACGATGCCCCCGGCAACCCCACGATGCGAGGCCCCCCGGCTGGCTTCGATCACGCTGCGATAGGTGGGGTCGGATTCGATTTCCACGGCAACATTGTGCATCGTGGTCACAGCTTCGATCGGAAAATCGCCCGCCGCCGATTCCGCCGAGAGCATCACTGCATCCGTGCCCTCATAGATGGCGGCCGCAACGTCGGACACCTCGGCCCGGGTCGGCACAGGGCTTTCGATCATGCTTTCCAGCATCTGGGTGGCCACGATCACCGGTTTGGCGGCGGCGCGGCAGCCCCGGATCAGGCGCTTTTGGATCGGCGGGACCGCATGCACTGGCAGCTCGACCCCAAGGTCACCCCGTGCCACCATGATCCCATCGGAAACACGCAGGATTTCCGCAAAGGCATCCACTGCCGCTGGCTTCTCGATCTTCGACAAAATGGCAGCGCGTTCCTGCGCCAGTTCGCGCGCTTCCAACACGTCCTCGGGGCGTTGCACAAAGGACAGGGCCAACCAATCCACACCCAGATCGCAGACAAACTCCAGATCCCGGCGGTCTTTCTCGGACAGCGCCGCCACCGGCAGCACCACATCAGGTACATTCACGCCCTTACGGTTTGAAATGGTCCCGCCCACCACAACCGTACAATCGGCAAAGTCTTCGCCGCAGGCATCCACCGAGACCCGGATTTTGCCGTCATTGACCAGCAGGGTCGAACCGGGCTTCAGTGCCTGAAAGATTTCCTGATGTGGCAAACAGACACGGCTTGCGTCGCCGGGGGTTTCATCCAGATCAAACCGGAACTTTTGCCCCTCCAGCAATTCCTCGCTATCCCCTGCAAACACACCGCAACGCAACTTCGGACCCTGCAAGTCGGCCAGAATGGCAATCGGACGCTCGGTATCTGCTTCGATCTGACGAATGATCGCGTGACGTTCGCGGATTTCCTCATGCGAGCCGTGGCTCATATTCAGACGGAAGACGTCAGCGCCAGCTTCGAAAAGGGCGCGGATCATTTGGTAATCATTCGATGCGGGGCCAAGCGTGGCGACGATTTTGACGTTGCGGAGGCGTCTCATGCAGTCTGAACCTTTTGGTTGGTGCTGCCCTGGGCCGCACGGATGGTATTTTCGGCTTTGTTATACGCTAACATTCGCTCTGACAACTGGCGCTTTCTGTCTGCATAGCCTAAATCGTTGGGTGCCTCGAAAACATCACACCGACATGACATACGCCCCATTTTTCGTCGAAGGTCAGGACCGACCCGGTCGATGGCTCATCACTTGCGACCATGCCACCAACCACGTGCCTGACTTCATTTCAGGCGGCTGTTTAGGTGTGCATCCCGAAGATATGAACCGTCACATTGCCTATGATCCGGGGGCGGCGGGCGTTTCGCGGCGGCTGGCCGAGCAGCTGAACAGCCCGGCGATCTTTTCCAATTTCTCAAGACTCGTGATCGACCCGAACCGCGGCGAAGATGACCCAACCCTGCTGATGAAGCTTTATGATGGCACGATAATTCCGGGCAATGCCCGCGCGGATGCCGATGAACTGGAACGCCGAAAAGAGATGCTCTATCGGCCCTATCACGCGGCGCTCGAAGATCTGGCAGCGCGGCGCCCGGACACGATCATCGTTTCCGTGCATTCTTACACCCGACAGCTGAACGGGCGCCCACCCCGGCCCTGGCACATCGGCATTCTGCATGCGGCCGATGACCGTCTGTCCCGCCCGCTGATTGATCGTCTGCATCAAGAGTCAGATCTATGCGTTGGTGAAAACGAACCCTATGGCGGGCACCTGCCGGGGGACTCGATTGACATCCACGCCGAGGCGAAAGGCCGCAACAACACGCTGATCGAATTGCGCAATGATCTGATCGAGACCGAACACCAGCAATATCAGTGGGCCGAACGCCTTGCCCCGATTCTGACCGAAGTGGTCGCCAAAGCCGGACTGTAGATCATGCCTCATTTCATCGTTGAATACTCCGCCGACGTGACCACGCATCATGACATGAAAAACCTGTGCCAGGCCCTGTTCGACAGCGCCAAAGAAAGTGGCGCCTTTCCTGATACGAACGCCATCAAAGTCCGCGCCACCCCCGCAACCCATTGGGTGCTGGGCCACGGTGACAGTGGTTTTGTCCACGTCACCATCCGCCTTTTGGCCGGACGCGACAGCGCAACGCAGGCTCTTGTCACGCAGACCGCATTGAAGACGCTCAAGGCGCATTTGCCTCTGGTTGGCAGCCTAAGCGTGGACATCAAGGACATAAATCCGGCAACATACGCCAAACACACGCGCTAAGGAGCCTTGGCCATGGACGACCAAACCCGCCTTGAACTGGAAGCCGCCGCCTTTCGTCGTTTGCAAAAACATCTGATGGAAGACCGGACCGACGTGCAAAATATCGACATGATGAACCTGGCCGGATTTTGCCGAAACTGTCTGGGCCGGTGGTATCAGGAAGCCGCGGCAGAACGCGGCATCGAGATGAGCAAAGACGAAGGCCGGGAAGCCTTCTATGGCATGCCCTACGCCGATTGGAAGGCCAACTATCAAACGGATTCGACGCCTGAACAACAGTCGGCGTTTAAAGAGTCATTTGCCAAGAACGTAGAAAATCAGACCCCCTAAAAACGCCGTTAGATTGCGGCCAAAGGAATAACCCTGGGTTGATTGTGTCGACCCGGGAAACAAATTCCGATGGCATTTGACTTTCTGGCCCAGCCGCCCACAAATGAACGCAATTAATTCAAATTGCATATGGTGGGTTCAGCATGCTTACGCTTTTAATGCTTGGCGGTCTCCTAAGCTCCGTTTTGATCTACGAAGCCGTCGTGGACGACGATGATGATGACGTCGCGAACGATATGCCGATCGAGCCGGGTGACGACACCGGCGATGATACGGGGGATGACACAGGCGACGACTCTGGGGATGACACCGGGGACGACACTGGTGATGACACTGGGGGCGATACCGGAGATGACTCCGGCGATGATCCCGTAAGCAGCACCCCGACCGAAGGGGATGACGAAATCTTCGGGACCCCGGAGGAAGATGATATTTCCTCGCTCGGTGGCAATGACATCGTTTACGGGCTGGCCTCGGATGATGATCTCTTCTTGGGGGACGGCAATGACATCGGGTATGGCGGCCCCGGCAACGACACCATTAACGGAGAAGCCGGCAACGATGTGGTCGCCGGAGACTTGGGTGATGACACGCTCAACCTCGGCGACGGCGACGATACCAATGCCGGACCGGATATCGTCGAGATGTTCTCGGATGACACGGACTATAACGTGCTGCTCAATCTAGACGGCGACGCATTGGCGGAATCCTCGGTCGCTGGGGATGACGCGATTCTGGGCGGCAACGGTAATGACGAACTGGTCGATTTGCATGGCAGCAACCAGCTTGATGGGGGCGAAGGCGACGACTTCATTATGAGCGTTGACGCCCAGGGAACAGACGACTCAATCGACACGCTGGTCGGTGGTGCTGGCATCGACGTTCTGGTGGCAGATGATGGTGATCTGATTAGCGGCGGCGCGGATGTCGACGAGTTCATCGTCTGGTTTGACGAAGAAAACGACCTTGCCGTTCAGATTGTCGATTATGAACCCGGCGAAGAGGTCTACATCATCATCGATTCAAGCTTGCTGGGCGAGGGTGACAGTGCTGAACCCGTCCTGACACCGGTGGATGGGCCCGTTGACGCCTTGTCAATCGAGGTGGCCGGTCATCAAGTCGCATTTGTGCTTGGCACTGCGGACCCCGACGAACTGGATCCATATCTCTTCGTAGAAGTGTTGGTCTAACGCCGCAGTCACAGCGCCAATCCAGGAAACGAATGAAGCCCGGGCCTTTGGTCCGGGCTTCGCAATTTAGTAAACGTCGCCATCCTCGACGCGTTTCGAAAACTCTGTCTCTCCGCCATCAGCCAGAAGCTGGGCCTGTTCCACCCACTTGTCGCGCGACACGCGGCCTTTGAACCCTTCCAGATTCGCATCAACCCAAGCCACTTCCTGATCGCTCCACGCGGCGATTTGATCGAAATGGTAAAAGCCCAACTTGTTGCACAGCAATTCCAGCTTGGGGCCGATGCCTTTAATTTGCTTCAGATCGTCTGCCTGCCCACCGCGGGCTTGGGTCAGAGTCGTTGGTTTGGCCCCTTCGTCGGTACCTTCGACCACTCCGTCACCGTCGAAATCCTGATTGATCGGCTCCGCTTCTGGCAAAGGTGCAGGTTCAGGTTCGGGCATAACGGTGGCCGCTGCAGCCACTGGCGCGACAGCCTCGGCAGCGGCACTTGCAGCGGCATCAGCCCTTGCGTTGGCCTCGGATGTTGCCAGTTGCGCCGCATCCAGATCGGCCTGCAGTGTCGCGATCTGCGCTGTCTGTTGCGCAACGTTATCCCGGCACCCCGCCAGATCCGCGCGCAGCGCATCGGCTTGGGACGTGTCGGCCTCGACCACGGTTTCGACCTCGCGCCGCCCCCAGATAAGCCAGCCCACCAACAGACCCAACAAAGCCGCCAGAATGATCAACACCACCATCTCGGTGATCAGGAAACCCCATTCACGAAACATCTTCTATTCTCCCTCTCTCCGAGCGGTCAGTCAGACCAGATCACTGTGGTGCGCCGGTTTGCGGCGCGCCCTGCTTCGGTTTCATTGCTGGCGATCGGCTGATCAGCACCATAGCCCTGCGCACGCATCGCGCTTTGCGCGACACCGCGCGCGATCAGCGCTTGCCGTACGGCCTCGGCCCGCAGGGCGCTTAGCGCCTGGTTCGCCGCTGCGTCTCCTGTGCTGTCGGTGTGCCCCCCCAGTTCCAGCGTCAGACCGGCCTCGCCAACGCAGGGCCGTACGACGGCAGCAAGGGCGTTCACCCCGTGCAACGCGCGGGCATCCAGGCGGGCAGACCCCGTCACAAAATTGATCTGGGTCTCCGACAGCACTGAACTGGCTTGCACATCGCAAGTGTCTGGCGAGGGATCAAATGCCACAACCGGCAACCAAAAGCCGCTGCTGTAACGTTCGGTCTGAGCGGTTTGACTGTTCAGCCGCTCGTCACCTTCCGACACCTCACGCGTGCTTTCTGTCAGGGTTATCTCGACGCCCGGCAGGCTCTCGGCCATCCCCTGTTGGATCAGTTCAAGATCGGCACCGGGCAAGACCTGCCCGTTGATACTGGTCTGTCCCGCCGACCGGGTCAGGCGCAGAAGATCGAACTGCCCCAACCAGTCAGCCAAACCACCGAACGATGCCAAGGCATCTGCATCCTCGCCAAAGCTGCTGAAGGCGTCGCCGGTGATCCCAGAAATGCCCAGCGCGCCAGCGATGTCACCCAGAACCACGCCTTTGGGCAGCTTGCCTGACACGCGCGTCAGACTGGCGGCATCAAAGTCTACGGTGAAGTCCGGATTGCCATCATCAACGATGTCGATCATTGCCGAACTTTGAAAACCCTCCGGCAGGGCCGCTAAGGCCGCCAAGGCAGCATCATGCTCTGCCGGGGTCGCTGCAGTGCCTTTCAGCACCATGTCCGTGTCTGAAATCATCGCCGCGCCATCTTGCAACGGCGCCAAGGCATCAATGGCACTTTGCGCTGCCGTCGCCCAGCCATTGGGCGCCCCGGAAGCCAGCGCCAACGCCGTTGCCCCGTCCGCACCGCTCAGCGCGTCGCGATCAACCTCAGACGGGACATTCCCCGAAAGGGAGGTCACCCCGTCGGCGCGCTCGGCCCCAAAGGCAAACGGCGCGGCCATGGGCAACACGGCGATCCGGTTAACCACCACACGGCGCCCCTGAATGTCATTCAGTGCGGCCAGAAGATCGTTCCGCTCGGCCTCGGTATCGGCGATCCCTGTTGCGATGATATCGCGGCCCGACACCTGGGTGTCGACACCGTGCTTGGCGCTGCTGACAGCTTGCGCGGCGGCCGAGGTTACCTCGGCCTCCATATCACGGGCATGGTCGTAAGCGCCCCACAGGCTTAGCCCGCCGACGCCAACGACGAAAACAACCCCGCCTAAAAGCGTGTTCATTGTCCCTGTCCTTTCGCAATTTGTTTTGCGTTAGACAGGGTTTAACCAAAAAAACATACATCCCGATAGTGGGAATAGCTGTGCGACCTTCCCAGTAACGGTTTTTCGCTCAGAAAAGCCTTAAACCCCGGCTTTGAGGCTCTCTTCGAGGTAGATCTCGCGCAGGCGCGTCGCGACGGGTCCGGGCGAACCTGTCCCCACAGCAGCGCCATCCACTTCAACAACCGGGAACACAAAGGTCGAAGCCGAGGTCACAAAAGCCTCATCCGCCGCTTTGGCCTCTTCGATGGTAAAGGGGCGTTCTTCGACCTTCATCTGGGCTTCGCGGGCGAAACGCAGAACGGCGGCGCGGGTGATGCCGTGCAAAATGTCGGTGCTGAGGTTGCGGGTGATGATCACGCCATCCTTGACGATATAGGCGTTGTTGCTGGTGCCTTCGGTCACGGCGCCATCTTCGACCATCCAAGCATCGTCACACCCCTGCGCCTTGGCCATCATCTTACCCATCGACGGGTAAAGCAGCTGCACGGTTTTGATATCACGACGGCCCCAGCGGATATCGTCAATCGAGATCACCTTGATCCCGGTTTTGGCAGCCGGGCTGTTGGCCAGACCGGGCTTATTCTGGGTGAACAGAACCACAGTGGGTTCGGTCGTTTCGGCGTCGGGGAACACGAAATCGCGGTCGTCAGGTGCGCCACGGGTCACCTGCAAGTAAACCATGCCCTCGGTAATGCCATTTTCGGCCACCAGCTTGCGGTGAATTTCCAGCAGGTCATCAAAAGCGGCGGGCTTGGGCATGTCCAGCTCGTTCAGCGAGCGCTCTAGACGTTTCAGGTGGCCGTCGAAATCAATCAGCTTGCCGCCCAGAACACTTGTTACCTCATAGACGCCATCCGCCATCAGGAACCCCCGGTCAAAGATCGAAACCTTGGCTTCGTTTTCGGGCAGGTATTCACCATTCACGTATACAGTGCGGGTCATGTGCGTCTCCTCTTGGGCTTAGCCCCAAAGCGTTGCCGCCGGCGGGTGAACCCCTTGGGCGTCGTATTTCAACGGTTGCTCACGGTCTTCGGACAGAAGCAGCGGCGCGTCAAGGTCTGTCACGGCTGCATTTTGGGCTAATAATGTCGCGGGGGCCATGGCAAGGCTGGAGCCAACCATGCAGCCAACCATCACGTCGAACCCCTCGGCAAGGGCTGCCGTGCGCAGCGCCAGCGCCTCGGTCAGGCCACCGGTTTTGTCCAGCTTTATGTTGACCATGTCATACTTGCCTTTCAGCGCGGGCAGGCTTGCGCGGTCATGGCAGCTTTCGTCGGCGCAGACGGGTAGCGGGCGGTCAATCTCGGCCAGCATGTCGTCCGCACCCGCAGGCAGGGGCTGTTCGACCATCTCAACCCCCAGACGGATCAGATGCGGGGCTAGATCGGCGTAAACCTCGGCGCTCCAGCCTTCATTGGCGTCCACGATGATGCGCGCGTCGGGGGCGCCTTGGCGCACCGCTTCCAGCCGCACCATATCATCGGGTGTTCCCAGCTTGATCTTCAGCAGGGGGCGAAAGGCGTTCTTTGCTGCAGCCAACCGCATGTTCTCGGCCGTATCCAAGGACAGGGTATAGGCGGTTATCTCGGGTTTCGGAGCGGGCAGCCCTGCGAGCTCCCAAACGCGCTTACCGGCCCGTTTGGCCTCTAGGTCCCACAACGCGCAATCCAAAGCATTACGCGCCGCCCCGCTTGGAAGGGTGGTAAGCAGGGCGGCACGATCGATGGGCAGGGACGCCCCCTCGATCTGGGCCGAAACGCTATCGAGCGTCTCGTTATAGCGGGCATAGGGCACGCATTCGCCGCGCCCGGTGAAGGTTCCGTCACTCAGATGCACGGTCAAAACCTGTGCATGGGTGCGCGAGCCGCGCGAAATGGTGAAGGCCTGCGCCAAGGCGAACACATCGCGGGTGATGGTCAGTTCCAAACCCTGCCCTTTCGTTTCTTTTGGTCTGCTGACGTTAAATCAGATCGCGTCCAACGCATCCACCAAACGGCCTGCGCCTTGGCGGAACGGGTCAACCGCGGGCAGGCCCATATCGGCCTCGACCTGCGCCAGATAGGCGACAGCATCTTCTTCGGAAAGATGCTGGGTGTTGACCGAGATTCCGACTACCTGACAGGCGGAGTTGGCCACACTGGCCAGTTGCAACGCGGTGTCACGCAATGTTGCCAGCGACGGCAAATCATAGCCCGGCAGACCGCGCATGTGTTCGCGGGTCGGCTCGTGGCACAGGATCAGCGCATCGGGTTGCCCCCCATGCACCAGCGCCATGGTCACGCCGGAATAGGACACGTGAAACAGGCTGCCCTGCCCCTCGATCAGGTCCCAATGGTCTGGGTCGTTGTCCGGTGTCAGCCATTCCACAGCACCGGCCATGAAATCGGCAACCACTGCGTCCAGCGGCACGCCGTCGCCGGTGATCAAAATGCCGGTCTGGCCGGTGGGGCGGAAGGTGGCCTTCATGCCGCGTTCGCGCATTTCAGCATCCATCGCCAGCGCGGTGTACATTTTGCCAACCGAGCAATCGGTGCCGACAGCCAGGCAACGTTTGCCGGTCCTCTTCACACCGGTGGCAATCGGATAGTCGACAGAGGGCACGCGCACGTCGTGCAGGGTACGACCACAGGCTTCGGCAACAGCAACCAAGTCCGGCTCGTCGCGCAGAAGGTTGTGAAGGCCCGAGGCCAGATCAAACCCCTCCTCAAGCGCAGCGACCAGCACCTTTTTCCATGCCGGGCTGATCACACCGCCGCGGTTGGCCACGCCAATAACCAGCGTCTTGGCACCTGCCTCTTTGGCCTCGGCCAATGTCATATCGGTCAGACCCATGTCAGCCTTGCAGCCCTCCATCCGAAACTGGCCAATCGCATTGTCAGGACGCCAGTCTTTGATGCCTTGCGCAACTTTCGCAGCCAACGGATCGGGCGCATCGCCCAAGAACAAAAGATATGGAGTATGGATCATCAGAGCACCCTTCGCTGTGTTGAGGCAAAGAATGTGCATTTTCGGCGGGATGTTTTCTCGATATGCGCCGCAGAAACCGTTTCCAACGTAGGTATCCATTGCTTTCCTGCCAAATTGTCGAAGATTCTTCGAATGCATCGCCAAAGCGTTGAAAGACTGACCAGATATCGCGTCGTTTCGCTGCACCTGCAAAACAACTCTTGAAGCTGTGAGCGCAATATTCTATCGAATGACCAACAGAAATCGTAACATCATTACTAAGGAGTTCCGCTATGAGCTTCCGCCTTCAGCCCGCCGCCCCTGCCCGCCCGAACCGCTGTCAGTTGTTTGGCCCCGGCTCGAACACCAAACTGTTCCCGAAAATGGCCGCATCGGCTGCGGACGTGATCAACCTGGACCTCGAAGATTCGGTTGCGCCCAGTGACAAGGACGTGGCCCGCGCAAACATTATCGAAGCCCTGAACACCATTGATTGGGGCAATAAATACATGTCGGTGCGGATCAACTCTTTGGATACGCCCTACTGGTATCGCGATGTTGTGGACCTGCTGGAACAGGCTGGTGACCGCATTGATCAAATCATGATCCCCAAAGTGGGCTGCGCGGAAGACGTTTACGCCGTGGACGCGCTGGTGACCGCGATTGAAACCGCCAAAGGCCGCATCAAGCCAATCAGCTTTGAAGTGATCATCGAATCGGCAGCAGGTCTGGCCCATGTCGAGGCCATCGCCGCATCAAGCCCGCGCCTGCAGGCGATGTCGCTGGGTGCTGCAGACTTTGCCGCGTCAATGGGGATGCAGACCACTGGCATCGGCGGTACGCAGGAAAACTACTACATGCTGCGCGAAGGCGAAAAGCACTGGTCGGACCCGTGGCACTGGGCGCAGGCCGCCATCGTCGCTGCCTGCCGTACCCATGGCATCCTGCCGGTCGACGGCCCGTTCGGCGACTTCTCGGACGACGAAGGCTATATTGCGCAGGCCAAGCGTTCGGCCACGTTGGGCATGGTCGGCAAATGGGCCATTCACCCCAAGCAGATCGCGCTGGCGAACGAGGTCTTCACCCCGTCCGAGGAAGCTGTTGCCGAAGCGCGCGAGATTCTGGCCGCGATGGAACAGGCCAAGGCAAACGGCGAAGGCGCGACCGTCTACAAGGGTCGTTTGGTCGATATCGCGTCGATCAAACAGGCCGAAGTGATCGTTGCTCAGTCGGAACTGATCGCCGGCAGCTAAGCCAATACACAACCCATGCACATGTGATGCACATTGCATGCATACGGATCATACACGGGGCCTCAGCGGCCCCGTGTTCGTTTGCGCACCCTGTGAGTTGCAATTTGCTTTTCCCAAGGTCATATATCGGCGAACGGGAAATGGGACGGCATGATGCAATATCTCGAATTTGAAAAACCTCTGGCCGAAATTGAAGGCAAAGCGGAAGAGCTGCGCGCGATGGCCGCCTCTAATGAAGAGATGGACGTCACCGAAGAAGCCGCCGCGCTGGACAAGAAATCCAGCGAGCTCCTCAAGGAACTCTATCAGGACCTGACCCCTTGGCGGAAATGTCTTGTGGCCCGTCACCCCAACCGCCCCCATTGCGCGGACTATATCGACGCGCTGTTTACTGAATACACCCCTCTGGCGGGGGATCGAAACTTTGCGGATGACCACGCCGTTATGGGCGGGCTGGCCCGGCTTAACGATCAACCGGTCATGGTAATCGGTCAGGAAAAGGGCAACGACACCAAAACCCGCATCGAACGCAACTTTGGCATGGCCCGGCCCGAAGGCTATCGCAAGGCGATCCGCCTGATGGAAATGGCCGACAAGTTCAACATTCCCGTGGTGACTCTGGTCGACACGCCCGGCGCCTACCCCGGCAAAGGCGCCGAAGAGCGCGGCCAATCCGAAGCCATCGCCCGTTCAACCCAGAAATGTCTGGAAATCGGCGTTCCACTTGTCAGCGTCGTGATCGGCGAAGGCGGCTCTGGCGGGGCTGTGGCCTTTGCAACGGCCAACCGGCTGGCGATGCTGGAGCACTCGATCTACTCGGTGATTTCCCCCGAGGGCTGCGCCTCGATCCTGTGGAAAGACGCCGAAAAGATGCGCGAAGCCGCCGAGGCGCTGCGTCTGACCGCGCAGGACCTGCACAACCTTGGCATCATTGACCGGATCATCACCGAACCCATGGGAGGCGCGCAACGTGATCGCGACGCCGCGATTGCGTCCGTGGGGCGTGCTGTTTCGTCAATGCTGGAAGACCTTTCAGGTATGGATCGTACCGCATTGATTCAGGATCGACGCCAAAAATTCCTTTCGATCGGGTCCAAAGGCCTGGCTGCCTAATTCAAAAGCGGCGCCCAAGGGCGCCAAGACTTTTGCGCACTTCGTGCGGCGGGCACCCTGCTGCAACCTAGGATCAGAACATCAACCACGCGCCCACCGCACCGCCGCATAGGCGGTGCGCATCGGCTTGTGCCGCAGGCACACAATTTGGTTAGGGGCGGTGGCGCTGGAACCCGGCGTCTGCCATCAATTGGTTCGAGACAGTTTCAACTCTCTCTTCAAGTTGGCTCATAAAGACATCGATCGGCTGACCCGCTGGTATTATTGGTAGAAACTCCACCACGGCAAGGCCAGGTTTGCGATAGATGCCCGTGCGGGGCCAGAACACACCCACATTGGTCGCGGCTGGCACGCAATCCTGACCCAGCTGCTCATAGAGCACCCCTGTCCCGATCTTGTAGGCGCGGTCTGCGCCGGGGGCGACACGCGTCCCCTGCGGATAGATGATCAGCTGTCCGGGCTTGGCGCGGCCTTTGTGAACGTCCCGCACCATCTGTTTGATCGCCTCCCCCCGCTTGCCACGATCAATCGGGACGCACCCGATCCGCATCGCATAGTAGCCAAGAATAGGGGCCCAGCGCAGGGACTTTTTCATGATGAACTTGGGACGCGGGGTGACTGAGACAATCATGATGATGTCAAAGAACGACTGGTGTTTCGAAGCAATCAGAACCTCGCCCTTTGGCACTTCGCCACGAATTTCGGACTTCAACCCAATCATCCAGCCCGCCGTCCAGCGCACCCAGCGACAGTAGGTACGGATGCCGTGAAACGCCCATGGGCGCGAGATCACCGCCAAGGGCGTAAAGAACACCGCCAGAAGCGCCATCATCAAGTACATCTGGGTCACGAACACCAAAGAGCGCAACCAGCGCCAAGCATAGACCATCAGGTAAATCCTCCGAGCACCCTGAACGCCGCCGCGCGGGTGGCCGCAAACGCCACACCGCCTGCCAGAGGCGGAATGATCAGTGGCAGAATCCATCCTGCACCCTGAAACCCCAGCCCCGTCAAGAAGCCTCCTGCCGGGTCAGCGCCGGGCAGCAGGGCAATCGCCCCCATGCCAAGCACGGTTCCCAGCAGCGCACCCTGTAAGGCGCGCCCGGTGAAACGTCGTACGAAAGCGCGGGCGATATAGGTGTCGCGCGCGCCGACCAGACGCAGCACCTCGATCACCTTGGCGTTGGCCGCAAGCGCGGCATTGGCCGATAAGGTAATCATGGCTGCTGTGGTCAATGCAATCAACAGGATCGACACCAGCCCCAGCATCCGCAGCCTGTCGGCAGCACGGATCAACGGGCGGCGCCAGCGGGTGTGGTCATCAAGCACCGCGCCCGGCGCTTCGGCGCTGAGACGCAGGCGCAGGCCTTCGGCGTCATAGCCTTCATCGGTCAGTTCGATCAATTGCGGCAGCGGCAGGTTGTCGACGGGCAAATCCGGGCCAAACCAGGGCGCAAGCAGATCTTTCTGCTCATCGCGCGACAAAACGCGGGGATCGGCCACGCCGGGGGTCGTCCACAAGATCGCCATGACAGCATCGGTCTGCGCCTGAATCTGCCCTTGAGGTGCCGAGATGCGGATCGTCGCGGTGCGGGCCAGCGCCTCGCCCCAGCGATCCGCCAAGCGGCCCGATGCCATTGACAGTGCAAGGGCGAAGACCGCCAAGAACGCCATCGCGGCGGCTGTAAAAACGGTCAGCCGAACTGTGAACCCTGTCGGAGGCACCACGCGGTCGGCTTGTTTGTCTCCGGCCAACAGATCTGCAAGGGTTTTTAGAACAGCGTTCACAAATCCGCCCCCGCCAACTGCAACCGACGATCCTTAATGCGCAACACTCGTGCCGAGACCTGCGCCTTGGCCGCGCGGATCAGGTTCAGATCATGGGTGGCGATCAGCACGGTTTTTCCCATGCGGTTCAGCTCGATCAGCAGCTGCAACAACTTCAGAGACATTTCCCAATCGACATTGCCGGTGGGTTCATCTGCCAATATCGCATCGGGCGACATGATCACAGCCCGCGCCAGCGCAGCACGCTGTCGTTCACCGCCTGACAATTCGGGGGGGCGTGACTGCGCCTGAGGCGCCAATCCGACCCAAGACAGTAATTCATCAAGATGCTGAGCTTCTTCGCCATCCGCCCGTCCCGATACCATCAAGGGCAAAGCGACATTGTCGGCAACGGACAGGTGATCCAGAAACTGACAGTCCTGATGGACAACGCCGATACGCCGCCGGTTCAGGGCGATGTCATCGCGGGTCATCTCGCGGCGGTCCTGGCCGAACACCCGAACCTGCCCCGACGTGGGCAGCAACGCCCCGTAACACAGTTTCAAAAGTGTCGTTTTTCCTGCTCCAGACGGCCCGGTCAGAAAGTGGAATGACCCCGGCGCAAGGCGCAGGGAGACCTGCGAGAGCAACTCGCCCCCACCGTAGCTGTGGACCACTTTATCTAGCTCGATCACCGAAAACTCCGCCTGTGAATGGTGCAGTCTTGCCCGAGCACGACCAAAGTTTCAATCATATGAAGATGCAAAGTCTTTGAATTTCCCCGTTAATTGATACATCATAGGTTAATAACAGGCAGGGTAGGGCCACGCAGCAGGGCCTCAGGCGGTGACAACATGAGACTGATATGCCCCAATTGTGACGCTCAATACGAGGTGGATGATTCCGTCATCCCCGTCGATGGGCGTGATGTGCAGTGTTCGAACTGCGGCACGACATGGTTTCAGCCCGGCCCCGGCATGGAGGCCGAGGAAAAAGCGTTGATGCCCCCCGCGCCTGAACCGACGCCCGAGCCAGAGGCCGAAGTCGCCATCGAGCCGGAGCCCGAACCCACCCAGGATACGCCGACCGAAACCGAAGCGCCGCAGCGCCGCCCGATGGACGAGAGCGTGCTGAATGTACTGCGCGAAGAGGCCGAGCGCGAAAGCACTGCGCGACGCGCCGAAGGACGTGCGCCGCTGGAAAGCCAGCCAGACCTTGGCCTTGATGAAGGCACCGCGGCCGCGGCCCAAGGCTTGCGCGAGCGAGTTGCCCGGCTGCGGGCCGCCAGTGACGAAGCCGTTGATCCACCCACCGTGGAACCGACCTCGACCGGATCGCGCCGGGACTTGTTGCCCGACATCGAAGAGATCAATTCAACCCTGCGTGCAACGTCAGACCGGCGGGAATCTGGTGCCTCGTCGCAGGTTCTTGAGAACGATCCACTGCCGCGCAGGCGCGGCCAGTTCGGATTGGGATTTGGCGCGGTCGTCGTGCTGGGCGCGCTGGCCGCAGCGCTGTACCTGCTGGCCCCGAAAATCGCCATGATGGCGCCCGGAACCAAGCCGTTTCTTGTTGGTTACGTTGATTCCGTGAACGCCGTTCGAGTTTCAGTGAACTCTACGGTTACCGGCGCCGCCGAAAAGGCGACAGGCTTTTTGACTGATCTGGCGAAGTGATCAGAAACGATCAAGCAGCCGTTTAAGGTAATCCAGCTCTAGGTCGGGGCGGTTCTGTTCCAGCGAGCGGCGCTGGATTTCATCCAGAAGCTCTTGTGCGCGCTCGCCCAAAATCACGTCGCCATCCCGCAACGAGCTGCCATCTGAATTCGGTCCATCGCCGGACTCACCCCGGCCCAATGGGTCACGTGGCCCACCCTGTTGTGCCTGCTGCGGGTCGCCAGCACCTTCACCTTGCTGTTCTTGTTGTTGCTGGGCCAAAGCCTGACCCAAGCCGCGGATCGCATCCCGCATATCATTCATCGCCTCGGCCTGATTGTCCAACGCGCCGGGCAGATCGCCCTGCAGCAGGTCGCGTTCTGCACGGTTCATCGCGCGATCCGCATTGTTCAGCGAATCCTGAATTTCATCGGCGGTTTCACCCCCCAGACCCGGCATCTGTTGTTGCAGCTCCTGCAGCTGTTCGCGCAGATCGCTTTGGCGTTCGGCAAGGCTGCGCTGATCGCCCGCACCTTCGCCCTGCTGTTCGCTTTGTTCACGGCCACCGGGGGTTTCACCGGGGCGCGGCTGGCCCTCGGCCCGGCCATCTTCGCGGCCTGCGTTCGGGTTGAACTGATCCTGCAAGTCGCGGAACGTGTCATCTGACAGGCCCTGCTGATTGCGCAGCCCTTCGCGCAACCCATCCAGTGCCTGCTGGCCGGGGCTGGGCTGGCCTTCGCCGCCCTGCCCTTCGGTGATGCGCAGGTTCTCCATCAGTTCCATCAGCTGTTCCATCAAGGCCATGGCTTCGGCCATCCGGCCTTCTTCCATCAGCTCCTGAATCTTGTTCATCATTTCCTGCAGCTGGTCTTGGGTGACCTCGTTGGCCTCGCCATTCTGGGCGGTTTGCTGATCGCCGCCTTCCTGCCGCTGTTCCTGTGCCAGTTGGCGCAGGTAATCGTTCATGGCTTCGCGCAGTTCCTGCATCAACTCGTTGATTTCGGCTGGATCGGCACCGTTGCGCATGGCCTCGGCCAGACGTTCCTGCGCCCGTTCAAGCCGTTCGCGCGCGTCGTCCAGATCGCCGAATTCCAGCTCTTGCGCCAGTTCCCAGAGCACCTGAGCCACCTCGTCGCGGCGCTCGGTGGTCAGCCCGCCTTTGACGCCCTCTTCCAATTGCCGGATCGCGTGGCGCAGTTTCAGATAATGCGCCGAGTCACGAAACAGCCCATCCGGCAGGTGGCTAATGGCCCGCAGCAACTGGGCAGTGGTTTTACCGTTCTCGCGGCTCCAGAGCAGATCGCGGCGCAGCTCGGCGATGGCCTTGGCCAGCGGGTCAAAGAACCGTTGCCCGCCCAGATTTGCCGGGATTGCCGCGCTTAGGCCACGCTGATCCAGCGCATCGCGCACCTCGAACCGCATTAGCACGGGCATGCGCGCCCATGGGTGTTCCGAGAAGTTTTCAATCAGGATGCCTTCGAACGCGGTGCGGTCGCCGACCAAAGGCATGGGCAGGTCCAGCTCGATTGGATCGCGTTCTTCGGGCGCAACGGCCAAGCCATAGCTGCGTTCGATCGCCCCCAGATCAAGCGAGATCACAACCTTGCCTGCCACAACGCCATAATCGTCGCTGGGTTCATAGCGCTGGCGGATCTCACCTGCGGGGCCGAACTCCTGCGGGGCGGTGACCTCGACCATGGGGGGGAAGTCACGTTGCATCAGGACTTGCCAGTCGCGGTCCCCCACCTGCATCTCACCCGAGCGCGCCAAGCGGAACAGATGCGAGGCACCGTCCTCGGTCACCTCATGTTCGTCGCCGGCGATGTTCTGGGTCACGCTGGCGCGGCCGTCTTCGCCATACAGGCGCAGGGTGATCTGGGTATCTTGCGGCAGTTCAAGCACCGGCGCGATGATGTCGTTCAAGTACAGTCCCGGGCGGCCCGTATAGGCGGGGGGTTCGGCCCAGCCTTCCCATGCCGGGCCCAGCGCCTGCGCGGCGCCAGATGTTTCGGGCAGGTCGGTGATTGTCGCCACTTGCCAGATCGAGCCAAAGGTCGCGGCGGCGGCGAAAGTGGTCAGCGCGATGTAGCGAAGACCGAAACGATCACGCGATGCCAGTTGCAGGTCGGGGTGGACTGCCCGCGCAGTAGAGGCCCGCGCCGCCATGCGCCGCTGATGCACCTGCCACACCATCTGAGTCGCCGCATCCCCCTTGCCGATGGCCTGATCATCCAACAGCGCCGCAATCGGGCGTCCGGGGAGGGTTTCGTCCAGCCGCGCCTGTGCCTCTTCGCTGGTGGGCCAGACAAACTGTTGCGCCCCACGCCACAGGGTCAGCCCCAAAAGCGTGGCAACACCCAACAAAAAAACCAGCACGACAAAGATCGGCACATGGTTCTGCAGCCCAAGTGCCAAGGGGACGATTGCCAGCAGGGCGAGGCTCCAGCTGGGCCAAAAGGCGCGCACAAGGCGTTCGGCAACCATCCCCACCCGCGTCAGGCGCAGGGGGCGTTTCAGGGTCTTAAGGACCGGGTCAGAGACGTCAGGTTGTGACATTGCGCAATCCAGACACCCCACAAGCGGGGTGCGTTCAGGGAAATGCTATCTCTAAAACCGGCCAGGTCAAAGGCAAAGCCGGGAAAATGACGCGAGTTTGATCCTAAGGTCGGATTACAGCCAAACCGGCAGCACGTCGCGATCAATCATTTCCTGATAGGTCGGACGCGGGCGGATCACCGCGAACTGGTCATCTTTCACCAGAACTTCGGGGATCAAAGGGCGCGAGTTATATTCCGACGCCATCACCGCGCCGTAAGCCCCTGCGGAACGAAAGGCGATCAGGTCGCCCTCGGCCAGTTGGGTCAGGTTGCGCTGTTTGGCGAAGGTGTCGCCGGTTTCGCAGACCGGGCCGACGATATCGTAAGGCTGCTGTTCGGCGGCGGCGGCGGGTTCAACCACCGGCACGATGTCGTGATGGGCCGAATACATCGCCGGGCGCACAAGGTCGTTCATCGCGGCATCTACGATCAGGAAATCGCGGCCCTCGCCGGATTTCACGTAAGTCACTTCGGATACCAGAATACCGGCGTTGCCCGCGATCAGGCGGCCCGGTTCGATCTCAATCTCGCAACCCAGGTCGCCCAGTTCCTCTTGCACCATCTGTCCGTATTCCAGCGGCAGCGGAGGCGCCTCGTTTGAGCGCTCGTAAGGAATGCCTAGACCGCCGCCCAGATCGAGACGGATGATGTCATGGCCCTGAGCGCGCAGTTCAGCTGTCAGCGCGGCGACTTTGCGATAGGCTTGGCGGAAAGGCTCCAGATCGGTCAGCTGGCTGCCGATATGCACGTCGATGCCAACGGCTTTCAGCCCCGGCAGGGTGGCAATCTCAGCATACACCTCAGCCGCGCGGGCAATCGGGATGCCGAATTTGTTTTCGGACTTTCCGGTGGCGATTTTCTCATGCGTCTTGGCATCAACGTCCGGGTTCACCCGCACGGTGACAGGGGCCACGACGCCCAGCTCCAGCGCGACCTTGTTCAGGCGGCGCATTTCGGGCTCGGATTCCAGGTTGAACTGGCGGATGCCGCCCGTGAGGGCCGCGCGCATTTCTTCGTGGGTTTTGCCAACGCCCGAGAACACGATTTTGTCGCCATCAAACCCGGCGGCGCGGGCGCGGGCATATTCGCCGCCCGAGACCACATCGACCCCGGCGCCAAGCCCCGCCATCAGTTTCAACACGGCTTGGTTGGAATTGGCCTTCATCGCATAGCAGACCAGATGGTCCATCCCGCTGAGCGCCTCGTCAAACAGCTTGAAGTGACGGGTCAGCGTGGCGGTCGAATAGCAATAGAACGGCGTGCCGACGGCGCGGGCGATGTCTGCCACGGGCACGTCTTCGGCATGCAAGGTGCCGTCGCGATAAAGGAAGTGGTCCATTTGGGCCTCCGGGTGTCTTTGCTGGCTGCTCTTACCACAGTTGCAGCGCGATGCAATTCAGCCCGTACGCCCCATGCGAAAGAACAGGTAAAGCGGCAGACCGCAGGACACGCCAATGCAAAAGGTCGCCGGGATGGCCAGCAACCCACGCCACAGGCCAAAGCGGCGGGATTCGGCCAGTATCCAGACCGTTAGCGCGACGGCGGCGACCGTCAGATCCCACACAAGGCCCGAGGAGGCATCATTGGCGTGCCACGCATCCACCATGCCTGCCAGATCAAAGCCGTTGGCCCGAAACCACGTGATGAAATAGGCCATCGGGTGCACGGTGCCCCAAACGGCCAGTGCGGCAAACACCCAGCGCATCAGCTGCCTGAAACCCCTACCTCGAGCGTGCCCGAGATGGTGATGCCGGGCTCAACGCCGGGGCGTTCTGGCGCGCCATCCGCGCCGCAAGCGGCCAAGGCCAACAGGGCCAGAACTGCGAGTTTTCTCATCCAAGCTTCTCTTTCCAGCGCGCGACCTGTTCGCGCACCCGCGTGGGGGCCGTGCCGCCATAAGACATGCGCGAGGCCACGGAGTTTTGCACGCCCAGCACGGTAAAGACCTCATCTGAGATGGTAGCGTGAACCGACTGCATGTCATCCAAAGAAAGATCGGGCAGGTCGCATCCGCGCGATTCCGCCATCGCGACCAGCGTGCCGGTGACGTGGTGGGCATCGCGGAAGGGCATGTCCAGCACCCGCACCAGCCAGTCGGCCAGATCGGTGGCGGTGGAGAACCCGCTGGCGGCGGCGGCTTCGAGCGGTTCGCGGTTGGCGGACATGTCTTTGACCATGCCTTCCATCGCCGCCAGAGCCAGCATCAGGTTATCGGCGGCGTCAAAAACCTGCTCTTTGTCTTCCTGCATGTCCTTGGAATAGGCCAGCGGCAGCCCCTTCATCACCGTCATCAGCGCAACATTGGCGCCAAAGATACGGCCGATTTTGGCGCGGATCAGTTCGGCGGCGTCTGGGTTTTTCTTCTGCGGCATGATCGACGAGCCGGTCGAAAAGCGATCCGACAAGGTGACGAACCGGAACTGGGCCGAGGACCAGATCACCAGCTCTTCGGCGAAGCGCGACAGGTGCATGGCGCAGATTGAGGCGTTCGACAGGAACTCGAGCGCGAAGTCGCGGTCCGACACGGCGTCCAAAGAGTTGGCAGCCGGGCGGTCAAAGCCCAGCGCGCTGGCCGTCATGTGACGGTCAATCGGGAAGGACGTGCCTGCCAGCGCGGCGGCACCCAAGGGCGATTCGTTCATCCGGGCGCGGGCGTCTATGAAGCGCGAGATATCACGGCCGAACATTTCCACATAGGCCATCATGTGGTGGCCCCAGGTCACGGGCTGTGCAGTTTGCAGGTGGGTAAAGCCGGGCATGACCCATTCGGCCCCGGCTTCGGCCTGAACCAGAAGGGCCTGTATCAGCGCTTCGAGCCCCGAAACCGCCGCATCAATCTGATCACGCACCCAGAGTTTGAAATCGGTCGCGACCTGATCGTTGCGCGAGCGGCCCGTGTGCAGACGCCCCGCCGGTTCACCGATGATTTCCTTCAGGCGTGCCTCAACATTCATGTGAATGTCTTCCAGCGCGGTGGAAAACTCGAAAGAACCGCTTTCAATCTCTGACAAGACCGTGAGAAGCCCTTCACGGATCGCCTCGGCGTCATTATCAGTCAGGATACCCTGTGCGGCCAGCATGGACGCATGGGCGCGCGAGCCTGCGATGTCTTGTGCTGCCATTCGCTTGTCAAACCCGATCGAGGCATTAATTGCCTCCATGATCGCGTCGGGTCCGGCGGCGAAACGGCCGCCCCACATGGCATTCGAGCTGTCTTTGGTCATTCAGTCGCCCTCGGAGGGTTGGAAATATGCGTCTTCTTCGTTCTGTCGTCCTCTACACGGCCCTCGCGCTGGGTGCAAATGCCGCTGTTGCGGATACGGCGGCTTTGGAGGCCCTGCGCGACGGCTCGATGAAGAAACTCAACTTCCACCGTACGCCGGTCGAGGTGGCCGAGGTGGGGCTGGTCGATATGGACGACGCGCCGCGCAGCCTGTCGGAATTTGAAGGCCAGTATGTCTTGCTGAACTTCTGGGCCACGTGGTGCCCGCCGTGTCGCAAGGAAATGCCCGGGCTGGGCGCTTTGCAGACGGAACTGGGCAGTGACGACTTTCAGGTCGTGACCGTGGCGACCGGGTTCAACAAGGTACAGGCGATTTCCAAGTTCTTTGACGAGATCGAAGTCGACAATCTGCCTCTGCTGCGCGATCCAAAACAAGCGCTGGCGCGCGAGATGGCCGTTCTGGGCCTGCCGGTCACGGTGATCCTGAACCCCGAAGGCCAAGAGATTGCGCGGATGCAGGGCGATGCCCATTGGGACAGCGACAGCGCCAAGGCGATTATTACGGCGTTGGTGTCCGAGTAATACGAAGGGCCGCGCCCGACCCTGGGTGGGCGCAACGCACACTCTCTGCAAGGCAGTTTATCTGTCCGCCATCATCGTCGCTCACATGGCATGGAACATCGCAAAAGCGCCCTCCCATGGGGAGGGTCGGGCGCGGCCCGGGCTGATCGCCCGTGCCAGTAAATTTCAAAGGCCCGTTTTCGGGTCCACCCCCATCATCAGGTTCAGGTTCTGAACCGCAGCGCCCGAGGCGCCTTTGCCAAGGTTGTCCAGTACCGCGACCAAAATGGCCTGCCCCTTGTCGGCATTGCCGCAAACGCGCAGCTCCAGCTGGTTGGTATCGTTCAACGCTTCGGCGTCGATCTTGCCTTGCTCAGCGTCCAACGGCAGAACCGACACGAACTCGGACCCATCATAATGCGCGGCCAGCGCACCGTGCAGATCCGCCAGCGAAGGCGTCCCCGGCAGGGTCGCCAGGTGCAGCGGGATTTGCACGATCATGCCTTGGGCGAAATGCCCGACCGAGGGCACAAAGATCGGTGACGCATCCAGCTGCGCGTATTTCGTCAGCTCGGGCAGGTGTTTATGCGCCTGCGCGGTGGCATAGACAAACCCACCGGGGGCATCGGGGCCTTCGAACTCGGCAATCATCGCTTTGCCGCCGCCGGTGTAGCCGCTGACGGCGTTCACACTGATCGGCGTGTCGGCGGGCAGCAGCCCAGCCTCACGCAAGGGCCGCAGCAGGGCGATTGCGCCGGTGGGATAGCAACCGGGGTTGGCGACATAACGGGCATCCGCAATCGCATCGCCCTGCCCGGCGGTCATCTCGGCGAACCCGTACACCCAACCATCTGCCACCCGATGCGCGGTGGAGGCATCCAGCAGCCGTGTATCGGCACCCTGCACCATCTCATAGGCTTCAACCGAGGCCGCATCGGGCAGGCACAAAATCGCGATGTCGGCGGCGCGCAAAGCATCGCGCCGCGCGGCGGGGTCTTTACGCACGGCTTCGTCCAGACGGATCAGCTCGATGTCGCTACGACCCTCCAGACGCGTTGCAATCTGCAACCCGGTGGTGCCAACTTCGCCATCAATAAAGATCTTCTGTGCCATGACGCATCCTTTCGTTCAGACGCGCCATAGCAGAGATCACCGGGGATTGGCCAGACGGGCGTGACATGGGCAGGACACAAGATGGTCATTCACCATTCCCACGGCTTGCATGAAGGCATAGACAATGGTCGGGCCACAAAACTTGAACCCGGCTTTTTTCAGGTCTTTCGAGAGTTGAGTAGAGAGCGGAGTCGATGCGGGCACATCCGCCATGGTCTGAAACTGGTTCACGATGGGTTTGCCCCCGACATAATCCCAAAGGTAGTTATCGAACCCCTGCGCGGCCTCAATCCGTTGCCAGGCTTGGGCGTTGGTGATCGTGGCTTGAATCTTGCCACGGTGGCGCACGATGCCGGGGTCTTGCAGCAGGCGTTCCACCTCAACCTCGCCCCATTCGGCGATGATATTTGGATCGAAATCAGCAAAAGCCGCGCGGAAGCTTTCGCGTTTGCGCAGGATGGTGATCCAGCTCAGCCCGGCTTGAAACCCGTCCAGAATCAACTTCTCCCACAGGGCGCGGCTGTCATATTCGGGCACCCCCCACTCGGTGTCGTGATAAGAAACATAGAGAGGGTCCTCTCCGCACCAACTGCACCGACCGTCCATTTTCACAGCTTCTCCAACCTGTTACGCGCTTTTTCGGGGATGTATCACATTTAGAACAAAATGAGAATATTAAGCCGATTTTAGGGGCTATGGCGGCAATGTGATCTTGTTCAAACAACGGAGGCCGCCATGGATCAGACGCTGCTGAATGGGGAACTGCCCAGTGCCGGGATCGACGACAGCCCGCTGTCGGCGGCTGTTAGCCAAAGGGACCGGGGCGCGATCCAAATGGTGGAACGCGCGTTACAGCAAGGCGATGTTTTGCTGGCCTATCAACCAGTTGTTAGTGCCCAAACAGGCCAACCAACATTCTACGAGGGGCTGATCCGTATTCTGGACAAATCGGGGCGCGTGATCCCCGCACGTGACTTCATTGATGCGGTCGAAACCCGAGAACTGGGGCGGATCATTGACTGCACTGCGCTGAGACTCGGGCTGCAGGCGCTGGCCAAGCATCCGACGTTGCGCCTGTCGATCAACATGTCGGCGCGCTCTATCGGATATCCGCGCTGGAACCAGATTCTGGACCGTGGGCTGAAAGCGGATACTACGATTGCGGAACGTCTGATCCTTGAGATCACTGAGAGCTCTGCCATGACCATGCCGGAACTGGTGGTGGTTTTCATGCGCAAACTACACCAGCGCGGCGTGTCCTTCGCGCTGGATGACTTTGGCGCCGGATACACATCTTTCCGGTACTTGCGGGATTTCTACTTCGACATTCTGAAAATCGACGGGCAGTTCATCAAAGAGATTGAGCACAACCCGGACAATCAGATCCTGACCCAGGCGTTGATTTCTATCGCGCAGCATTTTGACATGTTCACCGTGGCCGAAAATATCGAAACTCCGGGTGAGGCCGAGTTCCTGAGACAGGCGGGAATCGACTGCCTGCAAGGTTATTTTCTTGGTGCTCCGCGGATCACACCCCCCCTGTCAGACGCTAACAACCCCAAAAAGATCGCCTAACACCAATGGATTACGCAGTTGCGGCATTCGTCTGTTGCGCTTCGGTGGGCAAGTCCTTACCACTTTCTACAACCGGCGGACCCTAGGCCACCCCGTGCGTTTTCAAGGGCGATCCATACTCCGCCAGTGACTAAATGGAGAGGAGTCCCCTATGACCAACGTTGTTATCGTTTCCGCCGCCCGGACCCCGGTTGGCAGCTTCAGCGGTTCGTTCGCGAACACCCCGGCCCATGACTTGGGCAAAGTTGTGCTGGAGGCCATCGTCGAACGTGCGGGTATCGACAAATCGGAAGTTTCGGAAACGATACTTGGTCAGGTTCTGACCCACGGGCAGGGCCAAAACCCCGCGCGCCAGGCTCATGTGAACGCCGGACTGCCGATTGAAAGCGCTGCCTGGAGCATCAACCAGGTTTGTGGCTCGGGTCTGCGTACCGTGGCGCTCGGCGCACAGCACATCCAGCTGGGCGACGCTGCCATCGTGGCCGCTGGTGGTCAGGAAAACATGTCGATGAGCCCCCATGTTGCCAACCTGCGCGCTGGCCACAAGATGGGCGACATGAAGTTCATCGACTCGATGATCAAGGATGGCCTGTGGGACGCGTTCAACGGCTACCACATGGGTCAGACCGCTGAGAACGTCGCCGACCAGTGGCAGATCACCCGCGAACAGCAAGACGAATTCGCGCTGGCTTCGCAAAACAAAGCAGAAGCCGCCCAGAAGGCTGGCAAGTTTGCCGACGAGATCGTGCCGGTCACCGTCATGCAGCGCCGCAAAGAGATCATTGTCGATGCGGATGAATACATCCGTCACGGCGCCACCATCGAAAACATGCAAAAACTGCGTCCTGCCTTCACCAAAGAAGGGTCGGTCACTGCGGGCAACGCCTCGGGCATCAACGATGGTGCCGCTGCGGTTCTGCTGATGACCGCTGATGAGGCCGAAAAGCGCGGCCTTGAGCCGCTGGCGCGCATCGCATCCTATGCGACCGCGGGTCTGGACCCGTCGATCATGGGCGTTGGCCCGATCCACGCGTCGCGCAAAGCCTTGGAAAAAGCCGGCTGGAAGGCCGAAGATCTGGACCGCGTCGAAGCCAACGAAGCCTTCGCCGCACAGGCCTGCGCCGTGAACAAGGACATGGGCTGGGATCCGGCCGTGGTGAACGTGAACGGCGGCGCCATCGCCATCGGTCACCCGATCGGCGCCTCGGGCTGCCGCATCCTGAACACGCTGCTGTTTGAAATGAAACGCAGCGACGCCAAGAAGGGTCTGGCCACCCTGTGCATCGGCGGCGGCATGGGCGTTGCCATGTGCCTAGAGCGCCCGTAAGTGGCCCTGCAGCGATGAAATTAAGGGGCGCCGCAGGGCGCCTCTTTTTTTGCATAGCGGCTATCTAAAAATTACAATTCTGCGAAGCGGCATTTTATTTTAGTAACATTGTTGCGCTCGCAGCATCCATTAGATAACAAGATTACCAATACACTATCGCCAGACTGGAGGATATCATGGCAAGAGTAGCACTCGTTACCGGCGGTTCGCGCGGAATCGGCGAAGCCATTTCGAAAGCCCTGCAAGCAGAAGGTTACGCCGTTGCCGCGACCTATGCTGGCAATGACGAAAAGGCAGCAGCCTTCACCGAAGCCACCGGCATCAAGACCTACAAATGGGACGTCGCCGACTATGACGCCTCTGCAGCCGGTATCGCTCAGGTCGAGGAGGATCTGGGCCCCATCGACACCGTGGTGGCAAACGCTGGCATCACCTGGGACGGCTTCTTTCACAAGATGACCCCTGAGCAGTGGAAAAAAGTCATCGACACCAACCTGACAGGCGTGTTCAACACTGTGCGCCCTGTATGGCCCGGCATGCGTGAGCGTGGCTTTGGCCGTGTGATCGTGATCAGCTCGATCAACGGTCAAAAAGGTCAGGCGGGTCAGGTGAACTATGCCGCGACCAAAGCTGGCGATCTGGGCATCGTGAAGTCGCTGGCCCAGGAAGGCGCACGTGCAGGCATCACCGCCAATGCAATCTGCCCCGGCTACATCGGCACCGAGATGGTTATGGCCATCGACGAATCGGTGCGCGAGAAAATCATCAAGGGCATCCCTGCCGGCCGCCTTGGCAAACCCGAAGAGATCGCTTCTTGCGTGGCCTTCCTGGCCTCCGAGGATTCGGGCTTCATCAACGGTTCGACCATTTCGGCCAACGGTGCTCAATTCTTCGTCTGACCCCATCAGACACTGCAATGCGAAGGGCCGCCCTGTTGGGCGGCCCTTCTGTTTTTACGCCGCAGCCATGCCGCAGCCCGGTTTCTTAGTCTCCGGGTTCGGCTTGGTTCGGCGAAACAGTGAAAGGAAAGCGGCCGAACGCTGACGGCGGGCTTCCTGAATTGCAGCTTGGGTCTTGGCGGTGCTGGAGATTACAATCATCTTTTCAGCCTTTCGCATCATGTTTTCTGAACTGCATCTAATGTGCGCCCAACGAAGCAAGGGGACAAACGAGACTTTCTTCGGCTTCACTAAAGTGATACTTAATTGAAATGAGTGATCGACTGCCCCCGCTAACCGCCCTGCGCGCCTTTGAAGCCGCCGCGCGCCACATGAGCTTTGCCAAAGCCGCCGAGGAGCTGAACGTGACCCCTGCCGCGTTAAGCTTTCAGATCAAATCGTTGGAAGAGCACTTGGGCCAGCAGGTGTTTCACCGCCTGAACCGCGCTGTGGAGCTGACCGAGGCCGGACGTGCCTTGGCGCCGGGCACCCGAGATGGGTTTGACGCGCTAAACGCCGCGTGGCGCGCGACACAGCGCTTGCAGGATGACACCACGCTGACCATCACCGCGGGCCCGGCGCTGACGGCCAAATGGCTGGCACCGCGCCTATACGAATTTGCGCGCGCCCACCCTGAAATTGATCTGCGCTTTTCCACAACCCTGCGGGTCGTCGATCTAGAGCGGGACGGGGTCGATGTGGCGATCCGCTTTGGTCAGGGCGAGGATGATGGGCTGTACTCTATCGCGGCACGCAAAGAATGGATGATCCCGGTGATGACCCCGGAGTTGGCCGAGCAGTTCCCGACCCCCGAAAGCCTGACCAAAGCGCCGCTGCTGTTTGACGAGTCGATCCGATTTCTGGACCCACCCTGCGACTGGCCGATGTGGTTTCGCGCGGCTGGTATCAATTTCGAACCAACGCGTGGGTCGCATTTTTCAAACGCCGATCACGCCATTGATGCTGCGGTGGCCGGGGTCGGTGTGGTGCTGGGGCGGCGCCCCATGATCATTAAGGACGTGTTGGAAGGGCGGCTGTGCATGCCGTTCAAACTGGCCATCGAAACCGATGCCCGGTTTCGGTTCATCTGCCTGCAAGGCGCCGAGACCCGCCCCAAGATCGCGGCCTTTCGCGACTGGTTCCTTGCCGAGATCGAAAAGACGGCGCATATCTCGGACGGACTGACGATTATCAACACCAAGGACATCCCCGCACATGTCTCGTAACAGGGCGACGGCAATAGGTTTTGTTGCTGTACTTTTATGGGCGCTGCTGGCGCTGTTCACCGTCGGCTCGGCCCCGGTTCCTCCCTTGCAGTTAAACGCTATGTGCTTTGCCATAGCGGGCACGCTTGGGCTGATCTGGACGGGTACTTCGGGCGGGCTGCTGCAACTGCGCAACGTCCCGTTCAAAGTGTATCTGTTCGGCACGCTCGGGCTGTTTGGCTATCACGCGCTGTACTTTTCGGCCTTGCGCCTGGCCCCCGCCGCCGAGGCCGGGCTTATCGCGTATCTTTGGCCGTTGCTGATCGTTCTTATGTCGGGCCTCTTGCCATCCGAGCAACTGCGCAAAGGCCACATCATTGGCGGACTGATCGGATTTGCCGGGGCCGCAGTGATTGTGTTGCGCGGCGCCGGAGACTTCAGTGGGGACGCATTGCCAGGCTATGGGCTGGCCTTCCTTTGCGCCTTGACCTGGTCTGGATACTCGGTGCTTTCGCGCAGCTTTGGCGCGGTGCCCACGGCCAGTGTGACAGTGTTCTGCGTTGCCAGCGCAATCCTGTCCGTTCCGATGCATCTGGCCTTCGAAACCACGGTGTGGCCAGCGGGCCTGATGGGCTGGATGTCATGCCTTGCACTGGGCCTTGGGCCGGTCGGCTTGGCGTTCTTTGTCTGGGATATCGGAGTGAAGCAGGGGGATATCCAGCTTCTGGGCGTGGCCAGCTATGCGGCGCCGGTACTGTCAACTGGCGCATTGGTTTTGGCGGGGATCGCGGAACCCGGGTGGGCGCTGGTGCTTGCGACGGCGCTTATCACCTTGGGTGCGGCACTGGCGGCGCGCGCCAGTGCCAAAAGTCGTCAGGCCTGAGATAGGCGATGAATTTCCTCTTTCAGGCGGAGTTTTTGCTTCTTCATACTGGTAATGTCGAGGTCGTCAGAGCCGGGGCTGCGCAGCGCTTGTTCTACTCGTTCCGAGAGGCTTTCGTGTTTGCGGCGCAATTCCTGCAAGTGCGAACTAGTGGACATTAAGGTCTCCTCTCATCTGTCAAAAAGCCGTTACATCCCAGCACAGAATTCGAGTCGTGTCACCTGTCATGCGCAGCGACTTCCTAACAATCTTAAATTTCACGATATTCTGACGAAATATCAGCAAAGGTTAATGCCGTTGCGCAATATTCCGCGCATCTGGGCAGTGTAATCATCGCCATCCTGCGCGTGTGCTGCACCTGCATGCATCACCACGGGCGCACGCAGAATGAACGATGTTCTACCACCTTTGACGGCGCGCAGGATCACCAGTTTGGCATCGCGCCCCTGACGGGCGGACAGGGGGATGACCTCTAATGCGGACCGTCCATGCAAAGCGGCGATCATTTCAGGCAATCGCTCGGCCCGCTGGATCATCGTCAGGCACCCCTTGGGGGCAAGTCGGCGCATTGCAACATCGCACCAGTCTGACAGCGGGGTCTCTCCGCTTAGTGCGGTATCCCGGCCGGTGTCGCTGGCCCGCGTCGACGCCTCGCGCCTATAGTAAGGCGGGTTGGCGATGATATGGTCATAGCTTTGCTGACGCAGGGTGTCGGGCAGCTGGGTCAGATCACCCTGAACGATGTTCAATTCTTGACCGTTTTCCGAGGCATTACGCTGCGCCAGAGCGGCATACTCGGATTGCAACTCGACCCCGGTCAGCTCAAGGCGCGGGACACGCACCGCAAGGCACAGGATGGCAACACCGGCCCCGCACCCCAGCTCCAGCACCGACTGGCCGGGTTTTGCGGGTGTCGCAGCGGCCAGTAAAACAGGGTCCACACCAGCGCGATATCCCGTGCGCGGTTGGCGGATCAACAAGCGCCCGTTCAAGAACTTGTCCTGCGTTAGCTCTGCTTCAACAAAGGCCATTTCAGGCGTCCCATGCAACCTCGATTTCATTGTCGCGCATAACGGCGCGCGCGCGGAATAGATCGCGCTGATGGACCAATAGTCGGCGCGGCAATATGCCAATGGACCCCTCAAGGATGCTCATATGGACATCCATTTCAAAGCAGTCTATCCCCTCTCCTTGAAGGAGTGCGCTGGCAAAGGCCACAACGGTCGGGTCAGTCGTACGCAAAAGCTCTTTCATACTCATGGAGATAAAGACAGGCGGGTACGTTTGTCGAGAGGGCTGACACAGGCGTGATGGGGAGCGCAAATGGGTTTGGACGAAGCGGCAAGCAAACCACATGAAAAGTTAGGCGCAGTTCTGGCAGCAGAAATGGATGCTGTGAATGAGCTGATCCGCACCCGCATGGCCTCAAAGCACGCACCGCGCATCCCGGAAGTCACGGCACATTTGGTCGAAGCCGGCGGCAAGCGACTGCGCCCGATGCTGACTTTGGCGGCTGCAAAAATGTGTGGCTACGATGGCCCCTATCACGTGCATCTGGCCGCCACGGTGGAATTCATCCACACCGCCACGTTGCTGCATGATGATGTGGTCGACGAAAGCGCCCAACGCCGGGGCCGCCCGACCGCAAACTTGCTGTGGGACAACAAATCCAGCGTGCTGGTGGGTGACTATCTGTTTTCGCGCAGCTTTCAATTGATGACCGAAACCGGCTCTTTGGACGTGTTGCGTATTCTGTCGAATGCCTCGGCCACGATTGCCGAGGGCGAAGTGCTGCAGCTGACCGCAGCGCAGGACCTGACCACTTCCGAGGACACCTATCTGCAGGTTGTTCGCGGCAAAACCGCCGCGTTGTTTTCCGCTGCGACCGAGGTGGGCGGCGTGATCGCTGATGCGCCCAAGGATCACGTGCAGGCACTGTACGATTTTGGCGACGCTTTGGGCGTCAGCTTCCAGATTGTCGACGACCTGCTGGATTACTGGGGCTCGGACGCGACGGGCAAGAACATCGGTGACGATTTCCGTGAACGCAAGATGTCGCTGCCGCTGATCAAGGCGCTGGCTAAGGCGGATGACACCGAACATGACTTCTGGAAACGCACCATTGCAAAGGGCGATCAACGCGATGGCGATCTGGAACACGCGCTGGAGCTGCTGAACAAGCATGGCGCGCTGGAAGATACCCGGGCCGAAGCTTTGGCATGGTCAGACAAGGCCAAAGCCGCGCTGGCCACCCTGCCCCAATCCGAAATTCGAGACCTGCTGATCGACATTGCTGATTATGTCGTCGCGCGGGTGAACTGACGCCCGCCAGACGGGCTTTGCCATATGCGAGTATTTACCGCCATCGGCCTGCCCGATGCTGCCGCTGACGATCTTGAACAGCTGCAATACGACCTGCCCGCCGGACGCGCCGTCCCGCGCGAGAACCTGCATCTGACGCTAAGTTTTCTTGGGGATCAGGACGATACCGCGCTAGAGGCCGCCCATGACGCGCTGTCCAACATTCGCCTACCCGCTTTTGACGTTCAGATGGCGGGGCTGGATTTTCTGGGCGGCAACAAACCCAGCCTGATCTGCGCCAATGTGCTGCCCAACCCCGGGCTGACCGATCTGGCCGCCAAGGTGCGCAGCACCCTGCATGGGGCCGGGCTAATGTTTGAGCGAAAGAAATTCCGCCCGCATGTGACGCTGGCCCGGCTGCCCAAACGCGTCGACCCGGGCGATCAGGTGCGGTTGCAGCACTACATCACAAGACACGCGGGGTTCGCGCCGTTGCCCTTCACCGCCGGGCATTTCGGTCTGTATCGGTCTGAACTGCACCACTCTGGCGCGGTCTATACAGAACTGGTTCAGTATCCCCTTGGTGCTTAAGCTGATCTGCCAAAGATGCCTCTAGTTGATCGCTAGCAACAGCATCGGCATTTCCCTGTTCTCCATCCTGCGAGAATTCACGAACGCCACGCCTTCATGGACCGCTGTGAGAAGTTCAGGAGCGCGCGTTTTAAGAAAGTCCGCGTGCTTGAGTGTAATGGTCACCGTGTCAGTTGGTAGCGCTTCGAAGACGCAAAAGCCGTCATCAAGACTAGACATGCAGTCGTGCCACGCATTCATGTTTCGCCCATAGAATGCAGGGAAACCGAATGCCGAGGAAAAAACGTCGTGAAAGCTGTCCCAGTCGCGAACTTTTTGGCAATCAATTTCCACGACATGATTCATTGATGACGACGATTTGCCTATTCGCCCTCAGCCACGGCCAAAGGTTCGGCGCCTTCCTCTTCAAGCACCTTGCTGAGACCCACCTCTATCTTGCGGCGGATACGGTCAGGGTTCAGTTCGTCGGGGATGTCATCGGGATCAACGAAAGACAAGGCGCGCTTCCACTGGAACTCGGCCTCGCGATACCGGCCAACGGCCCACAGAACGTCGCCCAGATGATTGTTTACAATCGGATCAATCGGCTCCAACTCTGCGGCGCGTTCCATATGCGGAACGGCTTCTTGATACCGGCCCAGACGGTAAAGCACCCAGCCAAGGCTATCGACAATATAACCGCTATCCGGGCGCGCCGCGACAGCGCGTTCGATCATGCTCAGAGCCTCATCTAGGTTCAGGCGCATTTCAACGAACGAGTAGCCAAGATAATTCAAAACATTGGGCTGATCAGGTTCCAGAGCCAGCGCCTTGCGGAAATCGGCCTCGGCGCGGGGCCAAATTTTTTCACGTTCATGGGCGATGCCACGGGCATAGTAAACGACCCACTGGCGCCGCTCGTCCGCATCAAACAGGCCGATCGCCTTGTCATAGGCTTTGACGGCTTCGCCAAAGCGTTGCTCACGGCTTAGGCTATCCCCCAGCATCGAATGCACCAAAGCCACATCAGGATGGTTCTTGGACAACTGCGTCAGCACCTCGATCGCGGCATCCGGCTTGCCTGACGCTTCGAGTGTATTCGACCGCCCCAGTTCGGCGGCATAAAAGCCCGGATCATCGGCGGGCACGCGCAGGTAAGTTTCGTTCGCCAGATCATAAAGTTCCTGATTTTCCAGCAACCCCGCGCTGAGCAAAAGCGCATCCACATGAGCCGGTCGCAGGTACTCAGCGGCACGCGCATACATTAGGGTGTAAGTGTCATTGGCTTCGCCATTCAGTGCCGAGGCAAGCGTAAAGAACACCTCGGCAACGCCATCCTGGGCTGAACGCACCGAGGTAAAGGGCAAAGCCTCGCCCGCGGCCAGTCGTTCGCGCAACGCGGAAATACCCGGATCGCTTTCCAGACCAAAGAGTTCTTCCAGCAAGGTGATTGCTTCGTCATTGCGTTCAAGCTGCGACAGGATTTGTACTTCTGCCAACACGCCACGCCGCGTCAGGCGGATCGGCTGACCGGCTTCGGATTTCAACAGCTGTGCCGCGCTTTCGAAATCCCCGACAGCAGCCAGTGCCATGGCTTTGTGGTAGACACCGAACATCTCAAGCCCGCCATCGGCCTCGACGGCCTCAAAGGCTTTGATCGCGTCAGACATGCGGCCAGCGCCAAATTCGCTCCAGGCGGTGGTCAGCCCCTGCACCAGAGCACCGACATTGCGCCCTGCCTCAAGGTCATCCAGCACCTGCTGGAACGCACCGCGTTTGATCTGGTCCGCCATCAGCATCAGATTGGCCGCCTGATTTTCGACACCAAGCTGTTCAAGTCGCCGCGCAATCGGCAGGGCCTTGTCCAACTGCCCAAGGCCGACAAAAGCCAGCAGGGCGTTTTCCATCAGCTCGGCATTCGAAGGGTCACGCGCCAGGGCCTGCGTGTAATACTGCGCCGCGGCTTTGTAGTCGCTTTGATAGCTGGCATGTCGCGCCGCCAGATACGAACCGGACAACCCGTTTTGCGCGGCTGCCGGCACAGCAACAAGGCTGGCTGCGGCAATGGAAACGAGACCAAAAAGGCGGGGCAAGATTTTAGGCAAGGCCGAACTCCGTCATATCCACCGAAGAAAGGTAGTCGCGCCAGCGGCCCAAAGCAATGCGGGGCGGTGATTTCACCGCCCCGATTGTCGAAGATGTTACATATTTGGGTAATTTGGCCCTTCGCCGCCCTGCGGGGTGACCCAGTTGATGTTCTGGCTGGGGTCTTTGATGTC
>NZ_AQQY01000009.1 GCF_000671395.1 Actibacterium atlanticum | reverse complement strand
GCGAACCTTCACATTGTAGTCGATCACGCGTTTTACAGGCACTAGCACCTTCATCCTGTCACTCCTGCGATACGGGTTTCAGAAAGGCGGCCCTTTGGGGCCTGCCCGTTGTTAGAAAGATTTGCGCATCATCTCGCGCAACTCGCCGACGATGCCGCGACGGAAGGCCAGCACGCAGATCACGAAGATCACACCCAGCACCACCGGCACCCAAGCGCCCAGCGGCCCTGAAGCCAGATAGTTCTGCAAAGTGATGATCACACCGGCGCCGACTGCCGGGCCTACGATGGTGCCCAGCCCGCCCAGCAGGGTCATCAAAACCACCTCGCCGGACATGTGCCAATGAGCATCGGTCAGCGAGGCCAGTTGGAACACCACCGTTTTGGTCGCCCCCGCCAGCCCGGCCAGCGTGGCTGACAACACGAAGGCCAGCAGCTTGTAGCGGTCGACGTCATAGCCCAACGACGTGGCGCGGTCTTCGTTGTCGCGAATGGCCCCCAGAACCTGCCCGAAGGGCGAGTTCACGGTGCGGGCGACCAGGAAGTAACCAAGCGCGAAAACCACCAGGACGAAGTAGTACATGTTGATATTGTCTTGCAGATCGACCAGCCCCAATGCCGTGCCGCGGGGCACACCTTGCAGGCCGTTTTCACCGCCGGTGAAATCGGCACTTATGAACAGGAAATACACCATCTGCGCCATCGCTAGGGTAATCATCGCAAAGTAGATGCCCTGGCGGCGGATCGCCAGCAGACCAATGGCCAGCCCCAGAATGCAGGCCCCGCCTGCGCCTATCAGGATGCCCAGTTCGGTCGGCAGGTTCCAGACCTTGAGCGCATGGCCGGTGACATAGGCTGCGCCGCCAAAGAAAGCGGCATGGCCAAAGGACAACAGGCCGCCGTAACCGAGGATCAGGTTGAACGCACAGGCGAACAGGGCAAAGCACAGAAGCTTCATCAGAAATACGGGGTAGATCACGAAGGGCGCAACCAAGAGCAACACAATCGCGATGAGATATCCGAATTTGGAATTCATGACGTCAGCTCCTTTAAGCGGACTTGCCGAACAGGCCAGCCGGGCGCAACACCAGCACGATGGCCATGACAACAAAGATGACGGTTGAGGAGGCTTCGGGCCAAAAGACCTTGGTCAGGCCTTCGATGACCCCCATCGCAAGACCGGTCACAACGGCCCCCATGATCGAGCCCATGCCGCCGATCACGACCACCGCAAACACAACGATGATCAGGTTTGATCCCATCAACGGGTTCACCTGTGTGATCGGGGCGGCCAGCACTCCGGCAAAGGCCGCCAATGCCACACCATAGCCATAGGCCAAGGTGGTCAGCAGCGGGACATTCACGCCAAAGGCTTGCAGAAGGGTGGGGTTCTCGGTTCCGGCGCGCAGATAAGCGCCGATCTTGGTGCGTTCGAACAAAAACCAGGTGGCAAAACAGACTGCCAGCGAAGCCACGACCACCCAGCCGCGATACCAAGGCAAGAACATAAAGCCCAGGTTGACGCCGCCTTGCAGCTGCGGTGGGGTCGGATAGGGCAAGCCGGACGAGCCAAACAGTTTGACGAACGCGCCCTCGATCACCAACGCCAATCCAAAGGTCAGCAACAGACCATAAAGGTGATCAACGCCCGCAAGCCGCCGCAGCATGAGCCGCTCCAGAACGATACCGAACGCACCGACGATCAGCGGGGCAATGATCAACGCGCCCCAATAGCCAATGCCGAGGTATTTGGTCACCGCCAGTGTTGCAAACGCCCCCAGCATGTACAGCGCCCCATGGGCGAAGTTTACGATGTTCAGAAGGCCAAAGATCACCGCAAGGCCCAGCGACAGAACCGCGTAAAAGGCGCCGTTTATGAGACCAAGCAATAGCTGGCCGAAGAGAACTTGGGGCGGGAAGCCCAACAGATCTGTCAACATGTCCCGAGTGTCCCAGTATGAAAGATTGAGAGGTCCGGCAGGCGCAGCCCGCCTGCCGGTGTGGTATGGTTACTTGGTCGGGCAGGTCGATTCCGACAGGGGGCCAAATGCCTCTTCGCCAGGAATGGTGCGCACGATCTTCAGCAGGTCCCATTCTCCGTCGGAATCCGAAGGTGCCTTCACTTCAGCAAGGTACATGTCGTGCACCATGCGCCCATCGCTGCGCAGAACCCCGTCCTTGGCGAACATGTCCTGAACCGGCAATTCGCGCATTTTGGCCAGAACCGTGTCTGTGTCGTCCGAGCCGGTGGCCTCGATGGCCTTCAGATAGTGGCGTACCGCCGAATAGGTGCCCGCCTGAATACCAGTGGGTTTCTTGCCGGTCTTTTCCTCGAACTTAGCCGACCATGCACGGGTTTCGTCATCCATGTCCCAATAGAAGCTGACGGTCATTTGCAGACCTTGGGCGACTTCCTGACCGATGGATTTGACGTTGGTCAGGAAAACCAAGAGCCCCGCGATTTTTTGGCCCGCGGCAACAACGCCAAACTCATGCGCCGCCTTGATGGCATTCACCGTATCCCCGCCGGCGTTGGCCAGACCAATGATCTTGGCCCCCGAGGCCTGGGCCTGCAGCACGAAGGACGAGAAATCCGACGATGGGAACGGGTGCTTGGCAGCCCCCACAACTTTGCCACCCTCGGCTTCGACCACGTTCGACACGTCGCGCTGCAGCGCCTCGCCAAAGGCGTAGTCGGCGGTCAGGAAATACCAGCTATCGCCGCCTTCCTTAACGATCGCCGAGCCAGTGCCCACAGCCAGTGCGCGCGTATTATAGGTCCAGTGCAGCCCGGTCGGGATGCAGGCGTCATTGGTCAACGGCGACGAGGCCGCGCCAGACACCAGCGCGATTTTATTCTGCTGCTTGGCCACTTCGAAAACAGCCAGCGCGACCGAGGTGGTCACCAGTTCGGCAAAGGCATCCACCTGACCGGTATCGCCCCATTCGCGCGCCTTGTTGGCGGCGATATCGGCCTTGTTCTGGTGGTCTGCGGTGACGATTTCAATCGGGGCGCCCGCGACGGTTCCACCGAATTCGTCGATTGCCATCTGGGCGGCCACGACGGTGCCCTCTCCTGCAATATCCGAATAGACAGCCGACATGTCAGTCATCAGTCCGATTTTGACAACGCCATCGCTGATCTCGGCGGCGGCCGCCGAAGCCATCAGGGCAACGGCGGATGCGCTGCCCGCCAATGCTTTGAAAAGTTTCATGATTTCTCCTCCAAGAATGTCCGTTAGACGGTTAGGTATTCGTCAAAAACGTGCTGTTTTTCCTCCAGCTCGTCTTTGTGAATGACTGCGGCGATGTGGCCGTGATCCATGATGAAATGGCGATCCGCGAGGGGTGCGGCGAAGCGGAAGTTCTGCTCGACCAACACAATCGTGTAGCCGCGGGATTTCAGCTCGATCAGCACGTCGCCCAGCTTGTCATTGATCACCGGGGCCAGACCTTCAGTGATCTCATCAAGCAACAACACGTTGGCGCCCGTGCGCAAAATCCGCGCCATGGCCAGCATTTGCTGTTCGCCACCTGACAAGCAGGTGCCCTGGCTCTTGCGACGCTCGGCAAGGTTCGGGAACATTTCATAGATCTCTTCGACCGACATCCCACCCGGTGCCACGTTGGGCGGCAGCATCAGGTTTTCTTCGACATTCAGACTGGCAAAGATGCCGCGCTCTTCGGGGCAATAGCCCACGCCCAAATGCGCAATCGTATGTGGTGGGGATTTGATCGTTTCCTCACCTTTCAGGACAATCGAGCCGGTGCGATGCGGGATAAGCCCGACGATGGCGCGCAACGTCGTTGTCCGGCCCGACCCGTTGCGCCCCAGCAGGGTGACCAGCTCCCCCTGGTCCACAGTCAGATCGATGCCGTGCAGCGCGTGACTTTCGCCGTAAAACGCGTGCAGATCCTGGATGCGAAGCTCTTCGATGTGCTCGGAAACGTGCTGGCCGCCCAGCTCATGGTTTTCGATCGTATTCATGCCGCTTTCCCCATGTAGGCCTCTTTGACACGCGGATCAGCCGAGACCTCCTTATAGGTGCCCTCGGTCAGGACTGCGCCACGCTGCAAAACGGTGATCGTGTCGCAGAGGCGCGAAACGACGCCCAGGTTGTGCTCAACCATCAAGATGGTGCGGTTGGCAGACACCTTTCGGATCAGGTCGGTCACCAGTTCGACATCCTCGCGCCCCATGCCCTGCGTGGGCTCGTCCAGCAGCATCAGTTCTGGTTCCATCGCGAGCGTCGTCGCGATTTCAAGCGCACGCTTGCGGCCATAAGACATGTCCGCCACCTGACTGTCAGAGAAACGCTGCAATCCGACCATGGTCAGAAGCTCGTCCGCGCGCTCATTGAGCGCGTTCAAAGTTTTGACCGAGCGCCAGAAGTGGAAAGAGGTGCCAAGCTTTCGTTGCAGCGCGACGCGGACGTTTTCGCGCGCGGTCATGTGCGGAAAGACGGCCGATATCTGGAATGATCGGATCACACCCATTCGGGCAATCTCGGCCGACTTGGCCGTTGTGATGTCCTGACCATTGAACCGGATTAGTCCACGGGTTGGCGTCAGAAACTTGGTCAACAGGTTGAACACGGTGGTTTTCCCCGCTCCGTTCGGCCCAATCAGCGCATGGATCTGATGGCGGCGCACACGCAGGTCAACACTGTCAACGGCGGTAAAGCCTTTGAATTCTTTGGTAAGTTCTTCTGTTTCCAGAATGTATGGTTCGGTCGTGTTCATGGTTTTCACCCAGAAAATGGTGGGGAGGCGCAGGGGGAGATCCTGGCCTCCCCAGTTTTGGGAGGAGGACGGAGCAGTTGATCGGCTATAGGGCGCGCGCCCTGTCACGCAGGACGAACTTTTGCACCTTGCCGGTTGAGGTCTTGGGCAGATCACCAAAGATCACCGTTTTGGGTGCTTTAAAGTGCGCCATACCCTGTCGACAGAACCCGATTATGTCGTCTGCGGAGATGTCAGACTCGGGTTTGAGGGCGACGAAAGCACAGGGCGTCTCGCCCCATTTCTCGTCAGGGCGCGCCACCACGGCGGCCTCCATCACGGCGGGGTGCTTATAGAGCACGTCTTCGATCTCGACCGAACTTATGTTCTCACCACCGGAAATAATGATGTCTTTGGAGCGATCCTTGAGTTCGACATATCCGTCAGGATGCATCACCCCCAGATCGCCCGAAGCAAACCAGCCGCCTTTGAATGACTTCTCAGTGGCAGACGGGTTCTTCAGATAGCCCTTCATCACGTTGTTCCCGCGCATGAAGATCTCGCCCATGGTCTCGCCATCCTGCGGGCATGGTTCAAGCGTATTCGGGTCGGCGACCATCAGTCCCGCAAGGGCCAGGTTTTTAACGCCCTGTCGGGCTTTCAGCTTGGCCTTTTCATCGTTCGATTTAACATCCCACGCATCTTTCCACGCGCAGACAACCGAAGGACCGTAGGTTTCGGTCAGCCCGTAAACGTGGGTGACATCAATTCCCATGGCTTCCATGTTGGCGATCACGGCAGCAGGCGGGCTTGCACCTGCGGTCATCACCTTGACCTCATGGCTGAAATCCTTGAGCGCATCGGGCGCATTGGCCAGCATGTTCAGGACGATCGGAGCTCCGCAGAAATGGGTCACCTTTTCGTCACGGATCAGTTGATAGATCGGCTCGGCCCGCACCGCGCGCAGGCAAACACAAACGCCAGCATTGGCAGCAATGGTCCAAGGGAAACACCAGCCATTGCAATGGAACATGGGCAGGGTCCATAGGTAGCGCGAGTGGTGCCCCATGCCCCAGGTCACAATGTTGGACAGGGCATTCAGGGCTGCGCCACGATGGTGATAGACGACGCCCTTTGGGTCGCCGGTGGTGCCCGAAGTGTAGTTTAGGCTGATTGCGTCCCATTCGTTTTCGGGAAGAATAGGCGAAAACGCGTCACTGCCTTCGGCCAGCAGCTCCTCATAGGTGATGTCACCGATCCGGCTCCCCCCCTCAAAGCTCGGGTCTTCGATATCGACGACCAGAAGATCATCGCGGCCTGTCATCTTGATGGCGCGGGCCGCAACTTCAGAGAACTCCGGATCAACAATCACGACCTTTGCTTCTGCGTGATTGAAAATGAAGGAAATCGCTTCTGCATCCAGACGGGTGTTCACCGTGTTCAGCACCCCGCCGCACATCGGGACGCCAAAGTGCGCCTCGAACATTTCCGGGATGTTGGCAGCGAGGATAGAGACAGTATCACCCTTGCCAATTCCGCGAGTTGCCAGACCTTGCCCCAAGCGCTTCATGCGGGCGTAGGTTTCAGCCCATGTGCGCCGAATGTCATTGTAGACCACGGCCAGATATTCCGGATAGGTCGACGCGGTGCGCTCGACGAAACTCAACGGTGTGAGTACTTCGTAATTTGCTGGGGTCGCGTCCAGACCCGCACTGAAGATACCAGTGTGCGACATGTAGTTCCTCCTCCAGACGCCACCGAGATCTCAGCAGCGACGGCCCTAACTACACATCTGGATTTTGCAGAATTTTGCGCGAATGGTACGCAATTGTGACAGCTGTTTTGCGTGAAGGGCTGACGTGCGTGATGTTTTGAACTCTCGCTTTTTTCAACGAATTCACAGCTTCAAAGATTCTTAGCCTTTGCGAACAGGTAATTGTCCTCCACCAGATCGAGCCTCGTGATATCCGGAATAGTATGTGCCCGGGCCGCCTAAAAACTGAGCCATCACGTCGTGCGCATGCGAACGGCACATCTCTCGCCGCTCGTGCTCCGCGAAGCAACTGCTCATGTGTTCGCTAAGCGGACCTGCGCTAGTGTGGACATCGTCGGTTTCAGTGCCTCGAGGAAGTCGGCCAATGTTCTATCCGTCAGTCAGGTTCGCAATCGCCGCGAAAGCCTGCCTCCCGCTCTTTTCCAAAACAGTGAAGAGCCCAGACAGCAGAATGTCTTACAGTTGATCGCAGAGGCGATGCTTCGCCAATACCTTCGCAGTCCAATCAAACCTGCGTAGCTAAACTAGCAGATTTTGGAACCTACAACGCTTCAAAAACAAGCTCAGGTATCACGACCTCCCAGGCGTCGCGTCTCAGCGTATAGTGATAGGCTTCGTCAGCATCTTCTTTACGCCAGCACAGGATGGCCGCGATTTCACCACGTATGAATCGCGTATTCGGGGGCGGCGCGAAACTCACCGACATCCGGCCCAGACTGCGGCCACCTGAATCCTGTAGGTGCCATCGATCCTGTTCGCGTACCAAGGTTATCGGGTCACCGATACGTGCTGCGGAGATGGCTTGGTGAACGGCATGGCGTTGCCCCTGACGGCCTGCGAAGGACAAGTCGACAAATCGGGCCTCGGCTGACTGGAAATACCTGCGCGGCCCGGGGAAGGATGCCAGATCCGGCGTCACGTGACGCTTTATGACAGCAGGGGATTGGGTTGGCAGGTATTCGTGGTTGTCGTTGCTCATCACGATCAGATTTCGCCGCGCCCGCGTCATAGCCACGTAGAACAGCCGTCGGGGCGCGTCCTGATCTTCGTTGCGAGAGGGGCGTTCCCAGCCGCCATCAAGGATCACGACATCATCAAACTCCAGCCCCTTGGCACGGTGGGCCGTCAGGAGCTTCAGGCCGCGCTGTTCACCCCAGGCGTCACGTGCCCATTCGGCGAACCACTCGACAACGTCGGCAGCCGGAAGGCTGCGCCCGTCGATTTCCCTGGCAAGCAGACCTAGACCTTCACCGATGCGGTCTGTCCAGCGGGACGACGGGATCGTGTTCAGTATCTCAGCCAGATCAGCCAGCGATACGACACGGGCCTGGTCTGCGCGCAGAGCATCAATGAACATCTGCATTTCCCGCATTCGCCAGAGCCCCGGGAGCCGTTCGCTGGCAACCTCCACCGGGATACCGAGGGCTTCCGCGAAGTCTCGAACCGGCGCCAGCTTTCGCCAGTCACGAGAGATAATTGCCGCACGGGACCAGGACCAGTCGGGGATCAGGCGAGACAAACGCACGAGTTCATCAAGGGCAGCCATTGCCTGGGCATCATTGCCTGACGGGCAGCCGAGAATCTGGACCCGACCCTGTGCCACCGGATCGATCGACGTGAGTTTACCGCCCGGGGGCTCCTTACGACGCGCCCGATCGACGGTAATGTCATGCCCTACCTTCATTCTTTCAGCCGCATGTTCAATGACTGCGTTCGCGGCTGTGATGATATTTCCTGCTGATCGGTAGTTCTCGGTCAGGAATACGGGCTTTGCGGAATAATCCGCTTCGAACTGTCGGATGTGCCGGATGGATGCGCCTGAAAAAGAATAGATGTTCTGATCATCGTCCCCCACCGCGAACAAGCTGATGCGCAGATCGGGATCATCCAGGCTCCGGCCGGCCACTGCGGAAATCAGGGCATATTCCTCGGGTCCGACATCCTGATATTCATCGACAAGAAGCCAGCGATACCCCTGAATCAGGGTGGCTCTCAGCGCTTCGGCTGCGTGTTTGTCCAGGCCATCTCCCCGCAGCAGACGCACCGCATCCATGAGCAGGCTGTCAAAGTCCTGCTTCTCCGCCGCGGCACCCCCGGCAAAACTGGCGCCCACTAAGCGCATCGCGAGGGCATGGATCGTCGAAACCGTGACAAATCGGGCTTCGTCGCCGATGAGACGACGCAGGCGTTCGCGAATTTCTGCGGCGGCGTGACGATTATAGGCGAGCACCAGAATGCCGTTCGGATCTTCGCGCCTGATCTTCACCAGATAGGCGATCCGGTGCACCAGAACGCGGGTCTTGCCCGAACCGGGCCCGGCAAGCACAAGCACATTGGTCTGCTCGCGGTCATCACGAACGATCTGTTCTTGCGTATGGTTTCCAAGCACATCGACAATGTCTGACCAGGCCTGCCCCGTTGCCTGCCTGCGAAACTCGGTGCCGCGCCCCGGCATCCAGCGGCGCATGAACGCATCGCGTTCCAGTACGAAATAGTCAGCGGAAAGCCGTTCGGCCTCGTCCATGCTTTCCAGCCCTTTTTCAGCATAGGCCGCCATGACATGGGTTTGAATCGTCTGTTCGGTGTAATGCTCTTCGAGCGGGGTGAAATTCCGGACCGTGAAGTTCCCGCCCTTGGGATCGAGATGAAGCGTAATGGCAGGGCGGAAAACCGACAGGCCCTTCCCAAGCGTGACAACCTGCTGCTCGTGGAGCCATAGAAGCGCCCGGTCCATCAGCTTGTTTGGATCATTCACGGAACTGCGCAGGATGGCGTCGCCGTTTATCGCGGCCAGCAGACGGCCCAGGGTCGTCTCGACGGAAATGTCCTTTCCCCGAACACCTTTGGGCACCAGATCAACAAGATGTGCCAGGAGTCGTTCGGCCCCCAGTCTGCGCAGGTTTGCGGTCTGTTCGACAATCGGCCATGAACGTTGCAGGCGAACGAAAAGGCTGCCACGCGACGCTTTGCGCAGATGCAGATTGCCCCGCCCACCTTCCATGTCACGCCCATCCTGCGCCATGCCGCGAAGTAGCCCCTCGACGATATCCGGACGCACTGAAGTATGGCCAACCTCCCGCAGCATCTGGCAGGTCGCGGCAAGGTTGAAGGGCGTAGGTTCGCCGTTATCCGCGTCCGGAGCAACTTCGCGCAACTGCGCAATCAGGTCTGTTTCAAGCCGCGCCGCACTTTCAAATCGTGCCTTAGACGCGTTCTCAACGCCGACATGGACAAAGATCGTGATGTTTGTGTCATCGCTGGCTATGCCCAAAGCTTCCAGATCCGTCAGCGCCTTGCGCAGGGCCGGCCCGCTCAACCCGCTCGCGCCGCTCAGTACATCTGTCGAGATACCTTCTTCGGCGGGCGCATGGATAATGTGCCGGACGACGCTCAGAAGCTGGCGTCTCCTGGCGCCCGAAATCTCGACCCGTTCAAGGATCTTCTTCACCTGATCGACATCGCGAACAAGAAGAGATGCGGGAAATACCTGCACCCGGTTTTCTTCGCGCTGCAGGAGTTTTGCCTCTTCAAGCCAGGCGACGGCTGTCTTTACGCGTGTGTCATCCGTGGCACTGTCGCGTTCAAACTCGTGGTCTTTCTCCTCCTTTACTATCTCGCCCGGGGTGGCCACGACCTCGCCATTCTTTCGTGTCCGGTTGTCCAGCCGCCGGAGAGCCTTCAATATCGCGCCGATTTCGTGCCGCGCCAGTCGTGATCGGGCACTCAGGCTGAACTGGCGGTCCACATCTTCGGTGTTGAACAGCAGAACACATTGCGCAGGGTTTCGGTCGCGCCCGGCCCGCCCTGCTTCCTGCAGGTAGTTTTCCAGAGAACCCGGCACATCACCATGAACAACAAGGCGAATGTCGGGTTTGTCGATCCCCATGCCAAATGCGTTCGTCGCGGCAATAACCCGAAGGTCCCCCACCCGGAAGGCCTCCTGGATCTCGCGCTTTTCATCTGCGCTGAGACCCGCATGATACCGTTCGGCCGCAAGGCCTTGTAGCTTCAAGAACTCTGCAACCCGTTCGGTCGCACTGCGCGTGGCACAATAGACCACAGCCCCGGACACGCCGGTTTCGGGCAGGTCCGCCTCCAGCGCATCGAGGATGTCGGCCAGTTTGGTTGCGCGCTGAGTTGGACGCACTTTGAAGCGCAGGTTTGTGCGCGATGCTCCGCCATCCAACAAGGTCAGATCGAGGCCGAGACGTTCCTTGAAATGACTGCGAATGTCCTGAACGACATCCGGCTTGGCGGTCGCCGTCAGGCAAAGAACCGGGGCGGCCTCGTCGCCAGAGGTCTCTTTGATGAAACGACCGACATAACGATAGTCGGGACGGAAATCGTGCCCCCATTTCGAGACGCAATGGGCCTCGTCCAGAACCCACAAACCAACCTCGCGTTGAGCAAGCACGGACCTGACCGAGGTGCTGCGTAACTGTTCCGGGGAAATCAGCAGGATCGCGGCATCACCCAGCCGAACCTTGTCCAGTGCGTCATGACGCTCGGGCAGCGACAAAAGGCCGTTGATAGTGACAGCCGAAGAAATACCGGCCCGCACCAGTCCCTGCACCTGATCTGCCATCAACGCCACAAGGGGTGAGATAACGACCGTCAGCGCCCCGGTTTTGTCAAACCTGGAAAGCGCAGGGATTTGATAACAGATGGATTTACCTGTGCCCGTGGGAAGAATGCCCAGCAGACTCTCCCCCTCCATCGCGCTTTCGACGATCCTTTCCTGAAGCGGGCGACCGAACGCGTCGATAGGTTCGGGACGAAAGCTCTTAAAACCAAACCAGCGATTCAGCGCCTTCTTCGGGTCGTTGTGTGTGCGGCAATAGCTGCACCCGTCATCCCCGCAGTTGGTGTCACGCAGGTCCCGCACGATGCGCGCAGCGTCCCTGAACTGCGCACGAACCCATGGCGGCATAACCGAATCCCCACCCGCCACAGATATCCAGGACAAGGCGTAAGCCGTAGGCCAGCTGATACTTGTATCATTCAGGCGCTCAAGGAGGGTCTCAACCATCGCGAAACAGGATGCTGTTTTGAGCAAACGGCGAATAGCGCCATGGGCCTCATCCTTGTCGGGCTTTGATGCATCCCGGATCAGCGAGAAAAGCCGGTCGAAACCACCGCTCTGCGGATCCCGGCAACAAAGATAGTGGTAGGCCGTCAGAGCATCCGGCGACTGCTGATTCAGGGTCGAAAACGCATTGATCTGATTTTCCAGAACCTCAAACACAAGGCGGGCGTCAAATTCCGGATCATTCACATGCCCGGTCTGAAGACGCCCATCCTGATAGTGTTTCACCAGGTGGTGGTAAGGGTTTCGCGGAAACGCCAGGGGGTTGAGCCATAGCGTGTCGATGGGGGCACGTGCCAGATCAACAAACTTCGGCGATGCGGCGGCCAGATGGGGCAGATCATGGCGCAGGATATTGTGGCCGATGACATGGTCGAACCCCTGGCAGAACGCTCCGAGTTTCGGCAGATTGGCCTCAACTGTGCCCTTCACAACCAGGCCCGGTGCCGTCGGATCACACTTCACTGCGGCAAAGGCAAAAATCCGTGCCTTTTCCGGATCAACCTCAAGATCGATAGAAACACAGCGCCCCAGCATGTCCGACGCTCTTATATCTGCGACCGTACTCATGCCAGGTTTCTAACTGCCTCTCTGCAAGCCTCTGAGGGTCTTATCTTTTTCGGGATCACTATGGCTTATCGCAACACACGTCGTCCAGAGGTCACATCGGTCTTCCTCACCCCAGAGAACTCGCGGCTACGACAGAACTGCCTGCGAACATCTGTACCAATGCGGAGGTTAGTCACCATATTCTCCGCATATCTTGCGGAGAATGCATTCGCTCAAGCCCGGTTCCGGGACAAATAAACTGGCCGATCAATGGGCTCTTTGAAGAAGAACGGGGTTGGTGGGCGAAGTACCAGCAAATCGCCGATTGCGGGCCGACCTATCTACAGCGCCAAAACAGGCCTCCAGGGGGAGTCGAACCACACTTAACATAATGGCGCTTTCGCGCTTACTGCCTGTTTGTCTCACGAACAGCCATACAAACCGAGAATCGCAATATTGCTCACACTATTATCAGAAAATCCTGCGGCGACATAAGTTCAAGGTGTCTATGTCCGGTAAAGGCAACTGCTATGATAGTGCAGCAGTTGAGACGTTCTTTAAAACCATCAAGGCAGAACTGAAATGGCGGCATCACTGGCAAACACGACGCGCGGCTGAGTTGGCGATCTTCAACTACATAAACGGCTTTTACAATCCATGCCGAAAATACTCAGCGCTCGGTTGGAACAGTCGCTTGGCCGTCGACACAAAGGCTGCATAAGTTAGCAATCGAAGCGGTACAAACGCGTGACAGCTCCAGATTAATCAATGATCGCTGGTTCAACTTCAGTATAGCGAGAAATTTCGTGATATTCACTTTTCCGCCTTCGACGGTGCGTCGGCACAACCAACCGGAGCGTTGCAAATGAGTTCCACTAAACCCACCGTTTGGGTCAGCCGCATCATGATGGATTCGACGTTGATCAAGCCATTTGCAGCAGACATCGTTGAGACCGACAAAGACAACGCTATTGAGGCACTCCGACTGAACCAGCTTGGGTTTCCGTTACCGTCTGATCGCTTCCCAAAGGAACAATACTTCACGCAACGCAGTAAAAAGGCAGCAAAGCAACCCGACATTTTCAGTGCGGGTGGCTTTTGGTGTGTTTCTGCGGCTGTTGCAGACGTCATGAGGCAGTTCGATCTAGGGGAAGGCGGCCTTTACCCGACCAAGTTGTTTCAGTTTGATCGTGAAACACCGGTAGAGGGCACGTATTTTTGCCTGAACTTTGGGGTGCGGCAGCAGCATTTTATTCCTGACCAGTCTCCGGGAGCGACAGTGCCATTCAAGGCGCCGCCAAACTCCTGGAAGCCGCAGTTTGTGGTGAATGACTACGATATTGCGGTCCGTGCGGAAGCCTTGGATGGACCAGATATGTGGATTGACCCGTATCTTTGGAATGCGGTCTTCATGAGTGACCCGCTGGTTCAAGCCTTGAAAGCCGCCAAGCTGACGCGGCGCTTCAATCTGCGTAAATGTCTTATCGTCTAACGCAAGTAGCGATTTATTTGAAACCAGCCTTTTTAACTTAGCGATTTCGGAGACGTAGATGTCAAGCTGGCGCGCGCCCCTCGGGTGGTCCAGTTTAGTTGGTAATGCATCGTGGGCCTTCGATCCATCGGCACGATGCTTTCTGGCGCGGGTGGACGGTAGCCCAATGCACTGTGCGGCCCGACAGAGTTATAGTGAACCCGCCATTGTTCGATCAGGATTTGGGCCTCGCGCAAACTGTAAAAGAGCTCACCGTTTCGTAATTCGTCGCGGACCCGAGAGTTGAAGCTTTCGCAATACCCGTTTTCCCAAGGTGATCTCAGCGGACACAGATTTCCGTGAAGCTGCTTAGAATTCCCAGAAATCCCGAGCGCCTGACGATTTCGGGCGTGATTGCCGGGCATCATCATCGGCGCGTCGCCGCAAAGGCGGCTGACCGAATAAGGCGACAAACAGGCCGGTAGCGGCGCGATCAGGTGGGTGCGTTCAGGCAAATGTTTGAAACTCGACATCCATTGGGATGCAGGACGCTCTCGTCGAACAATCGCGCATGTGAACATGCGCAGCCACAGACCGCTGCAACGGTCGCACTCATGAAGGAAAAAGGGAACCTGCATCGCGCCAGCGGAGCGGGCTAGGGAGGAAAAATTGAACACCTTTACATCACAAGCGTGGGGTCGCCATGCTTGAACCACTTCTTGTTGTCATCTTACTGCTATTGATGATCTTTTCAGGCGCGCCAATCTTTCTGGCACTGGGCGCAAGCGGCTTGCTGGGCTTCTTTATGGAGCGTGGCTCTTTGGGCTTCTTTTTTGCCGGATCGTCGTTTTTCGGACAGCTCAACAGCTTTGAACTGATCGCGTTGCCGTTGTTCATCTTGATGGGGAATTTCCTGACGGCAACGCCGGTGGGGACAAGCCTCTATCATGCGGCCTCTGTCTGGTTGCGCTGGCTGCGCGGCGGTCTGGCGATTTCAACCGTTGGGGCGGGCACCGTGTTTGGTGCTGTCTCGGGCGTGTCGGTTGCCGGCGTGGCGGCGGTGGGATCCATTGCGGTGCCCGAAATGCTGAATCGGGGTTACAGCCGTGGGATCGCCGCGGGGTCGGTGGCGTCAGCAGGCGCGCTGGCCATGCTGATCCCGCCCAGCGTGCCATTCATCATTTATGGCGCGGTATCAGGTGTTTCGGTGGGCGATCTGTTCATCGGGGGTATCGTACCGGGCTTGGCGCTGGCGGCGGCATTGTCGGCTTACATCTGGCTACGCTGCACCTTGAATCCGTCCGAGGCCCCCAGCGACAAGGGCGAAGGCACCAGCTGGACCGAGAAATTCAAGGCGCTGGGCAATGTATGGCATGCGCTGCTTCTGGTCGCGATGGTTCTGGGCAGCATCTATTCAGGGTTCGCAACACCCAGCGAAGCGGCCGGGTTTGGTGCTTTTGGGGCGTTCCTGATCGCCGCCGTCGTCTTTCGCTCGCTGGATTGGAAAAAGACCCTAAAGATCCTGTCAGATAGCGTCCGCGTGTCGGGCACCATCTTGTTGATCATCGGCTGTGCACGGATCTTTGGGGATTATCTGAACCTGATGCGCGTGCCGCAAACTCTGTCGGATGCGCTTGTGGGGATGAACCTGCCGGGCTGGAGCATTCTGGTAGTTATCATGATCGGGCTGGTACTGCTGGGCATGCTGGTGGACGCCGTGTCGCTAATCGTGGTGACCACCCCGATCCTACTGCCGCTGATCACCGCGCTGGGCTATGACCCGCTATGGTTTGGCATCGTACTGGTGATGAACCTAGAGATCGCCGTCGTCACCCCCCCCGTCGGGCTGAACCTTTACGCCCTGCGCGGGGTCGCCCCCATGCTGCAAGTCGATGAAATCATCAAAGCGGTTATCCCGTTTGTCGCGGTCCAATTCGCGATGCTGATGCTCTTTGTCTTATTCCCCGGACTTAGCCTTTGGCTGCCGGGATTGTTCTAAAAACATTGCCAACTGAGGAGGAAAAGCAATGACACTAACACGCAGAAAATTCCTGCAACGATCGGGAAGCGCCGCGGGTACCGCACTCATGGCAGGGGGGATCCCGACCATGGCGCTGGCCAAGAACAAGCTGACAGGCGTGTTCTATATTCCCCAGTCCTACAAGGCGCTGTCGGCCGGCGCGAATGGGTATATCGAGCAACTGTCGGCGCTCAGCGGTGACGCCTTCGCTGTCGACTACTATGACTCAGGCACGTTGTTGAAGGCAGACGAACAGCTGTCGGCGCTGCGTGCAGGGTCGATCGACTTTATGTTCCACACCTCCAGCTACATCACCCGTTCGGTCAAAATTCTTGGGATCACGGGCCTGCCGGGGATTGTGGACGCGCTGTATGCCAATCCCGGGCGTATCGCCCGCGGTTCCGCCCTGTTCGATCTGGTCAATGAGGAACTGGCCAAAGAGAACCTCTATATGCTGTCGATGATGGGCAACATCCTTGAGCCTGAATTCATCTGGTCCACCGCCGACAAACCCGTGCGTTCGGTTGCCGATATTGCGGGCAAAAAGGTGCGTGTGGTCAGCTTTGAGGCCACTCAGGTGATCGAAAACTTCGGCGGCGCTGCTGTGCGCATTCCATCGTCCGAGCTTTATCTGGCCTTGCAGCGCGGCACCGTTGACGCGGCAGTCGCCAATATCTCGACCATCGTCGGGCGCAGCCTGCAAGAGCAGGTTGGCCATGTCTACCAACTGCCGCTGACGGCATATGGTATTGGTCTGTTCGTCGATCTGCGCCGTTGGGAAAAGATGCCGCAAGACGTGCGCGCGGGGATGGAAGCCGCCGCAGACTGGCTGGATGAAAACGGGGCCGCACAAGCCAACTACGGGATCTACAAAAACGATCTGTGGCCGATGGTGGACGCCGCCGGGGTTGAAAAAACCCAGCCCAACGCGGCTGATCTGGAGGCGTTATCCAACGAGTCCCAAGCGGTGATTGCTGACTGGAAAAAGGATGTCGGCGAGGACATCGGCACCCGAGCGGTCAACCTGGCCATGGGTCTCGAGACCTGAGGAGAAAGGGCTGCAATGACGTATTTCTCCTATATCACACGGTTCTCCAGCGTACTGGGGCAGGCGATCTTGGCCTTCATGGTGTTAACGATCTGCTATGACGCCGCGATGCGCTACATCTTTGCGGCCCCGACATCTTGGAGCCACGAGGTCAACACTTTCCTCATCGTCTATGTCGCGCTGCTGACCGCAGCTGATGTGCAGCGTACCGATGACCATATCCGGATCACCTTCTTCACGGACCGGTTTTCGGGCGCAGCGAAAACCATCGCCGCCACGCTAATCGCGGTGATCGGAGTGGTGTTTTGCGGTGTAATGGCGTGGCGCGGGGCAATCACTGCGTCCCAGGCTCTTGAGTATGGAGAGCGGGTTTCGTCCAGCCTGGGCACGCCGCTCTTTATACCTTACGCCCTGCTACCGATTGGATTTGGCCTGCTGGCGATCCAGTTCGCCGCAGGGGTTCTGAGCCCAACTATGGCACATAACGACTCCTGAAAATCGACGCACAAACACAATGTGCTCTGCCTTAACTGGCAGAGCATATTCCTACCCAGAACGGGGGCTCCAAGGGCCCCCGTTTGTCGTTTCCAGAAGGTATCCTTAGCGCAGGCAACTGCGATAGAGCGCAGCGACATCCGCCGCATTGGCCCGGCGGATGTTTGGTGAATTCACCCAGGCGATGCCGTCATCGTCCTTCTGGACGGGGCCGCCGTAAAGGCCCGGCAGGGCCAGCTTCGCCAAGCTATCCTCGTACCCCTCAATGAGGGAAGAGTCGTCAAAGTGGGTTGGAAACTCGATCTCTGCGTAGATCTGCAACAGCCATTGCGCGATTTGATCGGCATCGCAGGGCAAGCCTAACCGATCCGCGATCAGCGCGACCTTTTCAGGGGCGCTGGGGGCGTTGAACTGCAACACGCGCGGCAATAGCACACCGACCCCGATACCGTGCACAACACTGCAATGGGCCTCCAGCGGCAAAGACGCCGCGTGGGCAAGGCCCAGCCGCGCATTTCCACAGGCCATGTTTGCCACCGACGCCGCCACAAGGGCGCGCTCGCGTTGCTCTGGCGTGGCCTTATCCGCCCGCAGCAAAGTTGTGATCTCTGTGATGGCAGTCACGGCCAGCCCGTCGGTCAACGGGGTTGCAAGTGAGGTAAACATAGCCTCAAAAGCGTGCACCAAAGCATCCACCGCCGAAATAACCCCTAACCGGGGCGGGATATCGGCCAGCACAACCGGATCCAGCAAGGCCAGATTAGGGAAGCTTTGCGGCCCGCCAGCAACGAACTTTGTGCTGTTGAGATCATCGCGCACCAAAGTAAACTGAGACACTTCGGCCCCTGATCCAGCTGTCGTGGGAACCATGATCATCGTCATCGCGCGGCGCATCTTGGCATCCGGACCTACGCAGTTGCTGAACCCACCGTTTGGAACCGCCATGGCAATGGCCTTGGCGGTGCACATGGCCGAGCCCCCGCCAATTCCCACGATCCCGTCGATCCCTTCTCGCAAGACCCGTGCCGTCTGGCCGTCGACATGCGCCAGACGGGCATCAATGCCGCATTCGTCGAACAACGAGACGCGCACATCCGATTTGGCGAACGCCTCTATGAAGGTCGCGAAGAACGGCTGGGCCGTGATCACCGGGTCGGTGACCACCAGAACATGACGAAGATCCATCTCTTGGGCACGCAGCCCAGCCTTGGAAAGAACCTCTGGCCCGTGCTCTATGCGGGTTGGCATGTAGAAAGTCCGGCTCATCCCGACGCCTCCTTTATCAGGTTCACAACATGGTCTCGGGCAACCAAAGCGAGATCGCTGGCACCATGATAATCAGCAGCAACACCAGGAACTCCATGGCAAGAAACGGCAGAACGCCTTTGAACAGGTCTCCCGTGCTGATCTGCGTTCGGGCCGAGGCCATCACCGCAAATAGGTTCAGGCCCACGGGCGGAGTGATGGCGGAAATCTCGATCAGTTTCACCAATACGACGCCAAACCAAATGGGATCATATCCAAGCCCCACCATGACCGGATGAATGAAGGGCACTGTAATCACCGTGACCGAAACCGTGTCGATGAACATGCCCAGTGCGATATACACGAGCACCACGGCCACCAGCACTTGGTAAGGCGCGATGCCGCTTTCGGTGATCACAGCGACGATGTCAGTGATGAAACCCGAAAAGACCAGAAAACGGGAAAAGATCAGCCCGCCGATCAGGACCATGAAGACCGAGGTTGCTGTCACCGCGGTTTCGCTCAGCGCATCCTTGAGGTGGGAAAAGCCCCCTACCCCGCGCCAAATCGCGATACCCAGCGCCCCAAAGGCGCCAACCGCTCCTGCCGAAGAAGGGAACATCAGCCCGCTGTAGATGCCCCCGACCACCAGGATCGCCAGCACCAGAAACGGCCCCACGCGCCCTAGGGATTCCATCTTTTGCGACCAGGTGAATTCTTGCGGAGCGAGGGGGGCAATCTGCGGTCTCAACCGCACCATCACCCAGACCGACACCAGATAAACGCCTGCCGTCAGCGCACCGGGGATCACACCGGCGATAAACAGCCGCCCAATGGATTCACCTGTCAGCAAAGCATAGATCACCATCATGATCGAGGGCGGGATGAGCGAGGCAAAGGTGCCCGCCGCCGCGACACAGCCTGCGCCAATGCCGCTGTGATATCCGTAGCGCACCATTTGCGGCAACGCCAAGCGGGTGAACACGGCGGCGCTGACCACTGTCGATCCTGAAATCGTCGCAAACCCGGCCGATGACAGGATCGTCACCATGAACAGACTGCCCCGCACTTTCGACATAAAGCGATAAAACGCCTCATAGAGGTCCTGAGTGATCTTGGCCTTATTTGCCAAAACCCCCATCAGAACAAACATCGGGATAACGACGAAAGAGTATTGGTTTAGCGCATTATAGGCCAATGTCTCAAGCGCCGAGCGCATCAAGACTTCACCGCCGACGAACCACATGCCCGACAGGCCGATCAGCCCCAGCGACACAGCCACCGGAACGCCAAACAGGGTTAGGGACAATGCGCAGAAAATTCCCGACAATCCGATTGCGACGCTGCTCATGTGTCTTGACCTTCGACTTGGTGTGAGGGGGAAGAAAGGGCCGCGATCGCGAGCAGCCGTAGCGCTTCGAATGTCGCGATAGTCGCGCCGATGGCAAAGCCCAGCTTCATCGGCCAAATCGGGAACTCGACCGCAGCTACGGCGCGTTCATTCAAGCTGATGCTATCGACTGCCAGATGCCACGCACCGCTTGCCAGCAATGCAAAGAACACAAAGGTGCCCAGCGCAGCGATCACCGCGGAGATGCGCTTTAGACGCGATCTGAAATGGTCACAAAGCACGTCTACCACGATGTTTGCACGGTTGCGCAGCACCATTCCAGCCGCAAGGAAAACCGCGGCGGGCAGCGCCTCTTCGGCTACATTCGTGGCAGCCGGCAAGGGGTAGTTCACTGTAAAGCCCATGATTACGTCCACGGCCCCCATGGCCACGATCGCCAGAATCACCAGCCCGCTTGCCCCAAGCGCGATCCCGCTACATGCAAGGCTCACGCGGTCGGCGAGGCGCAGCAGGTTTGCTGCGCCACTTGCCTTAGCTGGCGTCATTCTCAAGCTCCGCCTGAAGGGTGCGCCAATCATCCAGCACGGTTTGGGCCTCGTCCCCTAAACCCTTGCCCTTCATGTTCTCAAGCCAGACCTCAAGCATGTCTGGGATCGCGGCCTGATAAGCGGAAGGGTCACTGAACTCGACCAGCTCAACGCCCTGCTCTTGCAGGAAGGCGAGCGATTTGGTTTCAGCTTCGGCAATCGCGTCCAGGCTACGCTGCTGGGCTTCGGCGGACACCTCAGTGAACAGCTGCCGGACTTCATCCGAGAATTCGTTGTTCCACTTTTCCTGATTCACCCAAATCGGCCATGTGGCCACCGGGCCAACCCCCGCGCTGGACATGTGTTTGGCCACTTCATAGAGCTTCGTGACCTCGTAAAGATCAGCCGAAAAGAAGCCGCAGTCCAGACGCCCACGTTGCAAACCTTCGTAGATATCCGAGGGCAGGACATTCACCCCGACCGCACCCAGCGCGTCCCACATGGGCGGCTGAAAGGCACCGAAGCTACGGATTTTGAGGCCCTGAAAATCCGCCATCGTCTGCACCGGTTTAGTGCACAGCGGATAGTAGGAATTCATCGGGTGAAAGAACAGCGGGTGTACGTTGTTGCGGGCCAGTTCGGCCTGCACAGCAGCATTGTCGCGTACCAGCCCCTCAGACACGCCAATCGCAGCCTCGCGGGTCTTGAACACATAAGGTACCGAGTTCGGCGCACCGATCAGCGGGAGCTCATTTGCGTAATAAGCTTGCGGCACCGCCCCCAGGTCCACGGCCCCGGCACCAACAAGGCCCAGAATTTCCAGCGGTTTGCCCGCGGCACCCGCCCAGAATATCTGAATGCTGATATTGCCGCCGCTGCGGCGTTCGATCTCGTCCGCGAACCATTGGTCCACGCCGCTTTGCACAAAGACCTGAGGCCCAAAATGCGCTAGCCGCAGTTTCATTTTTGGATAGTCCGCCGCCCAAGCCGACGTGACACTCGTCACAGCAACCGCCACAGCGGTAACAACAGTTCGCAGTTTCATGTTTTCCTCCCTTAGTATTATCGTGTCTCAGCGCAGGACGAATGGGTCCGGCACCGATGATCCAAGATTGATGAAGACGCTCTTGGTTTGCAGATACTCGCGGATCATTTCCTGTCCGTTTTCGCGTCCAATCCCAGATTTCTTGAACCCACCGAACGGCACCGCATAACTGACGACACGGTAAGCGTTTACCCAAACCGTTCCTGCCTGCAGCGCCGAGGTGTAGCGAAACGCCCGTGGCAGATCCTTGGTCCAGACCCCGGCCGCCAAGCCATAGGGGGTGTCATTGGCGATCGCGATGGCCTCCTCGTCATCGTCGAACGCAATCACACTTAATACCGGTCCAAAAATCTCTTCCCGCGCGACGCGCATATCGTTGGTAACATTGGTCAGAACCGTCGGTTCCACAAAATAGCCGGTGCGCTCCAAGGCCTTGCCGCCATAGGCGCGATGCGCCCCTTCTGACAAAGCGATGTCGACATAGGACAGCACTTTCTCGTACTGATCCTTGGTCGCGACGGGGCCGATCTGAGTGTCGGCTTGCATGGGATCACCCAGCTTTGCCTGCGCAATAAATTCGGTCAGCGCCGCCACAAATTCCGCCTCGCGCGAGCGATGCACCAGCAGCCGTGAACCGGCCATGCAAGTTTGCCCGGTCGCAGCGAAAACACCCGAGACCGCCCCTTTGACGGCCTGTTCGATGTCGGCGTCTTCACACACGATGTTGGGGGATTTCCCGCCCAGCTCCAAGGTGACAGGTTTAAGGTGGTCAGCTGCCGCCCGGTACACTGCGCGCCCGCCCTGATCACCCCCGGTAAAGGCCACCTTCGCCACATCCGGGTGATCGACCAAAGCCGCGCCGCATTCATGCCCATAGCCGGTGACCACGTTGACCACCCCGGGCGGGAAGCCCGCCTCAAGGAACAGTTTCGCAAAGACGGTCATCGACACAGACGCATGTTCCGAAGGTTTGATAACCACTGTGTTCCCGGCGGCCAACGCCGGCGCCAGCTTCCATGTGGTCAGGAGCAGCGGAGAGTTCCACGGTGTGATCGCCACTACGACGCCAAGCGGCTCATGCACCGTATGGGTGAACATGCCCTTTTTATCCGACGGGATCACCGCGCCTTCGATTTTATCTGCAAGACCACCGTAGTAGTAATAATGCTGTGGCAGATAGTTCATCTGTTGCAGCATCTCTGCCTTCAGCTTGCCATTGTCGAGCACTTCCAGTTCAGAAAGGGCCTCGGCGTTTTCGGCAATCAAGTCGCCCACGCGTCGTAACAGGGCGCCACGTTCGCTGGCGCTTAAACCTGCCCACTCGGGGTGAACCAGTGCTTCCTTAGCCGCGGTCACAGCGGCGTCGGCATCTTGCGCAGTGGCGCGTGGGATCCGCGCCCAGGATTTCTCGGTGTACGGATTGACACTTACAACCCAACGCCCATCCGAGGCCTGTCGCTCCTCCTCCCCAATCAGCATATAAAAGTCGCGCATTATTATTGGCCCTTGCCTAGAATTCGTTAGATACAAGACCAGCCTGCATCCAAAGATCCGGCAGGGTTTGCCGGAAAACGCCTAGATTTCTCCGGAACCGGGCAAAACCTGCGCAGTTTGGCGCGGGACCAGCTGGCCGCTGCGCAATTGGCTTGGGGTAACGCCAAAACGCTGTTTGAATCGTTCGGTGAAACGCGACTGGGATTGATAGCCCACGGCATCTGCGATGCGTCCGATGGGCAGGTCGCCCTCTTGAACCATGGCCAAACCTGACATCAGACGAACTTCTTCAAGCAGAGTGCGAAAGCCGGTTTCCTCGGCTCTTAGCTTTCGGCGCAGGGCGGTTTCGCTCATGCCCAGCAGGTCGCAGACATCTTTCAGGCGCCAGTTGCGCGCAGGGTCTAACGCGATGAACTGCGCGGCGCGGCGGCGCAGGCTGGGGCTGCCATTCAACAGCAGATTCCCCGCCACACCCTCTTGCGCCAGGATCAGCAGCAATTCGACCAAGCGATGGCGGTGCAGATGCGCGGGCGAAGGGTAGCGACGGCTCCAAGCCAACCAGTCGGTGATCCAAGACATAACCGCGTCCGAGGCCCGGTGACACCAGGTCGGGTTCAATGTCCAGCTGTCCAGATATTTGCCATACGTGCTACGAAACTGGTTTTGCGTGTCCAGATCAAAGCGCAGGCCCAAGCCGTGGTATTCGCCTGAATCTGTATCCGGATACTTGCCCATCCATACTTCGGCCTCCGCCGGAACAAACAGGATATCTCCGGCACGCGCAACAACGGCTTGACTACCGAAATGAATCTCTTTTCGGCCCGACAAGACCAAAAGCGCCGCGGGTTTATGGAAGGCGACCGATCGGATGCCTTGCGGGTTGATGCAGCTTTGCACGCCCAGCTCGCATTGCATCAAGTCCTGACGCAGCCCGCCCCGGCGCAAGCGAATTTCTTCTTTCAGCGCGTCCAGTTGGATGTTGCGCTGTTCGCGCGCCTGAACCGAGCCAACGGCATTTGATCGAATGATTTCCACTCAGAGATCCCCTGCATTCAGGAATAGGCCTTGATGGTACACAGAAATCCCACCCCGGCCTAAGCCTGTTTTCAACCTTGCCCGAAGCGGGCGAAAACTTGGCCGAACAAGGCGATGGCACGGGAAGTGATCAATTTAGTGCATGCGAAAGCACGAAGGGAGACAGCGCATGACACAGACACCGAAGATCGAGAAGCTCAGCTGGCGATTGATTGAATATCCCCTGCCAGGCACGGTTGGTGGCTCGGGTGTGGCCAAGGTGGATGTGATCACTTGCCAAATTCATGCTCAGGGCGGGCTGAGCGGGTTTGGCTTTTCCTATGCCATTGGCGGGCGCGGATATGCCTCTGCGGTGGCCGGGCAGGCTCTGGCGAAAGAGGTATTGGACGGGCAAGCCATCCCGCACCCTGAAACCGCTTGGGCCAAGGTCCGCCGACTGTGCAACCGCACCGGAATGGGCCCCAACTATGTGGGCTATGCGGCGGCTGATGTGGCGCTTTGGGACCTCTACGCCAAACTGCTGAACTTACCTTTGGCAATGGCGATGGGCGGCGCTGCGCGCGCGGTGCCTGTGTATGGCAGTGGCGGCTACAAACCGGGCCAACCTGCCGAGCTGGTAACGGAACAAGTCGAGCAGCACCTGGCACAAGGCTTCGGGGCGATCAAATTACGATTGGCAGGCAATCCCTCGGATCAATCCATCTTGCGCGCCGCGGCGGATGCATTGGGGGCCAATGGATGGCTGATGGCCGACTTGAATGAAAAGACCAGCCTGCCGCAGGCCCGGTATGTACTGGATCAGGTGCAGGCGCATGGCGGTCTGTTCGTCGAAGAGCCGCTGCCCTCGACCGACATCGCGGGCTATCGTGCGCTGCGCGAAAGCCACGGGGGAATGGTTGCTACGGGCGAGCATTTTCAGGGAATTGAGCAGGCACGCGGCTTCATTTCTGATGGTCTGTGCGCCACCATTCAACCTGATCTTGCCATGATCGGCGGTCTGACCGAGTCTCTGCGCATCCTTCGCGTGGCTGAAGCCTTTGGCTGCGAACTTACTCCGCACTTCTTGCCCGGTCTGTTCGTCCATCTGGCGGCGACAAGCCCCGCCCTGACCTGGCTGGAGGATTTCCCGTTACTTGAGCCACTGTTTGACGGCTGGCCCAGCCTGGCAGCGGACGGCACCCTTGCCCCCGGCGACAGACCCGGGCACGGCCTGAGCCTGTCAGAATTTGGTATCGAACTAGAAACCCGAAATCTCTGATCGGTGACTGGCGGCGTTGGATCGGTGTGGGGTTGGTTGCGGCTGTCGCTCCTATGAACAACGTTCTTATGCGCAAACTTAGGCCAAAAACTTTACAGGCTTTGCCCACTGCAGCAACACAACGCAGCCTTCGGGGCTTGAGACGCAATGCTGGCTGCCCTCCATGTTGATCACAAAATCACCCGCCACATAGGTGCCGCGGGCATCACTTTGGCTACCCTCCAGCATAAGGATACTTTCGGCAGCCTGATGAAGATGCAAGGGCGCGCTGGCGCCGGGCGCGTATTTCAGGATTGCAATCTCGGGCTCGCCGCGCAGCAGGAAATGCACCTCGATGCCCGGTTTGAACGGTTCAAACGGCAGGTCCTTCCAGCCGCCGTTGATCAGGTCCTTCAGGACAACCGAGTCAGCCATCCAGCACCTCGACGATCTGCGCCACCGGGCTGGCCCAGCCCACGATACCGCCCTGCGCGGTGATCATGTCAATTGCAGCGGCTTTGAACGCCGGGAAATAGCTTTCGCTGGCATCGGTCGCCAGCAAACAGTCAAAGCCACGGTCATTGGCCTCGCGCATGGTGGTTTGCACGCAGACCTCGGTTGTGACGCCGGCAAAGATTAGCTGTTTGAGGCCCAGATCGGCCAGAACTGCGCCGAATTCGGTGCTATAGAATGCGCCTTTGCCGGGCTTGTCGATGACGGTTTCGCCTTTGATGGGATAGAGCTCGGGGATGATATCCGCCCCCGGCTCGCCCGAGATCAGGATGCGGCCCATCGGGCCTGCGTCTCCGATACGCAGGCTGGGCGCGCCCCTGTCGCGTTTAGCGTCGGGCAGGTCAGACAGATCGGGGCGGTGGCACTCGCGGGTGTGGATCACCGGCAGACCTGCCTTGCGAAAGGCCGCCAACAAAGCCTGCGCCGGTTCGATCGCCGCGCGCAGCAGGCTGACGTCATTGCCCAAGGTTTCGCCAAAGCCGCCCGGCTCCATGAAATCGCGCTGAAAGTCGATCATCACCAGCCCGGTGGTGCTGGGTTCAAACGTAAAATCAAAGGGTTGTGCTTTGATCACTGCCATCACGCATGCCCCGCCATATAGGTGCCGATCTCGGCCGTGTCGGCGGTCGCGGCAGCGGTCTCAAATGCAATCCTGCCTTCGCTCATCACCACGATCCGGTCGGACAGTTCAAGAATTTCGTCCAGATCTTCGCTGATCAACAACACGGCAACCCCCTTGTTGCGGGCCTCCAGTATCCGGCCCCGAATCGCGGCCACGGCGGCGAAATCCAGCCCGAAACAGGGGTTGGCAACGATCAGCAAATCTACATCCCCGGTCAGCTCGCGCGCCAAAACGGCGCGTTGCACATTGCCGCCCGACAGCGCCGCAATTGGGCTGTGGGGGGACGTGGTTTTGACGTTGAACTCGGCAATCCGGGCCTTGGCGTTGTCCAGTATCTGGCGGGTGTTTTTCCACAGCTTAGGGCGCCCGTCCGCGCCGTGATCGAACAGCCGGAAGGCAAGGTTTTCCGCCACGCTCATGCGCGAGGCGCAGGCATTTTGCAGCGGCTCTTCGGGCAGGTAGCGCACCTTAAGCGCCGTCGCTTCGGCCCGGCTGGCGCCATAGGGCTGGTCCTTTACGCGGATTTCACCGCCCAACAACCGACGCTGGCCCGTCAGCATTTCCATCAGCTCGGTCTGCCCGTTACCCGAAACGCCGGCGATGCCCAGAATCTCGCCCGCTGCGACGTCCAGCGCTTCGATGTCGATGGATTTCAGACCACTGCGATCACTGGCACGCGCGCCGCGTAGCGACAGCACCGTGTCGCCCTTAGTCTGAGTGCGGTTGATCTCTTTGCGTTCGGGCTGATGGCCCATCATCATCTGCGCCATGTCGTCATGGCTTAGGTCCGACACCGGCCCGCTGCCGGTCAACTTGCCCCGGCGCAGCACCGAGACATCATCAGCAAACTGCGTCACCTCGCGGAATTTGTGGGTGATCATCAGCACCGAAATCTCGCCCGCCTCGCACAGGGCGCGAACGTGGCCCAGAACCTCATCGGCTTCGGCCGGGGTCAGCACCGAGGTCGGTTCATCCAAGATCAAAAACCGGCTGCCCAGATAGAGCTGTTTCAGGATTTCCAGCTTTTGCTTTTCGCCCGCCGCCAGACGGCTGGTGGGGCGGTCCAGCGGAACGCGGAAAGGCATTTTGTCCAGAAACGCTTCCAGCCTGGCGTTCTCGGCCCGCCAGTTGATCACGCCGGGTGCATCGGCGCGGCTGATCAACAGGTTCTCGGCGCCGGTCAAGGCGGGGACCAGCGTGAAATGCTGATAGACCATGCCCAGCCCCAGCTTTTGCGCATCAACCGGGTCGCGCACAAAGGCTTCGTGCCCGTCGACCAGCAACCCGCCCTCGGTCGCGTGGTAGAAACCCATGATGCACTTCACCAGCGTCGATTTACCCGCGCCGTTTTCGCCCAGCAACGCGTGAAAAGTGCCCGGGCGGACGTTCAGGGTGACCTCGTCCAGTGCGGTGAAATCCCCGAACCGTTTGGTCATCGAGACCGCCTCGACGCCGATGGCACCGGTGGAAAGGGCGGGTTCGTGGCTCATGGCAACTGCGCGATCAGGGTCGCGCTGTCAGAGACGGACCCGAACACGCCGCCCTGCATCTTGACCATTTTGATGGCGGCGTCGTGGTTGCCCTTGTCGGTGGCGCCGCAGCAATCCTCGACCAGCAGGCATTCAAAACCGCGGTCATTGGCCTCGCGCATGGTGGTGTGCACGCAGACATCGGTGGTGATGCCGGTCAGCAGGATGTTTTCGATCCCTCGGGTGCGTAGCAGAAGTTCCAGATCGGTGGCGCAGAAACTGCCCTTGCCGGGCTTATCGATGATCGGCTCGCCCTCGGCTGGGTAAAGTTCGGGGATTATGTCCCAGCCCGGCTCGCCCCGGATCAGGATTTTACCGCAGGGGCCCGGATCACCGATGCCCGCGCCGATCTGCTGGCTGCGCCAGCGTTTGTTCGGGGGCAGGTCGGCCAGATCGGGGCGGTGCCCTTCGCGGGTGTGGATGATGTGATAGCCACCGGCACGCATCTTGGCCAAAAGCGCCTTGATCGGTTCAATCGGCGCCTGAGTCAGCGACAGGTCATAGCCCATCGTGTCGACATAACCGCCCTTGCCGCAGAAATCAGTCTGCATGTCGATGATGATCAACGCGGTGTTTTCAGGGCGCAGATCGCCGTTATAGGGCCAGTTATACGGGTCAGCGTCGATGTAGCTCATTCTGCGGCCTCTTGCTTGGGTTCGCCGAAGACCCGCGTGGGCGCGTCAAAGCCACAGCTGGTGCCGTCGGTGTGTTTCACGTCATCCTCCCACGGCAAGCGGTATTTGCCCGCCGCAAGGTCGGTCATATAGGTATAGGGGCAATCCTGTGCGCCGCCTTTGACGGCGACATAGCCGCGATGGCCGAACTGGTAGATGTTGTTTTCAACACCCCAGTTGGCGCGCGCTTCGCGGATCAAATCGGGGCGCAGCTCAGCGGTGATGATCTCATCGGCGCGGCCCGAGGTGCCGTGGGCGATGATTGATCCGTCAAAGTTGCAGATCATGCCTTCGCCCATGCTGTCGAACGTCCCGTCCGAGCCGCACATGCAGACATTCGCCGTGGCCATCAGATTGCAAAAGGCGTTGGACTGGTTGGTATAGCGCCAGGCGTCGCGCACGGGCGCCGTGTAGCCTGCGGTGCGGATCATGATCTCGGCCCCTTTATAGGCGCATTCGCGGGCCATCTCGGGGAACATGCCGTCGTGACAGATGATCAGCGCGAGCTTCGACCCATTGGGCCCATCGCAAACCGGAATGCCCTGATCGCCCGGCTCCCACGGTTCGACCGGAACCCAGGGGTGCATTTTGCGATAATAGAGTTGTATCTCGCCCTGATCGTCGATGATCAGGCCGGAGTTATAGGGCATGCCGCCGGGGTTCAGCTCCATGATCGAAAAACAGCCCCAGATCGCATTGTCGATACAGGCTTGTTTGAACGCTGCGACCTCGGGGCCATCAAGGGTGCACATGATCTTTGGATTGATGTCCATCGACAGCCCGTGCAGCGCGTATTCGGGAAAAACCACCAGATCCATGCTGGGCATGTTACGCCGCGCCTTGGCGACCAGTTCAACGATGCGGTCGGTTTGCGCCGCCAGATCGGCGGGTGTTTCGGTCACGGGCAGTTGCAGCTGCACCACCCCGATCACCACGCCGTTTTCTGATTTGTTCAGTCCGCCAAGTCCGTTCATGTGCAGGCTCCTTACTTGGTGATGCTCAGGGCGCCCGGCGCGCCTTCCATCGCCTTGTCGGGCGACGAGGTGATGATCAGCAGGGCAAGGGTCAGCACATAGGGCGCGGCGAAGAACAGGTAATAGCCGCTGGTAACGCCGACCGATTGCAGTGCCGGGCCCAGCGCGCCCGCACCGCCAAACAAAAGTGCGGCCCAAAAACAGTTGATCGGATTCCAGCGGGCAAAGATCACCAAGGCGACCGCCATCAGGCCCTGACCCGAACTGATCCCCTCATTCCAGCTGCCGGGATAGTAAAGCGACAGATAGGCCCCGCCGACCCCGGCTAAAGCCCCCCCTGCGGCGGTCGATAGCAGGCGCACGGTATCGGGGTTCAACCCGATGGCACGGGCCGCATCTGTGCTGTCCCCCGCGACGCGGATGGCGAGCCCGACGCGGGTGTTCTTGAACATCCAGTGGAGCGCCACAGCCAGCACCGCCCCGATCAGGAACAGCGCGTTGACCTGCAGCGCCGCCTGCACCTGTGGGATATCCGACCACCAGCCCAGCGGGATGGCGGGCAGGTCAGGCGCGACCGGCTGGATGTAGGGTTTGCCGAAAAAGAACGCCAGCCCCATGCCCAGCAGCATCAGCGCGATGCCGATGGCGATATCATTGACGCCTTTGAATTTGCAGATCCAGCCGTGGAACAAGCCAAAAAGAACCCCGGCCATTGCCGCGGCCAGCACGCCCAGCCAGGGCGACCCGGTGCCGTAGGCTACCGCATAGCCCGACATGGCGCCAAAGACCAAGGTGCCCTCAAGCCCCAGATTGATGCGACCCGAGCGTTCAGTAAGGCATTCGCCCAAGGACACGAACAGGAATGGCGTCGAAACCCGGATCGCGCCGCCGATGATCGCCAGAGGAACGCCCCAGATACCAATGTCAGCGGCGGTGCTCATGCCTTCTTCTCCCAGAATGTCGGGTTGAAAATGGCCAACCGGCCATAGAGCGTCTCACTGAGAAGCAGCACGACAAACACGATGCCTTCCATCACCAGAATGGTAGCGTCGGGCAGGTCCATGCGGCGTTGGATCAGACCCGAAGATGCCTCAAACCCCGCCAACAGTGTGGCAACGGGGATGATCGCAAGCGGGTTATGGCGGGCCAGAAAAGCCACCAGAATGCCGGTATAGCCATAGCCCGAAATCAGCGAGCCATTGGCCGACCCATGAATTGCTGAGACCTCGAAAAACCCGGCCAAGCCCGCGCAGGCGCCGCCCAGCGCGGTGAAGCCGATGATCAGCTTGCCCACCGGCAGGCCCTGCACCTGCGCAGCGCGCACGTTGTCGCCGGCGATGCGGGCCGCGAACCCAATAGTGGTGCGGTCCATCAGCACCCAAGAGATGACGCAGGCCAATACCCCAAAAGCAAAGCCCCAGTGCACGTCGATGCCAATCGGCATATCGCCCACGCGCAAGGCCTCGGGCAATGGCGCGGTTGAGGGTTTGTTCAGGCTTTGCGGGTCGCGAAACAGCCCTTCGACCAGATGGTTCATCAAAGCGATGGCGATGTAGGCCATCAGCAATGAGGCAATGGTTTCATTGACGCCACGCTTAAACCGCAGCCAGCCCACGGCGCCAATCCAAAGCCCGCCCATCAAAGCGGCCCCGGCGGCCATGACGACAAAGCCGATCACCGGCGGGGCACCGACAACGGCCAGCCCCAACACAGCCGCAGCCAAACCGCCCAGCACAATCGCGCCTTCGCCACCGATCACCACCAGCCCCAGCCGGGCGGGCAAAGCCACGCAGAGACCGGCAAACAGCAAAGGCGCCACGCGCGACAGCGTGTTTTGCCATGAAAAGGCCGTGCTGAATCCCGCCTTATAGATCAGCGCATAGAAATCGATGGGCGATTTGCCCAACGTCAGCAGAAAGAGTGAAAACACCGCAAGGCCGCACAAAAGCGCGGCCAGCGGGATCAGCAGGGCCTCGGCCCGCGGCAACCAGCGGGCCAGCAACGCCCCCATGGGGGGCGTCTGTGTGGCGGTGGTATCGCTCATCAGCTGGTCGAGCCGAGAACGCCTTCGACCAAGTAGTTCATGCTTTCCAGCGCGATGTCGGTTTCGACAAAGGCCTCGCCGTCTGCAGCAATCACATTGCCCGCATTGTCCTTGAGTGGGCCTTTAAATACAGAATAACCGCCTTTCATGATCTCAGCCTTGGTGGCTTCAAACTGGTTGCGGGCGGCATCTGACACGGCGGGTCCCAGGGGACTCATCTTGATGAAACCATCCGACAGGCCGCCGCGCACGAAGTTGTCGATGCTGCCGCCGTCCAGAACGGTCTGGACCATGCCGGTGTAAACGCCAGCCCAGTTCCATTCGGCCCCGGTCAGATATTTCTCAGGTGCCAAGGCGGTCTGATCGGCGTGATAGCCACAGACATAGGCGCCACGCGCGGCGGCAGTTTCCATCACCACCTTTGGGCCATCCACGTGGCAGGTGATCACGTCACAGCCTTGGTCGGCCAGTGCGTTGGTGGCCTCGGCCTCTTTCACCGCCAGCGACCATTCGCCGGTAAAGATGACCTGACAAGTGATTTCAGGGTCAACCGACCGGGCGCCCAGCAGGAAAGAGTTGATGTTCTGCAGCACCTGCGGAATGGGTTTCGCGGCGACAAAACCGATCTTCTTGGTCTTGGAGGCGTAACCAGCGGTAATACCATTCAGGTACTGCCCCATGCCGATATAGCCAAAATACGAGCCAACATTCATCGGGTGCTTATCGGCTGACCACAGACCCGCGGCGTGCTGAAAGCGTACATCGGGGTGCTTTGGGGCAACCTCTAGAATATGGGGGTCGAAGTACCCGAAAGATGTCGGGAACAGCAGAGTCGCGCCATCGAAATTGATCATAGATTCCATGGTGTTCTGAACATCCACGGTTTCGGGTACGTTTTCTTCCTCGACGACGGTAACGCCCGCCATTTCCTTGACGGCAGCGGCGCCTTCGGCATGCGCTTGGTTATAGCCAAAGTCATCTTTGGGTCCGACATAGATGAAGCCGACTGTCAGGTCGCTGGCAGCGCGAGCCTGACCCGGCATCATCGCACCTGCCAATGTGGCGGCGCCCATGGCGGCGGTCGTATTTAAGAAATGGCGGCGTGTAAGTTCACGTTTCACGATGGCGTTCCTTTGTCCCCAGTGGTGTCGAACTGCGTCAGACCGACCATATGCCGAGACGCGTAGTCCGCTATCGTCAAAGAGCATAAGCGCAAAGAAGCGGTTCTTTCTTATGCTAGTTTTAACTAATACCGGTGCAAAAAATGCATCGCTTAAAGGTGGTAGGCCTGCATCGCTTGTGACAGCTGCATTACGAACCGGGCCGAGGCCACCGGCAAGGTCCGTCCCCGCAACTGGCCCAGCAGCAGACTGCCCGGCGGCACATCCCGCAACGACAGCGGGCGGGCGATATAGCCGTGTTCGCCCGACAGGCTTAGACCTATGGGAAACTGAAACGCCAGCGCGTGCTCGTGCAACACATAGTGGCGCATGAAGTCAAAGCTTTCAGATTCCGCAATCGGACGCAGCCTTTCCATGTTGGTTTTCTTCGCTGCGGCATCCAGCAACAATCGGACAGCGTATTGCGCACTGGGGGCGACATGGGGCTGCGCCAGACAGTCGCGCAGTCTCAGTTCTTTTTGCTGCGCCAACGGGTTGTCCGCCCGCATCAGTACATAGATCGGTTGATCCACGGACATTACCACTTCGAAGTCCACCAGATGGTGGGGTTCGAACACCAGCGCGATGTCGGATGAAAAGGTGGACAGCTCGCGTTCGGCTTCGAACCTATCGCGGGCGTTCACATTAAACGTGACCCCCGGATGATCCTTGCGATAGCTGGCAATCTGTTCCGGCAGAAAATAGGGCAATAGTGCCTGCGAACAGGCGATTGAAACGTGTCCGCGCCGCACGCCCGACAGGTCAGCCACCTGACTTTGCAGCCGTGCGAAATCAGACCGCTGAGCCCGGATATGGTGCAGCACAAGCTCTCCGGCAGGGTTCAGGCGCACCCCGCGCGGCAGCCGTTCGAAGATTTCATAGCCGAATTCCTCTTCGAACCGATTGATCCTGCGGTTCAGCGCCGAGGCCGTAATGTTCATGTCTTCTGCCGCCTTACGGATTGATCCAGCTCGGATCACCGCTTCGATAAACTCAAAGTCTCGCAGATGTCGCATTTGCACCCTCAGCGCTAGCGGTGCAATTTTTGCACCGGTTTTGTGAATTCATAGCATTTGTGGTTACAGCAAGGAAGGCAGAAGCTTCCCCAAAGACCGGATGATCAAAACAAAAGATCGACACAGGGGATTTCGATATGACCAACCAAACCAGACGTGGATTTTTGCTAAGCGGGGGCGCCGTGCTGGGCGCCTCGGCCCTGCCCTTTCTGAAAGCGCTGCCCGCTCAGGCAGCCAGCGGTGATGTGATCGTCGCGGTGATGGGCCAGACCATCAACAGCCTCGACCTGCACCGATCGGGCACCAACCGCCCGTCCTATCAGGTGGCGGTGAATGTCTATGACCGGCTGGTCAGCTTTGGCACCAAGGAAACGCCGGATGGCGGGCTTTCCTATGACTATTCGGTCATAGAACCCGAAGTCGCCGAAAGCTGGGAGATCACCGACACCGAGATGATCTTCAAGCTGAAACCCGAAGGCAAATTTCAGGATGGCTCGCCGATCACCGCCGCCGATGTGAAATGGTCGTTTGACCGCGCCGTGTCGCTGGGTGGCTTCCCGGCAGTTCAGATGAAGGCCGGATCGCTTGAAAGCCCCGATCAGTTTGTGGCGGTCGATGATCTGACCTTCAAGATCAAGATGCTCCGCCCCTCAAAGCTCACCCTGCCCGATCTGGCGGTGCCGGTGCCGATGATCATCAACTCGAAGGTTGCGCTGGCAAATGCCACCGATGACGACCCGTGGGCGACAGAATATCTGCACACCACCCCCGCCGGGTCCGGCGCCTTTAAAGTGGCACAGTGGAAACCCGGCGAGCAGCTGGTTTATGAGCGCAACGAGGGGTACACCTCCGGCCCCGTGCCCGCGATCAAACGTGTCGTTCTGCGCGAAGTGCCCAGCCCCGCCACCCGGCGCGCATTGTTGGAACGCGGCGATGTGAACCTCAGCTTCAACATGCCCAATAAGGACGCCAAGGAACTGTCCGACATGGACGGCGTCACCATCCAGACCACACCGATTGAAAACGCGATCTACTGTCTGAACCCGAACCTGTCGTTCGAGCCGTTCAAGGACAAACGCGTGCGTCAGGCCATCGCGTGGTCGGTGCCCTATCAGGAAGTGTTTGAAACTGCCGCTTATGGCCGGGGTAAACCGATGTGGGGCGGCGAAAGCACCACGCCATCCGATATCGCATGGCCGCAGCCCTTCCCGTATTCGACCGATCTGGACAAGGCTAAGGCGCTGCTGGAAGAGGCCGGATATGGCGCCGGATTTGAGGTGCCCTTGTCGATTTCACTGGGTCAGGCTGACTGGATGGAGCCGGTTGCCCTGCTGGTGCAGGAAAACCTTGCCAAGATCGGCATCACCGCCGTGATCGACAAGGTGCCCGGTGCCAACTGGCGTACCGCGTCGCTGGTTGAGAAGCGCCTGCCGCTTCATCTTGAGACCTTCGGCGGTTGGCTGAACTACCCGTGCTACTACTTCTTCTGGGCCTATCTTGAGGGGCATCTGTTCAACTCGTCGAACTATCGCAACGAGGAGATCGAGACGCTGACAGCCGAGACCCTGCACATGCCGGTCGACGATCCCGAATACGCGCCCAAGATCAAACGCATGATCGAAATCGCATGGGATGAAGTACCGCGCATCGCCCTGTGGCAGCCTGCGCTGAACGTCGGCATGCATGACGTGAAGGATTTCGAATACTGGTTCCACCGCCAGCTCGACATCCGAAACCTCAAGGGCGTTTAAACCAAGTGTCGGGTCGTCTGAAATCCATCGGTCTAAGGGTGCTGCAAGCCGTGCCTGTTGTGATCGGGGTGGTCGTGGTCAGCTTTGTGCTGACCCGCGCCCTGCCGGGCGACCCGGCGGTCTATTTCGCCGGGGCCGCGGCGGATGAGCAATCCATTCAGCAAATCCGCGAGGCGCTGGGGTTGGATAAATCCCTTCTTCAGCAGTTCCTGATCTATGTCGGCGATCTGCTGCACGGCGATTTTGGCCAGTCCATCATGACCGGTCAGCCGGTGGCCGACGATCTGATACGCAAACTGCCCGCATCGCTAGAGCTAACCTTGCTGGCCCTGTGCATGTCCTGCGGTCTGGCTGTGCCCCTGGGCATCATGGCGGCCCGCAATCCCGGATCATTGCAAGACCATCTGTGCCGGATGGTGGTGACGGCGGGAGTGTCCTTGCCGACCTTCTTTACCGGCGTGCTGCTGATCTATGTGTTCTATTACCTGCTGGGCTGGGCGCCGTCGCCTTTGGGACGGCTGGACTTCATTTATATCGAGCCCGACACCGTCACCGGTTTCTACCTGATCGACAGCGCGATCATCGGCGATTGGGAAGTCTTCTTTGGCGCGCTGAAACAACTGGCACTGCCCGCGATCACGCTGGCACTGTTCACCATGGCACCGATCGCCCGGATGACCCGCGCGGCGATGCTGTCGGTGCTGTCATCTGACTTTATTCGCACCGCCCGCGCGGCGGGGCTGACCGAACGCAAGGTGCTCTATGGGTATGCGCTGCGCAATGCGTTGCTGCCCGTGGTGACGACGCTGGGCATGGTGTTTTCCTTCACCCTTGGCGCCAACGTATTGGTCGAGAAAGTGTTCGCGTGGCCCGGGATCGGTTCTTACGCGGTCGAGGCCTTGGTGGCCTCGGACTATGCCGCCGTGCAGGGATTTGTGCTGAGCATGGCGCTCTTGTTCGTGGCGCTGAACCTGATTATCGACATTTCCTATTCGCTGATCGACCCGCGCATCGGATTTGAAGCACGATGAGCGATACAACCACTTCCCCGCGCCGTCAGGCCCTTGCGCATTTCGCCTATGTCATGCGCGACAACCCGGTGACTTTTCTGGCCTTCGCCATGTTCGCGGCCTTTGTGCTTATGGCGCTGTTCGGCCCGGCTTTGGTGCCCTATGACCCGCTGGCAAGCGACGCGTCAAAGGCGTTGCAACCGCCCTCGGCCAGCCATTGGTTTGGCACCGACAATCTGGGCCGCGACGTGTTCAGCCGGGTGATCGTTGCCACAAGGCTGGACCTGACGATTTCTGTCGCGGCGGTTGCATTGTCCTTTGTGTTTGGCTCAATCCTTGGCGCGGTCGCGGGCTATTGGGGCGGCTGGCTGGACGCGGTTTTGAACCGCGTTCTGGACACCATCATGGCCTTCCCATTGTTCGTATTGGCGATGGGGATCGTGGCGGCGCTGGGCAACACGGTTGAAAACATCGTCTACGCCACCGCCATCATCAACCTGCCGTTCTATGCCCGGCTGGTGAGGGCCGAGGTCAACATCCGCCGCGAAGCCGGATTCGTGCAGGCCGCCAAACTATCTGGCGAAAGCGATATCAGCATTCTGGCGCGGCAAATCTTTCCCAACGCCCTGCCGCCGATGATGGTGCAAATTTCGCTCAACCTGGGCTGGGCGATCCTGAATGCGGCGGGCCTCAGCTTTATCGGGCTGGGCGTGCGCCCGCCCGAGGCCGAGTGGGGCATCATGGTGGCTGAGGGCGCCAATTTCATCATCTCGGGCGAATGGTGGCTGGCGCTGTTTCCCGGTCTTTGGCTGATGATGGCGGTGTTTACCTTCAACCTGATGGGCGATGGTCTGCGCGATCTGGTCGACCCACGGCGGAGGACCTGACCATGTTGGAGCTGCGCAATCTGGGCGTCACCTTCCAAACCCGCAAAGGCCCGGTCGAAGCCGTGCGCGATGTGTCGTTGAAACTGGCCAAGGGCGAATCCCTGGGCATTGTTGGCGAAAGCGGCTCGGGCAAGTCGGTGACCTCTTACGCGTTGATGCGCATTCTGGATCGGGGCGGCAGCATTACGGCGGGCGACGTGACCTATTCAGGCATCGACCTGCGCCGCGCCGCCGAACGCGACATGCTGGATGTGCGCGGGCGCGAGATTTCGATGATCTTTCAAAACCCGCGCGCCGCGCTGAACCCGATCCGCAAGGTCGGCGCCCAGATCGAGGATGTCCTGCGCCGTCATGCGCAAGCCACACGCTATGACGCGCGCGCGAAAGCCATCGCTGCATTGGAGGCCGTGCGCATCCGCGACGCTGAAGCGCGGTACGAGGCTTACCCGTTCGAACTGTCAGGCGGGATGTGCCAGCGCGTGGTGATCGCCATCGCGCTGGCTTGTGACCCGCGCCTGCTGATCGCCGATGAACCCACCACGGGGCTGGATATCACCACCCAGAAAACCGTGATGGACCTGATCCGCGAGCTGTCGGCCGAGCGTCAGATGAGCACCATCACCATCACCCATGATCTGGGGTTGGCCGCCGAATACTGCGACCGGATCGTGGTGATGAAAGACGGCGCGCTGGTCGAAGAGGGCACGCCCGAGGCGCTGTTTTCCAACGCCCGGCACCCCTATACCCGCAAGCTGATCGCCGCTACGCCGCGCCTGAACGCAAGCATACGCGAATTGTTGCCCGCCGACACGCGCACGCCCTATCGACCCAGCCGTTCAGATGGGGAAACCCTGCTAAAGGTGCGTGATCTGGTCAAAACCTTTCAGGGAAAATCGGGACCCGTGCAGGCGGTCAAAGGGGTCTCATTTGACCTGACCCAAGGCACGAGTCTGGCATTGGTCGGCGAAAGCGGTTGCGGGAAATCGACCCTGTCGTCGATGCTGACCCGGCTGTTGGACCCGACCTTGGGCCAGATCGAATTTGACGGCGAAGACTTGGGCGCCGTCCCAGCCCGCAATTTTGCGCGCCACCCGCGCCGCCGCGACATCCAGATGGTGTTTCAGGATGCCACCGACAGCTTGAACCCGCGCTTCACCGCGGCGCAATCTATCGCGGCCCCCCTGCGCAAAATCGCAAAGCTGCGCGGCACGGCGCTGAAAAACCGCGTGGCCGAGCTCGCCGATCAGGTCGGCTTGCCGCAAAGTTTGCTGCACCGGTTCCCGCATCAGCTGTCGGGCGGGCAAAAGGCCCGTGTTGGCATTGCCCGCGCTATCGCCCTGAATCCCAAACTGCTGATCCTGGATGAGCCCACAGCCGCGCTGGACGTGTCGATCCAGGCCGTGGTGCTGAACCTGCTGGCCGATCTGCGCGCTGATCTGGGCATGACCTATATTTTCGTGTCCCATGACCTGCAGGTGGTGCGGATGCTGTGCGATCAGGTGCTGGTGATGCAGGCCGGTGAAATCGTCGAACGCGGCGCCACCGCCCATGTGATGGACGCGCCCCAACACCCCCTAACCAGATCCCTGATCGAAGCCACACCGAAACTACCCTCTACTGCTTTTGAAGACCCAATTAAGGAGGTTGCCGAGTGACCATCGTGCCCCTGACCATCCCCGCCCTGCGCGCAGCTTATGCAGGCGGACTGCCACCCAGCCAGATCATCGAGCAGGTCTATGCCCGCATTGATGAAGTCGCAGACCCAAACATCTTTCTGCACCTTCTGGACAAGGCAGAGGTGCTGAAGGCAGCAGCGGATTTGGGGGCCTATGACCCGGACAAACCGCTTTGGGGGGTGCCCTTTGCCGTGAAGGACAATATCGACGTGGCGGGCACACCGACCACAGCCGCCTGTCCGGCGTTTGCCTTTGATGCCACCGAAGATGCCTTTGTGGTTGCCAAGCTGAAAGAGGCCGGGGCGCTGGTGATTGGCAAAACCAATCTGGACCAGTTCGCAACCGGGTTGGTCGGAGTGCGCACCCCTTATGGCGCGCCGAAAAATTCGATCGACCCTGAAATCGTACCGGGCGGGTCATCCGGCGGGTCTGGCGTATCCGTGGGGCATGGGATCGTCAGTTTCTCATTGGGCACGGATACGGCCGGATCGGGCCGGGTACCGGCTGCGCTCAACAATATCGTCGGGCTTAAACCCAGCCTTGGCAGCCTTTCGGCCAGCGGTATGGTGCCAGCTTGCCGGACGCTTGATACGATCTCGATTTTCGCGCTGACCGTGGAAGACGCCTATGCCGCGTTCCAGGTTGCGGCCCAATATGACGCCGCAGACAGTTATGCCCGCAGCTTTGATACTCCCGATTTGACGCAGGCACCTGTTGCTCCGGTGATCGGCATCCCCTCTGCCGCGACGATCCGGTTTTCCGGCGACAAGGTGCAAGAGGCCTCTTTCGCCGCGACGGTGGCCCTTTTACGCGCCTCGGGGGCGGACATCCGCGAGGTTGATTTCAGCCCGCTCTATGACATTGCTGACATGCTTTATTACGGTGCCTGGGTAGCAGAACGTTATGCGGCGATCGAAGAGCTGATCACCGAAAACCCCGAAGCACTGCACCCGGTCACCCTACAGATCATCGGCGCAGGCGCAGACCTGAGCGCCGCCGACACCTTTAACGGCATCTATCGCCTGAAAGATCTGATCCGGGAGGCCGAGCCGCATCTGGAAGATATTGATATGCTGTGCGTGCCAACGATCCCGACCTTCCATACGGTCGCCGAACTGGAAGCCGACCCGATCGGCCCAAACAGCGACTTCGGCACCTACACGAATTTCGTCAACCTGATGGATATGTGCGGCATCGCTGTGCCGGCACCTGCGCGCGCCGATGGTCGGCCGGGCAGCGTTACCTTTCTGGCCCCCGCAGGCGAGGATGCAAAGGTAGCCGCAACAGCAACGCTGATCGAGGCGGCAGGCAAGCGCAACCTTGGCGCAACCGACTGGCCTTTCACCGCGCCGGACCTTGCCCCGTCGCTGCCTGATGCCGGGACTTTTGAAATCGCTGTATGCGGTGCACATATGTCCGGGCTGGCGCTGAACAATCAATTGACCAAACTTGGCGGAATTTTCCTGCGCAAAGATCAATCGGCGCCTGACTACCGGTTCTATGCGCTGGCGGGCGCGGGCCCGGCGCGCCCGGGTATGGTCAGGGTCGCGCCGGGAACCGGCGTCGCGGTTCAGCTTGAAATCTGGAGCCTTCCCATCGAAAAATTCGGTCACTTTATGCAGTTAATCCCGTCGCCACTGGGAATTGGCACGGTGTTGCTTGCCGATGGCAGCTGCGTGCAAGGGTTTATCTGCGAGTCAATCGGTGCCGAAGGTGGCGAAGACATCTCTGCGCTGGCGGATTGGCGTAAGTACATCGCCCGCACCTGAAGACCGTTGCGCCGACCCGAACAAGGAATTCACCTATTCTTGGCGAGCCGCCTCCCACGGGCCGCTCGCCTATCCCCGCGAGCAAAAGCGAGGGGCGACCCGTTGGGGGCCGGACCAATCGTGCGCCAGATACCCTTAGGTGCGCATTGATTGCCCGTTGTGAAACAGATGTACTTTCGAAGGGTCTGCTGTCATGCGAACGGTCGTGCCACGCAGATCCTTGTGGATACCGGGCAGTTTCGCGATGAACCCGTCTTCGACACCATTTTCGCTTTCAAAGTAAAGCAAAGTCACCTCGCCCAGTGCCTCGGTGATGTCGACGCGCGCTTCGAAGATTGCATCGCCTTCGGTTGCAACCAAGTCTTCGGGACGCACACCAATATTCACCGTTTTACCCAAATCAGCATCCGTGGTCGGGATAGTGGACACAGCCACCCCACCGGCATCCAAGGCCACCGTTGTCTGGGCGCCGGTGCCCGTGACTTTGCCCGGCAAAAGGTTCATGGCAGGCGAGCCGATGAATTGCGCCACAAACTCGTTTTCGGGGCGTTCATACAAATCCAGTGGCGTGCCGACCTGTGCGATACCCTTGTTGGCCAGCACCACAATGCGGCTGGCCAGAGTCATGGCTTCAACCTGATCATGGGTCACATAGATCATGGTGCGGTCCGGCATCGCCTCTTTCAGGCGGGCGATTTCGATCCGGGTGGCGACGCGCAGGGCGGCATCAAGGTTGGAAAGCGGCTCGTCAAAGAGGTAAACTTTGGGGTCGCGCACGATGGAACGGCCGATGGCCACCCGCTGACGCTGGCCGCCCGATAAGGCCTTGGGCAGACGATCCAGATAGTCGTCAAGCTGCAGCACCTTGGCGGCTTCGGCCACAGCTTTGTCAATCTCGGCCTGGGGCTTCTTGGCGATTTTAAGCGCGAAAGACATATTCTCGCGCACGGTCATATGCGGGTAAAGCGCATAGGACTGGAACACCATGGCAATGCCACGTTGCGCCGGCGGCATGTCGTTCATGACCTGACCATCAATAGTCAGCTCGCCGCCGGTGATCTTTTCAAGACCAGCGATCATCCGCAACAGCGTGGATTTGCCACAGCCTGAAGGACCGACAAAAACGATCAGCTCACCCGGGTCGATTTCCAGATTAATATCGCGCAACACATTGACGTTGCCACCATAGGTCTTTTCGACCCCTCGAAGCTTTAATTCAGCCATTGCTCTCCCCCTCAGTCTTGATCGCGATGCAGCATTGCCATGCCCCTAGTCGCACCGCCCCTTCGCCGGGCGCAACCGCGCCCTGCACTGACCCGGCAGCGTTTTTCCAATCCCCCACTGGCATCAATACCTCTTGCGGCGCCTCTCCCAGATTGAACGCACAGAACAGCTGTTCATTCTCGTGCTGGCGGATAAAGCTCAGCATGTCACCCGTGGCACGCATGCCCGTCTGCACGCCTTTCGCCAGTGCCGGGTGGGCATGACGCAGCGCGATGGTCTGGCGATAATGATGCAGCAATGCGGTGCTGTCAGTTTCCTGTTGATCCACTGCCAATGCTTGTTGTGCGGCGCTGACCGGCAACCATGGTTTGCCATCGCCAAAGCCGGCGTTGACCGCGCCTGCTTCCCACACCAAAGGGGTACGGCAGCCATCGCGGCCTTTGAACTCGGGCCAGAACTCTATCCCGTAAGGATCCTGCAGATCCTCAAACGCCACATCGGCTTCGGGCAGGCCCAGCTCTTCGCCCTGGTAGATGCAGGCAGAACCGCGCAGGCACATCATCAACGTGTTCATCAGACGCAGGGCATCAGTGCCCATGTTCCAGCGTGTCGCGTGGCGCATGATATCGTGGTTGGAATAGGCCCAGCAGGGCCAGCCTTCGGGCGCGGCCTCGGCCAGCCGTGCCATCACATCAGCCACCCCGTCAGCGCCGGGCATGTCGGGTGAAAGAAACTCGAACGCATAGCACATCTGCATCAGATCATCGCCAGAGGTATACTCCCCCATGATCTGAAGCCCGTATTGTGCATCGCCCACCTCGCCAACCGCGGCGGCGTTATAGCCGTTCATCACCGCCCGCAACCGGCGCAGAAAGGCCAGATTTTCGGGCTGGTTCTTGTCGTACTGGTGATCTTGGTGGTTATAGGGGTTCACCTCGGGTGCAATATTTGCATTGCGCAGCTCGGGCGGCAGGGAAGGGTTGTCTCGCAACTGCGCGTCATGGACGTAGAAGTTGATCGTATCCAGACGGAAGCCATCCACCCCCCGCTCCAGCCAGAACTTTGCCACATCCAGCAGCGCATCCTGCACGTCAGGTTCGTGGAAGTTCATATCTGGCTGCGAGGTCAGGAAGTTGTGCAGGTAATACTGCATCCGGCGCGCGTCCCATTGCCATGCCGGCCCCCCGAAAATCGACAGCCAGTTGTTGGGCGGCGTGCCATCGGGTTTTGGATCGGCCCAAACATACCAGTTGGCCCGTGCGTTATCACGGCTGGCGCGGCTTTCGACAAACCACGGGTGCTGGTCCGAGGTATGGCTGAGCACCAGGTCGATCATGACCTTCAGGCCCAGACCATGCGCGGCTTCGATCACTGCGTCGAAATCCGACAATGCGCCGAACATCGGATCAACATCGCAGTAATCCGACACGTCATAGCCGAAGTCTTTCATCGGCGAGGTGAAGAAGGGCGAAATCCAGACCGCATCGACGCCAAGACTGGCGACATAGGGCAGGCGCCGCACGATCCCGGCCAAATCGCCGATTCCATCGCCGTTGCTGTCCTGAAAACTGCGCGGATAGATTTGATATATCACCGCGCCTCGCCACCAATCCTGGTCCTTGGCCAGATGTGTCAGCGAGGCATTGTGCGTTGTGGCATTCATGGGCGTGCTCATGTCCTATTTCACGGACCCGGCCAGCAGGCCGCGGACCAGATAGCGTTGCATGGTGAAGAAAACGATTAGGGGCACAGAGATCGAAACGAAGGCCGCAGTGGCCAGAACCTCCCAGTTGCCACCGTAGGTGCCTAACAGTTCGACGATCTGCGCTGTCATGACAGTGGTCTGGCCGGTGGCGTCGATCAGGAACACCTTGGCGACCAACAGGTCGTTCCATGTCCACAGGAACTGGAAGATCGCAAAAGAGGCCAGCGCCGGGAAGCTGAGCGGCAGGATAATCTTGGTGAAGATCTGATACTCGGTCGCACCGTCAACGCGGGCATTCTCGATGATATCGCGCGGCAGACCGACCATATAGTTTCGCAGCAGATAGATCGCCAGCGGCAGACCAAAGCCGGTATGGGCCAGCCATATCCCCAGATACCCTTTGCCGATGCCAATGTTCAGATGCAGTTTCAGCAAGGGGATCAACGCCAGTTGCAACGGTACCACCAACAGGCCCACGATCACCGCGATCAGCAGCGCGCGACCGGGGAAATCCATCCATGCCAAGGCATAGGCGGCAAAGGCCGCCACTAGGATCGGGATCACGGTCGCCGGGATTGTCACGGTCAGCGTGTTAAAGAAAGCCTTGACCATACCGGTGGCGTTTTCATCGCTAAATAGCATGGCGCGGTAGTTTTCGAACGTCAGTTCCGGCGGCACGGTGGCAACCACGAAAACCCGTTGGCCGCGCTTTCCGGCGAAGGCTTCGGTGTTTTCCATGCGGTAACTGCCGTCAGTTTGCACGGTAATGGTGCCGCCTTTGCGCAGATCAGCCGTGTCACCGGGTTTGAACGCGTCGATGGCGCGCGAGTTGATACCCCAGGCAGAGATTTCAGCCTCTTGCGCCGCATCGAACAGTTGCCCCTCGATCACGAACAGGCCGTTCGTTTCGACCTGCGTGTCAGGCGCCGCGCTGCGCAGGGTCAGGTTCTGTTCAGAGGCGGTCAGCGCTTTCCACCAGCCGCTGGTGGCAATTTGATCAGCGGTACGGAAGGACGACACAAACAGCCCGATCGTCGGCAACAGCCACAAGATCACCAGCAGCGCGACCGAGATATGTACGACCCATGTGAGGGAAGATTTGGTTCCGGCGATATTGTCCATGGTTCCCTCCTCAGCGCATTTCGTTGCGCGCGTTGCGCACGTTCCAGACAAGGATCGGCGCGACCAGCAGCATGATCACCATGGCCGAGGCCGAGCCGACGCCCCAGTCATTGGCGCGGAACAGTTTGTCGAACATGTAATTGGCCAGCACCTGCGTCTCCCACTGGCCGTTGGTCATCGCAAATACGATATCAAAGACCTTGAGCACGGTGATTGTGATGGTCGTCCAGACCACCAGAATGGTGTTCTTGATCTGCGGCACCTTGATCTTGAAGAAAATCTGCAGCGGGCTGGCGCCGTCAACGATGGCGGCCTCGACCGTTTCTTCGGGGATGCCGCGCAAGGCGGCGGACAGGATCACCATCGCAAACCCGGTTTGAATCCAGACCAACACGATCATCAAAAACAGGTTGTTCCACAACGGGATGGTCAGCCACGTCTGCGGCTCGGCCCCGCCCAAGGCCATGTAAATTGCGTTCAAAATTCCGATCTGATCCTGATCCGCCGGGCGGGTATCATAGACCAGTTTCCAAATCACCGAGGCCCCAACGAATGAAATGGCCATCGGCATAAAGATCAGCGACTTGGCGATATTGCCCCAGCCGATCCTGTCGGTCAGCTGCGCGGCAAGCAGGCCAAAGGCGGTCGACAGAGCTGGAACGATCAACAACCACAGCATGTTGTTGCGGATCGCTTCCCAGAATTTTGGCTCGGCGATCATCTGGGTGTAATTGTCCAGTCCGGCCCATTCATAGCCGCCACCGGGCACCCGGTCAGTCAAAGACAGGCGCAATGTTTCATAGACCGGATAGGCCAGATACAGGCCCAAAGCAAACAAAGCAGGAAACAGGAACAACCAAGGCCGGATCATGTTGGCGCGGTTGATGTTGCGGCCCGCGTTGGGCCCGCGCGCAGGAAACAGAACTTTATCCAGAAACTGGTTCGACAGCGCGAAATAAGCGATGCAGGCCGACACACCAATCACGATGGTCATTAGCCCCTGTAGTGCCGGGTGCATGAATGCCCCTCCCCTGACTGTGAACTACGGGCAACCCGACAACAGGCTGCCCGCAATATACGTGAGTGGTGTTACTTCAGTGCGTCCCAGGAATCCTGGATTTCGTCTGCGACCTGCTGAGCGGGCTTGCCACCCGCATAGTCAACCATCCCGGTCCAGAACGTGCCTGCACCAACGCCGCCGGGCATCAGGTCCGATCCGTCAAACCGGAAGGTCGTCGCATTCAGCAGGATGTCACCCAGACCACGCTGCGTGTCGCTGAAATAAGTTTCCGGGTTCGCGCCTTTGTGGGGCGTCAGGAAACCCTCTTGCGTCATCATGATCTCGTGCGCGAACGGGGTTTTCAGGAACTCCATGAAGGCACGGGCGGCTTTACTGTCATCGGTGATTGAGATGATCGTACCACCACCCAGAACCGGTTTACCCAAATCCTTGCTTTCATAGGCCGGGAAGTAGAAGAAATCTGCATCCGCGCCCAGTTCGGTTCCCTCAGGGAAATAGGCCGGGATGAACGAAGCCTGACGGTGCATGTAGCACTGCGGCGGGGTCGAGAACATACCCTTGGGACTGTCGCGGAAGTCGGTTGTGGCCACCGCGCCAGTGCCACCGGCGACATTTTCCTCGACCCGGGCAAAGGCGCCGAATTCTTCAATGGCGGCGACAACACGCGGATCATTGAATGGCATGTCGTTGGTCACCCACTGGTCATAGACTTCGGGCGGCTGAGTGCGCAGCATCAGGTCTTCGACCCAGTCGGTAGCCGGCCAGCCCGTCGCGCCGCCTGACCCCAGACCGATGCACCAAGGCGTCTCGCCATCAGCGACAATCTGGTCTGTCAGCGCTTTCAGCTCCTCCATGGTGGTGGGCACGTCATAGCCTGCATCCTCGAAGTTTTCGGGGATGTACCAGACCAGAGACTTCACGTTGACGTTGAAGAAGAAGCCCAGGAAATCTTTGTTTCCGCTGGCATCTGCATAGGTCCCCAGATCAACCCACGAGCTGCCCGCGGCGTAGTTTTCGGTGACCCAATCCGCTGTGTCGCTTCCCAGCGACTTCAGGAAACCGCGGCTTGCCATGTTGGCGGCAAGGCCGGGCTGGGGAAATGCGACGAGATTGGGCGGCGATCCGGCCTCAGAGTCGATGACGATCTGTTGTTCCAGAGAATCCGAGCCGACATAGCTCCATTTCGCGCCGGTGACTTCGCCGAAATAAGCCATCATGTCTTTGAACGATTGCGCCTCGCCAGCAAGCCAGGGGCCAAAAAAGGTCAGCTCTTCGCCTTCCAAGTTATTGGCTGCCCCAAAGGCTTCAAGGCTGGCCCAGTTCAGGCCGCCCTCACCGGGTGCAATGGGCAAATGTCCGTCGGCCAGCGCCGCATTCGTCATAAGAGCAAGCGCGGCCACGCCTGCATACAAGGGCCGTTTCATCGTTTTCCTCCCGTTTGCGTTTTTACGCAGAAATTCTCACCAAGCGACTCACTTTTCAAAGCGCTTTGGATATCGCCATTACCGCTAACATCGCAAGCCGTGTCAACACAAATACGAAAAATGCCTATCTATAAAGACTGTAATTCATCCCAATCTAAATAGGTATTGACCCGAACGCGCATTCCGATCAGAAAAATAGGAAGAACTTGAAAGCGCTTTGAATGACTATGAACCTCAAAACCTTAGCTCAGGAGCTTGGTCTTTCGCAGACGACGGTCAGCCGTGCGCTCAATGGCTACCCTGAGGTCAACGAGGCCACCCGCCAACGCGTGCAGCAAGCCGCCGCGCGCTACAATTACCGCCCCAACAGCCGCGCCAAGGGGCTGGCGACGGGCCGCGCCATGATGATCGGGCATGTGATCCCGGCCTCAACCCGGCATGAAATGGTGAACCCGGTATTTGGCGATTTCGTTGGTGGCGCCTCCGATGCCTATGCACGGCACAACTTCGATATGATGTTCACGCGCGTCGCTGACGGGAACGATGAATCCACCTACCGCGAGCTGAAAGCCAAACGCGCCGTGGATGGGGTGATCATTCAGGGGCCCTTGGTGAACGACGCCCGTATTCCGCTGCTCAATGCGCTGGATTTGCCCTTTGTCGTGCATGGCCGTTCAAGCGGGATCGACGAACCCTACAGCTGGGTCGATGTGAACAACAAGCGCTCCTTCCAGCGGGCGACCGAATTCCTTTTGGATCTGGGCCACACCCGGATCGGTTTGATCAATGGTCTGGAACACATGGATTTCGCTCAACGTCGCCGCGACGGGTATTTGGCTGCGCTCAAGGCGCGTGGCATCCCAACCGACCCGGCACTGATGCGCAGCAACGAGATGACCGAAGTGTTCGGCCACCATCAAACCCGTCACATGCTGCAACTGGACGCCCCGCCGACAGCGATCCTGACGTCGTCGATGATATCCGCTATCGGCGTGCGTCGCGCCATTGAAGAAGCCGGGCTAAAGATGGGCCGCGATATCTCGATCATTACCCATGATGACGAACTGTCTTATCTGAAGAACGGGCAGGACGTTCCGATCTTTACCGCCACACGGTCTTCGGTTTGGAAGGCTGGCGAGATCGCGGCGGAAATGCTGCTCTCTCAGATCAATGAGCCAGCCAATGTACCGCAAACCAGATTGCTTGAGGCCGAACTTGTCGTCGGCCGCTCTACCGGGCCTGCTCCACAGGGATAAGACCATGCAATTCACGCGTTCAGACTTCCCCGAAGGTTTCCAGTTCGGGGTGGCCACCTCAGCCTATCAGATCGAAGGTCACGCCTTTGGGGGCGCGGGAGCAACGCATTGGGACAGCTTTGCCGCCACGCCGGGCAATGTGGTGCGCGCCGAAAACGGGGCACGTGGCTGCGACCATTATCATCTCTACGAACAGGACCTTGATCTGGTGGCTGACGCCGGCTTTGATTGCTATCGCTTCTCGACAAGCTGGGCGCGGGTCCTACCCGAAGGACGCGGGTCGGTCAATCAAGCTGGTCTCGACTTTTATGACCGATTGACGGACGCCATGTTAGAGCGCGGGATCAAACCCTGCGCAACGCTATATCATTGGGAGCTCCCCTCGCCGCTTGCGGACCTTGGCGGATGGCGCAACCGTGATATCGCGGGCTGGTTCGCTGATTTCACCCAGATCATAATGGGACGGATCGGGGATCGGATGCACTCGGTCGCACCAATCAACGAGCCATGGTGTGTCAGTTGGCTCAGTCATTTCCTGGGCCAGCATGCGCCGGGGCTGCGCGACATCCGCGCGACGGCGCGCGCCATGCACCATGTTCTGCTGTCCCACGGGCGCGCGATCGAGGTCATGCGCGGGCTGGGAATGTCCAATCTTGGTGCGGTGTTCAACATGGAATGGGCCGACCCGGCAGATGACAGCGACCAAGCGCGGCGCGCAGCGGATGTCTATGACGCTTATTACAACCGTTTTTTCATCGAAGGTGTGTTCAAGAAGACCTATCCCGACCTTGTCGTTGAAGGCCTGGGCCCGCATCTGCCCTGGGGGTGGGAAGACGACTTTGAAACCATTTCTACCCCTGTCGACTGGTGCGGTATAAACTATTACACGCGCAAACTGATGGCGCCAAATGACGGCCCTTGGCCGCATCACCACGACGTGCCCGGCCCGCTCGATAAAACCCAGATGGGATGGGAGATTTACCCAGAAGGGCTGTACAAGTTCCTGACCCGCACCGCCCGGGAATACAGCGGGCAAATGCCGATAATTGTCACTGAAAATGGCATGGCAAACGAGGATGCCCTGATAAATGGGGCCGTCAATGATCAGCGCCGCATCGCTTATATCAACAGCCACATCGATGCCGCGCAAAGGGCCATGGCCGAGGGGGTTCCGCTGAACGGGTATTTCCTTTGGTCTTTGCTCGACAACTACGAATGGGCGTTAGGGTATGAAAAACGTTTTGGTCTGGTCCATGTGGATTTCGAAACGATGAAACGAACGCCAAAAGCATCTTACCTAAGCCTGTCGCAGGCTCTGAACGCTGGATAGACCATGACCAAGCACTGGTATTTTGTGGCCGACATTGGCGGTACTAACGCGCGTTTTGCAGCGTTTCACGGCGCACGCATGATGGAAACCGCCGTGTATGACACCAAGCAGGGCGACGACCTGCTGGATATGGCGCGTGACTTTACCCGGTCTGCCTTTCCCGAACCGCCTGTGGTGGCGGTCGCCGCCGCAGCCGGGCCTGTTAAGGACAATGCCCTTCAGCTGACCAATGCCAACGCGTCTTTGTCAGGTGATGACCTTGGCCTTGCGACCGGGGCAAAACAGGCGAAGATCATCAATGATTTCGCTGCCGCGGCTTGGTCCACTCTGGCAGTCGGACCCGGGGATATATCCCGTATCTCTGGCGCAGAAGTCCCCGGCCCTGCAACCCGTTTGGTGATCGGTCCCGGGACCGGACTTGGGGTTGGGGTGCTGGTCTGCGCCGATGGCGCCTATCATAGCGTTTCAGGCGAAGGAGGGCACATTGGGGCCGCCCCCCGCTCCCGCTACGAGGTCGAGGTCTTCGCGGCGCTGCGCACGTTGTGGCCAGACATCTTCTTTGGCGACACCTTGGTAATTGAGGCTGAAGGCATCCTCAGTGGCACAGGCCTGCCATACCTCTATCAGGCGGTCCAGAATGTTGAGCGCACGGATGGCCCGGTTCCTGATCCGCGGGGTATTTTTGAAGGGGCCCGAAATGAATCCGACCCTGTCGCGATTAAGACCATCGATATCTTCAAGGCTCACCTTGGGCAGATTGCCGGGGATCTGGCGCTGGCGTTTGGGGCAAGTGGCGGGGTGTATCTTGTCGGCGGCATCGCGATGAAGAACCCATGGATATTTAATGCGCCTTTCGTGACGGCATTCACGTCCGGCGGCCGATTCACCAAAGAGAGAGAAGTGCTGCCGCTCTATCTGGTGAACGAACCAAACTTTGGCCTGATTGGGGCGTATAAATATGTCGAAACGCTTGCGCCGGCTTAACCCGTCCTAGCCGGCGTACCGATGCCGGTTATGTCTTCTAGTTGCTGCTGCGCCGTCAGCAGGGCTTTGCCGGTGGCGCATACCATCACTGGCAGCACCATCCATTCCAACGTCCAAGCAACGCCCGAGCGTTCTTGTTCGTGCACCATCGCATTGTGCATCACCGCGACCTGCCCGGCATTGTAGCGAGCAAGCGTGATCAGGAGCTCGGCTTTGATCGGGTTCTGCTTATGCGCCATGGCCGAACTGGACCCGCCGCCGCTCTGGGATAGCTCGTCTATGCCCTGCTGCGACATCAGGCATATGTCCTGCCCGATCTTCCCCAAGCTTCCACTCACCAGCGAAAGCCAACCGGCATAGTCCGCAAACCGATCACGATCATTGTGCCAAGCCTGCCCGGGGTCTGAAAGCCCAAGCTGATCGGACATTACAGCGCCAATCCTTGGCGCATGGGCACCGTTGGCACTCCGATCCCCTGTGGCGCCACCAAACTGAAGTACCTCCAACTCGGGTCTTAAGCGGCTCAACCGCTCTTGATGTCGGCGCAGGGGCGCGATCCAGCTTTGCAAACGATGGCTGACGGGAATTGGCAGTGCCGCTTGCATGCGGGTGCGCCCCATCATGGTGTTTTCACCGTGTTCGTCGATCAAACGTTCAAGGCCAGTGACAAGCTCATCCAGCCGCGCGGCAAGGACCGCGTTGACCTCTTTAAGCGTCAGAACTGTGGCCGTGTCGATCAGGTCCTGCGAGGTGCCGCCGATATGCACAGCTTGCAGCAGATCGGCCCCAACATGCGCTTTCAGCTGGCGCACGAATTCAGGGACAGCAAGACCGTCAACGGGGCATGCGGCTTCGATTGCCTCCAGATCAGGGCGAAAACCGCGCATCTTGTCGATGGCGCCTTGCGCCTTATCGGCTTCAACCGCCCCGCTTTCGGCAAGCCCTTGGGTCAGCGCGATCTCGAAGGCCAGAAAGTGGTCAAAGGTGCGCGCGGTATCAAACGCGCCCGACACCTCGGCATCTGCGAAAAGCGCCGAAAAGTAGCGGTTGGTCTGGATCAGAGGGTTCACCTGCGGCTCCGGGTTTGGGATGATGCGATAGTCCTTGAAAATCAGGAAATTGTCGAGCCAGCCAGCGGGATTTCAAGAATTTCACGCGCCTGCTGCCACGTGGCAACCGGGCGCTCATAGGCTTCGCAAAGGTCTGTGACGCGCTTAACCAGCGCCGCATTTGACGGCGCGAGCGTATCCTTGTCGATCCGTACGTTGTCTTCCAGACCCGTGCGGCAATGGCCGCCCGCCGCCACGCACCATTCATTCACCGTGATCTGATCGCGACCGATCCCGGCCGCGCACCATTCGGCATCCGGGGCCAGTCGGTTCACCGTTTCGATGAAGAAGTCGAACGACGGCCGATCCACCGGCATAGAGTTCTTAACCCCCATGACGAACTGGACATAGAGTTTCCCCGGAATACGCCCATCCCGGTTCATCAACGCTGCTTGATGGATATGCGAAAGGTCAAACGCCTCGATCTCGGGCTTCACACCAAAGCTGCGCATTTCTGCTGCTAACCAGTCCACCAGGTCAGGGCTGTTGGGGTAAACCCGCGTCGGGAAATTGGTGGACCCGACAGAAAACGAGGCCATGTCAGGGCGCAGGGGCAACATGCCGCCGCGTTCTTTTTCAGCCCCCGACCGTCCGCCGGTCGAAAACTGGATAATCATACCTGGGCAGTGCTTTTGCAGCCCCTCCTGCAAACGCGCGAACTTTTCCGGATCCGAGGTTGGCGTCTGATCATCATTGCGCACATGCGCATGGACGATACTGGCACCCGCCTCAAAAGCCTCGTGGGTGGATTCGATCTGCTCCTGCACGGAAATTGGCACCGCAGGGTTGTTTTCCTTGCGGGGCAAAGAACCCGTGATGGCACAGCAGATGATGCAGGGTTTGGTCATGTCTTGTGTTCCGTAAATCTGGCTTTGCCCCTGCGAAAGGGGCAAAGCCGTGATGGTCAGATGTCGAAGAAAACGGTTTCGTCCTGCCCCTGAAGCTTGATGTCGAAGCGATAGACGATCTGGCCGTCTCTTTCGCTACGCTTGGCGATCAGCGTGGCGCGCCGACGTTCCCATTCGATGATGTTAAGCACCGGGTCTTCGGCGTTGGCCTCGGCCTCATCCTCGAAGTACAGCCGCGTGTTCAGGCCGACGTTGATGCCGCGCGCGACAACCCACAGGTTAATATGTGGCGCTTGCAATCCGACATTACGCCCTTGGGTACGGCCCGGTTTGACGGTTTCAAACGCCCATTCGCCGGTTTCAAAATCGGTGATGACTCGCCCCCAACCCCGAAAACCGTCTTCCACGTCTCCGCCCCCTTCGGGGTGGGCATAGTTGCCTTCGCTATTGGCCTGCCATGCTTCCAGCAACACGTCTTTGACGGGCGAGCCAGTGCCGTCGATCACAAGCCCTTCGACCCGGATACGTTCGCCTTTGGCGTTGGGTCCGGTGATATCCCAGCCCAGTTCCTGCCGGTAAATGTCAAACCCTGCTGCCCCGGGGGCGAGGCCGATATGCACATAGGGGCCCGCGGTCTGCGACGGGGTTTCCTTAAGATAGTCCAGTTTCTGTACCATGTTCAGTTCCCCTCCAGACGGTTTTCAAACACGGTCGAGCGGCGCCCTCTCAGAACGATGTCAAACTTGTAGGCAATCGTATCCAGCGGGATCGTGGCATTCAGATCTAGTGCGGCAACAAGACTGTCGCGCCCTTGCTGACACGGGATCGTTTTAACGATCGGGCATTTGTCGATCAGCGGGTCACCTTCGAAATAGCATTGCGTGATCAGGCGCTGTGTAAAGGCCGTGCCAAAGATCGACATATGGATATGCGCAGGGCGCCAGTTGTTCACCCAATTGCGCCATGGATAGGCACCGGGTTTGATGGTGCGAAAGATGTAATAGCCGTTTTCATCTGTGACTGTGCGCCCGCAGCCGCCGAAGTTCGGGTCAATCGGTGCCAGATAGGTGTCTTTCTTGTGCCGATAGCGACCGCCGGCATTGGCCTGCCAGGCCTCGACCAGTGTATTGGGGATCGGTCGGCCGTTTTCGTCCAGCACACGCCCATGCACGATAATCCGCTCTCCGATCGGGCTTTCGCCGGGTTTCGCGTAGTTCAGGATCAGATCGTTGTCGATGGGATCAATATCGTTATGACCAAACACCGGGCCGGTGATTTCGCTTACGGAGTTTTGCAGCGAGATCAGGGAGTATTGCGGCGAGCGCGCCACCGAGGTTTTGTAATCCGGGGTCAGAGCAGGCGGCTGCCATTCTCTGTCTCGTTGGTAGAATTCGCCTTTTGTCGTCATCGGCGGGTCTCCTTTTCGGAAGCGGGAGTAGTGCGCGTTTCCCGGTTATTCCTGTTCCATTTCAGCATACGTGTCTTTGGCCAGCTTCAACGCGTGATTTGCACGCGGAACACCGGCATAGATTGCCACATGCTGGAAGGCTTCAAGTACGTCTTGTTTGCTGGCGCCGGTGCGCGCGGTGGCGCGAATATGCATCGGGATTTCTTCGAAGTTCCCCAATGCGGCCAAAAGCGCCAATGTCAGCATGGAGCGCTCTCGGTGCGAAATCCCGTCGCTGGCCCATACCGTGCCCCATGCGCCCTCGGTGATCAGGGTCTGAAAGGCCGAGTCAAAGTCGCTCTTGCAGGCTTCGGCGCGTTCAACATGCGCATCGCCCAGCACGGCGCGGCGGGTTTGCATCCCCTTGTCGTATTTATCAGACATGTCCAAGCTCCTTGAGAAAGGCGGTCAAAAGGGCCGCGTATTGGGTTGGGTCTTCAACGCAGGGCAAATGGCCAACACCTTGCATCGTATGGCATTTGGCGCCCGCGATCATCGCGATGGTGCCCTGCACGAGGTCGGGCGGGCTCGCGCCATCTTGAGCCCCGGCGATCCCCATCGTCGGCAGGGAAAGCCGTTTTGAGATGTCCGTCAGATCAGCGCCAGCAATAGCATGGCAACACCCGATATAGCCTTCTTGCGGGGTACGGGTCAGCATATTTCGCCACAAGCAAAGGTCATCGGTGGCGCGAAAGTCAGCTGAAAACCAACGTTCCATGATCGCATCGCCCAAGGGCTCTATCCCGTCAGCCTTGATGGCGTCGATCCGGGTGTTCCACATGGCAGCGTCGCCCATCTTGGCGGCCGTGTTCGACAATACCAACGCACCAATAAGGTCAGGGCGGCGCGAAGCCAGTAACTGGCCGACCATACCGCCAATCGACAGGCCCACAAAGGTGCACCCCTGAATGCCAATATGGTCCAGCAAACCTTCGGCGTCATGGGTAAGATTGTCCAACGTATAGGGTGCCGGCGGACAGTCCGATAACCCGTGCCCACGCTTGTCAAACCGGATCAACCGCAGCCCTGCAGGCAGCAGGGGCACGATCTGATCCCAGAGCCGTAAATCCGTACCCAAAGAATTTGCAAAGACTACTGGATGCCCAGTTGGGTCTCCGTCTTCCTGCCAGTGCAAAGACAAATTATTCAGACACACCACCTGCATCAGTAAGGCAGCCCAACATAGTTTTGCGCCAGTACGCTTTGAGCGGCTTTGTTGCCGCGCAAGAAGTCCAGATCTGCGCGCTGCATTTTCAGGTCAAATGCGGTCTGCTCGGGGAAACGGTGCAACAGGTTGGTCATCCACCAGCTAAAGCGCTCGGCTTTCCAGATCCGCGCCAGTGCCTTTTCAGAATAGCGGTCAATGCCTTCGCTATCGCCCTCCTGAAAATACTGTAGCAACCCATGATACAGGTAATGAATATCTGATCCGGCAGTATTCAGCCCCTTAGCCCCGGTGGGCGGCACGATATGTGCGGCATCACCACACAGAAACAGGCGCCCCCAACGCATTGGCTCGGTCACGAAAGAGCGCAGCGGTGCGATGGATTTTTCGATTGCAGGGCCCGTGACAAGGCGCTCAGCGGCCTCGGGGGGAATGCGGCGTTTTAGTTCATTCCAGAACATCTGGTCCGTCCAGTCCTCGGCAGAGTCCGACAGAGAACACTGGATGTAATAACGGCTCAGGTTGGCGTTGCGCATCGAACACAGCGCAAAGCCGCGATCTGAATTGGCATAGATCAGTTCATCACAGACCGGCGGTGTTTCAGACAACACGCCCAGCCAACCAAACGGATAGACTTTTTCATATTCCTTACGCACGGACAGCGGGATGGTCTGGCGGCTGACGCCGTGAAAGCCGTCGCAACCGGCGACAAACTCACAATCTATGCGCTGCTCTTCGCCATCAACGGTGTAGGTGACATACGGCGCATCGCTGTCGGCATCGTGGATTTCCACCTGCTCAACATTAAAGACGATCTTACCCCCCATGGCTTCGCGCGCGTCATACAGGTCTCGGGTCACCTCGGTCTGACCATAGACAATCACCGGGGTGCCTGTGTGTTCGGTGAAATTGATCTCAAACTGCGCACCGTCATAGGCAATGACAGTTCCGTCATGGACGAAACCTTCCTTGTCCAGTCGCTCTCCCACGCCCGCTTCGCGCAGCAGTTCAACGAACCCGGTTTCAAGAATTCCAGCCCGAATTCGGCCGAGGACATACTCCTTGGTCTTGCGTTCCAACACGATCGTGTCGATGCCCTTACGGTGCAACAGCTGAGACAATAGAAGGCCCGAGGGGCCGCCACCGATGATAGCAACTTGTGTACGCATGGAATGTCCTCCTTGAACGCAGCTTGCCATTCTAAAAATTGAAAGTAAAATGAGATTAAATGAGCTTTTGTTAGCAATACTGGAAAGTATATGATCGACCGACGTATCAAGTTCCGCCACATCCAGTGCTTCGTCGAAATCACCCGGCAAAAAAGCATGAAGCTGGCGGCAGAGCGTCTGTACCTGACTCAACCCGCCATATCGAAGACACTGAAAGAGCTTGAGGAAATCCTTGGGACCGAACTGATGTCGCGTAGCCGAGCGGGGGTCTCGTTGACCAAGCAAGGTGAGGTGTTTCTGCATTTCGCGGAAATGAGCCTTGCGGCCCTGCAACAAGGTCTTGATGGGGTTGAACAGGCCGGTCAAAGCGCCGCTAAGCGGATCAAAGTTGGCGCGCTGCCGTCGGTCGCGGCGCGCTTGATGCCGCGGGTCGCGCGGGAGTATTTCGAGCTTTCGGCTGGGGCCACGCTGCAGATCTCGGACGGGCCGATAAGTTTTCTGATCGAAAAATTGCGCGATGGCGAACTGGATGTGGTGATTGGGCGGCTTGCGCCGTCAGACCAGATGAAAGGGGTCGCCTTTACCCAACTGTACAATGAAACCGTCGACTTTGTGGTACGCCCCGGCCATCCGTTGCTGGACGATCCTGACCTGTCGCGGATCGGCGAATGGCAGGTGATCTATCCCTCCGAGCATTCCGCCATTCGCCCGATTGTTGAACGCTTTCTGATCGCCCATGGGGTCGGAGAGCTGCCCAACCGGATGGAGACCGTGTCTGGCGCATTCGGGCGGGTCTACACCCGTGAATCAGATGCGATCTGGATCATCTCGTCTGGTGTTGTCGCCAACGAAGTTGCAGATGGGCGCCTGATCCGTCTGCCCTTCGATACCGCCATCACCAAAGGGCCTGTGGGGCTGATGGCGCGGGCCAATTCTAACCTGACGCCAGAACAACAGGTGCTGTCGATTGCGGTCAACAACGTGGTCCAGGCCGAGGGCCTTTAGCAGCGGGCAAAACTGGGCGGATCAGCCGTTGAGGGCGATGCGGCACAGGTTCTCTAGCCGCGCTTGGTCGGGGTGGTGATGCACAACCCGCGCAACCCGGGCCCAGGCACAGACCAGCAAAGTTTCGATGGTCACCTGCATGAACTTATGTGCCAATTCAGATGGATCATCCGCCTGCGCAAGCCGATCATGCATATCGCGCCAGGTTTCAAACTTGCGCTCAATTTTGGGCTCTTTCAGGCTGGCGCTTTCATTGTCGACAAACCGCGCGAAGGCGTCGCCTGCGGCACTTGGCGCCAAGCGGGTTGCCAGAACGCGCTCGTGAATCCCGTTCGCGCCCTCATAGATCGCGGTGATCCGCACGTCGCGATAGGTCTGTTCCAGCCGGTATTCCTGAAGATAGCCGTACCCCCCTAGCACCTGAATGCCCAAGTCGGCAGCGCGCATCCCGGCTTCGGTGCAATAGACCTTGGCAACGGGTGTCAGAAAATCGACCAGTTCATCATTCCCGCCCGCCTCCATCATGACAAATGCAAGATGAGAAACCGCGCGCCCACCAACGGCAAGCATATCCATCTCGTTCAGCATGCGGCGCACATCCGCGTGACCATCAAGTGCAATAGGCGCACCGTCCGCCCCCCGCCCCTGAATGCGCTCGGCCGCATAGGCGCTGGCCACATCATAGGCACGCGCCGCATGGGCAACCCCTTGCAGCGCGACATCCGCACGGGCGTGGTTCATCATGGTGAACATCGCGGCAAGCCCCTGCCCTTCTTGCCCGATCAGCTCGGCCTCGGCCCCATCGAACGCCAGTTGGCAAGTCGGAGAAGCATGCAGGCCCATCTTCTCTTCGATGCGAGTAACAGTAACGGCGTTGCGGCTGCCATCCTCGCGGGTGCAAGGGCAAAGGAACAATGACAGGCCCTTGATCCCATTGTCAGATGTGCGGGCCAGAACCAGATGCAGGATCTTTTCGCTCATGTCCTGATCGCCGCCCGAGATGAAAATTTTCTCACCCGTGATTGACCAGCCCTGATCCAAGGGGGTCGCTTTGCACCGAACACGGCTGAGGTCTGATCCTGCACCGGGTTCGGTCAGACACATGGTGGCAAGTGTTTCGCCAGACGCCAACGCTGGAATGTGCCGGGTCTTTTGATCCTCGGTTCCAAACCTCAGGATGGTGCGCACTGCACCGGGAACCAAGCCTGTGACCATCTGCAAACTGTGGTTCGCACCCGAGAAAATCTCGGAGGTGATCGCCAACATCAACGTATCCAGCCCCTGGCCGTCATACTCTTCCGGTACGGTCAGCGATGGCCACCCCTGTTCAGCATATGCGCGATAGACATCGACAAAACCGTCAGGCATCGACACCCGACCATCCTGCAAGTGGCATCCTTGTTGATCGCCCGGTTCGTCCAGAGGGGCGATCTCCCCTTCGGCGAAGGCCGCGAAATGTCCGCCGATTTCCTTGGCGAAGTCACCGTCCCAATCGGGCAAGGCATCAGCCCCTGCCACGTGGTTCAGGGAAAAGAGGATGTCCTCCAAAGGGGCTTTGAACGGTTTCATGATCTGTCCAATTTCTAGAGGGCGGGGTCACCGACCCGGAAGGCAGGTGCCCGCATTCGCAGGCACCCAGTCAGATTGGTCTGCAACGGCGCAAGGCCGCGTGGACGCGCAGGTTATTCAAACCCAAGCAGGCGGGCGGCGTTGCCTTTGATGATGTCCTCGCGCAGCTCGTCCTTGATGTCGATCTTCTCGAAATCGCTCAGCCAGCGCTCGGGCGAGATCATCGGCCAGTCGGAACCAAAGAGCACCTTTTTCTTGAGGATCGAGTTGCAATAGCGCACCAGGATCGGCGGAAAGTACTTCGGCGACCAGCCCGACAGGTCGATATAAACATTGGGCTTATGCGTCGCGACGCTCAGCGCTTCTTCCTGCCAAGGGAAGGAAGGGTGCGCCATGATGATCTTCATTTCGGGGAAGTCGACGGCCACGTCATCGAGATACATGGGATGCGAGTATTTCAGCCGCATGCCGTTGCCGCCGGGCATGCCCGAGCCAACCCCGGTCTGACCAGTGTGAAACAGGCCAATGCAGCCATGTTCGTTCAGCAGCTCGTAGAACGGATAGGCCATGCGGTCATTGGGGAAAAAGCCCTGCATTGTCGGGTGGAACTTGAAGCCCTTGATGCCGTGATCCTCGATCAGGCGCCGCGCCTCGCGCACCGCCATCTTTCCCTTCCACGGGTCGATAGAGGCAAAGGGGATCAGGATGTCGCTGTGCTTTTCGACCTCGGCCAGCACCTCGTCATTCGAATAGCGGCGATAGCCGGTTTCGCGCTCTGCATCGACCGGAAAAATCACCGCCGCCACGTTCTGCGCGCGGAAATGCGCCGCGGTCTGTTCGATCGTCGGCTGGACGACCTTGGCGTTGAAGTATTTCGCCATCGCCGCCTGCAGATCATCATAGCCATCGTCGGTATGGCAGCCACACGGCTCTTCGGCGTGGGTGTGGATGTCAATCGCACGGACCTTGGAAATATCTACCATCTGTCCAATTCCTTTTTAAATCTTGATGACCGCTGCGTCGGCGTCATCATAGAGCCGGTCCAGCAGATTTTTGCGGCGCGTCAGCACCTTGCGAAAGTTTAGATTGCCTTTGGCGGTGATTTCCCCGTCAGCCATCGAAGGCGGCTCGCTCAGCACGATGGCGCGCGAAATCCGGGTTGAACTGCCCGAAATTTCTCGAGCCCGTTCGACCAGACGACGGTGGATTTCGCCCTGCAACAGGTCACAGCGAAACGCGCCATTGTCATCGGTCAGATCAAAACCTTCGCGGCTCAGTTCGGTTTTGTCAGGGAAGACCATCACGCCAATCTGATCGCGATCTGCGCCGGTGATCACCAGATCGGCGGCCAGCGGGGCAAGGCATGACAACATATCAAGCCGCAGCTGCGCCGCGCGCACCCAAGTACCCGTCAAAAGCTTGAAGTCCTCGGAAATGCGCCCATCGAACTTCATGCCTTTATTCACGTCATCCGGGTCGACAAACACCATGGCATCACCAGTGATGAAAAAACCTTCTTCGTCAAAGGCATCCTTGGTTTTGACCGGGTCTTCAAAGTAGCCAGTCATAACATTTGGCCCCTTCACACGCACTTCGCAGCGCATGTCAGAATCCGGGATCAGCTTGGCGACCACGCCGTTCAGCGGGACACCCACGACGCCTGAACGATCAATCGGTTCATGCTGCATCATTGTCGCCGGTGCAGTTTCAGTCAGCCCCCAAGACGAGGTCATCAAGGGGATTTTCCCGGTGATGTCGCGGGCCATGTTCTGAAACCCTTCCCAGATGTCTTGTGGCAACGAGGCCCCAGCGTAAAAGATCAGGTCAAGATCTTCAAAAAAGCGTTGTTTCAACCCATCATCGGCCTTCAGGGCATTGAGCAGCATCCCAAAACCTACTGGAACATTGAAGACCAGCGAACCCGTGATCATCGACAGGTTCTCGACTGTGCGGTCAAAAAGGCCTTTCACGGGCTTGCCATCATCGACGTAAAAGCTGCCGCCGTTGGCCAGCATCATGTTGAAATTGTGCGATCCGCCGAACACGTGGTTCCATGGCAGCCAGTCAACCACGCGGGGCGGGCGGGCCCGCAGAAATGGCAGGGCATCTGCAATTTGGGTCTGGTTCACACACATCATACGGTGCGTCGTCAGAACGCCTTTGGGTGCCGAGGTTGACCCGCTGGTCATCAGGATTTTGGCTACGGTGTCTGGCGTCACATCTGCATACGCCGCCTGCAGGTCAACGCTGGCATCGCCTTTCAGCAGGTCTTCAAAAGCCGTGACATTTTTCGCCTGTCCCGTGCGGGTGGCGACAACTTCGATTCCGTTCAGCGCGTCCAACGCCAGCGCCTCGCTATACTGATCGGCATCGACCACATAGGCCATCTTGGGATGAACCAGTTCAATAGCATGGCGAAGGCGCCCATGGGCCCCATGGATCAGCGAATACTGTTCGGCCACCGGAACTGTCGGCACGCCAATGTAGTGCGCGGCAAGCGACAACAACCCATGGTCCACACCGTTGCCCGACATGATGATGATCGGGGTATCGGGCCCCATGCCCCGCGCCAGAAGTGACTGCGCAATGGCCTGTACTTTTTGCAAAGCCGCGGCATAGCTTTCTTCGCGCCAGCCTGCGCCGCTGCGCTCGGCCAGAAACACGCGATCCGGTGCTTCTTGCGACCAATGGTGCAGCCAGTCCCCCGTTTTGTCCGCTACCGGACCAAGCGGATGGGTCGAGTGCAAAAGGATGGACCCGTCGGCCCGGTTTTCACGGGCAACCTGATGAGGTTGGGTATGTGATGCCTGTGTCATGATCTCCCCCTATGCGCTTTTTCGATCCGCTTGAGCGCCTCAATCATGGCTGTCCGCAAATCTTGTGGCAGGTCAGCCAGAATGGCGTTTTCATGCAAAGTGACCGCCGCTACTGCTTTTTCGTAAAGCTGTCGCCCGGCCAAGGTCGCCCGAAGCGCATAGGCCCGGCGGTCTGTCGGAACACGGTCACGAACGATCAGTTCGCGGCGTTCCAGCTCGTCGATGAGAACGACCAGATTTGGACGTTCGATATCCATGGCGTCCGCAAGCTGCGATTGACGCAGGCCCGGGTTGTCAACGATCAAAACCAGCGCGGTATAGGTCAACATGCGCAGATCAAAGGGCTTGAGCGTCTTGGTCAGGTCGGCCTGCACAACGTTGAAAGCCCGCTTCATCCGATAGCCCACGAAATTGCGCAAGGTGGCATCGCCGGCATGGATCACGTCTGATTGTGGCATCTGTTTATGCTTTTGATTTGGCATTGTATCACCGGAATTTCGGGGCGCGTTTTTCAAGGAAAGCCTTCAACCCTTCCTCGGCGTCCGGGGTGGTCTGGGACAATGCCGCCGCAAGGGATTCAGTATAAAGACCGTCCGCCTGTGACATGTCACTGATCCGCGAAATCGACTGCACCATCAGATAGTTTGACATGGGCGCGTTGCGGGAGATTTTCCCGGCAAGGGTCTGCGCCAGAGTCTGGGCTTCTCCATCCTCAACAGAGTAATGCGCCAGCCCAAGGGCCAGGCCTTCGTCGGCTGAATACTTGCGCCCTGTCAGCATCATCTCGGTCATGCGATCCGGCCCAAGCAACCGGCCGACACGCGCCGTGGCCCCGCCACCCACGAAAATACCCCGCCGCCCTTCTGGCAGTTGAAAAATGGTGGATGGTTCAGCAATCCGAACATGGGTCGCAGCTGCAAGCTCCAGCCCGCCCCCAATTACCGCGCCAAACATTGCCGAAACCGTGATCAGCCCGCCAAACTGGATCTGTTCCATCACCCGATGCCAGTGACGCGAGTGATACAGGTTTTCTTCAGCCGAACGATGGACATGTTCAGACAGATCAAGGCCCGAGCAAAAATGTCCCTCGACCCCGGTCAGCACCACAACGCGCACATCTTTTGGCGGGGCAAAGTAAAAGGCCTCCAGCGCCTCAAGCAGCTCTTCGCACATGGCGTTACGTTTGCCAGGGCGGCTCATGGTCAGGGTCGCGATGTTGCCGTCAACCTGGATATCAAGAATGGGGGCTTTCATGTGTCAGCTCCTGTTTAGCGCGGCGGCAGGCGCACTGCGCCGTCCAGCCGGATGGTTGTTCCGTTAAGGAATGGGTTGGTCACGATCTGCTCTGCTAACAGCGCGAATTCTTCGGGTTCGCCAAGACGTGACGGAAACGGGATGTTGGCGGTGATCTGTGTCGCGACCTCTTCGGGCAGGCCCTCCATCATGGGGGTGCGAAACAAGCCCGGCGCGATGGACATCACGCGAATGCCGAACTGCGCGAATTCACGCGCGGCGGGCAAACACATCGAGGCAATCGCACCTTTGGACGCGGCATAGGCAGCTTGGCCCAACTGGCCGTCCTGCCACGCAACCGATGCAGTGTTCACGATGACCCCGCGTTCGCCATGTTCCAGCGGATCAAGTTCCGCCATCCGCCGCGCGGCATGGCTCATGACGTTGTACGTGCCAAACAAATTAACGCGCAGCGTCTTTTCAAAGACATCGAAAGAAAGCTTGCCCTCGCGCCCAACGATCCGGGCCGCCATGCCGACGCCGGCACAGTTGATTGCAATCCGGGGCGCCGCTCCCAGTGCGGTTTCAACCTTTTCCAAGGCAGCGTTGACCCCTGCCTCGTCGCTGACATCGGCCTGAACCGCGATGCCGTCCAGCTCGTGTGCGACCGTTTTTGCGCGTTCAAGATCGAAATCAAGGATGGCAACACGCGCGCCCTTTGCCGCCAGATGGCGCGCCGTGGCCGCGCCCAATCCGCTTCCTCCGCCCGTCACAACGGCAATCTGTCCGCCTATCTGCATGTCGTAGGTTCCATTCGTGTTTCTGAATTATTGTTATGCGTCATATCTATTTACCTATACGAAGTGCCATACGGGCGCTTCGCTATTGTTGTCAGGGTATCAGGAACAGTGTGATTGCCGGGAACAGCACCAGGATGACCACGCGCACCAGATCAGACGCCACAAACCACATGACGGCTTTGTAGGTCTGGACCATCGGCGTGCTGCGATCCATCGCGTTGATGATGAATAGATTCATCCCCACTGGCGGCGTGATCAACCCGACTTCGACCACGATCAGCACAAGGATGCCAAACCAGATCGCGACATGTTCGGGTGACATCCCGAAATCAAGTGCACTGATGACCGGGAAGAAGATCGGAATGGTCAGCAGGATCATCGACAAGCTGTCCATCAGGCAGCCAAAGATCAGGTAAAACACCAGGATCAACATAAGCACAGTCCACGGACTGAACCCTTGCCCGATCACCCAACCGGACAGCTCCTGCGGGACCTGGCTAAGCGCCAAAAAGCCATTGTACATGCCCGCTCCCAGAACAATGAAAAAGATCATCGCGGTGCTGTGGGCGGTGGCCAGTATACTGTCGACAAAGACTTTCCAGGTCAGGTTGCCGGACACCAGCGCAATCAGGCCGGTACCCGCAGCACCGACAGCCGCGCCCTCAGTTGGGGTGAACCAACCCAGATATATGCCGCCGACGACCAGCCCGAACACAAGAAGCACAGGCCAAACATCCAATAGGGCGCGGATACGTTCAGGGTATGGTACCGGCGCGCGCGTGCCCGCAGCGTCAGGATGGCGACGGACGTAGAGCGAAATGGTGATGATATAGCCAAGCGCCGCCAGAATACCCGGAATGAAAGCTGCGAGGAACAGCTTGGCGATGTTTTGTTCGGTCAGAATGGCATAGATCACAAGGATCACCGAAGGCGGGATCAAGATACCCAGCGTTCCGCCTGCGGCCAGCGTCGCGGTCGAAAACCCACCGGAATAGCCATATCTGCGCAGTTCGGGCAAGGCGACGCGGCTCATCGTTGCGGCGGTGGCCAGCGACGATCCGCAGATCGCACCAAACCCGGCGCAGGATCCGACAGCAGCCATTGCCACCCCACCGCGCCGATGGCCCAACCAGCTTTCTGCCGCATTGAATAGCGCTTTGGACATACCCGACAGCGTGGCAAACTGGCCCATCAGCAGAAACATCGGAATAATCGTCAGCGAATAGCTGGAAAAAGTCGAATAGGTTTCGCTTTTCAATTTGGCCATGAACATGTTGCTGCCGCCCATGGCGAAATAAAGCCCCCCGATACCGCATAGCATCATGGCAAGGCCAATCGGCGCACGCAGGAAGATCATCAGCAAAAGGATGGGAAAGGACGCGTAGCCCAGTTCAAGCATGCTCAATGCACTGCCTCCTCAGAGTGGGGCATGTAGGCGCGGCCCGATATCAGCTCAGCGACACGCGCGATTGCGCAGTAGATACCGACAACCGAAGCCACCAAGGCTGCGGCGAAGCTGGCGGCATAGGCCCACCAGACCGGAAACTGCAGAAGAAATGTGATTTCACCATTGGCCATTTTGCTTTGCATCCCTGCATATAAGCGCCACGTAATTAGCAGGATCACGGCGGTCAAAACGATCTCCCAAAACACGATCAGCAGCCTGTTTAGTTTGCGCGGCAGGAAATTGGTGAAAACGTCAACCGTGGCGTGGGCGCTATACAGCTGACAGATCGGAAGGAACGAAAAGATCGCAAAGGCCACGCCAGCTTCGACGATTTCAAAGTCACCGTTGACCGGGGAAACGCCCGTCGCGATCAAAGCGTCAGCCAAGCTTTTGGACACGTAATTCAGCAGATCTGAGTGACCGAACGTATTCAGGCCACGGCCCAACACACTGACACAGGTCAGCAAAACCAGAAACGTCAACACCAGCCCGCCGACAATAGCCATAAACCTTGCAAGGCGTTCCATTACTCGAAGCATTGCTCATCCCCCAATGGTTGCCCCCGGGCGCCGAGACGCCCGGGAAACTGTTTGCTTAGTTGGCTGTATACTGTTCGATCAGCTCAAGCGCGCGGGCACGCAGACCGGTTCCGTCTTTGCCCTTCTCGTCCATCTCGGCGACCCAGGCTTCGGTGGTGGCTTGTGCGGCGGTCTTCCACTCTGCGACCTGATCTGGTGACAGCGTGATGATGTTGTTGCCCAGATCCACGGCAAGTTGGCGTGGGCCGTCATCATCCATCTGCATCTGCTTGCCGGCAAAGGCCGAGAATTCAGCGCCCGAGTTTGCATCAATGATCGCCTTCAGATCGTCAGGCAGCGCATCCCAACGCTCTTTGTTCATCGCAAAGATAAACGTCGTCGTGTACAAAGAGTCGTCCCCAAAGGTGGTGTGGTTTTTGACCAGCTCGGACACTTTCAGGGCGCCGGTGACTTCCCACGGAATGACCGTCGCATCGATCACACCTTTTGACAGGGCCTCGGGCACGGCGGGCACGGGCATCCCCACCGGGGTCGCCCCCAGCGAGCTGAACAAAGAGTTGGTCACACGGGTCGGAGCACGAAGCTTCACACCGTTCAGATCCCCAATACTTTCAACAGGCTTTTTGGAGTGGATAAGACCCGGGCCATGCACCCACAAGCCAAGCACTTTGAACTGCTTGAAGTCATCGTCAATCATCGTCTCTTGCGCCAAATCCCAATAGGCCCGCGAAACAGCCTCGGCATTGGTCATGGTAAAGGGCAGCTCGAACACCTCGGTCCGCGGGAAGCGGCCGGGGGTATAGCCGGACACAGTCCAGATGATGTCTGCAACACCGTCAATGGCCTGATCGATCAGCTGTGGCGGCTTGCCGCCCAACTGCATGGCTGGAAAGCGTTGGATTTCAATCCGTCCACCGGACTCGGCCTCGATCTTGTCAGCCCACACGTCCAGAATGTTCTTGGGCACACTCGCTTGGGCCGGCAAAAACTGGTGCATGCGCAAGGTGACGTCTGCAGCCAATGCGCTGGTCGATGCCGCGCCAAACGTCAGCGCCGAGACGACAGCCGCGCCAGCGGTCTTTAGGATAGTTCTACGAAAATGGGTCATCGGTTCCTCCCTGATTGATCCCCCGGACGGGCTTTTCTTAGCTCTTCCGGCTTCTCCCCATAATAATTATGCGCCATAACTAAATCGTTTCAACACTTTATCCTTAAGTGTCTTCAACAACTTAGGTGTCTTGCTCCTGGATGGATCTCAAAACGCATCTATTCTCCCACCTGCCAGACTGCTTCATCATATTGTGAAAGTAAAATGAGTTTTTTCGACATTTAGTTGTCCATATGGCCAAGAAACCTGAGCGGATCGGGTCATCGTGCGCTGGTGGGCACAAGTATCCCGTCGAAAAACGTGGCCAACCCGCGAACATCGTCTAGCGGCAGCACGTTTGACACGTATTGATCCGGCCGCACGACAATCACGCACCCTGTTTCCCGATCAATTCCTCGCATATCGAAAATGTCACCCAGCCCCTTATGGTCAACGCAGAACACCTTTTCGTGGTCTTGCAGGCCGAGCTTGCCTTTCGCGGGCTTCAGAAGCGATGGCATGTGTTCATAGTTCAGAGCATCGAACGTCTGCTGGAACACGGCCCGCACATCAATCACCGCGTCGATGTCTTCATCCTTGCGCGTGTATTTTACCAAAGGGGAACCGGCATCAGTTCGAAGCCATTCAGCCAATGTGTGAATTCCACCCCCAGACAAACCATTATCGTTGCGTCCAGCAAAAGCATATATCCGCCATCTTCCATCGGCTTCGGCAATATGGCCAAGCTGCATCTGCATCGCGTCCGAAACACGCACCACAGGTGCTGAATGAAAGCGGCGACCGACTTCCTGCCCGCGGGCCAAACCCTGATGCTTTGGTGCGGCGATCAGAGCAGATTCATCATACTTGACCGCCAAGCCACCGGTGAATTCCAGGTTGTCTTTGAACTGGCGCACAAAGCGCGGCTCATCCTCCTTGTCCAGGTCAGACTCGCCCGGAGGCATCGACATGATGCGGGCCCATTCATGATCTGTATCGACCAGACGTTTGGCCTCGACCCAGCGCTCGGCAGAGTAGCTGCGCAGCAGGCTCGCATCTGCCTTACCCTGAATGACATGGGCCAACTTCCAGCCAAGGTTAAACGTGTCCTGCATAGAAACGTTCATCCCCTGCCCCGCTTTGGGGCTATGCGTGTGGCAGGCGTCGCCCGCGGTAAAGACGCGCGGATTACGGTCTTCGCCCGGCGGGACGTCATCAAACCGATCCGTCATCCGGTGCCCGATTTCATAGATCGACCACCAGACGACCTCTTTCACGTCGATCGTATAGGGCTGCATTATTCGGTTGGCAGCCGCGATCATGTCTTCCTGCGTCAAATTACGATTGGCGACGCGTTCATCGGCGTTCAGCTTGTCCAACTCGACATACATCCTGAACAGATACCCGCCTTCGCGCGGCAGGATCAGTACGTTGCCTTCCTGTGCAGATGTGATCAGGCATTTCTGGCGCACATCCGGGAAGTCAGTATTGGCCAGAATATCCATCACGCCCCAGGCCTGATGCGCGGCGTCCCCCTCAAGCTTGCCCCCAATCGCTTTACGCACATTGGAACGCGCGCCATCGCACCCAACCACATAGTTGGCGCGCACGGTGACCGTCTCCCCCCAATTCACACCGGTATCTTCAAGCGTGACAGTCACAGGATGGTCATCGGTCGTCGGATCAATTGTCAGATCACGCACCGACCAGCTGTAATCAGGTTCCAGCCGGGCGGGGGCGTTTTTCATCACGTCCAGAAACAGCTGGTGCAGCCGGGCCTGGTTGATCAGGATGTGAGGCATTTCCGAGGAATCGTCAGTCACATCCTGAACCCTGCCGATACGTTTGATATGCGCTGGGTTTTCCGGGTCGGGCATCCAGAAACTGGTCTGGTTCACCCAATAGGTTTCACGCTTGACCTTATCGGCAAAGCCAAAGGCCTGAAACATCTCCATTGTGCGGGTATTGATCCCGTCGGCCTTGCCCTTTTCGATGTTGCCGGGGCTACGTTCGATGATCATTGTTTCGATCTCTGGGAACTGGGAAAGCTGCGCGGCAAGGCACAGCCCCGCGGGTCCGGTCCCGGCAATCAATACGTCTACTTTTTCAGGCAGCGGTGCATGTGGGCTGCGATCCCTGCGGCAAGGCGCGGCACCTTTGACGTCAGGATCGCCGCCTCGAAACCCATCTACGTAAAACTGCATCCTCACCCTCCCATTGGTCGCGCACAGCCAGTTCCAGCGTCGCCTGCAATTTAGTATCTATACTTACTATTATCCGTCAACAAATAAATATGTGTACAAATTATATCCAGATATATTATTTCTATTCAGAGGATTAGGCGTAAGTCGTGCAAAGGAAAATCGCAGATGATGGTCTACAAAATGGCCGGGCACTTGATTCGGCGGTTGAACCAGATTTCAACACATGTCTTCGCACAGCACATGCAACAGTCTGGGCTTGATCTGACCCCTGTTCAGTTCGCCGCCATGGATGCAATCGCTGCAAATCCGGGTATCGACCAAGCCGGAGTCGCCGCCAAGATCGCCTATGATCGGGCGACAATCGGCGGCGTGATCGACCGCCTTTTGAAGAAAGGGTACGTCACACGCCAAGTCAGCACGCAGGACCGCAGGGCGCGCGTCCTACATCTAAGTAATGCGGGCCAGACGTTGTTTGAAGACATCTTCCCCACGGTGCAGGCGCTACAGGACGAAATCCTACCGGGGCTCAATGCGAAAGAGCGCGCCCTCTTTATGGAACTCGCCAGAAAAGCAGTTGCACCAACTAGCCCTCAAGGTTCTGGCGATTCCTAACAAATTCGGGGCAGCTGCTCTCCGACCAGCATGTCGACGATCCGTGCGCCGCCAAACAGCGTGCGCATGGTGACACGGCCCGGCATGGCGTCGCCGACTCTGCCAATCGACGTGGCTTCGCGCCCCTCGGGCAAGGCGCGCATCGCCGCCAGCGCTGCCTCCGCCTGATCAGCAGGTACGAACAGAACCAAAGTGCCCTCATTGGCAAGATACAGTGGATCAAGACCCAAAATCTCGCACATGCCCTTCACCTCGGAGCGCAGCGGAAGTTGGGTTTCATCAATCTCGATCGAACACCCCGCAGCTTCGGCGACCTCATTCAATACCGAGGCCACCCCACCGCGTGTGGCATCTCGTGCCGCACGGGTGTCAGGCGCAGCCTGCAAAACCGACTCCATCAGATGACCAAGCCCGGCACAATCCGAGGTCACTTCGCTTGACAGGGCCATGTCGCCGCGTGCGGCAAGGATCGCGGCACCGTGGTCTCCCAGCTTGCCGTTGACCAGTACCACATCGCCATTTCGCACGTTCTCAGCCCGCAGATTGCGGTCAGGGCCAATTACACCAACCCCGGATGTAGTGATGAAAACCTTGTCGGCCATGCCACGCCCAACGACCTTGGTGTCGCCTGTCACAATCCGGACCCCGGCGCGTTCGGCTTCGGCCACCATCGAGGCCACGATACGGCGAAGCAGGGCAATTTCGGTGCCCTCTTCGATGATAAACGCGGCTGAAAGCCACAAGGGCTTTGCCCCGCCCACGGCCAGATCATTCACCGTGCCACAGACGGCAATCTTGCCGATGTCGCCACCGGGAAACTCGACCGGATCCACCACGAAACTGTCGGTGGTGAAAGCCAGACGCGCACCGGTTTCTTGAAGCGCCGCATCCATCAGACGGGCCTGATCTTCCATGGCGTCCGGCTGAAAGGCTTGGGTGAACACCGATTCAATCAGCTCACGCATGGCCTTGCCACCGCCGCCATGGGCCAGTGTCACAACCTGATCACGCATTTTCGGGGGCATCATGTTCATCGCCGCCTCCTATTCCGCCGGTTCAACAGCGCGGGCACCGCCATATTGGTAATAGGCCGCGCAGGCCCCTTCCGAGCTGACCATAAGCGCGCCCAGCGGCATTTCAGGCGTGCAGCCCTTGCCAAACTGTTCACACTGAACGGGTTTGATCCGCCCGGTCATCACAGCGCCACAGGCACAGCCTTCGGGCTCTTGTACACTCCGCGCGCCGGCGCCATAGCCGATGCCAAACTTGGCCTCGGCGTCAAAGGCGGCATAGGCAGGACGAATACGCAATCCGCTGGCGTCGATCTCGCCCAATCCGCGCCATTCAAAGCTGGGACGTTCTTCGTAGACATCTTTGATCGCGGCGATGGACACCGGATTTCCGTTCTCGGGCACAACGCGGGCATACTGGTTTTCAATCTCGGCCCGGCCATCGCGGATTTGCTCCAGCACCATCAGCACGGATTGCAAAAGGTCGAGCGGTTCAAACCCGGCCACGACCAAGGGCTTACCGTAATCTTCGGCAATGAAATCATAGGGGTGCACGCCGATGACCATCGACACATGCCCCGGGCCGACAAAGCCGTCCAACACCATATGCGGATCGTCCAACAGTGCCTTGATGGGCGGCGGCACAGTGATGTGGTTGCAAAAGACGGTGAAATTCTCAAGCCCTTCGCGCGCGGCTTGCTGAATCGACAGCGCGGTTGAAGGCGTGGTGGTTTCAAAGCCCAGCCCAAAGAACACCACCTCACGGTCGGGGTTGCGGCGGGCGATTTCCAAGGCATCCAGCGGGGAGTAAACCATCCGAATGTCAGCGCCGTCGGCTTTGGCTTGCATCAATGACTTGCGGGTGCCGGGCACACGCATGGCATCGCCGAAGGTGGTAAAGATCACTTCGGGCCGTTCGGCCAGTTCGACGCACTCATCAACGCGGCTCATGGGCAAAACACAAACCGGGCAGCCGGGACCGTGAATAAACTCGATCCCTTCGGGGGTCAGCTTATCAAGGCCATAGCGAAAGATCGCATGGGTGTGGCCACCACAGATTTCCATGATGTGCACAGGTTTTTCGGCGGTAGCGCCGATCTGATCCACCACTTTGGCGATTTCATCCAAAACCGCGCGGGCCGCGATAGGATCGCGAAATTCATCTGCGTATTTCATGCTGTGCCCTCCAATGCAGCGTCGCCTGCGGCCATGGCCTCGAGGGTTTCCTGCGCTTCACCCAGACCGCGCAGGGCCTCAAGCGTTTTCGCGGCTTCTTCCTCGTCGATTTCGCTCATGGCGAACCCGACATGGATCAAAGCCCACTTTCCGATCACCCCTTCCAGGGGACCCTGTGCAATCGGGGCAACGTTGACCTCGCGGCGCACCCCCGACACTTCGGCCATTGCCATCATTCGGTCAGCGTCTGTGACGGCGACAATCTGGCCCGGTATTCCTAGGCACATGGGTTAATCCTCCTCAGGTTCGGGGCTGTCGGTTTTGCCGGTTTCAGCAATCCCATAGCGGTCAATCTTGGCCCGCAGGCCCACGCGGCTTAGCCCCAGCTCATTTGCTGCGCGGCTTTTGTTCCATTTCAAACGAGTCAGGGTTTCGCGCAGAATGCGCATTTCGATCTGCTCGACCCGCTCTTTCAACGTCCCGTCTGACACCAGCACCTGATCCACGGCATTGTCCCCTGGTGTTTGCGGGTTGGCTTGCAGGATGTGGCGACTGATCAATTCTGGGCCCAGAATGCTGTCTTGCGAGAAGATCAGCATGCGGACCATTTCATTTTCCAGCTCGCGCAGGTTGCCGGGCCAGTCATAGCGCGCCAGAAAACGCAGCGCGTCATCGGACAATCCATGGATCGGCTTGCCGTGTTTGGCCGCCGCATCAAACAGGAAGTTCTGCGCCAGAACCGACAGATCATCCTTGCGCGCCCGTAGCGGCGGCGTGGTCAGTGTAGTTTTGCTAAGGGCATAGTACAGATCAGACCGAAACCGACCTTCGGCAACATCCACCGACAGATCGGAATGGGCCGAGGCCATCAGGCGCACATCGCTGGTTTCCAGTTCGCTCGCGCCGATCGGGCGAAAGGTGCCTTCGGTCGCAAAACGCGCCATCACGCGTTGCATCCGAGGCGACAGGTCGGCCACACCGCGCAGAAACACCGTGCCTTTGTCGGCTTTGCGCAGCACTCCAACCTTTTGCGTCTGGCGCCCCTGAACCGATCCGCGCTTGGCCCCGAAAAGTTCGATTTCCAGCAGATCGTCATCCACGCCCGAGCAGTTGACCTCGACGTATCGCCGATCAGACCGCAATGAGCTGTAGTGCATCGCGCGGGCCAGAGCGGATTTGTCGGTGCCCGCTTCACCCTGGATCAGCACGGCAACATCGAAGCTGGCAAACTGCCGCGCCTGCGCCACAACGCTGTTCAGCGGAGAGTTGGGCGCCCGCAGGACATTTTCAAACCCAAGTCCTTCGCGCAGCGTTTTGCGCTGTTCTTCGACCTTGCTTTCGACCGTGCGCGTCAGGAAACGCATTTCCAGCGCCATCTGATCGTGTTCGCGGGTCAGACGAAACAGATCAGTGGCATTCTTGGCGCTCATAACCAGATGATCGGGATGCCATGGCTTGGTCAGAAACTGATAAATCCCGGCCTCGTTGATGGCGGCGATGATATCATTGGTTTCAGTATAGCCCGTGATGATGATGCGGACAGTATCAGGCCAGCGGTCGCGCACCTCGGTCAGGAATTCGACACCTGAACGCCCCGGCATGCGCTGATCGCAAAAGATCGCCTGAACAAAGTTCTCTTCCATGTATTGCATGGCAACCTCGGCATTCGGTGCGGTCAGGCACTCGAATTCATCCTCAAGCGCCATGCGCATCGACGCCAAGGAATGCTCCTCGTCATCGACCAACAGGATTGTAGGAAGCGCCTCGGTCATGGGTTACTCCGCTGCCAGGCTGCCTTGTTTGCGCTGCAACGAACTGCGCAACCAATTGAGCCAGTTTTCCATGCCCTCGCCAGTGCGGGCCGAGACACGAATGACCTCAATCCCCGGGTTCACGCGGCGCAGGTTCTTTTCGTACAGGTCCAGATCAACGTCGCAATGAGGTGCCAGATCGACCTTGTTCAACAATGCCAACCGCGAGGCGGTAAACATATCTGGGTATTTCAACGGCTTGTCTTCACCTTCGGTCACACTGAGGATCGCAACCTTGCAATCTTCGCCCAGATCAAACGCGGCAGGACAGACAAGATTGCCAACGTTTTCGATGAACAAGATCGAGTGTTCAGCCAGATCCAGATGTTCCATCGCGTGGCCCACCATGTGACCGTCCAGATGGCAGCCCTTACCGGTGTTCACCTGCACCGCAACCGCTCCGGTGGCACGGATACGGTCGGCATCATTGGCAGTTTGCTGATCCCCTTCGATCACGGCCAAAGGCTGATCGCCCAATGCCTCGATGGTTTTGCACAACAAGGTCGTTTTGCCAGAACCGGGCGAAGACACCATGTTCACGGCGAAGGCTCCCAGAGCGGTCAACGTAGCCCGGTTGGCATCCGCATAACGATCATTCTTGGCCAGAATGTCGGTTTCAATCTCGATCAATCGGTCCTGACTCATCCCCGGCACTTCGACCCCGGCAGGGCCATGGCCGAAATGCAGATCTCCGCCTTCGGGGTGATGATGGTGGTCGTGGTCATGAGAATGCTCATGCCCTTCCACACTGGCTGTTCCACATCCACAAACGGTACACATCACACCACCTCCAAGTCCTTGATCCTCATTTCATCGCCCGAGACAGGCATCAGCTTGCCGCCGCCGCAGTCCGGGCAGGGCGCAAGCCGGTCGTCGATTTCGACTTCTTTCATACAGTCATAGCACATGGCCTTGCCGGGCAGGTCGATCATCTCGAGCGCTGCACCTTCTGCAACCGATCCACGCATGACCACATCAAAGGCAAATTCCAGCGCCGGTTTCTCAACGCCTGAGAACTGGCCGATCTCGATCCGGACCCGTTTGACCGCGCGCACATTATGGGCGCGGGACTGATCCTCGATCACCTGACGGATTCCTTCGCATAGCGACATCTCATGCATCTTGTGCGCCCTCCTGCAAAGATACGGGAACACATGGGTCCAGAATGTCCAGCAAAAGCGGCGCATGCGAGTGTTTTTCCGCGGGCAAACGGGCCAATGACTGCGCCAGAATTCCCCCCGGCGCCAGCAGATGGTCGGTCGGTGTGAAGCGGCGAAACGCGGTGACTCTGCCAGCCTGCACTTCGGCCCGTACAGCATAGAGTCCACGCGCTGCGGGCACTAAAACAGCGCCATTCACAACCAAAGGGTCAGCCAAAGCGCCTTGCTCGACAGCTTGCAAATCCAATGCCCGCGCTGCCAGCCGCCACAGTGGGCCGCGCCCGCGCGTGACCTCGAGGTATTGCAGTACAGGATGATCCAGATGCCGCGCCGCAAGAGAGTTTTCGACAGGTGCGAGCCTTTCGGCGGAGACGGCGGTGACCGTCGGAAGAGTGTCGGTCACCGCCTCGCCGGGCGCGAAAATCTGGTCGACAGCGCGCAAATACGGGGCAATGCCTTGCTCCGTCTTCAAATAATCTTCGAACGCCGCGCCGGATTTTGGGAAAATCGCGCCTAGGGTTGGTTTAGAGAGATGCTGATTGCCGGGAGGGAGGGCCAGTGGCGCCATTCCCAACTTCGCAGGCAGCATCACTGCCAGCTTCAATGCATGATCGCGTGCAATGTCGCGACACAGGTCCTGCTTCCAGCCATTGGGCAACGCCAAGCCGAACGACAGACGTGCAGCCACCATCTGGGCAGCACGACACAGGTTAAAGATACGCGGCAACAGCTCGGCAGCGTCTTCAACGGATCGGCCCAAGACAAACTGTTCCACCGGGGGCGCAGGCACCACCCGGGGGGACAGTTTGATATGAGCGCGATCCAGCATTATTCTGCCACGTCGCCAGATATGCCAGCCGTCAAAACCTGACGGCGGGTCGGAGCCAGCGGAATTTCGGGCTGTTCAGCCTGGGCCTCGGCTTCGGCTTGCTTAGCCTCTTCGATCGCGGCCAGTTCGGCCTCGCGACTTGCTCGGATATCCGCAGAGCGATCCGTTTCCGCGCGATGCTCTTCTTGGAACAAGGCAACCATGATCGCTTCGGCCACTTCGACGGCCTGCTTTTGGGTTTTGAATTCGCCCATTGGCGAAAACAACGAGCAGGCTTTGTAACCGCCAGTCATGTCCCGCGCATTGTGGATGAACTCATAGTCGCCCGAGCCAAAGCTGATCACTTCCTTCGCGCCCGCCACCAGTTCGGACCAATCCTCGCCTTCGGTGGGCAACTGGATCAGGTTCATGAACCAAGGAGAAATCAAAACGCCAAGCGGGCGACCTTCATGGATCTTCCAGCCCACTGCCTGCACATGCAAAACCTTATTGACCATCGGGACATCGCGCATCTTGCTGTGCCAGACCTCGGTGAAGTCCGCGACCAGCAACTTGGTTTTCTGATCCAGCATATCGGCATCGCGCGCGGCATCAGAACCGGGATCCTCGGACACCAGGAACTGCTCCTTGGGTGCGTCGCAGTTGGGGCATTTCCAATCTTCGGGCAATGCAATGAACGGCGTTCCGGGCAGCACTTGCCGGGTGTCATCGCCTTCGGCTGGGTCATAGGGCGTCCAGCAGATTTTGCATTCCATGATGGCCTGGGTGCTGATCTTGTCATTCGCCCCCAGGAAGGATCCTTCAAAGCCGCTCATCGGATCGCCTCCAGCACTTCGACCAGACGTTCGCCGCTGTCCACCAGATCTTCAGGCGCTGCAATGGCGACTTCGGGCATGGAGGTCACTTCGAACGTGTCCAGGATCAACGTGTCCATCGAATTAAAGAACTGTACCCGCCAGATATGCGGCAAAGCCGTCGCCGAGACGCGGCAGTTGCCGTAACCGCGTGAAAGAATATCGACCGCGCCTTTCCCCATTGCGGCGTCCAGCCACTCCAAATCCTGTTCGGTATGGGGCAGCAATGTCAGGTTCACGACATGCGCTTCGTCATCGGACGAGAACCCGGCGGACTTATCAGCCAGTTCCACATAAATCGGAGGGGCGTTCACCACACCGGGCACCTTCGGCGCTTTGGTACCCTTGCCTTCCTTGCGTGGCACAAAGGCGCGGTCCAGCGCACCCTGCGGCACCGGGCCAACCTCGATCACATCAATGTTGGCGCCGCGCAGAACCCAAATGCCAGCGAAGACGCTTTCTTGCGCCGCGACGGCAGGCACATCGTGGATTTTCACGGACACTTCGCCCTCGCCCATTGTCTCGGCGATGAGGGCGCGATTGGGTTTGTCCAAACCAGACAGATCAAACTTAACGTTTTCGGCCCCGCGCCCGACTTTGTCGGATGCCTTCGCGATGTCACGCAGCACTGTCAGAGCCGGCGCATAGTTTTCGTCGGCCTCAATCTCGGGGATGTGGGTGGTGTAGGACCGCATATCCTGCGGCATCTGCATGTATTCCAGCTTGTCGCCCGTATCCTCAGGCTGCGAGCCGGGACCATAGCCCACTGGCGGTATATGAAAGCTTCCGACCATCTTTATTCTCCCTATTCTGCCGCGACCGGCTGGGCGAGAATCTGAGCGATCCGCACCATGTATTCATCCCAATCCCGTACCTTGGGGATGTTGCCGATCATCTGACCGTCACGGTAAAAAATCAGGCTGGGCGTTTTCAGAACCTTGGTTTCCTGACGCAGCTCTGTCTCGATATCATCGCCAACGACGGCACAATCGAACTGGCCCTGAAAGGCCATCTTCAGCTCGGGCAGGATCACCGCCACATCCGCTGTTTCCAGATTGCGCTTGGGGTCGCCTGGCACGAAAAGCGCATGGGCGCCGGGTTGTTGGATAAACGCGTCCAGCGCGTCTCGATCATTCAGGTCCTGCCAGCCCATCTCTGAGCTCAGCCTGTCAATCAACGGATGGGTCATGCGCGTTTCCTCCTGTCATGCCACCGATTTGCCTTTGGCCTGCGCCGCCTGAAGATGCGGCGGCAAGCTGGGGCCGCGCCCCTCTAAGTCTGCGAATGCGTCGCCCAGATCACCGCCCGCCATAAGTGAGCGAAGCCCATCCAGTGCGGCTGAAATCTTCTGCGCCTCGTCCGCGGTGATCACCTCGCGCGCGGCTCCCAGAAAGGTCAAGACCCAATCGCCGACCGGCACCGGGCCGGTAAGCGAAAGATCAATCTGCGCTTCTTCGCGCCCATCGGTCGCCTGCGCCGCGATCCCATCCACCGACAAGATCTGCATAGGAACCCCAACACACATCAGTCAGCCACCGGAAAGAAACGATCATCCCCGGTGCGGCAGGCCGCATCGGCGTCAGGGCGCCCCTCTTCGTAGGCATCCCGCAGGATCGAGGCATCAGCCAGCAGGCTCTGGTCGCTTTGGCCGGGACGCGCTTCGATGCCCCAGCGCTTAAGATGATCCATCGCAATCTGGATCGCGGGATCAATCTGCGCAGCCACGGTATCCCGCAGCCCCCCGCCGTAATCTTCCAACTCGACAGGTTGGCAGCCGATCAACAGGAGGGTTTCGGGGCAATAGCCCATCAACTGTGCGGTGGCGATGACGTCCTGAAAGCCCGTCTGATGCAGGCTCATTTTCTTCGCGCCCATGAACTGGGGCACGTCTTCGTTTTCGACGATTTTCATGGTGCCGGGTTCTAGCCCGTAGTCCACTGCATCAAAGACGATCAGCGTATCGGCTTCTTCCAGAAACGGCAGCAGATAGAGACCCTGCGTGCCGCCATCCAAAAGGCGTACGTTGTCGTCGAAGGCATATTTGGAGGCCATTGTCTCGACGCAACGAACGCCGAAACCTTCATCCGCCCACAGGACGTTCCCAATTCCTAATATGAGCACTTGCGCTGGCATTTTCCGGCCCTCCCAAACCTAAAAAGCTGGCTGCTTACTTTCCATTTTTTCTATCTTTGGAAGCTAATCTGCAGGAGGCGGCCACAAAACCACTTTAACCGCATTCCGCTGTATACCGTGCAAGTCCCAGTATTTTAACAATAATTAACGAATTTCAGCCCTATGAACAACTTGTCGCACGGTTAATTAGTATCCGGTTTTTCGAACAATCGTAATCTTTTCTTCCAATAAAAAAGGGCGGAGCCCAGCTCCGCCCTTTCGATTCGTACTGACTGTCGCTTAATCGGGCCGGTCGTCTTTGAAGCTCCGGTGCCCGGAAATCATCGTCGATACCATCGACTGACGGCTCATGATGTCCTCGCGGATCGCCAGATAGATGTGCACGATCATGAACAGCACGATCACCCACATCCCGATATGATGCAGGGAGTGTACCGCCTGACTGTTGCCCACCCAGGTCAGCACCCAGCCAAACATCGTGTCATAGAAACTGCCCTGTCCCGCGCCTTCCGAGTAGAGCGCAAAGCCAGTCAGGATCATGAACGGCAGGCCCAGCGTCATGGCAATGAACATCGCCGCCTGCGCCAAGGGGTTATGGCCCACGTATTTCTTGGGCTCGGACTCCATGAACAGATACCAGCGCAGTTCAAAGAACACCTCGCTCCACCAGTGTTTGTCCCACAGGGGCAACATGAACAGCTGCTTCGAGTGATGATTGCCCACCAAAGCCCAGTACATGCGCCCGAAGAACCCAACGGTCAGGATCATTCCCGCCGCGAAGTGGGCAAATCGGATGTAGCCGAACACAAACTGATGTGTTGCCTCGGCGATCTGCATGGATGGCGGCGGAGAGCCGATGAACCACCCTGTGATACACAGGACCAGAATAGCAGCCGCGTTAATCCAGTGCCAAAGCCGCACAGGGGCTTCGTATACGTAGACCGAGGTGCGACGACGCAGAGACCCGAGATCTTCGGCGGTTGCGTCACCGGTCAGGACCTGAGGCGCATCCGAGGGATCGGCAGAGGGGGCAGAAGTGACTTGGTCGCTCATGGCACCCTCCTTACTCGCGCAGGGCGCGCATCCGGCGCACCGACCAACGAATCCCCGCCAGCGATACCAACGCCGCTGACAGACCGACCACAACAATGTGGTCGGGTTGCGTCAGCCAATGGGCCTGACCTTCAACAACGGCCGCGTCATGGCCCGGATGGGCCAGAGCCGCAGTGGCAGTAGCAAAATAAGCGATAAGTAGTTTCTTCATGTCGTTTCCTCCTTAACGCACTTTGACTTCGGTCAGTTCTTCGCCATCGGGCGACATCACGTGGGTCGAACACGCCAGACAAGGGTCGAAACTGTGCAGGGTACGCAAAATCTCGACCGGCTCATCAGGACGCTCCATCGGAGTGTTCATCAAGCTTGCCTCAAACGCGCCAATGTTGCCCTGCGTATCACGCGGAGAGCCGTTCCAGGTGGTGGGAACCACACATTGGTAGTTCTCAATCCGGCCATCCTTGATCTTGATCCAGTGGCCCAACGCCCCACGCGGGGCCTCGGTCATGCCAACGCCTTTGGCCTCTTTGGGCCAGGTGCTGGGATCCCACTTTTCGATGTTCGCGGTGCTTTCGTCGCCGTTTTTGATATTGGTCATCAGCTTGTTGAAGAAGTACTTCTGCAAGCGTCCACAATATTCAGATTCCAGCGCCCGCGCCGCAGTGCGACCCAAGGTCGAGAACAGCGCATCCACCGGCAGATCCATGTCGCGCAGGAAGCCGTCGACCTGATCTTTGATGTCCTCGTGACCCTTGGCATAGCCCACGATGTAGCGGGCCAGCGGGCCAACTTCCATGGCATTGCCGCGCCAGCGCGGCGCTTTGATCCACGAATATTTGCCCTCTTCATCCAACTGTTTGATGTTGGTCTTGGTGCCTTTGGCATTCGGACCCAGCTCATAGTTGGGTTCGGTCACACCATCCCAAGGGTGCAGGCCTTTGCCGGATTCACCGTAAGAATACCACGAGTGATCGACGAACTCTTGCACCTGTTCTGGGTCGCGCGGATCAACGTCATGAACTTCGTTCAGGTTTCCGTTAATGATCGCGCCACGCGGCAGATACAGCTGCTCGGGCGAGAAGTCATTCGGGTTCTCGGGAATGTCCCCATAGGCCAGGCAGGCTTTCGAAGACAGACCGCCCCCATAGAGCCAGTTGCGGTAGAACCCACCGATGGCTTTGACGTCCGGGATATACACATTCCGGTTGAACTCGTCACACTTGTCGATGATCGAGCTGACAAGGTTCAGACGCTCCATGTTGATGGCACCGACGGCACCGGTGGAGTGCATGTTGATCGGGCACGGAACGCCGCCCACCAGCCAGTTGGGGTGCGGGTTCTTACCGCCAAAGATCGTGTGAACTTTCACGATCTCTTTTTGCAGGTCCAACGCTTCCAAATAGTGGGTGGTGGCCATCAGGTCTGCCTCGGGAGGCAGTTTATAGGCCGGGTTGTCCCAATAGCCGTTCTTGAACAGGCCCAGCTGGCCACTTTCGACGAACTTCTTCAGGCGGTTCTGCACGTCCCGGAAATAGCCGGGCGAAGACAGCGGGTGTGCCGGCGATACCGCTTGTTGCAGTTCTGACGTCGCCTTGGGATCAGCGCGCAGCGCGTTGATCGGGTTCACCCAATCCAGTGCATGCAGGTGATAGAAGTGCACGACGTGGTCGTGGATTTCCAGGTTCAGCTGCATCATGTTGCGGATGGAGTTGGCGTTGTCGGGGATGGTGATCCCAAGCGCATCTTCCACCGCACGAACCGAGGTCAGAGCGTGGGTGCCGGTGCAAACACCGCAGATGCGTTCGGTGAAAGCCCAAGCATCGCGGGGATCACGGCCTTTCAGGATCACCTCCAGACCACGCCACATTGTGCCCGTGGAAACGGCGTTACGGATCACACCTTCATCGTCCACGTTTACTTCGCAACGCATGTGGCCTTCGATCCGGGTGACCGGGTCCACCACGATGCGGCGGCCGGTATTGTCGAGGTCGAAACCGTTCGGAGTCGTTACCATCTATCAGGCCTCCTCTTTCGTGGATTGAGTTTTCTTCTGCGCTGCCTTCAGCGCGGTGATTGCCGCGTGGGCTGCAACACCTGCACCGACGGCACCTGCGGCGGTCAGGCCAATCTTGTCGGCGTTGGCTTCAACACCAAACTGGGTCAGATCGGTCACGCGATCATAGAAGCTGCCCTGATCCCAGAATCCGTCTTCGGAACAGCCAATACAGCCGTGGCCCGATTGGATCGGAAAGCTGACACCGTCGTTCCAACGCATGGTTGAACACGCGTTATAGGTGGTCGGACCCTTACAGCCCATTTTGTACAGGCAGTAACCTTTGCGGGCGTTTTCATCGTCCCAGGCTTCGACAAACTGACCGGCATCAAAATGCGGGCGGCGATAGCATTTGTCGTGGATACGCTGGCCATAGAACATGGCTGGGCGACCCTGACGGTCCAGCTCGGGCATGCGATCAAAGGTCAGCATATAGGTGATCACGCCGGTCATAACCTCGGCGATCGGCGGGCAACCGGGCACTTTGATGATTGGCTTATCGGTGATCACCTTGTGAACCGGTGTTGCCTGCGTCGGGTTCGGCTTGGCGGCCTGTACACAACCATAAGACGCACAAGCGCCCCAGCTGATCACAGCTTTAGCATCCTTGGCGGCGTGTTTCAGCTTCTCGACAAAGGGTTTACCACCCGAGATACAGAACATGCCGTCTTCATTCAGCGGCGGGTTGCCTTCGACCGCCAGAATGTAGTTGCCTTTGTACTTCTGGATTGTTTCCTCAAAGGCGGCTTCGGCGGCGTGGCCAGCAGCGGCCATCAGCGTGTCGTCGTAATCCAACGAGATCATCGACAACACCACATCCTTGGCAAGCGGGTGGGCCGAGCGGATGAAGCTTTCGGAACAGCAGGTGCATTCCAGCCCGTGCACCCAGATCACTGGCGTACGGGGCTTGGTTTCCATTGCATGAGCAATCTTAGGCACAAAACTGGGCGACAGGCCCAGCGCCGCTGCCGTCAGCGAGCAGTACTTCATGAAGCTGCGTCGGGTAATCCCCTGTCGCCGCATGACGTCGTAAAAGGTTTCTATCTGGCTCAAAGCTGGCCCTCCCTAGCGCGTCTGATTCTGTCGGAATGCAAATGCATACATTCCCTCAGCTTCAAAATGACGGGTTGGGGCGGGGCAGTAAAAAAGAAAGCCGAGCGTCGGGTGGAATTAATTAATGTGATTTTAATCAGGTACTTATGAAGATTGTCGCACAGATTTCCGCATCTGCAGCTGAGAGGGCGATAACCGGGTTTTCAACCTGCCGGTCAGCCGCTTACCGGGCCAGGGCCGCCGCGATCACGGCTTGTCCCAAAGCCAGCCCGCCATCGTTGGCAGGGGTGTGGGTGTGCAGCAGAACCGGCACATCAGGCAGCTGGTCCACCACTTCGGCCAGAAGGCGTGCGTTCTGAAAACACCCACCCGACAGTGCCACGGCCCGCGCCGCACCGCTTTCGATCAGCGCCTTGGCGGGGGCGGCAAAGGCCCGGGCCAGGCCCGTATGAAATGCGGCTGAAACCTGCGCGACCTTCGCCCCGGCATCAAGGTCCGCGCACATCGCACGGATCATCGGCGCGGGGTCAATGCACGACCCGTCGACGGTGAAATCATAACCTGCGTGTTGGGTGCCCTGCCCCAAGGCCTCTAGCCGCATCGCGGCCTCGCCTTCGAAGCTCTGGCGATCCGGGCAAAGCCCGCAGAGCGCAGCCACGGCATCGAACAACCGACCCGCGCTGGAAGACAGCGGCGCGTTCACGCCTTTGGCTGCGGCTTGACGCGCGATCTGCAATGGCTTGTCACCAAACAGCGCATCTGCCCGATCTGAAAGGCCCGCTTGATCGAGCCGCACCAAAGCGTTGCGCCACGGCTCGGCCGAGGCGCGATCACCGCCGATCATTGGCGCGGGTTTCAGCCATGCCTGCCGTGTGTAGCCGCGATAATCCCCCAACAAAATCTCACCGCCCCAAACCGTGCCATCATCGCCCAGACCGATCCCATCCAGAATGATCCCAGCCACCGGACCGCCATCCAATGGCCAGCCGTTTTCGGCCAAACAGGCGGCCAGATGGGCATGGTGATGTTGCACCTCGATCACCGGCAATCCCTTGCTGCGCGCATGTTGCGAGGCGCGGAAATCCGGGTGCAGATCACAGGCCACCATCCGCGGGCTATGGTCAAACAGATCTGCATAGTCGGCATCTGCCTGCAAAAAAGCGTCATAGGTGAGCGCCTCGTCCAGTTCACCCAGATGATGGCCCAACAGCGCCTGCCCGTTTTTGATCAGGCAGATCGCCGATTTCATCTGCCCGCCATAGGCGACGACCTGAGGCGCGTCTTCAAACCCTTCAGGTAAGGGCAGCGTTCCCGGCACCCGCCCACGGGCGCGACGAAGGATCATCGGACCGTGCGGTGTGATCCGTTCAACGCTATCATCCAAACGGCGGGCAATATCACGATCATGCATCAGATAGGCGTCTGCAAAGCCAGACAGTTTCTGGCGCGCCTCTTCGTTCCCTATGACTTGCGGCTCACCCGACAGGTTGCCGCTGGTCATCACCAAGGGGCGGTCAAGAGCATCCAGCAACAGGTGATGCACCGGCGTGTACGGCAGCATCCATCCAAGGCTGGCCTGACCCGGCGCAACCGTTTCAGGCAGCGCCGCGCCCCCCTTGTCTAGCAGGACAATCGGAGCGGCAGCGTCCTGAAGCAAGGCCTCTTCTTCAGGAGAGACCTGCGCGTACTGGCGGATGGTACCCAACCGCGCCATCAGGGCAAATGGCTTGGCCGGGCGGTGTTTGCGCTTGCGCAATGTATCAACGGCTTGCGCATTCGTCGCATCACAGGCCAGATGAAACCCGCCCAATCCTTTGATCGCCAGAACCTCGCCCTGCGCCAGACGCGCGGCGGCCCCGGCAATGGGATCACCGCCATCAGGTTCCAGCCACACCCGAGGACCACAGTCGGCACAGGCAACGGGTTGGGCATGAAATCGGCGGTCGGCAGGATTTTCATATTCGTCGCGACACGCATCGCACATGTCAAACGGCGCCATGGTGGTTTGAGCACGGTCATAGGGCAGCGCGCGCAGAATGGTGAACCGTGGGCCGCAATGGGTGCAATTGGCAAAGGCATAGCCGTATCGCCGATTAGATGGGTCGCGAATGTCCGACAGGCAATCCGGGCATGTGGCCGCATCAGGCGTGACCCGCGTTTCGGCCCCAGCCCCTTGCGAAGCAACAATTTCAAACCCATCGCCCGGTTCAATTTGCACCGCTTCGGCTTCGATCTGGTCAATCCGAGCCAAAGGCGGGGCTTCGGCGCGCAACGCCTTTTGGAAGGCCGGCAGTGCCTCGCCAACCGCAAGGATCAAGACGCCTTCTGGGTCGTTCAGAACGTGGCCACGCAACCCAAATCGTTGCGCCAGCTGCCAGACGAAAGGCCTGAACCCCACGCCCTGCACCTGTCCGCGGACTCGTATTCGTTGCCCGTGTTCCATGCCAGTTAGTGCACAGTGCAAACCATGCACGGGTCAAAGCTGCGTACGATATGCTGCACGCTTATGGGCGTATCTTCGCCTTCACCCACAGGCGCGCCGACCAACGCGGCCTCCACAGGGCCGGGCACGCCATTTGAATCACGCGGGCTAAAGTTCCACGTCGTGGGCGCGATGATCTGGTACGAGGTGATCTCTCCGCCCCTGAACTGCACCCAGTGCCCCAAAGCGCCTCGGGCGGCCTCGACCAAACCGCTGCCTTCGCCATCGTCGGGAATCACAACCGGCTCCATGAAACTTTGGCTGGGATCGATTTGCGCAACATGGCGTTCCAGCGCGATCTGGGTACGTGCAACTTCGAGTACGCGGCCAAAGATACGCGCCCGCACGCTGGCCTCTTGGGCCAAGGCGACGGCCAGCGGATGACCATCAACGATCTGTCGGGCCAAAGCACCGGTTTCGAAAACCTCATCATTCAAACGAGGGGCCTTGCACCAGCTATATCCGTCTTCGCCCATGTCCTCGTCAGGCAGGGTCTGGCCCCGGGTTGGATGCGCCGTATCGCCCAGCATCCAGGCATGGCTCAGGTCTTCGCGGATCAACGCCGGATCAAAGTCGCCTCGTGCCCCGTTCGCCCAGGTTCCCTGCTTGAACATCGGCCCCGAAGCACTTGGGTAGGCTCCGAACGACAAATAGCGCCCCTCTCCGCGCCCAGCTTCGTTCAGGCCAAGATCGTTGGCGATTTGCAAAAACAAGCCGACGTCACCGGTGGCCCAGCTGTCCAGTTCGGCGACAGTCGACAGGTTTACGAATGCCTCCAGCGGCGCGCCAAACAGCTGTGTTTCAAGATACCTGCGAAAAGTTTTCAGATCCGTCGCAATACGGATTTTATCACGGCTGGTGGGCGCTTTGGTGGCACCGCCTGGCTGAATGGCCAATGTGTGTGGCCACTTGCCCCCCAGCAGGCCAACGATGTGAAACAACCGCGCACGCGCATCAGTGGCCGCGCGCAAACCCGAGCCTTGCATCGCAGTAAACCGTTCCACGGCTTTATTGTACCAGCCGCGCCCCTGATAGATGGGGCGGGTGAAATCCGGCATGAAGAACAGATGGAAATGGGTAATGTGATCGGCGAGGTTTTCGACCGCGTGCATCAAAACGGCGATCTTTTCCCCTTCGACCGAAGGTGTCACCCCCGCGGCATCCGCCAAGGCCCGCGCTGCTGCAACGGACTGGCTTATCGAGCAGATGCCGCAAATACGCGGTGTGATGGTCAATGCTTCGGTCGGGGGCTTGCCCAGCAGAATACGTTCAAACCCCCGAAACAACGGCGAGTTGGCATAGGCGGCCGTGACCCGGCCATCCGCCACATCAAGGCGGATTTCCAGATCCCCCTCAACCCGGTTGAACGGACCGACGATCAAAGAGGTATCGCTCATGATTTTGGGACTTTCAGGCTTGGGGGTACAGTCACGCGGTCCGAGGTGGCATTAACCCCGATCCGCCGTGGCGTTGCGGCTTTGGACAGGCTGGCCAGCGCCATAAACCATGCTTTGGGCATATCCGACGGCAACCCCACAGGGATGCCCGCGAACTTGGGGGTTTCGGTGAAACGGTGCCCCGGTTCTTCGAACTCCGGCGCGGTGCAATTGATGCATGGATACCCCGCACGGGTGCAGCTGCCTTCGCCATTCCAGGTGCGGATATTGCAATCTCCGACAGCCTGCGTACCGATGCAGCCAAGATGTTCCATCATGCAGCCGATCTCTGACAGTTTGGTCGCGCTGGCCTTGTATTCGTAGAACTCGTTCTTTGGGCAGGCGTGATGAACCAGATGATCCGCATAGAACCGTGGGCGCCCAAAGCCATCCAGAGAGTCCAGGCTAAGTTCATCCGCCGCCAGCAACAGCAAGGTTTCCGTCACCCAATCAGGGTGGGTTGGGCAGCCCGCGATATTGACAACAGGCAGGCCCGACTTACTGGTAAAATCGGCAGCCAAAGCAGCGCCACGGTGAGAGCCTTCATACTGGACCCCGGTGGCATCTGACGGGTTCTCCCCCGATGAGGTCACCCCCCCATAGGTCGCGCAGGTACCGACGGCCACCACGTGGCGGGCTTTGGGGGCAAGGCTTTGCGTCCAGTCCAGCATCGAACGGCCAGTCCCTGCCAACATGTGGTATTTGCCTGTGCCATTGGGCCCGCGCACAATCGAGCCTTCGATGCAAAGGACATCCAATTCCTGCTCACCGCTTTCGATCCGTTGCAGCAACCGGCGCACCTCGGCCCCGGTTTCAAGGCTTAGCGAAGGATGCCACAGAAAGGAAATGCCCGCGCCTTCCAGCAGTTCAAGCACGTTAGGGCTTTCTGCGCAGAGCGTTGACATCGTGCAACCCCCGCAGCCCGCAGACTGTAGCCATAGAATGTTCATGTCGGCTCTCCTGTGGGCAGCTCCAAACGGAAACAGGCCCCTTTGCCTTCTTTCGCGACCAAGCTCAGAGAGCCCCCGTGCTCTTCTGCAATCTTGTGCGAAATCGACAAACCCAGCCCGGTTCCATCCCCGACCTGTTTAGTCGTGAAGAAAGGATCAAAAATGGTTGTGCTGATATCCTCGGGAACGCCAGGCCCATTGTCGCAAACCGTCAAAACAGCACGGTCCCCAACCTGCGAAAGATCAAGGCAAATTGCGGCATCTTCAACACCGGCCAATGCATCGACGGCATTTTGAACAAGGTTCATTACAACCTGCTGGATATGACCGGGCCGCCCATAGGCCATGCAATTCTCTTCGCCCCGATAGGTAATTTCATAGGCGGACTTGGTACCGCGCTTCACCCAATTGGCGGCGATGCGCGCGGTTTCTGACAGGTCAAACTGGCTGAACTCTCCCGACCCATCCGCCGACAGACGACGCAGATCTTCTACGATGCTGCGCACCCGCTCCGAGCCATCGCGCGCGCCCTCAATCGCGATGCGCAGGTTCTTGAGATCGCGATCCAGTTTCAGTTCCTGGCGCAGTTCAATCAGGTCCGTGCGCGACGCCCCGGCCTGCACCTGTTCGAAATAGGTTTCGAACCGATCAAGATACTTTTCCAACACATGAGTGTTGGCATAGACAAAGCTGATGGGGTTGTTCAGTTCATGCGCGACACCCGCCAACAAACGACCCAGCGACGCAAGCTTTTCGTTGCGCACCAGCTGGCCCTGCGCGTGTTTCAGTTCTTCGTGGCTGTGTTCCAATTCGGAAAATGCACGCCGCAATTCACCCAGTGTGCGTCCGGTCAGAACCACCCCCGTGGCCCGGCGGCGTTTGTCCAGTCGTGGTGCGACTTTAAATTCAACTGGGTCAGGCCCGTCTCGCGTGATCAGATCGGCCTCAAGCGTTGCACCGGTTTTCATGCTAAATGTCAGATGGATCGTATCCAGCAAATTTGCGCGATGACTGTCGGACAGAAAGGCCCCGATATCGCGCCCGATCAAATCCTCTTTGGCAACCCCAACTGCGGCACAAAAGGACGCACTGGCATCGGTGATCCGGCAGTCTTTTCCCGTGACGATCAGGAAATCACTGATCGAGGTCATGACCGACGACAGAAAAGAGCGCAGCTGCATCAGCTCTGTGTTGCGGGCTTCCAGCTGCTCCTGGTAATCCACAAGCTCAGCATAAGTCTTGTCGACGGCCTCAAGCACATCAACCCACGCCTCTTCTCCGAAGTTGGCCGCTTCCTGAGCCACGTTGTCTCCTATTTCAATCGCGCGCACCTGTTCTTGGCAAAAGCCTACGTCATCGCCTTCTATTTGTAAAAACCATAGAGTGCGACGCGTCGTCCGATGTGTGCTCAACGAAAGAATGCAGGCAGGCGCAGACACTTAGGCACGGCCAAGCAACGGTGCACATGATGCCGCTTTTCGGAGTATTGGCAGTCTTAACTACAGCTCTTCGGCCCAGGGTGGGTTGGCTCCGGCGCGCGAAACCGTCACCGCCGCTACGCGCGCACCAAATTCCAACGCCTCGGCAACCATGTCTGGTGAAATCTGGCGAAGGCCGGATTTGGTCAGCGCGCCAATCTGCGAAAGCTTTGCCAGAACACCCGCGTTGAAAGTATCGCCAGCGCCGACTGTATCGACCACCTCGACCCTTTGCGCGGGCACCGAAACTTCGGCCCCATCCGCCAGTACGGCGGTCGCCCCTTCACCGCCTTTGGTCAGGATAATCAACGCCGGCCCCATGGTGAGCATCTTGCGCACTTTCGACTCTAACGAATCCGGTGCTGGCAGAATCCAGTTCAGATCTTCGTCCGAGATTTTCAGGATGTCGGACCGGGCAATCATCGCCTCTAGCCGCGCGCGATACCGCGCTTCATCCTTGATGAAACTGGGTCGAATGTTGGGATCAATCATCACAGCCCGGTCTTTGCCCTCGCGGGCCAGGAGCGCGGCATAGGCATCTGCCCCCGGCTCGCATGCCAAACTGATGCCCCCAAAATAAAGCGTTGAAATATCGTCGGGCAATGCAGGCATGTCGTCGGGTGCCAGCATCCGCCCGGCGGTGTTTTCGTCATAGAATGAATAGGTCGCGTGGCCATCTGTTAGCTTCACGAAAGCCAGGGTCGTTGGACGATCCGTGGTGATAATATGGGAAGTATCCACGTGGCTAGCAGCTAGCGCATCCGCCAGTTGCGCCCCAAACATGTCACGCGACAGACCCGTCAGCATCCCGGTCCGCACGCGCAGTCGGCCAAGCGCAATCGCTGTGTTGAAAATCGCCCCGCCGGAATGCGGCACGAACCCATCGCGACCGCTGTCCGTGGGGGCGGGGATCATATCTATCAGCGCTTCGCCACAGCAAAGGATCATCGTCTTAACCTTTCCAGAGTGCATTTCGGTCGACCAGAAACCGGTTCGACAACGGCAAGCTTGCGGCACCCAAAGCGCGCGCATCGCTGCCAATGGTACCTACGCGTATATCGGGAACATCAATTCCGGGTAACGCGCTGCGTTTAAGTTGCGCAACAGTGCGCGCGACAAGCGCCTCACGCAGGTGATCCGGCATCCAGCCGTCAATCACAACGCAATCGAATTCGATCAAACAAACAGAACCGGCAATCACATGGGCCAGCCCCTGTGCTGCCCCGTCCAGCCAGTGCTCCAGCAAATGCGCGGGAACAGTCCATTCTTGGCTATCCCCCCAGATTTGATCGCTGTTTCCGCCCTCGTTCAGCAGCGCCTTTTCCAGCGTCGCCAGCGAGGCCAGATCGACAAGCTGTCGCATCTGACCATCGCCTGACGGAACAGGAGCCGATCCTAGCGCCGCAGCATTGCCCGTGCGCCCGGTGTAAAGTGCGTTGTCCAACACCAGTCCGCCGCCGACAAAAAAGCCTACGAAGAAATAGAGAAAATTACGTGGTTTGTCCTGATCACCAAAGACCAGCTCTGCACCGCAGGCAGCCGACGCATCATTTTGCAAATAGACAGGAACTTCCAGTCTCTGCGCGATTTCTACGGCGACATCGCGGTCTTGCCATGCGGCCATCTGAGCAGGGTCAACCTTTAGTGCATCGGCCCATTCCCACAGCCGATAGGGCATGGCAATGCCCAGCCCCGCCAGCCGTTTGCGATGCTGCACAGGCAGTTTACCCAGCAGCTGTGTCATGGCTTTTTCAGCAAAACGCACAACGGCATCAGGTTCGGGAAAACGATGCGAAGTCTGCGCGCGCCCCTGAACACGGCCCAGAAAATCCACAAGGATCATTTCCAGACTGCGTCTTCCAATCTTCAGCCCCAAGAAATAAGCGCCCTGAGCCACTAGCCCCATTGGCACCGAGGGTTGCCCAACCTTACCCCGGATCGGAGCGCCTTTTTCAAGCAGACCATCCGCTTCAAGCGCGCGCATGATCACCGATACGGTCTGGGCCGACAGGCCTGTCATCCGGGCAATCTCGGCCTTGGGCAGCGGCCCCATCTGACGCACAAGCGTCAGAACAAGACGCTCGTTATGGGCGCGCATTCCGCTCTGGTTTGAGCCGCGCACGGCGTCACCGTGCGCCGCCGCCTCGCGCGGGGGATCTTGATTTTTAGCGTTGTCCATGACCGATTTGACTGACCTAAAACGGATGCGGCCCACACATTCTCCCTTTCGGGGAACTATGTCAATATTAAATAAATCTAATTTACTTATTGAGGGCTATGCCTTTGATACAAAGGACATTCGTTAGATCTCAATCAGAATCACCAACGCCAGCCAGCCGCTGATTTCGCCGATTTGTTGGGCGCCCCCCATCACATCCCCGGTCTGGCCGCCGATCTGGCGCATGGCAGTCATTGCAACTAGTCCGCTCCCCAAAACCGTTGCGACAACCACGCCCAAGCCGGTGCCGAAGGGCAGCAGCAGCACAGACAGCATCCCAGCCAGTGTAAGTGCAGCAGCGACCGCCAGCGGGGCGGGGCGCGCGGCGCCGTGACCCAAACCATCCGTGCGGGCAGGCGGCAAGGCATATAGCCAAAGCGCCATCATCGTGCGGCTGATGACAGCAAGGGTGATCATTGCGGGCAGAACAACTATGGGGTTGGCCACGCTTTCGATGGCGGCAACACGCAACAGAATGGATAGTATCAGCGCGGCAACCCCATAGGTCCCGATCCGGCTGTCACGCATGATCTCTAGCTTGCGATGACGGCTCTGTCCGCCGCCAAAACCGTCAGCAAGATCAGCAAGGCCGTCTTCATGCATCGCGCCCGTGACAAACAGGCCCACCGTTAATGACAACATCGCCGCCAAAACCGGTCCAAACCCAACGGCGAAAGCCGCGCCATAGGTCAGCGCAGCCAGCCCGCCGACCACGGCCCCGACAATGGGCCACGCCCATACGCTTTGCGCCATAGAGGGTACCTGCCCCTTGATCCGCCCCGCCGGAAGCCGGGTCAGCAGCATCAAAGCGATGCGCAATTCAGACCAGCGGGCAGTCAGGTTCATGCGTCGGAAACTCCGGCCTCGGCAAAGGTGGCCATGCCATTGTGGCACGCCAGAGCCGAACGCAAAATGCCCAGCGCCAATGCCGCGCCAGAACCTTCGCCCAACCGCATATCAAACGACAGCACCGGCTCTTTGCCCATAGCATCAAGCAATAAGCGATGACCCGGTTCAGCACTGGCATGACCGACAAGGCAATGATCCAAAAGAGCAGGGTCCGCACCAAACAGGGGGGCGACCGCCGCGGTACAGATAAACCCATCCAGAATTACCGGAATGCGTTTGGCCCGCGCGGCCAGAACCGCTCCGCATATCGCAGCCTGTTCGCGTCCTCCCAAAGCCGCCAAAAAGGCGGGGAAATTTCCTTTCAGCGCATCGTGCTTGGCCAGACCGCGTTCAATCGCATCAACCTTACGTGCGACACCCTGTGCATCCGACCCGGTGCCGGGACCGACCCATTTGGCAGCCCCCCCACCAAATGTTGCACACGCCAGCGCGGCCGCGATGGTAGAGTTTCCAATGCCCATCTCACCCAGCACCAAGATATCCGCAGACCCATCCACGGCCTGAGCGCCACGCGCCATGGCCTCTAACGTTTCGGCCTCGCTCATGGCAGGACCTTGGGTGAAATCGGCAGTGGGGCGGTCCAGATCCAGCGCAACGACCGACAGCTGTGCGCCATTTACGGCACATAATTGGTTGATCGCCGCGCCACCGGCTTCAAAGTTCGCCACCATCTGGGCGGTAACCTCTTGCGGATAGGGGTTCACGCCCTGCGCGCAAATACCATGATTGCCGGCAAAAACGACGGCCTGCGCGGTGTCAATCTTGGGGCAATCCACCCCCTGCCACGTCGCCATGAACGCAGCCAGTTCCTCAAGCCGCCCCAGACTTCCCGGCGGTTTGGTCAACTGGTTCTGTCGGTCTTGGGCGGCCTGTCCGGCGGCGGTGTCTGCCGCGGGCAGGCTTGCGCTGATCGTGGTCAAATCGCGCAACGCGGTCAGTGTGAAAGAAGTCTCAGTCATTCGGTTTTACCTTCATCGGCAGGCCACAGACGGCCATGTAAACTTCGTCGGCCTGGGCGGCGATCATCTGATTCATCAGCCCCGAGGCGTCGCGGTAGCGCCGTGCCAGCGCGTTTTCAGGGACGATTCCTGCGCCCACTTCATTGGTCACGAGCACCACCGGGTCTATGAGTTCTGGCAAGGCCAGCGCCAAGGCGTTCACCTGGGCCTCCCAGTCCATTTCAGCGAGCATCATGTTGCTCAGCCACAGGGTTAGGCAATCCACCAGACGCGGGCCTTGACCATCTGTTTCTTGCAATATTTGCAACAGGTTAAATGGTTCCTGAACATCGTTCCATTCAGCGCCGCGTCGTGCTTGGTGCAAGGCCACACGGGCGCCCATCTCGGCGTCCCTCACCTCGGCTGTGGCAACGTAAACGGCAGGCGATCCCAGCGACAATGTATGCCGCTCGGCCAGAGTGCTTTTGCCGGAACGCGCCCCCCCTGTGTATAAAATCACCTTGCTCATGAGGCGCAGAAAAAGCAGATATGGGCGTCGTGTGGAAGGGGTAATTCGGCTATGCAGGCACAGCCCGGCGCGGAGTTGACGCTGATACGGCACGCCCCGGTGCAGGGCGATGGCCGCGTTTATGGCCGTCGCGATCTGCCCGCTGATTGCAGCAACAAGGCGGGGTTTGACGCGCTGCGTGCGATGCTTTCTAGGCCCGAGCGCTTGATCGCTAGCCCGGCCCAAAGGTGCTTGCAAACCAGCGCACAGCTCTGGCCCGGCCTGACACCCGAGACACATGCGGACCTGTGGGAGCAAAGCTTTGGCGCATGGGAGGGTCTGCCCTTTGGAGACATCCCAGATATTGGCCCGTTAAGCGGTGAACTGTTGGCCGAACACCGCCCGCCTGAAGGGGAAAGTTTTGCCGATATTTGCGCCCGCATATCCCCTATCTTGAACGATATCGCATTGCGAGGCCCGGCGACCATTGTCGCCCATGCCGGCACGGTGCGCGCCGCTTTGGCGCTGGCAATTGGTACGGTTGCACCCGCTTTGTCGTTCGATGTGAAACCACTGTCTGTCACGCGGATAACCCTTCTGCCCGGCGGCCAGTTTGTCATCGGGGGGGTAAACCAGTGCGCAACAGCCCCCTGACCGCCCGTATCGCCGGCCATTTCGGAGAGCTGATCCAGGGCCGCATCGGAGAAAATGGCCCCGTTGCGTTGCTGACACTGCCGTGCCCCGACCTCTGTGTGACGGCGCAGTTCCAACCCGATCGCCACCTGCGCCTGTTCAGTCAACAGCGGCTTATCACTCCGGCACAGGCGCGCACATTTCTGACAGGTCTGAACGGCGCATTTGGACGGTTTCGTCTGCACGCGCAAATGCCTGCCGGTGGCGGCGCCGGGGCCTCAACCGCCGCTCTGGTTGCTCTGGCGCATCTGGCTTGTCGGGATGTGACGGCCAAAGAGATCGCGCAAGCCTGTATCGCGACGGAGGGCGCCAGCGATCCGCTTATGTTGCCCCGGCCCGAACGTGTGCTTTGGGCCTCGCGTCGAGCGCAGGTTCTGGCCCAACTGCCGCCCCTGCCCCGGTTCGATGTGGTTGGTGGTTTCTTTGGTCCGCCCCGGCGCACCCGACCGGTCGATCATAACTTTGCCGATGTATCGGACCTTGTGGCCCGTTGGCAGCGCGCGCCCGACCTTGAAACACTTGCGCAGGTCGCCAGCCTGTCCGCCCAGCGCAATCTGGCCCTGCGCGGTCCAGCGCAAGACCCGACCGAAAGCTTGGCGAAACGACTTGGGGCTTTAGGCCATGTCATCGCGCATACCGGGTCAGCGCGCGGATTGATCTTTGCGCCGGGCACCGTGCCGCCATCAGCCAAATCAGCGCTGCGCCAAAGTGGGTTTCGGCAGGTTGTACAGTTTCGCGCCGGGAGCACCAGATGACCGGTGCGCTGGCAATGCTTGTGGCGTTGGTACTGGATGCGCTGATTGGCTGGCCCGACGGCCTGTTCAAACGCATCGGCCATCCCGTAACCTGGCTGGGACGGGTGATCGGCGCACTTGAAACCCGGTTGAATGACGGCTCAGCCAAACGTCGCCTTATCATGGGGGCGCTGACCAGCCTACTTACGATCGCTTGCGCCACGATACCCGCCATCTTGATTGTGGGTCTGGTCCCGTCCGGATGGGAGGGAGCCATCTTGGCCGGGGTGCTGGCTTGGCCGCTGGTCGCGGCGCGCTCCATGCACAGCCATGTTTCCGCTGTCGCGCGACCTCTGGCCCAAGGTGATCTGGCTGCCGCGCGCTTCGCGGTGTCGATGATCGTTGGACGCGACCCGTCGCAGCTGGACGAACCCGCCGTCGCCCGCGCGGCGTTAGAAAGCTTGGCCGAGAACACCAGCGACGGGATTGTCGCGCCGCTGTTCTGGGGGCTGGTCTTTGGCTTGCCCGGCATCGCCGCCTATAAGGCAATCAACACGTTGGACTCGATGATCGGGCATCGCAATGACCGCTACGAGTATTTCGGAAAATTCGCCGCGCGATTGGATGATGTGGTCAACCTGATCCCCGCCCGTCTGACGGGGGTGTTGTTCGCGCTGACCTCGGCACGGCCAATATCTGCCCTGCGGCAGATGGCGAAAGACGCCAGCCAGCACCGATCGCCCAATGCCGGCTGGCCCGAGGCCGCCTTGGCAGGTGCGCTGAACCTGCGCTTGTCAGGCCCGCGCAGCTATGGCGACACCGTCCTCTCCGAGCCATGGGTGAATGGCGCTGCGCCCGACCCAAGCCCCAGCGATCTGCACCGCGGATTGCGCCTTTACCTGCGCGCAATGGTTGCGCTGGCCGCCTGTCTGGGGATATTGGCCCTGATCTAAGGGGGCATACATGCGCGATCACGGTGGAAATCTGGACGGGGCGATGGCCCGCTTTGGCGGCGATCCCAGCGATTGGATCGACCTTTCAACCGGGATCAATCGGGTGCCCTATCCCATGCCCGATATTCCGCCCGCGCGTTGGCAAAACCTGCCCACCAAGGCGGAAATCGCCGCCCTGTGTGACGCGGCCGCGCGGGCCTATCGCACCCAGGCACCGATCTTGCCGCTGGCCGGGGCGCAAGGCGCGATCCAGCTGATCCCGCAGCTGCGCATTCCGGGCGAGGCCCGCGTGTTGGCGCCAACCTACAACGAACACGCCGCCAGCCTGAGGGCTGGAGGATGGACGGTGCAGGACGTTCCGACGCTTAAGGACCTACATGGCGCGGATCTGGCGGTGGTGGTGAACCCGAACAACCCGGATGGTCAAACCTTTTCCGCCGCTCAACTGAAAGCCCTTCGGGATAAAGTCGGACTGCTGGTGGTGGACGAAAGCTTCGCCGACCCGCGCCCCGATCTATCAGTCGCATCGATTGCAGCCGATAAACCGGGGCTTTTGGTGTTGCGATCCTTCGGCAAATTCTACGGGCTTGCCGGACTGCGCCTGGGGTTTGTGCTGGGCCACGGTGACGACATCGCCAAACTGGCCGAGGCCGCCGGACCGTGGCCGATCTCGGGCGCAGCCATTGAAATTGGCCTGAAAGCGCTGGCCGACACGCAATGGGCCGCCCAAACAACGGCGCGCCTGCGCTCGGAAGTCCCTCGGATCGACGTCATCGCGGCAGGCGCGGGATGGGACAGCGCGGGGGGCGGCGAGCTTTTCAGGCTCTATGCCACGCCAAACGCCGAAGCCGCGCAAGACCGCTTGGCCAAGTCCCACATCTGGAGCCGCATCTTCCCCTGGTCACCCAGCCTGATCCGGCTGGGCCTGCCTGGTACGCCCGCTGAATGGGCAAGACTAAAGGATGCGCTGGATTAAAACTCCACCCCGGCTTGCCCTTTGATGCCGGATCGAAACGGGTGCTTGATCAGCTTCATCTCGGTCACCAGATCAGCAATCTCGATCAGCTCTTCCTTGGCATTGCGCCCAGTCAGGACCACATGGGTCATCTCAGGCTTTTCGTTTTGAAGAAAGTCGACAACCTCTGTGATGTCCAGATAATCATAGCGCAGGGCGATGTTGATCTCGTCCAGCAACACCATGCGAATTTCAGGATCGCGGATCAGCTCTTTGGCCTTGGCCCAGCCCTTTTCGGCCATTGCGATGTCACGCGCCTTGTCCTGAGTTTCCCATGTAAAGCCCTCGCCCATGGCGTGGAACTGACAAAGATCGCTGAAATTGCCCTCGAGCAGGCGGCGTTCACCCGTGTCCCACGCTCCCTTGATAAACTGCACGACGGCACAAGGCATTTCATGGGCGACGCACCGCAGAATCATCCCGAACCCGGACGAAGATTTCCCTTTGCCCGCGCCGGTGTGGACGATAACCAGACCTTTCTCGCCCTCCTTGCGCTCCATCATCCGATCGCGCGCGGCCTTCTTTTTCGCCATTTTTGCGGCGTGGCGGGCTTCTTCATTGGTCGTATCTTCGGTCATCGTCCGGTTCCTTTGCTTGACAAGGCACGTGGTTTTGCCGCACTGGAAGGCGCGTTGGTTCCTGTCTTAGGACAGGCGAAGAGGGAATGCGATAGGCCTTTGGCCCCAAACGGGACCGGGTTGAAACGCAGCCGCCCCCGCGACCGTGACCGGAAAGGTCGCCTGATCACTGGCTCTGTTGCGCCGGGAAGATGGGCAGACCGCCGGGGCAACCGCCCTGATATCCGCAAGCCGGGAGACCTGCCAACACACGGATTTGAACGGGCGATCGGGGTGTGTCGCGGCCGGGTTCGGAGGATGCCATCTGATGCATGCCCGATGTCCAGCCCCCCTAAGCCAAAGCAAGGGATCGGCTGCATGGCCAAGGTAACGCTAACTGTCTGTACGACCTGCCGCCGGATTGCCGGTGGGGAACCTGTGGCCGAAGAGCCGCGCCCCGGCAACCGCCTGTTGGACGCTCTGCAGGCAAGCGGTCTGCCCGACAACGTGACCGTAAAACCTGTTGAGTGCCTGTCCGCCTGCACCCGCGGCTGTTCGATTGCGCTTAGCGGTGGTCCGGCGCGCTGGACCTATGTGTATGGCGACATGGACCCAGACCAGCACGCCCAAGACATCATCGACGGTGTCAGCGCCTATGCCGCTTCGCAGGACGGGATCGTGCCCTGGCGCGAACGGCCCGAAATCTTTCGCAAACAATCCATCGCCCGCATTCCCCCGCAGGAGTAACCATGTCCGATCTGTCAAAAATCCCCGTCACTGTCGTCACCGGCTTTCTGGGCGCGGGTAAAACCACGCTGATCCGCCATTTGATGTCCAATCCGCAAGGCAAACGCCTTGCCGTACTGGTCAATGAATTCGGCACCGCCGGGGTGGATGGCGACATCCTGAAATCCTGCTCGGATGAAAACTGCCCGGCGGAAAACATCGTCGAGCTGGCGAACGGCTGTATTTGCTGCACTGTCGCCGATGATTTCATCCCGACGATTGAGGCCCTGATGGCCCTGCCCGAACAGCCCGATCACATCCTGATCGAAACCTCAGGGTTGGCCCTGCCCAAGCCGCTTTTGAAAGCCTTTGACTGGCCGGCGATCCGCTCGCGCATCACTGTGGACGGTGTGATTGCGCTCGCTGACGCCGAGGCCGTCGCCAGCGGCCAATTCGCCCCCGATCTGGACGCCGTCGCGGCCCAACGCGACGCCGACGAGTCGCTGGATCACGAAACGCCCCTGTCCGAGGTGTTCGAAGATCAGGTCTCCTGTGCCGATATTATCCTGCTCTCCAAAGCCGATCTCGCGGGCGAAGACGGCATCGCCAAAGCCCGCGCTGTGATCGAGGCCGAGGCCCCGCGCCCTCTGCCGATCCTGCCCATGACCGAGGGTGAAATCGACCCGCGCGTCGTGCTGGGCCTGAACGCCGCCGCCGAGGATGATCTGGAGGCCCGCCCCAGCCATCACGATGGCCATCACCATCATGATCACGACGATGATCATCACCATGATGATTTCGACAGTATTGTCGTCGAGTTGGGTGAGGTGTCTGACCCCGAAGCCCTAAGCGCTTCGATCGAACGTCTGGCCAAAGAGCAAAGCATCCTGCGTGTCAAAGGTTATGTCGCGGTGTCGGGCAAACCGATGCGCTTGTTGGTGCAGGCCGTCGGTGCACGCGTCCGTTCGCAATTCGACCGCCCATGGGGCGCTGAGCCGCGCCGCACGCAATTGGTGGTGATCGCTGAACACGACAACATCAACGAAGCCGCCATCCGCGCCGTACTGGAGGGCTGATCCTGCATGCATGTCGTCTTTCGCGAAAGCCATGGGCTGGGGGAAACAGACACCCCGCAGGATTTGGGGCAAACGCCCGCAGATCTTGTGGTGCTGTCGTTTTCCGACAGTGATCTTGGCGCTTTCGCGGCAGGATGGCATCGCGCCGACGGTAAGCTGCCCACCTTGCGGCTGGCCAATCTTGTGGCGCTGAAACACCCGCTTTCGGTGGACACCTACGCCGAGCAAACATTGGTCGGCGCCAAAGGTGTTTTGGTGCGGTTGATCGGCGGCGAAAGCTATTGGCCTTATGGGCTGGCGACGTTGCAGGACATGGCCCGGAGGCAAAGCATCGCACTGGCCGTGTTGCCCGCCGATGGCCGCCCCGATGCGCGGCTGGATGAACTTTCCACCCTGCCTGTGTCTACCCTGCGCCGGTTGCAACACCTGTGCGACGCAGGCGGGGCGGTTGCCGCGCAAGCCGCTTTGGCGCAACTGTCCTTGGCAGCTGGATTGTATGCCGCGCCCGTGCCCGGGTCTAAAACCGTGCCCGAGGCTGGGTTCTATGACCCCGATCATGGCGTGATCGACCCACCGGAACCGGGTGGAAAACCGCTGGCACTCGTCACCTTCTATCGGTCCTACCTGACTGCGGCTGACACCAGTCCGGTGGATGCGATGATCGCCGCCTTGCGCGCCCGCGGATTTGACGCCTATGGCGTCTTTGCGGCCAGCCTCAAGGCGCCGAACTCGGCCAAATGGGTGCGTGATCAGATCACGCGGCTTTCCCCCGATGCCATCATCAACGCCACCGCGTTTTCGGCGCAAGGTGGGGATGGGTCGCCTTCACCACTGGATGCGGCTGGCTGCCCGGTCTTTCAGATCGCCCTATCGACTGCGCGCCGCAAGGATTGGGCCGAGGCAGAACGCGGCCTTTCCCCAGCTGATTTGGCCATGCATGTGGTACTGCCCGAGGTCGATGGCCGTATCTTCACTGGCGTTGCCAGTTTCAAATCCCCCGGCAAGCGGGATCCTGATCTGGAATATTCACGTTTTGCCCACCGCGCCGATGCCGACCGGATTGAGGCCATAGCAAACCGTGTTCAAAACTGGCACCGCTTGTCCACGCTGGCAGCAGCAGAGAAACGCGTGGCGCTGGTCCTGTCGACCTATCCGGGCAAAGACTATCAGCTGGCCCACGCTGTCGGGCTGGACGCGCTTGCCTCAACCGAGGCCATGCTGGCCGATCTGTCAAAGACCGGACATGAGGTCCGCCCGCAAACTGATCTGGGCCAAAGGCTGACGCGCGAAACGCTGTCATGGGACTTGGCAGACTACGAGCAGGCGCTCAAAACGCTGCCCCCCCTTCTGCGCGACGACCTGACGGCGGCTTGGGGTGATCCGGTCGATGACCCGCTGTTTAGCGGAGGTGCGTTCCACTTTCCTGCCCTGCGCGCGGGGAAGGCGCTGATTGCATTGCAACCCGAACGCGGCGATGTGCAGCAGCGCGATGACGACTATCACGATCTGTCGCGCACCCCGCGCCATTCCTATGTTGCGTTTTACCTGTGGCTGCGCGCGCAATCTGATGCGCTGATCCATATCGGCGCGCATGGCACGCTGGAATGGCTGCCCGGCAAATCTGTTGCCCTTTCGCATGACTGCTGGCCCGAGGCGCTGACCGGCGATCTGCCGGTGATCTACCCGTTCATTGTCAATGACCCCGGCGAGGCTGCGCAGGCCAAGCGCCGGATTGGCGCTGTCACCATCGGCCACCTGCCCCCACCTTTGGCCCAGACCAAACTGCCCGAAGGCTTAGGGCAGCTGGAACATCTGCTGGATGAGTATTCGACCGCCGATGGTCTGGACCCGGCGCGTCGCGATCGGCTGATCGCCGACATCCGGGCCGAGGCCCAAGGGCGCGGCGTTGAGGCCGATCTGGACATCCCCGCAGACGCCAACGCGGCCGAGGCCATCACCCGGATCGACGCGTTCGTGTGCGACATCAAGGAAAGCCAGTATTCTGACGGATTGCATGTGTTTGGCACAGGCGACTGCGGCGCGTCTGAACAGGCGGGTCTGACCGCCGCGCTTGCGGGCCGGTTCGTGCCGGCCGGTCCGTCTGGCTCGCCGTTTCGCGGAAGATCCGATGTGCTGCCCTCCGGGCGCAACCTGTTTACCACCGATCCACGCGCCGTACCTTCGCGGGCGGCGCATGCCCAAGGTGTGAAACTGGCGGAAGAGCTGCTGCGCCGCCACCTTCAGGACCATGGCGACTGGCCCAAAGGGCTGGTGATTGACCTGTGGGGGTCCGCCACCATGCGCACCGCAGGCGAGGAATTCGCCATGGCGTTGCACCTTGCCGGTCTCGCGCCAAAGTGGGACGAAGGCTCGCAGCGCGTATCGGGGTTCGAAGTTGTGCCATTGGCTCTGTTGAACCGCCCACGGATTGACGTGACCCTGCGGGTATCGGGCCTGTTTCGCGATGTCTTCCCGGGGCTTGCGCAGATGTTCGAAGCCGCCTCAGCCGCCCTGGCCGAGCGCGAGGAAGATCGTGCCGACAACCCCTATCTGGACGCCACCCCGCGCGTCTTTGGCCCGAAGCCCGGTCAATACGGGCTGAATATGACCGCGCAGCTGGAAGACTATTCTGAGGAGGCCCGTCAGGCGGCGGGCGAAGCATGGTTGGCGGCTTCATCCCACGCCATCGACGCAAAGGGGCGGATCGCCCCCGCGCGTGATGCACTGGAAGCACGGTTGCAGGCCGCCGACAGTTTCGTACACCTGCAGGACCTGCCTGAAACCGATGTGCTGATGGCCTCGGATTATGCCGCGCATGAGGCGGGGTTCGCCGCGGCCATGGCGCAGCTCGGCGCACAGGCGCCGGCGCTTTACCACATGGATGCCACCCGACCTGACGCGCCGCGCGCAAGGTCGCTGGCCGAGGAAATCGCCCGCACCGTCCGCGCCCGCGCTGCCAACCCCGACTGGCCCAGCGGCATGATGCGCCACGGGTTTCGGGGCGCGGCCGAAGTCGCCGCGACGCTGGATCATCTGGCCGCCTTCGCCCATCTGGCGGGGGTCGTCAGCCCGCATTTGTTTGACCTCTATTTCGAGGCCACGCTGGGCCGCGACGATCTGGTCGACTTCATGCAGGAGGCCAACCCGCAAGCCCTGCAAGCCCTGCGCGACCGCTTTGCCGCCTTGCACGCGGCGGGGCTGTGGCAAACCATGCGCAACTCCATCACCGCCGGGTTGGAGGCTCAGCCATGAGCGCCCCACAAATCAAAGGTTGGTGCCCCGGCGCCCTGCGTCCGATGGCCTCGGGCGATGGGCTGGTGGTGCGCGTACGCCCGCCTCTGGGAAGATTGAACGCAGTTCAAGCGCATGGTCTGGGCGAAGCGGCCCAGCGCCTTGGCACTGACGTGTTGGAAATGACCACGCGTGCGAACCTGCAAATCAGAGGCGTGGCCAATGCCAGTCTGCCCGAACTTCATGCCCGGCTGCGTGATCTGGACTTGTTGGATTCCAGCCCGGAACTGGAAGCGAAACGCAACATCATCTTAAACCCGTTTCGCAACGCGCAAGACCTGCATCACGAAGCGATTGCAGCCGCCTTGACCAAGGGCTTGTCTGCACCCGATATGCCCGCGCTACCCGGAAAATTCGGCTTCTTGATCGACGTGGCCCCCGGCCATCGCCACTTGTCGGGTATAAGCGCCGACATTCGGATCGAAAGCTCGGGGGAGGGGTTCATCGTACGTGCCGACGGCGCGGACACGGGCCGCCTGAGCACCTCGGTGGCAGACGCGGTCGAGATCGCCCTGCAGATGGCGCGCTGGTTTATCACCTCGGGCGGGGTTGGCGCGGATGGCCGCGGACGGATGCGCAATCATCTCGCCCATGGCGCGCAGCTACCCGCCGATCTGGTGGGGGATGCGCACCCCAGCCCTGCTGCGCCCAAGGCCAAACCCGGTCTGGTTGCTCACGGCCTTTGCGTGGCTGCCGCCTTCGGGCAACTGCCTGCAACCCATCTTGGCTGGCTGGCCGATCATGCCCCCGGGGGGGTGGCGCTGACCCCTTATCGGATGGTCCTGCTGCGCGGTGCGACACGTCTGCCCGATACCACTGATCTGATCACCGATCCCGATGCCGCGGTGATGAATGTCTACGCCTGCACCGGCGCGCCCGGTTGCCCGCAGGGGCTCGCGCCAACACGCGACCTGGCCCGCCAGTTGGCCACGTCTCTGCCCTCTGGCAAAACCCTGCACGTGTCAGGTTGCGCCAAAGGGTGCGCCCACCCCGGCAAAGCTGACCTGACCCTGACCGCCACAGGGCAAGACCAATTTGACCTGATCCAAAACGGCCGCGCCGATGGCCGCCCAATCCGCTGCGGGCTAACCGCCGCGCAGCTGATCCAAAACCCCGAAATTCTATCCCAAGAAGGCCCCTGAATGCCCCACAGCTATGAAAAGAACGGCGCAGCGATCTATGCTGAAAGCTTTGCCACCATCCGGGCCGAGGCTGATCTGGACCGGTTCGACCATGACGAAGAACCTGTAGTCGTGCGGATGATTCACGCACTTGGCTTTGTCGGGTTGGAGGAACATGTGCAGTTTGCTGGCGGCATGGCCACGGTGGCGCGTCAGGCGCTTAAAGACGGCGCGCCGATCTTGTGCGACGTGCGCATGGTGTCCGAGGGCATCACCCGCCCCCGCCTGCCCGCCGACAACCAAATCATCTGCACGCTGCAGGACCCTCGGGTGCCTGACTTGGCGAAAGACATGGCCAACACCCGTTCCGCCGCCGCGTTGGAGCTTTGGCGCCCCCATTTGGACGGTGCTGTCGTGGCAATCGGCAACGCGCCCACGGCCCTGTTTCACCTGCTGAACATGCTCGAAGACCCGGATTGCCCGCGCCCCGCCGCCATCATTGGCTGTCCGGTGGGCTTTGTTGGCGCGGCGGAATCGAAAGAGGCCTTGATGCAGGACCTGCCCGTCCCCTCGATGATCGTGCAGGGACGGCTGGGAGGCTCGGCCATTACCGTCGCCGCCGTCAACGCGCTCGCCAGCCGGAAGGAATAAGCCATGGGTAAAGTCATTTGTGTCGGGCTTGGGCCCGGCGACCCCGAACTGATGAGCGTCCGCGCCGACAGATTGATCCGCGGCGCACAGGATGTCGCCTATTTCCGCAAGGCTGGCCGCGCCGGGCAAGCACGTCAAATCGTCAACGGGATGGTGCGCGAGGACGCCCGCGAGCACGCAATGGAATACCCGGTCACCACCGAAATTCCACTGGATGATCCCGAATATAACCGGATCCTCTCGGCGTTCTACGAAGACTGGGCCGACCGGCTTGAAGCCATGGCCAAGGACCGGGATGTGATCGTGCTGTGCGAGGGTGATCCGTTCTTCTACGGCTCGTTCATGCATCTGCACAGCCGTCTGCAAGGTCGGGCCGAGGTTGAAATCGTACCCGCCATTACCGGCATGTCAGGCTGCTGGACAGCGACGGATCAGCCGATCACCTGGGGCGACGATGTGCTGACCGTGCTGATGGCGACCTTGCCCGAGGATGAACTGGCCCGCCGCGCCGCCGACACTGATGCGCTGATCGTGATGAAAATTGGGCGCAACCTTCCCAAGCTGAAACGGGCGCTGGAAACCGCAGGCCGTGCGCAGGACACTTGGTTGGTGGAACGCGGCACGATGCCCGGTCAGAAAGTCACCCGCCTGTCTGAAACAGAAGGTCCGGTGCCCTATTTCACCATCGCCGTCATCCACGGCAACGGACGGCGCCCATGAGCGGCTGGGTTGCAGTTGCCGGGCTTGGCCCGGGCGATGACGCGCTGATCACGCCCGAGGTGCAGCAAACGCTGGATCAGGCCACCGACATTGTTGGCTATTTCCCCTATGTCGCACGGGTCGCGCCGCGTAAGGGTTTGACCCTGCATGCCTCGGACAATCGGGTAGAGCTGGACCGCGCTGCGCATGCGTTGCAAATGGCCGCAGAAGGGCGCCGCGTAGTTGTAGTTTCGTCAGGCGATCCGGGTGTGTTTGCCATGGCATCGGCCCTGTTTGAGGCCTTGGGCAGCGGCCCTGAAGAATGGCTTGATCTGGACATCCGCATTCTGCCGGGCATCACAGCGATGCTGGCAGCAGCGGCCCGTTTGGGCGCGCCATTGGGGCATGATTTCTGCGCGATCAATCTTAGCGACAACCTGAAACCCTGGGACCTGATTGAACATCGTTTGCGCATGGCCGGGCGTGGCGGATTTGCGATGGCGTTTTACAACCCGCGTTCGAAGTCTCGCCCGCGTCAGTTTGGCCGTGCACTGGATATTCTGCGCGAAGAATGCGGCGGCGACACCTTGATCAGCTTTGCCCGCAACGTGTCGAAGCCGGATGAGACGCTGAACACGGTGACCCTATCCGCGGCCACCGAGGACATGGCCGACATGCGCACCGTTGTGATTGTCGGCAATGCCCAGACCACCCGGTTGGGGCGGTTTGTCTATACGCCGCGGTCGGCCCCATGACCCAGCCACGCCATCACATCAGCGACGGTCGGCAAGACACGCCTTGCGGGCACCTTGGGACGGTCGATCAGGATGACCGGCAGGCCCAGCGCTCGGGCGGCGTCCAACTTGGCGCGCGCGCCTTTGCCGCCACCATTCTTGGCGACGATCAGGTCGATGCGATGATCCTGCAAAAGCGCGGTGTCCTGGGCCACTTCAAACGGACCGCGCGCCACGACGGCGTCATAGCTGGGAAGCGGGATCACACCGTCGGGCGCGTCCACCAACCGCAGCAGATAGTGATGCTGGGGCTGCACGGCGAAATCAGCGATGTTCTTCTTTCCGATCGCCAGAAAAACCCGTTTAGGATCGACCGGAAGCGCTTGCACCGCGGCGGTCATGTCGGAAACGTTTGTCCAAATGTCACCCTGTTCGGCGCGCCAGGCAGGGCGCTCAAGCGCGCACAGATCGACGTCCGTCTCGGCGCAGGCGGCAATGGCGTTGGTGCTCATACCCGCCGCAAATGGATGGGTCGCGTCAACAACATGGGTGATACCTTCGGTGGTCAGATAGGTCTTCAGCCCCTCTACGCCGCCAAACCCACCGACCCGCGTCGCAAGGGGTTGCGCGACAGGCGACTTGGTGACCCCCGCGTAGGAAAAAACAGCGTTCATACCGGCCTCGGACAAGGCACGGGCAAGGCGGCTTGCTTCGGTTGTGCCCCCCAAAAGAAGGATGCGTGGCATGTGTGACCCCTGGCTAAGCATCATCGGTATTAACGAGGATGGCCTGAACGGACTGTCAGACGCAAGCCGTGCGGCGCTGTCGGGTGCCGAAATCGTGTTTGGCGGCTCGCGCCATCTGGAACTGGCAGGTGTCGGCGACAAAGGCCGCCCTTGGCCAGTGCCATTCTCGGTTGAACCTGTGTTGGCGCTGCGCAATACCAAGGTGGCCATTTTGGCCTCGGGCGATCCGTTCTGGTTTGGCGCTGGCGGGTCCATCGCCAAACATCTGAAAGCTACTGAATGGCGCAGTTACCCTGCGCCCTCGACCTTCGCGTTGGCCGCCTCGGCTCTGGGTTGGCGGCTCGAGGAAACCCTGTGCCACGGCTTGCACGCCGCGCCATTTGAACGCTTGGTTCCGGTACTGTCCGCCGGGGTGAAGGTGATCTGTTTGCTACGTGATGGCGATGCGCCCAAAGCGTTGGCCGCATGGCTGACCGACAAGGGCTTTGGCCCGTCGCCCCTTTATATCTTGGAATGTCTGGGGGGGTCGCGTGAGCGTATCCGGACCACCACCGCGCAAGATTTCGATCTAACCAACACATCCGCCCCTGTTGCGGTCGCAATTGACTGCGCGGGCGCCCCCGGCCTGTCGCAAGCCAGCGGTTTAGAGGATGATCTCTTTGCCTCGGACGGGCAGATCACCAAACGCCCCGTGCGTGCGCTGACACTCTCGGCCCTCGCGCCGCGCCCCAAGGAAACACTGTGGGACATCGGTGGCGGCTCTGGGTCGGTAAGTGTTGAGTGGTGCTTGGCAGCGTCAGGTGCAGAGGCCGTAACGATTGAACTTCGTTCAGACCGCTGCAACAATATCCGCGCCAATGCCGAAAACTTCGGCTTGTCGCACCGGATCAAAGTGGTCGAAGGCGCGGCCCCAGACGCCCTCGCCCATCACCCCGCTCCTGATGCGGTTTTCATCGGGGGTGGTGCATCCAAGGAGATGTTGGACGCCCTTTGGCACATGCTGCCGCAAGGAACCCGGATCGTTGCCAATGCTGTGACGCTAGAGACCGAAACCCTTCTGACCAATTGGCATGCCACCAAGGGGGGGCGCCTGATGCGGTTCGAGATTGCCGAGGCCACGCCGCTGGGTCGAATGCGCGGCTGGGACCGCGTCCGCCCGATTGTGCAATGGAGTGGGACCCGATGAAGATCGCCGGTATCGGATTTCGCGCTGATGCGCCGGTTGCCTCGCTGCGCGAAGCGCTAGAGATGGTCGGCCCGGCAGACGGTTTGGCGACGATCATGCCCAAGGCCGCGGCAGATGTGATCGTAACATTGGCACAAGAATTGAACCTGCCTTTGCTGCCTGTGACCGAAGCTCAGATTCAAGGTCAGAATACCCTGACCCAATCGCCCCGCATTCAGGCGCGTTTTGGCACCGGATCGCTGGCCGAGGCCGCCGCCTTGGCCGCTGCTGGCCCCGGCGCGCGACTGCTGGGCCCCCGCAAGATATCAACTGATGGCATGGCCACCGCCGCCATCGCAGAAGGACCCGAAACATGACCGTCCATTTCATCGGCGCCGGACCGGGCGCGGCTGACTTGATTACGCTGCGCGGGCGCGACCTGATCGCGGCCTGTCCAGTGTGTCTTTATGCCGGGTCGCTGGTGCCCGAAGCCTTGCTGGACCACTGCCCGCCCGGCGCGCGGATCGTGAACACCGCGCCCCTGTCGCTGGATGAGATCATCGCCGAGATCAAAACCGCGCATGCGGCTGGCCAAGACGTCGCTCGACTGCATTCGGGTGATTTGTCCGTCTGGTCCGCCATGGGTGAACAGCTGCGCCGCTTGCGGGCCGAAGGCATCCCGTTTGACGTCACACCCGGCGTTCCGGCCTTTGCCGCCGCCGCCGCGGCGTTGGAATCAGAACTGACCCTACCGGGCGTCGCGCAATCTCTGGTGCTGACCCGTACGTCGGGCCGGGCCAGTGCAATGCCCGAAGGCGAAACACTGGAAAATTTTGCAGCGACTGGGGCAACTCTTGCGGTCCACCTGTCGGTACATGTGTTAGAGGACGTCATCGCACGTCTGACCCCGCATTATGGCGCCAACTGCCCGGTCGCGATCGTCTGGCGCGCCACATGGCCCGATCAACGCGTCGTACGCGCAACGCTGGCCACATTGGAAGACGCAACCGGCGGCGAGCGCGGCCGCACGGCTTTGATCCTTGTCGGCCCGGCATTGGGGACTGAAGACTTCGATGAAAGCTGTCTCTATGCGGGCGACTATGATCGTCGCTATCGCCCCGTCGGCACCAATCCGCGCTTTCCGGAGGGCCAAGAATGAGCCTTCCACCCGGACTTCTGATCTCGGCCCCGGCGTCGGGCACTGGGAAAACCACCCTGATGTTGGGCTTGTTGCGGGCGCTCACCGATCAGGGCGTGACCGTGCAACCGTTCAAAAGCGGGCCTGACTACATTGACCCAGGCTTTCACCGTGCGGCTTCGGGGCGGGCCTCTGTGAACCTTGATAGCTGGGCGATGCGTGAAGAGCTGATCGGACAGTTGTTGCAGGCCGCCAATGGTGCCGATCTGGTGCTGGCCGAAGGCTCGATGGGCCTGTTTGACGGCGTTGCCCAACCCGGTGCTTTTGGCACCGGAGCCAGTGCTGATATCGCCGAGCTGGCCGGATGGCCGGTGGTTCTGGTGATCGACGTCTCTGGTCAGGCGCAATCCGCAGCCGCCGTGGCCAAGGGATTTGCCCTGATGCGCCCCGAAACGAAGCTGGCCGGTGTGGTGTTGAACCGTGTCGCCAGCCCACGCCACGAAGCGTTGGTGCGCAAAGGGATGGACGATGCCGGAATCACCGTACTGGGCGCCCTGCCCCGCAATACATCCATAGAAATGCCCGAGCGCCATTTGGGGCTGGTACAGGCCGAAGAACACACCAAGCTGGATCAGATTATGGCGTCGGCAGGGGCCTTTATCGCTGAACATATCGACTTACGGCGCTTGCGGGCCGCGGCACAGCCGACTTTGGCGCCTACGGCACCTGCCGCTCGGGCAAAGCCCCCCGGCCAACGCATCGCGCTTGCCCGGGATGGGGCGTTTTCCTTTGTTTATCCGCATCTTCTGGACAGCTGGCGCGCGGCAGGGGCCGAGATTTTACCGTTCTCACCGCTGGCCGATCAGGCGCCCGATCCCAGCGCCGACATCTGCTGGCTGCCCGGTGGCTACCCTGAACTGCACGCCGGGAAACTGGCTGCGGCCACTGCTTTCCGCGCAGGGCTGCGCGCCTTTGCCCAGACCCGTCCGATCCATGGAGAATGCGGGGGCTACATGGCCATGGGCACCGCCTTGATCGACAAAGAGGGCATCCGGCACGAAATGGCCGGATTGCTTGGCTTGGTGACCTCTTACCAAAAACGCAAGATGCACCTTGGATATCGTCAAGCAGAACTAAAAGCCCAGATGCCCGGGCTTGAAACCGGAACCCGCCTATGCGGGCACGAGTTCCATTACTCGACCATTGTCGAACAACCCGACGCACCTTTGGCCCGGGTGCTTGACGCCAACGGGGTGGAAGTGCCAGAAACCGGCTCTTGCCGCGGACTGGCCAGCGGCACGTTCTTCCATCTGATCACGGAGGCCGTATGAGCGGGTTTGTCAGTTTCGTCTCCTCTGGCCCCGGCGATCCAGAGCTGTTGACGCTTAAGGCGCTTGACCGTCTGAAAAGCGCCGATGCGGTGCTGTATGACGATCTGTCGGCAGGGCCCATTCTGGATCATGTCGGGCCGGATGCTGATCTGGTCGGTGTGGGCAAGCGCGCCGGGCGCCCCTCGCCCAAGCAAGACCACGTGAGCCGGTTGCTGGTGGATTATGCGTCCCAAGGGGGGCGTATCGTGCGCCTGAAATCGGGTGATGCGGGCGTTTTTGGCCGTCTTGAAGAAGAAACCACAGCCTTGCGTGCTGCTGGCATCAAGTTTGAGATCATCCCCGGGGTCACCGCCGCCAGCGCTGCCGCCGCGGCGGCAGGCATTCCGCTGACCCGCCGCCTGACCGCGCGCCGCTTGCAGTTTGTCACCGGTCACGATGTCACCGGTGCCTTGCCCGAAGAACTGAACATTGCCGCGCTCGCCGATCCCGAAGCAACCACTGCCATCTATATGGGCCGTCGGACCTTTGCGAAGCTGGCCCAGCGTTTGATCGACGCCGGTCTGCCAGAAGACATGCCCGCGATGCTGGCGCAGGGGGTCTCTACCCCAGAGCAATCGCTGCATCGCAGCACCATGGCTGCTTTGGTCGACGAAATCGACGCCAACACCAGCGACGCGCCGGGGCTGATTCTGTTTGGCCCTTTGGCAGATGAGGATTGACAAACACCGCTTTGTAACCCACCACAGACGTCACGGTTCCATGGGTGCAAAGCGCCCCGGATGAAAAGGGAACACGGTGCGGTGTAGCCAACAGGCGCCAAACCCGTGACTGCCCCCGCAACTGTAAGCGGCGAGCCTCCAGAGAAACCACTGGCCCACAGGCCGGGAAGGGCTGGGAAGGCATTGACCCGCAAGTCAGGAGACCTGCCGTAAAGGGCCTTGATGCCCGCAACCTATTTCCGGCCCAGCCGGAGCAACACATGATCCGCCGTCGGGTGTGACGGCATGGAGGAAAGAAAAATGCATATCGAACCCGGAATCGTTGATGGCGCGAAGATTGCGCTCAGCTATGCCACCGCCGCCGGCGCGGCCACTTATGCCGTGAAGCGCGCGGTTGAAACCATCCGCCAGTCGGGCCTGCCCGCCCTTGTGCTGCGCACGGTGATCTCGACCGTGCTGGTGTTCAGCTTCTTTCAGGTTCTGCCGCACTATCCTGTGGGCGTATCCGAAGTTCACTTTATCCTCGGTTCGACCCTGTTCTTGATGTTCGGCGCGGCACCCGCCGCCTTTGGTCTGGCCTTGGGACTGCTGGCGCAGGGCGTATTCTTCGCCCCCTTCGATCTGCCGCAGTACTTCATCAACACCACCACGCTGCTGGTGCCTCTGTTTGCTGTTCAGGCGCTGGCCAAGCGCATCATCGCGCCCGGCACGGCTTATGTTGACCTGAAATACAGCCAAGCTCTGGCGCTTTCGACGGCGTTCCAGGGTGGTGTTGTGGCTTGGGTCGCCTTCTGGGCGTTTTACGGTCAGGGCTTTGGCGCTGCGAATGTCGCCTCGGTTCTGTCCTTCGGCGGCGCTTACATGCTGGTCGTGATCCTTGAGCCGCTGGTTGATCTGGCTGTTCTGGCTGGCGCGAAATCGCTGCGCGGCCTGTCGCGCACTTCGCTGCTGACACCGCGTGTCTACAACGCGGCCTAAGCGTCGTTTGATCCAATCTGACACGGCCCCGACCAGCGCGGGGCCGTGTTGCATTTGAGGTCCTGACCATGATCACTCTGACCCTTGTAGGCATCGGCTCTGGCAATCCGCAGCACCTGACTTTGCAGGCGATTGAGGCCTTGAACAGCGCTGATCTGATACTGATCCCGCGCAAAGGGAAGGGCAAAGACGATCTGGCCGGGTTGCGGCGTGATATCTGCACGCAGGTGCTGCGCGATCCCGCCCCACGTCTGCATGAGTTTGACCTGCCGGTGCGCGACCCCAATACACCCGACTATCGGCAACGGGTTGACGACTGGCATGACGCCATCGCCACGATTTGGCAGCGCGAAATCGTGGCCCAGCTGCCCAAAGGCGGCAATGTCGCTTTTCTGGTCTGGGGCGATCCGTCGCTGTATGACAGCACGTTGCGTATTGCCGAACGTCTGAAGTCGCAGATGGCCTTGAATGTGCAGGTCGTCCCCGGCATTACCGCGATTCAGGCACTAACCGCAGGGCACGCTATTCCGCTGAACGACATTGGCGCGCCCGTGGTAATCACCACCGGTCGTCAACTTCGTGACAACGGGTGGCCCACCGGCGCGGATACTGTTGTGGTCATGCTGGACGCAGGCGGTGCCTTTGAGACATTGGATCCGGTCGGCATCGATATCTGGTGGACCGCCTATGCCGGGATGGAAAACGAAATCTGCCTGCACGGCCCGCTCAGCGAAGTAGGTCCGCAGATCGTGACTCGCCGCGCCGAGGCGCGGGCCGACCATGGCTGGATCATGGATATCTATTTGATGCGGCGCGCCTGACTGCGGGCCCACCCCCAAACAAAAAAACCGGCGCGAAATTCCGCGCCGGTTTTCCGAATTTATCTGTAAACCTAAGCTCAGGTCTTTTCTTTGCGGGCATCTTCGCGCCAGTTGACCCAGCCGCCTTCGGGCGCCTTTGAATCTACGCTTGGGGCCTCGGGTTGCTGTGCAGAAGCTGCTTGAGGCTGTTGCTGCTGGCCAGCACCGAATGCACCCCCAAAACGCCCCTGCCCAAAGCCGCCCTGGCCCTGACCGCCACCAAAGCCGCCACCCTGACGTCCGGCAAAGCCGCCTTGGCCCTGACCGCCGCCGAAGCCACCGCCCTGACGTCCGGCAAAGCCGCCTTGGCCCTGACCGCCGCCGAAGCCGCCGCCCTGACGCCCGGCAAAGCCGCCCTGGCCCTGACCGCCGCCGAAGCCACCGCCCTGACGTCCGGCAAAGCCGCCCTGGCCCTGACCGCCGCCAAAGCCGCCGCCCTGACGTCCGGCAAAGCCGCCTTG
>NZ_AQQY01000008.1 GCF_000671395.1 Actibacterium atlanticum | reverse complement strand
CCAAAGCCGCCACCCTGACGTCCGGCAAATCCGCCTTGGCCCTGACCGCCGCCGAAGCCGCCGCCCTGACGTCCGGCAAAGCCACCCTGCCCCTGACCGCCGCCGAAGCCGCCGCCCTGACGTCCGGCAAAGCCACCCTGGCCCTGACCGCCGCCGAAGCCGCCGCCTTGTTGACCACCTTGTTGCTGTCTACGCATCGCGAGCATCTGGAGCAGGCGGCCACCACCGCCTTGGCCCTGGCCTCCTTGGCCGCCACCAAAGCCACCCTGGCCCTGACCGCCGCCAAATCCACCGCCCTGACGTCCGGCAAAACCGCCGCCTTGCGGGCCTTGGCCTCCGCCGAAGCGACCTTGACCGAATCCGCCTTGACCGCCACCAAATCGATTACCTTGCGGCGCAGCCTGTTCGGGCGCCTGCTGGTTCGAGGCGTTGTCAGACCCGTTCTGGTCCTTCTTATCCGCCATGTTAAAACTCCTTCTTGAAATTCACGCGCATAAATCGTTGCAACGCTTGACTACTTTAACATCCCACTAGCCCAAATACGCCGGATCATTCCTTGGACCCAAGAACACTTTGATCCTTGCAGACAATATCACTATTTTGCACCCACAGAATAGTTTCTCTACATGAAATTCCAAAAGGTTCAAAAATGAGCACCACCTCCCAATATGTAAGCGTTGTTTCCGGGCTGCCCCGGTCAGGAACATCCATGATGATGCGTATGCTGGAGGCCGGTGGCGTAGAACCGATCGTCGATCATGAGCGTGAGCCAAATGACGATAACCCTTTGGGATATTACGAGTTTGAACCGGTCAAGGCGTTGAAAGAAGACAGTTCCTGGGTTCCCGGCGCGCGTGGGAAGTCTGTCAAAGTGATCTACAAACTGGTTTATGACCTGCCTGCCAACGTCGATTATCGCGTGATCTTCATGCAGCGCGATTTGGTCGAAGTCCTGCGCAGTCAGGAAACCATGATGCGCCGGGACGGATTGGACCCTGATTCGATTGGGCGCGATTTGCTGCTGCAAATGTTTCAGGGCGAGGTCATGGAATTCCGCCGTTGGGCCGAGGCCCAGCGCAATATCCGCATTTTTTACGCAGATTACGCGCGTGTGGTTTCTGAACCCGAAGACATGGCAAAAGAAATCGCCAAGTTTCTGGATACTGACCTGAACGTTCGCGCCATGGCTGAAGTCGTCGATCCGAACCTGTACCGCAACCGAAGCGCGTAAGGATCAGGGGATCCAGCCCCAGACTTCGATCCGGAAGAACCGATCAAACAGGCGGGTGAAAGCCCGCCAAGTGGTCATTTCTCCGCCGTCGATCTTTGCAACACCTGTCATGCCGGGGCGATAAAAACCCTCGGCATTTTCGAACTGCGTGATGACGCGCACGATCTGGCCCAGTTCTTCTTCCTCGGCCAATGGCGCGATGGTTACAACAGTGCCGTCCCATTCACTCTCAACACTGGCCCAGGCTTTCAGGCGGGCAGTATCGCCAATTGCCACCAGCCCCACATCGGTTTCCGAAACACGCACTTCTGCACGGGCAAGAGTGTGATCTTCGATTTCTACAAACAGGTCACCAACATCCAGATAGCGGCCAAGGACAAGATCGGCATTCTCGGTAACAACGCGCCCGGTCACGGGCGCATAGATGGTCACGCCATCCAGCGCGGTTTGCGCCAGTTCCAGCTGGGCCTCGATCTGGGCGATCTCGGCTTTGGCAATGGCGATATCCGTTTCAAGCGCAGGGGCTTCGACCCGTGCAAGGTTTGCTTTTGCTGTCGTCAAATCCTGCTGCGCCACGACATACGCCAGACGGAACCGCTCGGCCTCGGCATCGGAAATAGTACCGCGCGCAAGCAGGGTTTCCGCGCGTTCGGCCTGTGATTGGGCGAAAGGCAGTGCGGCCTCAGCTGCCGCAACTTGTTCGCGTGCGACCTGAATTTCTTCGATCGGTGCACCGGCCAACAGCTTTTGCAGTTTGCCTTTGGCTTTCTCCAGCCCCGCTTTGGCCGAGGCGACCTGGAACTTGGGTTGATGATCCGAAATTCTTGCCAGAAGCTGGCCTTCTTCAACGATATCGCCTTCACGGATCAGGACTTCGGTCACATCCCCTGACACCCGCACGGTCACCGCAGTCCGAGAATCCGGCAAGATTGAGAAGTCCCCGGCGACCTCATATTCATACGGTAGAAACGCCAAATAAATGAGCCCACCCAATGCGGCCAGCATTGTCAGACGGGTGACCCAACGCCAACGCCGGCGCTTGGGCGAATTGTCGACGTAAACGCCCTGCAATGGGCGACCAACCGCACCACCTCGCGGGAAGCCAACTTCGCCTTTGGATCCCTGCATCAAAGCACCACCGCGTGCCCCTGCAAGAGCCATCGCCCGTCCACCGCCAGCACCACCTTCGGCCATCATGTCGGCAAGACCGCCGCCACCGCCGCCCATACCCATGCCGCCGCCCATTCCCATGCCAGCGCCCATGCCCATGCCAGCGCCACCGCCCATGCCGCCGCCCATCGCACCACCGCTGTCGTTCTGGGCGCGGCGCTCTGCGATTTTATCTGCCATTTGGGCTTTCATGGCGCTTTTGCGGGCTTTCATCTGACTGGCTTTCATCATGTTGAACCACAACACAGCCAGCCCCACCAAAGCCACAAACATCACCAGACCTGTGCCGCCAAAACGCCCTTCCAATGCGGTCGTCGCGTAAATGAAGATGAGCGTCAGGATAACTGCCGTAAACAAGGCAGACCCAATGGCGTAAAAGCCGAACGCCCATTTTTCACGTGGTGTGGGATCAGGCAGATGCTGAGCGATCTGCTTGGATGTTCCGAACACATAATAATACGCCCGTTGGCGTAGCAGAGGTTGATCGAAATAGGTCGAAATCCACTTATACCCATCGCCCTGCGCCAGCGGAAACGCGGCCAGCAAAAAGGTGATCCCTGATATCAGCTCTACAATCAAAGCAATGTCCGGGATCATCGAACCAGAGCGTCGCGTCGCAATCCAGATAATGGTTGCAATGGCAAACATGAACAGGCGCGACTTTATAGATGCGGCATAGACGGCCAGTTTGCTTTCCTTATCCAGGCTGTTCACCCCCGTCAGATCAACCGCGAAACGCGGGATCACGAACAAGAAGAACATCACACCGAAGTGCTTGACCTTGGCACCGCGATTCACCGCCACCGCAGCAGTCACCAGCCGCGAGAACAGGTTCACCGATAGGAAAGAGATCAGCAGAAAACTGATCCGCGTCATCGTGGCACGACTGCTGGCCAAGTCGACGCCGAATTCCACAAGCCTGTGAAACACGACCATCAAAGCGAAAATAGTCAGCGGGTATAGCACCCAGCCAATATGGCGCCACCAGCCAAACATGTCCCAAAGGACGTGCGACAAGCCCGTGGGGTTGAACCAAGACCACATGCCCGGCGCGCTGGTCTTGCCTTCGGCTCCGGCATGGCGCTCGAATTTGACCTTGCGGTTGGCAATTCGCGGATCCGCCAGCTGTGGTTCCGGTTTTTTTGTTTCTGTCGCCTGTTCAGTGTCTTGCTCGGGGGCGTCCTTACGGGTCCGGTTGGCAAACAATGGCGTCTTGGCAGGCTGTTCTGCGCCTTTGGAGTCGGTCTCCTGAGACTCTGCCTGATCCTGCGGCGGCGTCTTGGCCTTCTTGCCGGCTTTCTTGGAAGCTTTCGGAGCCTTTGAAGCCTTGGGGGCGTCCGGCTTTGACGTGTTCGGGTCTTTATCTACGGGTGCCGCGGCGCTGGCATCCTGCGATGGGGGCACGCGATTTAAGGGCTTCTTGGCCTTGTTAGGCTTGTCCGAACCAAAGACCATGTCTTCAAGGGCACGCATATCCGCCGCCTCACCCTGACCTGGTTGAAACGGGTTATAATCGTCTTCCAGATCTGGCTCGTCATCGGTGTCGGAAACCGATTTTGCGGGCGTGGCGTCGATCACCTCGGCCACGTCTTCTTCGACGCTTTCACCCTGTACCAGAATTCCAGCGCCGCTCATCTGGCGGGCGAAAGACTCGACAACCTCGGGGCGCACAGACTTGCCAAGGTCTCGCGCCATGTCCTGAGCAATCGTTTCAAAGGTATCGCCGCTGTTTAACGCATTGACCAAAAACAGCTCTTCGCGCCCCAAACGCCAAAGTCGGCCACTTTGATTGTGCTTTACAAAGGCGGCATCTTTGCCACCTTCACCTGGCTCTCGAACGGTGACCGTCACCTTGGGATTGATGCGGAACGTCTTGCGTTTAACGCCTTTGGTCTTCTTTGCGGCGTTATGCGCGGGCATTTTTACCTACCTGAGTGTCCGTCTTTGCAAGCCTCATGGCGCATAAGGTCTCATAAATCAACAAAAGGTTCAATTCAGCGCTTCGCAGCCAGCCCAACATATGCTCAGCCAAAAGGCATCTATCGACGCTTGTGGCACAGGAACAATCACGAAAGTCCTATAAGGCAGGTCGGCGCCGGAAAAGTTGCCGAAAAAGTGATATTTTGTTAAGTTGACGTCGGATGAGGGATGAAACGGCGTACGCAAAGGGATCATTTACCCAGCTGCGACCATTACGCCATGACTATTTGAAAGTGAAAACTATGTTGAATCAGATTGCTGATGGCGCTGCGGTTGTAGAGGGATCGAAAGATCACCTGATCGTGTTCTTTAGTTCCCGAGGCGCTTACCGAAAAGGTGTGTTCGACTCGACCGACTTCAGCAAAGACATGCCCAACCTGCGCCTCTATTTACGCGACGAAGGTCAGGATTTGTTTTACCTGAACGGCATTCCGGGCCTTACGGATAATACCGAAGAAAACGCCGAATTCCTGAAGTACTTCATTGAGCGCTATCAAGCAGAACGCGTGACTTTTGTCGGCATGTCCCTCGGAGCCTTTGGCGCGTTGACCCTCGGCCATATGGTTGGGGTGGATGACATTCACTTGGTTTCCTCGGTGAACTATCTGAATGTAAACATCGGAAAAAACCCTGAAAACGGAGCGCTTTGGGAAGGCGTATTCGACAACGTCAACACCCTTTGCGAAGAGCGCGGGTTTGATAAGAAGCTGCTCGATTCCCGGACATTCATCGATGAAAACCCCGGTAAGGTTAAGCTTGTCCGCGCGCATGTCGTGGCCACAGAACCGGTGGATATGAACCATGCGGATCATATTCGCGGGTATAGTCACGTTCAAACCCACGTGCATCCGCGCGGTCGCCACGGCACTTTGGCGGCACTGATGCTGCGCAGTGGCCAGCTGATGCATGACCTGACAGCGCCACTCGAGGTGCTGATGGAATCCGAGGCCGCCGCATAAGCGCTCAGGCGCCCGCGAAATCGGCAAATACTCCTTCCGTTATAGATGAGCCGCAGGGATGATATTGAATATCATCCCTGTTTTACTCAGAGTTTGCATGTACACAGGCTTCTGTGCGCAGATATCCGCAAAGACCCGGCGAACGGGCATATATCTGTGGTGGGGCCGATGTGCACGTAGTAGAACGAACACGAAATACATACAGGCGGACGGGCTGCTTGAAGACCACACGATGTGCCTTCCGCAAAACCGATCAGGATCAATTGATATGAAATGTTTGACCCGACTTAATCTCGTGAAAGTGTTGCGCGCCGCATCGCTTGGCGTGGCGGCAATGCTGACCCTAGGCATGAGCGCGGCCCAGTTGGACGCGAAAGTCATGGAGCGTAAAATCTCTGTTGGCGGCACCAAGCGCAGCTATGTTCTGTACCTGCCAGACAACCTGTCAGCGCGGAGCAGCTGGCCCGTAATCATCGCCTATCACCCCGCTTTGGGCACAGGTCAGGGCATGGCCGACATCACTAAGCTGCATCAAACCGCCGGCGACAAGTTCATCGTTGCCTACCCTGACGGCTTCCGCCGCACGTTTAACGCGGGCGATTGCTGTGGTGTGGCTGAAAAGCGCAACATCGACGACGTTGGCTTCTTCAAGGCCATGATGGCGGACATTGGCTCGATGGCGCCGGTTCAGTCCAAGGCCTATCTGACCGGCTATTCCAACGGTGCTCGCATGGTCTATCATCTGGTCTGCAACGTCCCCGAAATGGTAGCAGCAGCCGCGCCCTTCGCCGCGACCCGCAACATGGACAACTGCAAAAGCAGCCGTGTGCCCGTTCTGCACATTCATGGCGACGCAGACGAGGGGTCTCCGGTTGATGGGGGCTATGCGCAATCAGGCTTGATGAAAAACTCTCTGGGTTACATGGAACCTGCGCAATCCGTCGTTTCACGCATCGCATCGCGCAATGGCTGTGCTTCGGGTGGCGCAACGATTTCGGAAAGCGGTCTGGGGAATTCCATCTGTAAACGCTATTCGACCTGTTCTGGCGGCGAGACGATCCTATGCGTCGTACCGGGACTGGGCCATGTCTGGCCGGGAGCTCCGGCAGGCAGCAAACGTTTTGGTCCGGCTCGTCCTGATCTGAATGGGTCGCGCGCTGTGGTCAATTTCTTCCTGCGGCACTAGGCTGCGCGCAACGGAATTGATTCACAGGGAATACCCATGCCCACAGTACTTATCGTTGGGGCCAGCCGCGGCATTGGTTGCGAGCTGGCCCGACAGTATCTTTTAGAAGACTGGAAAGTGCACATCACCACGCGTGATGCAAAGACCCCCGACCGCCTGAAAGAGGCGGGCGGGGATTTGACTGTTCACAAGCTGGATGTGCGCAACGCCGATCAGATCGCCGGGCTGGCCAAGTGGTTCAGTGGCAAGCCGATTGACGTTCTGATCATCGCTGCGGGGATTTTTGACCGCGTTGGCGGTGTTTTCAGCGATGGTCCCATGGTGCCCACCGATGAGGTCTTTGCCGTCAACACTGAAGCCCCCATCAACATTGCTGAAGCGCTGTTCCCCAATATGATTGCCGCCGACCTTGGCCGCATGGTGTTCATCTCGTCGGCCGAAGGCATTCGCGCCACAGGGCGTGAACAAGGCCCCTATGGTCAATCCAAGGCTGCCCTGAACGACGAAATCCAACGCTTTGCCGCCGATTGGTATCATAACGGGGTCATCGGCATCGCCATGCATCCCGGCTGGGTTGCCACCGATATGGGCGGGCCGCGCGGGCCTGTTACGCCGCAACAAAGCGCCAATGGCATTCGCGAGGTCGTGGCCGGGCTGCAACCTGATCATTGCGGCACGTTCCTGGATTTTCGCGGCAACTTTCTGCCCTGGTAAACCCGCCCCAACCGGAGACCTCACATGAGCCATGTTTTCCTACTGTTCGGCGCAAGCCGTGGTATCGGCGCCGCCACGGCGCAATCGCTGGCGCGTCGTGGGGCACAGGTCTGCGTGACCGCGCGCGACGAAGACCGGGTCAAAGATGTCTGCGCCCGCGCGGGTGGCAACGTCTGGGGCACCGGTTGTGATATTTCGGATGACGCCAGCGTGGCGGCCGCGGTGCAAACCACATTGGACAAGTTCGGACGGATCGACACGGTGATCAATTTCGCGGCCTTCACCGGGCCACTGGATGGCGCCAGCTGGCAGCTAAAGCAACAAGATTGGGACCGTGCCGTCGCCATCAACATGACTGGCCCCGCAAATATCATCCGCCATTGCACCCCGGTGATGCAAAAACAGGGCAACGGGGCGTTGCTGTTTGCCTCGTCGCCCTTCGGAGACGCCACCACCCCCGGCATGGGCGCCTATGGCGCCAGCCGTGCTGGCAGCCACGCCCTTGTCCGGCAATTGGCCGCCGAGCTTCAGGGCACGGCCCTTGGCGCCGCGCTCATCTATCCGGGGATGACGGAAACCGATGGCCTGTCTGATTTCCGCAAATCGCGTGGCGGGGCGATGCAGAACGCGCAGGTGGCCTCGGCCGAAACCATGGCCAACCTTTTCGTTTGGGCCGCGATGCAATCCCCCTGGGACATCAACGGCGCCACTCTGGCCTGGAGCGATCAGGCGATCCGCACTGAAGCCATGGCACTGGGGCAGGCCTAAGCGGCCTGATACCCCAACTGCACTGCCAGCTCGACAACCTCTTGCGGCACGCCCGCCGGGTTTAGTGTCATAAGGTCATCACGGTCATCGCGCGTTCGCAATTGCGGTGCCGTCAGGAAGTCGGGATTGTTGCCCCCCCGTGCGCCCATTGGGCCCCATCCCGCAAAGATCGACTCTTCGGGGTGCATCATGGCTTCTAGGTGCGCCTCTTCAGCAGGCAAGTCCAACCAATCCAGAACCTGTTTCATCGCCTCTTTCGGGCGCGTAACGACGTCTTCGCCGTAGATCTTGATGTGCTGTTCGGGGCGCAGCCCCTCCATCAGGCGGTCAATCCCGGTATAAGCCGCATGCCACAGGTCCAGCGGGGCCGGTTGATGCGTCAGCCCAACTTCCGAGGCCGCGAACATACGCATGATCTCTTCGCCGTAGATGCCCCATTTTTCCATCGAACGCACCCAGGACACCGGATTGCGGGTCAGGTGAATGAACCGGGCATCCGGATAGTTGGTCAGAATGCGCTGCAGGAAAGCGGGCTTTTGCATATAGATCGGAGACTGATCGATCAGCGCAGCGGGTGCTGCAGCTTCACGCAGGGCATCCATCAACTGCTGCACGCTCCAGGAAGCGCGAGATTGTAGCCAATCCAGTGCCTGCTGCACGGTCTGCGGTGTCTGCGCCCCGAAAAACAGCTGTGCCACGGTACGGATAAGACCGTCGCAGAAAATATTTGCGCTGGGCTGATCGGCCCATTGCTGAATGGTATCCCCGACAAAGATGTTCAGTTCGGGCGTGGTCATCAAGTTGGGGTGCTGTCCCAACATGCCGCTGAAAACCGAGGTATAGCTCTTGGGCAGAGCGACGACGAAAATAGGCTGAGGCAAGGACATCTTTACAGCAACTTTACGCTGGCATAGCCCAGCTCGATTGGATCAGTTTTGCGAGCACGGCGCAGTTCTTTGGGCTTGTCGACATGATCTGCGTTAATGCGATCCGACATGACCGGATCACGCCGCTGTACAAACATCGGCACCCGGAAATGATCGCCGCGGTGATAAACCGTTGAGCGCACATGTGGCAGGTCTTCGACATTGCCAGCCTGATCAATATCCATCTGATCATCCAGCCCATAGTACAGATCCACACAATCGACTTTGTCGGTGTTGGCCTGCATGAATTCACGCAAGTTCACGTACTCATATCCTTCGTCGACCATCTGTTGAGCCACTTTCGCGGACTCGGCAAAGGCGGGATGGTAGGCGCGCTCTTGCTCGATACCCAGCATAAGGTCGGTGACAGGGCCAATCAGGTGAATGTCATCAACGCCAAGCTTGTGGCCCCACAGCACAGTAGCGTGGCTGCCAAGTGAGCCGGAAATAAAACTCACGCGCTTGGGCCCGATTTTGTCCAACAAGTACTTCAGGAACTCGACACTTTCTTCCTCGTTTTCGGTCACACCTTGAATGCCCTTGGTATAGTGGCAGTTGGCATGATCACGCAGGAACAGTTTGGTTTGGCTCAGCGTGTTGGCAAAGGGCTGGAAATGAAAGTTTTGGTTCCCGGGCTGGCCCCACCCTGACACGAAGGCGACCAAATGATCGGGATCCCCATATTCCAGTTTGGCGCCCCAACCGATATCTTCTGTGGTCATCTTTCCCTCCAGTATGGTCGACACACGCAGCACGTCTTGTTGCAAGTCACGTAAGCAACCCAATTACTGCAATACACACGGCCATGGCATTTCAACGCAAATCCACTGTTAAAATCCACCGCCTAAATCGTGGGCAAGGTCACAGATAAGGTATCCAGCCGCAAGCATTTTCTGCCCGCTGCCTTGCATGTTACTCTAAGGATAGAACCGCAGTTCACAGGGGCCACACAATGAAAAACCGTCTTATGGCGCTGGTCGGCCCAATCTTGCTTGCCTTTCTCGCCGCCCAAGCTGCGGCAGGCACACGGGTTGTGCGCTCTGTTGAACATGACGGGTTGACCCGGCGCTATATCGCGCATGTCCCGGAACAGGCCAGCGACCCGCTCTCGGTGATCTTCGCGCTGCATCCCGGCTATGGGACGGGCCGTGGATTTGAACGCCAATTGGCGCTGCACGAGGACCCTGCTGCAAAGGACTATGTGATCGTCTACCCCACCGGAATCCAGCGTTCTTGGAACTCAGGGTATTGCTGCGGCAAGGCGTTTGCCAACCAAGTGGATGATGTGGGGTTCATCATGGCCATTCTGGCGCAGATCGGTCAGGATCTTCCGCTATCGCAAGACCGACACTTTGCCACGGGGTTCTCTAATGGCGCCATGCTGGCGCAACGGCTGGCCTGCGAGAAGAACACCGTATTTGCCGGGTTCGTTGCCATGGGGGGTAACCGGGACTATCGCGATGGCTGCGATGTGGCGCGCCCGGTGTCAGGCCTGTTTCTGCATGGCCTTCTGGACGCCTATTCCCCGATCGAGGGCGGACAGGGCAAACTGAAACGCCCGGGAGTTCGCCCCTCGCTCTACTCAAATGTGGATTTCTGGGTGGCCCAGAACCATTGCCAAGCGAGCAGCAGCACGACGCGTTTGGGCGCCGTGCCGTGCACCCGCCATTCAAGTTGCGATCAGGACAGCATCGTCGAGCTATGCTTGATCAAAGACCTGGGGCACTGGATGCCGGGTCAGACCGCAACGTCTGACCGTCAACGAGATGCGCTTGGCCCTGACCGCCCGGACTTGGACGCCCGCTCAGAGATATTCCGCTTTTTCGCGACTTTGCCTTAGGCGTCCACAAGCCCTGCAAACTCGGCACATTTGTCCCACAACAGCCAAGCCTGTTTACTGTCTTGCGCCGTTTCCGATGCCTGCCCTTTATCGCCCTTATCCATATAGAGCCCGTTTTCACCATTATATTCAGGTGAAACCGCAAGGTTCACGACATAGGCTGCGGCCTCTTCGGGCGAGATCATCTGCATGCGCTGGCGATCACGTTGGGTGTTGAGCCGCTGCTTGGCCTGCGGGCCGAGGTTCTTATCCTCGTCAGATTCCATACCGTTTTTCAGTGCGATGTCGGTACGCACTTCACCGGGATGAATGGCATGGGCCGCAATGCCTGTGTCTTTCAACTGTTCCGCCAGACAGCGGGTAATCATCAACCCACACAGCTTGGCGCGGCTGTAGACCTCCATCGGTTCATAGCCGTCCGTGCTTTGCAGGTCTTCCAACATCAGCTCGGCTTCTTGGTGCGCTTCGGAAGACAGAGTCACCACACGGGCGTGGTCTGCGGCCTGCAAAGGTGCCGCCAGTTCCTGCGTCAACAAGAAGGGCGCCATGACATTCAAGGCAAAGGTTGCCTCAAGGCCGTCGGGCGTTTCGGTTCGGCTGCCGTAGGCAGCGCCAGCATTGTGAATAAGATAGTCTATCGCATCATGCTGCTTGGCGATCTTTGTAGCCAAGGCACGCACTTCTTTCTGCGAGGTCAAATCCGCGGCCATAAACTTGCCGTTGGTATAGACCTTTCGACCCTTCATTTCATCCAGAAGGGCGGCGCCGGCCTCTTTGTTGCGACCCACGGCGACAACCTTGGCACCAAGGCGCGAGAACATCAGCGCGGTGGCGCGGCCAATTCCGTCGGTGGCACCCGTCACAACCGCCAGCTTGCCCTTCAACGGCTTTTCGCGGCGCTCCACCGCCATCTTGGCATAAGAGGTTTTATACGTGATTTCAGGCAGTTCGCCTTCAGCACGCTGCCTATGCACGATCTCTTGCGCAATTTCGGCAAGGCTGACCCACACGCGCTTGATCGCGTGTTTGGGGAGCAACGTCAAAGCGCGGTCGGTCGAAATCAGCGGGCTGGCAAACTCATATTCTGGGCGCACACGCACCTCAGAGTTTTCAGTGTCCCGCATGACACCCAACAAACGTCGCGCTTCGGCGCTGGCATCAGCTGTGAGAATGGCAATTGGGCCCGCGACATTGATCGCATGCCCTGCCGCTGACGGCGCTCGCCCTGCGGAAACCATCAAATCCGCCAGATCATCCGCGTCGATGGGTTGAACGCGATCACCGTAGTGAAGCTGTGCGTCATCTTTCAGCAAACCCTTAAAGAAGGTCTCAGCCAATGGCTTGTGATCAGCTGACAAAACCAGCGGCGCGCGCAAAACGATGCGCTCGATCTGTCCGGGCAACCCACGCACATAGCTTTCAAGCTCCAGCGCGGTTTTCCCCTTGGGGCTGGCTTGTGCCGGATCAATCTGCGCATCGCTTTCCAACAGCGTTCGCCCACCCAGCTTGGCCAGATCATAAACTTCGATACTGCTCAGCACGACAACGCGCTTTACGCCGACTTTGGCGGCAGCCTCCAACAAGGCTTTGATCTGCTTAAGTTCTGACGCAGGCAGGTCATCCACCAGATTGGGAACAAACAGCTGATCGATACCTTGCAAGGCATCTGCCAATTTGCCCGCCGCCTTGGGCCAGGCCATCAGCTGCGCCTCTCCGGGGTCGGCCTTGGCATGTTTGCCCGGCGCAAAGCCCACGACATCGTGTTTGAACGCCAGCAGGCGCTCAATCATCCGATTTCCAATCAACCCGCTGGCATCGCACACAAGTGCCCGCATGAGCCTTCTTCCTTTTGTCCTGCCGACGATCAGTCGTTCAGCATATATTCCGGCATATTGATCGCCGCAGACGAGTAGAACTCCAAACGTCCCAACACTTCGGCGATACATTGCTTCACACCAACCTGAGGTGCCCAGCCCAATGACTTCAACTTGCGCGAGTCGAACTTGCGCAGCCCCATGTTATTGCGCGAGGCGATTTCGGCATGGGGGTTGTCGCTGCGGCCAACATTCATGATGTCCCACATCAGGGCCTGCACATCATAGATCGTGATCGGCTCATCCCCGGCGACCAGAAAACACTGGTTTTTGGCTTTCTCATGAGTGCCTGCGATGACGGCGGCACGGCCAATGTCCGAGCCATGCGACCATTGCATCATGTCCCACATCCGGCGCTGCATTTCCAGATTGTCCGGATTACGCAGGATGTTGATCACCATCTGGTCGATGAAGGGCGTTTTACGCCCCGCGACCACGGTCGGGCGCAGAATGGCATATTCGATTTCGCCGCGTTCGGCCGCTTCAAAGATCAGATCTTCGGCGGCGATCAGGCTTTCGCCCACGGCAGACTGCTGTGGGTTCCCGTGTGCTTCGCGCGGGGCATCATCAGTAAGAGGCCACATCGCAGGCGAGCGATGCGGCGTATAGACGTTGTTGGAACTGGCAAAGACCAGACGCTTGACCCGGTTCGCACAAACCTCAAGCAAGTTGCGCGTGCCCTCGATGTTTACTTCGTTCATCGTTTCAGGCTTACGCCCCGGCGGAGGGCTGATCACAGCGGCGTGGAACACCACATCGACACCATCAACGGCCTCTTCCAACGCGATTTTATCGGACAACTGCCCCGGCACCATTTCGATCCGGTCGCGGAAATTGACCCGATGCATCGAGTCAGGCAGCGAGAACACACGGACATCAAATCCGGTGGTCATCAGGATTTCCAGAATGTACTGCCCGACAGCACCGCTGGGTCCGGTTACAAGAACTTTCACATGTCCCTCCGCGAAAACCCGGCCCACAGGGTGCAGGCCGGGGAATTACCAAATTTCCAGCGTTTAGTTTTGCTGGTTGCGACGGCGCTGCATCATTGCGCGCAGGAAACCACCACCGGCATTGCCGCCGGCGTTATCCCCGCCCTGACCGAAGTTGTTGCCACCCTGCTGGAAGTTGCCTCCCTGCATGTTGCCACCCATACCGCCTTGGAAGCCTTCGCCGCCGTTTTGCTCACGTGCCTGCTGGACGCGCTCACGGATGCGTTCGCGCATCTGACCTCGGCCGCCAGCACCGCCACGCTCTTCGCGACGTTCGCGCAGACGCTTCACCATGTCGCCACGATCACGGTTGCCAGCCTCTTCGCGACGGTTCTCCATGCGGGAGGTAAACTCGTCTTTGTAGAGTTTGACCAGCGCATCGCCTTTCAGCCCGTCCTTGGCATCGGCCTTGGCCGCGTCAATTTTCTTCAGCGACTCTTCGCCTTCGGGCGATTTAAGCAGTGCAGCCCGGTAGGATTGCTCAGCAGCTTCGGCTTTGCCTTCTACGGCATAGGCGTCACCGTACATGCGCTGCACGATCATCGAGGCCCGGCCATTGCGCGGCACCTTCGCCAGAATCTCGCGGGCTTCGGTCAGCTTTTTCTGCGGAATCAGAGCCTGAACCAAAGCCAGTTGCGCGGTGGTGTTGGGGCGCGGCGGACGGTTGCCACGTGCCTGCTCAATCCGTTCACGTATCTGACCACCTTGGCCCCCCTGACGCTGCTGCATGCGCTGCGCCATCGGGCCACCTTCACGGCGACGCGGGGTGCGCTTTGCGTTGACCGCACGACGCAGAACTTTTTCGGCCCCGGCATAGTCCTTCGCCGCCAGCTTTGTACGGCCAATAGCCATCATCAAGCGGGCATCGTCAGGAGAAGCAGCCAGCGCCTTTTCCAGCGCTTTCATGGCTTCATCGGGCTTGCCCATACGGTTGTTCAGGCTGGCCAGCATCATGGCACTGCGTTGATCTTCGGGTTTGACTGTCAGCGCATGCTCCAGCTGCGTTTTGGCCTCGGCTTCGTTGCCCATGTTCACATAGACCATAGCCAATTGCTGGCGCACACGCTCGGACTGGGGATCAACTTCCAAGGCCTTCTTGAGGACCTCGACGGCCTCTTCAGGCTTCTTGTTGCGCTGATGCAGGCGGGCCAGACCGGTCATCGCCTGAAGCGACGTCGGATTGGCAGACAGCGCCTTGTGATAATTGGCTTCGGCGTATTCGGGGTTGTCGCCCTGAACGCCAATCGATGCGGCCAGCAATGCAGCTGTCCCATTCGACGGGTCCACCTCCATGGCGCGTTCAAAATACTCGGCCGCCTCTTCCAGTCGGCGCTCGCGCTGCAATGACATCCCATAGGCCATGATGGCGCGGGTGTTGTTGGGATCCTGATCAATCAGGTTCTGCAGTTCAGCGCGGGCTTCATCTGTCCGCCCTTCGCTCATCAAGCTGCGAACATAGTTCATGGCCTGCGACTGGTCGCCACTGACCTGTTCCACATTCGGCATCCATTCATCTGTGTTTGCCATGTTTTCTCTCCATCATCTTCTGTGTGCCTGAAGGCACGAAAATCAATTTGCTGCCTTTTGCATTACCTCGTCCTGATGCGCAGGGTCGGGCGCGCCAGGGGTCTTGGTCGGCACTTCGTCGTTTTGCGCCGCAAATTCCGGCTGCATAAGTTGCCCCGCCCCGCCAAATGTCGGAGTGGAGTCGGCGGAAGCGACTGGCAAGTCGCCATCTGCCTGCGCGGCTTCGATGATCTGCCTAAGCCCTTCCGAGAACGGAATGGACGGGCGGAACCCGAGCTTCGTCTTGCCTTTGTTTATATCATATTGCTGGACATAGCGGCGCCAAACCCGGGTTCGGTCTGGGTCCAGGTCTTCTTTGGTCGCCTTGCCAACAGCAATCCGGGTCATCCGGCCAATGTCGCCATAGGTGATGACGTCCGGCCCGGCGACATTGAATGTCTCGTCTTTGGCTTCTTCCTGGAACATGGCCCGCAGGATCACTTCGACCGCATCGTCGATATGCACGAACTGGCGCATCTGATCGCCGCCCTGTGATTTGCCAAAGTCAACGTCCGTGGCTTGTTCCCGCACCATTGAATCGACCAGCGGATCCCCGATGCCATAGACCAGCGCAAAGCGCAGGATCGCATGTTCATAGCCGTGTTTGCGGCCATAGAAACGGGCCAAATTCTCGCCGGCGACCTTAGTCATGCCATAGTCGGCCAAATCCTGGCCACCATCCACACGCAAGGGGTGCGATTCATGGATCGGCCATTCTTTGTCGTTGAACTGGTTCTGATAGGCCGCGACCGAGCTGGAGAAGACAAAGCGTTTCAGCACATCCGACCGGTTACAGGCGCGCAGCAGTTGGTGGGTGCCCTCAACATTGGTTTCGCGCAGCGGCTCCACCGCGCATGAGCCACCCAGCCGAGCCGCCATATGCAGCACGATCTCAGCCCCATCCACCAACTGATCCAGAATATCGGAATCTTCCAGATAGCCTTCGATCACCTCGTGGTTGGGGTGTTCGGGGATGTCTTTGGCGGTGCCCGGCAATGTCAGCGACCGTATCGTATAGCCAGCATCCAAAAGGTGTGGCACCAGATGCCGTCCGATGTACCCCGTGGCCCCTGTGGTGGCGATGTCGACCTTCACCCCCTCTTTCCGCTTGGCCGGTGCCTTGGGCAGGGTGTAGGTGCGGTGGCTGGGGTCACCCAGAAAAATCTCGGTACCGCCATCCGGGTTTTCAACATATTCCCACCGCGAGGCGAACTTGGCGGGCGACTTGCCGCCAAACACGTTTGCAGTGCCCACAGCCAGACCTTTCGGGGTGCTGACCATGGTGCGACCACCATAGTTATAGGGGTTGTTCATGCCGTTGATCGTCACCGGCATCCAGTTCACACCATCTTTGGTGCGCCACATCTCAAACCCGCCGCCGACATCCGCCATCTGTTCAAAACTGTTGGCATCCACCAGTTTCTTGGCGGTCGGGGACGGACGGTGTGCGTATTGCAGGAACACCGACCAGTCAAACGTGGTCACATAGAGCCAGCCGTCGTGCACGCACATGCGCCATGTGTAGCCCGAGAAGATGTTGTCAAAGCCCGGCCCAATGCCCGAAAGCGGGTATTTCATCCCGTCCGGCGTGTCGCGCGGCAGGCCCACCAGCAGGTCCCAGCTGTCATCGGGATGAATGCGGATGATCTCACCCGCGGCAGGACCAACCAGATTGGTCCGGTCATAGCCGCCGTTCTGGATTGAACTGCCCACGTATAGCGCGCCATTGAATTCAACCATGCCCATGGCGATTTCAGAAAGCGGGCCACGATACGCGCCTTTGTCGATCACCTTGCGCCATTGCAGCGGGCCGTCGCCACAGGGCGGGGTGGTCCAGATCTGGTAGCCTTCGTAATTGTTGAACGTCCCGGCATAGAGCTGGTCATTGGCGGTGGTCATCATGAACACGCCATTGTTGGTCGGATCGCCAAAACCCAGATCCATCGCCACTTCCCAGTTGCCCGGTTTCGGGTCGTTGGAGCGTTTGATCACCCCCGTCCGATTTGAATTGAACTGGATGCCTTCACCCGCCGGGGGGGCATAGAGGTAGCCGTCAAACTCAACCAGTTCGCGGAAGGTCGAGATATTGTCGTTGCCGATGCCGGGCTCGCAGGCCGGTTCAAAGTTGATCCCGTCCTCGGAGCGCAGAACATGCGCCGCACAGCCGCGCAGAACGGTCGACATGGTCGACACATAGAGGTTGGGTTTTTCGTCAGATTTGCCCTGAAACACTTTTGCGCCACGATAGCCAAGGTCGCGCGGAGCGGGCTTGCCGTGTTTGCCGTCGATCAACGGTGAACGATAGGCCAGTTCCCAACTGTCGGTTTCCGGGGTCCAACGCCAAATCTGACCTTGCATATCAAGGTCTTCCACGCTGGGCGGCACATCCACAGGCCACGGATCCAGCGCGGGCGGGTCGATCGGCGGAAAGAGTTTTAGCAGCTTGAACGAGTTTCGGGTCATCCCGCAGTACAGCCGGCCTTCAAACCATTCCATGCCGTGCACATAGGCGTTCGACGGGTCCCCGATACCGTTCTTGGCGAGCTGCCGAAATTGTCCGGCGTTCAACCCAGTCCCCGATTTAAAAGTCACGTCCGCTCTCCGCCTTCTCTTTACGGGTCATCGCCGGGCCTGAGCCGCGCGATCCCGCCACGTTTCTTTGCCCCGGGTCAAGCCGGGTGCTTTTCCGCTTTCGCCCATGGCGCGTAGCAACGCGTCAGGCCGCAACAGCGGAAAGTAATGCCCCATTCCGTCAAGCTCTACCGGTCTGGCATCCGGCAACGCTTTAAGCAACCCGTCGCGGCTTTTTAGATAGCGCGAGCGGGTGCCATAAATCAGGTCGACCGGACCGCGCACGGCCTTCAGGTCATCCATGCTCAGCCCTGCAGGATCGCGGAACTCGGCGTTGGCCGGTGTACGTTCCATCAACTCGCGCCAACGACGCATGGCGCGGGTGGGGCGCTGACGCCCGCCACCGGCTTGCATCCCGGCAAAAGCCCCTGCCCCGCCCGAGGCGCTCGCTGCCGCAGCGCCGCCTTCGTCTTCGGCGTCCAGAAGCTCTTCAAAAAATGCCTGTGCCACACGGGGCATTTCGCCTTCGACTTCAATGCCGCGCTTGGCCAACCGCCCCTTGAGTTTTTGCCAGGCATCCTGATCGTTAAGCGGAGGCATGGCTTGCAACGACGGCACCCATGCATCAGCCAATGTCAGTTTGCTTACCCGGTCTGGGGCGGTGGTCGCCACGGCCAAAGCCACGGCACCCCCAAAGCTATGGGCCACAAGATGCGCGTCCTTGATCCCCAGATGGGTCATCAGTTCGGTCACGTCTTCGGCCAGATCAACCGCGCGATACCCTTCCCCCGTCATCGCCGAGAACCCGTGGCCGCGCAGATCAAGCGCGGTCACGCGATGCGTTTCCGCCAGTTTCGGGGCAACCCGAAACCACCAGAAGGCGATGTTGCAAAACAGGCCGTGAATCAGCACCACATCTGGGCCTTGGCCCGTCTGCTGGTAGTGGATCACATGACCCGGGCGGAGGGTTGCGCGCGGCATATCTGTTACAGATAACCAAGCGACTTGAGCCGCTCTTTAATCTGCTCCTGTGCCTCGGCATCCAGGGCCGACATATCCGCATCGCCTTTCAACGCTTCGACATCTGCATAGGTCAGCGCGTTTTCAGCCAGATAAGCGTCATCATAGGCGGCAGTGCAAACCTTGCCTTCCATGTCCGAAGGCACCGACAGACCCAGCGAATAGATCGCCGTGGGGGCCACATCTGCGATGTACATATCGTCCAGCGCGGTCTCTTTTTTGAAGCCCGGGCCGGTGGCGACAAAGATGCCATCGGGGTGGTGCGTGGCATAGGGCACCTGACGGTCCTTGATCGGCGCATCGGCGCGCAGAACCGACAAAAAGCTGTAATCGTGCAGCATAAGCGTGATGTCAGGTGCACGATCAGTATAGGCCCCGGGGAACGCATCTTCGCGTTTGAAGACATGCTTGATAACCGGCTTGCCGGTATCGGGGTCTTTCAGGTCGTACAGTGCCTCAATCATCTTGTCGCGGAAGGCTTCGTAGTCGGCCGGGGCAACGCCGGGTTCACCGGGTGCATTCGACTGACGGATGAAGATCGCGTTCGACGACGAACTCAGCGCATAAGCCTTGGTGGTTTCCCAATCAATCAAGGTCGAGGCTTCGGTGTTTTCGTCCAGAGCAACGCGGCCCTGATCATCCATCGGGGTGCCTTCGATCCAATCCAACCAGCCCTTTTGCTCCAGCCAGGTGTTGGCATAGAAAATACGGCTGCCCGAACGGGTGAACCCGTGATCCGATACGATCATCACCTGCGCCTGAGGACCGGCTTTCTCGATCATCTGGGCGATGTAGTTGTCGACATCACGGTAATACTGCAGCGCCAGTTCGGTGGTCTTCTTGGCGTCTTCGGTCTGATACTGATCGCGGGTCTCGCGGTCGATCAGGTGATAGCACAGGTGCTGAATACGATCGACGCCATCAAACAGAACGGCCATCAGCTCGCAGGGCTCTTCTTCCATCAGGGTCAGCAGAATGTCCTGCCAGCGCTTTTCACGCACGATGTGGAAGTTCACCCAATCTTCCAGCTGGTTTTCACCCAAGCCCTGTACAGCCTTGCGTTCATGCTGCCAGTCGGTCGACATTTCCGAGGCTTTGAAGACACCCTTTTCCTTGAGCATCTTAAACACCGGACGCGGGTGAATCGCACGACCCAGATAAGACCAAGGCACATAACCGGGAATCACCACGCCATTGATTGGCTTGGCGGGGAAGTTCACCGGGAAATTCAGCGTGGTGGCGCGCAGGCCCTCACGATCAGCGATCTGCCAGATGGTGGGCACCATCACATCGGCCGACGTGGCCAGCGTGTAGTTCGGTTTAGAGCCCGAGCGATCCACGCGAATGAAATCAAAAACACCGTGATTGCCGGGGGTGCGACCGGTGGTCATAGTGGTCCATGCAGGCGGGGTCAAAGGGTGGATTGTCGACTTCAGGATGCCCCGCGCACCTTCCTTCATGATCTTGCCCAAGTTGGGCATGATGCCCTCTTCGACAAGCGGGTCCAGCAGATCATAGGTGGCCCCATCAAGGCCGATCAGCAGTGTTTTGATTTCTCTTTTGGTCATGAAAAACGCTTTCTATTCAGGCGGATGCCTTTGAACCCAACTCGACAACCGAATTGATGATGTCGCCGACACTCATGTCGACAAGCAGTTTGTCTTCTTCGCGCATTTTGCGGAACAGGGCATCCCCCAGCCCATAGTGCTGCTGCAGCTCGGACACCAGGTACACAAGACTGATCGATTCCATGCCAAGATCAATCAGCTTAGAGTCTGCGGCCAGTTCGCCACCATCGCTATCCAGATCGTCTTCCAGATCCTCGAAGATCTCTTTCAACACGCCATAGGCGTCGTCATAACTAATGTTCGCCATCCCGAACCCTTTTATTAATCATCCCTACGCTGGCCGCAGTGCTATAACAGCAACCATGTCGCCAACAATTTCCTTGAGTGCGCTTGCAAATACAAGGTCACCCGTTGTGATTTCACGAACCTGAAACTGTTCTGCACCGGCATCGGCGGAAACAATCTCAAACTTGTCGAACATCGTGGCAAGACCAGAGCCATATGCCTTTCCGACAGCCTCTTTGGCGCACCACATCAAGGCAACCATGCGATCACGCGGGGTGCCCGGGGCCGTGTCGGCGATGATTTTGCGCTCACCTTCGGTGAAAGCTGTGTTCAAAAACGCCGCATCACGGGTTTTGATCTGCTCCATGTCGATACCGACACCCGCATATTGCGCGGAATCTACAGCCACCGCCACCGCCATCTGCACCTTGTGCGAGATCGACAGGTGCGGGGCGGCGCCCCACTCGGCAGGCCATGACGCACCGATTGAAGGGCCATGCGTGTCATCGCTTGGCAAAATCTCGACATCCGCCGGGCGAATACCCGCAGCTTTCAGCATTCTGACGGCGTCCTTTACCGCAGTCCGCCCGCGCAGCCATTCCCAGCGACGTTTCTCGGTTGCGGTCCCCAGCGCATCCCAATCGACGCGTTCCGGCGGCGACAGCACCAAACCAGCCAGAACCTTGGCCCAAATCCCGCCAGACCCTTCCAGCAAGTCGGTAGAAAGATCGTCAACCATCGTCACCGAGACACCTTCGGGCGCCGGCAGGGCGCGCGAAACCGAATTTTGGGCCGGGTCCAGACGAGCCTGGAAGAAACGTTCGGGCAAATTAAACCGTTTGTCCCACCAGCCATGAATACGGCATTGCAGATGGCCATCAGCGGTGACCACGTCGATATAGCTCGACATTTCATCCACACCGATCAAGCTGATCGCACAACGGCAGCGGGCTTTTTCACCTGGCGAAAGGGGCGGGCCAAACATTTCCAGTTTCTCAACCCGGAACGGGAAGATGTGGAAGGCTTCGTCCAGCATTTCCGCCGACCACACGCCCACCAGCTGCCCCACGGCATCCAGCGTGATCGGATCGGTTTCGAACTGCGGTTGTGGGATGCCAGTGTAAAGCTGATCCAAAGGCAGGCCGGTCAGCGTGCCTTCGCACCCATCAACCGCCGTCAGGTCCATGGTTTCCACGGCATGCAACTTGGGCCCGTGGAACATTATCTTGCTGTACACATCCTGCAGATTCCAGAACACGTCCCGCTGGGCGCCATATTGCATCGGCGCGGCGACAGGAGCAGCGGGGCGGGTCGCAGCCAGTTCGACCTCGGCCTCAACCAAGATCGGGCGCAGGGCAGGACCTTCGGCTTCGCGCAGACGCACGTGAACGCGGGTCGTTGCCCCCTCTTCTTTCAGCTCAACGCTGGCTTCAACAGCCAGAACAGGGCGATCAAGCGCCAACCAGCGCGAGGCGCGCACTTCGTTCATGGCGGTGACCACCAAATTCGGGCGCAGGGCAGCGGCAGCTTGCGCCAAGGCCTCCATCGTGAAGGTCAAAGGCACCACGGGCAGTCCGGTCAAATCCTGATTCAACGCAGAAATGCCGCGTCCAAAACTGTGATCTAACAAATAGGGTGCGCGGGCCACGTCGACCTCAATGCGCGCGGTCAAAGCTGTGCCATCGGGCGATCGCTCAAACGATGTCAGCATCGGAAAGCGCAGCGGCTCTGCCGTCACCGGAACAGCCGGTGCGGGCATCGGCGCAGGTGCGGCTTTTTCGGGGGCCCCGGTATAGGCGCCGAAATAGGCCGACATGATGTCCCGTTCAGCCGAGACAAACTGTTCCATCGTATCGAAATACGAGGCCACCAACTGTTCCTCGGGTGACGCCGCGACCGGCGCGGGCGCATCGCCCTTTGCGACCGGCACTTCGACGATTTTCTCGACCACCTTTTCTGTCACCGGCTTAGAGGTGATCGGCGGCACATTTTTCATCTCCATCGGCTGGAGACCCATTTTCAAAACCTGCGGGCGCGAGGGGCCTTTGGTTTCGGCGGAGTCTTCAGCCGGAGCGGCGAATGCATCTACATTCAGCTGCACACCTTCGACAGACAGCTGCGCAATGAAATGGTTCAGTTGATCCAGCCCCACCCGGCCCGGCGTGTCCATCGCCAAAGCCACATGCGGTTTGCCACGCAGAATATCGTTGGCAAAAGCGGTCAGGTTGTTGCGCGGGCCGCATTCGATGAAAATTCGTGCCCCGTCTTCATGCATCTTCTGCAGGGTCTCGGTGAACCGCACGCGTCCGGCCCATTGGCCCGATGTCAATTCACGAATGCCTGCGGCGTCGTCGGGGAACGTTCCCGTAGACAGACAGGAATAGACCGGCAATTCAGGGGCTGACAGCTCCATGCCTTGCAGAAACGTATCAAGCCGTTCCGAAAATCCCGAAAACGCCGGGCTGTGATAGGCGCGTTCAAACGGCAGTGTCTCGCCAAATCCGCCCAGCTCGCCGGCCAGTTTTTCAGCCCAGGCACGGGCGTCGTCGTTAAAGGTCGCGATTACCTTCTGGTTGGGACAGTTGTCCATCGCAAGATAGACATCGTCGCGCCCTTCCAGCTTCTCGTTCAGCGTGTCGGCGGGCACAGCGCCGATGGCCACCAAAGCCCCTTCGGCAATCACACCGTCGCGCGACATTTCCTCGTAGGCGTCATTGAGCGCCCGCATTTCCGATTGTAGCTGCGTGGGATCATCACGACGCGTCACCCCGGCGGCATAAAGCGCCGAGTATTCGCCGGTGGAGTGCCCTACCAACATATCCGCTTTAAGCCCGATCTTGGTATAGAGCGCGGCAACGGATTGGTTGGCGGCAAAGATGGCTTCGGGGCCGATGTCCATGCGCCAGATGCCTTCGCCTTCAGAGGCAACATAGGACGGCGGGTAAATCACCTGACTGGGTTTCAGCGCGCGGGCGTGATCGGCAAAGGCGCCATCGACCAGATCGAACCAGCCACGCATTTCGGGGTGATGCAACATCACCTCGCGCAGCATGCCGGTGTGTTGGCTGCCCTCACCCGGGAACATAAAGGCCACCTTGCCGTCACGCGCCAAGGGCTTGCTGACCAGATAGGCGCCCTTGCGGTCTTTCAGCTTGGTTTTACCGGCTTTGATACGGTCGACAATCTTGGTCAGCTTGGCTTCGGCATCCGCCTTGTCCGCAGCCACAACGCCAACACGCCAATCCCCGTCTCCACCTTGCGCATTCACCTGACGCGCCAACGCAGGCAGGGTCACGTCCTCGGCACCAAGAGTTTGAACAACGTTCTCTATCTTGGCGGTCAGGGCTTCGGCACTGGCACCGTCCAGCAAGATCACCTCGGAGCTGCGGGTAATCTGTGGCTTGGGCTGCGGCGCGCCGGTGTATTCTTCCAGCACGGCATGGGCGTTGATCCCGCCAAAGCCAAAAGCATTTACCCCTGCACGGCGCGGTTCTTGTCCACCGTGAATCCACGGGCGAGCTTCGGTGTTTAAGTAAAACGGCGTGTCTTCGATCCCCAAATCAGGGTTCGGAGTGTCGACCAACGTCGGGGGCAAGGTACGGTGATACAAAGCCATCGCGGTTTTGATCAGACCGGCCGATCCTGACGCCGGAATACAGTGCCCGATCATCGACTTCACCGCGCCAAGGGCGCAATCGGGTTCCTCAGACGCGCGGCCGCCAAATTGATTGGCAAGCGCTTCGACCTCGGTCGCGTCACCAACTGATGTGGCTGTGCCATGGGCCTCGATCAGCCCGACCGAGGACGGGTCCACATCGCTTTGCTCATAAGCGCGGCGCAGGGCCAGAGCCTCGCCCTCGATCCGGGGGGCCAGCATGCCCAGACCTTTACCGTCCGAGGCAACCCCAACCCCGCGCATCAGCGCATAAATCTTATCGCCCGCCGCTTCGGCATCCGACAGGCGTTTGATCGCCAATATACCGACGCCTTCACCCAGAAGCGTGCCGTCCGCTTCGGCCGAAAACGGCTTGATCGACCCCTTCTTCGACAAAGCCTCGATCTGGCAGAAAATCTGATAGATCGGTGCAGGGGTCGAGGCATGCACGCCGCCGACAATCGCCATATCGCACAGGCCCGCGCGCAGGTCATTGATGCCGCGTTCCATCGCGATCAACGACGAGGCACAAGCCGCATCAATGATGTAATTCGCGCCCTGAAAATCCAGACGGTTGGCAATGCGCCCGGTCACAAGGTTGGGCACCAAAGCCGGGGCGATTTCTGCGTTAAACGGCGGCAGCGAAGCTTTCAGCTCTTTTTTAACAGCGGCCAGTTCATCCGCCTGTGTTTCCGGGTGCAGCTTCTTCAGTACATCCAGAAAGCGGTCAAGCATGATCCCGTGCTGCACTACGCTGGTGAAACCACGGTTGATATAGGTGCCGCGGCCCAGAATAACCGCCACACGATCACCGGGCACCGGGCGTGCATCAAACTGCGCGTCTTCCAGCGTGCGCGCGGCAAGTTCCAGCGCCAGAAACTGATCCGGCTCACCACCATTGATCGACGTGGGCGGAACCCCGTGTTTCAGCGGGTCGAACACCGCCAGATCGCCCAGAAAACCACCCTTGGTCGTGTAAACCCGGTCGTTTTCAGTGCTGTCAGGGTCCATATAAAGGTCCCCGTTCCAATCGGCGGGGGCATCGTCCACCGCGTCGACCTTGTTGACGATATTTTGCCAGAACGACACCCGATCAGGTGCCTTCGGGAAGATACAGTCCATGCCGATGATTGCGATGGGCTCGTTTCGATCAGGTCTGGACATTTATAGCGCCGTTATTCAGCCGCTTCGCGGGCAGAGGGTTTACGATAAGTCTCATCAAGACGTGTCGGGTCATCCTCCCAAGGGCCACGTCCCCAGACAACCTCACTCTCCTCCAGAGGGCCACGGGTGATCTCCAGCTCCATGGCGCGGGTGCCATGGGCGGGGTGGATCGGCTCGATCTTCATTTCAGCGAACTGAGCGCGGATTTCGGCATTCACCATGCCGCCGCTGTCCCATGGGCCCCAGCTGACTGCCGTAACCTTGGCATCCCAGCTTTCGTTCAGGACCCGGGCCAACTTCGAGACAGTCTCGTTTGCGGCGCCATAATCCCCCTGACCACGGTTCCCGAAACGCCCGGCAACCGACGTAAAGAACCCAAGGAACTTCAGGCTTTCGGGCTTCAGGGTCTTGGCCAGCGTAAAGGCGCTTTCGGTCTTTAGGCGCACAACATTGTCGAAGCTTTCAACCTCTTTATCGAGGATCAGTTTGTCTTCGATGACGCCAGCACCATGGATCACGCCATCAATCTGGCCATAGCGTTCATAGACGTTTTCAATCACAGATGCGAAAGCATCTTGATCGCGCACATCGCAGGCCATGTATTCCACCTGACTGCCAAGGGCTTCCACTTCGGCGACGGCGGCGCGAATTTCACGGGCCTTCGTCACTGCGCGGAAACTTGCTTCGATGGCAGCCGGGCTGACGGTCTGCCCCGCGGCCTTGGCCTGCGCAATCAGCGCCGCCTTCAGCGAATGCGGCTCGGTAGCACGGGCTGTTTCAGGGGCTTCTTCCCCTTCGGGCACGGGCGAAGACCCCAGCAAGATGAAGCGCGGCTGGCTGTTAGAGGCCAGTTGTTTGACGATCTTGGCGGTGATGCCACGAGCGCCCCCCGTGACCAGCACCAAAGAGTCAGGGCCCAGCGGGATTTCTTCGGCGGCGCTTGGGTCAATCACGCGCTGCTGCGCGAACAGACCGATGCGATCTTTGCCGTTCAAGCCGATTTCAACCAAATCATCGCGGCGTCCGGCCTCGGCCATCAGCCCGTCAATCATCGTATCGGCACCCGCATCAGCCGGGAAATCCACAGCACGGACATGGGCATCCAGCCACTCCTTGGCGACGGTCTTAAGCAAACCGGGCGCGCCGTTTTGCGCCGGGGCCGCAAGCCGCGAGCCATCAAACCCAAAGGCGCCGCCCATCGATGTGGCAGACATGACCACGGCATCCTTACGACTGGAAAGCGATCCGCCCAGGGCCGACAACAGCCCATAAAGCGAACGCAGCGAGGCATCCACCGCCGCGCGCCAGCCTGCTTGATCCATTTCCTCGACCGACTTGGTCGCCCGCAGCGGGGCACAGTGGATCAAACCAGCCGCATTTCCAGCGACACCGGACACCGCCTGACGCAACGCGCTGTCTGACGACAGGTCCACCCCGTCGCCCAGCAACAGGGGCGTCCCGCCCAGCGCTTCGATCTTGAGGGCCAGACCGGCAGCAACACCTGCGCCATCGTCGGTCAGAACATAGGTCGCCCCGGGGGTAACCCAATCCTGTTCATCAGGAGTCGCGACTGCAGCTGGTGCCATCACATAGCGCGCACCCCAATCATCCGGGTCCACGGTCGGCGCTTCTTCGGTCGCCGTTTCAGCAGCCGGCGAGGCAGCTGCGGCGGCAGGCGCACCCGCCGGAGACAAGGATTGTGCAACATCCAGGAACTTGGCAACGATGCCGCGCACCGTGCGTTCACGGCTTACCGGACCCATCTGTTCGCGGGCTTCTTCCCCGGCTTGCGGCATCAAATCGCCACGCAAAGCGCCAAGGATTTCAACCCGCTTGATGGAATCGATCCCCAGATCGGCCTCAAGGTTGAGATCCAGATCAAGCATTTCCTCAGGATAGCCGGTACGGTCTGAAATCAGCGCCAGCAATGCCGCGGTCACGGTGGCTTCGTCCAAATCTTCGGTCGAAGGCTCGGGCACCAATGTGACTGGCGATGCAGCGCCGGGCGCCGCAGGGGCCGCGAATTCAGCCGCAACCTCCATGAACTTCGCCACGATGCCACGTACCGTACGTTCACGGCTGACCGGGCCCATCTTTTCGCGGGCTTCCTCGCCTGCGTCGGGCAGCAAGTCACCGCGCAGCGCGCCCAGAATTTCAACCCGCTTGATGGAATCAATCCCCAGATCAGCCTCAAGGTTGAGGTCCAGATCAAGCATATCTTCGGGGTATCCTGTCCGGTCCGAAATCAAGGCCAGAAGCGCAGAAGTCACCGAAGCATCGTCCAGCGCCGGGCCTGTAGGTGCCGCAGGTGCGGCTGGTGTCGAAGCGGCGATCGGCGCAGCCGCTGGCATATCCAGTTCGGCAACAACCTCCATGAACTTCGCCACGATGCCACGCACCGTACGTTCACGGCTGACCGGGCCCATCTTTTCGCGGGCTTCCTCGCCTGCGTCGGGCAGTAAGTCACCGCGCAGCGCGCCCAGAATTTCAACCCGCTTGATGGAATCAATCCCCAGATCAGCCTCAAGGTTGAGGTCCAGATCAAGCATGTCTTCGGGGTATCCTGTCCGGTCCGAAATCAGGGCCAGAAGCGCAGAAGTCACCGAAGCCTCGTCCAGCGCCGCAGCGGCGGGTGCTGCGGGTGTCGCAGGTTCATGCGCTGGTGCAGGCGCGGCAGCAACCGGGGCAGGTTCGGGCGCAGCGGCAACCGGGGCAGCAACCGGGGCGGGTGCCGCCACAGGCGCGGGCATCGGCGCCGGAGCCATTGCAGGCATCGCGGGCTGTTGCGCCAGTCCGGGCTGCGCAGCGCTGCCGCCCAACCATTGCATCATCACCGCACGGTTGTTTTCAAGGAAGGTGGTCATCAGCTCCTGATGGCGCTGCATGATCGCCTCGGCGCCTTGACCAAGCGGGGCAGCAGGTGCAGCAGCGGGCATCGGCATGGCGGGTGCGGGCACAGCGGCTTGCGGCGCAGGTGCAGCGGCAGCCGCAACGGGCTGAGGGATGGGCGCGGGGTTTGAATTTTCCTGCGTCACGGGTTTGGGATCCTCTTCAATGCGGGCGGCAAAGCCCCGGCGGGCGGGCGTGCCATTGATCGGGCGCACATTGGCCCCGTCAATCTTCCACAGCATCGCCTTGCGCGGATTTTCCGGCAGCGCCAAATTCCAATTCTTAACATCGACCGATGCATCGGCACGATCAGCCCAGAGAGACTGCAAATCCAGCTCCAGACCAGCCGCGCACGCACCCGCCAGCAGGCTCAGCAATTGCTGCACGCCCGCACGGCCTTTTTTGTCAGACGCCAGTGCAAGATGCGGTTTGTCGCCCAGAATACGGTTGGTCAGGCCCGTCAGAACCGAGCCGGGACCGACCTCTAAGAACAAGCGCGCGCCAGCGTCGTGCATGGCTTCGATCGAGCCAACGAAATTGACCGATTGCACCAGATGCTCAGCCAGTTGATCGCAGACTTCGGTATCTGTTTGCGGATAAGGCGCGGCCGAGGCATTGGCAAAGACCGGAAGCTCGGGCACCGAAATGTCGGCGTCTTGCAAAGCGGCAGCCAGAAGGTCGCGCGCTGGCGCAACGCAAGCCGAATGGAACCCACAGGCAACCGGCAGACGTTTGGCCGCGAACCCGGCCGCTTTCAGCACTTCAACCGCCTCTTCGATCTTGGGGGTGGGGCCAGCCAGAACGGTTTGGTCAGGCGCGTTGATATTGGCCAGAGTAACCTCTTCCACCTTGCCGTCCAGCGCGGCCAGAACCTCGTCAGCGCCAGCATTGGCGGCGACCATTGCGCCCAGATCATCACCCCCGGCGGTCATGATCGCGTCTCCGCGCACATGGGCCAGTTTCAGCAGCGTGTCGGCGTCAAAAGCCCCGGCAGAATAGAGCGCCGAGAATTCGCCAAAGCTGTGACCCGCGGTCGAAGCCGCTTTCAGTCCGAACCCGCGCAGCAGGTCCAGAACGGCAATCGACACCGCGCCAATGGCGGGCTGCGCCACATCGGTACGCTTCAGGTCTTCAACCTGCGCATCGCGCACATCATCGTCCAGCGTGGGCAGCGGGAAGATCAAGTCAGACAGCGGTGCGGGCGTACGACCCAGCAAGGCTGCCGACGCATCTTCCAGCGTTTCACGCACTTTCGGGAAGGTCATCGCCAGATCACCGGCCATGCCCGGATATTGCGAGCCTTGGCCCGGGAACAAGAAGGCAACCTGATCCGGCGACACCGGTGTATCGGCCGAGAAGAAAGCGCCCATCGGGTCGATGCTGCGCAGGTCGGTCGCATCCGATGCCAGCGATTTGGCGGCGCGTTCGAGGCGCGCTGCAGCGTCCGCCAGCGACGGTGCCACCAGCGCAAAACGCGCCGCAGCGGTTGGTTTGAACTTGCGCGCCAAGCTGGCGGCCACATCCCGTGCGGGCAGCTGGGCAGTGGCCATCGCAGTGGCGGCTTTGCTTAGCTCGTCCGCAAGGGCCTGCTGGCTATCTGCGCTGAACAAGAACAGCTCATGCGTCCAGTTCTTGCGGAAAGGTTCCTGATGTTTGGGCAGGTAACCACCTTTGTACTCTTCCAGCACCGCGTGGAAGTTGGTACCGCCAAAGCCAAAGGCCGAAACACCGGCACGGCGCGGGGCATCCCCCTTGGCCATCCACGGGCGCGTCTCGGTCGAGATATAGAACGGGCTTTGCGGGAAGTCGGCGCCTTTGTTGGGCACTTCCACATGCAGGGTCGACGGCAACACTTTGTGGTGCAGCGCCATGGCCAATTTGATCATCCCGGCACAGCCGGCAGCGGCTTTGGTATGGCCGATCATCGATTTGACCGAACCAACACCACAGAACTGCTTATCGTCAGAGTAATCCGAGAAAATCTTGGCAAGGCTTTGAATTTCGGTGCGGTCACCAACGGCGGTGCCGGTGCCGTGTGCTTCAACCAACCCAACTGTCGAGGGCGACACGCCAGCGCGATCATAAGCACGGGTCAGGGCGTTTTCCTGGCCTTCGGGGCGTGGCGCAGTCAGCGACAGGTCACGGCCATCAGACGAACCAGCGACGCCGCGCAACACGGCATAGATGCGGTCGCCATCGGCTTCGGCCTGATCCATGCGGCGCAGAACCATCATCGCCAGACCTTCGGAAATCGCAATGCCATCAGCACTGTCGTCAAAGGTGCGGCAACGGCCACGCGGGCTCAGCGCCCGGGTTTTTGAAAACGCCAGGAAATCGAACGGGTTCTGGAAACTGTCAGCCCCGCCAACAATCACCATATCCGAGGTGCCGTTTTCCAGTTCGCGCGCGCCCATCATCACAGCCGCCAGCGACGAGCCACAGGCCGCATCGACGGTAAAGTTCACACCGCCCAGATCGAACCGGTTGGCCACACGGCCTGCGATCACGTTCAACAGGATGCCGGGGAAGCTGTCTTCGGTCCATTCGGGCAGACGCTCTTCGGCGGTGGGCGAAATCTCACCTGCAATCGCCGGCAGCGACGAACGCACAGCGTAACGCTGCCCCAGCGGGCCAGCGCCGCCACCAACACCGATGATCACGGATGTTTTGCGACGCAGTTCGGGGTCGTCAATCACGCCATCCTTGAAGCCCGCGTTTTCAAGCGCCTGACGCACGGTTTCCAGCGCCAGCAGCTGCAAGGGTTCAATCGACGACATTGAGTTAGGCGGAATGCCATAGCGGATCGGGTCGAAATCCATTTCATCAAGGAACCCGCCCCATTTGGAGTACGCCTTATCAGGCGCGGCGCGGTCGGCATCGAAATAGCGGCGCCAATCCCAGCGACGCTCGGGCACTTCTTCGATCGCATCGACGCGATCCAGAATGTTTTCCCAATAATCCGAGAAATCCAGCGCCTTGGGCAGGATCGTCCCCACACCGGTGATGGCGATGTTTGCACCATCCCCTTCGCGGATCAGCGGTTCGGCCTTGGCGGCCTCGGGCTTGGCAGCCTCCAGAATTGCGGTGCTGTCGCTGCAGATCGCCTGATGCAAGGCCGCGATGGTGGTGGGTTTGTCATGCAGGTTGGCTGCCTGACCAATCATATAGACGCCGTATTTCAGTTGATCGTCTTTCGAGACATCAATGAACTTTTCAGCCCCTTCAACCTTGCGGTACTCCGGGTTGCGGTCCACGCCTTTGGACGCAATACGCGAGCGGCCAACGTTGAAGTTTTCCAGCTCGTCCTTGACCTCATCCGGGTCGACGCCCTCTTCCAGCAGCTTTTTCTTGCGGGTGAAAAATTCATCCACAATCGGGCTTTCGACCACGCGGGTCGAATGGCCTGCGCCGCTTTCCAGCAGCATGGTGCGTGACGAATTCAGCGCCAGTTCCTGATAGGTGTCCAGAACCGCGCCCGCCGTCACGGCCTCCTCGGTCAGGATATAGGCGGTGCCGACGATCACGCCAATCTTGGCGCCGCGCTCTGCAAGGCCAGCCGCAAGCGCCGACACCATCGCGCCAGACACATCATCATGGATGCCGCCAGCAAAGATCAGCTCGGCATCAATATCGCCATCAGGGCCATAGTAATCTTCGACCGCATCAATCGCCTGTTGCCACAGCACAGCCGAGGAACGCGGGCCAACATGCCCACCACATTCGCGGCCTTCAAAGATGAAACGACGCGTGCCGCCATCAAGGAAAAGGCTCAGCAACCCGGGCGAGGGCACATGCAGATAGGTTGGGATACCTTGCTTTTCCAGGGCCGAGGCCTGATCCGGGCGCCCGCCCGCGATAAGGGCATAGTTCGGCTTTTGCTCGGCGATGACAGCGGTCTGCTCTTCGCGCAGGTCGTCTTCGACGAAGCCCAGAATGCCAACGCCCCAGGATTTGCCGTCGATCTTGGCCTTGGTTTCCTCGATCAACGCAGTGGCTTCGGGCTTGCGCATCAGCGACAGCGCAAGGAAGGGCAGCGCCCCGCCTTCGGCCACCGAAACGGCAAAGTCCGCGACATCGCTGACACGGGTCATCGGGCCTTGGATGATCGGATAGCGGGTTTGGGTGACTTCGGTCAGGGCCGAGCCTTCGGCCAGCGGTTTCACCCGCGCGGCGGTATCACACAGGGTCGCAGCCTGATCAGCAATCATATCCAGCGCGGCTTTGACAGAACCGTAATTGTCGGCAAAGCGACGGGCAAAGCAGGCGTCTTGGCCAACCAGCCAAACAGAGCCGACTTTGGCCGGGGTCACGGCATCCGCGACCGCTTTCAGGAATTTCTTGGGATCGGTGCCGGGGATGTCTTGTTCGGCCAGCACCTGCGCCGGCTTATGGTCAGCACGCCAGAACACGCGATGGGCAACCTCTAGGTCGCCGCCCAGCGTGCGGGTCTCGCTGCCGTCCATGCGGGCCAGCGCCATTTTCAGCGCCGGGTCGGTTTCGGCTTCGTCCAACAAGGCCAGCTGCCAGTCCAACGCCACGCCTGCGGCCCCTGCCACGCGCAGCGCTGCGGCGGTGTTGGGGCCAACACCGCCCATGGCGATGATCGGCAGGTCGCTGTCGCGCACCAAACGCTGGGTCAGCAGGAAAGAGGTCTCATCACCTACACGTCCACCGGCTTCGTGGCCCTTGGCCACCAGCCCGTCAATGCCTGCGGTTTTCAGCTTGGACACCAGCGTGTCATCGGTCACTTCAAACAGGGTGCGCGACGCAGGCGCGATCTGTTTTTGCAGCTTGATAAGTTTCTTCAGGTTGGTCGCGGTTTCGCCCTGATAGACCACCCATCCCAAACGGGTCAGATCGTCCCCAAAGGCAGCAAAGAAAGCTTCGGCTTTCTCCAGCGGCAGCTTCACCCCCCAAGCGCCGCGTGCGCAGGCCGAAAGGGCGGCCACAGCTTGCCCAACCTCGGGCGCGTCAATATCAGCATAATCCAGGCTCAGCAGGCCCACATGGCCCGCACGGCTTGCCGAGATCGCAATTCCAGCGGAGATCGCATTCGGATGACTGGCACCAAAAACCAGAAAGTCCTGATCGTTAAACAACATCTATCGCGCTCCTGAATACTGACCCGCAAAAGCGCGCCATTCCTTTTACTGCCCGGGCCACAATATCGACATGCGCTGACCCACCGAAACAAAACGCGCCCCGGCGACGGACATAGAAAAATAAATCGTTACGTTTACACATCCCTGGTCCAGCTCATGGATGCTGGAAATACCTGTACTTCCTTACATCCTTCTGCATCGCGGCAAAACACCGACTGCACTAGTAAACATAAAAAGCGGCAAAAACTTGCCGCCACTATTCGTGGTTTCTAACCTATCACCAAATCCGCAGGCACAGTATCGCCCTGATGCGCTGGATTCAATGACAGCCAGTTATTATCAAAATGCTCTCATCCTCGTGACAGCTTTGATTACTAATACAAATACTCGCGTTGGTCCATCTCTGTGGTGCAGATACGCAACAGTCGAATACAAATCCGATCATGCCGAATGCCCAACTTAGATCAATGTTCACATTTAGCGAAAGTCAGCGCGTCGTGTCGCAACCCAAGGCCGTGATCCGCCGACAACGGACTTCGCTACTTGACGGGCCAAGACTATGATTGGTCTCTCGCGGCGCTCTCGCCGATCAGATTAAACGCAGCCCCCCGGACTGGCCCCGTTTGAGCCCGCCTCGCCGCCCGCGCCATTTGAATGGGGCGCGGCATTCCTCGTCAATGGCGTGTTTAAAGCACCGTCGGAATTTACCCTGGCCTGCGCCTCATCGAAAAAGCTGCAGGTCGCGCTGCCACCCTGCAAGACCGTGCCATCGTTCAGCAAATCAGAACCATGGCTTGGGAGGGTGGCTCCACGCATGTCATAAATCACGGGTTGTGCGATGGTAAAACCACTCTGCGTACAGACCAAATCGAAACAATGAACGCTGATCCAAGGCCATGCGAAAGCGGTGTATTAAACGCGCCGGTCAGCCGTCAGTTTGCCCTCATTCTGGTATGATATCGCCCAGACGCCCTTCACCTGCCCAGTATCAAAAAGCCCATTGGCCGGTCAAATCTCTGCAGCATCTTGGGCGCAGCCAAAATCAAAGCTGTCGCGCCAGCCAAGGTTAGAAAACCTGCCTCAAGCCCGACGGGCGACGCGACCCACAGGTTGCTGTCACGCTTGGGGTCACAAAACGCGATTGCTTAATTTTTATGCAGCCACCCCAGATAAAGGCACAATGCATCGCCGCGCTACAGCGCTGCGATTCGCGCCTTCGCACTCGACCATCACCGGCATCACGTCCAAATGCATCTGTCCGCAGCGCCCAGCGAAGCAAGCCTCCCGATCGCTCTCTTCCTTCGAGGCGCGATCAGGAGGGATCGTCAGACTTGGCTCGGCAACCACAGCACGATGGCCGGGAAAGCCACCAGCAGAGCAATGGTAATCGCGTCCGCGATAAAGAACGGGGTAACGCCCTTGAAGACGTCCTGCACGCTCAGATCATCCCGCACACCGGCGACAACAAAGCAGTTCAGGCCAATCGGGGGGGTAATCAGGCAGAACTCGGCCATCTTCACCACCAGAATGCCAAACCAGATCGCGCACATCGGGCCGGACATGCCAAAGGTACTGTCGGCGGCTGAAACAAACTCGCCGCCATTCAGCGCCATCACCGCCGGATAGACCACCGGCAGGGTCAACAGCAGCATCCCGATGGCGTCCATGAACATGCCCAACACCGCATAGGCCAGAAGAATGCAGATCAGGATCAGCATCGGCGACATCTGCAATGAGGTGATCCAGGCCGCAAAGGCATCGGGCAGTTCGGCAAAGCCCAAGAACCGCACATAGATCAGCACGCCCCAGATGATGGTAAAGATCATCACGCTCAGCTTGGCGGTTTCCAGCAATGCGTCTTTCAGCTGCGCCCAGCGCATCCCGCGATAAAGCGCCATGCAGAAAACCACAAAGGCGCCAATTGCCCCACCCTCGGTCGGGGTGCCCCAAGCGTCTCCGCCAAAGGGGTTGTAGACAAAGAAGATGATGGTCACGACGACAAACAGGATCGGCAGCGCGGGCGGCAGGGCAACAAACCGCTCTTTCCAGGTAAAGCCGCTGACCGCCGGGCCAAAGCCCTTGATCGTCAGCGCCATGCCGATGATCAGCGCGCCATAGATCAGCGCCGAAAACGCGCCGGGGATGAAGCCCGCCAACAGCAGCTTACCCACGTCTTGTTCCACGATGATTGCATAGATCACCAAAATGGCCGACGGCGGGATCAGGCTGGCCAGCGTGCCACCGGCCGCCACGACCCCTGCCGCAAAGCGTTTGTCATAGCCGATCTTCAGCATCTCGGGGATGGCGATCCGCGCGAACACCGCCGAGGTCGCAACCGACGCGCCCGACACCGCCGCAAACCCGGCAGTCGCGAACACGGTCGACACGGCCAAGCCACCCGGCACCCATGCGAACCAACGTTTCGCGGCCTCAAACAGCGCCTTGGTCAGGCCCGCGTAATAGGCCAGATAGCCGATCAGGATGAAGGTCGGGATCAGGCTCAGCGCTTGGCTGGAGACCTTAGAGTGTGGCACCTGCCCGGCGGTTTTCACCGCCACGGTCAGCGCCTTTTCGAACTTATCGGGCGCATAGCCAAACTTGGCCCAGAAAATCCAGATCAACCCTACAAGCCCGGCCAGACCGGCAGCAAAGGCCACCCGCATCCCAAGGATCACGAGCACCAGCATCCCGCCTGAAACGATCAGGCCAATTTCAATCGGTTCCATCTGATCGCCCCTTAGCTGTCTTGACCCGAGACATGCTCGGCTTCCAGCGCGGCTTGCTCGGCCGCATTCAAAATCATCGGCACGGCAATGGGCCGCGCGTCATTGTTGATAAAGGCCCGGACATAGGCCCAAAGCTGCAGGGCCAAGCGCAGACACAGCACGCCAAAGGCCACTGGCGCCAACAGCTTGGCCGGCCAGATTGGCAGTGCGATATCCATAGAGCTATCGCGGCTCCACATGGGCGCACCGAAATCGAAACTGCGTTGGAAATGCGCCCATGTGCCCCACACAAGCAGCACCATCAGAACAAAGATCGCCAGCGTGGTCACGAACTCCACCGCATAAAGCGTGCGCCCCTTCAAAGCGCCGACCAGCATATCCATCCGAATGTGCCCGCCGTCGCGCTGGGTATAGGATATCCCCATAAAGGCAATCAGCGGCATCGCCTGTTCAATCCAGTCGACATAGCCCGGCAGGGGCTGGTTCAGAAAGTTACGCCCGCTGACGGACAACACCGCCAGAACCATCAATGAAAACACCGCAAGCCCGCTGAGAAGGGCCAGACGTTTTTCCAGTTCGTAAAGCACGCGATCAGCTTTGCTGAGCACGCTGGCATCTGTGAATACCAAGGATGATCCGGCCATGGCGGGTCCCCTATTCTGTCATCAGGAAATGCCCCGCGACAAAGCGCGGGGCACGGGGTCAGATCAGCTGTCGCCAGCGATCATGCCAGTGATCATATCGTAAAGCTCCTGCGCGGGCAGACCACGCGCGGTGTTCTCTTCGATCCATGATGCGGCTGCCGGGGCGGCTGCGGCCTCTTTGAACGCTGCGATCTCAGCATCGGCAAAGGTCACCTGCTCAATCCCGCGCTCCTCCAACGCTGGCCCCCAGGCGGCCATGGTCTTGTTGTTGTAAAAGTCGATGTAATAGGCCAGCGCCTCATCAACCGAGCTAAGCAGCGCATCGCGATGCGCGTCCGACAGATCAGCCAGTGCATCGGTGTTCACAACCACGGGGCAATGGACCGAACCGGGGTTCAGGTTAGTGGTCCACCACTTGCCGTTCTCGATGGTGCCAAACGACATATGCGCATGCGGGGCAAAACTGGCGGCCTTGATCACACCACTGTCCAGCGCCTGACGCACCTCGGTGGCCGACATAGAGGTCGGGACAGCACCGACAGTTTCCATCGCCTTGCCAATGCCGCCGGTGGCACGCACGGTCAGACCGGCGAAGTCCGCCAGCGTTGCAGGCGCGTCGCCCACACCCACAAGGTTGTACTGGGGCAGCGGCGAGGGCATCAGCAGCGTCGCGTTCCAGCGACCCAGGTCTTTTTCGACGGCCGGGTGCTTATAGAGCGCCATCGCCAGATCAACCTCTTGCTCCAGCGAACTTACACCCAGAAACGGCAGCTCCAGCACGGTGATCGACGGGTTCTTATCGCGGTGATAGCCCGCGCAGAACTGCGCCATCTCAAACGCGCCGATCGAAATACCATCCAGATTTTCGCGGTTCTTGGACAGGCCACCATAACTGATGCTCAGGGTGAATTCGCCGCCGGTTTTTTGATCGACCAGCTCGGCCAGTTTTTCAACATGTTCGGTAAAGGCGCGGCGTTTGCCCCAAAGCGACACGTTCCATTCAGTCGCCAGAGCTTCGGTTGCAAAAGTCATCGAAAGCGCCGCGATCGCGGCACGGTTCAGGTATTTGCGCATGGTGATTCCTCCCTCAGTCATGCGTTGTGACTGCGACAAGAATGCGCCAGCGCAACGCGTTTGCATATGAGGGAAATCGCATGCCTCCCGCCCCCTGCCCTGCGGATTTCCGCAGGGCTACAAAAGCGCCTCTTTGTCCAAACCCAGCTTAACGATCTTTTCGTTCAGGGTGCGTCGGCCAATGCCCAGCGCCTCGGCGGTGGCGTCCATCCGCCCCGCGTGCGTCCTGATCGCCTTGGCGATCAGCTCACGCTCAAAGGCGGCGACGGCCTCGCGCAGGGTCTCGGGCACGTCTTCGGGTGTTGCACTGGCCTGCAAGGCCTGCGCCATCGAGCCCCCACCACGCCGCGCCGCCAGCACCCGACGCTCGGCGACACTACGCAGTTCGCGCACGTTTCCGGGCCAGTCATGGGACATCAAAGCCGCCAGATCGGCCTGGCTCAGCTCGGGCGGGGTCACCTCATAGATGCGGGCATACTCGGCCAGGAAAAAGGTCGCCAACATGCCCAGATCGTCCAACCGGTTGCGCAGGGTCGGCAAGGTCAGAACCACGGTGTTTAGCCGGAACAACAGGTCAGCACGCAGCCGCCCCTGCACCACTGCCTCTTGCACATCCTCGTTGCTGGCCGAAACCACCCGAAACGCCACCGGCACCGGGGACGACGCCCCAACCGGGAAAATCTGTTTCTCTTCGATGACTCGCAAAAGCTTGGCCTGTACCGGCAAAGGACAGGCGCAAACCTCATCCAGATAGAGCGTGCCACCCGAAGCGTTCAACAGCCGCCCCTCCCGCCCGTCAGACGTGCCGAACATCTCAGCCTCGAAGGTGTCTGGCGTCAGCGCCGCGCAATTGAGCGCCAGAAAAGGGGCGTCCGAACGCCGCCCCAGATCATGCAGCGCATGGGCCACAAGATCCTTGCCGGCGCCGGTTTCCCCCTGCAACAGCACGGCGACCTCGGTTTCGGCCAAATCCAGCACGTCTTCTCTTAGGGCGGCGATGTCGGGGGTCTGGCCAAGCAAAACCCGATCCAACCCCGACAGGCGCATCAGCCGTTCACGCAACCGGGTGTTGGAGTGTCGCATCCGGTTTTGTTCGGCGGCGTGGCTGAGGATCGTCAACAACCGGCGGGGCTCATATGGTTTCTCGACAAAACTATAGGCCCCGTCCTTGATCGCCTGCACCGCCATTGGGATATCCCCATGCGCCGAAATCAAGACCAGCGGCGGATGCGCGTTGGGATCAAGGCTGGTCAACAGCTCCAATCCCGACATGCCCGGCATCCGCACATCAGATAAGATCACATCAGGCAGGAACATCGTCAGGTGTTCGGCCACGCGATCCGCCCGCGATAGGGCCTCAACCCGCCAGCCTGCGGCCTCCATCAACTCGACAAGAGATTGCCGCATACCGCGATCATCTTCGACGATCAGAATACTGAAAGGACGGTCCTGACTCATGCAGCCTCGCTTGTGTCTGTTTCGGAACGCGGGAACACCACGCGGAAAACGGCGCCCCCCCGGTCCGCGTTGCGCGCGGTCATTTCGCCGCCATGGTCGTTCACAATGCTGGCCGAGATCGCAAGCCCCAGCCCCATGCCCCGTCCGCTTTCGCGGGTGGTCACGAAGGGTTCTTGCAGGTCCGCAAGGGTGGCCTCGCCCAGACCGTGCCCGTTGTCCCGGATTTCAAACCAGCTTTCTGCCGCGGATTGATCAACGCTGATCCAGATGGCGGGCGCGGCGCTGTCTTCGACCGCATCCACCGCATTGCGCAGCAGATTGGTCATGACCTGTTCGATCCGCAGCCGACTTCCGCGCAGAATGATCGGGTGATTGGGAAGATCAAAATGGGTCGCAACATCATTGGCCTGGATGTTGGTTTCCACCAAGGCCAAGGCGGCTTTCATCGCGGCGCTCAGATCGACTTCCTCGAACGGGCGATCTTCAGATCGGGCAAAGAACTTAAGCTGCCGGGTGATGCCCTCCATCCGGTCCACCAGCTCTGTGATGCGCGTCGGCAGCCGGGCTTGATTGCCGGTATTCAGCTCGGCAGCAGCCAAATGATTGCGCATCGCTGCGATGGGCTGGCCCAGCTCATGCGTGACCGAAGCGGACAAACGCCCCAACGCCGCCAAGCGGCTGGCGCGCTCTAACTCTCCTTGCGTGCGCTTCAAACGGCGCTCTGCGGCGCGGCGCTCGGTGATCTCAAACGCAAGCTGCTTGTTGGCCTGACGCAGTGCGGCCTCTTCAAGTTCAGAGCGTTGCAAGGCGGCGCCCATACGCCGCGTGCGTTGCACCTGCACGAGCACCAAGACCACCCCGGCGGCAAAAACCGCCAGCGCCGTCGCCAACCAACTGCGCGTCACCGCGCGGTCATCGCTGGCGAAATAGTGCAGCTCCCAGCCGTGGGGCAGGTCACTGCTGGTCAGATGCAGGCGATCAACCCCCGAAATCGTGGCGCGCTGATCCCGTTCGCGGGTCCAGTCCAGCTCTTGCAGGGCTTGACCCGGAAACTGCCTTTCCGCCACGATTTCTGCGCGCGCCTCTGCCTCAAGCGGGGCCAACAGCCGATACCGCCACGCCGGATCTGACGCCAGCAGCACCACCCCATCGGCATTAGACAACAAAACCTGTTCGCCCGCGCTGCGCCAGCTTTCTTCCAGCTTTGAAAGATCCAGCTTGATCGCAATCACACCGACCGGGCCAACCCCCTTGGACTGCACCGCATCGGCAATGAAATACCCCGGCAGACCGGTCGTCGCGCCAATCGCGTAATACCGCCCCTGCTGGCCGGCGACGGCGTCCTGAAAATAGGGACGAAAGGCATAATTCCCACCCAGAAAGCTGATCGGCTGATCATAGTTGGAGGCAGCCACCGTCAGCCCGTCCGTCGTCATCAGATAGATCGCATCCAACCCAGCACTGTCGGAAAACCCCTTGAGCCTTGGGTTCAGGGTTGCAGCTTCGGCCCCCAGTGCCGCCGCCATCACATACACATCCTGAGCCAGCACCTGCGTCAGATGTGAAAACCGTTCAAGCTCAGCTGTGACGGTACTGCGATACAGCGATAAACGCCCCTCAGACCGCGACAGCTCCTGCGCCCGGAAAATGTCATAGGACACAATCTGGACAACCACGGCCACCGCGACCACCGCGGCACTGATCAAAAGAGCGGGCAAGCTGCGCATGGTTTAGTCTTGCCGGGTTTGTTCCCGGCAAGCAAGCACAGCTCAGGTGCGGAAGATGCGATAGATCGCCGGGATCACCAGCACTGTCAGCGCGGTAGACGACGCCAGACCAAACAGCAGCGAGATCGCCAGCCCCTGAAAAATCGGATCCGCAAGGATCACCACTGCACCAATCATCGCCGCAATCGCAGTAAGCAGGATGGGTTTGAACCGCGTCGCGCCTGCCTCGATCAACACATCCACCGTGACCTTTCCATCCGGGTCGGCGTGGCGAATGAAATCGACCAGCAGGATCGAGTTGCGCACAATGATCCCTGCCAGCGCGATGAACCCAATCATCGACGTGGCCGAGAACGGCGCCCCATAAAGCCAATGGCCGAACATGATGCCCAGGAACGTCAGCGGTACCGGCGTCAGGATCACCAGCGGCAGGCGGAAGCTGCCAAACTGCGCCACCACAAGGATGTAAATCCCCAGCAAAGCCACACCAAATGCCGCCCCCATATCGCGGAAGGTGATCCATGTGACCTCCCATTCGCCATCCCAAAGCAGGGTCACGTCAGATTCACTGGCGGGTTGGCCATTCAGGCTGATCTGCGGTTTGGGCAGATCAGACCAATCCATCGCGTCCAGCTTTTCCTGAACAGCGATCATACCATAAAGCGGCGCCTCGAATGTCCCGGCCAGTTCGGCCGTGACCATCTCGGCAAAGCGGCCGTTGTGGCGAAAGATCGGGAAGCTGGCGTGTTCCTCGGTGATCGTGACCACATCGCCAAGCTCAACAACGCCGCGCCCCCCCGGCAGCGCATTTGCCGGCACCGGGGTGGCCAGGGCGCGTTCGTCCAGCACCCGGTTCGCGCGGTCCTGCCCCACCACAATCGGCAGCGGCGCGCGGCCTTCGCCGCGATGCGAATAGCCAACGGTGGTTGAACCGTTCAACAGCTGAAGGGTCTGCAAGGCGTCCGCCTCTTGCACCAGATAGAAATTCAGGTCCGAGGCGTTCAGCTCAGCCCGCAAACGGCGGGGTTGTTCACCAAAGCTATCATCGACGTCGACAATAAATTCGACCTCTTCAAAGGCGGTGCGGACACGCCGGGCAACCTCGCGCCGGGTTTCGGCGTCCGGGCCATAGATTTCAGCCAGCAGGGTCGCGATCACCGGCGGGCCGGGAGGCGGTTCAACCACTTTCATGTTGGTGCCCGGTGGGACGTCCAATTCGGCCAGCATCTCGCGCAGCTCCAGCGCAATGTCGTGGCTGGCGCGCTCGCGGTGATGCTTGGCATGCAGGTTCAACTGCACCTCGCCCAGTTGCGGCTGCTGGCGCAGGAAATAGTGTCGCACAAGCCCATTGAAGTTGAACGGCGCGGCGGTGCCAGCGTGGGTCTGGGCCGAGTGGACCTCGGGCAGATGCATGGCAACCCGCGCGGCATCCTGCACCACGGCGTCGGTGGCTTCAACCGATGCGCCTTCGGGCAGATCGACCACGATGGCCAGTTCGGACTTATTGTCAAAGGGCAGCAGTTTGACGGTCACATCCTTGGTGTAAAGCGCGCCCAAAGACCCAAAGGACAACACCACCACAGCCAGCAGGAACACCCAGCTGATGGTTTTCGTTTTCAGAACTGGCCGCGCGATGGCCGCATAGATCTTGCCCAGCCGCCCCCCGGCCTCGGCGCTTTCGTCGTGATGCGCGGGGGCTTTGCCCGCGATCTTCAACATCAACCAAGGCGTGATGATCACCGCCACAAAGAACGAGAAAATCATCGCCGCCGAGGCATTGGCCGGAATGGGGCTCATGTAGGGGCCCATCAATCCCGATACGAACAGCATCGGCAACAGGGCGACGACCACGGTCAGGGTGGCCACGATGGTCGGGTTCCCGACCTCGGCCACCGCATCTATTGCCGCCTGCAAACGGGTTTTCTGTGGGTCTTTGGCCCAGTGGCGGGCGATGTTTTCGATCACCACAATGGCGTCGTCCACCAAAATCCCGATCGAGAATATCAGCGCAAACAAAGACACCCGGTTCAGCGTGTAGCCCATGATGTAAGCGGCAAACAGCGTCAGCAGGATCGTCACCGGAATGACCACGGCCACCACGATGGCCTCGCGCCAGCCAATCGCGACCAATACCAGCCCAACAATGGAAACGGTCGCCAACCCCAGATGGAACAACAGCTCGTTGGCCTTTTCATCGGCGGTTTCGCCATAGTCGCGGGTGACCTCGACCGCCACGCTATCGGGGATCAATCCGCCTTCCATTGCGTGAACCCGGTGTAGGATTTCTTCGGCAACGATCACAGCGTTGGCCCCGGCGCGCTTGGCCAAGGCAAGGGTCACAGCGGGCGAAGTTTCGATCCCGCCATCTTCAGCGTGGTGCAGGCTGTAAACGTGATGTTCATCTAGATCCGACACAAAGCCGACCTCGGCCAGATCGCGGACATAAAGCGTCCGGCCATCGCGCGCCGTGACCTCTAGGTTGCTGATCTCTTCGGCCGAACTCAGCGTGCGGCCCAGCACCAGACCGACCTGCGCGCCGCCATCGCGGATCATGCCCGCGGGCGCGGCCGAATTGGCCCCTTCGATCTTGCCCGCCAGCTGCTGCAACGTCACCCCGTAAAGCGCAAGCTTTTCAGGGTCCGGCGCGATGCGCAGGGCCTGCTCGGTCGCCCCGACAAGATAGGTCAGACCGACATCTTCAATCTTGGTCAGTTCGACCTCGACCTCGCGGGCGATGCGGGTCAGATCGCCCGCCGACACGTCGCCGTGCTGGCCGGTGAACGTTAGCGAGACAATCGCAACGTCATTGATCCCGCGCCCGATCACTTTCGGTTCGGGAATGCCCTTGGGGATACGATCCAGATTGGCCAACAGCTTATCGCGCACCCGCACGATGGCAGTTTCCGCATCCAGCCCCACTTCAAAGCGCGCCGTTACAAGAACCTGATCATCCGCAGTCTGCGAATAGACATGTTCGACGTCGTCCAGCCCCTTGACGATAATCTCAAGCGGCTCGGTGATCAGCTTGACGGCATCCTCGGCACGCAGCCCCGCCGCCTGCACATGAATATCCACCAGCGGCACGGAAATCTGCGGCTCTTCCTCGCGCGGCAGTGAGATCAGCGCGATCAGCCCCACCGCCAGCGAAGCCATCAGAAACAACGGCGTCAGAGGCGAGGCGATAAAGGCCCGGGTCAGTTGCCCGGCAATGCCCAGCGGGCCAGAACCCTTGTCAGAATCACTCATCGGGCGTCACCACCATGTCTCCGGCGCGCAGGCCGCTCAAAATTTCCCGATGCGCATGCCCGTCAATCATCACGGTGCGGCCCGGAACAACGGTGCGCTGCACCTGATCCCCGTGTGTTTCAATGGTGACAAAATCCAATCCACCCAGCTGCGAGACAGCCGCAACCGGCACCATCAGCGCCGCGCGTTGTGCCACAGGCACGCGCACCGGCAGACGGCGCCCGATGAACCGCGCATCCAGATCGGGAACTTCGACATCGGCCAACACCCTGCCCGCCTCAATCTGAGGATAAAGCTTTACCAGAGTGCCCTGTGCCCCCCCGGCTTGGGTGCCCAGTTCAATCTGGTCCCCTTCGGTCAGGCTGTCAGCATGGCGTTCGGGCAGGGCCAACCGCAAGAACACGCCGCCCCCGGCAATCTGGGCAATCGGCTCACCGGGGTTAATAACAGATCCACGGGCCACCGGCACACTCAACACCACCCCGTTCACCGGCGACAACACGGCACCTTCGGCCACGCGTTGCTCCAGAACCAACCGTTCGGCCTGCGCTGATTTTATATTGTTTTCAAGCACATCCACCGCCGTGCGCAGCTGATCCAATCGCTGCACCGTGATCACACCGCGTTCCCGCAAGGATTCACCGCGCTCCAGATCAGCCTGTGCCGTGGCAAGTTGCGTGGTCAGCCCGGCCAACTGCGCATCCACCGCTTCTTGTTGAAAGACCAGCTTGTCATCCACCACAACAGCAATCCGCGCGCCCTCGGCCACGCGGTCGCCCTCGGTGACTTCCAGCGCGACGATTGTGCCGCCAATCCGCGCCCGAGCCGGAACCAGATCGCGCGGCTCGACCTCTCCGTAAACGGCCTTCCATTCGGTGATTGACGTGGGTTGCAGCTGAAAAACATCCCCATACGCGCCGCTGCCCGTCAAAAATACTAGGGTCAAAATTAGTCTCAGCATCGGTGATCTCCTTCTGCCCTGAAATCCATTGCAAATGGTGCCCTTTTGTTACCATGGCAGCAATCTGCCAGGCTATATATTCATTATATGGAATTTGTCTAGAGCCGCGCTGCGCCGTGCCCATAAAGCCTTACTCGACCTTTCGTGCCGTTAACTCTAATAAATACCGGGTGCGGGCCGCATTTGGCGCGCGGGTAATGAAGAGTATGGCCGATGTCGGCGCGTGACACAGACAGCATGATTGAAGCCATCATCGAAGCCCTCGTTTCACGGGATGACGGCTGGCGGGACGTGGTGCGTGATATGGTGCGGGCCTACCCTGAATCATCGGTGCATGAACTGGCCTTCGCGCTGACCGCAGCCGCATCAGCCATTGAATCGATGTACCTGCCACAAAGCCCCTCTTACCCGGCTGCTCAGCGGGCCTATCGACTGGCCGCACTGCTGGGGGCGGATATCTATGCTGCGCGAATGCGGCGTGTCTGGGTGGATGACCTTGCGTCGCTCGAAGCTTATTGGCGCGATCATGACGACTATTTCCTGACGCTCTAAGCCGCGCCCGGTTGCCAAGCCTTTACACCCATGCCACCCTCACGGCCAAGCGCAGGGAGGCGCAGATGCCCCAGACCAAAACCACCGCGATGACCCCAACATCCGAGCAAACGACCAAGCTGCCGCAAGTGACGCTGACCCGAAACCCGGGCCTGCCGCTGGATATGGATTGGGTCATGGCTGCGCAGGCCAACACCTCGGCGATTGAACGGCGCGCCAAAACCCTGCCGGGGCGGCGGTCGGTTAAGAAAGACTATCAGGCGGCGTGGCTTCTGAAAGCCGTAACCCTGATCGACCTGACCACCCTGTCGGGTGACGACACAGTCGGGCGCGTCCGGCGCCTATGCGCCAAGGCGCGCCAACCTGTGCGCGCTGATCTGCTGGATGCCGTGGGCATGGGCCCGATCACCACCGGCGCAGTTTGCGTGTACCACGACATGGTCGAAACAGCAGTGGCCGCACTTGCGGGCACGAACATCCCCGTTGCCGCCGTATCCACCGGGTTTCCGGCGGGCCTGTCCCCCTTTGCGCTGCGCGTGCAGGAAATCCGCGAAAGCGTCAAAGCCGGGGCCGCAGAAATCGACATCGTGATCAGCCGCCGCCATGTGCTGACCGGCAACTGGCAAACGCTTTATGACGAAATGCGCGCCTTTCGCGAGGCCTGCGGCGACGCCCATGTAAAGGCCATTTTGGCCACCGGTGAACTTGGCAGCCTGCGCAATGTCGCCCGCGCCAGCCTTGTGTGCATGATGGCCGGGGCCGATTTCATAAAGACCTCAACCGGCAAGGAAAGCGTCAACGCCACCCTGCCCGTCAGTCTGGTGATGATGCGCGCCATCCGCGACTACCACCAACGCACCGGGCACATGGTGGGCTATAAACCGGCGGGCGGGATCTCCAAAGCCAAGGATGCGCTGGTCTATCTGTCCTTGCTCAAAGAGGAACTGGGCACCCGCTGGATGCAACCCGACCTGTTCCGCTTTGGCGCCTCCAGCCTGTTGGGCGATATCGAGCGCCAGCTGGAACACCACGTGACCGGCGCCTATTCCGCCAACTACCGCCACGCGATGGGATAACGATATGACCGTTTCCGAGATTTTCGACAGCATGGATTACGGCACCGCCCCCGAAAGCGCGGCCGAGGCTTTGGCCTGGCTGGTGGATGGCGGCGACCGGTTTGGCCATTTCATCGACGGCGCGATGACGGCGCCGGCGGATGGGTTCGAAAGCCGTAACCCCGCCACGGGCGAGGTTCTCGCAACCCTGACACACGCCACGCAAAGCGATGTCGACGCCGCCGTCACCGCAGCCCGCAAAGCCTTTGGCCGCTGGTCCAAACGCCCGGGCCATGAACGCGCGAAATACCTCTATGCGCTGGCGCGATTGGTGCAAAAACACGCACGGCTTTTCGCGGTGCTCGAAACCCTCGACAACGGCAAACCGATCCGCGAAAGCCGCGATATCGACGTGCCCTTGGTGGCGCGGCATTTCTATTACCACGCCGGGCTGGCACAGCTGATCGACAGCGAACTGCCCGGCCACGCGCCCCTTGGCGTGTGCGGCCAGATCATCCCGTGGAACTTCCCGCTGTTGATGCTGGCATGGAAGGTCGCCCCCGCCTTGGCGGCGGGCAATACGGTGGTGCTGAAGCCTGCCGAATACACCTCGCTGACCGCTTTGCTGTTTGCCGACATCTGCCGCGAGGCGGGCTTGCCAAAGGGCGTCGTCAACATCGTCACGGGCGACGGCGCGGTGGGCGAGATGATCGTGAACCACAAGGGCATCGACAAAATCGCCTTTACCGGCTCCACACAGGTGGGCCGCGCCATCCGCGCAGCCACCGCCGGGTCGGGCAAGGCGCTGACCTTAGAACTTGGCGGCAAATCCCCCTATATCGTGTTTGATGATGCCGATCTGGATTCAGCGGTCGAGGGTCTGGTCGATGCGATCTGGTTCAATCAGGGTCAGGTTTGTTGCGCCGGGTCGCGCTTGTTGGTGCAGGAAGGCGTGGCTGATGCGTTCTATGCCAAACTGCGCGCCCGGATGGACAAGCTGCGCATCGGCGACCCGCTGGACAAATGCATCGACGTCGGCGCGCTGGTCGACCCGGTGCAACAGCAACGCGTCACGCATATGGTCGACGCCAACACGGGCGGCGACACCTATCGCGCCGCCTGTCCCTTGCCCGAAACCGGCTGCTACTATCCCCCCACCCTGATCACGGGGCTGGCCCCGTCAGACGCATTGATGCAGGAGGAAATCTTTGGCCCCGTTCTGGTCGGCTGCACTTTCCGCACCCCGGCCGAGGCGGTGCAACTGGCCAACAACACCCGCTATGGGCTGGCGGCGTCTGTGTGGTCCGAAAACGTCAATCTGGCGCTTGATATCGCGCCCAAACTGGTTGCGGGCGTGGTTTGGGTCAATGGCACCAACATGTTCGACGCCGCCGCCGGATTTGGCGGCATGCGCGAAAGCGGTTTTGGCCGCGAAGGCGGGTGGGAAGGCTTGCAGGCTTATCTGAAACCCGATCATCCGACCAAACCTCTCAAACCCATCCTGCCGCATTCAAAACCCGAAGAGCCCGAGGTCGCCGACCCGCTGGACCGCACCGCCAAGCTGTTCATCGGCGGCAAGCAGGCCCGCCCCGATGGCGGCTATTCCCGCGCGGTCTATACCCCGCGCGGGCGGCTTTTGGGCCATATGGGGCTGGGCAGTCGCAAGGACATCCGCAACGCGGTTGAGGCCGCCAACAGCGCGCGCAGCTGGGCCAAGACCACCGCGCATCTGCGCGCACAGATCCTGTATTACATCGCCGAAAACCTCTCGGCCCGCCGCACTGAATTCGCGGATCGGATCAGTGATCTGACCGGCCAGCACGGCAAAACCGCCAAGGCCGAGGTCGACGCCGCCATCGCCCGCCTGTTCACCTATGGCGCCTGGGCCGACAAGTTTGACGGCGCGGTGCACGGCGTGCCCCTGCGCGGCGTCGCCATGGCGATGAACGAACCAGTTGGGGTGATCGGCGCGCTCTGCCCCGATGATCTGCCGCTGCTTGGGCTGGTGTCGGTCATGGCCCCGGCGATTGCCATGGGCAACGCCTGTGTTCTGATCCCGTCAGAACCTTTCCCGCTGGCCGCAACTGATTTCTATCAGGTGCTGGAAACCTCGGACCTGCCCGCAGGTGTGGTGAACATCGTCACCGGCAGCCACGCGGAACTTGCCGCGCCCATGGCCGCACATATGAATCTGGACGCCGTCTGGAGCTTTTCGTCCACCGACCTGTCAAAAACCATTGAGCGCGAGGCCGCAGGCAACCTGAAACGCACTTGGGTGAACAACGCCCGCACCCGCGACTGGTTCAACGCTGCGGGCGAAGGCCGCGCCTTTTTACAAGCCGCGACCGAGGTCAAAAACATCTGGGTGCCCTACGGCGAGTAACCTTACTCGCCCAGTTTGGCGTGGACCTCGTCCAGGTCGATTTCTCCAATCGGCATCTTGTTGCCCGGATTGTCGAAATCATATTTGAACAGGTCGAAATCACGCTTGTAGATTTCATAGACCAGATGCATCGACAGATCGTCGAAGTAATCCTCAACCGGGTGGGCGCGCTTGGGGCCGTGGCCTTCGGATTCGTTGAACCGCGGAATATCACCCAGATCGACCGCCTGCGGCGTTTCAATCGCATCCATCACCTGTTGCATGCCGTCATTGAAAGCCTCGGTGTGAATGATCTTGTCATACCGTCCGCCATTCACGATGAAGGTCGAGACATGCCCCGACATGGCCGACCAGTGAATGTCAGGCTCCATCGGGCGACGCCAGCGGATGGTATCGCGCGCGAACAGCAAAAAGCGGCGGAAAGACTGGACCTGATCAAATTCAAACCCGGTCTCCGGGTCGCCCACTTCGATGCCGTACCGCTGGATCAGCAAGGGCACCATATTGCCGCGATACCGGCGGCCGTTGCGCTGAATCCCGCAAATCTTATCAAAGAACGAGCTCAGAATTCGCGTGTACGGATTGCGTACACAGGTGAAAGCATAAGAATTATGCGCTTTCACATTGCTTTCAATTTTGGGCTGACTGTGCTCAAGCGACCACTTGTGCAACCCATCTTGGGCGTCGTGAATATCTCCATCGAAAAATTCGCCATGATCCGAATAGAACATGATCTGCCCGATGGTCGAACAGGCACATTTCGGGACGACGCGATACACAACGCTTTCACTTTCGGTCATCCAAGTCCCGGGAAATCCCATACTGTCGCGTCTCCTTGACTGCCTACGCGCGGCTTTTGCTACAAAAAAGCAAAGAAACCCTGTTTATTCAACGGGTGTTCACTGTATCAAGTTACCCACAGGCAGATTAATCAGAGTATGACCCGTTAAATGGCCCGTATAGCCTACATTTTGCTGTGTCACAAAGACCCCGATGCGATCATTCAGCAGGCGGAGCGGTTAACCGCCGTGGGCGATTTCATTTCGATTCACTTCGATGCCCGCGCCAACAAGGCCCATTTCGATAAAATCCAGTCGGCGCTGGGGGGCAATGCCAACGTGGTGTTCGCCAAGAAACGCATCAAATGCGGTTGGGGCGCATGGTCTCTGGTTCAGGCCACGCTCTATGCCGTGCAAGCCGCAGAAGAGGCGTTTCCCCGGGCCACGCATTTCTACATGTTGTCGGGCGACTGCATGCCGGTGAAATCCGCCGAATACGCGCATCAGTTTCTGGATGCCAAAGATGTGGACTATATCGAAAGCTTCGATTTCTTCGCATCCGACTGGATCAAGACGGGCATGAAGGGGGATCGGCTGTTCTATCGCCACTTCTTCAACGAACGCACCCATAAATGGTGGTTCTATACCTCGTACAAAATGCAAAAACGGCTGGGGCTGGATCGTAAGATTCCCTCTGATCTGCAGGTGATGATCGGCTCGCAATGGTGGTGTCTGCGCCGCCGTACGATTGAGGCCGTGCTGGAATTTTGCCGCAAACGTAAGGATGTGATGCGGTTCTTTTCCACCACCTGGATTCCGGATGAAACCTTCTTTCAGACCATCGTGCGCCATCTGGTTCCCGAACAAGAGCTAAGCAGCCGCACCCTGACCTTCCTGGTCTTTTCCGACTATGGCATGCCAGCCAACTTCTATAACGACCATTACGATATGCTGCTGAGTCAGGATTATCTGTTCGCGCGCAAAATCTCGCCCGAGGCCAAAGAACTCAAGCGTCGGCTTGGCGCGCTCTATGCCTCGCAAGGGGAACAGTTCAACATTTCGAACGAAGGCCGGTCGATGTTCAAGTTCCTGACCGGGCGTGGCCGGATGGGACGCCGGTTTGCCCAACGGTTCTGGGAGGCCGAATCAAGCCTGGGCCGCGAACGCGAACTAATGATTGTCACCTGCAAGAAGTGGCACGTGGCCAAGCGACTGATTGAACAGACCCGCAAGGAAACCAACGTTCCGGTGATCGAGTACCTGTTCAACGAAGAATCCACCCCGCTGCCCGATCTGGGCGGCATTCAGACCACGCTGGAAAAACGCACCCGCCACCGCCGCGCGTTGATGCGGATGCTGTTTGACTATTATGACACCGACCGTCTGATCATCTGCCTGGACCCCAGCAACCTGGACCTGATGCAGGATTTCTACGCGGACCGCTCGACCACCAAGCTGCTCGAAATCCGGACCGAGTTCACCGATGACTACCTGATCGGCCACGCCACACGGATTGGATTGGCCAGCGAAAGCACGCCGCCCGAAACCATCGACCGCTTGTTGCCGACGATCCGCTATGACATGCGGTTTGAAAGTGAACGCATCCGGGATTCCGACTTCCCGTTCTATTTCCGCATGGAAGAACGCAAAACCGCCACCGAAAACGCCGCCGCCCTGTCCGGTTTTCTGGACATTAGCCCCGAAGTAGCCCAGCGCATCGCGGGCACTGAATACCTATACGTAGACTGAGGAAGACAATGGCTTACAGCTATGACACGGAAAACATTTTCGCCAAAATCCTGCGCGGTGAGATCCCCAATGACACGGTGCTGGAAACCGAACATTGTCTGGCCTTTCGCGATATCGCCCCGCAGACCCCCGACCACATTCTGGTCATCCCGCGCGGCGCCTATGTGAATTTCGACCATTTCGTCACCGAAGCCTCGGATGCGGAAATCCTCGATTTCAACCGCACCGTCGCGCGCGTGTGCAAAGAGGCTGGCGTCAGCCCCGATACCGGCAACGGCTACCGCGTGATCACCAACGCCGGCCCCGACAGCATGCAAGAAGTGCCGCACCTGCATTTCCACATTCTGGCCGGCCGCAACATGGGCGCTCTGCTGGTTAAACCGGCCTAAAGCGGCAACCTGGGCGGGCGCAAGTTGCCCGGGGCCGCATAGGGCACAGGCGCATATTTCAATGAACAAACTTTTCCTTTTTGTCGGGGCGGTTTTGGCTGTCGTTGCGGTGTTCAGCATGGTCAGCGGCGACTCTGGCCTTTTGGGCAGCGCGCCAAAGCGGCATGAAAATTTCAGCGCCAAGCAGTTGCAAAACCTGTCCGCCCTCAGCGGCGAACGCATTGCCGAATATGCAGCCAGCTTTAGCGAGGAGTCGTGGCGTTGTAGCAATACGCTCGATAACAGCTCCTATTTCTATGACTACCTGCAGGCCGGTCTGCTGAGTGTCGCGGCGCAAGAGTGCAGCGGCAAACCCTATACGCTGACGCGCAACAACGCAGGCCAGACATTTGTGCACGCAATGGAGCAAGGGCTGAAAGATCAGATATTGCCCTGGCCCCAAGCGCCGGGTCTGACTCAGGATCAAGAGTTTCTGATCAGCCAGCTCAGCGGGCGCAGCCTAATGCTGTTGTCACAGAAATTCGGATCCTATGTAAAACGCGACCCGCGCAAATGGAGCCAGCAATGCACCAAGGCGCAAAAGGTTCCGAACTTCCCCGCATGGTCCGCACTGCACGAGGCAGGCCTGATTGAGCCCACACAGATGCAATGCGCTAGCCTGCCTTTTGCCGTGGTTGCCACGCCCCTGGGCCGGGCCGTTTCGCTTGCCGTTTACAGCGGGCTAGAGGCCGAACGGGCGCGTTTTATCGCGAAATAAGGGCCCGATCAGCTGCGCGATTTGGTCAGTTCCACGAAAACATCCTCCAGCCGCGCCTCTTCCGTGGCGACATCGCGCAGGGTGATGCCCGCGTTACGTACCAGATCCAGCACCGCCCCGGTGGCGATCTCGCCGCGTTGATAGGTCAGGCGCAGCACGCCGCCGGGCGCGCGTTCCAGCTGCACCTCGGGCGGCAGCTCCAGAGTCGCGGGGGTATCCCCTTCGGGGGTGACGACCAGCGTCTTGGCATCCATCTGTGCCAGCAGGCTTTCGGTGGTGTCGCGCACGATGACCTCGCCGTGGTTGATGATGGCGATCTCGTCGCACATCGCCTCGGCCTCTTCCAGATAGTGGGTCGTCAGGATGATGGTCATGCCCTGCTCGTTCAGCTTGCGCACGTTGGTCCACAACATCTGACGCAACCCGACATCCACACCGGCGGTGGGTTCATCCAACACCAGAATCTGCGGGCTATGCACCAGGGCCTTGCCCAGCAACAGCCGCCGCTGCATCCCGCCTGACAAGGTGCGGGCATAGGCCTCGGCTTTGTCCTCAAGCCCGATGGTGTGCAAAATCTCTTGCGTGCGGCGCTGCGCTTTGGGCACCCCGTACAGCCCTGCCTGCACTTCCAGCGTGCCGCGCGGGGTAAAGAACGCATCCAAGTTCAGTTCCTGGGGCATCACCCCGATGGCCGCGCGTGACTGGCGCGGGTTCACATCCTGATCAAAGCCCCAGATTTTCACCCGCCCCGAGGTTTTCACCACCAATCCGGCCAGAATATTGATCAAGGTGGACTTGCCAGCCCCATTGGGCCCCAACAAGCCAAAAACCGACCCTTTCGGGATATTCAGATCAATCCCCTTCAACGCCTCTTTCGGTGGCTGACCGGGCGAATTATAGGTCTTGCGCAGGGCTTCGATTTCGATGGCGTTCTGGGTCATATGCCGCGATCCTCTGGTCTTGCCCGGACGCGGGCAATCGCTATCATGCCTGCTGACTTAATGGCTGCGCATCGGCGCGGCAAGCAACGGAGCCACAACAATGACCATTGAAGCCCCCGAAATTGAGGTTGTATCCACCTGGCGCGTCTGCTGCGACGGTGGTGAGGGCGCTCTGGGCCATCCCCGCGTCTATCTGACCGTGCCCCATGACACCGGCGAGGTCGAATGCGGCTATTGTGACAAAAAATTTGTGCACGAAAGTTTCGCAAAGAACAGCTGACCTTGCGTCAGTTTACGCCCCTGCACAGGCTTGTGACCGACATCGCGTGAACCAGATGCTAAGCTGACAGCATGGTTTCGGATGCACATATGTCGGCAAGCGGGCCCAGCCGCCCCTACTCCAAAGCCGAGCTGATCAGCGACGCAGCCCTGCATGTCACGGCGCTGGTGGTGGCGCTTGGCGCCGTGCCGGTGCTGATCACCCTGACGGCCATCTGGTATGGGCAAGCCGCCCCCATTACAGGCGTGGCCATCTACGGCGCAACGCTGATCGCGATGATCTCGGCCTCGCTGCTTTACAACCATCTACCTATGCCACACTGGCGCAGCTGGTTGCTGCGGTTTGACCGTTCGGCGATCTATCTGAAAATCGCGGGCACCTATACGCCCTTTACCCTTCTGACCGGGGCCGGGGGCCTCTTGCTGACGGTGATCTGGGTCTTTGCCATACTGGCTGCAATCGCCAACTTCTTTATCCCGCGCCGCTCGGTCGGCCTGTCCATCGGCATCTGTCTGGCCTTGGGCTGGGCCGTGGTCGCGGGGGGATGGTCCATCATCGCACAGCTGCCCCTTGCCGTGGTCATCCTGATGATCACCGGCGGGCTGCTCTACACCGTCGGCACGCTATTTCTGGCGCTCCACAAGCTGCGCTTCCACAACACCATCTGGCATGGGTTTGTCTTTGCCGCCTCCACCCTGTTTTTCATCGCGATCTTCATGCAATCCGCCACCGGGGTCTGAGCCCCCTCGCCAAATCACGGGCAGCACGCTAAGCAGGAACGGCACGCGAACACGGGGGAGCACATCATGAGTTTCGGCACCGGCTGCCATCTGCATCTGATCGACGGATCGGCCTTTATCTTTCGTGCTTTCCACGCGCTACCGCCCCTGACGCGCAAGTCCGACGGGTTGCCCATCGGCGCGGTCGCGGGCTTTTGCAACATGCTGTTCAAAATGGTCGAGGACAACACCGGCCCCAACGCCCCCACCCATGTCGCGGTGATCTTTGACCATTCCGGCAAAAGCTTCCGCAATGATCTTTATGACCTTTACAAGGCCAACCGCCCCCCCGCGCCCGAAGAACTGGTGCCGCAATTCCCCCTGACCCGCGTCGCCACCAAAGCCTTCAACATCGCCTGCATCGAGAAAGAGGGGTATGAGGCCGATGATATCATCGCCGCCCTGTCCGTTCAGGCGCGCGAGGCCGGTGGGCGCGTCACCATCATCTCGTCGGACAAAGACCTGATGCAGCTGGTCGGCGGCGGCGTTGAAATGTTTGATGCCATGAAGAACAAGCGCATCGGCGTGGAACAGGTCGAAGAGAAATTCGGCGTTGGCCCTGATCGCGTGATCGACGTTCAGGCGCTGGCCGGCGACAGCGTCGACAACGTCCCCGGCGCGCCCGGGATCGGCATCAAAACCGCCGCGCTGCTGATCAACGAATACGGCGATCTGGAAACCCTGCTGGACCGCGCCGAAGAGATCAAACAACCCAAGCGCCGCCAGACCCTTCTGGAAAAGCGCGAACAGATTGAGCTGTCGAAACAACTAGTGACGCTGGACGTCAACACCCCGATTGATTTCAGCATGGAAACGCTAGAAGTGCAGGACCCCGACCCCGAAGTGCTGCTGCCCTTCCTTGCGGAAATGGAGTTTCGCACGCTCACCAAACGTGTCGCCGATAAGATCGGCGTCGACGCGCCTATCATAGCCGAGCCTAAAGCCGCTGAAGTGGCTGCCCCCGAACAGCCCGCCATCGACCCCGATAAATACGAATGCGTCCGCGATGCCGAGGCCCTGCAACGTTGGATCGACCTTGCCTACAAGCGCGGCTGGGTTGCGGTGGATACCGAAACCACCGGGCTTGATGAAATGGTGGTCGATCTGGTCGGAATTTCGCTGGCGGTTGAGGTCGGAGAGGCCTGCTATATTCCGCTGACCCACAAGGATGGCTCGGACGATCTGTTCGGCACGGATCAACTTTCCGACGGTCAGATGAACGAAGTTCAGGCGCTAGAGATGCTCAAGCCCCTGCTTGAAGACCCTGCCGTTATCAAAGTGTTCCAGAACGCCAAGTATGACTGCAAGATCTTTACCCGCTACGGCGTCAACGTCGCGCCGATTGATGACACCTTACTGATGTCCTATGCGCTCAACGCCGGGCGGCACAATCACGGCATGGATGTGCTGTCCGAACGTTATCTGGATCACAGCCCGATCCCGATCAAATCGCTTTTAGGCACCGGAAAATCCGCCATCACCTTTGATCGCGTCGCGATTGACGAGGCCACCAAATACGCCGCCGAAGACGCCGATATCACCCTGCGCCTGTGGCAGATGTTCAAGCCACAGCTGCACGCCAATCAGGTGACCACCGTCTATGAAACGCTGGAACGCCCCTTGGTGCCCGTATTGGCCCAGATGGAAATGAACGGCGTTCAAGTTGATCGCGATACCCTGTCGCGCATGTCCAATGCTTTTGCGCAAAAGATGGCCGCGCTGGAGGCTGAAATCCACGAACTGGCGGGGGAAACCTTTAATGTCGGCTCTCCCGCGCAGGTCGGCCAGATCCTGTTTGAAAAGATGGAACTGCCCGGCGGCAAAAAGGGCAAAACCGGCAAATACTCGACCCCGGCAGATGTGCTGGAAGACCTTGCTACGGAACATGACATGCCCGCCCGCATCCTTGATTGGCGCCAGCTTTCCAAGCTGAAATCGACCTATACCGACGCGCTGCAGACCCATATCAACGCCGAAACCGGGCGGGTGCACACCTCCTACCTGCAAACCGGGGCCAACACCGGGCGCCTCGCCTCAACCGATCCGAACCTGCAAAACATCCCTGTGCGCACCGAGGATGGCCGCCGCATCCGCGAGGCCTTTGTCGCTGCGCCGGGCAACACGCTGATCAGCCTCGACTACAGCCAGATTGAACTGCGCATTCTGGCCCATGTCGCGCGCATCGACAGCCTGAAACAGGCCTTCCGCGATGGCCATGACATCCATGCCATGACCGCGTCCGAGATGTTTGACGTGCCACTGGACGAGATGACGCCCGACATCCGCCGCCAAGCCAAAGCGATCAATTTCGGGGTGATTTACGGCATCAGCGGCTTTGGCCTTGCCCGCAACCTGCGGATCCCGCGCGGTGAAGCACAAGGCTTCATCAACCGCTATTTCGAACGCTTCCCAGGCATCAAGGAATACATGGACGACACCGTGGCCTTCGCCAAAGACCACAAATACGTCCAGACCCTGTTTGGTCGTAAAATCCACACGCCCGAGATTGGCGCCAAGGGTCCGCAAGCCGGGTTCGCCAAACGCGCCGCGATCAACGCGCCCATTCAGGGCACCGCCGCCGACATCATCCGCCGCGCGATGATCCGCATGCCGGATGCGATCAAGGATCTGCCCGCCAAGATGCTGCTACAGGTCCACGATGAACTGATCTTCGAGGTCGCCGACGACGCCGTCGATCAGACCATCGACGTGGTGCGCGACATCATGGAAAACGCCGCCGATCCGGCCGTACATCTGGATGTGCCTTTGGTCGTCGATGCGGGCACCGGGGCCAATTGGGCGCAGGCGCATTAACCGCAAAACCTATGCATGGGATGTGCATCGCTTGTGCATGGGTTGTGCATCACCGGTTTGGCCCTAAAAATCGCGCCAACCCAGCCCTGCTGTTGTGCCCGCCGCCGGGTGATATTCAGCGCCAACAAAGCCGGTATAACCACCCGCATCCAGTTGCCTGAAGAACGCCGGATAGTCGATCTGACCGCCCATGGGTTCATGCCGCCCGGGCACCCCGGCGACCTGCACGTGTCGGGCATGCCGCGCGCATCTGGCCCAGCTGCCCATAACCTCGCCGGTGATGCGATGCGCGTGATAGGCATCAAATTGCAGCCCCAGGTTGGCGGTTGAAACCCGGTCGATCACCTGCACGGCCTGATCAAAGTCAGCCAGAAAATACCCGGGCATATCATCGGCGTTGATCGGTTCTATCGTCAGGCTCTGGGCCGGAGCGTGCTGCGCGGCCCAGGTTAGGTTGCGCTCATAGACTTCGGCGGCATCCTCACCCTGCGCCAGACCGGCCATAACGTGAATATGATGGGGTGCAAGAACATCGGCATAGCTTAGCGCCAGATCGAACTCGGCGCGAAATCGGGCCTCTTCTCCGGCAAGGGCCGCGACCCCGCGCCCGCCGTCCTCCCAGTCGTGCACCGGGGTGTTGAACAGCGCCAGTTTCAGCCCGGCCTCCTCCAGCCAGTCGCGCACATCAGACGCGGGATAGGCATATGGAAACAGGAATTCCACCGCCTCAAACCCCGCCTTTGCCGCCGCCGAAAATCGCTCAGGAAAGGGCCTTTCCGTGAACAAAAATGACAGGTTGGCAGCGAAACGGGGCATCAGGTTTCCAGTTCAGCCGACAGGATGATTGGAAAGAAAACCCCGCCGGACCAGACCCCAAACCAGCTGTCGCCGTCGTGCTGTTCGTGGCAGCCCAGCTCTATCAATCGATAGAAGCTCTTGCGATCCAGCAAGGCCTCCAGATTGGCGCGGATCAGGATGTAAGGCGACGGTTCACCGGTTTCGTCGCGCACCACACGGATCGGGTTTTCCGGGCCTGCGACGGCCTCATCCCCGACATGGGTGGTGAAACACAACAGCTGATCGCGGCCTTCGCCTTGGGCTTCGAAATCAACAGCGACAAAGGGGGCATCTTCGACGGTGATCCCGACCTTTTCAACCGGCGTGACAAGGAAGTAGTCATCCCCATCCTTGCGAAGGATCGAAGAAAACAGTTTGACCAGCTCAAACCGGCCAATCGGGGTGCCCAGATAAAACCACGTCCCGTCCCGCGCGATACGCATATCAAGATCGCCACAAAACGGCGGATTCCACAGATGCACCGGCGGCGGCCCCTTTTTGCCTGCCTTTTTCGCTGCAGAAATGATGTTATCCACACCCGGTTTCACAATCATTTGTCCTATCGACCATTTTGTCATTTGTGTGCAGCGCGATAGTTGCCTTTAATGGGACCATAGGCAACGGGAGAGTTCCAATGAGTGACGAGACACAGCTGGTTACGCAGATCGAGGCACTGGGCACGCAACTGGCCGAGGCCAAAGCGAGCATCACCAAGCGCTTTATCGGTCAGGAACGGGTCGTCGATCTGACACTCTCGGCGTTGCTGTGTGGCGGTCATGGGTTGTTGATCGGTCTGCCCGGTCTGGGCAAGACCCGGCTGGTCGATACGCTGTCGACCGTGATGGGGCTGAACGGCGCCCGCATCCAGTTCACGCCTGACCTGATGCCGGCAGATATTCTGGGCTCCGAAGTGCTTGAAACCGCCGCTGATGGCAGCCGCGCGTTTCGCTTTATCGAAGGCCCTATTTTTTGTCAGCTGTTGATGGCGGATGAAATCAACCGTGCCAGCCCACGGACCCAATCCGCCCTGTTGCAGGCGATGCAGGAAAAATCCGTGACCATCGCAGGCCAACCCCACACGCTGTCGCCACCGTTCCATGTGCTGGCCACGCAAAACCCGATTGAACAAGAAGGCACCTACCCGCTGCCCGAAGCCCAGCTGGACCGCTTTCTGGTTCAGATCGACGTGCCCTATCCGGATCGCAAGACCGAACATGACATTCTGCTGGCCACCACCGGGATGGCCGAGGACGACGCGCACGCCGTTTTCACCGCACAGCAGTTGATCGACGCTCAGGCGGTGATCCGGCGCATGCCCGTGGGCGAAAGTGTGGTTGAACTGATCCTGGATCTGGTCCGCGCTTTCCGCCCCGGCCAGCCTGACGCCCCAGCCGTCGTACGCGAAAACGTGGCCTGGGGGCCCGGCCCGCGTGCGGCGCAAGCGCTGATGCTGACGGTGCGGGCGCAGGCCTTGTTGGAAGGCCGGTTGGCCCCGTCGGCCGAAGACGTTCTGGCCATGGCCACACCGGTGCTGAAACACCGTATGGCGCTTAGCTTTGCCGCCCGGGCACGGGGCGAAGATCTGGACAGCATCATCACTGATGTTGCCACATCTGTCATCCGGGCCGAGGCCGCCGCGTGAGCACAGCCGCCACCCTCCGCGCCCGGTCCGAGGCGCTGGCGGCACAGTTGCCGCCGCTCTTGGCCGAGGCCGAGCATCTGGCGATGACCATCCTGATGGGTGAACATGGGCGACGCAGGTCCGGTCAGGGCGAAGAGTTCTGGCAATACCGCCACGCACAGCCCGGCGACCCGGCGCATCGGATTGACTGGCGCAGATCAGCCCGGTCAGATCAGCATTTCGTGCGCGAGAAAGAATGGCAGGCGGCGCAATCCGTGACCCTGTGGGTCGATGACGCCCAAAGCATGCAGTTCGAAGGCGATGGTAGCCACGGCAGCAAAGCCGAACGCGCGCAGGTTCTGGCGCTGGCGCTGGCGGTCCTGCTGGTGCGCGGCGGCGAACGCGTGGGGCTTTCTGGCTTCTCTCTGCCGCCGCGACGCGGCGCGTTGCAATTGCTGCGACTGGCCGAGGCTTTCTCCAATGCTGACCATAGCGCTGACTTTGGCTCGCCTGAAGCGCGTGGCATGCTGCCGCATTCAAGAACGGCGTTTATCTCTGATTTCATGGGCGATCTGGCGCCCGTCGAAGCCGCCATGGCCAAGGCCGCTGATCGCGGTGTGAAAGGCGTGCTGTTGCAGGTTCTGGACCCCAGCGAAGAAGCCTTTCCTTTTGACGGGCGCACCATCTTTGAAAGCATGGGCGGCAGCCTGCGCCATGAAACCCTGAAAGCGGGCGATCTGCGGGATCGGTATTTGCAGCGCCTCGCCGACCGTAAATCGCGGCTGGCTGAACTGGCCCAGATCAGCGGCTGGCATTTTCAATGCCACCACACAGGCGAAAGCGCGCAAGCCGCGTTGCTGTGGATGTATGGCGCGCTGGAGCGCGGGCGCTGATGTTGGCGCTGGGACCCATCGCCTTTACCGCGCCCGCCGTGTTGGTGGCGCTTCTGGCCCTGCCCGTGCTGTGGTTCCTGTTGCGCGCCGTCCCGCCCGCCCCTTTGCGGCGCCGGTTTCCGGGCGTCGCCCTGCTGATCGGGCTGAACGACGACGAAAGCCAAACCGACAAGACCCCGTGGTGGCTGTTGCTTTTGCGCATGGCCGCGGCTGTTTTGGTGATCCTTGGGTTTGCCGGACCGATCCTGAACCCGCAGTCCGAAAGCACCGGCACTGGCCCGTTGTTGGTGCTGGTCGATGGCACATGGGCCGACGCCCGCGATTGGAACCGCCGCGCCACGCGGCTTGACGCCGTGCTGGATGAAGCCAGTCGCGATGGCCGCCCTGTTGCATTAGCCCTGACCACCGACCTGCCCCCCGAAGGGCCACAGTTTCAGGCCGCCGAACGTTGGAAATCCCGCCTGCCCGGCATTTTACCCAATCCATGGGCCCCGGAAGCCGCCCGCCTGACCGAATGGGCCGATGCGCTTGAGGGCCGGTTTCAGACCTATTGGATGTCAGACGGGATCGCCCGCGATGGACGCATGCAGGTGCTGGGCGCGTTGGAAAGCCACGGCGATGTGCGCATCTTCGAAAGCCCCGCGCCCGCCTATGCCCTGCGCCCGGTTGTGCTGCAAGACGGCGACATTCTGTTGACGGCCCTGCGCGCGGGTGCCGGCGCCGCCGAGAGCGTGTCGATCACCGCGCATGGGCTTGACCCGAACGGCGTAGAGCGGGTTCTGGCACGCACCAGCGCCGCGTTTTCGCTGACCGGAAAAACCGCCGAAGCCAAGCTGACCCTGCCTCCGGAACTGCGCAACCGGATATCGCGCTTTACGATTGAAGGATACCGCTCTGCCGCCGCTGTCAGCCTGAGCGACGACAGCCTGAAACGCCGCGAAGTGGCGCTGATCGCCGGGCGCGACGAAGGGGAAAGCGTTGCTGTGCTGGCGCCGCTGCACTATCTGGAGCAAGCCCTGTCGCCCACCACAGACCTGATCGACGGTGCGCTTGAAGACCTGATGCTGGCCAATCCGGACGTGTTGATCATGGCGGATGTCGCACAAGTCAGCGAGTTGGAAGAAGACGCGCTGATCGACTGGGTGATGGACGGTGGTCTTTTGCTACGCTTTGCCGGGCCGCGCATGGCCGCCAGCAGCGTCAGCCGCAATGCCGAGCACCCGCTGATGCCGGTGCGCCTGCGCGCCGGGGGACGGTCGGTTGGCGGCGCCATGAGCTGGGGCGCGCCCAAAGTTCTGGCTCCTTTCCCCGAAGGATCCCCCTTTATCGGCCTGCCGATTCCCGAAGATGTCGAAATCAATGCGCAGGTTCTGGCCCAACCCGGCCCTGATCTGGCCGAACGCACCGTCGCCGCACTGGCCGATGGCACGCCTTTGGTGACGCGCAAGAAACTGGGGGCAGGTCAGGTGGTGCTGTTCCATGTCACAGCCAATGCTGAATGGTCGAACCTGCCGTTGTCGGTGCTGTTTGTGCAGATGCTGGAACGTCTGGCGGTCTCAACCCGCCCAGACCTGCCTGACGCCTCGGATCTGGCGGGCACGACATGGGTGCCGGAACAAGTGCTTGATGCCTTTGGCACGGTGCAAACGGCACAGGACCGCCCCGGTATCGCGGGCGAGGATTTGGCAGATGCGCCGCTGTCGCAGCAAGTGCCGCCCGGCCTATACCGCGGCGAAGATCGCCGTATCGCCCTGAACGTCACAAACGCAAATACCGAGCTAAGCGCCACAAACTGGCCGGCGCGCGTGCCGATAGATGGCCTGCAGGTCGCGCGCGAGGTCCGTTTGAAAGGCTGGGTTCTTAGTCTGGCGATGATCCTGCTGGCGCTGGACGTGCTGGCAACGCTGTGGTTGTCGGGCAAGCTGATGCGCGGCGCGGTGGCCGTGCTGGCGCTGGCCGTGCTGCCCTTGATGCCGCAAGATGCACTGGCGCAGGAAACCGAGCAGGACTTAGCAGCCCTTGCCGCCACAACCGAGGTCGTGCTGGCGCATGTCATCACCGGCAATGAACAGGTTGATGCGCTGGCCATGGCCGGGCTTTGGGGCCTGTCAGATAAACTCTATCAACGCACCACGGTAGAACCGGCTGCGCCGATTTCAGTGAATATCGAAACCGATGAGCTGTCGTTTTACCCTTTCCTTTACTGGCCGATCACACCGGAAACGCCCCTGCCCTCGGCTCAGGCCTATGCCAAGCTGAACCGCTATATGCGCAGCGGCGGGTTGATCCTGTTTGACACGCGCGATGGTGACATCGCCCGGTTTGGCAGCGGCACCCCGGCCGGGCGTCGGTTACAGGAACTGGCCCGCCCGCTGGACGTACCCCCGCTGGAACCCGTGCCCGAAGACCACGTGTTGACCCGCACCTTCTATCTGCTGCAGGCCTTCCCCGGGCGCTACGATGGTGGCTCGATCTGGGTCGAGGCCGCCCCCGCAGACGCTGAACAGGCCGAAGGCATCCCGTTTCGCAATCTCAATGACGGGGTGACCCCGGTGGTGATCGGTGGCAACGACTGGGCCGGGGCCTGGGCGATCAACCGACAAGGCCTGCCCAGCCTGCCAGTGGGGCGTGGCTATGCCGGGGAACGCCAGCGCGAGATTGCCTATCGGTTTGGGATTAACCTGATCATGCACGTGCTGACCGGCAACTATAAATCCGATCAGGTGCATGTGCCGGACCTGCTTGAAAGGTTGGGCCAATGAACGGCGTGGTGATCTTTGACCCTCTGGTGCCCTGGATGGTGGTGTGGATTCTGATAGCGCTGGCCGTGGCCTATGTCGGGCTGGCGGCGTGGCGTCGCCTCGCCGGGTGGGCCTTTCGGGGGCTGGCGGCGCTGGCGCTGTTGGCGGCCATTGCCAACCCCAGCCTGCAAAGCGAAATCCGCGAGTCCCTGTCGGACATTGTCGTGGCTGTGGTGGACGAAACCGCCTCGCAGAGGCTGTCAGACCGCCCCGCACAAACCAACGCCGCGCTGACCCGCCTGCGCGCCGAGGTTGCGGCCATGCCCAACACAGAACTGCGCGAAGTTATCGTCACCGATGCGCCCGACAATGGCGGCTCGCTGTTGATGGGGGCACTGAACCAGACCCTGAACGAACTGCCGCGCGGGCGCGTGGCCGGGGTGGTGATGTTCAGCGATGGGCAACTGCACGACATGGCCCAAGCGCCCGAGCTGGACGCCCCGCTGCACATGCTACTGACCGGGCGCGGTACCGATTGGGACCGCCGGCTGATCGTTAAATCCGCCCCGGCTTTCGCCATCATCGGCGAAGAATTCACCCTGCAATTGCGGATCGAGGATGAAGGCGCGGTACCGGTTTCCCAGCCCGCCCGGGTGGAAATTTCGATCGCGGTGGATGGCGGGGAACCCGCGTTCTATGAGGTGCCCGTTGGCGTCGATCTAAGCCTGCCGGTGACGCTTGAACATGGCGGGATGAACGTGCTGCAGTTCAGCCTGCCCGCCGCCGAGGGGGAACTTACCGACCGCAACAATGCCGCCGTTGTTCAAATCAATGGCGTGCGGGATCGCTTGCGGGTTCTGTTGGTATCAGGAGAGCCGCATCCCGGTGAACGCACATGGCGCAACCTGCTGAAATCCGACAGCTCGGTCGATCTGGTGCATTTCACCATCCTACGCCCGCCCGAAAAACAAGACGGCATCCCGGTGACGGAACTGTCGCTGATCGCCTTCCCCACCCGTGATTTGTTCATCGAAAAGATCGACGAGTTTGACCTGATTATCTTTGACCGTTTCAAACGGCGCGGCATCCTGCCCAGTGCCTATCTGGACAACGTGCGCCAGTATGTCGAAAACGGTGGGGCGGTTCTGGTGGCTGCGGGTCCGGATTTCGCCAGCGCCGACAGCCTGTTTCGCTCGCCTCTGTCCGATATCATGCCCGCCGAACCCACCGCACGCGTGGTCGAAGAAGGCTTTCGCCCCGGCATTACGGAATTGGGAGAACGCCATCCGGTCACCCGCGGGTTGCTGCAGGCATGGCAGGCCGACAAGGGCGAATGGGGTCGCTGGTTCCGTCTGATTGAAACCCGTTCACCCAAAGGGCAGGTCGTCATGGAAGGCCCCGATGAACGGCCGCTGCTGATATTGGATCGCGTCGGCGAAGGGCGCGTGTCGCTGCTGGCCTCGGATCACGCCTGGCTGTGGAACCGGGGCTTTGAAGGCGGCGGTCCGCAGTTAGAGCTGCTGCGGCGGCTGGCCCATTGGATGATGCGCGAACCCGATCTGGAAGAAGAGGCCCTGACCGCAACAGCACAGGGGCAACGTATTCAGATCACCCGCCGCAGCCTGGAACAGCGCGACCATTCTGTTCAGGTGCTTGGTCCGGATGGGTCCACAGCCACCGTGCAGCTGGTGGAAACCGCGCCCGGCCTGTTCACGGCCACCTATGTTGGGGCGCAAATCGGGCTGTATCGTCTGAGCGACGGAGAACTGGACGCGGTGATTGCGCTTGGCCCTGCCGCCCCGCGCGAATTTGAACGCACCATCGCCAGCGGCGATGTCGTTGCGCCAATGACCACGGCCACGCGGGGCGGGGTCAAGGCGCTGGAAAACGGCGTGCCCGACCTGCGCACCGTCCGCGAGGACCGCATGGCGCATGGGCGCGGTTGGATCGGGATCACCCCACGCAAAGCCTTTGTCACCGCAGACGTCACGCTGACGCCGCTGGCGCCGATTTGGTTGATGCTGTTGCTGGCTGCGGCCTTTAGCCTTGGCGCTTGGCTGCGCGAAGGACGGCGCTAAAGGCCTAAGGCAGGCGATACACAAACCTCTGATCGCCCCAGCCATCCACGTTATCACGCGCACGGATGATCACTTCGGCTACGCCCTCGGGGATCGTCACACCTGACAAGGATCGGGTGAAGGGCTGCTCGTTGACATGCGGATGCGCCAGAACCCGAAGGCCCAGCTGGCTTCCGTCTGGCGCCAGAACCTCCCATCCGTCAGCATAGTGATCCCAGCCGGTATCCGGGTGGCTCAGCGTTACGTCAAACCGCCAACTGCCCCCCTGTTGCGTGGCGCGGACCTGTTCCACGACCGGCCCATCAGCCAGCGCGGGTGTGGCGACAAACGCCAATATCAAGGGAATCGCTTTGAACATGTGTGCAGGATGCGCCCGATACCTGAACAGCGCCATTCACATTGATGTGCGGTCCAGCAAAGTCATGCGCGATGCCGACGCAAACTCGCGCCGCCAAAGCATCAGCAGCGTCGCGCCTGTTGCCAGCATTAAGGGCGCAGGCCCCAACAACCACGCCAATCCCGCCAGCGCGAAATAAAGCGAACGCATGCCCCGATTGAAGCTACGCGCCGCCGTGTTGCTCAGATCCGCCGCGTTCTGCGCGCGTGGATAGGCGTTGGGGTCTTGCGGTTCATTGGGCACCGCCGCCATGACAACAGCGCTATAGCCGAACAACCGATGCGACCAGACGAATTTCAGAAACGCATTGGTGACCAGCAGCAACACCGCCAGCAGTTTCAGCTCCCAAACCACCGCTGGCGCGATATCCAGCGTCAAATCGCGCGCCACGCCCAGCAGGCGTTCGGTATTGCCGATCAACGCCAACCCGCCCCCGATCGAAATCATCGAGGCCGAGGCAAAGAACGTCGTGCCCTGACGTAGGGTTCCCAAAATCTGGGCGTCAAACATGCGCGGCTGACGGGTGACCATCTCTTTCATCCAGTCGCTGCGAATTTGTTTCATCAGCACCGAAACGGACTCGCGCCCGCGATACCCGCGTTCGATCACCATCCCGATCAACAGCCACGCCCCGCCCCAAAACAGCACGGCGACCGCATCTAAGGGCGCGAACAAAGAAATGCGTTCCATCAATTCCATACGGGCACCCTAGCGCTACGCTTTTTGCTGCGCTACCGCTATCACGCCTTAATCTTGCCGCACCTGCGAAGTAACTTGACCTTACGACACGGAGGAAACATGCGCCATTTTGTAAAGCTTTGCCTTTTGGCTCTGCTGGTGTTCACGGCACCGGCACAGGCCAATCAGGCAAGCGATCTCAAACTTTTGGCTACCGCAGATGACAGCAAGGGCTGGCAGGCGGTGGGACGTTTGAACTTTGGGAGCAAGGGTTTTTGCTCGGGCGCGCTGATTGGTGCAGACCTTGTATTGACCGCGGCCCACTGCCTTTACGACAAGGAAAATGGCAAGCCCGTCGATATGTCCTCGATTGAGTTTCTGGCAGGTTGGCGCAATGGCCGGGCCGAAGCCTATCGCGGCGTCCGCAGCGGCGTGGTGCACCCCCGCTATGATTATCGCAATGATGACCGCGTCAGCCGCGTTGCCTATGACATTGCTGTGCTGAAGCTGGATCGCCCCATCCGTCTGCCCGGCCTTACACCCTTTGAAACTGCCAGCCGCCCGCGCAAAGGCGATGAGGTGGGCGTTGTATCCTATGCCAAAGACCGGGCCGAGGCCCCATCACTGCAAGAGGTCTGCCATGTTCTGGCTGGGCGTCCGGGCATCCTGATGCTGTCATGTTCGGTTAATTTTGGCTCTTCAGGCGCGCCGATCTTTTCGTTTCGTGATGGTGCGCCCCAGATTGTATCCGTCGTATCTTCGATGGCCGACATGAAGGGCAAACCGGTGTCGCTGGGCGTTTCATTGGGCGACAACCTGGACCTGCTGCAATCCCGTCTGGAGGCTGGTGAAAACATGTTCCGTGACACTTCGCCTGCCATTCGACGTTTCGGACAAGGTGCCCCGAAATCTGACCTGGGCGCAAAATTCCTGAAACCCTGACCGCTTGAAAGCGGTTTTTCCACTTCCTATCTCGGGATTGTGCGGGTGCCATGATGGGCCCGCCAAGCCCTGCCTGTCCCTTGGGGAAGGCGCAACATAGACATCGCTTCTAGGAGGATGACACCATGCGAAACCTTGATCTTTCGCCCCTTTACCGTGCCACTGTCGGTTTTGACCGTGTGGCCGATTTGATGGACCGGGCCCTTGCGGCCGACGGGACCAACGCCACCTACCCCCCTTATAACATTGAAAAAACCGCCGATGACGCTTACCGCATCACCATTGCGGTTGCGGGCTTTGCCGCCGACGAACTGAACGTCGAGGTCAAAGAAAACCAGCTGGTTGTCGCGGCCCGCAAGGCCGAGGACGACACGCCACGCAGCTATCTGCACCGGGGCATCGCCACCCGCGCGTTCGAGCGTCGTTTCCATCTGGCCGACCACGTTAAAGTGACCGGTGCGAGCCATGTGGATGGCTTGCTGAACATTGATCTGGTGCGCGAAGTGCCGCAGGCGCTGAAACCCCGCCGGATTGAAATTGCCGGTACCAACACGGTCGACGCAAAGGCCGTTGAGGCTTAACCAAACACCACCAAAATCATCGTCTGCAACGCGCGGTCCACAAGGGGCCGCGCGTTTTCTTTTGGCGGGGTACGCCGGTTAACCTTTGCGAAATCCTTGCAAGAAAGGTTTAAACCTTTGCCCTGAGTTTCAAGCAAAGGTTTAAAGGTTTTGCAGGCCCAGATCGGCTTATTGACCCAGACTATTGGCCAGTCGCATCAGCTGGACGGCCTCGGTCCGATAGCCGAACGGGTCGTCGCCGCGGGCACTGTTGGCCAGGGCGATGGCATCATCCCAGCCCCAGTCGTTCAGATAGGTCGCGCCGGTCAGAAGCTGCGCAAACCCGGCCATAGCAAAGGCGAACTGGGCCTCTTGCCCCGCCGCGGTTGGCTGGGCTGCGATGGGGGTTTCGATCAGCTGGCTGGTGGTTTCTCCGGGCGCCTTATAGCGCAGACGCAGGAAGCCCAGCTCGTCACTTTCGCTGGTCGCCACCGCATCGCCATAGCGCAGCGGATCGTTCAGCACCGCGTCCGAGCCAACCGGCGTGACCTCATAGATCGCGGTGACGGAATGGCCTGCGCCGATTTCACCCGCATCGACCTTGTCGTTGTTGAAATCTTCGCGCCGCAAGGCACGGGTTTCATAGCCGATCAGACGGTATTCGGCGACCTTGGCGGGGTTGAACTCGATCTGGATTTTGACGTCATCGGCAATCGGAAACAGCGCGCCGGAAAGCTGATCAACCAGCACTTTCTGTGCCTCGTTCAGCGTGTCGATATAGGCCGCCTGCCCATTGCCGTTCTGCGCCAACGCCTGCATTGTGGCGTCATCCAGATTGCCCCGGCCAAAGCCCAGAACCGACAGATAGGTGCCGCTGTCACGCTTGTCGGCGATGAAGGTTTTCAGCGCCTCGGGGTTGGACAGGCCGACGTTAAAGTCGCCATCCGTCGCCAGCAGAACGCGGTTCACTTCACCCTCTGCGGCCATGGTTTCCGCCAGCGCATAGGCCTGCTGCAAACCGGCCTGTCCGGCGGTTGATCCACCGGCTGACAGACGTTCAAGCGCGGCCAGAATCGTCGCGCGATCAGAGGCTTTGGTGGGCGCAAGCACCTGCCCGGCACTGCCCGCATAGGTCACGATTGCAACCTCGTCTTCGGGGCGCAGTTGCGACAACATCAGACTAAAGCTTTGTTTTAATAGGGGAAGCTTGCTGGGCGTGTTCATAGAACCTGACGTATCAATCAAGAATACAAGGTTCAGCGGCGGGCGATCCGCAAGTGCGGGCAACTGCCCCTGAAGCGCGATGTGCAACAGCTGCGTTCCTTCGTTCCACGGGGTCGGCGACAGGCTGACCGTGGGCTTGAAGGCGGCGTCATCCGGCGCCGGATAGGCATAGGGAAAATAGTTGATGATCTCTTCGGCCCGCACGGCATCAACAGGGGGCAACTGCCCGCGATTAAGCGAAGACCGCACGACCCCATAGGCGGCCGTATCGACGTCAATCGAGAAGGTCGAAACGGGGTCGTCGGCCACGACTTTTACCGGGTTAGGGTCTTCATTGGCAAAGGCTTCGGTGTTGGCGGGTTCCGCGATGATGATGTCAGGCGCAATAACCCCGCCAAAGCCGTTTACGGCACCGCCAGCGGGGGCCAATTTCTGGGCCGCGCGGGGGGCGGATGAAAGTGCATCAGCCTCTTGCGCGAACTCAACCATCGGTTCGGCTACTGCGTCATCAGAGATGCCGGGCAGGATGATTTCAGGGTCGATCATTGGTTCGTCAACGGCGCCTGGCTCGGGCTGGTTCAGCGTGATTACGGTGGGTTTTTGCAGCTGTTGCCCTTGCGGTGTGAAGACAATAAAGGCCGCTGCAACGGCGACGATACCGGTGGTCGCGGTAAGGCCCGCGCGGCTGCTAAGGGATTGAAACATATTAATAACTCCATCCAGAAAACCCCCACCCTTTGTGGCGGGATCATTCTTAAGACGGGTCTGGGCAGTGGTTTCTTGGTGGGCTTGGAAACTTTCCATCGCGCGCGCCAGATGGTCGGCCTTTTTATCAGGCGCGGGGGGCGGGGTTTGGCGCAAAGCGTCTTTGAGGAACTCCAGATCGTCACTCATTGCTGGGCCTCCTTTTCATGGATTTCGCGCAGGCGTTTTTTGACATCGGACATGCGCCACGCGACAGTTCCTTCTGCGATATCAAGAACTTGAGCAGCTTCGGATTGGCTGAGCCCTTCGCCCAGAACCAAGGCGACGGTATCACGTAAGTCATCGGGCAAAGTCGCCATCGCCTGGGTCAGCCAGTCATTGGCGTCGCGCGATTCTGCCTGTGTTTGCAGGCGGTTACGCTCCCAATCGCCCCAACCTTGGGATGCTTTTGCATGGCTTGCCGCACGGCGACGGCGGTCATGCGAGGCGTTCACTGCCACCCGGTAAAGCCACGTGCTAAACCGCGCATCCCCCCGAAAAGAAACAAGTTTTCGCGGCAGCGCAACGCATATGTCCTGGGTCAGGTCTTCGGCTTCGGCGCGGTTTCCGGTTAGGCGAAAGGCAAAGGCGAACAGCCGGTCATAGTGCCGCGACAGCAGGGCTGCAAAAGCATCGCGGTCGCCATCAGCGGCGGCCCGGGCCAGGTTTTCATCCGAACTGGTCATACGCATCACACTTGGTTGGACGTTTACCAACCGTTCATCCTTGGAAGAATGTTTTAAAGTGTTTAAAGCGCGCCAAGGCCAAGGTTTAAAGGTTTAAACCGCCCTATCCGCCGCATAATCGCGCAATGCTGCGATGGTGCCCTTGTCCCAGATCAGGGTCAGCCAGCGTATGAAGGACCGGGCAAAGCGGGGTTCCTGCAGGAGATCACCATAGAGGTGGGTTTGTTCGAGCCATGCCATCGGACGGTCGCGGGCCGCCAGCGCGGCGGCGTTCAATTGATCCCACTGCGGATCGTTTGGATCAATCGCGCTGCCATCCTCGCGGGTGCCCGCGCACATGCGGGCCCACAGGGCCTCGACCAGACTTAGGCCCTCAACCGGACCGCCCGCTGCCAGCGCGTCGCGCAGGATCGGCAGCACGAAACCGGTATGACGCGAGGCCCCGTCAAAGGCGACGCGCCGGGTGGTATCCAGAATGGCCGGGTTCGAGAACCGATTGGCGATCAGATCGACATAGGCATCGGCGGTCATGCCCGGAACGCCCGGCACATAGGGCGCGATTTCTTCGTGCTGGACACGGTTGAACAGCGCGGCAATTTCAGGATGTGCCATGCAGTCGGCGATGGTGCTGACTGAACATAGTTCACCCGCATTGGCCAAAACCTGATGTCCGGCGTTCAGAATGCGGATTTTCATCGTCTCATAGTCATGCACAGAGTCGGTGAAGATGGCTCCGGCCTGATCCCAGTCGGGACGACCGGCGCAAAAGTCATCTTCGATCACCCACTGGCGATAGTTTTCATGAGTGACGGGCGCGGCATCGTTGACGCCCAAAGAGCGGGCCAGCGCGATCTCGGCAGTGCCGGTGGCCGGGACGATGCAGTCAACCATGGAGTTGGGGAAGCTGCACTGGGCCTCTATCCAATCGGCCAGCGCCGGGTCTTGGTGGCGGGCAAGCGTGACGACGGCCTGTCGGGTGATCTGGCCATTGCCTTGCAGGTTGTCACAGCTTTGGGTGGTGAACGGCCCGTGCCCGGCAGCGCGGCGCAGGGCCAGCGCCGCAGTGATTGCGCCAAAGACCGTGTCCGGCGTTGTCGGGTTGGCGATGTCATGTTGGATATCGGGATGGGTCAGATCCAGCCCGCCCGCCGGGTCGATGAAATAGCCCCCTTCGGTCACCGTCAGAGACACGATCCGAATGCCGGGCTGTGCCATCGCTGAAATCAGGGCAGCGTTGCCCTGCTGAATGGGCAGATAGTCGATCATTGCGCCGGTGACCTCGGCCGCGGCGCTGTTGGGGGACAGTTCGATCAAGGTGGTCAGGCAGTCCTGCGCCAGCAATTTGTCGCGCATCGCGCTGTCATAGGGGCGCACCCCGGCCCCCAGAATGGCCCAGTCAAACGCCTGCCCTGCCTGCATCAGACGGTGCAGGTACCACGCCTGATGGGCGCGGTGGAAATTTCCCAGACCGATATGCACAATTCCCGGTGTCAGCGCGCTGCGATGATAAGACGGGCGCGCGATATCCGCTGGCAATTCAGACAGCGTCGCAAGGGAAAGACCAAGGGGTTGCGGGGCGTTTTTCTGCATCAGCTCATCCACTGTCCACCATCCACGTTGTACGTTTGGGCGACGATATATTTGGCCTCGTCGGTTGCCAGAAACACGGCCATGCCTGTCAGGTCTTCGGCCACCCCCATGCGGCCATAGGGGACGGCTTGGCCGACTTCTTGTTTCTTCTGGCCCGGGGCCTTGTTTTCATATTTGGCAAAGAAGGCATCGACCCCAACCCAGTGATCGCCGTCGACCACACCCGGCGAGATGGCATTCACGTTTATCCCATGCGCGATCAGGTTCAGCCCGGCGGATTGGGTCAGGCTGATCACCGCCGCCTTGGTGGCACAGTAGACCGCGACCAGCGGTTCACCCCGCCGCCCGGCCTGACTGGCAAGGTTGATGATCTTGCCACCCTGCCCGCGCGCGATCATGTGACGGGCGACGGCCTGCATCATGAACAGTGTTCCAGACACGTTTACCTCAAAGACCTTGGCATAGTCTTCGCGCGTGATCTCGGCGATTGGTGCGGCGGTGAAAAGCGCCGCGTTGTTGATCAGAATGTCGATATGGCCAAAGGCCTGCACGGTGGCTTCAACCGCTGCGTCGATGCTGTCCTGATTGGTGACATCCAGCGCCACCGCAAGAGCACCCTCGCCCAGTTCTGCCGCAGTTTGTTGGGCCTGTGCCATGTTGATATCGGCGATGGCAACGCGGGCGCCTTCTTGCAGATAGGCCTGCGCTAAGGCGCGCCCGATGCCGCGCGCGGCACCTGTAACCAACGCTGTTTTGCCGATCAGTCGGGTCATTCGATCCGCAGCCCCTGCGCATCGAACCGGTGGATCACATCGGCCCGCGGCGTCATGAAGACACGATCGCCGTGTTTGAAGCTGACGTTGCCATCGGTGCGCACGGTGATCGAGTCGGCCAGCCCGGTGTCATGCACGTGCAGGAACGTATCAGAGCCCAGATGTTCCGAGACGCTGACCCGGCCGGACCAGTCCCCGCTTTCGGCTGAAACTTCAAGGTGTTCGGGGCGCACGCCGATGGTCTGGGCATTGTATTTCGCTGCCTCTGGGCCTTCGATCAGGTTCATCTTGGGCGAGCCGATGAACCCGGCCACAAAGGTGTTGCAGGGGCTGTTATAGAGTTCAAGCGGAGAGCCAACCTGTTCGATCACCCCGGCGCGCAGCACCACGATTTTATCGGCCATTGTCATGGCTTCGACCTGATCGTGGGTCACGTAGATCATCGTGGTTTCAAGGCGTTCGTGCAGTTCGGAGATCTCCAGCCGCATGCCCACCCGCAGCGCCGCATCCAGGTTCGACAGCGGCTCATCAAACAGGAAGGCCGCCGGTTCACGCACAATGGCGCGGCCGATGGCAACGCGTTGACGTTGCCCGCCTGACAGTTGGCCCGGTTTGCGGTCCAGATAGTCGGTCAGGTTCAGGGCCTTGGCGGCGGCCTCGATGCGCTTGTTCTGCTCGGCCTCGTCGATCCCGGCCATCTTCATCGGAAAGGCGATGTTCTTGCGCACCGACATATGCGGGTAGAGCGCGTAGGACTGGAACACCATGGCCAGACCGCGTTTGGCGGGGGGCACTTGAGTGGCCTCGGTGCCATCAATGCTGATGGTGCCCGAAGTCACGTCCTCCAGCCCGGCGATCAGGCGCAGGAGGGTGGATTTACCGCAGCCCGAGGGGCCGACGAAGACGGCGAACTCGCCATCTTCGATGGTCAGGTTCAGCGGCGGGATGACCTCGACGTTGCCGAAGCTTTTGGTCACGTTTTCAAGTTGGATGCGTCCCATGGGTTCACTCCTTATTTCACAGCGCCGAAGGTCAGGCCGCTGACGAGTTGCTTCTGGCTGAACCAGCCAAGGATGAGTATCGGTGCGATGGCCATGGTCGAGGCCGCCGAAAGTTTCGCGTAGAACAGCCCTTCGGGGCTGGAGTAGCTGGCGATAAAGGCCGTGAGCGGGGCCGCTTTGGCCGCAGTCAGGTTGAGGGTCCAGAAAGCCTCGTTCCAGGCCAGGATCACGTTCAGCAGCAGGGTCGATGCGATGCCCGGGATCGCCATGGGCGTCAGGATGTGGATCACCTCTTCGCGCAGGGTGGCGCCGTCCATCCGCGCGGCTTCCAGAATTTCGCCGGGGATTTCCTTGAAGTAGGTGTAGAGCATCCACACAATGATCGGCAGGTTGATCAGCATCAGGACGATCATCAGGCCGATCTTGGTGTCCAGCAGACCCAGTTTGATGAACAGCAGGTAGATCGGGTACAGAACCCCAACCGCCGGCAGCATCTTGGTGGACAGCATCCACAGCAATATGTCTTTGGTCCGTTTGCTGGGCACAAAGGCCATCGACCATGCGGCGGGCACCGCGATGATGATGCCAAGGATGGTAGACCCGCCCGCAATGATGATCGAGTTCCACAGGAAGCGGCCATAGTTGGAGCGTTCCATCACGACGCCATAGTTTTCCAGCGTCCAGTCAAAGGCCAGGAACACTGGCGGGTCGGCGATGGCCTGCGCTTCGGTTTTGAAGCTGGTCAGGATCGTCCAGAGGATCGGAAAGAAGATCAGCAGACCCACGGCCCAGGCGGCTGTCGTGTTGATGATCTTGCGTTGTTGGGTAACGGCACGTGCCATGATTGTCTCTCCTCACGCGTCCAGGTTCTTGCCGACGATGCGCATCAGGAAGATGGCAACGATATTGGCCAGAATGATTGCATAGACACCCCCGGCAGAGCCGAGCCCGACGTTCTGGCTTTCCAGCACGCGCTGAAAGATCAGATAGCTGAGGGTCTTGGTCCCGAAGGCGCCGCCGGTGGTTACGAAAATCTCGGCGAAGATCGAGAGCAGAAAGATGGTTTGGATCAGGATCACCACGGTGATCGCACGGCTGAGGTGCGGCAGGGTGATATAGCCAAAACGTTTCAGGGCGGGGGCGCCATCCATTTCAGCCGCCTCCAGCTGTTCACTGTCCAGAGACTGGATCGCCGTCAGCAGGATCAGCGTTGCAAAGGGCAGCCATTGCCAGCTGACGATCATCACGATCGAGGGCAGCGACGCCTGACTAAGCCATTCCACCGGGGTGGCGCCAAAGAACTTCCACAGGTGGGCCAGAAGGCCATAGTTGGGGTCCATGAACATATTCTTCCAGACCAGTGCCGAAACGGTGGGCATGACGAAGAAGGGGGCGATGACCAGAATGCGGACCATGCCTTGACCCCACATCGGCTGGTTCAACAGGATCGCCAGCAAGACGCCCAGAACCACGGTGATCGCCAGAACGCCGCCCACAATGATCAGGGTGGTCACGACCGACGGCCAGAAGGCGCTGGAGGTGACGAAGCGGACGTAGTTATCGAACCCGACCCAGCCCAGGTCGCCGCCCCGCAGAGGCAGGTATTTCTTGAATGAGAAAAACAGCGTCATCGTAAGTGGGACAAGCATCCATCCCAGAAGCAGGATCACGGCGGGGGCCATCATCAGGCGGGCCGCAGATCTGGAGTGTTGAGTAGCCATTGGGTAAGTCTCCTCCGTTGACGGCAGGCGTACCTTCTTGAACAACTATGCGCTGTGAGGGGGGATTGGGGCCAGAGGGCGATATGAGGTCGCCCTCTGGAGTGGGAGGGGGCGGTTAGTAACCCGCGGCTTCCATGGCGTCGATGGTCAGAGCCTGCGCTTTTTCAAGCGCTTCTTCGACGGTCTGCTGGCCTGCATAGGCGGCCGAGAACTCTTGGCTGACTTCGGTGGCGATGCCAGCGAATTCAGGGATCGCGGCGAACTGAACACCAACATAGGGCGACGGTTCGACAGTCGAGTTGTTCGGGTCAGCCGACAGGATCGAGTCCAGCGTCATCTGCGCGAAGGGCACGGCCTGATAGTTCGGGTTTTCGTACAGCGAGGTGCGTGCACCCGGCGGAACATTGGCCCAGCCTTCGTTCGCGGCGACCAGCTCGATATAGTCTTTCGAGGTGGCCCATTCGATGAACTGCAGCGCGGCGTCCTGTTTCTGGGTGCCGGCGGGGATCGCCAGAGCCCAAGCCCAGAGCCAGTTCGACCGTTTGCCCAGACCGGTATCGGGGGCCAGTGCGAAGCCAACTTTGTCAGCCACGGTTGAATCGTTGGGGTTGGTCACGAAAGAGGCCGCCACAGTGGCGTCGATCCACATGCCGCATTTGCCTTGCTGGAACAGCGACAGGTTTTCGTTGAACCCGTTGGTCGCGTAGCCAGCCGGGCCGCTTTCATCCATCATCCCCTTATAGAAGTTCAGGGTGTTGGCCCATGCCGCGGTGTCGAACTGGGGTTTCCAGTCCATATCGAACCAGCGCGCGCCGAACGAGTTGGACATGGCGGTGATGAAAGCGCCGCCTTCACCCCAACCGGCCTTGCCGCGCAGGCAGACGCCGTTGATTTCAGCGTCACGGTCGGTCATGGCGGCGGCAGCCTGACGGATGAAGTCCCAGGTCGGGGCGTCGGGCATTTCCAGCCCGGCTTTTTCCATCAGATCGGTGCGATACATGATCATCGAGCTTTCGCCATAGAAGGGCGCCGCATAGAGCGTGCCTTCGTGGCTCAGACCGCCAGCCATGGCGGGCAGGATGTCATCGACGTCATAACCCTCGGACAGGTTGTCCAGTGCGACCAGCCAGCCGTTGGCACCCCAGATCGGGGTTTCATACATGCCGATGGTCATGATGTCGAAAGCACCGCCCTTGGTCGAGATGTCGGTGGTGACGCGCTGACGCAGAACGTTTTCTTCCAGCGTGACCCATTCGACCTCGTGGCCGGTTTTGGTTGTGAAGTCGTCGGTCAGACCCTGCATGCGGATCATGTCGCCGTTGTTCACTGTTGCGATGGTGATGGTGTCGGCAGCGGCGCTGCCTGCGGCGACCAGAGTCAGGGCCGTTGCCGCACGAAGTGCGTTTCTAAGAAACATCCTATTCCTCCCGTTTTAGATGTTGGGAAGATGTTAGCGCCTAAATGACCGCCCGGTCAATTTATTTTTTACACGCGTAAACTTTTGGATATTTGTCGTTATATAACAAACCCTAAGCAGACCCTCGCATCACCAAACGCCCGTTGAAAAGTGTCTCTTCCCGCGAATCGAAGTGTTTGGAACTGTCGATCAGGGCGAACAATGTCTCGGCGCTTTTCTGGGCGATGGCGGCGTAATCCTGCGAAACGGTGGTCAGCGTCGGGCAGGTGTAGCGCGAGAACGGATGGTCATCATGCCCCGCGACGCGCAGCGCACAGCCATCCCCCAGACCCACGCGCAGGCCGGCCTGATAGGCGGCGGACAACAGCCCGATCGCCAAACGGTCATTGCTGCACAGGATGGTATCGGTAGGCAGGTCATGTTCCTGAATGATACGGGTGCCTTCGGAAAAGCCGATCTGTTCAAACTCCCAGCCCTCGCCGTCAGCCTGCAACAAGTGGGGCTTGTGGCCCAGCGCCTCGATCGACTTGATATAGGCCGCGCGGCGTTTGTTGGCATTGGGGTTAACCGGGTTGCGGATTTCAAAAAAGGCGGGCGGGGCGCCGGTGCGGCACAGGTATTCGACGATCAATCCGATGCTTTGATCATTGTCAGAGCCGACAAAGGCCGCGCCCAGATCTTCGATGTTGGCGTCAAACAACACGGTGGGCACATCCGCGCAAAAAGCCGCAAGGCGCTCGGCGTCGGACACCCGGCCCAGGGGCGCCAGCAAAACCCCGGCGGGTTTGATCAGGCGCAGGTTTTCAAGGTTGTCGATTTCTAGATCCGGGTCGCCATGCGAGCCCAGCAAGACCGGACGATACCCGGCGCTAAGCACATGGTTTTCGATGATCCGGGCGATTTCAGCAAAGAACGGGTCAGCAAGATAGGGCACGACCACACCGATGTTCTTGGTCAGCCGCCGGTTCTGGTTCATCGCGTACATGTTGGGGCGATAATCGAACCGGTCCAACGCCGCTTCGATCTTACGGCGGGTCGATTTGCGGACACTGTCAGGATCGTTGAAATACTTGGAAATGGTTGGCCGGGAGATTCCGCTGACGGCGGCGAACTCTTCCATGTTCTTGATCTTTGGCTCGTCCATGACTGGTGTCTTTCCGGCGCACCAAGGGCCCGAAGGCCCGACGCGCAAATTGCATTTCCTTAAGAAACATTACTTTACGCGCGGCAACTTTGCCAGTGCGCGGTAAAATTAACCATTTCCGGGGCCGCGCAACAAAAAAGGGAGGGGTGGCCCCCTCCCTTTCAGCAGTTTTTTGAAATCGCGCTCCGATCAGGACGGATCAGCCTGACCGTTGACACCGATCGAGAAGAACAGGGTCTCGCCCGAGTGATCATCGACACCATCGTTGTCGGTTGAGATGAACATCTCGCCATCGGGCATGATGGCCAGACCTTCGACCTTGTCCTGCACATAGCCGTTCAGCGACAGCAGATCGGGGATCAGGTCACGGACCAGTTCTTTGGAAACCACCGGCAGATCGCCACCCAGTGCTGCGGGCACCATTTCGGCGGCGGGGATACGGTAGACCTTTTTGGTTACAGCATCGGCACCGATCTGGTTGTCACGCTCTATGACGTAAACCCAATCGCCGTGGGCAACGATTTCCGACAGGCCAACCCAGCCCCTGGCAGGCTCGGCTTTGGGGTACAGCACGGCGCCCCATTCCTTGGTGTCGGTGTTATAGGCAACCAGTTTCACGTGGTTCGCCGGATCGTCTTTCCATTCACGCTGAGTGGCCATCCACAGGGTGTCGCCCACCTTGGTGATGCCCTCAAACCCAAAGCGTTTTTCAACAGCCATCAGTTCCGCAGGCAGGCCGAATTCCTGCTTGTGGCTTTTGATCAGGCCCTTGCTGTTCACGTGGTACAGCGCGTGCGGGATGGCGCGGTCGGTGCGGCCCTCGGACGCCAGCCAGAAGCCGCCTTTGCCGTCCAGCGTGATGCCTTCGAGGTCCAGTTTCTGGGCCGGGGCGCCGTTGGCACGGTGCACGCGGATCACATCAACGATGCGGGCCGGGGTGGTCGAGGGGTCGATCTTGAAGATCGAGGGCTGGAAGCCATAGAAGCTGTCGTTGACCGCATAGATCATGCCGTCTTCGTCAGCAACCATGCCGGAAATCGCACCCCAACCGATCAGCTCATCGGCGCCAGCCGAGGTTAGCTGCGGATAGGCCGCCGGGGCGTCTTGGTATTCGAAGATCATGACGTGGCTGCGCACGCCGCCGTCCTCAATGAGGTCTTTTTCATTGGCCGAAATCAGCAGGTTGCGCGACGGGATCGCGACGTAACCTTCTGGGCCAACACCCGAGGGCAGCAGTTGTTTCAGCACCGGGTTGGCCAGATCAGTGGCGTCGTAAACACCGACGACCGAGGCACGTTCGGCACCCACAAAGATCATCTGGGTGTCGCCGAAAGTGGCGGCTTCGATCGATTCAGGCTCCACCCCTTTGGAGTCGGAGCGTTTGTCGGGGTAGTGGCCGATTTCAATCACGGCTTTTTCGAACGAGGTGCCGGATTCGTACACCACGGTGCCGTCTTTGTTGAAGATGGTCCAGCCGCGCGAGCCACCCTGATAGTCACCTTCGTTGGCGGTGGCGAAGTGGTTGTCGTCAATCCATTTCACCGCGTCAGGCTCGCGCAGGCGGCCTTCTTGGGTTTCGGTGAAGATCAGCGCGCCGCGCTCATCGGTGGCGTCGATGCCTTCAAGATCAACAGCACCCGCCGAGAAGTGGTTCACGATGGAACCGTCAGCGGCCACTACAACCATGTGGTTGTTTTCTTGAAGGGTGATGACAGTTTCGCCCAGGGCGTTGACGTCAACGAATTCTGGCTCGGGGTCGGTGGGGGCGATGTCGGCCAGACCGGTGACATCGGCGATTTTCATCGCGGCGCAATCCAGCGCGCCGTCGTTCAGCGCGATCATGTCCAGCGTGCCGGCGGGCAGCTGCGGGATTATGCCGTCGTTCAGGTCTTCGTCGCGCTCGTTTTCGATGGCGACAACGACGAACGAACCATCCTTGGCGGCGGCGATGCTGTCAGGCTGACCGGACAGCGCGCAGGAGCCGGTTTCGGCTTTGGTGGTCAGGTCGAACGACTTGAGGAAGCCCGACGGGGCCACATAGCTTTCCGAGGTGTTCACGCCGACGTAGGCGGTGGTGCCGATGATCGCCACGCTGGTGGGCTCGCCATCCAGCATGATGTTGCCAGCGGGCCTGGGGTTGGCGGGATCGGTGATGTCGATCAGGCCCAGCGCCTCGAGCGGGCTATCGGTGTAGGCCAGCATCATGCCATCAGCGGTGGCGGCGATGATTTCAGCCGAGCTTTCGCGCGATGTGTCTTCGCCTTCGGCCATGTTCAGCGGCGTGGCGAAAGAGGCGATGCGGTTAAAGTTCATCTCGGCGCTGGCGGTCCCGGCAGTCAGGGCCAGCACAGAGGTTAAAGCGATCTTGCGGATCATCAGAAGTCTCCTGCGGTTATATGCGCAGGGAGTGGCCCAATCCGGTAACCCTTTTGCGACAGTTTTGATTCAGAAATTCGAAACTGTCGCCTTTGTTAAGATTTAATGCCCTTAGGTCACCGCGCCGATCACACTGACAGGCAGATATACTTCAATTCCATGAAATCTTCGATCCCGTGGCGCGAGCCTTCGCGGCCAAGCCCGGACTGTTTGACGCCGCCAAACGGGGCGACTTCGGTCGAGATGATCCCGGTGTTTACCCCCACGATTCCGTATTCCAGCGCCTCGGCGACCTTGTAAACGCGGCTAAGATCCTTGGCATAGAAATACGAGGCCAGACCAAAGATCGTGTTATTGGCCAGCGCGATGACCTCTTCCTCGTCCTTGAAGCGGAATAACGGTGCGAGCGGGCCGAAGGTTTCATCGGTGGAAAAGGCCATGTCGCGCGTTGCGCCGGTGACGATGGTGGGTTCAAAGAAGGTGCCTTCATTGCCCATGCGCGCGCCCCCCAGTGTGATCTGCCCGCCCTTGGCCGTGGCATCGGCGATGTGGGCTTCGACCTTGGCGACGGCTTTGTCGGAAATCAGCGGGCCCAGATCGGTGCCCTCCTCCATGCCGTTGCCCACGGTCATCTTGGCAACCGCCGCCGCCAGCTTTTCGGCAAAGGCGTCATAGACGCCGTCCTGCACATAAATCCGGTTGGCGCAGACGCAGGTTTGGCCGTTGTTGCGGAACTTGCACATGATCGCGCCTTCGACGGCGGCGTCCAGATCGGCGTCGTCAAACACGATGAACGGCGCATTGCCGCCCAGCTCCATCGAGCATTTCATCACCTGCGGCGCGGCTTGGGCCAACAGAATCCGGCCCACTTGGGTTGATCCGGTGAAGGTCAGTTTGCGCACGGTGGGGTTTTCGCAGAACTCTTTACCGATGCCTGCGGCGTCATTGGACGGGATCACAGAAAGCAGCCCCTTGGGCAGGCCCGCGCGGTCGGCCAGCACCGCCATTGCCAGCGCCGAGAGCGGTGTTTCCGAAGCCGGGCGCGCGACAAAGCCACAGCCAGCGGCCAGCGCCGGCGCGGCCTTGCGGGCGATCATCGCGTTCGGGAAGTTCCACGGGGTGATCGAGCCAACCACGCCGATGGGCTGTTTTTGCACCATGATCCTTTTGTCGGGCGCGTGGCCGGGGATGGTTTCACCATAGACGCGTTTGCCCTCTTCGGCGAACCACTCAATAAACGAGGCACCATAGGCGATTTCGCCGCGCGCTTCGGTCAGGGGTTTGCCCATCTCGGCGGTCAGGATGATCGCCAGATCCTCTTGGTTGGCCATCATCAGATCGAACCAACGGCGCAGGAGCTGCGCGCGGTCTTTGGCGGTGCGCGCGGCCCAGTCTTTTTGCGCGATGCGGGCGGCCTCAATCGCGCGGGCGGTTTCGGCCCGTCCCATATCGGGCACGGTTTCAAGCACTTCGCCCGTGGCCGGATTAGTAACATCAAAGCGGGCGCCGGTGTCGGCCTCGACCCAGTCGCCCGCCAGATAGGCCTGCGTGGCCAGCAGTGACGGATCGGACAGCATCTTGGACAGGATCATGGCGGGCCTCCTTGTTATAACAGCTGTATCAAACCCCGAAACGCGTTCGCCAGCAAGGCATGGCGTCATTTGGGGCGGGGGTGGCGTGGTAAACTCCGCGTGCAATCGCGCGGGCCAGACAGGTGGCGGCGAAATGGCCCAGCATCAGCAGATCAGGCTCTTGCGGGGCTGTGGCGGTCGCGGCCGCAAAGATCAAATCGCCATCCATCGGGGTGTGCGATGGCAGCAGCGCGCGGGCCATGCCGTCATGGGCGGCGGTGGCAAGGCGGGTGCATTGGGCTTGCGTCAGGGCGGCATCGGTGGCGACGATGGCGATGGTGGTGTTTTGCGGCGCATGGCCTTTAAGGGCGGGCGGTTTGGTCGGGTCAAACGCACCCTGCCCCAGCCCGCCGAACTCAGCCCCCATTTCAAACGGGGCGGCCCAGAACTGCGGCCCCGCGCCCATGATGGTATCCCCCAGCGCATTCACGGCAACCAATGCGCCCACCGTATGGCCCGAAGGCAAAACGCAAGAGGCCGATCCCAACCCGCCCTTGAGCGTCGCGGTCAAAGCGCCGGTGCCCGCGCCGGTACTGCCCAGTGCAAAGTCCGTTGCCGCATTGGCCAGCGCTTGCGCGCCAAGGGGTTTATAAGGGTTTTCGGCCCAGTCTTTATTGCCGCCATTGATCAGGTCAAACAGGATCGCGCCGGGCACAATGGGCACGCGCACATCGCCCACGGCAAATCCGCGCCCCTGCGCGGCCAGAGCATCCGCCACGCCCGACGGTGCGTCCAGACCAAAGGCCGAGCCGCCCGACAAGACCAACGCGTCGACCTGTTGCACGGTTTTGTCGGGCGCCAGAAGATCACTTTCGCGGGTGCCCGGCGCGCCGCCCATCACATGTATCCCGGCGGTGAAGGGCACCTCTCCAACCAGAACCGTTGCGCCGGTTTTCACCGTATCGTCCTGCGCGTTACCCACGCGCAATCCAGTGACATCCGTGATCAGGTTGCGTTCGCCCGGCTGCATGGTCTGGCCCCTTATGCGTTGCCTTTTCCCTATCTGTAACGGCTGTGAGGCCACGGCGAAACCGCCGACGGTCGCGCTAACAGAGGAAATGCTGGTTTTTCTGCACCCGCGAAATTATAAACCGCCCGAACTATCATCGGTTTAGGAGCCGCCCATGAGTGCGACAGCGCAAATTCGGGTCCCCACCCCGCAAGACATTCTGGCCCGCAAAGGCGGCGACCCGATTGTCAGTCTGACAGCCTATACCCACCCCATCGCCGAGATGGTTGACGAGGCTTGTGACTTTGTTTTGGTGGGCGATTCAGTGGGCATGGTGATCCACGGCTTGCCGTCGACCCTGGGCGTGACCATGGACATGATGGTGATGCATGGCCAAGCCGTGGCGCGCGCCCTGAAGCATTCGATGCTGGTGATCGACATGCCCTTTGGCAGCTATGAAGAAGGCCCCGAACAGGCTTTTCGCAATGCCGCCCGTCTGATGCGAGAGACCGGCTGCGCCGCCGTCAAACTGGAAGGCGGCGTTGAGATGGCTGAAACCATCCGCTTCCTGACCTCGCGCTCGATCCCGGTGATGGCCCATGTCGGACTGACCCCGCAAGCGATCAACACGCTGGGCGGTTATGCTGTGCAGGGACGCGGCGAAGATGGCGATCGCGTGATGGCGGATGCCAAGGCTGTCTCGGACGCCGGGGCCTTTGCCGTTGTGTTGGAAAAAGTTCCCGCCAATCTGGCCGATGGCATCACTGCCGCCATCCCGATCCCGACGATTGGCATTGGGGCCTCGGCCGGGTGTGACGGGCAAATTCTGGTGGTCGATGACATGCTGGGCCTGTTCACCAAGTTCAAACCGAAATTCGTGAAACGCTATGGCACGCTGTTCGACGATGGCAAAGCCGCCGTGGAACAATATGCCAAGGAAGTGCGCGCGCGCAGCTTCCCCGCCCCGGAACACATTTTCGCCGATCAGGCGCCGGAGAAAAAGAAATGAGAATTCTGCGCCGTCTGGACGAGCTTTACCTGGGCACAGGGCCTTGGCACACAGGCCGCAAGACCATCGGTGTTGTCCCCACCATGGGCGCTTTGCACGAAGGCCATCTGAGCCTTGTGCGCGCCGCGCAGGCCGAGTGCGATCTGGTGATCGTCACGATCTTTGTGAACCCCACGCAGTTCAATGACGAAGGCGATCTGGAAACCTATCCGCGCACCGAAGAACAGGATCTGGCGATGCTGGGCGAATTGAAGGTGGACGCTGTCTATTTCCCCAAGGTCGAAGAAATGTACCCCAACGGCTATGCCACCACCGTTAGCGTGGCCGGCGTGTCCGAGGGCCTGTGTGGCGCTGGGCGTCCGGGGCATTTTGATGGCGTGTCGACCGTGGTCAGCAAGTTGCTGATCCAGACCCGCGCGCATCGTGCTTATTTCGGCGAGAAAGACTATCAACAATTGCAGGTGGTCAAACGTGTCGCCGCCGATCTGGACCTTCAGGTTGAAATCGTCGGCTGCCAGACCAACCGCGATGAAGATGGGTTGGCGCGCTCTTCGCGCAATATGCATCTGACCGCCGAGACCCGCGCCAAAGCGCCCGGTCTGTACGCCGCAATGCAGGCCGCCGCCGCTGAAATTCAGGCGGGCAAACCCGTGGACAAAAGCCTTGCCAAAGCCAGCAAGGCGATCACCAAAGCGGGCTATGACAAGGTCGAATATCTGGAGCTGCGCGCTGCCGATGGGCTTGCCCCGCTTGAGGCCTTGGACACGCCGGCACGGTTGCTGGCCGCAGCATGGTTGGATGGCATCCGTTTGATCGACAATATCGCGGTCGACCCGGTCTGATCACTTGCGTGGCGTGCCCTTCCAGGTGTTCAGCCACGCGCGAAATCCGGTCGCTTTGGCCTTAGCCGCATCGCGCGCCTGATCGGCGCGTTCATCAACGGCATCCCATGCCTCGCCTGCGTCTTCCAGCAGCGGATCAATCGCGCGCTGACGGAATTGCGCCCAAAGCCGATATAGAAACAACAGCACAAGACCGATCAACGTCAGGATCACGATGTTCATCCACGGGAACAGGCTGACATCGGGGCTGTCGACCTGACGCACGCCAACGGCGTTTGGGTAGATCGACAGGAATTCATTGCGCCAGCCGTAATGCTTGATCACCACCCACTTGGGCGCCTCGGCGCTGGATTTCAGATCAGCGGCCTCGGTTTGCAGGTTCGAGGTATCAAGCTTGAAATACGGCGGCCAGCCCCAGCCGGTATCTTCGTTGCGATAGACCATTGGTTTGCCGTTGGTCTGGATCGTCTGGATGAAAAAGATATCGCGGTTCACGGTGCCGGTGGCATTGCCGGTGTCTGGCGACGACCAGAAGATCGAGTTTTCACCAAAGTCGATCCGCTTTTCATAGGTATCGGAAATGCGCACCACGTCGCGTTGCGGCAGGGTGTAGTGAAAGAAAGCAATCGCCAGCAAAGCGATCAGGGCAATCAGGGTGCCTTTGACGTAACGCATTGGTGCCTCACATGAAATTCGTCACATAAATCAGTATGATCACCACCACGACGGGCACGACGAACACACCAAGGATCAACTTGCGGCGCAGGGAATTTTCATAGTCCTGCATGCCGTCTTCGATATAGGCATCGCGCGCGGCGGCGTCGAGGGTGCCTTGGGCGATCTGTTCTGCCGCCTCATTCTCAAGCTTTTCGCGCCGGACCGACCGCGAATACAGCGATATCAGGAAATACAGGATCGTCAGGGCCACCAGCCCGAAAACGCCCAGTCGGATCGCACCCAACATCTATCGCCCCTTTCTTACCGCGCCCCACGGCCCAACCAGATCGACGATGCGGTCTGGCACCACGTTGGGCTTGGGCGGCGGGGTTGTCATATCTGGCTCGGGGCCGAACAACGCAGCCCGCGCCCCGACTTTATCTACCAGATATTCGCGCTCCAGAAAATTGGCGACGAAGGTTTTCTTGTCATCGCTCCACCCCGCATACAGGCGGTAAAACAGCTGTTTGTGGCAGATGAACAGCTGGCGCACATCCAGCGGGGCAAGCTCGGCCAGCAATTGGTTGACCAGATCACGGTCAGGGCCGGATTTGGCGCGCAGGGTATAGAAATAGGATGGGTGTTCGGAGGTGATACGGGGCCACTGCCCGCCACCCTCGACCCAGCGCAAGAGGTCCGCCAGCCCCTGAAACGCATCGGGCAACGCGGCGCCCAGCTTATAGGCCAGCTTACGCAGATCATGGCGGGTGGCCTCGCCCATGTCATGGCCCAGCGTGGCCGCGGCATCGACCAAAATGAAATCCATTTTCTGGCGCAGGATTGCCGCGGCATCGACGTTGCGGGCTTTGACGATGGGTTCGATCAGGTCATTCGTTGTCAGGAAATGGGCGATCGCGTTGCGTTCATCGGGACCATAGACGTTGGGCACGGGCAAATCGCCCAGTTGATCGTCCCCTGCCATAGCAATCACGCCGGGGGTTTCGAGCGTCGGGAACAGATAAAGCCCGCCAAAATGCGAGGTCCAGAAATTGACCTCTCCCATCTCGGTGGGTTTCAGCTGCACCGGGTTGCGGGTGACGTCACCGGTTTCTTTGGCGAGGGTGATCATCTCGGCGATCAGAACGTCGTCAAACCACGCGTCTTCCTTGGTGCGGAATTGGGTGATCTTGTCGGCCAGCTTGTCGGCGTTGGCGACGTGGCTGCGCGTCGTGTCGGCCTCGACCGTGATCTTGCGGATGTCGAACAGGCGCTTGGGTGAACTGAGTTCAAAGACCGAATTCGCCAGCTCGCCCGCGACGGCATCTTGCGCGGTGAGAGCGAAAAGCTGGGGTTCGTTTTCCTCAATAAACCGGCGCAAGAGCCCGCGCGAGGTGGAGAATTTCGCCCCCAGCAAGGGCGCGGTTTTCTGTTCGGTCGTCAGCAAGATGAACTGCCGGTTCACCCCGTTGGGGTTCAGGTAGAGATGATCGCCCAGCTCATCACCGACCTCGGGCGAGTAGCCTGCAATGTCGATGTGGAAATCCTGCAACGCGGTTTCGCGGCCCGTCAGATGCTTAAGGGCGCGGTTGTAGCGGGCAATCAAAGCGGGGCTGGAAACCTCGATCAGATTGCCGAACATCAGACCTTTTTCGATGAGGCGTTTCATAGCGTTTCTCCATCAGTCCGCCCCCAGAGGCGGTGCGCCAGAAGCCCGGCAAAGGCGAAGAATGCAACGCCTTTCGCAAACAGGAACACGACAGCCGAGTATTCGTCACTAAAGAATGCAGCGAAGACTTGGTCAAAGGCGTAACCTTCTACAGCAACAAAGAAATACGTTCCAATCGCAATCAGTATCAGCATCGTCCGACCAGTAAGATATACAAAAAGGATCAGGTAGCTCGTCAAAGGTTTGCGCACAGTATCCCAACGGTCCCAAGGCACGAAGACCAAAGGCCCCAGCAACATAACCACCACCATCAGAAATGCGTAGGCTGAATCCCAAGCCATCAGGCTCTCCCAACGCAGGACAGCGCCCGAGCCTGGGGGCGCGTGAAGCGCCCTCCCGTGGGGAGGGTCCTTCTCGGCGATTGTTCCAATCGCCTGTCAGCAACGGGGCGCTGTCCGGGCCGTTGGCCCGGACGGAAGAGGCTTAGGAGGTTGTGCACTAGCCTTTCCCCTCCAGATACCGCCGTTTGGCTTCCTCGGTCAGGCCGTAGTCGCGGACCATGCGGGCGATGGCGGCTTCGTCGGATTTGTCGGCATAGCGGAACTCGGAATCGGCGTAGCGGTTGATCTCTTGGATGACCATTTCGACGGTGATCGGCTGGGTCATGTCGCGGATCATCGCCAGTTTTTCATCGTAGGGTTTGAACAGGAACAGGTCGGGTTGTTCCATCCATTCATCGGGCAGCTCAAAATCCATCGCGCGGACTTTGACGGCGTCGGTGATGTTCTTGATGGCGCGGCCGGTGAAGCGCGGGTCGGCCTGTTGGATCGCTTTCAGGTAGGTACCCAGCTTGGCGATGGTATCGAGCGGGCCGATGTCGGCGGCGGTTTGTTCCCAGACCTTCAGCAACCCGTCTTCCTGCGGTTTTCCGTGGGCCTCGAACGACGCGGCGACCGCGCGTTTGATCTGTTGCGCGGCGTAAAGTTCATGCTCGCCCAGCGGGATGTCGTGGTTCTTGCCCATCAACAGCGCGAGGATGTCGATATAGTCGTCCTGCGTCTGCGGCCCGTCGACCAGAAAGCGCGCCCCGGCGCGTTGGCGCAGGGCGTCATCGACGTTTTCGGGGTAGTTCGAGAACATGCCAAAGGTACAGTTGCCGCGCACCACGGTGCCGGCACCCGCGAAGGCCTCCATAAACACCGCCGTGACCTCTTGCTGGCCGGCCGAGGACTGTTTGTCACCGCGCTTGCCGGCGATTTGGTCGATGTCGTCGATGGTGCCAAAGCCGATTACATTGGGATCAAGAACGTTGTTCACAAACGCCTTGGCATTCTGGCCGGACTTGCCCTGATAGCTGTCGATCTGGTCGATCGAGAAGTTCTGATAGCGGAACGGATAGCCCGCGTTTTGGCAGTATTCATTGATCAGCCCGGCCATCATCTGGATCAGAGTGGTCTTACCGGTGCCCGGCGCGCCGTCGCCCATGAAGGTAAAGATGAACCCGCCCATTTCGGCGAAGGGGTTGATTTTGCGGTCAAAATCATAGGCCATCAGCATCTTGGCCAGCTTCATTGCCTGATATTTGGCGATGTGGTTGCCGACGACCTGATGGGGTTTCTTGAAGCTCATGGTCAGGGTGGTGCCCTTGCCGCGCCGCGCCGGGGTGAAGCCCTGAATGGTCAGGTCGTCGGCCTCAACGCGGTAAGAAGCGCCGGTAAACGGTGCCAACCGCGGGGCGGTTTGGCCGCGCAGGGCGAGCTTCTCCATCAGCTGTTCGGCAAAGGCGGCGACGGTGGCGACCATGCGGGGCTCGTCGGTGGCGAAGGCGGCCAGATCCTGATCCAGCTCCCACAGGGCGCCGTGCAGGGCAAGCTGGGCGTTGTCGGTCAGGATCTCTTCGACCCCGCCGATTTCGACGGTGGTTTCCGACAGGTGTGGGGCGATCAGGAAGGCGGTGGCGTTGGCGAAGCTGGCAAGGGTCACCAGCGCCTCGGCGGCCAGAAGTTCCGAGAATTCGGTGCTGCGGGTGGTGGGCAAGTTGCCTGCCAGGTTGGCTTTTTTCAGCTCGGACAGGCCGGTTTGTTCCGAGAACCCCTCGCCCATCGCAAGGCCAATCGCCAACGCGCGGCGCAGCACGTGCAGGGTGGTTGCCTGCAGCGGTGAGACCAGCGGGTCATCGCCATCAGCGCCCTCTATGCGTTCGATCAGGCGCACGCCTTCGGGCCGCGCGGTGGAGCGCGTCACCAGCCCCGGCGTGGTCGACCGGAACCGCCGGGTGCGGGTGATCCCGGGCGAGCGTTCCACGGCGGCGGGCTCTTTGCCCTTGGCGATGCGCGGCGTGTGATCCAGCCCCTCCAGCATCGCGGCGGCGGCGTCATAGTGTTTGTTAATCTCGCCCTCGGGCAGTTCCATCGCGTCGGTTGGGAGGCTCATTTGGATTCTCCGCTTGGATAAAATACGTAGTACATCAGCGCTTCCTCAACGGCTTCAAATCCGTTCAGTTGGGCCGTTTCTTCAACATCTACCCAACAAAGGCAGCAATCTTCAGGCAGGTCGAAATCGCTTTCAGGGTTAAGAACCAAACCCTTCGGCATCAGGGCAGTCAGCCCCTTCATGCCGTCTACAACCTCGTTGCCGATTTCAATTTCAACACACACTCTGGATCACCTGTAGCTCAGCACCCGGCCACCCGGGCTGACGACAAACTTGCGCACGTCACGAAAGCCCGGCGGGTTGCGTTCAGCCAGCACCTGAAAGGCCCGTTGCGGCAGGATGACGGCGCGCTCGGTGCGGGTCGCGCCGGTGTCGGCACCGCGCCCTGAAAACGGATCCAGCGCAAAAACCTCTCGCTCAACCGAGCCAAACCAGCCGCTGCGTTCTTCGATCACCCGCTCGCTTTCAAGGTCTTCAAGGGTCCAGGCCAGCGCCCAATCTTCGCCCGCCGGTGCGTTGGCCTGATCCAGCACCTCGTGCAGCGGGCCGGACTGATGGGTGAAGGCGGATGAATGCATCGGGCCAAGGTGGAAGCGACGTAGGCGTTTGGGATGCAAATCGTCGAAATCCGTGTCAAACCCGCGCGCGATTGTCAGCAGCTTCAAAGAGCCAAGCGATTGCGCCATCAGATGGGCCTGCACCTCGGGCCAGCGGCGTTCGTCTTTGGGCAGCGGCCGGCGACCCGTGTCTTCGACCTCCATCAGGTACAGCGTCGGCAGGTTGACCTGACTGTCATAGACGGCCCAATGCACCAAAAAGGTCCGGCGGTCCGGGTCCAGATCGCCGACGAACACAGCGGAAGGATCGTTCTGCGCCCAAAACAGATCACCGTCCTGCAGGGCCTCATAGTAAAGTCGCTGCGACATGGCGAACTGCAGACGTGTGGGGATGGTCAGTTCGCCCACGATCTGCTGCACCATTTGGTCTTTCAGGGCATCGGTGGTTGGCAGCTGATCCAGATGCTTTTGCGCCTGTGCTGCGTCATTGGCCATGGTCAGCAACTCGCGAAACACCGGGAAGCCGCTTTCATGGGCATCAAAAGACAGCGACCCAAAGAACTGTCCAGTATCGCGGCCCGTCAGCAAGTACTTCAGCGACAGCGCATGAAACGTGTCGGACAGTTTCTTCAGATAGCCGCCCAGTAACCGCTTCTCCAGATCGGTGATCTGGCCGTCACGTTCCATCTCCTGCGCAACCCGCAGCAAATGGCCGGTGATCAGGTCGAACTTCTTGAAATAGCGCCGCGCCGCATAGGTATCGGTCAGGGCCGCATGATCCAATGTCATATCGATATCGGTCACGCGCAGCCCCCCCGAACGGGCCCAAAGGCCCGGACGGCGCCCACTCCGGCCCTCAATGGGGCGGGGCGGGCGCGCTTGGTTGGAAAATCAACCGCCATAGAGGTTCTTGTCATGTTTCTCGACAATCTCTGAAAACCGGCGGGCAAAGCGTTCGTCTGATTTCGCCTTTTGCTCCAGCACCTTGCGGGCAAAGACCATGTGGTCTTCGTGGGCTTCCATCATTTCGGCCATACGGCTGTTCGTGGCCGAACCAATCGCCGCCATCGCGGTTTGCGCCTCTTGATCGGTCTGCACGCCGATCTCGTTGATCCGGTGCGCCACGTCCTGCTGCTGCGCGGTCTTCAACGACTTGGTCAGCGCGTCATAGAGCACCACCCGCTGCTTGGTGTCGGTTTCCAGCTTGTTGATCAGCACCATTTGCGTCGCCGCCTGGTTCTGCAGGGAATCGACCCAGGTTTTGCCCTTTTCGATATAGCGTTCCAGCGTCTGGCTCTTGGCCAGTTTCACCTGCTCTTGCTGCACCATTTCGTTGTATTTGGCGTTCAGCTCGGCCAGTTCGCTTTCCAGCTTAGTGCGCGCCGCGGCGTCCTGTTCGACGCTGATTTTGTTTTCCAGCTCGATGATTTTCGGGTCCATCCCCAAAATCTCGGCCCGCAGCCCCTCCAGCTCGCCCACCGTCACCTCACGCTCGTCCAGCGTTCCTGACAGGTTGGTTTCAACCTTGGCCTTTTGGTCATTCAGCAGCGCCAACTGCCCCTGCAACAGCTGCACAATCACATCCGACTTGCCGATAAGGTCCTGCAGCTTGTCATCAATGCTGGCGGTGCGCAGACGTTCCTGACGCATCGATTCCGATTTGCCACGCGCGAAAATGCCGACAAAGCTTTCCCAGCCGGTCTTGTTGCGCATCTCGTCAAAGTCTTTCGAGAACCCGGCGGTGACGTCATCCAGCCCCATGATCAGCTCGGCAATATTGGCATTCATCGCCTGAGTGTGGGCGTGGACGTCTTCCAACGAGGCATTCTCGATATCAATCGCGATATCATCGCCGCTTTCCATTTTGGCACGCGCGGTCTCGATCCGGCTGGTTAGGTCTGAGATCTTCGACTGAGCCTCGGCGACCTGCGCCTGGCTGTCGCGGATTTGCGCTTCGAAATCGGCCATATGTTTGGTCCTCGCTGCAAAAGAGAATGGGGGCAATCACACGAATGTTAACGTGATTGATATGGCCACGTCACCCGCTTTTACAAGCATTGCCGCAAAGGGTTGCCTGACCTAGGGTGGCGGCATGAAAGACGCATTGGACATATCTATTTGTGATGCGGTTGAGGCCCGGCGCGACGACATGGTCGCACTTTGTGCCGACCTGATCCGTATTCCCACGCTGAACCCGCCGGGGCTGAACTACCGCGAAGTGTGCAGCTATCTGGCGGAGCGTCTGGCCAAATCGGGCTTCAAGGTTGAAATGATCCGCGCTGAAGGCGCCCCTGCCGACAGCGCCAAGCATCCGCGCTGGAACATCGTGGCGCGCTATGCGGGGGCTGAAGCGGGCGAGTGTGTGCATTTCAACGGTCATCATGACGTGGTTGAGGTTGGCCATGGCTGGAGCGTCGACCCCTTCGGTGGTGAGGTCAAAGACGGCCGCGTGTATGGGCGCGGCGCTTGTGACATGAAGGGTGGTCTGGCGGCCTCGGTCATCGCGGCCGAGGCCTTTATCGCCGCCTGCCCCGATTTCAAAGGCTCGATCGAGATCAGCGCCACGGCGGATGAGGAATCCGGTGGTTTTGGCGGCGTCGCCTATTTGGCGCAGCAAGGGTATTTCGATCACGTCGATCACGTAATTATTCCCGAACCTTTGCACAAAGATCGCATCTGTTTGGGTCATCGTGGTGTGTGGTGGGCCGAGTTGGAAACCAAGGGGCGCATCGCCCATGGCTCCATGCCCTTTCTGGGGGATTGCGCCGTGCGCCACATGGGCGCGGTGCTGGAAGAAATGGAGCGCACGCTGTTTCCATTGCTGGCCACCAAACACACGGAAATGCCAGTAATCCCAGATGGCGCCAAGCAATCGACGCTGAACATCAATTCGATCCACGGCGGCGAGGCCGAGCAAGACCCCGATTACACCGGTCTGCCTGCCCCTTGCGTGCCGGATCGCTGCCGCATCGTGCTGGACCGGCGTTTTTTGATCGAGGAAGACATCGGTGATGTGAAAGCCGAAGTCACAACGTTGATGGAACGCGTCAAGGCAGAGCGCCCCAGTTTCGAATACGAAATCCGCGACTTGTTTGAGGTCCAGCCCAGCATGACTGACCGCGACGCGCCGGTGGTGCAAACCGTGGCGCATGCGATTGAAAAGGTGCTTGAGAAAGCGCCGGAATACGTGGTGTCGCCCGGCACCTACGATCAAAAACACATCGACCGGATCGGCAAGCTGAAAAACTGCATCGCCTACGGCCCCGGCGTGCTGGACCTGGCGCACCAACCCGACGAATGGGTCGGGATCGACGATATGGCCGACAGCGCCAAAGTGATGGCCCTGACATTGCGCGAATTGCTAGGTCCCTAATGCGCATCCAACCCAATTGCATTCCCTGCCCCCTGCCAAGGCAGGGGACGTAAAATACAGTTATTCGGGTATTGGATGCGCCGGCGCGCCCGCAGGGCGCGCTTGGCCCAACGCCGGGCAAGCGGCTTGCTGCGCCAGCCCGGGGGCGGGAGCGCCCCGGTTTAAATCAGTCCTTGTTTGGCGAACAGCGCTTTCAGATCGGCCTCGGGCCGGGCGCCGACGTGGCTGATCACCTCGGCCGCCGCGACGCAGCCCATGCGCCCGCAGGTCTCCAACGACTGGCCGGTGGCATATCCATAGAGGAATCCAGCGGCAAACTGATCGCCCGCACCGGTGGCGTCCACCGGCACGATCCGGTTCACCGGCACCACGGCTTCCTCGTCACCGCGCACCAGCACCACGTCATGGCCCGAGCGTGTGCACACCACCATCCCGGCCTCCGACGCGGCCTGTTCCAGCGCCGCGCTCAGATCGGTCTGATAGAGCGATTCCCACTCATGCTCATTGCCGATCACATAGTCCAGTTCCTTGACCAGACGGCGGAAATCCTCGCGGTGGCGATCCACGCAGAACGGGTCAGACAAGGCGATCCCCGCCTTGCCACCTGCCGCGCGACACACCTGTGCGGCGCGCTCAAACGCCTGTTTTCCCTTAGGTTTGTCGTACAAATACCCTTCCAGAAACAGAATCTCGGCTTGGCCCGCCACGTCATCCGACACGTCCTCGGGCCCCAGCTCGGCCGAGATCCCCAGATAGGTATTCATCGACCGCTCACCATCCGGCGACACAAAGATCATCGAGCGCGAGGTCGGCAGCTCCCCCCCCGTAACCGGTGCGTTCACGAAATCGGTGCCATCCGCCGCGGACGCCTGCGCATAGAACCGTCCCAGCGCGTCATCCTGCACCCGGCCAATGAACCCGGTCTTCAGCCCCAGGTTCCCCAACCCGGCCAGCGTGTTCGCCACCGAGCCGCCGGGCGCCTGCGTCCGTTCTTTCATCGCGCCATAGAGCATTTCGCCCCGTTCGCGTTCTACCAGTTGCATAATGCCTTTCTGGATTCCCATCAGGTCCAGAAACGAGTCGTCAGATTGGGTCAGCACATCGACAACCGCATTGCCGATGCCCACCACCTGATAGGTCTTGCTCACAGAGTTTTCTCCTCAAAGGGACAGAGATCCCGGATGATACAGTTGCTGCACACCGGCTTGCGCGCTTTGCACACATAGCGCCCGTGCAGGATCATCCAGTGATGCGCGTGTTGTTGGAATTCGGCGGGGATGTGGTCCTCGATGGCGTGCTCCACCGCCACCACTTCCTTGCCCGGGCAAATGCCGGTGCGATTGCCCAGCCGAAAGATATGGGTGTCGACGGCCTGGGTGGGCTGCTTGAACCACATGTTCAGCACCACATTGGCGGTCTTGCGCCCCACACCGGGCAAAGACACCAGCGCCGCGCGCGAGCTGGGCACCTCGCCGCCATAGTCATCCACCAAAATTTGGCTGAGCTTGATCACGTTTTTCGCCTTCTGGCGGAACAACCCGATGGTCTTGATATGCTCAATCAGGCCTTCTTCACCCAGATCCAGCATCTTTTGCGGCGTGTCGGCGATCTTGAACAATTCCGCCGTGGCCTTGTTCACGCCCACATCCGTGGCCTGCGCCGACAAAGCCACTGCCACCACCAAGGTGTAGGCGTTGGTGTGGTCCAACTCGCCCTTGGGCTCGGGTTCTTGGTCGCGAAACCGGCTAAAGATCGCGTGGATCGTATGATAATCAAGCTGCTTTGCCATAGGCGGGGTATGGCAAAGCCCACCGCCAAGCGCAACCACCGCGCGCAGCGCGGCCCGGCCCAACGCCGGGCACGCGGCGCAGCCGCGCGGGCCGGGGGCGGGAGGGTCCCCGACTTAGCCCTGTTCACATATTCACTTCATGGTATTGCTAGATCGAAGATCGGTAGAGGAGTCCCCAGTGGTTAAGGGTAGCCTGATTGAGAGAAGCGAGAAATTCAACGCCCTGTGCAGAGTATTTACTCCACTCATCGGTGCGACGCTTTCGCGGTATGAGACCGCTCAACTTGAGTACGAACCGGGGAAGTGGGATGACTGGTCCGATTTCCCCATTCGGTTCTATTTCGGTAGTGAGCAGGTCGTCTCGATCGCTTGGAACCATAGCGAAGCACTCTGGATTCGTGATGATCTTTCATACCCGTTCAGCCCTTCAAATTTAGGGGTGCGTTGGGTTGAGAACAGCCTGCCCTGTTTTTCCAAATTGCGTGGCGAAAGGCTCGTTGACGTCACTCTTGGCGCGACCCTATTTTCCGGGTTTCCTAAGATGTGGGATCGGATTTTCCTGTGTTTCGGCAGCGCATGGGTCGAGGTATTTTTAGCTGGAGATGAAAACGCATATCGATCCCACACCGTTTTACCGGAAGTGGACATGATGCACATTTTGAAGACCTCTAATCGGAAATCTTGACCTGGATAAAGCCGCACGTTTCGGGTCGCGTGGCGCGCGCGCCCTCGCTAAGGTCACCTTATGGATGACCAAAGCTATCATTACCACGTCATGCGCCGTGCGCTGGATTTGATTGATGCCGCCGACGGCCCGCTAAGCCTTGATGATTTGGCGGCGCAGATGCAGATGAGCCCGGCGCATTTTCAGCGTCTGTTTTCGGCATGGGTCGGGGTGTCGCCCAAGCGCTATCAGCAATACCTAACGCTGGGCCATGCCAAGACCCTTCTGCACGACCGCTTCACCACATTGGAGACCGCGCAGAATGTCGGCCTGTCGGGGACCGGGCGGCTGCACGATCTTTTTCTGCGCTGGGAAGCGATGAGCCCCGGCGAGTTCGCCCGCAAGGGCGACGGGCTGACCATCCGCTATGCGTTCACCGACAGCCCCTTTGGCGAGGCCCTGACCATGGCCACAGAACGCGGCATTTGCGGCATGGCCTTTACACAGGAAACCGGGCGCGACGCGGCGTTGGACGACATGACCGCCCGCTGGCCCAATGCCGACTTCATCGAAGACCCGGGGGTCATCGCCCCGCTCGCCCAAGCCAGTTTCACCCAAAAGGGCGAGGCCGCGCTGCATTTGCTGGGCACGCCTTTGCAGATCAAGGTTTGGGAGGCATTGCTGCAAATCCCCTCTGGCCATGTCACCACCTATTCGGAAATCGCCCAAAGCATCGGCAACCCGCTTGCGGTGCGGGCCGTGGGCACCGCTGTGGGGCGAAACCCGATCTCGTACCTGATCCCGTGCCACCGCGCCCTGCGTAAATCCGGAGCGTTGGGTGGATATCACTGGGGTCTGCCCGTCAAACGCACCATGCTGGCGTGGGAATCCGCCCGGGCCGACGCTGGTTAGGCGGATTGCCGCGCGGGGCATGGGCGCGCGGCATTCCCCATGGAATGCGGTCCCAAGCTTCCTATATTCTTGCCATAACCCGTAAGGGATCAAGAAAAGAGGCAGCCTCATGCGTACAACCTATACTCTTCCCGCCGTTCTGGTCGGAGCATTGGCGCTTTCCGCCTGCACCGATGTCGACAGCTACAACCCCGATGAAAATGCCCGCACCAAGGAAGGCGCTTTGCTGGGCGCGATTGCCGGTGCCGTGGCCGTTGGCGCCGCAACCGAAGACGCTGGAAGTGCCCTGCTGGGCGGCGTTATCGGGGGCGCATTGGGGGCCTATGGCGGGGCGCAGCTGGATGCGCAGGCCCGCGATCTGGAACAGCGTTTTGGCAATGATGCCATCACCGTAAGCAACACCGGTGGGCAACTGGTGGTGACCATGCCCCAGGACATCCTGTTCGCCATCGACAGTGCCGCGCTGAACGTCGCGCTGGAAGCCGATCTTGCGATTCTGGCGGATAGCCTGAACAAATATGACCAATCCGCCGTCGAGATCATCGGCCACACCGACAACACCGGCTCAGCTGGGTATAACGCCACCTTGTCATTGGACCGCGCCCAGGCCGTTGCGGATGTGTTGGTGAACAATGGCGTGTCGGTGACACGTCTGGACGCCACCGGACGCGGTGAGGAACAGCCGGTGGCCTCGAACCTGTCCGAGGAAGGCCGCGCCCAGAACCGCCGCGTCGAGATTGTCATTACCCCGTACAGCTGATCGGGTGTTGCAGGTTTAAACAACAAAAAACCCGGCACGTGGCCGGGTTTTTTCGTGTTTCTGTGCGGCGGCTTAGTGCAGCTTGGCACCCACCTGTGCAATCGCATCGTCGATCAAAGCATCGCTTTTTTCATCGCTGATACGCTTGGTGATCACTTCCGAGGCGGCCTGAACGGCCACGGCTACGGCGCGGTCACGCACTTCGCGAACAGCCGTAGCTTCGGCCGATGCGATTTGATCTTCGGCGGCCTGCAAACGACGTTCGATCGAGGCGGCAAGATCGTCTTTGGCTTGCACTGCTGCAGCTTCGGCTTCTTCACGGGCGTGGGCGACGATACGCTCGGACTGTTCTTTGACTTCCTGTTGCTTACGCTCATAGGAGGCCAGAATGGTCTGAGCTTCTTCGCGCAGCGCTTTGGCTTGTTCCAGCTCGCTGCGGATGTCGTCTGCACGCTTGTCCAGCATCCCGCCCAGCATGCCGGGTACTTTGAAGTACACCAGAACGCCGATGAACAGCAGGAAGGCCAGCAGCACGACAAAGTCTGTGTTGCCCAACGAGAAGAAAGGACCGCTTGCAGCCAGAGCCGGCGTGCCTGCGACGGCGAAAAGAACGCTGAGTTTCTTCATCATTCTTCCCCTCCGGTCAGACGGCCAACCGTGCTGTTGATGATCTTCGGACCGGCAGCATCGCCGTGGCCCAGGGCATCAACAATTGCCTTGGCAGTGTCTTTTGCAACTTCGGTGACGCTCTGGTCTGCGCCGGCGCGGATCTCAGCGATACGCTTTTCCGACTCTGCCGTTTTGGCAGAGATCTGAGCATCTGCCTTTGCGGTAGCATCATCCAGGTCAGCCTGAATTTCAGCCTTTGCATCGGCGATAATCTTTTGTGCCTCAAGGCGGGCATCGGCGAGAGCTTGGTTATAAGCCTCTTCCGCTTCCTGCGCTTTCAGCTTCAGTTCTTCGGCGGCCGCGATGTCGTTGGTGATCGTGCCCTGGCGGTCAGCCAGAACGGCGCCGATCCGAGGCAACGCAACGCGCGACAGGATCAGATAGATCACGACGATCGTGATAACCAGCCAGAAGACCTGGTTTGGGTAGGTCGAGAAGTCGAGCTGCGGCATGCCGGCCGATTCAGTGGCGGCATAGGCGGCGTCGGCTGCCCCGTGTGCGGCGTGCGCCGCGTCATGCGTTGTATCTGCCATGTCGTCCTCCAGGAACCCCGGTTACACCGGGTGGATGCGCAAAGCATCCACCCAGCCGTAAGGATTGGTTCGTTGGATTAGACTGCGAACATCAGCAGCAGAGCAACGAGGAACGAGAAGATCCCCAGCGCTTCTGCAAACGCGATACCGATGAACAGAGTAGCAGTCTGGCCGCCAGCGGCCGAGGGGTTGCGCAGAGCGCCCGACAGGAAGTTGCCTGCCACGTTGCCAACACCGATTGCGGCTGCGCCCGAGCCGATTGCTGCCAGGCCTGCGCCGATGTGTGCGAGATCGCCTTCCATGTGATATCTCCTTACGGTTGGAAGTTTAGATTAGGTATGTTGCGGGTCGGACCTTAGTGCGACGGATGCAGAGCGTCCTTCAGGTACACGCAGGTCAGAATGGTAAAGACGTAGGCCTGAATGAAGGCCACCAGGACCTCAAGACCATACATTGCGGTGATCGCCACCACGGCCAGCGGGGCCACGGTGGTAACCTGTGCGAAGCCAGCGAACACTTTGATCACCGCGTGGCCGGCCATAACGTTACCAGCAAGACGGATGAAGTGGCTGACAGGGCGCACAAAGTAAGAAATCAGTTCGATGACCGCCAGGATCGGGCGCAGCGGCAGCGGTGCCGAGCTGACCCAGAACAGGCCGAGGAATGCAGCGCCGTTCTTGACGAAGCCAACGATGGTGACGGTGAAAAACACTGCCAGCGCCAGCACCAGTGTCACCGCGAAGTGCGAGGTGGTGGTGAACGACATCGGGATCAGACCAAGGAAGTTGGCCACAACGATGAACATGAACAGGGTCATGATGTAGGGGAAGAACTTGATCGCGTCCTTACCGGCAACATCCTCAACCATCTGATAGACGAAACCGTAAGCCAGTTCGCCGATCGACTGCACGCGCGAGGGCACCTGAGCACGGCCACGGGTGCCGATCACCAGCAGCAGGAAGATCGCGACGATGGTGATGCCCATCCACAGGGTCGCGTTCGTCGGGGTATACCAGTGGATCGTATCGCCACCAAACAGAGGTTTGATGATGAACTGATCCATCGGGTGGAATACCAGGCCTGCTTCTTCGCCATGTGCTTCGGTTGCCACGTTCAGTCCCTCTCGTCCTCATCGGCCTTGGCCGAATTCTGTTGTTGCAGCTCTTGGGCGGATCGCAGCATCACCTGCACCCCGGCCACAAAGCCAAGCAATATGAACAGCACCATCAAGAGCGGTGAGGTCCCAAAGACCAGATCCAGCCCGTATCCGATGCCAAAGCCAATCGCGAGACCGGCTACAAGCTCTGTTACCATCCGCCAAGCGACCTGCGCCTGAGAATAGTGTTCTTCCTGGTGGGGTTTGGATGGGTGTTGAGCATCTTTCAGCTCTTCGATCCGCGCATCGAGCTGTGAAAGTCGCTCTTTATCTTCCGGATCTACCATTCACGAACGCCCCCTGGACAGTCGCCGCGAACCTAGGAACAGGGGGTGCCAGAGTCAAGCAAGAAGAACGGCGAATGCGAACGCAGCAAGCCACTGATTTGAAACGATATTTTGGCGGGCGTCGCGTTGTCGCAACCACCCCGGGCGGGCTGATAGGCGCTAACAGGGTGGAAATCCGTTATTCAACCATCTGGTTGATGATTGCCTTTGGGGCGCAACAGCCGCACCAGACGTCCGTCGATCAACAGAAGCGCGGTAAATATCGCGCCCATGCCCGCCAGCTGTGGCCAAAGCAGCTGTTCGTTCAAAAACCACACGCCCAACAGCACCGCCGAGATGGGCGCGACATAGGTTACCGTCGAGGTTGCGAGAGGCCCAACCCGCGCCAAAACCCAGTAGAACACGATGAACGAGGCGGATGTCAGAACAAAGCCAACCATCGCCAGTGACGCCCAGCTTTCAGGCCGTGTGACAACCGGAACGCCCTCCATGATCAGCGTGACCGGGGCCAGAAAGAGCGTCGCCATAGTGAGCCCCCAGGCCGCCATCGCGGCGTGGGGCACGCCCGTGACAGCTTTGGTATAGTTCACAGCGATGGCGTAGCACACCGGCGCCAGCGCGGCGAAGAGGATCGCCCAGAGCTGTGATCCCCCACCCGCTTGCAACGCGGGCACGGCCAGCAAAACGATCCCGCTGAAGCCGATGGCCACCCCGATGGATTTCAGCACAGTCGCGCGTTCGCGGCCCGGCCAGAAATGGGCCACGATCACCACCATCACCGGGGTCAGCGCGTTGATGATGCCCGCAGCACCCCCGGTGATATACTGTTGTGCCAGCGCATAGATCGAAAACGGCAGCCCGTATTGCACCAGCCCGATTAGCAGGAACTGCCGCGCCTCACGCATAGATGCGCCCCGCAAGCCTCCGGTGGCCGCCAGATAAATCCAGCAGCCCAGCGCGCCAAGGCCGACCCGACCCAGCGACAGGCCAAACGGGCCCAGTTCGCGCAGCAGCACCTCGTTAAAGAAGAAAGACGAGCCCCAGCCGATCCCCAGCAGGACAATCACCGCCCAGTTGACCAAACTCATGACCCACCTCGTGTTCGTGACATAACACGTAGGCCATGGGCGGGTCGCCGGGTCAATCCGGAACCTGCGCTTTTCCCAGCCGTTAATCCGGGTTACCAAGGGGCATGGCGCAGCTTGATCAGATTTTCGCGGCATTGGCCGACCCCACCCGCCGACAGATCCTTGAGATGCTGCTGGAGGATGATATGGCTGTCACCGATGTTGCCGAGCCGTTTGAGATGTCTCTGGCCGCCATTTCCAAACACCTGACCATCCTGACCAAGGCAGGGCTGATCAATCAGGAAAAGCGTGGCCGCGTGAAATGGTGCAAGCTGGACCCCGATGCCCTACGCGATGCGTCGATCTGGATGCAAAGTTTTGGCCAGTTCGAGGCGGTCAATCTGGACGCGTTTGAAAAGTTTTTGCAGAGCGAATTGGACGGTTAAGCCGCCAGTTCCCGATTGCACCGCTGTACAAACTTTGCCGCAGATCGGTAATGCGACGCTCCGGCGGCCTCGGCCCAGCGGCCCGTCGTCCAATGGTTCTTGGCGCCTTTCATCGGCGCGGCATAAAGGGCATCGTCATCCAGCCGCCCCAGAAAATCGATCAGCACCGCATGCGACGCCCGCAACAAAGCCCGCGCGGCCGCCCACGACAAATGACCCTGTGACGCGCGAATGCGTTCATTGAAGTCGTTCAACTGGTTCCAAGTGTACCCGTCAGCCGGAAAGCTGACGTCTTTGCCCGCCTGACCGTCGGCATACCAGCCCATGAACAGCCGTATCCAATAGGCGCGGTGCGCGATAACATCCTTTATCGAGGTCTGATCGACGCATTTCTTTGCCGCCAGTTCTGGCGGGATTGTATCAAGAAGCGCCTCTAGCTTTGAAAATTCGTTCTGACTCAGGTCTAGCAATTCTGCTTTGCTATGTGCAGGCATCTGTCCTCCCATCTTTGGAATGGAAGGATCATATCAGCCTGCCCGTGCGGGCGCTTTGAGCCGCGTCAACCAAAAGGCCTAAGGCCAGCCTTTTGCGGCCTCTTTCAGGGCGGTAGTGAAACCCTGCACCTTGGCCGTGCGATGAAGGTCCACATGGGTGACCAGCCACAGGTTGGCGCTCCACTCGGGGATCGGCGGCAATACCTCGATCAGGTCGGGGTTGCCGCGCGCCATCCAGCCCGGCACAAAGCCCAGCCCACAGCCATTGATCACGGCGTGATAGCCATCATTCATGTTGGACATTTTCAGCGCGATGTTTTCAGCCGGAACGTTTTCGCGCATCCATTGATAAAAAGACGCCCGGTGGGTTTCATCGGTGTGCCCGATAAAGCGGTGATTGCAGAATTCGGCACGCCCTTCTGGTATGCCGTGCTTTTCGACATAGCTGCGATGCCCAAACACCGCCATGGACAGGTCCGCCAGCGATTGGACGATGTTATCGGGATCCTGCGGCTTAGCCCCGGCACGCACGGCGACATGGGCCTCGCCATATTCCAGCCGGAACAGGCGTGAATCGGTGATCAGCTTGATTTCAAGATCCGGGTTTTCCTCTTGGAAGGTGGCGATGGTGGGCAACAGCAGCGGCGAAACACTGTCGACCGAGGTGATCACCAGTTCGCCCGTCATCGCCGCACCTGCACCGTGTAATCGCCCAGCCAGCTGTTCAAACTGATCCGCCGTGGCCTGCGCCACCTGCAACAGGTCCAGCCCCGCATCGGTCGGCGTGTAGCCGCGCGCGTGGCGTTGGAACAGCTTGACCCCCAAACGGCCTTCAAGCGCATCAATATGGCGGATCACCGTGGCATGGTGCACGCCCAGCACCTCGGCCGCGCCGCTGACCGTTCCCAGCCGCGCCACCTGAAAAGCGGTTCGGACCTCATCCCAATTGTCGATATCCATATGTGCACCTATCCACAGATCATGTTGATTATTGACGATTGTGTTCATTCACGCAAGACTTATCTTTTTCGCAAGAGATATGAACAGGAGTACACCATGGCCAAGCACATTCTGCGCATCGACGCATCCGCCCGCAAAGAAGGTTCGATCACCCGCCAGCTGACCGACCGCATCATTGACCGCTTCGCTGAAGCAACAATCACCACCCGCGACCTGACCGAGGCCCTGCCCCAGATCGACGAATCCTGGGTCGGTGCGAACTTTACCCCCGCTGACGACCGCAGCGATGTGCAAAAGGCCGCGCTTGAACTGTCCGACAGCCTGATCGCAGAATTGCAGGCCGCTGACACCGTGGTTATCGGCATTCCCGTCTATAACTTCGGCGTTCCGGCCGCGTTTAAAGCATGGGTTGATCTGGTCGCCCGTGCAGGCGTGACCTTCCGCTATACCGAAAACGGCCCCGAAGGGCTGCTGGAAGGCAAGCGCGCGATTGTCGCCTTTGCTTCGGGCGGCGTGCCGTTGGGCTCGGATGTCGACTTTGCCTCGGGCTTTGTGCGCCACGTTCTGGGCTTTATCGGCATTACGGATGTCGAATTCGTCGCCGCAGACGCCATGGCCAGCGATGCCGATGCCACGATCAAAGCCGCCAATGACGCGGTCGACGCGCTGGCGGCCTGACCCCCGTTTCACTCACGGCTCAGACGGTCCCGCCCTGCGGGGCCGTCTTTGTATTAGAATCACGCGGCACCGTGCTATGCTGATCAGGCATTTAGAAAATTATTTTAGTACGGAGTATGTTTGATGGATAATCGTCATCTTCAAATGGTCATGGCTGCGGCGGGTGCTTATGGCGGCGGCATTGATGGAATCCTTGGCGCGATGTCCGAAGCCGCGATGCGCGAAATTGAGACACGACACGCCGCGCTCTACACCTTCGACCCGACAAGCACGACCGAGAACCGGCGTAAAACCGGGGTGCTGCAAGCATGTTTGAATGAGCTCGGGTTTGAACCGGGGTTTGTTGACGGGTGGTATGGCAACATCACCGGCGAGGCCCTGAACGCCTTTTTGTATCGCACCACCAACGGCACGGATGAAGTGATCGACCGCACACCTCTGACAGGCACAACGCTGCCTGAAGATCTGCCAACCCGCGCTCAGTGCACAAGCGTCTATGGTGACCCCGAGCACGAGGTCCCACAACGTGTCATCACAATCGAACTGCCCTTCAGCTATCGGTTGGATTGGAACCTGCGCAAGAAAACCAATCGTGTCACGGTGCACCGTGACGCCGCGCCATCGCTGGAAGCCGCGCTGATTGCGGTGCACAATCACTATGGCCCCGCGCAAATGACAGCGCTTGGTCTGGATCGCTATGCCGGTGCCTATAACAAGCGCCGTGTGCGCGGCGGCAGCAGCTGGTCGATGCACGCTTATGGCTGCGCGATTGATTTTTATGCTGCGCCCAACGGGCTGCGTACAGAATGCCCTCAGGCCCTGTTCTGTGGTCCGCCGTATCAGGCCTTTCTGGACATCATGGAAACCCATGGCTGGTTGCCAGCCATTCGCCTGTGGGGCGCGGACGCCATGCATTTTCAGCGCGCCCGTTTATGACGCCAATGCCTTGACTCCACCGCGCACGCGCGATAGTTGCCCCCTCAATTCCGGAAGTGTGTCAAAACTTCCGGTCCTGTGGCATGGCCCAGGATCGCCCCCCGTCAGCGAGGATTCGCCCACGGGGGACATTGGCGTTTGGTTGGTTCGTCCCCAGATTGGACGGACATGGTTGTAACGGTCTTGGAGGGCCAGGCATGTTTGAAAATCTATCCGAACGCCTGTCTGGCGTCTTTGATCGTCTGACCAAACAGGGCGCCCTTTCTGAGGACGATGTAAAAACCGCGCTGCGCGAGGTGCGTGTGGCCCTGCTTGAGGCCGACGTCTCGCTGCCTGTCGCCCGTGACTTCGTCAAGAAAGTGCAGGAGCAGGCCACCGGTCAGGCCGTGACCAAATCGGTCACCCCCGGTCAGCAGGTCGTCAAGATCGTGCATGACGCGTTGGTCGACACGCTGACCGGCGAAGAAGACCCCGGCGAGTTGAAAATTGACAACCCGCCCGCGCCGATCCTGATGGTCGGCCTGCAGGGCGGTGGTAAAACCACAACGACCGCAAAGCTGGCGAAACGGCTGAAAGAAAAGAACGGCAAACGGGTGCTGATGGCGTCACTGGACGTCTACCGCCCCGCTGCGCAGGATCAGCTGGCCGTGTTGGGCACGCAGATCGGTGTGGACACCCTGCCGATTGTCAAAGGCCAATCGCCTGTTGATATCGCCAAACGTGCCAAGCAGCAGGCCACCATGGGTGGCTATGATGTGTACATGCTGGACACCGCCGGTCGTCTGTCGATCGACGAAGAGCTGATGGCCGAGGTTGAGGCCGTCCGCGATGTCGCCAACCCGCGCGAAACCCTGCTGGTGGTCGATGGCCTGACTGGTCAGGATGCCGTGCACACGGCTGAAAACTTTGAAGAACGCATCGGGATTTCCGGCGTTGTCCTGACCCGGATGGACGGTGATGGGCGCGGTGGTGCCGCGCTGTCGATGCGCGCCGTCACCGGCAAGCCGATCCGCTTTGTCGGCTTGGGCGAAAAGATGGACGCGGTGGAGGAATTCCATCCTGAGCGTATCGCGGGCCGTATCCTTGGCATGGGCGACATCGTTTCGCTGGTGGAAAAGGCGCAAGAAACCATCGAGGCCGAACAGGCCGAGCGCATGATGAAACGGTTCCAAAAGGGCCGCTTCAACATGAACGACCTAAAAATGCAGCTGGAGCAGATGCTCAAGATGGGCGGCATGGAAGGCATGATGGGCATGATGCCCGGCATGGGCAAAATGGCGAAACAAGCACAGGCGGCGGGCGTGGACGACTCGATCCTGAAACGCCAGATCGCTTTGATCCAGTCGATGACCAAGCTGGAGCGCGCCAACCCGCAGATCCTGCAGGCGTCGCGCAAAAAGCGCATCGCCAAGGGCGCCGGTCTGGAAGTGTCCGAGCTGAACAAGCTTCTGAAAATGCACCGCCAGATGGCGGACATGATGAAGAAGATGGGCAAAGGCGGCATGATGAAACAGGCGATGAAAGCCATGTTCGGCAAAGGCATGCCCGAGATGCCGGCGGGGATGGACCCGGCTGGCATGGACCCCAAAGCGCTGGAAGCGGCGGCCAAACAACTGGGCAAAGGCGGCGGCCTGCCCGGTGGTCTGCCCGGCCTTGGCGGCGGCGCCCTGCCCCCCGGCCTGTCTGGTTTCGGGAAGAAGAAGTAAGCCAGCATGATCTCGCCCGTCACCCTCCCCTGCCCCGGCGCCCCGATCGCCGAATCCGCGCGCGGCGCGCTGCCGGTGTTGCAGACCGCGCGACTGACGCTGCGCGCGCCGGAGTTGGCGGATTATGAGCTGTTCTCGCGGCTGTTTTCGTCACCGTCGGGCAAGTTCATGGGCGAAGTGCCGGACGAGGCCGCGATCTGGGCGCAGTTCACCAATTACACCGCCGGATGGCTGTTGCGCGGCGACGGCATGTTCACGGTCACCCATGATGGCGCCCCGGTTGGCTTTGTTTTCGCCGGTGTCGAGATCGGCGATCAGGCGATTGAGCTGGGCTTTTTCATCGCGCCCGAACACCACCGCAAGGGCTTTGCCTTTGAGGCCGCAAATGCCGCGCTGATCCACCTGCGCAGCATCGGCCCCGACCAAATCGTCAGCTATGTCTCGCCCAAGAACGCTGCCAGTCAGGCGTTGGTCACCAAACTGGGCGGTGTGCAAACCGGCACGCTGGAAGGCGCGCTTGTTTACTCCTATCCGCTGGACGCGGACGGCGGACCGGAGGCTTATGCATGAACGCGCAAAACATCCCCGTTCTGGAAACCCAGCGTCTGATCCTGCGCGGCCCCACCGCCGAGGATTACCCGGATTTCAAAGCCACCTTCACCAGCTATCGCGCCCGTTTCATGGGCGGGCCTCTGAATGCTTATGAAAGCTGGATGCTCTATGCCGCCGAGATCGGCCACTGGGAGATCCGCGGTTTCGGCATGTGGATGATCCATCTGAAAGACACCGATGAATGCGTCGGCATGGCCGGTGGCTGGATGCCCGCCAAATGGCCCGAACGCGAGATCGCCTGGATCATCTTCCCCGACAAGGGCGGCAAGGGCTACGCGCTAGAGGCCACCAACGCCGCGCGCAACTATTTCTATACCGAACAGGGCTGGGACGGTGCGGTCAGCTATATCGACCCCAAGAATCTGGACAGTATTCGTTTGGCCGAACGTTTGGGCGCCGTCAAAGACAGAACCGCCCGCACGATTGACGGCAACGATGCTGTTTACCGCCATCCGACCCCCGACGAGCTGGCCAACAGCCAGATCGCCGATGGCATTGCGCTGGAAATCGGCCACTACTGCGACCCGCTGTTCAAACCGAAAGGATGGGCCATTGACTGACGCTGTGACCCGCGCCGCCGAGGTGCTGAAAGAACATCGCGAAAGCATCGACCGCTTGGACGCGATCCTTGTTTACACGCTGGGCGAACGCTTCAAGCACACGCAGGCCGTGGGCAAGCTGAAGGCGCAGCACGCGCTGCCGCCCAGCGACCCGAACCGCGAGGCCGCCCAAATCGCCCGTCTGGAAGACCTGGCCACCCGCGCCGATCTGGACCCCGAATTCGCTAAATCCTTCCTGAATTTCATCATTCGCGAAGTGATCCATCATCACGAGAAACACCAGAAATAAGCGGCCCTTGTCGCTGACGCCAATCTAAGGAGAAACCCAATGGCTATCAAAATTCGTCTCGCCCGTGGCGGCTCGAAAAAACGTCCCTTCTATCGCATCGTGGCTGCTGACAGCCGCATGCCGCGCGATGGTCGTTACATCGAAAAGCTGGGCACCTATAACCCGCTGCTGCCCAAAGACAGCGAAGAGCGCGTAAAAATGGACATGGAGCGCGTTCAGTACTGGTTGGGCGAAGGCGCTCAGACCACCGACCGCGTGTCGCGCTTCCTGGAAGCTGCTGGCGTTGTTGAAAAGAAAGAACGCGCCAACCCCAACAAAGGTGAGCCGGGCGCCAAAGCCAAAGAGCGCGCTGAAGAGAAAGCCGCCAAGGCTGCGGAAGCTGCCGAAGCTGCAGCTGCTCCGGCCGAAGAAGCCGCAGCAGAAGAATAAACCCCGGATGCGAAGCTTTACCCAAAGCTTCCAGGCGGAGTTGACGGAACTGATGCGGTGGCGGCGCGATGTGCGCCGCTTTCGCACCGATCCGGTGGACGAGGCGTTGCTGCGGCAATGCCTCGATGCATTTTTGCTGGCCCCATCTGTGGGCTTGTCCGAACCTTGGCGCGTTCTGCGGATCGAAAGCCCGCAAGCGCGGTCAGCGGCTCTGACCAATTTCGAGGCCGCAAATGCGCAGGCCTTGCAGGGCTATGAGGGCGAAAAGGCGCAGTTATACAGCGGTTTGAAACTGTCGGGGATGCGCGATGCGCCCGTGCAGTTGGCCGTCTATTGCGATGACAGCACCGAAAAGGGGGCCGGGCTGGGCGCGGCCACCATGCCGGAAATGCGGCGCTATTCGGTTGTCGGGGCGATCACCTTGCTGTGGCTGCAATTGCGGGCGCACGGGTTGGGCATGGGGTGGGTCTCAATCCTGGACCCTGACCAGCTGAACCGTGATCTTGATGTTCCGGCGCATTGGTCGCTGGTAGGCTATTTCTGCATCGGCTGGCCCGCCGAAGAATGCACCACGCCCGAACTGCAAAAAGCCGGCTGGGAAGAGCGCCGCGACGCCCTGCCAGTTCAGAGCGTTTGATCAATCGCGCCGAGCGTGCCAAAACGCATCTGACGAAAGGGTGCCAATATGAGCGATGACAAGATCTGCGTGGCTGCGATTGCTGGCGCCTTTGGCGTGCGCGGCGAGGTGCGCTTGAAAAGCTTCACCGCCGAGCCCGAAGCCATGGCCGACTATGGCCCGCTGAGCACCGAAGACGGGGGGGCGACCTATAGCGTCACCCTGACCCGCCCGGTCAAAGGCGGCTTTGCCGCACGTCTGACGGGTGTGGCCACCAAGGAACAAGCCGACGATCTGAAAGGCACGCGCCTTTACACAGATCGCGACGCGCTGCCCAACTTGCCGGATGATGAATATTACCACGCCGACCTGATCGGGTTGGACGTGTTTGACACCGGTGGCGTGAAACTGGGTGCCGTGCGGGCCGTGCATGATTACGGCGCGGGGGACATGCTGGAGGTCTTTGGGCCCGGCCTGAAAACCACCGTTTTGATCCCCTTCACCAATGCCTGCGTCCCCACGGTTGATCTGGCCGGGGGCCGCGTCGTGGCTGACCCACCCGAAGGGCTTTTTCCCGATGAGTAAACTCGCCAAATCCCATGGCCGCCTGTCCATTTCAGCCAGCCTCAAACCGCGTGATTTGGTGGAGGATCGCCCGCGCCTGCATGGTGCCTGGACGGCCAAGGTCATCACCCTGTTCCCGCAGGCCTTTCCCGGCGTGTTGGGCCAGTCGTTGACCGGCAAGGCTCTGGAAGAGGGCAAATGGGCGCTTGAAACCGTCGATCTGCGCAAGTTCGGCATCGGCAAGCATAACAACGTCGATGACACCCCCGCAGGCGGCGGCGCGGGCATGGTGTTGCGTGCGGATGTGCTGGGCGAGGCCATCGAAAGCGCCCAACAGGGCGCCACGCCCAATTGGCCGCTTTTGTACCTGTCACCGCGCGGGCGACGGATGGACCAACGCATGATGCGCAGCCTGTCGCAAACCGATGGCGTCACGCTGATTTGCGGTCGGTTCGAAGGCGTCGATGAACGCGTGCTGGAACAATACGGTGTTCAGGAAGTCAGCCTTGGCGATTTCGTCATGACCGGCGGGGAAATCGCCGCGCAAGCCCTGCTGGACGCCACCGTGCGGCTGATGCCCGGCGTATTAGGGAACGAGGACTCGGCTGTTGAAGAAAGCTTTTCCAACGGCCTTCTGGAACACCCGCAATACACCCGCCCAGCTGTCTGGAAAGGCCGTCCGATCCCACCGGTGTTGATGTCAGGCCACCACGGCAAAGTCGCCGAGTGGCGGCAGGAAATGTCGGAACAAATCACCAAGCAGCGTCGCCCGGACCTGTGGCAGGCGTATCAGGACGCCAAGGGCAAATCGGAATGAGCCATGTGATCGTTCATGCCGGGTTTCACAAAACCGGCACGACCAGCCTGCAGCAATGCCTGCGCGCCTATCACAAGCAACTCTCACCCCATGTCGGCCTGTACTACGGCGCGAAGCTGGGGCCTGTGCAGCATCGCGGGCGGCACTATGGCTATGAGCCAACCGAAGAGATGCTGGGCCGGTTTCGCCGCGGGTTGCGTAGGTTTCTGAAAAGCGTGCCTGACCAGCCTCAGATCGTGCTCTCGCGCGAGGCCTTTTGCGGTGCTTTGCTGGGCGAAACCCGCACCGATGGCACCCGGATCACCAGCTATGCGCCTACGTCTGTGCCGTTGGCAAAGGCCTTGGTCAACGGCATCCAGGAGAGATTTGGGCAGGACGTGCAGATAACCTTTCTGTTCACCACCCGTGAGAACGACAGCATGATCGCCAGCGCCCACCGCCACCTGCTGCGCCTGCGCCGGATGACCGATGATCTGGAGACCTTCAGCGCCAGTCTGGCGTTTGACAAGGACACCGAACTGGCCGCCCTGCGCAACGCGCTGGGACCGATCCCGCTGGTCGAAGCCCCGCTCAGCGAATACGGCCCTAAACCCGCCGGCCCCGCCGCCGCCGTGTTGGACCTGCTGACCCTGCCCGACGCGCTGCGGGCCTCGATCACCTGGGAGAAACGCAACCGCCCCGGCCAAAGCGCTGATCTGTCCGATGAATTGCTGGCCCTGAACCGCAGCATTTCGGACGATGAGGCCCTTAAGATGATCAAAGAAAAATTGCTGCTGGAACGTGAGGGCATCCGGCCCGACTAAGAGCGGGCAAAAATCTTGCAAAGATTTTTCGTGCGAATTTTTGTCGAAAAATTCGCCCCCGCCCCGACCGAACCGGTTGATTTGCAGTGAAATTGGCAGTAGCAAGCACCGTCCGCGACTGATCTGAGTCGTTCGGACCCGTTTTTATATGGGATTGCTGGGTTGCGACGGCCCCGCGAGACATCCCCAAAAAACGGCGCAAAGCAAAGACGACCTGAAACTCTGGCGGGCGCTGCGGCGGACCCGATCGACGACCAAGAGCTCTGAGGCGACAGCAATCTTCGTGGAACAAACCACGAGCAGTTTAGGAGAGATGCGATGGATCTGATCGCACAGCTCGAGGCAGAACAAGTTGCCTCGCTGGGGAAAGACATCCCCGATTTCAAAGCGGGTGACACCATCCGCGTCGGTTACAAAGTGACCGAAGGCTCGCGTACCCGCGTGCAGAACTACGAAGGCGTTTGCATCAGCCGTAAAAACGGCGGCGGCATTGCCGGTTCGTTCACCGTGCGCAAAATCTCGTTTGGCGAAGGCGTGGAGCGTGTGTTCCCTCTGCACTCGACCAACATTGACAGCATCACCGTAGTACGCCGTGGCCGTGTGCGCCGCGCCAAGCTGTACTACCTGCGTTCGCGCCGCGGTAAATCGGCACGTATCGCCGAGGTCACCAACTACAAGCCCAAAGCTGGCGCTGAAGCGTAAGGAGACGGGACATGAAAGCAGACATTCACCCCGATTACCACTTCATCGACGTCAAAATGACCGATGGTTCAATCGTAAAAATGCGTTCGACCTGGGGCAAAGAAGGCGACACTCTGGCGCTGGATATTGATCCTTCGGCGCACCCGGCATGGACCGGCGGCAACACCCGCCTGATGGATGCTGGCGGCCGCGTGTCGAAGTTCAAAAAGAAATACGAAGGTCTGGGCTTCTAAGCCACTTACCTTTGATCGCGACGAAACGCCGCCCTTTGGGGCGGCGTTTTGCGTTTTGGGTTATCCACAGGAAATTCCTAAAATTCGTGCAGCCGCGCACATCAACCGCTTCCGCCAAGCCAATATACAACATATAGTGTTCAAAACCGGGAAACGGTGGCAGCAAAGGGGAACGGCGTGGCGCATATCATCGTCGTAGGCAATGAAAAGGGTGGTGCGGGAAAATCGACCGTCTCCATGCATGTGGCGACAGCCTTGGCCCGGATGGGGCACAAGGTGGGGGCGATTGATCTGGACCTGCGCCAACGCAGCTTTGGCCGGTACATGGAAAACCGTGTGGCCTATTGCGCCCGCGAAGGGCTGGAACTGGCCACCCCAGTCTATCGTGACCTGCCTGAAATCGACCGTGATCAACTGGCTCCGGGCGAAAACATCTATGACCGCCGCCTGTCGATGGCCGTGTCCGCGCTTGAGGAAGACTCGGATTTCATTCTTATCGACTGCCCCGGCTCGCATACCCGTCTCAGCCAGGTGGCGCATTCGTTGGCTGACACACTGATCACCCCGCTGAACGACAGTTTCGTCGACTTTGACCTGCTGGCCAAAATCGAACAGCCCAGCGGCACCATCCTTGGCCCGTCGATCTATTCGGAAATGGTCTGGAGCTCGCGCCAGCTGCGCGCACAGGCCGGCCTGCCGGCGATCGACTGGATCGTATTGCGCAACCGTCTGGGGGCGCAGCAAATGCACAATAAACGCAAGATGGCCGAAGCGTTGATGAACCTGTCGCGCCGGATCGGATTTCGGGTGGCCCCGGGGTTCAATGAGCGCGTGATCTTCCGCGAGCTGTTTCCGATGGGCCTAACCCTGCTGGACCTGCGTGACATTGGGGTGAAGGGACTGAACCTGTCCAATGTGGCGGCACGTCAGGAACTACGCGACCTAATGGGTGCGCTGAACCTGCCCGGCGTCCGGGTTGATTTCTAAACCTGGCGCCACGGTTCCAATTGAAATCAGAACAATCGCCCGACTATGACCCAAAGAAAAAGCCCACCGGCACAGGCTGGTGGGCTTTTCCTCTGGATACCGGGGTGGCTTAAATCAGCCCTCCCATTGCGACGGCGGTGTCAGCCATGCGGTTTGAGAACC
>NZ_AQQY01000007.1 GCF_000671395.1 Actibacterium atlanticum | reverse complement strand
ATGTTCAGCACCGCGCTTTCTGCGTCAGCAACACGTTGTTTTTCCACAGAATCGGCTCAAAGCGGACTTTCAGCTGTTTGTTGGATGATGGCGCCGCGCTCGATGGTGGATTTTGCTGGTTTTATGCGGGCGGCCGTTCTTGCATGGGTCCAAGACCGCTATGGGTGGGACAAGGCTTGCCCTTTACGGCCTCTGCGCATAGTCAGATGATATGAAGATCCTGTTTCTTGGAGATGTGATGGGGCGCGCTGGGCGTGCTGCGATGACCGAGCGCCTTCCGAAACTTCGCGCCGACTGGGGCCTCGATTTTGTCGTGGTGAATGGCGAAAACGCGACCTCGGGCCACGGGCTGACTGCGGCTCATGCCAAAGCGTTGCTGGGGGCGGGGGCTGACGTTCTGACTCTTGGGGATCATGCTTTTGATCAAAAAGAGATGCTGAGTTTCATTGATCAGGAGCCCCGCATCATCCGGCCTCTGAACTTTGCCAAGGATGCGCCGGGGCGTGGCGCGCGGCTGTTCAAGGATGGGCGTGGCCGCAAGGTTCTGGTGGCGCAGGTATTGGGGCAGGTCTTTATGAAACGCCCCTTTGATGATCCGTTTTCCGCCATTGAACAGGTGCTGAAGACCAACCCGCTGGGCGGGCTGGCGCAGGCGTCGCTGGTGGATATCCACTGTGAAGCAACCTCCGAAAAAATGGCGATGGGGCACTGGTGCGATGGCAAGGCCAGCGTGGTGGTCGGCACCCACACCCATGTGCCCACGGGCGATGCGCAAATCCTGCCCGGTGGCACGGCGTTTCAGTCAGATGCAGGCATGTGCGGCGATTATAACTCGGTCATTGGGATGGAAAAGGCGGAACCCTTGCGCAGGTTCATCACCGGCATGCCCAAAAACCGGTTCACCCCGGCAACGGGCGAGGCAACGCTTTCGGGCCTGTACGTGGAAACCGATGATCGCACCGGAAAGGCCACCAAGGTGCGCATGGTCCGGGATGGCGGGCGCCTTGAAACTGCGCATCCGGGGGCGTGATTTCGCGCGCCCTGCACGAGAAGCCTTGTGCGGCAGCGCTTTGGCGCTAATGATGGCTGCGGACAAGAGATTGACCTAACGCAATGATAGACCTCGCACTTTCCCAGACATCCCAAGCGATTTTGGCGCTGACCATTGTGGTCATCATGTTCGTGCTATTCGTACGGGAACGCTACCCAACCGAGGTCATCGCCCTGTCGGGGGCGGCCTTCATGCTGGTGCTGGGCATTTTGCCGTATCAGAACGCGCTGGATGTGTTTTCCAACCCCGCTCCCTGGACCATCGCGGCGATGTTTATCGTCATGGGCGCGATGACGCGGACGGGTGCGTTGGAAGGTTTCATGAGCTTCGTCGATCGAATCTCGGTGCATCGTCCGATGTGGGGGATTATCGGTTTGTTGGGGTTTGTCGTTGTGGCGTCGGCCTTCATGAACAACACCCCCGTGGTTGTCTTGATGATCCCGGTCTTTGTGAAGCTGGGCCGCACGTTGGGCTTTCCGGTCAGTAAGTTGCTGATCCCGCTGTCTTACGCGTCGATCCTGGGCGGCATGACGACGTTGATCGGCACCACGACCAACCTGTTGGTGGACGGTGTCGCGCGCGAAGCGGGGCTGGAGCCGTTTTCGATTTTCGAGGTCACCCCGATGGCGGTGATCCTGGTGGCCTGGGGCATGATCTATTTGCGTTTTATCGGCAAGCGTCTGCTGCCGAACCGGGAATCCATGGCTGATTTGCTGTCTGATCGCTCGCGCATGAAATTCTTCACCGAGGTGGCGATCCCGGAAGGATCAGAGCTGATTGGTGATTCCGTCACCAAGGTGGACCTGTTCAAACGTGATGGTGTGCGGCTGATCGACGTGCTGCGCGGGGATGCGTCTTTGCGGCGGGACATGAAGAATGTTGCACTTGAAGCCGGGGACCGCGTGGTTTTGCGCACCGAGATGTCCGAACTGCTGGGCCTGCAGCAAAACAAAAAGCTGAAGATGGTCGACAAGCTGTCTTCGCGCGAAACCAAGACGGTCGAGGCGCTGATTTCGCCCGGTTGCCGGATGATTGGCCGCTCGCTGGGCGAGCTGCGATTGCGTCGCCGCTATGGTGTTTATCCGCTGGCGGTGCATCGCCGGAACCAGAATATCGGCCGCAAACTGGATGATCTGGTGGTTAAGGTGGGCGATACCCTGCTGCTGGAAGGCGCGCCCGAAGATATCCGCCGTCTGGCCGCGGATATGAACCTTGTCGATATCTCGCAACCTTCGGCCCGCGCGTTTCGACGCAGCCACGCGCCCTTGGCGCTGGGCGCTTTGGCGGGGATCGTGCTGTTGGCGGCGTTGGGGATCGCGCCAATCCTGTTGTGCGCCATCTTGGCTGTCGCGGTGTTGTTGCTGACCCGCTCGATTGACTCGGAAGAGGCGTTTTCGGTCGTTGACGGGCGTTTGCTTGTGCTGATCTTTTCAATGCTGGCCGTTGGCGCGGGGTTAGAGGCCTCGGGCGCGGTCAGTATGATCGTAGGCCAGTTCAGCCCCTATCTGGCGCAATTGCCGCCCTTCTTCCTGGTCTGGGCGATCTATCTGATGACTTCAGTGCTGACCGAGCTGGTGACCAACAACGCCGTGGCAGTGGTGCTGACGCCGATTGCCATCGGGCTGGGGCAGGCATTGGGCATTGATCCGCGCCCGTTGGTGGTGGCGGTGATGGTGGCGGCGTCGACATCGTTTGCCACGCCGATTGGATACCAAACCAACACGCTGGTTTACGGCCCCGGCGGATACCGGTTCACCGACTTCCTGAAGGTGGGCATTCCGCTGAACCTGTCCATTGGCTTGCTGGCCTCGGCGTTGATTCCGTTCTTCTGGCCGTTGTGATCGGTTAACGCGCTCGTGTCTGGACGCGGGCGGTGGATCGCGTCAGTGTCTGCAGAAAGCCAATTGAGGACCCCATGCGCAAAATCGCTTTGATCAGTTTCGCCCTGCTGGCTGCCTGTGCCAGCGATCAGGACGCCGCGCCCAAAGAGGTGCGGGTGACCCAAGACACGCTGAGCGTGCGGCTGACCAATGGCAAGCTGTGCAAGGCTCCGCGGCCTGAGACGGGCAATTGGGCCGGGCAGTTTGACACCTGCGACAGCCCGATTGAGTATCGGGTGGAAGGGGTGGATCGCACCAACCCGGTACGCATCCTGTTCGAGGAATTCTTTGGCGCGCTTGGCGGCGAGGATTTGTTACTGCCCGAGGCGCGCGTGACCCTGACCGCGCCGGATGGTCAGGCGTGGGTGTTCCTGTCACCACCCCGCGTAAAGGCGGATTGATCGGCTGCCCAGTACCGCAAATCCGGCCCTAGCCCTTGCAGGGCAGGGCGGCGCTGCCGTATAGAGGCGCGGACCAGATTTAAAGCGCGGAGAGTTCCATGGCAGGCCATTCAAAATGGGCAAACATTCAGCACCGTAAGGGGCGTCAGGATGCGGCCCGTTCGAAGCTGTTTTCGAAACTGTCAAAAGAGATCACCGTGGCCGCCAAAATGGGCGATCCTGATCCTGAAAAGAACCCGCGCCTGCGTTTGGCTGTGAAAGAGGCCAAATCGCAATCCGTGCCCAAGGACGTCATCGAGCGCGCGATCAAAAAGTCGACCGCGGGCGAAGGCGATGATTACGAAGAAATCCGCTACGAAGGTTATGGCCCCGGCGGCGTGGCGGTGATTGTCGAAGCGATGACCGACAACCGCAACCGCACCGCATCAAGCGTGCGCTCGACCTTTGCTAAAAACGGTGGAAACCTGGGCGAAACCGGTTCGGTTGGGTTTATGTTTGAACGCAAGGGCGAGGTGACCTATCCGGCCGATGCGGGCGACGCCGACACCGTGATGATGGCCGCGATCGAAGCGGGCGCCGAAGATGTCGACAGCTCGGACGATGGTCACATTATCTATTGCGCGGATACCGATCTGCACGCGGTATCGCAGGCGCTTGAGGCAGAACTGGGTGAATCCCAGTCGACCAAGCTGATCTGGAAGCCGACCACCACCACCGAGCTGGATCTGGAAGGGATGCAGAAGCTGATGAAGCTGATGGACGCGTTGGATGATGATGACGACGTGCAGCGTGTGACCGTGAACTTTGAAGCTTCGGATGAGGTTATGGAGCAGCTCTAAGCGCCCATTATTAAATTGAAAAAGGCCGCCCCTAGGGGCGGCCTTTTGCGTTTTTAGGTGGGCGCGTAACGCCGTCACACGAAGACAATATCGTCCACCAGGTTGTTGGCATTGTTGACGCCCAGCAGGATCATGCGGTCATCGCCGACGCTGAGGATCGTGATATCTCCAAAGGTGATGGCGTTATCGGCGACAAAGCTGCTGGCGTTGTTATAGCCAAAGCTTTCGTCCACGCCGATCATGTCGATGTTGTTTTCAAAGTCCAGAACGATGTCCACCTCGTTGCCCTGCAGGAACACGAAGGTGTCAGCGCCGTCGCCGCCGATCTGGATGTCCTGACCCGAACTGCCGTTCAGCACATCATCACCCGCCTGCGCCAGCAGCACGTCATTGTCTGCGCCACCGTCGTAGTAGTTGTTGCCCGCGATGCCGATGATGAAATCTTCGCCGGTGCCGCCGAACATTTCGTCATTGCCGCCGCCGCCAATCAGCACATCGCCATCTGCGCCGCCAAACAGGAAATCATTGCCGCCGCCGCCGTTCAGCGTGTCATTGCTGTTAAGGCCAAAGATTGCATCTTCGGTCGTGGTGCCGGTGATGTCATCCGCCACGGTCGTGGTATCCCCTGCGTCCCCGACAATGATGTTTTCAAACAGGGCTGCCTCTTGTGCGACGCTGGTGGCACCTGCCAACAGGTTGTCCAGCGCGGTTTGCAGATCTCCGACTGCCCCGGCCACATCCCCCAGAAGGGCGGTTGCGGCGCTTTGGATATCGTCCAGCACGTCAAAGATGGGGTCCATGATCGCGGTCATCTGGCTGGCGATCGTGTCGAACACGGCGTTGATGTTGATGCCCAAAGCAGCCAGAACGTCGATCACGAAATCTTCGACAATGCCCAGGATCAGGCTGCCCAGATCGGCCACGGTTTCGATGATATCTAGGATGTTGATCGTCGGGCCAAAGGGCGGGATGTAGATATCAACGTCCAGCGCGTTTTTGATCGAATTTGCGATGTCGGCGGCCGCGTCAAAGACCGCCAGGGCCGAGTTCAGCGTGCTGGTGATCGAGCTGAGGCTGGGCACCAGTGCATCAATGTCATCAACGGTGCCTTGAATCGCGCTGATCGCGGCGTTCACCGGGGCCATCAGCGCATCGCGCGTGGTGATCCAGGAATCCGCGATGTCGGAATAGTCCTGCATGCGGCTGGCCAGTTCCGAGCCTGAATAGATTTCCTGATCGCCCAGGCTGTCGACCAGAAGGTCGGCCTCGGTTACCCGGTCGGAATTCAGCGTCAGCAATCCCTGAACGCTGGTGTTCACCGTGCCCAGAAACGTTGACATATTGTCGACAACGCTGCGGGTGGGCGCCCATGCGTCATCCAGCACTCCCATCACATCGGCCTGATCGTCGACGGTGCCCGAGACGGTATTGGCGATATTGTTGAGCTGGGTGATGGCGGTGCCGATGCCGAAAGGCGCGGCCCCCAAAAGGTTCACCACAGAGTTGGGCAGATCAATCGCATCGGCGCGCTCGCGCAGAAGGTCTTCGATTTCTCCGGGGAGTTCCAATACGTCCAGCGCGACGTCCAGAACGGTGTCAATCGTTCCGGTTGTGCCGGCAATGCCGCTAAGATCGCCCTGAACTGAATTTACGTCATCGACGTAGTTTGAAATTTGTACCATTGCGCGTAACCCGTTTCCTGAACTAATGCGCGAAACTTGCACAAATTGCGTTTCATGTCACGAAAAACAAGGGTTTGCCCCGGCGCGTTTGATCCGCGTCAATGTCGCCGGGTGAGGGCGGCAGTAGGCTTGGTTTGCTTTAAGAAGGAAGGAAACCGCCAATGTCGAATACGCCCCATGAACTGATCGAAGAATTCCCGGACAAGGTGGAGATCATGCGCGAGCTGAAGGTCTCGGATGCGCATTTCGCCAAGCTGTTTGATCAGTATCACGAGGTGAACCGGGCCATCCATCGCGCCGAAACCAACGTCGAGCCGACGGAGCAGTTGCACGAAGGAGAGTTGCGTAAGCAACGTATGGCGCTGAAGGATGAGATTGCTCAGCTGATCTCGGCGGCGCAGACCGCTTAATCCGCGATCTCATAGGGCAGGATGCCGCGCTTGTCGGGGTCGATGCCCAATCTGCGCTCAAGGGGCGGGACGGCGCGCTGGTGACAGTTGTGCCGCTCGCATATCCGGCAGGAAATGCCGATCGGCTCGTAGGCCGCGTCGCGCCCGACATCCAGATCATCGGCATAGACGATCTGGCTGGCATGGCGGACTTCACACCCCAATCCAATCGCGAAACGCCGCCGGGGCGCGCCCCAGGCCCCCCCTGGTTTAGTGATGTCATGCGCCAGACAGAAGTACCGCGCCCCATCTGGTGTTTCGGCCAGTTGGCGCAAAAACTTGCCGGGGGCTTCGAAAGCGTGGTGGGCGTTCCATAGCGGGCAGGCACCGCCGAAACGGGCGAATTGCAGCTTGGTGGCAGAGTGGCGCTTGGTGATCGTACCGGCCTGATCGACCCGCGCAAAGAAGAACGGCACGCCCTTGGCGCCCGGGCGTTGCAAGGTGGACAGCCGGTGCGCGACCTGTTCCAGCGAGGCGCCGAACAGGTCGGCCAGTCGCTCCAGATCGTGCCGGGTGTCGCGCGCGGCCTCCAGAAAAGCGCGATAGGGCAGCATGGCCGCCCCGGCGAAATAGTTGGCCAGCCCGATACGGGCAATCGCGCGGGCTTCGTCGCTTTGGAACCGGGCGAAATCCAGCGTGGCATCCAGCAGGTCGGCCTGAGTCAGCAGGGCGACCTGATGCAGCAGTTGAAAGCGCTGGGTGGCCGGGTCTGCGCTGGCCGAGAGCGTCAGGGTTCGGCTGGCGGGATCATACTGCCGTAAGGGCGCATCGGGGAGCCGGGTGACGGTGACGCCTCCGCGTTCCAGCGCCTCTTTGGCGGTGATGTAGGGATCAAGCCGTTCGCCTTTGGGGCAGATGAAATGTTCTGCGGCGCGGTCGACGGCATCAATGTAATTGTCGCAATAGTGGAAAAAATCGCGCACTTCTTCCCAGGCGCTGGGCTGGACGCGGGCGTCTTCGCGCCCCAGAGCTTCGTCCAGCGAGGCCAGCCGTTCATGGGTTTGGCGATAGGCGCGGTGAAGATCCAGAAAGGCGCGCGCAAGGGCAGGGGCGTTGGAGGCGGCCAGTCGCAGATCGGCCAGCGGCGGCGTGGTATCGCCAAAGACCGGGTCGGCCAGAGCCTCGCGCATGTCGGCGACCACGCGTTCCGCATCGCCCGAGGACAGTTCAGTTACGTCAAAGCCGAACTCTTGTGCCAGCGCCAGCACCACGCTGGTCGATACTGGTCGGTTGTTGTTTTCCATCTGGTTCAGATAGGGCAGCGAGACGCCCAGCTTGGCGGCGAAATCCTTTTGCGTTAGTCCAAGGCGGGTGCGTGTCTCGCGCAGTTTGACGCCAGCATAGAGTTTTTGATTTGCCATGAGGGCCTTCGCGACTTTGCATAAATCCGGATTAGTATTTGCAAACTTACGGCAAGCCGCTGCCAAAGGCACGCGTGTTTTTAGCGGTCGCGCATCACACGGTCGACTTTCAGCACATAAAGCATGCACAGGATCGACGCGGCAGAGGTGGCCAGCATGATCAGCAACAGCGGGTAAATCCCGGTGCCAGGAGACAGCAGGGCGCCAGCCAGCGCGGACAATCCGGCGCCACCCCCAATGATGATCGCCCCGCCCAGCCCGCTGGCGGTGCCCGCCAGATGCGGGCGCACCGACAGCGCACCCGCCGTGGCGTTGGGCATCACCAGCCCATTGCCCAGCCCCAGCGGGACCATAAAGCCAAAGAAGGCGATCGGGTGGGTGGCGCCTATCAGGAACAGGAGCAGGCTGGCGGCCAAGCCCGCGGTCGTGATCAGCGTACCCATCACGATCATCGGGTTGATCCCGATCCGCGCCGAATAGCGCCCGGACAGAAAATTCCCCATGATATACCCCATCGCACTGGTCGAAAAATACAGGCCAAGCTGTGCGGGCGATAGTTGGAACACGTTTTCCCCCACATAAGGCGCACCGCCCAAAAAGGCGAAGAAGGCGCCCGATATCAGCCCGGCCACCCCGGCGTAGCCCCAAAACCGGCGCGAGGACAGCAATTCGGGGTATTCGCGAAACTGGGCGGCAAGGGACAGGTCTGATGGGGCCTTGGTTTCACCCAGATCCTTCCAGACCAGCGCCCAAACCCCAAGCCCGCTGGCCAGCAAAAACCCAAAGCTTGCCCGCCAGCCAAAGGCCTCGTCCAATAGTCCGCCAATGGCCGGGCCGACCATCGGCACCACGGCCATGCCCATGGTGACATAGCCGATCATCGAGGCCGATTGTTCGGTATCATGTGTATCGCGCACCACGGCGCGCGACAGAACCATGCAGGCGGCTACCACGGCCTGCGTCATTCGACACAACAGGAAGACCGAGGCGTTTGGGGCGATCAGACACCCCAAGGTGGCAAGGCAAAACAGCGATACTGATCCCAGAACCACAGGCCTGCGCCCGTATTTGTCCGAGATCGGTCCGATGAAGATTTGCAGCACCGCATTGACGGCCAGATAAGCGGCGACCGACAGTTGCATGACGCGGTAGTCGGTTTCGAAATAAGCGGTCATCCCCGGCAGCGACGGCAGAAAGATATTTAGCGACAGCGCCGAGAGCCCGGCCATCAGGACCAGAGTCAGGATATGGGGCGCTTTGCCAAAGGGTGGGGGCGCGAGGGGCATAGATTTGGATTAGGGTTTCTCGGCACGCCTGTCCAGCAATCTGTCGCTGAGAAATTAGCAAATTTGCAATTCGCTATGCTAAGCCTGCCAACAGTTTGCAAATATACCGAATTTCGCTTTGGTTTCTGCGGTGCGGCGGTTAGTGTGCCCCAAATCTGCATGGGGAGAGAGTCACATGAAAGACATCCTGCAAGAGCTCGAAGAGCGCCGCGAAGCCGCCCGTCTGGGCGGGGGTCAGCGCCGCATCGACAGCCAGCACAAAAAGGGCAAACTGACCGCGCGCGAACGGATCGAGCTGCTGCTTGACGAAGGGTCGTTCGAAGAGTTCGACATGTTCGTGTCGCACCGCTGTACTGATTTCGGTATGGAAAATCAAAAGGTTGCGGGCGATGGTGTGATCACCGGCTGGGGCACGATCAACGGCCGTATGGTTTATGTGTTCAGTCAGGACTTTACCGTTTTGGGCGGCTCTTTGTCGGAAACCCACGCGCAGAAGATCTGTAAAATTCAGGATATGGCGGTGCAAAACGGCGCGCCTGTGATTGGCCTGAATGATTCAGGCGGGGCGCGGATTCAGGAAGGTGTGGCCTCGCTTGCCGGGTACGCCGAAGTGTTCCAGCGCAACATTATGGCGTCCGGCGTCGTGCCACAGATCAGCGTGATCATGGGCCCCTGCGCCGGTGGCGCGGTGTATTCGCCCGCGATGACCGACTTTATCTTCATGGTCAAAGACACGTCCTATATGTTTGTGACTGGCCCCGACGTTGTGAAAACCGTCACCAACGAGGTCGTCACCGCCGAGGAACTGGGCGGTGCAAGCACCCATACCAAGAAATCCTCGGTCGCTGACGGCGCCTTTGAAAACGATGTTGAGGCGCTGGCCGAGGTTCGCCGTCTGGTGGACTTCCTGCCGCTGAACAACCGTGAAAAGCCCCCGGTACGCCCGTTCTTTGATGCCCATGACCGGGTTGAAGACAGCCTCGATACGCTGATCCCCGACAACCCGAACCAGCCTTACGACATGAAAGAGCTGATCACCAAGGTTGCCGATGAGGGCGATTTTTACGAGATTCAGGAGGATTTCGCTAAGAACATCCTGACCGGTTTCGTGCGCATCGAAGGCCAGACCGTGGGCGTTGTCGCCAACCAGCCGATGGTTCTGGCTGGTTGTCTGGACATTGACAGCTCGCGCAAGGCCGCGCGTTTCGTGCGCTTCTGCGATGCGTTTGAAATTCCGATCCTGACGCTGGTGGATGTGCCCGGCTTCCTGCCCGGCACCAGCCAGGAGTATGGTGGCGTGATCAAGCACGGTGCGAAGCTGCTGTTTGCCTATGGCGAAGCTACCGTGCCCAAGGTTACCGTGATTACCCGCAAGGCTTACGGCGGGGCGTATGACGTGATGGCGTCCAAACACCTGCGTGGTGATTTCAACTATGCCTGGCCGACCGCTGAAATCGCGGTGATGGGGGCCAAGGGTGCGACCGAGATCATCCATCGCGCCGATCTGGGCGACGAAGAGAAAATCGCAGCGCACACCAAAGACTATGAAGACCGCTTCGCCAACCCGTTTGTGGCAGCCGAACGTGGCTTCATCGACGAGGTGATCATGCCCCATTCGACCCGTCGCCGGGTTGCCCGCGCCTTTGCCGCGCTGCGGGGTAAGAAGCTGCAGAACCCCTGGAAGAAGCACGACAACATTCCGCTGTAATCCAGGGCTGCCAGCCGATGCGCACAAAGTGGCATATGCAACGTGAAGAGGGCGCGCTGACGATCGCGCGCCAGCTGCCGCCGCGTTTCGACGTGGAGGTCACCACGCGTATGCCCAAAGGGCGCAAGGGCCGGTTGGCTCATCTGATCCGGCAAGACCTGTGGCGCGCCATGCAGCGTCAACGCGGGTTCTCGCCGGTGGTGCGGGTCGAGGAGGACGGATCGCACCTACTGGTCCGGGCGGGAGGACGCATCCTCGCCCGGACCTTCCCAGTCGACTATGTTCAGAACGTGATCAAGGGCGTTCTGGAACATCCTGAAAACCGCGCCCGCTGGGCTGCCAATGCCCGTATCGAAAAGGAGAAAGATCATGCCTGAATTTCACCTCTTCGCGAAGGGGCCACGCCCGGTAGCGCCGTTTTCCCATGCGGTTGAAGCAGACGGTTGGGTGATCCTGACCGGCCAGATGCCCACCGACCCCGAGGCGCCCGATGCGCCTCTGCCCGAGGGTATCGAGGCCCAGACCCGGCGCGTGATGGACAATCTGGCGCTGATCCTGGCCGAAATGGGCCTTGATCTGAGCCACGTGGTGCAGTGCCGCTGTTTTCTGACCGAATTCGAACGCGACTATGCGGCGTTCAACGACACCTATCAGACCTATTTTCCCGAAGACCGCCGCCCGGCCCGCACCACTGTGGGGGTGACCGCGCTGGCCGTGGGCGCGTTGGTGGAAATTGACTGTATCGCCCGCCGCCCCGAGGCTGGCGCATGAAGCGTGCGGTCGCATATCTGGCGCTGATGGCGCTTCCTGCCGCCGCACAGGCCGCCATCGAGGTGCCCTCGGGCCGCGCGCTGAGCCATCATGATGTGATCATGGATGCGCCAGGGGCTTCGGGTGTGACCGCGCGGTATCGTTTTATCGCGCCCGGGTTGCTGCCCGAAGATGTGGCCGCTTTGGGCGATGATATACAGTACCTGTGCGATCAATTTGTTCTGCCGCGATTGCAGGGCAGCGACCAGCAGGTGGCGCATATCGTTATTTCAGTCAGCGACCGTGTGTTGCCTTTCGGCGAAGCTGCGCCGCATGCCACCCAGGTTTTCGAGGCCTTCCGTGTCGAAGACGGGCTCTGCATATGGGAGGGTTTTTGATGACTCTACAATATGTTGCGTGGCAAAGCTTAGGTGCTGGGGCGGTTGCGTCTTTCGCGCCACAGCGTCCTCAGCCCCCGATCTTTCCATATGCTTCCAAGCCGATCTGCGGTATGATCCCGTCGGGCCTTGAGTATTGTGCCCGCAGTATTGGTACCATCCCGTCGTTGCATTGGCAGAACCGGCGGGGCCAGAAATGGAACAGGAGAGAGACATGTCGAAAACCATCAAGACCGTCGTGGCCGTGTGCCTGGTCGCCTTCACCGCTGCTTGCGCTGCAGAAGAAGAAATCATCTATGTTGAGCCCGAGCCCGTCGTTTCGGAGCCGGTCTACAACAAGTACTAAAACAACCTTGGGGCGGGCTTTGCGGCCCGTCCCTGGCCCCCTCCGTATTGCCGTTCAGGAGGGAACATGCTGAAGCATCGCGGTTTTCCAAGCCGTCTACCCGGCACAGATTTTCAATTTACCATCCGTCGCGACAACAAGAAGGGCGCCACCGCCCTGATTGCACGCGAGCGCTACGCCGATCGCCGCCCTGCTGACAGGCGCGCCGACACGGGCTTTATTCAGGCCCTGTGGGAGCATTTTGGCGACGAACCGTTTGAGCGCGGTAATCTGGATGCCGGGCGGCTGAGTTGGCTGTTTGGCCGCGAGGTTGTCCCCGCCGAAGATCCGTTCGACCCTGAAAGCTATGAAGCGCTGTTGCGCATCGACATAGATCGTGCCCGGGCCGCGTTCCCGGACGTGTTTGGGGGCGAATGATCGGCATGATTTTGCTTGTATCACCAGTATTTGGGCAAAAAACGGCCCAGCGCGCGCTGCACGGCGCCAAGGGCTTTGCGACGCGCCTGACCTGCGGCACTGTCAGGTCAGAGCGGGCGTCTTGCTTGCGTCGTGGGACGCCTGGTCGATACAACAACCGTTACCCTTCCCCTTCTTACTGGTCTGACCTTTCCCGGGTCAGACCAGCCCTTTCAGTGGTGATATCTGATCGGCGATCTGCCGCCCAAGCGGCGTTGGCAGACGACTGTGGCCTTTCAAATAAGGCCCAAAGCCCCCATATTGGGGGGGTATATAACCCCCATGAAGGCGGAGCAGATCAATGTCCAAGCTTAAATACATCGCAATCCCTGCAATGGTTCTTGCCCTTGCCGGCTGTCTTGAAGACGACGGCGAGCGCGCGCTTGCGGGCGCCGTTGCCGGTGCGCTCATCGCAGATGCCACGGGCGAAAATGTCGCCGCTGGCGCAGCCATCGGTGCAGCTGGCGGTGCCCTGTGCGACGACGCAGGCGTGTGTAACTGATTTCGTAAACGCGCGGGTCATCCGACCCGCATCAAACTATCGAAAAGCCATCCGGACCGCGTGTCCGGGTGGCTTTTTTCGTGATCCGGCGGGGGCGACGAACATGCCCCGGCCCAATGCTGGAGGGGACTGAATGTTCGACAAGATCCTGATCGCCAACCGTGGTGAAATTGCCTGCCGTGTGATGAAGACGGCCAAGAAAATGGGCATCAAGACGGTGGCCATTTATTCGGATGCCGACAAAAACGCGCTGCATGTGAAAATGGCAGACGAGGCTGTGCATATCGGCCCGCCCCCGGCAAACCAGTCTTACATTGTGATCGACAAGGTCATGGATGCGATCAAACAGACCGGCGCGCAGGCTGTGCACCCCGGTTATGGTTTCCTGTCGGAGAACTCCAAGTTCGCCGAAGCCTTGGAAGCTGCTGGCGTTGCCTTTGTTGGCCCGCCCAAAGGTGCGATTGAAGCCATGGGTGACAAGATCACCAGTAAGAAAATCGCGCAGGATGCAGACGTGTCGACCGTGCCCGGTTACATGGGGCTGATCGAAGACGCCGATGAGGCCGTGAAAATCTCGAATGAGATTGGCTATCCGGTGATGATCAAAGCCTCGGCCGGTGGCGGTGGTAAAGGGATGCGGATCGCCTGGAACGACGAAGAAGCCCGCGAAGGTTTCCAGTCGTCCAAGAATGAAGCCGCCAACAGCTTTGGCGACGACCGTATCTTTATCGAGAAATTCGTCACCCAGCCACGTCACATTGAAATTCAGGTTCTGTGCGATGCGCATGGTAACGGTATTTACCTGAACGAGCGTGAATGCTCGATCCAGCGTCGTAACCAGAAGGTTGTGGAAGAAGCCCCGTCGCCCTTCCTGGACCCTGAAACCCGCAAAGCCATGGGCGAACAGTCGGTCGCACTGGCCAAGGCGGTTGGGTACACCAGCGCCGGTACCGTGGAATTCATCGTCGATGGCGACAAGAATTTCTATTTCCTTGAGATGAACACCCGCTTGCAGGTGGAACACCCCGTGACCGAGCTGATCACCGGTGTTGATCTGGTGGAGCAGATGATCCGCGTTGCCAATGGCGAGCCGCTGACCATCACGCAGGACGATGTGCAGATCAACGGCTGGGCAATTGAAAACCGCCTGTACGCCGAAGACCCGTATCGCGGTTTCCTGCCGTCGATTGGCCGCCTGACCAAGTACCGCCCGCCCGCAGAACAGGCCGCTGGCCTTATGCTGGAAAACGGCAAATGGCAGGGCGATGCGCCTGCTGGAGATCATGCCGTACGCAACGATACCGGCGTCTATGAAGGCGGCGAGATCAGCATGTATTACGACCCGATGATCGCCAAACTGTGTACATGGGCCCCGACCCGTGAAGCGGCGATTGAAAGCATGCGCGTAGCGCTGGACAGCTTTGAGGTCGAAGGCATTGGCCACAACCTGCCATTCCTGTCGGCCGTGATGGATCATCCGAAGTTCATCTCGGGCGACATGACCACCGCCTTTATCGAAGAAGAATACCCCGAGGGTTTCCAGGGTGTGAGCCTGCCCGGTGACGCACTGCGCAAAGTGGCGGCGGCTGCGGCAGCAATGTATCGCGTCGTTGAAATTCGCCGGGCGCGGATTTCGGGCACCATGGACAACCATGAACGCAGCGTGGGCAATGATTGGGTGGTCACCGCCCAGGACGAAAGCTTTGCCGTGACCGTGGATGCGGATCAGGAAGGTTCAACCATCACTTTCGCCGAAGGCGACAGCGTGCGCGTTTCGTCGGATTGGGTGCCGGGCCACAGCCTTGCCCATATCGACATCGACGGCACCAAGCTGGTGCTGAAGGTCGAGCAAACGCCGAACGGCTTTGGCATCCGCACCCGCGGCGCTGAGATGGTGGTGAATGTCTTCACCCCGCGTCAGGCTGAACTGGCTGCGCTTATGCCTGAAAAGGTGGCGCCGGATACCTCGAAACTGCTGTTGTGCCCGATGCCGGGTCTGATCGTGAAAGTCGACGTCGAAGTGGGCGACGAAGTTCAGGAAGGTCAGGCGCTGTGCACCGTCGAAGCAATGAAGATGGAAAACATCCTGCGGGCCGAAAAGAAAGCCGTGGTGACCAAGATCAACGCCGCAGCGGGTGACAGCCTTGCGGTGGACGATATCATCATGGAATTCGAGTAAGGCAATCAACGGGCATCCAGATGGACCTGATCCTGCATCTTGGCGCGCATCGCACTGGCTCGACCACGTTTGAAAAGACGTTGTCGAAGAACGCTGCTGTGTTGCGGGCCGAGGGGACCGGGGTCTGGACGCCAGCAAAAGTGCGACAGATCGAGGGGTTTTCCTCGATCTGTGGCAGACAAGAGCAGCTTGCCAAAGGCGACTCGCGCTCTGTTCTGGAGGCGGCTATTGCCCGTGGCGCGCTGCAAGACCGCCTGAATCAGGCTCAGGAGTCCGGGTTAAAGACCTTGCTGATCTCGGAAGAGAACATGCTGGGCACAATGCAGCGCAACCTTACAATTTTGCAGCTTTACGATAATGCGGCGTGGCGGTTGAAAACCTATGCCGACTATTTCGACAGGGCACCTAAACGGGTGGTGATGGGGCTGCGCAGTTATAGTTCTTATTGGCGTTCGGCCTATATCTTTGCGCTGCGCAAGCGGCCTGAAACGTTGTTTTCCAACATCTCCTATGAACTTGCGACGCAGCCGTTGGGCTGGTGTGACCTTGTGCAGGGGGTTCGGAAAGCCTTTCCCGAAGCCGAGATTTGCCTGTGGACGCAGGAAGGGTTTCGCAACAAAGAGTTGGGCATCATTGCCAAGGCGTTGGGGCGCCAGAATGCTGACGGTCTGGAAGCGTTGAACCGGGAGGCCAATATCGGTCTGGGTGTCGCCGACATCCCCTATATTTTCCGCGCCCGGCGTCACAAGGCCGAAATCGCCGACAAGGAATTGGACCGCCACATCCAGCGCAACCGCGCCCGTGGCGTCGTGCTGCCTGAACCCGCGATGTTCACGCAAGACCAAGACGCCTTAATGGACGCAAAATACGCGGAAGATATCGCGAAACTGCGTGCGGGCTATTTGGGTGCTCGGATGCTGGATGAGGGAGCCGCCGCATGAGCATGCCGCTTCTCCATCCCGTCGTTCAGCGCCGGTCGCGGATTTCCTGCTGGCGCAGCGGCATTTTGTCGATGGCGCGGCTTAGCTCGCGCACGTCCCACGGAAACGGCTTGCGCAGGTTCACGGTGCCGTCTTTGGCGATCAGCGCCAGCATGAACCCACGCGGACGCAGGGCGGTGCGTGTGGATGACATCGCTGCCGGATCAGTATCGGTGATCACCACAACATCGCGCACGGCCAATTCCTCGGGCAGGGCGGCCAGCAGGTCCATTTGCTGCACAAAACGCGGGTCATTGGGTGAGTCTGCAAAGACAACCACGGGGCGCGCCAGCCATTCAAACGCGGCAAGGTCCGTATCCTGCGCTGAAAACACGGTTTCAGGCGCTTCCTGCCAGATTTCCAGCGGTGTGGGGGCGGTTGCATCCGTGGCCTGCGCCAAAGCCGGCGTGAATCCCGCCAGCACAGTCAAAAACGACAATACAAATTTCATGACACCTCCGTACCTCCAACATATAGGCGGGATACGGGAAAATGCGAAGGCTGCTTGGGGCGAAAATCCTGGCGCCATGACGAAAAGTGAAAGGACGATCCGATGACGGATAAGCTGAATTCCTGGTCCAAGATGGCCGAGAAGGAACTGCGCGGGAAGCCTCTGGATGACCTGACATGGAACACCCGCGAAGGTATTGAGGTTAAGCCGCTCTATACTGAAGCCGATGCCGATGGCCATGATCACATGGGTTCGGTTCCTGGTCAGGCGCCCTTTACCCGTGGCCCCAAGGCGACGATGTATGCCGGGCGTCCGTGGACGATCCGTCAGTATGCGGGCTTTTCGACGGCCGAAGCTTCGAACGCGTTTTACCGCAAGGCGCTGGCCGCCGGTCAGCAGGGCGTTTCGGTGGCTTTCGATCTGGCCACCCACCGCGGCTATGACAGTGACCACCCCCGCGTTGTGGGCGACGTCGGTAAAGCCGGCGTGGCCATCGACAGCGTCGAGGATATGAAAGTTCTGTTTGACGGTATCCCGCTGGACAAGGTGTCAGTGTCGATGACGATGAACGGCGCCGTGATCCCGATCCTGGCGAACTTCATTGTCACCGGCGAAGAGCAGGGCGTCGATCGCTCTGTGCTGTCGGGCACCATTCAGAACGACATTCTGAAAGAGTTCATGGTGCGCAACACCTATATCTACCCGCCTGAGCCGTCGATGCGGATCATTTCGGACATCATCGAGTATACCTCGACCGATATGCCGAAGTTCAACTCGATCTCGATCTCGGGTTACCACATGCAGGAAGCGGGCGCCGATCTGGTGCAGGAGCTGGCGTTTACGCTGGCCGACGGCAAGGAATACGTCAAGGCAGCGCTGGGCTGCGGGCTGGACGTCGATGCCTTTGCCGGGCGTCTGTCGTTCTTCTTCGCCATCGGCATGAACTTCTTCATGGAGATCGCCAAGCTGCGCGCCGCGCGCTTCCTGTGGCACGAAATCATGAGCGAGTTCGAACCCAAGAACCCCAAGTCGCTGATGTTGCGCACGCACTGTCAGACTTCGGGCGTGTCGCTGCAGGAACAGGACCCGTATAACAACGTGGTCCGCACGGCTTATGAGGCCATGTCGGCCGTGTTGGGCGGCACCCAGTCGCTGCACACCAACGCGTTTGACGAAGCCATTGCGCTACCGACCGAATTCTCGGCCCGGATTGCACGCAACACCCAGCTGATCTTGCAGAACGAAACCAAGGTCACCAAGGTCGTCGATCCGCTGGCGGGCTCGTATTACATCGAAAGCCTGACCAACGAGCTGGTCGAAGCGGCGCGTAAGATCATCGCTGAGATCGACGAGATGGGCGGCATGACCAAGGCTGTGGCCAGCGGCATGCCCAAGCTGCGGATCGAAGAAGCCGCGGCCAAGTATCAGGCCTCGGTTGATCGCGGCGACGAGGTGATCGTCGGCGTCAACAAGTTCCGTCTGGAAAAAGAAGACGAGATCGACATTCTGGATGTCGACAACGTGGCGGTGCGCGAATCTCAGGTCGCGCGCATCAACAAAACCCGTGCAGAGCGTGATCAGGCGGCGTGTGACGCCGCGCTGGCCGCTTTGTCGGAAGGCGCAAAGAGCGGCGAGGGCAACCTGCTGCGTCTGGCTGTGGAAGCCGCCCGCGCCCGTGCAACTGTCGGAGAAATCAGCATGGCTATGGAAGATGCGTTCGGCCGCCATCGCGCCGAGGTGAAGACATTGGCAGGCGTTTACGGCGCCGCCTATGAAGGCGACGAAGGCTTCGCCGCGATCCAGAAATCGGTGGAAGATTTCGCCGAAGAAGAGGGCCGCCGCCCGCGTATGCTGGTGGTGAAAATGGGGCAGGACGGTCACGACCGCGGCGCCAAGGTCATTGCCACCGCCTTTGCGGATATCGGTTTTGACGTCGACGTAGGCCCGCTGTTCCAAACCCCCGAGGAAGCCGCGCAGGACGCTGTCGACAATGACGTGCATATCGTTGGCATCAGTTCGCAGGCTGCGGGTCATAAGACACTGGCGCCCAAGCTGGTGCAGGCCCTGAAGGACGCCGGGGCCGAGGATATCCTTGTGATCTGTGGCGGTGTGATCCCGCAGCAGGATTACCAGTATCTCTATGACAACGGCGTTTCCGCGATCTTTGGTCCGGGCACCAACATTCCCGAGGCCGCGCAGGATATCCTGAAACTGGTCCGCGATAGCCGCAGCTAAACATCGACGACGTAGGTTTCTGGAACACAGAAAACGCGTCGCCCTTTCTTGCCCCCTGCGCGGATCGCGTGGGGGGCTTTCTTTTTGAAACTGTGCTGGCTAGGGTCCGTTGATGACCACGTTGACTTTTGATCATTTGGCCGTCACGGCACCCGATCTTGACGCTGGCACAGCTTGGGTGGAAGCCTCGTTAGGCGTAGAATTGGCCCCGGGAGGCAAGCACCCGGTGATGGGCACCCATAATCGCCTGTTGGGACTTGCTCCGCACGAATATCTGGAAGTGATCACTGTTGACCCAGAAGCGCCCGCGCCGGATCGGGCGCGCTGGTTTGGCTTGGATCAGGTCAGTGGCCCACCACGCCTGACCAGCTGGGTGTTGCGGTGCGACGATATTGATACGGCGCTGGCTGCCCTTCCGCCCGGGGCAGGCCGCGTCCTCGCTCTGCAACGTGGGGATTTACGCTGGCGCATGGCGGTGCCAGACAACGGGTTACTGCCGTTTGACGGGCTGTTTCCAGCGCTGATCCAATGGGATTGCCCGCACCCTGCGCCAAACTTGCCCGACTCGGGGTGCCATTTGGTGGAGCTGTCCTTGGCACATCCACGCGCCAAAGACCTAGACCAGCTGCTATCCCCGTTTCTGGACGCGCCCCGCATCCAGTTCCTGTCCAAGCCACGTGCTGCCCTGTCAGCGGTGATCGACACACCGACAGGGCGTAAGGCGTTGCGCGGTTAGGCGGGGGCGGGTTCCTCTTGGGGCCGCGCGGCCAGCATCAGTACCCCAAAGCCGATCAGGGCCGAGATCAGCGAGCCGCTGAGCACGCCCAGGCGCACCTGGTTCATCAGTGCCGGGTCGCCAAAGCTGAGCGAGCCAATGAACAGCGACATGGTAAACCCAATACCCGCAAGGCAGGACAGGCCGTAAAGATGCAGCCAAGTGACACCGTGTGGCAATTGGCCCAGCCCGGCCTTCACGGCCAGCCATGTGATGCCAAAGACGCCCAGCTGTTTGCCCAGTATCATCCCGGCGGCGATGCCAAGGGGCAGGGGGGTGAACAGGTCGCTTACGGACAAGCCAGCCAGCACAACACCCGCGTTCGCAAAGGCAAAGACAGGTACGATCAGGTACAAAACATAGGGCGTCAGCCCGTGTTCAAGCGCGTGCAGGGGGGACTTGCCCCATTTGTCGGTCATCGGGATAAAGAAGGCAGTGATCACCCCGGCCAGCGTCGCGTGGACGCCGGACTTCAGCACCAGGACCCACAAAACCAAACCCAGCAACAACGACGGCGCCATGCGGTGTTGCCCTGTGAAATTGCGCCACGCCAACCCGGCAATGGGCAGCAGCGCCAGCAACAGGTAATCCACCTTAAGTTCGGCAGTATAGAACAAGGCAATCACGATGATCGCGCCAAGGTCGTCCAGAATGGCCAGTGTCAGCAGGAACACCTTGAGCGCCACCGGCACACGATTGCCCAACAGGGCCAACACGCCCAGCGCAAAGGCGATATCTGTTGCCGCGGGGATCGCCCAGCCGCGCAGGGTCTCGGGCGAGCCCCAGTTCAGCGCCGCGTAAATCAGGGCGGGCACGGCCATGCCCCCCGCCGCTGCTACGGCGGGCAGAACCACATCGCGTGGGTTCTTCAGATTGCCTTCAAGGATTTCTCGTTTCAGCTCTAGCCCGATCAGAAAAAAGAAAATCGCCATCAACCCGTCATTGATCCACAGGATCAGCGGTTTTTGCAGCCCATCACCGTTCAGGGTGACCGCCAGCTTGGCGCCCAAGGCCCCGTCATAGAACGGAAAAAGAGACGAGTTTGCCACTGCCAACGCGGCAATGGCCGATAGCATCAACAACACGCCTCCGGCGGCATCGTGTTTGAAAAATCGGTCTACAGCGCGCAGTAACATTAGTCCCCCTGGATTTGTCTTAGTGTTTCAGATGGGATTGACCGACGCAGGGTCAAGAGAATTCGCAAAATCCCCTGTAAAAGATTTCAAATGGGGCCTAGGGTGCCCACATGTCGGTCTGGTCTCGCATCGCAGAAGCTGTCTCGGCCCTTGCCAATGGTGAAAGCCTTGCGCAGGTGTTTGATGCTTTGCGTACGCCGCCTGAACGCAGCGTTGGCTTTACCATTGCTGTGATTGCACTGGGGGCCAAGATGGCCAAAGCCGACGGCCACGTTACCCGCGATGAAGTCACCGCCTTTCGTGAAGTTTTCACCATCCCGCAGTCGGAAACCGAAAACGCCGCCAAAGTGTTCAACATGGCGCGGCGCGACGTCGCCGGTTTTGAGGATTACGCCCAACGTATCCGCCGCATGTTTGGCGACGAGACCGGCCCGCTGACTGACCTGATGGAAGGGCTGTTTCATATCGCCATGGCGGATGGGGAATACCACCCCGCCGAACAGGAATACCTGCGCCGGGTGTCGCAGATCTTCGGGCTGGGGGATCGTTGCTTTAACGTGTTGCAAGCACGATTTGTGCCGGATGCAGCACCTGACCCCTATGATGTGCTGGGCGTTGCCCCGGATCAGCCGCTGGAAGACATCCGCAAGGCATGGCGCGGCTTGGTACGGGAAACCCACCCGGATCAGATGATCGCGCGCGGCGTTCCCGAAGAGGCAGTGAAACTGGCGCAGACCCGTCTGATCGCCATCAACGCCGCGTGGGAGCAAATCCTGGCCGAGCGCGCCGCATGAGGATCGCGACGTATAATGTCGAATGGTTCAATACCCTGTTCGACGATGCGGGGGGCCTGATTGACGATGACAGCTGGTCCAGCCGCCATGACGTGACCAAGGCCCAGCAGACCGAGGCCTTGGGGATTGTGTTCACCGCGCTGGATGCCGATGCGGTGATGATCATCGAAGCCCCCGATCACAATGGTCGCCGCGCCACCGTGCCCGCGCTGGAAAACTTTGCACAGACCATGGGCCTGCGCGCCAACCGCGCCATCATTGGGTTTGAAAACCACACGCAGCAGGAAATCGCGCTGTTGTATGACCCCACCAAGCTTACCCCGCGCCATGACCCGCTGGGACATGAAACCGGCAAGAAAGGCGCCCGTGATGCGCCCCGCTTTGACAGCGTGTTCCGCTGGGATCTGGATGTAGATGCCGCGCCTGATCTGATACGGTTTTCCAAACCTCCGCTGGAACTGGAGGTGGAAACCGCCGCCGGCAACCGGCTGCGCATGATCGGGGTGCATGCCAAGTCCAAGGCGCCCCACGGTGCCCGCAACGACGCCGAGGCAACCCGCCTGTCGATTCAGAACCGCCGCAAGCAGCTGGCGCAATGCATTTGGCTGCGCCAACGGGTTGAACATCATCTGGATGCGGGGGATCCGCTGATTGTGCTGGGCGATTTCAACGATGGCCCCGGCCTTGATGAATACGAAAAGCTGTTTGGCCGATCCGGTGTCGAGATCGTGCTGGGCGGTGAACAGGCCGACCCCGCGCGCCGTCTGTTCGATCCGCACGCCCATCAGGCGTTGCTGGGCCGTATTGCCGCGCAACCGGTGACGGCGCGCTTTTATCTGGCGCATAAAAAACGCTATCTTTCGGCGCTTTTGGACTATGTCATGGTGTCCGAAGATCTGCGCGCCAAACGTCCCGTATGGCGCATCTGGCATCCCTTCGATGACGTCGCCTGTTATCAGGTACCGGAACTGCGCGAGGCCTTGCTGACGGCCTCGGATCACTTCCCGGTGACGCTGGATATAGAGCTTTGACACCTTCAATTGTTACATTGATGTGCTTATATAAAAGGCATGAAACATTTTGCCGCGTATAGCCTTGTTGCCCTGTTGTCACTGCCATTGGCCCCCGTTGCCATGGCACAGGAAAGTTCCGACCCCACTGAGATGAGCGAAGGTCTTGACCTGTTGGGGGAGGGGCTGAAGCTGTTGATGGAAGGGCTGGGCGACGAGGTCGAAGGCCTGGCGCAGGAAATGGAACCGGCGCTGCGTGATCTGGCGGGTCAGGTCGGCCCGGCGATGCAGGAACTGCTGGAACTGGTCGACGACTTTAACGCCTATCACCTGCCGGAAATCATGCCCAACGGCGATATCATCATTCGCCGCAAAACCCCGCAGGAAATGGAGATCGAACCGGAAGGCGAGATCGAAATCTAGCGGCGTTTGCGTTTGAGTACCGGCTCAACGCCCAGCGATTTACACAGCGATACCATGCGTGCTTCGGCCACTTCCCCGAACAATGCATCCGCATGGGCGGGCACTTTGACCTCAAGCAGGCCCTTCTTGGGATACAGTTTTATCTGCGGCAGCGCGTCATGGGTCGGGCTGGTAAACATTGCGCCCAGACGCATGGCTTTGCCCAGTACCTCGGCTTCTTTCAGTTGACGCGCATCCAGAAGATCGAACAGCGGCTCCAGCCGGCTGCCCGCGCGCGAGTTCTTGTAGCGGTGCAGCAAAGCAACGCCCAGAAACACCCGTCCGGGGTGGTTCAGCCCCCCCAGATTGGCGCGGGTGGCATTGTCAAAACACACTTCGTGCCGGTAATCGGGATGGGCGCGCCAGGCGGTGTCGTGCAGCAGGCAGGCGGCTTTGATCAGGCGCTTCTGGTCTGTGCGTGCACTGCCAAAAAGCGGCAGGACGAAATCATAAAGCTTGCGCCCAAATCCAGGCACGCGGGATGAGCTTGCCTCGGCAAAGCGACAGGCCTCGATCAGGGGGTCGCGTTCCCGCAGAACCTGCGGCATTTGTTCATAGAGCATCCCCTCGCGGATCCCGTAGGACGACACGAATATCTCGGCTGGTTTCAGCGTGCGCACCAGTTGTTTCAGCACTTGGCCCGCAATCGGCAAGAGCGCCATCCGGGTGGCAGAAATAGAGGTACGGGCGCGCAGGGTCTCAGGGCCCTGTTCCTCCATCCATTTGATCGTGTCGATGATCGACTTGCGGGTCATCTGGTATTCGTGCTGCACCAACAGCGGATAGCCACGGCGTTCCATATCCAGACGCGCGATGGCCCGCCACGAGCCCCCCACAAGGTACAGCCGCTTGTGGCCGGTGCCCATCTGTGCGGCCAGATCGTCAATGGTTTCAGCGATATAGCGCTTGAGCCCTTTTTGTCCGCCCTTCACATCGCGCAGTTTCAGCGGCCCAAGGTTCGAAGTCACACGCTTGCCGACCTCGCCACTGGCCAGCTCGGCCAGTTCCAGCGACGAGCCGCCAATATCGCATACCAAGCCTTCCGCGCCGGGCCAGCCCAACAGCACGCCCTGCGCCGATAGCCGGGCCTCTTCGCGGCCATCAATGACCCAGACCTTCAGGCCGGTCAGTTCTTCAACAATGCGCTGAAATTCGGGGCCGTCTTCGGCGTCGCGCATCGCGGCAGTGGCGACGACGGTCAGAGGCGTCGCCCCGATGGCCTCGGCAACACCGGCAAATCGCTGCATCGCGGCCAGCGCGCGGTCGCGCCCTTCGGGGTTCAGGCGGCCGGTTTCCGACAGGCCCGCCCCCAACATGCACATCAGCTTTTCGTTGTAAAAATAGGCCGGGCTGCGCGCGGCACCGTCAAACACCACCAAACGAACAGAGTTCGATCCAACGTCGACCACGCCGACACGAGACAAATCGCGTGCGGCTGGGTCGTCAAACAGCGGGCGGCCAAAGGGGCCAAATTCTTCGCTGCCATCCATCGCCATGGGCGCTTCCCCGGTTAGTTCTGGTTCATCTTTCCCCTGTTTGGGGGACGAGGTCAATCGTTGGGACGCGCCAGTTTGGGCACGTCCTGCGCACCAGCAGTGCCACGGCCCGACAACGATGGGTTTTCCATGAAGAAACGATGGCAGTTAAAGGCGTTTTCTTCGAACGGATGGCGCGTATAGCTGTTGTCAGGGTTCATGACCCAGCTTTGCGCCTGATCGGCCAGATTGGCAGTCATCACCTGATCGACGATCTGCGCCTTGACCGTGGGGTTGCGGATTTCCACCAGCGTCTCAATGCGGCGGTTCAGGTTGCGCCCCATCCAGTCGGCGGAACTGATGTAAACGCGGGCGTTCTGTGACGGCAGGCCCGCGCCATTGCCAAAGCAGGCGATGCGGGAGTGCTCCAGAAATCGCCCGACGATAGATTTGACGCGGATGTTTTCTGACAGCCCCTTGATGCCGGGGCGCAGGCCGCAAATGCCGCGGATCACCAGATTGATCTTCACCCCGGCCTGACTGGCCTCATAAAGCGCATCAATCACATCAGGTTCGATCAGCGAGTTCGCCTTGGACCAAATCTCAGCCGGTTTGCCCTGACGGGCGAATTCAGCTTCGCGGCGGATGTTGTCGATCAGCGTGGATTTCAGTGTCAGGGGTGAGATCGACAGGTTTTCCAGCCCTTCTGGCTCGGCGTAGCCACCAACATAGTTGAACACTTTGGTGGCGTCGCGCCCCAGTGCTGGGTCGCAGGTAAAGAACGACAGGTCTGTGTAAACCTTGGCAGTAATCGGGTGATAGTTGCCGGTGCCGTAATGGGTATAGGTCACCAGCTGATCGCCCTCGCGCCGCACCACGGTGCTGATCTTGGCGTGGGTCTTATAGTTTATGAAACCGTAAATCACATGCGCCCCCGCACGTTCCAGACGGCGCGATTGGCGGATGTTGGCGGCTTCGTCGAACCGGGCCTTCAGCTCGACAAGCGCGGTGACCGATTTGCCATCTTCGGCGGCTTCGCACAGGGCCGAAACGATCGGGCTGTTTTCCGAGGTGCGATAAAGCGTTTGTTTGATCGCAACCACATCCGGGTCGCGCGCGGCCTGTTGCAGGAAGCGCACCACCATATCGAAGCTTTCATAGGGGTGATGCAGCAACATGTCTTTCTGCCGGATCGCCGCGAACATATCGCCTTCGTGGTCCTGCACCCGTTCTGGCACGCGCGGGGTAAACTTGCGCCACAGCAGATCACGCCGGTCATCCAGAACCAGTTCCGAAAGGTCTGACACGCCGATCAGCCCCCGAATTTCGACCACCTCGGCCTCGGTGATCATCAGCTCGTCAATAATCACCTGACGCAGTTCTTCGGGGGCCCCGGACGAGATTTTCAGACGCACGACCTCGCCGCGACGGCGACGTTTCAGGGCGACTTCAAATTCGCGGACCAGATCTTCGGCTTCTTCTTCAACCTCCAGGTCACTGTCGCGCAGCACCCGGAAGGTGCAGCTGCCGGTGGCCTTATAGCCCGGGAACAGCTGCCCCACATGGATCAGCAACAGCTCTTCCATCGGCAGAAAACGCCGCTTGCCGGATTTTGAGGGCAGGGCGATGAACCGCTCGACCTGATGCGGAATCGGCAACAGCGCCTGCAATGGCGCGCCATCGCGTTCGCGCTCTAACTGCAGGGCCAGACAAAAGCCGGTGTTGGGGATAAACGGAAACGGGTGTGCCGGGTCGATGGCCAGCGGCGACAGCACCGCAAACACCCGGTTCATGAAATGGTCGCGCAGGTGGGCCTTGTCAGCTTTGTTCAGCTTGGCGCGGGTCAGGATGGTGATCCCTTCCTTTTCCATTTCAAGCTTCAGCTGGTTCCAAACGGTTTGTTGCGATTGCAACAGTTTACGCGCGTCTTTGTTGATCAGCACCAGTTGTTCAGCCGGGGTCAGCCCGTCCGCAGCAGGGGAGGTGTTTCCCTTGTTGGCCAGCTCGCGCAGGCCGGCCACGCGGACGGTGTAAAACTCGTCAAGGTTGGTCGCCGAGATTGACACAAACCGTACGCGCTCCAGCAATGGCACGGCGGGGTTTGAGGCTTCCTCCAGCACACGCCAGTTAAAGCCTAGCCAGCTCAGCTCGCGATTGCCAAAACGTTTCGGGCCGGTGCGCTGGGCCTCGGGCAATTCAACGGGGGTGGGAAGCGGGGATTTTAAGAAATCTGCCGGAGTCATGGTGCGATCAACTGTTGGGAGACTGCTATATCACCCATCCGGGTTCAGATTGTCCAGAACCTGTGCCGCCAACCCTCGGGTAACTGCGCGGTTTTCACGCAGAGCGGCCGCGTCCAGCGCTGCAACAAGGCGCTGGGCGTCGCCGAAAGAGCGTTCCATCCGTCCGACCAGATAGGGAATCAGCGTCGGGTTCACCTGCAGTTGCCGGTCGGTGAAAAGCTTGACCAGAAGGGCAGACAGTAACGCATCATCGGGGGCCTCCAGCGTGGCGGTCGCGGTGGCCTCCATCCGGCTTTTCAGATCGGGCAGGGCCAATGGCCATTGGCGCGGCGACGCGCGCGCGGTCAGCAGCAACGTGCCCCCCTCGGCCAGCACAAGATTGTGCAGGTGAAACAACGTGGCTTCGGATTTTGGGCCAAAGATGCGATCCGCGTTTTCCACCGCCACAGCGCCGCCGCCAGCCAGACTGGCGACATCTGTTGTCAGAATGTCGGCGCCGTTGATGACGCGTGCACCGCAGATATCCGCCCAGACATGGGTCAGATGGGTTTTGCCCGCGCCTTCGGGGCCCACCAGCACCAATTTGCGCTGGGGCCAGTTTTGCCAATCATCCATCTGCGCCACGGCCAGCGCATTGGCAGGCGACACAAAGAAATCGTCGCGCCCTTGCGCCGTGCGCTGGGGCAAATCGAATGTCAGCTGTTCCGACATTATGCCTCGTCGGTGTCCGGTTGTGTCTCGGCTTCGCGCACCAGTCGCCCGGTGGTGCCGTTGTAAAGTCGCCCTTGCTGGTACTGGCGTAGCCCGAACCGCAGCAGCACCCCGATAGACGCGGCTATCGGCACGGCCACCATAAGGCCGACAAAGCCAAACACCGTGCCAAAGGCCGTCAGCGAAAAGATCAGCCACACCGGGTGCAGCCCGACCGAGCCGCCTACCAGCTTGGGGGTGATGAAATTGCCCTCAAGGATTTGACCGCCGATGTAAATGGCAGCGACCAGTCCGATCATGTGCCACTCCCCCCAAAACTGGAAAATAGCCAAACCGATGGCCAGAACGCCCCCCAGGATCGAGCTGACGTAAGGGATGAACGCAATGATGCCCGAGAAGAAACCGACAACCAGCCCGAACTGCAAACCGACCAGCATCAGGGACACGGCATAAAGCGTGCCCATGATCAGGCAGACGGTGCCTTGGCCCCGGATGAAAGCCGCAAGCGTTTTATCCACCTCTTTGGCCACATGACGGATGGCGGGGGCGTGATCCAGCGGCAAAAGCTTGTTGATCTCGGCCACCATGCGGTCCCAGTCCATCAGCAGATAGAAAGTGATCACCGGCACAAGCACGATCAGCATGACGACGTTGATGACGCTCATCGCAGAGTTCAGCACCGTATTCAGCAGCTCTCCGCCGCGCGCCTGAATGGTGTCACCCAGCGAGACCAGCGATTGGCGAATGGTCGAGTTTTCATCCTGAAGCGCCGGGAAGCGTTCCGTCAGATAGGCCTGCAATTCCTGCGCCGCCTGCGGTGCAACATTGACCAGCGCCAAGGCCTGTTCGATCAGCATCGGCAAAACCAGAAGGGCGGCGGCGACAAAGATCAGCAACGCAAAGAAGGTGATCGTGACCGTCGCCCAAACGCGCGAGAACCCGTGGTCCTCCAGCCAGTCGGCGATTGGGTCAAGACAATAGGCAATGGCCATGCCCACCACAAAAGGCAGGATCACATCGCCCAGAACCCACAGCAGCGCCATGAGCACCGCGCCCGCAACGCCCCAATATTTCATCTGATCGCGTACCGGCAATGCCATGTCGCCTCCTGCAAATTGCTTTTCTCAGTCATGTCGCATGGCCCCAAGTGATGCAAGGGGCGCGCGATGCTTGCTCGGCTGGTCGCATTGCCATAAAGCAAGACGGAACGTTTTCTAACCAAAGGCCCGCTGCCCATGCGTCTGTCGCGTTATTTCCTGCCCGTTTTGAAAGAAACGCCGTCCGAGGCTCAAATCGTCAGCCACCGATATATGTTGCGTGCCGGCATGATCAAACAGCAGGCGGCTGGAATTTATTCGTGGTTGCCGCTGGGCTTTAAGGTTCTGCGCAAGATCGAAGACATCGTGCACGAAGAACAACAGCGCGCGGGTCATATCCCGCTGTTGATGCCCACGCTGCAATCGGCCGACCTGTGGCGTGAAAGCGGCCGCTATGACGATTACGGCGAAGAGATGCTGCGCATCACCGACCGTCATGGCCGCGATATGCTGTACGGCCCGACCAACGAAGAGATGGTCACCGATATTTTCCGCAGCCATGTCAGCAGCTACAAAGACCTGCCGCTGACGCTCTATCATATCCAGTGGAAATTTCGCGATGAGATCCGCCCCCGTTTCGGCGTGATGCGCGGGCGTGAATTCCTGATGAAGGACGGTTATACCTTTGACCTGACCAAAGAAGACGCGCTGCATGCCTATAACCGGCATCTGGTCAGCTATCTGCGCGCCTATGAACGCATGGGCCTGCAGGCGATCCCGATGCGCGCGGATGGTGGGCCAATTGGCGGCGACTATACGCATGAATTCCTTGTGCTGGCCGAAACCGGTGAATCCGAGGTCTTCTATGACAGCGATGTCACCGACCTGACCTTTGGTGACCGCGAGATCGACTATGATGACGTGGCGCAGTGTCAGGGCGTGCTGGAGGAGTTCACCAGCCGTTATGCCCGCACCGACGAAACCCACGACGAAGCCCTGTTCAACGAAATCCCCGAGGAACGCCGCCGCGTCGCCCGTGGGATCGAAGTCGGTCAGATCTTCTATTTCGGCACCAAGTATTCGGACTCCATGGGCGCCACCGTGCAAGGCCCCGATGGCAAGCCGGTTCCGGTGGAAATGGGCAGCCACGGCATTGGCGTCAGCCGCCTGCTGGGCGCGATCATTGAAGCCAGCCATGACGATAAGGGCATCATCTGGCCCGAAGGCGTGACCCCGTTCCACTGTGGTATCGTGAACCTGAAACAGGGTGACGAGGCCGCCGATGGCGCTTGTGAAGCTTTGTATGAACAACTGACCAACGCGGGGCTTGAGCCTTTGTATGATGATCGCAAGGAACGTGCCGGTGGCAAGTTCGCCACGATGGACCTGATCGGTCTGCCTTGGCGTATCACCGTTGGCCCGCGCGGGTTGAAGAACGGCGTTGTGGAACTGACCTGCCGCCGTACTGGTGAAAGCGAAGAATTGTCGCCCGAAGCCGCAGTGGCGAAGGTCGTGAGCATCTACGCCGCTTGACAATTGCGCCGTGTGGCTTGTCGCGCAGCGTCAGGTTGTGCTAGATTCTACCTAATGCCCTGATCCAACAAAAGATTGGGCGGGGCGAGGCGGTAAATCGAGCATAAAATATGCCTCCACCAAACGGCCCCGGAAACGGGAACAATGTGACCATCTATACGGACACGTTTTACGTGATGGATCCGTATAATCCGCCCCCTGCGGGGACGGAGCTGGAAGCTGTTGAGCTGAATGTTGTCGACCATCGCAGCGATGAGGTGATGGGGCGTCAGGGCCGGGATGCGATTGACGACACGGATATCGTGGCCTCTTACACCGGGGATACGGTCACCGTTCAGTACCCGGATGGCTCGACCGAAACGATCACGGGCGTCACCTTTTATCTGTCTGACGGGCGCGAGGTGTTTACCCCGACGGATGGTTCAACGCTGACGGATGCGGTGCTGGTGTCGACCAGCTGGACCACAATCGAAGAGCCCGTCACGCTTCAGGAATTGGGCATCACCTGCTTTACCCCCGGGGTCCGTATTCGAACACCTGATGGCACGGTAAAGATTGAAACGCTTGAAGTGGGCGATCTGGTGGTGACCAAAGACAATGGCCCGCAGCCGGTCCGCTGGATCGGCAACCGCGAGGTGGACGCCCGCGGCGAGCACGCCCCGATCCACTTTGCGAAAGGAGCGATTGGCAACCGGCGCCCGCTATTGGTATCGCCGCAACATCGGTTCTTGATCCGCGACTGGCGCGCACCGCTGTATTTTGGGCAGGACGAAGTCCTGATCGCCGCCAAACATCTTGTCAACGGCGATACGATCGCCCGCAGCCCGCGCGACACGGTCACCTATCTTCATCTGCTGTTTGATCAACACGAGATCATCTATGCCGAAGGTGTCACCACCGAAAGCTTTCACCCCGGCAATTACATTCTTGAAAAAGATGAGGAAATCCGGGCAGAGCTGGAAGCGATTTTCCCTGAATTGTCCGGTGGGCACTCTGGCGAATGGCCCACTGCGCGCCCGGTGCTCAAGTCACATGCTGCGCCGCTTGTCGCGCGGCGCTAGGGGGCGTGTTGGCACGTTCGCCCCTGATGATTATCGGTGCCCGGTAACGGGCATGACCTGCTGAACCACCTAAGAGGACCAAATGCTGCGTATCCTAACATTGGCGGCCGGGCTGTCGGGGGCGGCGGGCTTGTCGCAATTCCCTGAATTTTCGCAACAGTATCTGCAACGTCTGTCTGGTGCTGTGGATGAGCTGCGGGGCATGGCCGTGGCCTTTGACGTGACGGCCAAGATGCGCGGGCTAAGCCGCGAAGAGGCGCTGGCCCAGCTTGAAGGCACCGCGTTCAAAGAGGACCTGCGCGATACAATGGGCGCCACTTTGGCGCGATATGACCGCTTGCAGGCCGACTATGACACCATGAAAGCGCAGTCTGTTGTGCAGCGCCTGTCGACCCCGTGGAACTTCGCGGATAGCGAACTGGCGCAGCGCACATGGGATACGTTCAAACCTGCGCTTCCCTTGACCGTGGATGGCGCTATTTGTGCGGCTGTGGGCTTTGTTAGCGGCTGGGCGATCATGGCCGCTTTTCTGTCTTTGCTGTTATGGCCCGTGCGGCGGCTTTTGGCGGCGTAAACCCGCCGCCACCGCTTGACGCGCACGGGTGGGATGGCCACTGTCAGCGCGAGCCAAGGAAGGACAAGAATTGACCGCCCCTTTTTCCCGTTTTGAATGGATGATCGCTTGGCGATATCTGCGCGCGCGCCGCTCTGAGGGCGGGGTCAGCGTGATGACCTGGATTTCCCTGATCGGCATCACCCTTGCCGTGGCTGCGCTGATTATCACGCTGGCGGTGCGCTCGGGGTTTCGGGCTGAATTTGTCGATACAATTCTGGGCGCCAATGCCCATGTGACGGTTTATTCCAGCGTCTATGTAAACGACGCGGGTCAGACCACCCGCACCATTGCCGACTATCAGGAGATGGCGGCGCGCATTGCTGAGATCGACGGCGTCACCCGCGCCGCGCCTTTGGTAAAAGGGCAGGTCATGGCCAATCTGCGCAGCCGCAACGCGGGCGTTGAGGTCTTTGGCATCACCCTTGAAGACCTGCGCGAAGTGCCTCGTATTGCCGCGCCCGAAGTGTCCTTTGGCACGTTGGATGACTTTCAACAAGGCGTCGCAATCGGCACCGGCGTGGCGCGTAATCTGGGGGTGCAGGTTGGGGATACGATCAAGCTGATTTCGCCCAATGGGGTGAAGACAGCCTTTGGAACCTCAATCCGATCAAAGGCTTACAAGGTTGTCTATGTGTTTCAGGCCGGTCGATACGAGATCGACCGCACGCGCGTCTACATGCCCTTTACCGAGGCCCAGAGCTTTTTTAACCGCGAAGGCGCGGCCGACGAAATTGAGGTCATGGTGACAGAGCCTGAGGCGGTGGACGACTATGCAACCGCGCTGCTGCGGGCAGGCGGTGAGCGTGCCCTGTTGTGGACATGGCGCGATGCCTCTTCCAGCTTCCTGAAAGCGCTGGATGTGGAAGATACGGTGATGTTCGTGCTGATGTCGGTGCTGGTGCTGATCGCGGCGATGAACATCATCTCGGGTCTTGTGATGCTGGTGAAAAACAAGGGGCGCGACATTGGCATTTTGCGCACTGTGGGGCTGACCGAAGGGTCGGTGTTGCGGGTGTTTTTCCTGTGCGGCGCTTTGGTTGGCATTCTGGGCACCGGGTTCGGCGTGATCCTGGGCTGCCTGTTCGCGGTCTATTTCGACCCGATCCTTGCCTTTGTAAACGGCGCATCGGGGGGCGGGGTTTGGGATCCTTCCATCCGCGGCATCTATCGTTTGCCCGCGGTACTAGAGCTTTCAGACGTGATGTCTGCGGTTGGGTTATCGCTGGGATTGTCATTCATTATCACCATTTTCCCGGCCCGCCGCGCGGCCCGGATGAACCCGGTAGAGGCGCTGCGCTATGAGTGATCCAACGCTGGTTTTACAAGCTATTACAAAGACCTACGGCAAAGGAAAGCCCAACGCCGTAGAGGTTTTGCGCGGGGTGGATTTGCAAGTGCAACCGGGCGAGGCCGTGGCGATGGTTGCGCCCTCGGGCGCGGGGAAATCGACGCTGTTGCACATCGCGGGTCTGCTGGACACGGCCGACGGTGGTGTGGTGCAGATTTCAGGTCAGGCGGTGGACCAATTGTCAGACCGCCGCCGCACCGCGATCCGGCGCAATGATGTTGGTTTTGTCTATCAGTTTCACCACCTGCTGCCTGAATTCACGGCGCTGGAGAACATCGTTCTGCCGCAGCTGGCCAATGGCGTGGCGGACCGCGAGGCCCGTGCCTATGCCCTTGATTTGTTGGCGAAAGTCGGCGTGGATCATCGTGCCGATCACCGCCCCGCAGCCCTGTCAGGTGGCGAGCAGCAACGCGTCGCCTTTTGCCGGGCGATGGCGAATAAGCCCAAACTGCTGTTGGCCGATGAGCCGACCGGAAACCTTGACCCGGAAACATCAGACACGGTGTTTGCCGCGCTGATGGATCTGGTGCATGAGACCGGTCTGGCGGCGCTGATCGCCACCCATAATCTGGAGCTTGCAGCGCGGATGGACCGCACGGTCAGGCTGCAAAACGGGGCGCTGATTTAGGCATACACAAGGGATGCACAACCCATGCACATCCTATGCATACGATGTGCGGGGGGCTTGGCGTGGCGCGCCGCCGCGCTGATCGTACCTTTGGCATCGGAAGTGTCCTGACCGGCGCGCGTACCCGTGGCGTGGGCAGGGGGGGGTATTCAGGTCACCTCGGCGCGGCGTTCGGCAAGCATGTGCAAATGCACCATGACCACGGCAGGGACGATCACCAGATGTTTCAGCGTATGGCCGCTGAGCGTGTGGTGGAGCGCTTCGTAGAGCTGCACGTCCATGGCTTCGAGCGGTTTTGACAGCGCATAAAACCCTACCGCTGCGAACAGATACTTGGCGGGCAACCCGCGCCGGACCCGGATCACGGCAAACAAGAGCACACTCAGCAGGATGAACACTTGGCAAAAGGCATAGGGGCCGAAGCTCTCTACGCCATGTTCGGCGGTATAATACCACCACATCAGCCCCAGCACGCCATAGAGCGCCCCGATGTACATGGCGCTGAGCGCCTGACGGTGGCTTAGCAGCGGTGTGATGGCGATGCCCATCAGGAAAATGCCCGACATGATGATGATGATCCGGTCAGGCAGCACGGTGAAGTTTTGCGGATCAAGGTGATAGGCGGTGGAGGTAATCGCAACCGTCCCTGTGGCCAGAAAGAACGCCAGATAGTAAAGCTCGCGCGCCTGCACCGGGCCACGCAGAATCTGCAGGATCGGCAGGGCCGAGACCAGCGCATAGGGAAAGTTCGACAGGATATCGCCCATGCCGGTGAAACCGTGCCAATGCGAGACATCCGCGAAGTCGTGATATCCGGGCGCCTGTGCGATCGGGAAGGCTGACAAAAGCACGGTCGCCAGCGCCAGAATGGCCAGCATCAACAAAATGAAATGGCGCAACAAGACATCAGTGAAACGGTCAAACATATGGGGCCTTTGGAAAATCTGATAAGGCCAGATGTAAGGCGCGGGGGGAACCGGCTCAAGGTGTTTCGCGATATTGCCGGGGGGCGGTGCGAACCGCCGCGCCTAGCTTGATTGCATGACTTCCAATGCGCGCGGGTGAAGGGTGATCGGTGCGTGCATATCAACCCCAAGAATTTCATAGCCCGTACGGAAGTCACGTATGTGACGGGCCATCCACTTTTCCGCGGTTTTGGGATCGTGGCCAATAATGGCTTCCATGATGGCTTCATGGGCTTGCACAAGCCTGTGGCGGGCCTGCGGCACGCCAGAATAGAGGTTCACCGTGGCGGAAAACAGCAACGCGCCAACCGGGGCGACCGAAAGCGACAGGGCAGAGTTCTTTGCTGCCTCTGCGATCAGTTGGTGAAATTCTGTGTCATTGCTCACTGCAACCGCATTCAAATGAGCCAAACGACCTTTTCAGCGGGCTCTGGCGGGTGTGTATGCGAGAGTAGAAACGCCGCTTGAAACGTCGATTTTACTTACCCATCATGGGTTTATCGGTTGTCGCTGCGGGAAAAGAAAAATGGTGGAGCCTAGGGGAGTCGAACCCCTGACCTCTTGCATGCCATGCAAGCGCTCTCCCAACTGAGCTAAGGCCCCTACCTTGTCAGACGTTGCCGTCTGTGCGGGCGTATTTAGAGAAGCCCACGGGGGAGTTCAAGCATAAATCCCCCGCGCGCCAGAGCTTTTTTAGCTGTCGTCGTCTTCGGACGCGACATCGGCAATTTCTTCCAGCGATACCTCGTCGTCGTCGGCGTCATCGTCCAGAACGTCATCGCCCAGATCCAGATCGGTATCTGCATCATCCAGGACGTCTTCGCCTTCCACCAGCGCCTCTTCGGCTTGGGGTTCACTTTTGGCGTCGGATTTGTCTGCAACCAGGGTACGGCCTTTGCCGGTATCCAGATTAACGATCTCGCCGGTGTATGGGCTTACGACGGGGTCTTTGTTCAGGTCATAGAACCGTTTTCCGGTGGTCGGGCAAACGCGTTTGACGCCCCATTCTTCCTTGGGCATGGAGATCCTCTTACATCAATCACAATCAGTGCGGAGTCGATGCCAACTGCCACAAGTGCCCGGGGCTGTCAAAGCCCTTTTGGGGTTCAGCCAAGAATTCCGCCAATATTGGCTGGATTCCGGGGCTCAGCACGTTAGGGTGCCCGACGATGCGCACAGACCCGAAGTCCACCTTTTTGCCCGGTGATCCGCCGTTGGAGATTCGCCTGCGTCGTTCTGGCCGCGCGCGGCGCTATAGCCTGCGCATATCGCAGCTTGACGGGCGGGTGACGCTGACACTTCCGCCCCGCGCCCCGCTGGATGACGGATTGGCCTTTCTCAATGAAAAGGCCGATTGGATTCGGGGACATCTGAAGGCGCATCCGGATCAGGTGCACGTGGATTTTGGCACGCGTGTCCCGTTTGAGGGCACCTTGCATGCGGTGATGCCGGATCAGGTGCGCAGCGCGCGGGTTGAGGACGGTGAAATCCTGGTGCCTGTGTCGGCAAGCCGCCCGGGCAAACGGGTAGAGGCCTTTCTTAAGCTGGCCGCGCGGGACCGTTTGGCGGCGGCCTCGGATAAATATGCTGCGATGCTTGGCCGCCCCTACTGCAAGCTGACTTTGCGCGATACGCGGTCCCGCTGGGGCTCGTGTTCTTCGACCGGGAACCTGAGCTACTCGTGGCGGCTGATTATGGCGCCCTGTGAGGTGCTGGACTACGTCGCCGCGCATGAGGTCGCCCATTTGCAGGAAATGAACCACTCAGCAGCGTTCTGGGCCGTGGTAGAGCGGCTCTGTCCTGATTACGCAGTTCATCGGCGCTGGCTGCACGAACAAGGGGCGGGACTGCATCGCTGGCGTTTCGCGGATTGACGCTGGTCAAATTTGTGATCACATTCAAGCCATGTTGACCCAACCTCTTTCCAGTGATGGAACCTCTGCCGCGCACGAGCAGATCTATCGCCACCTGCGCACCATGATCATGCATGGCCAGCTGACGCCGGGTGCGTCGCTGACTTTGCGTGGGGTGGCCAAGCAGTTCGATGTTTCGATGACACCCGTGCGAGAGGCAATGCGCAGGCTGGTGGCCGAAGGCGCATTGTCGATGTCGCCTTCGGGCCGGGTAACCACGCCTGAGCTGTCCAATGAACGGATCGAAGAGCTGGCGGCGCTGCGTGCCCTGTTGGAGACCGAGCTGGCCTCGCGCGCGTTGCCCCGTGCCCATATGGCGCTGATCGAACGGTTGCAGGCGATCAATGTGACCATTTCCGAGGTTGTCAGCCGCAACGATGCTGTGGGCTATATCCGTAGCAATCTGGATTTTCACCGCACGCTGTACCTGCGGGCGCAGGCGCCTGCGATGCTGGCCCTGACTGAAACGGTCTGGCTGCAACTGGGGCCGACGATGCGGGCGCTTTATGGGCGGCTCGGGCGCAGTGAATCCCCGCGCCATCACCGTGATATTGTTGATGCTTTGCGGGCCGGAGACGAGCCGGCCTTGCGCTTGGCCGTGCGCACGGATGTGACGCAGGGCCTACGGATGCTGACCAACTAAAATTTTATTAAATAAAGTTCGACGGAAGCGCTGGCGGCCTTCGTATTACAGGTGTGAGCGGGCTGCGCCCCTTGCGCCCACCACTCGCGCCTGTCCCAGTATTTGAAAGGGACAGGAAGGACTGGCCGGGGTCTTCATCCCACTCCGGCCAGTCCAATCTTTTAGGCGTGAATCGCGCCGTCGCCACAGGCCAGAGCGGCTTCGCGCACGGCTTCCGAATAGGTCGGGTGGGCGTGGCAGGTCAGCGCCAGATCCTGGGCCGAAGCACCAAATTCCATCGCTACGCAGACCTCGTGGATCAGGTCACCGGCTGCCGGGCCGATGATGTGGCAGCCCAAAATGCGGTCTGTTTCAGCATCCACGATCAGCTTCACAAAGCCATCGCCCTGGAACACGGCCTTGGCGCGGGCGTTGCCCATGAAGGGGAACTTGCCGACTTTGTACTTGCGGCCTTCTTCCTTCAGCTGAGCTTCGGTTTTGCCGACAGCTGCAACCTCGGGTGTGGTGTATATCACACCAGGGATTACATCATAGTTAACGTGGCCGTGCTTACCGGCGATCACATCGGCAACTGCCATGCCTTCGTCTTCGGCTTTGTGGGCCAGCATCGGGCCGTCGATGGCGTCTCCGATGGCATAGACGCCTTTGACGTTGGTCTGCCAGTGGGCGTCGGTCTTGACCTGACCGCGCGGCTGCATCTCCACACCCAGCGCTTCCAGACCCAGACCTTGGGTATAGGGCACGCGGCCGGTGGCGACCAGAACGGTGTCGGCGTCGATGGTGTGCTCAGAGTCGTCTTTGCGCAGCTTGTAGGTGACTTTGGCCTTGGTTTTCATCGTGTCGACCTTCGACACGGCGGCGCCCAGAACAAAGTTAAGACCTTGCTTTTTCAGGGTCTTTTGCAGACCCTTCTGCAAGTCAGCATCCATGCCGGGGGTGATGTGATCGAGGAATTCAACGACCGTTACCTCGGAACCCAGACGGGCATAGACCGAGCCCATTTCCAGACCGATGACACCAGCGCCAACAACCACCATTTTCTTGGGGATTTTACCCAGCTCCAGCGCGCCGGTCGAGGTGACGACGATTTTCTCGTCGATCTCGACTTCGGCACCGGGGATCGAGGCGGCCTCGGACCCGGTGGCGATCACGATGTTTTTGGCGGTGTGAATGTCATCGCCGACTTTGACCTGACCGGCAGCAGGGATCGAACCCCAGCCTTTGATCCAGTCTACCTTGTTCTTTTTGAACAGAAATTCGATGCCGGTGGTGTTGCCGTTCACGACGTCCTGTTTATAGGACTTCATCTGGTTCCAATCGACCGAGGGCGATTTGCCCTTCAGGCCCATGGTGGCGAAGTTGTGCTCGGCCTCGTGCAGGCTGTGGGTCGCGTGCAGCAGCGCCTTGGACGGAATGCAGCCCACGTTCAGGCAGGTGCCGCCAAGGGTTTCGCGCCCTTCGACACAAGCGGTTTTCAGGCCCAGCTGGGCGCAGCGGATGGCGCAGACATAGCCGCCGGGGCCACCGCCGATTACGATCACATCATAGTCAGCCATTTTCGTCTCCTTGGCTCGGAATTCGGGGATGCACATTCCATGCACATCTGATGCACATCCCATGCATATGTTTGGTGCCTGCGGCTATGGTCTTTACTGTCACAGCATCGAACGTGCCAGCGGCCGGGGCGGGAATGAGTTGGGGGGTTGGGCAGGTCATGTCAGGCAGGGTGCCCATCGCCCGGCATCACCGGGCAGCGCCCGACCGCCCCCATCGGGCGGGCGCTTCTCGCCCAGCCGGCGGTCGCGCGCTGCCCTATGTTGGGGACGGTCGGTCATTGTTTTGATCCTTACAGATCCATCAGCAGGCGACGGGGATCTTCCAGTGCTTCTTTGACGCGCACAAGGAAGGTTACGGCGCCTTTGCCGTCGACGATGCGGTGATCATAGGACAGGGCCAGATACATCATCGGGCGGATTTTGATCTCGCCGTTGATGACCATGGGGCGGTCCTGGATCTTGTGCATCCCCAGAATACCCGACTGCGGCGGGTTCAGGATCGGCGAGGACATCAGCGAGCCATAGACACCACCGTTGGAGATGGTGAAGGTGCCGCCCTGCATTTCGGCCATCGACAGTTTGCCGTCACGGGCGCGTTTGCCTTTTTCGGCGATGGCTTTCTCGATGTCTGCAAAGGACATCTGATCGGCGTCGCGGATCACCGGCACAACCAGACCCTGCGGGGTGCCTGCAGCGATGCCCATGTGAACATAGTTCTTATAGACCACATCGGTGCCGTCGATTTCGGCGTTCACCTCGGGCACTTCTTTCAGCGCGTGGCAGCAGGCTTTGGTGAAGAACGACATAAAGCCCAGACGCGCGCCGTGTTTCTTTTCGAACAGGTCTTTGTACTCTTTGCGCAGCGCCATCACCTCGGTCAGGTCGACCTCGTTATAGGTGGTCAGCATGGCGGCGGTGTTCTGGCTTTCTTTCAGGCGGCGCGCGATGGTCTGGCGCAGCTTGGTCATTTTGACGCGTTCTTCGCGCACGGCGTCGTCCGCCGGAACCGGCGCGCGCGGTGCCGCGGCGGGGGCCGGGGCAGGAGCGGGCGCGGTGGCGGCTTTCAGCACGTCTTCTTTCATGATGCGACCGTCGCGGCCCGAGCCAGCAACGTTTGCCGCGTCGATGCCTTTTTCCGCCATCAGCTTGTTGGCCGAGGGGGCGTTTTCGACGTCTTTGCCAGCAGCGGCAGCCGGGGCCGCAGCGGGGGCAGGGGCCGCCGCCGGAGCAGCCGCAACAGCGCCCGCGCCCGAGGAAATCACCGCCAGTTTGGCAGAGGCGTCCACAGTGGCGCCTTCGGGCGCTGTGATTTCAGCCAGAACGCCGGCTGCGGGCGAGGGGACCTCGACCGAAACCTTATCGGTTTCCAGCTCGCACAGCATTTCGTCCTGAGCAACGGTGTCGCCGACGGCTTTGAACCAGGTTGAAACGGTGGCTTCGGTGACGCTTTCGCCCAGGGTCGGGACCATCACGTCAACCGCGTCGCCCCCCGACGCAGCGGGGGCAGCGGCGGGGGCGGCCTCGGCTGCGGGTGCCGGGGCTGCGGCAGCGCCGCCCTCAGAGATGGTGGCCAGCAGCGCGTCGACGCCAACGGTGTCGCCTTCGGCGGCAACGATTTCGCCCAGGGTGCCAGCGATGGGCGAGGGGACCTCGACCGTCACTTTATCGGTTTCCAGTTCGCAGAGCATTTCATCAACTGCAACCGCATCGCCGGGTTGTTTGAACCAGGTGGCAACGGTGGCTTCGGTGACGCTTTCGCCCAGGGTGGGTACGCGGACTTCGGTGGACATGGACTTATTTCCCTTCGATGGTCAGAGCGTCGTTCACGAGCGCTTCTTGCTGTGCTTTGTGCATGCTGGCCAGACCCGTCGCGGGCGAGGCAGATGCGTTGCGACCGACGTAACGCGGACGCTGATGTTTGGCTTTGATGCGTGTCAGAACCCATTCGATATTGGGTTCGATAAAGGTCCAGGCGCCTTGGTTCTTGGGTTCTTCCTGACACCAGACCATTTCGGCATTGGTGAAACGACCCAGTTCCTTGGCCATCGAGATGGCCGGGAACGGATAGAACTGTTCCAGACGCAGGATATAGACATCATCCAGACCGCGGGCATCGCGTTCTTCCAGCAGGTCGTAATAGACCTTGCCCGAACACATGACGACGCGTTTGATCTTGTCGTCTGCCTTCAGCTTGGTGTCCGAGCGCCCCAGTTCAGCATCATCCCACAGCACGCGGTGGAAGCTGGACCCGGTGGTGAAGTCTTTGGCTTCGGACACGCAGAGCTTGTGGCGCAGCAGCGATTTCGGCGTCATCAGCACCAAAGGCTTACGGAAGCTGCGGTGCAGCTGGCGGCGCAGGATGTGGAAGTAGTTCGCCGGGGTCGAGCAGTTGGCCACGATCCAGTTGTCCTGACCACACATTTGCAGGAAACGTTCCAGACGCGCCGAGCTGTGCTCGGGGCCCTGGCCCTCAAAGCCGTGCGGCAGCAACATCACCAGCCCCGACATCCGCAGCCATTTGCTTTCGCCCGAGGAAATGAACTGATCGAACATGATCTGAGCGCCGTTGGCGAAGTCGCCGAACTGGGCTTCCCACATGGTCAGGGCGTTGGGTTCGGCCAGCGAGTAGCCATATTCAAAGCCCAGAACCGCGTATTCCGACAGGGCCGAGTCGATGACCTCGTAGGGGGCCTGACCTTCGCGGATGTGGTTCAGCGGATAGTAACGCTCTTCGGTGTCCTGATTGATCAGGCCCGAGTGGCGCTGCGAGAAGGTGCCGCGGGTACAGTCCTGACCGGCCAGACGCACCGGGTAGCCTTCGGTCTGCAGCGAGCCAAAGGCCAGCGCCTCGGCGGTGGCCCAGTCAAAGCCGCTGCCGGTTTCCATCATCTTCTTCTTGCTGTCCAGAAGGCGACCAACGGTTTTGTGCAGGGCAAAACCTTCGGGCACGCGCGACAGGGCAGAGCCCACATCTTGCAGGGTCTCTTCCGAGATTGAGGTTTCGCCACGCTGGTAGTCTTCGCCTTCGCGGTCCAGATGCGACCAGCGCCCGTCCAGCCAGTCGGCCTTGTTGGGCTTATACTCTTTGCCGGCCTCGAATTCGTCATTCAGATGCGCTTGGAAAGCGGCCTTCATGTCTTCGATTTCGCCTTCGGGGATCAGCCCGTCTTTGACCAGGCGGTCGGTATAAAGCTGCAGCGTGGTTTTGTGCTTCTTGATCCGCTTGTACATCACCGGGTTGGTGAACATCGGCTCGTCGCCTTCGTTGTGACCAAAGCGGCGGTAGCAGAAGATGTCGATAACCACATCTTTGTGGAACTTCTGGCGGAATTCGGTTGCAACCTTGGCCGCGTGCACCACGGCTTCGGGGTCGTCGCCGTTCACGTGGAAGATCGGGGCCTCAACCACCAGCGCGTTGTCGGTGGGATAGGGCGAGGAGCGCGAGAAGTGCGGCGCCGTGGTAAAGCCGATCTGGTTGTTCACCACGATGTGGATCGTACCGCCGGTCTTGTGACCGCGCAGACCCGACAGGGCGAAACATTCAGCCACAACACCCTGACCCGCAAATGCCGCATCGCCATGCAGCAGGATCGGGATCACGCTGGTGCGGTCGGGATCGTTGTTCTGGTCGGACTTGGCGCGCGCTTTGCCCAGTACAACCGGGTTCACGGCTTCAAGGTGCGAGGGGTTGGCTGTCAGCGACAGGTGCACCTCGTTGTCGTCGAACGAGCGGTCCGACGAAGCACCAAGGTGGTATTTCACATCGCCCGAGCCATCCACATCTTCGGGTTTGAAGCTGCCGCCCTGAAATTCGTTGAAAATCGCGCGGTAGGGTTTGGACATCACGTTGGCGAGCACCGACAGACGACCGCGGTGCGGCATGCCGATGATGATGTCGCGGGCGCCCAAAGCACCACCACGTTTGATGATCTGCTCCATCGCCGGGATCAGGCTTTCGCCGCCGTCCAGACCGAAACGCTTGGTGCCCATGTATTTCACATGCAGGAACTTTTCAAAGCCTTCGGCTTCGACCAGCTTGTTCAGGATCGCGCGGCGCCCTTCGCGGGTAAAGGTGATCTCTTTGTCGAAACCTTCGATCCGCTCTTTCAGCCAGCCCGCTTGCTCGGGGTCGGAAATGTGCATGTATTGCATGGCAAATGTGCCGCAATAGGTGCGTTTCACGATGTCGAGGATCTGGCGCATCGTGGCAACCTGCAAGCCCAGCACGTTGTCGATGAAGATCGGACGGTCCATGTCGGCTTCCGAGAACCCGTACGAGGCCGGGTCCAGCTCGGGATGCGGTGTCTTGTCGCGCATTTCCAGCGGGTCCAGATCGGCGATCAGGTGACCCCGGATACGGTAGGCGCGGATGATCATCAGCGCGCGGATACTGTCCAGAACGGCGCGTTTGACCTGATCGTCGGTCACGGACACGCCTTTTTCGGCAGCCTTTGCTTTGATCTTCTTGCCGGCGTCCTTGACCTCGGCCGCGGGGGCGGCGGGCCACTGGCCATCAAGGGCGGCGGTCAGATCGTCATTCGGGGTCGGGGGCCAATCGGCGCGCTGCCAGCTGGGGCCAGCGGCTTCGGCTTTCACGTCCAGCTCGGCGTCGCCAAGCTGCGCGAAAAACTCCTGCCAGGCCGCATCAACGGCGGTCGGGTCATTGGCGTACTGGGCGTAGACCTGCTCCAGATACTCGGCGTTGTGCCCCTGCATGAAGCTGGAGGCATGGAAAATGTCGTTTGGGCTTTGGTCGGACATCGAGGACTCCCGCGCCTGATTGTTGCAATTAGAGCGCCCCGGCGCCGGGGCGGTTTTGGGTCAGGGCCCGCAAAGGGCCCCGGCCGGTGTTTCGTCGCGCGGGGTCGGTGGACGCTCCCGACGTCCGCGCGGAATGGCCGGGCCTTAGCCCAGCTCGATGGCTTTCTGAACAGCTTCGCCCAGAGTGGCGGGGCTGTCAGCCACAACGATACCAGCCGATTTCATGGCTTCGATCTTGTCTTCGGCACCGCCTTTGCCGCCAGCAACAATCGCGCCAGCGTGACCCATGCGGCGGCCCGGAGGCGCCGTGCGGCCAGCGATGAAACCAGCCGTCGGTTTCCAGCGACCTTTCTTCTTTTGCTCGGTCAGGAATTCAGCAGCTTCTTCCTCAGCCGAGCCGCCGATCTCACCGATCATGATGATCGAAGTGGTTTCGTCGTCGTCCAGGAACATGTCCAGCACGTCGATGTGCTCGGTGCCCTTGATCGGGTCGCCGCCGATGCCCACAGCGGTGGACTGGCCCAGACCGATGTCAGCCGTCTGTTTCACGGCCTCATAGGTCAGGGTGCCCGAACGCGACACAACACCAACCGAGCCACGCTTGTGGATGTGGCCGGGCATGATGCCGATTTTGCAGGCGTCGGGGGTGATGACGCCGGGGCAGTTGGGGCCGATCAGACGCGATTTGCTGTCTTCCAGCGCGCGCTTCACCTTCATCATGTCCAGCACCGGGATGCCTTCGGTGATGCAGATGATCAGTTCCATCTCAGCGTCGATCGCTTCGAGGATACTGTCGCCAGCGAAGGGCGGGGGCACATAGATCACCGATGCGTTTGCTTCGGTCTTGGCCTTGGCTTCGTGCACCGAGTTGAAGACGGGCAGGCCAAGGTGTTCAGCGCCACCTTTGCCGGGGGTCACGCCGCCAACCATTTTGGTGCCATAAGCGATGGCTTGTTCCGAGTGGAAGGTGCCCTGCGAGCCGGTGAAGCCCTGACAGATTACCTTGGTGTTTTCATCTACGAGGATTGCCATGTTGGCGTCCTTTCAAAATTCTAGCTGCGAAACTTCATAACCTGGGGTTTCGGAAGTCGGGACATACGAAAAACGAATGAAGACATCCGGCAGATTAGGAAATTCCCATAGATAGGTTACGTGTTCGCCTGATATGTGAGAGTTGGCAGGGTCTCCGAGAAACAATCCATCAACAAGTTCGGCCAGCGCGAAATTTGGGTTGTCGTTAGTCACAACCACCGAACAAACGGACCTAGCTTCTTCGAAAACAGAAGACGCTTCGCCCACTGCAAAGAAAGCATATCGCCGCATTCCTTCGTCAAACTTCACAAGCGTTTCCGGTTCTCCGGTAAGCATATGTAAATCGAACGAAATTTCAGCGAAGTAGCCAGTAAGTGCACCCAGCGGGGGCTTTTCATAGCCCACCGACAAGGCTTTCTGTTTCGCACTTTTGATTTTGCCAACGTGTTTTGCGCAGACATCAATAAAGTCCGGAGCAAGACTCAATTGGTCGCTGACTGCCGCCGAAGGCGCACCAGCGTAAACCAGAAGAGCAAGTATTGTTCCGAACTTCACTGCTTAACCCTTCACCGCTTTCACGATTTTCTCAGCGCCGTCCGACAGGTTGTCGGCTGCGATGACGTTCAGGCCCGAGGTGTTGATGATCTCTTTGCCCGCATCAACGTTGGTGCCTTCAAGGCGCACAACCAGCGGCACTTGCAGACCGACCTCTTTCACCGCGGCGACAACGCCTTCGGCGATGACGTCACAGCGCATGATGCCGCCAAAGATGTTCACCAGAATGCCCTTTACGTTGGGGTCCGAGGTAATGATCTTGAAGGCTTCGGTCACTTTCTCTTTGGTGGCGCCGCCGCCAACGTCGAGGAAGTTTGCAGGCTCAGCACCATACAGTTTGATGATGTCCATGGTGGCCATCGCCAGACCAGCACCGTTCACCATGCAGCCGATTTCACCGTCCAGAGCGATATAGTTCAGGTCGTATTTCGACGCTTCCAGCTCTTTGGGGTCTTCTTCGGTTTCGTCGCGCAGCGCGGCGACGTCAGCGTGGCGGTAAACCGCGTTGCCGTCAAAGCCCAGCTTGGCGTCCAGCAGTTTCAGGTTGCCATCGGGCATGACGATCAGCGGGTTGATTTCCAGCATCTCCATGTCCTTCTCAACGAAGGCGGTATAGAGCTGACCCAGCAGTTTCACGCATTGTTTGACCTGTGCGCCTTCCAGTTCCAGCGCGAAAGCAACGCGGCGGCCGTGGTAGGGCATATAGCCGGTGGCGGGATCAATCGAGAAGCTCAGGATTTTCTCAGGGGTGGATGCAGCCACCTCTTCGATGTCCATGCCGCCTTCGGTCGAGGCCACAATCGAAATGCGCGAAGACTGACGATCCACCAGGAAGGCGAGGTAAAGTTCGCGCTCAATGTCCGAGCCATCTTCGATGTAGATGCGGTTGACCTGCTTACCAGCGGGGCCGGTCTGGTGCGTGACCAGAGTGCGGCCCAGCATCTTTTTGGCTTCTTCGGCGGCTTCTTCCACCGACTTGGCCAGACGCACGCCGCCTTTTTCACCAGCTTCGGCTTCCTTGAAGGTGCCTTTGCCGCGACCACCTGCGTGGATCTGCGCTTTGACGACCCAAAGGGGGCCACCCATCTCGCCGGCTGCGGTTTTCGCATCTTCGGCTTTCAACACGGCCCGGCCTTCAGAGACCGGGGCGCCGTATTCACGAAGGAGAGCCTTCGCCTGATATTCATGAATGTTCATGAAACTGTCCCGTTTCTAGTGCAATTCAAGCGCCACCATGCACGCCTGCCCTGCACGAACAAACGGTTTTTCATCATGTTAGCGTTATTTTACAGGGATTTTGCGATTTGTGATCACGGCTATTCAGAGTGTGATCACAAAAGCCGCACGCCGGGCTGCTTGCGTTGATTCGCCTGACGCTGCAAGGCGGAAATGAATAAACCGTCGCGGGTAGGGCCGCGCAGCATTCAGGGTGCTTAAAATTGTAGCCCGTTGGCCTGCTGTTTCTGGACGGGACGCATAGAAAAGGCCGGCCCCGCAGGACCGGCCTTTGATCTTTTCGCTGTGTTGGCGCTTAGGCCAGGGTTTCGTCGATGCCTTTGCAGGCCTCGACCAGGCCTTTCACAGCGTTGACCGAAACGTCGAACATTTCCTGCTCTTCTTTGTTGAGCTTGATGTTCACGACTTTCTCGATGCCGCCGGCGCCGATGATGGTGGGCACGCCCACATACATGCCGTCCAGACCGAACTCGCCGTCACAGTAAGCGGCGCAAGGCAGCAGGCGTTTCTGGTCTTTCAGATAGGCTTCAGCCATTTCGATGGCCGAGGTGGCGGGCGCGTAGTAAGCCGAGCCGGTTTTCAGCAGGCCAACGATCTCGGCGCCGCCATCACGGGTGCGCTGAACGATCTCGTCCAGTTTCTCCTGCGAGGTCCAGCCCATTTCAACCAGATCGGGCAGCGGGATGCCGCCAACGGTCGAGTAACGCACCGAAGGAACCATGGTGTCGCCGTGGCCGCCCAGAACAAAGGCGGTGACGTCTTTCATCGACACGTCGAATTCAACCGACAGGAAGTGACGGAAGCGTGCGCTGTCCAGAACACCGGCCATGCCGACAACTTTGTTCGCGGGCAGGCCCGAGAACTGCTGCAGCGCCCAAACCATGGCGTCCAGCGGGTTGGTGATGCAGATCACAAAGGCGTCGGGAGCGTTGGCAGCAATGCCTTCACCAACCGATTTCATAACCTTCAGGTTGATGCCCAGCAGGTCGTCGCGGCTCATGCCCGGTTTACGGGGAACGCCAGCGGTTACGATGATCACGTCTGCACCCGCGATATCGGCGTAATCGGTGGTGCCTTTCAGAGCGGCGTCAAAGCCTTCCGAGGGGCCCGATTCCGCGATGTCGAGCGCCTTGCCCTGCGGGATACCGTCAGCAATGTCGAACAGTACGACGTCGCCGAGTTCTTTAATTGCGGCCAGGTGGGCGAGCGTGCCACCGATCTGACCTGCACCGATGAGGGCAATCTTGGGTCTGGACATGAAGTTGATCCCTGTCTGATTGAAATTGGCGGAATGCCTAGCCATTCGAGCGGCTTCGCGCAAGCCCGCTGCGCCGCGGCACGGGCGAAATCGCGCTTTTTATTGCGCTAACGTTGGTGTAGCGGTGTGAAAAGCAGGGGTTTTCCGGAGCAGCGCGATGTTCGAGATGAATATGGTTTTTTTTGCGCTAGCGATACCGGCGGTCATTTTTGCCGCTGTGTCGAAGGCCGGGTTCGGCTCTGGTGCCTCATTTGCGGCGACTCCGATTCTTGCGTTGATCCTGCCACCGGGGCCGGCGATCGGAGTGATGTTGCCGCTTTTGATGCTGATGGATATGGCGTCGCTAAAGCCCTATTGGAAGAAGTGGGATGCAACGCAGGCCAAGATGCTGATCTTGGGGGCGGTGCCCGGTGTTGCGCTGGGCGCGCTGCTTTACAAGTCCACCAACCCGGATGTGTTTCGGTTGCTGATCGGGCTGATCGCGGTGGGGTTTGTGATCTATCAGATGGTGTTGAAATCGGGGCTGTTGCGCCTGCGGTCCGGCGGGTTTTCCAACCCGATGGGTGGCGTGTTCGGTATGGTCACGGGCTTTACCAGTTTCGTCAGCCATGCGGGCGGGCCACCGGCGACGATCTACCTGCTGGCCTCGCAGCCCAGTAAGACCACCTATCAGGCGACCACGGTAATCGTGTTCTGGGCAGTGAACGTGATGAAATTCGTGCCCTATGCCTTTTTGGGGATCTTCACCACGCAGACGCTGTTGGCGGATCTGGTGCTGGCGCCCTTTGCGGTGGCCGGGGCATGGCTGGGCGTGAAGGCCCACCATCTGGTGCCCGAGCGGGCCTTCTTTGCATTGACCTATGTCTTGCTGACGCTCACCGGGTCTAAGTTGATCTGGGACGCGCTGACCTAGGCCAAAAGCGGCCTTTAGACAGGGAAGCCCGCGGGTTTCAGGTGCGGCTCATAACTTTCGCCGCTGGCAACAAGGCAGGTCAGGCCGTTGGGCAGGGTCACGGTAATGGTCCAGGTGCCGCTTTGCGGGGCGGCAAACAGTTCGACCACCGATTGGTTGCCACCCAGGCCGGACGCCTGAAGGGTTTCGCCATATTTTGAGCTAAGACGCTCCAGCACTGTGGCGCGCGGGGCGCAGTTGGTCTGTTGCTGGGCGGCCGTGGGTGTGGCCAGCGCGATCAGGCCAGCTGTGAGGATGTACAGATATTTCATCGGTCCTCCTTTCGAGGGAATGCGCCATGTGCGAATTCCAAAAGCGTGGCCCTCAGGGTCAGAAAATAGAGTTAACGGCCCGGCCGTTCCTGCTCTTTTCTGCGTCGCGGCAAATCAGGGCTTGCCATTTGCTGCGTGAATGTGAAGGTTTGCGCAACAAAATTGCGGGAGTAAAGAATCATGCAAAGCAGTGCACGCCCTTACCGTTCGGTGCTGTATATTCCTGGCTCGAAAGAGCGCGCTTTGGAAAAGGCCAAGACCCTGCCGGTCGACGCGATCATCTTTGATCTGGAAGATGCCGTGGCCGTGGATGAAAAGGTCAACGCACGTGGCTTGCTGGCCGAGACCCTGAAAACCGCTGATTACGGCCCGCGCGCGCGGATCGTGCGGATCAACGGTCTGGACACCGAATGGGGCGCTGATGACGTGGCCGCATTTGTCGGCGCTGACATCGAAGCGATCCTGATCCCCAAAGTGGGCTCGGCCGCGGATGTGCAGGCGGTTGCCGATCTTATCCCCGATGTGCCGCTGTGGGCGATGATGGAAACGCCGATTGGGATGCTCAACGCCCTTGAGATCGCCGCGCACCCGCGCATGGAAGGTTTCGTGATGGGCACCAACGATCTGGCGAAAGAGCTGAAATGCCGCTTTCGCGCGGATCGCCTGCCGATGGTCACGTCGCTGCAGCTGTGCCTGCTGGCCGCCCGCGCCGAAGGCATTGCCGCCGTTGATGGCGTTTACAACGCGTTCAAAGACGAAGAGGGCCTGAAGGTCGAATGCGATCAGGGCCGCGACATGGGCTTTGACGGCAAAACCCTGATCCACCCGGCGCAGGTTGCAATTGCAAACGAAGCCTTCGCCCCGTCCGCCGCCGAGATTGATCTGGCCGAACGTCAGATTGAGGCCTTTGAAAAAGCCGAGGCCGAAGGGCTGGGTGTGGCTGTTGTGGATGGCAAAATCGTTGAAAACCTGCATATCGTGACAGCGAAGGAAACGCTGGCCAAAGTGGCCGCGATCAAATCGCTGGAAGGATAATCCATGCTGTTGCTCGTCCTTGGTGTGGCCCTGTGGTGGGCCGCGCATCTGTTCAAACGCTTCGCACCGGATGCCCGTGCCCAACTGGGCGACAAGGGTCCCGGTTTCGTGGCCATCGCCTTGGTGGTGGCGATTGTGCTGATGGTGTTTGGCTATCGCAGCGCCGGGGACGTGTTCCTGTGGGCCGCGCCCTATTGGACGTTGCATCTGAACAATCTGGTGGTGCTGGTCGCGTTCTACATGACCAGCCCCGCGCCCAAAAAGGGCAAGCTGCTGGCCGGAATGCGCCACCCGATGCTGGCGGGCTTTGCCCTGTGGGCGGGGGCGCATCTGGTGGTGAATGGCGATCTGGCCTCGCTGGTGCTGTTCGGTGGTTTGCTGGTCTGGGCGCTGAGCGAGTTGGTGGTGATCAACCGCGCTGAACCCGAATGGCAACCCCGCCCGGGCGGCAGTCTGGCCAAGGATGCGATGTTCTTTGGCGCGTCGATTGTGCTGGTGCTGGTGATCGGCTTCCTGCACGGCTGGCTGGGCCCGTCGCCCTTCCCCGGAGGATAGGATGAAAGCTTACAGATTGCTGACCGAGGAAGACACCGCCGCCTTTTGTCACAAGGTGACGCAAGCTTTGGCAAAGGGCTGGGAGCTGCATGGCAGCCCGGCCTATGCCCATGATCCGGCGACCGGCAAGATGCGTTGTGCGCAGGCCGTCGTCAAAGAGGTAGAGGGTGAATACTCGCCCGAGATGAAGTTAGGACAATTGTGATGGCCAAGACCAACGCTGGCAATTTTTTCGAAGACTATAAGATCGGTCAGGTGATCAAACACGCCGTGCCGCGCACCGTTTCGGGCGGCGAGCGGGCGATGTATCACGCGCTGTATCCGGCCCGTCATGCGCTTTACTCGTCGGACGAGTTTGCACGGGCCTCGGGCCTGCCGGCCTCGCCTATGGACGATCTGATTACCTTCCACACCGTGTTCGGCAAGACCGTGCCGGATGTGTCGCTGAACGCCGTGGCGAACCTTGGTTATGGTGAGGGCAAGTTCCTGAAACCGATCTATCCTGGTGACACGCTGCGCTCGGAGTCCGAGGTCATCGGCCTGAAGCAGAACTCGAACGGCAAGTCGGGCGTGGTTTACGTGCGCACCCGCGGTCTGAACCAGAATGACGAGGCCGTGCTGGAATACGTGCGCTGGGTGATGGTGCGTAAGCGCGATCTGGATGCGCCCGCGCCCGAAACCGTGCTGCCCGATCTGGCCAAGGTCGTCGACCCGGCCGATCTGGTGATCCCAGAGGGGCTGGATTTCACCAACTACGATTTTGATCTGGCCGGTGAAAGCCATCGCTGGGGCGACTATGAGGTCGGCGAGACCATCGACCACGTTGATGGTGTGACCATCGAGGAAGCCGAGCACATGATCGCCACCCGCCTGTGGCAGAACACCGCCAAGGTGCATTTCGATGCCACCTTCCGCCCCGATGGCCAGCGCCTGATCTATGGCGGCCACGTGATTTCGATGGCGCGGGCGCTGTCGTTCAACGGGCTGGCCAATGCGCAGATGATTGTCGGGCTGAACGGTGGGGCACATGCCAACCCGTGCTTTAGCGGCGACACGGTGAAAGCATGGACGGAGGTTTTGGACAAAGCGGAAACCAGCGCCCCGGGTGTTGGCGCGGTGCGCCTGCGTCTGGTCGCCACCAAGGCCGGGGCCGAACCCTTTGCCCTGAAAGGCGAGGACGGAAAGTACCTGCCTGACGTCCTTTTGGATCTGGATTACTGGGCTTTGATGCCCTTGTGATCACAAGGGTGATCCGGCGTTTTCCGCGCTGGGTCACCCTGTTTACACTTGCGACTGCGACATCCTGCCCCAGCCGTGCAATGTTTCAGGGGCAATTTCCCGACTTATTGGGTAAGATTTCAAAATCGCCGAAATTTGTGATCACGCTTCGGATGCATGTGATCACATTGTAAAAAATTCCTCAAAAAACGGACCAAAAACCCTGCGTTCAGCGCTAACGCGACGTGACTCCGGTGGGAAAATGCGTAAGACCTTGGTCCAATGAGCTTATACTTGTGAAGAGAAGGGACAGTCATGGCAGATGTGAACAGAGGCAACCGTCCTCTTTCCCCATTTATGATCGGGCCATATTACCGACCTCAGATCACCTCGATTTCGTCGATCATGGTCCGCATCACGGCGATCGCGTCTTATGGTGTTGTTGTACTGGCCATCATTTGGCTGCTGGCTGCGGCGACATCGGATGCTGCATTCGGCTTTGTTGACGGGGTGCTGCGCAGCTGGTTTGGCGACCTGCTTTTGTTCCTGTTCTCGTGGGCGCTGTGGTACCACATGCTGGGCCGCCTGCGTCATGTGATCTGGGACTTCGGCTACTGCCTGGATCTTGAGATTTCGAAAAAGATGGGGTGGGGCATGTTTATTGGCGCGACAGTGTTGGCCGTTCTGACCGCAATCATCATGGCAATGGGAAGCGCATAATGCAGTACCTTACCGACCGTAAACGCGCCCAGGGGCTTGGTGCCGGTGGTGCCGGCGCCCATCACCATTGGGTTGAAATCGCGACCTCTATCGCGCTGCTGTTCATCGTGCCGCTGGCAATTTTCGTCTTTGGCTTCGGCATGGGGGGCACCCGCGAAGAGGTTCTGGCCTATTTCGCCCACCCGTTTGTCGCCATTGTCCTGTCGATCTGTCTGATCATTGGCATCTATCATATCAAACTGGAAACGCTGGCTGCTGTTGAAGACTACGTCCACGGCATCAAAGGCAAACTGACCCAGATTGCCGTCACCGGATTTTCTTATGTCCTGATCGGCACCGGCCTGTTCGCCATTGCGCGCATCGCGTTTTAAGGAGCAACAAGAATATGTCTGCATATGAATACGAGACGCATTCCTATGACGTTGTGGTCGTAGGGGCCGGCGGCGCGGGTCTGCGCGCCACGCTGGGCATGGCCGAGCAAGGCCTGCGTACTGCCTGTGTCACCAAGGTGTTCCCGACCCGCTCGCACACGGTTGCCGCGCAGGGTGGTATTGCTGCCTCGCTGGGCAACATGGGCCCCGACAGCTGGCAGTGGCACATGTACGACACCGTCAAAGGGTCGGACTGGCTGGGCGACACCGACGCAATGGAATACCTAGCGCGTGAGGCGCCCAAGGCCGTGTACGAGCTGGAGCACTATGGTGTGCCGTTCTCGCGCACCGAAGAAGGTAAGATTTACCAGCGCCCGTTCGGCGGCCACACGACTGAGTACGGTGAAGGCCCGCCAGTTCAGCGGACCTGTGCCGCAGCTGACCGGACCGGCCACGCGATCCTGCACACCCTGTACGGCCAGTCGGTCAAGAACAACGCGGAATTCTTTATCGAATACTTCGCTATCGACCTGCTGATGTCGGAAGACGGTGAATGTCAGGGTGTTCTGTGCTGGAAGCTGGACGACGGTACCTTCCACGTTTTCAACGCCAAGATGACTGTTCTGGCGACCGGTGGTTACGGCCGCGCCTATTTCTCGGCCACCTCGGCCCACACCTGCACCGGCGACGGTGGCGGTATGGTGATGCGCGCCGGCCTGCCCATGCAGGACCTTGAGTTCGTTCAGTTCCACCCGACGGGCATCTACGGTTCGGGCTGCCTGATCACCGAGGGTGCCCGCGGCGAAGGCGGCTACCTGACCAACTCTGAAGGCGAACGCTTCATGGAGCGTTACGCACCCACGTATAAAGACTTGGCACCGCGCGACTATGTCAGCCGCTCGATGACCATGGAAATCCGCGAAGGCCGCGGTGTGGGCGATGAGGGCGATCATATCTTCCTCAACCTCAACCACCTGCCCTCTGACGCGCTGGCCGAACGCTTGCCGGGCATCTCGGAAAGCGCCAAGATTTTCGCCGGTGTTGACGTGACCAAAGAGCCGATCCCGGTTCTGCCGACCGTGCACTATAACATGGGCGGTATCCCCACGAACTATTGGGGTGAGGTTCTGAACCCGACTTCTGAGGACCCGACCGCTGTTGTCCCCGGCCTGATGGCCGTGGGCGAAGCAGGTTGTGCTTCGGTTCACGGGGCGAACCGTCTGGGCTCGAACTCGCTGATCGACCTTGTGGTGTTTGGCCGTGCCTCGGCCATCCGCGCCGGTCAGGTTGTCGATGCCTCGACCCCGGTTCCGGTTGCGCCTGCCTCGGAAATCGAGAAATCGTTCAACCGTTTCGACGGTCTGCGCCACGCCAAAGGCTCGATTTCCACCGCCGATCTGCGTCTGGAAATGCAGAAGACCATGCAGCGTGATGCTGCAGTCTTCCGTACCGCCAAGACTATGGCCGAAGGCGTCGAAGCCATGACCGAGATCGCCGGTAAGATGGGTGATCTGGCCGTGACCGACACCTCGCTGGTGTGGAACTCAGACCTGATGGAAACGCTGGAACTGACCAACCTGATGCCCTCGGCCCTGAGCACAATCGTGTCGGCCGAGGCGCGCAAGGAAAGCCGCGGCGCCCACGCGCACGAGGACTTTGCCGAACGCGACGATGAAAACTGGCGCGTCCACACCGTCAGCCGCATCGACGAGACCGGCACCAAGGTTGATCTAAGCTATCGCCCTGTCATCACTGATCCTCTGGTTTCCGAGGATGACGGTGGCATTGAACTCAAGAAAATCGCGCCCAAAGCGCGGACGTTCTAAGGAGGACACAAATGGCACAGTTTACACTCCCCAAGAACTCGAAGATCACGCAGGGCAAAACCTGGCCCAAGCCTGAAGGCGCGACCAATGTGCGCAAGTTCAAGATCTATCGTTGGAACCCCGACGATGGTCAGAACCCGCGCGTTGATACCTATTTCCTGGACATGGACAAATGTGGTCCGATGATCCTGGATGCGCTGATCAAGATCAAAAATGAGATCGACCCGACCCTGACCTTCCGCCGGTCGTGCCGTGAGGGCATTTGTGGCTCTTGTGCCATGAACATCGACGGGATCAACACGCTGGCCTGTATTTACGGGCTGGACGAGGTGAAGGGCGATGTGAAGATCTATCCGCTGCCGCACATGCCGGTGGTCAAGGACCTGATCCCCGATCTGACCCATTTCTATGCGCAGCATGCGTCGATCATGCCGTGGCTGGAGACCAAGACCAACCGCCCCGCCAAAGAGTGGAAGCAGTCCATCGAGGACCGCAAGAAGCTGGATGGCCTGTATGAATGCGTGATGTGCGCCAGCTGCTCGACCTCGTGCCCGAGCTACTGGTGGAACGGCGATCGCTATCTTGGGCCAGCCGCCCTGTTGCATGCTTACCGTTGGATCATCGACAGCCGCGACGAAGCCACCGGCGAGCGTCTGGACCAGTTGGAAGACCCGTTCAAGCTTTATCGTTGTCACACGATCATGAACTGCACCAATACTTGCCCCAAAGGTCTGAACCCGGCCAAGGCAATCGCAGAGATCAAAAAGATGATGGTCGAACGCGTGGTTTAAGCCACTGAAAAATCAAGAAGATCGCAGCCCGGCCTTTGGTCGGGCTGTTTTCGTATTGCAGTCACTGCATGGCGAGTTTGCGGGATTGTGGGCTGTCACGGCGCGCCGGCGGGCCTATGTAGCGGGGCAGGGAGGGCAACAATCCACCCGGAGTAACCAATGAACAATGTTGAAAAAATCCCGTCGGCGTCAGCCCAAAACGCCCTGAAACTGCTGGAGCAGGCTTGGGCATACTACACCCCGCTGTCCAAACCGGCGCTGACTGTCGCCGACAAAGACACCCCGCAAAACTTTGCCTATTACGAGGCCGCCTAGGCCCCGGGCAAAACATGTCGAACCCCCGCCCCACCTGCGGGGGTTTCTTGTTTGGAGGTGTTGACATAGGGTCGCGCACAGGAGGCCCCCATGCCCTTGGTTCTGATCATTCTGATCGTGGCTTTGATCGTGATGTTCTATCGCTTCAAAACCACCAGCCTGACACGCAATTGCCGCTGGCGAGAAGACCGCGCCGAGGCGTGCTGGCGCTGCGCCTTTTGCGGTGCGCGCCAAGAGGGCGCGGCGGTGCCAAAACGTTGTTTGCAACGCTAAAAAGCGGATGCACAAGCGATGCACATCCCATGCACAACCTATGCATACGCTGTGCGGCTTACTTGGCGCTGCGCGCCGCCTCGGAGATCGCATCCCCGGCGGTCGAAATGTCCTGACCGGCGCCTTCAATCGTGGCGCAGGCGGCAAGGGTGGTGAGGGCAAGGATCAGGGTCAGGCGTTTCATAGCGGGCCTCCGAAAGTGTTTGTTAACCGGGTTATAGAATGTGGGCCGGGGCAGGGGAAGCGGCGGCACAGGCGCAGACGGGTTTTCGCGCATTTTTGGGTTGTAAAATCATCAGCGCGGTAATGATCCCCCGGATCAATTTTGATCGTGCATTACCACCCCTCGGGCGGGATCATCTTGATACAAGGTTCAGAGGAGTGCGCCGCCCCATCAACCGTCTGGCACGGCCGATAGGCCGGGCCGCGCCCGTTCGACACGGAATTGATCCCCCGGATCAATTCTGATCGTGCCTCACCCCCCACGGGCGGGATCATCCGGATGCAAGGGTTCGAGCTTTGCAGTGCCCCATCAACCGTTCCGCCCGGGCGATAGGCCGGGCACCGCCCGACCCGCCCCCACGGGCGGGCGCTTCACGCCCACCCTCGGGTCAGGCGCTGCCCTTGGGTGATGGCAAGTCAGATGGGTGATCAAGGCCGGTCTGAGTGCGCCGCTGTTTCCGAACCTGAAACCTCATTTGTTAGCTCAAGTAACCCCAATACATCTCAAGTAACCCCAATACATCTAGAGCACCGATTAGCGCTGAAATCGCAATAATTACGGTTAGCCAAAGAAGTCTTCGGTTTTGTTTTACCTGATCCTCGTGACGCTGTTGTTCAGATTCAAATTCGGCGATCGTTCGAAGGGATCTCGCTTTCAGTTGATAGCTAAAGGTATCGTTTGAGTATGAAAGGTCCCCGCTATCTAAAAGTGATTTTAACAGTAGTTCAAAGCGGGCGTATTCCTCGTAGAATCTTGAGCGCGATGCTGATCTGCCTCCATGAAGCTTAAAGTAGATATTCATTGCTGTGCCCAAATCGGGTTCTTGAAAACTTTGATTGCTGGACTTGGCATTGATATAGAGTTCAACAAGCTCACTAAGCAGCACAATTCTGTCGGTGCGCGATTTGTAGGTAATATTGAAGAGATGCTGCCTTAGCTGATCCCACCTAAGGGCAATCCAGCTGTATCCCAAGGTATCGGCGATCAAAAAAATTAAGGCTGTATTATGTGTTGACCTGACCGGACCAAGAAACCGTGTAACTTCAAGTTGATAGTTTTCCAATTCCTGCACTGGTATCGAACTGGGTATATGAAACCTACGTTCCGCTTCATCAAATAACCTGCAAATCACTTCCTGATCTTCTATCGCGTCAAAAAGTGCGGATTTTTCTCGTTGCCCTCTGAGATGAAGATAGGCGTAGTAGCAATTAGTTTCCTTTGTGCTACGCCCCATCGGTATCATCGCGGGTGCTGGGCGTCTTTCAACACGGGCAAGCGCGCTTTTGTTGAGAAGCCGTTGGAAGCGCTTGCGCAGATGCCTCAAATATCCAACTCCTCCACGAACCGTGCGTTCTCCTGGATATATTCAAACCGTTTCTCGGGCTTTTTCCCCATCAGGTTCTGCACCAGCGTGTCGGTTTCGCCGGGTTCGTCCTCGTCTATCGTCACCCGGATCAGCTTGCGGGTTTCGGGGTTCATGGTGGTATCTTTCAGGTCTTTGGCGTCCATCTCACCCAGGCCTTTAAAGCGCGAGACATCAATCTTGCCCTTGCCGCCGATGCCTTTTTGCAGCCAGTCGTCGCGTTCGAACTCGTCCAGGCAGTAAACCCGTTTGGAGCCCTGCGTAAGCCGGTAGAGCGGCGGGCAGGCCAGATACAGGTGCCCCTGGTCGATCAGCGGGCGCATTTGGGTGAAGAAGAAAGTCATCAACAGCGACGCGATATGGGCGCCGTCGACGTCGGCGTCGGTCATGATGATGATTTTCTCATAGCGCAGATCGTCGATGTTGAACTTGGTGCCCAGCCCGACGCCCATGGCATCGCACAGATCCTTGATCTCGGCGTTCGTCGACAGTTTCGAGCTGGCCGCGCCCAGCACGTTCAGGATTTTGCCGCGCAGGGGCAGGAGGGCCTGTGTCTCGCGGTTGCGGGCGGCTTTGCCCGAGCCGCCGGCGCTGTCGCCCTCAACAATGAACAGTTCCGTGCCGTCGCGGTTGTTGCGCGAGCAATCCACCAGCTTGCCGGGCAGGCGCAGCTTTTTGGTGGCGGATTTGCGTTGGGTCTCTTTTTCCTTTTTGCGGCGCAGGCGTTCTTCGGCGCGCAGGACAAGGAAATCGAGGATCGCGCCGGCGGCCTTGGTGTCGGAGGCCAGCCAGTTGTCGAAATGGTCGCGCACGGCGCCCTCAACCAGCTTTTGCGCGGCCTCGGTCGACAGGCGGTCTTTGGTTTGGCCGACAAAGCTGGGGTCGGCGATGAAACAGCTGACAAGCGCGCTGCCGCCGGTCATCAGGTCGTCGCGGGTGATTTGCGCGGCTTTCTTGTTGTTGACCAGCTCGCCATAGGCGCGGATGCCCTTAAGGATCGCGGCCCAGAAGCCGGTGACATGGGTGCCGCCTTCGGGGGTGGGGACGGTGTTACAGTAGGACTGGATGAAACCGTCGCGGGCCGGGGTCCAGTTGATGGCCCATTCGACGGAGCCCGGTTCGTTGAACTTTTCCTTGAAGTCCACTTTGCCCGCAAAAGGGGCGTCAGAATAGGTGGCGGCGCTGCCCAGAACCTCGGACAGGTAATCCGCCAGACCGCCGGGGAAGTGAAAGGTGGCTTCCGTGGGGGTTTCGCCATCGTCGATTTCCGATTTCCAGCGGATTTCCACGCCGGAAAACAGGTAGGCTTTGGAGCGGGCCAGCGTGAACAGGCGTTTGGGTTTGAACCGGTGGTGGCCGAAGATTTCTTCGTCAGCGTGGAAGGTCACGGTGGTGCCGCGCCGGTTGGGAGCGGCGCCGATCTGTTCGACCCCGCCAAGCGGCAGGCCGCGCGAAAAGCGTTGTTCAAACAGTTCGCGGTTGCGGGCGACTTGCACGATCAGCGAATCTGACAGGGCGTTCACCACAGAGCTGCCAACCCCGTGCAGACCGCCCGAGGTTTGATAGGCTTTGCCCGAGAACTTACCGCCCGCGTGCAGGGTGCACAGGATGACCTCTAACGCGGATTTATCGGGGAACTTCGGGTGCGGGTCGATGGGGATGCCGCGGCCGTTGTCGCGCACGGTGATGGAGTAATCAGCGTGGAGTTCAAGTTCGATCCGATTGGCGTGGCCGGCGACGGCCTCGTCCATCGAGTTGTCCAGAATTTCGGCCACCATGTGGTGCAGGGCGCGTTCGTCCGTGCCGCCGATATACATGCCGGGGCGTTGGCGGACGGGCTCCAGCCCCTCAAGCACCTCAATCGAGGATGCATCGTAATCGTCGGGGGAGGCCCCTGTCAGAAGGTCGTTGGCCATACCGCTGCTCTTTATTGGTGTTTGTATTGGGGTCTTATTAGAGCAGGGGTCGGGGCAAGGAGCAATGGCACATGCAGTTAGATTTGGCGAAATCGCTGGGATTCCACGCTTGCGCGCCTAGCCCTTTTGCTTGGGAATCCCGGCGATGGTGCCGTATTCGCCTTCGGCATTTGTGCGCCAGTAGAGCCCGCCGTGCTTGCGGATATGCTTGGCGGCGTGATGGTACGACTGATCAATGGGCATCGAGAGGGAGAGGGTGAAGCCAAGCTCTGTCAGGATCTCAAGGCTGCTAAGCCCCTGTTCCTTGCAGGCAATATACCAGTTGCCCGAAACATCGCGCCCTGCAGTGCAATATCTTGTGTCTACCATGGGTTTCCCCCGGGATACCTTCCAAGGCGCGGAATCGGCCTTTGGCACCAAGTTAATTTACGTAGCGTCAAGTACAAACAAATTTCTCGTATGACGTGAATAGTATCACTCTGCTTCGCCAAATTGGAGGTGAAATAAACGCCGTTTGATGCGCATCAAAGCGGGCTTGTTACCAAACTGTTACAGCGCAGGTATTCACACAAAGGAGTCCTGCCCATGCCCACAGCCAAAGCTGCAACAAACGGTGCTCAGCCCTCGACGGCTGCGAAACCTGTCGCTTCGAAACCTGCGGCTGCACCGCGCGCCACGGCGCCCGCGAAAGCCCCCGTTGCGGCGGCTGAGCCCACCATCAATGACCTGCCGACAACAGAGTCGATCGCCCATGCTTTTGAAAGCGGCGAATACCCCTATACGACCAAGCTTTCGCGCCGCGACTACGAAAGCCAGAAGGCCCGGTTGCAGGCTGAGCTGTTGAAAGTTCAGCTGTGGGCGCAGGAAACCGGGCAGAAATTTGTGCTGCTGTTTGAAGGCCGCGATGCCGCCGGTAAGGGCGGCACGATCAAGCGTTTCACCGAACACCTGAACCCGCGTTCGGCCCGTGTTGTTGCGTTGAACAAGCCCACCGACGAAGAGCGCGGCCAGTGGTATTTCCAGCGCTATATTGACCACATGCCCACCAAGGGTGAAATCGTTCTGTATGACCGTTCGTGGTACAACCGCGCCGGTGTGGAACGTGTCATGGGCTTTTGTGAACCCAACGAATATCTGGAATTCATGCGCCAGACCCCCGAGCTGGAGCGGATGCTCGTGCGCTCGGGTATCCGTTTGTACAAATACTGGTTCTCGGTCACGCAGGACGAACAACGCCGCCGCTTTGCTTCGCGTGAGACGGATCCGCTCAAGCAATGGAAATTGTCGCCGATTGATAAGGCCAGCCTGAACAAGTGGGACGATTACACCGAGGCCAAAGAGGCGATGTTCTTTTACACCGACACCGCTGATGCGCCGTGGACCATCATCAAGTCGAATGACAAGAAACGCGCCCGTCTGGAATGCATGCGTCATTTCCTGAGCACCGTGGATTACCCCGGCAAAGACCCCGAGGTTGCCACCGTCCCCGATCCGTTGATCGTGGGACAGGCGCAGCATGTGATCCACAAGTCGAATCATATTCTGGGGACCTCGCTGCACCCCAGCCAGCGCAAACCGCGCAGCTAAGGTGCATCACACCTGTAACTTTCTGCCATCGCCCTCATATTGGGGGCGATGGTTTTCTTTTGTGGGGCAGCAGCATGTGGAATGAGCGTTACGCGGGGCAGGAGTATCTGTTTGGAACAGCGCCCGCGCAATTTATGGATCGGTTGGGGCCGCATATCGCCGCCGGGCAGTCGGCCCTGTGTGTGGCCGACGGTGAAGGGCGAAATTCGGTCTGGCTGGCTGAACAGGGGCTGGATGTGACCGCCTTTGATTTCGCCCCCAACGCGGTGGACAAGGCGCTGGCACTGGCGCAGACCCGGGGGGTCACGGCGGACATTCGTCAGGGCGATGTCACCACCTGGGACTGGGGCGCGCGGCCCTATGATCTGGTGGCGGGGGTGTTCATCCAGTTCTTTGGCGCCGAGGGACGCGCCCGGGTTTTTGACGGGATGAAACAGGCCGTGGCGCCGGGCGGGTTGATCGCGCTGCATGGCTATACGCCCAAACAGCTGGAGTACCGCACCGGCGGGCCCGGCGTGTTGGAAAACCTCTATACCGAAGACCTGCTGGCCGAGGCTTTCGCGGGCTATGAGATGTTGCGGCTGGAATCTTACGAGGCCGAGATTGATGAAGGCGCTGGGCACAGGGGCCGTTCGGCCTTGATCGACATGATCGCACGTCACCCCGGCTGACGGGGGTGGACCCGGCATTTTCGCTGGCATAAGGCTGGGGGATGACGCAGGTCGCCCAAACATATGCGCAGCACTTTCGTGCCATTTTGATACTTGGCCTGCCTTTGGTGGGCAGCCAGTTGGCGCAATTTGGGATCACGCTGACCGATGCTGTGATGCTGGGCTGGTATGACGTTGAAGCGTTGGCCGCCGAGGTGGTCGGTGGCGGTATTTTCTTTGTGCTTTTCGTGGTCGGATCGGGATTTGCCATGGCTGTCACGCCCATGGTGGCGCGCGCGCGTGCTGCCGGAGAAGGCCGCCAGCCCCGCCGCATCACCCGCATGGCACTGTGGCTGTCGACGCTGTTTGGTCTGGCCTGCTTGCCGGTCTTTGTGTTCTCGGGGCCGTTGATGCGGGCGCTGGGACAAGAAGACACAATCGCTGAACTGGCGCGCCAGTATCTGAGCGTGCGGGGCTGGGGCATTGTGGCAGCGCTGTGGGTGATGGTGTTGGAAAGCTATCTGGCGGCATTGGAACGCACCCGGGTGATCCTGTGGGTGACCTTGGTGGCGGTGGTTCTGAATGCGTTGGGCAATTACGCGCTGATTTTTGGCAATTGGGGAGCGCCAGAGCTGGGCATCGCCGGCGCGGGCTGGGCTTCGTTGGGGGTCAGCGGGGCGATGGTGCTTGTGCTGGTGGTCTATGTGATCCGTGCGGTGCCCGACGACAGTCTGTTTACCCGGCTTTGGCGCCCCGATTGGGAGGCCTTTCGCGCCGTGTTTCAGCTGGGATGGCCGATCGGCATCACCCATCTGGCCGAAGTCGGGCTGTTTGCGTTCTCGTCGGTGATGATGGGCTGGATCGGCACGATAGAACTGGCCGCCCATGGGATCGCTTTACAGATCGCATCGCTGGTTTTCATGGTGCATCTGGGGCTGGCCAGCGCGGGCACGGTGCGTGCCGGACAGGCCGTCGGGCGGCAAGATCAATTCAACCTGCGCCGAGGTGCCATGGTTCTTGTCTATATGTCCGGCGCGGTGGGCGTGGTGACGATCCTTGTTTTTCTATTGCTGCCTGAAACCTTGCTGGGGTTGTTCTTGTCGCCGCAGGACCCGGACCGGGGGGCGGTAATCGCCATCGGGATCGGGCTTTTGGCCGCAGCGGCGCTGTTTCAGTTTGTCGACGCGGCCCAGGTGCTGGCGATGGGCTTGTTGCGCGGCGTGCAGGACACGCAGGTGCCCATGGTACTGGCCGCGGTGTCCTATTGGCTGATCGGCATGCCGGTGGCCTATGTTCTGGGATTCACCTTGAACTGGGGCGGCATCGGCATCTGGCTGGGGCTGGCCGTTGGGCTGGCGGTTGCCGCCGCATCGACCATGTACCGTTTCTGGACCCGCAACTACATCGCCTAGCCGGTTAACCGCCGCGCGCAGCGAACCAAGTGAACGGGTAGGGCCCCGTTTCAATCAGACGGCGGCCAAAATACGCCTCTCCCTTGGCGCTCCAGTGATGCCCGTCGCGCCAGTAAGCCACATCGCATGTGATGATTTCTGTGGCCGGGTCATAGATATGCATCTGCGACAGCGGCAGATAGCGCAGCCCGTCCACGCCAAGCTGCGGAATGCGCTCTTGGAAATAGGTATCCAACTGGGTGAACAGCGCCATCTGACCGCTGCGCAGTTTATAGGAGACATCGCAGCCCTGGCGCATCACCTCGGCGGCGGGGACATGATGTTCGACGCGGGGCGCAAGGAAATACACCGGCACATGTGCGGCGAGGCGGGCGGCATAATCCAGCCCGGTCTCAACAAGTTCCGTGTTCAGCGTCAGCGGCGGGATTTCGGCGTCATAGGCAAGGGCGCGCAGATCCTGAACAAGAACCGGGCTGCCAGAGGGCCAGACCATCTGGGGTGAAGACAGCTGTTGAGTCACAACGGCTTCGAAGACTTCGGGGTGGCGGCTGGCGAAATCCAGAATCTGATCCAGCGAGCATTTGTCGACCGGGCGATTCAGGCGACAGCCCCCCAGGGTCAGCCCCAGAATGAAGGGGCGCTCTGACGCCGCAACCATGGCGCCGTGCAGGTCTTCGGCGATGCTGTCCCCCAGCACGGCAACCGCAGGGCCATACTGCGCATAGCAGGCGAGAATTTGTTCTTCGGTCTGGGCATTGAACTGGCGGTGGTTCCGGGTGCAGGGGCGAGACTTATCCGGGCGGGTTTTGTGGTTTTCACGGCCATCGTGCAGCAGGGCATACTCTCGGGCGATGTCCGGGTTGGCCAGTTTCCAGCGTTCCAGCCGCCCGTCCGAGGCCCGTCCGTAAAGCCCGTATGCAAAGGTCACGGCGATCAGCACAGCCGAGCCGATAAATATCTGGCGGCGCGAAAACTTTGCGTCGGTGCCACGGCTGCGGAAGGGTTGTTCTACAAACTTCCATGACACGAAGGCCAGCGCGAAGGTCATCGCGATTAGCGCGGTGGTCAGCAGGGCGTTCAGGGGCACCCATTCTTGCACCCTGGCAAAGGCCAACAGGGGTTGGTGCCATAGGTAGGCGCTGTAACTGATCAACCCGACCCAGACCAGCAAGGGCAAGGACAACAGGCGCGCGGTTTGCGTGCCGTCGCGGGCGAACAGCAACACCAGCGCGGTGCCAACCACGGGCAACAAGGCATAGATCGAAGGGAAGGGGACCTCTTCAGAATAGCCAAAGATCGCGGCCACGATCATCGCCAGCCCAAGGCCCGCCAACCAGCCATTCGTCTGCGGTGCACGCCGCGCCCAGATCGCACTGAGAGAGCCGATGAAAAGCTCGAACGCGCGCGACCCGATGAAGTAGAAGTTGATCGTCGGTTCGTTTCGCCAGCCCCATTCCGCCAAGGCCAAAGACGCCAGCGTCATCGCTGTCAAAGTTGCCACGATGGTTTTTGGCCCGGCCTTCCAAAGCGCCCACAGGATCAAGGGGAACAGTAGGTAATACTGTTCTTCGACCGCCAGGCTCCAGGTGTGCAACAGCGGGCTTTCTTCGCTGATCGGGTCGAAATACCCCGAGTTTGCCCAAAAGAACACGTTCGACAGGAACACGGCCGCTGTGCCCGCGCTTTCGGCGAAGTCCTGATACTCGCCGGGCAGCAGGATCAGCTCGGCTGCGACCACGCAGGCGGCGATCATGGCGAACAGGGCCGGAAGGATGCGCCGGGCGCGCCGTTCATAGAACGTGACCAGAGAGAACCGGTCTTTTTCCAGATCATTCATCAGGATCGAGGTGATCAGGAAGCCGCTGATGACAAAGAACACGTCGACCCCGACAAAGCCGCCGGTGAAAAACGGCACCTGAGCGTGGAACAGGATTACAGGGACAACGGCGATGAACCGCAATCCGTCAACTTCCCTGCGATAGGCAAGCGGAGAGTGCACTTTAGGAGGAGTCATTTTTGCGGGGTATTCTTCATGATGCGGTCGGCTTTCTTGCGTACCAATACGGTGCGCAGGTCATGCATGGCCAGCAACAAAGAATCTGTCACCGTATCCAGCTGATCGTCCGTCGCTTTGCTTTGCGCCCATTGGGTGGTCAGGTTCAGATGATCCACCGTGCGCAGGATATCGTCGATGTTGCGCTCTTCCAGCTGGGCGCGACGGGCCTCCATCCATTTCTGGATGGCCGCCATGTCAGCCTCAGAAAGCTCGCGCCCGCCGTGGGGCTTGATGTCACCGTTTTTGACATTGGCCACCGCGATCTGATCCATCTCGATACGGCGCTGACGGTTCTCCGTGTCGATACGGAAAACCATGGCGCCGTTTTCACGCACGCGGAAATAATACTCCGGCAGTTCGGTGGTCATGCTCGCGGTCCTCTTGGTGAGAGTATCGTTAACAGAACCCGGCACGCCCCGCCAACATGGTTTTGAGCCGCAAGCGAAAAGGCGCGCCCGAAACTTGTCGTGCCTGACGTTTCAGCATGGGGCGGGTCGAGCGGTGTGGTCTGAAGGCCCGTTGCATGCCCATAGTCACGGGTGCAGCGGCGCTTGCGAATGTCTGCTCCGCCGCAGTGCGCGCACCCGTCAGTTTGGCCCAAGCGTCCGAAGAATCGCGTCCACGATCTTTTGTCCGCCTTGTGATGAGGGCTCTATCGGGGACATCGCCGAAAAGTCACCTTGTTCTGCACATGCCATGTCCAAACGGATCACGGGTATATCACGCGCCTCTGCGAGACCTTGGATTATGGCATTAAAGGCGCTGATCGCAGAGGGCGCATGATCCCTCATTTCCTGCTCTGCGAAAGGGATTGCGGTGTAGATTGTGCAGACGCTTACTCTGAGGCCAAGTTCAGAAACCGCGTCTAACATCCAACCATAAGCGATTTCAAAATCCGCGAGTGGCGTCGCGATAAGTTCTTTCAGATTGCTGCCTTGCGCAAGCTGAGGGAGCAGATAGCGGAGTTTCATAAGATCGTTTCCACCGATACTCACAACAATATCTGTCGTGTGTGTTGGCACCTTCTCAAGCTGGGTCGGAATGTGTTCCATGCAGTCGCCATCTACGGCGACTTTGAACGCCGACCAGGACTTTGGGATTGAACGACGCATCTGTTCGATGACGCCAGGTTCCCCTAAAATGTACCCATCGTTGTCAAAGATGGAGTCTCCCATTAGGCAAATATGCTTTTCAAACATCGAATTGCTCGTTCTAGAAATTTAACTCTATGAACCACTACCTGTTCTAGCCAATAATTCAATCACCGTTCCGAAAGCGGTTGTTCCTTCTGCTCTGGGGAGCGACAACTTCGTTCCGCCCCCCAGACATGAAAAAGCCCCGCAGGGTCCTGCGGGGCTTTTCAAATTCAGCAGGGGCTCTGGCTTAGCTTAGCGAGGCGCAGAAATCCTGGATGCGGGTGCAGGCTTCTTTCAGGGCCTCGTCCGAGGTGGCATAGCTGACGCGGAAGTTGGGTGACAGGCCAAAGGCCGCGCCGAAGACCACGGCCACGCCTTTTTCTTCCAGAAGGGCGGTTGCGAAGCTCTCGTCATCTTCGATCTTCACGCCTGCGGGAGAGGTTTTGCCGATGCAGCCTGCGATGGACGGGTACACGTAGAAAGCACCTTCGGGCATCGGGCATTCGATGCCCTCAGCCGCGTTCAGCATGTCGACCACCAGATCGCGGCGGCGTTTGAACAGCTCGTTGTTCTCAGGGATGAAATCCTGCGTGCCGTTCAGGGCCTCCAAAGCCGCATACTGGCCGACCGAGCTGGGGTTGGAGGTGGACTGCGACTGGATCTTGCGCATCGCGCCGATCAGCTCAACCGGGCCCGCGGCGTAACCAATGCGCCAGCCGGTCATGGCATAGGCTTTGGAGACACCGTTGCAGGTCAGCGTGCGCTCATAGAGGCCCGGCTCGACCTGCGCGGGGGTGCAGAATTCGAAATCGCCATAGGTCAGGTGCTCGTACATGTCATCGGTCATGACCCAGACATGGGGGTGCTTCATCAGCACATCGGTCAGCGCCTTGAGCTCGTCCCAGGTATAGCCCGCGCCGGTGGGGTTCGACGGCGAGTTGAAGATCAGCCATTTGGTCTTGGGCGTGATCGCGGCTTCCAGCTGTTCGGGCGTCAGTTTGAAGCTGTTTTCAATCGGGCACTCAATCGCGACGGGCTCACCCCCGGCCAGCAGCACCATATCGGGGTAGGACACCCAATAGGGGGCGGGGATCAGAACCTCATCACCCGGGTTCAGCGTGGCCACAAGGGCGTTGTACAGGATCTGCTTGCCGCCGGTCCCGACCGAGATTTGCGCCGGGGTGTAGTCCAGACCGTTGTCGCGCTTGAACTTGGCGCAGATCGCGTCTTTCAGCTCGGGGATGCCGTCGACGGCGGTGTATTTGGTGTGGCCCGCGTCAATCGCGGCTTTCGCGGCATCCTTGATGTTTTGCGGCGTGTCGAAGTCGGGCTCGCCCGCGCCAAGGCCGATCACGTCTTTCCCGGCCGCCTTCAGCTCGCGTGCTTTGTTGCTTACCGCGATGGTCGGCGAGGGCTTAACACGTGCAAGGGATTCGGAGAGAAAGGTCATGGGTGCCTCCTGTTTGAAAATGGGCCGTAACCCTCTTAGGGTGCGGCGCGGGGGCGTTCAAGACGGATTGACCGTTTTGCCCTTGCAGCGCGGCAAAATGCGCTTCATTCAGCGTGAAAGTCCAGTGAGGAGACAGCAAATGGCGGAACTTCGCGAACATCGACTTAAGCGGATGAAGATGCGGGCGTGGCATCGCGGCATGAAAGAGATGGATTTCATTCTGGGCCGGTTCTCGGATGACACGCTGCACAGCCTGTCTGATGCTGATCTGGATGCATTGGATGCGCTGATGGAAGAAAACGATCAGGACCTGTATAAATGGGTCTCGGGTCAGGAACAGGCCCCTGCCCAACACCAGCCCCTGATCGAAACCATCGCCCGCCACGCCGGGGCGCTTTAGGGCGCGAGACGGGCCCGCGCAACGGGCCGCGTTTCAAAGGGTTTTCACAGATTATTTTGCGGCGTACGCAAGTTTTGCTTCGAATTAACGGAATGTTCGAGAAGTACCCCTAATTCTGTTCACGTCAAGAAGACGGAGAACAGTATGAGTATGCAACGTCCATTCCCGGCCCCCATGCGGCAGGGTTTCATCGCCGGGTATCTGGAGGCGCTCGCTCTGGTAGAGCGATTGCACCGACTTTTGCTGGATGTGATCAAGGATGAATTTGAGCGGGTCGGCGTGCTGGAAATCAATCCGGTGCAGGCGTTGCTTTTGTTCAATGTCGGGGATCACGAGGTCACCGCCGGAGAGCTGAAAAGCCGTGGCTATTACCAAGGCTCGAACGTCTCGTACAATCTGAAAAAGCTGGTGGAACTGGGCTATATGCATCACCAGCGCTGCGAGATTGACCGGCGTTCCGTGCGCGTGCGCCTGACCCCAAAGGGGCGCGAAGTGCGCGATGTCGTGGCCGACCTGTTTGAACGCCATGCCGATGGCTTACAGGACAAAGGCGTGATTGATCATGCCGGCCTTGAAGATATCACCAGCAGCCTGCGTCGCATGGAACGCTATTGGAGCGATCAGATCCGCTATATCTATTGATCACCAATGCCCGGTGTTGCCCATGCTGGCCCAGGGTTCCTGGGGCGGCAGGTCCTCACCGATTTGCAGCAGCTCGATCGAGACATTGTCCGGGCTGCGCACAAACGCCATGTGCCCATCGCGCGGCGGCCGGTTGATGGTAACCCCGTTGTCTTGCAGAAACTGGCACATGGCATAGATGTCTTCGACCCCGTAAGCCAGATGGCCAAAGTGGCGGCTGTCAGCGGGCAGGCCATCGTCTCCGTCCCAATTATAGGTCAGTTCCAACGGGCAGTCCTCTTGCCCCTCGGGGGCCATGAAGACCAGTGTAAAGCGCCCGCGTTCGCTGTCGTGGCGTCGGGTCTCTTTCAGACCCAGCAATTTGTAGAACGCGACGGAGGCCTCCAGGTCTTTTACCCGAACCATCGTGTGCAAATAGCGTAGTTTCATCCTGGGTTCCGTTCTGTGTTGGCACTGTCAGATATGGATATCACCTGATTCTGATGCGGCTGTAAATTCCATGCGTCAACCCGCATATCGCGGTTTGCGTGGTTGGCTACCATATATATAGTGGTGCAACGACTCAGAATCGAGAAGGACTCCAAGATGCCCCTGAGCCCCGAGCAACTGGCCGAAATTGAAGAGCTACGCGCCAACCCTCAGCCCACCCTGCGGGCGGTATCTGCGGGGATGGAACAGCATCTTTACAAGCCTCTTGAGGTTCTGGACCACGGTTTTGTCCGCGTCATCGACTATATGGGGGATGACGCCGCAATCTGTCAGGCAGCGCGGGTGTCTTATGGCAAAGGCACCAAATCCGTCAGCAATGACGAAGGGCTGATCCGCTATCTGATGCGGCACTGGCATTCGACCCCGTTTGAAATGTGCGAGATCAAGCTGCACGTGAAACTGCCGGTCTTTGTGGCGCGTCAATGGATTCGCCATCGCACTGCCAATGTGAATGAGTATTCTGCCCGCTATTCAATTCTGGACCGCGAGTTCTATATCCCCGAACCGCAGCATATCGCCGCGCAATCGGTGGTGAACAACCAGGGCCGGGGCGAGGCCCTGACCGGCGAGGAAGCCGCCCGCGTGTTGGAGATTCTAAAATCCGACGCTGCGCGCTGTTACGATCACTACGAAGAAATGATCAGCCAGGAAGATCAGCAAGGTCTGGCCCGCGAGCTGGCCCGCATGAACCTGCCCGCCAATATTTATACGCAATGGTATTGGAAGGTTGATCTGCACAACCTGTTCCATTTCCTGCGTCTGCGCGCCGATGCCCACGCGCAATACGAGATCCGCGTCTATGCCGATGCGATTTGCAACGTTGTGGCAGATTGGGTGCCCTTTGCCTTTAAAGCCTTCGAAGATTACCGCATGGGCGGCGCGACCTTGTCGACCAAGGCGCTGGATTGCGTCCGTCGGATGCTGAAGGGCGAAGACGTTAGCCAGGAAAACTCGGGCATGAGCAAGGGCGAGTGGCGCGAGTTCATGGGTATCCTCGAGAACTGATCCGCTACGTTACCACATAGGAAACACTCTGTTTCAGTGTCGCCTTGAAATTGACATATTCGGCGCGACCGTTAAGGTGTTGTTAACAAAAAAATATTTCGAGCAGCACCACAGTTTGTAGAGGTTGTTATGACGTACACCAAATACGCCGCGGCCGCGGCGGCACTGCTTGTGACCTGCGGGTCTGCTCTTGCCAATCCGGTCACCGATTCCATCACGCGCCAGTGGGATTACACCGCCCCGGCCGAGTTCAACTCGCCAGCGCCACGGGCGGCCAACGCCCCGACCATTGCCTGCCCGGCAGGTCAGACCGCGCTGGTTGGGACCATGGGGGTCTATTGTGAATACAAGCCCACCGGTCGTTTCGTTCAGGTGGACGACGTGCCCCAGGGCTATGTCGGACGCGTGTTCTATATCAATACGCGGCAGGGGCGTGGCACCCAGGGGCTGGGCTGGTAACCTTTTCGGAAACCGGGCCTCCACAGATCGTCATATAACTGTTACAATCGGCTTCGAACCCCACGTTCCGGAGCCGATTTTCAGTGTTTGCCCTGCGTTTGATAGCTGTTTGTACCCTGTTGCCGTCGCTGGCGAGCGCAGCGTCGCCGGTTGCGCCAATACTCTGCGCGCCCAAACAGGAAATGCGCCAAAAGCTGACACAGCAGTTTGCTTCGACCCAGATTGCTGCGGGCATTCGGGATCGGGAAAGCGTGATGGAGGTTTGGAGTTCCGTCAGTACTGGTGACTGGACGATGGTTGTCACCTATACGGATGGCAACAGTTGCATCGTTGCCATGGGGCAGGACTGGTTTGACCTGCGGCCCGTTCCCGATCAGGACCCGGCTTAACCTTGCCAGAGCAAATCTGCGCTGGATTGGCGTAAATCCCGCACTTGCGGCCCGTTTTGCGTTTCCCATTCTTTGAAACGTAAATAGGCCAACTGCATGATCGTCGCTTTTTGCGCCGTGTCACCGGTCTGATAGCTGTGCAAATCGTCACTGCTTAGAAACTGTAGCTTGACCGTCTTATAGATTTTCGCACAGTGCATTGCCTCGTCTTTTGGCAAGAGCATCTGCGTCGCGGCCTCATCGCAGGCATAGTATATCGCGAGCAGTGAAATAAAATCTGTCATGCAAGCCCCCTTAGGCTGGGGTGGCAAGCGCAGATGCGGAAGCAAAGCCGCCGCAACGGCGTCTTACCTCCCATGTGATGAGCTTAGGTTAGCCCAAAGGGGTTAATAATTGCAGATGTGCAATGCTGCGATGCAGCGAAGGGCGGCACTTGTGGACATATTTTGAGCTCAAGGCCGTCAAAATAAGCAGCCTTGATGTGAATTTTTATAATCCGGTAGGGAATTGGACGGGGCTGGCGCTACATCGCTTTCAAGTCTGCGGCCAGCTGCCGGCCATCACGGCCTTCCTGCAGCTCATAGGACAATTTCATGTTGTCCGTCAGTCCGGTCATGCCCGAGCGTTCAACCGCTGAAATATGCACGAATACATCTTTGCCGCCTTCGTCGGGCGCAATGAACCCATAACCTTTGGTGGTGTTAAACCATTTCACAGTGCCGGTCGGCATGCCGTTTCTCCTTAATGTATGCCCTGTCGCGGTATTGCGTCGGGTCAGCACAGCCTAGGTCTTCCAAGTCTTCCGGCAGCCCCTTATGGAGGAGCGGACGTCCAAGAATTTCCGTTGCCACGTAAAAATCATGAAGTACGAATCGCGCCAAAAGCAAGTGACAACTCTATTGCAAATGTGTGACGCAGCACGGGTGCACAAAAATTGGAGAAAGAGATGCGTATTTACGGTCTGAAAAACTGCGATACCTGCCGCAAGGCGCTGAAATCGTTAGCAGGTGCCGAATTGGTGGACGTTCGTGCGACTCCGTTAAGCGCCCAACAGCTTGAAACATTTCTGGCAGAGTTTGGTGAGGCGCTGGTCAATCGGCGTTCAACCACATGGCGTGGGTTGGATGACACTGCACGTGCGCGCAGCCCGCAAGATTTGCTGACGAAATACCCTGCCTTGATGAGGCGCCCTGTGATTGAAGCCGGGGACAAGCTGTATCTGGGCTGGGGCAAGGATGTGCAGGCGGCGCTTGGATAACCCGCCCTGCGCCCCTATGTTTGCGGCGGTACTAGTAAGGAGAGCGTAATGCGGAATGCGGCCCTGACCCTTGGGGTGATTGCAGGTGTGATTGGCCTGATTGTCGGCTTTTTCAGCTATGGATACACGGTGTTCATCGACGCGTTTGGCGAGATCGGAAGCGTTGCCCAACAGGTTGAAAATGTTGGGTTGGTGCGGGGCGCGGCCCTGCTGGCGCCGATTTTGGCCATTGCGGGGGGCGCCATGGCCCGGTCGCAAAATATCGCCGCCGGAGTGCTGTTGCTTCTCTCGGCGGCGGGGATGTTCTGGGCGTTCGGTTTTGGCGTGTTCACCATGTTCCCGATCGCGATGAGCGCTTTGGGCGGGGTATTGGCCCTTGCGGCGCGTCAGCCCGATGCGGCCTGACGCCCGAGAATGCGATCCAAAGACAAGGGGCCGGCGCCTTTGATCACGATGGTGATCAGGATGGTCATCCAGAACAGGCGCTGATCCAGCACCACCGCATCCGGCACCTTGTCAAACCACGCGCCCAGCGTTTCGGCATGTGCGATACCGCCATGGCCGTAAAGATCTGTCAGGCTTTGAACCACGACAAAACCGATCATGCCCAAGGCGGCAAGGCGGGTGGCAAACCCGATCACGATCAGCAGGGGCAGGATGAATTCAGCATAGGTGCCGGCCAGCACCACCAGCGTGTGAAACAGGCCCAGCTGCGAGGTGTCATAGCCTACGGCCTCCATCGCTTTGGGAAAAATCTGGGCGTAAGCGTTCAGGGAAGGGCTGAAGAGCCCCAGGAGTCCGTCGCCCAACTTGGTCAGACCTGACTTCCAGAAATAAATCAGAAGCGTTGCAGCAAAAGTAAAACGTGCAAGCGTTGGAATCAGCCAGGACTCCGTCTTGGATTCGACTTGGTCGAATACGGAATCATGCAGTGTTACCAGAGTGTTCATTGTCATCCCTCATTCAATACTTCTGTTATGGCACCGGTGTGCAAGAGCATTTGCAAAACGGGCGTCAGGTTGAAATTTGTAAACTGGGCTTCCGCGGCCTCGACCGCGTTACCAAGGGTTTGACCGGCCATCAGGGCCAAGACAAAGGCCGCGCCCCCGGCGGGAAGCCGTTCGATTACCGGGTCAAACTCGGGCCGGATAATCAGGGCATCCTCGGGCTGGGCTGTGGGCGCTGGGGCGCCTTCGATCATATTGGCGCGCCAGATACCAACCACAGGATGGGCCGAGCATATGACCTTGAGGCTGGGCGCAAGGGTCAGGCGCAAAGCCAGTAGCTGATCCGCCGACATGGTCGCCATGGCCGAACAATCGGCAGGCGTGGCATCGGCAGCGTGATAAGAGTCCCGCAGGGCCAATTCCAGCCGCGCCACATCGGGCAGGTAGGGCAGGTGGGCGACGGGCGCAAACCCGGCCAGACAGGTCGGCATTTCTTGCCCAAAGAACATCAGCATTGGGGTGGCGGGCGGATGGGCGCGCAGGTAAATCCCGCCCATCGCATCAAAAAACTCATCCCCCAGCAGTTTGCGCAGCACCGGAAAGCCGGTGCGCAGTGCGTCCAACAGGCTGGAGGCCACGTTGTTGCGATAGACATCAAACCGCTTGGTTGCGGGTTGGCCATCAGGGTTGGTCAGCCCCTCTGGCACCTCGCGCGCCGGGTCCAGCAGCGCAGCGGTGAAATCGGTTTGTCCGACGCTCATGGGGATACCTTGTCCAGCACCAGGGCCGCGCGGGTGGCTTCGGCCGCCAGTTCCGGCCAGTCGGGCACGTCGTTGTCCCATTCGATCAGCGTGGGCCGGGCGCCTGCGCGTTGGATCGTGTAGTCGTACAGCGCCCAAACCGGATCAACCACGGGCTTGCCGTGGCTGTCGATCAACAGCGGCGCGCCGGTTTCGTCTTCGTCTTCATCGTGGCCGCCCAGATGAATTTCACCCACCTGCGCCAGCGGAAAAGCGTCGATATAGGCGCGGGCGTCGAGGTTTTGGTTTGTCGCCGACACAAACACGTTGTTGACGTCCAGCAGCAGGCCACAGCCAGAGCGCCGGGCCACTTCGGCCAGAAAGTCGGTTTCCTGAAGCGTGCTTTCAGCAAAGGCCAGATAGGTGGATGGGTTTTCCAGCATCATTTCGCGGCCCAGCACATTCTGAACCTGATCAATATGATCGCAGACGCGGGTCAGCGTGGCGTTGGTATAGGGCAGGGGCAGCAGGTCATTCAGGAAGTGGGTATCGTGGGTGGACCAGGCCAGATGTTCGGAAAACCGGGCCGGTTGCAACCAGCCAACCAGATGTTTCAGACGGTCCAGATGATCCTGATCCAGCGGCGCTTCGCCGCCAATCGACAGCCCGACCCCGTGCACGGAAATCGCATAGCGTTCCGCCAGATAGCGCAGTTGCGCCAGCGGGCGGCCACCTTGACCCATATAATTTTCAGCGTGAATTTCGAACCATTCGACGGGGCCTGCATCCTGCATGATGTCCGCAAAATGCTGGGGCTTGTAGCCAACACCGGGCCGATTTGGCAGGCGATCAAAGCGTTTGGGCTGCGCATCAAGCATGGGGGTCTCCGGAACGGTCAATGGTAAGACCCCCCCGCGATGGCGGAGGGGTCTGGGCGTGGCTTATGCCGGCAGGTCGCGCTCCAGCGGCTCCAGCGAGCCAACGCGACCTTCGGGCAGTTCCATGGTTTCGCAGGTGCCTGCGGGAACCAGGGTCCAGGCGTTGCCTTGGTAATCAACGGTCGAGGTGCCAGCGCAGGTGGTGCCGGGGCCAGCAGCACAGCCGTTTTCGCCAGCCAGCGAAACACCATAGCATTTTTCATTGCCCGCAGCGTGCGAGGCGGTGGTGAAAGCAGCGGCTACTGCGCTTGCAACGGCCAGAGTTTTTACGGTTTTGGACATGGTCATTCCCTTACTAAAAAATCCGAGTGCGTCGTCTCCTTGCGACACCAATAGAGGTAGTATGCCAGGGTGTTAAAATACTACTCACATGGCTGTGTTGCACGCGTGCGTTATGAACTGAAACAATTGAAAATCCGTATGTTAGCAGGTGCAGAAAGATAAAAAGCACCGGAAATCCGGTGCTTTTTAAGGGGTTTACAGCCGGGGCTAGCGCGCTTTAGCGCAAGTCAGGCGGGGTCGCTTCGACGGCCAGTGTTTCGGCCACGGCCTCAAGTGTTTCAACCGCAGTCTGTTTTTGACCAAGCCGCCGCATGGTGACAGTGCGATCTTCGACCTCTTTCATGCCCACAGCCAGAATCACGGGCACCTTAGACAGCGAGTGTTCGCGGACCTTGTAGTTGATCTTTTCATTCCGCGTGTCGGCTTCGGCCCGCACGCCTGCGGCGCGCAGCGTGTTGACGACCTCGTGCACGAAATCATCGGCATCCGACACGATCGAGGCCACAACCACCTGGCGCGGGGCGATCCAGAAGGGCAGTTTGCCAGCATTGCTTTCGATCAGGATGCCGATGAAGCGCTCGAAAGAGCCCAGAACGGCGCGGTGCAACATCACAGGGCGGTGCTTGTCGCCGTCGGCGCCGATATAAGTGGCGTCCAGACGTTCGGGCAGCACAAAGTCCACCTGCAAGGTGCCACACTGCCAGTCACGGCCAATGGCGTCGGTCAGAACGAATTCAAGCTTGGGCCCGTAAAACGCGCCTTCGCCCGGGTTCAGGTCAAAATCATAGCCTGCGGCTTCGGTCGCGGATTTCAGCGCGGATTCAGCCTTGTCCCAAACGTCGTCTTCGCCGGCGCGGGTTTCGGGGCGGTCCGAGAATTTCACCGCGAATTTCTCAAAGCCAAGGTCTTTGTAGATGGCCGAGAGGAATTCGATGAACTTCTTGGTTTCGGCTTCGATGTCCTGTTCCGCACAGAAGATATGCGCGTCGTCCTGCGTGAAACCGCGCACCCGCATGATGCCGTGCAGCGCGCCCGAGGGTTCATAGCGGTTGCACGACCCGAATTCAGCCATGCGCAAAGGCAGATCGCGATAGGATTTCAGACCCTGATTGAACACCTGCACGTGGCAGGGGCAGTTCATCGGTTTTAGCGCGTTGATCGCCTTTTCGCGGGCATGTTCTTCGTCAACTTCGACGATGAACATGTTTTCCTGGTACTTGTCCCAGTGGCCCGAGGCCTCCCACAGCTGACGGTCGACGACTTGCGGGGTGTTCACCTCGACATAGCCGTCGCGTTCCTGCATGCGGCGCATATAGTCCTGCAGCGTGGTGTAGATGCGCCAGCCGTTGGGGTGCCAGAAGATCTGGCCGGGGGCCTCTTCTTGCATGTGGAACAGGTCCATCTCGCGGCCCAGCTTGCGGTGGTCGCGTTTGGCGGCCTCTTCCAGCATGGTCATGTGGGCCTTCAGATCCTTGCGGTTCTTGAAGGCCACGCCGTAGATACGTTGCAGCATCGGACGGGTCGCATCGCCCAGCCAATAGGCGCCAGCGACATGGGTCAGCTTGAAGGCGTCGGCGGGCAGTTGACCGGTTGTTTGCAGGTGCGGGCCGCGGCACAGATCCTGCCAGTCGCCGTGCCAGTACATCCGCAGGTCTTCGCCTTCGGGGATGCGGTCGATCAGCTCAACCTTGAAAGGCTCATTCGCGTCTTCGTAGTGTTTGATCGCGCGGGCGCGGTCCCAGACCTCGGTGGTGACGGGCTCGCGGGCGTTGATGATCTCTTTCATCTTGGCCTCGATCACGCCTAGATCTTCGGGGGTGAAGGGTTCCTCGCGGTCGAAGTCATAGAACCAACCGTAATCGCGCACCGGGCCGATGGTGACTTTGACGTCGGGCCAGATGGCCTGCACCGCGCGGGCCATGACGTGGGCCAGATCGTGGCGGATCAGTTCCAGCGCCTGATCGTCATCCTGCAGGGTATGAATGGCGATGCTGGCGTCCTCATTGATCGGCCATTGCAGATCAAAATGAGCGCCGTTCACGGTGGCCGAAATGGCCTTTTTTCCCAGCGATTTAGAAATGCTGGAGGCGACTTCGGCGGGGGTCACCCCAGCATCGAATTCGCGCGCATTGCCATCAGGAAAGGTAAGAGAGATTTGGGCCATGCTGTTGGGCCTCCTCGTCAGTTTGGCGCCCACGGAACGCCCGGTTGCGGGTATGTTGTTCGGGATGCTTCTTGGCCGCGCGCGTGCGCGCTGTCAAGCCTTACCAGCCTTCCAGCGCGCCGCCCTTGTCCAGGATGTCGATCAGCGGCTTGAGCTCGGATTCGAAATTCTTCCACGCACCCACTGAGGACGAATAGATCGGCTGGCGGACTTGATAGACCGACAGGGTTTTGACCTTGCTGGCGTTCTTATAGAACTCCAGACACCGATCTTCCCAGTCAAGGCCGCATTCCGCGATCAGCTCGCGTGCCTTTTCTTCGGGGTTGCCGATCAGATCTTCATAGCGGATTTCATGGAACGCCCCCGGTGTGGCCTTGCGCCAATAGTCCAGCGTTTCCAGATAGCTCAGATAAGTCTTGGCCAGGGTTTCCAGATCGGTTGTGTAACGGTGCGTGCCCTCGACAAACATGTTTTTGTACATCGACAGGCAATTGTCGCGCGGATCGCGGCGCACAACAATGATGCGACTGTCAGGCAACAGATGGCGGATGAGACCTGTGAACATGAAGGTGGTGATCCCTTTGTCTGTGACAAAGGGCGTATCGGGGGCTTTCGACTGATACTTCTTGTTGGCCTTGCTCAGCGCTGCGGTCAGATCGCTTAGCTGCAAAGGGTTGTTTGCCGCATCGCGCAGCGCAAGCGGATCGATCAGGGCGGTGTTCATATGCCCAAGCTCTCCGCCAGCGGTAACCAGAGAGTGACTGGCAACAATCTGTTCGACCAGCGTGGTGCCAGAACGTGGCATGCCGCAAACGAACAAAGGGGCTGGGTTGAGTTTTGGGGTCGTCGTAGGCAAATCGGGCAGGCCCCTTTCAAACGCCTTTTCAGAAAGCTCTGCCGGGCGCATGAAGTTCTCTGCAGCCACGGGATAGCGTTCTCTCAGCCCGTCGTTGCCTTCTTGCAGGAATTTGAATGCAGCGGAATGATCTTTCAGGTCTTCTTTTACCTTGGCAAGGGCAAAGGCCATAGGTTCACGCGTACCTTCAACCTCTCGTCCTGTTTCAAAGGCGTCTTGCATCGCTTGGGCCAGCGGATCATTTGCTGTGGCTTTGTGTCCGGTGACGTAGCGCCGGTAGAGCCCGCCATCCATGTGTCCGCGTTCAAACAGTTCCATGGATAGAGCCGAGGTTTCTTCAAAATTGCCCATCAACTGATGGTGCCATGTCAAGGCGTTCAGGATGGCAATGTCATCTGGCGCCATATCGTGGGCTTTTTTAAAACAATTTAAGGCCGCTTCGTTTTCATCAAGTTCGGCCAGCACAGAGCCCTGCGTACGGAGGATATCTGCGCTGATTGGGCAGTGGTCCAGGGCGTGTTCTATCGTTAGCCGCGCCTGTTTCAGTTCGCCGGTTTCGCGCTGGCTGTTCGACAAAGCGATCAAAAGCCTCGCATCGTTTGGAAACTGTTTTTGCGCGGCTGCAAGCAAAGGGACGGCCTTCGCGAAAGCCCGCTCTGACGCTTCGAGCAGGCCAAGGTGGCGGTTTGCCTCGGCTGATTTGGGCGCTTTGGAAAGGGCCACTTCCAGGTGCTTTCGTGCTTCAGTCTTTTCATCCAAATGCATCAGAAGTTGGCCGAACTGAGCGTGGGCTTCGACATAATTCGGGTCGACAGCAATGGCCTTTCTATAGGCATTTTTAGCTTCGTCTGATTTGCCTTGGGTGGCTTGCGCAGCCCCTAGAAGGGCCAGCGCCGGGGCCACATTAGGTGCTCCGGCCAGCATGGCTTTGGCGGCATTTTCGGCCTCGGCTGCTTTGCCAGACTGGTACAACGCTGCAGCGTGTTCAAATACCGCCTTGTCAATAGAACCTAGCTGACCCACACCTTCACGGTTTTCGGTTTTAAGCTTGTTTTCAAGTTCTTGTACAACCCGAAACGGCAGACGACCTTTCTTAGACTCAGCCAAAAGAACTTTGGCCGATTGGCGATCTTTCAGCGCCAGATAGGCGTCCATCATGGTGGTCCATATGACGGGCTCATCGGATTTGATCTTGCGCGCTGTCTTAAGGTGGCGCAGCGCTTGTCTTGGACGCTCAAGGCCCATTTCCAGCCGCCCCAACTGATAATGCACCTCGGGCAGCTTGGGGTTTGCCTTTAGGATTTGGCCGTACAGCTCTCGCGCCAAATCCGCCTTACCGTTGTTTTGCGCCTGCATGGCGCGGCGAAACAGATCGCGGATCGGGGTTGGGGCCAGAGCCATGGTTTAAATCCTTATGCCAGTTCGGCCAGACGGGCCAAGGCAGCGTCCAGCTTGGATTTTTCGTCCAGTTTCAGCGCAGCCAGTTCGCGGGTTTCTTCCACGACCTCGGCGGGCGCGCTGGCGACGAATTTGGCGTTCTTCAGACGCCCTTGCAAGCCGCCCAGTTCCTTGGCCAGTTTTTGCAACGATTTTTCCAATCGCGCCTTTTCTTCGGCCACGTCGATCACATCGGCCAAAGGCAGCCCAAAGGTGCCGCCTTCGACCGTCAGGGTGACGCAGCCTTTGGGCAGGGTGTCGACGGCCTCAAGGCTGTCGATGCGGGCCAGCCGTTTGATCAGCGTCTCGTTCCGTGCCCAAGCTGCGGCGCCTGCTTCGTCCAGTTCCAGCTGCAACATCGGCAGCTTGGCCCCGGCGGGCACGTGCATTTGGGCGCGGACCGAGCGGATTTCTTCGATCAATGCGATCACCCAGTTCATCTCGCGGTCGGCGTCGGCGTCGACCAGATCGGTGCCATAGCTGGGCCACTCGGTGACCATTAGCATGTCGTCGCGCTTGCCCAAAGTGCCCCAGAGCTCTTCGGTGATATAGGGCATGATCGGGTGCAGCAGGATGAAACACTGATCCAACACCCAAGCCATGGTGGCGCGGGTTTCAGCCTTTGTCGCATCGTCGCCGTCCATGATCAGCGGCTTGGCGAATTCGACGTACCAGTCGCAGACCTTGCCCCAGACAAAGGCATAAAGCCCGTTGGCGGCGTCGTTGAAACGGTATTCCTCGAACGCTTTATCCACGACCTCGCGGATGCGGGCGGTTTCGCCGATGATCCAGCGGTTCACGGTGGCGGTGGGCTGCGGAATGTCGCTGGTCGCGTGGCCCTCAAACGCGCCGTTCATTTCGGCAAACCGCGCGGCGTTCCAGATTTTAGTGCCAAAGTTCCGATAGCCCGCGATGCGCTGCATATCCAGTTTCAGCACGCCACCCAAAGCGGCCATCGCAGCGGAGGAGAACCGCAGCGCATCGGCGCCGTATTCGTCGATGATCTCCAGCGGATCAATCACGTTGCCGGTGGATTTCGACATCTTCTTGCCCTTGGCATCACGCACAAGGCCGTGCAGGTAGACGGTGTCGAACGGGATTTTATCCACGACAGCCAGCTGCATCATCATCATCCGGGCGACCCAGAAGAAGATGATGTCAAAGCCCGTCACCAAAGTGTTGGTGGGGAAGTATTTATCCAGCTCAGCCGTGTCATCGGGCCAGCCCAGCGTGCCGATGGGCCACAGACCCGAGGAGAACCAGGTGTCGAGCACGTCGGGGTCGCGGTAAACATAAAGAGTTTTACCGTTTACCTTATATGAGGGCAGATCTTGGATGGTCCCCAGGTTCCCCAGATAAACATCCATTGGGTTAACGTAGTTATCATCATCATATTGGGACGAGTCGATCATGATTTCTTTGACCTCATCACAATTGAACTCTGCTTTGATAATGTCGGCGGCTTCGTCAAAACTTGCAGCACAATACGCCTTTGGTTCAGCGCCTTCTGCGGTCCCCATCAGATACCAGACCGGGATCTGATGCCCCCACCACAGCTGGCGCGAGATGCACCAGGGTTCGATGTTTTCCAGCCAGTGGAAATAGGTTTTCTCGCCGCTTTCGGGCAGGATTTTGGTGTCGCCGTTGCGTACCGCGTCCAGCGCCGGGCCGACGATCTTGTCGGTGTCGACGAACCATTGGTCGGTCAGCATCGGCTCGATCACCACTTTGGAACGGTCGCCAAAGGGCTGCATGATCGGCTTGTTTTCGACCATCGGGCAGGGGCGGGTCTCTTCCTCGCCCTCGTCGTTTTTGACGGTCTCGGTCGTCATCACGGCCAAGCCTTCATCGGTGATTTGCTGCACCACCAGTTTACGGGCCTCAAACCGGTCCAGCCCGCGCAGATCGTCGGGGACAAGGTTGATGGCGTCGGTTTCGGCCTCGGTCAGCGTGCGTTCACCCTTGGCGACGGCCATGGCGATGGTCGCGGCCTCGTCATAGCCCGCGCCGTCCGCCCGCATGTGGCCTTTGGTGTCCATCAGGCGATACATCGGGATGCCGCCCCGTTTGGCGACCTGATAGTCGTTGAAGTCATGCGCGCCGGTGATCTTCACTGCGCCCGAGCCGAAGTCTTTGTCGGGGTATTCATCGGTGATGATCGGGATCAGGCGGCGGTGTTCCTTGGGGCCAACCGGGATTTCGCACAGTTTGCCGACGATGGGCGCGTAGCGTTCGTCCGACGGGTGCACGGCCACCGCGCCGTCGCCCAGCATGGTTTCGGGGCGGGTGGTGGCGATGGAGATATAATCGCGCTCTTCCTCCAGCACGACATTCCCGTCTTCGTCTTTTTCGACGTAGGTATAGGTCGCGCCGCCGGCGAGGGGGTATTTGAAGTGCCACATGTGACCGGCAACTTCGATGTTTTCGACCTCTAGGTCGGAAATCGCGGTTTCAAAATGCGGGTCCCAGTTGACCAGACGCTTGCCGCGATAGATCAGGCCCTTTTCATACATGTCGACGAAGACCTTGATCACCGCGTCGTGGAAGTTGCCTTCCTCTCCCGCAGGGGCGCTTTCAGCGCCCGACATGGTAAAGGCGTTGCGATCCCAATCGCAGGAGGCGCCAAGACGTTTGAGCTGGCTGATGATGGTGGACCCCGATTCAGCCTTCCAGTCCCAGATCTTTTTGGTGAACTCTTCGCGGCCCAGCTCGCGGCGGCCCGGCTGGCCTTCCTCGGCCAGTTTGCGCTCCACCACCATTTGCGTGGCGATCCCGGCGTGGTCTTGGCCGGGCTGCCACAGGGTGTCAAACCCGCGCATCCGGTGCCAGCGCACAAGGATATCCTGCAGCGTGTTGTTGAACGCGTGGCCGATATGCAGAACGCCGGTGACGTTGGGCGGCGGGATCATGACGCAGAAGGTGCTGGTTTCGGCGTTGTCCACGTGTTTGCCCGCCGTGAAACAGCCCGCGTCTTCCCATGCCTGATACAGGCGGGCCTCGGCGGCGGCGGCGTCGAATTTCTTTTCCATCGGCATCGGGTGCGTCCTTAAGATCGGTTCCGATGCGGAATACCCAATGGAAGGGCGAAGGAAAACCCCTCAGACGCCTCTGTCGATGCGGGTTGTCAGATGAATAAGCGATTCCGAGGATTTTACCCCCTCAATCAGCCCGATCCCGTCCAGCACCTTGTCCAGCGCGGCGGTGCCCGTGGCGGCGACCTGAAGCAGCAGATCGAAGCGGCCAGAGGTGGTGTGGGCGGTTTCGACCTCGGGGATGGTTTTGAGCCGCGCCAGAATGGCAGGCTGGGCGCGGGGTTCCACCGACAGCAGGATGGTGGCGCGGATGCGGTTTTGGCGTCCTGCCTCCCCCAAGCGCAAGGTATAGCCCGCGATCACGCCACTGCGCTCCAGACGTTCGATCCGCGCCTGCAGCGTTGTGCGCGCCACCGAGAGTTTACGCGCCAGCACCGAAAGCGAGACCCGGGCGTCGCGCGCCAGATGAGACAGGATTTGCTTGTCGAGGTCGTCCATCAATTTACCCATTATAGCGTTAATATGACGAAACTTAGAGTCAGTATTCCATATTTGCCGCGCGATTACGACGAAAAACCCGGGTATCCTTGAAGAAACAGGCGCGCAACAGGAGGCAGGCCATGGGCCTAACGCAGGATATCTGGGCAAACCCAGGCGAACATCTTCGGATTACCCACCCCGACCACCCGGTACTTTACACCGCCCCATCGGTTTTGATGTCCACCGCGCGGCGGTTTCTGGATGGCTTTCCCGGCATGGTGACCTATGCGGTCAAGGCGAACCCGTCGGAGTTTGTTCTGACCAACTTGTTTGCTGCGGGAGTTTCGGGGTTCGATGTGGCCTCGCCCCATGAAATGGCGCTTGTTGCCCGCGCGGCCCCCGGTGCGGTGATGCATTACAACAATCCGGTGCGCTCGGCCGCGGAAATATTGGCGGCGCTGGAACATGAGGTGGTGTCGTGGTCGGTGGACGCGCAGTCTGAGCTGGATAAAATTCTGCACCATGTAGATGGATCTGCGGAAATCGCTGTGCGGTTCAAGCTGCCGGTCAAAGGCGCGGCCTATGATTTTGGCAGCAAATTTGGGGCCTCGGCCGAACAGGCGGTTGATCTTTTGCAAAGGGTGGCGCGTGCGGGGCATGTCCCGGCGCTGACCTTTCATCCGGGCACGCAATGCACCGATCCGGCGGCGTGGGCGGCGTATATCGAAACGGCGGCGCAGATTAGCGCCGCAGCGGGCGTTGATCTGGCGCGGTTAAACGTCGGCGGGGGCTTCCCATCGCATCAAATTCGTGCCGACGCCCCGCAACTTGAACAGATATTCGATACCATCGCGCACAGCACGGACAAGGCTTTTGGATTGAACGCGCCAGTACTGATCTGTGAGCCGGGCCGTGCGATGGTGGCTGAGGCCTATACGCTGACCACCCGCATCAAGGCGATCCGCGATGGCGATCATGTATTTCTGAATGACGGCATATACGGGGGCCTGTCAGAGGCCCATGTTGTCGGGCTGACCGACCGCATTGAAATATGGAGCCCCGAAGGGACCCGCAGAAACGGCCCCTTGGGGTCGCGCACGGTGTTCGGCCCGACCTGTGACAGTATCGACAAGCTACCGGGTCAGGTGATGCTGCCCGCGGATCTGCAAGAGGGCGACTATGTGATGTTCAAAGGGGCAGGGGCCTATTCGACGGCCACTGCGACGCGCTTTAACGGCTATGGCGCCTTAGAGCAGGCAACCGTCTTGTCGTTGATCTCACGCTGATTTTCGTGGACGCCACCGCACCGCACCCCCATATTAAAGGAATGAAGGCACAGAAACGGGATATCCCCGATGCGTAGCGCCAAACGGTTTTGGAACTGGCTGCGCGGCACCCGCACGACCGAGGCGCATAGCCCCGTCACGGCGCGCGGCTCCGTTACCCATATCGTTATTCTGGATGGCACGATGTCATCGCTTGAACCGGGATGCGAGACCAACGCCGGTCTGATCTATAAGCTGCTATGCGATCAAAAGGCGCAGGACCTTTCACTGTATTACGAGGCCGGCATCCAATGGCGCGAATGGCGCGATGCGATGGCGGTGATCACCGGGCGTGGCATCAATCGGCAAATCCGGCGGGCCTATGGGTATCTGGCGTCACGCTACCATCCGGGCGACAAGATCATTTTGTTAGGCTATTCGCGGGGCGCCTTTGCCGCGCGTTCATTGGCGGGGGTGTTGGACCGCGTGGGCCTGTTGCAGGCCAATCACGCCACGGAACGTAACGTACAAGTGGCCTATCGGCATTATCAATCTGGTGCCCGCAATGAAGTGGCGCGGGCGTTCAGCGCGACGTATTGCCTGCCGGAAATTCAGGTCGAAATGGTCGGTGTTTTCGACACGGTCAAAGCGCTGGGGGTGCGTCTGCCGATTTTGTGGAAGTTCACCGAGCCCAACCACGCCTTTCACAACCATGCCCCAAGCGGCGTGATGAAACGCGGCTTTCAGGCGCTGGCCCTGAATGAAACACGACAGGTATTTGCACCCGTGATCTGGGAGTGCACACCCGAATGGAAAGGCCGCGTTGAACAGGTTTGGTTCAAAGGCTGTCACGGCGATGTCGGCGGGCAGCTGGGTGAGGTCGAAGAAGCGCGCCCCTTGGCCAACATTCCGCTGGTCTGGATGTTGGGCAAGTTGGAAAGCTGCGGCGTGCGCCTGCCGCAGGATTGGCTGGAGCGCTTCCCCTGCGATGTGCACGCACCGTCGATTGGCAGTTTCCGCGGCTGGGGTAAGATGTTCTTGCTGCGTAAGAAGCGCTATGTCGGTGGTGATCCGTCCGAGTCTCTACACTCCACGGTCACGGGGGAAAGCAGGGCCGACAGCCTGCCTTCGCTTGAGGTCTTGGGCAACGGCGCCTGAGATCAGTGTTGCAAAACGATGCAGGTGGTCGAACCCGTCGCATAGAGCCGGTTATCGTCGCGCCCGCGGACTTCGCCGTTGGCCACCAGCGTGGAACGTCCGCTGTGCTGGACATGCCCGGTGGCGATAAGCTCTGCCCCGATTTTGGCGGGGCGTACAATATTCACTTTATATTCCAGCGTGGTGTGGGTTGCGCCTTCGGGGACGCAGCTCATGCAGGCGCAGCCCATAGCGGCATCCAGCACAATGCCATACCAGCCCCCGTGTACTGTCCCGATGATATTGCCATGCGCGGGCAGGGGCGCGGTATGCAGGGTGATCTGCCCCTGTGCGACATCAGACAGGGTGATATTGGACGTCGCCCACATTTGCGGCGCCGCGATACGCCCATCGAGCATGCGGCGCATATATTCTTCGCCACTTAGTCCGATCAGCAGGTCACGAGAAAACCCTGTGGTGCTCACGCCACTTCCGCGATGTTGCTTTCGGCCTTCACGCCCAGAGTTTCACAAATTCCGCGCGTCAGGTGCGGCTTGTTGAGCGTGTAAAAATGCAGGTCTTCGACCCCGCCTGAAATCAGGCTGTCGCACAGTTCCACGGCCATGTCAGTGGCGACCTGTTCGGCGTTGCCCGCAGCGTCAGCGGCGGCGAATTTTTCGTCCACCCATGTGGGGATATAGGCACCGCAGCGCGCGGCGAACTTACGCACGCCATTCCAGTTTTCAATCGGCAGGATGCCCGGAATGATCGGCGCATCAATACCCGCCTTGGCGCAATCGTCGCGGAAGCGGAAGAATGTATCGGCCTCAAAGAAAAACTGCGTGATCGCCGAATTGGCGCCCGCATCAATCTTGTGCTTCAGCCAGGTCACATCATTGCCCGCGCCTTTGGCTTCGGGGTGCGGGTCAGGGTAGGCGCCAACACGTATGTGAAACTTGCCGGTCTCGGCAATGGCAGCGACCAGTTCGGCGCTGTTCTGAAACCCGTCGGGGTGCGCGCTAAAGCTGCCCTGACCTTTGGGCGGGTCACCGCGCAGTGCGACGATTTCGGTCACGCCAGCCTTGGCGTAGCTGTCCACGATTTCCATTGTTTCTTCGCGCGAGGCATCGACACAGGTCAGATGCGCAGCAACGTTCAGCCCATAGTTCTTGTGGATCGTGGCCACAGCGTCATGGGTCAACTTGCGCGTCGTACCACCCGCACCATAGGTCACCGACACAAAGCCGGGGTTCAGCGGTGCCAAAGCACGCACGGTGTCCCACAGGCGAAAAGACGCCTCAAGCGATTGCGGCGGGAAGAATTCGAAAGAAATACGCGGTGCGGCGGGCATATCAGTGTCCAGGGCGGTTTTTGCAGAGTTTCCTCTTGTCGCACACTGCGCCGTGTGAAACAAATTCATAATTCTCAACAAGAATATGAATCCGGTTAAAGTATGCATCTGGAGCTAAGACATCTGCGCACCATTCGCGCCATCCATCAGGCGGGCGGCTTGGCGCGCGCGGCTGACCTGTTGAACATGACCCAATCGGCCCTGTCGCATCAGGTTAAAGGGCTGGAAGAGCAGGTCGGGATGGAGCTGTTCGTGCGGCGCTCAAAACCGCTGAAACTGTCAGCGGCAGGGATGAAGCTGTTACGGCTGGCCGATAAAGTCCTGCCCGAGGTTGCAGCGACCGAAGAAGAGTTCCGCGCTCTGCACGAGGGAAAATCGGGCCGTCTGCACATCGCGATGGAGTGCCACGCCTGTTTCGACTGGTTGTTGCCGGTGCTCGAAGATTTCCGCCACAGCTGGCCTGAGGTCGACGTTGATATCCGTGCCCGCCTATCGTTTGAGGCCCTACCGGCGCTGTCGCGCGAAGCCGTCGATCTGGTGATCTCTTCCGACCCGGACGACCTGCCGGATGTAAGTTTCGTGCCGCTATTCGATTACTCGCCGGTGTTCATCGCGGCCAAAACGCATCCCTTGGCGGGACGGGACTACATCGTGGCACAGGACTTGGCCGATCAGAACCTGATTACCTATCCGATGGATCGCGCGCGTCTGGACGTGTTCAAGGAGTTGCTAAGGCCGGCCAAGGTCGAACCCGCAACCGTGCGGCAAGTGGAGCTAACCGCGGTGATCCTGATGCTTGTGGCGTCAGGGCGCGGGGTGGCCGTATTGCCCGATTGGGTGGTGCGCGAAAGCAATGCTTCCGATCTGGTGGTCAAACCGCTGACTCAAAGCGGCATTACCCGGCGTATGTATGCTGCCGTGCGGGCCGATGATGCCAGCAAGCCCTTTATGGCGCATTTTATCCGGCTGGCCCGGTCGCAGCCGGTGAAACTGCAACGCGGATAACGGTGGGGCGCGACAAATCCCGCGTTTATTGCCCCTTGGAATCAAAGCGTACCCGGCGTATACGCGCGCCCTGATACAGGAGTTTCCCAGATGATCGGCAGCGCAAACCTTAACATCATGATCAAGGCCGCCCGCAAGGCAGGCCGCAGCCTTGTGAAGGACTTCCGCGAGGTTGAAAACCTGCAGGTCTCGATGAAAGGCGCGGGCGACTTCGTGTCGCGTGCCGATATCGCCGCCGAAAAGATCATCCGCGACGAGTTGATGGAGGCCCGCCCGAACTATGGCTGGGTTGGCGAAGAATCCGCGCCGGTTGAGGGCAATGACCCGACCCGTCGCTGGATCGTTGATCCGCTGGATGGCACCACCAACTTCCTGCACGGCCTGCCCCATTGGGCTGTGTCGATCGCTCTGGAACACAAGGGCGACATCGTCGCCGCCGTGGTCTTTGACGCCGCCAAGGACGAAATGTTCTTTGCCGAAAAAGGCACCGGTGCATGGATGAACGAAACCCGCCTGCGGGTATCTGGCCGCAACCGGATGATTGAATCGATCTTTGCTACGGGCCTGCCGTTTGGCGGCCGTTCGGACCTGCCCGAAACCCTGCAGGATCTGGCACGCATCATGCCGCAATGCGCGGGCGTGCGCCGTTGGGGCGCTGCGGCGCTGGATTTGGCCTATGTCGCCGCCGGTCGCTATGACGGCTTCTGGGAGCGCCGCCTGAACGCGTGGGATATGGCCGCTGGCCTGCTGCTGGTAAAAGAGGCCGGTGGCCTGATCGCCCCCATCCAGATGGACGGCGATATAATGGAAGATGGCGAAGTGATTGCCGGCAACGAGCCGATTTTCGATCAGTTCGCCAAGGTCGTGCGCGGCTAACCCCGCCAGCCTTAAAAATCTGACTTATCTGCGCCGTTGCACCCGTGGAATGCGGGTGTCGGTGTAAAGCGCATCGGGATGCGGCGGGTGACCGTGATTGCGGTTCCAATACTGCGTGCCCCCTGCGCGCAGCCAGAAGGGCACCATCATCAAAAGCCCGGCCACGAAACCACCTGCATGCGCCCAATAGGCCACGCCGCCTTGATCGCCCGTGGTGCCGAACCCGGCAAACAGCTGCAACGCAAACCACCCGCCCAGCATGATCCATGATGGGATCGGAAAGATGCGGAAAATGATGATGATGATGATCAGAATGTCGACCTTGGCCTTTGGGAACAGCAGCAAATAGCCCCCCATCACCCCGGCAATCGCCCCAGAGGCCCCGACCATCGGCACCACCGAATAGGGGGCTGATAAATACTGCGCCATCCCCGCCGCAAAACCCGCGGCCAGATAGAACAGCAGATAGGTCACATGGCCCAGCTCGTCTTCCAGATTGTCGCCGAAAATCCACAGGAACAGCATGTTGCCGCCCAGATGCATCAAGCCTCCGTGCAGAAACATTGATGTCAGAAAACCGTGCCACGACAAGCCTTCGCTGACGGCCGCAGGCACCAGGGCCCAGTCATAAAAGAAGCTTTGCAACTGCTGTGGTTGATCAAAAAGTGGCCAATACAGCAGAAAAACCCCGATATTGAGCGCCATTAACGCATAAGTGACGTACGGGGTGCGCTCGGACGGGTTATGATCACGTATCGGAAACATGGGCGCGAGGCTACCGCGCAGACCGGTCAGGTCAAGCGGTGTTGGCATGTGGCGCCTGAAATTTTGCACGCTATCTGGAAGGGATACGCCGCGCGCACGACAAAGGGAATACCATCATGCTGATACGTTTCGCATTCGCTTTTCTTCTTATGCCCACGCTGGCTGTGGCACAGGACTGTCCGGCCAACCTGCCCGAAGACCCGCGTCTTGGTCCGCTGATGGAACAGGTCAAAACCGCCCCCGATGAAATGTCGGCCTTGCTGACCACCAACGAGCTTTGGGCAGTCTGGGCCACGGCCCCGGATGAACAGGCACAGGAAATTCTGGATGTCGGGATCGAACGGCGCGCGCTGAACGATCTTGAATCGGCCCGTGCGGCATTCGATGCGCTGATAGAATACTGCCCGGACTATGCCGAGGGCTATAACCAGCGCGCATTTGTGTCGGTTATTTCCGGCAAGATCGAACAGGCGCTGCCCGATTTGGATCGCGCCATTGAACTTGACCCGGATCACTATCCGGCGCTGACCGGTCGCGCGATGGTATTGATGCACATGGGCCGCCTGCAAGAAGCGTCTGAAACGCTGCAAACCGCGCTGGATTTGAACCCGTGGTTGCCCGAACGACGGTTTATGGCAGATCTTCCCGAAACCCGGCTTTGATCCACTTGCACCCGCCCACAACTTGCCTATTGTCACGCCACCCGCGTGCCCGCGTGGTGGAATGGTAGACACAGGGGACTTAAAATCCCTAGGCAGGAATGCCGTGCCGGTTCGAATCCGGCCGCGGGTACCACATTTTCTTTAGGCCGTGATCAGATCGCCAAAGCGCTTTGTCTGGCACGCTAAAATATTTTTCTGAACAATGATCATGACTTAGGCCCGCTGAGGCGTTTTTATGCCTATGTTTCGCGGTCTGCACGCTTGCCCGAGGGGCGGATTTAGTGATTTTATGCCTAACGCCTCAAGATATAGAGGGCTGGAAGGGGCACTGGCCTGGCATAGCTACGCCATAAATCAGCCCCAAAGCGCGGTTAAAACGTTGTTCACACCCGCGTCGGTGGACATACATCAACTTTGGGAACAGGCAGAAATATCATGGCCACTACGTCGAACCTGGTTGTATTTGGTGACTCTCTTGGTGACGATGGAAACCTCTATGAAATGTCCGAAGGCCTGATCACGAATGACGTCCGTGAAAACATCGGCGGTGATTTGCACCGTTTTACCGATGGGACCGTTTTCACCGAATATTTCGAAGGCCTTGGGCTTTATGACACGGTCTATAACTATGCTGTTGCCGGGGCCGAAGCCAATGGCGAGCAGACCTTTCGCGATCTGCTGTCTGAACTGATCGGTCAACCCAGTTTTATCGTGCCACCCAACCACCCCGACGTACAGGCAGACATCAATCTGTACGCCCAGATCGACCAATTCCTGGCCGACATGGAAGGGCAGTCGTTGGACGGGTTTACCGCGATGATCGAGATTGGCGGCAATGACTATGCGGCCTTTACGGTATCAGACATAGACAACATTGAAGCCGAACTATTGGCCTATCTTGATGCGACAACTGCGGCCATTTTGCAGGCTGCTGTTGATCTGGCGAATGCTGGAGTCAGCACGGTTCAGATTGTATCGCTTTCTCCGATCCACGCGACGCCGCTGGCCGCCGGGATGACGCAAGATCAGATTGCGCTATGGACGTATCTGTATGACTCGCACAATGCGATTATCGAGGGCACGCTCGCCCAGTTGAATATTCCGGGTGTGACCTTCGAATACATTGATCTGAACCCGCTCTATGATGTGGTGCTGGATGATGCGGAAAGTTTTGGCTTTATCGCCCCCGTAGAGTCGGTGATCCGCGACGAAGAGAATTCAGCCCTGAATGACTATGATGCGGATCAGGTCATGTTTTTTGATCAGGTGCATGTTTCAACCGCGATGCACGGCGTCTTGGCGGCTTACATGACGGCGCTGGACAGCAAGGAACTGATCGATGCAAACGACCTGGGCGGACTTATCCAAAGTAGTGCCGCGCAGGGGGCGCTGGTTATGGCAGGGGCAGGCGCGGACATTGCTTTGACCGGCTTGGGCGATGATATCGTGTTTACCGGCTCGAATGATGATGTCGTGAGTGCCGGGGACGGGGATGACCTTGTTTCGGGTGGTTCAGGGGCGGACACCCTTCTTTCGGGCGCAGGACATGACATCGTCGATGGCGACAGCGGGGATGACCTGCTGTTGGCCGGGGATGGCGATGATGTGATCATCGACGGCTTGGGCAGCGACATCGCCCTTGGCGGTGCGGGTGCGGATGACTTTGTCTTCACCGAAGCAAGCCTGATCGGCGGCGAGGCCGGCGACACGGACATCTTCGCAGGGGGCAGCGGTGTGGACACCCTGTACCTGGTTTTGAGTGCGCAAACTGCGGCAGAGTTGGGCGAAGAAGTTACCACCGAAGAGCTGGCCGGTCTGGGGATCACGACTTTCGGCGTTGAAAACATCGTTGTCATCAACGGGCGCGATAATCTAAGCGACATGTCCGGCGAAAGCTGGTTTGCCAGTGCTGACATCTGGGGGCTGATCTAACCAAAGGTTTCCTTTGAGATCTGCGCCCTATGTCGTACCCTGACCAAAGTTTGATTTATGTATTGGTCAGGAGCGCGCGATGACCGAACCAACAAAGTTTGTATTCTTTGGGGACAGCCTGTCCGACCCGGGAAACCTTTATGACCTTGGCGAAGGCATCGTTGACGAAGGGGTGCGAAACTCTATTGGCGGGCCGACGAACTCTGTTTCTGATGGGATTGTCTTTACCGAATATCTTGATCAGATCGCGGGTGATGGGGCTGCGCTAAACTATGCGATTGCCGGCGCACTTGCCGGTGGCTCCCTGTCCTTGGGAGAACTTATCGGCGGCTCGATTGGCGAAGATGACCTGTTGGTGCCGCTGGATGACCCGGCGTTGGATTTCGATATCAATCTCAGCGCTCAGGTCGACAGGTTTACCGATGACTTTGAGGGGCAGGATGTCAGTGACTACACCGCCTTCATCCTGATCGGCGGAAATGACTATTCTGGCATTGATACGTCGGACATCGCGGGGGCCGTGGCCGAATTCGCAAGCCGGGTCTTGGCCGCTGTTGGCGATACGCTGGCCTCGGTTCTTCAGCTGCAGCAGGCCGGTGTGTCCCAGATCGTGGTTTCAACCCTGCCAGACTCGATCTTCTTTCCGCGCGCCATTGACCTGTCGCCGGCCGAACAGGCGGTGTCACAACTGGCTTTTGGTATCCACAACGCCTTGCTGACCGCCGGCATAGAGGCCCTGGCCGACAATGGCATTGCCGTCGAAATCATTGATTTGGGTCCGATCAGCCGTGCCTTGGCGGGTGATCCTGAAAACTTTGGGTTCTTGGCGCCGCTTAGTGACACGCTGACCGAAGCCGGGGGCGCGGTGCTTGACGATTTCGCCGCGGATCAGGTGGCCTTTTTTGATGACATACACCCCAGCACCGCGGCGCATGGGGTGATTGCGGCCTATCTGGCGCATGCGTTGGAAAACCCGGTTCACGAGTATGATGACCAATCAAACTTTGCGTTGCTGGGCGGTGCAGATGATCTGATCTTTGCCAATGGCGGTAATGATATTGTGCTGGCCGGGCAGGGGAATGATCTTGGTTTTGGTGGCGAGGGCGAAGATGTGCTGTGGTCCGGGGGGGGCGATGATCTGACGTCCGGAGGGTCAGGGCATGACACCATCCGTGCCGGGGCGGGGGCCGATATACTGGATGGCGACAGCGGCGATGATGCGCTGATGGGCGGGTTGGGGGACGACCTGCTTGTAGATGGTTTAGGCAGCGATACAGCGTATGGCGGGTTTGGCTCGGACAGCTTCGTGTTCACCCAGTCCGATCTGATCGGAGGGGATGCGCCCGACGACGATTATTTCATCGGTGGCTTGGGGCACGACACCTTGTATCTGGTGGTGGACGCCGCCACGGCGCAGGCACTGGGGGCAGAGGTCAGCACGCAAGAGCTGTCGGATCTGGGGCTGACCATCACTGGTATCGAAGAGATCATCATCGTGCCCGGACGGGACAATCTGGATACGCTCTCAGATCAGGTCTGGTTCGCGCAGGCCGATATCTGGGGCGTGATATAAATAGGCACGATCCGCGCCCAATTTCTGAGTTATCAGCGCCCAGAATTGCCCCGGTCTTACCTGCAGCTCGTTGCGAGCACCGCGCCTTAATCGCGTGTGCCGGCGAACTTGCTTTCCCATTCTTCGCGTTCCTCGTCTGAAATCTTGCGGAACGTGACGTCGGGCACCGTAAAGGCGTGACCGGCAGGCAGGGTGTTCAGCGCAGCGGCGACATCTTCGGGCCAGCTGTTGTCGTCTGTCTGCATTGCGGCCATCAGCGTATCGCAGGCGTCAGGGATGAACGGGCGCGAAAGCACCGCATAGATACGGATCAGGTTCAGCGCCAGACGCACCTGCGCGGCGGCCTGTTCGGGGTCGGTCTTGAAAGTCGACCACGGCGCGGCTGATTGCAGGTATTCGTTGCCCGCCACCCAGATCGCGCGCAGCTCACCGGCGGCTTTGCGAACTTCCATCGCTTCCATATGGCCCTCATAGGCGCGGATGCGGCTGGTCAGATCAGCGATCAGCGCCTCTTCCTGTGCGCCCCATGCCCCGCCTTCGGGCACAGCCTCGGTGAATTTTGAGCGGCAGAATTTGGTGACCCGGCTGACAAAGTTGCCCAGCACGTCGGCAAGGTCTTTGTTCACTGATTGCTGGAAATTTTCCCAAGTGAATTCGGAATCCGAGCTTTCCGGCGCGTGGCTCAGCAGCCACCAGCGCCAGTAGTCAGCCGGCAGGATGTCCAGCGCCTGATCCATGAACACGCCACGGCCCTGGCTGGTCGAAAACTGACCGCCATCATAGTTCAGGTAGTTGAACGATTTGATGAAATCGACCTTTTTCCACGGCTCGCGCGACCCCATCAATGTGGCGGGGAAGCTGAGCGTGTGGAAAGGCACGTTGTCCTTGCCCATGAACTGCACATAGCGCACGTCGTCTGCGCCTTTGTCGGTGCGCCACCAGCGCTCCCAATCGGCATCCGTCTTGCCGTTGGCATCGGCCCATTCGGCAGTGGCGGCGATATATTCGATGGGGGCGTCGAACCAGACATAGAACACCTTGCCCTCCATCCCCGGCCAGGGCGCATCGCCCTTGGTGACGGGGACGCCCCATTTCAGGTCGCGGGTGATGCCGCGGTCTTGCAGCCCATCGCCATCATGCAGCCACTTCTTGGCGATCGAGGTGGTCAGCACGGGCCAGCCTTCCTGACTGTCGATCCACTGGTCGATCTCGTCCTTCAGGGCAGTCTGTTTCAGATACAGGTGCTTGGTCTCGCGCACTTCCAAATCGGTGGAGCCGGACACAGCCGAGCGCGGGTCGATCAGATCGGTCGGGTCCAGTTGCTTGGTGCAGTTTTCGCACTGGTCGCCGCGCGCGCGGTCATAGCCGCAGTTAGGGCAGGTGCCTTCGATATAGCGATCCGGCAGAAAGCGGCCATCGGCATTGGAATAGACCTGCTTTTCGGTCACCTCCTCGATGAAGCCATTCTCGGCCAATTTGTTGGCCAAGTGCTGGGTGATCGCATGGTTGCGCTGCGACGAGGAGCGACCATAGTGATCAAACGACAAGCGGAAGCCCTTGGCCAGTTCGGCCTGCACGTCATGCATCCGGGCACAGTAGGTGCTTACTTCTTCGCCGGTCTTCGCAGCGGCAAGTTCGGCAGGTGTGCCATGTTCGTCGGTGGCGCAAATGAACATCACCTCATGTCCACGCTGGCGCATGTAACGGGCGTACAGGTCAGCCGGTAGCTGGCTACCGACAAGGTTGCCCAGATGCTTAATGCCATTGATGTATGGCAAAGCCGAGGTGATCAGGATTCGGGACATGCGCGGACCTCTTTTGATACGTCTGGCCCCCTATAGCGTTGCGTCTCGGCAAAGGCTAGCGCGGCTGCGATATTCACAAATTCGTTAGTCATGATTTGTTGCAATGGAATCATGTTACCGTCCCCCCATTAATGGGAGGAAGAAATGCGAAAATTCTTATTGGCGGCTGCATTTGCCGCCTCGTCAACCATGGCCTTGGCCGGTGGTGGGACGCATCACATTGCGATCCATGTGGATGAGTCCGATCCGCAGGTCATGAATATGGCTCTGAACAATGTGCAAAACATCAACAAATACTATCAATCCAAAGGCGAAGACGTGGTGATCGAACTTGTCGCCTATGGCCCGGGGTTGCAAATGTATCTCCCCGACAGCCCGGTCGCGGCCCGTCTGTCGACCATGTCGCTTGAAATGGACAGCCTGACCTTTGCCGCCTGCGGCAATACCCATCGTAAAATGAGCGAAAAAGCCGGCAAAGAGATCACGCTGGTAGACGAAGCCACGATGGTGCCCTCGGGCGTGGTGCGGTTGGTCGAACTTCAGGAACAGGGATATTCTTACGTCAGACCCTAAGTTTTTGAGCCGGGGCCTTGAGGCTCCGGCCTGAAACCTTAACTGTTCCCTCATTGCGTGAGGGAACAGTTATGAAATACACAACACTTGGCCAAAGCAGCATTGAAGTATCCGAAATTTGCCTGGGGTCGATGACCTGGGGCACGCAGAATACTCTGGAAGAAGGCCATGCCCAGATCGACATGGCACTGGATCACGGGGTCAACTTTATCGACACTGCCGAGCTTTACCCGGTGAACCCTGTCAGCGCCAAAACACGCGGCCTGACTGAAAGCATCATCGGGGAATGGATCGCCAAGACCGGGCGCCGCAACGACATTGTCATCGCAACGAAGATCGTTGGGACAGGCTCGGGCGTGGTGCCCGGTGGCCCAGAGATTTCCGGCGCCCGCATCAAAGAGGCGTTCGACGAATCTTTGCAGCGCCTGAAAACCGATGTGATCGATCTCTATCAGTTTCATTGGCCCAACCGTGGCTCTTACCACTTCCGCCAAAACTGGAAGTATGACCCTTCGCGCCAGAACCGGGCCGAGGTGATGGACCATATGAATGAAGCGCTGGAAGCCCTGCAAGGCTTGGTGCAGGCGGGCAAGCTCCGGGCCTTTGGCCTTTCGAATGAAACGGCATGGGGCACGTCACAGTGGCTGAGACTGGCGCAGGACAAAGGGCTTCCCAGGGTCGAAAGCATCCAGAATGAATATTCTCTGCTGTGCCGGATGTATGATCTGGATCTGGGAGAACTATCCCACCACGAACAGGTGACCTTGCTGGCCTATACGCCGCTGGGCGCGGGGCTGCTGACCGGTAAGTACGATGGGGATGTCACGCCCGAAGGTACGCGGCGCGCAATCAACCCTGACCTTCACGGGCGCATTACCCCAAATTCGATGGCGGCAGTGACGCGCTATTTGGACGTGGCGCGCAAACACGGTCTGGACCCTACCCAGATGGCGATTGCATGGACGCTGACCCGCCCCTTTCCCATCGTCCCGATCATTGGGGCGACCTCAACCGCGCAGCTGCAAACCGTGCTGGGCGCCGCCGACATCAGCCTGTCGGATGAGGTGCTGAAAGACATCAATTTGGTCTACAAAGAATACCCAATGCCGTTCTGACCTGACGTCGAACAACAACATGAAAGCCCCGGCATTTGTCGGGGCTTTTTATGTAATTTGTCCCCGGCGCTACACACGCTCGCTAACAAATGGACTGGAAACTCGCAGCCACGTACCGCAGACAGAATGCCGGGTTCGTAATGCTACATGTCCGATGCGATTCCAGAATCAGATAGGTCCAAAGCCTGAAATGTGGCTATATTTTTCTGATAAATGAAGGGGTTTATTGGAGGCGAGTACCGGAATCGAACCGGTGTACACGGATTTGCAATCCGCTGCGTAACCACTCCGCCAACTCGCCGAAGTGGCGGTGGAATAGCCTATGCTTTCAGCGGGCGCAAGCACTTGAATTGGGGGATGCGCTTAAGCATGCGACAAGTTGGCTCTCTGGTTGCTCAGCGGCTCGATCTGTGGCATGACAAACGCATATCAAATTGGACTGAAGGGTTTAGTTACATGGCTGATTTCGCCACGCGTCGCAGAATGATGGTTGATACGCAGGTGCGCCCTTCGGACGTTACCAAATTCCCGATCATTGACGCGATGCTTTCAGTGCAGCGTGAAATGTTCGTCCCTGCGGAAACGCGCGAAGCGGCCTATGTCAGCGAAAATGTCGGTTTGGGTAACGGACGGGTTGTTCTGGAACCGCGCACGCTGGCCAAGATGTTGGACGTTCTGGACATCCAGCCCGATGAGCTGGTGTTGGATCTGGGCTGTGGCCTTGGCTATTCCTCGGCTGTGATCGCCCGTTTGGCAGAAGCCGTTGTCGCAGTGGAGGAAGACGCCTCCATGGCCTCAGAGGCGCAGGATCTTCTTTCTCAGGCGGGCATTGATAATGTTGCCGTGATCGAAGGCGAGATGGCCGCAGGCGCATCGAAGCATGGCCCTTATGATGTGATCACCGTACAGGGGGCGGTTGAGCATATTCCTGACGCTGTGACGGATCAGTTGCGTGACGGTGGCCGCATCGTGGCCTTGTTCATGGATGGTGCGCTGGGTGTGTGCCGGATCGGATACAAGATTGACGGCGTGATGAACTGGCGTTTTGCATTCAATGCAAGTGCCCCGGTCTTGCCGGGATTTGAGCGCCAGCGCGCGTTTGTGCTGTAGGAAATATTGAACGGGTGAAAAACGCCCGCATATAAAGCTTAGTTGAGGCGAGAGCGAATGCAGATGACAAAGACATTCAGAACGATGTTGGCGGGGGTTTGCACAGCAGCCTCTGTCAGTTTGAGCGCCGGCGCGCCGGTTCAGGCCGAGACCCTGACCGATGCGATGATCCTGGCCTATAAAAACAGTGATCTGCTGGAACAAAACCGCGCGCTGCTGCGGGTGCAGGATGAAGGTGTTGCCCAGGCCGTGGCGGCGCTGCGCCCCGTGTTGGCATTTGCGGCTTCAGCCACCGAGGTCGATTCTGACAACCCCCTGCAAGATGGTTTCAACAAATCGCTTTCATTGAACGGATCGTTGACCCTGTTTGATGGCGGCAGCAATCGCCTTGCCATCGAGGCCGCAAAAGAGTCTGTACTGGCGACCCGCGCGACGCTTTTGGGCGTCGAGCAAGCCGTTTTGCTGAATGCAGTTCAGGCCTATCTGAACGTGCGAAGCTCCAGCGAGAATGTCTCGCTCGGGTTTAACAACGTCCGGGTGATCACCGAACAACTGCGTGCTGCGAAGGACCGGTTTGAAGTTGGCGAAGTGACCCGCACAGACGTATCGCTGGCAGAGTCACGATTGGCCTCGGCGCAAAGTTCGCTTGTCACATCGCAAGGCACCTTGGCGAGCGCGCGTGAGGCCTATCGCCTGTCAGTTGGCAAGTACCCGCCCGCCGTCCTCACGGGGACGCCGCGCGTGCCCAAATTGCCGGGATCGCTCAAGGAAGCTTCGTCCATCGCGCAGCGCAGCCATCCCGATCTGGATGCGGCGCAACGTCAGGTGACCATTGCCGAGCTGAACATGCTTCGTGCCCGATCGGCCAGGGGGCCTTCCTTGACCGGTACCATCAGCGTCGGTGAAACCAATGGCGTCGATTCCAGCTCTATCGGGCTGAACTATAACCACACGCTCTATGCTGGCGGCTCGCTTGTGTCGTTTGAGCGTCAGGCCCTGGCCAACCGCGAAGCCGCGCTGGCATCGCTTCATCTGACGTCGCGTACTGTCGATCAGGGCGTGGCCAATGCATGGGCCGAATTGGCCGTGTCGCGTGCTCAGCTCGAAGCCAGCCTGAAACAGATCAGCGCCGCGCAGCTTGCCTATGATGGCACGCGCGAAGAGGCCCGGCTTGGGTCGCGCACCACGCTGGACGTTCTGGATGCTGAACAAGAGCTTCTGAACGCTCGTACATCACGTGTGACAGCCGAAGCTGCCCAGTATGTTGCCTACTATAGCGTGCTGGAATCGATGGGCCTTCTGACGGTTGAGCATCTTAATCTGGGCATCCCGACCTATGACCCTGCGGCGTATTACAACGCGGTGAAATCCGCGCCGGTGCGCTCGGTTCAGGGGCAGCAGCTGGATAAGGTTCTAAGAAGCATCGGTCGCGAGTAACGCTTTTATTACGATGACTGGTTCCATTTGTTGTGTGAGGGGGCAGGCCGCGCTACTATCCCCGGTAAAGGAGGGCGCATGTCTGACCCGATAAAACAGATGGAGATTGAGGATGTATTGTCCTCTATCCGGCGGCTGGTCGCGGACGAAGTGGCTGAGCGCGCTGTGCCCGAAGCTTTGAAAGTTGACGACGACCTGCTGGATCAGGTCGAAGTCAGCCCTGCAGAAGCTGCTGAAGATTCTCCCACCGAAAAGTTGGTGCTGACCGCTGCGCTGCGTGTTCCGGAAGCTGCTGGCGAAGAAGATGCGGCCGAATCTGACGAGGCCCCTGAAGCGCAGGAATCAGAGACAGCTGAGGCCGAAACCGACGGTACCGATGACGCCCCCGCGATGCCTGAGGCCGAAGAGGCATCCGAGGAGGAAGCGCACGAGGGCCACACAGAGCCTGAGGCCACCGATGCGGATGAAGAAGCACCTGCAGATACCATCCCACAACAGGCGCAGGCCGATGCTTGGGAGGAGATATCTCTGGAGGACCGGATCGCTGAACTTGAAGCAGCTGTCTCCGACCGTGACGAAGACTGGGAGCCGGATGGCAGCGAAGAGATGCAGGCCGAGGACATTCAGTTCACCTCGTTGCGCGCGTCTTTCAGCGAGGTAAAGGAAACCCCGCAGGAACCTGTGGAAGACCACGTGGCCGATGACACGGTCGCAGAGCCCGCGGCGCAGGAGGAGGATGCAGCAGCTTCAAGCGCGTCAGAGGCCCAGACCGAGGCTGAGGCCGAGGAGGCGCAGGAGGCGGCTCAAGACGAGGGTGCTTCGAACATGTTCGATGAAGAGTCGGATGTGATGGACGAAGAAATGCTGCGCCAGCTGGTTACAGATATTGTGCGCGAGGAGTTGCAGGGCACGCTGGGGGAGCGGATCACGCGAAATGTACGCAAGCTGGTGCGCCGCGAAATCAACACGCTGCTGGCGACCCGCGATTTCGACTGATCGGGTAAGCCTTTAACAGAAAACAAAAAACGCGCCGTGATGGCGCGTTTTTTCGTTTGGTTCGGGCTGCAATTAAGCGGCTTCAGCCTGCTCTTGCATCTGGCGACGTTCGGACTCTTCCCGCGACAGCGCAACCGAGGTCCGCACGCCTTTCGAGACAAACTCCATCAACCCGCCGACCACGCGTTCATTGGGGTCGATGCCAGCGCAAGACAACACTTCACGGCCATCGCGCGAGCGCGCCCAGCGGGCGATCTGCTCGGGGCCGTTGCCATACTTTTTGTCATCGGCAATAGCATCATCCAACGCAGCCAGAACAACTGCGGCGAACAATTTTCGGGCACGGTTGCCCTGTTCGTGGTTGAAAGCTGTGCCGTCAACAAAATCAGCCATTGGCGTTTCCTTTTATTCTTGCTCTTGCATTTCGGTGCGTTTTTTGGCGTTGGGCGAATATGACGTTTTTGCGTCGATTCGGTATCCCTCATTAGGAATGCCTCCTATGCTCTCAGCGCATAGCTCGCGAAGCCCGTATCCGCCTCTGCTCGCCTTGCCACAGGGGGGTGGGCAAGATATAGGGTTTTCAACTTCTGGATCAAGAATGCGCCAAGGGAATAAGCTATGCCCAAGATCAACGGCAACGAAATCCGCCCCGGTAACGTGCTGGAGCATAACGACGGTCTGTGGGCCGCTGTCAAAGTCGATCATGTGAAGCCCGGCAAGGGCGGCGCTTTTGCGCAGGTCGAGTTGCGCAACCTGCGCAACGGCTCGAAACTGAACGAACGGTTTCGCAGCGCCGACAAGGTCGAGCGTGTCCGTCTGGAACAGAAAGATCAGCAGTTCCTGTACGAAAGCGACGGCATGCTGGTGTTCATGGACACCGAAACCTACGAACAGATCGAACTGCCCGCCGACCTGCTGGGCGATCGCCGCCCGTTCCTGCAAGATGGCATGACCATTGTGGTTGAATTCTACGATACCGAAGCGCTGAACGCGACCGTGCCGCAGAAAGTGACCTGCAAGGTTGTCGAAACCGAGCCGGTTGTCAAAGGCCAGACCGCGGCCAACAGCTTTAAGCCAGCTATTCTGGACAATGGTGTCAAGGTTATGGTGCCGCCCTTCGTGGGTCAGGACGAAGACATCATCGTCAACACTGAAACCATGGAATACGCCGAACGCGCTTAAGGGCGGTCAAGCGTGCCAGTTTTCACGCTCTAGATATTCATAGAACGCGGTCAGATCCTGGCCGCGTTCGTGTTTTATGGGGCCAAGTTCGTGTAGATCCTGAATCCGATCCAGTCGGAACATCCTGAAATCTGCGCGCAGCTCGCACCAGGCGATCAGGGTCCAGACCTTGCCCCAGAACCACAGACCCAGCGGGCGGATGTTTCGGCGCGTCGGCTTGCCCTCGGCATCGGCGTAGTCGATTGACAGACGCTGGGGGCCGTTTACCGCTGTTTCCACCCGATCCAGCAGCGCGCGCAGCTCATCCGGCATCTCAGGCATGTTCATCGCGTGAACCTGCACCCGCGTGGCACGGTCGCGGGCGGCGTCTGGCAACACGGCGTCGATTTTCGACAATGCGTTTTCGGCGGCGCGGGCCATGTCCAGCCCACCCCAAGCCTTGATCATCCGGGCCCCTGCGACCAGCGCGGCGATTTCATCCTCGGTGAACATCAAGGGCGGCAGGTCATAGCCCGCGCGCATGATATAGCCAACCCCGGCTTCGCCTTCGATTGGAACCCCCGAGCCAATCAGATCCGCGACATCGCGATAGATCGTGCGCTCGGATACTTCCAGCTGTTCAGCCAGATCGCGCGCAGTCAGCAGCCGACCGCCGCGCAGATACTGCACGATCTGAAACAGGCGGTCGGCGCGGCGCATCAGGCGGCCGCGGGCTGGAACAGCCCGATGGAGTTGCCATCGGGGTCCAGCGCATAGGCAAAGCGCCCGGGCGGGATGGTGATGACGGGGCTGACCTCTTCGCCGCCATTGTTCACGACCCGGTCCATGGCGTCTTCAACCGTATCAGGCACGCACAGATGAACCGTCGGACCAGTGCCTTTGGCAGGAGGCTTTCCCGGATACAAATGCCCGGCCACGCCCTGCTCATCCGCCGAAGAGATCATCCCAACAGGGTTCGGGGGCATGGAGCTGTCAATCTTAATGTCAAAGTCAAACACCGTTTCATAAAAGGCTTTTGCCTTTTCCAGATCAAGCACCGGCAGTTCGATCCAGACGGTGGGGTTTTGCGGTTTAAAGGGCATGTTGAACATCCTTATTGGGTTGCGATGCCGCCTTCATGACATACCCCTCCTGACAGCATTCTGTCAGGAGCCGACAGCCTTAAGCCGTTTTTCCACCATGTCACGGTAGCCAGCGCCAAACAGCCGCAGATGCACCAGCGCGGGCCACAGCTGATACAGCGCGCGCCGCATTTGCCAGCCTTCGGGCAACGCCCCATAGGAGTCTATGAATTGTGGTCCGGGCGCCCCGAACAGGTGTAACATCGCCAGGTCGACCTCGGCGTCGCCATAGTAACAGGCCGGGTCAATCAGCTTGCCCCCCTGCAGGGTAAACAGAACATTCCCTGTCCAAAGGTCGCCATGCAGCAGGCTGGGCGTGGGATGTGCTGGCAGCAGGTCGGGCAGGCGCTTGTTTAGCGTTTCAAGTCGTTTCACAACGTCGCCGGGCAAGTCAGGGGCAAGGGCCAAAAGGCGTTGCTCTCCCCAGAAATCCGGCCAGCTGTGGCGCGGGGCATTGGGAATGATGGCCGGGCCAAAAGCATAGTCCTGCTCCCAGCCATAATGCGTGCCCATAGTGTCGTGAAGCTGGCGCAAGGCGCGCCCAAGACTGGCCCAGCCCGACGGATCAGCCGGGACTTCCTGTTCCAGCGTCATGATCAGAACATCACCCTGCGTGGCCAATACAGTGGGGCAGGGGGCGCCGCTTTGGGCGATGGCGCGCAACATGCGGGCCTCGGCATCGACATAGGCGCCAAGTTTGATCGCGACTGTGCGCCCATCTGTCAGGTCGACTTTGTAAACCTCGGACAGATCACCGCCGTGCAGCGGGGTGAACCCGGTGACAGGTTGGCCCATAAGCCGTTCAACCTTGTCGAGCAGGCCTTCAGCCATTCCAAGTTACGGTGGCGTCTGCCGCTTGCATCGGACCCTTGGCGCGATCAAACCGCAGATAAGCAATGGCACGATCACCAACGCAGGTGTGCAGCGTGCCGACGGCCTTGCCATCTGCGGTGATCGGTGTGCCCGGCGCGGCATCGCCTTGGAGCGTAACCGTGGTGAAACCCTTGCGAAGCTCGGTCTTGTGTTTCATCCGGGCGGTGACCTCTTGCCCAACATAGCACCCTTTGCGGAAGTCGACGCCGTGCAGCCGTTCAAAACCCGCTTCCAGAATGTAGCTGTCTTCGGTCAGCTCGGTGCCTGTGGCGGGGATGCAATGGGCCACCCGCAGCGCGTCCCAGTCCACCTCGGACCCGACGACGGGCGTATCGCCATAGAGCCGCCATCCCAATGCTTCGTGCCGGGGGTCTGGTAGGGCTCCGTCCGGGGCCTCCTCGATGCCGCAGCTGACGGTGAGGTCTGTCGCGCGCAGGGTAACATCGGCGCGCAGCTTATACATTGTCAGACGCTGAACCAGCGCAGGGGCGCGATCTGCGGCGACATCCAGCCAGATCGCATCCGGGCGTGCAATCATAAAGAAATCGAACAGGTACTTGCCCTGCGGTGTCAGTAGCGCGCCATAGCTGATCCCGCCGGGTTCCGGCAGGGCATTGGTGACAAGGCCATTCAGAAAATGGGCGTGCTCGGTCCCGGTAACTTCGATAACGGTCCGGTCTGTATAAGACATGCGAGGCTCCTGTTGCGCGATGTGTAGTATAGGAAGCCCACAGGGCAGGGCCAAGCCATTGCCGCCTCTAACGGGGTGCTGATTTTTCGTGCACATCAGCGCGGGAAGGTGCCAAAGCCCCCCTGCGACAGTGTATACTCTTTGCCAAAAGTGGCAGCGCGCTTATCGTTAAGGGGAAGCACAGGAGGACCGGAATCTTGCCGCATCTCGTTCGTCTTTACATCAAACAAGTCGTGATCGGGTTCGCCCTTTCGGGGATTTTCGTCGCCGGGCTGCTTTGGTTCAATGTTGCAAACCTGTGGCATCTGGTGTCCAGCTCAAGCGCCGGGGTTTTGGCCGTGCTGATGATGTTCGTATTCAACGGTATCGTGTTTTCGGGCGTGCAGTTTGGCATCGTGATTATGCGCATGGCAGACAGCGGCCCCGACGACACAGGGGGCAAGCGTCAGCCCGAACCTGTCCGCCAGCATGCAACCGTTCCCGTCCCGGTGCGTGGCGATCCACGCGCGATGCGCCGTTTCTGAGCGGTCTATCTGATCTATGAAAAAGGGCGGCCCTTAAAGGCCGCCCGTTTTGATTGTGGCGGAACCACCAAGCAACCGTAGAGGTGTGTATTCCCGAGGACCTGTATATACAGGTGGGTGCCAGGTAACGAGGCCAGGACCACGACAGAGCCAGCTCCCTCGGAATTGCTTAAGGCCACCGGAATGTACCCTCGTGTACGCGAAGGGCAGAACCGCCTAGGCCGGACATAAGCCGCCCCGCCTGACGGATCAAGGGTCAGCTGAGTTCAGGGCTTGGGGATTGACCCGAAAGATGGGCCTTTAGGCTGTTCTCAAAGAAATGCTGCCAGCCGCGGCTGCACACATCATGACAGGCCAGATCGGCGTTCAACCCCTGATGGGTCAGCATCACGCGCGCTCCGCTTGGGTCAGGGCGAAGGTGCCAGATCAGGCGGGTGCCTTCCCATTCGGAACTGTCTTCAATCCCTTCGATGATCATATTGGCGTCGGTGCACAGCCAGCGAAACCCGTCATTCGCATCACCGCCCTCAAAGGCAAAGCTGGCGTGGCTGTTGTTGAATCGAACGGTGACGCCGTCATCGATGCGCTCGACCCGGTTGGTCCACCAGATATCCATCTCATCGAAAATAGCGCGCTGGGCTTGGGCTGGCGTCGTGGGCACGGTAATCATCGCCATGTAATCGCCGCCGGTCTGGGCCAGAATTTGGAGGTTGCCGACAAAACCGTGCCAGCCTTTGTCCAATGCCAGCACAAGCCCAAAACCCTCGGCGCTTTGTGGCAGGCCTGAATGCGTCAGGCTCAGCCTTGTGCCGCCCGGCGCGTCCTCGAGATGCCATTCAACAGTGCTTAAGGCGCCGTCCATTGGGCCGACGGTAAAGGACCATTTCATATAGCTGTGCGGGGTCATTTCCAGAACTTCGCCCCAACACATCTTGTCGCCATCTCGGCTGTTGCGCAGGGTGTAAGGTTGCCCGGTCTGCATCGGGGCATCTGCTGGATGGAACCATTGTTCCAGCTTCGCGGGCTCGGTCAGAAAGGCCCAGACGGTGGCGCGATCGGCGGGCAGGAAGATGGATTTTCGAATGATCGTGTCAGTCATCTTGGGCCTCAAACTGTTGAAGGGCGGTTTTAAGGGCGTCCAGACGGTCGTCCCAGAACAGGTCAAATGTGGCGATCCAGTCGATGACTGGCGTTAGCCCTTCGGGGCGGAACTGGTTGATACGTTCGCGGCCCTTGGTTGTGACGCTGATCAGCCCGCCATCGGACAGCACGGTCAGGTGTTTTTTGACGGCGGCGCGGGTCATATCGAACTGATCCGAGACCTCGGCGATGGACATGTCTGCCTTTGTCAGCAGGTGCAGGATGTCGCGCCGGGTCGGATCCGCCAGAGCGCGGAATGTATCTTGAGGGGCAGGCATAGAGCCTCCATAAATAAAACCATAAGGTATCATATTAATTGAGTACCAAATGGTATCATGTCAAGGGGCTTGATTTATGTTCATGAATTGTTCACCCTTTCTGCATGGCGACCCAGATGACACCCGGACAGACTCTTGCGCGCGGCGTATGCCGCCATTTGCGCGGCTACAACTTTGTCACGATTGAAGAATTCGTGCCCACAGCAGGGCTGCGTGTCGATGTGATGGCCCTTGGCCCGAAAGGAGAAGTCTGGGTGATTGAATGCAAATCATCCCGCGCCGATTATCATTCTGACAACAAATGGCAGGGATATCTGGAGTGGTGTGACAGGTATTTCTGGGCCGTGGATGAGGCTTTCCCGACCGATCTGTTGCCGCCCGACTCGGGGCTTATTCTGGCAGATGGCTATGGGGCCGAGATCATGCGCATGCCCAGCGAGGCCAAACTGGCAGCAGCGCGGCGCAAGAAACTGACGCAGATGTTTGCCCGTCACGCCGCGCTCAGACTTCAGGCGCTGCGGGACCCGGGCGTTGGGGTTAACGGGATTTCTTAGTCCCGACCGCGCGGGCGCGCGCTGCTGCGGCTTTAATCTCTTCGGCAATCTCGTCGGCTTCATCCGGGTCGAAATCAAACGGCAGTTCCATGCCCTCTGCTTCGACGTAAAGGCGCACCATGCCCTCGGACGTGGGGCCGATCTGCAGATTTGCAGCGATTTCGCTTTCGTTGTTGATGCCCATGACGGTCTCCTGACTGGATTTTTGTCAGGTATCGCGCAGGGGCGGAAAGGGCAAGCCTGATAAAGCTTGACGTAGTCAAGCAAATGCCCGCCATATGTTGCTATGGACACCATCGACCGCATCCGGGACTTCAACCGTTTCTACACCGCCCAGCTGGGGGTTTTGGAACGTGGGTTTCGGGGGTCCGGTCGGTCGCTGGCCGAAATTCGCATCCTATACGAGGTTGGTACCGGTAAGGAGGTCACCGCCCGCGCGCTGGCAAATCAGATCGGCATGGATGAGGGCCAGCTAAGTCGCACCGTGTCCAACTTGGAGCGCGATGGCCTGTTGGAGCGTCGCGCCAACCCTCTGGACGCGCGAAAGCGGGTTTTGGCCCTGACCCGGCAGGGGCAGGCGGTGTTGGCGCAGATGATCAAGCTTTCACGTGCTTCGATCGGGCAGCAGGTGGCGCATCTGTCGCCCTCTCAACGGCAGGATATGGCCACGCAGATGGAGCGAATCCGCGCCGCGATGACAGCGCCTGCGCCGGTGCTGGTTCGGGGTTTGCAGCCGGGCGATATTGGCTGGCTGTTGCAACGTCACGCCGAGCTTTACAAGGAAAGTGACGGATTTAATGCCGAGTTTGAGGTTCTGGTCGCTGAGGTGCTGACCGATTTCGCGCGCAGCCATGATGCCACCCAAGAACGCGCTTGGATCGCGCATCGTGGTGCGCAACGGTTGGGCTCTGTCTTTTGTGTGAAGGGCGATGCGCCGGATGAGGCCAAGCTGCGCTTGTTTATGCTGGAACCCGCGGCGCGCGGGCTTGGGCTGGGGAATCGGATGCTGGATATGTGCATCCGCTATGCCCGCGATCGGGGCAATAAGCGCCTGACGCTGTGGACCCACGAAAGCCATCGCGCCGCCTGCGCGCTCTATGCACGGCACGGCTTTCGACTGACCGCCACGCAGGCGGTGCATGATTTCGGGGTGGATCTGGTGCGGCAGAACTGGATGTTAGAATTTTAGCCAAAGCACCCCAAAGCCCCTTGCATTGCGCTACGCCCGCCTGTAAATCGCGTCGTCAGTGCCGCCTTAGCTCAGTAGGTTAGAGCGCTTGATTGTGGATCAAGAGGTCTCCCGTTCGAACCGGGAAGGCGGTACCATTCAAATCAGATTTGAAGCCTAGGGCGACGTATCGGAGAGATGCGTCATAAGGCTTTGTGTCTGCCCCTTTTGCCCCTTCGGCCGCGTGTGACAGCGCAGGGGCAATAAAAAACCGCCGCGCAGATTCAATCTGCACGACGGTCAGGACCGCAAGCATTATGCGCGTCAGAACGACCAGGTCGCCGAAATTTCCACCGTGCGGCCCGTTTGGGCAAGACCGTTGGGATAGATGGTGTAATTCTCATCGAACAGGTTATCGATGCCAAAGCGGATCACACCGCCGGCCATCGGACCGGTATCGGGCGCGTAGGTGGCATAGAGGTCAAGCAATTGGTAACTGCCGCCAATGGCATCACCCGCAGGCACCTTGTCTTGCGCCGCCGCAAATGTGGCCTGCGCGCCCAGTTCCCAGCCCTCCCAAGGGCGTAGACCTGCGTTCAGGGTCAGGCGGTCTTGGGGGATCGAACCCAGCCAGTCGCCGTCATCCCCGTGCCCGCGCGCGATGCTCAGCCCGGCCCTGGCGAACCAGCTTTGCGCGTCATAATCCAGCTCGGCTTCAAAGCCCCACAGCTGTGCGTCCACGTTGTTGGTGGTCGTGGTGCCTGCAAAGATGTCTACATTCTGCTCGATATAGTTCTGAACGTCGGCGTAGTAGGTGTTGACCGAGAACGTCAGTGTATCTTCGGCCTGCCAAATTCCGTTGCCCTCGAAACGGGTGCCCAGTTCAAGTTGGGTCGACTCTTCGGGTTCCAGATTGGGGTTGGGTACAAAGAAGTTGTCCGGGGGAAACGGTACACTGCCCGGGAAGTGCAGGCCATCATTGTACAGCTCGGTCAGAGAGGGCGCGCGGAACGCCCGAGCGATATTCCCATACACTTGCCAATTGTCATTCGGACGGTAGTTCAGACCAATCCGCGGCGACAAGAAGCTTTCGTCAACATCGGCCAGAGCGATATCGTTGGGATCACGCTGATAAATGTCATAGCGCAGCCCGGTGGTCAGATCCAACTGCTGTGACAGCTCGGTCGTGGCCTCGGCATAGAAGCCCATGGTCAGCGCTTCAGCCTCGGGGAAAGCCGGGCGGGTTGCGCCGTCTCGCAGACCTTTTTGCGAGTCCTCGAAGATTTCAAAACCATAGACCAGCTCTACCGGACGCCCTAAATCCAGACTGGTGCGGTTGGTGACGTCCAGACCAATTGTGTCATAGGTCGTTTCGTCCAGACGTGGTGCACTGATACGATCTTCGGTGATTTTCAGGGTTTCCCCATAAAACAACACTGACAGGTCCAGCCAATCCGAGTCAGATGGCGCATAGTCCCAACGCAGGCGCAGGCTGCTGACGTCAGAGTCACGGTCGACCACGGGGTTAGAACTGCTGTCGGTGTCGCTGGCATTTGCGGGCGTCAGGCCGGAATCTTCAAAGGCGGAATAGCTTAGTTCGATCCGGCTGTCGGGGCTTGCCTCAAACCCGATCTTGGCCATCAGGTTGTTTTGGTCGATGTCCGAGAAAGGCACCGCCGTGCCGCCACCAGCGTCCAGATTGTCGCCAATTTGCTGTGTGCCCAGGAACAGCAGGGCATCCCACGCCCCCCAGTCCCCAAACACCGCAGCCGAGCTTTTCAGAATCTCGCCATTCGTGCTGTAGCCCAAAGAGACCCGCGCGCCCGTGGTTTCTCCCGGTTCCAGCAGGTCCGCAACATCCCGCGTTTCGACCGAAATAACCCCGCCCAATGCGCCCGAACCATAAAGGGTCGATCCACCGCCCCGGATCACTTCAACGCTTTGAACCAGTTCCGGATCGATAAAGAACCGGCCCCGGTGCCCTTGGGTGAAATTGAAGCGCCCACCATCAAAACGCAGCACGATCTGATCGTCGTCAAACCCCCGGATGTTGGGAGTTTGCGAAATGCCGCGCGGCCCGCCGCCAATGGTCAGGCCCGGCACATTGCCAATGAGTTCATAAAAGTCACCAGCTTGCTTGGTCTCCAGCGCGTCCACCTCGACCACCGACACGGTCACGGGCGTATCCTGAAGTGCGCGCGGCGCACGAAACACCGAGTCTACATAGATCGTGTCCAGATCAATCACATCCTGGCCCAAGGCGGCGCTTCCGGCTGCGACCAGTGCGGTTGTCATTGTTAGAATTCTTCGACGCATTTTCATCCCCTTTTCAGTGCATAAGTTTGCCTGCCTGCCAAAGGGGTGGGTGGCGTAGTTTTCTGGCAGCTACCTATCTTTAGTAAAACTGTCAAGATAAGCCTTGCGGCACGGAAATCACTTTTGCCGGGTTGCCCGTCAGGCGCATTTTCGGCACAAATCTATTGTATCTGACAAAAAGAGTCAGTAATAAGCGGCCAGCAGCTTTATATGATCCAGCGGTACGACTCCGGTTTCGGTGCGTCAGCCAGATAACCTGACCCACTGAAATCTAAGGAGGCCCCGATGGACGCCACTGAACCGCTGTCATCTGTTGAGATTCGCGCCGAACGCGCGAAGAACCCCAAGATGCGGGATCGTGATTTTGCCACGCAACTGGGCATTCCCGAAGCCCGCCTTTTGGCGGCCTATGTCGGGCAAGGTGTCACGCGGATCACCGCTGATCTGGATGCGGTCATGCCTGCAGTCGGTCGGCTGGGCGACGTGATGGCCCTAACCCGCAACGAAAGTTGCGTGATCGAAAAAATGGGCGCTTATGCTGACTATCACTCGGGCCCCCTCGCTGCGATGATCCTCAGCCAAGAGATCGACATGCGGATGTTCCCGCGCCATTGGGTTCACGGGTTTGCTGTGGAACTTGAAACCGACGCCGGGACCAAACGTTCGCTTCAGCTGTTCGACGCCGCGGGTGATGCGGTGCACAAGGTCTTTCTTCGCGATGGTTCATTGGTGGAAAACTGGGCATCGGTTGTCCAAGACCTCAAGCTTGATAGCCAGAGCGATGAAATCACCTTCGCACCCCGCACCCCGGTCGAGTCGCCCAAGGCTGATCCAAGTCAGGCCGCCCAGTTGCGCGCAAATTGGGACAAGCTGACCGATACGCACCAATTCCTGCAGATGGTCCGCAAGATGAAGATGAACCGACAAGGGGCCTATCGCATTGCCGGGGCCCCCTATGTGCGCCCGCTGGCCGTATCGGCGGTTGAAACCTTGCTAAACCGGGCGGCTGACAGCGACCTAGAGATCATGGTCTTTGTCGGCAATATGGGTTGTATCGAAATTCACACGGGGCCGGTTCACGATATCCGCCCCATGGGCCCGTGGCTGAACGTACTGGACCCCGGTTTTAACCTGCACCTGCGCGGCGATCACATCGCCGAGGTCTGGGCGGTCACCAAACCCACGCGCCGGGGCCCGGCCATTTCTGTCGAAGCATTTCGCGAAGATGGGCTGTTGATTGCGCAGTTCTTTGGGGTGCTAAAGGGGGCGGATGGCGCCGCAGCCTGGAATGAACTTGTAGCCGACCTGCCCAGCCTCAAAGCCGAGGCCGTGGCATGATCCGTCTGGCAGCTTTGTGCGCGTTCTTGGCTGGCCCTGCTTTGGCTGATGCGTACCCCAATGCGCAACGCATCATTTCGGTCGGCGGCAGCGTCACGGAAATTGTCTATGCTCTGGGGGAGCAAGATCGGCTGGTGGGGCGCGATACCACTTCAAGCTATCCGGTGGCGGCGCGCGCTTTGCCCGATGTCGGCTATATGCGCCGCCTGTCGCCCGAAGGCGTGTTGTCCATCAACCCCGATCTCGTGCTGGCAGAGGAGGGGGCAGGCCCGCCCGAGACCATTGCGCTGTTACAGGGTGCTGCGTTGCCGATGGAGACCATCCCGGGCGGGTATGATCGAGACGCAGTTGGCGCCAAGATTTTTTCCGTTGCGCAGGCTCTGGGCGTGCCCGAAAAGGGCCGCGCGCTGTCGCAACAGGTTCTGGCGGAGATCGACGCGGCACTAACCGAGGTTGCGCAGCAAACCCGCCCACCTCGGGTGTTGTTTGTCCTGTCGATGCAGGGCGGGCGGATCATGGCTGCGGGCGCGAATACCTCGGCGCAGGGCATTCTTAATCTGGTCGGCGCGCAGAACGCCCTGAGCGGGGTTGACGGGTACAAACTTGTCACCGATGAGGCCATCGCAAATTCGCAGGCCGACGTGATCTTGATGATGGACCGCAACGCAGGCCGTCATCAGGCCGATGTTTTGCGACACCCTGCAATCCTGACCACCCCTGCCGGGGTAAACCAACGCCTGATCCGGATGGATGGGCTGAAACTTTTGGGGTTCTCCGTTCGTACCGGCACCGCCGTCCGCGAGCTGTCCGCTGCCTTGACGCAGGTTCAGGGCTGATGGCAGACCTTGTCGTTCATGCGGGGCTTCAGGCCCCCGGCAGCCGCGCAAATGGGGCCCGCCTTCTGACGCTCTTACTGCTTGTTGCCCTTGTCGGGGCGAGCCTGATGAGCCTTGCCATCGGGGCTTCGGGCACATCGCTGTGGCGGGCGTTCAATGATCTGGTATCCGGGCAAAGCCTGAGCCTGCGCGACCAAGTGGTTCTTTGGGACATTCGTGTGCCACGCACAGTTCTTGGCGTCTTGGTCGGGGCGTCTTTGGCGATGTCGGGCGCGGTGCTACAGGGGCTGTTTCGAAATCCACTGGCGGACCCGGGGATCGTTGGGGTTTCAAGCGGAGCAGGGCTGGGCGCGATATCGGCCATCGTCTTGGGCAGCTTTCTGCCCGCTGTTCTGGCTGAACGACTGGGGTACTATCTGGTACCTGTGGCCGCGTTTTTGGGTGGATGGGCCAGCACCTTGGTTCTGTATGGGATCTCCACCCGCAAAGGGCGCACGTCGGTTGGGACGATGCTGCTGGCCGGGATCGCTCTGGGCGCCCTGACAGGCGCGCTGTCGGGGATCATGGTCTATGTGGCCGATGACCAGCAGCTGCGTGATCTGACCTTTTGGGGCATGGGATCACTTGCCGGGGCGACCTGGACCAAAGTCATTGCCGCGACGCCGCTGATCATGGTGGCGATGCTGGGCACGCCGTTTTTGGCGCGTGCCCTGAATGGGCTGTCTCTGGGCGAGGCATCAGCCGCGCATATCGGCATTCCGGTTCAGCGGATGAAACGTTTGGCGATTCTGGCAGTGGCCGCCGCGACGGGGGCCTCGGTCGCGGTTTCGGGAGGCATCGGTTTTGTCGGGATTGTTGTGCCCCATCTGTTGCGGCTGATGGTTGGTCCAGATCACCGGTATTTGCTGATCAACTCGGGCCTTTTGGGCGCGGCACTCTTGCTGATCGCCGATGTGATCAGCCGCACCATCATTGCCCCCGCTGAATTGCCCATCGGGATCGTCACCGCGACTTTGGGGGGGCCATTTTTCCTTTGGATTTTGCTGCGCCAGCGCGGCCTTGTGGACATGTGATCAATGCTAGACGCCAAGGATATCACCGTTTCATACGGCGCTCGGGCGATCCTGCACGGCGTGGCGTTCACCGCCAAGCCGCGCCAGATCACCGCAATTGTCGGCCCCAATGGATCGGGCAAAACCACCCTGTTGCGCGCCCTGACCGGGGAGTGCCGCTTTGGCGGGCGGATCACGCTGAACGGCACGGATATTTCGCGCGCCAAACCATGGGAGCTATCGTCGGTGCGCGGGGTGTTGCCTCAGGCGATAGCCCTGGCCTTTCCCTTCAACGTGGCCGAAGTCGTCAGGATTGGATTGCAGCGTGGGCTAGAGGCGCAGGAACGCGGTTTGATATCCCGGGCGCTGGAGCGTGTTGGTCTGACCGGGTTCGCCGACCGTCTGTATCAGGACCTGTCAGGTGGTGAACAACAGCGGGTTCAACTGGCCCGCGTATTGGTGCAGGTCTGGCACCCCGTTCGCGATGGTCAGCCCCGTTGGCTGTTTCTGGATGAACCGGTTTCCAGCCTCGATATCGGGCACCAGCTGCAAGTGATGAACATCGCCCGGGATTATGCCGATCAGGGCGGCGGAGTTGTTGCGGTCATGCATGACCTTAACCTGACGGCAATGTTCGCCGATCAGATCGCACTGATCAGTAAGGGGCGGTGTCTGAAACAGGGTACGCCCGAGGCGGTGATGCAGAATGCCCTGCTGGGCGATGCTTATCACTGCAACCTGCGGGTCAACACCGCGCCCGTGCAGGGGGCTTACCTGCTTCCGCATACTGCCAGTCTGACAGTCGAAGAAAGAGGATGACTATGGCCGAGTTGCTTTCCCGTTGGGCAGAAGTGCAGGGGTTTCTTGCAAAAGGCGGCCCTGCCATTTGGGCGATCTCGGCGCTTTCCGTGCTGACGATGGCCCTGATCCTGTGGAAAATCTGGCGCTTGTTGCTTTTAGGGGCCTGGGCCGGGCAAACCACCGAACGCGCGGTGCGCTTGTGGGAGGCCGGACAGATTGAACCGGCCCAAACTTTGTTGCAGCGGCGCAAGGCCTTGCGCGCGACTGTTGCACGCAGCGCGATGGAAGTCCGCTTGAACGCCCATTTTACCAAGGAAGATGCCCGCGAAGAGATCACTCGGATCGCCAAAAACCAGTTGATCCATGCGCGTCAGGGTTTGCGTGCGCTTGAACTGATTTCAACCATCGCGCCACTGTTGGGGTTATTGGGCACCGTGCTGGGTATGATTGCCGCGTTTCAGACGTTGCAAGACGCGGGATCACGCGCTGATCCGGCGGCGTTGGCGGGCGGCATATGGGAGGCCCTGTTGACCACCGCCGCAGGGATGGCCGTTGCCATTCCCGCCGGTGTCGCCCTGACGTGGTTTGAAAGCGTCGCTGACCGGGCGCAGGCAGATATGGAAGACGCGATTACCCGAATTCTGACGCGCAGTCCGGACGTTCGCGTGCCGGTACAACAGGCTGCCGAGTAGCCCGATGCTTTTGTCCCCGCCAATCCGCCGCCGTGCTCCCAGTCTGACCCCGATGATTGACGTGGTCTTTCTGTTGCTGGTGTTCTTCATGCTCAGTGCGCGCTTTGGGCTGGAGGTCGAAATCGAACTGCCCCTGTCGGCCGCTTCGCGCGACGCATATCAGGGACCGCCGCGTTTGATTGATATCACGCCGCAAATGGTTCGCCTGAACGGGGTCGAGATGCCGTCTGGGGATTTGTTGCCGTCGTTGGCGCCCCTGATGCTGAGCCACGATGACATCATCGTGCTGCGCCCACGTCAGGATGCTGATCTGCAGCGCGTGATTGAACTGATGGAGCTGCTCACGGGGGCGGGCTATGAAACCTTGGTGTTGGTGCAATGACGTTTGAACTTTCCCGGCCAAAGCGCCGCGCGCCGCGCGAAAACTTTGTACCCATGATCAACGTGGTGTTTCTTCTGTTGATCTTCTTCCTGATGACCGCACAGGTCGCCCCGCCAGAGCCTTTTGAGGTCACGCCGCCGGACTCGGCCCAAGACACCCCGGCAGGGACGGGAACAACGCTGTTCGTTTCGGCAAAGGGTGATCTGGCGCTGAACGCGTTGCGCGGCGAAGCTGGCATTCTGGCCCATCTGCAGTCCCAAGAACCCGGTTCCGAACTGATCTTGCGGGCGGATGCGCGGGTCGCGGGCGAAACCATTGCCGCGTTGATGCCCAAGCTCGCTGCCGCAGGTGTTACCCGTCTGAAACTGATCTCTTCGCACAGGTGATGCATGCGCAGGATTGCAGAAATGATTGTCTTTCTGGGCGCGGCCTTGATGGCGCATCTAAGCGTCTGGCCCGAAGCCGATGAGGGAGCGATTCAATCTGGCGGGGTGGGGGGCGATGCGGTGCTGAACATCTTGGCGGCCAACGCCATGATCGCCAACATGGTCGATCTGTGGGACAGTCCCCCCCAAGTGACTCCGATTGAAGTCGCCCTTGCACCGCCCCAATTTGTTGCGTCCGATCCGTCGCCTCGGGTCACGTCCTCGCAGACTGATGCGCCATTGTTGCGTCCCCCGCAAGTAGCGCCCGTACCGCCGTTGCCTAACGTGCCAGATGCGCCGTCCTTGCCGGTGCAAAGCCCGTCGCCACCCAAGCAGCCAGTGCCACAGCCGCCAAGCCCAACAGTAGCGCCCAAGCCTGCGCCCGCCGCCCCCGAGACACCCAAAACGGCCCCCCAGAAAAAGCAGCCAGCGCCAGCATCTGCCGCGCAAAACGCCAAACGCGCCGCCGGCAGCGGCCAGAAACAAGCCGCAGGGGAGCAGGGCAAGGCGCAAGAGGCGACCCTATCGGACAAAAAGCGCGTTCACTTGATGTCGAAATGGGGCGCGCGCATACGCGCCAAGATTGCCCGCAAAATCCCCAAAGGTCAGGGCAAGGGAACCGCCATGGTGATGATCACCGTGGCGCCGTCAGGCGCTTTGATCTCTGCTAAAATCGCGGGGTCGTCAGGGGACCCCGAATTGGACAAGCTGGCGCTTGGCGCCGTGCACCGCGCCGCGAACTTCCCCGCCGCGCCAAAAGGCGTCGCCACGGGGGCGCAATCGTTTCGGTTGCCGCTTGTGTTCAAGTAACCCGGCTATACAGCTTTCGGGGCCAGAATTTTTCACCCGATCTGATCACGACTTCGTACATGCGCTTGCCAACATTGTGTGTTTGGGCCGAAAAAGCAGACAGGAGGCCTGCGATGCTCGATGCGACGATGCGAAAACTGATCGACCCGGCGTTGAACCGACTGGGCGCTGGGCTTGCCCGCACAGGGCTGACGGCCAATGCGATCACACTGATTGGATTGGGGATGGGTCTGGCCTGCGCTGGCTTGATCGCGCTTCAGCAACCGCTTTGGGCTTTGCTGCCCTTAGCCTTGAGTCGATTGGCTGACGGGTTGGATGGCGCTGTGGCGCGGGCGACCGAGAAAACCGACTTTGGCGGCTATTTGGACATCTTTTGCGATTTCGTGTTTTACGGCGCGGTGCCGATGGGCTTTGTCTGGGCCGATCCTACGGCCAATGGCATGGCTGGCGCGTTTCTGCTGACCAGTTTCTATGCCAACGGGGCCTCGTTTCTGGGCTATGCCATCCTGGCCGAGAAGGCTCAGATGCACAGCACGGCACGCGGGGTGAAATCGCTCTACTTTACGGGCGGTCTGCTGGAAGGCACTGAAACCATCGCGTTTTTCGTGGCGCTTTGTCTGTGGCCGGATTTGTTTGCGCCATTGGCCTGGGCCTTTGGTGTTTTGTGTTTTGCGACAGCGAGCGCGCGCGTGGTTTTGGCGCGCAAGGTCTTTCCCGGGAAGGGTTAGTCGCCCAAGACCACCTGCGTGGATTGCAGCAACTCGCCTGACTTTGCGTCAAAGATCAGGATTTGCTGATCGCCCGTCACCACCGCGTACCAGCCATCCCCTTTTGTGAAGGCGGAAATGCTTGCGCCAGCGGGCAGCACGATCTGATCGGGCAGGGTAAAGGGTTTATCGCCCCAGAAGCGGATGACAATCAGTGCGATGATCACTAGAACCCCAATGATCATCGTTGCGGTCAACACGGTTACCAGTTGCCGCAGGAATTGCAGATTGGGGGGCAGGGTGCCCTCGTCCTCGTTCGGAGTGTCATCCATGTCCGTTATCCGCCGCCTTATCGTGACCATCGCGGAAAACCCGCCTGCACGTCTTGATAAGGCACTCGCCCGCGACGTGCCAGAGGAAGCAGGGCTTTCGCGGTCACGTTTGGCCAAGCTGATCGCGGCGGGGGACGTGTCGCGCGCGGGCGAGGTGCTGGACAACCCACGCGCTAAGGTGGCCGAAGGCGACGAATTGGAGCTGACGTTCACCGAAGCCACGGATGTGGAAGCCCAGCCCGAGGATATCCTGCTGGAGGTGGTCTATGAGGATGCCGCGCTGATCGTGATCAACAAGCCCGTGGGGATGGTCGTGCACCCGGCACCCGGCACACCGACCGGCACGTTGGTCAACGCGTTGCTGCATCATTGCGGAGACACCCTTTCAGGCATAGGCGGCGAAAAGCGCCCCGGCATCGTGCACCGGATCGACAAGGACACCTCTGGCCTTTTGGTCGTTGCGAAAAGCGACAAGGCCCACACCGGGCTGGCAGCGCAATTTGAGGCCCACACGGTCAACCGTCACTACCGCGCCGTGGTATACGGCCTGCCCGATGCCGGTGATCCGCGGGTGCGCGGCGTGCGCGGTGTCAGTTTTGAGCAGGGCAATGTGATGAAAATCACCACGCAGCTGGCGCGTCACAAGCACGACCGTCAAAAGCAAGCCGTGCTGTTTTCGGGTGGGCGCCACGCCGTAACCCGGGCCCGCGTGGTCGAGCCATTCGGGACCCCGCCCGTGGCCACTTTGGTTGATTGCTGGCTGGAAACCGGGCGCACCCATCAAATCCGCGTGCATATGGCCCATGCCGGGTTCGGGCTGATTGGCGATCAAACCTATGGCGGGCGGCGCAAACTGGCGGAAAAGGCGATCGGTGCAACAGGCGCGGCAGCGGCGGCCAACTTCCCGCGTCAGGCGCTGCACGCTGCCACGTTGGGTTTTGAACATCCCGAAACCGGCGAGCACATGGCGTTTGAAGCCCCACTGCCCGCCGACATGCAGGATCTGATCGACGCATTGCGTTTGTGACAGGCCCGCACAAGCCTGTGAATTTTCGTAGCAAAGGCTGAAATCGCCGGAATGCTCCCCATTTCCCGTGTAACATGAACGGGAAAGCCGATCTTGAACCGTTTGGTTTAGGTCTTATATCCTGACGCAACTATATGTTCAGAGGGACAAAAATGAGCAATTATACCAATCTTCCCGCGCCCAGCCCGGAACAGGGTCTGAGCCGCTACATGCAGGAAATTCGTAAATTCCCGCTGTTGGAGCCGGAAGAGGAATATATGCTGGCCAAACGCTGGGTGGATCATCAGGACACTGAAGCTGCTCATAAAATGGTGACCTCGCACCTGCGACTGGCCGCCAAAATTGCCATGGGCTATCGCGGTTATGGTTTGCCGCAGGCCGAAGTGATTTCCGAGGCCAACGTGGGCCTGATGCAGGCGGTTAAGAAATTCGACCCTGAAAAAGGCTTCCGTTTGGCAACCTATGCGATGTGGTGGATTCGTGCCTCGATCCAAGAGTATGTTCTGCGGTCTTGGTCGATGGTTAAGCTGGGCACGACCTCGGCACAAAAGAAGCTGTTCTTTAATCTGCGCAAGGCCAAGGCCCGCATCGGCGCGTTGGAAGAGGGCGATCTGCGCCCCGAAAACGTCAAGAAAATTGCCGAAGATCTGAGCGTGACCGAGGAAGAGGTCATCAGCATGAACCGCCGTATGTCGGGCGGGGATGCCTCGTTGAACGTGTCTGTTGGCACCGAGGATGACAGCTCGACCCAGTGGCAGGATTGGCTTCAGGATGAAGATGCCGATCAGGCAGGTGACTACGCCGAACGCGACGAGTTGGAAGCGCGCCGCGAGATGCTGGCCGAAGCCATGGATGTGTTGAATGACCGCGAAAAGGACATTCTGGTTCAGCGTCGTCTGCAAGACGAGGTGGTGACTCTGGAAACCCTTTCGGGCAAATATGACGTCAGCCGCGAGCGTATTCGCCAGATCGAAGTGCGCGCTTTTGAGAAACTGCAAAAGCGTATGCGCGACCTGGCGCGGCAAAAAGGATTGCTGGCCCAGGCCTAATCGGCCGCCAAGATCCGTCCTCTTGAAAGCCCGCCCCATGTGGCGGGCTTTCGTTTACGTAAGGCCGCGTTCGCGCTAACATGGCTCTCAAAACAGGAGAGGACCATGGCAGATATCGTAAACTGGGGTATTTTGGGCGCGGCGAAGTTTGCACGTGAACACATGGCTCCGGCCCTCCACCAAGCCAATGGCGCAAGGCTGGCGGCTTTGGCGACTTCGTCCTTGGACAAAGCCGCGCCGTTTCAGGCGATGTGTCCCGACCTGTCCATCCATCTGGAATATGACACGTTACTGGCTGATCCGGGGGTGGACGCGGTTTACATCCCCTTGCCCCACACAATGCATGTGGAGTGGGCGATCAAAGCGTTGAAAGCGGGCAAGCATGTGCTGGTGGAAAAGCCTGTGGCGATGCAAGCGGATCAGATTGACCCATTGATCGCGGCGCGCGATGACAGCGGGCTGGTCGCGGCCGAGGCCTACATGATTGTCCATCACCCGCAATGGCAACGCGCGCGTCAGATGATCCGCGATGGGGCGATCGGGCAAGTAGCGTATATCGACACGGTTTTCACCTATGACAACCGCAAGGATCCGGACAACATTCGTAACCGGGCGGGCACCGGCGGCGGGGCCTTGCCGGATATCGGGGTTTACATCCTTGGCGCGGCGCGCTGGGTCACCGGGGCAGAGCCCAGATCGGTGGACTGTGATATCACTTGGGAAGGACGGGTCGATGCAACCTCGCGAGTGACCGCCCGTTTCCCCGGTTTTAGCTACAGCGGCATGGTCTCGATGCGTATGCTGCCTTATCAGCGCTTTACCATCCATGGTGATCAAGGGGTGCTTGAGCTGACCGCACCGTTCAACGCGGGTGTCTATGACATCGCCCAAATCATCGTGCATCAGCCCGGTATGGGCCGGCGCGTGGAGCGCTTTCCGGGCGTGAACCAATATAAGCTGCAGGTCGAAAACTTCTGCGCGGCGGTGACTTCAGGGGCCGAGTACCCTTGGACGCTGGAAAACGCCAAGGGCACCCAAGCCGTCATCGACGCGGCCTACGCCGCCGCCGGTCAGCCGTCGTAAAGCGCGCTTTCTGCGCCCAGATAGCCGTTCCATGCAAACCAATAGGCGATATGCCCGGCGACGCGGGGCAGGGTCGTGCCATCGTTTGCAACCAATGCGTCTTCGGTCACCTGCCAGCTGCGGCCCCGATTGTCTGTCAGGGCATCCGGGCCGCCTTTGAAGGTCAGGTCGCGGCGCTCATAGGCGCGGACGGATCGGGTTTTGGCATCCCCCAACAACACCAGCGGCGTGTTGATCATGCCATCATTGATCACCTTGCGGCGCGCGAACGCGCTGAGCGGCCAGGCCTTGGCACCGCCAAACTGGCGGATGCCAAAGACATAATCCTTTTGCTTGTGTTGGCGTTGGTCAACCTGCGTCGGGAACATCAGCTCGTTCGAAGCGAAGTATTCATAATACACCACACCCGAGCCGTAATCGCGCCGATGCCCGGTGTTCAGCGACAAAATCCGTGTGTCCGGGTTGTCGCGCCGCCAGTTGTCCCATGTGGTGATCACCACGGGGCGCTGTTGCAGCTCGATCCCGCTGTTTACCAGCTTGCCGGATACGGGCTTGCCGGTGAACTGGTTCCACAGCGAATGGGTCTGGCGGTCAAACATCAGTTTGTTTGAACGATATAGGAACCCCGACGAGCCAAAGACCAATGGCTTTGTGCGTCCCTTCACCTTGGTTTCAAACAGGATGCCCGACCCGCACAAGGTGCAATACGCCAGCGCTACGGGCACGCCGCCGATCACCTCGTTAAACATCTCGTGCCAGCCCATGATCCGCAGCGGATAGGCGCGGGTGTCGCCGTTGATCGACACGCCAAAGACCAGATCATCGCCGCGCATATAGCTGGCTTTGTCGGCGGCGATCAGCGTGGGGTTGTCCAGTGACGGAATGCCATCCTTGCGCACGCCGCCCCAAGTGATTTCTTCAAGCCGGATTTTCATCTTGTCACGCTGCAGGTGGCGTGGCTTGAGGAAAACCTCGAAGTTGGGGTCGATGCTTAGGAATAGTTCGCGTTTGAAATCGGTGAAATAGGGGTGCGGTATGACCTGCGGGTTGGCCTCTTGCCACAGCATCCAGTCAAACCAACCCTTGCCCGGATTGGCGCCGGTGATTTTGCGCAGGGTTGTTTCGATCGCGGCTTGCGAGCCGCTGGTAAACCGTAACGCCTGTATCAGGCTGGCGGCCATATCGGGGTTTGCGCGCGCCTCGATGGCGAGCAGCGCGTCAAAAAAAGGCTGCGCCGGACCGTTTATCAGGGCCAGATGGATGGCCTCGGCATCAAAGCTCTGCGCCAAGGCGGGTGAGGCCGCTGCAGCGGCAAGAGAGGCGGTAAAAGAACGGCGGGTCAGGTGCATGGGCGGGCCTTTGGGTTGCTTTGCCCAAAGCATGGGGCAGGGCCTGATCACATGCACGCCACGTTGTGGTGAACGGGCGCTGGATTTCACGGTGGACGCTGGCTAAGCTGCCCACAAAGGAGTGATCCCGATGCCCAACGACCCGATTGAAGGCCGCCTGCACGGCGAGCAACCCGACGCCCCCAAAGACGGCATGGCCATGCGTTTGCTGTACATGGTGCTTCTGTGGATCATGCTGCAACTTGCACAATCGGTGCTTCTGGTGATCACCGTTGTGCAGTTCATCATCATGCTGGTGTCGAACGGCACGCCCAACGAGCGGCTGGCCGATTTCGGTACCGATCTGGGCATCTGGATCGCCAAGGCGGCCCGTTACCAGACCGCCGCCAGCGAGGTGAAACCCTGGCCCTGGACCGAGCTGGATTAATCCTCCATCGCCTCCAGCTCGTCGATGAAGCCTGAGATCATGCTCAGGCCCTTATCCCAGAATTTCGGGTCCGAGGCATCAAGGCCGAAGGGCGCCAATAGTTCTTTGTGGTGCTTGGATCCACCCGCCTTGAGCATGTCGAAATACTTGGCCTGGAAGTCGGCGTCGCCTTCTTCGTAGACCGCATAAAGCGCATTCACCAGACCGTCGCCAAAGGCATAGGCGTAGACGTAGAAGGGCGAGTGTACGAAGTGCGGGATGTAGGCCCAGAAGGTCTCATACCCTTCCATGAAGTTGAACACGGGGCCAAGGCTTTCGGCCTGCACCGACATCCACAGGGCATTGATGTCTTCGGGGGTCAGTTCTCCCTCGGCGCGGGCGGCGTGGAGTTTGCATTCAAAATCATAGAACGCGATCTGGCGCACAACCGTGTTGATCATGTCTTCAACCTTGCCGGCCAGCAGGGTTTTGCGCTCGGCTTTGGTTTTGGCGTTGTCCAGCAGCTTGCGGAAGGTCAGCATTTCGCCAAAGACCGAGGCGGTTTCCGCCAGCGTCAGCGGGGTCGAAGCCAACAATTCGCCCTGATCCGCCGCCAGAACCTGATGCACGCCGTGGCCCAGCTCATGCGCCAGCGTCATCACGTCGCGCGGTTTGCCCAGATAGTTGAGCATCACATAGGGGTGGACCTCGGTCACGGTGGGGTGGGCAAAAGCACCGGGGGCCTTGCCGGGTTTGACCTCGGCGTCGATCCAGCCTTTGTCAAAGAACGGCTCGGCGATCTTGGCCATTTCGGGGTCGAAGTCGCCATAAGCGTCCATCACCATTCTGCGGGCCTCTGCCCAGTCGACGGTTTTGGGGTCTTCGGTCGGCAGGGGCGCGTTGCGGTCCCAAACTTCCAAAGTGTCCAGCCCCAGCCACTTGGCTTTCAGCGCATAGTACCGATGCGACAGCTTGGGGTAGGCGTCGACCACGGCGTTGCGCAGGGCCTCGACCACCTCGGGCTCAACATGGTTTGACAGGTGCCGCCCGGTTTGCGGGGTCGGCATGTTGCGCCATTTGTCCTCGACCGACTTTTCCTTGGCCAGTGTGTTGTGAACGCGGGCAAAGAGCTTGATGTTGTCACCGAACACACGCGCCAGTTCGCGCGCACCGGCCTCGCGCTGGTCGCGGTCGGGCTCTGTCAGCAGGTTCAGCGTGCCTTCAATGTTCAGCTCTTCGCCGTTCACATCAAAACTCAGACCGGCGATGGTTTCATCGAATAGCTTGTTCCACGCGGCAGCGCCCACGACCGACTGGTCGTGCAGGAACTGCTCCAATTCATCCGAGAGCTGATGCGGGCGCATGGCGCGCAGGCGGTCGAACACCGGCTTGTAGCGGGCCAAATCGGCATTGGCGGCGAACCAGCCGTCCAGAACCTCGTCGGGCAGGCGGTTGATTTCCAGCGTATAGAATACCAGCGGCGTGGTCAGCGTGGTGATCTTGTCCTGACAGTCGGAAAAGAACTTGGCGCGCTCGCCATCGGTGGTGTTCTGGTAATAGCGCAGCCCGGCAAAAGACATGATCCGCCCGCCGATTGTGTCGATCCGTTCATAGCGCTGCACGCAGCCCAGCATGCCGTCGGCATCCAGATCGGCCAGCTTTCCCTGATGGTCAGTGGCGAAACTGGCGCAGGCCTGTTCCAGCCATTCCATATCGCGGGTCAGCTCGGGCGCGTCTTCAGCCGTGTAAAGATCGCTCAGGTCCCATTCGGGCAGATCCCCCAAACTGCCGCCCGAAGAGGCGTTGGCGTCAAACAGGGGGCGGGGCTGACAAATGGTCATGGCGATCCTCTTAGCTGGGTTTCCACAACAGATAGGCAGGCATCGCCCAAAGGTTCAAGCCAAAGTGGCGATTGGTTGACGCTCTTGTGTGTGGCGGTTCAGATAGCCGTGCACAAAACAGGAGGCGACATGCGGTTTGTCAGGTTCGGAGAGGTCGGGGCGGAAAAGCCCGGAGTGTTGGATGCAGACGGCGTGTTGCGCGACTTGTCGGGTGTTATGAACGACCTGTCAGGAGACGTGTTGGGCCGCTTGGCCGATCTGCCGTTAGACGGATTGCCGGTGGTTGGCGGCGATCCGCGATTGGGGGTGCCCGTGGCGGGCGTCGGTAAGGTGATCTGTATCGGATTGAACTACTCTGATCACGCGGCCGAGGCAGGCATGGCCGAACCCGATGAACCCATCGTTTTCATGAAGGCCACATCCGCGTTGAACGGCCCGGATGATCCGATCATCCTGCCCCGCGGCTCGGAAAAAACTGACTGGGAGGTCGAGCTGGGCGTCGTCATCGGCACCCGCGCGCAATACGTGTCCGAAGCCGAGGCGCTGGACCATGTTGCGGGCTATACCATCGTGAACGATGTGTCCGAGCGTGCTTTTCAGATCGAACGCGGCGGGCAATGGACCAAGGGCAAAAGCTGTGACACGTTTTGCCCGGTTGGCCCGTGGCTGGTGACATCGGATGCCGTGGCCGACCCGCAGGATTTGGACTTGGCGCTGGATTTGAACGGCGTTCCGGCGCAGCGCGGAAACACCCGGTCGATGATCTTCACCGTGACGCAAATCATATCCTACCTCAGTCAGATGATGACTTTGCACCCCGGGGACATCATCGCCACGGGCACGCCGCCGGGTGTGGGCATGGGGCAGGACCCGCAGGTCTTTCTTAAGCCGGGCGACGAGATGGAGCTGCGGATCGATGGGCTTGGGGCGCAGCGCCAAACCGTGCTGCCGCCGGTTTAACTGATCCGCAGAAACTCTGACCGCGTATCGGTGTTGCGAAAGAACGGCACCGACTTTGGGGGAAGGCCCGTTTTAAGCATGCCCATGACTTCGGCCAGAACAACTTCGGTGATGAAGGGCAGGTTGAACTGGCGGGCCTCGTGAATGGGAACCCACTGCAGATGTGAAAGCTCGTCCTCGGCGCCTGAAAAATCATCCAGATCACCCGAAATCCGTGCAGCATCCACCAGAAAGAAACGCGCATCAAAGCGGCGTGGGCGGCCCGGTGGGGTGATTGCGCGAAAGATGAAGTGCATGTCCTGTGCGCTGGGCAGGTGCCCGGATTGTGCGAACCCTTCCCAGCCTTCGGGCACCGGTCCGTGCCACTGACCGGGTGCGCCCAGCGTCAGACCGGTTTCTTCCCACAGCTCGCGAATGGCGGCCGAAATCAGACGGTGGGTCAGGTCCGGATCGGACTGCTGTTGCAGACGCCGCATACAGGCTTCGGGCAAAGAGGGGTGCAGCGGCACCTGCGCGTCGCCGGCATCCACGGCACCGCCGGGAAAGACAAACATGTTGGGCATAAAGGCCGCTTTGGCGCCGCGCTGACCCATCAGGACCTTTGGCGCATGATCCGCATCGCGCATAACGATCACCGTGGCTGCATCGCGGATCTTTGTCTTGTCGATAGAAGGGGGGGTTAGCTCTTGGCCCCGAACCCGTGCATTCTTTTCGCCCATTGCAGTGCTACAAACGCTCCTTTGATCCTTGGCAGAAGGTAGAGCGACAAGCCCACACATCCAACAGAAAAGATCGCCGACAGCACGTAAGGGTCGGGGCGGTAGGTTTCAAACACGATCAGGATAAGGGGGGCCATCAGATGGCCCACGATCAGGATGGTTACATAGGCCGGGCCATCATCGGCGCGCTGATGATGCAGCTCTTCCTGACACACGGTGCAGGTGTCGCGCACTTTCAGATAGCCTTTAAGCATCGGACCCGAGCCACAATTCGGGCAGCGGCGTCGCCAGCCGTGCCAAAGCGCTGGTTTGAGGTCTCGTTGCGGGGTGTTGCTCATACCGAGCTCCTTCGTGTTCGCGCGCGCATCTTCCAGAGCACACCTTAGCGCTGAACGGGACTGCTCCAAAAGGGACATACGGGTTTTGCGTCGGCATGTCGCAGGACGACAGAAAAAACTGCGACGGAAATCGTCAGCTGGTGCGTTTGTCTATCAGAACGTCGCAAAAACGCGATGTCACACAACGCTGAATAAATACAGGAGTAAGCGCAATGAAACGCAAGTCGCTGATCATGACCGTATCGAGCCTGACCTTGGGGGCCGTCGTGTTGGCCACCGCTCTGCCGGCCGCTGCAATGGGCCCCGGTAAAGGCGCCGCCTTTGGTGTCTTGGATGCCGACAACAGTGGCACCGTGACCTTCGAGGAATTTCAGGCGCCGCTGCAAGAACGCTTTGGAGAAGCCGATACCGATGGGGATGGCGTGCTGAGCGAAGACGAGCTGGCCAATTTCAAACCCAAGTTTGGCAAGCAGGGTCACCGTCTCGGCGGTAAAGAAGGCCCGGGCGGCCAAGGTCGTTTTGGGGGCTCGCCAGAAGAGCGCGCCCAGCGGATGGTCGAAATGATGGACGCCAATGATGATGGGTTGTTGAGCGCTGAAGAGATCAGCGAAGGCCCCTCAGCCGCGCGGATCTTTGCCAAACTGGACGCCGACGGCAGCGGTGCGCTGAGCGTCGAAGAGTTTGAGGCCGCCAAGAAGCACCTCAAGCAGTTCCGTCACGGCAAACCTGCGGTGGACTAATTCTGCGCCCGAAAAGGCAGCGCCGGGCCACGCCCGGCCCGGCGTTGCCATCAATCGGGTTGCAGGCTACGGCTAGTACGGGATGGATATGGCCTTTGATGCAGGAAACGAGCTTTCGGACGAAGCGCTGCTGGTGTTGTTTGGCAACGGCGACGGCGCAGCGGCCCGTCAGCTTGCGCAGCGTTTGACGCCGCGGGTTCTTTCACATGCGTTCCGGGTTCTTGGTGACCGGGCCGAAGCCGAAGATGTCGCGCAGGAAGCCATGCTGAAACTGTGGAAAATCGCGCCAGACTGGCGGCAAGGCGAGGCCAAGATAACAACCTGGCTCTATCGCGTTACTGCCAATATGTGCACCGACCGGCTCCGCAAACGGCGTGGGGTTGATCTCGAGGACATCCCCGAACCCGAAGACGACACGCCCAGTGTTGAAAACCAGATGCACAGCGCTGCCCGGGCACAGGCCTTGCAGCAGGCATTGCAATCCCTGCCGGACCGTCAGCGTCAGGCTGTGGTGTTGCGGCACATCGAGGGGCGTAGCAACCCCGAGATTGCAGAGGCGCTTGAGATCAGCGTCGAAGCGGTCGAAAGCCTGACTGCGCGCGGGAAACGTGCGCTCAGGTCGATCTTGATCGAACGCCAAGATGAATTGGGCTACAAGGAGGACTGACATGACCCGCGATAACGATACACAGCTGACGTCTTTCTTTGAGGCCGCGACGGAACACGCCCCACGGCCTTCAGATGAACTGATGGCGCGGATTCTGGCGGATGCAGCACAGGCGCAGAGCGACATGTTCTCGTCGCAGATGCCCGCTGCGCGCACGTCTCGCTTGTCCGGCATCCTTGGCGTTCTGGGCGGTTGGGGGGCCTTGGCCGGTTTGGCGACGGCAACTGTTGCGGGTGTGTGGATCGGCTTTGCCGAACCCGGAGGTCTGGGGGACTATACCAATCTGATCCTGCCCAGTTCGGGCTATGGCGTGACGGATCTGATGCCCGGAATTGACAGCTATCTTCTGGAGGATGGGGTATGAGCAACGCAGAAAAGCAACCAGAGGCGGGCAAGACCAGCTTTCGCTGGGGCCGCTTGGTGCTTGTGATCTCGTTGGCGTTGAACCTGATGGTGTTGGGCATCGTCGGGGGCGCGGTTCTGAGCCGGGGAGGGCCGTCAGGACCGCCGCGCATTGATGTGCTGAGCTTTGGCCCCTACACGGCGGCGCTGGATCAAGATGGTCGCCGTGTTCTGCGTCGTGAGATATTTGCCGAAGGGAAGGGCGTGGGCAATGTGCGCAAGCTTTTGCGGCAGGATTTCGAGGCGGTTCTTGCCGCCCTGCGCGCGACCCCGTTTGATGCAGAAGCCACCGGGGTGCTGATGAACGTGCCGACGGACCGCATTGCAGGACATGCAGACTATGTGCGCCAGCATGTGTTGGAATTGATCATGCAAATGGATGACGCCGAGCGCGCCGCCTATGCGGATCGTTTGGAAGAAAAGCTGCGCAAAGGGCCGCCGCGCCCGGACAAACCGCCACGCCCGCCGCAAGATCGCGCGGCTGACTAAGCCGCCGTGCTTGCGGCAATGATCACTTTGTTCCGCCCGTCGGACTTGGCGTTGTAAAGAGCCTTATCCGCGCGGTGCAGCAGCACATCCGATGTGTCTTGCACTGCTTCGCTGAGCGCCAACCCGATCGAAGCGCTGATGGTCAGACTGCCCTTGCCTCCGGGCAATAGGATCAGGTGATCATTGATGGCGCAGCGCAGACGTTCGGCAGCGGTTTCCGCCAGTTCAAGGTCGGCTTCGGGCAGGGCGATCAGAAACTCTTCGCCACCGATCCGCGCGACCAGATCAATGGGTCGCAGATTGCGTGTCAGCAGCTGCGCGACCTCATGCAAAACGACGTCGCCCGTGGCGTGACCATGACGGTCATTGATGGTTTTGAACCGGTCCAAATCCAGCATCATGACGGCACAGCTGCGCCCGGTTGACCGGCTGCGTTCAAGAATATGATCCAGATGCGGTAGGGCGTAGCGCCGGTTGAACAGGCCTGTCAGCGGATCTGTCATCGCCATACGCAACCCATCCTTGACCGAATTGCGCAGCCGGTCCGCTTGGTATTTGCGGTTTAGCTGCGTGGCGATACGCAGGGCCATCTCGCGCGGTTCAAAGGGCAGGGTGACCAGATCGTTGGCGCCCAGGTCCAGCGCCATCGCGGCTGAATCACGCGCGCCTTCCGGAACGGCGATAATCACCGCAGAATTACGCGAAGCGCCCCGCGCCCGCAAATCGCTGAGCAACCGTAAACCGGAACCGGGATGCCCCATATCTGCGGCAATGATAAACAGGTCAGGAACGTCTTCGGGGCGGGCAACGCCCAGGGCTTCGGCCCGGGTCATCACCCGCAACTCTGATTGGACAAGCCCTGTCAGACGGTTCTTCCATTTCAAAGCCTCTTCGCGAGAGGATGCGATCAGCGAAATCTTTCCGGGGGGGGTGTCATTGTTCAGCTCGTGGTCGGCGCCAAGCGCGCGGCGCGTTGTGTCCCGCAGGGCCAGTTCTTTATCTGTATCGCTGGCGCGCAAAAGATTGCGTACCCGCGCTAGCAGGGTCACCTCATCCAGCGGTTTTGAAAGAAATTCATCCGCGCCGCCCTCAAGCGCGCGCACCTTTTCGCTTACGTCCCGGGCCGCGGTGACAACAATGATCGGGATCGCAGCTGTCTGTGGGTCAGCCTTCAGAATTTCGCACACTTCTACCCCATCCATGTCGATCATCATCAGATCAAGCAGGATCAGGTCAGGCTTTTCGGCGCGGGCCAGTTCTATGGCCGCGGCGCCACTGTCTGCCTGGATGACCTCATAGCAGGCATCGTTCAGCAGTACCTTCAGAATAATTCGGTTCGTGGCGATGTCGTCCACGACGAGGAGCTTGCCTTGCATAAAGGCCCCTCCCTTGCCTGTGAGTGGGTTTGTCCGTATCGCTTAACTTATTGCGAAAAAGTATTAACAAACCCTTTAACCAAGCTGGAGACGCGAACAAATGAAGGCAGATCAGGCCGAGACACTGGCATTAAAGGCGCTTGGCTGGCTGGCCGGCAATGATGAATTGTTCCCGGTGTTTCTGGGGGCAAGCGGTGCCTCGACCGGGGATGTTGCTGCGCGTGCTTCGGACCCGGAGTTCCTGATCGCAGTTCTGGATTTCATTGCAATGGACGATGCCTGGGTCATCGCGTTTTGTGATCAACATAGCTTACCCTATGACACCCCGGTGCGTGCCCGCCATGCTCTGCCCGGTGGTGCCGAAATGAACTGGACCTGACACGCGATTGTCGTAAAGGCGCGTTAGCACGCCGTAAATTGAAAGAGGTGAACCTGAATGCAGACCCTGCGCGCGATCATTTTCGACAAAGATGGAACGCTGTTCAATTTTCATGCGACCTGGGCGGCGTGGGCCGCTGATTTCCTGACAGACCTGTCTGGCGGCGACACCAATCGGGCGCAGTTTCTGGGGGATCAACTTGGCTTTGACATGGCATCGCAAACCTATGCCCCCGACAGTCCCGTGATCGCGGGCACCCCTGAAGAGATCGCTTCCCACCTTTTGCCGCATCTGCCGGGAATGTCGGCGGCGCATTTGGTTCTGCACATGAACGAGGCCGCAGCCTGTGCCCCGATGAAAGAAGCCGCCCCCCTGATCCCGCTGCTGGATACCCTCAAGGCGCGCGGCTTGGCCCTTGGCGTGGCGACCAATGATGGCGAGCACCCCGCCCGTGCCCATTTGCAATCGGCAGGCATCGAAACCAGGTTTGACTTTATTGCCGGGTGTGACTCGGGGTTTGGGGCGAAACCGGCGCCCGGGCAGCTTCAGGCCTTTGCGCGCCATGTCAGCCTGCCGCCCTCGCAAATCACCATGGTTGGCGACAGTCGGCACGACCTGTTGGCCGGACGCGCTGCTGGGATGACGACGATTGGCGTACTGACCGGGCTGGCCCTGGCCGAAGACCTGCACGATCTTGCCGATGCAATCCTGCCCGACATCGGGCACTTGCCGGGCTGGCTTGACGGCGCCAGCACTTAAATTCAGGGGTTTGCATGGCTGGCGTGGTTGACGGAACGCGCTTATGCTGACCTCAGAAAGGCAGGTGATGGCATGGCTTTAAACCCTTCTCCGACCCTTGGGCGCGCGATGATGGGCGCGATTGGCGCTTTGGCGGGGCTTTGTCTGTGGCTTTTGGTGGATGTGCTGGATGATCAACTGCGGGCGGTGCCGCGCCTGTTTCTGGCATTGGTCGCCTTTTACGGCGTGTTCTTTACCTCTTTGCTGGCCCTGCTTGGTCCGCTTCGGTTGCGGCGTGCCGGGCCTTTCGCGGCTTTACAAGGGGTAGGCGTCACCGCGCTGGTCTTGTGGTTCAGCCTGCGGTTTGACCACATCGAACAAACGCTGGAAAGCCCGACAGCCTGGGTTGCGGCAATCATCCTGACATTGATCCCGCTGCCCTTCGCCATCGCGCAGGTCAAAGAGGGCCGGTGGAGCGACTACAGCGGGCTGTTCGCCCATTCCTGGGACATCGTCGTGCGCTACGCTGCGGCCTGGGTCTTTGTTGGCCTGGCCTGGGGGGTGGTGATGCTGTCAGATCAGCTGTTCCAACTGGTCGGGATCGAGCTGATCGAGCACCTGCTTGATGTTGATCCGGTTCCCTTTCTTCTGACCGGGACTGCGCTGGGCGTTGCTTTGGCAGTGGTGAATGAACTGTCAGACTATGTTTCGCCCTATCTGGTGTTGCGGCTGTTGCGGCTGTTACTGCCCGTGGTGCTGGTTGTGATGGCGGTATTCCTTGTGGCCTTGCCGTTCCGGGGGTTGTCACATCTGTTCGGCGGGTTTTCGGCTGCTGCAACCTTGATGACCATGGCGATGGGGGCGACCACGCTGATCACCACGGCGCTGGACGCCGATGACAGCCGCGCGGTGGCCTCGGCCCCGATGCGGGTTATGGCGCAACTGATGGCGCTGATTCTGCCCGCGCTGGGCGTTCTGGCAGCAGTCGCCATCTGGCTGCGCGTCGATCAGTACGGCTGGACCCCGGACCGCCTGGCGGCCTCGGTAATCGCGGCGCTGGTTCTGGCCTATGGCTTGGCCTACGCCGTATCTGTGATTTTGCGGGGCGACTGGACCGGGCATATCCGGCGCGTGAACATGGTTCTTGCACTGGCCGCTCTGGTGGTTTCGGCGGCGTGGCTCAGCCCTTTGCTGAACGCGCACCGCATTTCCACAAACAGTCAGGTTGACCGATTCGAGGCCGGCCAGACCGATGTTGCCGATCTGGACCTGTGGCTGATTGGGCGCGAGTGGGGCCGGGCTGGTCAGGCTGGCCTTGCGCGGCTACAGACCATGGAGGGCCACCCACAGGCGGACGTCTTGCAACAACGTATCACGCGTCTGAACGACGCCGACAGCCGGTATGACTTTGCCAACGAAGATCGCGCGGTCACGGCAGAAACACAGCTGCGCGACCTTGCGGATTTGCTTCAGGTTGTGCCCGAGGGTAAATCGGTGCCTGACTGGTTCTGGGATGGTCTGCCCCTGCATAAAGTTGAACAATTACAACGCGCATGCGCCCGGCGTACACCGGCGCAAAACCGCGGATGCATGGTGCTGTTTGCCGATCTGAGCGACCTTGTCGACGGGGACGAGGCCGTCGTGTTTGCCCTCAGCGCCAATGACAGCCTTGTTGTGGATGGCTATTTCAATCGCACCGGTCGGATCGACACGCGGCGGGCTAATTTTCTTGGGGGCAGCAACCTGACCAAAGGCGGGGCAGCGGTGTTGGATCAGCTTGCTGAAGGCGCCTTTGCGTTGGCCCCCGTCCCAGCCAGAGTATTGGAACTGGGCGGTCGCCAGCTCTATTTTGCGCCCTGAAAAGAGATTTTCGAATTGTTAAGACCTCGCACCTAGTCTCGTTTGAAACGAGTAGAGGTGTTTGGGTTCATGCATGGCCTGATAAACAGATCCATCCAGTGTTTCCTGCAAGATACCTATGGTCCCCCGTTGTGGCGTTCGGTTGCCGAAGAATCTGGGGTTGGTGGCGATGGGTTCGAAGCAATGCTCAATTACGAGGATCGTCTGACAGATGATGTTCTGGGCGCGGCTTGCCGCCATCTAGATAAAAGCCGCGAAGCCCTGCTCGAAGACATGGGCACCTATCTTGTTTCAAACCCACGTCTTGAAAACCTTCGGCGGCTATTGCGTTTTGGTGGCAGCAACTTCCTGCAATTCCTGCATTCGCTGGATGACCTGCGCGGGAGGGCGAAACTGGCCGTTGATGATCTGGATCTTCCTGACCTTGAAGTCATTGACGACAGTCCGGTTGCCTTTCGTCTGGAATGTCGCTGGCATTGGCCCGGAAGCGGGCACCTCATGACCGGTTTGCTGCGCGCCATGGCGGATGACTATGGGGCGCTGGTGTTGCTGGAAGTGCAGGACGCCAGGAATGGAGTCGAAACCGTAGTAGTGGAATTGCTGGACAGCGCCTTTTCAGAAGGGCGTAGCTTTGATCTGGCGGCGCGGGCGGGATAACGCAATGCACAATAACATGCCGATATCTCATCGGGCGATTGCCCAACTGATGCCAATGCATGTCTGGCTGACGCCTGATGGGCGCATTCGGGCTGCGGGTCGGTGCTTTCAGAAGCTTTGTCGTGACTGCGACCTGGAAGGGCGACTGTTTACCGAAGTGTTCGACATCCGTCGTCCACGCTCGGCGCGTTCGATCAACGGGCTGCTGAAAGCGGATGGGGTCCAATTACAGCTCTCGCTGATCGCCCCGCCCCATACCACTCTTAAAGGGGTTGTTGTCCCGCTTGAAAAGGACGGTGGCGTGTTGATCAACCTGTCCTTTGGCATCGCGGTGGTCGATGCCGTGGCAGATTTTGGCCTCACGCTTGATGATTTCGCCGCCACCGATCTGACGGTGGAGTTGTTATATCTGGTCGAAGCCAAAGCCGCCGTTATGGATGAGCTGCGCAAATTGAACACCCGCCTGCAAGGCGCGCGTATTGCCGCCGAAGAACAGGCCTTTACCGACACCCTAACCGGACTCAAGAACCGCCGGGCCTTGGAACATGTCACCGCGCGTTTGCAGGATCACGGGCAGGACTTCGGCCTGATGCATCTGGATCTGGACTATTTCAAAGCTGTGAATGACACCTATGGTCACGCCGCCGGGGACCATGTGTTGCAGCAGGTGGCCAAGATTCTGGTCGAGGAAACTCGCGTGAATGACACCGTCGTTCGAATTGGCGGGGATGAATTTGTTCTGGTCTTTGAGGGGCCGATTGACATGAAACGGCTTGATCGTGTCGCACACCGTATCATTGAACGGCTGGAGGCACCGATTTCATATGACGGGGCCCAATGCAGTGTCTCGGCCAGTATCGGCACGACCATGTCCAGTTTCTATCAATCCCCAGACTGGGAGACGATGCAACGTGACGCCGATATGGCGCTTTATGCATCCAAGCGGGCAGGGCGCTCGCGCGTGACACTGGCAGCAATTCAGGATCGCCGTGGTCAGGTCGCATCCGGGTAACGTTGAAAAGTGGCAGCCCGTAGGGGAATCGAACCCCTCTTTCCAGGTTGAAAACCTGGCGTCCTAACCGATAGACGAACGGGCCACACAACAGCGCCCGGCAATCCCCCCAAAAGGAAGGTGGCAGCCCGTAGGGGAATCGAACCCCTCTTTCCAGGTTGAAAACCTGGCGTCCTAACCGATAGACGAACGGGCCATACCGTGGCGTGACGCGGTAATTAGGGAAAATGACGGCGCAGCGCAAGAGGATTTTCCCGAAAATTTCAATCGCCTGTCACGATCATGCCGGCGCGGCGTCTTCCAGTCGTAACTGTACCTGCGTACGCCCGCCCCAACTGTTAATTTCTAGCCGCCCAGCCAGATGAAACGGTGCGCCACCGTGGTTCTCAAGTGCGGGGCCAAGCGGCCCGTCAAAGGCTCCAAAGGCGATGGCGTCGATGGCTTTGCCGATCCCGTCCGAAAAGCTGAGTTTCAGATGGGTCGCGCCAACGCGTTTCACGAATCGGATCTTAGCGTCAGGAAAGGCAAAGCGGGGTGCCGGGGCCGATGCCCCAAAAGGTCCGGCGGCTTCGATCTGTTCAATCAGCTCCACCGAGGCGCCGCCGGGCATCAATACCGCATCCAGCCGCAAATCCGCCGCGCCGCGCTCTGCGGCACCTTGTTTTTGCATCAGTTCTGACAGGCGTGCCATCGCCGGTTCCAGTTGATCGCGGGTCAGGCTCAACCCGGCAGCCATCTTATGTCCGCCGCCTTTGCTCAGCAGGCCTTCGCCCACCAGCCGCTGAACCGAAGCCCCAAGGTCGACCCCACTTACCGACCGGCCAGAGCCTTTGCCCGCGTCGCCGTCAAACCCGATGACCACAGCGGGGCGGTTGGTGGCCTCTTTCAGGCGGGCGGCCACAATGCCGACAACGCCCGCATGCCAACCTTCGCCCGCGGCCCAAACCAGCGGTGCCTCCAGCCCGCGCGCTTCGGCCTGGGCCATTGCGGCGTCGCGGACAGCGTTTTCAACGTCGCGCCGCTCGACGTTCAGCTGCTCTAAGCGTTCCGCGATGGCGGCGGCCTCGGCCACGTCATCGGTGGCCAACAGGCGCGCGCCCAAATCGGCTTTGCCGATCCGTCCGCCAGCGTTGATGCGTGGCCCTAGCACAAACCCCAAATGATAAGAGCTGGGCGCGCGATCAATCCGCGCGGCGTCGGACAGGGCCACCAGCCCGGGCCGCGCGCGCCGCGCCATAACCTTCAGACCCTGACGAACAAACGCGCGGTTCACCCCGGTCAGCGGCGCCACATCGGCAACCGTGGCCAGCGCGACAATATCCAGAAAATCCATCATATTCGGGCCTTTATGGCCCGCTTCGCGCAGCTGACGCCCGGCTTCGACCAACATCAGAAACACCACCGCAGCAGCACACAGATGCCCCAGATCGCCGCTTTCATCTTGCCGGTTCGGGTTCACCACGGCCAGCGCAGGCGGCAAGGTTTCACCGCCCAGATGGTGATCCAGCACCACCACATCCGCGCCCTGTGCGGCGGCGATAGGTTCGTGCGACAAGGTTCCGCAATCCACGCAAAGGATCAGATCATGATCTTGCGCCAGCGCCTGCATGGCGGGCACGTTGGGCCCGTAACCTTCGTCGATGCGGTCGGGGATATACAGTGTGGCCGGGCGGCCCATCTGGCGCAGCCAGTCAATCAGCAACGCGGCCGAGGCCCCGCCATCAACGTCATAATCCGCGAAAATCGCAATCTGTTCGCGGTTTTGAACGGCGCTCAGAAAGCGAGCGGCGGCGGCTTCCATGTCGCGCAGGCTACGCGGATCAGGCAGCAGATCGCGCAGGGCAGGGGCCAGAAATGCCGGGGCCTCGGGCGCGCTTACCCCGCGTGCGGCCAGCACGGCGCATAGGGCGCCGGGCAAGCCGGTGTCTTGTTGTAAGGCTTCGCTTTGGCGCGTCTGATCCAGGGTCGGCCCGACCCAGCGGCGTCCGCTGATCGAGCTATCGACCCCTAAAAACGCGCGCGCTTGGATCACTTGATCGGGTTGCGGTAAACCATGCGCCGCACCGACCCGGTTTTCGAACGCATCAGGATCGTCTCAGTGGTCAGGTGAGTGGGTTCGCGTTTGATACCGCTCACGACCGAGCCATCGGTGACGCCGGTGGCCGCAAAGATCACGTCTGCGGTGACCAGTTCATCGCGCGAATAGATGCGGTCCAGATCGGTAATACCGGCTTTGGCGGCACGGCCACGTTCGTCATCGTTGCGGAACAACAGCTTGCCCCACATCTGACCGCCCATGCATTTCAGCGCCGAAGCGGCCAAAACGCCTTCGGGCGCACCGCCCGAGCCCATGTACATGTCGATGCCGGTGATTTCGGCCTCGGCGCAATGGATCACACCAGCCACATCACCATCGGTGATCAGGCGGATCGCGGCGCCGGTTTCGCGGATCTCGGCAATGGTGTCTTCGTGGCGCGGGCGTTCCAGAACGCAGACGGTGATGTCATCTGCGTCACAGCCTTTTGCCTTGGCCAAAGCTTCAACGCGTTCGCGCGGCGACATGTCCAAAGACACCACATCCTTGGGATAGCCCGGGCCGATGGCCAGCTTTTCCATATAGGTGTCGGGCGCGTGCAACAGCGTGCCGCGCGGTGCCATGGCGATCACGGTCAGGGCGTTGGGCATGTCTTTGGCGGTCAGGGTGGTGCCTTCCAGCGGGTCCAGCGCGATGTCGACTTCGGGGCCGGTGCCCGCGCCAACTTCCTCGCCGATGTACAACATCGGGGCCTCGTCGCGTTCGCCTTCACCGATCACCACAACGCCCTGGATGTCCAGTTTGTTCAGCTGGTCGCGCATGGCGTTCACAGCGGCCTGGTCAGCGGCTTTTTCATCACCGCGGCCAACCAGTTTGGCTGAGGCCATGGCAGCGGCTTCGGAGACGCGGGCCAGACCCAGCGAGAGCATACGGTCGTTGAAATCAATTTTCGACATGGGGGAGGTTCCCTGAAAAGAAGTGTGGCATTCGGTCTGGGTTTATCCGCCCCGTGCAACGCGCACAAGACGAAGGGCGTTTCGTCAGACCTGCTCGATGCGCAACGCAACAGGATTGCCCGAAACGACGCCAGTTTCAGCAAAACCGCTAAGCGCCTGATCCAGTGCATCGCGGGTTGTCTTGTGCGTGACGATCAAAACCGGCGCTGTTGGCTCGGAATGGCCGTACTGACGCATCCGATCAATCGACACGCCGGACTCGCCTAGAACGGTGGCGATTTTGGCCAGCGCGCCCGGTTTGTCCTGCAGCTCCAGACGCAGGTAATAAGGCGCCGCGGAATCGACGCGCGCCCGGCGCATCTTTTCCAGCCCCTTGGCGGGCTGGCCGAAAGTTGACAGGCGGATACCCCGCGCGATGTCCAGCACGTCAGACAGCACGGCGCTGGCTGTCGGGCCTTCGCCCGCTCCGGCGCCACGCAGTACGATCTGGCCCACGGCGTCGCCTTCCAGCACCACCATGTTGGTGCCGCCTTCCAACTGGCCCAGCGGGCTTGCGGCGGGCACAAGGCAGGGCGTCATACGCTGTTCCAGCCCGCGCCCGGTCAGCTGTGCAACGCCCAGCAACTTGATGCGAAAGCCCATATCGGCGGCCTGATGGATGTCCTCAATCGTGACCTGACCGATGCCTTCCAGCTCAACTCCGCCGAAATCGACCTTGGTGCCAAAGGCAATCGCCGACAAAAGCGCCAGCTTGTGGCCCGCATCAATCCCGCCCACATCCAGGTTCGGGTCAGCCTCCAGATAACCAAGCTGGTTGGCCTCTTCGAACACTTCATCATAGGGCAGCCCGGCGCTTTCCATCCGGGTCAGGATGTAGTTGCAGGTGCCGTTCATCACGCCCATGACGCGGTCGATCTGGTTGCCGGCCAACCCTTCGGTCAGCGCTTTGATCACCGGGATGCCACCGGCGACGGCGGCCTCAAACCGGATCAACTGACCGGCGTCTTCGGCCAGCTCGGCCAATTCCTGACCATGCACGGCCAGCATCGCTTTGTTGGCGGTGACCACATCTTTGCCGGCTGCAATCGCGGCTTCGGTGCCGGCTTTGGCCGGACCGTCTTCGCCGCCCATCAGTTCAACGAACACATCCACGTCGTCGCGCTTGGCCATGGCAACGGGATCGTCTTCCCAACCATAGGCCGACAGATCGACACCGCGATCCTTGCTGCGCGAGCGGGCCGAGACACAGGTGATCTCGATCGGGCGCCCGGTGCGTGCGGCCAGAAGATTGGCACGCTGCTGGATGATTTTGACGACGCCGACACCGACGGTGCCCAGCCCGGCAATGCCAAGGCGCAAAGGAGTGGTCATGAACGGAGGCTCCCGTAGTGGAATTTTGGTTGCGGCGGTGTTAGCGCGTTGCGCCCCGGCATGCAACGCGTCAGAGCGTCAACCACCATGCTGCGTGACGGCGCTTTGCAGACGCGCGCGCTCGGTAGAACTCAGCACGTTTTGGCCCCGCAGTTGGGCCGCGCGCTGGCGCAACCACGCCGCGCGCCGGATCAGCGCCGCGGCGCTGTCATCATCCAGACGCGGCGCCTGTTGTGTGCCAATCACATCATCCGTAGGGGCAAGGGTCGGGAAAACGGTGTCATAACCGCGGGTGTTCATCGCGGTATCCACCTCGGGGAACTGCGTGCAGCTGGCGCACGTGATGGCGATCAAACCTGTCGCAACGATACGTTTCATGACGTCCCCAATTGGATTCGCTGCACTGTATCTTGGCCGTATAGGCGCGGGCAAGCCGTGGGGTTTGCGCTTGTGGCGGCATCTCGCTGGTTGCAACATGGCTCGACCTTTGGTGCCGGGCGCGCTAGAGCGGAACCACACGAAGGGAAGGGTCTCCATGTCAGAACCGTTGTTCACGCTTTCAACGTCTCCCGCACGACGGGTGATCGGGATTTCCATGCTGCTGGTATTGGGGGCGGTTTCGGTCTTCATCGCCTTGACGCGTGGGCATGACTCTTTGTTCTGGCAGATCTTTTTGCTGATCCTTGGCCTGGCGGTCCTGTATCAGGCTGAAATGATGCGCCGCGCCACGGCGCTAAGCCTGGAACTTTACCCGGATGTTTTGCGCGACAGCGCCGGGCAAGAGCTGGCCCGGATCGACGACATCAAAGAGCTGGACCGCGGCACTTTTTCCATAAAACCGTCGAACGGATTCACCATTGTGACCCACACATCCGGCCAACGCAGCTGGGCACCAGGGCTGTGGTGGCGCCTGGGACGTCGTGTTGGGGTGGGGGGCGTGACCAGCGCCCCGCATTGTAAGGCGATGGCCGAAATGATCGAGGCGATGTTGCGCGAACGGGATCAGGCCGACGAAACCGGATGATCAGCTGTTGCAGTTGATCCCTTCAAAACACATGATCGGAACCCAGCGTGGCCGGGTGACAATGATGTTTTCAAACGTCACATCGTCCAGCCCGACAGATTCAAACGCTGGGGTGTAGTCGACCGTTGTTTCGACCAGAATCGCCCGGTCTCCGGTGCTCATAACCGGGATTTTGTCGTCAAATTCGCTAAGCTGACCTTCAACCAAAGCCGACTTGCCAACCCCATATGACCAGTCCATGCGCAACACGCGGCCCGTATCCTCCAGCCCGCAGTTGTCTTCGCAATAGACCACAGTGACCCGAATTTCCGGGTTGGCACCCGCATCCAGCGTCAGATAGCTGAAGACAGTATGCAGGCCGTCAATATAGTTAGCATTCACCGAGGTGTCTTCGCGGCTTAGAATGTCGCTGATCGTATAGGCCGCGCGGATATTGGTGGCCTTTGCCGCATAGGTTTGGAAATAGTCCACTATGCCGACGTAAAACAGGGCGATGAAGGGCAGGATCATCACACCCTCGGCCAGGATGTTGGCATCTTCTTCCGCCCAGAACCGGGCGCACGCGTTGCGGATTGACGTAATCATGATTCAGATGCTCCGCCTGGTTCAACCGCGAAGGCCGATGTCGAATGCAGGCGAATGCCGGATTCGCCCTCCTCGAAATTGCTGTCCCCGTCATGGTCCTGCAGACGATTGGCCAGCTTGGTGCCCGGGAAGATCGGGTCGACCAACAGGCAGACATGAAGGATCATCAACGAGTTCTCGGTCGCGGGGTCAAAGTAGATCACCGGGCTTACTGTGGCGCCGCGGTTTTGGCATTGCTGCAAGTCATCCGCGATGCTCCAGACATCCGTCGAGACTTCGATAAGCGCAACGCGAATGTCATCCGAGCATTCCCCGCCCAGAAAATCACCGCCATATTCGCAGATCTGACTGACCAGCTGATCCCCCGAAATATCCGGAAAGCTGCCCAGACGCAGATCGCGCACGGCCATATCCACGCTGTGGTTCAGAACCGCATGGCGCGCCTTGAGCCAAGACAGCTCGAACGCCCAAAGGAAGGTGAAATACACCACGGGCATCATCATGACGAAGGCCACGGTGGTTGTGCCGCGCTCGTCAGCAGCAAAGCCGCGCAGGCGCATCCACATAGGGGTGAAAGAAGTAAAGCGCCGCATTATTGGGTCAGCCTCAACTGGTTAATGGAACTGGCGATAACGCCGAAGGTTTCAGACAGGTTGGTGCCGTCTGCCGCGAAGTAGTGGCCCGGCGTGCTGGCGCAGTCTGACATCACGTCATCGGCGTTGCCCGACACCTCGAAGCCAATGGTATAGACGATGATCCCTTGCGCACGCGCAGCAGCACAGATTTGCGACAGACGGGTGTTCTTGGTGCCATTGCCCCAGTGGGTTTCGGGGTCTTCCAGCCAGGACCAGTCGCCAAACCAGTCGGTGGTGAATTTGTCCCAGACCTCAGGATAAGTCATCTGCACGGCAGAACCGGGCTGTTGTTCATAGGTGGTCTCGGTTTCGGTCCAGCAACGGCGCCCATACCACCACGACCAGGTGCAATAGGTGTTGGTCACGGTAATAGGCTCACCATCTGCATCCCCGTACGGGTAATCATTCCATGTACCGTTGTGGGTATAATAGTATTTGCCGGTGCTTTCTTTGTAGATCGAATACCGATCCGAATAATGGGTGTTCCGCCATACGGGAGAGTCACCTTCGCGATACCCGTCTTTCAGATAGTGCTGATCGGTGTTCACCCCATCGGTCATCAGCACGATCACCTTCATCATGTAGTCCTGCGTATAGCTGTAAGGACGATCAAAGAAGACGGCGTCGACGATAGGATCGGGGTTGCCGTCATCATCGTTGTGGCCGATCAGATCAATGACGGTGTCGCGCATGCTGGGGTCCAGCAGGGCGGCGCCCCACTTCATGCCCACGTCGATGGAGGTGTTCCCGCCGGCGCTCAGATCGTCGATATAATTGATAAGCTGTACGTAATCGCCCTGCACGGGGCGGATTTTACGCCAGTTGTTCGTGCGGCAGGTCCGGCTGTTGTTGCTGGCCCAGGTTCCGTTGTTCCACGGATCAAAGTGCCCCGTGCGCTGCAAAGGGTCTGGATTGTCAGGATCGTCTTCCAGCGGGATCGTGGTGGTCAGCATGTCATCTGCGCTGAAGGTTACGCAGTGCGAATAGTCATGCTCGGCGGTGACATGCATGTAATCCAGCAGCTCCTCACCGGCGGTGACCTGCTCGGCATAAGGCACCAAAGAGATCGACACTTTGCCTTCCTCGACCGAGCAATCCGCGCCCGAGCCACGCTCTTCATTCGGGTTGCACTGCATGTAATAGACAAAGTCTTTTGCCGCCTGACGCAGTTCGTAAATCTTGGAGTTGCCCGAGCTGGAGGACCAGCCCATGGAGCCAGACACGTCCACCACCAGCGACACTTCAAGGTCGGTGATGCCCTCTTCGGCGGTGCTGTAAGCCGTGGCCTGCAAATTGTCGACACCCAGCAGGTGTAGCCAAATCGTTGTGATGTTCGCGGTGGCGGTGGCGTTTACGCGGCGAAAGCTCAGCTCGCCCGATGCGGTTGAACTATCAACATTGATCGAGTCGGTATCCAGAAATTCCGACAGGCCAGCCTTATCGAAATAGTCGATCACCACGGCGCGGGCGTCTACGTCCTGATCCAGATCAGCGGCAGCCAGAACCGCGCGGTCCAGCGTGTTTTGCAGTTCCATCCGGCGCGCTTCAAAACGGATGGTGTCAATCGCCAGTCCCGCGCACAGCAGCATCGCAATCATGATGTACATGCCAAAGAGCAGCATCGAGCCCTCTTCGTTGCGGCCAAAACTGCGCGCCAGTCGACGCAGCCCGCTGGCGGGGCGTGGGGTGAGACTCTGAACCGTACGATTAAACATAACACTTCCCTTTCGACGAACTGGCCACAGGACTCAGCGCGCACGTATCGCATCGGTACTTATCGCAAGGGGGTGTGTTGGCAATTTAGCCGAATTACGGCGAAAATGAGGAAGTAAACACGAAGTTAACCCAAACCGCAGGAAACCGGCAGTTTGTTAACAAAACGTAAACGAAAACACGGTTTCGTGACGTAGCGTCAGGCTTAGCAACTGCGCTGAACCGATCAAGTGTAGATTGCGAAACAATCTGGACGTGTTGTTTCTGACCAAATTCAGAGGCTGGATTCAGGGGCTGGATCAGCCGCGCCGGAAACCGCTATAAAACCCTATGAGCCTTCCGCCCGGATTCCTTGATGAACTCCGCACCCGCACCTCGCTTTCGCAGGTCGTGGGCCGAAAGGTCATGTGGGATCAGCGCAAATCCAATCAGGGCAAGGGCGACATGTGGGCGCCTTGCCCCTTCCATCAGGAAAAAACCGCTTCTTTTCATGTGGATGACCGGAAAGGTTATTATTACTGCTTTGGCTGTCACGCCAAAGGCGATGCGATCTCGTTCATTCGTGAAACCGAGAATGTCGGTTTTATGGAAGCAGTTGAAATTCTGGCGCAGGAAACCGGCATGCCGATGCCGGCGCGTGATCCCAAAGCACAGGAAAAGGCTGATCGGCGGACGCTGCTGGTGCAGGTCATGGAACAGGCGGTGCAGTATTTCCGCTTGCAGCTGAAAACCGGGGCCGCCGCCGCCGCGCGCGACTATCTGGCGGGGCGCGGTCTTTCTGAACCCGCGCAAGAGCGCTGGGAAATTGGTTTTGCCCCGGACGCATGGCAGGGGCTTTGGGACCATCTGGTCGCCAAGGATGTCGCCCCTGAGCTGATCCTTGCCGCGGGGCTGGCCAAACCCAGTCAAAAGGGCGGTAAACCCTATGACACGTTCCGGGGCCGCATCATGTTCCCGATCCGCGATGCGCGCGGGCGGGCAATTGCCTTTGGCGGGCGTGCGATGGACCCCAATGACAATGCCAAATACCTGAACAGCCCCGAGACCGAGCTGTTCGACAAAGGCCGCACGCTGTTCAACCATGGCCCCGCCCGCGAGGCCGCGGGCAAGGGGCAACCGCTGATCGTTGCCGAAGGCTATATGGATGTGATTGCCCTTTCTGAGGCCGGGTTTGGTGCCGCCGTTGCCCCCTTGGGCACCGCAATCACCGACAATCAGCTGCAGCTGCTGTGGCGCGTCGCCAACGAACCAATCATCGCGCTGGATGGCGACACGGCGGGCCTGCGCGCGGCGCATCGCTCGATTGATCTGGCCCTGCCGCTGCTGGAGGCCGGCAAATCCCTGCGCTTTGCTCTTATGCCCGCCGGAAAAGACCCCGATGACGTAATCCGTGCAGGCGGGGCAGGGGCGATGACCAAACTGCTGGATGCGGCCCAACCCATGGTGCAGCTTCTTTGGTCACGAGAGACCGAGGGAAAGGTTTTCGACAGCCCGGAACGCAAGGCCGCGCTAGATAAAGATCTGCGCACGGTGATCGCCCGCATTCAGGACCCGTCGATCCGTGGCCATTACGGCGAAGAAATCAAGCGACTGCGCTGGGACCTTTTCGGCCAGAAGCGCGGCGCACAAAAGGGCAAGTGGCGCCCGCGCAACGCCCCGGCACCGGCGCTGGCCAGCACCCGCGCCTCTTCTCTGGTGGCGGCCACCGAACGATTCAGCGAAGAGCTGCGCGAAGCCGTTATTCTGGCCTTGTTGATCCGCTATCCCGGGCTGATGCCCCGGTTTGAATCGCAGCTGGAGGAGCTGAACTTCACCAGCTTCGAACATCAAAAACTGCAAAATGCCCTGTTGCAAAACCACGCCCAGACCGATCCGGCGCTGATGCAAAGCGCGATTGAGGCTGAAACTGGCCCTGCGCCTCTTGAAAACCTGTTTTCGCTTGGCCATGTGCAGATTGTGCCAGCCCTGCGCGCGCCCGGAAATGAGGAGGCGGCGCAGCTTGCCTTGGCCGAGGCTTTCGCCAAACTCATTGCCGACCGCGCCCATGAAAGCGAACTCAGCCATGCCGAGGCCGAAATGGCCGCCACGCCAAACGAAGCCCTGACATGGCACCTGCGGGAAAATAATCAGGCCCGCGATTCTGCCATGCGCGGCGATACAGAGGATCGTGCGGAATATGACACGTTGGATAACGGGGCCCGATTGGTGCGCGAAGAACGGGAAAGGTTCCGCACCTTGCTTGCACAACTGGGCATGGATGAATCAAATTCCGGTGGGTCGTGACGTTCTGGCGACGAATGCATAAAGAATCAGGTTTAAACGGGTGTGCATGCGCGTGATTCGCGCTATTGATTCGTTTCAAATACGAGCGAATCAGTTCCACGCCGCAAGGAGCTCTACATGGCCGCAAAAGACAACGACGACCGCAAGTCCGAGCAGGAGCCTGAAACTTCTCTCGATATGAGCCAGGCCGCCGTCAAGAAGATGATCGCCGAGGCACGCGAAAAGGGCTACATCACCTATGAGCAGCTCAACCAGGTGCTGCCACCCGATCAGGTCTCGTCCGAACAGATCGAAGATGTGATGTCCATGCTGTCCGAAATGGGCATCAATATCATCGAAGAGGAAGAGGCCGAGGAGGAAGAGCAAAAAGGCTCGACCGCCGTGGTTGAAACCTCGACCTCGCGGGAAGTCACTGTCGCTGCGACAGAAACTGAAAAGCTGGACCGCACCGATGACCCCGTCCGCATGTACCTGCGTGAAATGGGCTCCGTCGAACTGTTGTCGCGCGAAGGCGAGATCGCCATCGCCAAACGGATCGAAGCCGGTCGCAACACCATGATTTCCGGGCTGTGTGAAAGCCCGCTGACCTTTCAGGCGATCACCATCTGGCGTGACGAACTTCTGAATGAAGACATTCTGCTGCGCGACGTCATCGACCTGGACGCCACCTTTGGGCGCTCGTTGGCCGAAGATGAAGACGACGAAGAACCCGTCGTTGCCGAAGTCGACACCTCGGCGGCCCCCGCAGCCAAGAAGGACGATCAGCCTGAACTGGATGCCGATGGCAATCCGATCAAGGCCGAAGAAGAAGATGACGAGGACGAGCAGGCCAACATGTCGCTGGCCGCGATGGAAGCCGCGCTGAAACCGCGCGTGCTGGAAACGCTCGACCTGATCGCCCAAGACTATGCCCACCTGTCCGAAATGCAGGACCTGCGCATGTCGGCTACCCTGAACGAGGATGACAGTTTCTCGAAGAAGGAAGAGCAGGCCTATCAAAAGCTGCGCTCGGAAATCGTTGAGCTGGTGAATGAACTGCACCTGCACAACAACCGGATCGAAGCGCTGATCGACCAGCTTTACGGCATCAACCGCAAGATCATGCAGATTGATGGCTCGATGGTGAAACTGGCTGACCATGCCCGCATTAACCGGCGCGAGTTCATCGAGGCCTACCGTGGCTATGAGCTGGACCCGACCTGGATGGAGCGCATGTCCGAAAAGGCCGGGCGCGGCTGGCAGGCTTTCGTTGAACGTTCTGGCCCCAAGGTCGAAGAGCTGCGCGGCGAGATGGCCCAAGTCGGCCAGTATGTCGGCGTCGACATCCCCGAATTCCGCCGCATCGTGCAGCAGGTTCAAAAGGGCGAAAAAGAAGCCCGTCAGGCCAAGAAAGAAATGGTCGAGGCCAACCTGCGTCTGGTGATCTCCATCGCCAAAAAGTACACGAACCGTGGCCTGCAATTCCTTGATCTTATTCAGGAAGGTAACATCGGCCTGATGAAGGCGGTCGATAAGTTCGAATACCGCCGCGGCTATAAATTCTCGACCTACGCCACATGGTGGATCCGTCAGGCGATCACCCGCTCGATTGCCGATCAGGCGCGCACGATCCGTATTCCGGTGCACATGATCGAAACGATCAACAAACTGGTACGGACCGGTCGTCAGATGCTGCACGAAATCGGCCGCGAGCCGACGCCCGAGGAACTGGCCGAGAAGCTTCAGATGCCTCTGGAAAAGGTCCGCAAGGTGATGAAAATCGCCAAAGAGCCGATCTCTCTGGAAACGCCCATCGGCGACGAAGAAGATTCACAGCTGGGCGATTTCATCGAGGACAAGAACGCCGTTCTGCCGCTGGACAGCGCCATTCAGGAAAACCTGAAAGAGACCACCACCCGCGTGCTGGCCTCGCTGACCCCGCGCGAAGAACGTGTTCTGCGCATGCGCTTTGGTATCGGCATGAACACCGACCACACGCTGGAAGAGGTCGGCCAACAGTTCAGCGTGACCCGCGAACGTATCCGCCAGATTGAGGCCAAAGCCCTGCGAAAACTGAAACACCCCAGCCGCAGCCGCAAACTGCGGAGTTTCTTGGATCAGTGATGGCACTTAGGCCTGCCCGCCGACCATCTATATCGAAGTCGGATGCAGTGATTTCGCAGCTCGAGGCGGCGGTGTTGCTGCTTCTACGAGGATTTGACCCCATACCGGTTCATACGCTGGTATGGGCGTCTCGAACCGTTCTCAATGATCTAAACAAGATTGAGACGATACCGATCCTTGACATGTTGGATGATGCTGTCTTGCGAAGGGTAGAGCCGGGTTTCGTGGGTGAATGGAAGCGTCACCAAAATCGCGCCGCGAACTTTTTCAAACATGCAGATCGAGATCCAGATGAGACACTTGAGGGCGTCAACTTAGATGCGCTTAACAGTATTGAACTGCTCATTTGCATTTTAGCCACACAGCAATTAGCAGGAGAGATACCGCGAACTCTTGCTTGTGGGTTGACTTACTTGGGTCACCGATCTGGTAGATGGTTTGACTTCAGAGGTTACTGTGAAGACGTTCTAGGGGGAACGGAACATTACGACAGCTTCCGCCGTTGGCGGCCAGAAAAGCAGCGAGAAATTGCCCTTGGTGCATTTGAAAGAGCCTACATGGAGCAAAACTGGAGTGGTTTGCGTGTTCCGACAACAAACCCGGTGAAGTAAAGGCGCCCGATGCCCCGCATCGGGCAGCACCCGTCCCGCCCCATGGGCGGGCGCTTCACGCCCACCCCGGGCCGGGCGCTGCCCGCTTAGGATGTCCCACCTAAATCCGGAATAAACCGCACCGACAGCACCCGCGCCTGCGCCCATGTGCCCGGCTTTACCTCGCCTGACCAGCCAGCCACCGACGGGTCCGCCGCCCACAGGTTGGCAAACAGCCGGCCCGGTACGGTCGGGATTGCGCCATCGCGGGCGCGGTGTTCAAAGATCAACCGCCCCTCGGCGTACCAGCGCAGCCCTTCGGGGCGCCATTCAAACGCATAGGCGCGTGGGCGCTCCGCCGCGTCAAATCCTAAGTCGATGAACTTATTGGTGATTTCACCATCCACGAACCACGCCACATGCATTTGCGTGGTGTCTTTGCCCAGAAACTCGATGTCGATTTCATCATGCCGCGTGCCGTAGTGCGGCCCGGTATAGGTGAAGAACCCGGTCACCAGACCGTCGCCTTTGGCGGGCTGCATCACCACCTCGTAGCGGCCATAATGGGTCGGCTCTTCGCGCCGGACAGAGCCGCCAACAAAGCGGTTCAACCCGTCATGCGGCGTTAGATGCAGCTCCAGCCCATCGGCCAGCCGCACCTGCGCGCGCCGCCAATCGGTGTCAAAGGCGTGATGATCGAAATCATACTCTGCCACATGCCAGGCACTGCCCAGCCCCTCAAAGTTATCCGCAAATGCCAGCGGGTCAGCCACGGCGGCTGTCCCCATCCAGCACGCGGCCAAAATGCGCCCCCACATCTCGCCCCCGTTAAGATTAACGATGGGTTAACAGTTAACAGATCGTTAACAGATCACGAGATCACAAAGACGTATTGGTTAACGGGGGCAGCTTGCGGTAGGCAGGGACCATGCAAACCGAATTCACCCTCCAAACCGCTGGCCAAGGCCTCTATGAATTCACCCGGGACGTTGCGCGCTGGGTGCAGGGCGACGGGCTGTTGACGCTGTTCGTGCGCCACACCTCGTGCAGCCTGTTGATACAGGAAAATGCCGACCCCGAGGTCCAGACCGACCTGCGCAATTACTTCGCCCGGCTGGTGCCGCCCACGACGGACCCGTCGATGCGCTATCTGACCCATACCTATGAAGGCCCCGATGATATGCCCGCCCATATCAAGGCGGCGATGATGCCGGTCAGCCTGTCGATCCCGGTGCAGGGCGGGCAGATGGTGCTTGGCACATGGCAGGGGATTTACCTGTTTGAACATCGCGATGCGCCGCATCAACGACGGGTCGCGGCGCATCTGGCCTGAGCATCGCGTATGCATAGGATGTGCATCGCTTGTGCATGGGATGTGCATCCGCCATATCTTGCGGTTGATTTCCCCCCTACACAAATCCTAGCGGCTGACCTATAGTACCTGTGGATAACTTGGGACGAACACCGAGGGAGAGGCCATGCGTTGCCCGTTTTGCGGAAATATTGACACTCAGGTGAAAGATTCCCGCCCCGCTGAAGATCACGTTGCCATCCGCCGTCGGCGGTTCTGTCCGTCTTGTGGCGGGCGCTTTACCACCTATGAACGGGTGCAGCTGCGCGACCTTGTGGTGATTAAATCCAATGGTCGACGAGAAGATTTCGATCGTGACAAACTGGAACGCTCGATCCGTATCGCGTTGCAAAAACGCCCGGTAGAGCCGGATCGCATCGACCAGATGATTTCCGGGATTGTGCGTCGTCTGGAAAGTATGGGCGAGACCGATATAGATTCAAAATCCATCGGTGAAATCGTTATGGAAAGCCTCGCGCGGATCGACACTGTGGCATATGTCAGATTTGCGAGTGTTTACAAGAACTTCCAAGAGGCTGGAGATTTCGATAAATTCGTTAGCGAGCTACGCCCGCCTGAACAACCGGAAGAATGATCCATGCAAAATGACCGCCGTTTCATGGCGCTTGCCCTTTCTTTGGGGCGGCGCGGGATGGGGCGGTGCTGGCCAAACCCGGCCGTCGGCTGTGTGATCGTCAAGGACGGGCGCATTGTCGGGCGCGGCTGGACACAGCCCGGGGGTCGCCCTCATGCCGAGGTGGTGGCGCTGGCGCAGGCCGGGGCGGCGGCTCAGGGGGCAACGGCCTATGTCACGTTGGAGCCATGTGCGCATTATGGCAAAACCCCGCCCTGTGCTTCGGCGTTGATTGGTGCCGGGATTGCGCGCGTTGTCAGCGCCTTGCAAGACCCCGATCCGCGGGTTGACGGTGGTGGCCACAAGATGCTGCAAGACGCTGGAATCACAGTTGAAACCGGAGTGATGGCCGATCAGGCAGCGCTGGATCATCAGGGGTTTCTCATGGCCCATACACAGGCGCGCCCCCTGCTGACGCTCAAGCTGGCTGGCTCTTTTGATGGGCGCATCGCGACCGCAAGCGGCGAAAGCCAGTGGATCACCGGACCCGAGGCTCGCCGGCAGGTGCATGCGCAACGCGCAGTGCACGACGCCGTGATGGTGGGCGGGGGAACGGCACGTGCGGATGACCCTTCGTTAACCGTTCGCGGGTTAGGAATGTCCCATCAGCCCGTGCGGGTGGTCTGTGCCCGAAAGCTTGATGTGCCGCTGGATGGCAAGCTGGCGCAAACGGCGCGTGATGTGCCGGTCTGGCTATGTCACGGACCGGATGCGCCGGATCATCTGCGACACAGCTGGCAGGATCTGGGCGCCCAATTGGTCGAGGTGCCGGTCATCTCGGGCGGGCAGCTGTCACCGCTTCCGCTTTTGAAACAACTGGCGGCGTTGGGGCTGACGCGGATTTATTGCGAAGGCGGCGGCGCATTGGCGGCCAGCCTTCTCAGCGCGGATTTGGTCGATCACCTGATTGGTTTCACTGCGGGGCTGACAATCGGGGCCGAAGGCACACCGGGAATTGGCGCGATGGGGATCGGTCGACTGGCAGAGGCGCCTCGATTCAATCTAAAAGAAACGCGCCAGATCGGGGCGGACATCCTGCATCACTGGGTGCGCGCCTAACGCCACAGGTGGGCATAGCTGGCCAGAACCCCCTGCAGTTTTGACAGCATCCGATTGGCCAGCCCCGGATGGGGAATATCCCCGCTTTGCAGGCGCTCAACCGCCACTTCAACAGGGCAGGGGCTGCCGGTGACTGGATCAAAATAGCGTGGATAATCAATAAGAACCGCATGAACCATGCCGTCCAGATCGGGGCGGGCCTGACGGCGTTCGGGCACTTCTCCCAGATCGCGTGTCAGCCCCCAACCGGCATAAAACGGGGCCCCCAACGTGGTGACCCGAATGTCGCGCAGCAGGGCCTCAAACCCAAGGGTAGAGGTCATGGTCCAGACCTCATCCACCACCGACAGCAGGGCCATGACATCGGCCTGTTCTGCAACCAGATCGGCAAAGACTTCGGCCTCGTCTCGTGGCAAAGTTCCCGCGCGCAGGCCCGCTTCTACATCGGGGTGGGGTTTATAGATGATCATCGCCTCGGGGTTTTCCGCGCGGGTGCGTTCCAGCAATTTCAAGTTGGTGTTCACCGCGCCTGTGCCAGTACGGATAGACGCGTCATCCTCAACCTGGCCGGGCACTAAAATGCGATGACCCTCGGGCAGATCGGGCAGGGCGCCGGGCAGGTTGTACTTGGAAACCCCGGATTTGATCAGCCGTTTGCGCAGGGCCCGGGCGCGGACGCGGGCGTCTTCGGGCAGGTCTGCACGGGCGGCGATCAGCTGCTCTAGGCGGCTTTCACGCGTAGGATCGTAATAGATCCCAAGGTCATCCGTGACCAAAGACAGCGGTGGAACCAGCTCGGCCCCCAGCCCGCGAGAGCGCAAGAAACCATCTTCAATCCGCGTGACATCATGGCCCTCGGCCTTACCGGACCAGCACATCACCCGGGCGTCTTGCGCTGGTGTCTCCTCAAACCGGATTGCACCGTAGCCGCCATAGAATTTCTGCAAATGCCTGCGCTTCCACAGGCGCATGCCCTGTGCGACCCAGCCTTTGTGATCCTCGCGCCAAGCGCGGGTTTCTGCCTCAAGCGTATCAATTGCCTGTTCCAGCTCGCACAGCTGATCGCGGTAGGGGTCATACCATGTGGGGGCCAACATCATCGCCCCTGCAAAAAGCTGCGCGCGGGTTAGTTTGCGTTCGCGCCGGGCAACAGGGTGTTCATCTTGGGTCAGACCCCACCCCCCATAGAAGGGTTGGCCGAAGATCCGGGGTTTGTGACCTGCAAGGATCGCTTCGAACCCAAGCTGTGAGGAAAATGCATAGACCGCCACAGCCCCTTCGAACAATTTCCAGGGGCTGACGGCCGCATCAAACAGGGTTGTGCGCGCATCTTCGTTCTCGGCGTCGAAATACCCCGGTCTGTGTCCAAAGGACGATTCAGGATGGGTCTTGATCAGGATACGGGCGCCGGGATGTTCGATTTGTGCAAAGGCCAACATCTCTCGAAAGCGCGCTTTCGTGCCCCCCGACGCGGTGACAGAGGCATCGTTTTCGGTTTGGTCCACCACCACAACATATCCCGGCTCTGGTAGGGGGGCATTCGGGTCAAAGGCGTTGTACTTTGACATATCCAGCCGTTTCAGGCGGGCAATGGCGTTGCGCGCGCGGCTCATCAGGGCGCTGTCATCAAGCGGGTGGCTGGCCAGAAGGTGTTCCAGATCGCTGGGGCGGGACGGGTCAAAATGCACGCCGCGCTGATCCAGCATCAAGCCAACCGGGGGCTGCCCTTGGCGCCCGGGAAGGACTGAGCGCAAGAACGCGTCCTCGACCCGCAGAACGGGCGCCTCGGTGCGCTCAGCGACGGCCTGCCCGCGCCATGCGGTGGGCGAATTGCCCCAGACCCCAATCATATCCCCCGCTCCGGGCTTACCTAGCTTGATGTCATAGCCTGACAGCTGAAGGATACGCCGGACGCGCGATTGGGTCAGGAAACCGCCATTGTAAACGAAAAGCCGCCGGGCGTTTTGGGCTCCGGCGGCTTGGTAATGGTCTTGCATCGGGCTTTAGTTGCCGCCGATACCGGCCAGCGAGTTCGCCGCACCGGCAGTTCCGGTCAGGATGCTAAGCGTTTTGGTCCACTGCACATACGGGGCTTCTGTGACATACAGCGTGTCATCGTCGCGGATGACAAAGTCGCGGGCCTCAAACATGCCGGTGGGTTGGGTCAAATCCAGAACATAGGCGAAACGCTGATCACCGGTCAGGTCATTGCGGCCCAAAACGGAATTGGCGATCTCGGCGGGCTCGTTGCGGAAGACGAAGACGCCGGTTGGGTCAGCCAGGTTGGTGCTCAGCCCGCCGACCTGCGCGATCGCTTCGATGGCCGAGATGGTTTGGGTGTTAAAAGGCACGCGGTTCTGACTGCCGGTCGCGCCCAGAACGGTGAAGGCGCGGCTGTCTTCTTCGACAAGAATACGGTCACCACCACGCAGGGCGATATCCATGCTGGGGTGTTCATAGATATCCTGGAACCACACAACTTCTGATGTTTTTCCGCGGGTTACGGTGATTTGCGCAACCTCTGTCGGGATCACAACGCCACCTGCACGTGCCAGCATAGATGTCAGTGTCCGGGTCGGGCGTTCAATGGGGTAAACGCCTTGTGCGCCCACACCGCCTGCTACCGAAACAGTCGAGCCATCCCCGGCCAGACGGCGTACAACCACCTGCGGATCAGGCGTTTGGGCGTCCAGCTTTTCGGTAATGATCTGGCGCAGACGTTCGGGCGTATTGCCCGAGGCCCGAATACGGCCAGCGTAGGGAATGAAGATATAGCCAGCGCCGTCGACCTGAACTTCGTCCAGAACCGAGGCATTCACCCCGTTCGCGGCCAGCAGGCCATCGTCAACGTTTTCATAGACCGTCAGGCCCAGCGTATCGCCCGGGCGGATAGTATCCGACCCGACGATCCCGGCGTTTTGAAATTTGCTGCTGAAGCCAAGGGCCGGAACAACGGCGGTGGCGCGGGTGACGCGGCTGTCAACCGTGACGATGAATGCATCGCCCTGGTTTTGCACCGACCCCTCAAAAATCTCGCGCTTGTTGGGGCCAGATCGGGGCAGGCCGCATGACGCAGCTGTGGCCACCAAAGCCACAAGGGCCAACAGCTTGGCCCCGCGGGATGACATGATTTTCACGGCTCGGGTTCCTCGTTTAACTAAAACTGCCTCAAGTTTTTTTTGTAACCCTACAGAATCCCGCGACAAAAAGCCAGTGCGGGTTTCCGGTTGAGCCTATTGAACCACGTGCAACTGTTGCCGAGGTGCCGCGTTTCCAAGCGCCAGCGCGTCATAGGGGTCTTCGGGGGCCAGCATCAGGTCAACCACCTGACGCAGCAGGTGGCGCCGCCCGCGCGCCGAATAGAACCCGCCCGAAAGCTGCGAGGTTTCCAAAAGATACCGCCGGTAATCGCGATAGGCGCGCCCGTCGGGGCGGCCGGGATGGGCGAAAAACTTGGCCAGCGGCTGATCCGATACGAATTCAGGCTTCGAATAGACGGCTTCACCAAAAACCTTCAAGGGGATGCCCCGCCAGAGCACCTGTTGCGCCGCGGTCGAATTCACCGTTACCGCCGTGCGCGCCAAATTCAACAGCGCCGCCAGCTTGCCGCCACGCACATAATGTACGCGCTTTTCGACGCCATAGAGTCGGGCAAGGCGTTTGATTTCTTTGCGCACGGGCACCCGACCGTCTTCCAGCGGATGGGCTTTGAATACCAGATGGTGGTGGGACGGGGCGCCCTCGGCAAAGCCCTTGACGCAGAGATCAAGGAACTCGGTCATGGAGTTGAACGGGCTGTGCGCCTGAAAGCTGGCGTCATGTTCAAGCTGCAAAAGCACCAGATGATAGGGAAAGCCGCCGTGTTTGATCCGCTGGGTCGAGATAAACCGCTGCGCGGCCTGCCATGGCATCAACAGCAATCGTTTCAGGTACAGCTCGAACTCTTTTTGGACAGGGATCGACCGATGCGGGCGGAAATTGGCATAGCCGCCGTTCCGGAACATCACAAAGTAATGGTAGAGAGCGCCATAGAACACGTGATGCCGCATATCGCCCCAATGGGCGGGCGCGTCAGGCTGATCCAGATCGACCGCATCCAGCGCTTTGCGCATATCGGACACGTCCAGATCCATCAACTTGGAGTGCCCGTTCGAGCCTCCGCGCTCATAGGTCACCCAGTAGGGGCGCAGGTAGCCTTCTTCGAACACGTGCACCTGAATGCCCCGAGACCTTGCAATTTCAATGGCTTGGGCATGGATCGGGCGCACATCGCCATAAAGCACAATGTCTGTGATATCGCGGGCGTTCAAAAGGCCGCGCAACGTGTCGGGCCAATCTTCGGGCGTGCCGCCGAACGGGATGTAAGAGGCGCTGTCAAACCAGAATGCCTCGTCCCCGCGGTTAAAGCCGACACGCCACACCTTTGCCCCGGCTGCGCGCAACATCTTGGCGAGCCGGTTGAAGAACGGGCCGTGGGGCCCTTGCAAAAACAGGAAATTGCGGTCCTGTTCCAGAGTGGCAGTATCGCGAAACATACGTTTAACTTTCAGTGCCCCTGCGGGGGTCTGGTGAAACTGGCCGATTTCGGGGCCTGTCGCAACCACCACAAGGAGAGATCCGTTTACGTTAGTTTTATTCACGTAAAAACGGCGGTATTGAGGCGAAACCCGTGCATCCACCTGACTTGAACGCAGCGCAACAGAAGGTTAGGTGGAAGGGGAAAAATCTGATCAGGGGCGCCCGCCATGTTTACAGGCATCATCACCGATATCGGCACGATCCGCGACTTGCAGCAGAAAGGCGATCTGACCGCCCGGATCGGCACGTCCTATCCGGCCGAAGGCATCGCGCTGGGGGCCTCGATTGCCTGCAACGGCGTCTGCCTGACCGTCACGGCGATGGGCACGGATGATCAGGGCGACTGGTTTGACGTGGATATTTCCGCCGAGACGGTTTCGAAAACCAATATTGCGGCCTGGCAAATGGGTCAGCGCATCAATCTGGAACGCGCCCTTAAGATCGGCGACGAATTGGGCGGGCATATCGTTTCGGGCCATGTGGATGGCGTGGCCGAAGTGGTGGGTCTGACCGACGAGGGCGACAGCACCCGCGTGACCTTTCGCGCGCCCAAGGAACTGGCCAAGTACATCGCCCCTAAAGGATCTGTCGCGCTGAACGGCACCTCGCTGACCGTGAACGAGGTCGATGGCTGCGATTTCGGCGTCAATTTGATCCCGCATACCAAAGAGGTGACCAACTGGGGCGACATCGCCGTGGGGCAGGGCATCAATCTGGAAATCGACACCGTCGCCCGCTATGTCGCCCGCCTACGCGAGTGGGATTAACCCGCCAAACCACCCCGCCGTGCTTTGGTACGCAAGCTCTGTGAATTGATGCACGCAGGTTTGGTTGCGCTTGCTCTGGCCAATGTTTTCTGGTTCAGGTAACCCTCCGCGGCAGGAAGGACACCGCAATGACCGATTCAACCGACGACGTTCTGGCGGGCGCGATCTCGCCCATCGAAGAGATCATTGAAGAAGCCCGCAAGGGCCGGATGTATATCCTTGTCGACGAAGAAGACCGCGAGAACGAGGGTGACCTTGTGATCCCGGCGGAATTTGCGACGGCCGACGCCATCAACTTCATGGCCACCCATGGGCGTGGCCTGATCTGCCTGCCGATGTCCGCCGAAAGGGTGGATCGTCTGGGCTTGCCGATGATGGCGGTCAACAACTCATCGCGCCACGAAACGCCGTTCACCGTATCGATTGAGGCACGCGAAGGGGTCGAAACCGGTATTTCCGCCGCCGACCGTGCCCATACCGTGTCGGTTGCGATCGACGAGCAAAACACCATGGCCTCGCTGGCGACACCCGGCCACATCTTTCCGCTACGCGCCCGCGAAGGGGGCGTGCTGGTGCGCGCCGGTCATACCGAGGCTGCCGTGGACATCTCGCGCCTTGCGGGGCTGAAACCTGCCGGTGTGATCTGCGAGATCATGAACGAAGACGGCTCGATGGCGCGTCTGTCCGACCTGATCCCCTATGCCAAAAAGCACGGGCTCAAGATCGGCACGATCATGGACCTGATCGCCTATCGCAGCCGCCACGACCATCTGGTGTCGGAAACTCACAGTCGCACCGTGCAATCCGAATTCGGCGGCGAATGGACGATGCGCATCTTCACCGAAAAGACCGAAGGCACCGAACATGTCGTGCTGACCAAAGGCGACATTTCGACACCCGAGCCGGTTTTGATCCGCACCCATGCGCTGAACGTGCTGGAAGACTCGCTGGGGATCAGCACCGATCACGCCCCGCACACCCTGACCAAAGCGATGCAGATCATCGCCGAAGAAGGCCGGGGCGCCGTGTGCTTGTTCCGCGAACCGCACCCCAAGCTGTTCCGCCCCGAGGAAGACGGCCCGCGCACCGTTAAGAACACCGGTCTTGGCTCGCAGATTCTGGCGGCCATGGGGCTTCATGATCTGATCTTGCTGACGGATTCCCCGCAGACCAAATATCTGGGTCTGGATGCCTATGGCCTGACCATCACCGGCACCCGCCCCATCACCACGGAGTAAATCATGGCCGGATCTGAAAGCCATTACATTCTGGACCTGCCCAAGTTCGATAAGCCCGTGAAGGTGCTGATCGTGGTCTCGCCCTATTACAAGGACATCGCCGATAACATGGTCGCCGGTGCCGTGGCCGAGCTGGAAAAAGCCGGTGCTGCGCATGAGATCATTGAAGTCCCCGGCGCGTTGGAAGTGCCCACCGCGATTTCGATGGCGCACCGGATGTCCAACTATGACGGCTATGTCGCGCTGGGCTGCGTGATCCGGGGTGAAACCACCCATTATGATACGGTCTGCAACGACAGCTCGCGCGGGATGACCCTGTTGGGGCTGCAAGGCGCCTGCATTGGCAATGGTATCCTGACCGTAGAAAACCGCAAACAGGCCGAAGTGCGCGCTGATCCGGCAGATCAAAACAAAGGTGGAGGCGCGGCTGCTGCGGCGTTGCATCTGATCGCACTGGGCCGTCGCTGGGGTAATGAAACCCGCGGCGTAGGCTTTAAACCGATGGGCGAATTTCAGATCGCCGAAGGAACAACCAAGGCATGAACAAACGTCAGATGAAATCCGCCGCGCGGCTCTATGCGGTGCAGGCACTGTTTCAGATGGAACACTCCGGTCAAACACTGGATTCGGTGTGCGTTGAATTTGAAGACCACCGTTTTGGCGCCACCTATGAAGGTGACGAGATGGCCGAGGGGGATGTCAAAACCTTCCGCGCGCTGGTGCAGGATGCCGTCAGCCATCAGGCCAAGATCGACCAGATGACCGACCGCGCGTTGGTGGCCAAATGGCCAATCGACCGGATTGACCCGACCCTGCGCGCCCTGTTCCGCGCTGCAGGTGCCGAAATGACCGAAAGCAACACGCCCCCCAAAGTGGTGATTTCGGAGTTTGTCGATGTGGCCAAAGCCTTCTTCCCCGAAGGCCGCGAACCGAAATTCGTCAACGCCGTGCTGGACCACATGGCACGCGAGGCCAAACCCGAGGCGTTCTAAGGCCTGACCTTGCCTTAGCTACCCGACCAAGTTGCATCAAAGTTACGCCAACCCTTCGTTTGTTTAGCGGATGGGTCAAGTTTAGTTGAATCCTTTAGGTGCGGCTGTTAGCTGTTTTTACAACCCGACGGTGAGTTGGATTCGACCACAGGGATGTCTAGTAAGGTCTCGTTTTGAAAAATCTTTTCCTATCCATTGTCTGCACGATTGCAGTTACGGTTTCTTCTGCATATGTCGCTTTCGCGGCAGCACCGACCAGCAGTTATACAAAGCTGAACATCAATGGTTGGACTGTTTATGTGTCGCCGGCGTACAAGCAAAAAACGCGCGCGCGCAATATCATCATCAATAAAATCAAAAAACAAACCGCGGCGATGGTTGCGGATTTACCCGACAAACAGCTTGCCGGGCTGCGCAAAGGGCACATTTGGGTTGAGCCGGGGCGGCACTATCGGGTGCTGGGCCGGTATTTCAACACCAAGTCCATGATTTATCAGGAAAACTTGAATCCAGCCAAGCTGTACCATGTTGAAATCTTTGAAACTTTCGCAGATCGCAAATACCCAACGCTGATGCTGCACGAACTTGCCCACGTCTACCACGACCGCAAACTTCGTTTTCAAAGCGCGAAAATCAAAAGGTTGTTCAACGCATTTGAGACCCAGTTTCCATCGGCAAAAGACAAGTGCGGGCGTCCCGTGAAGGCCTACGCGCTAGAGAACGAGAATGAGTTCTTTGCGACCTTCACCGAGTCCTATTTCAACGACACCTGTGGCTACCCGTATAATCAGGCCAACATTCGCAAAAATCACCCGGATATGTATGCCTTTTTGGCAAAGGTCTGGGGAGTAGAGTAACCCTGTTCACGCCCGAAAATTCCAATCGGCGCATTGATAAACAAAGGAAGATCAAATGATTAAGACAGCCCTGACTGCCGCAGCATTCAGCCTGCTTGCTTCTGCCGCTTCGGCAGAGTTGCTGACTTGCAAAACGACACAGGTATCCAAAAGCGGCTTTGTGAATCTGGCAGCCGCGCAGTCTTGGTTTCCTGAGGAATTTAAAATCCGAATTTCGGGTGAAGAGGCTGTGTCTGATTTCTATGGTCAGGGGACCGCGAAAAACAAATCAGGTCGCACCTATATAACCTTCGTTCTTGCCAGCTCGAAAAACACGAAGACGAAGGTTAAGCTTACATTCATCCCCAAGACGGCGAAGTTCGTGGGGCGTCTGAACTCGCCGGGGAACTATGCACAAACGCCGGGCGCTTCGGGAAGCTGCACTGTTTCTTAATACGGTTGTCTACTCTTGAGAACAGCGCGCAGTTGATAGCTGCGCGCTATTTTTCTGTCGCGAACTGAAGTCTGTACAAGCCGGAATAAATCCCGTCTTGCGCCAGAAGTTCATCATGGGTGCCCTGTTCCACCACGCGGCCTTTATCCATTACGATGATGTTGTCTGCCTCGCGCACGGTGGCAAGCCGGTGGGCGATGACCAGCGTGGTGCGGTTCTTGGCCAGGCGTTCCAGCGCTTCTTGAACGACTTTTTCGGATTTGGCGTCCAGAGCAGAGGTCGCTTCGTCCAGCAGCAGGATCGGAGCGTCTTGTATCAGGGCGCGGGCGATGGCGACGCGTTGGCGTTGCCCACCAGACAGGCTTGACCCGCGCGGCCCGGCGCGGCTGTCCAGACCGTTGGGCAGTTTGGGCAGGAAGTCATTGACATGCGCAGCATCCAGAATCTCGTTCAGGCGCGCATCAGACACATCGGTACGGCCCAGAAGGATGTTGTCGCGTAGGGTTTCGTCAAACAGGGAAGAGTCCTGACTCACGACCGAGAACTGCCCGCGCAGTTCCTCCAGCGCCATCTGTTCGATGGGAACACCGGCCAGGGTGATCTGCCCCTGCTGGGGTTCAACCAGTCGGCTGAGCAGGTTGAAGATCGTACTTTTGCCCGCGCCCGACGGGCCAACCAACGCGGTCATTTGTCCGGCGCGCGCGGTCAGGCTTAGCCCATTCAGGACCGGCTGATCGTCATAGGCCATGACAACATTGTCCAGCACGATATCTGCCTGGCCACCGGGGCAGGGCAGGGGCTGCGGTTGGGCAGGAGAAACAATGGTGGGGTGTTCCTGAAACACCATGTACAGGCGTTCGATACTGGCCATCGAGGCCTGTAAAATCCCGGAAACCCGGCCCATGCGGCGGAGCGGTTCGAACAACAAGGCAATGGCCGTGAAGAAGCTCATGAACTCACCAACGGTCTTCTGACCCTCGATGATCTGATAGCCACCGTAGGTCAACACCCCGAAAAAGCCAGCGCCCGCAACGATGTCGACCATGGCCGGAATTCCGGCCTGCGTGGTTTCAGACCGCAGGCGCGCCCGCACGAACCCATGAAGGATACGGTCAAAAATTCCTTCTTCACGTTCTTCAAGGCGGTTCAACTTGATGGTGGTGATGCCGTGGAAAATCTCGTCCAGCTTGGTGGCGATTCCGGCGGCTTCCTCGCGGGCGATACGGCTGCTTTTGCGCACAAGGCGCTGTAGAAGTGACACGGGAAATACCAGCAAAGGTACGGCGGCAAAGGCAATCAGCGTCCACAGCCAATCCACCGACATCGCAACGGCAAACAGCGCGATGATCGACACAAAATCCCGCCCGCCAGTCACCAAGACCTGCGACCACAGGGTTGTGGTCACTTCGGTGTCTCCGCGCACGCGTTCGATCAGGTTGCCGGGGGCATTGGTGTGAAAGAACTGGTTGTCGAGCCGCTGCATATGGGCGAGCAGACTGTATTGAAGCGCCGCGTTTACCTTTTGGCCAACGCGGGCCATCAAGACCTTGTGGCCGAAACCGGCAAAGGCGCGCACCAGAAACAGCCCAAAGATCATCAACCCGACCATAGGCACTGCACCACGATCACCCGTGACCAGCACGTCATCAAACATCGGCTCGATCAAATAGCTGAGCGCACCAAGCGCGGCACCATCGATGCTCATCATCGCCAGTGCGATCAGAATAATGCCCAGATATTTGCGCAGATATTTGCGCCAGATCCAAGGAAACAGGATTTTGGTTTCAATGGGTTGGGTCGGCGTGCTCATGCGGGGGTTCGTCGCTTTCATGCTGCATGTGGCCTTCGGCCGATGTCGGCGGACAGTAGCGACAATCCTTGGCAGTGACAAGCGAGCCCCGGCTTTGCTATGGCTTGCTCAGGGGGGAATGCGCAGCATGAAAGGACGCGGTCAATGTCATTGCATCACGGTCGACCCTATCTGGCAATTCCCGGACCTTCGGTCATGCCTGATCGGGTGTTGCAGGCGATGCAGCGCCCCGCCCCGAACATTTACACCGGCGCATTGGTAGAACTGTTCGAAAGCATCCTGCCTGATCTGAAAGCTGTCGCCCGCACCAAGCATCATGTGGCGACCTATATCACCAACGGCCATGGCGCATGGGAGGCGATCCTGGCCAACCTGGTGGCCCCCGGCGAGGCCGTTCTGGTTGTCGCCACGGGCAATTTTGGCACCGAATGGGCGCAGATGGCCCGCCGGATGGGGATCGTGGTGGACCTGCTGGATTTCGGCAAACGCAGCCCGGCTGATCCGGATCAGGTGGAAGCCCGTCTGCGGGCGGATAGGGATGGCAGGATCAAGGCTGTGCTGGCAACCCATGTGGATACGGCCACCTCGGTGCGCAATGACATCGCCGGGTTGCGCCAAGCCATGGACGCGGCAGGCCACCCGGCCCTGTTACTGGCCGATTGTGTGGCCTCATTAGGATGTGACCGCTTTGAAATGGATGACTGGGGCGTCGACGCGATGCTTGCGGCCAGCCAGAAAGGGCTGATGACGCCTCCGGGTCTTGGCTTTGTCTATTTCAACGACAAGGCGGCGCAGGTGCGTGCCAAGATGGAACAGGTCAGCGCCTATTGGGACTGGACCCCGCGCACCCAGCCTGACGCGTTCTATCAGTACTTCGGTGGCACACCGCCCACGCATCACCTTTATGCGCTGCGCGAGGCCCTGACGATGTTGGTGCATGAAGAGGGAGTCGAGGCCGCTTGGGCCCGTCATGCCCATTTGGCCCGCACGATCTGGGCCGCGCTTGAGGTCTGGGGCGAGGGCGGTCCGATGGAGATGAACATTCAGGACCCTGCGTTGCGCGCGCACGAGGTCACCGCCGTGCGGCTGGGGGCGCCAAATGGCACGGTTCTGCGAGAGTGGCTGGAGGCACACACCGGTGTCACGCTGGGGATCGGTCTGGGCATGGCACCCGCAGGAGACCCCGCAGCAGACGGTTTTTTCCGTATTGGTCACATGGGGCATGTGAACGCGCATATGATCCTTGGCGTTCTGGCATCAATGCAGGCGGGGTTGGTGGCGCTGGGCATACCGCATGGCAAGGGCGCGCTGGACGCCGCCGCGGCGGTTGTTGCGCAGGCTTAATCGCGGGCTGGAATACGGTCGATCAGCTTCATGACAATGAAGGCAAGGAGCAGGGCGTATTCAAACCCCCAAACCGCCCAGATCACCAAAAGGGCGCAAAACAGGTTCACAAATCCCATGACAAGGGCCGGGGTGGTATAGTTCGGAGCTTCAGAAATCGGATGATCGCGCATGGCGGGGCCTCGTACTGTGTGAGGCTCAGTTTAGTGCGAAATCCGTAAAAAGCCCGTTCACGATGCCGTTTGGGCGGCCTTCAGCGCATCGGGCAGGGCATCTGCGAAGATTTTCAGCGCCTGTGCCGGGGCGGTAGTCACACGGATACAGCGATCCTGAGGGGCAACAAAGGGCATGCGCACAAAGACCCCGCGCTGTGCCAACTGCGCCACCACACGCCCGGCGTAACCACCGTCCCGTCCGCAATCCATGGTGACGAAATTGGTGGCCGAGCTTATCGGCGAGAGCTGGTTGGCGCGGGCAAGATCGGCCAGAGCGTCGCGGGCGGTGACCACCTGCGTCTGTACATGTTCCAACCAGTCCTGATCCGCCAAGGCCGCCAATGCGCCTGCAAGGCTGGCGCGTGCCATGCCAAAATGGTTGCGCACTTTGTTAAAGCTGCTGATCAGATCAGAGTGCCCGATAGCATAGCCCACCCGCGCACCGGCCAGTCCGTAAGCCTTTGAAAAAGTGCGCATTCGGATGACGCGTGGATCGTCCGTGTTGAACTCGGGCGCCGTGCCGTGGGGCGCGAATTCAATATAGGCTTCGTCCAGTATCAGAAGGCAGTCTTGGGGCAGGGCATCGATCATGGCCTGCATTTTGGCCGCATCATGCCACGTGCCCATCGGGTTGTCCGGGTTGGCGATATAGATCAGCTTGGGCCGCGTTTCCCGGGCCAGTTCGATCAGCGCCCGAGGGTCCTCGTGATCGTCGCGATACGGGGCCGCGTGCAACACACCGCCATGGCCGGTGACATGAAAGTTGAACGTGGGGTAGGCGCCTTTTGAGGTCACAACCGCGTCGCCCGGATCAACTAAAAGCCGCACCAAAGACCCAAGCAAGCCATCAATGCCGCCGCCAATGACGATGTTCGCCGCAGCGACATCGTGATGGCTGGCCAGAGCGTGGCGAAGATCGTGGTTTTGCGAATCTCCGTACATCCAACTGTCGGCGGCGGCCTTTGCCATGGCCTCTATTGCGACAGGAGACGGTCCAAAAAGGCTCTCGTTTGCGCCAAGCCGTGCGGCAAACCTGTGCCCCGTGGTGCGCTCGATCGCTTCGGGGCCAACAAAGGGTACCGCATCGGGCAGGCTGGCAATCAATGGGGTGTAGCGGGGACCGGTCATGGCGCCATGATGCGTGCGACATCATCTTTGGGCAAGCGCATCTTTGGCGTTGCCTCGGGCCGCGGGTCGGGCCAATCTGCCCAAAACCGGAGGGACCATGCCGCAGTTTCTGGAAACGCCCAGCGGGCGCCGTATCGCCTATCATCAGACCCCGGGCATCGGGCCGGGGATCGTGTTTCTTGGCGGGCTGAAGTCAGACATGACCGGCACCAAAGCCGTGCACCTTGAGGCCTGGGCGAAAGCGCATGGGCGCGCCTTTTTGCGGTTTGACTATTCCGGGCATGGTGAGTCCTCGGGCGCGTTTGATGAGGGCTGTATCGGCGATTGGGCGCAGGACGCGGCGGATGTTCTGGACGCGCTGACCGAAGGGCCGCAGGTGTTGATCGGCTCGTCCATGGGCGGCTGGGTTTCGTTGCTGCTGAGCAAACGGCGCGCGGAGCGCATCTGTGGACTTGTCACCATCGCCGCCGCACCGGACTTTACCGAAGACGGGTTTTGGGCCGGGTTTTCCGACGCCCAAAAGAGCGAACTGATGGCGCAGGGGCGGGTTGAAATCCCGTCGGAATATGAAGACAGCCCCTATGTTATAACCCGTCGCCTGATCGAGGACGGTCGCGACCAACTGGTCCTGCGCGACCCGCTGCCATTGCCGTTTCCGGTACGGATGTTGCAAGGCACGGATGATGCTTCGGTAGAAACCGCCGTGGCGCTGCGTCTGTTGGATCATGCGCAGGGAGACGACATTCGCCTGACGCTGGTCAAACATGCCAATCACAGCTTTTCAGACCCCGATTGTCTGAAGCTGATCGAAACCGCCGCGCTGAAAGTACTGGCGCGGGCCGAGGTGTAACATATGGGCCGGTTTCTATTGAACCTGATCGCATTGGCTGCGGTTGGTGCCTTGTTCTTCTATTGGGCGCCGCGCGAAGAAATGCAGGGCGACCCGACCTTTGATGACACGCAGATTGGCGACGATGTGCAGGCCTATATCGCTGCGGCCGAAGCCCGGTTTGAAACCATCCGACCGGGGCTCAACAAACAAATCATCTGGGCCGGGGACGCTGGAAAAAAGACTGCGCTGTCCGTTGTTTATGTGCATGGGTATTCTGCATCCCTGCAAGAGGTGCGCCCGCTGCCTGACGATATTGCCAAGGCGCTTGGCGCCAACCTGTTTTACACCCGCCTGACGGGGCACGGGCAGGATGGGGCCGCGCTGGCAAAGGCCACTGCAGGCGACTGGCAGCGCGACATGGCCGAGGCTTTGGCCTTGGGGCGTGCCGTGGGGCAAGAGGTGCTGGTCATTGGGACATCGACCGGCGGCACCTTGGCCGCGCTGGCTGCGCTGAACGCTGAACAGATGGCACAGGTGAAAGGCGTGGTGCTGATATCTCCGAATTTTGGCATCAAGAACCCGCTCTCTGTTCTGTTGCGCTTTCCCTTGGCACGACAATGGCTGCCGCTGATTGCCGGGCAAGTGCGCGGCTTTACCCCGCAAAACGCCGCGCATGAACAATATTGGACAACCAGCTACCCTTCGGTTGCCTTGTTCCAGATGGCCGCGCTGGTCGCGCATGGCGCGGCGCAGGACTATGGGCAGGCGCAGGTGCCGGCGCTGTTTGTGATCTCGGATGAGGATCAGGTGATCCGCGCTGATCTGGCCCGCAAAGCGGCGGCACAATGGGGGGCGGAGGTGTTTCAGGTTCTTCCGGCGGAGGGTCTCGATCCCTTCAACCACGTTTTGGCGGGGGATGTGTTGTCTCCCAATGGAACGGCGCCCACCGTTGAGGCGATCCTGAATTGGGTCGCGGCAAACTGAGTCTTCCGCGCAGCTATTTCTAGCCTCATCCTTGCGGGGGTGTTACAACATGCCCAATCGCGGACAAACCGCGAGACCGCGCAAAGCGGTATCTGAGGCAACAGGCAGAAGGCGGGCACCATGGCACAACAGCCGGGCCTAGAGCAAAAGGAGCGCATCGCAGAGCCCTTGGTTTTGGTGCCAGGACTCATGAGCGACGCTCGCATTTTCTCGGATCAAATTGTTGCTTTTGGCGGCGAAAGAGCCGTGCACTTAGCCCCGATCTGCGATGGGCTTTCGATTGGCGATATGGCGCGCCGCGTTTTGGAAACGGCACCTGCGCGGTTTGCCGTGATGGGGCAGGGGCTGGGTGCTTTGGTTGCCATGGATATGCTGCGGATTGATCCCGCGCGTGTCACCCGGATCGCTATGGTGACCTGCTCGCCTTTGGCAGAAACCCCACAAGAGGCCGCGACACGGGAAGACCGCATCGTTTCGGCCAAGGCGGGCCTGTTTGACCAGGTTGCACGGGCCGAGGTGCCGGATACCGCGCTGGCGCCGGGCACCAATGTCGCCCGCGTCCACCGCAGCTTGGAACTGATGCTGCGCACCGTGGGCAGCGAGCGTTTCCTGCGCCAAAGCCGCGCCATGCAGCGCCGCCCCGATATGCAAAAAGTGCTGCGCAGGATGCGCGCCCCGGCTTTGGTGCTGTCAGGCGCCCATGACACAATTATCCCGCCGCGGCGGCACGAATTCATGGCCGAACTGATTCCCCATGCCGAATACAAGGTTCTTGAGAACGCGGGGCATATGCCCTTGCTGGAATCCCCTGCCGAAGTCACCGCCGCGCTGAAACCCTGGCTTTGCGCACCTTTCCGCTTGGTCTGATGTAAAACAAAAAACGGGCACCCCAAGGGCGCCCGTTCGTACATCGTTATAGCTGACTTGGATCAGACCGATTTCAGCCGTGTCACTTTGCGCTGGGTGCGCGCATTGGCGTCGATGAATTCCAGAACCAGCGGGCGGATGTTGTTGCGCCAGCTTTTGCCAGCAAAGATGCCATAGTGGCCAGCACCCGGTTCCAGATGGTTTGCTTTCTTTTCGTCGGGCAGGCCGGTGCACAGGTCCAGCGCAGCAACGCATTGGCCCGGTGCCGAAATGTCATCTTCGGAACCCTCAACGGTTTTTACCGCCACATCGGTGATCTTGCCGATGTCGACATGCTTGCCGTTTACGGTGAATTTGTTCTGGGCGATTTCCAGACCTTTGAACACACGCTCTACCGTTGACAGATAGAATTCAGCGGTCATGTCCATGACGGCCAGATATTCGTCATAGAACCGGTTGTGTTTGTCATGGTCAGCGGCTTCGCCTTTGGCGACGCGCAGGATCTGCTGATAGAAGGCGTTCGAGTGGCTTTCAGCATTCATCGACATGAACGAGCTAAGCTGAAGCAGCCCCGGGTAAACCAACCGGCCCACGCCACGATACTTGAACCCAACACGTTGAATGGCAAGCTGTTCCAGCTGGCCCATGGTCAAACGGTTGCCGAAATCGGTGACGTCAGTCGCTGCGGCATCAGGGTTAATCGGCCCCCCGATCAGCGTCAGTGTGCGGGGCTGGGCTTCGGGCTCTTCCTGCGCCAGATAGGCGGTCGCAGCCAGCGTGATCGGTGCGGGTTGGCACACGGCAATCGCGTTGGTGTCGGGGCCCAGATATTTCATAAAATCGACAAGGTAGAGCGTGTAGTCTTCGATATCGAATTTACCCTCGGACACCGGGATATCACGCGCGTTATGCCAATCGGTCACATAGACTTCGCAGTCAGGCAGCAGGCTGGCGACGGTGGTGCGCAGCAGCGTTGCATAGTGACCAGACATCGGCGCAACCAGCAGAATCTTACGCTCCATGGTGGGGCGGCCGTGCACGCGAAAGTGGACCAGATCACCAAACGGGCGGTTTACGCAGACGTCGACGCTGACCATGTGGTCGCGGCCGTCATCGCCAACAACAGTGTGAATGTTCCAGTCAGGCTTGGCGACCATGCGGGCAAAACTGCGTTCTGTCACCTCGCCCCAGGCGGCCATCATTTGCATGAAGGGATTGGGCATCAGACCAGAGATCGGATAGGAACCCAAAGCCAAGGCGGTAGCCCCCAACCATTGGTTGGTATTGCGCACACTTTCCATCAAATCGTATGTCGCTAGGTTTTTCACGCCGTACTCCTTTGCTTCCCATCAGACCCGGTTATACTGCATCGTAGCAGGCCCGCATATACACCTTTAGATGTGTTTTTCTGCGGGCGCGAAGGATAGGGGGGATTTTTGAATATGACAACCAGTGATACCGTGGAACACGTAAAAGCGGATCAATTGAATGAAAATCTCAAGAGAGTTGAGCAACTTTCAGAACGATTAGTTCACGCGCTTTCAGGAAAACGCAAAGTTGATCCGAATCTACAAGGGCCAGGCCACGAACTGATTATGAGGGCCAGTTCGGCCTATATTAACGAGCTGATGCAGCACCCTTCCAAAGTTTTTGAACAACAAGTGACCTACTGGGGGAAAGCCCTTCAGAACTTTATTGAGGCGCAGGAAGCCTTGGCCTCGGGCAAGCTGGCCGCGCCAGACGTTGAAGACGATACCAACGATCCCCGTTTTCGGCATGAACTTTGGAACAGCCACCCGTTTTTCAATTATATCAAGCGCCAGTATCTGAACACTGCCGAGGCCACCCGCAAGGCAATTGACGCGGTTGAGGGCCTCTCGGACAAAGACCGGGAACGTATTGAGTTTTTCACCGGTCAGATTGTCGACATGATGGCCCCAACCAATTTTTTGGCCACCAACCCCGAGGCCCTGACGCGGGCGGTTGAAACGGAAGGGGCCTCTTTGGTGAAAGGTTTGGAAAACCTTGTCGCCGACATCGAAGAAAACCGCGGTGATCTTTTGGTGACCCTGGCCGATAAGCAGGCGTTCAAAGTTGGTGAAAACCTTGCCACCACACCGGGCGAGGTCGTGTTCCGCAATCGTATGTTTGAACTGATCCAGTACACCCCGACGACGGAACAGGTCTATTCCACGCCGCTGATCATCTTTCCACCGTGGATCAACAAGTTCTATGTGATGGACCTCAAGGAAAAGAACTCCTTGATCAAATGGATCGTCGATCAGGGCTTCACCCTGTTTGTGGTCAGCTGGGTCAACCCGGATGAATCCTATGCTGATGTGGGCATGGATAACTATGTCGAAGAGGGCTATCTGACCGCGATCAACGAGGTCAAGAAAATCACCGGTCAGAAGAAGGTCAACGTGACCGGCTATTGTATCGCCGGCACGACACTAAGCCTGACCCTTGGCCTGATGGAAAAGCGCGGCGACAAATCTGTGCGCTCTGCCACGTTTTTCACAACGCTGACGGACTTTTCGAACCAGGGGGAAGTCGGGGTATTCTTGGACGAGGACTTTGTGGGCGGCATTGAACGCGAAGTTTCGGAATCGGGATATTTGGACAAGTTCTTTATGTCGCGCACCTTCAGCTTCATGCGATCGAATGATCTGATCTATGGGCCCGCGATCCGCAGCTATATGATGGGCGAGGCCCCGCCAGCCTTTGATTTGCTCTACTGGAATGGTGACGGAACGAACCTGCCAGCGAAGATGACAGTCGAATACCTGCGCGGGTTGTGTCAGGGCGATGGGCTGGCAAAAGGCGAGTTCACCATATGTGAAGAGCAGCCCAAGCTGAGCGACATTAAAGTGCCGATCTGCGCCATCGCCTGCGAGACCGACCACATCGCTGCTTGGAAATCCAGCTTTAACGGGATCAAGCAGATGGGCAGCCGGGACAAGCTGTTCATATTGGCCGAGTCCGGCCATATCGCGGGCATCATCAATCCGCCGTCAAAAAAGAAGTATGGCCACTATACCAGTGAGGGGCCAGTCGCAGGGACGCCGGACGAATGGAAAAAAGGCGCGCAGTTCAACGAGGGGTCGTGGTGGCCGCGCTGGGCGTCATGGCTTCAGAAGCGTTCCGGCAAGAAGGTTGAGGCGCGCCAACCGGGTGATTCGTCACATCCTGCACTTGCGAAAGCACCAGGAACTTACGTCACATGACGATTAAGTAACTGAAATATTGTTTAAAAATGAAATTTCTGCAGTGCAGCAAAAAAGCTTGATTTGCTGCACTGCAGCATTTATAAACTAAGGGCAGACGAAATTACGGGGTCCCCACCACCCCGACCCTTAGGAGAACTACCATGGCTAACACCCAAGACTTCACCAAGATGCTTCAGGAAATGATGGCATCCTTCCCCGTTGACACCACTGCTGCGCAGGACGTTTTCAAAACTCAGGCCGCTCTGGGCGAAAAAATGTCGAAAGTTGCTCTGGAAGCTGCTGAAAAATCGACCGAGCTGTCGGCCAAGTGGACCAAAGACACCCTGGGCAAAATCAGCGATGTAACTGCTGTTAAAGACGATCCTGCTGATTACACCAAAGCCATCACCGATTTCGCTTCGACTTCGGCCGAGCTGGCTGCTGAAAACCTGGCCTCCTTTGCTGAGATCGCCAAAAAAGTTCAGATGGAAACTGTTGAACTGATGCTGGCCGCTGGCAAAGACATGACCGAAGAAGCTTCCTCGGCTGTTAAAAAAGCCACCGAAGAAGCAACTGCTGCCGCTAAAAAAGCGACCGCCGCTGTTAAGTAATCGCGAACCCCAACGCCGACAAACCTCCCTGTCGGTGTGATCGCGGAGGGTGGGCTGCAAAGCCCGCCCTTTCTTTTTGTTTCAACTCCCCCTAAGCTTCTCTGCGACTGCAAGATGATGTCCCTGGGAGGTTTATGGTGACGGAAGATGCAAAGCCCCTGCTGATAAAGCGTTATGCCAGCAGGAGGCTCTATAATACCGAGACCAGTGACTACGTGACACTGGATGATATCGCGCGATTCATTCGGGACGGCCGCGAAGTTCAGATCGTTGACCTGAAAAGTGGCGATGACCTGACCCGCCAGTACCTTCTTCAGATTATTGCTGAACACGAAAGTCGTGGCGAAAACATGCTGCCGATCAACGTGTTGACGGATTTGGTACGTGGGTACACCACACAGGCCCAAAGCCTGGTGCCACAGTTTCTGGCAATGAGCTTTGATATGATGCGCGACGGTCAGAGCAAGATGATGGAAAATCTTGGCCTTCCGAATCCGATCGCAGGTGTGCCGGGCATGGATGCGCTGCAGGCGCAACAGCAGGCGTTTCTAAAGGCGATGACTGGCGCGGGCTGGCCAACCGCTACGACCGGCGCCTCAGAAGAGGCTGCCAATGACTCTTCGGATGATTTGGACACCATCAAACAGCAGCTGGCTGATCTTCAGGCCAAACTCTCCAAGTTGGGCGACTGACGCAAGATAACGGATAGGGCCGGGGGATGGTTCAACATTCGGGCCGCGTGACCCTTTTGGGGATCGAAGCCTTCGTGACGACCTCTGAGGAGGGGTCTGTCTCGGCGGCGGCACGGCGGTTGAAGCTTAGCCCCTCGGCCGTGTCCCAACAGATCACGACGCTGGAAAGCGCTTTGGGCGCGGTCTTGATTGACCGTTCTGCCCGTCCTGCAAGCCTGACTCCGGCGGGGCAGATATTTCGTCGCCGCGCTGCGATTATTCTGAACGAAACGCAGCAGGCCCGGTCTGAACTGGCTGCGCAGGACTTGGCGGCGCTGACCGATTTTCGACTGGGTATGATTGAGGATTTTGACGCCGACGTGACCCCGCGCCTGTTGTCAGACATGGCGGACGAATTGAAATCCTGCCAATTCCTGTTGGAAACCGGTGCCAGCCACCATCTGCATGGCCAACTGAGCGCGCGCACGCTGGATGTGATCGTCGCGGCGGAGCTGTCCGATATTTCAGAGGGGATGGAGGTCCACCCCCTCTTGCAAGAGCCTTTTATCGTCGCAGCCCCGCGCGGTGCAGTGGAATCCGGGCGTGATGCCCTTGAACAGCTGCAAGCGCTGCCGATGATCCAGTACACGTTGCGCCACCAGATGGGGCGCCAGATCGCGCGCCATCTTGCCCGGCAAAATCTAAACCTGACACATCGGTTCGAATTGGACAGCTACCACGCGATTTTGTCGATGGTGGCAACAGGGGTGGGCTGGACCATTCTGACCCCATTGGGTCATGCCCGGGCGCACCGGTTTCACGACCATGTAGACTTGCTGCCGTTGCCTTGCGCCCCGCTTGATCGCCAGATCAGCCTGAGCGCCCGTCAGGGCGTGTTGCAGGACATGCCAGCACAGGTCGCGGGCCGTTTGCGGCCGCTGTTGCAAGAGATGGTCGTCGACCCAGCCAAAGCCCGAATGCCGTGGCTGGGAGATGCGTTGAAGGTTTTGGGTTAAGTGCCGTAGGCGCGAGGTTCGGCCATGACCTCTTCTGCGGCGTTGATCAGCGCAGACGCGATGAAATCCAGATCATCCTTCTTCAGACGCGCGGGCAGCCGTACATCGCAGGCGCGCATCAACATGGCGCGGGTCTGGGGCAGGTCGGGCATATCCCCCGGGATAAACTGCCAGTTCCAATAGGCCCGGGCGTTGTCTGAAGACAGACCAAATACCTGAACACTGATGCCACGTGCAGCGGCCGCATCCTGAAACGCGCGGGCCTGATCATCGGTGTCAAACCCAACAAGGTTGAACTGGATGGAATCCGGCGCCCGGGTTTCAGGCGTCAGCGCTGGCGGCACATTCAGCCACATCGACCCGTTCAACTGATCGGCCACATAGTCATGATTGGCCAGACCATCGCTCACGCGGCGCGCCACTTCGGCGATTTGCGGACGGATCACCGCGGCAGACAGGTTTTGCATCCGGGTGTTGTAAAGCGGCAGTTTGTTTTGCCAATGGGCGAAACGGTCATGGACCACCGGGTGCTTTTTCCAGTTATGTTCATAGGCACCGGACATGATGATGGCCTGCGCGATGATGTCTGCGTCATCGGTGATCAGAATGCCGCCTTCGCCAGCGTTGATCATCTTGTAAGACTGGAATGAGAAACACCCGATCTTGCCCAATGTGCCGATCTTTTTGCCATGCCACTGCGTGCCCAGAGAATGGGCCGCATCTTCGATGACCGGAAGCCCTTTGGCCTCGGCCAGTGCCATGATGGCATCCATGTCAGACGTGTGTCCCCGCATGTGCGAGATCAGAACGGCGCTGATGTCGTCGGTCAGTTTGGCTTCAAAGTCTGCCATGTCGACGCGGTAGTTTTCACCGACCTCGACCAGAACGGGTTGGCAATCGGCATGGACGATGGCCGAGGGCACGGCGGCAAAGGTGAAGGCCGGTACAAGAACCTTGGCCCCACGCGGCAGTTGCAGCGCCTTGAGCGACAGGAACAAAGCCTGCGAGCATGACGATACGGCCAGCGCGAACTTGGTCCCCATGAATTCGGCAAACTCGCGTTCCAGCAGGGCAACTGGGGCATCCTGCGGCGCGGTGTAACGGAAAAGATCCCCTGATTTCAGCAGCCGGTCAATCTCGGACCGGGCGGCGGCGGGGATGGGTTCGGCGTCGTACACGTTGGGTGCGGGTTTCATTCCTTCACCTTTTCTAAACTGCTCTTTCAGAAAATGTGTAAAGGAAGGATGTGAATCCGTAAAATGAATTCTTGTGAATTCTTTGCGACGTTACAAACCGATGCGATCCCGCAACGCGAACCAGCTCATGGCGAGTTTCAAAAGAGGCGACCGCATCGAAGCCCCGCCGGGGAACCGGCTGACGGGCAGACGGGCCATTACGTCAAACCCATCGCTTTGCCCTTCCAGGGCCTGCGCCATCAACATGCCTGCCAGCACCGACAGGGCCACCCCGTGACCGGAATAGCCTGAGGCGCTCATGACATTGGAGGCGGGGCGCGCGAAGTAAGGCAGGCGATTCATCGTAATCGCCAAGGTGCCGCCCCAAGCATAGTCGATGCGTGTGTTTTTCAGATGCGGAAAGACTTCAAGCATCGGTTTTTGAACGGTTTCTTTGATATCGGGAAATTTGTAGCCATAGCTTTCGCCACCGCCAAACAGCAGCCGCCCATCGCCAGACAGGCGGAAGTAATTGATCACGAACTTGCTGTCAGCAACCGCGACATCACGTGCCAGAACCCGCTTTGCGTTTTCTCCCAACGGTTCGGTGGCAACGATGAAATTGTTGATCGGCATTACGCGGGCCGCAACCTTACGTTCCAGCCCGCCCAGATACCCGTTGGCGGCAAGGATCACCTGATCCGCCGTCACGCGGCCCAGTTCAGATTGCACAACGGCGGGTTCGCCGGGGCGAATTTCCAGCACGCGGGATGTTTCGTGCAAAATGGCGCCGGCCTGCACGGCAGCTTTAGCCAGCCCAAAGGCCAACGACAGAGGGTGCAGATGCCCCGCGCCCATGTCCAAAGTCCCGCCCTTATAGGCGTCAGACCCAACAATAGCGCGGATTTCCTCGCGGTTTAGGGGGCTGATTTGGTCATAGCCATATTCGCGTTGCAGTTTCTCGGCATAGGCGTGGCTGTGCGGGACATCGCGGGCGTTCCAATCGGCGTGGACGATGCCGGGGCGATAGGCGCAGTCGATCCGGTGCTCGCGGATCAGGTCAGTGACCAGCGACTTGGCGTCTTCGGCCAGATCCCAAAGCAATCGCGCATCGCCTTGTCCGACCATGCGCTCCAGCGCGTCCTGTTCGACCCGCTGGCCCGAGTCAACCTGCCCACCATTGCGCCCTGAGGCGCCAAAACCCACGCGGTGGGCCTCAAGCAGGATCACTTTGCGCCCGGCCTGCGCCATGTGCAACGCGGCGGAAAGCCCGGTAAAACCGCCGCCAATAATGCAGACGTCGGCGTGATGTTCCCCCTTTAGCTGATCATAGGGCCCGGGCGGGGTTGCGGTGGCGGCGTACCAGCTGTCGGGGTACTGGCCGCGTTTGTCATTGGTGAAAAGCAGGTTCATACATTTAACAACAGATGCTCGCGTTCCCACGGGCTGATAACCTGCAGAAAAGCTTTGTATTCAAGGGATTTAACAGCGCTGTAAGCAGTACAGAACTGTTCACCCAGCACGTCGCGCAGGGCGGTATTTTCGGCAAAGAGATCCAGCGCTTCGTTCACCCCACGCGGAATGCCTTCGTCGCTATCATAGGCGTCGCCGACAAACTCCTGGCTTGGGGAACGTTGTTCAATCAGCCCCAGATAGCCGCAGGCCAACGAGGCCGCGATGCCCAGATAGGGATTGCAGTCCATACCCGCCAGACGGTTTTCCACCCGCCGGGCATCTGGCCCAGAGATCGGCACCCGCAGACCCGTGGTGCGGTTGTCGCGCGCCCAGGCCAGATTGATAGGGGCGGCGTGATCGCGCACGTAGCGGCGGTACGAGTTCACATAAGGTGCCAGCAACGCGATGGCCGAGGGCAGGTGGTGCTGCAGGCCGCCGATAAAGTGTTGAAAATAATGGGTTTCCGACCCGTCCGGGTTGGAAAAGATATTCACGCCGGTTTTGCTGTCGACGACCGAATGGTGGATGTGCATGGCGGACCCCGGTTCATCCTCGATCGGTTTGGCCATGAAGGTGGCATAGCAATCGTGGCGCAGGGCGGCCTCGCGGATCATCCGTTTGAAATAGAAAATCTCATCTGCCAGTTTCACAGGGTCGCCGTGGCGCATGTTCAGCTCGACCTGACCGGCGCCGCCTTCCTGCAAAATCCCATCAATTTCAAAGCCTTGCAGCTCGGCGAAGTCATAGATGTCGTCGATGACCGGGCCGTATTCATCGACCGCCGACATAGAGTAAGCCTGACGTGCCGCAGCCCGGCGGCCCGAGCGGCCCATGGGGGGCTCAATCGGCAGGGCGGGGTTGGTGTTGCGGGCAACCAGAAAGAACTCCATCTCGGGGGCAACGACCGGAGTCCAGCCTTTGTCTTGGTATAATTTTACCACTCTTTTCAATACGTTGCGGGGTGATATGGGCACCGGGTTGCCGTCTTGGTCGTTGATGTCGTGGATCACCTGAAGCGTCACATCTCCGGTCCAGGGCGCGGCGGTGGCGGTGTTGAAATCGGGGGTCAGCACCATGTCTGGTTCGGTCCAGGCCTCGCCCTCAATATCCGCCCAATCCCCTGTAATCGTTTGCAAAAAGATGGAATTGGGCAGGTAGAAATGGCTTTGCTTGGCGAACTTGGGGCCGGGCATGGCTTTGCCGCGCGCAACCCCTGCAAGGTCGGAAACGATGCATTCGACCTCGTCCAGATGGCGGCCTTGGATATAGGCCTGCGCGGCTTCGGGGATGGTGTCTGTCCAGTCAGCCATCTTGCACCTCGGGGGATGGTTTAATGTTTGTTTTAACGGATGTTTTAAAGAACGTCGCGATTTGTGCGCCAAACTTTAAACCATCATCGGGGGTTTTCAGCCGCTCTTGGGCCGCATTCAGCAACGCGTCGGGCACCACGCCCTGACCGCGATGGGTGATCAACCCCTGAATCATGTCGGCACCGAATTCGGGGTGGGGCTGCACGGTCAGCGCGTGATCGCCGTAGCGCAGAGCACCGTAGCGGCAAAAGGCGTTGCCGCCGATCACCTGAGCGCCGTCGGGCAGTTGCGTGACCTGATCCTGATGCCAGGCGTTGAGGGTAATGTGCTGGCCGTCGAGGACATAGTCGGTGGCGCCCACCGACCAGCCGCCCGAGAATTTCTCGACCGTGCCGCCAAGGGCCTGCGCGATGATCTGATGGCCAAAGCAGATGCCCACCATGGGCACGCGCGCGGCATAGACCTTGCGGATGAAATCCTGCAGCGGGGGAATGAAGGGCAGGTCTTCGTAGGCGCCATGGCGCGAGCCGGTCAGCAGCCAGCCGTCGCAGGCATGGACGTCTGCGGGGAAGTCCATGTCGACCACATCCCAGCGGCTAAAGGTGAACCCGTGCCCGGCCAGCAGCCGTTCGAACATGTCGGCATAGTCGCCAAGGGCGGGTGTCAGGCTGTCGGGGGCATGGCCGGTTTGCAAAAGGCCGATCTGCATGGGGAACCTGTCAATTGTTATAACACGCAAGCTACAGCGCCGATACGGGTCGGGCAAGGGCGGTGTCAGACGGTATCCAGATAGAGCGCGATCTGATCGGCGCGCTCCAACTGGGCATATTTCGTTGCTTCCTGTCTTTTGGTCAGGATCAGGTTTTCGATCAGTTGCTGGGGCAGGATACGGTGCATCACGGTGCTGGTTTCCAGTTCAGCAATTGCGGCCTGCCAACTGTCGGGCATTTGCGGCAGGTCCAGATCATAGGCGTTGCCGGTGATTGGGTCGGGCGGGGTCAGGGCGTCTTCGATCCCTGTTAGCGCCGCGCCAAGCACGGCGGCCAGCATCAGATAGGGGTTGATGTCACCGCCTGCGACGCGGTGTTCAATCCGGCGGGCCTTGGGGCTGCCGCCGGGCACGCGCACGGCGGCGGTGCGGTTTTCATAGGCCCAGCAGATTGAGGTCGGCGCATGGGCTCCCGGCACCATCCGATCATAGGAGTTGCCATGGGGCGCAAAGATCAGCCCCGAGGCCGGGATCGCCCGCAGGCACCCGGCAACGGCGGCCAGTAGGTCATCCGACCCACGCGCGGTGCCATCATCAAAGATGTTGTTGCCGTCATTATCCAGCACCGAAAAATGCGTGTGCATCCCGTTGCCTGCATAGTCGGGATAGGGTTTGGCCATGAAACTGGCCGCAAACCCGTGTTTGCGCGCCAGACCGTGCACCAGCATCTTGAACAGCCAGGCGTCATCGGCGGCTTTCAACGCGTCGTCCTGATGCATCAGGTTGATCTCAAACTGGCCCCAGCCGGATTCCGAAATCGCTGCGTCGGCAGGGATATCCATCGCTTCGCAGGCATCGTAAAGCTCGGTAAAGAAGCCATCAAACGCGTCCAGCGTGCGTAGTGACAGGGTGTCTGCGCCCAGTCGCCGTTTCCCTGAACGAGGGGAGGCGGGAACGCGCAATTCATCGCCGCTGTCGTCGATCAGGTAGAACTCTAACTCGGTCGCGACCACGGGGGTCAGGCCGCGTGCTTTGTAACGATCCTGCACCGCCGCCAGCGCATGACGGGGGTCTCCTGCAAATGGGGTGCCATCGTCATGAGACATCCACACCGGCAACAGCGCACTGGGGGCGTCCAGCCATGGCATTGGAACATAACCGCGCTCGGTCGGGTGCAGGGTGCCATCCGGGTCACCCGAGGCAAAAACCAGCGGGCTGTTTTCGATATCGTCGCCCCATATGTCCAGGTTCAGCACCGACATGGGAAAGCGCGTGCCACCCTGTTCGGCCTTGCCAGCAAACCGGGCCGGCAGGCGCTTACCGCGCGGTTGCCCGTTCAGGTCGCAGGCCGCGATGCGGATCGTATGGATTTCGGGGTGGGCGGTCAGATAGTCAGTCATCGGATGATTTGGGGTCTGATCTTGAGTTTCTTGCGCCGCGTATGCGGCAAGTGCCGGTTCAGGCGCCGGTTGATGAGCCCGAACCCGGCAATGACCGTCAGGGTCAACAGGATAAAGTAGAAGGCCAGGATCGGGTAGGGGACGAACGGGTTGAACGTCTTGTCGGCAAAGTAGCTGGCGTAATAGAGCGCGTCGCCCTGTTGTTTCAGCGTCGGAAAGCCAGAGAAAAACACCAGCGTTGTGGCGTGGAACAGAAAGATCGCCTCGTTGGTATAGGCGGGCCATGCAAGGCGCAGCATGGTCGGGAAGGTGACGCGGCGAAACCGCGCCCAGCCGGTCAGGCCGTAGGCATCGGCGGCCTCAAGATCGCCCTTGGGCACGGATTGCAGCGCGCCATAGAAAATCTCGCCCGAATAGGCGGCGGTGTTCAGGAACAGCACCACCAGCGCCCCCAGCCAAGCCGATGTCAGTGGCGAAAAGAACGGGACGGATTGTTTGAGCGACAGGAACAGGAAGTAGGCAAAGAAGAACTGTACAAAGAGCGGCGAGCCGCGAAAGACAAAGATGAACCATTCGGCCGGTTTGCGGATCGCCTTGATGTGTGAGGCTTTGCCGACCGCGACGCTGACCGCCAGAAAGAACCCGGCACACAGAGCCAGCACGCCGAAATAGATGTTCCACAACATGCCCGAGCCGATCAGCGTGAACTGTTGGCACAGGGTGAAATCTTCGCGCGGGAGCAGGCGTTCGCCAATGCCGATAGAGCGCAGGCTGTAATCCGCGATGGTCTCAAGGCAGCTCATGTTGCGGCCTTTCGTTGGGCCTCACCGGCGGCGGTGGCTTGTCCGTGGGTTAGCTTGGCCATGATGCGGTCCAGCACGATCTCGGACACCCGCGTAAAGCACAGGTAGAACACCATCAGCGCCATGAAATACCACATGCGCCAGTCGCCGTGCGGGTAGTCGGTGAAGCGGGCGTTCTTGGTGCCGCCCAGCTCGCGGGCCCAATAGACGATGTCTTCGACCCCCAGCAGGAACAGCAGGGGCGTGGCCTTGATCAGGATCATCCACAGGTTCGACAGGCCCGGCAGGGCATAGACCCACATCTGCGGCACCAGAACGCGCCAGAACGCCTGACGTTCGGACATGCCGTAAGCCTCGGCGGTTTCCATTTGGGCGCGGGGCACGGCGCGCATGGCGCCAAACAGAACGTTCGCGGCAAAGGCGCCAAAGACGATGGCAAAGGTCAGGACTGCCAGAAAGAAGCCGTAGGTTTCATGCACCCATTGCGGCGCGTTTGACAGCGGCAGTTTGGCGGCGGTGCACACGACGAAATCATTGCCCTGACGGATCGGGTGTTCCCAGTCGGGGCAGAATACCTGATGGCGTAGCCATTCAAATCCTTGGTCTAACGCAATGACAAAAAACAGAAAAAACGCGATGTCGGGCACGCCGCGCACGATCGAGGTATAGCCCTTGCCCAGCCATGCGATGGGCCAGATGCGCGACCGTGCGGCCGAAGCGCCCGCAAAACCAAACGCCAGCGCCACAGGTGCCGTGATGGCCAGCAACACCAGCACCACCACAACCGACACGTAAAGGCCCATGTGCTTGCCCGTGGTCAGGTAACAGCTGAGCCATGTCAGCCCCTCAAGCGAGGATGGATCGGTGCAGTAGGAAAACATGCAAGCCCGTCTTCAAATTGATGGGCCCGCGACGCGCGCGGACCCAAGGACCCGTTAAGGGATCAGATTAAAATTGCGAGGCAACTTCCCATTTGGCGATCAGCGCGTTCAGGGTGCCGTCTTCCTTCATCGAGGTGATGGCCGCGTCGAACTTGGCGCGCAGTTCAGCGTCGGATTCGCGCAGGCCCATGCCCACGCCACCGCCGATGGCCTCCATGCGGTCCAGCATCACCAGACCGTCGGTGCCGGCCACGGTATCAAGGAAGCTTTTGTCGGCAAGAACCGCGTCGGCCTCGCCGTTGCGTACGGCGGCAACGGTTTCTTCGGGCGTGGCGAATTCAATCAGGGTCCAGCCTTTTTCAGCGATAAAGCCCGCCTGAATGGTGGTGGCCTGTGCGGCGATCACCGCGCCTTCAACGTCCAGACCCGCGTCCAGCGCGACATAGGCCGAGGGATCTGGCGGAGTGTAAGGCTGGGTGAAATCAATCACTTCGTCGCGTTCGGCGGTGATGCTCATGCCCGCGATGATGGTGTCATAGTTGCCCGACACAAGGTTGGGGATGATGCTGTCCCAATCGTTCTTGACCCATTCGCAGGTCAGCTCGGCGCGTTTGCACAGCTCGTCGCCCAGCTCGCGCTCAAAGCCGTCGATTTCACCGGCGTCGTTGATGAAGTTCCATGGCTCGTAAGCGCCCTCGGTCCCCATCCGCACAACCGAATGACCGCCCGCAAGGGCCATGCTGGCTGTTACGGCCAAAGCAGCTGCGCCAAGTAGAAGATGTTTCATATTCTCAACTCCCATGTTGAAGGTTCTTGTTGTTCAGGCTGGCGCAGTCGCAGACAGAAACTGTTTCAGCCGTTCGGTTTGGGGATTGACCAGAATGTCGGCGGGATCGCCTTGTTCTTCGATCTTTCCCTGATGCAAAAACACGACCGTATCCGAGATATCGGCGGCCATGCGCATGTCATGGGTGACGATCAGCATGGTGCGGCCCTCGTTGGCCAGCGATTTGATGACCTTGATCACCTCTTGTTCGAGTTCCGGGTCCAGCGCCGAGGTCGGCTCGTCAAACAGCAGGGCGCGCGGCTCCATGCATAGCCCGCGCGCGATAGCGGCGCGCTGTTGCTGGCCGCCTGAAAGCTGTGCGGGGTAGGCATCGCATTTGTCGCCGATCCCGACCTTATCCAGATACTTGCGCGCTGACGCCTCAACCTCGGCCTTGTCGCGGCCCAGCACGGTGACCGGGGCCTCCATGACGTTTTCAAGGATCGTCATATGGGACCACAGGTTGAACTGCTGAAACACCATCGACAGGTTGGTGCGGATACGCATGACCTGTTTGCGGTCGGCGGGCACGCGGGACGCGCCTGTGCCCTTCCATTTGACCGGTTCGCCTTCGAACAGGATATCACCTTTTTGGCTGTTTTCCAAAAGGTTGGCGCAGCGCAGAATGGTGGACTTGCCAGAACCAGAGGAGCCAATCAGCGACACGACATCGCCCTTGTGGGCGACAATATCGACCCCCTTGATCACTTCGAGCGCGCCGAAGCTTTTGTGAAGGTTCTTAATCTCGATGACGGGCGGTTCGTTGAGTGGCACGTGAATCCGCTTATTTGTTGTGGGTCGACCCCAAGTTGGGCGCAAAAAACCCGCCTTGGCAACGTTTGATCCAGATTTACGCTGGGTCACGTCCACAAAACAGGCGCCGGACCGGGCCCGGCGCCATCAATTAAGCGTAGATGTTATAACAGTTCAAGCGAGTCGTGCTTCAACCCGCTTTCGGGCAAGGTTCGAGTCGCGGTCATTCACCCCCAACAGATTCGCCAGAAGGCGCAGTTGCGCGTCTTCTTCGTGGTCGCGAATGCCGTCGGCCAGAACCACCTGCCACAGGGCCTCGATCACGCCTTCGCGGTCTTCATAGGCGACGGCGTCTTTGATGGCGCGGGTAAAGCGGACTGTGTCGGGGGCTTCGGCCTCCATCGCTTCGCACTGGCGGCGCAGGGTCTGGGCGTCATTATCGGGCAGGCCATAGCGCGTGGCCAGAATCAGGTCGATCTGTTCGGCCTCTTCATGGGCGTATTCGCCATCAGACCGGGCAATGCGCACCATCAGCGCCCCCAAGGCAAGCCGGGCGTCATCATCGTTCAGCCGTTCGGGCTGAGGCTGGATCAAGCGGGAAAGGATATTACCAAACATGTCAGGTGATATAGGTCAGGCCTGGCGATCACGCAAATCCGCAGTGTCCACGCCCAGCGTATCGGAGATCGCGGTAAAGAGGCATTTTTCCTCGTTGCGCTCTACGCCGTCGGCCATGACTACATTCCAGACCTCTGCCACGATGGCAGAGCGCTCTTCGTAACAGACCAGCTCTTTGACCTTGGCGGCGAAGTCCTGCGTGTCGGGGGCGTCATGCTCTAGGTGCTCGCATTGGGCGCGCAGCTTCATCGCTTCGACTGGGTTCAGGCCAAAGCGGGCTGACAGGATTTTGTCGATCTGGCCGATCTCGGTTGCGTCATAGTGGCTGTCTGATTTGGCGACCCGCACCAACAAAGCGCCAAGTGCCAGCTGGGTGTCTGTTGCCTCAATAGGGGTGGGGCTGGACAGGCGGGAAAGCAATCCTTGAAACATGGGTGGTGCCGGGCCTTGAGATGTGTCGGTTTCCCAAGTGATAGCGGGCAGGAAGATGTGCGTCCAGCCTAACCCAGAAATGGCGCGCAGCCATACACAACGTCATCTATAGAGATTCCGCCCGGGTCGAGGTTCAGAACCTGTACGCCGGCGATGTCAGCGGCGCCTGCACTGCGGATAAACCCAAGATCGGAAATTCCTGCGGGCAGCCGCAGATCGTGCCGGTCAATCAACGCGCCATCGCGGCCAAAGAACAGCACCTCCACGGCGCCCAAATGCCCGGCCAGAGTGCCCAGATCATCTTCGTATTGGGTGTGCACTTTCAGGCCGAACTGACAGATGTCTTGGTCAAACAGAAAGGCGGCCATGCCCTCGCCGCGTGCCTGGGGATGGGGCTGACCCAAAGGCCCCAAAGGGTACAGAACATTCGAGTCAAAGACCCGGTGACGCGATACCGATAAGTTGGTGCCCGCAGGCCCCATGCGCAGGGTCAGCGGTGCCGAGGGGGCCGGGTTGGACAAGCTGTCGAACCGGTTGCCCAGATAGGTGATTTCATCCATCGCCTGACCGGCGAAATGTTCGCCGATATGGCCATCGTCAAAGGCCAGACCGTGGTCCAGATTGAACCCCGGATAGGCCTGTTCAGGCAGGGCATCAAAGCGGATTTCGCCGCGCGTGGCCTGCGCCACCTGATCATAGGGGGCAGGGTCGACCGGGCCAGCAACAGCCGCCCCGGCGCACAGCAAAGCCGCAATCAGACCAAGCGCGAGGTTTCCACCGCCGCGCGCACGAAGTCGGCAAACAACGGGTGCGGCGCGAAAGGTTTGGATTTGAGTTCCGGGTGGAACTGCACGCCGATGAACCAAGGATGATCTTTCCATTCGACAATCTCGGGCAGGCGGCCATCGGGCGACATGCCTGAAAAGAGCAGCCCCTGCTCTTCAAGCTTAGCACGGTATTTCGTGTCGACCTCGTAACGATGACGATGGCGCTCTTCGATCGCGGTGCCTTCATAGACCTGCGCAACCTTGGAGCCTTCGGTGAGGGTCGCCGAGTAAGCGCCCAGACGCATGGTGCCGCCTTTGTCGTCGCCGACTTTGCGGGCGACGGTCTTGTTGCCCTGCACCCATTCCTTGAGGTGGTAAACCACGGGGGTAAAACGTTTTTCTCCGGCTTCGTGGTCGAATTCCTCGGAGCCGGCATTCGCCATGCCTGCCACGTTACGTGCGGCCTCGATCACGGCCATCTGCATGCCCAGACAGATACCCAGATAGGGGATGCCACGTTCGCGAGCGAATTGCGCCGCTTTTATCTTGCCCTCGGTGCCGCGTTCGCCAAAGCCGCCGGGCACCAGAATCGCGTGAAAGCCTTCCAGATGCGGGGCCGGGTCGGTGGTGTCGAACACTTCGGCATCGACCCAAGACACGTTCACCTTGACCCGATTGGCCATGCCGCCATGGGTCAGGGCCTCTTTGATCGACTTATAGGCATCTTCCAACTGGGTGTATTTGCCCACGATGGCCACGTTCACCGCGCCATCGGTGTTGTGAATGCGGTCGGCCACATCTTCCCAGACACGCAGATCGGGCTTGGGAGCGGGCGAAATCGCAAAGGCATCCAGAACGGCCTGATCCAGCCCCTCGCGGTGATAGGCCAGCGGCGCTTCATAGATGGATTTCAGATCATACGCGGCCACAACGGCCTCTTTGCGCACGTTACAGAAAAGGGCGATCTTGCTGCGCTCTTTTTCCGGGATCGGCTGTTCGGACCGACACACAAGAATGTCGGGGGCGATGCCGATGGATTGAAGTTCTTTGACCGAGTGCTGGGTCGGTTTGGTTTTCAATTCGCCCGAGGCGGCCAGATAGGGCAGCAGCGTCAGGTGCATGAAAATACACTGGCCGCGCGGCTTGTCATGGCTGAACTGACGGATGGCTTCAAAGAAGGGCAGGCCTTCGATGTCACCCACGGTGCCGCCGATTTCACAGAGCATGAAATCAACCTCATCCTCGCCGATTGCAAGGAACTCTTTGATCTCATTGGTCACATGGGGGACGACCTGAATGGTTTTGCCCAGGTAATCGCCGCGACGTTCTTTTTCCAGCACGCTGGAATAAATCCGGCCCGAGCTGACGGAATCGGTGTTGCGGGCGGGGACGCCGGTGAAGCGTTCGTAATGGCCAAGGTCCAGATCGGTTTCAGCGCCGTCATCGGTAACGAACACCTCGCCGTGTTCAAACGGCGACATGGTGCCGGGATCGACGTTCAGATACGGGTCCAGCTTGCGCAAACGGACCGAATAGCCCCGCGCCTGCAACAAAGAGCCCAAAGCCGCCGAAGCAAGGCCTTTGCCCAATGATGAAACCACACCGCCTGTAATGAAAATGAACCGTGCCATAGGGCTGGCATCCCCCGTGATTGTTAGTTTGTTGGCTGCTTGATTCGGCCTGCAAAAGCCACAGCATCACGGGATTTAAGATATAACGGATTCGCACGCGCGCCGCAATAAGACCGCAAGATGCTGCGGCCCGAAAACGGGCCGGATCAACAATTAGTAGGTAGGATTACTCCGCGCGGGGCGGCAAAAGCGTGTCATCTGCGCTGGGAACGGGCGGCGGCAGCAGCGCGCTACCATCATCCGCAGGTACCGATTCTTCGGCTGCCGGTGTGCCCAAACGATCCAGAACCGAACTGTCAGCAGCATTGCGTGCGGCCATAACAGTCAACAGGATCGAGGTGCAGATAAAGGCGATTGCGAAGACCCAGGTCAGTTTGCCCATCGCCGAGGCAGCAGCGCGCCCCGACATGACGCCGGTACCACCGCCGCCGCCACTGCCCATTCCAAGACCGCCGCCCTCTGAGCGTTGCAGTAGCACGACGCCGATAAGGCACAGTGCTAGGATCAGATGGACGATCAGGAGTACGTTTTCCATAGTGGCAGGGCCCGGGGCTGTTCTTTGACGGCTCTACTTAGGCCCATGCGCGGGGTATCGCAACCCCTGTTGGGTGGGTTTACTGATCAATATCATCCATGTCGATCTGACCGGACAGGTGGCGCCGCACCATGCTCCAGCTTAGGCCAATGCCCAACACCACGGACATGGCGAAAATGCCCAGCCACAGGTTAAAGTGGCTGTTTTCCAGCGTCAGAACGCCCCAGTCGATCAGCACCCAAACCATGGTCCCAACCAGGGCAGCCACCAAAAACATGCCCGCCGCCCCGATAGAACGCAGCGTCGCACGCAGGTAAATGATATAGCCGATCAGAAGCAATAAGCCGAAGAAAACGGTCAGGGGCAGCTCTTGGGTATAAGAGCTGCGTGCCCATTGAACGTAATTCAGTTGCGTCGGGTTGAAGGTTACGCTCAGCAACAAGAACGCAAACACCCATCGCACGAAGATGCCCGTCATCTGTCCCTCTGGTTTTTACTAAGTGGTGCCGCAATGCGGCGTTTGTGTCCAGTCTTTTGCGTAAAACGCAATTGCGCTTGCCCTGTTCCCGAGTCTATACGGTGCCGGGTTTTCCTAAAGGATTAAGGATCAGCTATGGCCAATGTCGTCGTCGTCGGCGCCCAGTGGGGTGACGAAGGAAAAGGCAAGATCGTGGACTGGCTTTCAGAGCGCGCAGATGTAATTGCGCGTTTTCAGGGCGGTCATAACGCAGGCCATACGCTGGTCATTGATGGCAAGGTTTACAAGTTGCACGCGCTGCCCTCGGGCGTGGTGCGCGGTGGCAAGCTTTCGGTCATCGGCAACGGTGTGGTGCTGGACCCCTGGCACCTGCTGAAGGAAATCGAGACCGTTCGGGCGCAGGGCGTCGAGATTTCGCCCGAAACCCTGATGATCGCCGAGAACACCCCGCTGATCCTGCCGATCCATGGTGAGCTGGACCGCGCCCGCGAGGAAGCCGCGTCCAAAGGCACCAAGATCGGCACCACCGGCCGCGGCATTGGCCCGGCCTATGAAGATAAGGTGGGTCGTCGTTCGGTCCGCGTGGCCGATCTGGCCGATGATGCGACGCTTGTGGCCCGTGTGGACCGCGCCTTGCAGCACCACGACCCGCTGCGCAAAGGTCTGGGGATCGAGCCCGTCGACCGTGATGCGCTGATCGCGCAGCTGCGCGAGATCGCGTCTGAAATCCTGCCCTACGCCGCGCCGGTGTGGAAAGTGCTGAACGAAAAGCGCAAATCGGGCAAACGTATCTTGTTTGAAGGCGCACAAGGCGCGTTGCTGGACATTGATTTCGGGACTTACCCGTTTGTGACCTCGTCCAACGTGATTGCAGGCCAAGCCGCGACCGGTGTGGGCATCGGCCCCGGCTCGATTGACTACGTTCTGGGCATCGTGAAGGCCTATACCACACGTGTGGGCGAAGGCCCGTTCCCGACCGAGCTGCTGAACGCCGATGGCAGCCCCGATGCCGATGGTCAGCGTCTGGGCGAGCGCGGGCACGAGTTTGGCACCACCACCGGCCGTCAGCGTCGTTGTGGCTGGTTCGATGCTGCATTGGTGCGCCAGACCTGCGCGACCTCGGGCATCAAGGGCATCTGCCTGACCAAGCTGGACGTGCTGGACGGGTTCGAAACCCTGAAAATCTGTGTCGGTTACGATCTGGATGGTGAAAAGCTGGATTATCTGCCCACCGCCGCTGATCAGCAGGCGCGCTGTACCCCGATCTATGAAGATATCGACGGCTGGTCGGAATCGACCGAAGGCGCGCGCAGCTGGGCCGATCTTCCTGCAAACGCCATCAAATATGTGCGCCGCGTCGAAGAGCTGATCGACTGCCCGGTGGCCCTTGTTTCCACCAGCCCGGAGCGGGAGGACACCATTCTGGTGACCGACCCGTTTTCTGACTGATGGCGCTGTCGTACAAAGCGCGCCGGCGTTGGTCTTTGGTGATCCTGCTGCTGGGATTGCCCGCCTATATTGCCGCCGTCTGGTGGGTGCTGAGCCTGTTTGATGAACGCCCTGGTTTGTTGATCGAACTGGCGGTCTATATTGTGCTGGGTATTCTGTGGGCGCTGCCCTTTAAGTTCGTCTTCAAAGGTGTCGGTCAGGCCGACCCGGACGTCGCGCAAGGCGCTGATACAGAAACGAAAAAGGCGGAAGACCAATAGGTCCTCCGCCGACACTCGTCACCACAATCGTCAGTTATCGGGGTATAAACCGCGATGTTTGAGAAATGGTGAACCTACCGCGTTTAACTTTCTCGATCCGGCCCTCGCGCAGCAAGGCGCCAAAGGCGCGCAGACCGTCTTCGCGGGCAAGGGGCTGATCGCCCATGGCCTCGGATACCAGCCCCATGACCTGCGGGCGGGTAAAGAACTCCTGATTTTCGACCGCGATGGAATAGGCGGCAGCTGCCTCTAGCAAGTCGGGCAGTTTATCGGCGCCCATACGTTCCGCAAAATCCGAGAAACCATCTTCATCGGCAAAGATGTTGCCTGCATCCGGGGCGCGTGCATCCAGCAGGTCTTCATCCTGCAGCGCCAGATTGCCTGAACGACGGTGCGCCACGCGGGGGGCAGGGGCGGCAGGCTGTGCGGGCGCGTCGTCGATGCGCTGCTCGGATACCAGCATCAGCGGTGGCATCTTTTCGGCTTTGGCCGGACGCACCACTTTGGCCAGATCATCGCGATAGCTTTCGCGCGCCTCTTCTTCGGCCTCATCTCCGGCTTTCCCACGTCCAAAACGCTCTGCGGCGGTGGCGGCAACAGCGGCTTTCAGATGCGCGATGGCGGAACGTTTGCGGCGATGTTCAGAGCCTTCCAGCTTGGTATTCACCTCGCTGACAAGACGCGACACAGCGTTGTCATCGCCATTCAGCCCCGAGGCCTTAAGACGATCACGACCGTCGGAATGATCCTCGGACCCGCGGGCAGAATCGCGCTCGACCTCGGCCAGTTCGGCCATCAGTTCGGCTTCGGCCTCGGCGGATAGGGTCGATTCGGCGGCCGGGGTCGGTTCTTGCGTCGCCGCGGGCTGCGGCGCGTCGTCAATCAGGTCGGCGCGTTTGACTTTCAAGACGCGGGCGCGGGCCCGCGCGGCGGCTTCGGTACGCCCTTCTCCGGCTTCGGGATCGCTGTTGCGCGCTTGTTCAGCGGCTGCGCGACGTGCGCGACGGCGTTCAGCCCGCTCTTCGTCGCTCATCTTCTTGCGACGTACGATAACACGACCCGCCAGCGGCGACTCTTCGTCATCAATCATGTCGGTGTCGACATGAGAGTCATCTGGCGCAGTCTGGGTAAACGCGTCGTCCAGTGTCTCGTCGAATTCGGGGGCATCGGCCAGCGCGTCGTCGTCGTCGGCTTCAGGTTCGGCCAGCGTCTCTTCTTCGAGAGCATCTTCAATCAGTTCGTCGCTCAGCGATGCGTCGTCTTGCAGATCGTCTTCATCCAGAGCGACCTCATCCAGAAGGTCCTCGTCAAAGTCTTCGACCGGCTCTTGCGACATCAGCGGAGCAGGAGCGTCTATGGCCTGCTCAACTTCCTCGGCAGCCTCTTCGGCGGGCAGGTTCAGTTCAAACGGTTCTTCTTCTGCCTCGTCCTCGAATTCGGCCTCGTCTTCGAACTCGGCGATATCTTCAAGCGCGACCTCTGCTTCAGTGTCGGCATGCTGATCTTCGCTGAACTCAGGCTCGGGCTCGGCTTCGGGTTCCTGATGCACAGCGGCACGGATGCGGGCCAGCTTTGCAGCCACATTGCCCAGATCTTCGTCAGGCTCGGCAGGTTCAGGCGCGTAGTCTTCTTCGGGGATCGCAACGGCTTCAAGCACGGGCTCGGCCTCGGCTTCAAAGCTGTCAGCCAGCTCTGCGTCGCCCAGAATGTCTTCTTCGATGGCAGGCAGGTCGGTCTCTTCGGCAAGCTCTGCTTCGGCTTCAAAGGCGACTTCTTCCTCAGGCGTTTCCTCAATCGGGGCGACTTGCGGAACGGGCGCGGCTTCAGCGGTCGGTGTCTCGACGATGTCTTCCATCGCGGTTTCGACCGGCGCGTCTTGCTCGGGTTCTGCTTCGACGACCGGGGCCGCAACAGGGGCCATTGGGGCGGGGGCGGGTTGAGGAGCAGCGGCAGGTTGGGGCGCAGGAGCCTGTTCAATCGCAGGTGCAGCGGCTGGCACTGCCTGAGCTTCGGGCGCATCGGTCGGGCGCAGGACAACGCCGTCGCCATCAACGCGCGCTTCAACACGTTTGCTGATTTCGCGTTCCGCGATCCGTTGCAACATCTCTGCATCCGGGGTCGGAGGTTCCGCCCCAAAGTAACGGTCATCCGCAGCGAGGTCCCGGAAGTACTCGGCAATGGCCTTCATCGTGCCAAAGGAATCATCGAATCCCTCTAGCGTGCAGGAGAAAGTGCCGTATGACACCGTTAGAATTTTACTCGCACCAACCATTACTTGCTCGTGTCCTCTCACAATTTGTGATGACCTGTTTACCATAGGCTGTTTCCTGAAATGGAACAGAACTGGGATTTTTGGGGGGATTAATCATGACAAGAATGTGTTTTATTGCCCCAAATGAGCAAGAATAGGGCGCGTGCGGTGTGATTGTAGATGTATCGGAAATGATCACCCTTGTTGGCGGCGGTGATCTGGCCGCGGAAGACCTGCAGGCTGCGTTAACCATTGCGCCGGTGCTTGTCGCAGCAGATAGCGGGGCTGACAAAACCCTGGCGGCCGGTGTCGTCCCGCAGGCGGTGATCGGGGATTTGGATTCTATTTCACCCGGTGCGCGCGCAGCCGTGCCGGAAAGCGCGATACATCACATCCCGGAACAAGACAGCACTGATTTCGACAAAGCCTTGCGATCAGTGAAAGCGCCGCTGGTCCTGGCGCTGGGCTTTCTTGGCGCGCGGCTGGATCATTCGCTGGCGGCCTTGAACGTTTTGGTACGACAGCCACAGCAGCCTTGCATCTTGATCGGGGAACAGGACGTGGCGTTCTTGTGCCCGCTTGAACTCCGCATGACTTTGCCGGTTGGCACGCGGTTTTCGTTGTTTCCCATGGGTCCGGTTCAGGGCCAGAGCACCGGGTTGCGCTGGCCGCTTGAGGGGCTGGAATTTTCACCGACAGGGATGATTGGCACATCAAACGAGGTTTGCGGTGACCCGCTTAGGGTTACCCTTGACGCGCGGGCCATGATTGCCATGGTCCCACGTACACATCTGAAGGCGGTGATAAAATCCCTAACAGCTTAGGCGCAATTGGGCACGATTCACACTCGCCCCTGCATCGTTGATCTAATATAACATCTCAAACCCTCGCAGGAGACCACAATGACCGGAGAGCTTTCCCCCATCGACAAAGCCAAGTTCGTGGCTGCGAAACGGGCTGTCGATTATGTGGAGGATGGCATGCGGGTCGGGCTGGGAACCGGATCGACCGCAGCATGGATGGTACGGTGTCTGGGAGAGCTGGTGCGCGATGATGGGCTGCGTATCCGGGGCGTTCCGACCTCTACGCGCACCGCAGAGCTGGCGCGGCAGGTCGGCATTGATGTCATCAGTCTGGATGAAGCCAAATGGCTGGACCTGACCATTGATGGCGCCGATGAATTTGACGAGAACCTGAACCTGATCAAAGGCGGCGGCGGCGCGCTGTTGCAGGAAAAGATCGTGGCCACCGCCTCGGATCGCATGATTGTGATTACCGACGCCGCCAAGGAAGTCGCGCAGCTGGGCAGCTTTGCTTTGCCGGTCGAAGTGATCCCTTTTGGCTGGCAGACAACCAAGGCGCTGCTGGAAGAAACACTCATCAATCTTGATGTTTTGGGGCGTGAAACCTCGTTGCGGATGAATGGTGACGCGCCTTTCGTCACCGATGAAGGCAACTTCATTCTGGATCTCCACCTGATCCGCATCGGCAATGTCCGACAACTGGCGCTGGTGCTAAATCAGATCCCCGGGGTGGTTGAAAACGGGCTTTTCATTGATATCTGCGACATCGTGGTGATCGGGCATGGCGACGGGCGTGTCGAATTGCGCGACATCAATGAAGGCACCGTGCAGGAAGACAAAATCGACTTCCTCGACAATGACAACATGTTCTCAGACCTCTGAAAGGGGCAATCGATCCCATGACTTTTGACTACGATCTGTTTGTGATCGGGGGCGGCTCGGGCGGCGTGCGCGCGGCCCGTCTGGCCGCCAGCGAAGCCGGTGCCAAAGTAGCTTTGGCCGAAGAATACCGCATGGGCGGAACCTGCGTGATCCGCGGCTGCGTGCCCAAAAAGCTGATGGTGTTTGCCTCGAGCTATAAAGACGGGTTCGAAGATGCCCGCGCCTATGGCTGGGACGTGCAGGATGGGGCCTTTGACTGGGATCTGTTCAAAGGCAAAATGCATGCTGAACTGACCCGGCTGGAAAGCATCTATACCACCAACCTGGGCAAGGCCGGGGCCGAGATATTCCACCAGCGTGCCGTGGTGAAAGACGCCCATACGGTGCAACTGGCCGATGGCCAGACCTTTACGGCCAAACATATTCTGGTGGCCACAGGCGGGCGCCCGTTCATCCCCGAGTTTGAAGGCAGCGATCTGGCGATCACCTCGAACGAGATGTTCCATCTGGATGCCTTGCCCAAGCGCCTGCTGATCGTGGGCGGTGGTTTTATCGCTTGTGAGTTCGCCTGCATCATGAACGGGCTGGGTGTCGAGGTGACGCAGTTCTATCGCGGTGAACAGGTTCTGCGTGGCTTTGACAACGAAGCCCGCGGTCACGTGGCCGATCTGATGCGCGAAAAGGGTGTGAACCTGCATGTGGGCACCGACGTTTTGTCGATGGCCAAAACCGATGACGGGATCGCGGTGAAATCCTCGACCGGGCATGATGGCACGTTTGATGCGGTTATGTATGCCACGGGCCGTGTGCCGAACTCGGCTGGTCTTGGTCTGGATGAGCTTGGCGTGAAAACGGCGCGCAACGGTGCGATCGAGGTCGATGACTATTCGCAAACCGCGGTACCCTCGATTTATGCCATTGGCGATGTGACGGATCGCGTAAACCTGACGCCGGTTGCAATTCGCGAAGGCGTGGCCTTTGTGGAAACCGTGTTCCACGGCCGCCCCACCAAGCCCGATCATGACCTGATTCCAGCCGCTGTTTTCACCCAACCTGAACTGGGTACGGTCGGCCTGACCGAGGAAGAAGCCGCCGCCAAAGAACCGATCGAGGTCTATTCCGCGGCTTTCCGTCCGATGCAGTCGCTTTTCGCTGGTCGTGACGACCGTGTCATGATGAAACTGATCGTAAGTCAGACCACGCGCGTCGTGCTGGGGTGCCATATCGTTGCGGATCATGCCGGAGAGCTGATCCAGCTGGCGGGCATCGCCATCAAGATGGGGGCAACAAAAGAAGATTTTGATCGCACTGTCGCGGTGCATCCCACCATGTCCGAAGAGCTGGTGACGATGAAAACACCGACGCGCAGAACTTGATTTTACGGGGCTTTCGCCCCAGTTGATGTAAAGACCAACCGACACGAGAAGAGGTAGAAACCTGCATGTCTGGAAATAACGGCGGCCCCTGGGGAGGGGGCGGATCTGGCGGCGGCGGTGGGCAAGGCCCACGCGGCGGCGGCCGAGGCCCCGGCGATGATGGCCCGCAGATCCCTGAGATCGACGAGATTATGAAAAAAGGCCAGGAACAGCTGAAAGTGCTGATGGGCGGACGCGGGGGCGGTGGTCGCCCCAACGGGCGTCCTGGCGGTGGCTCTGGCGGGCCGGGCCTGACCAAGGGTACGCTCTTTTTGGGGGCAGTCGCAGCGTTGGTACTTTGGGCGCTGGCCTCGTTTTACACCGTGAAGCCCGAAGAACAGTCAGTAGAGCTGTTCTTGGGGGAATGTCGGGGCACCTGTGTCGGCAACCCGGGCCTGAACTTTGCGCCTTGGCCGATTGTGACCCGTCAGGTTCTGCCGGTGACGCGTGAACAGACCGAAGATATCGGGGTGAGCAGTGCGGGCGCGGATGCGGGCCTGATGCTGACCGGCGACGAAAACATCGTCGACATTGATTTTCAGGTCGTCTGGAACATCAACGATGCTGCCAAGTTCCTGTTCAACCTGCGCGATGCGCGCACCACGATCCGCGCCGTGTCGGAATCGGCCATGCGTGAAATCATCGCTCAGTCCGATCTGGCACCGATCCTGAACCGCGACCGTGGTCAGATCGCTGAACGCCTGAAAGAACTGATCCAGTCGACGCTGGACAGCTATGACAGTGGGATGAACGTTGTGCGTGTGAACTTTGACAAGGCCGACCCGCCGCGCGAAGTGATCGACAGCTTCCGTGAAGTTCAGGCTGCTGAACAGGAACGCGACCGTTTGGAAAAGCAGGCGGATGCCTATGCCAACCGCGTTGTAGCAGGGGCCCGTGGTGAAGCCGCTCAGAAACTGGAAGAGGCCGAAGCCTATCGCGCGCAGGTCGTTAACGAAGCTGTAGGTGAAGCCAGCCGTTTCACCGCCGTTCTGAACGAATATCGCAAAGCGCCTGAAGTGACACGTAAGCGTCTGTACCTTGAAACCATGGAGCAGGTGCTGGGCGACGTAGACAAGATCATCCTGGATGATCAGGCCGAGGGGGGACAGGGTATTGTGCCTTACCTGCCGCTGAACGAGCTGCGTAAGCCGGCTGGGGGGAACTGATCATGAAAAAGACCACATTCCTTCTGCCCATCGTGGTGTTGGTGATTGCCGGGCTGTTGTCCTCGGTGTTCATCGTCTCGGAAACGCAAAAAGCGCTGGTACTTCAGTTTGGCCGGGTTGTTGCGGTTAAAGAAGAGCCGGGGCTGGCGTTCAAAATCCCGGCGATCCAGACCGTTGTCTATTATGATGACCGTATCCTGAGCCGCGATGTTGACCCGCTGGAAGTGACCCCGCTGGATGACCGTCGTCTGGTTGTGGACGCCTTCGCGCGCTATCGCATCGCCGATGTGAACCAGTTCCGCGAGGCTACTGGTGCCTCGGGCGATCAGGCGATTGAAATCGCCGGGCGTCGTCTGGATTCGATCCTGCGTTCGGAAACCCGGGAAATTTTGGGTTCGGTCAGCTCGAACGATATCCTCAGCTCGGACCGTTTCGCGCTGATGCTGCGTATTCGGAACGCCGCCATTGCCGAAGCCCGCGGTTTGGGGCTTGAGGTGATCGACGTACGTCTGAAACGCACCGACCTGCCAGAGCAAAACCTTGCCGCCACCTTTGCCCGGATGCGGGCTGAACGGGAACGCGAGGCCGCAGACGAGGTCGCACGCGGTGAAGAAGCCGCGCAGCGTGTGCGTGCACAGGCCGACCGGACGGTGGTGGAACTGGTTTCCGAAGCCAACCGTCAGTCTGAAATCGTACGTGGTGAAGCAGATGCTGAACGCAACGCGATCTTTGCCGAAGCCTATGGTGCCGACACGGAATTCTTTGAATTCTACCGGTCTCTGACCGCCTACAGCCGCGCGCTGCAGGGGGGCAACTCGTCGATGGTGCTGTCGCCTGACAGTGAATTCTTTGAGTACCTGAAACAGGCCGAGCGCCCCTGATGGGCACATTGATACTGGCCATTGGTTTGGTCCTTGTCTTCGAGGGGCTGGTGTTCGCACTGGCCCCTTCGCGTTTGGAAGACCTGATCAAAGCGATTGAAGACATCCCGCCAGACACCCGCAGACTGATCGGATTGTTGGCAATTGGTGCGGGTGTTGCTTTGGTTTGGCTTGCCCAAAGCCTTGGCACCTGAGAAGGTGGGCGTAAGCCCGGGGCCTTCACACTCGCGTGAAGTTTCGGTGAAAAGTTTGATTATGTGATCATGCTTCCCATGTGAAGAAGAAGCAGATTGCGGGCGCCGGCAGTGCCGTGCCCATACCAACAAGAACAGGAGGGTTCTGATTTGCAAGCCAAGTCCATTTCCATCCCTGCCGAGCAGGCTCAGCATCAAAGCCGTATGCGCCTTATGTGGGTGATGGCGTTGGGGGCCGTGCTGGTGCTTGCGCAGGCCATGGCCGCCACCGCGCGCGGCATGCCCGAAAGCTTTGCGGATCTGGCCGAACAGGTCAGCCCTTCGGTGGTGAACATCACCACATCGACCACCGTGGAGACCTCGGCGGGGCCAGGGCCTCAGCTGCCAGATGGTTCTCCGTTCGAAGATTTCTTCCGTGACTTCATGGACCCCAATGGTGATCAGCCCCGTCAACGCCGCAGTCAGGCGCTTGGGTCGGGCTTTGTGATTTCCGAGGATGGGTTCATCGTCACCAACAACCATGTCATCGAGAAAGCCGATCAAATCACCATCGAATTTTTCTCGGGCAAAGAACTGGAGGCAACAGTTGTTGGTACCGACCCAAAAACCGATATCGCGCTGTTGAAGGTCGAAAGCGATCAACCGCTGCCGTTCGTGCCTTTTGGCGACAGTGATCTGGCCCGTGTCGGTGACTGGGTGATGGCCGTGGGCAACCCGCTGGGACAGGGTTTCTCGGTTTCTGCCGGGATCGTATCCGCCCGCAACCGTGCTCTGTCGGGCACCTATGATGACTTCATCCAGACCGATGCGGCGATCAACCGGGGCAACTCGGGCGGGCCGCTGTTTAATACCGACGGTCAAGTGATCGGCGTTAACACCGCAATCCTGTCTCCGAATGGTGGGTCCATCGGCATCGGTTTTTCGATGGCGTCCAATGTGGTGACCAACGTTGTGGATCAACTCAAAGAGTTCGGTGAGACCCGCCGCGGCTGGCTGGGTGTGCGCATTCAGGATGTGACCCCGGATGTGGCCGAAGCCATTGGTCTGGAAAGCGCCTCGGGCGCTTTGGTGACCGACGTGCCAGAAGGCCCCGCCAAAGAGGGCGGTATCCTGTCGGGTGATGTGATCATGTCGTTTGATGGCACTGACGTGGCGGATACCCGCGAACTGGTGCGCATGGTCGGCAACTCTGCCGTAGGTACTTCGGTGCGCGTGGTTGTGTTCCGCGAGGGCAAGACCCAGACGCTGAAGATCACGCTGGGCCGTCGTGAAACGGCTGAAAACGCGGTCCCTGCCGTGCAGCCTGTACCCCAGGAAGAGCCGCAAGAGACGGATGTTTTGGGCATGACCCTGACCCCGATCACCGATGAAATGCGCGCGCAACTGGAATTGCCCGACGGCATGGAGGGCCTTGTGGTTGCCAATGTCGACGAGTCCAGCGCGGCCTATGAAAAAGGTCTGCGTGCCGGTGACGTGATTACCGAAGCTGGGCAGCAGAAAGTTTCTGCGGTCGCTGAGTTCCAGGATCGTATCGGCGAGGCAAAAGAGGCAGGACGCAAGTCGCTCTTGCTGTTGATCCGCCGTCAGGGCGAGCCGCGTTTCGTTGCGATCTCGATCGACGAAGAGTAAACGCGCAAGACACCAAACAGTTTCAGGGGCGCCTTTGGGCGCCCCTATTCATTGAAGTCATAGTCTACGATGCCAAGTTGGCGCGCTGCCGCCATAGACAGAATTCCGCTGTCCAGCCCCTGTTCTGACTGAAACCTGCGCACCGCACGTTTGGTGGCGGTGTTCACTTCACCACTGATCGGCCCGCGATAATGCCCGCGGGCCTGTAGCGCGCGCTGCAACGTGGCAATGAACTCGGCGTCCATCTGGCCGTCACAGGGCGTCTCAAACCAAATCTCACGCCGTTCACGCACGATGCGTTGCTGGGTTTCGGTCTTGTACAGGGCAGGGGCGATCACCGCCCCGTCCGAGGTGACTTGGGCGGGTTGCAACAGAACCTGTTCCGTCACGGTTTCCACCACAGCCGGGGTCACGTCTGTACCCCAGCAGGTGCCGGGTTTGGCGCCGGGGGGCGGGGTGTCATGGCTGTGCGTGAGCTGCCCGTCTTCCAGACGTGTGACGCCCGCGCCAGACAGGCTGTTCTGGCAGGCCGTAAGGCTGATAGCGGCCGCAAGGGCCACAAGGGTAGGGCGGGTGATCATATCTGTCTGCTCTGCCAAGGCTCTGAGGGGCCTGATTGCCTTCTATCATAGCTCTTTTGTCACGCCCAAGAAAGTGCGAAGCCCAATCTTGCTACGGGACTGGCAAATCGGGCGGGCGCGCATTATCTGGGGGTGGACTTGAATCAGACGACCAGAGGGCAAGATGGCCAAGATTACTTATGTCGAGCACAATGGAACCAAGCACGAAGTGGACGTGGCCGCAGGGCTGACCGTCATGGAAGGCGCGCGTGACAACAATGTACCGGGGATCGAGGCCGATTGTGGGGGGGCTTGCGCCTGTTCGACATGCCACGCCTATATTGATGGCGATTGGTATGCCAAAGCCGGCGATATGGAATCCATGGAGCAGGACATGCTGGATTTTGCCTTCCAGCCCGAAGCCGGGCGCTCGCGCCTGACCTGCCAGATCACCGTCACCGAGGATATGGACGGTCTGGTGGTGCAACTTCCCGAACGCCAGATCTAATGCTTTTGCGCGGCGCTTTCCTTGCCGGGATGGCCGCGCTTGTGGCCTCTGGCGCGCAGGCCTGCGATGCCATCACCGATGGGATCGGCCTGCCCGGGCGCTTTGCCGAGGTCACCTTCAGCAACACAGCGCCGCGCGGACAGCACGAAAACTGGATCGCCGCCGATGCACAGCTGGTGATGCATGCGGGCTTTGATGTTTTGACCTCGGAATATGGTCACAACATCATGGGCCCGCTGCGCGACACCAAAGAGCTGGCCATCCATGTGCGTCAGGCAGGTGACACCAGCCGGATCACCTGCCCCAAAGGGGTGGTATTGCCCGAAGGTCAGGTGTTTGAGGACATCGCCCCACGTCTGGTGGATGTCGATGGCGATGGCCTGCCCGAAGTGATCACCGTTCAAAGTGACGTCAAACTGGGCGCGCGTCTGGCGATTTATGACCGGCGCGGCAAACTGGCGGCCGCCACGCCCAACATCGGGCGCACCAACCGTTGGCTGGCGCCCATTGGTGCCGCCGATCTGGATGGCGATGGCTATATTGAAATCGCCTATATCGACCGTCCGCATCTGGCCCGCCTGATGCGCGTGTGGCGCTATAAGAACGGCAAGCTAGAGCTGGTCGCCGAGCGTGACGGGCTGACGAACCACCGCATTGGCGAAGATTTCATTTCCGGCGGTGTGCGCGATTGCGGGCAGGGGCCCGAGCTGATCACCGCCAATGCGGATTGGTCTCGTGTGATGGCGACGACTCTGTCGGACGGGACGTTGCGCGCGCGCGATATTGGCCCGCACACCGGCCCAAGCAGTTTCCAAAACGCACTGGCCTGCAAAAAATAAAGCCCCGCTGTTGCCAGCGGGGCTTCGAATTTTTAACGAAAAATTCGGATCACTTCAGGATCGAACGACCCGCGTACTCAGCGGTTTCGCCCAGCATTTCCTCGATGCGGATCAGCTGGTTGTATTTCGCCAGACGGTCCGAACGCGACAGTGAGCCGGTTTTGATTTGGCCACAGTTGGTCGCCACGGCCAGGTCGGCGATGGTGGCGTCTTCGGTTTCGCC
>NZ_AQQY01000006.1 GCF_000671395.1 Actibacterium atlanticum | reverse complement strand
GTCCAGAATCTCGCGGCCGATGATGTCGATGATGATGCTCATGGTAGTCCCTCGAAGCATGATAATTCGTTGGCGCCTCTATAGCAGGGATGGGGGGTGATTCAACCAGACCTGTTATCGCTAACAGATTCCAATTCGGGGCGTGTTATCGCTGACACAGTCGTTGTGTTGGTTTGAGGGCGCGGTCAACGCCGCCTTTCGCGCCAGATCGTGTACAGGCCCGAGCCGATAATGATCACCGCCCCCAGCAAGGTCAGCGAGTCGGGGCGCTCAGAAAACATGAAAATCCCGGTCATCAGGGCGAACAGCATCCGGGTATAGCGGAACGGGGTGACCACAGCGATCTCGCCGGTGCGGGTGGCAACGACCAGCGCGTAATAGGCCGTCACACCGACAACCAGCGCCGCTGCCAGCGACAGCCCATTGTTTAGCGTCACCGGGCCAAGCCCTTCGCCAAACAGCATCATCAACAGCCCCGCTGGTACAACCGAGCCAAACCCGTACATCGCAAGGATGAGCGACGGGGTCGTTGCGGGGACTTTGCGGACCGCCAGATCACGCGCCGCCAGCCCTAACATGCCCAGAACGGCGTAAAGCATGCCGGGTTCGATCCCGGAGGGGCTGGGTCGAATGATCAGCAAAACGCCGCACAGCCCAACAGCCGAAGCCAGCCAGCGTCGCCAGCCAACAGTCGCGCCCAGAAACAGCGCTGCCCCGGCGGTGACGACCAGCGGCGTGGCCTGTTGAATCGCTGCGACGGTGGACAGGGGGGCCATGACGATGGCTGTAACCATGCCGAATGTGCCGATCACCTCGCACAGGTTGCGGATCATGAAGGGGCCGCTCATCAGCTCGGGCGACCACAACCGCAACCCCCTGGATCGCGCCAAAACGGCAAACACCAATGCGCCGGCACCGCCCAGCAGGACAAGCACCTGCCCGGTGGGCATGGTCTGAGCCGTCAGCTTGATAAAAGCATCCTCAAGCGCAAAAAACGCCATGGAAAGCACCATGAAAAAGATGCCGCGCAGGTTATCCATTACTGTCCCCGGGGTTGTTATAACTCCCCTTAGACCCGAATGCCGTTTGGCGGAACCCATATCGTTCACCTATCTGCGCAAACCGGCTTTGCAAAAATGAATAGGGGGGCCGCGAGGCCCCCCTTTGAATTGCGTTGTGAACGGTGATCAACCCGCGACAGAGGCCGCGTAGATGCTGTCAATCGCACTGCCAAGCATGGTGTCGAACTCGGCGTCTGATTGCTGGGCGCTTAGCCCTTCGGTCAACCCGCGCGAGAAGCTGGCGATCATGCCAGCGTTGTTCGACAGTTTCTCGTTTGCGTCATCACGGCTGTAGCCCCCCGACAGGGCGACAACGCGCATCACACGGGGGTGGTCGATCAGCGGCTGATACAGGTTGGCCTTGGTCGGCAGGGTCAGCTTCAACATCACCTGCTTGTCGTCATCCATGGCGTCCAGCTGGGCTTTGATCTCGGCCAGCAGGATCTCTTCGGCCTCGGCCTTGTCGTCGATCGAAATGGTCACTTCGGGTTCGATGATCGGCATCAACCCGTGGCCAATGATCTGCATGCCCACTTCGAACTGCTGGGCGACGATGGCTTTGATGCCCTCGGCGTTCGCCGCATCAATGACCGAACGCATCTTTGTGCCGAAGATGCCCTTTGCAACGGCACGTTCCAGCGTGGCGTCCAGTTCGGGCATGGGTTTCATCAGCTTTACGCCATTGGCGCCGTCTTCCAGACCTTTGTCGACTTTCAGGAAGGGAACGACCTTCTTGGTTTCCCACAGGTACTGGGCGGTGGGCGTACCGTCGATGTCGCGGTCCATGGTCATTTCAAACAGGATCGCGCCGATCACCTTTTCACCGGTGAAGGCGGGCGATTTCACAATGCGCGAGCGCATCCCGTGGATCAGGTCGAACATTTCAGCGTCCGAGCTGTAAGCGCTTTCTTCTACACCATAAAGGCGCAGGGCTTTGGGGGTGGAACCACCGCTTTGGTCAAGCGCTGCGATGAATCCATCGCCAGAGGTCATTTGCTCGGTTTGGGCAGGGTTGGGCATATCAAATTCTCGCACTGTAAGTGGTCTTTTCAGGGCGGGCCGCCCAATCGCTGTCGTGATAGGCGAGCTGCCCCCGGGTTTCAATTATGGTGACGCTAACGCCGCGTGTTTCGCGCCGCTTACCCTTCGAGTGCTGCAACACCGGGCAAAGTTTTGCCTTCCATCCATTCAAGGAAGGCACCGCCCGCGGTCGAGATATAGCTGAAGTCCGGGGCGTGGCCCGACGCGTTGATCGCCGCCACGGTGTCACCGCCCCCTGCGACGGACACCAGATTGCCGGCGTTTGTGGCCTCGGCAATGGCGTCCAGCATGGTGAAGGTGCCGGTCTGGAAAGGCTCCATTTCAAACACGCCCAGCGGGCCGTTCATGATCAGGGTTTTGGCCCCTGCGATCACGGTTTTAATGTAATCGACCGTCGCCGCACCGGCGTCCAGAATCATCGCATCCGACGGGCAGGCATCCACCGAAACGGTTTCATGATCGGCGTTGGCTTTAAACTCGCGCGCCACAACGATGTCGCGCGGCAGGATGATCTCGCAACCCTCAGCCTCGGCTTTGGTCAGGATCTCGCGCGCGGTGTCGGCCATGTCATGTTCGGCCAGCGATTTGCCGACGCCCACGCCCTGAGCCGCCAAAAAGGTGTTGGCCATGCCACCACCGATGACCAGATGATCAACCTTGGCCACCAGATTGCCCAGCAGATCCAGCTTGGTTGACACTTTGGCGCCGCCCACCACGGCCACCACGGGGCGTTCGGGCTTGGCCAAGGCGCCTTCCAGCGCGCTCAGCTCGGCCTCCATCAAACGGCCCGCCGCCGAAGGCAGCAAACGCGCGATGCCTTCGGTCGATGCATGGGCGCGGTGCGCGGCTGAAAACGCATCATTCACATAGTAATCCCCCAGCGCCGCCAAAGAGGCAGACATGACCGGGTCGTTCTTTTCTTCGCCCGCATGAAAGCGGGTGTTTTCCAGCAGCAAAACGTCGCCCTCGGACATGGCGGCGACGGCCTGTTTTGCGGGGACACCGATACAGTCATCTGCGAACACGACACCGCAGCCTAATGCGGCTTCCAGCGCGGGGATGGTGATCTTGAGGCTCATCTCGGGCACGACATTGCCCTTGGGGCGGCCGAAATGCGCCATCAGAACCGGCTTGCCCCCGGCGCTTAGAATATCTTTGACGGTGGGAACAATGCGTTCGATCCGGGTGGCGTCTGTAACCTTGCCATCTTCGACCGGTACATTGATATCCACCCGAACCAGCACGGTTTTGCCAGCCATTTCCAGTGCGTCGAGGGTTTTCCAGCCCATGGATCCATCCTTTTGCAATCGGTTTGGCCCATTGACCCTATTCCTCCCGGTATCGTCAACAGCACATCCGCGAAATCCCCTTTCCTTTGGCAGGCGTCCGCTCTAGGCTCCGGCGCGAAAATGAATGGAGGACCGGCAATGGCCGAGATCAAAGACCCCGAAAACACCATCCTGATCGAGCTGAAAGACGGCACCGTCACCATCGAGCTGCTGCCCGACATCGCGCCGATGCATTGCGACCGCATCAAAGAGCTGGCCCGCGCTGGCGCCTACGATGGCGTGGTGTTCCACCGTGTGATTGACGGCTTCATGGCGCAGACGGGCGACGTGCAGCACGGCAACACCAACAAGGATTTCAACATGGCCCGCGCGGGCACTGGCGGTTCGGATATGAAAGACCTGCCAGCGGAATTCTCGGGCATTCCACATGATCGCGGCACCCTGGGGGCGGCCCGTTCGGCCAACCCGAACTCGGCCAACTCGCAGTTCTTCATCAACTTCAGCGACAACCACTTTCTGAACCGTCAGTACACGGTCTATGGCCGCGTGGTTGAAGGCATGGAGCATGTCGACGCTATCGTGCGGGGCGAGCCGCCCGCGAAGCCCGATCAGATGATCTCGATGAAGGTGGCAGCTGATGTATAAACCGTTTCTTACGGCTGTGGCCGCGCTGGGGCTGGCCAGCGCCGCGCAGGCCACGACCCTGACCCTGACCATCGAGGGTGAGGCGAACGGCACCGTCGTCATCGACCTGCTCGAAGACGTGGCCCCCCTGCACGCTGAACGCATCGCGACGCTGGCCAAGGAAGGCGCCTATGATGGGGTGGTGTTCCACCGTGTGATTGACGGTTTCATGGCGCAAACGGGCGACGTGAAGAACGGCAATATCAACAAAGACTTCAACATGCGTCTGGCGGGCACCGGTGGCTCGGACCTTGGCAACCTGCCTGCCGAGTTTTCAGATGTGCCTTATGACCGCGGTGTCGTGGGCATGGCGCGCTCGCAAAGCCCGAATTCGGCCAATTCGCAGTTCTTTATCATGTTCGATCCGGGCTACTTCCTGAACGGGCAATATACGGTTGTGGGCAAGGTGACCTCGGGTATGGATGTTGTGGATCAGATCAAACGTGGCGCGGGCCCCAATGGCGCCGTCGTGGGTGCGCCTGATGTGATCAAGACGGCCACGGCCGAGTAAATCCTGCTCAAACCCGTGTGAACGGGGCTATGCTGGGGCGGTCCTGCCTGTCATTCTGAATCCGGATGGCAGGGAGGGCCGCCCCGATGCGTTTCATAACCACTTTTGCCTTGGCAGTGTTCTGTGCCAGCGCGGCACTGGCCGACCCCGCGTTTTGGCGACATGAGTGGCCAGATACCGACTTCACCAACACAACGGTAAAAAACTGGGCAGAAATCCGGTCAGGCGGGCCGCCCAAGGATGGCATCCCGTCGATCCAGAATCCTTCGTTCATCGACCTGGCTGATGAAACCCGCCTGAACCCGCGTGAGCCGGTGATCACGGTGAAGATCGGGCCCGAGGTGCGGGCCTATCCGATCCGCTATCTGACATGGCATGAGATTGTGAATGATACCGTGGGCGGGGTGCCGGTGGCGGTGACCTTTTGCCCGCTGTGCAATTCGGCACTGGTGTTTGACCGGCGCGTCGACGAAGGCATTCTGGAGTTCGGCGTGTCAGGCAAGCTGCGCAATTCGGACATGGTGATGTATGATCGCCAGACCGAAAGCTGGTGGCAGCAGGCGACCGCAACCGGGATTGCCGGGCATTTCACCGGGCGCGAGCTAAGACAACTGCCCAGCTGGATGGAAAGCTGGGCGCAATTCAAAGACGCCCACCCGGGCGCGCAGGTGATGGATCAGCCCGACTGGCCGCGCCGTTATGGCCAGAATCCTTACGTAAATTATGACAGCTCAAAGCGGCCGTTTTTATACACTGGCGAAGCGCCGCCGCACGGCGTTCCGGCTTTGATGCGGGTGGTGCGTGTCGGAGATCGGGCCTGGCCGATGGAACGGCTGGCCAAGGCGGGAGAGATATCTGAGGCTGGCGTGGTGATCAGTTGGCGCGCGGGGCAAGCCTCGGCGCTGGATGCACCATCGATTGCCAAGGGTAAGGAAGTTGGCACGATCCGGGTGCGCGACGGGCAGGGGCGCGATGTGCCCCATGACGTGATGTTCGCTTTTGCGTTTCACGCCTTCTGGCCGGAGGGTCAGTGGATGCTGTCAAATTGAGTGGCCCTGTGGGCCACGAGAGATATCCAAAACAGCGCCGCTTCGGGCGCTGTTTTGCTGTGGGCGTCTGGATCAGCCGTTGAGCTGCACCAGCGCGTGGCGTTTTTTGCCGGCGCTGAGTTTGATCGGATCGGCCAGTGCCGCAGCGTCGATCATCAGCCCGGCATTGGTCAGCGGCTCGTCGTTCAGTTTGGCGCCGTTTTCGGCAATCAGGCGTTTGGCCTCTTTGCCGGATTTGGCGAGGCCCGATTTGACGATCAGCTGCACAATCGAGATGCCATCTCCCAGATCAGCGGTTGTCAGGTCCAGAGTGGGCAGGTCGTCGCCCACCCCGCCTTTTTCAAACACTTCGCGGGCGGTGGCTTCGGCGGCCTTGGCGGCGTCTGCGCCGTGCAGCAGGGTGGTGACCTCATTCGCCAGAATAATCTTGGCGTCGTTGATGTCCGAGCCGGACAGCGCGCCCAATCGGTCGCATTCGTCAACCGGCAGTTCGGTGTAGAGCTTGAGGAACCGGCCCACGTCGGCGTCGGTGGTGTTGCGCCAGAACTGCCAGAACTCATACGGGCTGAGCATTTCGGCGTTCAGCCAGACGGCGCCGCCTTGCGATTTGCCCATCTTTCGCCCATCCGAAGTGGTCAGCAGCGGCGAGGTCAGGCCGTAGATTTCATGGTCCAGCACGCGACGCGTCAGGTCGATGCCGTTGACGATATTGCCCCATTGGTCCGAGCCGCCCATTTGCAGCAGGCAACCGTAGCGGCGGTTTAGCTCAAGGAAATCATAGGCTTGCAGGATCATGTAGTTGAATTCGAGGAACGAGAGCGACTGTTCGCGATCCAGCCGGGATTTGACGCTTTCAAAGCTCAGCATCCGGTTGACGCTGAAGTGGCGGCCGATGTCGCGCAGGAAATCGAGGTAGTTCAGCTCATCCAGCCATTCGGCATTGTTAAGCATGATCGCGTCCGCGTCGCCATTGCCGTAGTCCAGATAGCGGGCGAAGACCTGTTGCATGCCCTCGATATTGGCGTCGATCTGTTCGGGACCAAGCAGGGGGCGTTCATCGGAACGGAAAGACGGATCGCCCACCTTGGTGGTGCCGCCGCCCATCAGGGTGATCGGCTTGTGGCCAGTCTTTTGCAGCCAGCGCAGCATCATGATGTTGAGCAGGTGCCCCACGTGGAGCGACGCGGCGGTGGCGTCATAGCCGATATAGGCGGGGACCACCCCTGCTGTCAGGGCATCATCAAGGGCTTGATAATCGGTGCAGTCGGCCAGAAAGCCACGTTCGATCATCACGCGCAGGAACTCTGATTTGGGGTGGTAGGTCATCGGTCTCTTGTCCACGGGGCTGCTTTGGGTCACTCCTATAGCGGTGCGTTGCGTGAAGGGGAAGCGGATGTTGGAATCTAGGTCGGTTCGGGCGCTTGGGGCGATGTCTGGAACATCGCTGGATGGCGTGGATGCCGCGGTGGTGGAAACCGATGGCGAGACCCTGTTTGGCTTTGGTGAAACGGCCTATCGCGCTTACGCCCCGCCAGAGCGCGCGGCGCTGGCCGACGCATTGGGGGCCTGGCCCGGAGAGCCGCGCGCCGATACCGCAGCGCGGGTTGCGGAGGCCGCTCATGTTGAGGTTTTACAAGGGTTTAGCGGCGTTGATCTGGTCGGGTTTCACGGCCAGACATTGGCCCATGAGCCGCGTGGTCGGGGGACGCATCAGGTGGGCGAGGGCGCTGTTTTAGCGCGGGCTTTAGGCGTGCCTGTGGTATGGGGTTTTCGCAGCAATGACATAGAGATGGGCGGCGAAGGTGCACCGCTGGCCCCGTTTTTCCACTTTGCCTGCGCCAAATGGATGGGGGCACAGGTGCCCTTGGCGTTTCTGAACCTTGGCGGGGTGGGCAACATCACATGGATTGATCCAACCAAGGATAAACCCGAGGACGCTGGTGCCTTATTGGCCTTTGATACCGGCCCTGCCAACGCGCCGATCAACGATCTGATGCAGGATCGGTTGGGGGCAGAGATGGATGAAGGGGGCAGGCTGGCCGCGCAGGGGCAGGTTGCCAACAGCGCTTTGGAGCTGTTTCTGATGGACCCGTATTTTGGGCGCGTTCCGCCTAAGTCATTAGACAGGAATGCTTTTCCCGAGATGATGGAGCTGGTACGTGAACTGCCCGATGCCGATGCCGCCGCCACCCTGACGGCGATGTCGGCAGCAGCGGTGATGCAAGGGGTGGAGCATTGCCCCCGCCCGCCCGGGCGGATTTTGGTCACTGGTGGTGGGCGCAAGAACCCGGTTTTGATGCGGATGCTGAAAGTGGCGCTGGATTGCCCGGTAGAGCCTGTCGAAGCGGCCGGGCTGGATGGCGATATGCTGGAAGCGCAGGCCTTTGCCTATCTGGCAGTGCGGGTCATGCGCGGCTTGCCGACCTCGTGCCCGTCAACCACGGGGGTTGCTGCGGCGGTTGGGGGCGGGCAAATCAGCCGGCCCTGAGGGGCGAAAACTGGCGATACACAACCCATGCACATCTGATGCACATCCCATGCATACGGAATGCGCGGGGGGATGGGATGGCCTGTGCGGCCACCCCAAGACCGATTATTCGGCGGGTTCAGCCTTTGCGGCCATCGCACCAGCGATTTTCTCGGATACGAAGCCAAAGGCATTACCGATGACCAGCGAGATCAGAACCATGATCGCCGCTTTGCCAAGCGCGGCCACGTCTCCCAGCGCAACGCCGGTCAGCAGCGCGAAAGCTGCGGTCGACGCATAGCCGTACACAGCAGCCGGAATGGTCGACAGCGCAGGGATATGTGCGCCCAGCACCAGAACGACGACCGACAGGCCAACGATGACCGAGGTTACGATGACGGAGCCGCCAACCGTTGCCACGACAAACAGGGCGATGGCTGCAACCAGCATGCCCCAGCTGTGGTTGATGGCGGATTTGACGAAGCCGTCATTGCCACCGCCGGTGTGATAGAAGCTGCCCCAGCCCACAAACAGCGCCCAGACCTGAAGCCCGAAAGAGTTGCCAAGGCAGAGCCAGGTGGCGACAGCGGCAAGCGCGCCGATCGAGATTGCAAGTGCGTTAATAAGGTTCATTTCATTCCTCCCGAAAATGAGTGCGCTGATCGTTCCGGGGTCCTCCCGACTTCGGAAACCAGCGCCGCGAAAGGGTAGGGGAGTGGCGGAATTCCGCGTATTGGACGAAGGTCTCTCAGACCAATGTCCAAAAATTAGGCAGTTGTGGTGACCATTTCTACGACCCTGTATTTGGCGCTTATTTTGTGGGGATTTCAAAGCCTTTTGGGGCCAGTTCAAACCCCGAAAATTCAAAGCCGGGGGCAACGGTGCAGCCGACAAGTGTGAAAGCGCCCATCGGGCGGGCAGCTTGCCAAAATCCTTTGGGCACAATGAATTGTGGCCGCTGTCCTGCCGACAGATTCGTACCCAGAACATGTTCGGCCGCGGGGCCGTTGTCATATTCGGATATGGATAGAATCAACGGGTCACCGGCATAAAAGTGCCAGACCTCATCGGCATCGACCCGGTGCCAGTGGCTGCTTTGGCCCGATTCCAACAGGTAGTAGATCGCCGTTCCCACCGACCGGCCGTGGGCCGTGTCCGGGCTGCGCCAGGTTTCGGCGAACCAGCCGCCTTCGGGGTGAGGTTGTAAATTCAGGGCTTGGATCAGGTCTTTCGCGGTCATGCGGGCAGTCTATCAAGCCGTGGATTGGCGGCAATTGCAGATTTCTGAAAATCGGCTCTTGCAAACCCCCGCACCCCCGCGATAGAAGACGCGCCATCGGGTCGTTAGCTCAGTTGGTAGAGCGCTTCGTTTACACCGAAGATGTCGGGAGTTCGAGCCTCTCACGACCCACCATTCCCCCCTTTTTTGATACTGTGGTGCTATTGGGCGATCAAACCGTCCAAATCCAGATTCTCCAGATCGAAATCGCTGAAATCCATGTTGGTTAAAGCTGTGGTTTCCGCCGGGCGATCGGCCGTGGCGGCCAGATCTTTGTCGCGGTCATAGGCGGTGCCGGTCCAGCGGTATAGCCAGCCGTCGATCCACAAATCCCGCATGCCGCCGTAATACCCGGTGCCCATTTCCAGATCGCCGGAAAATTTGAAACGCCCCAGTTCCAATATGGCATCGCCCTGCGGGTGATAGAGAATGGTGGTGCAGATCGTGGTGGCGCAATTGGCCGGATCGCCTTGGGGCAGCACCAATAGCGCAGTGTCGTCTGAGGCATAGAAAAGCGGCAAAACAGCCAGCGCGGCAGGTGGGCCATCGGGCAGGGTCGCCAGCAGATTGGCTTCGGACTCGCGCGGCGGGCGCAGGGCGGCGGTCATGGGCACATTGGCCACCGTGTTGCGCCAGCTTTCCAGTTGAAGGGCGACTTTCTCGGCGTTTGACAACGCGCCAGTCGCCTCCGAGCCATTGGCCGCGCGCCAGGCATCAATCGCCGCGCGGGTGGCGGGGCCCATGGCGCCGTCCACCTTGCCGGGATCATGGCCCATCAGTTTTAACAGCATCTGTATGTTGCGGGTTTTGAGCTTGGCAGGGTCAGGATGCACGGCTTTGATCGGGTCCGCCATATAGCTGCGCAGCAGGGCCTGCGGGGCGCCGCCCAAATCCTGCAACCGGGCCGAGGTTTCAGAATCAGGAGATTGTGCCAGCTTTTGCACGGCCATCAGATAGTCGATCTGGATGGGGCCAATGATGGGCAGGGGCGGGTAGCCCAGATAAGCGGTGAAGTCTTCGATTGCCATCTTGGTCTGATCGCCCAGCTTGCCGTCGGCGGGGCCGGCATCAAAGCCGAAATAGGTCAGGGCGCGCTGGGCCTGCGCCACTTTGGCGGCGACGGCGGCTTCGATCTTGGCCCGCGCTTTGGCTTTCGCTTCGGCGATGATTTTGTCACGCCGTTCCTCGCGGCGTTGTTCGATGATCTCTTTCCAGGTCTGCGCGAAGCTGGGCGCAGGCAGGGCCAGGGTAACAGCGCAGGCCACAAGCAGGGGTTTGACGACGGGCATAGGTGCCTCCGGGTCAGGTACGGTCCCATGATAGGGGGTGATCGCGATTCGGGCGAGGCTGCGCGCTTGGGGCGTGCTGCGCTGCACAGATCGCTTTTACCACCATGATTGCGCAATCGACGAATTGATCTTTTTGCCGCGCTGCGGTATGGGATGCGCGTAGCCCGTCTTTTTCGGACGCAAACGCGCCCGGCATCGCGGAACTGATACCCCTTGCCGCAGTTGCGCGCATCAAAGCTTCCTGACTCGAAGAAAAAAGGTAAATAAAATGGCCGATATCTCGAAACCAGATCTATTGTATACCATTGTAGACGAAGCGCCCGAGCTGGCCTCGGCTTCGTTCCTGCCCATTATCCGCAAGTTCGTTTCGGCCGCTGGAATCACTGTTGGGACGCCTGACATTTCGCTGGCTGGCCGTATCATCTCGACCTTCCCCGAAAACCTGACCGAAGATCAGCGTCAGTCGGATGATCTGGCGGCACTGGGTGATCTGGTGAAAACCCCTGGCGCTAACGTCATCAAGCTGCCCAACATCTCGGCTTCGGTGCCCCAGCTGGTGGCCGCGGTGACCGAACTGCAGGGGCAGGGCTATGACATCCCCAGCTACCCCGAGGATCCGCAGACCGACGCGGAAAAAGAGATCCGCGCCCGTTACGACACCATCAAAGGGTCGGCTGTGAACCCGGTGCTGCGCGAAGGCAACTCGGACCGTCGTTCGGCCAAGGCTGTAAAGAACTATGCCCAGAACAACCCGCATTCGATGGGCGCTTGGGTTGCAGACAGCAAGACCAAGGTCAGCTCGATGCCGGGCAATGATTTCTATGCCAACGAAGTTTCGGCCACCATCACCGCTGCCCAAGCGGGTGACGCGAAGATCGAATTCGTTGCCAAAGACGGCGCTGTCACCGTTCTGAAAGACGGCTGGCCGCTGGAAGAAGGCACCATTGCGGATGCGACCTTCATGAGCGCCAAAGCTCTGGAAACTTTCCTGGGCGAAGCCATCACAGACACCATGGCCGATGGCACCATGTTCTCGCTGCACATGAAAGCGACCATGATGAAGGTCAGCGACCCGATCATCTTTGGTTACGCTGTCAAAGCCTGGCTGGGTTCGGTTTGGGAAAAGCACGGTGCTGCGATTGAAGCCGCTGGTGGCGCGCCGAACTCGGGCCTTGGTGCCGTACTGGCCGCAATCGACACGCTGGACAACGCTGCCGAGATCAAAGCCGAGATCGAAGCTTTGGATCGCCCGTCCATGTATATGGTCGACTCCGACAAGGGCATCACCAACCTGCACGTGCCGTCGGATGTGATCATCGACGCGTCGATGCCTGCCGTGATCCGTGCCGGTGGTAAAGGCTGGGACGAAACCGGCGCCAAGGGCGACACCAACTGTGTGATCCCCGACCGCTGCTATGCGACCGTCTATGACGAAACCATCAACTTCTTCAAAGCCAACGGCGCGCTGGATGTGACCACCTGTGGCTCGGTTGCCAACGTTGGTCTGATGGCGCAGAAGGCCGAGGAATACGGCTCGCACCCGACCACCTTCCAGGCGCCCGCAGATGGCACCATCCGCGTTGTGACCGCCAATGGCGACACGCTGCACAGCCACGACGTGGAAGCCGGTGACATCTGGCGTTCGTGCACGGCCAAGAAAGCCCCGATTGAGAACTGGATCGAGCTGGCTCTGGACCGTCAGCGCCTGACCGGTTCGGAAGCGATCTTCTGGCTGGACGCAAACCGCGCCCACGACGCGCAGCTGATCGCATATGTGAAGCCTGCACTGGAAGCTGCTGGTGTTGCAGACAAATTCCAGATCATGGCGCCGCGTGAAGCCACCGCGCAATCGCTGAAAACCATCACCGCTGGCAACGATAGCATCGCCATCACCGGCAACGTGCTGCGGGACTACCTGACCGACCTGTTCCCGATTCTGGAGCTGGGCACCTCGGCCAAAATGCTGTCGATCGTGAAGCTGATGAAAGGCGGCGGTTTGTTTGAAACCGGCGCTGGTGGTTCGGCCCCCAAACACGTTGAACAGCTGGTGCAGGAAAGCCACCTGCGTTGGGACTCGATGGGGGAATTCTGTGCGCTGGGCGAAAGCCTGAACTTCCTGGCAGATGCCAAAGGGAACGCCAAGGCTGGTGTTCTGGGCGCCGCTGCCGAAGCCGCGACGCAGGGCATTCTGGACAACAACCGTTCGCCCAGCCGCAAGACCGGTGAGCCGGACAACAAAGACAGCCATTATTGGTTTGCTCGTTACTGGGCTGAAGCCCTGGCCGCGCAATCGGATGATGCTGATCTGGCCGCTGAATTCGCCCCCATCGCCAAAGCTCTGGCAGACGGTGAAGAGGCAATTCTGGCAGAACTGGTTGCAGCACAAGGCCAAGACGGCAACATCGGTGGCTACTACCACCCCAGCGTTGAACTGAAAGCCAAGGTCATGCGTCCCTCGGCCACGCTGAACGCGATCATCGACTGATCCATTTCGTGATCAATTAGAAAGCGCCCGGTTCGCTGGGCGCTTTTTTCATGCGCGCCAGCGCCGCAAGGGCGGCACTTACATCACGCACGCGCAAGCCATTGGGTGATTCTGGGGTAAGCCGTCCTTTGGATGGAATCACCCCGGCGTTGCAAAGCAATTGTTTAAATTCTGATCTGATTGGGCACGTTTTTGCCGGGTTTTGTCGCGGTGCACAGTTGCGCGTCAGGTTTTTGCAACAATGTCTCGAATTGCGGGGACACGACGTTGGGCGTACTGGCCAAGCCAGCGGATTGCTGTAGAAGCTGCTGGGCAGAAATACGTGAGGACTGTGCGACGTGATGCATAAGGCAATACGCATCTGTCTGGCCGGGATGGCCATGACGCCCTGTGTGGCAATGGGGCAAGAGGCGCCGTCTCTTTCATTCTACGGGACTTCTGGTCTGATCGACATGCCCACAGGGTTTGCACAGCCTGATGGTCAGCTGTCGACCACGATCAGCCATTTTGGGCCGACGTCGAAATACACGCTGACGTTTCAGATTGCGCCGCGTTTGTCGGGCTCGTTCCGGTATTCGATCATCAGTGACTTCGATGCGGGCGGTCAGTCGCGTTATGACCGTAGTTTCGATTTACGCTATCAGCTGCTTGAGGAAACTGCCTATCAGCCGGCTGTGTCCGTGGGGATTCAGGATTTTGGCGGTACCGGTGTTCTGGCGGCGGAATATCTTGTGGCCTCCAAGCATTTCACGCCGCGCTTTTCGGGCACCGTCGGGATCGGCTGGGGGCGTTATGGCACTTACAACGGGTTCACCAACCCCTTGGGCATCCTGAACGACGGGTTTGAAACGCGCCCGGCCAACGGAGGCGGTATCAACACCACGGGACGGCTGGATTTTGACCAGTGGTTTCGCGGCGATGCGGCCTTGTTTGCCGGGGTGCAGTGGCAGGCAACCGATAAGCTGACGCTGACGGCAGAGTATTCATCAGATGATTATAGCGCCGAGGAAAGCCGGGGGCTGCTGACCCATAAATCGCCGCTAAACTTTGGCGCCAGCTATCAGTTTGAAAACGGCTGGACGCTGGGTGGGTATTATCTTTATGGCTCGGAATTCGGGGTGAACCTGACCTATGGTTTCAACCCCAAGACGCCAAGCTATCCCGGCGGGCGCGAAGAATCCCCCGAACCGATATCGCCACGCAACGCGCTGGCCGCAGCCAGCTGGGGCGACACCTGGCAGCAGGAGCCGCGCCGCGAGCAGCAGCTTAAAGATGTGCTGGCGGCCGAGTTGAAAAACGAGGGGCTGCGTCTGGACGGGTTTGACCTGACCCCGACCAGCGCCACCGTCCTGTTGCGCAACCGGCGTTTTGATGCCAGCGGGCAGGCTGTGGGGCGCACCGCACGCGTGATGGCCAACACCTTGCCGCCCAGTGTCGAAACCTTCGTGATCGTGCCCGTGGAAAAAGGGCAGCCACAGTCAAAAATCACCCTGAAGCGGGATGATTTGGAAGAGCTGGAGTTTGCACTGGACGGGGCCTGGAAGTCATATGTCCGGGCCGATATCGAAGACGCAGCGGATGTGTCGGTTGAGGCGATAGAGGGGCTGTACCCCCGCCTGAGCTATGGGGTGAAGCCTTACTTCCGTCCCTCGTTGTTTGACCCGGATAACCCGCTGCGGGCCGATTTTGGCGCCCAGTTCGATCTAAGCTACACCCCTCGCCCCGGTTTGATCTTTTCGGGCAGTCTGCGCCAGCCGATCATCGGCAACCTTGACGAAGTCACCCGGACGTCGAACTCGGTTCTGCCGCGCGTGCGATCAGATTCCGGCCTTTACGAAGTCCAGTCAGAACTGGAGCTTAGCTATCTGACGACTGAATATTTCTTTCGCCCCGGCGCCAACCTGTACGGTCGCGTGACGGCAGGGTATCTGGAGCGGATGTATGGTGGGATTTCCGGAGAAGTCCTTTGGAAACCCGTCACAGGCCCCTGGGCTTTTGGGGTTGAACTGAACTATGTCAAACAGCGGGATTTCGACCTTGGCCTTGGCTTTCAAAGCTATGACATCGTGACCGGCCATGCGTCGGCCTATTACGAATTCGGCGATGGCTATCTGGCGCAGGTCGATGTGGGCCGGTATCTGGCTGGGGATTGGGGCGCGACCTTTGCCTTGGATCGCGAGTTTGCCAATGGCGTGCGGGTCGGGGCCTATTTCACCCTGACGGACGTGCCGTTCAGCGATTTCGGCGAGGGCTCTTTTGACAAGGGCATCCGGATTACGATCCCGACGTCGGTTCTGTCGGGCGAACCCACCAAAAGTGGCTTTAGCACGTCGATCAGCCCGGTCACCCGTGATGGCGGCGCACGGCTGAATGTGCGCAACCGTCTGTATGGGCTTACGCGTGATTATCACGATCCGGAGCTGGCAAAGAGCTGGGGGAAATTCTGGCGATGAAACCTTTGCTGAAGGCCATAGGATTGTGCGCGCTGGCGTTGGGCATGGGCTGTTCTTCGGAAGATGGACCCAGCCAGTTGGATGAATTGCGCGGCAAAACCCGCTCCGAAGACGAGATCAACCGTGCCTTCTCGCGCGCGCAGCTGTTGTTGCAGCAGGGGCGCCCCGGGCTGCTGGTGGGGGTTGAAGAGTTTGGCAAGGTTGCCCCGATGCTGTTGTTGAACATGCGGGACGGGCGCGCGACTTGGATCACCACCGATGATGTTTCCATTATCACCCATCAAGGGATGCTGGAGGGCACGCGCGGCATAAGCTTTGACCTGATTACGGCGGACCTGTCGCAGGTGATGCCGCTGGTTCTGGGCCGCCGAGAAGGGCAGGCCAAGCGGTTTCACAGTTATCTAGGGGGCGAAAACGAAACCGTGTTTCGCAGTTATGTGTGTGACGTGACCAATTCCGGGCCACGGGAGTTTACCCTTGCCGGTGCGCAATACACCGCAACTTTGATGTCAGAGGACTGCGTCGGCCCTGCCTCGCAGTTCACCAACCTATACTGGGTGCGCGGCGCAGAAATTGTGCAATCGCGCCAGTGGGTCAGCGAAGGAGCTGGCGCATTGCAGATCGGGCTTGTCCCGTAATGCCCACAAGCCCTAAACAGTCAACGGACGTACGTGTCAAATTCTGGCGCGGTCCGAACGGAACGGAGATTGAACCTTGCGATTTCAGCTAATTGCCGCGGCCGCAGCTGCTTTTGCGCTTTCGGGCTGTGGCGTGATCTATCACAGCCCCACCGTTCAAAGCGGTGCCACGGATTCATCGCAAGTACGGGTTATGCCGATTACCGCTGAAAATGCGTTGCTGGCCAATCAGGTGGATTACCAGCCACGCAGCCTGCCCGCGGTGTTTTCGCAATATGCCGGAGGCGGCAGCCTGCGCGGTGCAGGGGCGCTGCCCGAGCCGGTGTTCGAACCCGAACAAAACCCGGGCCAGTTGAATGTGCGCATTCCGCCTGCTGTGAACCCCGGCCCCTACCGGATTGGCGTTGGCGATGTACTGTTGCTGGCAACGCAAACTGCCGGGTCGACGGTTGAGGAATTGTCTGGCCTTCTGGCTGCGCAAAACCGCCGTCAGGGATATACCGTGCAAGATGACGGGGTGATTGCGATTCCTGATGTTGGCCGTGTCGGCGTCGCCGGGCTGACCCTGGAAGAGGCCGAAGCCGAACTGTTCCGCCGTCTGGTGGAAAATCAGATTGATCCGACTTTCAGCCTTGAGATCGCCGAGTTCAATTCCAAGAAAGTTTCAATTGGCGGGGCGGTTAGCAAGCCGACGGTCGCGCCCATCACGCTGACTCCGCTCTTTTTGGATGCGGCATTGGCTGCGGCGGGCGGGGTGACGGCCTCGGATCTGGATTATGCATCGGTGCGGATTTATCGCGCCGGAACGCTGTACCAGATTCCGCTGTCCGAGCTTTACGCCCGCACCGGGTTGCGCCGGGTGCAGCTGGTGGATGGCGACAGCGTTTTCGTCGACACCGAGTATGATCTGGAACAGGCGCAAAGCTATTTCGAAGAGCAAATCCAGCTGGCACAGTTCAAGCAAAGCTCGCGTCAGGCGGCCCTTGCCGAGCTGGACACCGAAATCAGCATTCGCCGTGCCTCTTTGCAGGAACAGCGCGAGAATTTCGACCGTCGGTTTGAATATGGCGGGGTCGAGCGTGACTATGTGTACCTGACCGGTGAGGTGCGCCGTCAGTCGCGCTTTGCGCTGCCGTTTGGCCATTCGGCCTCGCTGGCGGATGCGCTGTTTGACAATGCGGGCGGTTTGTCGACGACCTTTGCCGATGTGCGCCAGATTTACGTGTTGCGGGGCTCGCCCGATCCGCGTGAATTCAGCGGGGTAACCGCATGGCAACTGGACGCTTCGAATGCGGCGAACCTTCTGCTGGCGACCCGGTTTGAACTGCGCCCCAATGACGTGGTCTTTGTGTCAGAGCAGCCGGTCACGCGCTGGAACCGCACCATCAGCCAGATCATCCCGACCCTGGGCCTGGCCGATACTGCGACCGATATTGGCAACTGATCTAGCCTTTTGTGCCGGGTCTTTGTGGCCCGGCCGATGGGCCAAACATTGTTTTGCGCGCCGTTTTGCGGTACCAGCGCAAAACCAAGGTTAATAACACCGAAAACAGGTGAACGAGCAGTATGATTACCGAATTTCTTGTCAACGCGTTGGGCGACGTCTGGGGGCCGATCCGGCTTTTGACCTCAATTCTGGTTTTGGCGTCGCTTGGATCGTTGCTGTCGACTGCCGCCAGCCTGTTCCTGCTGCCACGGCTGTGGCATCTGGCCACGACCGACAAGGGCCGTGCGCATGCGTTCAACGCCGAGGCCAGCGTGGGCAAACCGATGGGGGTGGGGATCTTCATGATCCTGTTCACCCTGGTGGCGACGATCCTGTTCGTGCCCTTCGATCTGAAGGTTTACCTGTGCATGCTGGTGCTGTTTGCGGCCTCGCTGGTGGGCTTTGGCGATGATGTCAAAGAGGGCGGCTATAGCGAACTGACCCTTGGCGTCAGCGATCTGTTTCTGGCGCTCGCGGCCAGTCTGATCATCCTTTATGGCGAAGATCAGAACATGTGGCTTCCCTTCACCGATATGGTGTTTGAAGTGCCCTATTGGCTGGCTGTGGCGATCTATACACCGGTGGTCTGGCTGTCGATCAATGCGCTGAACTGCAATGACGGGGTGGATGGTCTGTCGGGCAGCCTGTCGGCGGTGACGATCACGGTTTTGGGGTTCATCATGTATTCCGCCGTTGGCAACGTCGAAAACGCCGAATACCTGTTGCTGCCCTTCAAGCCCGAGGCTGCCTATTGGGTCATTGTCTCGGCCATTCTGGTCGGCTCGATCCTGGGCTACCTGTGGTACAACGCCCCGCCCAGCGTGGCGCTGATGGGCGACGCCGGGTCGCGCCCGATCGGGCTGTTCATCGGCATGTGCATCGTTGTGGTGGGCAATCCGACACTGATCTTCTTTGTCGCCGGGCTGATCCTGGTGAATGGCGCCACGGGGCTGGTAAAGGTTGCCCTGATCCGCATCTTCCGTATTCGGTTGCTCAGCTCGGTACGGTTTCCGCTGCACGACCATTCGCGCAAGAACCTGAACTGGTCAAACTCGCAGGTGCTGATCCGTTATCTGCTGATCCACATCGGAACCCTGTGGTTCCTGATGCTGTTGCTGCTGAAGGTCCGCTAAGGGCGGGGGCGTTACAGCCCCTTCACCAGCTTATCAATCGCGCTGAGTTCCGCCAGAACGCCACCCAACTTGTCGACCGCCACCATGTTGGGGCCATCGCAAGGCGCGTTATCGGGGTCTTGGTGGGTCTCGATAAACACCGCCCCGGTGCCCACGGCCACCGCTGCACGCGCCAAGGGCGCCACGAATTCACGTTGCCCGCCGCTGGAGGTGCCTTGCCCGCCGGGCAGTTGCACCGAGTGCGTCGCGTCAAACACCACCGGATAGCCGGTTTGCGCCATGATCGGCAGTGATCGCATATCGGACACCAGCATGTTATAGCCAAAGCTGGCCCCGCGTTCGCACAGCATGATGTTTTCATTGCCGGTCGAGGCGATCTTGGCCGCCACATGCTGCATGTCCCAAGGCGCAAGGAACTGCCCCTTTTTAACGTTGATCGCTTTGCCGGTTTCCCCTGCAGCCAGCAAAAGATCGGTCTGACGGCTAAGAAACGCCGGGATTTGCAACACGTCCACCGCCTGTGCGGCGCGGTTCACCTGTTCGATGTCATGCACGTCGGTGATGACCGGGCAGCCGAACTCCTGGCCGATGGTGGCCAGCACCTCGAGCCCGTGATCAATCCCCATGCCGCGCGCGGCATCCACCGACGAGCGGTTTGCCTTGTCAAAGCTCGATTTAAAAATGACGTTGGTGCCGGTGGGCGCGGCGGCTTCCAGCACTTTTTCGGCCATCATCCGGGCATGGTCGAGCGATTCAAGCTGGCAAGGCCCGGCGATCAGGGTGAAGGGCGCGTCATTCGAGACGGTGATATCTTTGATCTGAACGGTCTTGGCCATTGGATGCTCCTTGGTGTTGGCCCCTGCTACCCCATGGCAGGGGGCGCGCGCAAGGGATCAGGGCAGGACCAGCAGCCATAGCCAGGCTGTAAAGATCGATGCCGCGGTGCCCAACAGCACCGCCGACGCCGCAACCCGTTTGGCGGTGTTGTAGAGCGATGCAAAGATATAGGCGTTCACCCCCGGTGCCATCGCCGCGGTCACCACCATGGAGCGCATCTGTTCGGTGCTTAGCCCCTGAAGCTTGCCCAACGAATAGGCCAGTATAGGGTGCAGGATCAGCGACAGGCAGGTCACAAACAGGATGGTGCGAAAATCGCCTTCGGGGCGATAGAAATACAGCACGCCCCCCAGCCCGAACAGCGCGGCGGGCAGGGCGGCGCGGATCATCAGGTCCAGCGCGTCCCAGACGGGGCCGGGCAGGGGCAGGCCCGTCAGGTTGACGACAAATCCCAGCGCGATCCCCAGCACCAGTGCGTTGGAGAACATCGCCCGCAGGATCGACAGCACCGTTGCACCAAAGCGTTTGCGCGACTTGCGGGCGCGGGCGATTTCCATCGCGGTGATGCCAAGGCCATAGCAGATCGGCGAGTGGACCGAGATGATCGCGAAGTTCGCCGCCAGCGCATCACTGCCATAGGCGCGTTCGGTGATCGGCACGCCCAGCAAAAGCGAGTTCGAAAACAGCGCGACAAAGCCGATGGCAACGCTGTCTTCCCAGCTGCGGTCAAACAGCATCCGCGCGCCGGTCAGGCCAATGGTGAAACTGATGATCGCGGCGATATAGAAACTGCTGAGCAGGCGCAGATCAAACTCCTGCCCCAGATCCAGCCGTGAAATGGCGGCAAACAGCAGACAGGGTAGGGCGAACTTCTGGGCGAAGTTCATCAGCCCGTCCAGCCCGCTTTCGGTGATGATTTTGCTCCAGACCGAGATATACCCCGCGCCGATGATCAAAAAGACCGGCAGGATAACTTCGATCAGCGCGCTCATTGCTCGGGTACCTGAAAGCGCAGGATCATCCCATCATAAGCGGGGCGGATGTGATCAGGTGTTTCGTCGGCGACTGTGGCGTAATCCAGATCAATATGCATGTTGGTCAGCACCGCCTGTTGCGGGGCCAGCCGCTCGATCCATTCCAACGCTTTGTCCAGATGGGCGTGGGTCGGATGCGGGGTGCGGCGCAGGGCGTCGACGATGAACGTCTCAAGCCCATCCAGCGTGGGCCATGCGTCGTCGTATATTTCAGCAACATCGGGCAGATAGGCCAAATCGCCGATGCGGAAGCCAAGCGCGTCAATCGCGCCATGGTTCACCTTGAACGGTGTCAGGGTGATCGCGCCGCCGGGGCCGTCGATGACTACATCGCCATCTATCGTGTGCATATTAAGGATTGGCGGGTAGGGGCTGTCCTCGGGCTGGGTGAAGGCATAGCCAAACCGGCTATAGAGCGACTCTTGCGTGGGGCCATCGGCCCAGACCGGCAGGCGTTCCTTGGTGTTGAACACGATCTGGCGCAGATCATCCAGCCCGTGCACATGATCGGCGTGCGAATGGGTATAGACCACCGCGTCCAACCGTCCGATCCCGGCGTCCAACAGTTGGGCGCGCATGTCGGGTGTGGTGTCGATCAGCACGGTGGTGGTGCCGGAATCGGCCTCGCGTTCGATCAGCAGCGAGCAGCGTCTGCGGGTGTTTTTCGGGTTCTCAGGGTCGCAAGCCCCCCAGTGCCCGCCCAAGCGCGGCACCCCGCCCGACGAGCCGCAGCCCAGAATGGTGAAACGGATTTCGGCCATCAGGCGGCCTCCTGCCATTGGCTGACTTTGGTGAACAGCCGATCAAAATTCGCCTGCGTCTGGGCGGCAAATTCGGCGTAGTCCATGCCGAATACCTCGGCCCCTTTGCGGGCGGTGTGGGCAACGTAAGCCGGTTCATTACGCTTACCGCGATAGGGCGGGGGCGCCAGATAGGGCGCGTCGGTTTCCACCAGAATGCGATCCACCGGGGCGGCGGCGAAAATATCGCGCAGCTCTTGGCTTTTGGGGAAGGCGGCGATGCCGGACATCGACAGATAGAACCCTAGATCAAGCGCAGCCTTGGCCAGCTCGGCCGAGGACGAGAAGCAATGCATCACGCAGCTGAAGGGCGCGTTGGCGTTTTCCTCGGCCAGGATGCGGGCCATGTCGTCGTCGGCGGCGCGGGCGTGGATGATCAGTGGCAGGCCGGTGGTGGCCGCGGCGGCGCAGTGAATGCGCAGGCTGTCCTTTTGCACCTGCGCGCTGTCGGCGGTGTAGTGGTAATCCAGACCGGTTTCGCCAATGCCGACGCATTTGGGGTGTTGGTCCAGCGCAATCAGCTCATCGAGCGTGGCCATCGGTTCCTCGGCGGCGCTCATCGGGTGGGTGCCGGCGGCAAAGAACACGGGCGCATAGGTTTCAGCGATGGCCTGCACCTGTTGCAGTTGGCGCAGCTTGGTGCAGATGGTGACCATACGGGTAACCCCCGCCGCCTGCGCGCGCGCAATCACGTCGGGCAGTTCATCTTTGAAATCGGGGAAATCAATGTGGCAGTGGCTGTCAGTGATGTGCGGTTCTTGGGTCATTATCCGGCCTAACGGGCGGCCAAAGATGCCGCGGTCTGATCAATCCTGAGAACCGTATCAAGGATGAGCGCGGCAGGGTCAAGATTGACCGCGTGCCCGCGCCGCACCCGCGCCCCAAGTTCTTGGGCTGTCTGCGCCCAGATGCGTGCTGAATGGGCATCGGGGCAAAGCCGCGCCATCAATTCGGCCTCGCCCTGGGCGGCTTGCGGGTCGGGCAGGGCGCCTGCACCGCTGCGCGCCAGACGTGTCATGAACAGGTCCAACAGGTTGAGCATCAGATCAAACCGATCCGCCGCCGCTTTGCCCACCACGCTTTGCGCCAAGGCCAGCGCCTTGGGGCGATCCAGTTGGGGCAGGTCGTGGAACAGGGCGATCAGATCGCGATAGAGCGCTTCGCCACCCAGATTGGCCAGCCGCACCGCCGCCCCAACTGAGCCGCCTGACAGCGCGGCAAGGGCTTGATGATCGTCCAGCTCGACCCCGGCTTGATGCAGGGCATCCGCCATATCCTGCGGCGCCAGCGTGCCCAGCCGCAGCGCGCGACAGCGCGAGCGGATCGTCGGCAACAGGCGCGACGGCTGATGCGAGATCAGCAGTAAAGTGGTGTTCGCCGGGGGTTCCTCAAGCAATTTCAGAACAGCGTTCGCGGCGGAGGGATTCATTTCATCGGCGCTGTCGATGATCGCCACGCGCCGCCCGCCATCCGTCGCCGACAGCCCGAAGAAGGACTTCATCTTGCGCACCTCATCGACGGTGATGACGGTCTTGAGGCCCTTTTTCTTATGGTCATAGGCCCGGCGCATCAGGAACAGCCCCGGATCAGACAGGGCCGCCACGCGATGCGCGACCGGGTGGTCGGGCGAGATGTCCAATGACGTCGGCGCGGGCGGGGCGCCAAACAGGCTGTCGCCGTCATCCATGGGCGTGGCCAGCAAAAACCGAGCAATGCGCCACGCAAGGGTGGCTTTGCCCACGCCTTCGGCACCTGAAATCAGCCAGCCGTGGTGCAGACGGTCTGAGTTGAACGCGTCCAGAAAATCGGCCTCGGCCTGCGCATGGCCGTAGAGGGTGACGGTTTCACGTGGATGCGGCGCGCCTTCGACGCGGTCGGCTTCGGGCAGATCGTCATCAACGCTCATGCCAGCCGCTTTTCGACCAGTGCGGCCACGTCGGCGGCCACGGCATCAATATCGCGATCGCCGTCGATCACGACGCAGCGGTCTGGGAATTCCTGCGCCAGTGCCAGAAACCCGGCGCGCATGCGCTGTTGCAATGCGATCCCGAAATCCTCGAACCGTTCTTCCGTGCCTTCGCGCCCCTTGGCGCGGGACAAGCCTGTGGTCGGGTCCATGTCGATGATCACCGTCAGGTCAGGCTCGCGCCCGATCATCAGGCTGTGCAGCTGATCGACCACGCCGCGCAGATCGCCGCGCGTGATGCCCTGATAGAGCCGGGTGGAATCGGCGAACCTGTCACAGATCACGATCTGGCCAGCCTCTACCGCCGGTTGGATGGTCTTTTCCAGATGGTCGCGACGGGCGGCGGTGAACAGCAAAATCTCGGTTTCAGCCGACCATCGGTCCGGGTCGCCTTGCAGCACCAAAGAGCGGATTTCTTCGGCCCCGGCGCTGCCGCCCGGTTCGCGGGTCAGCACCACGTCGCGGCCTGCGTTGCGCAGATGATCCGCCAGCAGACGGGCCTGGGTGGATTTGCCCGAGCCGTCGATGCCTTCAAAGGTGATAAAAGTTCCGCAGGTCATTGTCAGAACTGAGTGGCACCTGCAGCGAATTTATTCAAGAGCACAGAGGCCGCGGTGCGCAAACGGGTGACAACGCCGCCCTTGGCCACATCCGTTGCGGCGACCAACGGTACGCGCGCGGCGTCCATGCCGGGAACGTCGATGATCAGCGTGCCCAGTTCCTGCCCGGCAGCAATCGGGGCGGTGATCGGGTTGTTGTATTCGATATGGGCGGGCAGATCGCCGGGGATGATGGCGGGCAGCAGCAGACTGACGTCATTTGCCACGGTCAGGTCAACGGCGCCTTGCGCGCCCAGCCACACATCGGCCTGCGCCAGCTGGGTGCCCTGCGGCACCACGGTGCGTTGCACGAACTGGCGGAAGGCCCAGTTGATCAGGCGTTCGCTTTCTTCGGCGCGTTCGCGTTCGGACGTCAGGCCGGAAATCACAACGATCACCCGGCGCTTGCCCTGCATGGCCGAGCCAACAAGGCCATATCCGGCCTCATTCGTGTGGCCGGTTTTCAGCCCGTCGGCGCCCACGCCCAGTTTCAGCAGCGGGTTGCGGTTGAACCGGTTCTGCGGCGCGCGGCCATCAAAGCCGAACTCGGCCTCGGCGAAATAGCGATAATAGTCGGGGAACTCGGTGATCAGCCGGTTGGCCAAGGTGGCCAGATCCTGCATGCTCATCCGCTGACCCGGATGTGGCCAGCCCGAGGCATTGGCGAAGCTGGAGTTTTCCATGCCCAGAACGGCGGCGCGTTCGGTCATCAGGCGGGCGAAGGCGGCCTCGGTGCCTGCCAGCCCTTCGGCGACGACAACACAAGCGTCATTGCCTGACAGCACGATGATGCCGCGGATCAGGTCTTCGACGGTGGGGCGGTCACGGGTGGTCAGGAACATGGTCGAGCCGCCCATATCCATCGCCGCTTGCGACACTGAAAACTGTGTTCCCAGCGTTACCCGGCCATCGCGCAGGGCCTCAAACAACATGTTCAGCGTCATCAGCTTGGACATGGACGCCGGCGGAAGCGGCGTCTGCGCGTTTTTGTTCATCAGCACGGTGCCGGTGGTTTGATCCAGCACATAGGCCGCGGTGGCGCGGGTTTCAAAGGCGGATGCCGGCGCCCCAAAGGCCAGCGCGGCGACGCTGATCAGGGCAAGGCGGCGAAGCAGGCGGAAGGCTTTCACGAGCGTCCTCTTAGTTTGTCACGGCGTAGGCGTCGCCAAAGCCCAGCCCTTTGACCTTTTTCAGAAGCGCGCTGCGATCTGCGCTGCTGGAGGCCGGGCCGACGACGACGCGCCAGAATTTCTTGCCGTTGCTTTCCTGTTCATAGACGGTCGGCTCGATCCCATTGCCGCGCAGAAGGCTTGCGGTGCTGGAGGCGTTGGATTCGATGCTGAAGATACCGATCTGAACAAACGGTTTGGTCAGGCTGCCTGAGGCCGGGGCCGCGGCGGTTGTGGCGACGGGGGCCGGGGCCGCGGTGCCCGCTGCCGGGGTAATATCGCCCACGGGTTCCATGGGCTTGCCCTCGGCCGCGTCAATCGCGGCGGCGGCGGCGGCGATTGGGTCCAGCTCGGCCGATTCAATGGTTTCATTCGACACCACGGGTTCTTCGGGCACCTCCTGCTTGCGCAGGGCGGTGACGTTCAGCAAGGTCGGTTGACCGGCCAGCATCCCCAGGGCCGAGGCCGCATCCGAGCTGACCTGAATCTTGGGGCCGGGGTTTTCGCGTTCGCGCCGGAACAGCGCGCCAATCACGAATTTACCGTTGCTTTCATTGCGGATGATCACCCGTTCCGGGTCGGTGACGCCGGGATAGGCCACCCAGACACCGCCCAACGATGGGCGTCCGTCCCACAGACCGTTTTCATTGGCCTGAAACACATCCGGAGCCTCGACATCGCGTTCTACCAGCTTGGTTGTTGTGGTCGGCGCGGGCTCGGTGACATCGCTACTGCCCGAAGGTGGCAACAGGGTGAATTGCCCGTTTTCATCGCATCCGGCCAGCGCCAGCGACGCGCAAAGCGCACAAGCCCCCATGCGGAAAGGAAAAACTGCCATAACTTGCCCCCTTCGCCGCGACCTGCCCGGTGCGCGGCATTTACCTGCCTGTGACGCCCGTGGTTCTAAAGCCCCCGTAACGTGCGGGCATGATAGCGGTGGTCACATCACATGGGAAGGGCACTGCAGGGGGGGGTGGCAAAATTTGGCCAGCCGGGTCTTTCAGAATCGCCTGATGGGCGCTAAGCCGTTGTTCTGCCGGAGGAGTGGCAGAGTGGTCGAATGCACTGGTCTTGAAAACCAGCGTGGGTTAACGCCTACCGTGGGTTCGAATCCCACCTCCTCCGCCATAATTTTGGTTTAATGTGTTGTTTTTCAATAATTTATTGAGGGTGGTTGTTGAGTGTTCCCACACTTGTTCCCACATTTTTCTTTTACTGCAAATGCTGTTCTCCACGTCAATCTTGCCCCGTAACTAAACGGCGCTGATCGTCGCGATTGATTTGCCCGTAGCTGCGAAGCGTGGTCAAAACATCAGTGTGGCCCAAATTCTGGGACGTTGCCACCAGCTCAGCCACTGAACCGCAGGTCTTTGCAACGTGTCGGGCCAGCATATGCCGGAAGGCGTGGGGGCCATAGGCGGGCATTCCGGCATTGTCGAAGGCGGTATTGACGATCTTGCGAACGGGTTCTGTCGTTTTCCAATGGGCACGGGTGAAGCCATCAGCGGTGAAACCCGTGTTTGAATGGGCTTTGAGTGCGGTTGCGGGAAAAAGCGGATCATCGGGGCTGTAGAGCGCGGTTTCGTCGAGATAAGTGATCCAATCAGCCAAAGCGACTTCGGCCTCTTTAAAACCTTTGGCAAAGAACGTGTCTATTTGCTTGCCGAACTTAGTGGCCACCTCGCGCGGGTTTTGGGAAACAGATTTCTCATCCAAGTCCAGATGCTTGATTTTGAGCGAGGTAAGCGCAGCCACGCGGATGCCCGTCAAGCACAGCAGCGCAAAGATAGCTTTGTCGCGCTTCTGACGCGGCGTGGCGCTGGGCATTCGTTCCAAAGCACGCTTGGCTTGGCGGATGCTGGGTGCCGGTCGCTCGGGGGCGGCACGGGCTTCGGCCTCATCTCTCAACGACAATTTGAAGTAATTGGCATCGGCGGCTTTGATACGGCGGCGAAAGCCATCTTGCTGAGAGAGCCAAAGAGTGAAGGCGCGCATCGTTGCCATGATCGCGCGCGTGGTGGACTTGGCGAGCGGCTTACCGGTTGGCCCTTTGGCGTGATCCAGATGGGCACGAAAACCCACAGCCCAATCAATGTGGAACTTGGCAAAATCCTTGCGCCCATTCCAAACGTCGAAGCGTTCAAGCGCTGCGATTTCTCGATCCAAGGTTTTGTCCGACACCTGTTCGGAATGCTTGCGGTAGGTGAGAAAGGCGCGCTTCGTGCGTTCGTTCTTTTCATTTGGAGCTTTGGTCATATCAGAACCTCTTTGGCTGACGGTATATGGTATTCGGTGGTGATTTCTGCGAGGCTTGAGAATGGGCCATAACAAGCCCTGCGTGCGTGACCCGCTTGTTGCAGGGATGGGGCAAAACGAGGTTCATGCTGGTGATCAAAAAGCATGCCAATCGCTTGAGTGTCGAAGTGGAAGTTCAGGGGGGTGCATGTCCACCACCTTAATGTCGATTCAGGGCGGCTATTCCACCACAACGCCTTTGACAGTCCGGGCTTCATCGCGGATGGTCAAATCGAAGACCTTGGACAGCATTGGCACCTGCGTGTGAGCAACTGGCTTGTGCATGATCGTGTCGCACACGCCGCAGATCGCCGTGAGTTTGGCGCGCTCGCCAGTCACTTCACAATCAACCAGTCCGCTGGCCGGTTTGCGCGCATCTCGACATTTCAAACAAAAGAACTGATCTGGTCCCACAAGCGTTTTGCGCGCGCTGCGCTGGGCTTTGATGAACGCAATCAGCGTATCGCCACGTATCAAGGTCGGTCGCTCTTGCGTCATTGCTGGAAGTCCGCCTTTGATCCACGCGCGCACTGTCCGTTCAGAGACGCCGGTGATGTCCGCCGCCTCTTGAATGGTGTAGCAGCAGACCGATTTGATTCCGGTTATTTTTGCTGACTTTGGCATGGGGCCTTATCCCTGGTGCTGTGCAAGCCAGTCGCGAATGGCATCTACCAGAATGAGCCGCCGTGTACCGATCTTGATGCTGGGCAGATCACCTTTTGCCAATGCGGCGTAAAGTGTTGTGCGCCCAATCCCGGCGAGCCGTGCGGCTTCATCAGGTGATACGGCAATGGGCGGTTGAGGTTGGTGTGTTTTTTTCTGGTCCGTCATTGTTCGAACTCCATCGTTAGAAGATGAGTGAACCTTGGCGGACGAGAGGTGGGTCAAAACATAGCGTAGGTTTTGACCCAGTTATGACCCAGTCTAAGCCTTTGCGATTGCGCGCTTTATTGTGGACAGAGATGGGAGTGGTTCATTTGATCTGGCGGACTTCAAAAATGCTTGAATGGCTCGCGCTTCTTCATTTGTGCCGGGTAGCGCCATCCCTGTTTTTCGGCGTTCACCAATGAGTTTCGGAAGCGTGATTGCGTATGGGCTTGGTCGCCCACCCGTTTGCGTCACCGGCGCGCCTGCAACGGTTAGAAGGTCCGCTTCGAACTCTAAACGACCCGTTGTTTCATCGATTGATAGGCAGTCTTCGATGTGCAGAGTTTTGAATGGTGGGCACGCCAATTCGCCATACGCCGTCACGATGACGCCAAACCTGGCCTTTGCCTCGCGCGCCAGTGCAGCTTCCAATGATCGAAGATCATTAGCATCTTGCAAGGTGGGTTGGAAATAAACGGCCACGTCTGCTGACGTGCAGGACACAACGCCAACACGCCAAGTATGACCATCAATCGGGATGGTTTTGCTACGCTTGCAATCCAAACAATCTGCGAGGTTCTCAACCAGTCGCACCAAGTTTGGCCGGATGGCAATCAGTTCCGACCGCGCTTTAACGGTGAACCCCAGATCAGGGCAATAGATGCCATACTCGCCCAATTCAAAGACCACATCCGCGTCATGTGGTTGGTCGCAATCATCACAGTGAACGGATTGAACAATGCCAACCTCCTCAACGTATCCGCTTTCGATCAAAAACCTGAAAGCTGTGAACGACTGGTATTGCGCAGCGGAAACTGGTGCTTTCTGCGCGATGATCTCGGCAAGCAGGCGCGCGGCGTCCACTTATGCCGCCTCAATTACGTCGGCGTCTTCGGGTGGCGGCGCAACGAGCTTCCACCTTTCCAGCAGGCGCATGACAAACTGACGGTCGGTTTCAGTTTTGTTGGGAATCGTCGTGGTGTTCGGCGTGCGCAAGGTAATGGTCAGGGTTCGTGCCCGTTTGCCCTCTTGCGCTTTCAGGAAAATTCTCAATGTCGCGCCGGTGATCGTCCATCCGCGCGTCTTGAGTGGTGACACTTCACCAAAGTGCCGCGTGAGAAACTGATAAACTGTTTCGTCTTCGCCGCGTCGTTCAAATCGGGCAAAGCCCCCGCCAGTTGCGAAGCATTCGAGCGCTGACACTTCGACACGGTCAATCCCGCCCGATGGCTCAATTACGAAACTGGGGTGCGCGCGCAGCGTCTCTAACAAAACCTCTCGACGCGGTGCTTCAATCGGTGGTGGTGTATCCGGCGCAAAATGCTTGGAAAAGACGGTCGCATATTGATCCCGCATTTTCTTTCCACCGTTTGCGCAAATCTCGACGATCCGGTTTGTGGGATCGCACGCGATGCCAACCTCCATCACGCGCTGAAAAACTTGCCGTTCCAACCCTTCCGACGCGCCAAAGGCCAGTTCACTGGCCGCACGGTCTTCGACATAAATCGTGGCGTGGACGATCTCGGACTCTTCACCCGTGATGGGGTGAATGCGAAAAGAGGTATACCAATCCGCTTCGCGTTTGCGGTGATCCGGCAATTCCAGAATACCAATTGCATCGGACACAAACGCTGTTCGGGCATCTTCACTTTCTAAGGCCCACGGTTTGCCGTCATCTTCGAACTGGAATGCCGACCAGCTCTTACCGCCGTAGCGCTGGCTGAGAGACGCAAGCACACCAACACGCTCTAGGGCTTGTGGGTGATCTATTGCAAGCATCAGGATCACATCCTGCACGCCTTCCAACCCTTCCAAATCAATGCCCAGCGCGGGGCAAATCTGTTCGGCAGCCAACATGCCCTTATCATTGGCAAGGCTGGCGAGGTGATCCAGCTCGGCTTTCAACGCATCTTGTTTGCGGGTGGTCAGATCATCAAGCAGGGCGCTGATTTCCGTCACAAGGGCCTTTCCCCGCCCAGCGCTTTGCCAATTGAAGTCGTCAGGTACTTCCAACCCGCGATTTTCAGACCATGCCTTTAACCGCGCGCTGGGTGATTTGCGAAGAAACCCGCTGAAAGATGCCATATATTGTGTCCACTATTGTTGATTGCGGCAAAATATAGTATTCGCATGTGTTCGGCGCAACCCGTACGCAGGTGTTCATGTTCTCGCTTCGTCTATTGCGATCACACGCGTGTTGATAAACACTGGTCGCAACTAGCACGAGAAGCGTGAGGCGCAATTGTACGAAAACGCATTCAATAAGATCGAACGTGACTTGCGAGCCGAGGAAGGTATCGCCAACGAACTCGATTACGTCGAACAAACCTCATGGGTGCTGTTCCTGAAGTACCTCGCCGACCTTGAAAGTGAGCGGGCAGATGCCGCCGAGCTTGAAGGCAAAGAATACGCCCCAATTATTGATGGCGACTTTCGCTGGCACAAATGGGCTGCGCCCAAGGTAAACGGGGAATTTGACCATAATTCCGCGCGCATTGGCGACGATCTGATCACTTTCGTGGATCGCGAGCTTTTTCCCTACCTCGCCGCCTTCCGGCAATCCGCGACAAGCCCGCAAACCATCGAATACAAAATCGGCGAGGTCTTCACCGAACTGCGCAACAAATTTCGTTCGGGCTATATCCTGCGCGATGTATTGGAACAGGTAGACGGGCTGGCCTTCAACACACAGGCCCAGCGCCACGAGCTATCTGAACTCTATGAAACCCGCATCAAGCGCATGGGGAACGCAGGGCGCAATGGGGGCGAATATTACACGCCGCGCCCGCTTATCCGCGCGATGATTAAGGTCACCGATCCCAAGATCGGCGAGACGATCTATGACGGGGCCTGCGGCTCTGCGGGCTTCCTCTGCGAAGCCTATGGCCATCTGCGCACCAACGACCTGTCCGCATCCGCATACGAGACCCTTCAAACCCGCACGCTCTATGGGCAGGAAAAGAAAGGCCTCGCTTACATCATCGGGATCATGAATATGGTGCTGCACGGTATAGAGGCCCCGAACCTGATCCACTCCAACACGCTCAATGAGAACGTGATGGATATTCAGGAGAAAGACCGCCACGACATCATCCTCGCCAATCCGCCCTTCGGCGGCGGCGAGCGGCGCGAAGTGCAGCAGAACTTCCCGATCCGCACGGGCGAGACGGCCTACCTGTTCCTGCAACACTTCATCCGCAAGCTGAAGGCAGGCGGGCGCGCCGCCGTGGTGATCAAGAACACCTTCCTAAGCAACACCGACAACGCCTCTATCGCGCTGCGCAAGGAATTGCTGGAGGCGGCGGAGCTGCACACGGTCCTCGATTGCCCGCAAGGCACCTTCCAGGGCGCGGGCGTTAAGACCGTGGTGCTGTTCTTCGAGAAGGGCGCACCGACGCGGGACATCTGGTATTACCAGCTCGATCCAGGCCGCAGCCTTGGCAAGACCAACCCGCTGAACGATGACGATCTGGCGGAGTTTGTCGAGCTGCAGCGCACCCGCGATACGGGTGAGAAAAGCTGGATCGTGAACCGCACCGATCTGGACGAGGAGACCTGCGATCTGTCGGTCAAGAACCCCAACGCGCCCGAGGCCGAAGCGCTGCGCAGCCCCGAAGACATCATCGCCGACATGCTTGAACGCGATGCCGAGACGGCGCAAATCCTCGAAGACATTCGGGGGATGCTGTGAAGGATTTGCCGACGACAGGCTGGACCCTTGTAGCCCTGAGTGATGTCGCCACGGTCGTCAACGGCGGCACACCCAAGTCCAAGGTTGCGGAATATTGGGGCGGCGATGTTCAGTGGCTTACCCCTAAAGATATGGGGCAGATGGAGGGCCGAGAGATTTCGGAAACGCCACGCACGATCACGCAAGCAGGTCTAAAAGGTTCTTCGGCGCGTTTGGTTCCCGCTGGTTCGGTGATCCTGTCAACACGGGCACCGATAGGTCACTTGGCAATAAACGCCGCGCCGATGGCGTTCAACCAGGGGTGCCGAGGAATTATACCAAGCGAGAAGCTCGATCCAGTTTATCTATATCATTTCCTAGACATGAGCCGTGACCTGCTGAACGAGTTGGGCTCTGGAACAACCTTTAAGGAACTTTCGGCAACAAATCTCAAGTCGGTCGAAATTCCCATCCCGCCGCTGGAAGAACAACAGCGGATTGTTGCAATTCTGGACGAGGCCCTTGAGGGTCTGGCCCGCGCCCGCGCCCATGCCGAAGCCAACCTGCAAAATGCGCAAGATTTGTTTGAAAGCCTACGGTTTGTGATGCTCTCTGAGCAGACGGAAGGCTGGGAAACACATCCGCTTGCGGATTGTTTCAGGCTGAAGAGTGGCGAGAACCTTACGGCCAAGAAGATGGTTCCAGGACCGTTCCCCGTTTATGGCGGCAACGGAATTGCTGGCACCCACGACGCGTGCAATCTGACTGGTGACAATGTGATAATTGGGCGCGTTGGTGCGCTTTGCGGCAATGCCAGATACATCGACCACGACATATGGCTAACTGATAACGCGTTCAAAGTGGTGAACTATAACTTCGACTTTGATCACAGGTTTCTTGCTTACCTTTTGAACTTCAAGAACCTGAGGAGTCTTGCTCGACAGGCGGCACAACCCGTTATTTCGAACTCTTCTCTTGCCGATCTTGAACTGACCTTTCCCGCTTCCGTCGAACTGCAAGCAGAGCTTGCCAATAAACTATCGGATGCAGAGACTAAGTTGGAAGACATTAAGAAGAAGTACGAGGCCAAAATCCAAGACTTCGGCGACCTTCGCCAATCCCTTTTGCAGAAAGCCTTCGCAGGCGAATTAACATGACCTAACGAGTAGAGAAGATGAGCATTCACGACGAAACCGAAGCCGATACCCGCGCCGAGCGCATTGACCCCGTCCTTGCGGCGGCGGGCTGGGGGCAGAACGGCTCGAAGGTGCGTCGTGAAGTCATCTGTCCTGGGCGCATCCAATCCGGAGGCACGCGCGGCAAGGGTTTGTCTTGTGACTATGTCCTGTTTCACAAGGGCCAGAAGCTCGCCACGCTAGAGGCAAAGCGTGCTGGAAAATCACACCGCGACGGAGTTGGGCAAACAAAGGACTACGCGACACGACTTGGAACTCGCTACGCTTACGCTTCCAACGGTCTGAAATGGTATCAGATCGACATGTCCACCGGGGCTGAAGGTGACATCGACCTACCGTTCCCGACGCCAGAAGAGCTTTGGGATCGCACCTTCGACGATCAGAACGCTTGGCGTGAGCGCTTCGGTGCCGTGGATTTCGAGACAGATGGTGGCAAATGGGAGCTGCGCTACTACCAACACAACGCGGTCAATGCTGCGCTTGAGGCCTTGGCCAAGGGTGATCAACGCATCCTTCTCACACTCGCGACTGGGACGGGCAAAACATCCATCGCCTTCCAGATCGCTTGGAAGCTGTTCCAGGCGAAGTGGAACCTCTCGGGCGAGCCCGTGCGCCGCCCGCGCATCCTGTTCCTCGCCGACCGCAATATCCTCGCCGATCAGGCCTACAACGCCTTTTCCGCCTTTCCGAATGATGCCGTCACGCGGATCGACCCCGCCAACATCCGCAAGAATGAGGGTGTGCCCAAGAACGCCAGCCTGTTCTTCACCATCTTCCAGACCTTCATGACGGGAGACGGGGAACCGGTTTACAAGCAATACCCGGCGGATTTCTTCGACTTTATTGTGATCGACGAATGCCATAGGGGCGGGGCCAAGGACGAGAGCGAATGGCGGCAAATCTTGGAGTATTTTCAACCAGCCGCCCAGCTTGGTTTGACAGCCACGCCTAAGCGAAAACACAACGCTGATACCTATGCCTATTTTGGTGAGCCCGCCTATTCATATGCCCTTCGCGACGGGATCGACGATGGCTTCCTGACGCCGTTCAAGGTCCGCCAGATGGTCAGTACGATTGACGAGTATGTCTATGACGGTTCGGACGAGTTGATTTCAGGAGAGATTGAGGTTGGGGAGACGTTCACCGAAAGCGAGTTCAATATGAGGATCGTGATCGAAGATCGCGAATTGAGCCGTGTAAAAGAGTTTATGGAGCAGATCGATCAGCGCGAGAAAACCATCGTGTTTTGCGCTACGCAGGAACACGCCGGTTTGGTGCGCGATCTGATTAATCAAGTGAAGACAGGCGACCATCCCGACTATTGTCATCGCGTGACCGCCGAGGACGGCGCTGTGGGCGAGCAATGGCTTCGCGACTTCCAAGACAACGATAAAACCATTCCCACGATCCTGACGACGTCTCAGAAGCTTTCAACGGGTGTTGATGCCCGCAACGTGCGTCATATCGTTTTGATGCGCCCGGTTAAGTCCATGATTGAGTTTAAGCAAATCATCGGGCGAGGGACCCGAACTTTCGAAGGCAAGGACTTTTTCACAATCTGGGATTTCGTAAAAGCGCATGAAAACTTCAACGATCCTGAATGGGACGGTGAACCACTGGACCCGGAACCGCCCCGAATTCATGTCGTTCCTACAGAACCCGAAGACGCGCCTTCACCGGGCGACGATGCTGATGGCGATGATGGGCCACCGACGGAAAAGATCGAGATCAAGCTTTCGGATGGAAAAGTTAGACAGATCGCATATCTGGCCAGCACAACTTACTGGGGACCAGATGGCAAACCAATTTCTGCGAATGAATTTATCGAGTTACTCTTCGGCGAACTCTCTGGATTGGTGGCAAGTGAAGATCAGTTGCGTGTGGTTTGGAGTGATCCAGACAACCGCCAGACCTTTCTAGATCAGCTAAGTGATCGCGGTTTTGATGGCTCTCGGTTGGATATCATACGACGGCTCGTGGATGCACCGGACAGCGATCTGTTTGATGTCATAGCCTATATTCTCTTTAGTAACCCGCCCAAGACGCGGTCAGAGAGAGCCGAACTCGTAACTGCTTCTGAAGACAGCCTTCCAGATGGCGAGCTGCGAGAATTTCTTTTGTCTATTCTCAGCGCTTATGAGGCCAATGGTGTTGCAGAGCTTGCAAACTCAAAGTTAGGCGTTTTCTTGAAGGCTCGTTATTCAACGATTGGCGAAGGCAAAGAAAGGCTTGGCGGTCTTCCAGCTATTAAGTCCAGCTTCGCAGCAATGCAGAAAGCCTTGTACTCAGAATAATCGATTGCGGGTCTGGCTTTGCTCAATTGACAAGTGAAACGACGTTGTCGTCGCTGCCAAAACGAATTGCAGCCTTGGCCCAAGCCTCCATGAGCTTGCGGCGCTTGTCGAAAAGGTCAGAACGCGCGTAAGCAGCCTCTGCCTTATCTTTGATGCCGTGCGCCAATGCCGCTTCGATCACTTCTCGCGGGAAGCCCGTTGTCTCGCCCGCCCAGTCTCGGAAGGTCGAGCGAAAGCCGTGAACGGTTATGTCAGTATGGTCCATACGGCGCAGCACAGAAGTCATGCTCATGTTGGAAATGGGCTTGCCAACTTTGGCTTCACTTTCAAAAACCAGCACATCGTCATCACGACGCGGCCCCAGCAATGCAATGGCGGCATTGGTGAGTGGGACTCGGTGTTCTTTCTCGGCCTTCATACGATGCGCAGGGATGGTCCAGACGAGCGCGTCTAGGTCAATCTCGGCCCATGTCGCGAGGCGCGTTTCACCTGAACGGGCTGCGGTCAGGATCGTAAAGGCGAGCGCCCGTGCGGCAACACCTTCACGCCCACTCAGAGCATCCATGAACTCTGCAATACTCGCATGAGGTAAGGCTGGGTGGTGTTTGACCGCGCGCACCTTGTTAGGCTTGGGCAAAAGATTATCCAAATGTCCACGCCACCGGGCTGGATTGTCACCAGTCCGAATGCCAAGCGCACCTGCATAGTCGATCACAGCTTCAATGCGCTGACGGACACGGTTTGCCGTTTCTGGCTTCTCTGACCAAATCGGAGCAAGGCACGCCATCACATCGGCTGTCTGCACCTTTGCGACCTGCAAACGCCCGATCTTGGGGTATGCATAGGCTTCAAGCGTCGAAGACCATTGCGCGGCGTGCTTGGCGTTCTTCCAACCGGGCCGCTTGCTTTCAATCAACTCCAATGCCGCGTCTTTGAATGTTTTGGGTTTTGCTTGATGCTTTTTGGCTATTGGGTCTTCACCTTCGGCGATCAAGCGACGCGCTTCGGTAGCACGCTCCCGCGCCATGGCCAGAGTTATGTCAGGATATGATCCAAGTCCAAGGTCACGCCTCCGCCCCTGCATCTGATAGCGCAGCACCCACGATCTTGCGCCAGAGGGTTTTACGTAGAGAGACAAGCCCCGCCCGTCACCGTGCCGTCCGGGGCCTGCCGTTTTCACCTTTTGGGCACTCAGCGCCATACCGTTCCCACATTTGTTCCCACACTTTGTGTTGATTTAAGGCGAATGCGGGCGAACTTCAATGGGAGAGCGCGAAAATAAGCAACTGTAATCATTGGTATAAAGTGGATTGTGGCGAATGGTGGCGAACCCCTAAAAACCGGGAGTATACGGACACCTCCTCCGCCAGCCCCCCCTTTGGATGCCTTCACAATCTTTTCATCCATCATCGTTGCGCGGTGCATGCTTCTGAATTCGGTCAAACAGGCCTGATTTTGCGGCGTGATGCCTTTTGAGTGACCAGTTTGGGCTGGCGCTAAAAACAACCAAAAAGCGATATATTGCCAAAACACTACACTTTAGGGCAATTTCGTTTAAAGTGATCAGGTAAGCGCGTTTGGGGAAGTTATCTATGTTGCAGTCAGTGCCATCCACTCTTAGCCACCGAAACTGGGCCAGCGAGGCGCAGATGCTACGTACGCTGAACACCTTCGCGGTCGATCTGATGTCGATTCCCAGCGAAGAAGATTTGTTCTGGTATGTGGCGCAGAACGTGGTGGGCAAGCTTGGGTTTCAGGATTGCGTGATCTATCGCGCCAATGAAGCCCAAACGGAACTGACGCAGGCCGCCGCCTGGGGCGAGAAAAACCCTTATGCCCGCAACATCATCAATCCGCTGATCATTCCCTTTGGGCGGGGCATTACCGGGCAGGTGGCCCAAAGCCGCAAACCGATCATCGTTGACGATCTGCTGGGGGATGCAAATTACATCGCGGACACGCAGCCTGCGCGCTCAGAGATTTGCGTGCCGTTGACCTGTTCGGGGCGGGTGGCCGGTGTAATTGACAGCGAACATCCTGATATAGGGGCCTTTGGCGACGCTGAGCTTGAAATCCTGAGCACCGTCGCAGCGATGATGTGCGCCAAACTGGAACTGTTGGCCGAGACCCGGCGTTCGCAGGAGCGTTACGAAGAACTGGTGACCGCGCATTCGCAGCTGACGGTTGAAACCAAAAGCCGCAAGGCGCTGGAAGCCAAGCTTTTTGAATCGCGCAAGATGGAAGTGATCGGGCGGCTTACCGGCAGTTTCGCGCATGAGTTCAACAATCTGCTGACGGTAATTTCAGGCAATGTCGAACTGATGGAGCTGGAAGAGCAGAATGTCGGTGCTGATGACATGCTACAGGGCGTCAAGCTGGCGTCAAAGCGCGGAGCCCAGTTGATTCAGGATCTACTGGCTTTTGCTCAAAGAACCCGTCTTACTCCCAAGGATCTCGCGCTGAATGATCATGTGCTGGCCTTTAGTACCAGTTTTGAACAGTCGCTGTCGCGGCCGATCAGTCTGGATTTGGCCGAGGAGCTTTGGCCGGTGTCGGTTGACCCCATGGCGCTTGAGAACGTTTTGCTTGCTTTGGTGATGAACAGCATCGAAGCGATGCCGGATGGCGGAAGCCCAAAGATTTTAACCGAGAACATCTTTCACACCCTGTCCGAAAGCCACCGGTATCCCTCTGAATTGATCCCGGGGCGCTATGTCCGGCTGAGCGTCTGTGATCAGGGCGGTGGCATCGCAGATGCCCATCTGGCGCAGATTTTTGATCCGTTTTTCACAACGAAACCCGTGGGGCAGGGCACCGGGATGGGGCTGTCGATGGTGCTGGGCGTTATGCGTCAATCCGGCGGCACCATTGTGGCGCACAGCGAACAGGGGGAAGGGGCGACCTTTGAGCTCTATTTCCCGGCGGCCCCGGGCGCGGGCTTCCAGCGCCCTTAAGACACAGAGCCAAGGGAGTAGACGCTTGTGGGGGCTTTGATAACCGAACCACCCAAAGAAGGCCGGGTCGAAAGCCTGCCTTTGATTGATGTCAGTGGACTACGATCCAATGACAGTCTTCGGCTAAGAGAAGTCGCTGATGAGATCGGCATGGCCGCGCGTGAGATCGGCTTTTTCAGGATCATCGGCCATGGAATCGACCTTGATCTGGTTGAGCGTACCTATCAATACGCCCAGTATTTCTTTGCGCAGCCCGATGCGTTCAAGCGGCGCTATTATATTGGCCTCAGTACCAATCATCGCGGCTATGTGCCCTTCACCGAAAAAGGCGACTACCCCGACGAGGTCAGCCGCAGCTATGAAGCCTTTGATCTTGGGCTGGACCTGCCGGATGACGATCCGGACTATCTGGCGGGCAACCGGCTGCTGGGGCCAAATGTCTGGCCTGACGTGGCGGGGTTTAAACAGGTCGTGTCGAGCTATTACAATCAGATTTCGGTGCTTGGCCGGCTGATCAGCACCGCGTTGGAAACACATTTGGGGCTGCCCCCGGGGACAATGACCCAACACATGTCCAAGCCGATCTCGCAGCTGCGATTGCTGCATTATGTGCGGGATCAAGAGATCGAAGACACTTCGGTCAACATGGGGGCGCATACGGATTACGAGTGCCTGACCTTGCTGCACACCCGCAATGCGGGGCTGCAGGTCATGACGGCGCAGGACCGCTGGATTGACGTGCCGGTGGATCACAGCGCCTATGTGGTGAACATTGGCGATATGCTGGAAGCCTGGACAAACGGGCAGCTGCGTTCGACGCCGCACCGGGTTCTAAATCTCAGCCCAGAGCGCTTTTCGATGCCCTATTTCGTCGCCGCCAATCACGATACGATGATCCAGCCATTTCCGCAGTTGCTGGGGCAGGAACCCGCAGGTTACAAACCCTTCAGGGCAGGCGCGCATTTAGAGCGTATGCTGGTGCGGGATTTCCCATATTTGCGCGATCCGCGCCGCGGTGAGCTGAGCAAAAACCACCCCGGAATCGAAAACCCTTTTGAACAAAGAATGAACCAGAGTTCCAAGTAAACAATGCCAAATTTTGACGCGATTATTGCTGTGGCACTGGCGGGCTTTGCGCTGAGTGCTACGCCTGGCCCTTCCATGCTTTATGTCCTTTCCAGAACCGTTGGCCAAAGCCGGGCTGCGGGGCTGGCGTCGGCCTTGGGGCTTTGTCTGGGAGGCGTCGCCATTGCGATCGCCACGGCGCTTGGGCTGGCGTCGGTGTTTGAGCAATCTGGCTGGATGGTGACGGCGCTGCGCTATCTTGGGTCGGCCTATCTGGTTTGGCTTGGGCTGGATATGATCCGCGGCGCCAAAGCAGAGGCCCAGATGACGCTTGACGTTAAAACGGTGCGCCGCAGATCGTTTCCATCCATCATCTGGCAAGGGGTGGTTGTTGAGGTTCTGAACCCGAAAACTATCCTGTTCTTTGCGTTGTTCCTGCCCCCCTTTATCGAGACCGGCGGCACGCCTGATGCCGGGGCGGATGTCACCCTGCAACTGTTGATACTTGGCATGCTGGTTCCACTGACCGCCATCCCTTCGGATCTGGTCGTGGCGTTCATGGGGGGGACCATGACCAAGATCGTCAACCGGGAAAGGGTCATGCGTGAACGGATGGCCTGGGCCGGGGGCTTAATCCTGATTGCCATTGCGCTGAACCTGCATCTGCAAATTCTCTAGCGCGCAGGTCAGGTGATCTGCTGGTGCACTTCGATCACGTTGCCCTCGGGGTCGTGAAAGAACACTTGGTGCCATTCAGCCGCAAAAGTGGTGCCATAGTCAGAATAGGGAATGCCCTTGGCGTCCAGCAGGGCCAGAAAAGCCTGAATATCGTCAGTGCGAAAGGCGATATGGCCACGGTCAACGGGGTTGATCACATGACCATTTTTGAACGCGACTTCCAGATCGCGTTGGGCCAGATGCATTTGCATCTGCCCTTCGGTCGCAAAGCGGATTTTGCCGTCATAGCCGGTTTGTCCGGTCGCTTGGGTGCGGGGGAAGTTGTCTTGCGGGATGTCATCCATGCCCAGCACGTTTGTATAAAAGTCGTGCATTTTATCAACGTCTTGCGAGACGTAGTTGATATGATGGAATTCCAGTTTCATCCCCGGTTCCTTCCCAAAACAAACGCGGCCCCCGGATGCTACCAAGGGCCGCGCAGGGATGATAGAGGGCTTAGCGCCAGCGCAGGTTGTCGCGGCTGAGCTGGTCAAGGCTGGTGATGCCCATCAGTTTCATGTCGCGTTCGATTTCGATTTTCATGTTGTCCAGAACCCTGTCGACCCCGGCCTGACCCGCCGCAGCCAGCGCATAAAGGTAAAGCCGCCCGCCCGAACAGGCTTTGGCCCCCACAGACAGCGCCTTCAGAACATGGGTGCCGCGCTGAATACCGCCTTCACAGATCACATCGATCTTGTCGCCCACGGCGTCGCAAATCTCGGCCAGCTGGTCAAACGGCGCGCGCGAGCCATCCAGCTGCCGCCCGCCGTGGTTGGACACCATGATCCCGGTGCAGCCGATATCAACAGCGCGTTTGGCGTCTTCGACGCTCATGATGCCTTTCAGGGCAAACTGGCCGTTCCACTGGGCACAGAGCTTTTCAGCGTCATCCCAGTTCATCGACTGATCCAGCATGGTGGAAAAGTAATCCCCCACCGACACCGCCAGATTGGTGCCCGCTGACACATGTCCCGACAGGTGCGGCATGTCGAACTTTTCCTTGGTCAGAAAGTTCCACGCCCACATCGGATGGGTGGCAAAGCTGAGCAGCGAGCTGGGCGTCAGCTTGGGCGGCGAGGTAAATCCGGTGCGCTTATCGCGTTCACGGTTACCGCCGGTGATCGTATCCACCGTCAGCGCCATCACATTGAACTTGGCCGCACGGGCGCGTTCCAGCAGCGCATCATTCAGCCCGCGATCCTTGTGAAAATAGAATTGGAACATCTTAGGGCCCGACGCCAGCTTGGCGATCTCTTCAACCGTCACGGTGGCCAGCGAGGACACACCAAACATGGTGCCATGTTTGGTGGCGGCCTTGGCCACGGCGCGCTCGCCTTCGTGATGGAACAGCCGTTGCAGCGCCGTGGGGGCGCAATAGATCGGCATGTCCAGTTTCTGCCCCATGACCTCGACGCTCATGTCCACGTCTTCCACCCCGTTCAGAACGTTGGGCACCAGATCGACGTCATCGAAACTGGTCGTGTTGCGGCGATAGGTGATCTCGTCATCCGCGGCGCCGTCGATATAGTGAAAGATCGGCGCGGGCAGGCGGCGTTTGGCCAGCGCGCGAAAATCCTGAAAGTTATGACAATTCTTCAGTGACATGTGCGTCCTCCCTTGGTGCGCAGCTTAGAGCGTGGCCATAAAATGGTCGATGGCCGCGAATGCGACATCTTGATCCTGCGCCGGGGTGCCCGAGCTGATCCCAATGCCCCCCACAACCGCACCGTCCACCACCACTGGCACGCCGCCGCCCACCACCATCAGCCGCCCGCCGATGGCCGACGATATGCCATAAGCCGGTTTGCCCGGCTGGCTGGCCTCGCCATATTCATGGGTCGCTTTTTTGGCGCCGGCGGCGGTATAGGCCTTGTCCATCGCGATGATCGAGCTGGTGACCTTGCCACCGTCCATGCGCTCAAAGGCGATCAGGTTGCCGCCTTCATCGGTGATGGCAATGCACATGGGCACGCCAATTTGGTCGGCACGCTGGCGGGCCCCTTTGATCAGGATGCGCGCGTCTCTGATATCCAGTCGGGTTATGGTTTGCATCTCAGGCCCCGTACATCTGTTTGGCTTGGCGGCGATAGGCATGCAGCAGCGGCTCGGTATAGCCCGAAGGCTGCGACGTGCCCTGCAGGATCAATTCACGCGCGGCCTGAAACGCGGGTCCGGTAAAGCCGGGCGCCATCGGGCGATAGGCCGGATCACCGCCGTTTTGCGCATCCACCCGCACGGCCATACGTTCAAGGCTGTCCACCACCTGTTCTTCGGTGACGATGCCGTGCAACAACCAGTTGGCCAGAATTTGCGAGCTGATCCGCAGCGTCGCCCGATCCTCCATCAGTCCCACATCGTTCAGGTCGGGCACTTTAGAGCAGCCCACGCCCTGATCCACCCAACGCACCACGTAGCCCAGAATGGACTGACAGTTGTTGTCCAGCCCGTGCGAGACTTCTTCGGGGGTCAGGTTGCGGCCGGTCATGATCGGGGGCGTCAACAGCGCATCACGCGAGGCAAAGGCGCGGTCTTTCAGCGCCTCCATCCGGTCGAACACGTTGATCGCGTGGTAGTGGGTCGCGTGCAGCGTTGCGGCGGTGGGCGAGGGCACCCAGGCGGTGTTTGCCCCAGACATCGGATGGCCGATCTTGGCCTCTAGCATCTCGGCCATGTCATCGGGCTTGGCCCACATGCCCTTGCCGATCTGACCCTTGCCGTTCAGCCCCGTGGCCAGCCCTGCGTCGACATTGCCGTCCTCATAGGCATTCAGCCAAGATGCTGATTTCATTTCCTCTTTCGGGATTACCGGCCCAAGCTGCATGGCAGTGTGGATCTCGTCTCCGGTGCGATCCAGAAAGCCGGTGTTGATAAACACAAGCCGGCCTTTGACGGCGCGGATACATTCGACCAAATTGGCCGAGGTGCGCCGCTCTTCGTCCATCACGCCCAGTTTCACCGCGTTGCGGGGCAGGCCCAGAATGTCTTCGACACGGGCATAGGTGGTATCGGCGAAGGCCACTTCTTCGGGGCCGTGCATCTTGGGTTTCACTACATAAACCGACCCGGTCTTGGAATTGGTCGTATCGTGCAAAGCGGCCGCAACGGTGAACAGCGCGTCCATCATGCCTTCGGGCGTTTCCTGCCCGTCCAGCAGCACGGCATCGGTCGTCATCAGGTGGCCCACATTGCGCACCAGGGCCAGACTGCGCCCTTTTAGTGTGATCCGGCTGCCGTCTGGCGCCTGATAGTCGCGGTCAGGGGCCAGCGTGCGCTGGACAGTCTTGCCGCCCTTTTCAAAGCTTTCCGTTAGCGACCCATCCATCAGGCCCAACCAGTTTCCATAGGCCAGCACCTTATCTGCGGCATCAACGGCGGCGACGGAATCCTCGCAGTCATGAATCGCGGTCAGGGCGCTTTCAAGGATCACATCGGCAAGCCCGGCAGGGTGGGACTTGCCCACAGGGTGGGCCGGGTCGATCAGCAGCTCGATATGCAGCCCATTGTGGCGCAGCAAATAGCGGGCGGTCTCAAAATGCTCGACATCGCCGATGAAAACCGATGGGTCTTTGAACCCGCTGGACTTGCCGCCCAGATCGGCAATCAGTTCAGCGCCGTGTCGGCGATAGGCGGTGACATCGCTGTGCGACCCATCAGCCAAAGGCACGGCTTTATCAAGGAAATCCGCCGCCCAGGCGACGGCTTGCGCCCCGCGTTGCGGGTCATAGCCGGGCCCCGAGGGCGTACCGGGCAGCGCGTCCGTGCCATAGAGCGCGTCATAAAGCGAGCGCCAGCGCGCGTTCGCGGCGTTTAGCGCATAGCGCGCATTCATCACCGGCACCACCAGCTGCGGGCCGGCGACCTGTGCGATCTCGGGGTCGATGTTTTGCGTTTCTACCTTGAAGGGCGCACCTTCCGGCGCAAGGTAGCCAATTTTTTGCAGGAATGCGGTGTGTTCAGCCACATCGAACCGCAGGCCCTTGCGGGCGCGGGACCATTCGTCAATCTGGGCCTGAAGCGCTTCGCGTTTGGCCAGCAATTGCACGTTTACTGGCGCCAGTTCACGCAGCATCGCTGCATATCCAGCCCAGAAATCTTCGGGCGTAACATCGGTGCCCGGCAACAGACGGGTTTCGGCAAAATCTGCCAGCTCAGCGGCCACCTGCAGGCCAGCGCGATCGACATAGGTCATGGGCATCTCCTTGTTGGATCAACTTTAGCCGGGGTTTGCGCGGCGCTCCATTTTATGAGATATGTTTTCCACGATACGGAAAAGGCGTTCCTAAATGGCGAAAGAAGAGGGGATTGTGCAGTCGGTGGACCGGGCGCTGCGCTTGTTAGAGTTCATCGCCGATCCGGGGCCGGGCACGCGGCTGTCTGATCTGGCCAAGCGGGCCGGGTTGGCGGTGTCCACCACGCACCGGTTGCTGACCACATTGGAACGGCGCGGCTTTGTGCAGCATGACCCTATCAGTAACAGCTGGGCCGTGGGCCAGCGCGCGCATCTGGTCGGCGAGAGCTTTTCGTTGCATGGTAATCTGGTTGTGCCAGCGCGGCCCATTTTGCGCCAACTGCGCGACGCCACGCGCGAAACCGCCAATCTGGGGGTGATCGAAGCCGAAGAGGCCGTCACCATTGCCCAAGCAGAAAGTCGCGAGATCATGCGCGCCATCGCGCCGCCGGGCGGGCGGGTGCCGGTGCTGAACTCGGGTATGGGGAAGGCGATTGTTGCCACCTGGCCTGACGACGCGATCGAGCATTTGGTGGCCCGGCAGGGTTTGCGGCCGCTGACCTCGCGCAGCTTGCGATCAAAGTCCGAAGTTTTTGATGAAATCGCGCGTATCCGGGAACAGGGCTATGCGCTGGATGACGAAGAATACGTGATCGGAATGCGCTGTGTGGCGGCGGTGGTGTGGTCGGACACATCCGAGGCCGTGGCGGCCCTGTCGGTGTCAGGGCTGGCGGCGCGTGTCACCCCGGCGCAGGCGCATCGGATGGCCGCCGATGTGGTGGCCGCGGCGGCACGATTGACCGACTCTATCGGTGGCGTGCCCGCTTAAACCGTTGGATTCAGCAGGTGTGCGACCTCGTCCTCGCCTTCCTCCAGCAGATATTCCCGAAACACCGAGGCCGCCTTTGACAAGCGCTTGCCTTGCCGGTGCACGGCGTACCAACTGCGGCGCAGCGGAAAGCCTTCGACATCCAGCACGGCAACAGCACCGTGGTCCAGTTCCAGCCGCAGCGCGTGCAGTGATAGAAACGCGATGCCCAGCCCGCCGATCACCCCTTGTTTGATCGCCTCGGTGTCATCCAGCACGATCTGGAAGTTCAGATCGACGCCTTTGTCGGCAAACATCCGTTCCACCGCACCGCGCGTGCCCGAGCCTTGTTCGCGCCCGATGGCCTGAGCCTGCGCCAATTGCGTCATCGGAATGCGGCGCTGCCCGGCCAGCGGGTGATCGGCCCGCGCCACCGGGACGATGATGTTTTCCAGAAACAGATCCCGTTCAACCGCATATTGTTCGGGCGCCAGCCCCATAATGTAAAGGTCATCGGCATTGCGCGACAGGCGCTCTAACAGCGTCGCGCGGTTGGTGATCTCCAGATGCGGCACGACCTTGGGGTAGCGGCGCACAAACGCGCCCAGAAGGTGGGGTAAGAAATACTTGGCCGAACTGACCACGGCCACATTCAACGGCCCGGCGACCTCGCCGCGCAGATCGTCCAGCCCGGTTTCCAGTTCACGCAGCCGCGCCAGCACATCGACACAAGCGCCATAGACTTCGGACCCCGCAGTAGTCAGATGCAGGCTCTTGCCGATCTGTTCGGTCAGGGGCAGGCCGATTTTCTCCTCCATCGCTTTCACCTGCATCGACACGGAAGGTTGCGTCAAATTGACCTCCTCGGCGGCGCGGGTGAAGCTTTTGAGCCGCGCAACGGCCTCAAACAAGCGCATTTGCTGCAAAGTCGGGGGGATCATTCTTGCCATAAGTAAAGCTCTATCCAAAGCATAAAAACAATTTAGTGTTATTGATCCATGCCGTCAATTACCCCTGTTGGCGGAGGAACGATCCCCGGCGCATCGGCCGCCCGGTGGATCAACAACAACACGTATGTGCAGAGGAGCTATACGACATGGCCAAGACCTATAATGCAGGGGTGAAGGACTATCGGGAAACCTATTGGATGCCCGATTACACCCCGCTGGATACTGATTTCCTTGCCTGTTTCAAGGTGATCCCCCAAGAGGGCGTGCCGCGCGAAGAAGCCGCTGCCGCTGTTGCTGCGGAAAGCTCGACCGGGACGTGGACAACCGTCTGGACCGACCTGCTGACCGATCTGGATCACTATAAGGGCCGCGCCTACGCCATCGAGGATGTGCCCGGCAATGACGAGGCATTCTATGCCTTTATCGCCTATCCGCTGGACCTGTTTGAAGAAGGCTCGGTGGTGAACGTGCTGACTTCGCTGGTGGGTAACGTGTTTGGCTTTAAGGCCGTGCGCGCCCTGCGTCTGGAAGACGTGCGCGTGCCGCTGGCTTATGTCGTCACCTGCGGCGGCCCGCCCAACGGTATTCAGGTCGAACGCGACATCATGAACAAGTATGGCCGTCCGCTGCTGGGGTGCACCATCAAACCCAAGCTGGGCCTGTCGGCCAAGAACTATGGGCGGGCCTGTTATGAAGGTCTGCGCGGTGGTCTGGACTTCACCAAGGATGACGAGAACATCAACTCGCAGCCGTTCATGCGCTGGCGTCAGCGGTTTGATTTCGTGATGGAGGCGATCCAGAAAGCCGAAGCCGAAACCGGGGAACGCAAGGGCCACTATTTGAACGTGACCGCGCCGACGCCCGAAGAGATGTACAAACGCGCCGAATACGCCAAGGAAATCGGCGCGCCGATCATCATGCACGACTATCTGACCGGTGGCTTTACCGCCAACACGGGCCTGGCCAACTGGTGCCGCGACAACGGCATGCTGCTGCACATCCACCGCGCCATGCACGCCGTTCTGGACCGCAACCCCAACCACGGCATCCACTTCCGTGTGCTGGCCAAGATGCTGCGCCTGTCGGGGGGTGATCACCTGCACTCAGGAACGGTTGTGGGCAAGCTGGAAGGCGATCGCGAGGCGACGCTGGGTTGGATTGACACGATGCGTGACGGATTCATCAAGGAAGACCGTGATCGCGGCATCATGTTCGATCAGGACTGGGGCAGCATGCCGGGTGTGATCCCGGTGGCCTCGGGCGGGATCCACGTCTGGCACATGCCGGCGCTGGTAAACATCTTCGGCGATGACTCGGTTCTGCAGTTCGGGGGCGGCACGCTGGGCCACCCGTGGGGCAACGCCGCCGGGGGCGCCGCCAACCGCGTCGCGGTGGAAGCCTGTGTCGAGGCCCGCAATCAGGGTCGCGAACTGGAGAAAGAAGGCAAGGACATCCTGACCCATGCGGCCAAGTCCTCGCCCGAACTCGCCATGGCGATGGAAACCTGGAAAGAGATCAAGTTCGAGTTCGACACCGTCGACAAGCTGGACGTCGTTCACCGCTGATCCCTCCGCGCTTTTCACGGCTCCGGCGCTCTGTCGGGGCCGGGTCTGATACTCAATTCAAGGAGCACTGTCATGAGTGACATGCAGGACTATAAATCGAGCCTGAGCGATACCTCGAGCCGCAAGTTTGAAACTTTCAGCTATCTGCCCGACATGGACGAGGCGGGCCTTCGCAAACAGGTGGAATACATCGTGTCGAAAGGCTGGAACCCGGCCGTTGAGCACACCGAGCCGGAAAACGCAGCCGACAACTTTTGGTACATGTGGAAGCTGCCGATGTTCGGGGAAACCGATGTGGATCGGATTCTGGGCGAGGCGGCAGCCTGCCACAAGGCCCACCCGGCCAATCACGTCAAACTGGTGGGCTATGACAATTACGCCCAGTCCAAAGGCACTGAGATGGTGATCTACCGCGGCAATGCCGTCTGATTGATCCCCAGTCTGCCCGGCCAGTCGCTCGGCCGGGCAGCCCATTTCCCCGGAGTATTTCCCATGCTGCAACAGGTTGAAGAGATGAACACGGATGTGGCGGAACAATACCGCATCACACAAGAGCCGTTTTACCGCGTAACCGGCGCGGAAGAGGCGCTGTACCAAGCGGCCTATGCGCGCCGGATGCCGGTGATGCTCAAGGGGCCGACGGGCTGTGGTAAATCCCGGTTCGTGGAATATATGGCGTGGAAATTGCAGCGCCCGCTGATCACCGTCGCCTGTAACGAAGACATGACCGCATCCGATCTGGTGGGGCGGTTCTTGTTGGATAAGGACGGCACCAAGTGGCAGGACGGCCCCCTGACCACTGCCGCGCGTATCGGTGCGATCTGCTATCTGGACGAGGTCGTTGAGGCCCGTCAGGACACCACCGTGGTGATCCACCCGCTGACCGATCACCGCCGTGCGCTACCGCTGGATAAGAAGGGCGAGCTGATCGAGGCGCACCCGGATTTCCAGCTCGTGATTTCGTACAACCCTGGCTACCAGTCGCTGATGAAAGACCTCAAGCAATCGACCAAGCAGCGCTTTGGTGCGTTGGATTTCGATTATCCCGAGGCCGACATGGAGGCCGAGATCGTCGCCCGCGAAACCGGCGTCGATGCGGATGTGGCACAAAAGCTGGTGCAGGTGGCCCATCGCACCCGGAACCTGAAAGGACACGGGCTGGACGAAGGGATTTCCACCCGCTTGTTGGTTTATGCCGGGCAGATGATCGCCGAAGGCGTTGATCCGCAAGCCGCCTGCCTGATGACCATGGTTACGCCCCTGACCGATGACCCCGACATGCGCCAGACGCTGCAGGCGGCGGTTGAGACATTCTTTGTGAACTGAACCTGAAACCGAGGGTGCGCGCCCGCCCCGTTGAGGGCCGGGCGCACACCGGATCGCAAGCGATCCGAAGGAGGTTGCGCTGTGACTGTGAGTTTTGACGATCTACGGGAAAGTTTCGCCAAGGCCCCGGCCGATCTGGTGGCCGCGGCGGAAGCCAGTTTTCATGACGCCCCGCGGGTGATGAGCCCGGCCGGGATGAGGGATTACGCCGAGGGCGCACGCGGGTTAAGCAACCTGGGTCGCGGCTTTGATCTGGTCCTGAGCTTTCTTGAAAACATCCCGCTTGTTGTAAAGGAATGTGGCGAGGATATCATCCGCGATTGCCTGAACGCCGCGATGAAACTGTCGTCGATGACCAGCGGCGAGGTGATTGCCTTGCTGTTTTCATCGTTGCCCACGGCAGCGCGCCGGTTGGGCGATCCGGAACTGTTGCGCGGCTATCTGGCGTTGATCCACCAAATCTCGGCCAAGGCGGCGCGCGGGCTGCGGCCCATGCTGACCCATATCGACGAGCTGCTGAGCAAACTTACCCTGTCGGGCCTGCGACGCTGGGCCAATTTCGGGGCCGAGGCCTATCGCCGTGATCTGCCGAACCTGACGAAATACTTTGCCTTGGAAAGCGCGGATTCCAAGAAAATTCTGCAGCGAGAGCGTCGCGGAACGCTGTTCATAGATAGCCAGCGCAAGCTGAACTTTTACCTGCGCGCCCTGTGGGGGCGGGACTTTTTCTTGCGCCCCACAGCGGCCGATTACGAGGGGTTCAAACCCTATATCGACCAGCTGATCATGCATCTGCCAGATGCGGTGGACCCGATCGGCGGGATGGACGGGCTTGAACTCTATCGCGCGCAGGTTGCCCATCAGGCGGCGCATCTGGAATATACCAGTGCTGCGGTTTCAGCCGAGCAACTGACCCCGGCGCAGATGTTCTTTATCGGCGTGGTTGAAGATGCCCGCGTCGAATATTGCGCGGCCCGCGATTTCCCCGGTCTGGCCAAACTGTGGGGCACCTTGCTGGCGCTGGAACATCCGCCCGCCGAACACCCGACCGTTGAGGCGCTGGAACGCATGGCGCATTTGCTGCTGGACCCGACCATCGACACGGGCCGCGCAGATCTGAACGATCTGGGCGCGCGGTTTCATGCTGAAATTGGCGCCCGCGCGCTGGACAATCAGCTGTCGTGGGATTTCGGAATGGAGCTGTACCACATCTTCGCCAGCACCCGCGACGTGCCCTCGTTAAGGGTGCTGAATTCGATCCGCATCCCGTATCGCGATGACAACCGGTTCATCTGGGCGTTTGAAGAATTTGACTGGTCGAAAGAGGGCGCTGAATACATTCCCGCCAGCCAGCGCCAAGTGCGCAAGTATGTCTCGGTGCTGGAAATGGCGCATGAGGTTGACGCCGAGCTGGCCGGGGACGACGCACAGGAAATCTGGATCTGCGAAGATAATTTCATGCCTTATGAGGACGCGGGAGAGGCAACGATCAGCTTCAACGATATGTGGGGGAAGGAGCCTATTTCAGCCCCGTATCATTATCAGGAATGGGACTATCAGGTGCAGCTCTATCGCCCGGATTGGGCCACGGTGTACGAGCGCCGTGCCACCATGGGGGACCCAGAAGCGGTCGATGCCATCCTGACCGAGCACAAACCCATTGCCCACCGCATCCGACAGATCATTGACCTGCTGACGCCAGCGGGTGTGCAGCGCGTGCGCGGGATGGAGGATGGCGACGAGATCGACATTAACGCTGCCGTCGATGCGATGATCGCCATTCGCATGGGCGAACAGCCCAACCCGCGCATCACCATGCGCAACGTGATCAAATCCCGCGATCTGGCGGTGACGGTGCTGCTGGACTTGTCCGAAAGCACCAATGACACGATGGATGGTTCGGAAAAGACGGTGCTGGAGCTGACGCGTGAGGCCGCCACGCTGGTGGCCACCGCGATTGATGGCATTGGTGATCCGTTTGCGGTGCAGGGGTTTGCGTCCGACGGGCGGCACGATGTGCACTACTATCGTTTCAAGGACTTCAGCCAACGGTTCGATGACGAGGCCAAAGCGCGGCTGCAGGGGATGAAGGGCGGCTTATCGACCCGCATGGGCGCGGCGCTGCGCCATGCGGCGGCTGACCTGATGACACAGCCCGAACGGCGCAAGCTTGTCATTCTGGTCACCGACGGTGCGCCAGCCGACATCGACGAACGTGATCCGCAACACCTGCGCCATGACACCAAGAAGGCCGTCGAGGAACTGTGGTCCAAGGGGGTGATGACCTATTGCCTGACGCTGGACCCGCAGGCCGATACCTATGTCAAACGTATCTTTGGTGAAAACAACTTTACCGTGGTCGATCACGTGGATCGGCTACCCGAGAAACTGCCAACTCTCTTTGCATCTCTGACCAGCTAAAGGAGCGACCAATGACCGTTCAAAAGTGCTATGCCGGAATCGACAAGGATATTCAGGGCGGGATGACCGCCACGGGCAAAATTGTCCGCGATGCCTGGGTCTTTGGGCTAATCCCACCGACCGAAACCTGCGAAGGCTGGCGAACGGCTGGAATCGAGGACCTGTGGCGCAAAGTCAGCGCCGAGTGGGACAAATATGGGTTCCTGCCCTCGAACCTGCCCGATGATCTGCGTGCCCGATTTATGGACATTCAGGCGCAGGCAATCCTGGATGCACGCGCGGCGGGCTGGAGCGGTGAGGCAGAACTTGCCGCGGACGGCTGATCCCCTCATACTGGGGATATGTACACAAGGCATGACGAGCTTCCCGCACTGTCTGCCTGGCCAACGCAGGTGGAAGCGCGCGACTATAACACGGCGTCCCGAGCATTGCAGCGGGCGCGTGGTGCCATGCGCTTGCCCTTGCGCGGTTTGCCGATGCTGGATTTGATCCTGCAGCCCAATGCCTGGGTGGTTGTGGACCGCAGTCTGAATGACATGCCCATCGCCGCCTGGGTTGACTTTGCCCCCAAACCCGATCGCGGCCTGCACGAAGCCGTGTTGTGCCAGCTGCGCTACTATCATGGGGGGGCTGGTAAAGTGGTGGCGGCTGTTCGGCAGGATTTCGAGGACTTGCTAGCCCCCCGGCTGCAACAAGCCGCGCTGGAGGGGCCTAAAGTCGTGTCTTTGCACCGGCGCGATGGATAAGCTGCCTTTAGGGCGGTGCGCATCAGTGAAGTGGTCAAAATGTCCACGCTGGCGTGCATCATCTCAGAAAGACTGGGAATTTTGCCCTTCTGAACAGTTTGACATACGCGCCCCCTTCCGCGCTTGATCCGGTTGTGGTCTGTCGAAAAGAAAACAAGACCACGACGGCTGCAAGGGAGGGCGACCAGGCATGGGGGAACTGTGGGAAGGCATGCGTCAGGCCGTTTGGCTGGTAGTGACGCTGGATCCTGACCTTGTCGAAATCTCTTTGCGGTCGTTGCGGGTGACGTTGTCGGCGTTGCTCATTGCCTCGATGATCGCCTTGCCCTTGGCGGCGGTGCTGACGGTACAACGGTTCCGGTTTCGCCGGCTTACTGTGGCCACGCTGAACGCGCTGATGGGCCTGCCGCCTGTCGTTGTTGGCCTGATTGTTTACATCATCCTGTCGCGCGGTGGCCCCTTGGGGGTTCTGGGTCTGTTGTTCACGCCCTGGGCCATGGTGATCGCACAGGTGGTGATCATCGTGCCTCTGATCGCTTCGGTCGCACATCAGTCATTGCGCGAATTGTGGTCTGAATATCATGATCTGCTGATTTCGCTCAGCACGACCAAACGACAAAGGATCGCAGCACTGTTGTGGGATGGGCGGCGGGCCTTGCTGACAGCTGCACTGGCCGGGTTTGGACGGGCAATAGGCGAGGTTGGCGCGATTATGATCGTGGGCGGCAACATCGAACATGTCACCCGGGTGCTGACCACCGCCATCGTGTTGGAAACAGGCAAGGGCGATTTCGCGCTGGCCTTGGCGCTGGGATTTATCCTGATCGCGATGGCGATTGTGATCAACTTCGCGATCCATAACCTGTCGCGCACCGAGACGGAGGGACGCTGGTGACGTCGATCTTGCCTCTGCGTGCTGAAGGTGCCGAGCTGCGCTTCCGGGGTAAGCTCTTGGTGGGGCCTGTCGATGTTTCGCTTGGCGCCAAGGGGGTGACCATCGTGCTGGGCCCGAACGGGTCGGGCAAGACCAGCTTGCTGCGCATGTTGCATGGGCTGGAGTGCCCAAGCGCGGGGCAGGTGCGCTGGGCTGTGCCGATGCATGAAACCTTTGAAAAACAGGCTTTTGTATTTCAGTCACCGATCATGATGCGCCGCACGGTTCGGGACAATCTGGCCTATCCGTTGCGCCTGTCAGGGGTCGCGCGCGCCGAAGCCCGGGACCGCGCCGATCACTGGGCAGCCCGGGTCGGGTTGCAGGATGCGCTGGATCGACAGGCCACGGTTCTGTCTGGCGGTGAACAGCAAAAGCTGGCGTTGGCCCGCGCATTGATCCGTGATCCACAGGTTTTGTTTCTTGATGAACCCTGCGCCTCGCTGGATGGGCGCGCCACCCGCGAAATCGAAGAAACCCTGGTCGCTGCCGCTGCGGCGGGAACCCGGTTGGTGATGTCCACGCATGACATGGGGCAGGCCCGGCGACTGGCGGATGAGGTGCTGTTCTTACTGCACGGCAAGGTGCAGGCTTTCGGCCCGGCCCGGGCATTTTTTGATCATCCCCCGTCCGCCCAAGCGCGCGCGTTTATCAAAGGAGATATCGTCGAATGAAGAAGATGATGTGTGGGGCGGTAGCCTGGCTGGCGATGGCGTTTGGACTGAACGCTGCCGAAATGAAGATGGCGGTGACGACCTCGTTTCACAACTCGGGCCTGTCAGAGGTGCTCTTGCCTGCGATCAAGCGGGACCTTGGGCTGGAGGTGCACCTGTTGATCGTGGGCACGGGGCAGGCGCTGCGCCTTGGGGCTGCGGGGGATGTGGATGCAATTCTGGTGCATTCGCGCAAGGCCGAAGAGGCGTTTCTGGCCGAGGGCAACGGCACCTATCGGCGCGAGATCATGTATAATGATTTCGTTTTTGTCGGCCCCGGTTCAGATCAGGCCGGGATCAGGGGGGCCGCGAATGCGGTGCAGGCCTTGCGGCAGATTGCCGGGGTCAAAGCCCCTTTTGTCAGCCGTGGCGATGACAGCGGCACCCATAAGAAAGAGCTCAGCCTTTGGTTGGAGGCAGGTCTGCAGGCCGATGGCTTTGACAGCTGGTACCGGGCGGTGGGCGCGGGCATGGGGACGGCGCTGAACACGGCGGCAGCGATGGACGCCTATGTCATGTCGGACCGCGCCAGTTGGCTGAATTTTGGCAATAAGCGGGGCTTGGAACTGCTCTATGCGGGCGATCCGGTCCTGTTCAACCAATATGCCTATATCCCGGTGAACCCTGACAAACATGGCCACGTCAAACATGATATGGCCATCGCACTTGAGGGCTGGTTGGTGTCGGACACCGCCAAAGAGCTGATCAATGGCTATCAGATCAATGGCGAAGGTCTTTTCGTGTTCAACGCCCAGCCGCGGTAACGCGGCTTTGGCCGGGCCGGCCTAAATGGCAGGCCCGGCCAAGCCTTGCTTCAGCTTTCTTCGTCGACGGAGCCGTGAATGGCGAACTGCTCCAACCCTGCATCCTGAGGCTGGATGGCGCGAAAGGCTTCGCGCACACCGGCCTCGGTCAACTCGCGCGCAACCGTCAGCAGCGTGTTTGGATCATGATCTTCGCACAGCTCGACCATATGCGCCAATTCCTCGGCAGCGACGGGGCGGGCCGCCTCCACATTCGGAGCGCCGTAATAGGTCACGAAGTGCTGGGCCAGAAGGTCCGTCAGCGCGCTTAACTCGGCCTCTTCGATCTGTGTGACCGCAACAAAGGTCACCCGGCCTGATGTCTCCAGACCCAACCAGCCGTTGGCAAAAGCCTGTCGGGCCTTGCCGACAAGGTCATCTTCGGTCCAGTTCGAAAACTCGAAACCTCCCGGCAGGCACCATTCGCCGGTGCGGGCCGGATTATGAAAAATGCGTTGATCGCTTTCGTCGAAATGGATGGCGCGGGCAAGCTTCATGACGAGGTCTCCAACCGGGCGCTGAGCGGGATCAGATGGGTTGTGTCCGGGTCGCGCAGCAACATGCCGAACTGGTCATCCGTACCCAGGAAAGTGCCACACAAGGAGCCTTGCTGCGTCTCCTCGCCCAGTGCGTGTACCAGCCCGCGCCACTCGGCATGCAGGGGTTTGGCGCCTTCTGACTCCCAGCGGGCGATCCAGTTGAACGTGTGGCGCGCCCAGGCTTCGAGCAGCAAAGGTGCGGGCACATCCGCGCAGCCTTCGGCATAGAGCGCGGTGCGGTCGGGGGTGATGCCCGGATCGTCGTCTTGCGGCAGCAGGTCCAGTTCGAACCCAGCCACCAGCCAGTCCGGTGTTTGTTCCGGGTCCAAGGTGCTGGCCATTGCGCGCAGCCGGCCGCAGCGCGCGCCGTTCACCCGGATCGCGCCGCCCCATTCCAGATGTACCGCCACTTCTGGCGGCGCCAAGGCGCCCAACGCGTTCTGAAACCCGACCCCACAAGTAGGCAACATCGCCATGGCCTGCGCCAAGGGCACTTCGGGTGCAAAAACCAGTGCGGCGGCCATATGGTCGGCTTCAAGGCGATAGACGATCAACCCGGCATCACAGCCCATGGTGGCTTTTACGCAAGCTGTATCAAACGGGTCTTCAGAGGCAGACACCGCATGCCCGGACATCAATGGCGGGAAGCTCAGATCGCTCATGCAGGGGCCTCCACCGAGACCAGTTTGCGCGCGACATCCTGAAACGCCTGTGCCTGCGGGCTGTCGGGTTGCGAGACAACGATGGGTGCGCCGCCATCCGCCGCCAGACGGATATCCAGATGCAGCGGAATTTCAGCCAGCAAAGGCACGCCCAGCTTGGCCGCCTCGGCGGCGACGCCGCCATGGCCAAAGACATGTTCTTCGTGGCCGCAATTGCTGCAGATGTGGGTCGACATATTTTCGATCATCCCAAGGATCGGCACGTTGAGCTGCTTGAACATGTCGATCCCTTTGCGGGCGTCGATCAGCGCGACATCCTGCGGGGTGCTGACGATCACGGCGCCCTGCAGCTGCGCCTTTTGTGCAAGGGTCATCTGCACGTCACCCGTACCGGGTGGCAGGTCAACCAAAAGCACATCCAACGCCCCCCATTGCACCTGACCCAGCATTTGCTGCAATGCCCCCATCAGCATTGGCCCACGCCAGACAACGGCCTGATCCTCGTTTGTCATCAACCCCAGTGACATCATCGTCACGCCATGGTTACGCATCGGCAGGATGGTTTTTCCATCAGGGCTGGCCGGACGGCCCGACACACCCAGCATGCGCGGCTGCGACGGGCCATAGACATCGGCATCCAACAAGCCAACCCGCAGCCCCTGCGCGGCCAGAGCACAGGCCAGATTGGCCGAAACGGTCGACTTTCCGACCCCGCCTTTGCCCGAGGCTATGGCGATGATCCTATCTACTCCCGGCAGCTTTTCCGGGCCTTTGGGCGGGGCTTTTTTGCCCAGTTTCAGGTCGGGCGGGGCGGGTTGTGCGCTGTGTCCGGTCAACACGACCGAAACAGTCTGGACGTCCGGCAGCGCCTTCACAGCTGCTTCGGCCTGCGCTCGCACTGGCTCATAGGCCTGTGCCCGGGCCGGGTCTATCTCAAGGACGAACCGTACGGCGCCAGCGTCAACATTCAGCGCCCGCACCACACCGCTGGCGACAATGTCACCTTGGGTGGCCGGGTCTTTGATCTCTTTCAGGGCTGCCAATACAGCCTCTCGTGTAACAGCCACGGTCAGTCCTGCCCCTCGATTGTTCCGGTCACGACATGTTCCATTTCGAGCCCCTCAATGGTGATGACAGCTTTGGCTGTGTAGGGCGTTCCGGCTTTGCCGTTCTGGCGCATGGCCTCTTCGATGGCTTGCTGCGAGGTCACGCCGACCTGCTTTAGGAACTTGCGCATCGACATGTTGAAATCATCGCTCATCGGCTCTCCCTTTCGACGATATTGACGTGGCGGGTGGGCGCCACATACCATTTGGCATGGTAAGACTGGTTCACGTGTTGCGCTTTGTCGCGCTTATGCTGTTTGCTCAGGCTGGAATTGTCCATGCCGAGGATCGGCTGGTGCGCCTTGCGCTGCCGCCCGAGCTGTCCGAAACAAAGTTTCCCCAATTTCTGCTGCCACGCTTTACCCTGAAAACGCAGGTGAAAGTTCAGGTTGTTGGCCCCGGTGACCCCGCCGAGGCGCAGATAGGCACTATGGGTCAGGCGGTGTTTTCCGGCATGGGGCAAACATGGCACTTGCAGGTATTGAACAGGGATCATCCGGGCACCGCAAGGTTTGCAGACTGGATTACATCTGACGCGGGTCAGCGGGCGATCACCGGATTCAAGCCAGACGGTGTTCAGATCTTTGATCTGCCCATGAAGGCCGCCGTAACGACCCAAGCCGTCGTTATTGATGGAGATGCGGCGCGGGGGCTGGTTCTGTCGGAGCAGATGTGTCAGCGCTGTCACGCGATCGGAGGGGAGGGGCGTCGTAACGCGGTGGATTCGACCCCGTCCTTTTCGGTTCTGCGCAGCCTGTCGGACTGGCAGGAGCGGTTTGAAACCTTCTATGTCCTGAACCCGCACCCGGCTTTCACGCAAGTGAGTGGGGTTACCGCCCCTTTCGCCGAGGAACGCCCCGCTACGATCATCCCGCTCGAAATGACGCTGGAGGATGTCGACGCAATCCTTGCCTATGTGGCGGCCATGTCGCCCGCCGATTTGGGCGCCCCGCTTGCGCATCAGTGATCACGCCTTTTGCTCAGGTAATCCTCGGTGGTGCGCACCTTGGGGCGATCGCCCGCGGTGAAGGGATTGTTTTCTGAATGGAACTGCGCGTTGACCCGGCAATTGTCACACATCTGGATCATCTTGGCGGCTTCGGGCTTGGCGAACATGCTGTGGTTGCCGGCCAGCTTCTCGGTGATCTTTTCGATGGTTGACTTCACCCCGAACAAAGCGCCGCATTCGATGCAGGCAAAGGGCTCTTCCTCGTTCAAGACCGTTTGTTCCAACGCAGTGGGTGTCAGGTTCAACCTTGGCTCGTAAGAGATTGCATTTTCAGGGCAAACATTTGCGCACAACCCGCACTGCAGGCAGGCATCTTCCTGAAAGCGCAGCTGGGGCAAATCGGGATTGTCCCCCAATGCACCTGAGGGGCAGAGCGACACACAGGACAGGCACAACGTACAACTGTCCGTATCCACCAACACAGCGCCATAGGGCGCATCTGATGGCAGGGGGATATGCTCGGCCTCGGGGTTCAGGGCCTGCGCGGCCAGACGGGTAACCTGACGCCGCGTGCCAAGGGGGCGCACGGGGCTGACGGTGGTTTGGGCAATGTCAGCGCCATACAACGCATCGGACATCGCGTCGGGGTCGGTTGTGTCGATGATCTGAACCGCTTCGTCCGAGGCAATGGCGCGGGCAAGGGTGACCTCGCGCTCGAGCGGGGGGCGTTCGGTTGTCGGGCCGGGCAGCAGCGACACACAGGCAAAACCCGCAGCCAGCGCAGCGGCGATTTCAGCATGGCCAAAACCGTTCAGCGCGGGGACCTCAAGCGGGATCACATCGGCGGGCAGGCCACGGCCATGGCGGGCCGACAGCCGGATCATCTCGCTGCCATGGGCGTTGACGACAAGTAGGCGGGGATTGCTGCCACCTGCGTCCAGATAGGCCTTAGCCAGCGTCTGAACCCGACGCAGGGTCAGGTCTACCGGAGGGGCGTCATAGGTGATCGCCCCTGATGGGCACAGCGCCGAGCAGGTCCCGCAGCCCGCACAGGCCATCGGATCGACCGTGACGTGGTCCCCATCCGGGGTAATGGCGCCGGTGGGGCAGTTGTCCAGGCAGTTGCTGCACCCCACCTGTTCCGCCCGCGAGTGGGCGCACAGAAGCGGTTCCAGCTTTACATAAAGTGGTTTTTCAAAGGTCCCCACCATGTGCGAAGCCTGAAGGATCGCGGCGCTGACAGCGGGCAGACTGCCCGGGTCAGCCCGCAGGTATCCTTCGCGCTTTTCGGGTGCCGGGAACAGCGATGTTTCGCCGGTCAGGTCCAGAATGATATCGCACTGCGAATGTGCCCCGTCGCGCGGGGCAGACCAGTTGCGCGCGTCCTGTCCGTCAGGGGGACATTGCTGCAAGGCGTCGATAACAACCACGAATTGCCCCAAGGCCCCGCGCGCCGATTTCAGGCGCCCGCGCAACAGATCATAGTCGCGCGGCGGGTCGGGGGGCAGATCCCCGTCTGTCAGCAGAACCGAGACCCCCAGATAGTCCTTGAGCTGCTCGGCGGCGGCAGTTGCGACGTCACTTTTGCCGATGATCAGGCAGAGCCCTTCGGAGGTCACATCCATGGTCTTGATCGACGGTGCGGGCAGGTTTGCCTCGGCCACCAGCGCGGTCATTTTGGGTAGTGTCGAGGTGCTGTCCGCGGTCCAACCGGCCCGGTCGCGCAGGTCCAGAAAGGCCGGAGTGGGGGCGGCAAGTTCGTCTGCCAACTCCTCAAAATGGCGCTGCTCCTGGCCGCAACAAAAAATTACCTCTTCTTGTGTAATGGCCTCGGCAGCGGCGGCGGCTTGAGTGGTGCACAGCCCGGTATGCACCTTCGAACACGCAAGGCCCGTGGCCGTTGACAGGGCCTGAGGGTCGAGAGCAAAGCTGTCGGAACAATTACAAAGAATCAGTGACTTAGGCATTTTTCCTCCCGGGGTCGTGGCACCACTTTTGGGCGATTTTCACGACTGTTTACCCCCCTAGCTAGGCATGATTCCTTTGCGCCGTAAACCGCGTTCCTCGTCGGGGAGCGCCGGGTTTCGGCGCGAATCACACCGTCAAATCCGGCCAAAATCTGCGGCGGCAAATACCCAAGCAAATCAGTCAAATTAGACAAATCGTCTCACCGCGACAGAAGGTCCCAGCAAAGTGTCCCAAATTGTCCGGCTCGGTCGGTTTCTCGCGAAAGCGCGGATTTGTGCCTTTGTCCGCTTCCGGCGCTGACACACACTTTGTGCAGGGGTTCCGGAGACGGAGCTTGGGAGGAGAGACGGATATTTCTGAACGTTTTGACATGATGCCACTTGGTATCGTCATCCGACGCACACCCGGGGTGACTCGCTGGGCCAAGTGGTCGTGGAAGGCGACTGGCATTTTGCCGGGGGCGCCCCCGGCGGACTGGCAGCTGCTGCGCAAGGAGGCTGACATCACCGAGTACCACATCGCCACCTTGCCGCTGGAAATGCATGGTGCTGACGCCGAGGCCTATTTGCAGGGGCTCTCGGCCAAGGTGCCCTGTGTCTATGTCATTCTGCGCGAAAGCGATGAGCCAACGCGCCCGTTGAGCGCTCTGCTTGTCACGGCGTCCCCCTACGAGGCGCAGGACTATGCCGACAATGGCGAGGATCTTGTTGAAAAGGTTGCCATGCCCGAGGGGCTGGTGGCTTGGGTGCGCGATTTTGCGTTAGCCCACCACGAAGAAGAAATTTTCAAAAAGCGGCGTCGCGACAAGAAGCGCATCGACAAGATCGAAGACGGGATTGGCGACGCGCGCATCGTTCAGGTCAGCGATGTGTATCGCTCTCCGACATCTTCCAGAAAGGGGCGTTTGCAATGAGCAACGATTTCTGGTCCCGCCGCAAGGCTGCCGTACAGGCTGAACAGCAAGACGAGCTGCGCGCCGAAGAAGCGTTGGCCGAGGCCGAACGTGAAGCGGCGCTAGCAGACAAACCGGATGCCGAGATTCTGGAGGAGCTCGGCCTGCCGGATCCCGATACGCTGGGCGAGGGCGATGATTTCAAGGCCTTCCTGGCCAAGACCGTACCCGCCCGCATTCGCCAACGGGCGATCCGTCGATTGTGGCTCAGCAATCCGGTTTTGGCCAATGTCGATGGCTTGGTGGATTACGGCGAGGATTACACGGATTCCAATCTGGTGATCGAGGGGCTCAAGACCGCCTATCAGGTCGGCAAGGGCATGACCCGCCACATCGAAGAGATGGCACGACAGGCCGAGGCAGAACGGCTTGCACACGAAGCCCAGACCACCGCCGATCATGACCCGGATGCGGCGGAGGGTTCCGCGGAGGGACCCGAAGAAATCGCGGGTGCTGAGGAAAGCCCAAACCCGGCGGCAGTCGCCGTGCCCACACCGCAGATTGCCAAGCTCGACGCCGAAGATACAGCTGATGACCCCATCCCCGACTTTGATGCCACGCGCCGCCGAATGCGGTTTGTATTCGACGCGTCGCAGGCCCCCGCATGACAGAGGACGACAAAATGACAGCACAAGCCCTGCAACAGCCCCCCGTCAGCGAGGAAGACCGCCTGCGTGCGGACCTTTACAATTTTCTGGGTGTGCTTTTATCAGGTCCGCCCGATCAGATTTTGTTGGAACAGACCTCGGGGTTAAGCGGTGATCAGGGGGATCTGGGCACCGCGATCAATGCGCTAGCCAAAATCGCCAAGCTGTCAAAACCCAAAGCTGTGGAAAGCGAGTTCAATAAGCTTTTCATCGGTCTGGGGCGCGGCGAGCTGCTGCCCTATGCCAGTTACTACATGACAGGTTTCCTGAACGAGAAACCCTTGGCGCTGCTGCGTCAGGACATGGCAGCGCGCGGCATGACCCGCGCCCAAAACGTTTACGAACCCGAAGACAACATCGCCAGCCTGATGGAGATGATGGGGGCTTTGATCGTGGGCCGTTTCGGCGACCCGGCCGAACTGGCCGATCAGCGCACCTTCTTTAACCGGCACATCGCGCCATGGGCCGGGCATTTTTTCACCGATTTGGAAGCCGCCAAAAACTCGGTCCTATTTGCAGCCGTCGGCCAGGTGGGCCGCGTGTTCATGGAGATCGAGGCCGAAGGCTTCCGGATGAGCGCGGAGTGATCCGCATTTCAACGGCGGGCGACCGCCATAACCGAGGGAGGGAACTCTCATGACCAAGAAAACCGAGGAGGCCAAGAGCCGCCGCGATTTTCTGAAACTGGCCGGGACATCGGCGCCGCTTGCGGCGATCGCGGTGGCCTCGGGCAGCACGCAGGCCGACGCGGCCGAGCCGGACCTGTCATCTGAGAAGATGCAGGATACCGCACATACGCGTGCCTACTTTGAAAGCGCCCGCTTCTAAGGCGGACCTTTCCAAACGCCAAAGGCGACTGGTTGCGTGACGCCCGACTGCCTGCGGTTTTCGTCAACCCAGCACGTCCAATGAGACGAGCAAGGGAGGTTTAAATGCTTAGGAAAAAGACCAACGGGGTTGCGAGACGCCCCCAGCGGACAAGTATCCTGTCTGATGTCGCATCGACATCAGTGGACCGCCGCGCGTTCCTGCGTGGCTCTGGCCTGGCCATTGGTGGCCTTGCCGCAATCAGCGCCACTGGCGGCGCTGTCACCCAAGCCACAGCGGCCACAGCGGCCACCGGCGCGGTGGAAGCTGTCAAATCCGTGTGCACCCACTGTTCGGTCGGCTGTACGGTTGTTGCCGAAGTGCAAAACGGTGTTTGGGTCGGGCAGGAGCCCGGTTGGGACAGCCCGTTCAATCTGGGTTCGCACTGCGCCAAGGGCGCCTCGGTACGCGAACATGCCCATGGCGAGCGCCGCCTGAAGTACCCGATGAAAAAAGAGGGTGGAGAGTGGAAGCGCATCAGCTGGGAACAGGCGATCGACGAGATCGGCGGCGGCATGATGCAGATCCGCGACGAGAGCGGCCCTGACAGTGTCTATTGGCTGGGTTCAGCCAAGCACAACAACGAACAGGCCTATCTGTTCCGCAAATTCGCCGCCTACTGGGGCACGAATAACGTGGATCACCAGGCCCGGATTTGTCACTCGACCACAGTAGCAGGTGTTGCAAACACCTGGGGCTATGGTGCGATGACGAACTCGTACAATGACATCCACAACTCCAAGGCCATTTTCATCATTGGCGGCAACCCGGCCGAGGCACACCCCGTGTCGCTGCTGCATGTGCTGAAAGCCAAAGAGGAAAACAACGCGCCGCTGATCGTGTGTGACCCTCGGTTCACCCGCACGGCGGCTCATGCCGATGAATATGTGCGCTTCCGTCCGGGTACGGACGTGGCCCTGATCTGGGGCATTCTGTGGCACATCTTCGAGAACGGCTGGGAGGACAAAGAGTTCATCCGCACCCGTGTCTGGGGCATGGACCAAATCCGCGAGGAAGTGGCCAAGTGGACCCCCGAAGAGGTGGAGCGTGTGACCGGCACCCCCGGCTCGCAGCTTAAGCGCGTGGCCCGGACCATGGCCAACAACCGCCCCGGCACCCTGATCTGGTGCATGGGGGGCACGCAGCACACTAACGGCAACAACAACACCCGTGCCTACTGTGTGCTTCAGCTGGCCCTTGGCAACATGGGCACCAGCGGTGGTGGCACCAACATCTTCCGTGGCCACGATAACGTGCAGGGCGCAACCGACCTTGGCGTGCTGTCGCACACCTTGCCGGGCTACTATGGCCTGTCCAAAGGTGCTTGGGGCCACTGGGCCCGCGTGTGGGAGGAAGACCCCGAATGGCTGGCAGGCCAGTTCGACACCCTGACGGGTGCCGATGGCAAAGAGAAGTCTTTGCAGAACCTGACCGGTATCCCTGTGTCGCGCTGGATTGATGGCATCCTTGAAGACAAGGACAACATGGATCAGCCCAACAACGTCCGTGCCATGGTGCTGTGGGGCCACGCCCCGAACTCGCAGACACGGATGAAGGAAATGAAGACGGCGATGGAGAAGCTGGACATGCTGGTCGTGATCGACCCGTATCCCACCGTCTCGGCTGTTCTGCATGACCGCACCGATGGGGTTTACCTGTTGCCTGCCGCAACGCAGTTCGAAACCCGTGGCTCTGTCACGGCCTCGAACCGGTCGTTCCAGTGGCGTGATCAGGTGGTTGAGCCGCTCTTTGAGAGTAAGCCCGACCACGAGATCATTGGCATGTTCGCCAACAAGTTCGGCTGGGCCGATCGTTTCTTCCGCAACATCGAGATGGAAGACGCCAACACCCCCAACATCGAAAGCGTGACCCGCGAGTTCAACCGCGGTCTGTGGACGATTGGCTATACCGGCCAGTCCCCCGAACGCCTGAAGATGCACATGGCAAACCAGCACACGTTCGACCGCACCACGTTGCGCGCGGTGGGTGGCCCCGCTGATGGGGACTACTATGGTCTGCCGTGGCCCTGCTGGGGCACGCCGGAAATGAACCATCCGGGTACGCCCAACCTCTATGACATGTCCAAACCTGTCTCTGAGGGTGGCCTGACCTTCCGCGCCCGGTTCGGGGTGGAACGCGATGGCGACAACCTGCTGGCCGAAGGCGTCTACTCGGCGAATTCGGAAATCCAGGACGGATATCCCGAATTCACCATGCAGATGCTCATGGATCTGGGTTGGGATGGTGATCTGACGGACGACGAACGCGCTGCCATTGATGCGGTGGCCGGTCCCAAGACCAACTGGAAAACCGACCTGTCAGGCGGCATCCAGCGGGTCGCGATCAAGCACGAATGTGCGCCCTTTGGCAACGCCAAGGCCCGTGCAGTTGTGTGGACCTTCCCGGATCCGATCCCGTTGCACCGCGAGCCTCTGTATACGCCGCGGCGTGATCTGGTCGCCGACTATCCGACCTATGAGGACCGCAAGTTCTATCGTCTGCCGACCATGTATGCGTCGATCCAGAAACAGGACTTCTCCAAGGACTATCCGATCATTCTGACCTCGGGGCGTCTGGTCGAATATGAAGGCGGCGGGGACGAGACCCGTTCGAACCCCTGGCTGGCTGAACTTCAGCAAGACATGTTCGTCGAGATCAACCCGCGTGACGCCAACAACCTTGGTGTACGGGATGGCAATCAGGTCTGGGTCGAAGGTCCCGAAGGGGCCAAGGTCAAGGTGATGGCCATGGTGACCGAACGGGTCGGCGAAGGCGTTGCCTTTATGCCGTTCCACTTTGGCGGCCATTTTGAGGGCAAGGACCTGCGGGACAAATACCCCGACGGTGCCGACCCCTATGTTCTGGGCGAAAGTACCAACACCGCGCAGACCTATGGCTATGACTCAGTAACCCAGATGCAAGAGACCAAGGCCACTCTTTGCAAAATCTGGACAGCGTAAGGAGACAAGAGAAATGGCAAGAGCAAAATTCCTCTGTGACGCCGAACGCTGCATCGAGTGCAACGCCTGCGTCACCGCCTGTAAGAACGAGCACGAGGTGCCCTGGGGCATCAACCGCCGTCGGGTTGTGACCATTCAGGATGGCAAACCAGGTGAACGGTCGATTTCGGTCGCCTGTATGCACTGTTCGGATGCGCCCTGTATGGCGGTGTGCCCGGTCGACTGCTTCTATCAAAACGAAGAAGGCGTCGTTCTGCACTCCAAAGACCTGTGCATTGGCTGTGGCTATTGCTTCTATGCGTGCCCCTTTGGCGCGCCGCAGTATCCGCAGGCGGGCAACTTCGGCTCACGCGGCAAGATGGACAAATGTACCTTCTGCGCCGGTGGCCCCGAAGAGACCCACTCCAATGCCGAGTTCGCCAAATACGGCCGCAACCGGATCGCAGAAGGCAAACTGCCGATCTGCGCCGAGATGTGCTCCACCAAGGCTTTGCTGGCCGGGGATGGTGACATCGTGTCGGCCATCTATCGCGAACGTGTGGTGGCCCGTGGCTTTGGCTCGGGCGCTTGGGGTTGGGGTACGGCCTATGATCAGAAGGGCGGCTAAACCGCCGGTCTGTCTGATCACCTGACACAGGGTGGCCCCCAGCGGGGCCATCCTCATTCCCCTACACGGATTTTCAAAGGAGAGTGCCCATGCTGCGCCTTCTACTTGCGTTCCTGGTTGCCGTGACACTTGCCGCACCGGTTGCGGCCCAATCCACGGATCGCGAAGCGACCGGCGGCGCCCAGACACTCGAAGACATTCTCGCCCGCCAGAACGGCACGGCGATTGACGACACGTTCCGCCGCACAGACACCGGCGCCGACAACACGGCGGCGGCCAGCTCGGCCCAGCTGGGTACATTGGGCGGTGCGTCAGACCCCGAAGTGTGGCGCGCGCTGCGTTATGGATCGGCTGATGTAAAGGTTTCCGCCGGAGGCGAGGTTGCCAGCGTGCTGATACAGGACGGTGGCATGCGTTGGCTGGAATGGCGCAAAGATGAACTGCGCGCCTATGGCGGATGGCTTTTGATGGGGACGATCGGCGCGTTGGTGCTGTTCTATCTACTGCGCGGGCGTATCAAAATTGATGAACCCATGACCGGGCGCACCGTCACCCGTTTTGCCTCGATTGAACGGTTTGGCCACTGGCTGCTGGCGGGATCATTTATCTTGCTGGGGCTTACTGGCTTGCTTGTTCTGTTTGGCCGGGTCTTCATCGCGCCCTATCTGGGAAAAGAGCTGAACGCGACGCTGTTGGGTTACAGCAAGATCATCCATAACAATGTGGCCTGGGCGTTCATACTGGGTCTGGCGATGGTCTTTGTGATGTGGGTTGTGCACAACATTCCCAATCGTACCGACATCACATGGTTGCGCCAGTTCGGTGGCATCATTGGCAAAAAACACCCGCCGGCCAAAAAGTTCAACGCCGGTCAAAAGTTGATATTCTGGTCGGTGATCCTGTTTGGCAGCTCGATTTCTCTTTCTGGCGTGGCCCTGCTGTTTCCGTTCGAACTGCAGCTGTTTGCCAAAACATTCGCGCTGCTAAACCAAACGGGTCTGCCCGAGCTGCTGGGCTTTGGCGTTTTGCCTGAACAGATGTCCCCGCAAGAGGAAATGCAATACGCGCAGCTATGGCACGCGATCATGGCCTTTGTCCTGATGGCGATCATCATTGCGCATATCTACATCGGCTCTGTCGGGATGGAAGGGGCCTATGACGCCATGGGCACCGGCGAGGTAGACGAGGCCTGGGCGCATCAGCACCACTCGATCTGGCTGGACGAGGTGAAAGCCAAACAAGAAGCGACGCCAAGCAATGAGGCCACTCCCGCCGAATGATGCGTCGATTTCCTGCTTCTTTTTTGGTGACACTGATCTGGGCCGCCGCGCCATTGGCGGCCCAGGACTTTGTAACACTAAAAGGCCACGGCGGGCCGATCATGGATATTGCCGTGTCGGCTGAAGGGCAGGTGGCCACCGCCAGTTTCGACAATGCTGTAGGGCTTTGGCGCGGGCGCGCGCCCACGTGGCTGGATGCCCACGCGGCCGCCGTGAACTGCGTGGCGTTTGACGGAGATGATCTGTTGTCGGGCGGCGATGATTTCGCGGTGATCGCTTGGCGCGAGGGCACCCCGATGCGTTTGGGATACCATAAGGGCAAGGTGACAGATGTGGCCGTGTCCCCGGATGGACGGCTGATTGCCTCGGCCAGTTGGGATGGCACCGTGGGCCTGTGGCACACCGACGCGCCGGAACGCTTTCGCGCATTGGGCAACGGCGGGTTGAACGACGTGATGTTTTCACCTGATGGCGCCACGCTTTATGCCGCCGGGGCAGGGGGCGCGATCATCGAGCTGTCGGTTGAAGGCGACACGCAGCGCCCGTTGGTCAAACACGGATTTGGTGTGAACGTGATGACAATGGACCCGGCGGGGCGATGGCTGGCCTATGGCGCGGTGGATGGGGTGACGCGTGTTGTTGACCTGCCCTCAGGGAGGGAGCGCGCGGATTTCACACTGGACCGGCGCCCGGTTCTGGCCATGGCACACCACCCCGCGACCGGCCAATTGGCGGTGGGCGATGGGCAGGGCTATATCATGATCCTGGACACCGAAACCTGGCGCATCACCCGCGACTTTCGCGCCACGCGCCAAGGCCCGATCTGGGCCTTGGCGTTCAGCCCGGACGGCAAGGTGATTTATGCCGGGGGGCTGGATGATGTTGCTTATGCCTGGCCCGTTGCCTTGCTGGATGAATACGACCCGATCCAAGGGCCCACGCGATCCTTCCAGCGCGATGCTGAAAACATGCCCAACGGCGAACGCCAGTTCATGCGCAAATGTTCCATCTGCCACACACTTACCCCGGGCGCATCGCGCAAGGCCGGGCCCAGTTTGCATGGGGTGTTTGGCCGCCGCGCCGGGACCGTGCCAGATTACCTGTATTCTGATACCCTGACAGGATCAGACATCATCTGGGACGAAGACACCATCGACCAACTGTTTGATCTGGGGCCAGACCACTACATCCCCGGTTCTAAAATGCCGATGCAGCGGATCACTGACCCGCAAGACCGGCGCGACCTGACCGATTTTCTGAAAACAGCAACCAACTGAAAGAGGCCCCTATGAAAACGATCCTTGCTGGATTTGCTGGCATTGTTGTGTTGGCGGTGATTGCGAACTACGCTCTGAACAGCGCGGGGTTCTCCTCGCAAGACAAATTCTCAAGCGACTCTGTCCGTTTGGAAGATAGCTACTGATGAACAAGGTGCAAACAGACACCTATGATGCCAAACTGGCCGGGGCCTCGATCCTTGTGATTGATGACGAACCGGGCATGCGCAATTTCCTTGCCAAAATCCTGACACCACGCTGCCGACGGGTGGAACAGGCCGACAGCCCCAAACGCGCCAGCGAGATTTTGGATACCGCCCATTTTGATCTGATCATCGTCGACAACATCATGCCCGGTCAGACCGGGCTGGAATGGTTGCAGGAACAGCGCCGGGTCGGGCTGTTTGCCGATACGATCCTGATTACCGCCTATGCCGATCTTGAGGCCGCGATCAAAGCGCTGCGGATCGGGGTGACGGATTTCCTGTTGAAACCGTTTCGCGCCAACCAGATTTTGAATGCGGTCTCGCAGGCGTTGGATCGCAAACGGCTGCGGCGTGAAAACTTCCTGTTGCGCCATGAACTGACGACGGGCGTGTCGGCTTCGGGGGGGCGGCTGATCGGCAATTCTCCGGCGATCAGTCAGGTTCGTGATCTGTTGGGGCGTCTTGCGCCCTTGTCGACCTCGGTTCTGTTCACCGGGCCAAGCGGTGCGGGAAAAGAAGTTGCCGCGCGCACTTTGCATGCCATGTCGGGGCGCGCCGACAAACCCTTTGTCGCGATCAATTGCGCCGCCATCCCGCCCGACTTGGTGACACGAGAGTTGTTTGGCTATGTCGACGCGAAGGACACCCGCAAAGACGGGCTTTTTCTGAATGCCGATGGCGGCACCCTGTTTCTGGACGAGGTCGCCCAAATGCCCGATCTGGTTCAGGTCGCGCTGTTGCGGGTGCTCGAAGATCAGCGCATTCGCCCGGTGGGGGCCGAGCGCGAAATCCCGCTGGATCTGCGCTTTATGTTCGCCACCAATGCTGATCTGAAACAAGCCGTGGCCGAAGGCCGAATGCGTTCGGACCTGTACCATCGCATCAACATCATGCAGATCGAAATGCCACCGCTGAACCAACGCAGCGAAGATATCGTCGAACTGGCCGCCCTGTTCATGAAAGAGTTTTCCACCGCCAAAGGCGCCCGCGCTTTGGAACTGGACGATGAAACTTTGCTGAAAATGAGCCGCTATGACTGGCCCGGGAACGTTCGCGAATTGCGCAACCTGATCGAGCGATCTGTGATCTTGCAGGCCTTCCCCGAAGAATTCTCGGGCAATGGTAAAATCACCGGGCCCGCGGCCATTGATACGCTTGAGCTGGTCACCCAACGCCACATCATGCATGTGCTGGACACGTGCGGCGGCAATCGGGCCGAGGCCGCGCGCCGTTTGGGCGTGTCCCGCAAAACCATTGATCGCAAGTTTGCGGCATGGGGCGGGGAAGAGGGCTGAAGCTAGTTCAGCCGTTCGTGTGGGCGGGCAGCCAGACAGTGAAAATCGCGCCGCCGTCTTTTTGGTTGGCCGCCGTGATCAACCCGCCCGCTTCTTGAATGATGGTCTGACTGATCGACAGGCCCAGCCCTGTGCCCTCGGCCGATTTGGTTGTCAGGAATGGGTCAAACACCGCGTTGATTTTATCCAGCGCAATGCCGGGGCCGGTGTCTGACACCGTCATACACACCCCGGCCTTGCCATCACGTTCGACGTCATAGGTATTGATTTTCAGCGTGCCGGATTTGCAGTCGCCCATGGCTTGCACGGCATTGATGATCAGATTGATCACAACCTGCTGGAACTCGCCCGGGTCAATCAACACCCGGGCTTTGGCAGTCTGATCTTGCTCAAGCGTGATGTCCTGTTTGACGAACTGGTGCTTGACCAAAACCAGACTGTCGTTGATCGGAACTGACAGATCGATGCTTTCCGCGAAATCGCCGAATTCTCCGGGGCGGGCGAATTGCAATAGCTTCCCGACGATGGCGCCAATGCGAACGATCTGCCGGTCGATCAGGTTTAGCTCGGTTTCAACAGGTGCCGCGTTTTCCCCCAACGACTCGCGGATAACGTCCACATTGCCTTGAATGACGGCGACAGGGTTGTTGATTTCATGCGCGACCCCGGCGGTGATTTCGCCAATCGAGGCCAGTTTTTCTGACATCACCAGTTGCTGAAACGTGTCTTCCAGCTTTTGGTTGGCCCGATGCAGCTCTGCCGTGCGCCGGTCTACCCGGTCGTTGAGCTCATCCGCCCAGGATCGCAGTGTGCGGTCTCGCTCCTGAACCTGATCCAGAAGCTCGTTCAGGTGGGTCGCTACCTGTCCGATTTCGTCGCTGTTTGATACATTGCTGATCCGCGCCGCCAAATCCCCGTCCTCGACGCGCTGCATGGTGTTGGTCATGCGTTCCAGCGGCGAAAAAATGCCCTTGGCCAGATATAAAAACAGCGGGGCGGAAATGATCACCACCGCCGCAAAAGAGGCTAAAACCGCCCAATAAGCGGCGCGTTTGGCCGTGTTGTAGGGCGATTCAAGAAACCCGACATAGAGCATCCCAACCCGTCCACCAAAGCTGTCGACGATAGGCAGATACCCCGAAATGTACCAATCGTTGACCACAAAGGCGCGATCCAGCCAGGTGCGCCCTTCGTTCAAGACCTGATTTCTGACCACCGCACTCACCCGGGTCCCCAAGGCGCGAACATCCTCGAAGAGACGCACATTGGTGGACACCCGCACATCCTCAAGAAACAGGGTCGCGGTGCCTTGGCGGTTGGGCACGCCCGGCTGTTCACTTTGATAAACCAGCGCGTTGATCGTATCGATGAATTGCAGGTTGCGGTTTAGCAGAATGCCGCCAACCAGCACGCCCTCATGGCCCTTGATCGCGACGGGGGCCGCGCTGTGCACCACCATGCCCCGATCTTCGACGGTGCGGTCCGTCGGTACGGCGGCTTCGGTTGGGATCAGCGGCAAACGTGCGCGGGCCATCATTTCAGGCGATAGGGTTCGCAAATCCTGATTGGACAGAATATCGATTTGCGTATCCAACATTCCTGCGCCCGCCGTAGCAATCACCGGCCATCGTTTGGCGGGCAGCAACAGGTCTTCGCTGGGCAGAAAGTACAGAAAATCCAACGAGAGCGCGTCACGCATATCCGCCAGATGTCGGGCTACGGCGAAATCCCCGGTTTGGGCGGCCAAGAGAAAATCCGTAGAGTTCGACACCGCCTGAATGCTGGCCCCTGTGCCCGCCATGATCTGGCCCAGATATTGTTCGGCAATCCGCAGATCGCTTTCGACTTTGGCGATTAGAACGTCGTCATAGTCTGCCGTCCACCGGGTCATGGCCAGCACCAGCAACATCGGCATCAGCACGATAAGCGGAAGCAAGGCCATAAGCAGCAGTCTTAGGCGAACAGATTTCAAGTTGCCTCCGCCGGGTTGTCCTGACGGGCCAGCCAATCAAGGATGGCGTCTGGGGTTGGGGCGATTTCTTCGGCGAAACTGTCGGCAAAATCCAGAAAGGCGGGGCGATGCGAGCGGCCCGTCGATGTCAGGACAGGGATGCCGCGCGACAGTGCCTCGGCGATGACCATGCGAAACCCGCGGCCCTCAATTTCCTGTTTGCCGTATTTGTTCACGATCAACAAAACCGTGTCATCCGACAACGTCGTTTCGACCAGTCCGACCGCGCGTTCAAACGCGTCTGGCTCAAGTCGGCATCCAACCGCCCCCGGGCCAAGGCGCTGGCTGATGGTAAACCGTTGATCCGTGCCCAATACGCGCAGCACCATGTCACAGCGGGTGACTTCGTCGCCCCCTAAATTCTCTTGAACCGCGCCGGCCAGATGCTGCCCTTCCGCCTCTAGTTGAGAGGCGATTTTATTCAGCAGTCGATCAGCGCTGCCGCGTCCGTCATGGGTGATAAACCCAAGCATGAGAACCCTTCTTATGTCTCCGGCCTGTAGCCCTATGCGAATGTCTACAGTATACTGATAAAAAAAGGAAAACCAAACTCATGACGCGCACGCCGATCCTGTTGCCTGATCCGTCTGACGAGACCCTGACACGGCCTGTTTCCGGCCGCGATCAGAACGGCAATGAAGTGCAAATCCGGGTAGTGGAAGAACGTCCGCTGACCATCTTTTTGAACAGTCAGGAAATCGTCACGGCGATGACAATCGGGGACTATCCTGAGTATCTTGCGCTTGGTTTTCTGCGCAATCAGGGCATGCTTTTGGCCGACGATCAGGTCACCGGCGTTGACTATGACGACGACCTTGAAACCATCGTTGTCCGCACGGCGCGTGAAACCAGTTACGAGGAAAAGGTCAAGAAAAAGACCCGCACGTCGGGCTGTGCTGTCGGCACGGTTTTCGGCGACATGATGGAGGGGCTGGAGGGGCTGAAGCTGCCCCCGGCCGAGCTGCGCACCAGCTGGCTCTATGCCCTGTCAAAACAGATCAACACCCTGCCATCTTTGTATCTGGAGGCAGGCGCAATTCACGGTACGGTTTTGTGCGAACAGCACACGCCATTGGTTTATATGGAGGACGTCGGGCGCCATAACGCGGTTGATAAAATCGCCGGTTGGCTGTTTCGCCATGGCGCGCCGGTCGAGGATAAAATCCTCTATACCACTGGGCGGCTGACCTCGGAAATGGTGATCAAAACCGCGCAGATGGGCATCCCGGTTTTGGCGTCGCGCTCGGGGTTCACCGCTTGGGGAGTCGAGATCGCGCAGCAGGTCGGATTGACGTTGATCGGGCGACTCCGCGGGCAGCGGTTCGTCTGTTTGTCGGGCGAGGAGCGGTTGATTTACGACGCCGATATTACCGCTGTCGCCCCCGAAAACCGCAAGCATCGCCGCAAGAGTGCCGCACATGACTGATCATATTCTGGGCGTGATACTGGCCGGGGGGCAGGGCACTCGGATGGGGGGCTGTGACAAGGCGCTTTTGCAGCTTGGCGGCCAAACCCTGTTGTCCCATGTTATCACTCGGTTGCGCCCGCAGGTTGCTGAAATCGCGCTGAATGCCAACGGCGATGCCGCGCGGTTTGCCGATTTCGGCCTGCCTGTTGTGGCAGACAGCATTGCCGGGCATCCGGGGCCGTTGGCCGGTGTTCTGGCCGGGCTGGATTGGGCTGCGGGGCAGGGCGCGCAGGCCATCATCACCGTTGCTGCTGACACTCCGTTCTTTCCCAATGATCTGGCGGCGCATCTGTTAGAGGCGTCTCATGGGCAGGAGCACCCGCTGGTTCTGGCCGCGACAAAGGGCGAGGCCCAGACCAAAAGCAAATCCAAATCTGGCCTGATCCGTCATCCCACTTTCGGGCTGTGGCCCGTCGCTTTGCGCGATGATCTGCGGGCGGCGCTTGGGGGTGGGTTGAAGAAGGTCGTGCTGTGGTCCGATCCTCATGGCGGGCGCGAGGCCCTGTTTCCGGTTGGGGATTTTGATCCGTTTTTCAACATAAACACGCCCGAAGATCTGACCCGGGCTGACGCGTTGCTACAACAGGAGGCAACATGAAGGTATACGGGGTAACCGGTTGGAAAAACGCCGGAAAAACAGGTCTTGTGGAACGTCTGGTGGCCGAAATCACTGGGCGTGGTTTTACAGTATCGACCATCAAGCATGCGCACCACGCCACCGAGATCGACCATCCCGGGCGTGACAGCTATCGCCACCGCGAAGCCGGCGCGCAGGAGGTCGTGGTATCGTCTCCGCGTCGTTGGGCCGTGATGCATGAACTGCGCGGAGCGCCCGAACCTTCACTGGATGAAATACTGCGAAAGATCAGCCCGGTCGATTTGGTGTTGATCGAAGGCTACAAACGCGAACCCCACCCCAAGGTTGAGGCCCACAGAGCCGAAACAGGCCACCCGCTGCTTGCGCCCGAGAACCCGACGATCCGGGCGATTGCTTCGGACGCCGGGGTGCAGGTGGGCGATCTGCCCGCATTTGATCTGGATGATACGGCGGCGATTGCCAATTTTATTCTGACGCAGGTTGGCCTGCCAAAGGAGCCTGACAATGTCTGAGCCCCTGATCCCGCCACGCCTGCGCGACGACTGTTTTGCCATGCCCCAAGGGGTTGATTGGATCTCGGTCGAGGATGCCCAGACACGTCTGCGGGCGATCCTGCCGCCGGTAAAGCAGATGGAAACCCTGACCACGGCGCAGGCCGCAGGCCGGGTGCTGGCACAGGATTGCATCGCCCAACGTTCCAACCCGCCTGCACCAAATTCGGCGGTTGATGGTTATGGCTTTGCCCACGTCGCGACCGGTGCCGGGGTGCAAACCCTGCCTTTGGTCAACGGGCGCGCCGCAGCGGGGCAACCTTACGACCAGGAAGTCCCCGCCGGTCACGCCATTCGTATCCTGACAGGCGCGATCCTGCCCAAGGGCGTAGACACCGTGGTGCTGGAGGAAGACTGTTCAACCGATGCAACACGCGTGGCTTTTGATGGCCCCATCAAGCCAAACGCCAACACGCGCAAAGCGGGGGAAGACGTGCAGGAGGGGCAGATCGCGCTGACCAAGGGCCATCGCCTGCGCCCGCCAGACATTGCCCTTTTGACGGCATTGGGCATTGCGCAAGTGACCGTCTTTCGCCCGTTGCGGGTGGGGGTTTTGTCGACCGGGGATGAGCTGCTGGCTGATCCGTCGATACAGGGGGGGGCGCATAACATCTATGACGCCAACCGCCCGATGCTGCTGTCTCTGATTGCTGGCTGGGGCTATACGCCTGTTGATCTGGGCCATGCGCCCGATGATGCCGATGCGATCCGCGCCAAACTGGATAACGGGGCGCAACACGCCGATGTGATCCTGACCTCGGGTGGGGCTTCGGCGGGCGATGAAGACCATGTCTCGCGCCTGTTGCGCGACACCGGCAGCCTTTCCAGCTGGCGCATTGCGCTGAAACCCGGGCGGCCTTTGGCGCTGGCGTTGTGGCAGGGCGCGCCGGTCTTTGGCTTGCCCGGCAACCCGGTCGCCGCCTTTGTCTGTGCCCTGATCTTTGCCCATCCTGCCTTGGCGCAAATGTCGGGTGCCGGGTGGCAGGCGCCTGCGGGTCTCACCGTGCCCGCCGCGTTTTCCAAGAACAAGAAACCCGGGCGGCGCGAATACCTGCGCGCCCGTTTGAATTCTGACGGCGCTGCAGAGGTATTTGCTTCCGAAGGCTCGGGCCGCATAAGCGGTTTGGCCTGGGCTGAAGGGCTGGTAGAGTTGCCAGACGAAGCCATCGCAGTTCAACCGGGAACGCCGGTGCGCTTTCTGCCTTACGCGGGCTTTGGGATTTAAGAAACCACCTTACGGATCAGGTAGGCCGTGGCGTCGCCTTCCTGCGTTGTTCCCAGAAAGCTATGCCCTGATTCATTGCAAAAATGCGGGACATCCACCACCGCGGCGGGATCGGTCGCGATCAGGCGCAAAACCGATCCGTCTTGCATCGCTTTCAGGCGTTTGCGCGCTTTGAGCACCGGCAAAGGGCACAAAAGCCCGGTCGCGTCGATTTCTTCGTCCCATGTCATAGAAAAAGAGGTAGAAACTATAGACGTGGATGTCCAGAACAGGCTTGGCAAATTCTGCATGTCACCAAGATGGGGCGCTTTAAGGTCAAGAAAATGAAAGATTATTCTCTCGTGTTAGGGCTTTCAGGGTCAGTTTCTGACCGGGTGCGGTGGATCAGGTCATGACCACCGACACGATGGACGGCGTCTGGAAGACCGGGAAAGGACGCGGGCGGGCAACGCCAAAGGGGCGGCAGCTGGATGACGCGGCCGCCCAACAGCTGCGTTCCTTGCTGGGCGCGCGACCACGCCGCCGTGATTTGCTGATCGAATTTCTGCACCTTTTGCAGGACGCCTATGGCCATCTGTCGGCGGCCCATTTGTGTGCTTTGGCCGATGAACTGCGCATCAGCCAGGCCGAAGTCTATGAGGTTGCAACCTTTTACGCGCACTTCGATGTGGTCAAAGAGGGCGAGACCGCGCCGCCCGCTTTGACAATACGCGTGTGTGACTCGCTGTCATGCGAATTGGCGGGGGCGCAGCAGTTGAAAGAGGCGCTTGAAGACGGGATGAACCCGGCGCAGGTGCGTGTTTTGCGCGCGCCTTGCATGGGCCGCTGCGATACCGCACCCGTGGTTGAGCTGGGCCATCACCATATCGACCACGCCTCGGTCCCGAAAATTCAAGCCGCGATTGACGCTGGTGCGACCCATCCGATCATCCCAAATTATCAAGGGTTTGAGGCCTATCAGTCCGAGGGCGGCTATGCCACGCTGCGCCAATTGCGCAAGAGTGGTGATTGGCAGAACGTGCAAGAGCAGATCAAAGAGGCTGGTCTACGCGGGCTTGGCGGGGCTGGCTTTCCGTCGGGCACCAAATGGGGTTTTGTCCGCGCCAATGATGGCCCGCGCTATCTGGCCGTGAACGGCGACGAGGGCGAGCCGGGCACGTTCAAAGACCGTCAGGTGTTGGAACAAACGCCGCATCTTTTTCTTGAAGGGATGTTGATTGCCGCTTGGGCGATAGAGGCCGAGACCTGCTTTATCTATCTGCGCGATGAGTACCCAGCCGCGCGCGAAGTGTTGCGACAAGAGATTGCCCGGCTTGAAGCCGAAGGAATCGTCGCCCCCGGATATATCGACCTGCGGCGCGGTGCCGGGGCGTATATCTGCGGCGAAGAATCCGCGATGATCGAAAGCATTGAAGGCAAGCGCGGCCTGCCGCGCCATCGTCCGCCCTTTGTGGCGCAGGTCGGCGTCTTTGATCGCCCGACCTTGGTGCACAACATCGAAACCCTATACTGGGTCGCGCGTATCCTGCGCGAAGGGGCGCAGGTGTTGAACGCGACGCAAAAGAACGGGCGCACCGGGTTGCGGAACTATTCGGTTTCAGGCCGGGTTGCCAAGCCGGGCGTGTACCTGCTGCCCGCGGGTTCGACCATTCTGGACATCATCGACGCAGCCGGCGGCATGGCCCAAGGGCACAGCTTCAAGGCCTATCAACCCGGCGGGCCATCTTCGGGCCTGTTGCCTGCGTCTTTGAACGCCGTTCCGCTGGATTTCGATACATTGCAGGAACACGGCACCTTCATCGGTTCGGCCGCCGTGGTGGTGCTGTCAGATCACGATTCCGCCCGCGGCGCCGCGCTGAACATGATGCGGTTCTTCGAAGATGAATCCTGCGGCCAATGCACGCCCTGCCGCGTGGGCTGTGAAAAGGCCGTCAAGCTGATGCAGGCGGATCGCTGGGATCAGGACCTGCTCGAAGAGCTGAGCCAAACCATGGTCGATGCCTCGATCTGCGGGCTAGGGCAGGCGGCCCCCAACTGTCTGCGCCTGACCATGAAACACTTCCCGGATGAGGTGTAAGATATGACCGACACGATCACCTTTACCCTTGATGGCGAAACGATTCAGGCCCAGCCCGGTGAAACCATCTGGCAGGTCGCCCATGGCCGTGGGCTAATCATCCCGCATCTGTGCCACAAACCCGCGCCCGGCTACCGCCCCGACGGCAATTGCCGCGCCTGTATGGTTGAGGTCGAAGGCGAGCGCTCGCTGGTGGCCTCGTGCATCCGTGAACCGGCTGAGGGCATGGTGGTACACTCCGATAGCACTCGTGCCAAAACCGCCCGCAAGATGGTGGTTGAAATGCTGGTCACCGACCAGCCCGAGGTGGCGCATGATGCGTCCTCGCATCTGGCCGACATGGCGGCAGTGAACGGCGTTTCCGACAGCCGTTTCCCCAAGCTGGAAAAGGACCGCGTGCCGCTGCTGGACGACAGCCATGTGGCGATGCAGGTCAATCTGGATGCCTGTATCCAATGCGGCCTGTGCGTGCGCGCCTGCCGCGAGGTGCAGGTGAACGATGTGATCGGCATGGCCGGACGTGGGCACGACGCCTATCCGACGTTTGACATGGCCGACCCGATGGGCGCCTCCAGTTGCGTGGCCTGCGGCGAGTGTGTTCAGGCTTGCCCGACCGGCGCTTTGCTGCCCGCCACGGTGCAGGGCGACAGCGCAGATTTCGACGAAGAAGTCGCCAGCGTGTGTCCGTTTTGTGGTGTTGGTTGTCAGGTCAGTCTGAAGGTCAAAGACGGCAAGGTGAAATATGTCGAAGGGCTGAACGGCCCCGCCAATGAAGGCCGCCTGTGCGTCAAAGGCCGGTTTGGGTTCGATTACATCCACCACCCGCACCGCCTGACCAAACCGCTGATCCGGCGCGACGACGCACCCGCCAAGGGGCTGAACGTCGACCCCGGCGATCTGCTGACCCATTTCCGCGAGGCCTCGTGGGACGAGGCGCTGGATGCCGCCGCCAAGGGGCTACAGGACATCAGCGGGCAGGGCGTGGCCGGGTTTGGCTCGGCCAAATGCACCAACGAAGAGGCGTATCTGTTCCAAAAACTGATCCGTCAGGGCTTTGGCCATAACAACGTCGATCATTGCACAAGGCTGTGTCATGCCTCATCGGTTTTTGCGCTGGTTGAAAACGTTGGTTCGGGTGCTGTGACCGCCACATTTAACGAGATCGAAAACGCTGATGTGGCCATCGTGATCGGCTGCAACCCGCTGGAAAATCACCCCGTCGCTGCGACCTATTTCAAGCAGTTCACCCAGCGCGGTGGCAAGCTGATCGTGATGGACCCGCGCGCGCATGGGCTAAGCCGGTTCGCCACTCATACGCTGCAATTCAAGCCCGGCGCGGACGTCGCCATGCTGAATGCGATCATGGCCACGATCGTCGAAGAAGGCCTTTACGATCAACAGTATATCGACGCCTACACCGAAAACTGGGAGGCCGAAAAAACCCATCTGGCCAACTTCAAACCCGAAGACATGGCCGAGCATTGCGGCATTGATGCAGACACCCTGCGCGCCGTTGCCCGCGACTTTGCCGGGGCCAAAGCGGGGATGATCTTTTGGGGCATGGGCGTGTCGCAACACATCCATGGCACCGACAATTCCCGCTGTCTGATCAGCCTTGCGCTGATGTGCGGGCAGGTGGGGCGGCCGGGCACGGGCTTGCACCCGTTGCGTGGACAGAACAATGTTCAGGGCGCGTCCGATGCGGGCCTGATCCCGATGTTCCTGCCGGATTATCAGGACGTCACCGACCCCGAAGTGCGCAGCCATTTCGCCGACATGTGGGGGGATGCTATTGCCGCTGAAAAAGGCCTGACGGTGACCGAGATTTTGGACGCCGTGCATGCTGGTCGGATCAAGGGCATGTATATTCTGGGGGAAAACCCCGCCATGTCCGACCCAGATGTTGATCACGCCCGCGCCGCGCTGGCCAAGCTGGATCATCTGGTGGTGCAGGATATTTTCCTGACCGAAACCGCGAACTATGCCGATGTGGTTCTGCCCGCCGCCGCCTTCTATGAAAAGGCCGGGACGGTGACGAATACCAACCGGCAGGTGCAGATCGCCCGCGCCGCTGTGCCCGCCCCGGGCGAGGCGCGCGAGGATTGGCGCATCACCACCGATCTGGCCAATCGACTGGGGTTGCAATGGGACTATACCCATCCCTCACAGGTCTTTGCCGAGATGAAGCTGGGCATGCCGTCGCTGAACAACATCACCTGGGACCGGCTAGAGGCCGAAGGCGCCGTGACCTACCCGTGCCCTGCACCCGATCATCCGGGTGAAGCTGTGGTGTTTGGCGATGGCTTCCCGCGCCCAGAAGGCCGGGCCAAATTCACCCCTGCCGCGATCATCGCGCCCGATGAAGCCGTCGATGACGATTTCCCGATGGTGATGACCACGGGGCGGCAGCTGGAGCATTGGCATACCGGCTCGATGACCAGACGCGCCAGCGTGCTGGATGCTGTCGAGCCCGAGGCGAACTGTTCTCTTCATCCGCGGACCTTGCGCAAACTGGGCCTATCCCCTGGGCAAGACATCCGCCTGATCAGTCGACGAGGAGAGATTACAATCATGGCACGGGCCGATCGCGCAATCGCCGAAGGCATGGTGTTTGTGCCCTTCGCCTTTGTGGAAGCCGCCGCCAACATCCTGACCAACCCGGCGTTGGATCCCTTTGGGAAAATTCCGGAATTCAAGTTTGCGGCTGTGCGGGTAGAGCCTGCCTGAACGTCAGCTGATACCCTGTCAAAGAACCAAAAAAGCCCTTAAATCGCTAAGACTTAAGGGCTTTTTATGGCTCCGGCGGTAGGGATCGAACCTACGACCAATTGATTAACAGTCAACTGCTCTACCGCTGAGCTACGCCGGAATGTGAAGCGCGATATAGCAACAGGCTTCGGGCGCGTCCAGAGGGGAATGCACAAAAAGTTTCAGTTTTCTCACTCCAAACGAAATTGGCTGTGCAGGCCGGGCGACCCTTCGCAGGACGTCAGGTTTCTGGCTGTTAAATCAAGCAGATGGGCCAGAACATTGCGGGTGGCCGCGGGCAGCAGGTTGGGGGCCAGATCGGTGTAGATCTGTGCGGCCAGTTCGGCGGGGGTGGCCTCAGCCCCTTGTAAGGCCAGCAAAATTTGCCTCTCGCGCGTTTGGCGGTGGGTGCGCAGATGGGCGATACGCCCCGCAGGGTCCGCGACCGGAGCCCCATGCGCTGGATAGAATACCCGGGCGTCCTGCGCGCCCAGCCGGTCCAAAGACACCATAAAGTCTGTCACGCTGCCATCAGGGGGAGACACCATTGACGTGGCCCAGCCCATGACGTGATCACCGGTAAATATCCGATCGCCGCTGACAAAGCACATGTGATTGCCCATATGGCCGGGCGTCCAGATGGCGCGGACGGGCAGGGCACCAACATCTACGACATCCCCGTCGGCCAGACACTGATCGGGCGCGAAATCCGCGTCCACTCCTTCACCGCCCCCCAGATCCGTCAATACGGCCAGTTCTGCCCGCAGCCCGGCGCGGCTGTCGCCAAAGGCATAGACCGGGGCCCCGGTGGCCGCCTTCAACATCGGAACCCCAAGCGAGTGATCCCTGTGGGAATGGGTTACCAGGATATGAGAGACCTGCTCGCCCGGTTCCAGCGCGGCCAGGATCGCGTCAATGTGGGTTGGCTCAGCCGGTCCGGGATCAATCACCGCCACCGTGCCGCGTCCCAGCAGATAGGTGTTGGTGCCACGAAAGGTCATCGGCGAGGGGTTGGGCGCCAGCACGCGGCGGATGTCTGTGTCCAGCCACTCGCACAGACCCGCTACCGGGTTGAAATCATCTTCTGCCTGCATCTTGCGCTTCCTTCAGAGCCTGCCGCCCGGTACGGTCTAACGCATGAAACAAGGTTGGATCAAACGTACTTTACCCCGAAGCCTCTATGGTCGCGCGGCACTTATCCTGATCGTGCCCATCGTCACGATCCAGCTGGTGGTGTCCGTGCAGTTTATTCAACGCCATTTCGAGGGCGTGACCAAACAGATGTCGCGCAATATGGCGCGCGAGGTGTCGTTTATCGTCGATCAAATTGACGCGGCCCCCAGCCTGCCGCTCGCATTGCAAGACCTGACCCCGGCGCTAAGCGCCCTGGCCATCGAAGTTGCGCCCACCGATCAGGCCACCGGCCCCGACCGCCGATCGCCGATAGATTTGTCCGGCCGCTTTGTTATCTCAAATCTCTATGCCCAACTGCCTCAGTTGGTCTCGGTTGATCTGCGGGGTGACACGCCTTGGTATGAGGTCGCCAAGCAGTTGCGTCTGCACCTGAAGACCCGGCATGGGGATGTCGAAGTGGCCTTTGAACGGGTGCGGGTGTCGGCCTCCAACCCACATCAGCTGCTGGTTTTGATGATCTTCGCCAGTATTTTGATGACGGTGATCGCCTTCATCTTTCTGCGCAATCAGCTGCGCCCGATCCGGCGCCTTGCCCGCGCCGCCGAAGCCTTTGGTAAGGGGCAGTCCGTGCCCTATCGGATCTCTGGTGCAAACGAGGTGCGCGCGGCGGGCAGTGCGTTCTTGAACATGCGCGGCCGGATCGAGCGTCAGATCGAACAGCGCACCATGATGCTGTCCGGTGTCAGCCATGATCTGCGCACGCCGCTGACTCGGATGCGGCTAAGCCTGTCGCTGATGGAGGAAACCCCTGAGACCGAAGAGCTGAACCGTGACGTGAAAGATATGGAACGTATGCTGGACGGTTTTCTGGATTTCGCCCGATCCGAAACTCTGGATGACCCCGAACCGACCGATCCGGCGGCTTTGCTGCGCGGGGTGGCGGATAAGGCGGTGCGTTCCGGCGGGGTGGTGACCTTGGGCGTGCTGCCTGACGGGGTCAGTGTCCCGCTACGCGCCGTTGCCATTGAACGCGCCGTCCAGAACCTTGTGAACAACGCGCTGAACTATGGCGCGAGCTGCCATTTGTCTCTGGATGTCAGCGACAAGATGATCCGTTTTAGTGTCGAGGACGATGGTCCCGGCATTCCCGCCGACCAGAGAGAGGCCGCGGTGAAGGCCTTTAACCGGCTGGATCAGTCGCGCAACCAGAACCGTGCGCCGGGTGTCGGATTGGGGCTGGCGATCGCTTCGGAAATCGCGCGCAGCCATGGCGGTGTTCTGCGTCTGGGAGACAGCGGTGATCTGGGTGGGCTGAAAGCTGAGCTGGTGTTGGCGCGCTAAAGCAAAGTGCCCTGTACCGGTTCGATCAGCTCGGGTCCGTCGTCTTTCAGCCCAAATTTTGGCACCTGATGAAACCGCATCCGGCCCTCCCATGACAGGCCAAGGTCCTGCGCTGCTGCATGGTCGATTTCACCACGCAGCCAGGGGGCGGTTTCGTCTTCGGACAGGATCACCGGGGTACGGGCGTGGATGTCAGCAAGTTGCGGCAGGGCCGCGCGGGTCAGGATGGTGCAGCTGCGGGTGCCATCATGCAACTGCGTATGCAACCCGGCCAAAAGCATCGCGGGCGCGTTGGTGTCGGGGGCAATCCACCAAGGTTGCTTGGCACCTTTGGGGCCCGTCCATTCATAATAGCCCGAGGCCGGAATCACGCAGCGCCCGGTCTGCCACGCGCCTTTGAAGGCGTTGGTCGTGTTGGCGCTTTCGATGCGGGCATTGAAGGTTGTGGCTTTCCAGTCTTTCATCGGACCGCGAAACCAGCCCGGCACCAGCCACCAGCGTGCTGGGGCCATGTGCAGGGTTTGATCCTGCCCATAGACGATCTGCACCTGTTGGGTTGGTTTCACATTCCAGCTTGCGGGCAGGGGCAGATGCTGGCCCTCACGCATAACGCTGTCCCAGTCCAGAAAGCCTTGCTGCCATGCGATAAACTGCGCCCAGCTGAGGTCGGGAAGTCCAATTCTGCCACACATGATGGCAGGCTATCGCGGTTCAGGAGGGTTTGGTAGGCCCGGCAGGACTTGAACCCGCAACCAAAGCGTTATGAGCGCTCTGCTCTAACCAATTGAGCTACAGGCCCACCGTGGCGATCTGGGTAATCAGACCAGCGCCGCGCGTCAAGCGTCGTTTGCACTTCGCATGAGCGTGATGGACGGGTGCTGCGCCAGTGCGGTCCGCAAGGTGGTCACAACCGTTTGCATCGTGCGGGTCATGGCACGGCGGCTGGGGTAGATAATGTGGATGTCTTTGGTCTCAAGCGGGTAGTCGGGCAATACCGGCACGACCTCGCCCCGTTCCAGCAAGTCTTCGATCATCAACAGCGGGGCGCGTGAAATCCCGGTGCCGTTCAGCACCGCGTGGATGATCAGTTCTGGGCTGGCGGCGCTAAGACCGACCGGGATGGCGACATCGACGGTGCCGTCGCCATCGCGCAGGGCCAGACGCATATCACCGCCGGTTTCATTGAACTGCACAAACTTCATTTGCTCCAGATCGCCTGGGCGGGTCGGGATGCCGTGGCGCTCAAGATAGCTCGGCGCGGCAAAGAGCATCGTGTCAATCGTTGCAAGTTTTCGTGCATAGCCGCTGGTATCGCCCAGCTGGCCGGTGCGGATCGCAAGATCATAGTTTTCTGCCACCACATCGACCAGCCGGTCTTCAAGCCGGATGACCAGATCAAGCTCGGGATAGCGGCTGTTCAGATCAATCAATGCGGGGCCAACCAGAAGCTTGCCCAGATAGCTGCCAATGCTGATGCGCACAGTGCCCGAAACAGACTGAAAGAGAGCCTCAACATCGTCACCCATCATATTGTAATTGCGTAGGATTTCCTGCGCGCGATCATATACGATCTGACCGGCCTCGGTGGTGCGAACCCCTTTGGGGCTGCGTACAACCAGATCGTGCCCCATCAGCTGTTCCAGAGACTTGATCTGCTGGCTGACAGCGGACTGGCTGATGTTGATCCGCTGCCCGGCGCGGTTAAAGCTGCCGGTTTCGATCGCGGTTACGAAGGTTTCCAATGCGGTCATGCGGTCCATGGGTGCCTCTTGGGTATTAGCCACTCTTATATCCCATATGAGCACGCCCCCGCTACCTGCAAGCCCCTGAGGTGACATATCAGGGCGACAGACACATTTTTCTGCAACCCAACGGAGACCAACATGACCCTGTCCCGCAGATCCTTCCTGTCCGCCACCGCCGCGCTGCCCCTTGCCACCACTCTGACCGCGGCCCCTGTGCGTGCTATGACATCCCAAGCAAGCACGCAGGTGGCGGGCATCCACCGCACCCGTATTGGCGATTCCGTCGTCACCGCCCTTCTGGACGGCTATGTCGACCTGCCCACCGGTGTTCTTTCGTCATTTGATGAGGCGCAGGTATCGGGCGCGTTTGCCGACTATGGCCACAAGATCAACGATGGCCACATGCGCATTCCCGTCAACGGCTACCTGATCGAAACCGGCGAAAAGAAGATCCTGGTCGATGCTGGCGCGGCTGATCTGTTTGCGCCGACGCTGGGCTCGCTGACCGCCAACCTGAAAGCGGCTGGCGTGACCCCCGATCAGATCGACATGGTGCTGCTGACCCACCTGCACGTGGACCACGTCGGCGCCCTGATCGACGGCGAAGGCAATGCTGTTTTCCCGAACGCCGAAGTCGCTGTTGCCCAATCCGAATGGGATTTCTGGTATGACGACGCGATGATGGCGGCCGGCGGAGAGGAGGCCGCCGGTTTCTTCCAGGCCGCACGCGCCACTACCACGCCCTACAAAGACCGCCTGAAACTGTTCTCGGGCGAGGCCGATCTGGGCGCAGGCATCACCACCATGCCGCTGCCGGGCCACACACCGGGCCACAGCGGGTTCACCCTGTCTTCGGGCGACGATAGCCTGCTGTTCTGGGGCGACATCGTCCACCTGACGGGCCTGCAGTTCACCCACCCCGAACTGACCGTCGCTTTTGATATGGACCGCGATCAAACCCTGAAAACCCGCGCCAAGATGATGGACATGGCCGCGACCGACAAGTTGCTGGTCACCGGCATGCACGTCGATTTCCCCGGCTGGGGGCAGGTGCTGCGCGCGGGCGATGCCTATCGTTATCAGGCGTCCCCGTGGAACTACGCGGTTTAATCCGCCATCAGACCCCGCTGAATGCGCTTTGGCGGGGTCAACACATCTTTCCATTTCCGGTGCGATGCGATAACCCGGCGCCAACTCAATAGCCGGAGATCGTGAATATGAGCACCGAGGGTAAGAACGGCCTGACTTACGCCGACGCAGGCGTCGACATCGATGCGGGCAATGCTTTGGTGGATCGGATCAAACCGGCCGCCAAGCGCACCAACCGCCCCGGCACGATGGCCGGACTGGGCGGTTTTGGCGCGCTGTTCGATCTGAAAGCTGCAGGCTATGACGACCCGATCCTTGTAGGCGCCACCGATGGCGTGGGCACCAAGCTGCGCATCGCGATTGACACTGGCGAGGTCGGCGGCGTGGGCATCGACCTTGTCGCCATGTGCGTCAACGATCTGGTCTGTCAGGGCGCCGAGCCGCTGTTCTTTCTGGATTACTTCGCCACCGGCAAACTGTCGGTCGACGAGGCCGCCAAAGTCGTCGAAGGCATCGCCGAGGGCTGTGTGCGTTCCGGCTGCGCTTTGATTGGCGGCGAGACCGCTGAAATGCCCGGCATGTATGAAGACGGCGATTTCGATCTGGCGGGCTTCTCGGTTGGGGCGATGAACCGCGGGGCGGACCTGCCTGCGGGTGTGACCGAGGGCGATGTTCTGCTGGGACTGGCCTCGGACGGGGTGCATTCCAACGGCTATTCGCTGGTGCGCAAGGTTGTGGAGCTGTCCGGTCTGGGCTGGGACGCCGAGTGCCCGTGGGCTGAAGGCACGCTGGGCGCCAACCTGCTGACGCCGACCCGCCTGTATGTAAAACAGGCGCTGGCCGCTGTACGGGCAGGGGGCGTGCATGGGCTGGCCCATATCACCGGTGGCGGTCTGACCGAAAACCTGCCCCGCGTGCTGCCCGAAGGGCTGGGCGCCAAGGTCGATCTGACCGCGTGGGAGCTGCCTGCGATCTTCCGCTGGCTGGCCGAAAACGCCGGCATGGAGGAGGCCGAGCTGTTGAAAACCTTCAACTCTGGCATTGGCATGATCGCCGTTGTTGCAGCGGACCGCGCCGACGCGATTGAAGAGCTGCTGAAAGCCGAAGGCGAGACCGTGTACCGCATTGGTTCGGTGATTGAGGGCGAGGGCGTCGCCTATGAGGGCGCGCTGCTTTGAGCCGCGTTGCGATCCTGATTTCGGGCGGCGGCTCCAACATGGTGGCGCTGGCCCAGTCCATGACGGGTGAACACCCGGCGCGGCCCTGTCTGGTGCTGTCAAACGTGCCCGGGGCAGGTGGGTTGGCCAAGGCTGCCGATATGGGTATCGCCACCGCCACCGTGGATCACAAACAGTTCGGCAAGGATCGCGAGGCCTTTGAGGGCGCGTTGATCGACGCGATTGACGCCCACCAGCCCGACTTTCTGGCGCTGGCCGGGTTTATGCGCATCCTGACGCCTAAGTTCATCAACCATTACGCAGGCCGGATGCTCAACATCCACCCGTCGCTTTTGCCCAAGTACAAGGGGCTGCACACCCATCAGCGCGCCATTGATGCGGGTGATGCCGAGGCCGGGTGTTCGGTGCACGAAGTCACCGCCGAACTGGATGGCGGCCCGATATTGGGGCAGGCCAAGGTGCCGGTGAACGCCGGTGACACATGGGAAGATCTGGCCGCGCGAGTCCTGCCGATGGAGCATCAGCTTTACCCCGCCGTGCTGCGCCGGTTTGTGCAAGGCGACCGTTCCCCGGTCTTTCTGCCCTGACAGGGTTTAAATTCCTGTCCAGATTGCCTAAACCGGTTGGAATAGCCATAAAACGAGCAGTCTTCACCGTATGCGTACCCTGACCACGACCCAAGAACTTGCCGATTTCTGTGAACTGGCCAAAGCAGGCCCCTATGTCACGATCGATACCGAGTTTTTGCGCGAGCGGACCTATTACGCGAAACTGTGTCTGGTGCAGCTGGCGCTGCCCGATGACGGAGAGGCGGTGCTGGTCGATCCGCTGGTTGATGGCATGTCGTTGCAGCCTCTTTATGACCTGTTTGGCGATACCACCGTCGTAAAGGTTTTCCATGCTGCACGTCAGGACCTTGAGATTTTCTTTATCGAAGGCAATGTCCTGCCCGACCCCCTGTTTGATACGCAGATCGCAGCGATGGTTTGCGGCTTTGGTGAGCAGGTCGGCTATGAAACCTTGGTGCGCAAGATCGCCAAAGCGTCGCTGGATAAGACCTCGCGCTTTACTGACTGGTCGCGCCGCCCGCTGTCTGAGGCGCAGAAAACCTATGCGCTGGCCGATGTCACCCATCTGCGGGTGATCTATGAGTTTTTGCAGGGCGAGCTAGAAAAAAGTGGCCGTGACAAGTGGTTGCGCGAAGAGCTTGAAGTGCTGCTGACGCCTGAAACCTATGTCGTGCAGCCGTCGCAGGCCTGGAAGCGCGTGAAAACCCGCACCCACAGCGGCAAGTTCATGGCGCAGGTGCTGGAACTGGCGCGCTTTCGCGAAGGCTATGCCCAGGCCCGCAACATTCCGCGCAACCGGGTGTTCAAGGATGACGCCTTGCTTGAGATGGCCTCGACCAAGCCGAAAACCGTGCAGGACCTTGGCCGGTCGCGCCTTTTGCTGCGCGAGGCCCGCAAGGGTGAGATCGCCGAGGGCATTCTGGCAGCTGTCAAAGCCGCGGCTGAGCTTTCGCCCGAGGATTACCCCAAGGTGTCCAAACCCAACGACAAGCTGCAGGTAAACCCGGCTTTGGCCGATCTGCTGCGGGTGCTGCTGAAAGCCAAGGCCGAAAACGAAGGCGTGGCGCAAAAGTTGATCGCGACATCGGCCGATCTGGATCAGATCGCGGCGGGGCAGCGCGATGTCATGGCGTTGCAGGGCTGGCGGGCCGAAGTGTTCGGCAAAGACGCCCTGCGCCTGTGCAATGGCGAACTGGCGCTGGCAACCAAAGGCCAGAAAGTCACGGTTGTTGAGCTTTAACGGCGGCTGCTGCGCTGGTTTTGTGCGCCCAGAACGATGATCTGGCGGATACCTTCTAGGGTTTGATCGGATACAAACAAACCGGCACTGACTTCGCGCGATACAGGTGCGCCTTGCGGCGACACAAAGGTTGGCTGCTCGGCGCGGAATTGCAGCACCAGAACGCCCGCCTGATCGGTATTCTCATCCGTGACCAGTTCCGCATCCCAATAGCCCTGCGTCGGCGGCAGGCCTATTGCTGTAACCAAGGCACCGCCGGGCACCGCGTCGACCTTCATCGAAACAACCTGATCGACCAAACCGCGACGGTCGAGATCAGCCAGTTCAGGCGCCAAGTCTTTTTCGGGTTCGGACCGCTGAAACCAGTTGAACGGGTTTACGCGCGATTCCCGCACCGAGGCACAGCCGGTCAGCAGGGTGATCGCCGCCAGCGCGGCCAGAAGCGGTTTTTTCATCGTCATCCCTCAAATTGCCCCACCGGGTTAGCCCAATACGCGCCGCTTGAAAACCCGTCACTGGACCTTCGGGGCGCAACACCTTAATTCAATCGCAAAGACATGGGGCGGACATATGGCCAGCGAAGCGTTTGAAGAGATCGTCGAAACCTTTGAGTTTCTGGAGGACTGGGAAGACCGGTACCGCCATGTGATTGACATGGGCAAAGCCATGGCGCCGCTGGACGACGCGCTAAAGGTGCCTGCCACAAAGGTGGATGGCTGCGCCAGTCAGGTTTGGCTCCACCCCGAGATCGAAGGCTCAGGGCCGCAGGGTGTGTTCCGGTTTCAGGGGGAAAGCGATGCGATGATCGTGCGCGGGCTGATCGCGATCCTGCATGATCTTTACAGCGGATTGACCAACGCCGAAGTGTTGAAGGTTGACGCGCCCACCGAGCTTGCCCGGCTGGGCCTGAACGAGCATCTTTCGGCACAACGTTCGAACGGCGTACGGGCGATGGTTGAACGTATTCGCCTATTGGCGGCAGCGGCCTGATCATCGGTCCCTGTAATAGCGCAGAACGTACAACCGGATGGCTGTGGCCAGCCCGGTTTCCAGCCCGCGTTCGGCGTCAATTTCCGCCGCCAAAGCATTGATTGGCATAGATTTCGCCTCGGCGATGTCGCGAAACCCATTCCAGAAGTCGTCTTCCAAAGACACGCTGGTACGGTGCCCTTTCAGCGTCAGAGATCGTTTCACGGGGCGGGTGCTCATGCGTCGTCCCGTTCGTGCCCGTCCAGATCGCGCCGAGTCTTGTCGGCGCGGGCTTTTTCCAGCTCCCGCTCGGACTTCGAACGGCCGAACTTCGCCGCATTCTCATCGCCCTGCGCGCGCTTCGCGGCGCGCGCCTTTGATTTGCGGAACTGGTTCAGGTTGGTGACGTTGCTCATGGCGCCATCATGGCCAGCATCCGCACAAAAGAAAAGGGCGGCGCACGCGGCACCGCCCTTTGGATGGGGTTTGACCCGGCTTATTTGGGGCCGATCATCAGCTCGGGGCGGACAACCTCGTCAAAGGTTTTCTCGTCCACGAAACCAAGCGCGATGGCCTCTTCTTTCAGGGTCGTGCCGTTTTTGTGCGCGGTCTTGGCAACCTTGGTGGCGTTGTCATAGCCGATGGTCGGGGCCAGAGCGGTGACCAGCATCAGGCTCTCTTTCATCAGCTTGTCGATACGCGGCTCGTTGGCTTTGATGCCGTTCAGCATACGCTCGGTGAAGCTGTCGGCGACGTCGCCCAGAAGCTGCATGGACTGCAGCAGGTTGTAGGACATCATCGGGTTGTAGACGTTCAGCTCAAAATGGCCCTGCGACCCGGCGAAAGTCATGGCGGCATTGTTGCCCATGACGTGCGCGGCGACCTGGGTCATGGCCTCGGCCTGGGTCGGGTTCACCTTACCCGGCATGATCGAGCTGCCCGGCTCGTTTTCCGGCAGGATCAGCTCGCCCAGACCCGAACGCGGGCCCGAGCCCAGGAAGCGGATGTCGTTGGCGATTTTGTACATCGAGCCAGCAACCGTGGCCAACGCGCCCGACATAAAGACCATCGCGTCATGGGCTGACAGGGCTTCGAATTTGTTGGGGGCGGTCACAAACGGCAGGCCGGTGATTTCAGCCATGTTCGCCGCGACGGTTTCGCCCCAGCCGGGGGCCGTGTTCAGACCGGTGCCAACGGCGGTGCCGCCTTGGGCCAGCTCATAGATGCCGGGCAGGGCGGCCTCAACGCGGGCGATGCCCTGACGGATCATGTGGGCATAGCCGCTGAATTCCTGACCCAGGGTCAGCGGGGTCGCGTCCTGAGTGTGGGTCCGGCCGATCTTGATGATGTCTTTGAACTCTTCGGATTTGGCTTCCAGACCCTCGGCCAGTTTGGTCAGGCCGGGCAGCAGCGTGTCGCGCACCATCATCGCAGCACCAATGTGCATCGCGGTGGGGAAGGTGTCGTTGGAGGACTGACCCATGTTGCAGTGGTCGTTCGGGTGGACCGGATCCTTGGAGCCGATCACGCCGCCCAGAATTTCGATCGCGCGGTTGGCGATGACCTCGTTGGAGTTCATGTTCGACTGGGTGCCCGAGCCGGTCTGCCAGACAACCAGCGGGAAGTTGTCGTCAAACTTGCCCTCAAAAACTTCGCCCGCGGCCTGAATGATAGCGTCGGCCAGTTTCGCGTCCAGTTTGCCGCTTTCCTTGTTGGCCATGGCGCAGGCTTTTTTGATCACACCCAGCGCGCGTACGATGGCGACGGGCTGTTTTTCCCAGCCAATGGGGAAGTTCATGATCGAGCGCTGCGTCTGTGCGCCCCAATACTTGTCGGTGGGAACTTCCAGCGGGCCAAAGCTGTCGGTTTCAGTGCGGGTATCTGTCATGTTTCTCTCCTCCGGCATGCGTTTGCATACCGTTTAATGCCAGCGGCATGGCAATACAATCTTGGGTGGGGGGCGTTAGCGCTATTTCCGAAACTGATCGAGGCTGACAACCTCGGCGTCGGCTTTTGGAGCCTCTTCCGTGTTGTCTTCGGACAGTTCTTCCAGTTCTTCCTCGTCTTCGTCGTCCTCATCCTGCGTTTCGAATCGCAGGCCAAACTCGACCGACGGGTCGACAAAAGTGCGGATCGCGTCCAGCGGGATATACAGCGGTTCCGGGCTGTTGCCGAAGTTCAGCGTGATCGAGAACCCGTCTTCATCCACCTCAAGGTTTTCGAACCAATGCTGGATCACCACGGTCATTTCTTCGGGGTAGCGTTCGCGCAGCCAATCTGCCAGCGCCGCGTCCGGGTCGGTGGTGTCAAAGGTGATGAAGAAATGATGCTCTCCGGGCAGGCCGTTTTGTGCCACATCGGTCAGAACCTTGCGGATCAGACCCCGCATGGCGCTGTGCATCAATTGACCATATTCGATATGCTCAGACACGGGTGCTCCCTACCAGTCGAACTCGGTGTCAGCATAGGGGATTCGTCGCTTAAGTGAAGAGGCGGTGTTCAATTTGCGATCATGCCGCTGGCTGCGCCCAATACGGCCATTATTGCCAGCACCGGCAGAAGCGACAATCGCCGCCACAAAAGCATCGCTGCAGCGCAGAGGGTCAGCACGACAACCGGCGTTTGCAGGCTGCTCCAAACCGGCCAGATCAGCGTCACGGGGCCGGCGGATAACTGGCCGACATCGCCAAACAGCACATGGATCGCAAACCACAGGGACAGGTTTGCAATCACCCCGACAACGGCAGCTGTCACAAAGGCCAAGGCGCCCGAAAGGCGCGGCTGCGCGGCCAGCCGGTCAATGTAAGGGGCACCTGCGAATATCCATAAAAAACAGGGGGTAAAGGTAACCCAAAGCGTGACCAAAGCACCGGCCAGCGCCATGCCCCAGCCCCCGGAAAATGCGGCGATAAAACCGACGAACTGGGTCACCAGAATCAAGGGTCCGGGCGTGGTTTCGGCAAGGCCCAGCCCGTCCATCATCTGTGCGGTTGTCAGCCAGCCGTGATCCGACACTGCCGCTTGCGTCATATATGCCAAAACCGCGTAGGCGCCGCCAAAGGTCACCACCGCCAGCTTGGAAAAGAACACCGCGATCTGCGGCAGGGGGTCGGGCCCCCACAGCAGCAAGGCCGCCACGGGCAACAGCCAGATTGCTGCCCATATCATCACCGTGCGCAGCGTGCGCGGCCGGCCTTGTGGCGGCACATCTGCCGCCGTGCCATAGCTGGACCAAAACCCATAAGCCGCGGCCAGCGCGATAATCAGTGGGAAGGGCAAGTTGAGCACAAATATACTAACAAAAGACAACAACGCCGTGGTCAGGTGCGCGCGGCCCTTCATTGCCTTGCCTGACAGGCGTATCAACGCCTGCAACACAATCACCACCACCGTGGCTTTGACCCCGGTGAACAGCGCCTCGACCACCGGCAGTTTGCCGTAGACCGCATAGATTGCAGAAAGGGCCAAAACCACGCAAGCCCCTGGTAATACGAACAAAAGACCAGCGATCAGCCCGCCGAGCGTACCGCGCAGCCGCCACCCGACATAGGTGGCAAGCTGCATGGCTTCGGGGCCGGGCAGCATCATGCAAAAGCTAAGCGCGCGTAGGTATTGCGCATCGCTGAGCCAGCGATGTTCTTCGACCAATTCGCGATGCATCAGGGCGATCTGCGCGGCAGGTCCACCAAAGGACAACAGCCCGATCCGTCCAAAAACGCGGGTTAGTGCGCCAAGGCCCGGCGTTGCGTTAAGTTCCGACTGCGCCACCTGCATTCCCCCGGTTGCTGTCGGTCAGGGACAGACCGTGCGGGGGCGATTCTGTCAAGCGGCCTCTATTCCAACTGCTTGGCCAGACAGGCAAATTTCCATTGTGCCCGGCGGCAGAAGTTCGGCCTGTTCCAGCAAAGAGATATAGTCAAAGTGATTGTAGGCCTCGACAATGTAAGGGCCTTCCATCCGCATCATGACCTGCCCGGTGAAAGACATCGCAAGACCTTTTTCGCGGTGGCGCAGATCCATTTGGATCAAGGCAGACACCCAGTTGTCTTGCTGGATGACGTGCAACACCGCCACCTTCAGCGGTTCAAAAAACAGGCGTCCCGCCGTAACAAATTCTTTGGTATCTTCAGGACCGGCGGTGAAGCCGTTAACAAATCCTGCGGCTTTGGTGTCAGGTTTAAAGAACATATCCACCGCGTCCAGATTCCCCTCGATCCAGACTTGTTGATACCAGGCTTCAAGCATAGCTTTGATTTGCATGGATTTTTTTGCTCCACAAGGGGTTCGCGCAGGGCAAATATAGGCTGGGCGGCCTTTCCAAACTGATAACGCTTTGTGAAGGTTTTGTAATACAGGCTTCTGTTGCCAGGTGCCTGCGAACCCCGCCTGAGGCTGCAAAGCGTCAGGGCTTAAATTTCGGTCTTTCGGACTGCTTAAGCAGCCAGAGCAACCGGAGCTTTGTTGTCATTTGCAACTAGCTTAATCGGACCGGTAACGGTGGTTCCTCACCGAGCAAAAGCTAACCCCTTTAGACGTCCGTCGATCCTATTTCGGCCCCATGATCCCCAAATGAAGGATGATTGGTGGAGCCGCCGGGTACCGCCCCCGGGTCCGATCCGCTTATTACGAGCGCGTTTATTGCCATAGTCCCGAAGGACATACCTGAGATAGGGGAAACCACGGCGGGTTTCAAGCGTACGCAGGCGTAAGACAGGTTGAAATCCGTGGTTCTGCGGGATGCACATGGCATGCACATCCGATGCACATCTCATGCATACGCGATGTGGCGGGGGTGGGTTAACCCTTGGCTTTGGCGCGGGCCTGCAGGGTGGTTTCCCCCAGCATCTGGGTGATCTGTTCCAGCTCGGTCAGGAGGGTTTCCGCCTGCGCAGCGTCGCCGTTTTCCAGCGCATCGGTCAGGGTGGTGTGCAGGTGGATGATTTGCTCGCGCGGGCGGGCGGAGTAGGTGATCATGTTCATCAGCGGTTGCATGGCCTCAACCGCGCCGGCCAGTTGGTAGGACAGCACCGGGTTGCCGGCGCCATCGACCAGCGCCCGGTGAAAGGCCACGTCCGAGGCGCAGAAGCTTTCGTCTGACAGGCCCGGCTGCGACTGGCGGTGCACCTCGGCCCGCATTGCGGCCAGATGATCGGCGCTGCGCCGTTGGGCCGAAAGCGCCACACAGGCGCGCTCCATCGCAAAGCGGGCCTCGCAGGCGGTGTGAAAATCGACCTCGTTCATGCTGAGCAAGAGGGTGGAGGTGGTGATCTGCTGGCCATAGGCTTCGTCATAGGACAGCCGGTTCACATAGGCGCCGCCCGTTGCCCCGCGCCGGGTGCGGATCAGGCTTTGCGCCGCCAGACGTTTCAGGGCCTCGCGCACGGTTGGGCGCGACACACCGAAAGTGTCTGAAAGCTCGGCCTCGGACGGCAGGCGCGCATCGACGATCAGCTGGCCAGATACGATCGCGTCGCGGATCGCCTCGGCGATCTGGGCGGACAGGTCGCGGTCTGGGGACAGCTGGGTTTTCATGCGCGCTCCTGCGGTGACTTTGGCGATTTTAATTGTCAGACAATTAATTGTATGACATTTAAGGCGTGCCCCTTGATACGTGCAATTGCGCCAAAGGGGAACCCAAAGCCAAGGAGGGGCCCCCATGTTCAACGCATTGCTGCTAACCCAAGACGACGCAGGCGTGGCCAGCGCGAATATCACCCAGATCGACGACAGCCAGCTGCCCGAAGGCGATGTGACCGTCGCGGTGGAATATTCTACGGTGAACTACAAAGACGGGCTGTGCCTGTCGCCCAAAGGCGGCGGGTTGGTGCGCAACTACCCGCATGTGGGCGGGATCGACTTTGCGGGCACGGTCGAGGCGTCGGATGACCCGCGCTACGCGCCGGGCGACAAGGTGGTGCTGACCGGCTGGCGCGTGGGCGAGGTCCATTGGGGCGGCTATGCGCAAAAGGCGCGGGTCAAGGCCGATTGGCTGGTGCCGCTGCCCGAGGGTTTGACACCGCGTCAGGCGATGGCGGTGGGCACGGCGGGGTTTACCGCGATGTTGGCGGTGATGGCATTGGAAGACCACGGCCTGACGCCCGATAAGGGCGAGGTCTTGGTGACCGGGGCTGCGGGTGGGGTTGGATCCGTTGCAACGGCCATTTTGGCAAACCTGGGCTATGATGTTGCCGGGGTCACCGGGCGCCCGGATACCGAAGGCTATCTGACCGATCTGGGCATCAGCCGCGTGGTGCCGCGCGAAGAGCTGTCTGAAACCACCAAACGCCCGCTTGAGGCGGAAACATGGGCTGGATGCGTTGACGCCGTCGGCGGGCCGATGCTGGCGCGGGTGCTGGGGCAGATGAAATATGGTGGCTCGGTTTCGGCCGTGGGCTTGGCAGGCGGCGCAAACCTGCCGGCCACGGTGATCCCGTTCCTGTTGCGCGGGGTGAACCTGCTGGGCATCGACAGTGTGATGCAGCCATATGACAACCGTCTGCGCGCCTGGAAACGCGTGGCCAGCGACCTGCCGATGGACAAGCTTGAGGCGATGATCAAACCCGCCGTTCTGGCCGACCTGCCGCAACTGGGTGCTGACATTCTGGAGGGCAAGGTCAAAGGGCGCGTTGTGGTGGATGTGAACGCCTAAAGTAACGCCACAATTTGGAGACCTAAGCCGAAGCCCTGAAATGACCTAGCGGAATCCTTGACGAATTCTGGGCCGCTCTAAATGACTGGAACCAGATGTTTAGGGGCGTGGGTAAATAAGGTTTTGGCAGTTATTGTTTGGTTGCGCCGCGATTTGCGGTTGGCGGATCACGCCGCTTTGACGGCGGCGTGCAAATCCGGCGGGCCGGTGATTCCGGTATATATATTAGATAGCTACGTTGAAGACATGGGGGCGGCGCCTCGGTTCCGGTTGGAGCAGGCGCTGGCCGAGTTTGCACGTACGCTGGACGGGGTCGGCAGCCGTCTGATTTTGCGGCGCGGAGAGGCTTTGGACGTATTGCGGGCGCTGGTCAAGGAAACCGGGGCCTGTCGCGTTTTCTGGAGCCGGGATTTGTCGTCTACCTCGATTGATCGGGATCGTGCGGTCAAACTGGCCCTGCGCCAAAGCGGGGTTGAGGCGCGCTCTTTCGTTGGGAACCTTTTGTTTGAGCCGTGGGATGTGCAGACCGGTTCGGGCGGCGCTTATAAGGTGTTTACGCCGTTTTGGCGGGCCGTGCGCGGGCGCGACGTGCAACCGCCCCGATTGCCCCCCGCTGTTCTGCCGACGCCCGTCAGGTGGCCGCGATCAGACCGTCTGGAGGATTGGAATCTGTCGGCTGATATGCAGCGCGGCCGGGCGGTGGTGGGCGCGCAGATGCAGGTCGGAGAGGCTTCGGCGCAGGCGCGATTGCAGGCGTTTTTGCAAAATGACATGGCGGTTTATAATGATCGCAGGGATGAACTTGCAGGATGGGGCGGTTCGGACCTGTCGCAGTACCTTGCGTGGGGGGAAATCAGCCCGGCCACGATCTGGCATGCGGTTCAACCGGCGTTGCACGAAGGGACCCGTGGCGCCGAGGCCTTTTTGCGGCAACTGGCATGGCGTGACTTCGCGTGGCATCTGATGTTTCACAGCCCCAGCATCAATCGGGAAAACTGGCGCGACGGATGGCAGGATTTCCCGTGGAACACCGATGCAGAGCGCCCTGAGGTTATCGCCTGGAAACGCGGGCAGACCGGGATAGATCTGGTCGATGCCGCAATGCGCGAGATGTATGTAACCGGGCGCATGCACAACCGGGCGCGGATGATCGCGGCCTCGTATCTGACCAAGCATCTGTTGACGGATTGGCGCATCGGGATGCGCTGGTTCGAAGATTGCCTGATTGACTGGGATCCCGCGGCCAACGCGATGGGCTGGCAGTGGGTGGCCGGGTGCGGCCCCGATGCGGCACCCTATTTCCGGGTGTTCAACCCAGACACGCAGGCGGAAAAGTTTGATGCATCAGGGGCTTATCGGCAAAAGTGGTTGGCTCCGGACAGCGGATTTTATCAGGCGGTACCGCGCAGTTGGAACCTATCGCCGGATGCACCGCGCCCCGCACCTGTTGTCACCTTGCCAGACGGGCGCGCCCGCGCCTTGGCGGCCTATGACAGTTTCCGCGGCAAGAACGGCTGATTTTTCCTTGCACCGGGGCCTGCCTGCGCGGAAAGTAGCCTCGAACTGACCGCAAGAGGATCTGCACATGCCGACAGCTGCTAAACTTTTCGCCGCCTTCGGATTTGCATTCATGGCGTTCTTTGCGTCGGAAAGCTTTGTGTTTGAACTGCCCGAGGGCACCGATCCGGGCTGGTTTTCCTATATCAACACGGCGATTGGCGCGATTTGCGGCTGGCGGGTGATGGGAAAGCTGGCGGGGGATGGCTATTACAGCGCGATGACCTCGGGGTTGCGCACCTTGGCGGTGTTCATGTTTTTCGCGCTGGGCGGGCATTGTCTGGCCGAGATGATCCGTCTGGCCACCAAGCTGCGCTATGATGGCCCGGGCGATGCGATCATGGGTATGTTTGCAATGATCCTTGACTACGGATTTCTGATTGTCACGTCTGTCCCGGTCATGTTGATCCTGTTTGTTGGCTCGGTGCTGGCGGCTTGGTTCAGTGAATGGGCAAGCCACCGCTGGAATTGATGTTTTATGACCGACCTCTTTTTGTTTGGCACCTTGCGCCATCAACCGTTGTTGCAACGCATATTGGGCGAAGAGGGGGCTTTGCCCGCCTTGGAACCTGCCTTTTTGCCGGGGCATGACACCCGCTGGGTGGCCGGGCGCGGGCATCCGGTGTTGGTCGATGCACCCGAGGCACGGGCCGAAGGCTTGCTGGCGCGCGACGTATCCCCGGCCGCCTTGGATCGGCTGGCGTTTTATGAGGCCGGGCAGGGATATCATCCCCAGACCCGCACCGTTGAAACCCAAAGTGGGCCGGTGGCCGCGCAGGTCTGGCTGCCGCAGCATGCGGTTACGCCGGGCGGCACGTTTGATCTGTCAGACTGGCAGATGCGGTGGGCCGATGTGGCGGATGTTGCCGCTGCCGAGGTAATGAGCCATTTCGGCCAGTCCGCCCCGGATGCGGTGGCGAAACGATACCTGCCGATCCGGGCGCGCGCGGCGGCGCGGGTAAATGCCCGCCAAAGCGCCCCCACCACGCTGCGTCGCCATGCTGCGCGTGAAGACGTCGAGGTGATCCGCCATCGCCAAGCCTATGCGCATTTCTTTTCTGTCGAAGAATACGAACTGCGTCACCGCAAGTTTGACGGCTCGATCAGCGCGCCTTTGGATCGGGCGGTGTTCGTGTCGACCGATGCGGTGACGGTGCTGCCCTATGACCCTGTACGCGACCGGGTGTTGCTGATTGAACAGTTTCGCATGGGTCCCTTTGGGCGGGGGGATCAGCAGTGCTGGTCATTGGAGGCGATCGCGGGGCGCATTGAGCCGGGTGAGCCAACCGAAGAGACCGCGCGCCGTGAAGCCATGGAAGAGGCCGGGCTGGAAATAGGAGAGATGCGCCGGATCGGCAGTTACTATGCCTCTCCGGGCGCGAAATCAGAGTATATCTTTTCCTATCTTGCGCTGTGTGATCTGCCTGACAGCGCCGCGGGGCTGGGGGGATTGCTGTCTGAGGGCGAAGACATTCGCGCCCATGTTATCAGCTATGATCATGCCATGGCGCTGCTGCAAAGCGGCGAGGTGGAAAACTCTCCGCTGATGGTGTCGCTGCAATGGCTTGCACTTCATCGTGAAGAGCTGCGGGCATCTGCTTGAGTTCACCGCGAACGGGCGCTACTCAGGGAAGGCAACATTGAGGAGAGGCGGGAATGAACGCGCGCAATGATCTGGCCGAGCTGGTTGGCAACACCCCGTTGGTGAAACTGCAAGGCCCTTCCGAGGCCACTGGCTGTACCATTCTGGGCAAATGCGAGTTCATGAATCCGGGCCAATCGGTCAAGGATCGCGCGGCGCTCTACATCATCAAAGACGCGGTGGAAAAGGGGCTGCTGAAGCCCGGTGGCACGATTGTCGAAGGTACGGCGGGCAATACCGGCATTGGTCTGGCGCTGGTGGGCGCGTCGATGGGCTTTCGCACGGTTATCGTGATCCCTGAAACCCAGAGCCAGGAAAAGAAGGACATGATCCGTCTGGCCGGGGCCGAATTGGTGCAGGTGCCTGCGAAACCGTATCGCGACCCCAACAACTATGTGCGCTATTCGGGGCGTCTGGCCCAAGAGCTGGCGCTGAGCGAACCAAATGGCGCGATCTGGGCCAACCAGTTTGATAACGTCGCCAATCGGCAGGCCCATGTGGAAACCACCGGCCCCGAGATTTGGGAGCAGACCGGCGGCAAGGTGGATGGGTTTATCTGCGCTGTTGGCTCGGGCGGGACATTGGCGGGTGTCGGCATGGCGCTGCAGCCCAAGGGCGTGAAGATCGGTCTGGCCGATCCCGATGGCGCGACGCTGTACAATTATTACACCACCGGCGAGCACAAGGCCGAGGGGGGCTCGATCACCGAAGGTATCGGGCAGGGGCGGATCACCGCCAACCTCGAAGGGTTTACCCCCGATATGTGCTTCAACATCCCTGACGCCGAAGCCTTGCCGGTTGTGTTCGATCTTGCCGAACACGAGGGGCTGTGCCTTGGCGGCTCGTCGGGCATCAACGTAGCGGGTGCCATGCGCATGGCGCGCGAAATGGGGCCGGGTCATACCATTGTGACGGTGCTGTGCGACTATGGCACGCGCTATCAGTCGAAACTGTTCAACCCTGATTTCCTGCGCGAAGCGGGCCTGCCGATTCCGGCGTGGCTGGAGGATGATGCGCGCAAACTGCCCGAGGTTTACGCGTCGTGACCCATTTTCTGCGTCTGTGCTTTACGGTTCTCTGCCTGTCACTTTGGGCGGCGGCCCCGGGGCAGGCGCAGGTGGCAGATGTCAGCGGCGCCGGGTCTGAACAGGCGGCGCCGACCCAGGCTGACCAAACGGTGGATTACGTCACGTGGACGGCCACGGCAGAACGCGCCGAAGAGGCGATTCTGGCCGCGCGGGCGTCGAACCTTGCACTGGAACAGCTGCGTGAGGAACTGGCCGGATGGCGCAGCCTGTTTCTTGAAGCTCAGGATGCCAATGCCACGCGGATTGCCACGCTGAACGAACAGATCGCGGTTTTAGGCGCCGCGCCCGAAGATGGCGCATCTGAGGCGCCCGAGATTACCGCGCGCCGTGCGCAGCTTACCGCGCAGCTTGATGTCTTGCAGGCCCCGGTTCTGACCGCCGAGGAAGCCTATCGCCGGGCGGACGGGCTGATCGGCGAGATCGACTCGATCATCCGCGCGCGTCAGGCAGATGAGCTGTTGCAGCTGGGGCCGACTCCGCTGAACCCGGTGCACTGGCCCAAGGCGCTGGGCGCGCTGACCGGCTCGGTGCGGTTGGCGGTGCTGGAAGCTGTCGATGCCATGGCCGCCCCCGATTTCTGGTCGAACCTGCGCGGCAACCTGCCGGCGGTTCTGTTCTATCTGGCGCTGGCGGGTGTGCTGTTGCTGCGGGGCCGGGTCTGGATGATCAACCTGACCACACGTCTGTCGCAAAAAAGCACCCAGCGCGGCGTGGCTGTCTATGCCGGGGTGCTCTCTATTGGGCAGATCATCCTGCCGCTGATGGGGCTGATGGCCCTGCTGGAGGCGTTTTATTCGGCCGAACTGCTGGGGTTGCGCGGTGCCCGGATTGCCGGGTTGATCCCCGGCGCCGGGATCATCCTTTTGGTGGGCCTGTGGCTGGCGGGGCGGTTGTTCCCGCGGATCAGTTTCCGCAAACCGATGTTCACCCTGTCGGAGGCCCGCATGGACGAGGCCCGTCGGGAAACCGGTGGTTTGGCAGGGGTTGCGGCGCTTTGGTACATCCTGCAGCGGTTGGCGGATTTCGATGAGTACGAGCCCGCCGAGCTGGCCGTTCTGAACCTGCCTTTGTTGATTATCGCCGGCATCTTGATGTTCCGCATTGCGCAAATTTTGACGATCCATGTGCGCAATGAAACCGATGCTGAAAACACCCACCCGTATCGCGACAACATCATTCAGCTGGTTGCACGCGCGGTGATGATCGTGGCCTTTGTCGGCCCGATCCTCGGCGCGATTGGTTATTATCAGGCGGCTGTTTTTGTCACCTATCCGGCAATTCATTCGCTGGCACTGTTGGGTTTTGTCGCCGCGCTTCAGCGGTTCGTCTATGATGCCTATGGCTGGCTGATGGGCGAGGGCGAAGGTGTGCAGGACGCCCTGATGCCGGTGTTGATCGGCTTTGTGTTGTTCTTGGCCGCGATGCCGGTGCTTGCGCTGATCTGGGGGGTACGTGTTGCCGACCTGACCGAGCTTTGGACACGGTTCACCGAAGGCTTTCAGCTGGGTGATACGCGCCTGTCGCCCTCCGACTTTCTGACCTTTGCGATCATCTTTGCGGCGCTCTATTTCCTGACCCGACTGTTTCAGGGCGCCCTGCGGGCCACCATCCTGCCCAAGACCGGAATCGACAAGGGCGGGCAGAATGCGATTGTATCGGGCACCGGGTATTTCGGCATCTTTCTGGCCGCGATTATTGCCATCACGGCCACGGGCATTGACCTGAGCTCGGTTGCGATTGTCGCCGGTGCCTTGTCAGTTGGGATCGGCTTTGGTCTGCAAAACATCGTGTCGAACTTTGTGTCGGGGATCATCTTGCTGATTGAACGCCCGGTATCCGAGGGGGACTGGATCGAGGTCGGCGGCGTGATGGGAACGGTACGCGATATCTCGGTGCGCTCTACCCGGGTTGAAACCTTTGACCGCACCGATGTGATCGTGCCCAACACTGATCTGATCTCGGGGATGGTGACCAACTTTACCCGGTCAAACGTGACCGGGCGGATCATTCTGAAAGTGGGCGTGGCCTATGGCACCGACACCCGCAAGGTGCATGGTTTGCTGGAGGAAATCGCCCAGTCCCACCCGATTGTCATCGTCAATCCGCCCCCGCATGTGTCTTTTGCCGGCTTTGGCGCGGATAGTCTGGATTTCGAGGTGCGCTGTGTGCTGTCGGATATCAATTTCGGCCTGACGGTGCGGTCGGAACTGAACCATGAAATCGCCCGGCGCTTTGCTGAGGAAGGGATTGAGATCCCGTTTGCACAGCGCGACATCTGGCTGCGTAACCCCGAAGCGCTGCGCGGCGAGCAGGCCCCGGCGCCAGATGCCGCTGCGCCCGCGCCCCAGCCCACAATGCCGCCCAATCTGCCCAGCGATTTCCGCGAAGACCCGGACGGAGACCGATAGGGGTTTGGCCGCGGCTCCTTGATTGAGTGAATCTGTGATATATTGCCCCTATATTTTATAGGCGGAGTTATTTCATGAGCTCTTTTGATCATTCGATCGCACGTCTCGCGGTCTGGAATCTGGCGGGAAATGACAAATATCCCGGCGGGGCAGGAACCGGGATCGTTGCGGACAGTCGGCGGGCTTGGCATCAGGTGCTGGGGCTGGCGTTGCTGGATGCGGATTTCGTTACCTTGGTTGAGGTATTCCCGGAAAGTCACATTCAATGGCTGGCAGATAAACTGGCGGAAAAGGGGCTGCAGTATGCGGTGACGATGCTGCCCCAGCCCGACAGCCACCTGAACATCGGTTTTCTGCACAAGCCCGGGGTGAAGGTCGACAATCCGCGGTTCATCCAGGGGTCTGCCGGAACGTATCAGGGCGGGCGGCAGGCGCTGGCTGTGGATGTTCGGATCGGCGCGCGGCTTAAGGCGGTGGTGATTGGTGTCCACCTGAAGTCCGGCCGCAAGGGCGGGGATCAGCAAAAACGCGACAGCCAGTGCGAGGTGATCGGTGATTGGATCACGACGCTGCAAAACACCCCGGGCTACAAGCAGCACATGGTCGCCTTGATGGGGGACTTCAACATGATCCCGGGGCGCGATGTCAGCAATTTCCATTTTCTGGGCGGCGATGATGTTATGGATTTCGTGTCGAGCTGGGATTTGCAGGACCGGTATTCGCATATCCTGCAAAGCGGGCGGGCCAATCTGCTGGATGGCTTTGCCGTGTCGCGCAACTATTCGACCCGCTATATTCAGGGGTCTTTGCGTTTATTCCCAATGCACTGGACCCTAAAGATGGGCCGCGCCAAGTTTCGCGACACGGTGTCGGACCATCTGCCGTTTGTGGCCTCTTTCAAAGTTTTCTGATCGGCTCTTGCACAGGGTTATGAAAATTGGCTACACGGGGCCTCACGGAGAGGTGGCCGAGTGGTCGAAGGCGCACGCCTGGAAAGTGTGTAGGCGGGAAACCGTCTCCAGGGTTCGAATCCCTGTCTCTCCGCCATACCCCCTTTGGACCGGTTTAATGACGCGCCGCCGTACGGCGTTCTGTTGCGTTGGGCAGGCCCAGAATGGCGCGATACTTGGCGACGGTGCGGCGCGAAATCCCAAGGTTCAGCTTGCACATCTGATCGGCCAGCGCCTGATCTGACAGCGGCATATTCTTGTCTTCGGTGCGGATCAGCAGGGACAGGCGTTTGAGCGCCTGATCGCGGGTCTTTTGGCCTGCGTCATCGCTGATCGGGCGCACCAACATATCGGTGGCGGCAATCACCCCGTGACTGCATTCAATCGTGCAATTGTTCATCGCGCGGCTGATGGTGCTTTTGTTCACGCCCAGATCCTGCGCCATGGAACCCATGGTCAGGGGCTTTCGATCCAGCGGGCGGCCGGTGCGGAAATAGGCCTGCTGGGTTTCGGCGATCTGCTGGCCGATCCGCAGCAATGTGTTGGCGCGCTTTTGCATCGCCACCACAAACGCGCCCGCCCCGCGATAACAATCGCGGTAATAGGCCAGGGCGGCGCTATCGGTTTCCGAGGTTTTGAGCGTGTCGAACAGGGCATCATCGGTCAGCAGGTCGGGCAGGGCCGCTGGGTTCAGCATTGCCTGAATCACCCCGTCCACATCCGGGCGCATGATCAGATCAGGCGCGCGGGCGGTGATTGTCAGGTCGGGCACCGGTGTCAGCGGGGCAGGGGAGAGCGACCGGATATCGGCCAGCATGTCTTCGGCGTCTTCTGCATCGACACCACAATGTTCGCAGATGCCTGCGATGTCACTTTTGGCGATCAGGTCGATGCGGTTCAGCAGCGCTTCGATCAGCGGATCGTACCGGTTTTGCGCCTGCAGTTGAACGGTGAAACTTTCGCGCAAAGACCATGTGAAAACACCCGCAGGTTCCACCGCTTGTTGCAGCTTGGCGACGACCTGATCCAGCAGCGCCGCTGAGGTGTTCAGATAGGCGCACATCTGATCGCGCGGATCTTCGAAAAACCCTCGTTCATCAATGCAATAGACCAGTTCGGTGGCCAGTTTTGCCTCGTCCGGCGAAAACCGGATCAGCGCGATTTGCGCGAGCAGGGATTGCGCGTGGGACAGCTCTTGCGCGGGGGTAGATTCGGGCAGCTCCGCCCCGCCACTACTGCCGCCTCCGGGTGGGGCAGGCACGGGGCGCAGGAACGGATTGCGCGGCAGTTCTTCCTCGAGCGTTTCGGCGATCTGCGCGGGCCCCATCTGCAACAAGGACAAAGAGCTGCGCATCTGCTGCGTCAGCGACATCTTTTGCTGTTGTGACTGGTTTTGAACCTGTCTCATGGCGCGGCGGTTTCCTCCCAAATCCCGGTGCTTCTTAAGTGTGAGCGGCCCTTTCCCTGCCTGTCAACGGGGTCGTGGTCGTAGGCGGTTTTGTCACGTTTAACCCATCTGGCACGGTCGTTGCTTGGTGGTTGGGCAAAGGGAGAGAGCCACGTGTCAAAAGTAGGGATAATTGCTAATCCAGTTTCCGCCCGCGACATCCGTAGAATCGTGTCGCATGCGGGCAACCTGCCGATCAATGATCGCGCCAATATCGTATTGCGCATGTTGACCGGTCTGGCGACAGCGGGCGTCGAAGAAGTGGTCATCATGCCCGAAAACGGTGGCATCCGTACCCAGCTGATGCGCACCATCACGCGTGAAAACAACATGGGCACGCTGCGCTTTCCGAAAGTGACCTATCTGGATATGCCGGTCACCTGCACCGCCGATGACAGCGCGGAGGCCGCGCGCCAGATGGCAGCACAGGGCGTTGGCGCGATTGCGGTTCTGGGCGGCGACGGGACCAATCGTGTGGTTGTGGCCAACAGCGGCAATACCCCGATTGCGGGCGTGTCCACCGGCACCAACAACGCCTTCCCTGAACTGCGCGAACCTACCATCACCGGCTTGGCCGTGGGTCTGGCCGTGACAGGGCAGGTGCCACCGGAATACGCCTTTCAGGACAACAAGCTGTTGGAAGTCCGGGTGAACGATGATCGCGAGATCGCGCTGGTGGACGTGGCCGTGGTGGCCGAACGGTTCGTTGGTGCCCGGGCGATCTGGAAGACCGCCAACTTCCGTGACCTGTTCACCACCTTTGGTCTGCCCGAGGGGATCGGCATGTCGTCAATCGTTGGCCTGCTGGCGCCTCTGGATCGCCAGACCCCCGAAGGGCGCCGCGTGCGGCTTGTGCCTCTGGAGCGCGCCGACGCCAGCATCATCGCCCCGATTGCCCCCGGCCTGATCGAAGAGGTCGGCATTGGCGGCGTCGAGCGCATGGACCCCAATGTGCTGTTTTTGCCCAGTGTTTCGGTCGGCTCCATCGCCCTGGATGGCGAGCGTGAACTGACCTTCAGCGAAACCGATGACGTCAGCATTCGCCTGAAAACCGATGCTTTCAGAACCGTAAACGTGCCCGCGTGCATGGCCTTCGCGGCCAAGCGCGGGCTTCTCACCCGTGAAGTGCAAACCGCAGTTCACGAAGCTCTGTAGATAAAGGGAGGACCTTATGAGCAACCCGTTCCCACTGGAAAAAGAAGGGCTTTTGGAAGCCTATCGTCGCATGAAGACGATCCGCGAATTCGAGGAGCGTCTGCATGTGGATTTTGGCCGGGGCGATATCCCGGGCTTCGTCCACCTTTATGCGGGCGAGGAAGCCGCTGGCGTTGGCATCATGATGCACCTACAGGATCATGACCGCATCGCCTCGACCCACCGTGGTCATGGCCACTGCATCGCCAAAGGCGTGGATGTCAAAGGCATGATGGCCGAGATCTATGGCAAGTCGACCGGTTCCTGCGCAGGTAAAGGCGGCTCGATGCATATCGCTGACCTGTCCAAAGGCATGATGGGCGCAAACGGTATCCTTGGTGCCGGTGCGCCGCTGGTTTGCGGTGCTGCGTTGGCCGCACAAAAGCTGGGCCATGATGGCGTGGGCATCACCTTCTTTGGTGATGGTGCATCCAACCAGGGCACCGTGCTGGAGTCGATGAACCTGGCTGCGATCTGGAACCTGCCGGCGATCTTCGTGGTCGAAAACAACGGTTATGCGGAATCGACCTCGGTTGATTACGCGGTTGCCTCGGACAGCTATGTTGACCGCGCCACCGGCTTCGGGATGCCCGGCATCACCGTCGATGGCACCGATTTCTTTGCTGTCTATGAAGCTGCTGGCGAAGTGGTCAAACGGGCCCGTGAAGGGGCTGGTCCCACCTTGCTGGAATGCAAGATGATCCGCTTCTTTGGCCACTTTGAGGGCGATGCACAGACTTATCGTGCGCCCGGCGAGAACGAAGACAACCGCGCCAACCGCGACTGTCTGAAAATCTTCCGCGCCAAGGTGACCGAGGCCGGTGTTCTGACCGACGCCGAGCTGGACGCCATCGATGCCGAGGTCATGGACCTGATCGAGGAAGCCGTCGAAGAGGCCAAGGCCGCACCGCTGCCCGCCCCCGAAGAACTGACCACCGACGTGTACGTGTCCTACTGACACGTCTGAAAAGAAAGGAGAATTCGAAATGGCACGTACATTGAGCATGAAAGACGCGATCAACGAGGCGCTGGATCAGGAAATGACCCGCGACCCCACGGTGATCATGATGGGGGAAGACATCGTTGGCGGCGCTGGCGCTGCTGGTGAAGACGATGCATGGGGCGGTGTTCTGGGGGTCTCGAAGGGCCTCTATGCCAAGCACCCCAAGCAGATGATCGACACGCCGCTGTCGGAAAGCGCCTATGTGGGCGCGGCCATCGGTGCCGCGACCTGTGGCCTGCGCCCGGTGGCAGAACTGATGTTCATCGACTTCATGGGTGTTTGTCTGGACCAGATCTACAACCAGGCGGCCAAGTTCCGCTATATGTTCGGCGGCAAGGCTGAAACCCCGGTTGTGATCCGCGCCATGTGTGGTGCTGGCTTCCGCGCCGCGGCCCAGCACAGCCAGATGCTGACCCCGATCTTCGCCCACATCCCGGGCCTGAAAGTGGTCTGCCCCTCGAACGCGTATGACACCAAAGGTCTGCTGATCCAGGCGATCCGCGACAATGACCCGGTGATCTTCCTGGAGCACAAGAACCTCTATGGTTCCGAGTGTGATGTTCCCGAAGAGCCCTATGCGATCCCGTTTGGCGAAGCCAACGTGGTGCGCGAAGGCTCGGATGTGACCATCGTGACCTATGGCCTGATGGTGCCCAACTCGCTGACCGCTGCCGAGACCCTGAAGAAAGAGGGGATCGACGTAGAGGTTATCGACCTGCGGACGATTTCGCCGATCGATATGGATACGGTCATTGAAAGCGTCGAGGAGACCGGACGTCTGGTCTGTGTCGACGAAGCCAACCCGCGCTGTTCGATCGCATCGGACATTTCGTCGGTGGTGGCACAGGATGCCTTTGGCGCTCTGAAAGCCCCGATTGAAATGGTCACTGCACCGCACGCGCCGGTGCCGTTCACCCCGTCGCTTGAGGATATCTATATCCCATCGCCCGACCGCATCGCTGACGCTGTGCGCAAGACGATGGCGTCAAGCAAGCAAGAGGTTGCTGCACAATGAGCGATCTGATCATTCCCATTCTCATGCCCAAATGGGGCCTTTCGATGAGCGAAGGCACCTTGGCGGCATGGCATGTCGAAGAAGGCACCGAGATCAGTCCGGGCGACGAGATCATGGATGTCGAAACCGACAAGATTGCGAATGTCGTGGAGGCTGCCGATGGCGGCCTCCTGCGACGGCGCGTTGGTTCGGATGGAGAAATCTATCCGGTGCGCGCATTGCTGGGCGTGATGGCGCCGGCCGAAGTGTCGGATGCGGAAATTGACGCATTTGTCGACGCCTACGAGCTGCCCGAAGTCGAGGAAGAAGAAGACACCGGCCCGACCTATGAGTTCGCAGATCTGCCGATTGGCAAGATCCGCTATGCCGAACGCAGCGGCGAGGGTACTCCGGTGATCTTTATTCACGGCTTTGGCGGTGATCTGGACAACTGGCTGTTCAATATTGACGCCGTGTCCGAGGTGGCCCCGGCCTATGCGCTGGACCTGCCCGGTCATGGTCAGTCGGTGAAAGCCGTGGATCAGCCCGGTCTAGACAAGCTGGTGACAACCATCATCGACTTTATGGATCATCTGGGCGTCGACAAAGCGCATCTGGTGGGCCATTCCAAGGGCGGTCTGGTGTCGGGTCAAACCGCGATCAGCCACCCGGATCGGGTCGCCTCGCTGACGCTGATCTGTTCGGCCGGTTTGGGGGCCGAAATCAACTCTGACTACATCGAAGGGTTTGTTTCCGCCGCCAGCCGTAAAGAGTTGAAGCCCAAGCTGCATCATCTCTTTGCAGACAAGAGCCTTGTGAACCGCTCGATGGTCGATGACCTGCTGAAATACAAGCGGATCGATGGCGTGCAGGATTATCTGGAAGCGCTGAAAGCCGCCTTGTTCGACGGTGGCAGCCAAGCTGTTGATATCGCCAAAGGTCTGGAAGCGCTGGATATTCCGCTGCTGGTCGTCTGGGGCGCCGAAGATGCGGTGATCCCTGTGGCCCATGCGGATGCCGTCAGCGGTGCCGAGGTCGTGGTGATCGATGGCGCGGGCCACATGGTCCAGATGGAAAATGCGAACCGGGTTAATGAGCTAATTACGTCTCGGCTCTGACCCAGCCCCCGACGCGCCCGGTTCTCCCGGCCGGGCGCGTCACCTGAAATTTCGGAGGTGTCATGTCTGACGCAAAACAGAAACTGGCCGCAAACAACAAACGCCTGATGGCGCTGTTCAAGGCCGACCAGAAATCCATGATGGCGTTCAAGTCGCTGTCTGATGCGGCGGTGCGCGAAGGTGCTGTCAGCACCGCGATGAAAGAGCTGATCGCTGTTGCCGTGGCTGCCGCCCGTGGCTGTGATGATTGCATCATCTATCACGTCGAAGAGGCCAAGAAACACGGGGCCACCCGCGACACGCTGATCGAAGTGGTCGCCGTGGCTGTTGAAATGTCCGGCGGACCCGGCGCGGTTTACGCCGCCAAGGCGCTTGACGCCTATGACAACCTATAGGAGCGGTTGATGAAACCCGGAACAATGATCCCACAAACGCCCGTTCAGCAATTGGATGCGGGTGAAGTGCGCCAGATTAATCTGGCCGAGTTCTCAAAGAATAAGACCGTGATGTTGGTGTCGGTGCCCGGGGCGTTTACGCCCACTTGCAACGACGATCACGTACCCGCCTATATCGCCCAGTCACAGGAGATTCTGGACAAGGGGGTCGATGATATCGTGATCCTCAGCGCCAGTGACTTCTTTGTCACCAAGGCGTGGTCTGATCACTTTCAGCCACCCGCCGGTGTGCAGTTCATGGCAGATGGCAGCCAACAGTTTGCCGCCGCCGCCGGTCAGCAACTGGATCTGAGCGAGATCGGTTTGGGCATGCGCGCGCAGCGCTATGCCGCCGTGTTGCGCGACGGCAAAGTAGAGAAAATCTTCATCGAACCGGATGCCACCGTCGTGACGGGCAGTGGCGCGTCCGAGATGCAGGCGCATCTTTGATTCGAAAATCAATCCGCAGGGGTGGTGCGCGGATATGCGCCTTGCCCCTGCGTCAACTTATGGGGGAAGTTGGGGGTGTTTTGAGCGTTTTCTGAGACGGAGGAAGTAGGAAACGTTTGGTTATTTTAACGATTGCCATTAGGATGGATGAGTTCGAGAACACCGAAATTCCTCGGGTTGCAACCACTTTGGGAGGGGTGCTGCAATGGCCGAAGCGAGAGCATTCGCACAGCATGTGCATGAGATCGTCACCGCAGGAGAGGGGGGGCAGACCGGTCGCGATGCGGCTGTGGTGCAATCCTGGCTGCGCTGTCTGAACGACTATAATCTTGATCCTGAACACAAGGGCGAGGCACGGATCGTGCCCGAACAGGTGTTGAAGGAACATCAGCAAGAAGCCGAAGACCTGTTGTCGATGGCGCGGTTCGGGATGGAGGACCTGTACCGCCGCGTGAATTCGATGGGCTATGTGCTGCTGTTGACCGATGCCAAGGGCGTCACCGTGGATTTCATTGGCGACGAAAAGGTCGACCGTGAATTGAAGCGCGCCGGGCTTTATATCGGCTCGGAATGGAGCGAAGAAAACGCTGGAACCTGTGGCGTGGGGGCCTGTCTGACCTCGGGCGAGGCGATCACGATCCACCAGACTGATCACTTTGATATGGCGCATACGCCGCTCAGCTGTACCGCCGCGCCGATCTATAATCCGAACGGGAACATGGTCGGGGTTTTGGACGTGTCTTTGCTGATGTCGCCGACTGAAAAGTACAGTCAGGCCCTGACACTGGAAGTGGTGAAATCCTGCGTACGGCGGATTGAGCTGGCCAATCTGATGGCCTCGCGCAAGTCCGATTGGATTTTGCGGCTGAATGGTTCGTCCGAGTTTCTGGGCGTTGATCCGAACTGCGCCGTCTCCATTGCGGATGACGGTACGATTTCGGGTGTCACGCACGGGGCGCATCGGATGATGGCAGACACGCTTAAAACAGATTGGCGCACGCCTGAAAGCCTGATCGGGCGGCCGTTCGAAGACATATTCGAGTTTGATTTCAACGATCTGCCCTGTCTGATTGGTGCCAGCACACCCGGCGAACAGGCGTTGGAAACCCATGATGGCAAGGTGCTGTTTGCCGATGTGCAGGCGCCGATGCGGCCGCAAAAAGCCACGCCTGCGCGCGACATGCCTTTGCCGTTGAGCAAGGTGCATGGTGGGGACAGCCAGATGCAGCGGCTGGCCAAGAAAGCTGCCCGCGTGGTCGACAAACAGATCAGTATTATCCTTGAGGGTGAAACCGGTGTCGGGAAGGAATTTCTGGCGCAGGCCTTGCATGAATCGCGCAAGAAGAAGGGGCCGTTCGTGGCCATCAACTGCGCCGCGCTGCCTGAGGCGTTGATCGAAAGTGAGCTGTTTGGCTATGCGCCCAATTCGTTCACCGGCGCCCATGCCAAGGGCAAGAAAGGTCTGATTGAACAGGCAAATGGCGGCACGCTGTTCCTGGATGAAATCGGCGATATGCCGTTGGCCTTGCAGGCACGGTTGCTGCGGGTTCTGGCCGAACGCGAGGTCATGGCCGTGGGCGCGACCAAACCGGTGCCGGTGGATGTGCGGGTGATCTCGGCCTCGCACCGCAACCTCAAGGAGCTGGTCGACAAGGGCCAATTCCGGCAGGATTTGTATTACCGTTTGAACGGTGTGGTGCTGAACATCCCGTCGTTGCGCGACCGCGAGGATAAATCCTGGTTGATCCGGCAGATCGCCGCCTTGGTGTCAGAAGAGCACCCGCTGCGGTTCGACAAATACGCCGAAGAAGCCCTGTGCGCCTATGACTGGCCGGGCAATGTGCGCGAAATGATCAACGTCTTTGAGCTGTGCGTGGCGCTGTGCGAGGACGAGATCGTCGAGCTGGACGACCTGCCCGATCACGTGGCCAACGCCTTGTGATCTAACAAGACACCCTAAGATGACCCTAGGAAAACCCGCCCGCGCAACTGGGCGGGTTTTTCATTTTTAACAACGTGTTAACGGGCGTGGCATGCTCGTTGCTTATTCCCAATCGGACAAAACGATTTTGTCTGTTTGGGAGGAAAACATGAAGACTGATACCAAAAAGGGCTTTGGGCCCTCGCGGCGCGAGTTCCTGAAAACCTCGACGGCAGCCATGGCGGCTTCGGGGATGGGGGGGCTTAGCGCCTTCGTGGCTTCGCCAGCCTTTGCCAATGGCTTTGCGCCGGGCATGACCGGCGGCCCGACCGGATTTGAGGGGGCAGAGCGCTTCCAGTACAACAACACAATGTCCGAAGGCCGCGCGATTGAGGGCATCAAGGCGCTGCAGGCTGCGGGCAAGGCCCCCAAGAAGATCTCGATGCTGCTGACCGATGGCGCCATTGGCCAGATCACCAAACCTTTCCCCGATGGGGCGCCGTCGGCCAAAGAGGTTTGGGAAAAGGAAACCGGCATTGAAATTGACATTATCGGCGCCCCCGCCGAGGATATCTTCAAGAAGGTGATGCAGGACGTCACCACCGGCGATGGCACGTTTGACATCTATACCGGGCCGTGGAACTCGACCGGCGATCTGGTGTCGTCGGGCGGCGCGGTGAACTGTTCGGATTTCGTTGCCAAGTATCAGCCCGATTGGGGTGACAGTGAGCGCGGCACGCCGACACCCGAGATGGAGCAGCTGCTCTATACCTATGCCGGCGATTACTATTCGTTCTCGCTGGATGGCGATTTCCAGACATGGTTCTACCTGAAAGGCATCTACGAGCGCGAAGACGTGCAGGAAGCCTTTATGAAGGAAACCGGCCATGCGCTGACCACGCCCAACACCTGGGAAGAGGTCGACCGCATTTCCGAGTTCTTCACCGGCAAGGATTTCGGCCATGGCACCATGTATGGCAACGGCAACCTGATGAGCCCGTTCTGGGGTCTGGCGACGTTCTATGCGCGGTTTGCCTCGATGGATTTCCCCAACTACCACTTCTTTGACGAAGACGGGAACCCGAACCTGAACAGTGATCTGGGCATTCAATGCGCCGAAGAGCACGTGCGCTCGTTCGAGTGGTGCCCGCCGGATGCGCTGACCTTCACCTGGGCCGAGGCCTATGCCGCCATGTGGAACCTGCAGATCCCGCACACCGCGATCTATACCAATCTGGTGAAGTTTGGTGACGGCTATAACCCCGACGGCACGGCGAAATCCAAAGCCACGGGCATGATCGGCAGCCACCTGCCGGTGGGCCGTCAGTTTGGCGATCAGATCAACCGCCGTTCGGTGCTGTACTATCACATCACCGCGTGGATTTCGTCCAAGTCGGACTATCCCGAGGCGGTGTATCTGTTCCTACAGTGGCTCAGCTCGACCCGCACCTATACGTGGATGGCGGGCAACCCGGGTGGCTACTTTGACCCGATGCAGCAGGCCAACTTCAAAGAGCCGCTGGTTGCCAGCACCTACCATGACTATGCGATGGAAACGATCCCTGCGACCATCGCGCGCTCGGTGCCGTCGATCAACTTTGCGGGCCAGACCGCGCTGGACAATGCGCTGGACGAGGAAATCCAGGCTGCGATCACCGGTCAGAAGACCGCCCGCGAAGCCATGGATGCGGCGCAGAAGAAATGGGAACGGATCATTAAGCGACAAAAGCGGAACGGCATTGTCGAAGCGATCCAGGCAAGCCGGAAAACCTGGCCCACGATTGTGGACCCTGCGTAATCGACTTCGTTCTCATGTGCCGAGCCTGCGATCCCGTTTTTGGGCCCGGCACACCCTAACACTCAGATAAAGGGAGGGCCTTCCCGTGAAGGTGTCACCGGGCGCTCTGGCGCTGAAATATGTCTTTGTTCTGCTGGCGGCAGCCGTGGTTCTTTATCCGCTTTTGTGGATGGTCACGATGGCGTTCAAACCGTATCCCGAATGGACCACCGTGTCGGGGCTAACCTGGTTCCCCAAGAACCCCACGTTGCAGAACTTCGAGTTCATCTTCTATGGCGAAGCTGAAGGCCTTGTCGTCAGCCTGGACCGCACCATTGTGGGGCCGCTGATTTCCAGCCTTGTGACCTCTATCTGCGGCACGTTGCTGGCGGTGGTCAGTGGCACGCTGGCGTCCTATGCGGTCGTCCGCTTTGGCCTGGCGCAATCGCTGCCTCTGTCGGTGTTGCAGCTGCGCCTGTTCCCGCCGCTTGCGGTGATGATCCCTGTGATGGTCATGTGGGCCTTTATCGGCGCGGTCGACACCTGGTGGGGCCTGTCGTTGATCTATGGCATCGTCACGCTGCCCTTCGCCTTCTGGCTGATGAAGACCTTCTTTGAAGAAGTCCCGGTCGAGATCGAAGACGCCGCCCGCGTGTCTGGATGCAGCTACTGGCGGGTGTTCTATCGCATCACCCTGCCGATCGTGAAACCCGGCCTCGCCACCTGTGCGCTGTTTGTCTTTATCCTGAACTGGTCGGACTACCTGTTGGCCCTGCTGCTGACCCAGAAAGATTGGGTCACCCTGCCGGTTTACATGGCCACGTTGACCTCGGCGATGGGCGGCCAGATGTACGGCATGAAAGCCGCACTGGGTGTCATCGCAGCCATCCCGCCCGTGGTGTTCGGACTGATGATCCAGAAACACCTTGTGCGCGGCCTGACCTTCGGAGCGTTGAAACAATGACCGATATTCCTACTCCTGCCTCGCAGACCACCCAAAGCGAAAAGCGCAAAGGCTATTGGGCCACAGTGGCGCGGGACGGCCAGAAGATGGGCTTCTGGTTCATCCTGCCGACCATGCTTCTGCTGCTGTTCATCGTGGTTTTCCCGCTGCTGATGCAGCTTTACCTGAGTGTGACCTGGTGGACGCCGCTTGAGGGTATCCCGTGGTACCGCGCATGGGAGGTCTTCAGCTGGGGCGAAAACTACTGGTTCCTGCTGACCGATCCCCGTCTGTGGGGCGCGTTGTGGCGCACCGTGGTGATCATGGGCATTGCCGTGCCGATCCAGTTCTTTCTGGGCATGGCGCTGGCCTATCTGTTCGTCGACAAATTCCCCGGGCGCAAGATCTTCTATTCGATCATGCTGACCCCGATGATGGTGGTGCCTGCGGTGGTTGGTCTGATGTTCTTCCTGCTGTTTCAGGGCACCGGGCCGGTCAATGACCACCTTGGCCTGCCGGCGGACTTTTCGTGGCTGACGGATGTGAACCGCGCGATGATTTCAGTGATCATTGCGGACATCTGGCAGTGGACGCCGCTGATGTTCCTGATCCTGCTGGCGGGCATGCTGGGCGTGCCATCCGATCAATTGCTGGCAGCGCGCCTTCTGGGCGGGTCGAACTGGCAGAACTTTCTGAAGATCGTGCTGCCGCGCATGAAGACGGTGATCATCATTGCGCTGGTCTTGCGGGCGGTCGAATGTTTCAAAATCTTCGACCTGATCTTCATCATGACGAAGGGCGGCCCCGGTGTGCAAACCGAGACGATCTCGCTTTTCCTCTACAAGCAAACCTTCGGCGAGCTGGAATGGGCTTACGTGGCCGCGATTGGTCTGACGATCCTGTTCGTGCTCAGCGTTATCGCCGCAAAAGGCCTGTCCTACATGGCCAAGAAGAACGGGTGATCAGATGTCCTCGATACAAATCAACAACGTCACAAAACGCTTTGGCGACTTCACCGCCGTAGAAGACATGTGCCTGGACATAGAGGAGGGCGAGTTCGTCGCCCTTCTGGGCCCCTCGGGCTGCGGCAAGACCACCACGATGAACATGATCGCGGGATTGGAGGACGTGACCGAAGGGTCGATCCTGTTTGACGGTCAAGACTTGTCTGGCACCAAAATACAGGACCGCAACATCGGCTTCGTGTTCCAGAACTATGCGATCTTCACCCATCTGTCGGTCTATAAGAACCTGTCCTACGGGCTTGAGGTCAAAAAGGTCGACAAGGCCGAAATTGACCGCCGCGTGAAGGCCATGGCGGACCGGATGAGCATCAGCCACCGGCTTGATCAACCGGCCTCCAGCCTGTCGGTCAATGAGATGCAGAAGCTGGCCATCGGCCGTTCGGCGATTGTCGAGCCGCGGATTTTCCTGCTGGATGAACCGCTGTCGAACCTTGATGCCGGGTTCCGCGCCTATATGCGGGCTGAACTGAAGGTGCTGCAGCACGAATTCGGTCAGACCATGATCTATGTGACCCACGATCAGATCGAAGCCATGAGCCTGGCCGATAAGATCGCGATCATCGATCAGGGCAAGCTGATGCAATATGGCTCGCCGCTGGAGATCTATAACAACCCGGCCAACCGGTTTGTCGCCAACTTCGTCGGCAGCCCGCGTATGAACCTGATCGACGGAGAGCTGCGCGAGGAACGCGGCACGCTGCGTTTGATGGTGCATGGCGGCGCGGAAATCCCGCTGTCGGGGCAGGTGCGGTCAGAATTCAGCTCGGACACCAAGGTGCATAGCGGCTCTTTCGGCATTCGCCCGCAAGACATCTATTTCGGCGCGCGCCGGGCCGAGGACGATATCGAAATGCACGGCACTGTCGAGGTGCTGGAGCGTGTCGGCCCCAAGCGTTTGGTCTATCTGCAGGTGCTGGAAACCATGTTCCTGGCCATTGACGATCAGGATCAGCTGAACGTGGGTGACGAGGTGCCATTCTATATGCCGCCAGCCAAGAGTCTGGCGTTTGATCTGGCCTCGGGCCGCCGGTTGGGAGGATAAGACCATGAACGCAATTGAGATCCGCGATGCGGTGAAATCCTATCCCGGCTTCACCTTGGGGCCGATCAATATGGAAGTGGCGCAGGGCGAGTTCTTCGGGATTTTCGGCCCGCCCTCGACCGGCAAAACCTCGATCCTGAAGTTGATCCTTGGGCTGTTGGACCCGGACGAAGGGCAGGTGGTGTTGTCAAACCGCGATGCCGCCAATCTGGACGTCGCTGAACGCGACATTTCCATGGTGTTTCAGAACCTTGCGTTGTTTCCGCATATGTCGGGGCGTGAAAATATCATTTTCCCGCTGACTGAACGCGGTGCGCCGGAACGCGAGATTTCAGAGCGTCTGGATTTCGTGTCCGAGGTGCTGCATGTCAGCCATATCCTGCACAAGAACCCATCGCAGATGTCGGGCGGGGAGCGCCAGCGTATCGCGTTGGGGCGTGCCTTTGCGGCGGACAGTCGGGCGATGCTGCTGGATGAACCGATTGCGGCGCTGGATGCCCGCCTGCGTGAAGAAATGCGCGTCGAGCTGAAACGCCTGCAGCGCGAAAACAACCAGACCTTCGTGTACGTCAGCCATGACGAGGAAGAGGTCATGGCGATTTCAGACCGCGTGGCGGTGGTGATTGATGGCAAGATCGCGCAAATCGGCACGCCGGATGATGTCTATAGCCGCCCCAATTCCAAGGCCGTGGCCGAGGTCATTGGCTCGCCGCCGATGAACTTTTTTGAGGGGCGGATTTCGGATGATGGAACTTCGTTCATCAGCGCGGCTTTTGGGGCACCATGCCCCTTGCCAGACCCCGCACCGGTGGGTGCAGCCGTCACGCTGGGCGTGCGCCCCGAAGACATCTGGCTGCAAGGCGATGGCTTTGGTGTGCCGGTCACGGTCAGTTCGATTGAACCGTTGGGCGGCTACACCATCGTCAACGCGACGCTGGGCGATCAGATCGTCAAACTGCGCGCGCCCGGTCAGATCGACCTGGCCGAAGGCGCGCAGATCACCGCGCGGTTCGATGCGCGGCGGTTGCATCTGTTCGCAGAAGACGGAGGGCGGCTGTAAATGAACGCGCCGGTCTCTGCCTCTCTGCGCCATCCTGAAAAGGCCAAGGTTGCTCCGGCGCCGCGCCTGCCCAAGCCGCCATGGCTTCGGGTCAAGGCGCCCGCGGGGCAGGGGGTGCAGCGGACCAAGCGCGCCATGGGCGGGCTGACCACCGTCTGCGAAGAAGCGGCATGCCCCAACATCGGCGAATGTTGGTCGAAATCCCATGCGACCTTCATGATCATGGGCGACATCTGCACCCGCGGCTGCGCCTTTTGCAACGTCGCCACTGGCCGGCCCGAAGCCTTGGACATGTTCGAGCCGGCCAAAGTGGCAAAGGCGGTCGCCGATTTGGGGCTGTCGCATGTGGTGGTGACTTCGGTTGATCGGGATGACGTGTCGGATGGCGGGGCGGATCACTTCGCCCGCACCATTCGCGCCATCCGCCGCAAGTCGCCGGGCACGACGATCGAGGTGCTGACTCCGGATTTCAGGCTTAGTGATCCGGGGGCAGCCGATCTGATGATCAAGGCCCGCCCGGACGTGTTTAACCACAATATCGAAACCGTGCCCTCGCTGTATCTGAAGTTGCGCCCCGGCGCGCGCTATTTTCATTCATTGTGGCTGCTCAGGCAGGTGAAGGACGCTGATCCCAGCATTTTCACCAAATCCGGTCTGATGGTCGGGATGGGGGAGACCTTGGAAGAGGTCGCGCAGGTGATGGATGATCTGCGCGCCGCCAGCGTTGATTTCATCACCATCGGCCAGTACCTGCAACCCACGCCACAGCATCACCCGGTGGCACGCTATGTGACGCCGGACGAGTTTGATAGCCTGGAGCGTATGGCGCGGGGCAAGGGGTTCTCTATGGTTTCGGCCAGCCCGCTGACGCGATCAAGCTATCACGCGGGCGAAGATTTCGAGCGGCTGCGCGCCGCACAGGGAGGAACATCATGAGCAAGACCCAATTCGCCGTTGAGATGGGCATGGGCACCGATCTGAAGGGCAAGGATTTCACCAAAGCCGCCTGCCGCGCCGTGCATGACGCCCTGCATCGCAACTATCTGACCGTGGCGCAGGCCTTTGGCTTCCCGCCCGAGTCGATGCTGGTGGATATCCGCGTGGGGGTTTCAGAACCCGACAAGGTCGATCTGGAGGCCGTAAAGGCTGAAGCCCCCGTGGGCACCGTCACCGCCGAGGCCGTGCAGGGTGGATTGCAGTTGGAGATGCGCGGGCAGGGGCCGATCATCGCCAATGCCATCGTCACCGTGTCCTTCGATGTGGACCAGAAAGGATAAGCCATGGAGCCGTTGATCTTGGAAATGGGCATGGGCGCCGATGTGCACGGGCGCGACATGACGAAAGCGGCGCTGCGGGCGATTTCGGATGCGATCCGTCATAGCTCTCTGACGGTGTTTCATGCCTATAAGCACCCGTCCGAAATGCGGGTTGAGGTGACCATTGGTGTGCCTGATCCCGACAAGCTGGATAAACAAGCGGTGGCCGAAGCGTTGCCGTTTGGCACGGTCGATGTGACGGTTGTGAAAGGCGGTTTGGACGACGTTGGCATGGGCGGGGCCGAGGATATAACGCTGGCCGTTGCCGGTGTGAAAGCCTGGCTTGATACGTCGGATCATCCCTTCACGTTGAAAGGCTGACGACGCGGGCACCCCGCGTCGCCGGTTGGCTTAGGCGTTCCACGCACCGTCATTGTTGAACATTGTTCCGGTGACGTTGTCGGTGTTCGGGCCACACAGATAGGCGACCATCTCGGCGATTTCCTCGGGGCGGCCATAGCGCCCGATGGGCGAACGGGGCAACATGGCTTCGGCCAGAGGCCCATCCTCGGGGTTCATGTCTGTGTTGATCGGGCCGGGCTGGATACAGTTCACGGTAATCCCAGCCTCGGCAAGATCGCGCGCCCAGGCGCGGGTCAGACCAGCCATGGCGAACTTGGTCATGGAATACAGGTCCAGCCCCGGAAAGGGGACGGTTTCACCAAAGATCGAACCGATGTTTACGACCCGCCCACCTGCTGGCATGACCTTGGCGGCGGCTTGCGTCAGGAAGAACACGCCTTTTTGGTTCACCGCGATGTTGCGGTCAAAGTCTTCCTCGGTGCAGTCGGGCAGGGGTGCGGCGGTCAGAACGGCGGCGTTATTGACCAGAATGTCCAGCCCGCCGTGTTTTGCGGCCAGCTGATCGACAAGCAGTTTTCCGGCAGCCACGTCGCCCGCATCGCATTGCACCGCGCGCGCACCTTTGCCACAGCTTTTAGCGACGCTTTCAGCGGCATCGCTGTTGTTTTGATAGGTCAGATAGACCTGTGCACCGGCCTGCGCGAGGCGCTGTGAGATGGCCGCACCAATGCCCCGGCTGCCGCCGGTTACCAGTGCTGTTTTTCCCTGAAGAGTCTGTGAATCTGTCAATTTGTTCCTCCCTGAAATGAACGCCTTTAGCGGGCGTGGACTCATTGAAGCAACGAGGGTGCCATAGGCCCCTGATCGAGCAGGTGCCGTAAGTCTGACTACGCGTAAGGTTCAGAGAGTAAGAGATAAATACGTTTGCTCGCGTGATTTTCTAAAATTTTGGCACGGCTGTTGCTTGCAGGGGTTTGCGGGTCTGCATCTGCGCCGATCCGTGAACAGAGCATAGGGAGGAAACCATGCCCAAGACTTTTAAGTTAGGGATGCTTGGCACGGCCTTTGCCGCGACTTTGGCGGTGTTGGCGCCGGGAAGCGCTGTGGCCGATGGCCACGAGGATTGGCCGAAATATCACCGTACCGATGACGGCTGGCGTTACAGCCCGTTGGACCAAATCAATGCCGACACGATCAAAGACCTGCGCGTTGCCTGGATTCACCAGCCCGGTGACATTCAGCACGGCCTGCAAGCCACCCCCATCATCGTTGATGGGATCGTTTACTATGTTGGCCCCAACAACAACGTCTATGCCGTGAACGGCGAAACCGGCGAGACAATCTGGCATTATAAACCCGATCTGGACCCGATCGTGCGCCGGGTGTTTTATCAGGCCGCGTCGCGCGGTGTGACAGTGGGCCATGGCATGGTCTATCTGGGTACGCTGGACGGGCGCTACATCGCGTTGGATCAGGAAACCGGCAAGGTGAAATGGTCGCGCCAGATCACCATTCTGGAAGAGTGCTATGGCTGCCTGTTCTCGTCTCCGCCGCAATTGGCCGGGGATATCCTGTACGGCGGCACCACGGGGGGCGACCAGCCTCAGCGCGGTAAAATCTGGGCCGTGAACGCCCTGACCGGCGAGCCCGCCTGGACGTTTGACACCATCTCGGATGATCAGGCCAGCTGGCCTGGTGATACCGGTGATGTTGGTGGCGGTGGCGCATGGATGCCCGGTCAATACGACGCCAAACGCGATGCGATCATCATCGGCACCTCGAATGCGGCGCCTGACTTCTTTGGCAGCATCCGCGAAGGCGACAACCTGTACACTGCCTCGGTACTGGCCATTGATGCGCCCTCGGGTGAGCTGAAATGGTACCATCAGGAAGTGCCCCATGACGTGTGGGATTATGACTCGGCTTACGAGTCCGTCACCATCGAACATGAAGGCAAGGATGTGATCTTCCACCTGAACAAAGGTGGCTTCGTGTCGGTGCTGAACAAGGATGACGGCTCGGTCGTCAATGTCTGGCCGCTGTCGCAGACCTACAACTGGGTGGAAAGCATTGACCCCAAAACCGGCGAGCTGATTGGCCGTAACGAACCGGTTGAAGGCGAAGAGACCACCCTGTGCCCCTATCTGTTGGGTGTGCGCAGCTGGAACCACGGCGCCTACAGCCCCGATACCGGCCTTTGGTACACCAACGCGATGGAGGTCTGTAACCGCATCGTGGCGGCACCGCAAAACCACGAAGAGATCGGCATTGCCGGCCTGTATCTGGGTGTATCGGTGCTGGAAGCTGTTGATCCTCCGGGCCAGAAAGCCAGCGCCCGTCTGGACGCCCGTGACCCGATCACCGGCGAGCTTAAGTGGACTGTCGACTATCCGATCCCGGGTCTGGGTTCGGTTCTGGCGACGGCCGGTGGGCTGGTCTTTAACGGCGATGTGCACGGTGTTGTGCGCGCCTATAACGACCAGACCGGCGAAGAAGTCTGGAGCTTTGCGACGGGGTCGGGCATCCGCTCGGGCATCGTTAGCTATGGCGTGGATGGCAAGCAGTACCTGCTGGTGCCGTCGGGCTTTGGCAGCCACGCACCGGGCTTCATGGCTTCAGCCTTCCCCGACATTGTCGGTCTTCCGGGTGGCGCGGCGCTGATCGCCTTTGCCCTGGATTAAATCAAGAAACCGCGCGGCGCCTGTTCGGGGCGCCGCGTCTTTTGGATCGCGAACACCAAAGAGTAGACACATGACCCGCATCACAATGACAGCCCTTGGCGCCTCGGCCTGCCTTCTTCTGGCCGCCGCCGCGCCTTCCGCCATCGGAACCGGGACGCAAGCCACGCAGCCTGTCCAGATGATTGATCTGACGGACCCGGCTCACATTGAAAACGGCAAGCTGCGTTTTGCCCAGAACTGCAGCTATTGCCACGGCGCTGAAGGGATCGGCGGCAAGCACAAGAAACTGCAATGCCGCGATTTTGACCCTGACTATCTGTTCGACGTCATTTCCAACGGGTTGGAAAGCGGGTCGTATTTCATGCCGCCTTGGGATCACTTTTCGGACGAAAAACGCTGGGAATTGGTCGGGTATATTTCATCGCTTGGCTTGCTGGACTCATGCAGCTGATCCGCGCTTTTCTGGTGGCGCTGATGCTTTGTGCACCAGCCGCCGCCCGGGATTTGGATGGGATCCGACAGTCAGGGCAACTGATTGTATGCGCCAACAAGAACGCCATGCCGATATCCGGTATCGGGGATCGCCCCGGCTTTCAGATGGAGATCGCTCAGGAGATTGCCAAAGAGCTGGGTGTGCGGCTGAGCGTGGAGTGGATTTGGGCTGGCTATCAGGCGCGCTATACCGATTGCGACCTGATGTTGGGCGTTGCCCGCGACCCCAAACCCGCAAGCTTCCTGCGCTATCTGCAGGCCCTGACAGATGTTCAGGTGATCCTGGTCTTCGCCGGCCCCCCCCGGGATGTGGCGTTTGAGGACCTGAGCGACAAGGTGGTGGCAGTGCCCAGTGCCTCGTTGGCGCATTTCAAGTTGCTTGAGATCGGCGCGGATCCGCGCGTCGCCTATAAATCCGAAGTCGCGATTTTGCAGGCGATCGAGTCCGGCGAGCTTGACGCAGGCGTGGTCAGCAGCGTCGCGCTTGACTGGTATCGCCATGATCGCCCCGGTGCTGCGCTGTTTGCCCTGTCCACCGACATTCTGGACGTGACAAGCCATTATCCTCTGACCATCGCGTTGCGGCACACCGATGCTCTGGACGAGGCCGACTATCACGAGATCGCGGCCAAGATGCGCGATGACGGGCGTCTGCAGGCCATTCTGGCGCGATATGGCCAGACCCTGAGCGCTGAGTTTGACAACCCCTATGCGCGGGTTCCTGACGAAATATCCGAGCCAGACTCGGTTTCGGTGCGCAAGGATATCGTTGAAGAGCTCGAAGACCTTGCGCGACGCAATCGCGAAGAGTTGGAGCAATCTGCCAAGTAACCCTCTGAGCGAAACAGGGGCATGAACCAGCGGGTCGCCCCGCTGGTTGAGGGCGCGTCAGGCGGATTTAAGCCGTGTGGTTTGCTCTGCCACAAGTTCAATGGTGCCATCGGGGTCCAGTCGCACCCGCTGACCGGTTTCAAGCGACTCAAGCCCGCTGCAGCGCACCAACATGGGAATGCCCTTTTCGCGCGCCAGAATGGCCATGTGGCTGAGCCATCCACCGACTTCGCTGAGCACCCCGTTTGAACGCTGCAGATAGGGCAGCCACGCAGGGTTGATCATCCGGCAGACAATCACGTCCCCATCCTGAAATCCTTCAAAGGCCTGCGCGGTGGTTTGGGCCGTTTCATCGGCCACGAAAACCCGCCCTTTCGACGGCGCGTCGCCGGACACGCAGGTGCCGCCCAGCCCTTCCGCTGACCCGCCGCCGCGCAGGTTTTCGGGAGCTGACAGGCGCTCTATGTCGTGCAGTGTCAAGGATACCTGCCGGATCGCATGTGGCAGCAGCGACAGCGCCTGCGCGCGCCGGGCTTCAGCCTTGGCATGCAGGGCTGTGGTATCTGCCAGATCCAGACACAGAAGCTCGTCCATGGTCAGATAGAAGATCAAATCGTCCATCCCGGTTTTTTCGGCCAATGCCAGCGTGGCATGGCGCAGCAAGGCCACCAAATGCAGAACTTCGTGCTTGGCATGTTCCTTCAGGTCCTGAAAGGCGATGGCCAGCGACACGGGATCATGCGGGTCAATCTGGGTGTCCATGGCGTGGACCTCGGGGGCGGTTGCCGCGGTTTCCAGCATCGGAGCCAGAAGTTCGGGCGCCTCAGCATAGCGCGGTTCGCTGAGTTCATAGTCAAAGATCGCGCGATGCCCCATCAGGTTCATAAGGGCGCGTTGTTGGGCCTCGCCCTTCAGCGTCGCGCAGGCATTGATCTGATTGAGCGGCGCGTGGGGCAGAACCGGGTTCATCAGCCGTTTGCGTGCATCAGGATCATCCTTGGTCGCCTGTTCGGCCTCGGTCATGGTGAAGCTGGCCAGGATGTTGATCTTTTCCGCCTCGACATAGGCTTCGCGCAGCAGTTTCTTGCGCAGCTTGGCGATGCTGACCAAAATCTGATGCGCGGGCAGGGCGCCAAAGTCGATCGCGCGCCATACGGCCATGGTTTCGTGCAGCTCGGGAACCACTTCCTGGCGGAACCTGTGCAGTGTGCTCAGGGCCTCGCGGTGCAATTGACGCGCTTTGGCGCTATTCAAGCGCAGCGCCATTTTCTCTTTCAGCTGGCGGTCCACGTAGGTACTGCCAAACAGGTTGACCAGATGGCCGGGGCGCCCTTCGGGCAGGTTGTATTCCAGACGAAGCTGACGGCAGGCCATGTCCAGACTGCCCCCCGGAGCCCAAAGCGATGCCATGAGCGAGAAGGACAAAGGTGTTGGGCAGGGCAGGAGCTCGGCCATTTCGTCCTGTTCCAACACAACTGTATCACTGGGGTGATCGGCATAGGCAGCCAGTATCCGCTCCCACTCGTTGATCCGCGCCTGCTCTGCGGGGCTTCCTTGCCCCAACGTGGTGATGTCCCGGCTTTGTAGCAGTTTGAATGCGCCGTCGGCATAAGCCCATTCGATATCTTGCGGGCGTCCAAAGATGGCTTCGATCTGTCGTGCCATTTGCAACAGCGGGGTCAGATCGACCGGCGGTGTTTCGTCATCCGCGGCAGTCAGCGTATAGCGGCCAAAGCGCAGGCTTTGCGGTGTCACCCGGCCCGAGACCAGATCATCGCCGCAGCCTTGCACCATTTCCACCATCATCAGCCCGGGCGCCGCCGGATCCTTGGTAAACAACACCCCGGCATATTCTGCGCTGACCATTTGCTGGATCAGGATATTGCCATCGTGGCCATTTTCAGTGTCGGTGTCATAGCTTTGGGCGCGCGCCGATGAGAAACTATCAACCACCGCATCCAGCGCCGGGCGCATGGCATCGCCCTGTACGTTCAGAACACTGTCAAACACCCCGGCAAAGCTTTGATCCTCGCCATCCTCTCCGGCGGCCGAGCTGCGCACGGCGCAGGGCTGTTCGATCATCCGCCAGACCTGATCCGAGAACTGCTCTTTTTGTGGCGTGGACATGTTGGAGTAGGCTTCGACGGCCTCGGTTCGGACCACCAGGCCATCGGGTACCGGCAGCCCCGCGTTTTTCATGATGGAAAGGCGGTAAGACTTGTTGCCTGACTGGCTGAGAGCATCGGTGCGGTGCAGGGGGAAAACGCCGTGGATGTCGCCGCGTTCACGCAGGCGCTCCAAAACGGGTTTGAATTGCGCGCTCAGGCCCGAGAAATGCCCGGTGACATAGGCGCGTTGCAACAGCAACAGGCCAAGGCTGAAACACAGGTACACGTTGCCCGCGGCAGCCAGTTGGAACACCAGGGCGAACATCGCCGGTCCACCAAGCGCCCACCACAGGATGGCCTGACGTTTGGTTTTGGCCATGGCCCAGTGCAGATAGACGCAGGCCAGCAGCGTAAAGATCAGCGGTGCGGCAAAAAGCGGATCAGGCACGCCCAGATCACGGATCCATAGGAAGCTGCCCCCCAATTGGGTTGATGCCTGCTGTGTTGCGGACAGGCCCAGCATCATCAACGGCAGGAACAACAGCGCCATCATGTTGCGCATCGGTGTCAGACCTTTGTCAGCATAGAACTGCTGAACCGCGCGGGCGCGTCGTGTCGGATCATCGCGCAGGCTTTCCTTCAGCGCCGCAAGCTCATCCGCATGTCTGGCCGTTGTCAGCTGGTCGCGTTCTGATTTCAGCGCGATCGGCAGGACCATCAGCCGAGACGCAAGCGACAGGGCAAACAGCCCAACAACCAAGTGGCTGTGTTTAGCGACCCAAGCCAGAGCTGCCGCCAGCCCATCAATCGCACTCTGCCAGGGGCCCATGGATTGCGCCGCCAGCCATTCCTCGACATGAGGTTTTACCGGCGGGGCTTCGAAATAGTCCCATGGCGTGGTGTAGCGCCCCAGGAACTCAATCCCGGCGTCTGACATTTCCAGCCCAAGAACCTGAGCCATGAAGCAGCTGCGCCGGTCATAGCAAGCGGCAACGGTGGGTTTGTCAGCCAGGGCCGCAATGCGTTGCTGCAACTCTGCCGTTGGCAGCGCGCGCAGCGGGATGTTGATCGCACCGGGGAGGTGACCACTTTCGAAATCTCCGGGGTACCGGGTGTCGACGATCTGAATGTCAGTGTTGATCAGCTTGGTAAACTGTTTGGTGTTCAGCAGCACGTTCTTGTTGGGATAATCCGGCAAGGCGCGCAAATCCGACAGGGATTTAACATTCAGATCACTAAAGGCGCGCCCTTCGACGATCCACTTTTCGATACCACCTGCGATGAAGCGGCAATCAATTCCGCGCGCCGCCAGTTCGGCGCAGGTTTCGGAACTACGATTGCCGTTGTGGCAAAACAGAACCACCTGTTTGCCCTCTAACGCCATGTCGGCATTCAGGAAATCCGGATACCGCACATGCTCGGCGCCGGGCAGGGTGCCCATCTTATTCTCGCCGGTTTCGCGCACGTCGAAAAACAACGTGTCTTTACCCGAGTCTGACGTCAGCAAGCTTTGTGCTTGGGCCGTGGTCATGGCCAAAGGGCTGTTGTTCTGCTTGGAGAAGCTGGTTTCCTTGAGATTGGCATCTAATATTTTCGCCCCGCTCCCTTGTGCGGGGCGTGTCAGGGTTGCCTGCAGGCGGTTAAGTTCCGCGCTGCGCTGAGTGTTGAATTGCCAGATGTTCAGCGCGCCCAATCCCAGCGTCAACAACGCAAGAACGGCCACGGCGCGGCGCCACAATCCAGATGCTTTTCCCACAGAGGCGGGCTGGATTCCCAACCGTTTGGCCACAAGGGCGCCGGCACCGGTGACGGCCGCAAAGCCAACTGCAAAGACCTGCGACAGTGAGGAAACCGATCCAATCACCAGCTCTGGTGACGGGATCGCCACCGCACTGGTTGGAGATAACCCCGCCGCAGCACCCAGAGCTGCCGCAAGAAAGAAGGTACTTCTGAATCTTAAAGTTCTCTGTTTGTTCGACTGTGTCATTTCAATTTCCGCGCCCCATCAATAAATTGATTCAATTATTAGTTGTTATTTAAAGTTAATAAATAGTTTACAAAACAGTTGGTTAATGCGTCGGATGCCGGAAAAACAAAATCGTTACAATCCTATAGATTGCACTGCCTGATTAACTTTTTCTTTTCCTCGATCTGACACCAATCGGAAATCTTGCAAATCAATTCGTGTTCCGGTCGCTGGCTGGGGCATCAAGCTGAGGAAAACCGATGAACGATCCGCATACTCAGAAGACGTCAATATCCGCAACGTTGAAATACACGCTGGTCAGGCGATTGCGACCTGCCGTTGCGGCTGTGTTTCTGGGGCTGTGTGCCCAACCCGCTTTGGCGGACATCAACCTGATCTTTGGGACCTATGCTGCGGATAAGCCGACCGAAACGGTGCGCAAGTTCAAACCCTTTCTGGATCATGTCGCCGCTGGCATGACGGAAATTCTGGGTGAGCCGGTTTCGATCAAAATGAAAATCGCGAAAGAGTACGAAGAAAGCATTGATCATCTGGCGACAGGCGCAATTGATTTTTCCCGTTTCGGGCCAGCGTCATATATCACTGCGCACGCCCGCAACAGCGACATCCAGATTGTGGCAATGGAGCTTAAAAAGGGCGAAAAGCGCTTTAAGGGTGTGATCGCGGTCCATGCCGACAGTGACATTGAATCCCTTCAAGAGCTTGCTCAGCGCAGCTTTGCCTTTGGGGATGAACTATCAACCATCGGGCGGTATCTGGCGCAAAGCCATCTGATCGAAGCGGGAGTGTACGGACAGGACCTTGAACGGTTCGAATTTCTGGGTCGGCACGACCGTGTCGGCGCTGCCGTAGGGGCAGGTAATTTCACGGCGGGCGCACTGAAGGAAAGTACCTTCAAAAAAATGGTTCAGTCCGGTGTGCCAATCAAGGCTTTGTTCAAGTTTGACAATGTCACCAAGCCCTGGCTCGCAAGTTCAAACATGTCGCCCGAAGTCCTGTCGGCGATGCAGCAAGTGATCATGAACACCACCGACCCTGAAATCCTGGGGTCTATCGCGAAAGATGGTTTCACGACGGGGGCGGATACGGATTACGATTTTGTCCGTGACGCCATGGAACGCAGCCGAATGTTCTGAGCAAGGCGAGACAACGCATGAAGAATATGGGAATAAACGCGCAGATCGCCCTTGCTATGGCCCTGGCCGCCTTTCTGGTTACGGCGGTGGTTGGCGACTATGAGCGGCGGGCCGAAATTCGGCGAATGAACGAAGACCTTCTGGCTCAGGCGGACCTGACGGTGTCTTTGATCAGTGGCCTGATGGTAGAACCGATTATCGTCGAAGACACCCCGGTTCTACAGACCGCCATGCAGGAGGCTCTGGCGCGAAACCCCAAACTCCTTGCGTTGTCGATCCGCAACCCGAACGGTCGCGAAATCGCGCGCGAAACCCGGGTTTTGTCCGACAGTGACACGCCCTCGCGGCAGTTCCTTCGCGACATCATTGTTGAGGGAGAAGCTTTCGGCCAGATGGAGGTCGAATGGTCCACCGCGCAGGGTCAGGCGTCGATTGACGCAAATGTGCGCCGCACTCAGGTAACGATTGTGGTCACAGTTATGGTCCTGTCATTCTTGGTGCTGGCGGTGACCAACCTGTTGTCTTTACGCCCCCTGTCTCGGATACACGGACGGATGTCGGCTGTTATCGCCGGTGAACATCACCCGCACCGCCCGTTGCCCGGCTATGTTTCACGAGAGTTCAAAGCGCTGGATTTCTCGGTTTCGGTCTTGGAAAACACGCTGGAAGAACGCGACGAGCGCGAAAAGGCGTTAGAAGAGGCGCGAGAAAAAGCCTTGCAGGCCAGCCGTGCGAAATCAGATTTTCTGGCCAACATGAGCCATGAAATACGTACCCCTATGAACGGCGTCATCGGCATGGCGGAATTGATGCAAGAGACGCAGCTTGATGAAGACCAGCGTATGTATGCTGAGACAATATCTAAGTCTGGCGCGGCCTTGCTGACGATTATCAATGACATTCTGAATTTCTCGAAGATTGAGTCTGGCAAAATGGAGCTGGAGAAGGCTCCCTTTGATCTGCAGACCTCTCTCGAAGATGTCATCACGCTGCTTTCAACAAAAGCGAGCGAAAAAAACGTAGAGCTTACACTGCGCTATGACCCTGAACTGCCTACAGTATTCGAGGGCGATGTCGGGCGCATACGTCAGGTCATTACCAATATCGCCGGAAACGCCGTGAAGTTTACCCAGAAAGGGTATGTGCTGATTGATGTCAGCGGGCAGAACGGGCCCGGTGGAACAAGTTTGAAAATAGATATCCAAGATACTGGAGTCGGCATTCCTGAAAATCAGATTGAGCATATTTTCAGTGAGTTCGAACAGGCAGACACTTCTCGGAACCGACGGTTTGAGGGGACCGGACTAGGCCTTGCGATTTCAGCGCGTTTGATGGAGCTGATGGGGGGGAGAATATCGGTTAAGTCGCAACTTGGCCAAGGCTCAACCTTTACGATTCAGCTCTCCTTACCCCAAAGTGATAAAGCCCCTGCCAATAGCATAATAGAGTTGCCCGACCTGAAAGGTCTGCGCGTGTTGGTGGTCGACGATCTGGAGCTCAACCGGCGCATTCTGGAAGAGCGACTTGCCAATTGGAAAGTTGAGACCTGTCTTGCGGCCTCGGGCGCGGAAGCGCTGGATATTCTGAAAGACACATCCAGCCGGTTCGACTTTATCATTCAGGATTATCAAATGCCCGGCATGGACGGCGAAGAGCTGGCACACCACATTCGCAAGATAGATGCCTACGCGCAGACTCCTTTGATTGTCCTTTCTTCGATTGACCAACCCATATCTGCTGCAACCAAACAGGAAATCAACGCCCGCGTTTTGCAAAAACCGGTGCGCGCGGCGCGGCTGCAGCAGGCAATGTCGGGGGCGCTACACGCTTCAAAAGAGGCGAGCCCCCAACACCCGGAAGACCACCAGATGGAAAGCGGCGACATCAAAATTCTTGTTGCGGAAGACAACAAGACCAACCAACTGATCGTCAAGTCCATGCTGAAGAATGCCGGATTTTCCATTACTTTTGCAGACGATGGTCAGCAGGCGCTCGACAAGTTTGAAAAGCTACAACCCGATATGGTGTTGATGGATATTTCGATGCCTCAGATGGATGGGTTTGAGGCAACCCATGCTATTCGGGACCTGGAGATGAAGCATCCCTCGGGCCACTGCCCAATAGTCGCTTTGACGGCGAACGTCCTGAAAGAGGACAAAGACAGGTGCCTGCAAGCCGGGATGGATGACTTCTTAACAAAACCCGTTCGCAAGACCGCGCTCATGGACGCCATTCAAAAATGGACTGCCCCTGTCGCAACGGCCGGGGCGACCTAAGCCGACGTTCTCCTGACCAACAAATTTGCCCAATCCGAGAGAGGTGCTTAGCGCAATGTATGTGGCGTGAAGGCTCCTCTCTCCTTAGGGATATCGAATAATTTTTTCAGCAGGGGTTTAGCTACCTGCAGGTTAAGAGCTCCTGAAAGCTCCCTGTTTTTAAACGCAAAGAACATTGACGCGAAAAGAAGTACTTGGGTGGTTGGGCATGGCTAATCTGCATCTGGCAATGCGGTCCAACCAGATCAGGGGGGCAGCGCCAAGCAATTTTGTTGTGGTCAAAGAATTTTCTTTAGAGGAATATACAGCCTGAAGCTTTGCAAACGACCCAAGTCATATGTCGACATGTTTGGCGAAAGAACATGCAACTTCTTTCGCTCTGGTTCGCAATCGGATGATGAGACTTGCAAGAAGGTTTGGCACATTTGCTGCCGGGGAGAAGGCTTCTAAAGCCTCCGAAAGCTTTATCGACCAAGTCAGAGCTTCGACATAACGACGCTGAACAGCGATAAAGGGACTGAAAACCGTTGGTTAAAAGCGATAAGATACTGCAGCAAGATCCCCACGTATTGCGCGAGGGGCGTGAAAAGAACCTTGAAGTGGCAATTGGCCGCCAGGTTCGTGAGCTTCGCAAAAGGCAACGCATGACAGGGGCTGATTTGGCGGCCAAGACCGGCGTGTCGGTCGGTATGTTATCCAAAATTGAAAACGGCGTGATTTCCCCGTCGTTAAATACAATTTCGATGTTGGCGCACGCATTGAAAGTGCCTCTGGTACAGCTATTTTCCGGCTATGAAGAAGAGCGCGGCTGTATGCATGTGAAGTCAGGAGACGGGGTCGAAATTGATCGTGCAGGCACCCGCGCAGGACATCAATACAAGCTGCTTGGGCACATTGGCTCGAACAATTCCGGCGTCGTTGTGGAACCTTATTTGATCACGCTGACCGATGCGAGCGAACGGTTTCCGACGTTCCAGCATGATGGAATCGAGACGCTGTATATGTTGGAAGGGTGTGTGCACTACCGGCACGGCGATCAGATCTATGTTCTGGAAGCAGGCGACACCTTGATGTTTGATGCCGACGCCCCGCATGGACCTGAGGAAATCGTGAGTCTTCCAGCGCGCTATCTGTCGATCATCTCCTATCCTCAGCAGCTCTGATTCCTGCCTGAAATGAGCAAAAATTAAGCGCTTGGCTGCGTTTTTGAGCGTTCGGACTGGTATCTTGTGAACATGCCGGTACATCGAGGAATTATTCCAGCGGGGATAAAAACTTTCTTGAAAAGAAATAACATTTCCTATTAGTCATGCTTTATCGGCTGGGCCGAGGAAGACAACCTGATAGGAGGCGCCATGTGTGGCATTGTTGGCCTGTTCCTGAAGAAGGACGAACTGCGGCCCAAACTAGGGGGGTTGCTGACCGATATGTTAATCACCATGACGGATCGCGGCCCTGACAGCGCCGGCATCGCGATTTATGGCGATGAGGTCAGCGGCCGCGTAAAAATTTCCGTTCAGTCGGATACCCCGAAGATGGCATTTGCTGATCTGGACAATGACCTAAGCGCCGATCTGGATGCGCCGGTGACCATGAAAATTCTAGACACGCACGCCGTGCTGAGCCTCCCGGCTGAGGCAGAAGAAAAGGCAATTTCCCTGTTGGAAGAAAAGGGCCTGCGCATCATGGGCTCGGGCGCGTCGATGGAAATCTACAAGGAAGTTGGCCTACCTAAGGACGTTGCCGCCCGCTTTGGCCTGCGCGACATGGGTGGAAGCCACGGCATCGGACACACCCGCATGGCCACCGAAAGTGCCGTCACCACCATGGGCGCGCACCCGTTTTCGACCGCTGATGACCAGTGCCTGGTGCACAACGGATCGCTGTCGAACCACAACCAAATGCGTCGCGTTTTGGCACAAAAGGGCGTCATGACGCGCTCGGAAAACGATACCGAAGTGGGCGCGGCTTATATCAGCTCGCGCATCGCAGATGGTGCCAGCCTGGGGGAAGCGCTGGAAGGCACTCTGGACGATCTGGACGGTTTTTTCACTTTCGTTACAGGCACTAAGAACGGCTTTGGCGTCGTGCGCGACCCAATCGCCTGTAAGCCTGCAGTGATGGCCGAAACCGACGATTATGTCGCCTTTGCCAGTGAATACCGCGCTTTTGCAGACCTTCCCGATATTGACGGCGCCCGCGTCTGGGAGCCTGAACCCGCAACTGTCTACTTCTGGGAGCGTTAAGCCAATGAGCATCACGCTGGATATGGCGCAGGTTGAGCTGCGCGAGGTCAACACCACGCTGCAAGCGGCCGCAAAGGCGCAAGCGAACGAGGCCTATACCATCACCAACACCCGTGGAAGTCACGCGATTGCCTGCGGTCTGGACGGCCCGCTGGAAGTGACCGTGCAGGGCTCCACCGGATACTACTGCGCGGGTATGAACAAAGAGGCCGCGATTACCGTGACCGGCTCTACCGGGCCGGGGGTGGCGGAAAACATGATGTCGGGTGTCGTGACCATTGAAGGGGACGCCAGCCAATACGCCGGTGCAACGGGCCACGGCGGGCTGCTGAACATCAAGGGGAACGCCTCAAGCCGCTGCGGCATTTCGATGAAGGGCATCGACATCGTGGTGCATGGCAACATCGGCCATATGTCGGCTTTCATGGCGCAAAAGGGCAATCTTGTGGTGTTGGGCGACGCGGGCGACGCGCTTGGCGACAGCCTGTACGAGGCCCGCTTGTTCGTGCGCGGCGATGTGAAATCGCTGGGGGCAGACTGTATCGAGAAAGAGATGCGCCCCGAGCATATCGAACTGTTGGCCGATCTGCTGGCCAAAACGGGTGCGGATGCCAAGCCCGAAGAGTTCAAACGCTATGGCTCGGCCCGCAAGCTTTATAATTTCAACATTGATCACGCCGACGAATACTAAAGGATCGCGACATGGACCACACACCCAACACGATGCCGCGCCAATCCTGGACGTTCAGCAACGAGACCAACTCGGAAATTAGGCGCGCCGCGGCGACCGGCATCTATGACATCCGGGGCGGTGGCGCCAAACGCCGCGTACCGCATTTTGATGACCTGCTGTTCCTTGGTGCTTCAATGAGCCGCTATCCGTTAGAAGGCTATCGCGAGAAATGCGAAACCAGCGTCACGCTGGGCACCCGCTTTGCCAAAAAGCCGATCGAGCTGAAAATCCCGATCACCATTGCGGGGATGTCTTTTGGCTCGCTGTCTGGCCCCGCCAAAGAGGCCTTGGGCCGTGGTGCGACCATGGCGGGTACGTCTACCACTACCGGTGACGGTGGCATGACCGAGGAAGAGCGCGGTCACTCTGAAAAGCTGGTCTATCAGTACCTGCCCAGCCGCTATGGCATGAACCCCGATGATCTGCGTCGCGCCGATGCGATTGAGATCGTCGTGGGGCAGGGCGCCAAACCAGGCGGCGGTGGTATGCTGCTGGGCCAGAAGATCACCGAACGTGTCGCCGGTATGCGCGATCTGCCCGAAGGGATCGACCAGCGCTCGGCCTGTCGTCACCCCGACTGGACCGGCCCCGATGATTTGGAAATCAAGATTCTGGAACTGCGCGAGATCACCAACTGGGAAAAACCCATCTACATCAAAGTGGGCGGCGCGCGCCCCTATTACGACGTTGCACTGGCCGTGAAAGCGGGCGCTGACGTGGTTGTACTGGATGGCATGCAGGGGGGCACTGCGGCCACGCAGGACGTGTTCATCGAACATGTTGGCCAACCCACGCTGGCCTGTATCCGCCCCGCCGTGCAGGCGTTGCAGGATCTGGGCATGCATCGCAAGGTGCAGCTGATTATTTCGGGCGGTATTCGCACCGGCGCGGATGTGGCCAAGGCGCTGGCGTTGGGCGCGGATGCGGTTTCGGTCGGGACGGCGGCGTTGGTGGCGCTGGGGGACAACGACCCCAAATGGGAAGCCGAGTATCAGAAACTGGGGTCGACCACCGGTGCCTATGACGATTGGCACGAAGGTCAGGACCCGGCGGGTATCACCACCCAAGACCCCGATCTGATGGCCCGTCTGGACCCGGAAATCGCGGGGCGAAAGCTGCGTAACTATCTGAATGTATTGACCCTTGAGTGTCAGACTTTGGCCCGCGCCTGCGGCAAGAGCCACGTTCATAACCTCGAACCCGAGGACCTGTGTGCCCTGACAATGGAGGCGGCTGCCATGGCGCAGGTCCCGCTGGCGGGCACCAACTGGTACCCCGGAAAACCGGGTTTCTAAACAAACGGGAAGGGGCCACGTGCCCCTTTTTCCACGACATGGGAAAAGGATAAAACGATGAGCAAACTTGCCGAATTCGCCGCCAAGACCGGCGTGAAGTATTTCATGATTTCCTACACCGACCTGTTTGGTGGCCAGCGCGCCAAACTGGTTCCTGCCGCCGCCATCGCAGACATGGAGGAAGACGGCGCGGGCTTTGCCGGCTTCGCCACGTGGTTCGATATGACTCCGGCCCATCCCGATATGCTGGCCATCCCCGACCCAGCCGCGGTGATCCAACTGCCGTGGAAGCCCGATGTGGCATGGGTACCCGCTGATTGTGTCATGGAAGGTACCCCCGTCGAGCAAGCCCCGCGCAATGTGCTCAAGAAACTGGTCGCCGAGGCCGCCGAGGCGGGCCTGCGCGTCAAGACGGGCATCGAGGCCGAGTTCTTCTTGCTGACACCCGAAGGCGATAAAATCTCGGACCCGTATGACACGGCCGAAAAGCCTTGCTACGACCAACAGGCCGTCATGCGCCGCTATGACGTGATCGCCGAGATTTGCGATTACATGTTGGGTCTGGGCTGGGGCCCGTACCAAAACGATCACGAAGATGCCAATGGCCAGTTTGAAATGAACTGGGAATTTGCCGATGCGCTGGTCACCGCTGACCGCCACAGCTTCTTTAAATTCATGGTCAAATCCGTCGCTGAAAAGCACGGGCTGCGTGCCACTTTCATGCCCAAACCAGTTGAGGGCCTGACCGGCAATGGCTGCCACGCGCATATCTCGGTCTGGGATCTGGACGGCAAGGTCAACGCCTTTGCGGGCGACGCCGGTGGCCAAATCGGCGAGGTCGGCCTTTCCGATCAGGGTGGCTACTTTCTGGGCGGCATTATGAAACACGCCGAGGCGCTGGCTGCGATCACCAACCCCACCGTCAACAGCTACAAGCGCATCAACGCGCCGCGCACCATGTCGGGCGCGACATGGGCGCCCAACACCGTGACCTGGACCGGCAATAACCGCACGCATATGGTCCGCGTTCCCGGACCGGGCCGGTTTGAGCTGCGCCTGCCAGACGGCGCGACCAACCCCTATCTGTTGCAGGCGGTGATCATCGCCGCTGGCCTGTCGGGCATTCAGTCCAAGGCCGATCCGGGCAAGCGCTATGACATTGATATGTACGCCCAGGGCCATACCGTTGCCGACGCACCCAAACTGCCCTTGAACATGCTGGATGCGATCCGCGCCTTTGGCAAAGACACAGAGCTAAAGTCGATGTTGGGCGAAGAATTTTCGGCCTCTTACATCAAGATGAAACATCAGGAATGGAATTCCTTCGTCTCGCATTTCTCAAACTGGGAACGCGAGAACACGCTGGATATCTGAGGCTTCTCTTAAGTCTCTCAGGGGGTGTCATGACCAGATTTTCCGGCTTTCGGGTGCTCAAAGAAGCCCTGACTGGCCACAACGGCTGGGCGCCCTTATGGCGCAACCCGGCCCCCAAACCCGCCTATGACTTTGTCATTATCGGTGGGGGTGGGCACGGGTTGGCGACGGCGTACACGCTGGCGAAAACCTTTGGGCAGGCCAATGTGGCGGTGCTTGAAAAAGGCTGGATCGGCGGCGGGAACGTCGGGCGAAACACCACGATCATTCGCTCTAACTATCTGCTGCCGGGCAATCAGCCGTTCTATGAATTGTCGATGAAACTGTGGGAGAACCTGGAGCAGGACACCAACTTCAACTCCATGGTCAGCCAGCGCGGGATCATCAACCTGATCCACTCAGACGCGCAGCGTGATGCGTACCGGCGGCGCGGTAATGCGATGATGCTGTCAGGCGCGGGGGCGCGTTTGTTGGATGTGGACCAACTGCGCCAAATGGTGCCGTTTCTGAACTATGACAACGCCCGCTTTCCGATCCGGGGCGCGTTGATGCAGTCGCGCGCAGGAACAGCGCGCCACGACGGGGTGGCATGGGGCTATGCGCGCGGGGCGGACAGCCGCGGCGTTGATATTATTCAGAACTGCGAGGTTACGGGCTTTAGAGTTGAAGGCGGCAAAGTTCAGGGCGTCGAAACCACCCGCGGCTTTATCGGCGCAGGTAAAGTGGGCGTCGCCGTCGCGGGCCATTCCAGTCAGGTCATGGCGAAGGCGGGCCTGCGCCTGCCAATCGAAAGTCATGCGTTGCAAGCCTTTGTGAGCGAAGGATTAAAACCCACAATTCCGGGCGTGATCACCTTTGGCGCCGGGCATTTTTATGTCAGCCAGTCCGACAAGGGCGGGCTGGTCTTTGGGGGCGACATTGACGGCTATAATTCTTATGCCCAGCGGGGCAACCTGCCGGTGGTCGAGGACGTTGCAGAAGGCGGTATGGCCTTGATGCCGATGATTGGGCGCGCGCGGCTTTTGCGCAGTTGGGGCGGGATCGTCGACATGTCGATGGATGGCTCGCCCATCATCGACCGCACGCCCATTGATGGGCTCTATTTTAACGGCGGCTGGAACTATGGCGGGTTCAAAGCGACGCCCGCCGCAGGCCATGTGTTCGCCCATCTGCTGGCCACCGATACCCCGCATGAAACTGCCACGGCCTTTCGATTTGACCGGTTCAACCGCGGTTATGTCATTGACGAAAAAGGTGTGGGCGCCACACCGAACCTGCATTGAGGTGACGACATGCTGATCCCGCATCCTCTTCTTGGTCTACGCGATGCGCAGGAATTCACGGTTCTGGGTGATGCCAGCCTTCTGGCACGGCCCGATCCCACCCGCAGCGACGCCGAGGCAGCGTTTTGCGACTATGTTTTTCTGCGCGACAACCCCAAAGGTGTGCACCGCGAGCTGTGGTTCCACGAGCAGGGCGATCGTAGCTGGCTGGTGGTAACCCGCGATACAGTGACCCATGAAATCCTGAGTGCTGAGCTGGCTTCGGACGTTAAGAAACGGATGGAGGGCACAGAGTGACACGGCTTTCCGGCGGTCTGATTGACCGCGCCTCAACGTTGAATTTCACTTTCAATGGCACGCAATACAGCGGGCACCCGGGCGATACGCTGGCCTCGGCGCTGTTGGCGAATGGGGTGCGGCTGGTTGGCCGCAGCTTCAAATACCACCGCCCGCGCGGTGTGTTTGCCGCAGGTTCGGAAGAGCCAAACGCCATGGTCGAACTGCGCAGTGGGGCGCGCCAAGAACCCAACACCCGTGCCACCGTGGCTGAACTCTATGATGGGCTGACAGCGCGCAGTCAAAACCACCTTGGGCCGCTGAAGCATGATCTATTGGCGGTGAACGACCTGTTCGCGCCGTTTTTTGCAGCCGGGTTCTACTACAAGACGTTCATGTGGCCCAAAGCCTTGTGGGAAAAGCTCTATGAGCCAATGATCCGCAAGGCCGCTGGCTTGGGGCGGCTGTCAATGTTGCCGGACCCGGACGCCTATGATCGGGGGTATCTGCATTGCGATCTTATGGTGATCGGAGCAGGGGCCGCTGGTTTGACCGCGGCGCTGACGGCAGCGCGCGCGGGCGCACAGGTGATCCTCGTTGACGAGGACTTCCGTCTGGGCGGGCGCTTGTTGGCCGAGGCCACCCCCTTTGCCGAAATTTCGGCCACAGATTGGATCGCACAGGTACTGGCCGAGCTAGAAAACCTGCCCAATGTGCGTGTCCTGCCGCGCACGACCGTCTTTGGCGTCTATGATCACGGGGTGTACGGCGCGGTAGAGCGTGTGGCGGATCACCTGCCCGAACCGGGGGACACGGTGCGCCAGTCGCTGTGGCGGATTACCGCGCGGCGCACTGTGCTGGCCGCTGGTGCAACCGAGCGTCACATTCCCTTCGCCAATAACGACCGACCGGGTATCCTGTTGGCCGGAGCTATGCAGGCCTATGCCAACCGCTGGGCCGTATCGCCCGTGGCCAAGGCGGGTGATCCTGTCGCGGTTTTCACCAACAATGACGACGGCCACCGCAGCGCACTGGACATGATAAGATGCGGTGTGCCGGTGCTTGGGGTGATTGACCCGCGCGAGGATGCGCCGCGTTTGGGCGACTACGCCCTGTACAACGGCGCGACCGTCACTGGCTCCCGAGGGCGCCATGGGCTGCGCGAGATTGAAATCACACAAAACGGTAAAGCCAGCTGGCATGACGTGGGTGCGTTGGGAGTATCGGGCGGGTGGAATCCGAATATCCATCTGGCCTCGCATCATCGCGGACGCCCTGTTTGGGATGATCAGTTGCTTGCCTTTGTGCCGGGGCAAGATGGTCCTCCGGGCCTGGTGCCAGCAGGTGCCGCGGCAGGCCGCGGCACCACAGCGCAGGCTTTGGCCTCGGGCATGGGAGCCGCGCAAGAGGCCCTGTCTGATCTGGGCATCAAAGCCGCGCCGGTGGCTTTGCCCGAGGCCGAAAACGCGGCGCAGGGTCAGGTGGCGTTCTGGCATGTACCGGGCAAAAGGCGGGCATGGGTGGACCTCCAAAATGATGTAACTGTGAAGGATATCACCTTGGCGCATAAGGAAAATATGCGCTCGGTTGAACATTTGAAACGCTGGACCACGCTGGGCATGGCGACAGATCAGGGCAAAACGGCAAATATTTCCGCGATGGCCGTGATGGCCGAACTGACGGGCAAAACCATCCCACAAACCGGCACCACGATCTTTCGCCCGCCCTATACTGGCGTGTCACTTTCGGTGCTGGGGGGCGGTGATACGGGCGCCCATTTCCGCCCGCGCCGGCTGACGCCAACCCACCATTGGGCCAAGGCAAAAGGTGCGCAGTTCATCGAAGTGGGTCAATGGATGCGGGCGCAGTATTTTCCGCAACCCGGTGAAACCCACTGGCGCGAAAGTGTTGATCGCGAGGCCAAAGCTGTGCGCCAAAGCGTGGGCATTTGCGACGTGACCACGCTGGGTAAAATCGACGTGCAGGGTGCCGACGCGGGCGATTTCCTGAACCGGATTTACGCCAATATGATGGGCACGCTGGCCGTTGGCAAAACCCGATATGGGCTGATGCTGCGCGAGGATGGTTTCGCCTATGACGATGGCACCTGCGCGCGGCTGGGCGACGACCATTATGTTGTGACAACCACCACAGCACAGGCGGGTCCGGTTTATCGGCATATGGAATTTGCCCATCAGTGTCTGTGGCCTGATCTGGATGTTCAGTTGATTTCAACCACAGATGCCTGGGCCCAAATCGCCGTGGCAGGACCGCGCTCGCGTGAATTGCTGTCCCGGATCGTCGATGATTTTGACCTTTCGAATGATGCCTTCCCCTTTATGGCCTGTGCCGAACTGACGGTGTGCAGCGGCCTGCGGGCGCGGCTGTTCCGGATATCGTTTTCGGGTGAGCTGGCTTATGAGCTGGCGGTGCCTGCCCGTTATGGCCACGCGCTGATGGAACGACTGATGGAGCAGGGCGCGGATCTGGGCGTGACCCCTTACGGGCTGGAGGCTCTGGGTGTGCTGCGGATAGAAAAAGGCCACGCCGCGGGGGCCGAACTGAACGGCCAGACCACGGCGGACATGCTGGGGTTGGGTCGGATGGTGTCAAAGAAGAAAGACAGCATCGGTGCGCTGATGTCGCGGCGCGAAGGCCTGGTCGGTGACAGCCGCCGTTTGGTTGGGTTAAAGCCACGCGATCCGAACCAGAAGGTTACCCCCGGCGCGCATCTGTTTGCCCAAGGAGCCGTGCAAACGATGCAGACTGATGAAGGTTGGGTAACCTCGGCCTGTTACTCGCCCAATATCGAAAGCCATATCGGGCTGGGGTATCTGGAAGACGGCGACACCCGGCTGGGCGAGGTGATCACCGCCGCCAACCCGCTTGAAGGCGAGGAAACGCTGCTTGAAGTGGTTTCCGCGCATTTTGTTGACCCGGATGGAGGGCGCCTGCGTGACTGATCTAAAACCCATCACCGCATTGGGCGCTTCAAGCGCACGGGTGCAAAGCATGGGGTCGCTGACATTGTGCGAAACCCCGGATCTGGCGTTTGCGTCGCTTGCGCTGCGACGCGGGCAGGGGGTTCCGACCCCGTTTGGCCTTGCGCTACCCCAAGCAGGCGGGTTTGTTGGGCAGAACGGGCTTGGGGCGTTCTGGACCGGCTCGGATCAATGGATGCTGTGCGCGGAAGGGCGCGGCGACAGCGACTTTGCCGCCGATGTCCGGGCGCAGGCCCCGGGATGTTCTGTCACCGAACAAACGGATGGCTGGGCCGCAGTTGATGTCACCGTTGCAGACGATGCGCAGATGCAAACGCTTTTGGCCAAGCTGGTCAATCTGAACCCTGAATTTCTGTCCCCCGGCCATGCCACCCGCACCGGGCTGCACCACATGACGGTCTTCGTGGTGCGCCCCAATACGACACAGCTGCGTGTGATTGGCATGCGTAGCCTTGCAGACAGTTTGTGGCACACACTGGCGACCACAGCTAAACGGCTTGGGGTATCGTCAAGGCCACAGGCCCAAAGCCCGAATTAGGCAGCGTTCCAAGAGGAACCGCTGTCGGGCTGGTCCTTCATCTTTTCTGTCACGCGAGAGCTGCTTTCAAGACCATCCAGATAGGCATTGCTGACGCTGCCGGTAACGTATTTGCCATCAAAGCAGGAACAATCGAACTGTTTGATGTCTTTGTTACCCTCTTGCGCGGCCCAGATCAGATCTTCGAGGTTTTGATAGAACAGCGCATCCGCGCCCAGTTCATCGCGGATTTCTTCGACGCTAAGCCCGTTGGCGATCAGTTCCTGTTTGGTGGGCATGTCGATGCCATACACATTCGGGAATTTGACCGGCGGCGAGGCGCTGGCGACATATACTTTTTTGGCGCCGGCTTCGCGGCACATTTCGACGATCTTTTTGATCGTGTTGCCACGTACGATGGAATCGTCGATCAACAGCACGTTGTGACCGTCGAACTCCAACGGAACGGCGTTCAGCTTGCGGCGCACCGATTTCTTGCGCTCGGCTTGGCCGGGCATAATGAAGGTGCGGCCGACATAGCGGTTTTTCACCAGACCCTCGCGGTAGGAAATACCGGTGGCTTTCGCGACTTCCAAAGCCACGGGGCGGGCACTGTCGGGCACCGGAATGATCCGGTCAATTTGCAGGCCGCTTTCTTCGATCTGTTTGGCCAGTGTCTGGCCCATACGCATCTGCGTTTTATAGACCGAAATACCATCGAGCATCGAATCCGGGCGCGCCAGATAGACGTATTCGAAAATGCAGGGGGTCAGCTTGCCGGGCACGGCCTGGAAATCGTGCATCTTGCCTTCAAGGTCGATCAGGATCGCCTCACCGGGTTTGGCGTCGCGGATTTTTTCAAAGCCGTTGATGCCAAAGGCCACGTCTTCCGAGGCAAAGGCATAGTCATCGCCGCTGTTTGTTGCGTCGCGACGGGCGACAGACAACGGGCGGATGCCGTTGGGGTCGCGGAAGGCAAGCATGCCGACACCGGCGATCAGGCAGATCACCGAATAGGCGCCCTGAATACGTTCCATCGTCATCTTTACGCCCGCAAAGACGTTGCGGATGGGTTCGGCGGTGCCGTTCACCTTGATCGCGTCCGAGATTTTATCGGCCAGCACGTTCAGCAGAATTTCCGAATCCGACGTGGTGCGCAGATGACGGCTGTACTTAGCGGTCACTTTTTCACGCTGCTCGGCGGTGTTTGTAATATTCCCGTTATGAACCAGGTATATGCCGTAAGGCGCGTTCACGAAGAAAGGCTGAGCTTCCGAGGCGCTCAGGCTGCCGGCTGTCGGATAGCGCACATGGCCCATGCCAATGTTGCCGCGCAGGGTTTCCGCATTGCTTGCGTCGAAAACGTCTTTGACCAGACCGTTTTCCTTGCGCTCGCGGAAATACTCGCCGTTGTAGGTCACGATGCCCGAGGCATCTTGGCCCCTGTGTTGCAGCATCAGCAAGCCGTCGTAAATTTCAGCAAAGACTTCGTGGTCCCGGCTGGCGATCCCCAAGATACCGCACATGTAGAATGGCCTCTCACTGGTCGAGATGATGCTGTTCCGATGCTGACACCCGGCGACCGGGATTCGTCAACGACGTCTTCCTAGCGTGCTTGTCAGACAGAATACAGGACAAAACACCCGCAAGTCGATGGAAACCCTTACGCAAAGTGTCACAAGCACCGGTTGCCCTCTTTCCCCCGGTGCCTGATGGTTTTCCATGCGCCCCGAAGCTGCGGGTCATGGACGGGTTCAAAGCGGGTCGAAGGGCGCGATCAACCGGGATTGCGGGAAGATCGCTTTGACATCGGCGGCACTGGAGGCTTCTAAAATCAGCTTCACATTCGCGCCTGCATCCATGGTGGCAAAGGCTGCCAGCCCTTCATGTCGTGCGGTCCACAGTGTTTCCAGCACCTGCCAGCTTTCGGGTTTCAGATAGCTTAGCGCCGGGCGCGCGGCCAGCATGGTTGCGTGCATGGCCAGCGCGTTGGCTTCGGCCAATTGGCCCAGTGTCTGAAAGTTCTGATCCTGAACTGCGTTCTGGATGGCGGTACAATCTGACTCGGCCTGCGCCGGCCACGCGCCAAACAGGGGGCTTGTGGCGACGGTGTGGTTCATGCCGTCGCGGCTGGAGTGTGATTTAGGCCCGGTATCAACGGGAATGATTGCAATCCGAAACGCCGGCCACCGCACCTCAAGCGGACGGGCAAAGCTGTCGGTGCCATCATTGGCGTGGCCGCGTTCCCATCGGGCGAAACCGTGCCAAAGCGACCGTGTTGCGCTGCCCGATCCCAGCCGGGCGAACATGGATACGGTATCGTCAGGAAGGTCGAGCTGAAACGCTTGGACCAAAGCCATCGTCAGTGCCGCAAATCCCGAGGCCGAAGAAGCAAGCCCAGCGGCGGTTGGGATCGTGTTCGAAGTTTCGATTTTCAGCGGCATCATTTGGTCGCGCCGGAACCGGTTGGCAAAACGCAGCACTTTGTCAGCGAAAGGGTCATCTGCGGGCAGCAGCCGGTCCTGAAACCAGACTTCATCCGTGCTTGAAGGGCTGATGCGGGTGGTGGATCCCCAATCGCGCAGGGAAATCGACAAAGAGCTGTTCAAAGGCAGGTTCAGCGCTTTATCACGCTTTCCCCAATATTTGGACAGCGCGATGTTTGAAGGCGCATAAGCCGTGGCGGGCTGCGGTGTGGGCAGCTGATCGGGCAAGTGGCGGTCAAACACGGTGCGGGCGTCAGTCATGGGTCACCAATCCTTTTACGGCCAACGGTGCGGCGCGAAACCCCGGCGCCACATCCCCCAAGGCCACAACACAATCGCCAAGCCCCGAGCCCGATATCTTTGCGGCCCTGACACCCGGGGTTACCATGGCTTCGGCAATGATCTGATCCAAGGTGGGGTCTGAAACGCCCAGTTCCTGCATCAGCACCTGATAGTCTTGCAAGAGTTCAGAAAAACTGTCCCAGTCGCGGGCAAGCGCGGCGTCGGTTGTGGCTTGGGCGCATCGGCCCATACGGGCATAGAGACGATCAAACCGGGCCTCGTTTCCGCGCATCCGCGTGGCGATCGTGGCCAGCACCTCTGCGGTCGGGGTTTTGTACCCGGCATAGCGCAGGCTTAGCTGAGGTGGAGAGGGCAGGGGGTGGCAAGTCGCGTGTTGATCGTTCCCGGGCACTCCGGACGTCATCTCGGCGGGCAACTGATACGCGATCATGCCGCCATGCAGACTGGCTGCCAGATCGGCTCCGCTGCCCCGCCCCTGAATGGAGCGAACAATCCCAAGCGCCTGCGCATGCAGATCGGCGGTTGCGTTTGTCAGCTGTTTCAACGCTCCCAGCGTGGCAATGGTAACGGCCGCTGAAGACCCCAACCCCAAAGTCGGTTCGATTTGCGAAGTGATCTCGAGCGCGATCCCGGCAGACAGATGATCGCGATAGAGCGCCACAGCCTGCGACACAAACCTGTAGGGCCCTTCAACGGGTAAATCTTGCAGCGCAATCTGCGCAGGGGGCGCGATTTCAGATGTGATTTGAAGCTCTGGCAGGTCCAGTGTTTTCAGCCGCACAGTCACACGTTGTTCAATGGCGCAAACAATTGCCGGGTGGCCGTAAACCACCGCATGTTCGCCGGTGATCATGACAGAGCCAGGGGCCGAGGCGGTGATTGTCATCCCGCTTCCCCGCTTAGTTGCGCGCCCTGACTGGCGATGCGAAGTTTCTCCCAGCGGCGATCCGGGTAATCCGCCATCAGGCGTTCCATTGCGTCGGGCGAGTCCAGATGTACCAGCACGACACCAGCATGATCCCCGCGCACAGCGCCCGCCCCACAGATTTTTGCCGCGCCGCCCAAGTCATTGACCGATTGCACAAACCTTTGCGCCGCTGCTGGGACAACACCAATTTTTTCAAGCAGGCGCTGGTTTTCTCGCAATGCCTCGTCAGGGGAGGTGCCGGTTTCCAGCGCCGATTGCAGGGCTTGGGTGCAGGTCTCAAACGCGTGCCAAAGCTGTGTATCTTTGCCGTGCTGGGCGCGCACGGCCGACACGCATTCGCCGGTCGAAGACGCAGGCGCGCCATGCAATACCCAGTACCAGCTGTCGCCAGACCAGAGCGGATGATCCTTAGCCAGATCAGGTTGGCTGATCTGGCCGCTTTGCACCCGATTGATGCCACCAAACACAACCGCTGCCGCATCGACAGAGCTGCCTTGCCCATGTTGCAGACGCTCGCAAAACCGCACGCGCTCAAACCGCTCTTGCAGGGTTTGAGGGCGTTCCAGAAGGTGTTCGTACAAAACAAAGGTCGCCGCGATCACCGCCGCCGACGATCCCATCCCGGCCCCCAAAGGCAGATCCGAGCGTGAATGCAGTTGCCCCGGCACCGGCAAATGCCGCGTGGCCGTCGCGCCGGGCACAGGCAGGTTTTGCAGCAATGAAGCCATCGTATAAACGGCCAGATCATCGGGGCGCTGCAGGATCTGTTGCACAGGCATTTCGCCGCGCATGAACTGTTCAAAGCGTTGATCCAGCCCCTGTTTGAAACCTTTCAGGACGTCCAGCGGGTAAAGCTGCCCCTGTGAGAGGTTTTCAAACACAGTGCGCAATCCGCCCGAGCGATGCACCGGGGTAAACCAGACCTCGGTATAGCGTTCCACAGCCGCGACCAAAGCGGGCGCGCCGTAAACCACTGCATGCTCACCCGACAAGATCACCTTGCCCGGCGCGCGGGCGCGGTCAGGCTTGGGCGTCGATATAGTGGCGCTTGTGCTCATCAATCTTGGCCAGTCTATAGCGCCCGCGCGCAGCGACGGGGTTTTCCACCGCACTGCCATCCTGGGGGTCGGGCGCATGCCACAGGGTCAGGTAATCTTCATAGCTCAGCTCGACACGTTCGTCGATCAGCGCTTTGTGATGCGCGACCATCAGATGATCGCGATAGCCCGGTTGCACCACGCCCGAGAAGAACTCGGCCACAGCACCCGAGCCATAGCTGAACAGGCCCACGGGCTGGCCTGACAGGTCTGCCGCGGTGTTTTCCAGCATTGATATCAGGCTCAGATACAAAGACGCGGCATAGCAGTTGCCGATCACACGGTTGTATTCCATGCCCGGCAGACATTTTTCATTGTCGACCGAGGTTTTGTTCAACAAGGCAAGTTGGCGATGCGCCTTTTGCGCCATGCGCGAAAATGGCAGGTGATAGCAGAACTGCGCCAGATCTTCATAGGCGCGCCCCCCTTGGGACACATAGTCATTCCAGGCTTCGCCCATGGTGCTGAGATACCGCAGGGCCGAATACTTGCCATCCACCAGTGGGGTTTTGCGATAGTTGGGGCGCCAGAAATCCATGATGTCTTGGGTAAACAGGCCTGTCCAAGGGTCGATTTCCAGCACCTTGGGGTCGGACGAGACCAACATGGCCACCGCGCCTGCGCCCTGAGTAGCCTCTGCCGGGCTGTCCAGATCATAGCGCGATACGTCCGAGGCAATGATCAGCACCTTGCGGTCGGGTTTACGGGCGACATGCCCACAGGCCATTTGCAGCGCTGCCGTGGCCGAATAACAGGCTTGTTTCAATTCGACGCAGCGGCAGTTGGCTGGCAGGCCCAGCAGGCCGTGCACATAAATGCCCGCCGCCTTGGACTGGTCGATTCCGGTTTCCGTGGCGAAAAGGACGGTGTCGATGCCGTCGGTGCCACAGGCGTCAATAACCGGACGGGCGGCTTCGGCGCCCAGTGTCACGATGTCTTCGTCATGGGATGGCACAGCGATCAGTTCTTGCCCGATCCCGCGCGAGAACTTGGCCGGATCAATGCCATTGCGGTGCGCCAGGGTCGAGAGAGCAAGATAGTGCCTCGGGATATAGAACCCCAGTTTCTCGATGCCGATCTTCGTCATAGTCGCGTCTTACTCACTTCAATAGCCCGTCACACCGGCGCAATTCGTCGCAATTGGTGCAGCCCAGCAAAAACATCGCCGTACGGAATTCGCGGTGCAGGGCGTTGATCTGGTTAATCACGGCCCCGCGCGAGTCTTGCGCAGCAGCAAGGAACGGGGCCGCGATACCGCATATATCAGCGCCCAACAATATGGCTTTTGCCATGTCGACGCCGTTGCGCAAACCGCCGCTCGCAATCAACGTGGCGTCATGGCCGCCGGTTTCAAGTGTCGTCTTTGCCGCAGTCAGCGCCTCGACGGTGGTTAGGCCCCAGTCCTGAAAGACCAGACCCAGATCATCCGCATCGTCTTTGCGGCGGTGATATTCGATGCGACTCCACGAGGTGCCGCCCCGACCGGCAACATCAAAATGCCGGATGCCAGCCTGCAGGCCGCGCACGATGTCTGCGGGTGACAGGCCTGCACCAACTTCCTTCAAAAGGATGGGCACGTCCATCTGCGGCACCAGTTTGGCAATTTTGCGCGCCAGTCCCGAAAAATCGCGATCACCTTCGGGTTGGATGGCTTCTTGCAGCGGGTTGAGATGCAGATACAGCCCATCCGCCTGCAAAACATCCACCGCTTGCTGGCATTCATCGGCGCCAAAGCCTTTGTTTAGTTGCACTGCGCCGATATTGCCCAAAAGCACAGTCGTGGGCGCATAGTCACGCAGCGCAAAGCTTTTGCGCGCTGCCGGTGTGGAAAACATCACCCGTTGAGAGCCAACGGCCATGGCCACACCGCATTCTTCCGCAGCTTCTGCCAGATTGCGGTTGATGCGCAAAATCTCGTCACTGTCGCCCCCGGTCATCGAGGAAATCAGCAAGGGCATCGACAGTTCTTTGCCGATAAAGGACACACGGGTATCGATGGCGTCGAAATCCAGCTCGGGCAGCGCACGATGGGTCAGGCGGATCGCGTCAAACCCGCTGGCGTGACGTTCAATATCTGCGTCGCGTTCGATGGCGCGCAGGTGGTCCTCTTTGCGGCTGTTGATCTGGTCGGCCATCAGCGCTCCATCAACAGATGCGCGCGCATCAGCTCGCCCGGGTTTGTCTGTGCCGCCATCAAAGACAGTTCGCCACACAGCACGGTGGCGGCGCATAGCACAGCCAGACGACGGGCGTTTTCACCCGGGGCGCGGTCTTCGCGGCAGCCAATCTGTTGCAGGTGATCTTCGACCGCATCATTGCTTTTGCCATTGCCCACGGACCCAACAATCAGGTTGGGCAGGGTGCAGGAAAAGTACAGGCCGTTTTCGCGGGCCTCGCAATGGACGATGCCCTGGCTGCCTTCGATGATGTTGGCCGCGTCTTGCCCGGTGGCCAGATAAAAGCCCAGCAACATGTTGGCGAAATGGGCGTTGGCGCTGCGCAGGCTGCCCGCTACGACCCCGCCAATCAGGTTCTTTTCAGTGTTCAGCTGCACCATCTTTTCAGGCGTGGTGCGCAGCATCCGGGTGCAGATTTTACGCGGAATGTCGATTTCGGCGACAACGTATTTGCCCCGCCCCAGCAGGCCGTTTACGGCGCTGGTTTTTTTGTCGGTGCAGAAGTTGCCCGAGATCGTCGCGTAATCCAGCGATGGGTAATTCTGCAAAATCCAGCCCTGCAAAGCATCCGCCGCCTTGGTCACCATATTGTGGCCCGAAGCATCGCCGGTGGCGCATTCAAACCGGACATACAGCAGATTGCCAACGATCTGACGGTTGAGCCCGACCAAACGGGCAAAGCGGCTGGTTGTTTGCACCACCGCGTCCAGCTCTTCGCGCCGCGCCTCAATCGAGACCCAGGCTGCATGCGCATCTGCCGCAGTGCGGGCGCGCAAGGCGATGGAGCGTGTCATGCGTTCATCCACGACGGTGCACCGGATGCCGCCCGATTGGCGCGAAACCCGTGCGCCACGTGCGGTCGAAGGCCAAAGCGGCGTTTCATAGGTGGCAAGCGGCACGCTGACGGCCTCATTCACCACGTCACCGGTGATTTCAATCGGGCCAACCCACTGGGTCGGGACCGGGGTGACATGGGGGGCGCTTTTGGTCATTTCGGGCCTGCCTGTGTTTGCCTGTTATAGGCTCCGGAAACAGTGCACCGGACCTATCACCGGACTGGCGCGCCTGCAACCCGGCACCCGTGCTGGTATTCTGTGCGTTGACGCAATCTGTTGCGCCTGCCAGTAAGCAATATCGTGGACCTGTTTCAACCATCCCCCTCTGCCCACCCGGGGCCGGAACTGCCCGAGCTATTGCCGCTTGGGCCAGATGGCATTGTGGTGCGCTTTGGACGGGTGGTCAGCCCGCAGCTTTCCGCGGCAGTGCTGGCCTTTGAACAGGCCGTGCAGGAAAACCTGCCAGATGGCGTGACCGAGGTCGCTCCGTCGCTGTCGTCGGTGTTGGTGCGGTTTGATCCTGCCCGGGGGCGCCGCGATCAGGTTCTGACGGCGTTGCGAAAGCTGCTTGGGGGCGTGGACTGGTTGGCGGAAACGTTGCCGCCTGCGTCGCGCATCTGGCATGTGCCCGTTTGTTTTGGCGCAGATCAAGCGCCAGATCTAAAGACTTTTTGTCAACTGGCGGGCCTAAGCAGTGAACAGGCCATCGCCCAGATCACCCAGACACCACTGCGCGTTCTGGCAATCGGGTTTGCGCCGGGTCAGCCCTATCTTGGATATCTGCCGCCCGCGTGGGATATCCCGCGCCGCGCCGCCTTGACGCCGCAGGTGCCCGCAGGCGCATTGGTGGCGGCGCTGCGTCAGCTGGTGTTGTTCAACCACGCCAGCCCCACCGGCTGGTTCCAAATCGGCGAGACGGCGTTTCGCCCTTTTCAGCGGGACCGGACAGTGCCCTTTGCTCTGAAGTCCGGGGATAGCGTGCAGTTCCACGCGATTGGGTCTGCCGAATATAGCGCGCTAAAAAACCGTTCTGACGGGCTGGGCGGTGCGCGCTACGAGGCAGGCGCATGACGGTGCTGACCCTAGAACAGGCCGGGCCTGCCCTGCGCGTGCAGGATTTGGGCCGCCCGGGTTACATTGCGCAAGGCGTTGCGCCGGGGGGCGCTGCAGACCCTTTGGCCTTGCTCGAAGCCGCAGCCTTGTTGGATGTGCCCGCGCCTTTACCGGCGCTAGAAATGGCTGGGGTTGGCGGGCGCTTTACCTGTTCTGCGCCGATGCGCTTTGCCCTGACTGGCGCGCCTATGCGGGCCCACGTCGATGGGGCCCGGATCGGGTGGAGCGAGACACAGCTTTTGTTGCCCGGACAGGTTTTGGAGATCGGCGCCGCCGAGGCTGGGGTCTATGGCTATCTGACTCCGGCAGGTGGGGTGCAGGACACGCCATGGTTGGACAGTTTTTCAACCTTCCCGGGGGAGGCCCCGTTGGCCAGCGGAGCAAAGCTGACGCTGGGCGACGATTCTCAGGTAATGGCCCCGCCCAAACGTCTGAAGGCCGCGCCCCGTTTTAGCGGCGGGATGGTGCGGGTGATGCCGGGCCCCCAGACAGGATTGTTTGCCCCCGAAACGCTGACACGGGTGCAGCGCACACTGTTCACCCGCAGCGCCCGCGCCAATCGGCAGGGGGTGCGGCTGGAGTTCACCGGCGCGCCCTTTGAAGCACAGGGCGCCGCGGGGCTGGCATCGGATTTTATCACCGCAGGGGATGTGCAGATCACCGGAGACGGTGCGCCCTATGTGTTGCTGGCCGAGTGTCAGACCATCGGAGGGTATCCCCGTCTGGGGACAGTGATCCCGGCGGACTTGCCGAAATTGGCCCAAGCACCCATGGGCGCTGCGTTGCAGCTGCAGCTGATTGATCTGGCACAGGCAGATGCGCTTTGGCAAACGCCCGATGTTCAGTTGAAACAGTTGCGCGCAAAGGTGGCGCATAAAACCCGTGACCCCCATGCCATGCGCGATCTGTTGAGTTATCAATTGATCAGCGGGGTGACCCGTGGCGATGAGGAGGGCATCTAAATGCAGTCCAGCGTAGACCTGAACGCCGACATGGGCGAAGGCATCGGGGATGACAGCGCTTTGTTGCGGATTGTCAGCTCGGCCAATGTGGCCTGCGGTTTCCATGCGGGCGGACCCGATGTGATGGCGGCGACGATGGCGGCGGCCGTGGCGCAAGGGGTAGCCATCGGGGCCCATCCCGGTTTTGACGACCGCGCCAACTTTGGCCGCAGCCGGATGGCGCTGACCCAAGATCAGCTGCGCCATCTGATCACCTATCAACTGGGAGCGGCACAGGCGATGGCGCGTGCGGCAGGCGGGCAGGTCGCGCATTTGAAACTGCATGGTGCCCTTGCAAATATGGCTGCCGAAGATGCGCAAATCGCGCGCGCCTGTTATCAAGCTGCGCTTGAACTGCAGCCCGATCTGACTTTGACCGTTATCGCAGCGACGATGCAGCAGCAGGTGGCAACCGAACTGGGCGCAAATTATGCGGCCGAGATTTTCGCGGACCGAGCCTATAACCCGGATGCCACGCTTGTTGATCGCAGCCTGCCTGGCGCGGTGATCCACGATCCGGATGAAGCGGCGGAACGTGTCGTGCAAATGCTGCGCACCGGTGCGGTGATCGCACAGGATGGCAGCCATATCCCGACCCGGATTGATACGATCTGCCTGCACGGAGATGGCACAACAGCCCTGCAAACGGCACAGCAGATACGACACCATCTGGAACGCGCCGACATTACCATTCGGCCGCCTGCGGTTTAAGCCCGCAGGGGCACGCACCCCATTGACGCCAATGGGGTTTTGCGGACCTATGTCAGGTCAGGAGGATCATCTTTGGCTCATCAGCTTTTCATCGGCGGTGGTTTGATGCTGTGCACAATCGCGATTGCCGCGATGGGATTTTGGGTGGCTGAAGGCCTGATTACACTGGGGGGGCGATGGCTGGTGCGTCGCCCACATACGCCCAAGCTGGCGATGGTGTTGATGGCGACGGTGGTGATGATCCTGATCGTATTGACCATGTCGGTCTGGCTCTGGGCCGGGGTGTTCATGGCGCTTGAAATCTTTGTTCAATGGGAACTGTCGGTCTATTTCGCGCTGGTGGCGTTCACGACCCTAGGCTTTGGCGATGTCGTGTTGCCACAGGAGTGGCGCATCCTTGGCGGTTTGGCTGCAGCGAATGGCCTGCTGAGCATGGGGGTGTTTACCGCACAACTGGTTGAGGTGCTCCGGCGGGTGCGTTCAGAGCAGGTTCGGGGGGCAACGGATGAGTAGAGCGCTTATTCTGTGTGTGCTTGCACTTGTCTGGACGACGCAGGCGCAAGCGCGCGAACAGGTTCTTGTGGCCGTCGCCGCCAATTTTGCCCAAGTCGCCCGCGCCCTTGAACCCGAATTTGAAGCCCGCCATGACGCGGATATTGTGCTTGTCGTTGGTGCAACCGGACAGCTCTATGCGCAAATTCGCGCGGGTGCGCCTTATCAGGTATTTCTGGCCGCCGATCAGGCCCGCCCGCAGCGCATGGAGACAGAGGGCCTTGCCATCAAAGACAGTCGCCGCACCTATGCTGTCGGCCAACTGGCCTTGTGGTCCCCGGACCCCGCGCGGGTAATCGGGCCGCAGTCCTTGCAGGGAGACGGGTTCATCGCAATGGCCAATCCCGATCTGGCGCCCTATGGCACGGCCGCGGCGCAGGTGCTGGCGCAGCTACAGGTCGAGACCAAAGGACGACTGGCAATGGGGCAGAATGTCGGACAGGCTTTTGCCATGGTAGCGACAGGAAATGCAGATTTGGGCTTTGTGGCGCAAAGCGCGCTGGGCGGGCAGGGCGGCAGTCACTGGCTGGTGCCTTCTGACCTGCACGACCCGATCCTGCAGGATGCGGTCTTGATCCAAGGTGCGGGTGAAATGGCCGCAGCCTTTTTGGAATTTCTGTCCAGTGTGCCCGCGCGCGCGGTGATCTCGAAGTACGGATATGAGGCCGTCGATGGTTGATTTGGCGCCGCTTTGGATTTCGTTAAAACTGGCCGGGGTCACCACGTTGGTTTTGCTGTTGTTGGGCTCTCCTTTGGCATGGGTATTGGCGCAGTCGCGCGGGCGCTGGAAACCGGTGGTCGAAGCAATCACCGCCTTGCCGTTGGTCTTGCCCCCCACGGTTCTGGGGTTCTACCTGCTGGTGATCCTGTCTCCGGCGGCGCCGTTTGGTGGGGTCTGGCGCGATGTGACCGGCAGCAGCCTGACCTTTTCGTTTACCGGATTGGTTGTGGCCTCGGTCTTGTATTCCTTGCCTTTCATGGTGCAACCACTGCAATCCGCGTTTGAAACACTGGGGCGTGGCCCGTTGGAGGCCGCCGCCAGCCTGCGTGCCGGGCCTTGGGACACGTTCGTGAATGTGGTTTTGCCCCTGTCATTACGAGGCTACCTGACCGCCACGGTTCTGACATTTGCCCACACGATTGGGGAATTTGGTGTGGTGTTGATGGTCGGGGGGAATATTCCGGGGCGCACCAAGGTGATCTCGATCGCGATTTTCGAACATGTTGAAACCATCGACTATGCGCAGGCGCACCTGTTGTCAGGTGGTTTGCTGGTGTTCTCGTTCCTGATCCTGTTGTTGGTCTACACGCTGAACCGGCGCTTCCCTGTACATCTGGGGCGCCTATGACCGCGCTAAGCTTTGATATCACGCAGGCTCAGGGCAATTTCACCCTGAATGCATGCTATGCCGGGGACATGTCTGGCGTGACCGCTTTGTTTGGCGCGTCCGGTGCAGGCAAATCCAGTTTGCTGCGCGCTTTGGCGGGGTTCGAGAAATCAGCCAGAGGCAAGGTCGTTCTGGCTGGCGAGACGTTGCTGGACAGCGCGGCCGGGCGCTTCGTTAAGCCCTCCAAGCGCGGCTTTGGCATGGTGTTTCAGCAGCCCAATCTGTTTGACCATCTGGATGTCGCGGGCAACTTGCGGTTTGCTGAACGCCGGGCCGAGGGCCTGCCGGGGCCACAATATGACGCGGTCGTCGAAGCGTTGGATTTAGGGCCGTTGTTGGCTCAACGCAGCCAGACCCTTTCCGGCGGCGAACGTCAGCGCGTGGCGATCGGGCGCGCGCTTTTGGCGCGGCCACGCATGCTGTTGATGGATGAACCGCTAAGCGGGCTGGACAGCAAGCGCAAGGCGCAAATCCTGCCCTATATCGCCCGTTTGCCACAGCAATTTGCCTTGCCAGTGGTCTATGTGACCCATGCCGTAGATGAGCTGACCCGTATCGCAGACAAGATGATTGCCATGGATGCGGGGCGGGTGGTGGCCTTTGGCGACCTGCCCGAAGTGTTCCCTCGTCTGGATCTTGATGCCGGGGGCAGCCATTTTGAGGCCGGGGCGATCCTGCAGGGGCAGATCAGCGATCATGACCCGGATTTGCACCTGAGCTTTGTGACCGTGGAAGGGATGCGCCTGTCGATGCCGTCTGCGCCGCTGGAACTGGGTGCGCCGGTGCAGCTTAGGGTGCGGGCGCGGGATGTGATGATCTCTAAGGGGCGGCCCGAAGGGTTGAGCGCACAGAACGTCCTGCCCGTCACCATTGCCAACATCATCGAAGAACCCGACACAGCTTTTGCTGAACTGTTCCTGAAAGCTGAAACTCAGATCCTGCGCGCCCGGATTACGCGTGCGGCACTGGCCCAGTTGGGATTAGCGCGTGGGCAAAAGGTCTTTGCTGTGCTCAAGGCGATCTCGTTCGATAAACGAGGGTTCTAGGGCCGATCCGTCAGGTCAGATGGATGACACGCCCACCGGCTGCTTCGGCATCCTGGGCGTCATGGGTGACCATCAATACCGGCAGGTCACGGGCGCGGGCGTGATCAAACACCAAATGGCGAATCTGGCTGCGAAGGGTGGCATCCAGCCGTGAAAACGGCTCGTCCAGAAGCAGGGCCTCGGGTTCGGCCAGCAAGGTGCGCATCAAGGCCACGCGGGCGCGTTGCCCACCCGACAGGGTGGCAGGGTCGCGGGAATAGAAACCGGCCATTGCGACGTCTTCCAAAGCCGATTCCACCCTTGAACGTCGTGCGGAACGGGGTTTGATATCGCGGCTTAGCCCAAAGGCCAGATTGGCGCCCACCGACAGATGCGGAAACAGCAGATCGTCCTGAAACAGAATGCCGGCGCGGCGGGAGTGGGGCGGCGCATGGGTGATGTCGCGCCCATTCAGCACGATGTTCCCTTTCACACAGAACGCAGGCGGTAGCGTTCCGGTAATCGCAGCCAAAAGTGTCGATTTGCCAATGCCCGAAGGCCCCATGACTGACACGACTTCGCCGGGCGCGATATCCGTCGCCAGCGAGATCATCTGCACACCGTTTTGCAGTATTTCGATATTCAGAGACAGGCTCATGCGGCCTCTCTTAGCGCGCGGCGGTTGGCCCAAACAAGCCGGGGCAGTGCCAGCGCACTGGCAAAGGCAAGCATCACCAACCCGGTCTGGGCCAGCGCATAGACCCCGATCACCCGGCGATCCCCGCCCGAAGCCAGCGCCACGGCCTCGGTTGTCAGGGTTTGCACGCGGCCCGCACCGATCAGCAAAGTGGGCAGGTATTGTCCGATGGATACGGCAAACCCGACCGCGGCAGCGGTCAAAACCGGGGCCAGAAGGATGGGCAGGCGGATGCGCCAGAATTGCGCGCTGGGCGAAGCGCCAAGGCTGGCGGCGACCACCATATGGCGTGGCTCGACGGCGCGAAACGTATCTTCAAGGGATAGCATCACATAGGGCAGGACAAAAACCAGATGGGTCAGCGTGACCGCACCAGTGCCAAGGTCAATGCCCAACAACAGCGCATAGGTCTGAAAGCCGGGCAGAAAAGCGACTTGCGGCATCAGGAGAGGCAGGTACAGCAACCAAAGCGCGGTCCTGCCTCGGCGCAGGTTGTTGGTCACCTCGGTCTGAAGGCATGCGAGAACCAGTACCACGGCCAGTGCTGTCGCGATCACTGCAATCAAGACCGTTTGCCACAAGACCGGCAGCATATTCGAGCCATGGCGCGCCCAGTGGCGCGCGGTCAGCGTGTCGGGCAGAACGTCAGGAAACCCCCAGAACCCGGCGAAAGACCAGGCGACCAGCCCGCCAAGCCCCAATAAGACCGACCCGGCCACCAGAATGGCGAAAGTCAGACCAACCGCGCGGCCGAAACCATTGCTGCGCCCGCGCCTGCCCGAGCTGGCCAGAACCACGGACCAACGCGCCAGAAGGTTTTCACATAGCCGCCACAGAAACAATGAACCGATGACCAGCACCAGTTGCCAGACCGCGGCAGCGGCGGCTTGAAAGCGCATCGACAGGTCCGGGTCGTTCATCCATTGCACCACCCGCACCGCCAACGAAGGAGGTGTGGTGGGGCCAAGGATCAGCGCTACATCCACCACCGACATCGAATAGGCCAGCACGGCATAGACCGGCAGCCGGATACGGGCGTAAAGCTGGGGCAGGGTGATCAGGAACCAGCCTCGCAGGCGGGTATAGCCCAGACTGGCGGTAACCGTGTACGATCTGCCCGGCCGGGTTTGGGGCAGGGCTGCGATGGACATGAGCAGCAGAAAGGGCACCTCTTTGACGACCAACCCGGCGATCATCGCCAAGCCCCAAGGGTCGTTGACGATCAACAGGTCGGGGGGGCGCTCCCACCCCGTCAACCAGGGCGACGCCAGCCGTGAAATCCAGCCCGAAGGAGCGATCAGAAAGGCGAGTCCAAAGGCGGCGGCGGCATGGGGGACGGACAAAAGTGGCGACAGCACCGCTTGAATGGCGCCGAAGCTACGGGTTCCGGACCAGCCCGCCAGAACCAGCGCCGTGATTGCCAGCGATATGGCCGTGGCCAGCAGGCCGGTCGTCAGGCTAAGCCGGGTCGAGGCCCAAATGCCGGGTGTCGCAAATAAATCCAGAAATGGCGCGGGCGACACCGAAGTGCCGCCCAACGCCGGGAAAAAACCCAATGCCGGCGCTATGGTTCCTGCCAGACCAGCCAGAACCGGGCCAATCAGCAAGGCAATAGTCAGCGTCGGCGCCAGGCGCATGTTACTGGGACACGCCGTAGCGGTTGGTCCAGTCGGCCTCGATCCGGGTCATCCAGCTGGGATGCGGCTCGGGCAGGGAGGCGCCCAGTTCTGCGGGCGTCAAGGTGGCGATGCCCAGCTCAAGCGCGTCAAACATCGCGCGTTCCTCGTTGGACAGGCGGTCCATGGTCAGCACGGTGCCATAGCCCAGAACGTTCGGGTCCTGAGCGTTGGCTTGTGCTTTCGGAGACAGCAGGAAGTTTGCCAGCACCATCGCGCCTTCTTTGGCGGATGCGTTGTAAGGGATCGCCACGAAGCTGGCGTTGCCGATGGTGCCACCATCCAGCACGAACGTGCGTACGGTATCGGGCAACTGCCCATTTGCGATGGCGGTAGACGCCTCGCCCGGGGAGAAACTGATCGCCAGATCAATTTCGCCATCGCCCATCATTTGCAACTGTTGGGGGCCTGTTTGTGGATAAGCCTTGCCGCTGCGCCACATATGCGGGGTCAGCTGGTCCAGCCATGCCCAGAGCGGGTCCGCGACGGCGTCATAGCTGTCGTCTGAAACCGGTTCCGCCAGCACACTGGTGTCTTCCGCCAGATCGAAAAGCGCCTGTTTCAGGAAGGTCGTGCCCAAAAAGTCAGGGGGTTGCGGGAAGGTGAACCGGCCCGGGTTTGCAGCGGCCCAGTCCAGCAACGCTTTCATGGATTTGGGCGGTTCAGCCAAGCGGGCGGTATCATAGTAAAACACCACCTGTGCCATGGCCCAGGGGCTTTCCAATCCTTCCGTCGCCACGGTGAAATCGCTGGTGACCGAGGTATTCTGTTCCGTGTCGATCAGGGCAAAGTTCGGCAAATCCTCGGCGAAGGGGCCAAACAGCAGCTCGTTTTCCTTCATCGCGGCAAAATTGGCGCCGTTAATCCAGATCAGATCAACTGCACCGCCAGAATCTTTGCCCGCCGCTTTTTCCGCCACGACACGGCTGACGGCATCGGCGGTATCCGAGAGCTTTACGTGCTCCAGCTTGACGCCGTACTGAGCTTCGATTTGGTCGCCGGCCCAAGCGATGAAATCATTGGTCGCGGTGGAGCCACCCCAAGCGTTCCAATACACTGTCTGGCCTTTGGCCGCAGCCAGCACACTGTCCCAATCCTTTGGGTCAGGCTCGGCCGATGCGGCCCCAGCTAGGCCGACCAAGGCCATTGCGGCGGCAAATTTCTTCATCCCGGTATCCCTCTTGCGGTTGTTCTTATCACGCATTTAAAAAACGTCTGTGCAATTGGACATAATTTACGCAGCATCGCCAGATGATTTCCATAACGATTTCGTGGGCTTGAACAGCGCAATTTTAGCGCAGTTGCAAAAACCTAGACCCCCGGCCTCTTGCAGGTACCGGGGCGCGGCCCTAAGACTCTGTCAGGTTTCTTGTCCCTATCATGGGGCTATTCAACAGGCGGGTAGAAATGAACGATCCTTTTGAAACATACATGAATACGCTGGTTCCGATGGTGGTGGAGCAGACATCACGCGGTGAACGGGCTTACGATATTTTCTCGCGCCTGCTGAAAGAGCGCATCATTTTCCTCAGCGGACCCGTCCATGATGGCATGTCCAGCCTGATCGTGGCACAGCTGCTGCACCTTGAGGCGGAAAACCCCAGCAAGGAAATCAGCATGTACATCAACAGCCCCGGTGGCGTGGTCACCAGCGGTCTGTCGATTTATGACACAATGCAATACATCAAACCCAAGGTCAGCACGCTGGTCATTGGTCAGGCGGCCTCGATGGGTTCGCTGTTGTTGGCTGCGGGTGAGCCGGGGATGCGCTTCTCACTGCCCAACAGCCGCATCATGGTGCACCAGCCTTCGGGCGGCTACCAGGGTCAGGCGACGGACATCATGATCCACGCGCAGGAAACCCAGAAGCTGAAAGACCGGCTGAACTCGATCTATGTCAAGCACACCGGCCGCAAGATGAAAGAAGTTGTCGAGGCACTGGAGCGCGATAACTTTATGGATGCGGAACAGGCCAAAGACTGGGGTCTGATCGACGAAATCGTTGAAAACCGCGCCAAGGGCGACACCGCAGACGCCTGACGCAAAAACGTGAACGGGCACAGCGTCGATTTTGCCGTTGTGCCCGGAAAATCTCTGCCCTAGTCTGTTTGCTATAACAGGCACCCGGGCATCAGCCCTCAGAGGATCGATATGGCGAATAATTCCGGCGGCGACAGCAAAAACACACTCTACTGTTCTTTTTGCGGAAAGAGCCAGCACGAGGTGCGCAAACTCATCGCCGGGCCAACCGTGTTCATCTGCGACGAATGCGTCGAGCTGTGCATGGATATCATCCGCGAAGAGACAAAAACCGCTGGTCTGAAATCCAGCGACGGCGTGCCGACGCCCAAGGAAATCTGCGAAGTTCTGGACGATTACGTGATCGGGCAGGGCCATGCAAAACGGGTTTTGTCGGTCGCGGTGCACAACCATTACAAACGTCTGAATCATGTTGGCAAAACCGGCGAGATCGAGCTGGCCAAATCCAACATCATGCTGATCGGCCCCACCGGTTGCGGTAAGACGCTGCTGGCGCAGACGCTGGCACGCATTCTGGATGTGCCGTTTACCATGGCCGATGCGACGACCCTGACCGAAGCCGGTTACGTGGGTGAAGACGTCGAAAACATCATCCTCAAACTGCTTCAGGCCAGTGAGTACAACGTTGAACGCGCACAGCGCGGGATCGTCTATATCGACGAGGTTGATAAGATTACCCGTAAGTCCGATAACCCCTCAATCACCCGCGATGTGTCGGGCGAAGGTGTTCAGCAGGCCCTGTTGAAGATCATGGAAGGCACAGTGGCCTCGGTTCCGCCGCAAGGTGGCCGTAAGCACCCTCAGCAGGAATTCCTGCAGGTCGACACCACCAACATTCTGTTCATCTGTGGCGGCGCGTTTGCTGGTCTGGACAAGATTATCGCGCAACGCGGTAAAGGGTCGGCCATGGGCTTTGGCGCCGATGTGCGCGATGAAGCGGAAAAAAGCATCGGCGATCACTTCAAAGATTTGGAACCCGAAGATCTGCTGAAATTCGGTCTGATCCCGGAATTCGTGGGGCGTTTGCCGGTGATTGCGACGCTGGAAGATCTGGACGAAGACGCGCTGGTGACCATCCTGACCGCGCCCAAGAACGCGCTGGTCAAACAGTACCAGCGCCTCTTTGAGCTGGAAGACACCCAGCTGACATTCACCGAAGATGCCCTAAGCGCCATCGCCAAACGCGCGATTGAACGCAAAACCGGCGCACGCGGCCTGCGTTCGATCATGGAAGACATCCTGCTGAACACGATGTTCGACCTGCCCGGTATGGAAGACGTGACCGAGGTTGTGGTCAACGAGGAGGCCGTGACGCATTCCGAGGCCCAGCCGCTGATGATCTATGCCGACAAAGCCGAAGAGGCGAGCGCAAGCTAACTCTGATTTAGATCCCGGCTGTCTTCCTTCCACCGGTTGAATAGCCACACAAGACCCTCGTACATGCGAGGGTCTTTTCTATTCATTTTGACGATGACCTTTCGACAATCATAGAGAAAATTGGTGCAGATGGACCGCATGGAGGCCTTGAGAATGGCCTCGTCGAGTGCGTCCTCGCGCACGAGGATGGCCACGGTTTCCCAATGGTTCAGCAGCGAATAGGTCGCCATCGCGGAGTCGTGCTGCGCGCGCTTATTCTCATGTGGAGAGCTTGATTGCTCGGAGTAAAATTCTAGCTTTTCTGGATCAATCGCCTCGCCCGGCGCGAAGTGCCGGGCCCGAAGCTTGAGGTCGCGACGAAACTCTTCTGTGTTGCGAAGAGCGAGCATGGTTTCAATCGTGTGCTGGCGCTTGGATTGTTGGGCTGACCTGCTTTGGGTGATCAAAAAAGTGACAATGGCAACAAAAATCCCGATCAGAGCGATGGTCTGTTCGTTGTCAATTTCTGCGGGGCCGAAAGTAATTTTCACAAAGGGGCTGATCGCGATCAACACCCCTATTGCCGTGAATGCGCTGAACTCCTGTGGTTTCGTTTTCATGCGGAAAATCTTTCTAAGTATCAGATATTTATATAAAATATCGGGCGTCATGCACGCGTTCAGGCGTATCGCTACTCCAGCAGAGTTAACAATTCACGCAGGTGCGGTTCAAACTCGGTGCAAACGGTGATCTCGCGGGCCTCGGGGTCGTACCAGGCGTTGGCTTCGCCGCAGGGTTCGACGTAGACATCCACCGGTTCAGCAAGGGCCAGCAGACCATTTAGCGCGTCGATTTCAGCCCGCAGAACGTCTGCGATCAAGCCCACGGGGGCCTCGACAAGTTTCAGACTGTCGCCGGGGCCGCGATCGATCATATCGTCCAGTACCGCGCCCCAGCTGGCGTTGGCTTGGTCATACTCAAAGTCGCAATATTCGGCGCGTTCTTCGGGCAGGCCCATGTCTTGAGCGAAGTCATCGCGGCTGTCGGGGTTGGCACCGTAGAAGATGCAGGCCGTGTTGTAGAACCGTTGCTCGTCTGGACCATGTTCGTCCCACCAGGCGACATCTTCTCGGGCGTCTTCACGCGCTTCGACCTCTCCCCAGAATCCGAACGATGCGTCATAGGCAAGGTCAATGGCGGTTTCTTCCTCGAACAGAGCGTCGATCAGAAAGATCGAAAACACATCTGCGGCGTCCTCCTCCTGACCGAAAATAGGAACACCCTCGACGTCGATCACCGCATGGCCCAGCTCGTGATAGAAAATCCCGATGGTGTTGGCCTCGACCCAGGCGTCATCCGCCAGGGCGGGCAGGGGGGCAACGGCAAGGGCGCAGAGGGTTAGAATACGGGGCTTCATGACGATCTCCGTTGGTCGTCTGCGAAGACTGCGCAAGACCATCGTCTATTGCAATGGTCTTTGCGGGGAAACCCGGCTAGGACACATCAAACACCACTGCAGTAAGGACATCGTCATGACCCGTAAACTTATCTCTTCCGGCTCACCGTTCGAGGCGCAAATCGGATACTCGCGCGCGGTGGTTCAGGATGGCTGGGTGTTTGTGTCGGGCACCACCGGGTATGACTATCAGACCATGACCCTGCCCTCCGAGGTGGCCGATCAGTGCCGCAACGCATTGACCACCATTCAAGGCGCGCTGGAACAGGCCGGGGCAACGATGGAGAATGTGACCCGTGTGCGCTATATCCTGCCTGACGCTCAGGATTTCGAGAAATGCTGGCCTGTGCTGCAGGGTTTCTTTGGCGAAGTCCGCCCGGCGGCGACGATGATTTCCTGCCCATTGATGGAACCAGAGATGAAAATCGAAATTGAGGTCACAGCCAAACAAGGATAAGCGACCAACCGCCTCAGCGCGGGTGTTCGCTCTGGACCTGAGCGCGTGGTTGATCCATATAGGACAGGCATGCAAAGGCCGGAGGGATCATGGGGATCATCAACACTGTTTTGCGCCTGGTAACCTGGTGGAATGACCAGACCATCGGCACGCAGTTGTTCACGTGGCGCAAGGGCGTCAAAGTGGGCGAAGATACGCAGGGCAATGTCTTTTATGAAACCCGCGATGGTAAGCGCCGTTGGGTGATCTATGACGGTGAGGTCGAGGCCAGCCGCATCGACCCCGACTGGCATGGCTGGCTGCACTTTACCTTTAAAGAAGCGCCCACCGATGCACCTTTGGTGCATAAAACGTGGGAAAAGCCGCATCAGGAAAATCTGACCGGCACTGCAATGGCCTATGCACCGGCAGGGTCTTTGCGGCAAGCCGCTCCGGCGGATCGCCGTGATTACGAGGCCTGGCAGCCCGAGTAACCATGTCTGAAAGCAAAACAGAGATCGCTGTTGGGGGGGCTGTGCTGGCCGCGGCCGTTGGATTTGTCCTGTATCTGGGCAATGCCACCGGGGTGGGAAACAGCAGCAGCGACAACTATGAATTGACGGCCTCGTTTCGCTCGGTTCAGGGGGTTTCCGTAGGCACCGAAGTCAAGATGGCGGGTGTCAAAGTCGGGTCGATCACCGAGCTGGAACTGAACCCGCTGACGTTCCGCGCCGATGCGACTTTCACGGTAGATAGCGCGCTGGAGCTGCCCGATGACAGTGCGATCCTGATTTCTTCCGAAGGCCTGCTGGGCGGAAATTTCGTTGAGATTCTGCCGGGCGGGTCCCCGTTCAACATCGAACCGGGCGGCGAAATCGAAGACACCCAAGGCTCTGTCAGTCTTGTGACCTTGTTGATGAAATTCGTATCGCGCGATGATGGTGAGGCGACACAATGATTCGGGCGTTGCCGGTTTGTGCGCTGCTGATTGCCGGCCCGGCTTTCAGTCAGGAAACGATCGAGGTCATTCCGCTGGACGACATCCAAGAGCCACAGATCGGATTGGATGCGCCGATTCCGCCAGACATGGGGCTAAGCGATACTGATACTGCCCTTGATCCAGAAATCAGCCTGGAACCCCTGACCCCGGAAGAGGCCGCAGACGCAGGCTTTGCCCCGATCCCGCAGATTGAGGAAGAAAAGGCTGAAGCCGCACCCGGTGCCGTTTTGCGTGTGCTGGACCGTGTCTCGGGCGCGCTCAATGATATGGAGCTGGCCAACGGTCAGACCACAGGCTTTGGCCGCATTGAAATCACGCTGGGCGAATGCCGCTATCCGGCGGATAACCCCTCGTCTGATGCCTATGCCTATGTACAGGTGCGCAATGTCGGGGCGCAGGTAGATACCTTTGCGGGGTGGATGTTTGCATCAAGCCCGGCCCTGTCAGCGCTGGATCATCCGCGTTACGACGTCTGGGTCATGCGCTGCAGCAGCGAGTGAGCATCGGGCACGGGTACAGCGCCGAAATCCGTGTCCAATTCCAGCGCCTTGGCCAGTTGCGCCCGATAGTCGTCACGCGGGATTTCGATTGCCCCTAAACTTTCCAGATGCGGCGTGATGAACTGCGTATCCAGCAGGGTAAACCCGGCTTGGCGCAGATGGTCCACAAGATAGGCCAGCACAATCTTTGACGCATCGCGCCGGGCTGAAAACATGCTTTCGCCAAAGAATGCCCCCCCCAAAGCCACGCCGTAAGCCCCGCCAACCAACCTGTCGTCCTGCCATAGCTCGAAGGAATGGGCCGCGCCAAGATCGTGTAGCTGGCCGCAAAGATCAAAGATCGTCTCGTTGATCCATGTTTCATCGCGATCAGCGCAAGCGCGCACCACATCTGAAAAGGCCGTATCCACCGCCACACGGTAATCGGGGCGTCGGATCGCTTTCTTTAACGATTTCGAGATGCGGAACCCATCCAGCGGGAGTACCCCGCGATGAAGAGGGTCGACCCAGAAAACCTCTGGATCGTCCCGGTGTTCAGACATCGGAAAGATGCCAACCGAATAGGCATGCAGCAACAGCTCGGCTGTCAGGGGCTGCTGTGCCATGGTCAATCGGTCAGGTTGCTTTCCAGCCAGTGTTCCAGCCAGTGGATATCGTAATCTCCACTCTGGATGTCGGCTTCCTGCAACAGGGCGTGAAACAGCGGCACGGTGGTGTCGATACCGTCGATGATCAGCTCTCCGAGGGCGCGGTTCAGACGGGCCAGAGCCTCGTTCCGGTCGCGGCCATGGACGATCAGCTTGCCGATCAGGCTGTCATAGTAAGGCGGGATCGAATAGCCGTCATACAGCGCCGAATCCATCCGTACGCCAAGGCCGCCCGGCGCGTGGAACGCCGAGATTTTCCCCGGACAGGGCGAAAAGTTAGGCAGCTTTTCAGCGTTGATCCGCACTTCGATGGAATGGCCGTTGATCTCCAGATCGTCCTGACTGAACGACAGCGGCAGACCTTCGGCCACCCGGATCTGTTCACGTACCAGATCAACCCCGAAAATACCTTCGGTCACCGGGTGTTCCACCTGAAGGCGGGTGTTCATCTCGATGAAATAAAACTCACCGTCTTCAAACAGAAACTCGATGGTGCCTGCGCCGATATAGTTGATGCCAGCAACCGCATCGGCACAAACCTGACCGATCCGGGCGCGGGTTTCGGGATCAATGGCGGGGCCGGGGGCCTCTTCAAAGACTTTCTGGTGGCGACGCTGCAGCGAACAGTCACGCTCGCCCAGATGTACGGCATTGCCTTTGCCATCGCCAAACACCTGAATTTCGATGTGGCGCGGCTTGCCAAGGTACTTTTCGATATAGACCTCGGGGTTGCCAAAGGCGGCTTTGCCCTCTGCGCGGGCGGTCTGGAATGCCTCGTCCAGATCATCTGCAGTCTTGGCCAGCTTCATGCCGCGCCCACCGCCACCGGCGGTGGCTTTGATGATCACGGGGTACCCGATTTCAGCGGCTACCTTGCGGGCCTCTTCCAGCGTTGGCACGCCGCCGTCCGAGCCGGGCACGCAGGGCACGCCCAGTTTCTTCATCGTCTCCTTGGCGGTGATCTTGTCACCCATGATGCGGATGTGTTCCGCCGTCGGGCCGATAAAGGCGATATCGTGGTCCTGTACGATCTGAACGAAGTTCGCGTTTTCCGACAAGAAGCCGTACCCGGGATGGATGGCGTCTGCGCCGGTGATCTCGCAGGCGGAAACGATGGCGGGAATGGAAAGATAGCTTTCGGTCCCCGGGGCCGGGCCGACACACACGGCCTCGTCGGCCATGCGCACATGCATCGCATCGGCATCTGCGGTGGAATGCACCGCAACCGATTTGATCCCCATTTCGCGACAGGCGCGGATGACCCGCAACGCGATTTCCCCACGGTTGGCGATCAGGATTTTTTCAAACATATTGTGCGCCTTAGTCGATGATCATCAGAGGCGCGCCGAATTCAACGGGCGTGCCGTCTTCGATCAGGATGCGCTTGACGGTGCCTGAATGGGGCGCCGGAATCTGGTTCATCGTCTTCATCGCTTCGATGATCAGCACGGTCTGGCCTTCGGACACCTGATCGCCGACCTGCACGAAAGACTTCGCGCCTGGTTCCGGCTGCAAATAGGCGGTGCCCACCATCGGCGAGGTCACAGCGCCCGGCATTTGTGCTGGGTCTTCCTGAGCCGCCGGCGCAGCAGCGGCAGGCGCCGCGGCAGGGGCTGCAGCTGCAACCGGGGCCGCGGCAGGCGCGGCAACGGCGGCGACAACTTCCTTGGCGCGCGACACGCGCACATCAAGGCTGTCATCTTCGGCGTATTCGCGTTTGACCTGCAGTTCGGTCAGGTCGTTTTCACGCAGCAGTTCGGCCAGAGCCTGAATGAAGGCTACGTCCGCGTCATGGGATAGTTTGGTCATGCTGTCCTCGATCGGTGGTCATGCGCCCGTATTGCCGGGTATCGTCATTTCTATTGTCCCGCGCTTATACGCGATTGCCCGGTTTGTTTAAAGCGAGTCGAAGGGGGAAAAACCGGCAAAACTGTCAATTCTGGCAGTTTAATAGATTTAAAGAAATAATTTATCTATAATAATTAACTGGGTCGTAGCAATTTGTGGAATAGCCCACGCAGAAAAGTTTCAGCGCCCGGGAAAGGATCCTGGCCTTCTTCGCCAAGGGTGACACGCACCTGAACGTCAAAGTCGGCATAGTTTTGCGTCAGCGCCCAGATCGAGAAAATCAGGTGATAGGGATGCAGATCGGCAATCTTGCCCGTATCCACCCAGCCCTGAATAACGGCGGCCTTTTCATCGACAAGGTCTTTGATTTCGCCTTCCAGCAAGGATTTGATGTTGGGCGCGCCATGCAGGATTTCGTTGGCGAACAGGCGGCTTTCGCGCGGATAATCCCGCGCGGCTTCCAATTTGCTCATCACGTAACGCATGATCTCTTCTTCGGGATCGCCGTCCGGGTCTATCTGGGCCAATGGCTCGTCCCAGGTGTCCAGAATACGTTCCAGCAACGCGGCATGTATGGCGTCTTTGGACGGGAAGTAATACAGCAGGTTCGGCTTGGACAGGCCAGCCTTGTCGGCGATCTGGTCCAGAGTTGATCCACGAAATCCGTATTGCGAGAACACGTCCAGCGCAGCATCCAGAATGGCGCTGGTGTTCTTTTGCTGAATTCGGGTTTTAGGTTGGCGCGTTTGGGTCATACTCTGTTTAAAGAGCACGCCGGGGTCAGTGTCCAGCGTCGCTTTGCCTTGACTGTTATAACACCAGTGCTAGCCTAAGCCGACCCGACACCCCGTGTTCTTCAAGAAGGTTTGACAATGGATACGCATCACAAGCCCGCCCCGAATGATCTTTCGGCCTATTGGATGCCCTTTACTGCGAACCGGCAGTACAAGGCCGCCCCACGGATGGTCGTGGGGGCCGATGGCATGCATTACAAAAGTGATGACGGGCGGGATATTCTGGACGGGACCGCCGGATTGTGGTGCTGCAATGCCGGTCACAACCGACCCAAGATTGTAGAGGCCATCCAAAAGCAAGCGGGCGAGATGGACTACGCCCCGGCGTTCCAGATGGGCCATCCCAAAGTGTTCGAACTGGCCAACAGTCTGCGTGACATGGCGCCCGAAGGCCTGGAGCACGTGTTTTTCACCAATTCCGGCTCGGAAAGCGTGGAAACCGCGTTGAAGATTGCGCTGGCCTACCATCGGATGCGCGGCGAAGGGCAGCGCACGCGCTTGATCGGCCGAGAAAAGGGCTATCACGGGGTGAACTTTGGCGGGATTTCGGTTGGCGGGATCGTCAACAACCGCAAGTTCTTTGGCGGTTTGCTGGGAGGGGTGGATCACATGCCCCATACCTATCTGCCTGAACACCGTTTCATCCGCGGTATTCCGGATACCGGCGCTGATTTGGCCGACGATCTGGAACGCATCGCCCAATTGCACGGCCCCGAAACCATCGCCGCGGTGATTGTTGAACCGATGGCGGGGTCGGCTGGGGTGATCATGCCACCCAAGGGCTATCTGCAAAAGTTGCGCCAAATATGCGACCGGCATGGAATCTTATTGATCTTTGACGAGGTCATCACCGGATTTGGCCGTCTGGGGGCGCCATTTGCGGCGGATTACTTTGGGGTAACTCCGGATTTGATCACCACCGCCAAAGGGCTGACCAACGGCGCTGTGCCGATGGGGGCGGTGCTGTGCGGATCGCATATCCACGAGGCGTTCATGCAGGGCCCGGATCATATGATTGAGCTGTTCCACGGCTATACCTATTCGGGCAATCCGCTGGCGTCGGCGGCAGGGGTTGCAACCTTGGAAACCTACCGCGAAGAAGGGCTGTTTGCGCGCGCCGCTGAACTGGCCCCCTACTGGGAGGACGCGCTGCATAGTCTGCGTGATGCACCCCATGTGGTGGACATCCGCAACCTTGGGATGGTCGGTGCGATTGAACTTGCGCCGCTGCCCGATGAACCCACAAAGCGCGCCTTTGATGTGTACCTGAAATGTTGGGAGGCCGGCTGTCTGATCCGAACCACTGGCGACATCATCGCGTTGTCGCCGCCATTGATCATCGACAAGGCGCAGATAGATCAACTGATCACCACCATTGATGATGCATTGCGGGCAACGGCTTGATTCCGGTCAAGGTAAACCAATCGGTTCAGGTGGTATCCTTCTGCTGACGGCGCTCAGGCCGTTTGACATGGCGGAGACCCCACATGACCCTTAAGCAGATCGCAATCACCCTTGGCTTGGCCCTGTCGCTGATGGGGTGTACGACCCAGTTGGAAGAAGAGATCGGCCAATGCGAACCCGGCGTGGCTGAAATCAGCCATCATGCCACCACCGTAACCCCGCCGGGGTGCTAATAAAGAAAAAGGCCAGCGCATCGCTGCGCTGACCGGGAAGGGCGCCTCACTGAAGAGGCGCTCTTGTTCTTTTGGACCTATCAGGCGTCCTGACGGTTCATGCGGTTTTCGATCAGATCGTCCACAACCGACGGATCGGCCAGGGTCGAGGTATCGCCCAGTGCGCCAAAATCGTCTTCGGCGATTTTGCGCAGGATGCGGCGCATGATTTTGCCCGAACGGGTTTTGGGCAGGCCGGGCGACCATTGGATCAGGTCGGGGGCTGCGATCGGACCGATCTCGGTACGGACCCAGGTGCGCAGTTCCTTGCGCAGTTCCTCGGTCGGCTCGACATCGTTCATCAGGGTCACATAGCAATAGATGCCCTGACCTTTGATGTCATGCGGATAGCCAACCACGGCGGCCTCGGCCACTTTGGCGTGGGCAACCAGCGCGCTTTCGACCTCGGCCGTGCCCATGCGGTGACCCGATACGTTGATCACGTCATCCACACGGCCGGTGATCCAATAGTCACCGTCTTCGTCGCGACGGCAGCCGTCACCGGCAAAGTAGTAGCCTTTGTAGTCCGAGAAATAGGTCTTCTCGAAACGCTCGTGGTCGCCCCAGACGGTCCGCATCTGCGACGGCCAGCTGTCAGCGATACACAGAACGCCTTCGACGCCGTTGCCCTCGATCTCTTCGCCCGTGTGCGGGTCCAGAACGACGGTTTTGACACCGAAGAAGGGTTTCATGGCCGAGCCGGGCTTCAGCGCGTGGGCGCCGGGCAGGGGGGTCATCATGTGACCGCCGGTTTCGGTCTGCCACCAGGTGTCGACGATCGGGCATTTGCCCTTGCCGACCACGTCGTTGTACCAGTTCCAGGCTTCGGGGTTGATCGGCTCACCCACCGAACCCAGGATGCGCAGGTCAGACAGGTCGTACTTTTCGACCCACTCGGTACCCTGACCCATCAGGGCGCGGATCGCGGTCGGTGCGGTGTAGAACTGGTTGACCTTGTGCTTTTCGCAGACGGCCCAGAAACGGCCCGCATCGGGGTAGGTCGGCACACCTTCGAACATGATGGTGGTCGCACCATTGGCCAGCGGGCCATAAACGATATAGCTGTGGCCGGTGACCCAGCCCACGTCAGCGGTACACCAGAAGATGTCGCCTTCTTTATAGTCAAAGACGATTTCCTGAGTCATGGAGGCATACACCAGATAGCCGCCGGTGCAGTGCACAACGCCTTTGGGCTGACCGGTCGAGCCCGAGGTGTAGAGGATGAACAGCGGATCTTCGGCGTTCATCTCGGCGGGTTTGGAGTATTCATCGGCCTCCAGCGCCAGCTCGTTATAGTCGAAGTCACGGCCATCGACCCAAGTGGTTTGGCCACCGGTGCGCTTGACGACCAGACATTTGACGCTGTCCTTGCAATGCAGCAGGGCTTCGTCTGCATTCGACTTGAGCGGCGTTTTACGGCCACCGCGCGGGGCGTAGTCAGCAGTGATGATGACTTTGGCATCCGAGCCATTGACGCGGGCAGCCAGTGCATCGGGCGAGAAGCCAGCAAACACGATCGAGTGGATCGCACCAATGCGGGCACAGGCCAGCATCGCGTAAGCAGCTTCAGGGATCATCGGCAGATACAGCACCACACGGTCGCCTTTGCGTACACCCAGATCTTCAAGGATGTTGGCCATGCGGCAGACGCTTTTGTGCAGCTCTTTATAGGTGATGTACTGGGATTCTTCAGCCGGATCATCCGGCTCGAAAATAATTGCGGTCTGATCACCGCGGGTTTCCAGATGGCGGTCGATGCAGTTGGCTGCAACGTTCAGCGTACCATCTTCGTACCATTTAATATCAATGTTGCCGGGCTCAAAGGAGGTGTTTTTAACTTTGGTGTAGGGCTTGATCCAATCTAGGCGCTTGCCTTGCTCGTCCCAGAATGCGTCCGGGTCAGCAATCGACGCAGCGTACATCTCGTCGTACTTTTCGGCATTGATGTGGGCGCTGGCCGCAAGCTCTGCGCTAGGTGGATAGGTCTTGTCGCTCATGAAGATCTCCCCCCGTAAACGGGTCGTATGAGTGTGAATGTGGCCGGGCGGAAAACCGTCCGGCACACGGGCTTAAATACACACCGGATGAGACCCATCCGGCATGCAGATCAAATGGCCAGATACTCGGCGCGCAACGCCTCGTTTTCCAGCACTTCAGCAGCAGTGCCATCAAAGACGATCTGACCCGTATCCAGGATAACGGACCGGTCAGCCAACTCCAATGCACGTATTGCGTTCTGTTCCACAATAACTGTGGTGATGCCTTGTTCCTTGATATGGATCAGCGTCTTTTCGATCTCATCCACGATCACAGGAGCCAGGCCTTCATAGGGTTCATCCAGCAGCAGAACTTTGATGTCGCGCGCCAGCGCTCGCGCGATTGCAAGCATCTGCTGCTCGCCGCCCGACAGGGTCACACCTTCCTGTTTGGCCCGTTCACCTAGACGGGGGAACAGTTCATACAGGCGGTCGATGGACCAGCCAATCGGCGGGGCAATCTGAGCCAGTTCAAGGTTTTCCTCGACGGTCAGCCCGGGAATAATCCGGCGGTCTTCGGGCACAAGCCCGATGCCAACCGCCGCAGCCTCGTGCGAGGTCATCTGGTGCAGCGGCTGGTGATCAAGCCAGATCTCGCCGTGGGTGACCTGCGGGTCATCCAAGCGGGCAAGTGCCCGCAAGGTTGATGTTTTCCCGGCACCGTTACGTCCCAACAAGGCAAGGATTTCCCCTTCGTGAACGTTAAAGTTCACGCCCTGGACGATATAGCTTTCGCCGTAATAGGCGTGCAAATCCCAGACCGACAAGAAGGCCGGGGCAGTTGCCGCCATATTGGCGTTTTTGGAAAAGTCCGGTTTTACATTCATCTCACTTCTCCTTTTACGCGCTTTCGCCCAAGTAGGCTTCTCGTACTTTAGGATGCCCTTTGATGTTTTCCGGCGTGTCCTCAACCAACGGGGTGCCCTGCGCCAAAACGGTGATCCGCTCTGCCAAAGAGAACACCACATGCATGTCATGTTCAATGATTGCCATGGTGATCGCGCGCTTCTCATTGATTTCCTTGAGAAGATCGATCGTGTTGTTGGTATCTGCACGCGCCATGCCCGCAGTGGGTTCGTCCAGTAGCAAGAGCTTTGGCTCTTGCACCAGACACATGGCCATCTCGAGTCGGCGTTTGTCCCCGCGCGACATAGAAGCCGAGTTCATGTCCTTTTTATCAGCCATGTTTACGTCTTCCAGCATCGCCATTGCCTTATCGACCATCTCTCCCTCGCGGGAGACCGATTCAAACGCATGCATACGGAACGAGCCGTCGCGTTTGGCAAAGCAGGGGATCAGCACGTTTTCGAGGACGCTCAGATCGCCGAAGATCTCAGGCGTCTGGAACACGCGTGAAATCCCCATCTGGTTGATCTCATGCGGTTTGCGGCCCAGCACGCTTTGACCTTCGAACATCACCGATCCGGTGTCGGGGATCAGTTTTCCCACCAGGCAGTTCAGCAAGGTAGACTTGCCGGCGCCGTTGGGGCCGATGATGGCGTGGACGCTGTTTTCCTCTACCGAGAGGTTCACATCGCCCAGTGCCTGAAGGCCGCCGAAGCGTTTGCCCACACCTTTGACTTCAAGAATTCCCATCTGTCAGTCCTCCTTATTCAGCCACGTGGGGTTTGTCTTCGGGACGATGCTCGGGGTCTTTGACCTCGGGCGTCTTGCTAAACCGCTTCTTCAAACGTTCGCCACCTTCCATCAGCCCACCGGGCAGGAAGATCACAACGGCCATGAACAGCAGACCCAGCGTCAGATGCCAGCCTTTGCCCACGAACGGATGCACGATACCGACCAGCAGGTTTTCCATGCCATCGGGCAGGAAGCTGAACCAGCTGTGCAACACACCATCGTTGATCTTCGAGAAGATGTTTTCGAAGTATTTGATGAAGCCAGCCCCCAGAACCGGACCAAGCAATGTGCCTGCGCCGCCAAGGATGGTCATAAGAACGACCTCGCCCGAGGCGGTCCACTGCATGCGCTCGGCGCCTGCAAGCGGGTCCATCGCAGCCATCAGGCCACCGGCCAGACCAGCATACATACCCGAGATCACAAAGGCTGCCAGCGTGTAGGGACGCGGCGACAGCCCGGTATAGTTCATCCGGGTTTGGTTGGTCTTTACGGCACGCAGCATCATCCCAAACGGGGAGCGGAAGATGCGGATGGCCAGATAGAATACCACCATCAGGATCACGGCGCAGAAGTAGTAGCCGTTGTTGAAGGTGAATTCCCATGCGCCCATAGACAGGGTCTTGGACTGGTTCATGACGATGCCAAACAGGTGTGGCGCGTTAGGTTCCGTCGCGCCCAACAGCACTTGCGGATCATTGCTGTACACCTGCAGACCGGTTTCCCCGTTGGTGATTGGGGTCAGCACCGAATAGGCAAGGTTGAACGACATCTGCGCAAACGCCAGCGTCAGGATCGAGAAGTAAATTCCCGAACGGCGCAGCGACACAAAGCCGATCAGCAGCGAGAACAGCGCCGAGACCACGATGGCCAGGGGCAGGCCCCAGATCACATTGTAGTCTACCAGCTTGTACATCCAGACCACGCAGTAGGAACCGACACCCAGAAAGGCTGCGTGACCGAAGGAAAGATAGCCGGTCAGGCCGAACAGGATGTTGAAGCCAATCGCGAAAATGCCAAAGATGACAAAACGCTGCATCAGGTCAGGATAGCCCGCGTTGAACTGTGCCAGACCACTATCCGCAGGGAAGGGGTTCAGCAGGAACGGCGCAAACAGGGCCAGACCAGCAACGATCAGCAATAGGGACGTGTCTTTTTTATTGAGTCCGAGCATGTCTTAATCCTCCATCACGCCTTTGCGACCCATCAGACCGCGGGGGCGGGTCAGAAGGATGATGATTGCAACCATGTAGATGATGATCTGGTCGATGCCGGGCAGGATGGATTTGACCTCGTTCATAGAGGCAAAGCTTTCCAGGATACCCAGCAGGAAACCCGCCAGAACGGCGCCGGGCAAAGAGCCCATACCGCCCACAACAACCACAACGAAGCTCAGCACAAGGAAGTCCATCCCCATGTGATAGTTCGGAGAGTTGATCGGCGTGTACATCACACCTGCAAGCCCCGCCACGGCAGCAGCGATGCCGAACATGATGGTAAAGCGACGGTCGATGTTGATGCCCAAAAGCCCAACGGTTTCACGATCGGCCATCCCTGCACGAACCACCATCCCGAAGGTGGTGAACTGCAAGAAGGCAAAGACCGCGCCGACGATTAAGGCGGCAAAGCCGAAATACACCAGTCGCCAGACCGGATAGATCACCGCGTTCGGATCAAGCCCGATCAGAACACCCAGATCAGCCGAGCCTTTCAGCGCATCCGGTGCCGGGGTCGGGATCGGGTTTGCACCATAGAAGTACTTCACCACTTCCTGGAGCACGATGGCCAGGCCAAAGGTCACCAGAATCTGGTCGGCGTGGGGGCGCTTATAGAAGTGTTTGATCAGGCCGCGCTCCATCGCGAAGCCCACGAAGACCATGATCGGAATGGCAAAAATAATCGCTAAGGGCACGGACCAGTCGATCAGCGCGCCGCCGAATTCCGGCCCAAACCAGCCTTCAAGATACGGGGTTTTGACTTTCAGCGGGTTGCCAAGAAAGTCGGTTTTAGTGGGGTCAACTGTCTCGTAGGACAGATTGAGAATGCGTGACACAGTCACGGCGCAAAAGGCGCCAATCATAAACAGCGCGCCATGCGCGAAGTTCACCACGCCCAGTGTGCCGAAGATAAGCGTGAGGCCCAGCGCGATCAGCGCATAGGCAGAGCCCTTGTCGAGCCCGTTGAGAGTTTGCAGAAGGATCGCGTCCATCGGTCCTCATCCCTATGTTGTCTTGGATGCATTACGCCCGGGGCCGGGTAGGCGCCGGGGCGGCGATGATCCGGCCGCGCGGCATGCGCGCGACCGGACAGGAGCGAAATCAGGCGCCAGCGTTGCAGGTGCCCAGCGTTGCGGCATCACCACCGAACATGGCGTGGTTCGCATCATAGGTGACCTGAGCAACCGGAGTCTTCTCAACCAGTTCCAGCGTATCGTACTGGCTGGTTGGGTTGTCGCGGCCTTTCATGACCAGCACGTCTTTGAAGCACTGGTGATCGTCGGCGCGGTACAGGGTCGGACCGTTGCCCAGACCATCGAATTCGAAGCCTTCCAGGGCTTCTGCGATGGCACAGGGGTTGAACGAACCGGCGCGTGCCGCAGCATCGGCGTACAGGATGGTCTGCGCATAGCAGGTCTGAGCCGAGTTTGACGGCGGACGACCGTACTTTTGACCGAACGACTGAACGAAAGCTTTGGTGCCTTCATCGGTCAGCTGCCAGTTCCAGTTCATCGAACCGTACACGCCTTTGATGTTTTCGCCTGCACCAGCAGCCATCAGTTCGGAGTACAGCGGAACAACGATCTCGAAGTTCTTGCCGTTCACCTGCTTGTCGCGCAGGCCGAACTGGATCGCGTTGGTCAGCGAGTTCACCATGTTGCCGCCGTAGTGGTTCAGAACCAGCACGTCTGCGCCCGAGTTCAGAACCGGTGCGATATAGGACGAGAAGTCCGTTGCCGCCAGCGGTGTCAGCACGTTGTTGACGGTCTGCCAGCCCATGGCTTCGGTCGCGGCTGCGATCGATTCCTGCTGCGACCAACCCCAGGTGTAGTCTGCGGTCAGGTGATAAGCGCGACGATCCGAGCCGTACTCTTTGTTCAGCACCGGTGCCAGCGCAGCGGCCGACATATAGGCGTTGAAGAAGTGACGGAAACCGTTGGCCTTGCGGTCCTTACCGGTGGTGTCGTTGGAGTGGGTCAGACCCGCCATGAAGATGATGCCAGCTTCTTGGCACAGGCCCTGAACCGCGATGGCCACACCCGAGGACGAGCCGCCGTTGATCATTACAACGCCGTCTTTTTCGATCATCGACTTAGCCGATGCACGTGCTGCGTCTGATTTGGTCTGGGTGTCGCCTGTTACGAACTCCACCTTTTTGCCCAGAACGCCGTCGCCGCCCAGTGCTTTGGACGTGAAAGTGTTCAGCGCACCGCCGTCACCCATACCATTGATGTGCTCAATGGCCAGTTCCTGCGCGCGCAGTTCATCAAGACCTTCTTCGGCGTAGGGGCCGGTTTGAGGGACGTTGAAACCGAACTTAACCGTCGAGCCAGTCGGCTCGTTGGTATAAGCCGCGGCCGAACCCGCCGTAAAGATCGTCGGAGTTGCAAGGGTTGCACCTGCAACAGCACCGGTCTTAAGGACGCCACGGCGTGTAAGAGTAGATTTGGACATGAATTCCTCCCATGTTTAAAAACGCAATCCGCGCCTCCTCCGCGCGGACTACTCCCTTTTTACAAGGTGCTTTGAGTATCGCGGGTAGACCGAAAATTTCGCAACAACTGCTTTTCTTAAAACAATTTTTTTGTAAACTAATACACATTGCACTGCGGCGATTTGTAAAGTTATTATCACGCAGGCGCAGAAAGTCCTTGGAATAACCGGAGTTTTCCACATGTCGCGAGGAGCATTGACAGGCACACGTATCCGCGAACGCCGCATGTTGATTGGCATGCGGCAGGCGGATCTTGCCCGTGATGTGGGCATTTCGCCGTCTTACCTCAATCTTATCGAACATAACCGGCGCAGAATCGGCGGCAAACTGCTGGTTGACCTTGCGCGCAAGCTGGACGTCGAGGCATCTGCCCTAACGGAAGGCGCCGAGACTGCTCTGCTTGAAGCCTTGCGTGAAGCCTCGGGCGTGGCGACGGGGTCGCCGGCGGAATTGTCCCGTACTGAAGAATTTGCCGGGCGCTTTCCCGGATGGGCGCAATTGCTGTCTGACAAGTCGCGCCGTGTCGACGAGCTGGAACGTATCGTCGAGATGCTGACCGAACGTATGACCCATGACCCGTTCTTGTCGGCCTCCTTGCACGAAATCCTGTCAACGGTGACGGCGATCAGCTCTTCGGCGGCAATTCTTTCTGACACCAAAGATATCGACCCAGAATGGCAGGCGCGATTTCTGCGAAACCTCGTAGATGAAAGCCAGCGTCTGAATGACGGGGCGCAGGCGCTGGTGGATTATCTGGACGATACCGATGGCGAAGACAGTTGGTACAGTTCGCCGCGCGAAGAGCTGGAAACCTATCTGGAAAAGCGCGGCTATCATTTGCCTGAACTGGAACAGGGAAAGCTGGACCCCAACACCTTGATCCAGAACGCCCCCGAGTTGAGCACCAGGTCCGCCCGTGAAATGGCCCGGGCATATTTTGAGCGATACATGCAGGATGCAGCCAAACTGCCGCTGGAGCGCTTTGCCCCAATGGCCCAAGAGGCCTTGGTTGATCCGGGGCAGCTTGCGCTGCAGTTTGGCACAGACGCCGCCACTGTGTTCCGCCGCCTTGCCTGCATGCCCGAAGATCAGATGCACCAAAGAATCGGTTTGGCGATCTGTGACGGGTCGGGCACGCTGACTTTCCGAAAGCCGGTGGAAGGTTTTCGCTTGCCGCGGTTTGGTGCGGCTTGCCCCCTCTGGCCACTTTATCAGTCCTTGTCGCGCCCGATGACACCGATCAAGGCTGAACTGGAACAGGCTGGCCGCCCACCAGAGCGCTTTACCACGTTTGCCATCTGTCAGCCGCTTTTTACGCAGGATTTCAATGGCCCGCAGGTACTTGAGGCGTCGATGCTGATCGTGCCCGCCGCCCAGACGCCCTCCAGCCCGCCACAACCAGTAGGAACAAGCTGTCGAATATGTCCGCGTGGTGATTGTGTCGCACGTCGAGAGCCATCAATCCTTGCGGATGGGTTTTGACAGTCGCCGGGAATAAGCCGATAGTCTAATAAATCTGCCGAGAGGCACACAGGGAGGGGAGGAAACGTATGGGGAGAGACGTTCTTCTGATTGAGGATGAGCCAAATATAATTGAGGCCATTCGATTTATTCTATCGCGCGATGGTTGGTCTGTGCGCACGCATTCAGACGGGCTGACGGCACTGGACGCGGTCAGCGACCACATGCCGGATGTTGTTATTCTGGATGTCATGCTGCCCGGGCGCAGCGGATTCGATATTCTGCGTGACATACGCGGGGCATCGAACCTGAACCGGACGCCGGTTTTAATGCTGACGGCGAAAGGGCAGACAAAGGACCGTGAGATGGCCGAACAGCTTGGGGTAAGTCGCTTCATGAGCAAGCCGTTTTCCAATGCGGATGTTCTTGATGCGGTGCGCGAGCTGGCCGAGGCGTGAAACCGTCCCATCGGCCTCTGTTTGTGGCGCGGCGCAACTATCGCCGTCGCCGGATGCGCGATGGGGCGCGTCTGTTGCCGATATTCGGCCTGTTTTTGATCATGCTGCCGCCGCTCCAGCAGTGGAGCGAACAAGAACCCCGGCTGGGCGGCCAGCTGGTGTATCTGTTCTTAGTCTGGCTGTTTTTGATCCTTGGCGCGTTCTTTTTTACGCGCCAAATCGGAGTAGAAGAGGACACGCCCGAACCTGACGAGGACGACGGCGCGTGATTAATTTCAACATCCTCGTAACTGTGTGTCTGGTGTATGTGGTCGCGCTGTTTGCCGTGGCGTTCTGGGCCGAACGACGGGCGCGCTCTGGGCGGGCGAAATGGCTACGCTCGCCGCTGATCTATACGCTGTCGCTGTCGGTTTATTGCACCGCATGGACGTTTTACGGCGCCGTGGGATACGCGGCGCGCACGGGTTTGGAATACCTGACGATCTATCTGGGGCCGACGCTGGTTTTGGTGGGTTGGTGGTGGTTGTTGCGCAAGCTGGTGCGGATCGGGCGTACCCAGCACATCACCTCAATCGCTGACCTTATCTCGTCTCGATATGGTAAATCCAATGTGTTGGGCGTCATTGTAACCCTGATGGCGGTGATCGGGACAACTCCGTATATTACGTTGCAACTTCAATCAGTTACGCTGTCTTTTTCAGTCTTTGCATCAACCGCCGAAGGCGGCTGGCGCCTGCCTGATATGAACTCAACCGCGCTGTGGGTCGCCGCCGGGCTGGCGTTGTTTACCATCCTGTTTGGCACCCGAAATCTGGACGCGAATGAACGCCACCATGGGGTTGTCACCGCCATTGCTGTCGAGGCCGTGGTTAAGCTGGTCGCCCTGATCGCGGTGGGGGTTTTCGTGGTCTGGGGCGTGTCTGGCGGTATCGGTGCCATGGCGCAGGATATCGCAGAGTCTCCGATTGCGGATGCGCAGTTTCGCCCCGGACGTTGGGTTGGTCTGACGGCCTTGTCAGCGGCGGCCATTCTGACCCTGCCGCGGATGTTTCAGGTTCTGGTGGTGGAGAACGCAGATGAACGCCACGTGGAAACGGCGTCGTGGGCCTTTCCGCTTTACCTTTGCCTGATCAGCCTGTTCGTTGTGCCGATTGCCGTGACCGGGCTTGCCACGCAGCCCGCCACAGCCAACCCCGACCTGTTCGTTCTGACCGTCCCGCTGAGCATGGATCAGCAAGGGCTCGCGACTCTGGCATTTTTGGGAGGGTTCAGTTCGGCCACTTCTATGGTGATCGTCGCCTCCATTGCGTTGGCGACCATGGTGTCAAACCACATTGTTATGCCGTTGTGGTTGCACTGGCAGAACCAGGAAGGGGCAATGGTGTCGGGAGACGTACGTAAACTGCTGTTGCGGTCGCGTCGTCTGTCCATCGGCGGTGTTCTGGTGCTGGGGTATTTGTACTTCCGCTTGACCGGCGGCTCCGAGGCGCTGGCGTCTATCGGTCTGATCTCGTTCACCGGCGTGGCGCAGGTGCTGCCGGCGATGATTGGCGGCATTTTCTGGCGCGGCGCGACCAAGCGCGGTGCGCTGGTAGGCTTGCTGGTAGGCTCGCTGGTCTGGGCCTACACGCTGTTCCTGCCCAGCTTTGGCCCCGGAGGCATCCTTAGCGAATCGATCATGGTGAACGGCCCTTGGGGGCTTGAGTGGCTGCGCCCACAATCCATGTTCGGGGTCGGGGGGCTGGACCCGCTGGTACATGCGATGTTCTGGTCTTTGACGCTGAACACCTTTGGCTTCCTGTTCGTGTCGTTGCTGGGCTTTCCTTCACCCATGGAACGTTTGCAGGGCGCGCAGTTCGTCAACGTGTTTGAACATTCCACCAGCGCGCAGGGCTGGGCGCAAAGCCGGGCCGAGGCCGAAGACCTTTTGATGATGACCCAGCGGATTTTGGGGGCCGAAGATGCGCAGGCCTTGTTCCTGCAGGCCGCCAATGAGCAGGGAAAAAAGGGGTATCTGCCTGATATCACTCCGGGTTTTCTTGAACGCTTAGAGCGCCAAATCTCGGGCTCTGTTGGCGCTGCAACCGCCCATGCGATGATCGGTCAAATCGTTGGGCGTACGGCGGTTTCGGTGGGTGATCTGATGGCGGTGGCCGATGAAACCGCCCAGATGATGGAGACTTCCAACCAGCTGAAAGCCAAGTCAGATGAGCTGACCCGCACCGCGCGCCAGCTGCGCGAAGCCAATGAAAAGCTGACTGAATTGTCCATTCAGAAGGACGCCTTTCTTAGTCAGATCAGCCACGAGCTACGCACGCCGATGACCTCTATCCGGGCCTTTTCCGAGATTCTGATGGAGGACGAGATGTTGAACGCCGAGGACGCGCAGAAATACAGTTCGATCATCAATGAAGAAGCGATCCGCCTGACACGTCTTCTGGACGATTTGCTGGACCTGAGCGTGCTTGAGAATGCGCAGATTTCGCTGACCGAACAGGATGGCAATCTGGGTGATCTGATTGATCAGGCCGTGGCCACGACATCGACCCTGCCATCGGGGGATCGTCTGGGAATCCGGCGCGACAAGCTTTCCGAGGACATCGACCTGCACACTGACACCGACAGGCTGACGCAGGTCTTTATCAACCTGATTGCCAACGCGCAGAAATATTGTGACGCCGAAGAACCTGTCTTGTCGATCAGGTTGCGCAAAACCGGCGGGCGCGTTGCGGTCGACTTTACCGACAACGGGTCGGGCATTCCGACCAAAAGCCAAAGCATTATCTTCGAGAAATTCGCCCGCCTTTCAGATGGCAACGCGGCGGGCGGGGCCGGTCTGGGTCTGGCGATTTGTCGTGAGATCATGACCAAACTGGGCGGCGATATCACCTATCTGCCGGGGCAGGGCGGTGCGTCATTTCGGGTAACGCTGCCGCCCATACCGATGCGTCAACGGCGCTAGGCCGTAAGGTCAATGCGCGCCCGTACGGGCACAGCCAGGCCCATGCCTGCCAACATGGCCGCCATGAACACCCAGTGCCCCCAGCCGCCATAAGATAGCGAGGCCAGCGCCGGCCCCGGGCACAGCCCAACCAGGGCCCAGCCCGCGCCAAACAGCATGGAACCAAACACCAAGCCGCGATCCAGCTTTGGCTCGACCGGTTTGGGAAAACTGTCGGCCAGCACCGGCTTGCGTCCTTTGGCAAAGGCCCAGGCAGCAGCCATGGGCAGGATCGCCCCGCCCATCACAAAGGCCAGCGTCGGGTCCCAGTCGCCGAATACATCCAGCCAACCCTGCACCTTGCTGGTGTCGGTCATGCCGGAAATGAACAGGCCTGCGCCAAACAGGGCGCCCGCCAGAAATGCAAAGATCATTCGCATCAGATCACCCCCCAGATGTGGCGCAGGACTGACAGGGTGAACCCGCCCATCAGAATATAGATGGCCGTTGCGCTGATGCCGCGAAAGGACAGCCGCGAAATCCCGCATACCCCGTGCCCCGAGGTGCAGCCATTCGCCAGCCGCGTGCCAAGCCCCACCATCAGTCCACCCAGGACAATCACCGTCAGATCTGTGGTGATATGTGTGTCGACCGAGCGAAAGAACGGATAGAGCGGGATCGGCATCAAGATGGTCCCGGCAAGAAAGGCCAGACGCTCGCGCGCATTGGCGCGGCCCGAGCCATCCAGCAATCCGCCAAGGATGCCGCTGGCCCCCATGATCCGACCGTTCATCAACAAAAATACGGCCCCGCCGGTGCCAATCAGCAAACCGCCCAGAAATCCGTAAATCCAGTCTTGTTCCAGCATGGCGCGTGTTCCCTTTCCTGACGCAAGCTGTTGAGGCTTTGGTGCTGCTGTGTTCGCGTTACAGCAGATTCACCGGAACCTTTAGATAGATCGCCCCGTTGTCCTCGGGCTCGGGCATTTGACCGGCCCGCATATTGACCTGAAGTGAAGGGACAATCAGCCGGGGCATGCCCAGCGTCGCATCACGCGCATCGCGCATGCGGATGAAATCCTCTTTTTCATTGTCGCCGCCAACATGGACGTTCTTGGCCTTTTGTTCGCCCACCGTGGTTTCCCATGCGAATTCCTCGCGTCCGGGGGCCTTATAGTCATGGCCAACGAAAATGCGGGTCTCATCGGGCAGGGCCAGAATTTTCTGGATCGAGCTATAGAGCGTTTCAGAGGACCCGCCGGGGAAGTCACAGCGTGCGGTGCCAAAGTCCGGCATAAACAGCGTGTCCCCGACAAAAGCCGCATCGCCGATCACATAGGTCAGGCAGGCCGGGGTGTGGCCCGGCGTGTGCAATACATCGCCGCGCATTTGCCCGATATGAAAGCTGTCGCCCTGCTGGAACAGCCGGTCAAACTGGCTGCCATCGCGGCGAAAGGCGGTGCCTTCGTTGAACACTTTGCCAAAGGTATCCTGAACCACTTTGATCTTTTCGCCGATGCCGATTTCGCCTCCCAGTTGCTCCTGAATATAGGGGGCAGCTGACAGGTGGTCGGCATGGACATGGGTCTCAAGAATCCAGTCCAGCGCATAGCCCTTGTCCTTAACGAAGGCGATCACCTGATCCGCCGAGGTGGTATCGGTGCGCCCCGAGGCATAGTCAAAGTCCAGTACCGAATCCACGATGGCGCATTTGTTCGAACTTGGATCGCGGACAACGTAGGAAACGGTGAACGTAGCCTCATCGAAAAAGGCGGTGATTTCGGGTGTCATGGGCTGGCTCCTTCACGCAGCACGGGGTGTCGCAAACATATATAAACGTGAATGCGAATAATTCCAGAGCCCAATCCCAAGGGTTTGACGTGGGTCAAGGCCGCCCGGGCGCCATAATGCCAAAATACCTGTCGAAACAGGAAAGGAGTTGCGCATGGTGGACCTGTCTACTCGCAAAGCAACATTGCTGGCCCGACTGAAAGAACTGGACGTGCGCTTGCATGTTATTCAGGATGAACTTGACACACATAATTCCCCGGATTGGTCAGAATTGGCCGTCGAACGTGAAGAGGATGAAGTCCTTGAATCGATGGGCAGTTCAGGGTTGCACGAGATTGAACAAATTCGCGCAGCGCTTGATCGGATTGCCAATGACACGTACGGTTTTTGTGTGAAATGCGGAGAGGAGATCGCGCCTCAACGGTTGGACCTGTTGCCAGCGACACCTTTTTGTAAACGCTGTGCTGTGTAGGGCAGGACAGCAAAGCCAGGTTATGGGAGGACTATATGGCTTTTGAACAACTCAAAGCGGGCATTGCCCTGATCTTAGACGAAATCGAGAAACGTCCTGAAGATCGGCATATTCTGCAATCGCAGCTGCGCGACAAGATCGCAGAACTGCGCTCTCTGGGGTTACCAGTTCCTGACGACATTCTCAAACTTGAGATGGAACTGGAAGAAGATGACGCTGACGACATGTTTGACAACATGCCTGTCTAAGTTGGAAATGGCCTCTAAGCGCATCAAAGTATTGCGTTTTGAGGTTCTCCGTATACTAATAGTGCCAAACAGGGGCCGTCCGGCACAGGGCGGCCCTTAGAGTATACCCAGAGCTAGAGGTCACGGCATGGAACAGAAAGTGCGCGTCAACGTCGATCAGACCGGCGTAGCGCACTTGTTGCTTTCCAACCCGCCGTTGAACGCCTTAAGCGATGATCTGCGCCGCGCGATCTATACCGCGCTCGAGATGGCGCAGTCCAACCCCGAGGTCAAAGCGATTGTGATCGGGGCGACGGGGCGGAACTTTTCCACAGGGGGGGCGATGACCGAATTTGGGTCCTCTGACGCGCCTTCACTGGATCAATTATGCGACCAAATAGAAGGGTCCACGAAGCCCGTCATCGCAGCGATTCACGGTGCGGCCCTGTCAGCCGGGGCGGCTTTGGCATTGGCGTGCCATTATCGAATTGCTGCGAAATACAGCTATGTTGGATTTCCTGAGGTAAATTTAGGCATGGTGCCCGAAGGCGGCGTGACCCAGAGAATGCCACGAATTTTGGGTTCTGGCCCCGCGCTAGAGCTGATGCTGGTCGGGCGCACCATTGCCGGATCCGAGGCCGCGCGGCTGGGATTGATCGACCGGATCGTCCCGGATCACATCGGGCAAGAGTCCAAAGCTTGGGCGCGCGAACTGGCCGCAGACAGTGCTCCGCTGGTACCCACGCGCGAGCGCACCGAAGGGTTCTCGGACCCAAAGGCCTATCAAACCGCGATCGCCAGTGCGCGGGCGCAGGTGATTGATCGCCCGGTTCCGGCTGCGGCCAAGATCGTGGAATGCGTCGAGGCCGCGCAGCTTTTGCCTTTTGAAGCAGGATTGGCTTTTGAACAGGATGCGGCCATGGCCTGTCGCGAAAGTAATGCTGCCAAGGCGTTGCGGCACCTGCACTTGGCTGAGCAACGGCTGAGCCAAAATCCGGGGCCGGACAAAGACAGCGATCAGATAAAAACCGTTGCTGTTTTGGGGGCCGGGGCAGGTGCTGGGGGTTGGGCTGTAGTGTGTTTAGACGCCGGCATGAAAGTGCTGTTGCCTGATGTTGCAACTGCCGATGACCTGCGCATGCGGGTCAGCACCGTGTACAATCAGGCGATGATGCAGAACCGTCTGAACGAGGCCCAACGCGCGGATCGTCTGGCGCGGCTACGCGAAGCGCCTCTGGCGGACGCCGACTTGGTGATCGACTGCACCGACGAGCCTCTGGATGACCTGATCCCACAGATTCCCGAGCGGGCCATTCTGGCCGCGGTGCGGGCCCCGGGGCAGGAAGGCGAAGTTCTTTCAGCCGGTGGGGACCCCAGCCGCACTGTCCTGATTCAGACACCCGGTCCCATTCACAAGACGCGGGTTATTGAATTGCTGGTTGGGCATCAGACTTCGGTCCTGACACGCCAGCGCCTTGCCGGGTTTGCCCGTGCGCTGAACCGGCTGATCGTCCCCAGCCCGCTGGATGGCGGCGGGATCGGGGCGGCTGTCTGGGGCGGCTGTGCCTATGCGGCAGACCTTATGGTGCATGCCGGGGTCGCGCCTGAAGCGATTGATGCTGCGTTGAAAGGATCAGGGTTTGAACGTGTGCTCTATGATACCCGCACGGCGCCGTCTGCCGGGGCGGGGTCATTGGACATGCCCGCTGATCAAATTTTGCAACGTCTGTTGGACGCCATGGCAAATACCGGGGCGTTGCTGATTGAAGGTGGGTTGGCCATGTGTCCGGCCGATGTCGATGTGGTGATGGTTGACGGGTTCGGCTTTCCGCGCTGGCTGGCCGGTCCGATGATGACAGCCGATACCGACGGCTTGCTGGCGCTGCGCACCCGACTGCGCGCGCTGGACAGTGAAGACCCTGAATTCTGGGCGCCGTCCGGTGTTATTTCTGAACTGGTCAAAAATGGGCGCCGGTTCGCAGATCTGAATCCGCGCTGAGGGCGTTATGCGAGCATCACGCCCGCGACCACCATCATCAGTCCGATTGCCGATACAAACAGCGCGCCCATGTTCAGGACAACAACTTTTTGAAGCTTGGCTTTCATCTCGTCGTCGGGCAGTCCTGCCTTTTTTGCAGCATAGGCCAGCCAGATACACCGCATCAGCCCGATCAGGCCGATGACCGAAACCGCTGCGCCGCCCCAGATAAGAACTTCCATCTTATGCTCCTCTATCCTCGTGCTTGGGCAGCTATCGGATCACGCCGTGTCTTGCAAGCGGGCAGGCGGGCAGGTATCCGGGGGGAAAGCGAAACGAGCATAGCCCGAGGCCCAGATGAACGACACCGTCACCGACAGCACTTACCGCGTCACCGCAGATGAACTGCGCAGCTTTATTGAACGTGTGGAGCGTCTGGAGCAGGAAAAGAAAGACATCGCTGAACAGATCAAGGAAGTGATGGCCGAGGCCAAGGGCCGGGGCTATGACACCAAGGTCATGCGCAAGCTGATCGCTCTGCGCAAGCGTGATCGCGATGACATCGCCGAAGAAGAAGCAGTGCTTGAGATGTACAAAGAAGCGCTTGGCATGGGCTAAAATCTGCCCGCACCGGGGCCGGTTTGGCAGCATCTCGCCGTGGCGAGGATGCGCTTTGGCAATGCGAGGCAGACTGGGGTAAAATCCGAATCCTCGGCCTAGTACAGGAGCCCCGACATGACCCAAGTTGCCAAACTGACCCTTGCCGCAAGTGCTCTTGCGGCTTTGTCTGCCTGTTTCCCCATCCCCGAGCAATCTGCACCGCCCGCCGCGCAGTCGGGGGGATCGCCGGATTACTACAGCTGCGTTGCGGCAGGCGGGATTGTGTCAGCCAGCATACCGCCCTTTTGCGTGACGGGTGGTGAGACCTATTACAAGTAACGCCGTTTAGGGGGCCAGGAACTGCACGCCTGACATACGCTCAATAGCAAAGATGTCTTCTTCGTAGGCCTCGGTCATGTCCTCAACCAGCGTTTCAGTCCAGCCGGGTAAATCCAGCTCCATCTCGACTTCTTCCTCCAAGGCGAATTTGTCCAGAAAAGCCGCAACAACGCGGCGGCGCTGAATTTCATTTGCTGGGGGATGCTCCTTAAGATAGCTGCGCAGACGCTCCATGCCCTCTTTCGACATGATGCTGGCCAACAGATCATCCGTGCCCTTCAAGGCTGTGTACGGATCATGGCCAGATACCTCGCGCAGGACTTCGGGCCAGATCAGGGGGGTGTCCTCGTTGCACCAGACCGTCAGTGGCGCGCCGTCAATCATTGAGACAATGTCTTCGATGACGCTGGACCAACGGATCGTCAGCGGGTCTGTGCCGCTCATGAACCCCTGAAACGGGATATTATTCAGCCGACCATATAGCGCAGGGAGCAGCGTTGCGGGGTTTCGGATCGCAAGGTGAAATTCGCACTTGGCCTCGGGGAAAAGCTGCGACAGCCAATAGGCCTTGTCGCCCGCCTGTTTATAAAGTCTGGCGTCCTGCAAGGTATTGGCAGCGATACAAAAAGCGTTGGGCAATGAAAGTATCAACCGTTCCGGTTGCGGTGGTTTTTCATCATCTTTGCTAAAGATATGCGTCAGAAGTTCCGATTGCGCCTCGGGTGGTAAAGGCGCGCCACGGTGTTCGCCAATGGTTTCATGCAGTTTTGGCCGGTAGGCGCCAAGATGCGGCGCATAAATGCCTTCGGCGTTCAGCGTTTTGCTGTTGCGCATAAGGCATCTGATCAGCCGGTCATCGTCCGTACAGAGAGTCCCCAGATGATATGCGACCTGCATGTTTCGGCCTCTTTCCATTTGCTGCTTAGACCCATGAATATACGAGCTTTCTGGACAGTAAAACCGCTTTCCTGTAGTGCCGGGATATGACCGATGAAAATGCTCAACCATTAAGCCGGCACCGCACTGGATTGCGCGTGGATCCTTGGTCCGTCGGGGCGGTTGTTATCGCCTGCGCCGTACTGCTGCCGATCGTATCGGTTATTCTGATCGCCCTGAACCCGCGCGAAAACATCTGGCCACATCTGATCGCGACGACTCTGCCACGCTATTTGGAAAACTCGTTGGTACTTATGGGGGCTGTCGGGTTACTAACCGCCGCCGTCGGGGCAGGGGCGGCGTGGCTGATCACGATGTATCGCTTTCCGTTGGTGCGCTGGCTGGAATGGCTTCTGTTGCTACCGCTTGCGATCCCCGCCTATATCGGGGCCTATGCTCTGGTCGATTTTCTGGAATACGCCGGGCCGGTGCAGACATTGCTGCGCGATCTGTTTGGCTGGCAGTCAGCACGGGATTACTGGTTCCCCGAGGTCAGATCGCGCACCAGCGCTGTGATCGTGTTGAGTGCCGCGATGTACCCCTATGTCTATCTGTTGTCGCGTGCCGCCTTCCGCGAACAGTCGGGGGGGGTATACGAAGTGGCGCGTGCCCTTGGCGCGGGGGCTTGGGGCCGGTTCTGGCGGGTTGGCGTGCCGCTTGCCCGTCCGGCCATCGCCGCAGGCGCTGCAATCGTGATGATGGAGACAGTCAACGATTTCGGTGTGGTGGACTATTTCGCAGTGCAGACGCTGACGACCGGGATTTTCTCGGTCTGGCTGGAATCCTCTAATTCAGGCGGTGCGGCGCAGATCGCCATGGTGATCCTGACCCTGATCCTGATTCTGTTGACGCTGGAAAAGATTAGCCGCCGCAAGATGCGCTACTTTAACCCATCCCGCCAAACCCGTCCGATTGAACGCATTGCGCTGCGTGGACCGTTGGCTTGGGGGGTGACGCTGCTGTGTGCTGTGCCGTTTGCCATCGGCTTTGTCCTGCCCGCCGGGGTGATCATCAGCCATGCTCTGGATGCCCCACAGGGCTGGTTGGCATCTGGCTTGCTGCAAGACACGTTGAACACGGTGATGGTCGGGGGGATCGCGGCCTTGGTCACCGTGATCGGCGCCTTGTTCCTTGTCTATGGCGTTCGGTTAAGTGGTCGCACTTTGCCGCGTCTGCTGATGCCAGCAACAACCATTGGCTATGCCGCGCCCGGAGCCGTTCTGGCGGTCGGGTTGCTTATTCCGATGGCGGCGGCAGATCATGCCATTGCAGACCTGCTGGACCGCATTACAGGCGGGCGTAGCGGCCTGCTGATGACCGGATCCGCCTTTGCCGTGATCTTTGCCTACTGCGTGCGCTTCTTTGCCATCGCGCAGGGGGCCGCGGATTCGGCGATGGGGCGGGTTGCCCCGTCCTTGCCCATGGCCGCGCGGTCCTTGGGGCGCTCGGCCCGCACCACGCTGACCTCTGTTTATTTGCCGCTGATCCGAAACTCGGTCGGGACCGCGCTGCTTCTGGTTTTTGTCGATTGCGTCAAGGAATTGCCCGCCACGTTGCTGTTGCGCCCCTTTGGTTTCAACACCCTGTCCACGCGCGTTTATGACAAGGCTTCGCTTGAAAGCCTGTCCGAGGCCGCCCCCGCGGCGCTGTTGGTCAGCATGGTCGGATTGATCGCCGTCGGCTTTTTAGCCCGCGCCAACCGTTAGGGGGCTTGCACAGCGCCCGGGGTGCGGATAAATCACTCCCCAGTGCCCCTATAGCTCAGCTGGTAGAGCAACTGATTTGTAATCAGTAGGTCCGCGGTTCGAGTCCGTGTGGGGGCACCATAAATCCCAAATTTTTTTGCAAGAAATGGCTTGATAGCTGGTAGTCGTAGTATAACAAGCGTCCGGCTTCAGCCCTGTTAGCAGGTCTGCAATCTGATTGAAGAACTACGACTACCTAAAATTGTTCAAACAGGGCTAGACCTAGGCAAAGAGCACTTTCCGCCACCCGATCAACTCGTTTGCGGTGGTATTGTTCAAACCAGACCGCCCAGCCAAACGAAAGGTCATTGCAAGGGAAACATGGTCGTTCTTATGTTGGATCAAAAGTGCCGCCGGACCCAGGTGCCCCTAGATTTGTAAACGCTTTGCCGCCCAACTGTGAGGCCAGATTCTCGATAGAGAACATGCAATTGTAGCCGCGTGTTCAAGCGCCCAAAGGCTGGCGCGTCAGTTCATCAGCAATGCTTTGGTCCAGAGGCGTTTCAAAGCTGTTCAGAAGATAGCCAAGTGTGGAGTAAAACCCGACCGTCGCCAGAAGATCTAAGATGCCATGCTTGCCGATCCTCAGGCTCAGTTCAGCGCAGGTTTCTGGTGACAAACGATTGTTGTCAAACAGCTCATCGACAGCCTTGGCCAACAAAGCATCGCCTCCGGTGATTGCGTCCAGAGGGCCCCCAAGACGTGCAATTCGCGCGTCGCTCAATCCCGCCTTGCGTCCCCGAATGATATGCTGATGCCATTCATAGGACGACCCAAGCCGCGTGCCGGTACGCAGGATAACGACTTCGCTCTGTTCCGCCCCCAGTGACGTTTGGTTGACGACGTGCTCACGCAGGTTCGACCATGCCCTTAGTAATGCGGGGTGATGCGCCATGGTCCTATAAACATTCAACCCGCCCGCGAAACCGGACAGCATGTCGGCGATTTCGGCGGGCCACTCGGCATCGCGGATCGGTTCGAAACCCTGAATCATCGCCCTTGCTCGCTTGCTTAGCGCACCACGTACACAGAACAGGTAGAGTGCCTGACCACGCGTGCCGCGTTTGGCCCAAGCAGATAATCTGCGAAATTGGGTTTATGCGCCCCGATCACGATCAATTCGCATTTGGTTTCCTCGGCCACGCGCAGGATTTCCTCATAGGCCGTGCCCGTGGCCACAACGTGACGCACCTTTGCATCCGCCTCCGCCCCAAGGCTTTTGACGATCTGCCCTTTCAGGTCAGTCTTTGCCGCGGCGACGGCTTTGTCATGATGGCTTTTCTCAAAGAACCCGGCCACAAGGCTTTTACCAAAGTCAGGGATGACCGTGACCACATCAAGCTGGGCGCCATGAAGATCGGCAAGACGTTTGGCCTCTTTCAAAACCGCGTCGTCTTTTCCCTGATTGGAAATGTCGACAGCACACAGGACGGAACGGCTCATGCTGGAACTCCTTGTTTTGAAGCGCGCGCTTTTTGCAGGAAGACGATCAGACCCAAAAGCAACAGTCCGGGAATGAAAAGCAGCTCTTTGGGCATTTGGTCGGTTGGGGCTTTGACCTCTTTGACGGTGACAAATTCGTCTGCGTAGAAGTCATAGCCCTGCAACGTGGTGGCAAATGGCGTACCGAACAGCGGTTCTTCGACGACCAGTTTGCCATCCTCCTCAAACGTCAGCAGCCCCAAGGCATCCATTCGGGCACCCGCAGGGGTGTCATCAATCGGCAGGACAAGGGTTGTGTCCTTCAGCGCGCCCGTGTCGAAATCAGGCCCGTTCAGCACGATCCGAAGTTCAGAGCCGGCCGCCGCCGCATCGACCGCTTCAACCAAGGCCGTTGGTTGAATGTCGTTATACGGCGGCTGGATGCGATCCAGGAAGAAGTCCGGTCTAAACAGCGAGAACGCGATCACGATCAGAGCGACGCTTTCGTAAATGCGGCTCTTGGTGATGAAGTACCCCATGGTGCCAGCAGTGAAGACAAGGATCGCGATGCTGGACATCACGAACACCAATATGCCTTGCGTCCACGTCACATCAATCAGCAGAAGATCGGTATTGAAGATAAAGACAAACGGCAAAGCCACGGTGCGCAGGCTATAGAAGAACGCGACGAACCCGGTGCGGATCGCATCCCCCCCCGATACGGCGGCAGCTGCGAAACTGGCCAGCCCCACCGGCGGGGTCACGTCCGCCATGATCCCGAAGTAGAACACAAACAGGTGCACGGCGATCAGTGGCACGATCAGGCCCGATTGCGCGCCCAGTTCAACCACGACCCCAGCCATCAGCGAGGACACCACGATATAGTTCGCCGTGGTCGGCAGGCCCATCCCAAGGACAAGGGACAACAGGCCCACCATGACCAGCATCAAGATCAGATTGCCACCCGAGAGGAACTCAACCAGATCGGCCATGACCTGACCAACCCCGGTCAGGGTCACAGTGCCAACGATCACGCCCGCCGTGGCGGTGGCCAAACCAATACCGATCATGTTGCGTGCGCCATCGACCAGACCTTGCAGCAGGTCGACAACGCCGTCTTTGAAGCGCTCAACCATCTCGCTTTCACCGCGGAACATCGCCTTGAGCGGGCGCTGGGTCAGCAGGATGACGAACAGAAGGGAGGTCGCCCAAAAGGCCGACAGGCCCGGGGATTTCTGTTCAATCATCAAGAAGTACACCAGCACGATGATCGGCAGCAGATAATAGAGACCGGATTTGTAAATCTCGCCCACGACGGGCAGTTGGACCTCTTTGGCATGCGGGTCGTCGGGTTCAAGATCGGGTACTTGCGCGGCAAGATACAGCAGGCCCACGTAAGCCACGAACACCAGCGCCGACAGGATCAGGCCCGAGGCGGGCAGCAAAGATGTGATCGCTTTGACCGGGTATTGCACGCCGTAGCACAGCGCTGCAAAGCCCACAAAGAAAGCCGCCATGCCGCCGATGGTTTTGCCCATCGACACAACACGGTCGCCCAGAACCGGCATGTTCCGTTTCACTGCCTCAAGGTGCACGATATAGACCAGCGCGATGTAGGAAATTGACGCCGGCAGGAAGGCGTGGGTGATCACCTCAACATATGAAATCCCGACGTATTCCACCATCAAAAAGGCCGCGGCCCCCATGACAGGCGGCATGATCTGACCGTTCACGGACGAGGCCACCTCGACCGCGCCGCCCTGTTCCGAGGTAAAGCCAACGCGTTTCATCAGGGGGATGGTGAAGGTGCCGGTCGTGACCACGTTGGCGATGGACGAGCCAGAAATCAGACCTGTCGCCGCCGAGCCCACAACCGCCGCCTTGGCTGGCCCACCTTTGAGGTGCCCAAGGGCACCAAAGGCCATTTTGATGAAATAGTTCCCGGCCCCCGCTTTATCCAAAAGCGCGCCAAACAGCACGAACAGGAAAACGAATTTCGTGGAAACCCCCAGCGCAATGCCGAACACGCCTTCGGACGTGATCCACATATGGCTCATGGCTTTCTTCAGCGACGCACCACCCCAGCGGATCACATCCGGGACAACGGTGGACGAGCCGAAAAAGACATAGAGCAGAAAGATGGTGGCGATGATCGCCATGGCAGGGCCCAGCGCACGTCGCGCGGCCTCGAACAACAAGATCAGGCCCGCCAGCGCGAACCACTTGTCAACATTGTCGGCCAATCCGCCTGAGTTGACGATTTTCTGATAAAAGAAATATCCGTAAAGCGCGATGAAAGCGCCAACCACGGCCATAATCCAATCCTGGATCGGGATGTAATGCCGGGGGCTCGATTTCAGCGCGGGGTAGGCCATAAAGGCCAGGAAAATCGCAAAGGCCAGATGGATCTGGCGCGAGTTGTTTATGACCGATCCGGGGAGAACATAGTTGGCCAGCGGCGAGGCCAGAACGACCTGAAACACCGACCAGACAATCGCGACAATCGCAAGGAACGTGCCGACAAACCCAACCGGATTTCGGGCACCGGCATCGGAAGACGAAACCAGTTCCTGTAGCTCTTCTTCGCTAAGTGCGCGGCCTTCTGTCTTTTGATCTGTCACGTTAAGTCCCCCTGGATATCTCAATTGGCTTGAGTTCACTGGTAGCGAGAGGCGCCAATGGCGCCCCTCCTAGTCTTTTGATCAAACTGGGTTATTCGATCCAGCCTTGCTCTTTGTAGTATTTCGCGGCACCCGGGTGCAGCGGAGCAGAGAGACCAGCGGTGGCCATTTCTTCAGGCTTGAGGTTGGCAAAGGCCGGGTGCAGTTTCTTGAAGTCTTCGAAGTTTTCAAAGACCGAGGAAACCACGGTGTAAACGGCTTCGTCCGATACCGATTCTGATGTCACGAAAGTTGCACCCACGCCGAAGGTGGATGTGTCGCCGTCATTGCCGCGGTACATGCCGCCGGGGATGGTTGCCGAGCGATAGAACGAGTTATCAGCAATCAGGCCGTCAACCGCATCGCCGGACACGTTCACCAGTACCGAGTCACAGGCGGTGGTGGCTTCCTGAATGGAGCCCGAGGGGTGGCCAACGGTATAGACCATCGCGTCGATCTGGTTGTCGCACAGCGCAGCCGACTGCTCGGCGGCTTTCAGCTCGGTCGCCAGGGCAAAGTCGCCGGTTGTCCAGCCCAGTGCGCCCAGCAGTACTTCCATGGTGCCGCGCTGACCCGAACCGGGGTTGCCGATGTTCACGCGCTTGCCCTTAAGGTCTTCGAACGACGAAACACCCGCGTCTGCGCGGGCGACGACGGTAAAGGGTTCAGGGTGGACCGAGAAGACTGCCCGCAGGCCTTCAAACGCGCCGGCATCTTCGAACTTCGATGTGCCGTTGTAAGCGTGGTACTGCCAGTCGGACTGGGCCACACCAAATTCCAGCTCGCCTTCCCGGATGGTGTTGATGTTGTAAACCGAGCCCCCGGTGGATTCGACCGAGCAGCGGATGCCGTGGTCACGACGGCCCTTATTAACCAGACGGCAGATCGCGCCGCCCGTCGGATAGTAAACGCCCGTCACACCGCCGGTGCCGATGGTGATGAACTCCTCGGCGAAGGCCGCGGGTGCAGAAACAGCAAGCGCCAGAGCGGTGGCGGCGACTGTGTTAAATTTTGTGTATGACATAAGTGTCTCCCAGTTGTCGGTCTCTTGATGCTTCTCTCCTTGGTCGCAACAGCCAGCACGGCAATTGCGCGGCGTTTGGTGGTCAAACGCAGGAGTTTCAGTGCATCACACCCCAAAATGGTCCCCGAGACCGGGCTTGCTGTCTATGCGCGTCACTACCTATAGAATTTGCCTATCCAAAGTGATTGCATGTGCCGGAAGCACCATGGAATCGGATCAATGAGCCGCGTTTTCCACAGACATTCCAATAAGTTACCCCCAATCGGCACAAAGGGTGGCGGCGTTTATCTTTATGACGCCGATGGGAAGGCCTATTTCGACGGATCGGGCGGCGCTGCGGTTTCCTGCCTTGGGCATGGCGACCCGGATATTATCAACGCGATCAAGCAACAGCTTGATTCTATGGCATTTGCGCATACGGGTTTCCTTGGCTCGCAACCCGCCGAAGACCTTGCCGATCTGCTGGTTGATCACGCGCCTGACGGGTTAGAGCACGTCTATTTCGTATCCGGCGGATCCGAGGCTGTGGAAGCGGCGCTAAAGCTGGCGCGGCAGTATTTTCTTGAGATCGGCCAGCCGGAACGCTCCAAGATCATCGCCCGGCGGCAAAGCTATCACGGCAACACGCTGGGTGCTTTGGCGGTGGGCGGCAACGCGTGGCGGCGTGAACCTTTTGCACCGTTGCTGATGAACGTCAGCCACATCGCGCCGTGTTACGAATACCGGGATCGCCGCGCGGATGAGACCAGCTCTGACTATGGCCAACGCGTCGCCAACGAGCTGGAACAGGAAATCCTGCGTTTGGGAACTGATCAGGTGATGGCTTTTGTCGCAGAACCTGTGGTGGGTGCGACGATGGGCGCCGTGCCAGCGGTCGAAGGCTATTTCAAACGCATACGCGAAATTTGCGACACATACGGTGTTTTGCTGATCCTGGACGAGGTCATGTGCGGCATGGGACGCACCGGCACCCTGTTTGCAGCAGAACAAGACGGGGTTAGCCCCGATATCTGCACCATCGCCAAAGGGTTGGGCGCCGGGTATCAGCCGATCGGTGCGACCCTGTGTTCGGTGGAAATCTTTGACGCCATCAAAACCGGCAGCGGGTTCTTTCAGCATGGGCACACCTATGTCGGCCATCCCACGGCCTGCGCTGCCGGGCTTGCCGTGGTGCAAAAGCTAACGCAGGGCGGCATCGTGGATCAGGTCTCGGCCAAGGGGAAGCAATTGCGTGATCTGCTGCATCAGGAATTCGGCCAGCACCCCAATGTGGGTGACATTCGCGGCCGCGGCCTGTTTGTCGGGCTTGAGTTTGTCGCCGACCGCGACAGCAAGGCGGTGATCGACCCCAGCCACAAGTTCAACGCCCGCCTGAAAACCGCAGCCTTCGAGGCGGGTTTGATTTGCTATCCGATGGGCGGTACGATTGACGGCAAGAACGGGGATCACGTGTTGCTTGCGCCCCCCTTCATCTCGGAAGACCATCATCTGGAAGAAGTGGTCAGCAAGCTTTCCATCGCCGTCAGTAAAGTCACCGCAGACTTGGGGATGTGATCAGAGCATTTGGCGTATCGCATTAGGCAAGATGGCATCAGGGTTTCGCTGGGTTTCGTCCTGGCGATCTCTCTTGCAGGTTTGCAATTCGTCGCCATTTTGTTTGTTGTCCTCACCTCATACGTTTCGTCCGAGCGCGCAATTCTGGACCACGCCCGCGGCTTGATGGAACGCGCCGGTGCCAATGCCGTTGACCATACAAAACGTTTTCTTGAACCAGCTGCAGAGATGACCGAACAGGCGCGCCGGGTGCTGAACACCGGGCTTGTCGGCACCACCGATAAAGACACGATGGAGCGCTATTTCTTTGAGCTTCTGCAGACCGAAACCAATGTGGCAGGCATCAACTATGGCGATGAGCAGGGCAACTTTGTCTATGTGATGAAAAGCGACGGGCCGGGGCCTTACCGCACTAAGTTCATCACCATCGAAGACGGCGTTCGCACCACGGACTTTATCTGGCGCACCGCAGATTATGAAGTCGTCGCCCGCGACAGTGACCCGCTTGACCCTTACGACGCGCGCACGCGGCCTTGGTACCTGAAAGCCAGCAATCTTGACCGGCGGATCTGGACCAACCCTTATATCTTTTTCACCTCTCAGCAGCCGGGCATCACGGTGGCCGCACCGATTGTTTTCGAAGATGACGGTCTTCAGGGGGTCGTGGGTGTCGATATCGAAATCTCGGACATCTCGGATTTCCTGAGCGACCTGCAGGTCAGCGAAAGCGGCGCGGCTGTGATCCTGCATCAGGATGGCAGCGTGCTTGCACATCCAGACCCCAACCAGATCAAAGTGTTAAATGACGACGGGACGCTCAGCTTTGCCAACATCAAGGACATCGACGATCCGGTGTCACGCGCCGCCTTTGCGAATTTCGAAGGCGGGACCGTCACCAACTTTGACCTGCCCTCGAATGCGGCGTTCCGGCGCAACAATTATCTGGGGCTTTTTGAACCGCTTGAAGGGATAGATTTGCCATGGACCGTGGCGATCTATGCGCCTGAAAACGACTTCATCGGTGAAATCAAAAAGAACCGTGCGCGCAATATCTGGATCGCTGCTGGCATCTCTATTTTGACCGCGCTGGTCGGGCTTGCCATTGCCGAGATAATCCTGCGACCGGTCCGCGCCTTTGCGGTTCGCACCTCTCTTGTTTCGCAGGGCGAGGTTTCCGCCAACGCGCCACTGCCTAAAACCTATCGCGAGCTGAGCAAGGCCAACAAAACCCTGATCGACGAGATCGCCCAGCGTCGGGATTCGGAAGCCAAGGTTCAGGAGCTCAGTCGTGACCTTGCGCATTTCTCGCGCATCAATGTCATGGGGCAGATGGCATCGGGTTTGGCGCATGAACTAAGCCAGCCGCTTACGGCCATCACGCAGAATGTCGACGCTGCCATCTCGACCGCCAAGGAAAGTGGCACAGCCAGCGAAGACCTGCTGACAATATTGAATGAGCTCGACGAACAGGCCCATCAAGGGGGCGATGTGGTGCGCGCCTTGCGTGGTTTTGTGCGAAAGGACGAAGGCAAAACTGCGGTCTTCAACTTTAACGAACTGATTGATCAGGCAAAACGTCTGATGCGCCACGAAGCCGAAGAAAACCACGTCAAACTGATCTATGTGCCCGCAAAGCACCCCATGGTTAAAGGCAACCGTGTTCAGATCGCGCAGGTTTTGATCAACCTAATTCGCAACGCTATCGAGGCCATGGCCGCCGCTGACACAAAGACCCGTGAAGTCCTGGTAGAGGCCAAGGCACAGGAAGATGTCTTGCTGGTCAAAGTGAAAGACACCGGCCCGGGCGTGCCCGAAGACGTGCGGCTGTTTAAACAATTTCAAACCAGCAAAAAGGGCGGCATGGGGCTTGGCCTGTCGATCAGCCGGAGTATTGTCGAAAACAACGGGGGTCGTTTGTGGCATGATGCAGAGGCCGCAGGCCAGACGATCTTCTGTTTTACGCTGCCCCGGGAAACGCGATGAAGGGGCTTAATTTGTCTTTGACACGGGGCCCAAACGTGACTGACCCAACAGTGTTTTTGATCGACGATGAAGAAGAGGTGCGCACAACGCTGTCGCGCGCGCTCAGAAAGCGCGGGTTCACCGTTGCCGCCTTTGACTCGGCTAAGGGATTTCTGGAGCAATATGAAACGGATCAGCTGGGCTGTTTGGTGCTGGACTACGGCATGCCCGAACTGAATGGGCTGGAGCTGCAATCCTTTATGATCCAGCAAAATATTACGATCCCGATTGTTTTTATTTCAGGCCATGGGGGCGTGCCGGAATCCGTACAGGCCATGAAGGCGGGGGCGGTGGATTTTCTTGAAAAGCCCTTTCGCCAGAACGATTTGATCGCCTGCATTCAGACCGCCTTTGAGCGCGACGCGAAGATGCGCAAAGCCGCGTCCGAGCAGAACGACGCCAAGCAACGGTTTGGGCGCCTGACCTCGCGTGAACGGGAAGTGGCCGTGTTCATGATGGAACACCCTTCAAACACATCCAGCAAAGATATCGGACGGGCGCTCGATATCTCGCCCCGCACGGTCGACCATCACAGGGCGCGGATTCTAGAAAAACTGGAAATCGGGTCGGTCATTGAATTGGTTGAGCTCTCTCAAAAAGTGCTGAGCTAGGCACCGTTCCGGTAGACTTCCGGAACGGAGTGATGTGCTGCGGTGTCGGTGGCACCGGTTTAATTTCAACGATGGGCCACCAACCGCCAGAAAAGTCCGCCATCGCCTAAGAGGCGGAAATACACTCTGTCGCAGGGCTTGGTTTGGCCCAGTCTTCCCAACCGGTTCCCGTCGAGATCACCGGCCCGTCCCAGGCAAAGGGAATTTGATGGATTGTGGTGTCGTCGCCATCAATCATCAGCACGAAATAGGCGGGATCCATTGGCGCGCCCTTCAAAAGCTCGGTTTCGGTCAGGTCCGGCAAAGACTGGTTGCCCGTCGAGGGCACACTGGCAAACGGAACACCCGCAAAACGCCCATGGATTGGGGCGTGGACATGGCCGAAATGGATATAGTCGATGCGCGTGCCATAGGTCCGCAAAAGGGTTTCAAACGGCGCGCGGTCTTCGGGCACCAGCGCGATCTTGTCTTCGGCGGGCAGGCCCAGACGCATGGGGTTGTGATGCATGAAAATGCGGGCGCGATCTGCCCCGGCCAGCTCGGCCTCAAGCCACGCGCGGCGGGCGGCACAAAAGTGGCCCGCATGGGTCTTGTGGCCGACGCTATCAAGATAGATCATCCGGACACCCGCCACCGTTTCAGCGTGATTGACAAAGCCGTTCGCATCAATGGGATGGTCGTTAAACACGCTTAGAAAGGCCCCGCGGTCATCGTGGTTTCCGATCATCAGGCGCACCGGAACAGAGACATCTGCAAGCGCGGTTTTCAGCGCCTCATAGGCAGCTTCCTCGCCCCAATGAGCAAGATCGCCGGTGATGACGATACGATCTGCATCCGTGTGGTTTTCAGCCACATCAGCCAGAGCCCGGGCAAAGCGGGCATGAGGGTCAAGCCCGCCCATCTCCTCGCCGGGGATGGTCAGGTGAATATCGGAAATATGGATGATTTTCATGGGATGTCCTGCAAAGGTCGGCTGCCCGCTCTGATGCGGGCAACCGGGGATCATTTAGCCGTTGGGCAGCAGATCGGCGACTTCTTCGACCAGCTCTTGCTGCAGCTCTTTCATGTCGGTGGCGTCGCCGGTGACGATGCGCTCGATGCCGTCATAGATGACCTGAGTGATGGCCAGACCGTTGTCGCCCGGATAGGCCAGCCAGTCACGCAGCAGCGGCAGCTGATCAACAGCGGTCTGCTTGTTGGGGTTCTGGTCGTAGAAATCGGCCAGGATCACCTCGTTGGCGGCTTTGTTGGGTGGCATGTAGCCGGTAGTTTTGGCCACTTCGGCCGCGCCTTCACCCGAGGTGATGAACTTCAGCCAGGCCCAGGCGGCTTCCTGCACCTTGGGGTCATCCGAGGTCGAGGTCAGCATCGCGGCGTTGCCACCTGCAGGCAGACCCTTGGGGGTTGCGCCCATGCCCGGGAAGGGGCCGGTGAGCAGTTCAAAATCACCCTGCGAGCGTTCAACAGCGCCCAGCGCCGAGGTCGACCAGAACATCATGCCGATCTCACCCGCCGAGAACGAGGCCAGCGCGGCTTTCCATTCCAGGTTCTGCATTTCACACTTGGTGAAAATCTCTTGCATTTGCTCCATGGCGGCCAGCGCCTCGGGGCTGTCCAGGGTGACGCGGCCGTTCTCGACGATGGCCTTGTCCTGCGACCACATCAGGGCCTGCATGAACCAGTTGCCGGTGATGTTCCAACCCCAGAAGATCGGGTTGTCGATGCCGTTGGCCTTCATGGTTTCACAGGCGCCGATCACTTCGTCCCAGGTGGTGGGCATTTTGTCGATGCCGCCCGCCTTGAGGATGTCCATGTTGTAATACCCAACCGGCAGCGAGACCGAGAACGGCAGGCCGTGCACGTTGTCGCCGAAGGTCGACAGTGACAGCATGGCGTCGTGATAGCCGTCCTTGGCAAAGTCAGCTTCCTTGGCGATGAAAGGCTCCAGCGACTTGGCGATGCCTTTTTCCACCAGGATCTGCTGGCGGTTCAGACCCTGCATGGTGACGTCAGGCAGGTCGCCCGATACGGCTTCGCGCAGGATGGTGTTGGTGCCATCTTCATAGGATTCGTAGGTGGCGCGAAAGTTCACCTCGATGTTCGGGTGGGCTTCCTTGAAGGCCGGCATCATGGCTTCGTAGGTCACGTCGAACAGGTGGCTATAGGGGTAAGCAAAGTCGATGGTGACGGTTTCTTCGGCCATCACGGCGGTGGCGGTCAGCGCCAAAGCCATTGCGGACAGGGTGGTTTTCATGGAAAGGTCCTCTCGTTCCTGACAAGGAGCGCATGTGTTTGGCGATGCACGCTCCGGGTTTGATCCCTTGCGGGATATCGGGCGGGTGCGGGGCGACCCGCACCCGAAACTCATTTCATACCGCTTAGGGTGATCCCCTCGATGAAGCGCTTTTGCGCGATCAGAAAGGCGACGATCAGCGGGGTGACGATCACGGTGGCGGTGGCCATCATCGGGCCAAAGAAACTGCCATCCGCGTCGCCTTTGAACTCGCGCAGGCCCAAAGGCGGGGTGAACAGATCGCGGTTGCCCGAGATCACGATGCGCGGCCAGAAATAATCGTTCCAATGGGCCACGACGCTGAAGATCGCAAAGGCCATCAGCGCGGGCACGGCGGTGGGCAGCATGACGCGCCACACGATCGCCAGTTCTGACATGCCGTCCATGCGGGCAGCATCGATCAGGTCGTCGGGGACGGTCATGAAAAACTGGCGCATCAGGAAGATGCCAAAGACCGAGATCGTCCAGGGCACCACCAATGCGGCATAGGAATTGGTCAGCCCCAGCTTGGTCAGCATGATGTAAAGCGGCAGTGCAATGGCGTGCACCGGGATCAGCAGGCAGAACAGAACCAGCCCGAACACCGTCTCGCGCCCCCAAAACTTCAGCTTGGCCAGCGCATAGGCCGCCGGCAGCGCCACAACCACCTGGATCAGAAAGATCGACGCGGTCACGATCACCCCGTTCAGCAGGTAGCGCAGCAAGGGGGCCTCGGTGAAAGCTTTGGAATAGTTGAACACCACCGGGCGCATGGAACAGTCGGCTTCGGCCTCGGCCACCAGTGCCGTACGGATGGCGGCGTCGGTCTGGCCGGGGAAGCGATCCATGGCAGCGGCGATGTCATCGCGGCTGGGATCGCGCAGTTTCACGCAGCGTTCGTCCACCATCATCTCCTGGCGACCAAAGAACCCGCCTTCGCCGCGGTCAATCTCTCCCGGGCTTTTGAACGAATAGCTGACCATCATGTAAAACGGCGCGATAACGACGATCACACCCAGGATCAGGATCAGATGTTTCCACCAGTCGCGCGTCATCCGTAATGCACCTTTCGTTCCACCAGCCAGCGCTGGATCAGGGTCAAGAACATCACGAAAACCAGAAACAGCATGGTAATGGCCGAGCCGATCCCGATCAGGTTTTGCTGCACGCCTTTTTCAAAGATCGCGAACATCATGACGTATGTGGATTTGTTGGGGCCGCCGCCTTGGGGCCAGAAGGCCTCGATGGTGTCAAACACCTGAAAGGCGCGGATGCAGCTGATGGTGACGACAAAGACGGTGGTCGGGCCAAGCGCGGGCCATGTGACCAGACGGAACCGCTCCCACGCGGATTTTGCGCCGTCCATTTCGGCGGCATGATACAGCTCGCGGTGCACACTGGTCAGCCCCGCCAGATACAGCACCATGTTAAAGCCAAAGCCCTGCCAGATCCCGATAAAGCTGATCACCCAGATGGCATAGCGTTTGTCGCCCAGCCAAACCGGGAACCGCCCCGCGCAGCTTTCGGCCATGAAAGGCCAAAGGCTTTCAACAAACGTGCCGCAGCCCATTTCCAGCGTGCGGTTCACCATGCCGATGGTCGGGTGCAACATGAACTCCCACGCGATGGCCATGGCCAGCAAGGTCGCCATCACCGGCAGGAAGTAGATGGTTTTGTAAATCTCGCGAAACCGGCCCAGCGAGTTAATCAACAAGGCGGCCCCAAGGCCCAGCCCGACCGAGATCGGCACCACCGTCACCACATAGGTGAAGGTGGCGATGAACATCTTTTCATAGGTCGAGCGGGTGAACAGCCGGTCGTAATTCTTGATCCCGACCCAGTCGAACCCGCTGTTGCCCAGCGAATAATTGGTAAAGGACAGAACACCCGCGATGACAACCGGCACCAGAAGGATCAATACCATCAGCGCCAAGGCCGGGGCCGTCAGAAACCACGCCGCGCGCCGTTCCTGGCTTGCGGCCGAGGCGGTTGGTTTGGGGAGAGTTGTTTCGGCGAGAGCCATTTTAAGCGACCTCTGCTTGCGTGGGCAGATGGTGCCGAACATCGCGCACCCGCAGCCCGTCAGCGCCAAACAGCAGCGCCTGAGCCGCATCAAACGCCAGACCCACAGGCGCACCCAGGGCCAGCGCCTGCCGGTCACGCGGTGCTGCGCGGAAGGTCAGGGGGTGGCCCAGACCGGCCGCGTCGATCTGCACGAACAGCTCTGCGCCCAGGTTTTCGCTATGCACAACGTGCCCCTTGATCGGCGCGTCCTCACCCGCAAGGCGCAACGCCTCGGGGCGCAGCCCCAGTGACATCACGCCCTTGCCCCGGCCTTGCGCCAACAGGTCCAGCTTGCGATCCAGCAGGCAGATCTCTCCGGTCTCGGCCACTTCGACCGGAACGATGTTGATCTTGGGCGAGCCGATAAATTCGGCGACTTCGATGGTATCGGGATCGTCATAGACCACATCCGGGGCAGCACATTGCAGGATGCGCCCGCCCATCATCACCGCGATCCGGTCGGACATGGTCATGGCTTCGACCTGATCATGGGTGACATAGATGAACGTCGCTTCCAGCCGGCGGTGCAGTTGTGCAATCTCGGCCCGCGTCTGCACGCGCAGCTTGGCATCAAGGTTCGAAAGGGGCTCGTCCAGCAAGAACGCGGTCGGATCACGCACCAAGGCCCGACCAAGCGCCACGCGCTGGCGTTGCCCGCCTGAAAGTTGTCCGGGCTTGCGATCCAGCAAATGCGCGATTTCCAGCATCTTGGCAGCGTGGGTGATCTCGGTGCCAATCTCAGCGGCCTGATGGCGCATGCCGGGCATGAACCGGCCCAACACGGGCAGGCGCTGGAGGGGGCTCAGGCGGCGCATCTTCAGCGGCACAGCGATGTTTTCGGCCACGCTGAGATGCGGGTAAAGCGCATAGGACTGAAACACCATCGACAGGTTGCGATCAGCGGCGCGGCGGCCCGCGACAGGCGCACCGCCGATGTAAATCTCGCCGCTGCTTTGCTCTTCCAGCCCGGCGATGATCCGCAGCAAGGTAGACTTGCCACAGCCCGAGGGGCCGACGAGAGACAGGAATTCTCCATCGGCAATGTCCAAAGACACGCCCTTGAGCACATCCGTTTCGCCAAAGCGTTTGGTGATGTTCTCAATCTTCAGCCCAGCCATCTGATTCCTCCATCTGACACGGCGGGTTTAGTCAGATGAGCCTGCAATTTTGTGACGTCATATTAGCGAGACTAATGGCCCCTATGATTGCGGGTGAAAGGAACACAAATGCGCGCCAACCATCACCGTTTCGTCGCCTTTGCCTATGTGGTGCGCGAGGGCAGTTTTTCGCACGCTGCCAACCGGCTTGGTGTGACGCAATCGGCCGTGACGCAGCATGTCGCCAAGCTTGAAGAACAGGTGGGGTCGCAACTATTGCTGCGCAGGCGCGATGGGGTGGAACTGACCCGAACCGGACAAGAGCTTTATAATCTGGCGGACCGCTTGGTGACGCTGGACACTGCGATCTCAGAGCGGCTTGAGGGCTTTGCCGCGATGGAACGCGGGCATATCAAGGTCATCGCCAACGCGCCGCTTCCGGCCCTGCGCGCAATCAGCCAGTTCCGTCAAATCTATCCAGAGGTCGAGATCGACTTTGCGCTTTATGCCTGGACGACGGCTGTGCGCCTGTTGCGCGAACGCCGCGCCGATGTGGGGCTGATCACCGATCCGCCGAAATCGGACGATTGGGAACGCGTGCCCATTCAGCAGGTCCGTTACGTGGCTTACCTGTTGCCGTCCTCGCCTCTTGCAGATCGTCGTGTTCTGACTTTCAAGGATTTGAAGAACGAAACGCTCATCCTGCCGGAAACCGGTTCTTTGACCGAGCGCGTCGTGCGTGAAGCACAGGAAAAACATGGCGCCACGTTTCAACACACCCTGAAGATGACGACATTCCCCCTGATGTGCGAGGCCGTTCTTCAGGGCGCGGGCATCGCCATCTTTCTTGCCAACAGCGGGCTGATTTCCCGCGGCCTGGTCGAAGTGCCCGTGGCAGAATTGTCCGAGACGCATGAAACAGCGGTCGTCGCCCCCAAAGACCGGTCGCGGCTCAGGTTGGTCAAAGCCTTCATCGAAGTCGCGTCTTCATCTGACTTTCGCTAGCGCCCCGCAACGCCGCAACAAAGTGACTTGGTGAAGGATAGCTTTGGGTCGAAACACCCTTGGCAGATGGGGAATTTTGCACGCACACTGTATTTAGGACTTCACTAAATGTTGGTCAGCGCCGTTGGCCCGGCTTTTGAAGTCAGATCGGAGCACGGCAGGCCGCCATAACGTCGCCGATCTGAACTGGCCGTTAGACCTATGAATGGGAAAAATCACATGACACACGCCCCGATCATTGCAGCAAAGGTTCCAAAAAAAGTCGAAGTGGAGGCCGGAAAAACCTACTTTTGGTGCCGTTGTGGCCGATCCAAGACCCAACCCTTTTGCGATGGTTCCCACGCGGGTACGGGCCTTGAACCACTGAAATTCATCGCAGAAAAGGACGGCGCGGCAGCACTGTGTCAGTGCAAAGCCAGCGCCAATGCGCCGTTTTGCGATGGATCACACGCGCGACTTGGGGATTTGGCTGTGGGCGATGCTTCTCCTGAACCGAAATCAGATATTCCACAAGCCACCCCAACGCCCGAAGAGCCAACAGTGGCGCGCATTCATGCCTTGGCCAAAGATGGTCTGTCCAAGCTGGGTCATCACGGCGAAATGGGCGCCATGGGGGTGCCGCGCAAGGATCTGCCTCATTGGGATGACATTCAGATTCTGCCTGCTCAAATGGCGCGCAAGCCCCTGTTGGATGATGCCCCTGTGGCGACAGACGTGGTGATTGGCCCGCGTGCCAGCAAACCACTTTCGCTGTCTATTCCGCTGTTTGTCTCGGACATGAGCTATGGTGCTCTGTCTGAGGAAGCCAAAACCGCCCTTGCCCGTGGCGCACAATTGGCAGGCACTGGGATTTGCTCGGGTGAAGGTGGGATGCTGCCCGAAGAGCAGGCCGAGAACAGTCGCTACTTTTATGAGCTGGCTTCGGCGCAGTTTGGTTGGTCGCTAGAGCACGTTGCTAAGGTGCAGGCATTCCATTTCAAAGGGGGGCAGGGGGCAAAGACGGGCACCGGTGGCCATTTGCCGGGCGACAAGGTCCAGGGCAAGATCGCCCAAGTGCGCGGGCTGGAACCGGGGCAATCTGCCATTTCCCCTTCGACCTTCCCGGATCTTCATACGCCTGCTGATTTCAGGCGGATCGCTGATCAGGTGCGCGAACGATCCGGAGGTATCCCCATCGGCTTCAAGCTGTCTGCGAACCACATCGAAGATGACATCGACTTCGCGCTTGAAGCGACGGCTGATTATATCATCCTTGATGGGCGTGGTGGCGGCACCGGGGCAGCGCCTTTGATCTTTCGTGACCATATCTCAGTGCCGACAATCCCGGCGCTTGCGCGGGCACGGCGCCATCTGGACGCTAAAACCGGTCGCGAGGTCACGCTGGTGATCACCGGCGGTTTGCGCGTGGCCGAGGATTTTGCCAAGGCCATGGCTCTGGGGGCCGATGCTGTGGCTGTCAGCAACTCTGCCATGCAGGCCGTCGGCTGTATCGCCGCGCGTATGTGTAACTCCAACAACTGTCCCGTCGGTGTTGCCACGCAAAAACCCGAACTTCGCAAACGTCTGGACGTGCAGGTGGGGGCCGAACAACTGGCCCGCTATTTTGGTGCATCTGTCGAATTGATGCAGGTGCTGGCGCGTGCTTGCGGCCATGACAGCCTGTCGGGTTTCACGTGGCGTGACATTACCAGCTGGAAGAGAGAGGTCGCAGACATGTCCGGCATTCGCTTTGCCGGGGTCGCATAACTGCCATGCCTGACCACATCTGGTGCGCGCCGTTGTCGCCCCCCAAATCAATGTGGAAAGGAGAAGACCAATGCTCGATACTTACAAAATGCGCGACCACGACATGCCGAAAGAGATGCGGGTTCTTCTGGAAACCTACCCGCGAGAGGCATGGGATGCACATCCGGGCTTTAAGGAGAAAACCCGTCACTGGCTGGCTGCGCACAGCGCGTTTCGCCAAATCGCGGAACAGGTGCGACTGGATACCGAAGCTGTAATCAACAAAGATATCGCTTTGGACAGCTATGCCGGGCGGCTCTCTTATTTTGGTGGCAACCTCGTGGGCAGCTTGCACGGGCATCATGGCTGGGAAGACCACAGCTATTTCCCGGAACTCAGCGCTGCTGATCCGCGTTTTGACGCTGGGTTAGAGCTGTTGGAGCAAGACCATGCAGATCTGGATCAGGTGCTCGATGACATAACGCGCAAAGCAAACCGTGTCATTAAGCTGTCGACCTTGGATGAAACGCAAGCCATGGAAGAGGTGGGGGCCGTATTGCCCGCCGCTGAAGCGATTGAGGCATTCCTAGAACGCCACCTCGCGGATGAAGAGGAACTGGCTGTCCCGATCATCCTGCACCACCGGTTAAGGGGGTAGTCTGAGCGATTATACTGCTCAAAGCCCCACCAAAACACGTCGCGCACGAGAGTAACCCGTGCGCGGCGCATATGGGTTTCGCCCAGTTTTTCAGGATCGCAAGGGCATGAGTGTGCCGCATATGAAGGCGGATAGGGAGGCATAGAAGCCCCTTGGCGGTGAACAACGGGACACGTCTGGTTGACCCTTTGCCGTCTGTCCCACTGCTACGTGATCGTCTGATCAAGAAAACGCGCTCAAACCGCCCGCATTTTGTTGTGGCTTTTCGGCGCGAGTATTCCGCGGATGTTTCGCGATCAGGCGCAGTCAAACTTGAAATGCGCACCCATGTTTCGCGTCGCCCCGACGATGTAATCGCTGACACTGCGAATGCGTTCAAGGTCACGATATTCTTCGGGATATAGCAGCCAATAGGTGCGGCTGAAGGTGATCTCTTCTGGCAGGACAGGCTCCAGATCGGATTCGCGTGCCATAAAGCAGGGCAAAACCCCCAGCCCGACATTGCCGCGCACCGCGTCAAACTGGGCTTTTACGGTGGCGCCGCGATAGACGATGTTGAGCCCCGGCAGGATGATCGTGTTGAAGTCCAACTCGCGGGTATAGAGAAGCTCGTCGACATAGCCGACGAACGGCAGTTCGCGCAGGTCTTGGCGGCTTTTGGGGCGTGGCTTATCGTTGAAAAACGCGGGGCCGGCATACAGGCGCAAATCGTAATCTGTTAGTTTGCGCATCACCAGACGGCCGGTTTGCGGCCGATCAAGGCTGATGGCGATGTCTACATCGCGGCGCCACAGCTTGTGGGTCACCGGGATCGGCACCAGTTCCACCTCCATCGAAGGGTCTGCCGCCATGTACTGCGGCAGGATATGCGACAAGACCGCGTTGCCAAACCCATCGGGCGCACCGACGCGCACGCGCTTACTGCCCGAGCCTGTCAGCCGGTCGGCCTGATCTGCGATGGCGGTGGCGGCGGCCTCCATATCCTGTGCGTGGGACAGAACCTGCTGGCCAAACTCGCTGGGCACCAGACCGTCTTCGGTGTCATCGAACAGGGACAGGCCAAACTTGGCCTCCATGGCTTTCAGCCGCCGCGCGACGGTGGTGTGGGACGACCCCAGCCTTTTGGCCGCCCGGTTCAGGCGTCCGGTGCGCTGGATCTCCAGAAAGATCCGCATATCGTCCCAATCAAAGTTCATGTACCTGTGTGTCCCTCTGGATCAACCGTAGACGAGTTCGGGCAGCCAAGTCACCACGTCTGGGATGAAAAGGATCAAGGCGACGATGGCAAGCTGGATCAGAACGAAGGGGATGATCCCGCGATAGATGTCCGGCGTGCTGACCTCATCCGGTGCGGCACCTTTCAGGTAGAACAGCGAGAACCCGACCGGCGGCGTGATGAACGAAGTTTGCAGCGCCACCGAGAACAGGATCACGAACCAGATCGGATCAAAGCCCAGATCGTTGACCACAACCGGCCCGACCAGCGGCAAGAAGATCAGAGTGATCTCGAGCCAGTCCAGAAAGAACCCAGCCAAGAAGGCGAACACCAAGATGGTGACCACGACGCCCAGATTGCCGAAAGGAATGGCTTTCAGGGCTTCGGCGATCATCTGGTCGCCGCCTAAGGACCGCATCACCAGCGCAAAGGCGGTGGCGCCAATGAAAATCCCAAAGATGAAGGATGTGGTCAGCGTTGTGCGCCGGGCAACCTCATATAGGACGGACAGGCTCAGGCGACGATTGGCAAGGGCAAGCAGCGCCGCGCCCAATGCGCCGATCCCGGCGGCTTCGGTCGGGGTGGCGATCCCCATGAAGATACTGCCCAGCACTGCGAAGATCAGCGCCATAGGCGGCAGTACCGCACCCAGCGTGCGCAACAGGCGGCGCGCGGTCAGCGGGTCAGGGTTTTCGGGGCGCGGGGCAAGGTCAGGTTTAACGGTCACCGCCAGCACTACATAGGCCAGATAAGCAAAGCCCAGCAGCAGCCCCGGGATGACGGCTCCCATAAAGAGTTCGCCCACCGAAAGGGCCAGCTGATCGGCCATGATGATCAGCATGATCGAGGGCGGGATCAAAATCCCCAACGTTCCAGCCGAGGCAATCACCCCCGCCGCCAGCCGTTTATCATAGCCGTTTTCCAGCATGATCGGCATCGAGATGGTCGTCAGCAGAACCACCGATGCCCCCACGATCCCGGTCGAAGCGGCCAGCAAAATCCCTATCAGGATCACCGCCACGGCCAGCCCTCCGCGATACCGGCCCAAGGTCGCGGCAAATTCGGACATCAGCTTTTCAGCTAGGCCGGACTGGTCCAGCATCAGCCCCATGAAAACGAACATGGGCAAGGCGACCAAAACGCCGTTTTCCATCAGCGACCATATGCGCTGAACGATCACCGAATAGTCGCGCCAACTGTCCAGGAAATACGTGTCGACCCCGAGGTTCTGGTTCAACGCAATTGCCAGCAGGGCGACACCCAGCGACACGCCCGCAAGCGACCAGGCCACCGGAATGCCCAGAAAGAGCAAGGTGATGAAGCTCAGGAGCATCCCGATCACCATCAATTCATTGACTGCGAGCCCAAGCATCTCGGTGCCTCCAGATTTTATTGTTTTTGAAACTTCAGCGGCCGCGGATCACGGCAACCATGCGCAAGGCGCGTGCAAAGGCAGCCAGAAACAGCAGGGCCATGGAAAGCGGGATTACAGACTTGATCAGCCACCGATAGGGCAAGCCCCCCGGCGAGCGCGATGTTTCGTTCAGCTTGTGGGAAAACTCGACAAAGGGAATGGCGCTGGTGCCCACGGCATAGGCGAAAGGCATGACCAAAAGCAGCATGGCGACCAGATCAATCCAAGCGCGGCGCTTTGCAGGCCAATGCTCGGCGATCACATCGACGCGCACGTGCTGATCTTGCACCAGACAATAGGCGACGCCGATCATGAAGGCATAGGCATAAAGATGCCATTGCAGCTCTTCCAAGGCCACGTTGCTGTTGGTGAAAACATAACGCAGAACAACGTTCAGGATGATCACCACGACCAGCACGATCCAGCTGATATGGGCCGAGACCGATACAAGCCGGACGATCCCTTCGATTATCCGCGCCAGTAAGGGGGCGGAACCCATGACATGTTCATGACCCGCGGTTGGCGTATCGTCGACAAGCTTTGGCATTCCGTCCCCTCCCTTTGTTTAATGGTCGCGCTTACTGGGCGTCGTTATTCCAGGTCCAGTCACGCGGCAGATACCCAAGGGCATGCCACTGTGCGTTTTCCGCTTTGAACGCCATCATCGAGCTGTAGATTTTGTCAAACATCGGATCGGCAGCGGATTCGCGCTCCATCACAACGGCGGTGGCATCGCGAAAGGCCTGCAGTACGTCCTCGGGCAGGCGCTTAGCTTCGACACCCTTATCGCCGAACGAGTTCAGAACCGCCCCCTGCAGCGCTTCGGCGCGCGACATGGCATAGACCGTTCCGGCCATGCAGGTGGTTTCGATCACGGCTTGCGTGGTGGGGTTCAGATCGTTCCAGACATCGCCGTTGATATACAGGTATTGCGAGGTCGAGGGCTGGTGCCAACCGGGCAGGTGGTAATAACTGGCCACCTGATAGAAGCCCAACTGTTCGTCCACGGTGGGCAGCGAAAACTCGGTCGCGTCTAGAACGCCGGTTTCAAGCGCTTGGTACAGTTCGCCGCCGGGCAGAACCGTCACCGACATGCCCACTTCTTTCATGATCTCGCCACCCAGACCGGCCGCGCGGAACTTTAGGCCGTCCAGCTGATCCACCGACTCAATCGGGAACTTGAACCAACCTGCAGCTTCGGGGCTGATGGTGCCGCACAGAACGGGGTGCACATTGTAAGGTTCGAACAGTTCATGCAGCAGCTCGTTGCCGCCCGCCTGATACATCCAAGCGGTGAACTGCGCGGGCTCAAGACCAAACGGGGTGGCCCCGAACAGGGCCGAGGCCGGCACCTGACCACGTTCATAGCCCATCCAGCTATAACCAGCTTCGATCTGGCCGGTCGCGACGCTTTCAAAAACGGCCAGCGCGGGGATCATTTTGTTGGGCTCAAAGACTTCCAGTTGGATGTTGCCGCCCGAAGCCGCTTTCATCTGATCGGCCACCCAAGGCAGGGTGTCGCCCAGCGCGGTCAGGCTGGACGAAAAGCTGATCGGCACGGCCCATTTCAACTTTTGTACTTCTTCAGCCGACGCGGGCGCGGTGGCGGCCAGCGTCAATGCGGCGCAGGTCGCGGCCGTGGACACACTTAGTTTGGTCGTAATGCTCATTTTCTGTCTCCTCCCATATGTTGGTTCCGCACCTGGTCCTCTCCCTTGGTGCGGGATGTTGCGACGATAGGGGCCAACCCGGGCCTGCTCCAATGCACGAATGCCGACAGCCAATGTGCAAAAACATTCATTGGAAAATGCCACTGTTTCAGACTTCTTCTCGAGCCGAGACCATGTGCCGGGTGACCGTTGTTCCCGGATATGTCCGCCAAGGAGGAGACAGCCCATGCACGATTACGGTGAGTTCGATTACGTCATTGTTGGCGCGGGGTCTGCGGGCTGTGTGCTGGCCAATCGGCTAAGCGAAGATCCGACAACGCGTGTTTTGCTGCTCGAAGCTGGCGGCAAGGACAACTACCACTGGATTCACATACCGGTCGGGTATCTGTACTGCATTGGAAATCCGCGCACAGATTGGGGCTATTCCACCGCGGCTTGTGACGGGCTTGGCGGACGGTCCCTGTTGTATCCACGCGGCCGGGTGTTGGGCGGCTGCTCGTCGATCAACGGCATGCTTTATCTGCGGGGGCAGGCCGCCGATTATGATGGCTGGCGGCAATTGGGAAACACCGGCTGGGGCTGGGATGATGTTCTGCCTTATTTCATGAAATCCGAAGACTATTACGCCGGCGCGAACGAGGCCCACGGCGCGGGTGGCGAATGGCGTGTCGAAGAACAGCGCCTAAGCTGGGAGATCCTCGAAGCCTGGAAAAACGCCGCCGCGCAGGCGGGCATCCCGGAGTCCGACGATTTTAACCGGGGCAACAACTTTGGGGTTGGCTATTTCAAGGTCAACCAACGGTCCGGCTGGCGTTGGAACACCTCCAAGGGATTCCTGCGACCGGCGCAGTCGCGTCCGAACCTGAAAGTCATGACCCATGCACAAGCCGAAAAGCTGTTGTTTGACGGCAAACGCGCCAAAGGCGTGCAGTTTAGGCGCAAGGATATCCTGTCCAAGGTCAGCGCGCGGCGCGAGGTGATCCTTGCCTCGGGCGCGATCGGATCGCCGCAGTTGTTGCAACTGTCGGGCATCGGTCCGGGTGCGCTATTGCAAGAACACGGCATCGAGGTGCTGCACGATGCGCCTGATGTTGGCGGCAACCTGCAAGACCACCTGCAAATCCGCTGTGCCTATAAGATTCAAGGCGCCAAAACCCTGAACGTTATGAGCTCGACCCTGTGGGGTAAGGCCAAGATCGGGCTGGAGTATATGTTTAAACGTTCTGGGCCAATGTCGATGGCCCCCAGCCAGTTAGGTGCGTTTTGCTATTCGCATGAAGGGGTGGAAACCCCAGATCTGGAATACCACGTGCAACCCGTGACGCTGGAGGCTTTTGGTCAGGCCCCGCATGACTTTCCGGCGATCACCGCCAGCGTCTGCCACCTGCGCCCCGAAAGCCGGGGCCACGTTAAAATTACCTCCTCCGACCCGCGCGCCCATCCTGAAATCCAGCCCAACTACCTTTCAACCGAAGGGGATCGGCTGGTGGCGGCGCGCGCCGTTTCCCAGACCCGCAAGATCATGGCGCAGCCCGCGTTGGCGCCTTATCAGCCCGAAGAGTTTAAACCGGGACCGCAATACCAGACCGACGCCGAACTGGCCGAAGGGGCAGGGCAGGTCGCCTCGACCATCTTCCACCCGGTGGGCACGGCGCGCATGGGCACCGATGCACGGGCGGTCGTCGACTCGGAGCTTCGGGTGAATGGGGTCGAAAACCTGCGCGTGGTCGATGCTTCGATCATGCCGACGATCACATCGGGAAACACCAACTCTCCGACGATCATGATCGCGGAGCGCGCCAGTGATCTCATCAAGGGCCATGTCGCAGCAACTTAGCGGACCGGCCTTTAGGGCCCAGCAAACATCCCAAAGACCAGTCGCTTACTAGCGAACGACATTGTCAGAGCACACGCCCAGACTTTTCCTGTGGGCGGCGATCTTGTCGGGTGACAAATGCTTAAGAAACTCGAAAGTAAGCTCAATATTCGCCCGCGGATCATTCGAAGCGGCCTTTGGCTCGGCTTCGTATGGGGGCGGGGACATGGTAAAAAAAAGGGCGCCTATGATGTGGCGCTTAACCCCTGAAAATGAGCGTAAAATCTGTGGCGATTTTGCAAGGCTTCATGTCCGAAGCTTCGGCGGATTATGAACCGCAGGACATCTAGGGCGCAGACGCCCCAGCGGCCTGAATTGTCTAATTCTGGAGGATGGCGCTTTCCCATTCCAAAAGAAATGAACGCCTTTTGAGCTGGTCCAGAAAGACCAAAAGACCGGGGCCGATCTTGATACGATTCAGGGATGGCTCTACTCGGCTGAGATCGAGCTCTGCGCTGGTCAGGGGCACGGCATCTAACCCGTGTGACATGTCCAACAGATGATCGATGAATTCACCTGAGAGTTCAGCCGAAGGCGCATTACTGGGGATCATCGCGGTGCGCAGCATGACCGTGGTGAAATCCGTGGGCAGGATGATGTGAAAATCCTCCCGATCTTCCCGGTTGATGGCGTAGCTTCCAAGCACATTGTAGGCGATTAGCAGGTCGCCGGATTTGACAGCGTCGATCATATCCGAAGAACAACAATAGAGCTGCGCATCCAGCCCGCCCATAACCTCCATCAAGCGCCAATAGATTTCAGAGGCGCGGGTATCTTGGGTCGCAAACAAATAGCCCAGGCCGGACTGTCGCACGTCATAGGTGCCGACGCGGCTGCGAAAGATTTCAGGGTGTTGGCGCAGCAGGTTGATCAGATCGTTGCGTGAATTGGGAAGGGGAATGTCCTTAAACCCGGTTTTGGAGACGACGATTGCCGCTGGCTCTTGTGTGAAAGCGAAAAGCATATCATTCCACACCGCCCATTCCGGAAGAGAACCGGTGGCTTCGGACTTGTAGCGTTGCGCCAGACCATCATTGGCCAATTTGGTTTGCAGGTCCATCGCGCTGGAAACAACAACGTCAAAGGCCTGACCTTCTTCGACAATGGCCTTCTGAAGTTCGGTCGAACTGGCAACGGTATAGTCGATTGCGGTTTCAGGCCGCGAGGCAAGGAAAGACAAGATCATCGGTTTGAAGAAATCAATGTCAGCCGTCGATAGTATCCGTAGCACTTGTTTGCTGTCGGACGGGCCGAATGAAGCAACGTCTTCGGCCTCGAAAGCACAGGACCAACCGGCCGTGAATATCAGGGCAAGGGAAAGAGCAAACTGACGCATGCGCCGCCTCCTGGGTTGTTGCTAATCTTCAAGGTGCCGCCGTGGGCTGTGATGACCTCTTTTGCGATGGTCAGACCCAGTCCGGATCCGACAACCGCTTCGGCATTTTTGCCCCGGACAAAGCGCTTGGGCAGGCTATCAAGTTCATCTGCTGGGAAACCGGGGCCTGTATCTTTGACGCAAACCTCTGCTTCATTCTGATTAAGCGCCAATACGACATCAATCTGGCTGCCGGCTGGGGAATATTTCACGGCATTGTCCAGAAGGTTGTGCAGGGCGTTTTGAACAAGGATGGGATCACCCTTGATAACCGAGTCCTGTTCCCCGAAGGCCTGCATCGTGATGTCTTTCAGCTCGGATGTCGGGCGTAGTCTTTCAACCGTGTCATGTACGAGATGGAGCAGATTGATCTCTTCCAGCACAAGATGATCAAGCCGGAAGGTCACCATGGCGTGGTCAAGCAGCTGACCTGCTGTACGCGAGCTGTCATCTATGGCGTGGATCATTTCCTTTAGTGCTTTGCGGGTCTCGGGATCGTCAGACACCCGTTGAATAACCTCTGCCTTGGTGCGTACGATTGCCAATGGCGTACGCACCCTGTGCGCGGCTTCTGCTATGAAATCCTCTGACCGCAAGAGCGACTGTTGCAGGCGCCTCATGAAAGAGTTCAGCGACGCAACCAACGGAACCATCTCTGTTGGAACCGGGGCCGCAACCGGCCTAAGGTCTTTGGGCCCCCGGCGAGAGACCGAAGCCGTCAATCGGTCCAGTGGGCGTATTGCACTTCCTGATATGATCCCGGCCATAAAAACCGAGATAAGAAAGAAACCCGCACCAATGGTAATGGAGATCCGCGAGATTCTGGAAAGAACCAGCTTTTGCCCCGAAAGGGTCTGTGCAACCGAAACCTTCAGATAACTTCGCCCGGCACCCGTGGACACCCGCCGCCGGACCGAAGCAATCCGCACATCCTCTCCAAGAAACTCGGCCGAAAGAAAGGCCGGGGCACCGCTGGGGTCTCCCTCTGGTGCCGGTAAGTCTGCGTAGCCGCTGAGAAACTCGTGCTCAAGGTGGATGGCATAGAACACGCGCTCGTCCGAGATGCTGTCCAGCATGGATAGGGCAGAGTAGGGAAGATCAACATTGACCTCGCCGCCGCTTAAACGCGCGCCATCAAGAATAGACTGCGCCGAGGCCGCCAGCACGTTGTCCTGACTTTCCTGAGCAACCTGACGCGCGACGGTTTGCACGACAAAATAAACAACGAACGCCAGCACAGCCGCCCCCGCGAGCAATGACAGCAAAAGCCTGCGACGAATGGAGCCATGCGCTGCAGGTTTGCTCATTCAGGTTCCAGCTTGTAACCAAGCCCCCTGATGGTCGTGATCTTCACCGTAGAGTTTTTAAGGTGGCGTCGAAGACGACCGACATAGACCTCGATCGCGTTTTCCGTGACATCATCATCATAGGAAAACAGCCTGTCCACGAGGATGGATTTCGAGAATACCTGACCGGGCGCATTCGCAAATACCTCGAAAAGGCGCAACTCCCGGGTGCGAAGCTGAACGTCGTGATCAGGAAATTTCAACGTTCCGGAAAGCGAATCGAAACGAAGATCACCAAGGGGCAGAAGGTTTTGGGCGACACCTCCGCGCCTGCGCAGCACCGCCCGACAGCGGGCTTCAAGCTCGGAAAAGTCGATTGGCTTGACCATGTAATCGTCTGCACCAAGGTCAAGAAGCCCTACGCGATCCGCGACTTGAGAACGCGCGGTCAGTACGATGACCGGCGTGCTTTCTTCCTGTTTTCGATGCTGCGCCAGAAAGGTTCTTCCATCGCCATCGGGAAGCATAACATCCAGCAAAATCAACTCGTAAGAGGTTGTGGCAGTGAAATCATGTGCGGTCTGAATGTCCGGCGCGTGGTCGACAACATGGCCATCCAAAATCAGCCTGTCGACGACCGCTTCAGCAAGTTGCTTGTTGTCTTCAATCAGAAGGAACCGCATGAGGATATTTCTCTTTCCGCCTATTTCTTAGCCATGTCAGCTTTGTGTCAGCTTAGATTGTCACCTTCCTCTGACATGAGCGGCATGCGCCGCCAATGTCAAATGGGAGGAGAATAACATGACATTCGTACTGGGGCGTCGCGCCCTTCTTGCTGCAGCAGCAGCTTTCGCCATGGCCGGCTCGGCGAGCGCCGGTGGTCACCAGGTTCTGGACAGCATCCACTTCCTGATCCCCGGTGGTGCAGGTGGCGGCTGGGACGGCACCGCACGTGGAACGGGCGAAGCCCTTACAGGCGCTGGTCTGGTTGGAAATGCGTCCTATGAAAACATGTCGGGCGGCGGTGGCGGCAAAGCCATCGGCTACCTGATTGAAAACGCAGACAGCAACCACGGCACTCTGATGGTCAACTCGACCCCCATCGTGATCCGCTCGCTGACCGGTGTTTTCCCGCACAACTTCCGCGATCTGACGCTGGTATCAGGCACAATTGGTGACTATGCGGCGCTTGTGGTTAACAAAGACAGCCCGATCAATTCGATGGCAGATCTGCTGGCCGCCTATGACGCTGATGCATCAGCAACCGCAATCGGCGGTGGTTCTGTTCCCGGCGGTATGGATCACCTGGTTGCAGCCATGGTGATGGAAGCCGCTGGCAAAGATGCGCTGAACGTCAAGTACATCCCCTATGATGCGGGCGGAAAAGCCATGGCAGCGCTGCTGTCCGGCGAAATTAAAGCCCTGTCGACGGGTTTCTCGGAAGCTGTGGCATTGGCAGATGCTGGTGAAGTCAAAATCATCGGCGTAACCGCGGACGAGCGCGTAGACGCTTACGGCGACGCTCCGACCATGAAGGAACAGGGCATCGACACCACCTTCGTCAACTGGCGTGGTTTCTTCGCGGCGCCAGGTCTGCCGGAGGACAAGCTGACCATGTATCAGGATGCCATCGAAAAGATGTACGCCACTCCCGAATGGGAAGCCGTGCGTGCGCGCAACGGTTGGGTCAACATCCACAACTCGGGCGATGACTTTAAGGCTTTCCTGGAAGGACAGGAAAAGGTCATCGGCGATTTGATGAAAAAGCTGGGTTTCCTGTAAACTGAAACAACGGGTGCGAGGGGTTCTACCCCTCGCGCTCCTCGAGGTATTTTCGGCAAGAGGAAGGGGAGAACACACGGTGCTCCCCCCGTAAGGAAGGAAGAACCTTCCCCTTGCACGGTCATCGGCTCCTCAGCCTGTACCGTGACCTCAATTTGGCGGCGATTGGTTAACAATCTCTTTCCTCTTGCTCAAAATACCTTGGGGTGAATTGAGCCGCAGGCTCAAGAGGGGCAAAGCCCCTCGATCAACCAAAATCAAGGAGGGGACAATGGCACTGGACCGCTGGGTTGCATTTGTCATTCTGTGCGTCACGATGGCCTATGGCTACGCCGCATTTTTCACTATGGACGCGCTTTTACCACCGTTCATGCAGCGCAACCCGATCTGGCCTAGCACCTTTCCCAAGGTTCTGGCGGTTCTGACCATTATTACCGCGCTGATCATTTTGCTGGGGCTCGAGAAGTCTGAGGACACCGGCAAGGAGCCAGACATCGATTATCGCCGATTGGGAGATTACCATCTGATCCCCGCGCTGACCTTGCTCGCGCTTATGGTTGGCTATGCATTGATCTTGCGTCCTGGCGGGTTCCTCTTTGCCACCTTCGCCTTTCTGGTGCTTGGTTCATTTGCATTAGGAGAGCGCAAGTTCCACATCATGCTGCCGGTATCGGCCCTTGCCAGTTTTATCGTCTGGTATCTGGTCGATGAGGTGCTGGGAATCTTCCTGCGCCCCTGGCCATTCTTTATCTAGGGAGCTGAGACAATGATCGAAGGTCTTCTGATCGGCCTATCCGCCGCGTTTTCCATTCAAAACCTGTTGATGGTGATCGCCGGATGTTTGATTGGTACGTTTATCGGCATGCTGCCGGGTCTGGGCCCGATGTCGATTATCGCCATCATGATCCCGGTTGCCATCACCATTGGCGACCCGTCGGCTGCGATTATCCTGCTGGCCGGGGTGTATTACGGCGCAATTTTTGGAGGCTCGACCTCGTCGATCCTGTTGAATGCGCCGGGGGTCGCGGGCACGGTAGCCTCCAGCTTTGATGGCTATCCCATGGCCCGAAAAGGGCAGGCCGGGAAGGCACTGACCATCGCCGCCATCGCATCATTTGCGGGGGGCAGTATCGGTGCCCTGCTGTTGATGATCTTTGCGCCAATGCTGTCGACCGTGGCCTTGCTGTTCCATTCGGCCGAGTATTTCGCGCTGATGGTGGTGGGCTTGTCGGCCATCGCCGCCTTTGCGGGCACGGGCAATGTGGCCAAGGCGGTGTTGATGACCCTTGTGGGCCTTGTGATGGCGACGGTGGGCGAGGGCGCGTTGTTCAATATGCCGCGCTTCACGATGGGGTTAATGGACCTGCAATCAGGCTTCAGCTTCATCACGCTGGCGATGGCGATGTTTGCGCTGCCCGAAGCGTTGTTCCTGGTGCTGAACCCGGCGCGCAGCGCGCAGGGGGCCAGTGGCAAGATCGAAAACCTGCGCATTACCCGCGAGGAAGGCCGCAAGATTGCGCCTGTTATCGGGCGCCAGTCGATCCAGGGTTTCTTTATCGGCGTGCTGCCGGGGGCAGGGGCGACGATTGCCTCGTTCCTGGGTTATGCGGTGGAACGCAATATCGCCAGCAAAGAAGAGCAGGAAGAGTTCGGCAAGGGCGCGATCAAAGGTTTGGCCGCGCCGGAAACCGCAAACAACGCCGCTTGCACCGGGTCGTTCGTGCCGCTGTTGACGCTGGGCATCCCGGGGTCAGGCACCACGGCGATCTTGCTGGGCGCGCTGATTGCGTTGAACGTCACCCCGGGCCCGCGCCTGATGATCGACGAGCCGCAGATTTTCTGGGCGGTGATCATTTCGATGTATATCGGCAACCTTGTGCTGCTGATCCTGAACCTGCCGCTGATCCCTTACATCGCCAAGGTTTTGTCCATCCCGCGCAACTATCTGATCCCGTTCATTCTGTTCTTTACCCTGATGGGCAGTTACATCGGACAAAACAACGCGACCGAGCTGTTGTTGCTGGTGGGTATGGGCATTTGCGCGACGGTGCTGAAGTTTGCTGACTATCCGCTGGCGCCGCTTCTGATCGGCTTCATTCTTGGCGGTATGCTGGAGGACAACTTCGCACGCTCCATGCAGTTGTATGACGGGGTTGGATTTGTCATCGACCGTCCGATGACCCTGGGCTTGCTGGTGATTGCCGCGCTTCTGGTGATCGTGCCCAGCTATCGCGCCCGCCGTGCCAAAGCCCGAAAAGAGGGCGTGGCTGAAGGTGACTGATCCGTTAAAGGGCATACGGGTTCTGGACCTGACCAATGTCCTGGCTGGACCTTACTGCTGCTATCACCTCGGCCTTTTAGGGGCCGAGGTGATCAAGGTTGAACGCCCCGGTTCCGGTGATCTGGCACGGGTTCTGGGCGCGGATCCCGACCGCAACGGCGCGGGTATGGGGATCAGTTTTCTGGCGCAAAATGCCGGGAAGAAATCTGTCACGCTGGATATGAAATCGGATCGTGGCAAGGCGCTGTTGAAACAGCTGGTTCAAAGCGCGGATGTGCTGGTGGAAAATTTCCGCCCCGGTGTGATGGAACGTCTGGGGCTGGGGTATGAGGTGTTGCGGGCTGAAAACCCGGATCTGATCTATGCCGCCATCAGCGGGTTCGGGCAAAACGGACCCCGAAAAGATGACCCTGCATATGACCAGATCGTTCAGGGGATCAGCGGGGTGATGGCAATCACCGGGGCACCGGATACGGCGCCTTACCGGGTTGGGTATCCGCTGGCAGATACAGTCGGCGGGTTGACGGCCGCTTTTGCCATCACCGCCGCACTAAACGCCAAACCGCGCGGCACGTTTCTTGACATCGCGATGACCGAAGCGGTGGTCTCGACCATGGGCTGGGTTGTGTCCAACCATTTGATCGGCGACGTGGCACCGGCCGCACATGGCAATGAAAATACCACTTCTGCACCTTCGGGCACTTTTCAGACTGCCGACAGCCCTATCAACATTGCGGCCAATCGCGATGAGCAATGGGAGGCGCTGGCGCGCCATCTTGGGCGGGATGACTTGTTGGAGAATCCGCAATATGCCACCCGTGAAGACCGTAAGCGCAACCGTCTCGCGCTGCGCGAAGAGCTAGAGCGCTGCCTATGTAAGCGCCCCGCTGCCGAGTGGGTGCAGGAACTGAATGCGCTTAGTGTTCCAACCGGGCCGGTCCTGTCTGTACCGGAGGCGCTGGACGACCCGCAGCTTGCTGGTCGGGGTCTGATCGGTTCAGTGCAGATGGATGGCGAAGACCTCAGGCTTGCGGGCAGTCCCATCGTGGCCGATGGCGCGCGCCCCATGGCGCAGACGCCACCGCCACAGCTTGGTGCAGACAATTACGCGATCTGGTCGGATATCGGTCTGACCAAGGAAGAAATTGATGCCCTGAAGAATGAGGGAATCCTATGAGCGACGTGTCCGACTGGTGGAAAACCGCGATTATTGACATGGAACCGGGCCGCATTCACCTGCGTGGCCATCCGATACAGGACCTGATCGGCAAGGTCAGCTTTGCTCAGATGATCTGGGTGATGGTGCGCGGTGACCAACCAACTGCGGCGCAGGCCAAGCTGTTCGAGGCAGCGCTGGTTTCGGCTGTCGATCACGGGCCACAGGCCCCTTCAATCGCGGCTGCGCGTATGGCGGTTACCTGTGGCCTGCCGTTGAACAATGCCATGGCCAGTGCTGTGAACATGCTGGGTGATGTGCATGGCGGGGCCGGGGAACAGGCGGTTGAACTGTATCACCATATCGAGTCGCATCACGGGGCAATTGACCAAGCGTTGGACGACTGGATCGCGACGCGCGGCAAGATTATTCCGGGCTTCGGTCACCGCTTCCACACACCAACTGATCCGCGCGCGCCACGCTTGATGGAGCTGGTACAAGAAGCGGTCGATGCAGGCGCTTGCGCTGGCGCCTACCAACAAATCGCCCTGAAGGTTGAGCATGAAATTTCACAGCGAAAATCCCGCCCCATCCCCATGAATATTGATGGTGCAACGGCGGTTATTTATGCCGAGCTGGGCTTTGCGCCACCTCTTGCCCGGGGGCTTTTCTGCTTGTCTCGCTCTGTTGGGATATTGGCCCATTCCTGGGAACAAACTCAGGAAGGTGGCAGAAACAAAGGGCCGACCCCGCCCGAGTATCGGTGGACCTATACCGGTAAATAGATCGCGTCCTATGTGTGGGGCAGGGGCTTTGCGACCACATGGTCGAATGTTTGCTTCGTCCCGTTTTGGTACAGGGCAATAGTTGGCCATCTGTTTCCGATGCATGGCGATTGAAAAGGTTGCCCTTGATGGGGCGGCGGGTTCTTCGCCATTATAGGCCCATTATGAGTCAGCCCAGAGATATCCCCTTTCCGCTGCGCAAAACGCGCGTGCATGAGGTCTGCGGACCCGGTGCCATGGGCTTTGCCGCGATTTTGGCGGCAGGGCAGGCACGCGTGCTTTGGGTCTGCGAGTCCTGGAAACCCGAGATGATCAACCCCCATGGGCTGTCTGCCTTTTTTGATCCTGCGCGGCTTTTGTTGGCCCGGACACGGGATCAGGTTGAAACCCTTGCAGTGGCCGAAGAGGCGCTCAAAGATGGGGCTGTGCCTTTGGTGGTGTTGGAAATCAGCCGCCCGCTGGACCTGCGCGAAGGGCGGCGGCTACAGTTGGCGGCAAAGGCGGGCGGAACGACTGGCCTGTGTCTGATCCCCGATGGGATGGGCAGCAACGCCGCCGAAACCCGCTGGCATTGCGCCCCGGTTTTTGAGCCGCAGGACTCGACTCTGATGCGTTGGGAAATTACAAAGAACAAATCAGGAACATTAGGATTCTGGCATGTTCGATGGGACGCAACGGCGCATCGTCTCGATGTGGTTTCCCCGCTTGGCAAGTGACCGGGCTCTGCGTGCACGCCCGATTGACGCGCCCTTTGCCCTGACCTTGAAACACAGCAATGCCGAACGGCTGCAGTGCCTGAATGTGCAGGCTGAACGGGCCGGGTTACACCGTGGCATGAGCTATGCCGATGCCCGCGCTTTTTGCCCCGATCTGATCACCCGACCCAGCGAACCAGTGCAAGAGGCCCGGTTTCTGCAAACCCTGCGCCGTTGGGCCACGCGCTGGTGCCCTTGGGTCGGGCTGGATGGGGCGGACGGGTTGGTGCTGGATGTGACCGGCGCCGCACATCTGTGGGGCGGCGAGGCGCAGATGCTGGCCGAGATGCGCCAACGTTTGCTGCGCGCAGGGTTGACCGTGCAACTGGGGCTGGGCGACACGCGCGGCGCGGCCTGGGCGCTGGCCCACCACGGCGAAGGCGTAGCCGCGCCCGGTGATATGGGCGCTGCGCTGGCGGATTTGCCCGTGGCGGCTTTGCGGCTGGAAGCCGCGCAGGATGTTGCCCTGCAACGGTTGGGCTTGCGCACGGTGGGCGATTTGGCCGCCGCCGATCGCGCGCCACTGACCCGTCGCTTTGGCCCCAGCCTGCTGTTGCGGCTGGATCAGGCTCTGGGCGCGGTGCCCGAATCCATCACCCCACAGCCCGACCCGCCCCATTACGGCATGCGAATGACTCTGCCCGAGCCGATTGGATTGGTGGATGATCTGATGGCGGGGATCGGTCGGTTGCTGGCCCCGCTTTGTGAGCGCCTGCTGGCCCATGATGCGGGTGCCCGCGCTCTGTGTGTCACCCTGCGCCGTGTCGATCAGGACAGCCAACAGATCGAGTTGCGGCTGGCCCGCCCGCTGCGCGATCCACAACGCATCCTGCCGTTGTTTGAACGCGGTGTCGGCACGGTGGATGCCGGATATGGCATTGACCAGATCCGGCTGGAGGCAACACAGGTTGAACCCCTGAAGCCCCGGCAGGTCAGCCATATCGCCGCCAAGGGGCAGGACCGGTTGGACGATCTGATAAGCCGCATCGGCACCCGGATTGGGCTGGAAAACATTCAACGGTTTCTGCCTGCCGACAGCCACATCCCCGAGCGCAGCTTCATCATCGCCCCCGCCGCCTTCAGCACGCCCCAAAGCGGTTGGGCCAGTCTGCGCCCGCGCCCCGTGCGCTTGTTTCCGCCTGAACCGGTTGCCGGGCACGGCGCCCGCCCGCCGCGCCAGTTTCGCTGGCGGCGCATGTCCTTGACCACCGCCCGCGCCACCGGCCCCGAACGGCTGGCACCCGAATGGTGGCTGGCGGATGAAAACTGGCGCAGCGGGGTGCGTGACTATTGGCAGGTAGAAACCCGGCAAGGGCGGCGCTTGTGGATGTATCACACGCCGCAAAACCCGGGCTGGTTCGTGCAGGGGGAATTCGCATGACGCGCAAAGGGGCATGCAAACACCCGGTGCGCGTCGCGGACCGGGCAGCGCCCGCCTCACCCCACGGGCGGGCGCTTCACGCCCACCCCGAAGCGGGCGCTGCCCTCTGTCGTGAGGGATGCTAAATGCCGAAAGCAACCACATCAGACACGGTGCCTAGCGGTTATGCCGAACTGTGCACCACCACCAACTTCACCTTCCTCACCGGCGCCTCGCACCCCGAAGAGATGGTCACGCGCGCCGCCGAGCTGGGCCTTGCCGCTATCGCCATCACCGACCGCAATTCGCTGGCCGGGGTGGTGCGGGCCTATTCGGCGCTCAAGGTGCTGCGCCAAGAGGCCGAGGGCGCCATTCGCATCCGCTCGCAACACCGCACCGACAGCAGCTCGCGCCAGGAGGTCGGCGCGCCCCAGGGCCTGCACCGCCCCGCCGCGCCCCAACTGCCCAAGCTGATCGTGGGCTGCCGGCTGGTGCTGCGTGATTGTCCGGTGGATTGGATCGCCCTGCCGCAAGACCGCGCCGCCTATCAACGGCTGACCCGGCTGCTGACCCTTGGCAAACGCCGGGCTGAAAAGGGGGGCTGTCATCTGGGTATGACCGACTTGCTGAACGGCTGCACCGGCATGATCCTGATCGCCCTGCCACAAGGGGCGTTGCAGGGAGCACGAGGGCCGATTCAACAGATGCAGCGCCGTTTTCCCGGCCATGTCTTTCTGGGGGCTGCGCCGCGCTATGATGGCTCGGATCAGGCTTGGCTGACCGCCTGCGCACAGATGGCGTTGCGCTGTTCCACCCCGATGGTGGCGGTCGGGGATGTGCTGATGCATCACGCCAAACGCCGCCAGCTGGCCGATGTGCTGACCTGTATGCGTGAACACATCACGATTGATGCCATCGGCACCCGCGCCCTTCCCAATGCCGAACGCCGCCTGAAAGCCGCCCGCGACATGGAGCGGGTTTTCCACGACCATCCCGCCGCCCTGCGCCGTACGCTGGAAATCACCGCGCGCTGCAGTTTCGACTTGAGCGAGCTGAGCTATGAATACCCCGACGAAGTGTCTGACAGCGAAACCCCACAAGCGCGACTAGCGCGGCTGGCGCAAGAGGGGCTGAAAACCCGCTATCCTTATGGCGCGGCGCAGCGGGTGCATGACCTGATGACCAAAGAGCTGGCGCTGGTCGCCGATCTGGGTTTTGCCGCCTATTTCCTGACGGTCTATGACATCGTGCAATTCGCGCGCGGGCGGGGGATTTTGTGCCAGGGGCGTGGATCAGCCGCCAATTCGATCCTGTGTTACCTGCTGGGCATCACCGATGTCTCACCCGATCAGATCGCCATGGTGTTTGAACGGTTCATGTCAAAACACCGGGGCGAGCCGCCCGATATCGACGTCGATTTCGAACATGAACGCCGCGAAGAGGTGATCCAGCACATCTATGAGAAATACGGGCGTCACCGCGCGGGGCTGTGCGCCACGGTGATCCATTTTCGATCCCGCGCGGCGATCCGCGAGGTCGGTAAGGTGATGGGCCTCAGTCAGGACGTAACCGCCAGCCTGTCGGGGCAGATCTGGGGCATGTCCAATGGCGGCGCCGATCCCGAACGCATCAAGGAACTGGGGCTGGACCCGTCAGACCGGCGACTGGCCCAGACCATTCGGTTGATCGGCGAGATCATCGGTTTCCCGCGCCATCTGTCGCAGCATGTCGGGGGCTTTGTGATCACCAAGGGGCGGCTGGATGAGCTGGCCCCGATTGAGAACGCCGCGATGGAGGACCGCACCATTATCGAATGGGACAAGGACGATATCGACGCCTTGGGCATTCTGAAGGTGGATGTGCTGGGGCTGGGGATGCTGTCTTGCATCCGCAAGGCCTTTGACCTGATGCAGCAGCACCACGGCCAGAACCTGACGATTGATACCCTCCCGCAAGAGGACCCGGCGACCTATGACATGCTGTGCGTTGCCGATGCGGTCGGGGTATTTCAGGTCGAAAGCCGGGCGCAGATGAATTTCCTGCCCCGCATGAAGCCGCGCACCTTTTATGATCTGGTGATCGAGGTCGCCATCGTGCGCCCCGGCCCGATCCAAGGCGGCATGGTGCAGCCCTATATCAAACGCCGTCAGGGTCTGGAAAAGGCACAGCCCTTTGGCCCGGCGCTGGAAAAGGTCACCGCGCGCACGTTGGGCGTGCCGCTGTTTCAGGAGCAGGCGCTGCAGATCGCCGTGGTCGGCGCGGGTTATACGCCCGAAGAGGCCGACCATCTGCGCCGCTCGCTGGCCTCGTTTCGGCGCATGGGCACCATTGGCGAGCACCGCGAAAAATTCATCAAAGGCATGTTGGCGAACGGGTACAGCCAAGAGGTGGCTGAACGCTGTTTCGGTCAGATCGAAGGCTTTGCCGATTACGGCTTTCCCGAAAGCCATGCGGCGGCCTTTGCCCTGCTGGTGTACGTGTCGGCCTGGCTGAAATGCCACCACCCGGCGGTGTTTGCCTGCGCTTTGCTGAATTCGCAGCCGATGGGGTTTTATGCCCCCGCACAGATCGTGCGCGATGCGCGTGAACATCAGGTCGAGGTGCGCCCGATCTGTGTGAACGCCAGCCACTGGGACAACATGCTTGAACGGCGTTCTGATGGCGGGCTGGCGCTGCGCCTTGGGTTTCGACAGATCAAAGGCTTCCGCGAAGAGGACGCGGGCTGGATCGTCGCGGCGCGCGGCAATGGCTATCCAGACCCCGAAAGCCTGTGGCTACGTGCCGGGCTGGCGCCGGCCGCGTTGGAACGTCTGGCCGAGGCCGATAGTTTCACCAGCATGGGCCTAAGCCGCCGCGATGCTTTGTGGGCGGTGCGGGCCTTGCGTGCGCCCAAACCGCTGCCGCTGTTCAATGACCCGATTGATGGCGAAGGCATTCATGAACCCAAGGTTTCGCTCCCAGCCATGCATCTGGGCGAAGAGGTGGTCGAAGATTACGTTTCAACCCGCCTGACCCTGCGCGCCCACCCGATGGAATTGTTGCGCCCCAGCCTGCCCGGGCTGACCCAGCACAGTAAACTGGGCACCATTCCATTGGGTCGGGTCAGTGTCTGTGGTCTGGTCATCACGCGACAACGCCCCGGCACCGCCTCGGGCGTGATTTTCCTGACGCTTGAAGATGAAACCGGCGTCAGCAACGTCGTGGTCTGGCCCAAGGTCTATGAGAAATATCGGCGGATTGTGATGGGGGGGCGGCTGTTGCGCGTCACCGGTTATTTGCAACGCGAAGGCATCGTGGTGCATCTGATCGCCCAACAGATCGAGGACCTGTCGCCGCGCTTGTCGCAGCTGGGTCACCCGCTGGGCGAGGCCGTCGCCCAGACCACCCCCGAAATGGATCAGGCCCCGCGCCCCAAGGCGCAACCCCGTGCAATGCACCCGCGCGAACAGGCCAAGCGGCTGTTTCCAAGCCGCGATTTTCATTGATGCTTAGCCGGGTCAGCTGCAGATCAATGCCTCGAGCTTTGAACGAAGTTCCGGCGTCAAGGGCGTTGGCTTTCGGGTCTGGCGGTCAACAAAGACATGGGTGAAATACCCCTCTGCCGCCGCGGTTTGACTGTCCTCGGCAAAAAGCCCGATTTCATAACGCACCGAGCTGCGCCCCAGATGGCCGACGCGCAACCCGGCCTCCAGCGGCGCGGGGAAGCCAAGTTCGGCGAAGTAACGGCAGCCACTTTCCACCACCAACCCGATCACATCAGACGCGCGCGGGTCCAAAACCCCCTGCGCGATCAACCAGCCATTCACCGCTGTATCAAACAGGCTGTAATGCACCGCGTTGTTCATATGGCCGTACATGTCATTGTCTTGCCAGCGCGTCTGCAGCGGATAAAAGGCGGCATATTCCGCGCGATTGCCGGGGCTAGGGCGGGTACTCATGCCTCAAGCCCCAAACAGATGTATTTCATCTCGAGGTAGTCCTCGACCCCGTGACGCGAGCCTTCGCGGCCCTGACCCGATTGTTTCACCCCGCCAAAGGGCGCAACCTCGGTCGAGATCAGCCCGGTGTTCACCCCGACCATGCCGTATTCCAGCGCCTCGGCCACGCGGTACACGCGCGAGATGTCATTGGCATAGAAATACGAGGCCAGACCAAAGATCGTGTCATTGGCTTGCGCGATCACATCGGCCTCGTCCCTGAAACGGAACAAGGGAGCAACCGGGCCAAAGGTCTCTTCGGTGGCAACGGCCATGTCGCGGGTGACGCCGGTCAGCACCGTGGGCTGAAAGAACGTGCCGCCCTTGGCATGGGGCGCGCCGCCGGTAGCCACCTGCGCGCCTTTGGCGGTGGCATCTGCGATATGGTCTTGCACTTTATCCATCGCCTTGGCCGAAATCAGCGGCCCGGCGCTAACCCCATCCTCAAACCCGTCGCCTACCTGCATGGATTCAACGGCTTTGACCAATTTCGCAGCGAATGCATCATAAACTCCGTCCTGCACGTAAATCCGGTTGGCGCAGACACAGGTCTGCCCGTTGTTGCGGTATTTGGAAGTCATCGCGCCTTCGACCGCTGCGTCAAGATCGGCATCCTCAAAAACGATGAACGGTGCGTTGCCGCCCAGTTCCATCGAGGTTTTTTGTACCTGATCGGCAGACTGACGCATCAGAATTCGTCCGACTTCGGTTGAGCCAGTAAAAGTCAGCTTCGCGACCTTAGGGTTGGCGCAAAATTCTTGGCCTATGGGGGCCGAACGAGAAGAGGTCACCACCGACAGCAACTCCATCGGCACCCCGGCGTCAAAGCCCAGCTTGGCCAATGCCAGTGCCGACAATGGTGTTTCTGCTGCTGGCTTGGCGATGCAGGCGCAACCCACGGCCAATGCAGGGGCCAGCTTGCGCGCGATCATCGCGTTGGGGAAGTTCCACGGCGTAATCGAGGCCACAACCCCCACCGGTTGTTTGATCACGGTGATGCGCTTGTCGGGCTGATGGCCGGGAATGGTTTCGCCATAGATACGTTTGGCCTCTTCCGAAAACCACTCGATATAGGACGCGCCATAAAGGATTTCGCCCTTGGCCTCGGCCAGTGGTTTGCCCATCTCAGCGGTCAGGATCGCGGCCAGATCATCGGCATTGGCCACGACCAGATCATACCAGCGGCGCAACACCGCCGCGCGCTCTTTGCCGGTGCGCGCGGCCCAGGCCGGGCGGGCGGCATGAGCGGCATCAATTGCGGCGCGGGTTTCGTCTATGCCCAGATTGGGCAGGGTGGCGATGACCTCATCAGTGGCGGGGTTGCGCACTTCGAACTGGTTTGGGGCGTCTGAAATCCAGCGCCCGGCAACTGGAGCGGCAGAGATCAGCAGGGTTGGATCAGAGAGGCGCGCGGCCAATTCGATGGTGTCTTTGGGCATGAGAGTCCTTCCTTGGGCCATAGCGCCGAGTTCAGAGAGGGGCGACGCGGCCGCATCAGCCGCGCCGTGGGTGCTTAGAGCGCGGCCTCATAGATGTGGCGGGCATCGGCCTCGGTCAGATCGCGTGGATTATTGACCAAAAGCCGGGTCTGGTTCATCGCGTCTGCTGCCAGTTTGGGCACGTCGCTTGCGCCGATACCAACACCGCGCAGGCCGGGTTCCAGCCCCAGTTCGCGATTCAGGCTGGAAAGACGGTCGATCAGATCGGCGCAGATCGCCTGACTGTCGCGGCTCGTGTCGATATCGGGGAAGATATGCGGGGCCAGTTCCGCGTATTGCGGCCCGGCGACCGGCGCGTTGAAGCGCATCACCTGCGCCAGAACCAAAGCGTTCGACAACCCGTGCGGCACTTTGAACAGTGACCCAACCGGATAGGCCAGCGCGTGCACCGCTGCAACGGGGGAATTGGCAAAGGCCTGCCCGGCCAACATCGAGCCAAGCAACATATTCGCCCGCGCTGTGCGGTTGGTGCCGTTGAACACGGCCTCCCGAATATTCGCAGACAGAAGTTGCAATGCCTGCACCGCCAACATACGGCTCAGCGGATTGTTGTTGGGCGATTTGGAGGTATATGCCTCGATTGCGTGGACCATAGCATCGACGCCCGTGGCGGCGGTGACGGCAGGGGGCAGGCCCAGAGTCAGATCGCAATCCAACAGCGCCACATCGGGTAGGATCAGGGGTGAACTGATCCCCTTCTTTTCCGCCGCACCGGTGGTCAGGATCGAGATCGGCGTGACCTCGGACCCGGTGCCGGCAGTGGTCGGCACCAGCACCAGCGGCTTGCGTTGCCCCCGTGCCTGCGCCACGCCATACATCTGATCCAGCGGTTGATCCGAGCCAAGGCACAGCGCCACGACCTTGGCCACATCCATAGACGAGCCGCCACCGAATCCAACCACGCACGCCACCCCCGCATCGCGGGCGATTTGGGTCGCCTCTTGGACGGTGGTGGCTTTGGGGTCGGGCTCGATGCCGTCAAACAGGGTCACGTCAAAGCCTTCAGCCTTGAGCGACGCCAAAGCGCCGTCGGCAAGGCCCAGCCCCATGATCCCCGGATCGGTGACAAACAGTACTGGGGCACCGGGGGCGATGCCGGGCAGGCTGGCCACGATTTGTCCCATCTGCGCCGCGCCGCCGTCGATCTGGCGCACGGACGCGGTGGTGTTAAAGATGAAATCTGACATGGCTCCCCCTTACGCTGCGGCCTTGGCGGGCATCTGGCTCATCTGACCCCGCTCAATCGCATAGACCTTGTCGACGACCTTTTCCGAGTGGCTGTAGTCGGATTCTGAAATCAGAACCGACAGGTGCTCTGACCGCAGGTCCGCGATGACCTCCATCAATCGTTGTGCCAACGCAGGGGCGACTCCCTCGAACGGCTCGTCCAGCAACAACAGATTGCTGCCCGCCACCAAGGCCCGCGCCAGTGCCACCAGCTTTTGCTGACCGCCAGACAGGGTCATGGCGCGGCGTTCGGCAAAGCGGCCAATCTCGGGCATCAGCTCATAGACCCATTTCAGCCGCGCACGATCTGCGTTGCCAGTGGCCCAGAGCGACACCATGATGTTGTCCTCGACGGTGAAGTGGGGCACCAGACGGCGATCTTCGGGCAGGTACCCGACACCCAATTCGGCCCGGTGATGGGCCGGGGTTCGGTGCAGATCTTGATGGTCAAACCGGATAGAGCCGCTGTCCACCGGCAGCACGCCCATAATGGCGCGCATGACGGTGGTTTTGCCCGCGCCGTTGCGCCCGATCAGGCCCACAGTGGTGCCGGTTTCAATCTCAAGGTTGATGTCACGCAGGATCGGAATCCGCTTAATCGACAGGTTGACGTTTTCCATGGTCAGCATCAGGCAACCCCTTCTGTGTCTGCGGTACGGTGAAATTCGGTGCCGATGACGAACTCGCGCACCTTGTCGTTGGTCAGGACCTCGGCGGTGGGGCCATCGGCCAGAATGGTGCCTTCATAAAAGGCGACCACGCGAGGGCTGAAGGCCTCGACGATTTCCATGTCATGTTCGATGAACAGCACCGCCGTGTCCGAGGATTTCAGTGCCTCGATCAACGTGCCCATGAATTCCATCTTTTCGTCTGCCGAAACACCCGAGGTGGGTTCATCAAGAAACAGCAATGCCGGGTCCGAAACTGTCGCCATGGCGATGTCGATCAGCTTGCGGATGCCCTGCGCCAGCGTGCCAACCTCGCGGTGGGCGTGCTGGGCGATGCCGAAACGCTCTAACGCCTCTATCGCGCGGCCCTCAAGGCGGCGATCAATAGCGGGTTTGAACACTGGCGGGGCGGGATTATCGGCAATGGTCAGAGCGATCAGCATGTTGTCGATCACCGTGAGTTCCTGAAACAGCTGCGGGATCTGAAAGCTGCGCGCGATGCCCTTGCGGGTGATGACCCGCGTCGGCAAGCCAATCATGCTTTTGCCGCGATACAGGATCTCGCCCGAGCTGGGCGGCAGATAGCCGGTGACCATATTTACAAAGGTGGTCTTGCCCGCGCCGTTCGACCCGATCACGCCCATGACCTCGCCGGCGTGAATACGGATGTTGATGTTATGGGCCGCGACCACCGCTCCAAAGGTGCGTTTCAGATCACGAGTTTCAAGGATGACATCCATGTTCATTCTCCGGGTTGGGTGTTGGCGTCGGCTTCGGGATCAAAGCGCTTCGCGGTGGAGGATTTGGCCAGCAAAGACCACAGCCCCTTAGGCAGGAAGATGATGGTCAACAGCATCACCGTGCCCAGGATCATCTGCCAGGTGTTGGGGGATATCTCGACGGCATAAACCCGCAGAATTTCCAGCAAGAAGGTGCCAATCAGGGGCGCGACGATGCTGCCCGTGCCGGCAAGGATGCAGACAAACACGAAACTGCCCGACGTGGTCCAGTTGGTCATTTCGGGGTCCACATGGCCCAGGCTCAGCGCCCAAAGCACCCCGCCCATCGACGACACGACCGCCGCGATCACATAGGTCACATGCACCGCGTTGTGGGCTGACGCGCCAAGGTACTCCACACGCAGCTCATTCTCGCGAATAGCCTCGTTGACGTATCCCAAAGACGAGCGCAGCAACCGGTTCAATGCAATGGCGCTGGCGACAACAACGGCGGCGGTGATGATGAACAGGGTCATCCGCGCGGCTTCGCCCGATGGGGCCATGCCAAGATAGGTCGGCACCGGTAGGTTGAACCCATCGGTCGAGCCCAGTTCCTCGGTCGAGGACAGCAGACCATAAAGGATCATCGAAACTGCCAGCGACAGCATGGCATAGAAAATCTCGCGGTAGCGGCGCAACAGGAAGCCAAGGGTCGTGGCGATGATCAGTGCGGCAAGGATGCCGATCAACAGCAACGCGAACAGGTCGCTGATGCCAAGGTATTTGCCCGCCAGACCGGCGGCATAACCGCCGATGCAGAAGTAAAGCCCTTGGCCAAAGCTGACCAATCCGGCGCGCATCTGGATCATCACTCCCAGCGCCACGAGCCCCATGCCCAGCGATACCTGTACGTAGTTCACGATCCACGAGGGCAGCACCATGGCGGCCAAGATCAACGCGGGCAGGGCGACCAGAAGGGAAAGTTCGGTTCGATCAAGCTGTTTCATATTTTGCGCCCCTCGCTGAGGGCAAACAGCCCATAGGGTTTGACGGCCAGCACAGCGGCCATAACCAGATAGATGGAGAAAAGCTCGGCCGGTGGATACAGATGGACCGAGGTCGCGCGGGCAAAGCCCACGATCAATGCGCCGATCACCGCGCCGGGGATCGACCCCATGCCGCCGATCACGATCACCGCAAAGGCCATCACGATGACCTCGGCGCCGATGCCGGGCACTACGGAAATCTCTGGCGCGGTCAAAGCGCCGCCCAAAGCCCCCAGCGTGGCACCGATCAGGAAGGTGACAGTAAAGAACTTGGTGACATTGATGCCCAGGGCCCCGGCGACCTCTCGGTCTTCGATCACCACCAACAGCAGCTTGCCAACGCGGGTATGGGTCAGCCCCCACCAAAGCGAGCCGCCGCAGATCACGGCAACACCGATGATCGCCAGTTTATAGACCGTATAGGGGATGCCCATGATGTCGACGGTTCCCAACGCATAGGCCGGTTGCCAAGCGACATAGCTGTCGGTGCCCCAGATCAGCTTGGTCACGTCTTCAAGGATCAGAAACAGCGCATAGGTGACCAGCACCATCAGCACCTCGTCGCGGCCATACATAAACCGCAGTACGCCGCGTTCTATCAGCAGTCCGGCCACCGTGCCCGCGATTACTGCCATCACAGGGATGATCAGATAGCTAAGCGCGACAGGATTGCCGGTTTGTACATAAAGCCCGATAGCCCAGGCCGAGGCATAAGCCCCCAGCGCATAAAAGCCGCCATGGGCGATGTTCAGAATACGCATGACGCCGTAAATCAGCGTCAGCCCGACCGAGGACAAAAACAGCCAGGCGGCAAAGCCCAACCCGTCCACGGCGATGGCGACCGCAGTCAACATAGGAATTCCTCCGATAGGGCGGGCTTTTGCGCCCGCCAGTTTTGTGTGGGGTGGACCCGGCGGGAGATGCCGGGCCCCAGAGCTGGGCTTAGTTACAGCTGGTGCCGTTAAAGCCCGACTTGATCCATTCAACCGACTTGGCACCGGCTGGAGGGTTCACGCATTCGGCGCTATAGCGGATCACATTGACCAGCTTGGCCTCGCCATCATCTGAAAGCTCAAACGTGCCATAGGCGGTGTCCTGAATGGCCTGATGGCCACCGGCCAGCGCCATGGAAACCTTGCCCGAGGGGCCTTCCCATTCCAGCCCGGTCAGCGCCCCGATCAGGGCTTGCTGATCTGCAGCACCGGCTTTGTCCGCTGCGGCTTTCACACCCAACAGGGCCTGCGCCATCTTGTAGCTGGGATAGGTCGGCAGGGTACCAAAGCGCTTTTCATAAGCTGCACGGAACCAATCGTTCAGTGCGCTTTCGGGCGCCAGATCACCATGCGGGCCGCGTGCACCGATAATCGTGCCATCGGGGATCTGCTTGGCCAGACTGTACATGGCGGTTTCACCCGCGGTCAGCACCACGCGGGAGCGTTCAAACAACCCACGGGCCGAGCCCTGGATCACGAAAGCTTCCATATCGCCGCCCCAGAACGACGAATGTACGACATCGGGTTTCGACGTCAGCAACGCTGAAATTTCAGAGCCGTACTGACCTGCATAAACCTTTGGGAACTGCTCGGTCACGACTTCGGGACTGTCTTCCAGAATGTTCATCGACTCGGAAAAATCGCGCCAGCTGTCCTGACCCCATGCATAGTTCTGGTTGATGCCCGCCACCTTTTGCGTGGACACACCTGTATCTTGCAGATACCGCGCGGCGGCGACGTTATCCATGGTGGCCGTTGCGGCCGAACGGAAGGTGTATTTAGGCTCAGTTACGATGTCTTCGAAAATCTGCGGCGTGCCACAGTCGAACAGAACTGTCAGCTTTTGCAGCTTCTCGGCTTCGGGCGCGATGGCTTTGCACGATGACGACGAAATATAGCCAACGACCAGCTCGACCCCGTCTTTTTCCACCAGCTTCTGGAAGTCAGCGTTCTTTTGCTTGGAGTTCTCGTCGACATAGATCGGGTCGATCATTTCACCGGCCAGACCGGCGCTGTTGTAAGGTGCGGGCAGGGTGCCGGCGTTGATGGCTTCGATCATCAGCTCGGCCGAATTGCGCGCAGGCACGCCAAACGGGCCAGCGGCACCGCCCGACAAAAAGGTGACGATGCCCATTTTTACAGGTTCAGCCGCAGCAGGGGCGGCCAGAGCAGCGGCCATGACCAACGCGGTCGAGCCTTGCAAAATGCGGGTGCTAAGTCCCATGATTTCCTCCAGTTGTTCTGTTCCATACAGAAGCCCACAAAGCATCGCCCGCTTGATAAGCGGTGTTTTGGATGTGCTTTGCGAAATCCTCCCAAACGCCCCGTTTCCGGACGCCCGTTAACCGTGCCGCAGCGAGGGCAGGGGCGACAGACAATCGGCAGTCATTCCTGAGCGCCAGCCGCGCATGCGACCCGGATTCTGAGCGGATGGCGCTCAAAACCCATGACGCGTTGCAGCATCGACGCCTTAGTCAGCGGGCCATATGTCGGGGGGCGGATAGACCGAAATATCGCCCAACATCATAGTAGCGGGCGCGAAGTCGGGATTCGGCAGAGTACGGCCAATCGCCTGTACCTGCAGCATCTGGTGCGATGTCGGATCCATACGAGAGGAAAACCCCTCTGGGTCCTCGGGCAGTTTCAGTTGCAGGTGTTTCAACGCCAGACGCAAGGCGGCGGTGTCGCGGGTGCCACCGGCCTGCCGCACGGCGGTGGCGATGGCGATCATGCCTGACCATGCGCCCGCTGCCGCGTAGCTGGGATAGCGCCCGGTGCGGGCGTAGAACTCTTTCACGAACTGGGCATTATGGCGCGTATCGGGCCAGTTGACATGATGACGCGCCGACAGGATCAACCCTTCGGGCATGTCTTCACCAAGGTCCGCGAGGATTTCATAATTGCCCCCGGCATCGAAATTCATGAACTGCATGTTCTGGAACAGACCCAGTTGATCGGCTTGGCGCACGAACGCGACAAGGTCCAATCCCCAATGGGCGTTCACCAGAATATCAGGCGCGTCCTGCATCAGCGCGTTGATGTACAGGCTGTAGTCTGTGTCGAACAACTTTGGCCAATAGGCTGAAACCGGGGTATAGGCCACGCCTTCTTCATCCAGAAAGCGGCGAATATCGTCCCAGCTTTGGTAGCCATAGTCGTAATCTGGGCCGATGAAAGCCACCCGCAGCGGTGCGCCACGTTTATAGTGTTCTGCAATGTATTTGGCGCCTGCCCGCATCGACTGGCGCGCATCGTTATTGACACGAAAGTACCAAGGGTGGCGCGCCGCCCCGACCAGCGTCGGCGACGCGTGATCTGTGCCGATGAAAAAGGTCTGCGATTTGCGGGCGTATTCGCTCACCGTCAGCGCAACAGACGAACTGACCACGCCACACAGAAAATCAACGCTATCTTCTTCGACGAAACGACGGGCGATCTGCAGGCTGCGCAAGGTTTTGGATCGGCTGTCCTGCACGTCTACCTGCAATTCAGGGTAGCCTTCCTGCGTGGCCAGCCAATCCACGGCCATATCAATGGCGACGGTTGAATCCCGCCCATAGAGCCCGCCCGAACCGGACAGAGGAAACAGGCATCCAACCTTGACCGGCGCGCTCTGAGCCAACGCCGGGCAGGCCATCAGCAGCAGTATCAACAGTGCTCTCATGACAGGTCCAGTCGTTGCATTTTGCGTTTCAAGGCGTGGCGAGAGATGCCCAGATGATCCGCAGCCACCCCCTTGCGGCCACGCGCCTTTTGCAAGGCTTCAAGCACCAGATCGCGTTCAATCGAACGTACTTTGTCTTCGATGGTTTCAGGAGAGCGCAGATGCTGACGTTGGATTTCATCGGGCAGGGCCGTGTCTTCGATCAGGGCGCCCGGGCGCAGGATGGTCAGCCGTTCGACCATATTCTTCAACTCGCGCACATTGCCGGGCCAGTCATAGGCAGACAAGCGTTTTAACGCAGACTTGGAAAACCGCACGGGTTTCTGGCCCGTGGTCCGCGCCAGATCGCGGGCAAAGCTTTGGCACAGCAATTCGACATCTTCCAACCGGTCGCGCAAGGGGGCCATCAGCAACGGGAACATTGCCAGCCGCAAATAGAGGTCACTGCGAAACGTGCCCGCGGCGACACAGGCTTGAAGATCTTTGTTCGACGCCACAACAAGAGAAAGACTTGGCGCCAAAACTGCGCCGGTTTCCAGCCGGATTGTGCCGCTATCCAGAAACGCCATGATGCGGGCCTGTGCCGTGGGACCCAAGGCTTCGATTTCATGCAGAAACAAGGTGCCCCCGTCAGCGGCTTCGACAAGCCCGCGGCGCGGCAGGTCGCCACCTTCGCCAAATAGGGCCGCCTCAATCTGAGCGCCAGATTGAGTGGCGCAATTGATTTCAACAAACGGAGCCTCGGCACCACTGGCGCGCAGGTGGAAGTCCCGCGCCACCACAGCCTTGCCGACGCCGATCTCGCCCTGCAGTAAAATGCAGGGCACCCCGGTTTCTGCGGCGCGTCCTACCTGTTCGCGCAACTGGCGCATGGGGGGGCTGTTGCCCAACAGACTGGCGTCCTCGACCCGGCGTTCGTTGAAGAACTGTTGCTCGTGCAGGGTCGCGGTTTCCGACAACGTGGTTTCGATCAGCGCAAGCAGGTCGTCCATGTCGAAGGGTTTGCCCAAGTAATCCACCGCGCCCAGCTTCACCGCCTTTACCGCGTCCTGCGTGGCGTCCAGCGCTGACATCACGATCACCGGCAACGCGGGCAATTCAGCCTTGAGCGAGCGCAGCACCTCTATCCCCGATACGCCGGGCATGCGCACATCCAGCAACACAAGGTCGGGCTTTTCCTTCAGGGCCAGTTTGTGGCCAACCGCACCGCCATGACTTTCAAGACACTCATACCCAGCCTGGCGCAACGCAAAGGCCAAGGATCGCGTCAGTTTGATCTCATCGTCGATTATCAGGATGCGTGCGCTCATTCGGGGGCCTCGCTTTTATGTGCCGGAAAGGTCAGGGTCACGACGGTACCTTTGCCGGGGCGGCTGTCGATATTCATGGTGCCGGCGTTGTTGCGGACAAGTTCGGCGGTCACCGCAAGGCCCAGCCCCGAGCCCCCGGCCCGTGTCGTGAAAAACGGGCGCAGAACTTTCTGCAATGTCGGGGCATCCATTCCGGCGCCGGTATCTGCAACGGTCAGTACCACCTCACCATTCTGACGCAGGACCGTCAGCGAGATCACGCCGCCATCAGGCATCGCTTCGACAGCATTCAACACAAGGTTCAGCAGAATTTGCCGAAGGTGGGTTGGGTCAATCTCGAACTCTAACCGAGACTCTCCGGCCAGGTTCATCGTGACATTGCGTTCCATCAGACGGGCCGCCGTGAGGGTGCGCAAAGAGCGAAACACCTCGCGTACCGCCACCCGGGATTTAACCGGCGCGGCGGGGCGCGCGTATTTCAGAAACGCTTCGATGGTGCGGTCAACCCGCTCGATTTCGTCGGTGATCGCGTCATACATGACAATACGATCCGGGTCGGGCTCGCTTTTCTTCATGCCGTAGATCGTGGTCGACACGGTGGCCAGAGGATTGCGGACTTCATGCGCGATTCCGGCGGCCATGTCGCCCAAGGCCCCGCGGCGTTCCATATCAACCCGACTGTTGATCATCTCGCGCAATTGGCGGCGCATATGGTTGAACGCCTGAGCAAGACTGCCCAGCTCTCCGGGGCCGTTGTCGGGAACAGGGGTTGCGAAATCGCCCCTCGACACCGCATCTGCTCCGTCGCGCAGCGGGCGCAGGTATCCGGACAAACGGCGTGACATCTGTACAAACAAGGCCCCCATCGCCGCCGCCAGAAGCGCGGCCAGCAACAATAGCGTCAGGCGCAAGTTCTGGCGTGGCGCATCGAGGCGACCGGTCTCGGCCACCAGTTGCACCCGCCAGCCCGGCAGGATGGGGGCCGAACTTTGCAATACTTCCCCCGCCGCCGCCAATGTTCCCGTGGCCGCGACTCCCAGCCGATCAAAAACCACCAGTTGCGGGCTGCGAATGCCCGGAAGGCTTAAGGGGGCCATCTGTTCTGTTAGCGAAGCAAGCCGCAGGCGCATCATCACAAAACCCAAAGGCTGATTATCCACGGTGACCGGCATGCGGATCAGGAACCAGCCGGGCCGCCCGTTTTCTGGCAGGATCGGGCCGATAATATCGGCACCGCCATGGCGCACAAACGGGGCCATCACGGGGATGCTTTCGCGTTTCCCTGCACCGGAAGGAGCGGCGGCCAAAAGGTGCTCATCATCCGCCAGCAGTTCGATGCCATAGACTTCGGGGCTTTCGGCCTCCAGTAGTAGAAAGTCGAAATAGGCGTCATCAATCGGTTGTTCAGCGCCCGCGCGCAGAAAAGCAGCCGTTGCAGGTAAATCGGCGATGTTTTCCAGCCGGTTCATTTGCCCGGACAGAAAGCTGCTCATCCGGGCGGCGACGGCTTCCGTTTCACCCTCGACCCGGCTGGCCGAGACCCGGTGCAACAGATCCGCAGCGTAGCGATCATAAAGTACGGAGATAATCAGAAGCGGCACCAATGCCGCAATCAACGCGGCCACCATATAGCGCCGCGCGAGACTGCCACGACTCCATGATTTGGCAAACACCACGCATTCCTCCCTGTGGGGACGTTACACCGCGAAGAATGGCTTTGATACAAAATCGCGCACGGTTCTGAGCGGAAACCGCTCAGACTTGGCTGGTGGAGCGAGGATGGTTTTAGGGGTAGGCCCCCGGTACTCTGTTCAGCAAGCACATGCCGAGCCAGTTCGTTAATTATTAGGCGGTGCAGTGATCATCAGGTCTTAAATCGCCCATTCCGGTTGGCGCGCGATATAATTCATGCATATTCCTGCGATAGAGCAGCTTTATCGATGACGTAAATATCAGGAAGACCAGGTTGGAACGCCTTACTATTACCACCACCCCGATTGAGGGGCAGAAGCCCGGAACCTCCGGCCTTCGCAAGAAGACACGCATTTTCATGCAGCCGCACTATCTGGAAAATTTCGTTCAGGCGATATGGAACGGGATTGGCGGTGTTCAGGGCAAAACCTTGGTTCTGGGCGGCGATGGCCGGTATTTCAATGATCGTGCTGCGCAGGTAATTCTGCGCATGGCCGCTGCGGGCGGCGCGGAACGGGTGATCGTGGGGCAGGGGGCGTTGCTGTCTACCCCTGCAGCCTCAAACCTGATCCGCCAGCGCGGGGCTGATGGCGGCGTCATCATGTCGGCCAGCCATAACCCGGGCGGCCCGGATGAAGACTTTGGCGTGAAATTCAACATGTCCAACGGAGGCCCTGCGCCCGAAGACGTGACCGCACGTATGTTTGAGGCCACCAAGACGTTGACCGAATACCACATCGTGCAAACCCATGACGTGGATCTTGACACCTTGGGCGAAAGCCAGATGGGGGATATGATTGTCGAGGTGGTCGATCCGGTGGCCGACTATGCCACGCTGATGGCCGACCTGTTTGATTTCGATGCGATCAAGGCCTTGTTCGCCGGCGGCTTCACCATGTGTTTTGATGCGATGCATGCCATAACCGGCCCCTATGCCACGGCGATCCTCGAAGACACGCTGGGTGCAGCGCCCGGCACCGTCATTAACGCCGTGCCCAGCCCCGACTTTGGCGGTGGTCACCCGGACCCCAATCCGATCTGGGCGAAAACCCTGATGGATCTGATGATGGGCAACGCGGCACCTGATTTCGGGGCGGCCTCGGATGGCGACGGCGACCGCAACATGATCGTCGGTAAGGGCTGCTATGTGACCCCGTCCGACAGTCTGGCGGTTCTGGCGGCCAATGCGCATTTGGCGCCGGGGTATAAAGACGGCCTTGCAGGCGTGGCGCGATCCATGCCCACCTCGGGCGCGGTGGACCGCGTGGCCGAAAAGCTGGGTATCGGGTCTTATGAAACGCCCACCGGCTGGAAGTTCTTTGGCAACCTGCTGGATGCAGGGCGCGCGACGCTGTGCGGCGAAGAAAGCGCGGGTACAGGCTCAGATCATGTACGCGAAAAGGACGGGCTTTGGGCGGTACTGCTGTGGCTGAACATTCTGGCCGTGCGCAATCAAAGCGTTCTTGCTGTCATGCAAGATCATTGGGGTGAATACGGCCGCAACTATTACTCGCGTCATGACTATGAAGCGATCGACAGCGCTGCGGCCAACAGCCTGATGCAGGGCCTGCGTGATAAACTGGCCCATCTGCCGGGGCAAACCGTGGCCGGGCTGGTGATTTCGGCTGCGGATGAGTTCGCCTATGACGATCCGGTGGATGGGTCACGATCAGAGGGGCAGGGGATCCGCATCCTGTTTGAAGGTGGTGCGCGCGTGGTGATGCGCCTGTCGGGCACAGGCACAGAAGGTGCCACCCTGCGCGTCTATCTGGAATGGTTCAGCGCCGATGACTTTGGCAAGGATCCGCAACAGGCCCTGTCCAGCGTCATAGAGGCCGCTGATACCCTGGCCGGGATTCGAGATTTGACGGGGCGCACGGCCCCGGATGTGATCACCTGATCGGTATTATTGTGCAAAAGGCGCGCCCTGAGTTTCACGGCGCGCCTTTCTTTTGAAATATTCTTTCAAACCCCATGCTGCAGCGCAGCTAAGCCGCTGATTTTTTAGAGCTTTCAAAGTTTTTCGCCTTTTTCTCGCATAAAATGCAAAAAAGCACTTGCGGGTTTGGGTGGGTAGCCTTAGAACCCCCTTCACCG
>NZ_AQQY01000005.1 GCF_000671395.1 Actibacterium atlanticum | reverse complement strand
CGCAATCTCACCACGGTTCGCTATCAATATCTTCTTAAACTCAGACATGGGGGTTCCTTGTAAGTGCAGGCAGGTCAGCGGGTCACGAATAGTTTTTGTTGCGCGACATTTTCCCGATACCGGGGTTCATGCTGTTGGTGGGGTCGACCGATTTATAGAAGGCCGCCAGATCGGGCTTGGCCGGGTAGAGGTGGCCGACATTGTGTTCGGCCGGGTATTCAGCGCCGCGTTTGTCCAGAATATCCAGCATTGCTGCTTTGAGCGCTTTCGGGTCTGCGCCTTTCTTGACGATGTAATCCTGATGCAGAACGTGGCACATGAAATGGCCGTAATAGAGCTTGTGAACCAGCTGATCTGTGATCTGTGGCGGCAAGTCTTCGAACCAGTTTTCATCATTGCGGCGCAGGGCGATGTCCAGCGCGATGATATCTTGGACCTGTTTGTGATGCACCGCCATATAGCGCACAGCGGCCCCGGCGGCGGCGAAACGGTGCAGGCCGGCGATCTTGCCCTCACGCGGGGTGCATTCAAAGAAACTGAGGCTGCCTTCGTCCTGCATTTGGGCCAGCAGCGCGCGGGCTTCGTCAATGCCCCCGTCGCGCATCTTGAGAATCAGGTGATGGGGATATTTTGCCCGGAAGGCGCGCATGCGTTTGGGCAGGATATCGGGCCAGAACCGCATCGCGAACTGCATGAACCGGTCGGTGAAATTAGCCATGCCCGGCACGTTGGCCAGACGGGCATCCACCGCGCCTTTCATGGCAAAGAACATCGGCAGGCGGTCGGTGCCCAGCTTGTCGATCATCACCATCGTGTCTTTGCCATAGAGGTCTGAGATATCGAACACCTCTTCGTGCATATATTCGGCACTGATCGGCAGGGTTTTGAAATCGGCCAGAATACGGCGGCGCAGGGCGGTCAGCGCGGCGGTGTCTTTGGTGCCGATATAGAAGCTGCGTTCCTGTTCGTTCTTTTCATAGGTGTCCAGACGCACGGCGAACACCGCCAGTTTTCCGGCGCAGCCTGCGGCCTCATAGAGGCGGCGTTTGTCGGCGTTGAACCGGGCGGGCGTGTCGGCATTAACATCGCGCACGCGTTGGGCATAGTCAGTATCGGAAGCCTTGCGATTGTCGGTGCTCACGCCTTGGGGCGCATAGGCGGCGTTTTCCAGATTGGTCAGAATTTCTTCGGGGGTTGTGCCCAGATCGACGCCCAGATGGTTGACCAGTTCCAGTTCGCCATCGCGGGTAATCCGGGCGTGCAGGGACAGTTCGGTATAGGCCGGGCCGCGTTCCACAAGTGAGCCGCCCGAGTTGTTACAGACCCCGCCCACAATGGATGCCCCGATGCAGGAACTGCCGATCACCGAATGGGGCACGCGGCCCAGCGGCGCCAACAGTTTTTCCAGCGCAAACAGCGTGGCGCCCGGAAAGCTGATCACCTGTTTGCCATCGTTGATCAGTTGCAGCTTGTCCATGCGGTTGGTGTTGATCAGCACCACATCGCGGTCATAGCGGCCTTTGGGCGTGGAACCTTCGGTCAGGCCGGTGTTGGCGGCCTGCATGATCACGATCTTATCGGCGGCAACGCAGGCTTGCAGGACTTGCCATTGTTGCAACAAGGTGGCCGGGCGCACAACGGCCAGCGCATCGCCCTCGCCCGAGCGAAAGCCTTTGCGGAACCGTTTGGTGGCCCGATCCGAGGTCAGAACATGGCGTTTGCCGCAGACCTGACGCAGGCGGGCCAGAAGGTCGTGATCGTTCATGCTGTCCTCTCCTTAGCGAAAGCGTAGGTTTTGAGGCCCCAGTTGATCAAGGGAAGTGACCCCCATCAGCTTCATGCCGCGCTCAATCTCTTCGCGCATCAGGCCCAGCGCGCGGTCGACCCCCGCCTGCCCCGCCGCCGCCAGCGGATAAAGATAGAACCGCCCGCCGCCCACGGCTTTGGCACCCAAAGACAGCGCCTTGAGCACATGGGTGCCGCGCTGAATGCCGCTGTCCATGATCACATCAATCTGGTCACCCACGGCATCGACCACTTCTTTGAGCTGATCAAACGGGGTGCGCGAACCATCCAATTGTCGCCCGCCATGGTTCGACAAAACGATGCCGGTACAGCCGATTTCCACGGCGCGTTTGGCGTCTTCGACGGTCATGATGCCTTTGAGGCAGAACTGACCATCCCAATCGCGGACCATTTCAGCGACGTCATCCCAGTTCATCGAGGGGTCCAGCATCTCGGTGAAATAGCCGCCGATCGAGCTGGCGCCGCCGCCCATGTCGACGTGGTCTTCCAACTGGGGCAGGCGGAATTTTTCATGGGTCACATAATTGATGCCCCACATCGGTTTGATCGCAAACTGGATCATCCCGCCCAGGGTCAGACGGAATGGGATCGAAAAGCCGGTGCGTTTGTCGCGTTCGCGGTTGCCGCCGGTGATGCTGTCGACGGTCAGCATCATCACATCCACCCCGGCCTCTTTGGCGCGTTGCATCATCGCCTTGTTCAACCCGCGATCCCGGTGAAAGTAAAACTGGTAAACCTGCGGCGTTTTGTGCTTTTGGCGCATTTCTTCAAGGCTGACCGTGCCCAGCGACGAAACCCCAAACATGGTGCCGTGTTTTTCGGCCGCTGCTGCCACGGCACGTTCGCCCTGATGGTGAAACAGCCGCTGCAACGCCGTGGGCGAACAATAGATCGGCATATCCAGCTTTTGCCCCATCACCGTCACCGACATATCGACCTGATCCACCCCGGTCAGCACCGAGGGCACCAGATCGCACCGTTCAAACGCGCCGGTGTTGTGGCGCAGGGTGACCTCGTCATCCGCGCCGCCATCTATATAGTTAAAGATGGGGCCCGGCAGGCGCTTGCGCGCCAGGGTGCGAAAGTCCTGAAAGTTGTGGCAATGGGTCAGACGCATGTGATTTTGCTCCGATCAGTAGGCGACAGATGGCAACCAGGTTGCCAGCGCAGGCCACAGGAAAACCAGCGCCAGTCCGGTCAACTGTAGCAGCACAAACGGGATGATGCCCTTGTAAATGTCGGTCAGCTTGATCTCGGGCGGGCAGACGCCTTTCAGATAGAACAAGGCAAAGCCGACCGGTGGCGTCAAAAAGCTGGTTTGCAGGGTCACAGCCACAAGGATCACGAACCACACGAGTGCCGGTTCATCAATCGCGCCAAAGCCGGGGATATCAAGGCCCAGCGCGTTGATGATCGGACGCATGAGCGGCAGCACGATCAGGGTGATCTCGATCCAGTCCAGCACGAAGCCAAGCAAGAACACGATCGCCAAAATCACGATCACCGTGCCATTGGGGCCAAGGCCGGTGCCGTGGATCATATCCTCGATCAACGCATCGCCGCCCAGTTCGCGCAGCACATAGGAAAACACCGTCGCGCCAAGGAAGATCGCAAAGATATAAGCGGTGGTGTTGAAGGTGGATTTCAGCACATTGATCAGCTTGCGCAGGGTCAGCTTGCGATAGCCCAGCGCCAGCAAGGTCGCCCCCAACGCGCCAACGCCCGACGCCTCGGTCGGGGTGGTCAGACCCGCAAAGATCGAGCCAAGCACCGCCAGGATCAGCGCAAGGGTCGGCAGCACCGCGATCAGCACGTCTTTGACGGCATCCCAATCGGGGGCCTTTGCACCCTCGGGCACGGGGGCCACATCCTTTTTGATCTGTGCGACGATGAAGATATAGGTCAGGTACAGGCCGCCGATGATCACACCGGGGAAGACCGCGGCCATGAACAGATCGCCAACGGACAGGGCCATCTGATCGGCCATGATCACCAGCATGATCGACGGCGGGATCAGAATGCCCAGCGTGCCCGAGGCCGACACCACCCCTGCCGCCAGCGACGGGTTGTATTTCTGTTCCATCATCGAGGGCAGCGACAACACACCCAGCAGCACGACGGACGCCCCGATGATACCGGTTGAGGCCGCAAGGATGATCCCAATCAGGGTCACGGTGATCGCCAGACCGCCGCGCACCGTGCCAAACAGCCGCTGCATCGACGTCATCAGACGTTCCGCCACGCCGGATTCATCCAGCATCAGCCCCATGAAGATAAACATCGGCAGGGCCACCAGAACCGCATTCGACATGGTCGCATAGACCCGGTTCACCACGGCGCCCAGTGTCAGGTAATCAAGCCCGGTCAGGGTTTCCTCGAGCCCGGTCCAGTTCATCATGCCGTTGTCGAACAGATAGGCCAGCCCGCAATAGGCCACGCCAACCCCGGCCAGCGTCCACGCCACCGGAAAGCCGGTGAACAAAAGCGCGATGAAGGTCAGGAACATCGCGATGACCAGCTTTTCCTCGGTGGTTTCCACAAGGAAGGTCAGCGCAAAGGCCACCACGCCAAAGCCGATCAGCGCCCAGGCAATCATCCGCAGCCCCCGGCCCCGGCGTTCCTCTTCAAGGTTTGCGGCAAGCGCGTGGATGTCGTGGACCAGCCGCGCCAGTGCGGCCAAAGCCAGCAGGATAAAGCTGATCGGGATCACCGATTTCAGCGCCCAGCGCGCTGGTAATCCGGTCGGGCTGTCCGAGCGTTCATTCACCCGCCAGCTTTCATAGAAATAGTCATAGCCCTGATCGACCATCAGATAGAGGAAGGGCACCAACAAGGTCAGGATGCCCAGAACCTCGATGATCCGCTGCGCGCGGCGCGACAGCTGCATATGCAGCAGGTCCACCCGTACGTGGCTGTCGGTGACCAAGGCATAAGAAATGCCGATCATCGTCACCAGCCCATAGAAATGCCACTGGATTTCATCCAGCTTGGGGTAGTTCTGGTTCAGCGCATAGCGCATGGAAACCTGTGCTACGATCGCTGCCACCAACAGCAGGTTGGCCCACATCACGACGTGACCAATCGCCTTGACGGTTTGATCCAGTGCGACGGCCGCTTTCTGGCGGTCTTTGTCTTCGTGTTCCTGGATCTGTTCGTAGATGTCTACCGGGTCGTCGTTTTGCGACAGCTGATCAGCCATGGTCTCCTCCTGAGGTCATGTCGGCCTTCGACCCGTCGGGGAAGGCTGAAAAAAAGCTGCGGGGGACGGGTGCCCCCCGCAGGTCGGTGTTGGTTGAAGCGGCTTACTTGCGCGGCAGGAAGGCGTTCTCTTTCCAGACGGCATAGCCATCGCGGAACTCGGTCAGATCCGCCAGAACCTTGGCGAAGAACGCGTCATTTGCGGCCTCTTCGGCGGCAACTTCATCCCACGTGGTACGGAAGGTGTTCAGCATGTCTTCGTTCCACTGTTTGATCTGAACACCGTTGTTTTCAACGTTGTCGATCAGGGCTGCGTGCTGAATGGCCTCGCCTTCAGCAAAGCTGTCAGCCATGGAGGCCTTACAGGTGGTTTCAATGATCGCCTTGTGCTGGTCGCTGGCTTCGTTCCAGACGTCTTTGTTGATCATCAGCTCAAACACCGTGGCTTGCTGGTGCCAGCCGGGGAAATAGTTGAACTTGACCAGTTTGTGGAAACCAAGACGCGCGTCGATGGCGGGCATCGAGAATTCAGTCGCGTCAATCGCGCCTTTTTCCAGCGCAGGGAAGATTTCACCGCCCGGCAGCAACGAGGTGGCAACGCCCAGCTTTTGCATGACTTTGCCGCCCAGACCGAAGAAGCGCATCTTCAGGCCGTCCAGATCTTCGGGGCTGTTGATTTCCGAAGCAAACCAGCCCGAGGTTTCCGGGGCGATGATCGCACAGGGCATAACTTTGACGTTATAGCCAGCTTGATCGTACATCTCTTGGTACAGGGTCATGCCGTTGCCATAGTAGAGCCACGCCATGTATTCGCCCGCTTCGGGGCCAAAGGGCACGGCCGAGAACAGCGGCGCGGCCGGGATTTTACCCGCCCAGTAACCAGCTGTGGTGTAGCCCGAGTTGATCTTGCCCGATGATACGGCGTCGAGGATTTCAAACGGCGGAACCAGCTTGCCCGGTTCATAAACTTTCATCTTCAGCGTCCCGCCGGACATCAGGTCCAGCTGCTCAGCCACGCGCGGAATGGGCGAGCCCAGCCCGGGCAGCGCGGTGGAAAATGCAATCGGGGTTTTCAGCAGAATCTTGTCGGCGGCCATTGCCGCGGGCGCGGCCAGCAGAGCAGCAGCGGCAGCAATCGTTGATAGGGTCTTTTTCATAATGTCTCCTCCAGAGTGACAGACGCCAAAGGGAGTTGGCGCTCGACGTGGTAACTATTGTTTACCAGTATAATCGGTCAATAATTTAATTTACCTCTGGTCGCAAAAGATGAGGTTTCTAAGTGCGCTTTAAGAGCAGGAAAAACTGGATCAATGTCAGGGTTTTTTTAGAAGTATCATTATTTTCATAGGGATATAAAATTTGACGCATCCGTATTTTTGGGTAGTTTCGAGTTGCCCCCAGCCCTTCAGGTGGTAAAATAAAAAGACAACCGAAAAGATATCAACCTGTGCTACCGTCGCCCCAACCATGACTGACTCAAGCCCATTTGAACCCATCGGCCACGAATCAATCGCCGAAGCTGTTGTCGAGCAAATCGAGACAATGATCGTTGACGGCATCCTGAAAGAGGGGCGCAAACTGCCCTCTGAACGCGAGCTGTCCGAGGTGATGGGCGTGTCGCGCCCCAAGCTGCGCGAGGCGCTGCAAACGCTGGAAAACCGAGGCCTTGTAAACGTGCGCCACGGTGAAGGCACGTTTATCGCCAACCTGACAGGTCGCGCCATGGCCCCTGCCCTGCTGGCGCTTTATGCCCGCCACGGTGAAGCATTTTACGACTATCTGGAATATCGCCGTGCGCAGGAAGCTTTTGCCGCGCGGCTGGCGGCAGAACGGGCGACCACGTCTGACAAAGCCCGTCTGGGCGACATCATCGCCGACATGGAGCAAGCTTGGGAAAAAGACGATCACGAAGCCTCGCAAGAGGCTGACATTCGTCTGCACAGCGCGATCGTGGATGCCAGTCAGAACACCACGCTGATCCATATGATGGCGTCAGTCTATGATCTGACGCGGCAGGGAGTTTTCTATAACCGGCGGTACCTGCGGTCTCTGGATGGGGCGGGTACGAAACTGCTGGCACAACACAAAACGCTGGTCGACGCGATCATCGCCGAAGACCCAGATGCCGCCGAAGCCGCCGCACGCGATCACATGGATTTTGTTGAACAAAGTTTCCGGGTCGGTCAGGAAAAGGCCCGCCGCGAGGCGCGCTCGGCCAAGCGGCGGCAGTTTTCGACCTGACCCCCGGCCACGCCGGACCCATCGCCCATACAAGGAAGACGGTTGCCTGAGCCGTTGGTCCTTGCCTAAGGTGTCGGGCAACATTGTGTTAAACTTATTTCGTGGTCAGAAGCAGGGAGCTTGTGGTGACCAGTCCAACCAAGCGCGCGCTTTCACATGAGGGCAATATCGCAACGCTCAAACGCAAGAAATGCGCACAGCAGTTTATGATGTTCGCCGGGCTCTGGCGCGACTATATGAGTGCCGCGCCTGACTTTCTGCGCAACAGCGGTATTTCGGATCGCAACACCATGGTGCTGCGCGACCCCTATGACACGTTTTATGAACGTGGTGTCAGCAGTGATATCTCGTCCAGCGAGTTGCTGACCGAATGGATTTACAATTATCTGCGCAAAGCCCCTCATATCCGCGAGGCCTATACCGTGGGCAATTCGGCCGGGGCCTATGCCGCCATTTATTTTGGCTGCAAGCTGGGCGTCGACGAGGTGTTTGCCTTTGCGCCATCAGGGCTGAATCGTCTGACGATCCTGATGGACGCCATTGAACAGGCTCCGTCACACACCAAGATCAACGTCTTCTACGACACGCGGCATGAGCGCGACACCTATTTTGCGACGCAGCTTGGGCAAAGTGATCGGGTCAAGCTGGTGCCCTCGCCCGAGGACGAGCCAGACGGTCATTGGGTTATGATCCGTAAGCTTGAGCGCAACCAGCTGCGTGATATCTTTCCGCCTTATCGAGCAGTCGATAGCGCTCCGGCCTCGGGCGGGTAAGAGCAGCCCTATTTAGGCTGTGCTGCGATTGCGCCCTGCAGGCGCGCAATGTCTTCGTCAGACAGTGCCAAACCAAGCCAATCATATACGATCCGCATCTGTTCCAGGGGGCTGGCGCGCATCGACTCGAACTGCAGTTCCAGCACCTGATCGCGCGGTATCGTGGGCGCCGCTTTTTCAAAGCGCGCCATACCCTGATTGAAAGCGTGCGCGCTTATTTCGTGAACCCGTGCCGGATCGCTGCGTCGGGCATAGATGTCATGATTGGCCTGAACGAGGCTGCTGTAAGAGGCGATCGAGTCTTGCGCCGGGCGTTTGATGCGAATGAACTGCGCGTCGGGATAGACCTGCATCAACCCCTCGGCCCCCCATAAATGGGTCGGGCATTTCAGCACCCAGCGCTGGTCCGTTGGGGGGAGGCTGCGCAGACAGGCATCATAAGCCTGATAGGCGGTCTGCATTTGTGCCAAGCCCAATCCGCCCAGCCAGTTCAGATAGGTTTCAAGCGGGGCCAGAAACAGAAATGAAGCAGAGGCGAAAGACGTTTCAAGAAACCCGGCGCATTCTTCGGGGCTTTGGGCATCTGTGGGATGCAGCGCTGACAGTTTCGGCGACATTTTATTGGTCTGCCGAATAAAGAGATCCACAAGCGCGACCCGCTCGGCCTTGGACAATGTTCCGTTTGGGCCGACGGGCGCAACGGCGACCTCCCAGGTTTTGGGGGCACGCAATCTTGGATCCTGACCCAACACGCGGTGCAAAAATGTTGTCGCGCTGCGATAGGGTGAGAGGATGAAGATCGGGCGGGAAATTTCTGGCGCCTGAGGCGGGCGGGACAAGGCCCAGCCCCGTTTGACCAGAGCGTCCAGCACCGCGTTTTGAACCAGCTTTTTGCCGGTGAAGCTGAGGCTTGGCGCGGCGGCTTCCAAGTCTGCGCACAACAGTTCAAAGCCCTGCTGCGCAACCTGATCAAGTGGCACACTGCCCCCCAGCCGGTCCTTTGCAACGTCCAAAAGCCGGGTTGGATCAAACAGCGGCGCCGCGCCAGAACCCCCCGGAGCCAAGCGCCCAAACGGGGCAGGTGTCGCCTTGGCCGTTGGGAAAACCTGTCGCGACATGACGCGCCTATGCGGATTGTTCGACGTAGCCCTGAACCACCGCGGCAAATGTGTCGAGATCCTTGAAGTTTTCAGGCAGAAAGTCGGCATCCGAAAATTCTATGTCGTATCGTTCTTCGATATGGCTGATCAGTTCGACAACGGCGAAAGAATCCAGCTCCAGCCCGCCTTCAAAAAACGGGGTTTGCGCGGTCAGCTTAATGTCGGTGATACGGGCTTCGAGATCGTTGTTAATAATGCCCTTCATCGCATCCAAAATCGCCTGTCGCATTGGTTTGAAATCCTTAGGTCGCCGCGCATCAATATCTGTCACTGTTGCGCATCCCCAGAAACGGGTCAACTCTCGCGCCGCGCCAGTTCAACCAGCGCCGGGCGGTCTGGTTTGCCTGATGCAAGACGGGGCAATGCATCCAGTTGTATGAAACGATCCGGCACCGCGCGGCTGGGCAAGGTGTCGATGCAATGACGGCGCAAATCTTCGCAAATCAGCGCCGCGCGTGGTTTGGGCGTGTAAAACGCCACCAGCCCATCGCCGCGCCGCGATTGCCCTGACACCACGACAACGGTGTCGGCCACGCCTGCGCACTGCGCAATACTGGCTTCGATATCACTGAGATGCACCAGCAGCCCATCCCGTTTAAGCGCGTGATCCCTGCGTCCGATGATACGCAGTTGCCCCCCCGGCAAAAGTAGGGCGATGTCGCCTGTTTCGTGCACGTCGGGTTGTTTGTTGGCTACCGCGCCATCGCTGCCCGCGATGCCAAGGCACATATCGGGATGACGCAATCGCAGGGGAAATGGCTGCTCAGGGTCTTGCGGATCATCGCCGAGCCTAACACCCGGAAGCAGGCGACCGGCGCTCTGGTGTCGGATGTCGGCAGTGTCTGAGGGGTCATTGGCCGCGGTTACCCCCGTTTCACTGGACCCATAGAGGCTCAGAACCGGGCCATGCAGATTTTCGCAGCGCGCGGCCTCTTCGGGGGACAGTTTATCCCCTGCAATACACAGGCCCGCATAGGGGCGTGGACGCCGACGCATCGCCAGAATTGAGCGCACCTGACTGGGTACGAAATAGGCGAAATTCGGGTCAAAGTCGCGTTCGGCCCCGAAGACCTCAAGCGGATTGCCCCGTTGCACAAGATGGATAGAGGCCCCGGTCAACAATGCAGGGATCAACGCCGCTCCCAGCCCGAACATGTGGTGGATCGGGACAGGAATCAGGATACGCCGTTGCGGGGTATGGCCCAATCGCTTGCCGGCAGATTGGGCGTTGCGGATCAGGCGCGCGGTGTCATGAACCAGCCACTTGGGGGCGCCGGTGCTGCCAGAGGTTGCCACATAAAAGCGCTCGGGATCGGCCGTGTTTCCGGCCTGCTCAAGCCGCTTTATTTCGGGGGGCTGTGCCGCGCCTGTCGAGGTCACGAGATGGTTGCAAAAGGGCGGCAGCCGCTGGTGCAGGTTCTGGCCCGGCGCGATCAGCGCAGTGGGCAGGCCCGCGTCCAGCGCCGCCAGCAAAAGCGAGACCCCTTCAAGGGTGTTTTCAGGGACAAGGCCAAGGCAGCTGTGTTGATCTTTGGGCAGCGCGGATTGCAGGCGGGCCGCAAGCGCCGCCAGTTCGCCATACCCCATTTGCGCCCGGGTATCAGAGATGGTTTGAGTGTCGCCGCGCGCCGCGATCATATCCAGCAGCATATATGCCCCCGTTTGCGCCCGCTTTTGGGCCACTTGCAGCCTAGCCCGCAGGGGGGGCGCGCGGCAATCTTAAGTTGTTGTGGCCCCGCCCGAGGCTCGCCTTTGGGCACCATTTCTGCTAGGTCCGGGCTATGATGGCGCTCGATAAGGGTAGCGAAAGGTCTGGACCATGCAGCAACGAGTGATCGGTGCCGGTACGCGCCGTGCTTTGGCGCAGACCATAGCCAAGATCGCACCCGCCGGTCCGGTTCTGGTGATGGGCGGTTCAAACAGTTATCCGGCACGCGCGTTGGCCGATGTGTTGGACGAACTTCCACATCGCCCTGCCCTGCTGCTGAGCAGCGGCGCGCTTCCCGACACCCAATCGCTGCGCCAATGCTGGGAACAGATTTCGGACCTACCGGGCTGTATCGTGGCTGTCGGTGGCGGGCGTATTATGGATTTGGCGAAATTGCTTTCGACGGGGCTGCGCAATGTTGATGATCTGCTTGATCGGGTCAAAGACGGCGCACCGCCCCCGCGCAAGTTGCCGCTAATCGCGCTTCCGACAACGGCAGGGTCGGGAAGCGAAAGCACGCCTTTCGCGGTGCTGTATGATCACGCCAGAAAGTATTCGCTGGATCACCCCAGCCAGCTGCCCGATGCCGCCATCGTCGATTGTGACCTGATGCGTTCGGCCCCGCAAAGGGTGCGGGCGGCGTCGGGGCTGGATGCCTTGTGTCAGGGCATCGAAGCGTTGTTGTCGCGCAAGGCAACAGCACAGAGCAACGCCTTGGCCCTGCGCGCGATCAAACAGGCCAAAGGCGCCTTGCTTGCAAGTTTGGCGGATGATCGAAAAGCCGCCGCAGAAATGGCACAGGCGGCCAATCTGGCGGGGCGTGCCATCGCGACCACCCGCACCACGGTGCCCCACGCCCTGTCTTATTCACTGACCCAGGAATATGGCGTGGCGCATGGGCATGCTGTGGCGCTCTCAATGGGGGCATATCTCCGGCATTTCGGCAACGCGTTGCGGCGAGATACGCATCTGAAGCCATGGACCGCATCTTATGGTGGCGTGCTTGAGATGCTGGATTGCAGCGCGCCAGACGAGATCCCGGCCACCTGGGCAACATTTCTGGCGCAAACCGGCCTAGAGCCAGATTTGACCTCGCTTCACCTGCCATCCAGTGCGCGGCTGGTGGCAGCGCAGGCCGTCAATCCTGACAGGTTGCGCAATTCACCCCTGTCGCTGGACACCGCGACACTGGCTGATCTATTCGCCTGACCGCAAGCCGTCCGCTGACCAATCTCCACCTTGTGGCGATTGTTGCTCTGCTGTTCGAAACGTGCAAAGCTTTTCGAATATTTGGGAATGATATTTACTTCAGAGGCTGGGGTGCACCCGCGCAGGTCGTTGTGTTTAGCGCTGAACCTGAGCGTTGTTTGGTGGACGCCCCATTTCATGGCTCAGAGCCCCTCTGCACGTCGCAAGGAGGCGCTGATTGATGACCAAGTCCGTTTATGTCGGAATGTCGGCGGATCTGATCCATCCGGGCCATATCAACGTCATACGACGGGCGGCTGAACTGGGCGAGGTCACGGTTGGCTTGCTGACAGACCGCGCGATCGCCAGTTACAAACGGCTTCCCTTCATGACATGGGATCAGCGGCGCGACGTCATCAGCGCCCTGCAGGGCGTGGCGCGCGTGGTCGAACAGACTACTCTGGATTACGGCCCCAACCTGCGCGAATACCGCCCTGACTTTGTCGTGCATGGCGACGATTGGCGCACAGGGGTGCAGGCCCGCACCCGTCAGGCGGTGATTGATACACTGGCAGAATGGGGCGGTGAGCTGGTTGAGGTCAGCTATACCCGCGGCGTATCGTCAACCGGGTTTCATGCCGCCCTGAAAGAGTTGGGCACGACGCCAGACCTGCGACGGCTGGCACTGCGTCGCCTGCTGAACGCCAAGCCGATGATCCGCCTGATGGAAGCCCACAACGGCCTGAGCGGATTGGTTGTCGAGGAAGCCGAGGTTGAGACCCCGGCAGGCCCGCGCAGGTTCGATGGCATCTGGTCGGGGTCTTTGACCGTGAGCGCCTCGAAGGGGAAACCGGATGTTGAACTGGTGGATACCTCGGCGCGGGTTGCCAACCTGAACGAGGTTCTGGAAGTCACCACCAAGCCGATCATCTATGATGGAGACACCGGCGGGCGGCCTGAACACTTTGGCTTCACGGTCAAAACGCTGGAACGTCTGGGCGTGTCGGCGGTGTTCATCGAAGACAAGATGGGCGCCAAGCGTAACTCTCTTTCCGCAGAGCACGTCGCGCATGAGCTGGAAGACATCGACGCCTTCTGCGAGAAAATCCGCACCGGAAAGGCGGCGCAATCCACCGAAGAATTCATGATCTTTGCGCGCTTGGAAAGTCTGGTTCTGGGGCACGGGCTTGATCATGCATTGCATCGCGCCGAAGCTTTTCTTGCGGCGGGCGCTGACGGGATCATGGTGCACAGCCGTCAGGAAACCCCGGATGAAGTCTTTGCCTTCTGCCGCGCGTATCATTCGCTGGGATTTGATCGCCCGCTTGCCGTTGTCCCGTCGACCTTTGACATGGTCGATGATCACGAATTCGAAGCTCACGGCGTGAACATCGTCATCTATGCCAATCAGCTTTTGCGCAGCGCGTATCCCGCGATGTATCAGGTTGCCCGCTCGATCCTGACGAACGGGCGCGCAGGCGATTGCCGTGCAGAACTAATGCCGGTCCGTGACCTGCTGGACCTGCTACCGGAGAAACGATGACCGTTCCCCCACAAGCATTTCTGACCGCTTTGAGGGGCGGCGAAACCGGGGTCATCACCGGCGTGCCGGATTCGGTTCTCAAGGATCTATGCGCGCATATCAGCGCGACTGTCCCGGGGGATCGGCATCTGATCGCGGCCAACGAAGGCGGGGCGATTGCCTTTGCGGTTGGGGCTTGGATGGCGACGGGGGAAACCCCGGTGGTCTACATGCAGAATTCGGGATTGGGCAATGCGGTCAATCCACTGATGTCGCTTGCGCACCAAAGCGTTGCCGCGGTCCCAATGGTCCTGATTATCGGATGGCGGGGTCAGCCTGGCCGCCCCGATGAGCCGCAACACCTTGCACAAGGGGCGGCGACGCCCGCCCTGCTTGAGGCTCTGGGGCTGCCTTGGCGGGAGCTGCCCCCTGAAGAAAACGCTGCCGTTTCCGTGGCCAGCTGGGCGCGGGAAACGGCGCAGGACCGGCAGGGGCCGGTTGCAATACTGGTGCCGCGCGGAACGTTTGATTCTTCGACGCAAAGCGCCAAAACCGCAGCCCAACCTGCTGGTTTGGCCAGCCGTGCTGCCATTCGCCGGGTGCTTGACGTGCATCGCGGCCCCGTTGTGGCCTCGACCGGATATACCGGGCGCGAGATTCTGGCGATCCGCGCTGAACAGGGGGCGCCTGACGATCAGGACTTTCTGAACGTGGGTGCCATGGGCCATGCCAGCCAGATCGCTTTGGGGCTGGCCACACAACGGCCAGAGCTGGATGTGTTGTGTCTGGATGGGGACGGTGCGGCGCTGATGCACCTGGGGGCACTGGCCATCAACGGCACGCAGCCCCGGGGGTGCATGCTTCATGTGGTGCTGAACAATGGCATGCATGCTTCGGTGGGTGGACAACCGACGGTGGGGCATCAGATCGACTTTTGCCCGCTTGCAACGGCCTGCGGTTATGACGCGGTCGAGCAGGTCTCGACCTTGCCCGCATTGGATCAGGCATTGACGCGCCTTCAGCCCCTTCGAGGCATGCGATTGCTTGAAATCCGCACTTTGGCGTCACAGGGTCCGCTGCCCCGCCCCGAAACACCGATTGCGCAGGCAACGCGCCGGTTTCAGGCGCGTTTTAGTCAGCCCGCGCAGGACGCAGATTGAATTACCTCGACGCATAACAGTTATGGATATCCGGATGAAAAAACTTGATTGGGACTATACGAATTTGGCCAAGGCCTATGTGAACCGGCCGGACTATTCGGATGCCGCGATTGACGCGATCCTTGCCATTGCCAAACCGGATGCGGATGCCCCGGTTTTGGACCTTGGTGCGGGGGCGGCCCACCTGACATTGAAACTTGCAGAACGCGGGCTGAATGTCACTGCGCTGGAACCCAACGACGACATGCGGGGTCAGGGGACCGCGCGAACCGCGCACTACCCGGATCTGGACTGGATCGACGGTATGATGGAGAACACCGGCCTGCGTGCGGGGCATTATGCGATGACGACCTATGGGTCCTCTTTCAGCGTTGTTGATCGGGGCGAAACGCTGGACGAGTCCGCGCGGCTGCTGTGCCCCGGCGGGTGGTTCGTTGCACTGTTCAATCACCGTGATCTGGATGACCCGTTGCAGGCGGAAATAGAAACGCTGATCAAGGACGCAACGACCGGCTATGCCTATGGTCCCCGGCGCGAGGATCAGACCCCGCATATCGACGCCAGCGGCCATTTCGGCCCAGTGCATCGGCTGGAATGCCCGATCCACCACGACGTGCCCAAGCAGACTTGGCTGGACGCGTGGCGCTCGCATGCCACGTTGCAGCGTCAGGCCGGGGCGCGGTTCGAAGAGATTTGCGCCGCGATTGACGCCCGGGTCGCGCAAGAGCCGGGCGACAGCTTGCGCATTCCCTATGTCACACGGGTCTGGATGGCCCAGCGGACCCGCTAAATGGCCAACCCTGTGATCGCTCCGCGCGCCTATACCCCCGGAGTCATTTGGCTTACCGGGCTGTCGGGGGCGGGCAAATCCACGCTTTCATCGGCGCTTGCGCAGGCTTTGGGCGCTGATGGATACGGGCCGGTGACCCTGTTGGACGGCGAAGAGGTTCGCCGCCGCCTGCCACACCGTTACGGTCACAGCCTAGAGGACCGCGCGCAGGTCGCCAGACACGTGATCGACCTCGCCGAGGCCGAACTGACGGCAGGGAACATCGTGATCGTTGCATCAATTTCCCACCAGCTTTGGATGCGTCAAACCGCCCGAACCCGGCTTGGCCGCTTTCTTGAGGTCTATCTGGATTGTCCGGCCCAGACCTGCGCGGCTCGCGATGTGAAGGGGCATTATGCCCGCGCCTATCGCGGCGAAGAAGCTTGCTTCATTGGGGTTACGCATGACTATGAATGTTCAGAGAAACCTGATTTGACCCTCAGCACAGGCACGCAAAGCATCGCGTCTTGTCAGGCTGAATTGCGGGCGCGGGCGCGAGATTTCCTGAACAACCCCTAAGGGCTTTTTCGGGCCTCGCGACGCTGGCGCATCAGATCGCGCAGGGTGTTCATATGTTGCGATGCCCCATCTGCAAACACCGCGTGCAAGGCTGCCAGATGATCCGCAAGCCCGGCATCAAAGGCGGTATCGAACTCCTGCAAAGCGTTCAGCAATGCGCGGCAGTCCGCCGGAGGATACCCGGCATCTTTGAGATCCTGTTCGCGCAGGTTGCGGGCGAACGACAGGATGCTTGCAGGCGCGGTTTCAGGCCCGCCTGTACCGGCGCGCACCCGCTCGGCCTGCGTGGTCAGGACAACACTGTTAAACATCTTCAGATGCCGCAGCTGCGCTCCATAGCGCGGCGCCGGGTCATCGACGTTTGCGGCCACTTCATAACCCAGTTCAGACAAGAGCGCCCCGCATCGGGTGCCAATGGTTTCAACGGCGGCCGCGATCTCCTCGCGGTTTTGCCAATCCCCGACTTTGCCGGCACGATTGGCCACCTCCCAGTCGCCCGGATGGCGTGCGCGATAGATCGCTTCGGCGGCTTTTGCCGCATCAAGGCTGGAGTTTTCAACCGCGCGCACAATGTCTTGGGGCGCATAGTCGAGGCGCAGATCAGCCAGAATTCGTGTCAGCAGCGCATGTGCATCCTGTTTGTAATCTTCAAACCGATAGACCCGATCGCCAACCATGGCCCGCCAGCACTGTGCGAACAGCAACCAATGATCCGCCATCGGCATCAACGAGTGTGGGTTCGGAAATTGGATATAGTCGCTAAACGGCATGTTCGCCTGACGCCGCCGGTAACGTGAATAGATCGCATCGCGCGGGTCGCGGATGAAAAACACCGGGGTTTCAGTAGCGTTTTGCGCATTGGGGAAATCCTGAACATAGTTCACGGCCACATCATCACGAAACTCAAACCGGTCTCGATGGACAAGGGTTGGCATCCACTTACCCAGCACCGCCGCGCGCGGATGCAGTTGCCATGTCTTGCCATCGCGCTGCCACAGGCGTTGTTCCGCAGGCACGTCACCCGAGCGCCGCCACAGGTTGCGCGCGCCGGGGGTGTGATCGACACGTATCCCCAGTTCAAGAAAACAGTTCACCAACCAGGAAGCGCCTGAAGGTTCAATTGGTGAGGCCAGCGTAATGGTACGGGGGGACATGTCGTGATAACCCTGAAAACGGTACTGGATCAATTTGGCCGCAGTTTGCCGCCCAAAGCAACTTTTATGGTGTCAGGACCATGCCTTTCGACATTTCCTGCACCTCGCCAACGCGGGCTTTCTGGCAAAGGTTTATTCAGGCACCACAACTGAACCAGTAAGAGCCTGTTTGCACCGTCCATATTCTGTGATGTCTATTGCTTAAGCGATGCGCCACATCTGGCGGCGTGCCCCCGCGCGACTTGTCCGCCCCACGACAAGTTGAGTTGCACCCGGGAACTTGTTGCGTGCAAAAGCGCTGAGACTTTGAAACCCGGGAACTTTCTATGACCGATCTTCGTGCCGCTGATGTGCTTGCAAAACGCTTATTTGATGCCGGGTGTCGCTGGGCCTTTGGCATGCCCGGCGGTGAGGTGCTGACTTTGGTCGATGCTTTGGAAAAAGCGGGCATCACTTTTGTTCTGGCCAAGCATGAAAACGCCGCAGGGTTTATGGCCGAAGGCACCTATCACCGCACTGGCGCGCCGGGCATTCTGGTGGCCACCGTCGGCCCCGGCGCGTTGAATGGGATCAACTCGGTCGAAAATGCCCGTCAGGATCGGGTGCCGCTGATCGTGCTGACCGGGGCGGTCGATGCCGATCTGGCACAGACCTATACCCATCAGGTGCTGGATCAGCCGCAGGTGTTTCGCCCGATCACCAAGGCGACGTTTACGCTTACGGCCGGTGCAGCCCATGTGATCGCAGACAAAGCCGTGACCATCGCAACCGAAGGCCAGCCCGGCCCGGTTCACATCGACATCCCGATATCCGTCGCGGACGCGCCCGCCAGCGGCACAGGCGTGCTGCGCGCCCCCGTCGTGCCGGTTGCCCCGGTATCGGCCGAGGCCCGCGCCGCGCTGGCCCGCTCCAAACGTCCTTTGATCGTGGTGGGGGTGGACGCCGTGCATCAAGGCGCCCAGAGCGCCGTTCTACACGCCGCCGAGACATTGCAGGCCCCTGTGATCACCACCTACAAGGCCAAGGGCATTATTCCTGAATCCCACCCTTTGGCTTTGGGCGGCGCTGGTTTGTCGCCCGTGGCCGACAAGACATTGATGCCCCTGATCGCACAGGCTGATGTGATCCTGGCGATCGGCTATGACCCGATTGAAATGCGCACGGGCTGGCAAAGCCCTTGGGATCCGGCGTACCAGACGGTGATCGACATCACGGCGGCCCCCAACCACCACTATATGCATCAGGCGACGTTCAATGTGATCGGGGATTGCGCGGCCTCGGTTCAGGCGCTGCTGCCGGATGCGCCGCTGGCCCAGACTTGGCCCGGCGGTGAGCCCGCCAGCGCGCGCGCGATGCTGCGTGAAACGTTTGCCCGCCGTGAAGATTGGGGGCCGGATGCGGTGATCTCTATTTGCCGCGAGGCGCTGCCCGCCGACACTTTGGCCACCGCCGATAGTGGCGCCCATCGCATTTTGCTATCGCAGATGTGGCAGTGCGAATTCCCGCGTGCTTTGACCCAGTCATCCGGGCTGTGCACCATGGGGGTCGCCGTGCCTTTGGCCATGGGCCAAAGCGTGGTCGAGCCGGACCGCTGTGTTGTGTCGTTTTCCGGGGATGCAGGGTTCCTGATGGTAGCGGGTGAACTGGCCACCGCCGCCGAGCGTGGATTGAAAACCATCTTTGTGGTCTTCGTCGATGCCTCGCTTGCGCTGATCGAGCTGAAACAGCGCCAACGCCAGATGGCGAATACCGGGGTTGATTTCGGCCATGTTGATTTTGCCGCCGTGGCGCGCGGGTTTGGCGGTGCAGGCCACCGTGTAACCAACGAAACGGAACTGCGCGAAGCATTGCAGGCCGCGCAAACCGCCGATACCTTCACCGTGATCGCAGCCGAGATCGAAAGGAAGGCCTATGACGGACGGTTCTAAGGGCGCGCTGACCGGCGTCGTTGTTCTGGATCTGTCGCGCATTCTGGCCGGGCCTACCGCAACACAGATGCTGGGCGATTTGGGCGCGACGGTTTACAAAATCGAGAATCCCAAAACCGGTGGCGATGACACCCGGGCATGGGGGCCGCCCTATGCAGAGACACAGGATGGCAACAGCGACTTGTCGGCCTATTTCATGGCCGCCAACCGGAACAAATACTCGATCCCTGCCGACCTGAGCACAAAAGAGGGCCGCGACTTGGTGCAAGCCATCGCCGCGCAGGCCGACATTGTGGTGGAAAACTACAAGCCCGGTGGGCTGGAAAAATACGGCTTGGATCATGCGACGCTCTGCGCGGCGCACCCCGGGCTGGTCTATTGCTCTATCTCTGGGTTCGGCCAGACTGGCCCAAACCGAGACAAACCCGGTTATGATTTGATGGCGCAGGGCTATGGCGGGATCATGTCCCTGACCGGTGATCCGGAAGGCGCCCCGACAAAAGTCGGCGTCGGGATCGCCGACGTGATGTGCGGCATGTATGCCTGCATCGCAATTCTGGCGGCGTTGCGCCACCGCGATGCGACTGGTGAAGGGCAGCACATTGATCTGGCTCTTGTGGACACGCAAATGGCGTGGCTGATCAATGAGGGTACGAACTATCTGACTTCTGGGCAAAATCCGCGGCGCCGGGGCAATGCCCACCCCAACATCGTACCCTATGATGTCTTCGCCACGCGGGATGGCCACGTGATCGTGGCGGTCGGCAACGACCAGCAATTCCAACGGTTCTGTCAGGCAGTGCAACGCCCGGATTTGGCGCAGGACACGCGCTATCAAACAAACGCTCAGCGCATCAAATATCGTAACATTTTGACCAAGGAATTGAGCGCCACGCTGACGAAGCTGGATCGGGACGCGATTATTGAAACATTACAGGCGGTGAAGGTGCCGTGCGGCCCGATCCACACGGTGGCGGATGCACTTGCATCGGATCAGGCGCAGGCACGCGACGCGGTGGTCAATATGCCCCGCGACGACACCACTGCAGGCAATGTGCAACTCCTTGGCAATCCAATAAAATTTTCCAAGACCCCGGTGCAGTACCACCGGGCGCCGCCGCGGTTTGGACAGGACGCACACCTGATTCCGGGGCTGTTAAAAGGCCCAAAACCACCCCAAAACTGACGCCCGCAATTGGGCTTGCTTCACGAAACAGTGAGGCATCTTCACGTTCCTGCAAGGTGCCGGGGACGTGAGGTGCCTCTTGGCGAACCGGCTTTTAGTTTTTGATCAACCGCAACGCCTAGCATCAGCCACGAGAACATACATGAAAACAGATATTTGCACCTGTCCAATCAGCCTAAGTTCTTCAACCGCATTGAAGCATTGGGATAACATGGTTCGGGGCTTTCTTGCCCATACTGCTGTGACACCCGAACACCTTGGTGCGGTGCTGCACGAAGAGCCCGGGTTCGCCATGGGAATCGCAGCGCGCGGGCTGTTTTCACTGATGTTGGGTCGGCGCGAAATGGTGAGCGTTGCGCGGGACGCGCATCGCGATGCTGTGGCGGCTCTGGCGCATGGAGGGGCCACCACACGCGAACAACTTTGGGTCTGTGCGTTGGGGGCGTGGCTGCAAGACGATCCTCGCGGTGCGGTTGATTGTATGGAACAGGCGATGCGGCTGAACCCTGCGGATACGCTATCGGCCAAAGTCAGCCATGCCATCCGTTTTATTCTTGGTGACAATCTGGGGATGCGCCGGTCGTTGGAACGCGTGCTGGACGCCCATGAGGAACATCCTTTGCGGGGCTATCTGCTGGGCTGTCTGAGTTTCGCCCAAGAGGAAACCGGCAGCTACAGACAGGCCGAGGCCACGGGGCTGGAAGGGCTTTCGCTGGTCGGGGATGACGCGTGGGGCATGCATGCGGTCGCCCATGTCTATGACATGACCCATGATCCGGCCAAGGGCATCGCCTTGATCGACTCGCACAAGACGGCTTGGAACCACTGCAACAACTTCCGCTATCACGTCTGGTGGCATAAGGCGTTGCTGCATCTGGATCAGGGCGAGTCAGATCTGGTTTTGTCACTTTATGACACCCGCATCCGACAGGATAAAACCGATGACTATCGGGACTTCTCGAACGCGTCTTCGTTGCTTTTACGCCTAGAGCTTGAAGGGGTTCACGTCGGTGACCGCTGGGAAGAGCTGGCCGATCTGGCCGAAGCCCGCGCGGATGACGGCTGCCTGACCTTTGCCGATCTGCACTATATGCTGGCCTTGGCTGGCGACAAACGCCACGACGCGGCCAACCGGATGATTGCCCGCGTGGCTGAGAAAGCCCATCTGCCGGGTCACACCACGCATGTCATGGGTGACCCCGGCCTTGCCGCCGCCGAAGGGCTGGCCGCATTTGGCGAAGCGCGCTATGACACCGCGTTCAAAAAGCTTTCAGCGGCCCAGCCGAAGTTTCAGGTGATCGGGGGCAGTCACGCGCAACGGGACGTATTCGAACGCGTCACCATTGATGCCGGGCTGCGTGCCGGGCATCTGGATCAGGTCGAAGCGCTGTTGCTCAAGCGCCGTGATCTGCGCAAGGGCGCCAGCGACACCTTCTCTGACACCCGGCTGAGCGCGATTGGAAAGCTGCGTAACATCAACCACGCGACGGCTGCACAATAAATGTCTCTTACTTTGTCTTACGAACAACAGGCCAAGGTCGCGGTGCCGCGCCCTCATGCCACGACCCGCGACCCGAGACTGGATTTCTTTCGCGGCATTGCGATGTTCATCATCCTGATTGCCCATATCCCGAACGACTGGCTGGCGCTTTGGATTCCGGCCCGGTTCGGCTTTTCAGATGCGACCGAGACCTTTGTGTTTTGTTCGGGCATGGCCAGCGCCATTGCCTTTGGCAAAGTCTTTCGTGACCGCGGGCTGGCCATGGGCAGCGCGCGCGTGGCCTATCGCGTTTGGCAGGTGTACTGGGCGCATCTGGGCCTGTTCTTTGCAATCGCCATGACCATGGTTGCGTTGAACATGGCTCTTCCTGAGGGACGCGATTATATCGCCCAGCTGAACCTCTATCCGTTCTTCAAAGACACCCAAGCACAGCTGGTTGGGCTGTTCACCCTGACTTATGTGCCCAATTACTTTGACATCCTGCCGATGTACCTTGTCATTCTGGCGATGATGCCGCTGGTTATTGGTTTGGCGAAACTGCACAAACTGGCCGCGGCCGCTTTCGTGGTCGGGCTTTGGGCCGTTACTCAGGTAAGCGGGCTGAACCTGCCGGCCGAGCCGTGGTCTCAGCGTCAGTGGTTCTTCAATCCGTTTGGCTGGCAACTGATCTTTTTCACCGGCTTTGCCTTTATGTCAGGATGGCTGCCCGCGCCGCCCAAAAGCCGTACTTTGTTCTGGATCGCGGTGGCTGTGATCGTTTTGTCGCTGCCCTTTGCCTATTTCCGCATCCTGCGTGCCGTCAGCTTCTTTGCCGAGACCCGCGCCCTGCTGGGTGATTTGATCGGCAAAACCAATTTCGGCCTGCTGCGGTATGTCCATTTCCTTGCCACGGCATATGTTGCTTGGGTGTTGGTTGGACCGAATGGCGACAATATTCGCGCAACGGATGGCCCCGGCTTGCTGCACAGCACCTGGCGCGCAGTGCTGGCGATGATCATGAAGGTCGGCCAGCAGTCGCTTGCAGTGTTTATCTCGTCGATGTTCCTTGCACGCTTGCTGGGCGTTCTCTTTGATCAGGTGGGGCGCAACGCGTTTTCGATGTTCTGGGTCAACCTGTTGGGCTTTGCCCTGATTGTCGGCGTGGCCTATGGCACAGCGTGGTTCAAATCTTCCCCGTGGAAACCCAAAAAACAAGAGTTGCCCAGATGATCCGCCGTGAATTTCTGGCAGGGGTGATGGCCCTTGCCGCGTCCCCTGCCCTTGCAACCGATGCCAGTCTCTCTGACCAGCCGCCTTTGCAGTTGGGCAAACCCGAGCCGTTTTCGCCCGACCAGATCATCGCCATGGCACGCCAACTGGCAAAGCGCCCTTATCAGGAACGCCCGGCAATTCCCCAAGCCTGGCAAAACATCAGCTATGACCAGTACCGGAATTTCCGGTTCGACACCCGGCGCGCGCTTTGGGCGGATGATCCGCAAAGCCCGCTGCGGCTGGATGTATTTGCGCCCGGCCTGTACTTCCCGCGCCCGATCTCGGTTCATGTGATTGAGGGAGAAGTGGCGCGCCCCTTGCTGTTTGACCCCACAGTCTTCAATCAAACCGGCGTCTTCAACGACCTGCCGATGGATGACACGCTGGGGTATTCTGGCCTGCGCCTGCGCAGCGAGCTGCGCCGCCCGGGGCAGTTTTCGGAATTCGCCGTCTTTCAGGGCGCGAGCTATTTCCGGGCCATCGGCACCGGCGACACCTACGGTCTGTCGGCCCGCGGTCTGGCGATCGACACGGCTGAACCCACCGGCGAAGAGTTCCCCGACTTCACCCATTTCTGGCTGGAACAACCGGTCATGGGCGATACGCGTCACGTCGTGCATGCCTTGCTGGACAGCCCAAGCTGCACCGGGGCCTATCGTTTCGTAATCCGACCCGGACAGCCATTGACCATGGAGGTCGAAGCGACGCTTTTCCCACGACAGGACATGCCGCATGTGGGGATCGCGCCGTTGACCTCTATGTTCCAGTTCGACGAAACCAACCGCGATAGGTTCTCGGATTTCCGACCGGCGGTTCATGACAGCGACGGTTTGTTGATCCGCAATGGCGCGGGCGAAACCCTGTGGCGACCGCTTGCCAACCCGAAACACCTGCAAATCAGCGCCTTTGTCGACACCAACCCCAAGGGGTTTGGCCTGATGCAGCGGGCGCGCAAGTTCAGCGATTTCGCCGACCTTGAAGCGCTTTATCACAACCGCCCATCGCTGTGGGTGGAACCCGGCGAAGGCTGGGGGCGCGGCGCGGTAACCTTGGTGGAAATCCCAACTGACCGCGAAATCTATGACAATATCGTTGCCTACTGGCGCCCGGATCAGCCCTTAACTGCGGGTCAGGAACATAAGCTCAGCTATAACCTGACCTGGGGTGCGGACAACGGCTTTGGCCGCGGGATGCGGGTGCTTAACACCCGGATCGGTGACGCGTTTGAAACCGGCATTATCATCGCGATTGATTTTGAACCCGGCCCTGACCTGCCCGAGGATCTGGACGATCTGACCAAGGTCATTCGCAGCAGCGCGGGGAAAACATCTCCGGGGGTGGTGCAGATCAACCCAGAAACCGGCGGTCCGCGTCTTGTGTTCAAGTTCGAACCCGAAGACGCGACGCTGATTGAGTTCCGCGCCGAGCTGCGCCTGGATGACCGGCTTTTGACTGAAACCTGGCTGTACCGGTGGACCGCATGACGCCCTATGCTGCGATACAGATGCCACCGCGCGCGCCACTTGCGCTTACCCAGCAGGATTTTGGCGATAGGCCCGAGCCACGTCGCAAATTCCGCAGCTCATGGCCGGATCGACTTTGGCGCATGGCCGCTTTTGGCCCCGCGCTTTTGGTCACCATCTCGTTGATGGTCGGCTTTTTCGACTGGTTTCAAGCCGGCGGAGTCACCCTCACAGAGACCGTAGCTGTTGCATTGATTGGCCTGACCTTTGTCTGGGTTTCGCTTTCTGTCAGCTCGGTCATGGTGGGATTGGTACGGCTGATCTTTGCGCGCCGCCCGCTGCGCCAAAGCCGCGTTCCACATGATCCGCAGACCGTGGCGCTGTTGGTTCCCGTCTATAACGAAGCCCCTGAGGATGTCTTTGGCAACCTGCAGGCAATGCTGAAAGAGCTGGCCCAAAAGCAAAGCCGCGATCGGTACTGTGCTTTCATCTTGTCAGACACCTTTGATCCGGTGATCGCGAAACAAGAAGAACAGGCCTTTGCCGCCCTTTTGCAACAGGCGCCCGCCGCGATTGACGTGTATTACCGTAGGCGGCTCAAGAACACCGACAAGAAGGTCGGCAATATCAGCGACTGGCTGGAAAACTGGGGCGGCGCGTTTGACGCCATGGTGGTTCTGGACGCAGACAGTTTGATGAGCGGCTCTGCCATCCGTCATTTAACCCGCGCCCTGGCCAGCGACCCCGAAGCCGGACTGATCCAGAGTTTTCCCATGGTGATCGGCTCGGAAACCTTGTTTGGCCGCATTCAGCAGTTTTCGAACACGATCTACGGCTGGCTGTTGGCCGAGGGCCTGTCGGCCTGGTCCCAGCGCGAAGGCAATTACTGGGGCCATAACGCCATCATCCGCACCCGCGCTTTCGCCGAAAGCGCCGCCCTGCCCTATCTGCGCAGCTGGCGTGGGCGTGAAAGCCTGATCCTTTCGCATGACTTTGTCGAAGCCGGGATGTTGCGGCGCGCAGGATGGGCCGTTCGTTTCCTGCCCCATGTCGGGGGCAGTTTCGAAGAGGCCCCTCAGACATTGATCGACTATGCGCTTCGGGACCGTCGCTGGTGCCAAGGTAATCTACAGCATTTGCGGTTGCTCTCGGCGCGTGGGTTTCATCCCATCACCCGCTTTCATCTGCTTCAGGGCGCGGTGGCTTTCCTGTTGTCCCCGGCCTGGCTGGCGCTGATCGCGATCTGGGCCATGATCGGTATGCATAGCGATGCGGCAGAGGGCTATTTCAACGCGGCCAACCCGCTGTATCCAATCTGGCCGCAGACCGAACAAATGGGCGGTGGCGGCTTTTTGATCTTTATCTATGCCATGCTGTTGATCCCGAAACTATCCAGCATGGTGGCGCTTGGGCTGAATCCGCGTGTGCGCCAAAACTATGGGGGGTTGCTGTCCTTTGTGGCCAGCGTTCTGGTCGAGATCATCCTGTCGATCCTCTATGCTCCCATCCTGATGGTGCAGCAAAGCATCGCGGTCTTGCGCGCCCTTCTGGGGCGCGGCGGCTGGAGCCCGCAATCGCGCGGTGCGGCGGGCTATGGGGTGGCTATGACGCTGCGGTTTCACATGTTGGAAACCGGGCTTGGGCTGGCGATGTTCTGGGGCATGCAAACCGGCGCCCTGTCATTCTGGCTGGTGCCGATCGCGACCAGCCTGACATGTGCGGTGCCGCTGTCATTGCTAAGCGGTGCGCGCATTGCCAACGGTCCGGTCCGCGCACTGCGGCTGGACACGCCACATAGCCTGAATGAGCCTCGGATTATGACCGCGGCGCGGGCCGAACGCCAAGTCTTGCGCGATCATTTGCAAGGCAGCGTGATCACCCCGGCAGAGTGATCCACCTTACAACAGAAAACCGCCCCTGCGAACAACGCCTGCAGGGGCGGTTCAACCCTTTCATCAAGGTTCAGAGCGTCAAAGGCTTTCGAACCAGTCCAGCACCATATCCGACCAGCCTGCCGGGATCACATGCCCGCCCGGGAACAGCGCAAATTCCAACGAAGATCCGGGCACGCAGCGATCCCACCCGCGAATCCAATAGGCGCCCTCGGTCTTCATCCGGTCGGCCTTTGCATGGATGCAATCATTGCTTTGGCGCCAAATATCCATGGCATGAAAAACATCTCCTTGGGCGAAAGCACCGATATCGTTGATGTCCTCGCCCCGGATCACCCGCCCTTCCAGCGGCACCGTGCCGTCATTCCATCCGTGCGTGTGAAACAAACGCACATCACCCTCGCATGTGGTGGGGTGCGGACGCCAGAAGCTGCCGCCAACGGGGGCATAGGCGTGGAAAGCATCAGGGGTCTGGCACGCCACATAGCTGGCCATAGAGCCACCAATCGAAAAGCCCGACAGCAAGATATCCTCTTGTGTGATGCCAAACCGCTCGATCACGTCATCCTTGACGGTGTGGATAAAGGCCACCTCATCGCGCCGTTGATACCGCTGGGGATGGAACGACCAGTTCCCGCCGTTGCGTCCCTCCATGGTCAGGCCATTGGGTGCGACCAACATATAACCGCGCTCTAATATGGCATTGATCATGCCCGAGTTGCGCAACACACCCGCAGCGCTGCTGCCATAGCCATGGATGAACATCACTGCGCCCTTTGGTGGCCCATCAGGAAGCGCGACAAGGTACTCGCCGCCCTCAACCGGGCAGGCGCTGTCAGGGCCGCAGGCGGACGCGCCGGTCGCGAAAAGCGCGACACCCGCCAGGGTCATCGCGGCTAGAGTCGTCTTGGTCTGGGTCATGGTTGATCCATCATCCTTGCTGAAACTCGAATGTCACGGGAAGCCCGCGGGCAAGCCAGCCCGGACCCGCGCGGGACCCAAGCATGCCTTCGGGGATATCAATGATGTTGCGCAGACCCTGCGCCTCCATCTGGGCCACCACTCTGCGTGACCGGACGCCACGTGCGCAAATCATTGCGACGGGGGTATCGGGTCGGGCGATGATTTGGGCCCGCACCGCTTGGGCGAAGTCTTCGCGCCGCATGTCCACCGCAACGGCGCCTTGCGCCACGCCGGTCGCAGCCCATTCATCGGGCCGGCGAATATCGACCAAAATCAGGGCGTTCCCCGCAACGGCATTCAGCGCCTGAGGCGGGGTCATCTGAACCAGCGCCTCGGGCGGGCGCGTCCAGTAATAGCCAGCCGCCCCAGCCGAAACCAGGGCGGCACCGCCAACAAGAAATCCACGCCGTTTCACGGGTTACTTCACCGGCGCCGGAGAGGTGAACTTGGGCACCTGAATGTCCGAAGCCGCATCGGGTTCGATGCCGACCCAGTTGTTTTCCGCCAAAGACAGATTGCCTGGGATGTCTTCTTCCCAGAAGCCAACAACCTGCTTGGTGATGTTCAGATACAGCTTGTCATCAACGATCCGCCACAGGTGCGGATTGCCCGGCACTTTGCCGCCACGCGACACGCCATAAGCACAGTGCCCATCATACTGGGGGGCGTATTTTTCAGGCGATGCAACGAACTTTTCCAAATTCTCCGGGGACGAGAACGCAAACTTGGCCCCGTTGTACTCTGCCGTCAAATCAGCTTTCCCGGGGATCGCTTCGGGCTGAGACTGACCAATTTCGGACTGTTCCAGAGAGAAATAGGCCACAACGTCATAACCCGACGCGGCGTATCCGGTTTGGTCCAGATACTGCGGCCCGGCGAATGCTGCACCGGACGTCAATGTGAAGGCGGCTGCCAGAGCGAGATGTTTCAACGTGACTGGTCCTTTTTGTTGAGAGGATGGCGAAAGCCTAGCCCAAGGGCCTGATACAAAACAGGCCGACACTGTTCACAACTACTGACGGAATCGTAAGCGGCTGATCACAAAACCAAGAGGTATGTTAAGCGCAGATAAATTTTCAAACCTGCCCCAAGGCGCAGGCTAAGGCCCAAGGTAAATGATGCCGCTTGTCAGTGCCCATTTTCGCGACCGGGGCGATCAGCGGACTAGACCAAAATCCTATTCTGCTCCCCTTGGATTAAGGTCATAGTCTGCGCATGAAAAAAGGTCTTTTCGTTGTTTCCGTCTTAGCTTTGGCGATGTCCGCGGTTTTGTTTCTGCGTCCAGATCCCTGGACCGTTGCCAAAGACTATGCCCGCCAAAACGCGGCAGAACTGATTGCGCTTGTTCCTAAGAATGACCTGATTGGCGTTCGGGTAGCCGAGCATGGCGCCTTGCTTCAACTGGCACTTTGGGATGCATCGGGGACGGTGCTCTATCCCTTGCCAGACAGCTTCAGCCCGCTGAAAAACGAGCTTGATCAGTATGATCTGAACGATGTGCGCGCGGTCTTGACCGAGGCCGATGAAACGATCTGGACCCCGTTTGATCGCGAAGGACGGCAGGTGCTCTATTGCCAACGCGCGCCTGCGGCCTGCCTGATTTATGACCGCGCAGAGCTTGCGGCGCTGCTTGGCTTCGCAAATCTGGACACGCAAAGCGCGCGCATCAGGCATGGGGCGGCGGTTGCGCTGGCCATGACTTCGGCTGCGCTGGCCGGTCTGGCCCTGTGGCGACAACGACAACAGAAGCCTGTTTCTGCAGGGTTTGAATTGCTCCCTGAACAATTCAGTGCCCGCCGGGACGGCCGGGAGATTCAGCTAACCAAACGAGATACCAAGCTATTGGTTTTGCTTCAGGCCCGCGCGGGCACTGTGGTGACCCGTGATGAACTTTATGATGAAGGCTGGGGGCGCGAATTCATGCCGAATTCACGCGCATTGGATCAGCATATCATTAACCTGCGCCGCAAGTTGGACCCGAACAAGGACCACCCCGAGCTGATCGAAACTGTGCGCGGGATCGGCTATCGCTTTGTCGGGTAGTTTTTGCGAATTTTTTGCAGAGATTTGGCGAGAATCTCACACAATCCCGGTCTGTTGATGCCCTGTTCGTCGTCGTAGCGACGAAGGAGGCAAAGCGTGACCCAGGTTGGACGCATTACAGAAATCTGCAGGTATCCCATCAAATCCATGGCCGGAGAAACGCTTGAGAGCGCTGACCTGACCAGCGCAGGCATTTGCGGGGATCGGGCATTGGCCATGCTGGACGCCGAAACGGGCAAGGTGGCCAGTGCCAAAAACGTGCGGGACTTTCCCGATCTCATGGCCTGTCACGCGGCGTTTGAAACACCGCCGATACCGGGCCAGCCGCTGCCGAATGTGGAAATCACTTTGGCCAATGGTCAGGCGCTCGACAGCAAAGCAGCAGACGCCGACCAGAGCCTGTCAGATTTCTTCGGGCGCGAAGTTCGGCTGATTGGTGATGCCCCTGATGACTTCATGGTGGACCAGTATCACCCTGACCTGCCTGACCTAAATCCAGCGGGCAATCGCGACATTGTCGTACCCCAACCCCTTGGCGCCAGTCTGTTTCGCGCGCTTGGCCAACAGGCCCCGCTGGGCCCTGAATCGTTGCAGGATTTGTTCCCGCTTTCGGTGATGACAACGTCAACCGTGAACGCGTTGCTTGATCGGGCGCCTTCGATGGACTTTTCCACTGCTCGGTTTCGCATGAATGTCATCGTCGAAACAACGGATGCGGGCCCGGTTGAAAACGGGTGGTGCGGACAGGCAGGCGCGCTGGGAGAGACCATAATCCATTTTGCCATGCCTGACCCGCGCTGTGTCATGGTGACCCGTCCCACCGGGGGCCTGAGCGAAGACACCGGCGTTCTTCGTTCGATCACTGCCGCAAACCGATTGGAAATCCCTGGGATTGGGGCCTACCCCTGTGCTGGCGTCTATGCCGTGATTGCGCAGGGTGGGCCGATCAGGCTGGGCGATACGCTGGCTCTGCAGGGCTGAGATATGGCACTTAGAATTCTTGCTTGGCTCCTCGCGCAATCCCTTCTTCTGGTCGTTGCCGCGCAAGCCGCGCTGGCCAAAGAGCCGCTTTCTCCGGATCAGATCGCGACCTATCTGCCGGTGGGGTATTCCGTGGGGGAATTGCTGTCTGATGATGGTGTCTACAGCTTGATCTCCTATACGGGATCTCAGGCTGGCTATGTGTTCGAAACTGGCCCGATCGCGCCATTATCCGGGTTCGCCGGTGCACCGATTGAGATGTTGGTGATGGTCGACAATGACGCGCGGTTCATCGACGTACAATTGATCGACCATTTCGAGCCGATGTTTGTCGCGGGGCTTGGAAATGCCCGGTTTCAGGCATTTCTGGACCAATACGCCGGGCAAGCAATCACCGAACCCTTTGTCGTGGGAAACCCCTTTGGCAGCGCCAAAGATCAACAGGCTTCGGCGCTGACCTACCTTGATGGGGTAACCACCGCGACGGCCAGCGTGCGGATCGCGAATGAAACGCTCCTGACGGCGGTTAAAAAGGTCGCCAAAGAACGGATGCAGGGCCTTTCGGCTGGCCCCCCTGCCCAGCCCGACCCTTTGGTTCAAGAAAGCCTGAGTTGGGACGATTTGGTGCGCCAGGGCATTGCCGCGCGCACGATCATCACCAACGCCGAGGTCGAAGAGGCCTTTGCAGGAACGATTTTCGCCGGGCAGGACCCAGAGGCTCTGGCCAACCCGCAAGCGCCCTATCTTGATTTGTGGATCGTAGACATTGGGCCACCTTCGGTGGCACGCGCGGCCCTGTCACAAGACACCTTGGCAGAGCTGGAAAGTTTCCATGATATCTATCCCAACGACGAGCCGATCCTGCTGATCGAAACGGCGCGCCATGGCCTTGTGACCGAGGACTTTATCCGCAACACGGTTCCGTCCCTTATTTCCGCCAAACAGGGCGGTTTTCCTTTCGCGCTACGGGATTCCGACCTGTTGCTGGAACTGGCCGATGACGCGCCTCAGGACGGGATTGCCATGGTTTTACGCACCGACAGGCGTTCGGGGTTCAACCCGATAGAACCTTGGGAAATTTCGCTGCAGGCAAAGCGGGAAAAAGGGGTTGTCCAGCCCAAGATCGGGACCATTTCCCTGACCACAACCTATGCCGCGCCGGCCCGGTTTTTCGTCACCCCCAAGCCGCCGCGCGTCGTGCCCCCGTGGGTCAGTGCGATAGAACAAAGATGGGTGGATATGGTCGTGTTGGCGGCTGTGTTGTTTGGTGTGTTTTTGCTGTTGCTAAGGCGCATGGAATGGCTTGCCGGATTGGCGATCTATACACCCGTTAGGCTGGTTTTTTTGGCCTGCATGATCGGGTTTGTTGGGTGGTATGGGCAGGGACAATTGTCAATTGTCACCCCTTTGGGGGCGCTGCGATCTGTGGCGGCCGGGCAGAACCTTGGGTTTCTGCTCTATGACCCGTTTTCGATCCTGATTTGGGGGGTCGTGATCTTTGGGTTTGTTGTCTGGGGGCGCGGACTGTTTTGCGGCTGGCTCTGCCCCTTTGGCGCGATGCAGGAATTCATGCATCACCTTGGTCGTTGGCTGCGCCTGCCACGTATTGAGCCGTCCCCGATTTGGGACACCCGCCTGAAGTGGCTGAAGTACGGGGTCTTGGCAGGACTGGTGATGGTGACGCTGCTTGTGCCCAGCGCAATGGACAAGGCAGCCGAGGTAGAACCCTTTAAAACGGCGATCTCAACCTACTTTAAGCGCGAGTGGTATTACGTCGCCTATAGTGCGTTCTGGCTGATCGCGGCGACGATGCTGTTCAAGGGGTTCTGTCGGTACGTCTGTCCGTTGGGGGCGCTGATGGCAATTGGCGGTTTGTTGCGCCGCCGGGAGTGGATCGCGCGGCGTTCCGAATGTGGAAGCCCGTGTCAGCTTTGCAAGGTCAAGTGCAACTACGGTGCGATCACAAAAACCGGGCGCATCCGATACGACGAATGCTTTGAATGCCTAGATTGCGTGACGATCTACAACGATAAGACCCAGTGCGTGCCGCTTATCCTCAAGTCGAAAAAGGAGCGTTTGTCATGAGGCGCCGTCATTGCGCCTGCTAACACCTCAACCTTTGGGGCGGCGGGAAGGCCGGGCCAAAGCGAGGCCCGGCAGATGGGCTTACCAGCTGTTATAAGACAGGTATTTTCCAGACATCTCGACTTTGACCCGGTCCCCCTTGGGGTTGGGGACGCGCGTGACCGTCATGTCAAAGTCAATCGCCGACATGATACCATTGCCGAATTTTTCTTCGATCAACGCCTTCAGAGTCGGGCCATAGACGCCAACAATTTCGTAGAAACGATAGATGCAGGGGTCGGTGGGGACAGATTGTTCCCAGACCTTGGTGGGCGGCTCTTCCAGCACGCTGGCGGCTTCCTGCGGCAGGGCCATGGCTGTGACCAATGCAGCGGCTTTATCGGCGGGAAAGGCGTTCATGCCCATGCAGGCTGAGTGCGTCCAGACCGGTGACATGTCGATCTTTTCAGCGATCTCCTCCCACGTCAGACCGGCCTGCTTCTTAGCTGACAGGATCATCATGGTGACGTCCTCTTTCGTCATCATCACGGGTACCTCAAAGCTGTCTTTCATCATCTACTCCTTTATGAATTCAGGGTCACAGACCAAGCTCGGTCAGGCCGGGGTGGTCATCGGGGCGCCGCCCTTGCGGCCACAGAAACAAGCGATCTGCTTCGGCGATGGGCACATCATTGATGGACGCATGGCGCACATCCATGTGGCCGGTCTCGGCGAACTCCCAGTTTTCGTTGCCATAGGCGCGATACCACTGGCCGTTTTCGTCATGGTATTCATAGCAAAACCGCACCGCGATCCGGTTTTCAGAATGCGCCCATATTTCTTTGATTAGGCGATAACCGGTTTCGGTGGCCCATTTGCGGGACAGAAATTCCTGCACTTCGGACCGGCCTTTAGGGAATTCAGACCGGTTGCGCCATCGGGTGTTTGGCGTATAGGCCAGCGCAACTTTTTCCGGGTCGCGGCTGTTCCATGCATCTTCGGCCATGCGCACTTTCTGCACGGCTTCGTCGTAGGTGAATGGAGGCACCGGCGGACGGTTTGCTTCTGTCGTCATGTCTATTACTCGTTCACCGCGCGCAAGGGCGCGGCAGGGTCTTCAGGAGCCTTTTCAGGCGGTTCAGTTTTGTCGATTGAAACGGCGGTGGGGCGTTGATCCGCCCCGCCCGAGGGTTGCCCGGCCAGTTCCTTGGAGCGCTGCCCAAGGAACTGCACCAAATGGTTGCGGATGGCGTAATAGTTCGGGTGATCGACGATTTCGGTCCGGTTACGCGGGCGCGGAATGGTGATCTCCACCGATTCCGCCACGCGTGCCAAAGGCCCGTTGGTCATCAACAGGATACGGTCGGCCAGCAGGATCGCCTCGTCGATGTCATGGGTGATCATGAACACTGTCTGTTCGGTCCCGCCCCAGATTTTCAGCAGTTCGTCCTGAATGGTGCCCCGTGTCAGAGCGTCAAGCGCGCCAAAGGGTTCGTCCAATAACAAGAGCTTGGGGTGGTTGGCAAAGGCCCGCGCGATGGAAACCCGCTGGCGCATGCCGCCCGAAAGCTGGCTGGGTTTGCGATGCACCACATCGCCCTCCAGCCCAACCATCGCAAGATATTCTCGGGCGTGCTCTTCGACCTTGGCTTTTGACCAGTCCGGGAAACGCGCCCGCACCCCGAAAGTTACGTTTTTCAGCGTCGAGAGCCAGGGCAGCAGCGAGTAGTTTTGAAACACCACACCGCGATCCAGTGAGGGGCCCGAGACCTCAAACCCGTCCATTTTCACGACACCCGAGGTCGGCTCGGCCAACCCGGCAAGGATGTTCATGATGGTGGATTTGCCGCAGCCCGAGTGGCCAAGGATGCAGACAAACTCGCCCTTTTCAATGCCGAAGGTGGCATCTTCGAACACGGTCAGTTCGCCGCCTTGACCGTCCGGGAATTTCTGCGTCAGACGCTCGATGGAGAGAAATGGTTTCGACATTGGTCGCTCCTTATTCCGCGTAGGCCACGGCGCGTTGCAGGATGCCGAAAGCCGCGTCCAGCAACATGCCCACGACACCGATCATCAAGATCGAGAAGATCACCGAGGTCAGGTCCAGATTGTTCCACTCGTTCCAGACGTAGTAGCCAATGCCAGTGCCCCCAACGAGCATCTCGGCCGCGACAATCACCAGCCATGCGATGCCGATGGAAATGCGCATCCCGGTGATGATGGTGGGTGCGGCGGCGGGCAGGATCACGGTGAATGCGGTTTTGATCGGGCTCAGCTCGTGGGTGCGGGCCACGTTGACCCAGTCTTGGCGCACGCCCGCGACGCCAAAGGCGGTGTTGATCAGCATCGGCCAGATGGAGCAGATGAAGATCACGAAGATCGCGCTGGCCTCGGAATCCTGGATGATGAACAGGGCCAGCGGCATCCACGCCAGCGGCGAAATGGGGCGCAACACCTGAATGAACGGATTGAAGGCCTTATAGGCGACCTGGCTCATGCCAATCAGGAACCCCAGCGGGATCGCCACCATGGCGGCAAGGAAATAGCCGGTCAAAACGCGATAGATCGAGTATCCGATCTGGATCCCGATCCCTTTGTCGTTCGGGCCTGCATCATAAAACGGGTTGCTTAACTGCTCCCACGCTTTGGCAAGCACCTGACTGGGCGGCGGCACACCGGCTTTGGGTGCGCCTCCCCCTGTCAGTCGTTCGTATTCTGTCAGCTCTTCGGCGGCCTTTTGTGCCGGGATGGCGGCCTCCCATATCAGGAGGCCCACCACCAGCATAATGATCGACAAAAGCGCTGCCTTGTGATTCACAGACAGAGTCTTCGTCATGGATCAGCCTTTCCCGATAGCAAAGCTGGAAACGTAGGCTTCGGGCTCGGCCGGGTCGAAGGTTTTGCCCATGATCGTGTGCGACTTGTAGGTAATGTCCGGGGCTTCATAGCCCAGATCATTCATCACCTTCTTACAGTCGGCGGCCAGATAGACCTCTTCGGCGACTTTCGAGTAGTCGACATCGCCTTCGATATAGCCCCAGCGTTTCATCTGGGTCAGGATCCACACGCCCATCGAGTGCCACGGGAATGGATCAAAGTCGATCCGGTCAGGCACTTGTTTCACCTCGCCCAGACCATCGGCATAGGTGCCGGTCAGCACCTGCTCGATCACCGGAACCGGCTGGTTCAGATAGTTGGTCGGGGCAATCGCCGCCGAGATTTCCTTGCGGTTTTCGGCCTTCGACGCGAATTGGGTGGCGTCGATGATCGACTTGAGCAACGCGCCATAGGTGTTGGGCAGCTCTTGCGCGAAAGACAGCGGCGCGGCAAAGGCGCAGCACGGGTGGCCTTCCCAGATGTCTTTAGTCAGCGTGTGCAGGAAGCCGATGCCTTCCCAAACGGCACGCTGGTTGAACGGGTCGGGCGACAGATAGCCATCAAGGTTACCGGCGCGCAGGTTGGCGACCATCTCGGGGGGCGGCACAACGCGGATCTGGATATCAACATCCGGGTCCAGACCGAATTCAGCCACGTAGTAACGCAGCAGGAAGTTGTGCATCGAGTATTCGAACGGCACACCAAAGGTGAAGCCTTTCCACTGTTTCGGGTCACGCTTGTCGAGGTGTTCGTTGGACAGAACAATCGCCTGGCCGTTGATGTTTTCAACGGCGGGCATGATGTAGGGCGTGGCGACCGAACCCGCGCCCAGCGACATCGCCAACGGCATTGGGGTCAGCATGTGGCTGGCGTCGTATTCGCCCGACAGCGACTTGTCGCGCGCAACGGCCCAGCCTGCGGTTTTGATCACCTGAGCGTTCAGGCCATAGCGTTCATAAAAGCCCATCGGCTGTGCCATGATGATCGGCGTCGCACAGGTGATCGGCACGAAACCGATGTTCAGATCGGTTTTTTCAGGCGCGCCCAGATCGTCCAGAATGGCGGCCTTGGCCTTGTCCATCGGAAAGACCGAGGCCAGAGCGGCGGCCATGGTGCCCCCGCCCATCATCCCCATGAACGAACGGCGGCTGATGTCGTTTTGACCAAAGACAGACCGCACTACCGCGCTTTCAATCGCACGGTCCAGCATGTCTTCGGAAGACATCTGTGTGGCTTCGATATGGTCTTTGTCGTGGCCGTGGCCCGACAGGCAGGTGTCGCAACCGCAGTCTGCACCATGGCGCAGATCGGTCTTTGCCGAGAATGGATTTCCAAGACTCTTGATCGTCATTTTCGTCCCCTATGTTGTGGCTTGCCTCATGTTGACACCGCCACGGGGATTAAAAAAACCCACTGCTTACTTTTTGATCAGCCCAATTATATCTTTATTATCAATATGTTGAATTGAAACCTCACGTGCAATAATTATGATTATTCATAATTTATGAAATTTCACAACACCATAAGGCAATAGCTCGTTAACGTTTGCACCATGACACCCGAAACTCTGCTTCCCGATTCCCTGCTGCATGCCCTGCCCGAAGCGGCAGTGGTTTTGGACACATCTGTTGATCAGATTTTGGCCTGGAATCCACCCGCCGCTGAACTGCTGGGCGCACAGGCCAGCTCAACGCCGATCCACTTCTCTCAGTTTGTCCGCAATGATTTGCCCAATTTCGTTGTTTTCGCCAGCGAGGTAGATCACCGCGGCGAAGGCTGGACACGTGACATCCGCCTGACCAAGCGCGACGGTACGCCATTGAAATGCGAAATTCGGGCCCGGCAAATCGCGGGTCACCAGAACTGCCTGCTTTTGCTGATAAGTGACTTGCGCGATCTGGAAAAAAGGGCCGAGATCACCGCAGCAGCAGAAATCTTTCGCGCCGGACTGGCAGATTGGAAGCGCACCGAAGCCTTTTTTGCCGAACTGGAGCGCCAGAACCAGTTGATCCTAAACGCCGCGGGCGAAGGCATCTATGGCGTAAACGCCGAAGGCAAAACCACCTTCGTCAATCGCGCTGCCCAAGAGATGCTGGGATGGACCTCCGAGGATCTCTTGGGGCATGACATTCATTCGAAAATTCACCACCAGCGTCTGAACGGTGAAAAGTATCACTCTCATGATTGCCCGATCTATCGGTCGTTCAGGTTTGAACAGGTGCATCGGATCGAAGACGAGGTGTTCTGGCGCAAGGATGGGAAACCCATTCAGGTAGAATATGTTTCGACCCCGATTTACGATCAGCAGGTGCTGGCTGGCGCGGTGGTCATTTTTCGCGACATCACAGAACGCAAAGAAGGAGAGCGCAAGCTGCGCGAGGCCATGGATGAAGTGGCCGAATTGCGGGATCGTTTGGAGCAGGAGAACGCCTATCTGCAAGAGGCCATTACCAGCGAACGCGCCCACCATGACATCATTGGCAACAGCCTGCCCACACGGCAGTTATTGACCAAGATTGATCTTGTCGGCCCGACAGACGCAACGGTGCTGATATCGGGCGAAGCGGGCACCGGCAAAGCCCTGATCGCAACGGCCATCCACAAGGCTAGCGCCCGCAGCCAGCGCCCTTTGATCCACTTCAACTGCGGCTCGGTCGCGCCCGACGCGCTGGAAGCCGAATTGTTTGGCCAGGTACGGGGCGGCTATCAGAACGCGTTGCGCGACAAGCCCGGAAAGCTGGAGCTTGCCCATGGGGGCACCCTGTTTCTGGACGATATCGAAGAATTGCCGCTGGAGGTACAGGGCCGCCTGCTTGATGCTTTGCGCAGCCGCACGGTCACGCGCCTTGGCGACACCCGCGCCCGAGACATTGACCTGCGCGTGATCGCCGCCACCTCTAAAGATCTGGAGCGCGCTGTTGCGGCAGCCCGATTAAGAGAGGACCTGTACCTTACCCTGAACGTATTCCCGATTACCTGCCATCCCCTGCGTTCCCGCAAAGAGGATATCCCCGAGCTTACGCTGCACCTTCTGGCCATGGCCTGCAAACGGCTCAATCGGCCGCTGCCGATCGTGACCGAAGGGGTGATCCAACGCTTGTCATCCTATGACTGGCCCGGAAACGTACGCGAACTGGGCAATGTGATCGAGCGCGGCATCATTGTTTCAAATGGTGGCAAACTGATCGTCGAGCTTGGCGATGGCAAGACACCAGAGCAAACCGGCATCAGCCACGCGAAAACCGAACACGAAATGCAGGCCGAAATACGCGCCAACTTACTGAACTGCTTGAAGGAAGCCGATGGCAAAGTTGCCGGACCAGGCGGGGCGGCGCAACTTCTGGGCGTCCCCGCGCCCACCTTTTACTCCAGATTGAAGCGCTATGGCTTGTCCAAGACGGAATTCAGCCCCTAAGCGGAACATGCTTTGCCGAACATGTGCCTCGTCCTTTGCTTCCAGAATTACCAAGCAAAGCGTCTACAAATCTACGGGCACCTCAGTGTGATCAGCCAGTCAGCGCCTCCAAACGGTCGACTTGGTAGACTGGAAGTTCGCTCGTCAATCCCGTCCTTGATTGACAAGGTCGTTGTTTACCCCAAGGAGGCTAGACAAGATCTTGTGAGAGATATTGAACTCACCGCTCCCAACGGTGGTGGTGGGGAAACGATGGTGCCTGGGGGGCAGCATATTTTTGTTGTTCTTCCCTGTCCGCCGGTGTCCGGAAGCGCCATCTACACATCTGATATTAATACACTAATTGTCTCAGCCTGTCTTGAACTGTACGGATCTATCCGCTACCTCTAGGGGGATAAAAAGGTGGATGCATGAGCATGGTGCACATGCGTGCGCGCAATCGACTTTCGGCAACATTCGTGAAGACCGCCCCGGTCGGCAAGCATTGTGACGGAGCTGGTCTGTGGCTCGTGAAGCGCGAGGACGGGGGCGCTCAGTGGGTGCTGCGAACGACCGTCCATGGCCGAAGACGCGAGATGGGCTTGGGCGGGTATCCCGATGTAAGCTTGGCCCATGCACGTGAAGCCGGGGACCGCTGGCGCGCCGTCGCCAAGTCCGGACGTGATCCGGTGAAGGAACGCGAGAAGGAAGCGAAGGCGGCGCGGAGGGAGGACATCTCGCTCTCGGTGATCACCCAAGACGCATTCGAAGCCCGCATGGCGGAGTTGAAGGGCGATGGGAAGGCGGGCCGCTGGATGTCGCCGCTCGAAAACCACGTCCTGCCGAAGCTGGGGAAGGTTCCGGTGACCGACCTCGACCAACGCGACATTCGCGACACACTCGCTCCGCTTTGGCACACGAAAGCCGAAACGGCGCGCAAGGCGCTGAACCGGCTCTCAATCGTTCTTCGCCACGCGGCGGCACTGGGCCTGGACGTCGACTTGCAAGCGACCGAGAAGGCAAAGGCGTTACTGGGCAAGTCCCGCCATGTTGCGAAGCACATCCCTGCGATGCCATGGCAAGACGTGCCGGACTTTTATGCCAGCTTGTCGGAACAGACCCCGTCGCATCTTGCCTTGCGGCTGTTGATCTTGACCGGCGCTCGCTCCGCTCCTTTGAGGACCCTGCATCTCGATCAGATCGATGGGGATGTCTGGACGATCCCCGGCGAGGCTATGAAGGGACGCAAGGGCGCGACTGAAGACTTCCGTGTTCCCCTGTCGAGCGAAGCTCTGCACGTGATCGACGCCGCCCGCCCCTTCGCCCGAAATGGCTTCCTCTTCGCCAACTCCCGCAAGGGCGTGATCAGCGACATGACGCTCTCACAGCTTATGAAGCGGCGGGAGCTGCAGGCTCGCCCGCATGGGTTTAGGACGTCGTTGCGGACGTGGCTGGCAGAAGCGACCGACGCCCCGCATGAAGTCGCGGAGGCGATGCTGGCTCATTTGACCGACAGCAACGTAGTGCGGGCTTATCGGCGGACCGACTATCTCGATCAGCGGCGGGAGCTGGCCGAACGCTGGGCCAACCATGTTTCCGGCAGTTGTAAATGATCAATTTCGGCAGATGTAAACCATTGATGTTTGATGTATTTTTTCCTTGCGCCATCTGATCGCACCTGATAGGAAAAACAAGCGATACGGCGCTCCCAAGGCTCGTCACATGGGGGTTAGCTCCCGTCCCGCGAGGGGGAGCAGCGTCATAACCTGACTAGACAGTTGGAGTATGACGTGATGGGCGATGTCCCAGACAACATTGAAGACTTGATCCGCGAGAGGGTCGACGAGCGCGTCAGCGAGGCTCTCGACCACGCCAGAGTCGTCGTGCCGATGTGGCTCAACACCTCGAAGGCGTCGGAATACCTTGGCATCAGCAAGAAACAACTTGAAGCGTGGCGATATGAGGGGCTTGGTCCCGAATACGTGAAGCGTGGTCGGCTGGTTCTCTATCCTCGCGTTGGCCTCGACCTCTGGCTTCGGGAGGGCACGGCATGAACAGGTATCTGACCCTCGCTGAAGTTCGCGAGAAGCTGGGAAACCGCTCGCGCTCTGCGATCTACGAAGACCTCAACGCTGGACGACTGCCCAAGCCGCTGAAGTTGGGCGGGAAGCTTTATTGGCCCGAAGGCGAACTCGACGAACACCTTCGCGACCTTCGCGAGAACGCGGGGGCATGACGATTGCAGACGAAAGACTTCCTCAACCGTTTGGGCATCACCCGCCCGACCCTCTCCTTTCGAAGCCAAGATGGCGTCTTTTGGACCCGGCAATATGACGGCATCGACGACGCGATCCGCGACGCGATCTATTGGAATGGGCGCGGCTGCTGTGTCTAATTCGTCCTAAACGATCACGACCGCTCGCCTCACGAGTGGGTCATGTCCGGACCGAGCGTCCGCCATGGGAAGCTCGCCAAGCCCAGAGAAATCGACGTTATTGCCGTTCGGGGTCTCGCCATCGACGTCGACAATGTGACCGACTGGATCGCCGCGAGGGCGCCGGTCGTGGACTACCTCCCGCCCACCTTGGGCTGGATCACTGGCGGCGGGATGCAGTTCGTCTGGCTCTATCCTGAACCGATGACCGACGTCCCGCGAGCCAAGGGTCAGAGCGAAGCGTTCACCGAAGAGATGCGCGAGGTCGTCGGAGAGTTGGGCGTCGTGGACAGTACCCAGAGCGTGGACCACGTTTTCCGACTGCCGGGGTTCGTGAACCGGAAGCCCGAACGAAAGGGGCGGCGCGCGCGTCTTCCTCGAAGACTGGGACCAGCGCATCGACCCCGACGAAATGTCGGAGGCGTCCGCCTCGGTTGGGCTGAAGGGGATCGTCCCTGTCAACCTGTCCATCGATCACGATGTCTGGGACGAAGAGGCAGTCCGGACAGTTCTGGATGCCTCTGAAGCTCCTGACCGACTGTAGCGGCTACGGCAGCCGGTCGGAGTGGATGTTCGCGTTCATCGGCGGGGTTCTGGGCGGGATGGATACGATCCCGGACGAGATGGAGGACATGGTCGCCTCCTGCCTTCTCAATCCGCGATGGCCGATCTCGGACTATGCCTACGTCGACAGCGCCGGGAAGCCCAGACGGGACCCGGAGGGCGAGATCGAACGACAAATCGGAAAATGGCTCGCCAAGAACGGCTTCAAAGCGGTGGAGGGCTGAACCATGGCACACGCTCGCACCGAAAACATGAAGGATCCCGTCGCCGTCGGTCAGATGATCGCGGAGACCGCGCCGCTCGTCGTCTTCGACGAGGATTGGCTGATGCACACCGGGGACCATTGGAAAAAGACCCGCCTCGGATCGATCAGCTTCAAGCAATTCGTGAACCGGTTCGCCGTCCAGTTGATGGGGGAGACGCCTAAGAAAGCCAAGTTCGCGGAGATCATCCACGCGATGGAGACGGCGGTCGAGATGCCAGAGGCGTTCGAGCCGGTCCCGGGGAAGATCGCCTTCCGGAACGGCGTCCTCGACATCGCCTCCAGGAAGCTGGAGCCGCATTCGCCCGAATTCCGGAACCGCCACGCGATGCCCTTCGATTTCGATCCCGATATCGGCGACGCAGTCGAGTGGTTGAAGTTCCTCGACAGCGTGTGGGATGGCACGCCGGACCTGATCGAGTTCCTTCAGCTCTGGATCGGATACAACCTCTTGGACGACACCAGCCAGCAACGGTTCGTGAACCTCGTCGGGAAGACCCGGAGCGGAAAGGGGACGATTGCCCATGTGATGACACGTCTCAACGGGTCGGCGAATGTCGCGGCGCTGGAACTGGAGGGGATGGAGGGCGCGTTTCCCTTCGAGGGCGCACATGGCAAGAAGATCCTGATCATGTCCGAGACGCGGATCGACCGGGCGGACGTTTCGACTATCGTCAACCGGCTCCTTCAGATCACCGGCGAGGACATCGTCGAGGTCAAGCGGAAGTATAAGCCGCCCCTGCCGACCGAGAAGCTCCCCGGACGGATCACGGTCCTCTCCAACGAGACGATGAAGCTCCGGAAGCCAGTGATCATGTCCCGGATGATCGTCCTTCCCATGCCCAAGAGCTTCTTGGGAAAGGAGGACCCCAAGTTGAAGGAGAAGCTCGACGCGGAGCTTCCGGCGATCCTTCACTGGGCGCTCGAAGGTGCTCGGAAGATGCTCGCCGGAGCGAGGCTCGAACAGCCGGAGAGCGGTCAGGCGGCTCGAGATGGGCAAGCGGACGACATGATGGGACCTGTCGCCCGGTTCGCCGAAGAGATGCTGATCAATACCAGCGAAACCAAGGGCGACGCATGGACCGCGAATAACAACCTCTACCGGGAGTTCCGGGAGTGGTCCGACCGGCGCGGGGATCGCCTTCCGGTGGCCCACGACACTATGATCGCCGAACTGCGGAAACTGGGCTTCGAGGAACGTGGTGCGAAGTTCGCGATGAAATCCCGGTGTGAAGCCCTTGCGACACCCCTGCGACGGGTCATGCGACAGGCCAAAGCCCAAGGAAACAAGCCAATGCGACACCTGCGACACCCTATCCAGAAAAGTTTGAAAAGATGAGTATGACGGCTGGAGAATTACACAGAGAGAGTTTCCCCGTTGGGGTGTCGCAAGGGTGTCGCTAGCCTTTACTTTCATGGCTTGGAGGGTGTCGCATTGCGACGCCTTTCGGCTCGATTTCCCGCCCAATTCGCTTGATCCGCCACCTAAAAGGCGGTAGAAATTCAAAGGGGGATATATAGGTGGATATAACTTTTACGATACTAAAATAAACGTATGTAATCAATATCTTCCTGATCCAACTTGGTGCCTTACATGGAAATCTAACCTGTCGCTGCAGTTAGCAGCGCAACGGTCTGGGCGGCCTATGAATGTATGGGGGCATTTGCTGCCTGAACCACCAGATAGGAGACGACGACATGTCGCCAGCCTTCGCCGACCGGTTTGGACCGCCCACTACGAAGTTTAGCGCCGGTTCAAAGCACCCCGACCTCAAGGAGGCTCTGAAGGAATGAGCGAACCGGCAGTCATAAAGAACGAAGGCGGCCACACTCGCCGCATCGGCAAGAAGGGCCTCCAAATGATCGAAGAGATGGCGGCTGGCGGGATGTCCATGACATCAATCGCCAAGACGCTGCGGATCGGGAGTCGCACGTTCTACGACATCCGACGGCGCCAGCCGGAAGTCGTAGAAGCACTGGAGCGCGGCTACTCTGCTATGGAGGATCAACTGGTGAGCGCTCTGAAGGAGCGCGCCCTCGACCCAGACCGAAAGGATAGCACGGTCGCCGCGATCTTTCTCCTGAAGTCGCGGCGCGGCTACGAGATAGGTGACCAGAAGATCCCGTCCCACCTGACCATCGTCAACAACGACAATCGCCAACAGGTGATCCAGCTACCCTCACCTGCGGATCGCCAAGCATACCTGAAGCGGATCGCGGAGGTCGAAGATGGAGCGACTTAGCGCATTTCAAGCCTCAACCCTAGAAATCCCAGAGACGATGAACCTCGCTCTCTTGGGCGCGCGGGGTGGCGGCAAGACGACTGCCGGTACGGCGATCTCCTTCCAGCATGTCGAACGCTACGGCTCCGCCGCCTCGGTCTTAATCGTCCGCCGGACCTATAAGGCGCTCGCGGACTTCGAGGACGAACTTCTGGGCATGGCGAACCAGCTCTTCGGCGGCTCGTTCACCTACAACCGCTCCGACAAGATTATGCGGCTCGCGAATGGCGCAAAGATCACCCTTCTCGCTCTTGAGCGGGAGAGCGACTATTTTGCGAAGGTTCAGGGCAAGAATGTCACGCTCCTGATCGTCGATGAGGTCACCGCTTACCAGTCGGAGCGCCTCCTTCGCATTCTGCGTTCAAACCTCCGCGCCCCACAAGGGGTTCCCACTCGAGTCGTGTATCTGGGAAACCCCGGCGGACCTCTCCATGCTCGCATCTTCGAGCGGCACGTCCGGGATCGGCGGAGCTAGGTCCCGTACACAATCCAGCACGAAGGCGACGAGAAAGGCGGCGAGGAATGGGTCACGGTCTTCTCCGGGCCAGCAGACAATCCATTCATTGACCAGCAAGCCTACATTCGGAAGCTCCGGGAGGCGTGTCACGGCGATCCAGTCCGGTTAGCTCAATGGCTTTTTGGAGACTGGACGCAGGGCCAGGGCTTGATGTTCCCAAGCTTCGATCCGGAGATTCACATCGCCCGTGCAGAGGTCGGCGCCATTGATCCAGATCGGTGGATCGTGAAGGTCGCCATAGACTGGGGCATCTCGTCTCCATCAGTTGGGCTGTTGGGTTCGTTCGCCAAGCGCGACATGAACTTCACCGATGGCAGCGTTCTACCTCGCGGGTCCGTCATCATCGAGGCCGAGGTAAATGATGCAATCTTCGGAGAGGAAAGTCTGAACAACTCAAAGGAGTGGACGGCGGACCGGCTCGCGGAGCGTATTACGAGCGTCTGCGCAGACTACGGCGTGAAACGTCCCCATGCGGTCGTCGATGATGCTCGCGGGCTTCAAGGCGAGAGCGTGATCGAGATGATGCGGTCGACCGGCGGCTTCTGGAACATCTCGAAACCCAGGAAGGGACGCCGGTCAGAAGGTTGGGCCCATATCAACTCGATGCTTCAGGCGGCGGCGGAGAAGAACCCGGCCCGCCCGCATCTCTACATTAACGAGCGCTGCAAGCTGCTTCTCGCCACCCTGCCGAATGCGGTTCGGGATGAAAACGACCCGGACGATTGGAACGACACTCCTCACTGTCCGGACCACGCGGGGGATGCACTCCGCTACCTGCTCGCAGAGAGCCTGGTCAAGCCCATCACCGTCGGTCGGACCGTCGGCCTTTATTGACTTCGCAGTTGGATAGAAACGAGTGCGAAGTGGTCAAATCAAGTGAGAGGATGATTGCTAAGCTTTTGGGCGCGCAATCAAGCGAGTTGAGTTCAGTGTTCTTGCAGATCTCCGGTCAATGCTCTGCGAAGTGCCTTGTGAATGGCAACCATCGCCCAGGTATCGAGTGTGCAGTATTCAACAAGATCAGCATAGACCTTCTCCCGCTCCGGGGTGTCCGGATCGGTTAGTGTCACGTTTTTCCAAAGGCGCGAAGCGCTTCCGCCTTCCTGGATATCGAGATCAGAGTATGTGACCTCCGGTACCAGTACCGGCAACACCGCCTTGATCGACGCACTGCCCCTAAACGCCGGATCAGTAATCATGCCTTCCGAAAAGGGTTTCATAAGATCGATCACGCGCGCGTTCACATCCTTCAAGAACGCAGCGTATTCAGGGAAGGTATCCGCCATCTCTTTGTTGCGGGCTTTCTCGAACCCCTCATACCAAACCAGGACCGAGCCCGTATCGCCGATATCTTCGCGCAGTCGCGACAAAAGGGCCGGCATCGGGTTGCTTCGATCGCGGTGCAGATACTCGCGATGCTCGATCTCGCCGCGAGGTTCTCGCTGAATGTGAAGCGCATACTGAAACGGCACTTGCTGATAAGGTCGCGTCCCATTCCAGGGCGGCAACAGGCTCTGCGATGTCTCGTAATCAAAGTAGTAGACTGGATAGACGATCTCGCTAAGAAAGCTGCTAAGCCTGTCCTTTTCGACACAGCGCTCTCCCCGCGCAAGGGCGCTTAAGTATCGCTTGGTCGACTTGCCAAGAATTGACGCATCCTCGATCTGATCGATCTCCGTGATCCCGGTCTCGATGAGCTTGTAGGCCTTTTCGGCGGTCATAAAGGGCAGCCTGTGAATGCTGTTGTCCTTAAGGGGCGGGTCGAGCTTCTCTCGGATCGTTAGCCACTCGTCGTAGGACTTCAGCTTGGCTCGCTCGGGCCCGGGATCAAACATGCTCCCGCTGGCGGCAACATCCAAGGCGTGGTCGATCCTTATCTTGGTCTTTTCGAGTTGGCCTTCAACTTTGTCCGTGATATCGGTGATGCTAACCAGTTGCCCAGGGTCGATCTCACCTTCTTTCACATACTTGTTGTTCACATGCGCAACTTCACTGCGTGTGATCGGAAACCCTGCGGCCTCAAGCACCACACGCTGAAAGGCGAGGTCGAAAGTATGTTCAGTCTTGGCTGACGTACTGCTTTTGATTTCTGTCAGGACGTAACCGTCACCATCGCGGCTTACGATGTCGGATATGCAGGTGATCGGTCCGTCCTCGTACCGACCTTGCGAGTTCTGTCTTGTAGAATGCCTTGTCCCGGTTGGGGCCGGAGCGCCGCCGAACCACCACGCAGGTGAGACGGAGTCATTTTATGTCATTGATGGACAGATTGGTTTCATGGTCGACGGCAAGGAAATCCTGGCAGGTCCTGGCGATCACGTCGCAATTCCTGATGGTGCCGTTCACGCGTTTCAGGCTGTTGGAGACAGACCGGCCCGCCTCTTGATCTTCAACGCCCCCGGACACATGCACGACAGATTCTTTACCGGAATCGGACAGCCGCTTGCCGAGGGCCAAACGGAACTGCCCGAACCCGGCGAGCCGGATATTCAATCAGTGTTATCCATCGCGGAGAGTGTTGGCATGACGTTTGTGGCTCCGGACGAAGCGCCGGCTTGATACGGTCCGCAAATCGTGAGCACGACAGGCACGGGACGCAGACAGCGCCCGCACATGCACTACCCAAACATGACAAAGTCGGCGTGTCCTGCAAATTGTGAGCTCAACCAGCCTCATATGCTTCCCTTGAAGAAATTGGCCGGTAAGCGGGCGGAGCAGATTGTTGTTTGCATCCGAGAGAGTGCGCGCCCGAAGCACAACGCCGCCCACGCCACAACAATGCCCAAGGTTGGCAAGGCGCCGTTCCGGGGGTCGGAACGGCGCCGATACTATCCCGATCCGATAGTGGCTTATTCGATCAGGCCGATTTGCTTGTAGAAAGTGTGATTGTCCCAGAACAGGTATTCTTCATCCATCACTCCTTCGTCTGTCCAATGGCCGATTGTGGCCATGGTCAGCTTGTAGCTTTGGCCGGTGGGTTGGATGAACTGGTCGCCACCGATCGGCATCGGCTCTGAAAACGTGCCTTCGATCACACCGACGACGCCGGTCCATTCACCCTGGCCGATGCGAACCGGGTGGGTCTCGATCCGGGTATCCGGTGCAAAGACGAAAAACGCCTTGAGGTCTTCGATGTGCACGTCGAGGCCTTCGGTCACGCGGCCATCGGGCCAGTGCAACTTGATGTCGTCGGCGTGGCTTTCATGCAGCCGGTCCCATTGCTGGTTCGAAAACACTTCGAAATCGAGCATGTCGAAGGTTTCCAGGTTCCGGGCTATGCGGGCGTCTTCGGCCTGGCGCTCGGCCAGTTCGGTCAGCGCAGCAATTGTGACCTCGTTGTCCTGTGCGGGGGCGACGGTGCCAAATGTAGCGGCCATGACGGCGGCGGTGATAAGGGTTGCGGTTTTCATTTCAGCTTTCCTTTGCTCTGTGACCTGCATCTCATTGATGCGATGAACGGAACATAGGACCGCTATTTTCGGCCTTAAATGTTGAATTTATGGTATCACTTGGAACAATTTATTCATAATATGCGACTACAACACATCCGAGGATTTTATGTCTTCGACGGCAAAGTCGATCAGCGCACGGATTTTCCGGGGCAGCGCCCGACCCTCCAGGTAGACGGCATTCACGGTGGTCGTGTCGCCGGCATAGTCCTGCATCAGTTCAACAAGTGTACCGGCCGACAGCCCGTCGCAGATTGCAAAACGCGGGGCATAGGCGATGCCGAGCCCGTTGGCGGCCAGTTCTGCCGCGGCGCGTGCAGAATTGACTTGGAAGCGCCCCTGCACCTGCACCTCCAGATCCTCTTGCGCCTTATGAAAGACCCAGCGCCGCGGCGCGCGGCGGTTGGTGTCGACGATGCAGGCATGTTGCACCAGATCCTCGGGATGTTCGGGCGGGGCTTGCGCGGCGAGATAATCGGGGCTTGCCACCAGACGGGAGCGCAACTCCCCCAGTTTGCGTTCCTTCAGCGAGAGCATGTCCGAACGGCCGATGCGAAAGGCCAGATCGATTCCGTCACGCGCGAGGTCCACATAAGCGTCGCTGAGACGCAGATCGAAGGTCAGGCCGGGATTGCCGTCGGCAAAGCGGCGCAGCATCCCGGCGACGTAGAGCTCGCCGAAAGTGACCGGCGCCGAGACGCGGATCACCCCGGTAAAGCCGCGTGACCCCTCCGACACCTCGGCCAACAGGTCATCAAGATCATCAAGCAAAGCAGGCACGCGCGCCAGAAGGTCCTCGCCTGCCGGGGTCAGGCCGACCTTGCGGGTTGTGCGCTGGAACAGCCGCACGCCAAGCCGCGCCTCAAGCTCGGCCACATATTTCGAGGTCAGACGGTTCGATACGCCAAGCTGATCGGCTGCAGCGGTGAAAGACCCGGTTTGAGCCGTCGCCACGAAGGCCTTGAGTTCATCGGTCAGGTCCATGGTAGCCCATTGCGAACAATTTGTGGATAGTCATTCTATAGCTTCGCTATTTTGTTGATTGTTTGCAAGCCGTAAATAGGGGGCAGACCACAGGCCACCGTGATGTGGCGAACGAAAGGAGTAAGGACATGAAAATCGCAGTTATTGGAAATGGTAATGTCGGGTCCGGCCTTACCGCAGTATTGGCCAAGGCAGGTCACGATGTCGCTGCCTATGGCAAAGAAGACGATCTGGCCGCCGCCGTTGAAGCCGCCGAGGCCGTGATCCTCGCCACGCCATTTGGCGCGGCCAAGGATGTGACTGGACGAGCGAACTTCACCGGCAAACTGGTGATTGACGTATCGAACCCGGTGACAGACGATTTCTCGGGCCTACAGGTCGCAGGCAACAGCTCTGCCGCAGAAGAGATCGCAGCTCTGTTGCCCGGTGCCTCGGTCGCAAAGGCGTTCAACACCATTTTCGCTCAGCACTACGGCTCCGGTTTGACCATCGGTGACCAGCCCCTGCAAACCTTTGTGGCCGCGGATGATGACGCCACGCGCGCGCAGGTGAAATCCCTCGCAAGCGAGATCGGACTTGTCCCGGTGGATGCCGGACCTCTGAAAAACGCCCGCTACCTTGAACCGCTGGGTTTCATGAACATCCAGTTTGGCTATGTGCTGGGGCAGGGCGCTGAGATCGCGCCGCAGTGGCAGGCCGCGTAACCCCTGAAAGGAGACAAAATCATGACCCACTCTTCCAATGCCGACTACGCGGCAACCGTCTTGCGCGTGTCCAGCGGCGTGCTTTTTCTGGCCCACGGGCTACTCAAGGTGAACGTTTTTACCGTTGCAGGAACCGTCGGCTATTTCGAAAGCCTGGGCCTGCCCGGCCTGTTGGCCTATCTCACAATTTTCGCTGAACTGGCCGGCGGTGTGGCCCTGATCTTGGGCGTGGCCACCCGGTTGACCGCGCTGGCGCTGATCCCGGTGCTGCTTGGCGCAACCTGGGTGCACTCGGGCAATGGCTGGCTGTTTTCGGCGGAGGGCGGCGGATGGGAATTCCCGCTCTACTGGGCCGTTGTGCTTGGCGCGACCGCCCTGCTTGGAAGCGGCGCCTTCGCATTGAAAACCCCTGGCCTGCAAAATACATTGGGCCGTTTCGCCTGAACATACAGGGGGCGTTTTCGAGCGCCCCCCAAAATCAACGGAGCACCGTTATGAACACCGCGCAATCCCTCAATGACCTCAAAGAGCGGCTCTCTCCGAGCGAACGGATGCCGCTGGTATTCCTTGGTCACGGCAGCCCGATGAATGCCATTGAAGACACAGAATACAGTCGCACCTGGACCGAGCTGGGCAAGACACTCCCCCGGCCCAAGGCCATTCTTGTCGTGTCAGCGCATTGGATGACCAAGGGTACAACGCTGGTGGATGTGTCGGCAATGCCGCGCACGATCCATGATTTCTATGGCTTTCCAGACGCCCTGTTTGCACAGCAATATCCCGCCAGCGGCGACCCGGAGCTGGCGCGCGAGGTGGTGTCGTTGCTGGCCAGCCACCATGCCGAAGAGGATGAGACCTGGGGTCTCGATCACGGGGCCTGGACGGTTCTGAAGTACCTGTATCCCGGCGCGGACGTGCCGGTTTTTCAGATCTCGATCGATATGCGACAGGATCTTGGCTATCAGCTTGAGATCGGTCAGACCCTGTCCGAGCTTCGCGACCGGGGAGTTCTAATTCTCGGATCGGGCAATGTCGTGCACAACCTCGGCGCGGTCCGCTGGGCCGCGGGCAGCGCGCCGCATGACTTTGCGCTCGAATTTGACAGGCTGTTTGCCGAAAGGTTGCAAGATCGGGATTTTGCTGCATTGGCGGATCGCAAGGGCCTTGGATCGCTGCTGCGCATGGCGCATCCGTCAGTAGATCATTATTTGCCCGCGCTGACCATCGCGGGGGCCTCGGACAATCGCGACGCCCTGAGCTTCATGACCGACGATATCGACCTCGGGTCGATCTCAATGCGCTCCTTTGTATTTCACGCGGCTTGAGGGGGACGAAACGATGCTCGTCGATGGCAAATGGATGGAAAACTGGCAGCCGGTGCAGAAAGCCGATGAAAAGGGACGCTTTATGCGGCAGGTGTCCAGCTTTCGCAACTGGATCACGCCCGATGGCAGCGCCGGTCCGACCGGCGATGCAGGCTTTAGGGCTGAGCCTGGGCGGTATCGGCTCTATGTTGCGCTGATCTGCCCATGGGCGTCACGGACACTGATCGCTCGCAAACTCAAAGGTCTGGAAGACATGATCCCGGTCACGGCGGTCAACCCGACGCTCAGCGATCAGGGCTGGGCCTTCGGCGGTTATCCCGGCAGCGATGAGGACCCCTTGTTCGGTGCGCAGTATATGCATGAAATCTACACACGGGCCGACCCGCATTTTACCGGGCGTGCTACAGTACCGGTGCTGTGGGACGAAAAGCTTCGCGTGATCGTGAACAATGAAAGCGCCGACATCCTGCGCATGTTCGATACGGCTTTCGAGCATATCGTGCCGTCCACCTACCGGCTGTACCCGGGGGCAAAGGCCGCCGAGATCGACGTGTTGAACGCTGTGGTCTACGAGAAACTCAACAATGGCGTTTATAAATGCGGTTTTGCCGGCACGCAGGAGGCTTATGACGAAGCTGTGGAAGGCGTGTTTTCAACGCTCGACATGTTGGAGGCCGGTCTGGACGCGGATTACCTGTTCGGCGACGACCTGAGCGAGACCGACATTCGCCTGTTCGTCACGCTGATCCGATTTGACGCCGCCTATCACGGCCTGTTCAAAACGAACCGCCGTCAGATCGCAAGTTACCCGCGGCTATCGGCGCTGATGGATCGTATCTATCGCCTGCCGGGCATCTCTGAAACGGTGAACATGGATCACATCACGCGCGGCTACTACTCGATCAAAGCGCTTAACCCAACGGGCATCCGTCCCGTTGGCCCCGCTCACATCACAGCGCTGATCTCGGAAAACTAATCGCGTGTGCACAGAGCCATTGATCGTTGTCCGTGTAGGCCAAAGGCCGCCGCTAAGTCAGGAACGCGCTTGCATCATCTGCATGCGAGGGCGTTTCAACTGCGCTTGGCCGCTGCAAGACCGGTCGCGGCGCCTTTGAGCATGGATTGATCAGATCCGCTTACGAACAATGTTATCCCCTTGTCATGCCAATCAGGGATGTGCGCGGCATTTCCAACAAACAGACCAATCGCTTTGTCATGTTTCAGGCCAGCTGCGACGACGCGAAGTATCGCCTCGTCCAGTTCGTCCGATGGGTAGCTAGCCTGCATCGACTGCGCCAGATCGGCAGGGCCGATGAAAAGCATGTCAACATCTTCGATGGCTGCAATTTCGTCCAGATGATCCAACGCGCTGGCGTCCTCGATCTGGACCATCACCACGCTGGAGGCATCGCAGTTGCTCCGATAGTCCGGGATGCTCATGCCGCCGTAGTTTCCGGCGCGGGGGGATGGAGAAAGCCCGCGTTTTCCGCGCGAAAACCGAACCGCATTGCAGACCGCCTCCGCATCAGGGCCGTCCATCACATGGGGCACCATGACCCCGGCCATTCCCAAATCCAGAAGTGGCGCGATCCAATCGCGGGATGCGCCCCAGCGGCGGGACAATATCGGCATCCCTACCGCGCGCGACGCCAGTGCCATCATATCCATCTGGGCAATGCCAATCGGAGCATGTTCCTGATCAACAACGGCGAAATCGAGCCCTGCCTCTCCCAGGATCTCCACAATATGCGGGGCCGGTGTCTTGATGAATGTGCCGATCAAAAGCTCTTTGGCTTTGATCCGGGACCTGAGGTCTTGCATCTTTGCCTCCTCAGTTGTTCAAGCCGATGACATCGGCGGCGTTGCTGGCCATCATCTGACGGATTTCATCATCCGAACAGCCGAGCGCAAGGCAGGTCGCAACCCCGCGCTGGAACCCTTGGAACGGCGCAAGCGTCCCGACCTGTCCCAGATCCGAGCACAGAATTGTCCGTTCCGCCCCGACCAGATCGATAAAGGCACGCAGCTCGTCATTGGTGCGGGTCCTGAACTTGGACCCTTCGAGAAAGAATGCAAGCGAGTGTTCAACATAAGCGCCCATATCGGCGATTTCCTTGGTGTCCTCCATTGAGGCGCCAACGATGTCCTCGGGATGGGTAAAGATCAGCCGCTCAACCCCGCGATTGCGCGCTTCGGCAAAGACGGCCTTGGTTTCCGAGACATGGATATGGCCGCTGGCAAGCGCCATGCCGGTGGCGGCCATCACATCCAGAAGGTCAAGAACTTCGGGCCGCAGCTTGCCGTTTTCAAAGAGAGGCACCGGTGAAGCCTGGCGGATTTTCAGTGTCGAGGCCGGATGCGCCCAGCCCGAGGATTTTTCCCATTCCAGGTGGTTTTCGGCGGCCAGTGTCGGAAGCCAGACGATCCGCCCGCCCATCGCGCCAGTATGTTCAACCGCATGGGGGTTGATGCCACCTACCACGTTATTCAGCACGATTCCCGAAAACACCTTGGTTTTGAGGTCAGGAAAATGATCCGCAATCATCCGCGCACAGATCACGCCGGAATAGTCGTGATCCTTGGTAACCATGGCGGCAAAGCCGTTCTCTGAATAGATGCGCGCCAGTTCCAGATGGTCGACCGCGCGTGGCGCGATAGAGGGGCCGGAATGCACATGTGGATCAACCGTGCCCTTGAGGAGCTCGGCAATGCGCGCGGCTTCGTTGATTTCGATCTGTTCGACTTCGCTCTTATCTGGCTCGCTCATGTCAGGGCCTCCTTTTCCGTGGGGTTCGATATGCTTTGGGCTGGTCTCATCCTTTGCGTGACCAGGCTTCTTCAGGGACACTGTCAAGGGCGGTGCGCCATGCATCGCTGCGCTCGCAGGGCTGTTCGGCCTGGGTCAGCGCGGCCTGGGTTGCGGCAGACAAATAGGCCTGGCGTGCGGTGTCATCGGTGCGCGGCACGCCATAGCTGACAACCGGCTCGGCCACGTCAAAGCCCATATATTCCAGCGCCAGTTTGCGGATTGGCATCAAAAGCGGGCCAATCGGCCCATAGGCCCCGCCCTCGGAAAACCTCTCGGGCGTGCCGCCTGTGGTGACACTGATCATGGCGCGCCGCCCGCGGAACAGGCCGGTGTCAAAGCGCCGCCCGTCGACATAGGCAAAACCATAGCTCAGCACCCGGTCAATCCAGCCTTTCATCAGTGCGGGCGGACCGCCCCACCACAGCGGAAATTGCAGGATCAGATTGTCGGCTTCGGCCACGCGCGCCTGTTCCCGCGCGATATCGGCGGCAAAGCCGTCATGGCGCGCCGCATGGGCCTGTGCGGCCTGAATATGAAACTGGTCCTGGTCGGCCATGTCCCGCATGTCGTGACGGCCAATATCGGCGCGGAATCCCTCGGCGGCCAGGTCGGACACCGTCACCCGATGCCCAGCCCCTCGCAGCCCATCGGCCATGGCGCCAACCAGCGCGTGATTGAATGAACCCGGCGCGGGATGGGCCACGACAATCAGAATGTTGCGATTGTCGCACATGGTCTAGAACTCCACCCGATCAGCACCCTTGAGGTTGAGCATGGCGCGCGCCTCGTCCGGCGTTGCGATCTCAAAGCCCAGACTTTCGGCCAGCTCGCGGGCGATGCGCACCTGTTGGGCGTTGCTTGTGGCCAGTTCTCCGCGATTGGCAAAAAGCGAATCCTCAAGTCCGACCCGCATATTGCCGCCCAGCAACAGCGATTGCAGCGCGACTGGCATCTGGTGCCGCCCGGCACCGAGAACCGACCAGTGATAGTCATCGCCAAACAGCCGATCCGCCGTGCGGCGCATATGGGCGACATCCTCGGGATGCGCGCCAATGCCGCCCAGAATGCCAAAGACGCTTTGCACAAAGAACGGCGGTTCGATCAGGCCCCGCCCGACAAAGTGATGCAGCGTATAGAGATGGCCGATATCATAGCATTCCACCTCGAACCGTGTGCCGCTGGCCGAACAGGTCCTGAGCACATGTTCGATTTCGGCAAAGCTGTTGTGGAAAATTCGTGACCGTGAGCCTTCGATAAAGTCTTCTTCCCAATCGAACTTGAAGTCCTCAATCTTGTCGAGAATGGGGTAGAAGCCAAAGTTCATCGTGCCCATGTTCAGCGACGCGATCTCGGGCTGGAAGGTTGCAGCGGGCCGCAGGCGCTCTTCCACGCTCATCTGAGGCGAGCCACCGGTGGTGATGTTGATCACCACGTCTGAGCGTTGCTTGATCACCTTCAAAAAGGGTTCGAACCGATCAGGCGATTGGTCCGGGCGCCCGGTTTCCGGGTCACGCGCATGCAGGTGGACAATCGCTGCCCCGGCCTCGCGCGCTTCCAGCGCGGCAGTGGCGATCTCTTCTGCCGTGATCGGCAAATGGGGCGACATGGACGGTGTGTGAATACCGCCGGTGACGGCGCAGGTTATGATGATTTTGGGTTTGGTCATATCGGCTCTCAGAACAGCGCGCGGGGAATGAACAGCGTGAGTTGCGGCACCAGCGCGATCAATGCCAGAACACCGAGACAGATACCCACAAGCGGGAGCGCCTCACGGATGACACGCGTGACGGGTTCGCCGGAAATGGCCGAGGCGATGAAAAGTAATATTCCCACCGGGGGGGTGGCCATACCGATCACCACATTGAGCACCACGACCGTGCCGAACTGCACCGGGTCCATGCCGATCAGGGCCTGCATTTTCAGCAGGATCGGCATGGTCAGGATCAGGATCGAGATCGGTTCGAGGAACATGCCCAGGACCAGAAGAAAAATGTTGAGCAGCAGCAGGATCATCCACGGGTTCTCGGTGATCTGCAGCATGGCGTTGGCAATCAGGGTCGGGACCTGTTCGAGCGTGAAGACGAAAGACACGATGCTGGCCATGGAAGTGATGAACAGGATCGAAGCAGAGACCAGCGCCGTGGCAATCAGCGCGTTCCAGACGCGTTCGATGGTCAGATCTCTGTAGATAAACCCGATGACCAGCGCATATGCGACGGCGACGGCGGCGGCCTCGGTTGGGGTAAAGATGCCAGCCTTGATCCCGACCAGAATGATCAGGGGCAGGATCAGGGCAGGCAGCGTGCGCCGGGTGGCGGCCAGCCTTTCGGCCAGACCCATTTTTTCGGTCACTGGAAAGCCGTCGCGCCGCGCACGCCAGCTTGCATAGATCAGCAGGCCCGTGGCAATTGCGATGCCGGGCACTACACCGGCCAGAAAGAGCTGGCCAATCGACGCCCCGGAGAGAACGCCATAGATGATCATGGTAATCGAAGGCGGAATGATCGGCCCCATGACCGAGCTGACAGCGATCAGCGCGGCGGCGTAGGCCGAAGGCATACCTTGTTTCGACATGGTGGGGATCAGGATGGTGCCAAGCGCCGAGGCCTCGGCCGTGGCGCTGCCGGATATGCCTGCAAAGAAGCCCGACGACAGGATCGATACAGAGGACATTCCGCCGCGCCGATGCCCCACCATGGCGCGGGCAAAATTGACGATCCGGTCGGTGACACCGCCTACGTTCATCAGCGACCCGGCCAACAGGAACAGCGGAATGGTCAGCAGGACAAACTGATCAATGCCCGCGATCATCCGCTGCGGCAACATCAAGGCCATCATGCCGTTGCCCGACAGATAGAGATAGGCTGTGCCGCCAATCCCCAGCGCCAGCGCGATGGGGATGCCACTGGCCAACAGACCCGCGAAAACCAGAAAGAAACTGCTCATCAAGACGTCCCTTCAGACGGGGCAGGGCCGTCACGTAATGTGTTGTTCAGGAATTCGGGTCGAAACCGCGCGACCAAATCCGCAACGACATGCAGGGCCATCAGCGACAGGCCAACGGTGACCGAAACATAGACCCAGCGGATCGACAGCCCCAAGGGTGCGCCCGTAAGGGACTCCCAGATGAAATCCAACGCCGGAATGGTCTGGCGATCAAAGCGTGAGGCAAAGTCGTAGCCGTGCCACGCCATCAGCCCCTGAAAGAACAGGATCGGCACCGCCATCACGGCACTGAGCAACCACTTCCCGCGCGGGGGCAGTTGCGCGGGAAGGAAATCCAGCGACACAAATTCACCGCGGGAATAGGCCAGTCCCAGAACCAGAAAGGTTTGCCAGATCAACAGATAGCGGCACAGTTCTTCGGCCCAGATCAGCGAGTCACCGATCACATAACGGGCAAAGACCTGTGCGATCATGATACCCACGATCAGTGCCATGCACAGGCCCGCCAATACGCGCACGGTGCGGACATAGGCGCGGATGATCCACGGGGGGTGGGACACAGATGTCATGACTGCCTTTCTGGTTGTGCCCCCGCGATTTCAGGCCGCGAGAGGCGTGGGCTGCGGCGATTAACCAGCGGCGGCGACCAGTTCAGCAATCAGCGGATCCTTGGCCGCCCACTCTGCGGTCATGCCCGACACCTTGGCGCGCATCGCATCCTGATCCGTCAGCGCCAGCACTTCGACCCCTTTGGATTTGAGCGTCTCGCGTCCTTCGGCATCCTGGGTCTTGGCATAGGTCAGCGTGGCGGTGACGGACCGGCGACCGGCTTCGGTCACGGCAGCCTTTTCTTCGTCGTTCAGCGTGTTCCAATACCGGTCCGACATGATGGTCGTCATATGCCAGGGATAGTGGCCGGTCAGGGTAAAGTGTTTGCCGACCTCCCACAGGTTTTCGCCCAGCATCGAAGAGACGTTGATCTCCACCGCATCCAGAACACCGGTTTCCAGCGCGCCGTAGATTTCACCATAAGGCAGACCGACAGGGGAGGTGCCAAGCGTTTCCCAGATCTGCTTATGCAATGGCACAGGCACAATACGGGTTTTCATACCGCTCAGATCATCCAACGACGCCACCGGGTCTTTCACAGACAGGAAATGGCGCTGGCCGGTGTCGGCGGTGGCCAGGCTGACCAGACCGGCTTCGCGCAGATCGTCCTGAATTTTCTGGCCGACTTCTCCCAGAGCCAGTTCGCCGAAATGGTCGTAGTCCCGGACAAGGAAAGGCAATTGCCAGGCGTTCATGCCCTGACGGCCTGTCACCAACGGGATCAAAACTCCGGACACGGCGGTAACATCCATCGTACCCGCCACGGTCCCTTCCAGAAGCTGTTTGTCCCCGCCCAACTGACGGTTAGGGAAAATGGTGACATTAAACGCGCCGGGCATCAGCTCTTCCAGCGTTTCGGCAAAGCTCGTGGCGAGCTTGTGCCCCGGATGCACTTCGTTGGCAGCGTGAGCGATCTTCATGGACTTGCCCGCAGCCCGCGCCACATGGGGGGCGGCAAGTGTTGCGGAAAAAGCGGCTGCGCCAGTCTGTAAAATGGCTCTTCTGGTGATCATCGGTTTCTCCTCCCAAGTGATCGAGTATATCTGATTACTCGCCGGATTTATCCGGCGATGTCGGTTTGGTCTGGTTATGTGTCCCCTGGCATGGGGTAATCGTCGGCGTTCAAGACCCAGCCCGGCTTCATTGAGAAATCCATGCGGGGCGGACTGAAAATGTCGATAAGCTCATTGCAGCCTGCCCCTGTTGCGCGAGTGGTGTGGATGACTGGAGGGGGAATCACCAACATCGAAGGCGACGTCATTTCGACGGCCTTGTCCTCGCGCCAATCTGCCATATCGCTGGTCCAAGCCCATCGCAGATAGTGGGTAAAACCACCCTGCAACGCCAATGACCCCTGTTCGAAATCGTCGTGGTGATGCGGTGACATCTTTGACGGGTCGCGGGGCCCCTCAAAGGGCTCGAGCACATTGATCATCAGCGTGGTGCATCGAAAAATGCGGCCGAAGCGGCCCTCTTCGGACGGCACATCCAGACTGTAGGCGTGGATTTTCCAACCGCCCTTGGGTTCCGGCCACGGTTGAAAAGGTGGGATATGGGTTCGGGGCGTGTCATAGGCCCGCGCGTTGCCGCAGGCCTCAGCCAGATCGGTGTTTTGGGTCGAGAAGAGCCGCACCAGAACCCCGCCCTCGGGCAGTGTTACCGTGCTGTCACCGGGTGGCACAAAAACAAGACTGTTGCCCGGAACATCCAGACGCGTTCCATTCCATTCGATCACCGCGCCGACCTTCGGCAGGATAACGGCATATTCATCGATCTGCGCTTTGCGTTCGAATGTAGCGCCCCGTGCTGCCTCGGAATAGGCGACCAAAAAGTTATGACCGCGGTGCAGCCAGCTTTTGCCGGCGTCGGTCAGGACTTGCGGATCAGAGGCATAGAAGTACCCCTCTTGCTGCTCGGCGATCAGCCCGGTTTGCGCCATCGCATTTGTCGATGATTTGGGCGCCAAAGAGGAGCGCGGGTCAGACTTGTCATACATCGCTCATTCCTCTCGTGAGATGTCGAAGAGAGGAGAGCGGTTGCATTGGTTTATGTCGAACATTTGCCGTTCCCCCCTTGAAAGTGTTTCGCTAGACGATACACTGTATCTAGATGCGAAACATATGATCTAATCGGGATTGCTGTCAAGCGTGGTAACCGACAGGCAATTCGCCCCCTCTGTCACAGGCGGTTTTATGAGGAGAACGACAATTGAGTTCGGAAATTGACGACAAATCAGATGTGATACAAAGCGTGGCTCTTGCCTTGCAGCTGCTTGAAACTTTGGCAGAAACCGACACCGAGATTGGCGTTACTGCCCTGGCGAACGCCCTTGGAACAACCAAAAGCCGCATCTATCGGCATCTGCGTACGCTGGTGAAGCTCGGCTATATCTCCCAATCCGAAGAAACTGAACGCTATCGAATCGGTGCCCGATTGATCGCTTTGGGCAAGGCGGCATCTGGATCGGCTGACCTGTCATCTGTGGCCCTGCCGCACATGCGCGTCCTTCGCGACATAACGGGACATGCGGTCAGCCTTGGACAAGTCGAACAAGACGGCATCCGTATCCTCAATACGTTGGCCGGCAACATGCAGATCGAAGTGGGCGTTCGCCCCGGTTCGTTGCTCGGATTCACCAATTCAGCACAAGGCAAAGTTGCGCTGGCGTCAATGTCTGACCAAGACCGTGCCGCCCTGATCCCCTCAGAGTTGCCCGCTTCCACAGAGTTCACCATCACAGACCAAGATGAGTTTGGGGCGCATATAAGCGCGGTTCGCGATCAGCGTTGGGCGACTGCACCCAGCGAAGCAATGCGAGGCCTCAACGCGTTGTCTTGCCCGATTTTCGATGCAGACGGGAACACAGTCGCTACGATCGCAATCGTCAGTCTGACGCAGTATATCGAAACCCCGCCTGATCCAATGCAAGTACGGGCCGTTTCCGAGGCTGCCGGGCGCATATCAACCCAACTCGGCTGCCCCAAATATATTTGGGAAATTTGACGGCCTGAGTCCTGACGACCAACGCAGAAAAACCTCCCGATCCGATAGCGGAGATGTTGATTGCGTAGACCGCCGCCCCCAAATTCGGCAGCGGGCGATCAGTTCCTCGGCCTCGAGACTATCGACTGTTTTGGAGTTTCCTCCCTCAAATCTCGCCGCGAATGGCCCCGACTCCAGAACATGGCAGGAGCCGCCAAAATGGCGACCCATCCTCGTCCGTAGATTCAATCCTGGGCCACTCCTGAGGTGGGTGGGCAGTGGGAAGCCATGAGCACTGGCTCAGGACCAAGTCGCAGTGTTAGCTGAAGGTTCATCGCGGGTTCCATCAAATCTTCGAAACCATCACGCGTCGAGGCGCTCGAGAATCGTCTGCGTCTCAGGCAACCGTTTCAATGAGTTGCCGATATGCTCCCGCCAGCGCGGTCCGACCTCCATGGCAGTATGATAGGCCAGCGACAGATCATCGGGCCGGTCCTCGGCCATCGCCTCGATCAGGAAAGCGGCCTGCTCCCGGTCCTTAGCGGATTTAAGGCTGCCTGCGGCTTTGTTGCACAAATCGGATGAGGGATTCACTGTTTGAATCCATGGTGGTAGCTGGCAGCCATGAGCAGTTGGTACCCCACGAAGTACAAGACGAAGAACTGGCGGTCGTATAATTCAGCACTGAAGCAGCGCGGTTCTCTTTCGATCTGGTTTGATCCCGAGATGCCGTGGCATGCGGCCCCGACTGGCAGGCGCGGGCGGCAACCTGAGTTCAGCGACGCAGCCATCCAAATCTGTCTCACGATGAAGGTGCTATTCGGTATGCCCCTTCGGCAGACCACCGGGTTCGTCGAAAGCTTATTGTTGCTGGCTGGGCTCGACTGGAAAGTGCCAGACTTCAGCACCCTATGCCGCCGTCAAAAGACACTCAACGTCGCCATCCCTTATCGTGGCGGATCTGGGCCACTGCATCTGTTGATTGATGCGACCGGGATCAAGGCCGAGGGTGAAGGCGAGTGGAACGCCCGCAAGCATGGCGGGCCAAAGAAGCGCCTTTGGCGCAAGCTCCATCTCGGCATGGACGAAGAAACACTGGAGATACGTGCGGTCGAGATCACGAGCAGCAATGTCGGCGACGCCCCGACGTTGCCTGACTTGCTGGAGCAAATCTCCCCAGATCAAGAGATCGCCACCGTCACCGCCGATGGAGCCTATGATACGCGCAGATGCCACAACGTAATCGCTGCTCGAGGGGCCACCGCCATCATTCCACCGCGTAAAAACGCCCAACTTTGGAAACCAACCACTGCAGGGGCTGTGGCGAGAAACGAAGCCGTAAGGGCCTGCAAATATCTGGGCCGCGCGCTTTGGCGAAAGTTGACCCGCTACCACCGCCGCAGCCGCGCAGAGACGAAAATGCACTGCGTCAAATTACTTGGCCAAGGCCTCATGGCGAGGGACTTCGACCGACAGGTCGCGGAACTCCAGATCAGGATAGCGGTGCTCAACTGCTACACAGCCCTTGGCATACCCGTCACAGAGCCCGTAGGATAAATCCGTCCGGGGAAAGGGGACGCTCGCACTTCAAACGATTTGTGCAACAGAGCCGATTTAGAGGATCAAGTTGTATCTCTTGTAGTTCCGCGAATTCGATTGCGCCGGTCATGCCTTTTCCAATTTGCCTCGCGGATTCAACTGTGTACAGCGAGACGCCCCATTGTAACAACGTGTCATCATCCGGAGCGTCTAGGTGTGCCCTTCCGGGCTAGCAGGTCGAGTCCGTTTCTTCTGAAAAGTTTCATCTTTAGACATGAATAGCTCAAGTCAATGCGTTTGTCCGGCAGATTTTCGCAAGAGCACATTATGGGACGTGCTGTCGCTAACCGCGCCTGTCTTCTACGATCTCGGCTGAGCGGATCGGATCAGGGATCCCTTTGCAAAAAGCCAGCTACAATTGGCAGGTCTTGCCCGCGGATGACTGGGCAGACTGAGAACCCGAGCGCGCGCGTCAGATGACTATAGATTAATAGGTGGGTATTTCGGGGGACAGCACCAGATTCAGTCTCTGTAAATACAATAAAATCAACAACTTGCGTGATTTAAGTGGTGCCCGGGGGCGGAATCGAACCACCGACACGAGGATTTTCAATCCACTGCTCTACCCCTGAGCTACCCGGGCATGGGTGAACGTCTTACGTTCGGGTCGCGGTGTTCTAGACGTGGGGCGGCTTGGTGTCCAGAGGGTTTTCAGGAAATAATCAGGTTTTTCCGCCTATCCGCCTACAGCGTCAATCAATGCGGTTTTCGGCTCTCATGCTCTAGGGCTTGGATGGCTTCTTCGAGGGATTGAGAATCGTCTGCAGGGGTGCTGTAACTGCCATTCAGCCACTTGGCCAGGTCCAGATCGGCGCAGCGGCTGGAGCAAAACGGGCGGTATTTGGCGACCGGATCTTTTTGGCAGATTGGGCAGCTCATTCAAACAGGCCTGTGTCGGTGGGCGCGCGTTCGCGCTTGCGTTGAAGCTCATAGTTACCCAGCGGTGTCCAACCGGCAAGCGAGGTGTCCACCGGATCGGATTTGAACGCCGCACGCAGGGTTTGTTCCAGCTGGCGGCGGTCTTTCTTGGGCATGGGGGCAAAATCAACCACCACCTGACCGCCCAACCCCAGCAAGCGTAGCTGGCGCGGCAGGTCGCGGGCGGCAGCCATGTTGGCCTTCAGTCCGGCGGCGGGAGAGGTATCGCCACCGGTGTTCACGTCTACGGCGACAAGGGCGCGTGTGGGTTCGACTGACATTGAACCACCGGATATCCGGCCCGAGGCCAGCCGATCCAGTGCGTCCAACACACCCGTGCGCTCGAAACTGCCTGGAGCATCGTCCAGCTGATCGGGCTGCGGCCAGTCGCGCCATGCGCTGAGATGTGCATCAGGTGCATCTATCAGCAGTTCAGGAGCGCCCTGCGCGTCGGCCAGCACCTGTTCAGCCATGGCCCGCATGCTGGCGATGTCTTCGCCGATTTCATCGCTGTCGGCGCCCAGACAGACTGAACGCAGGATCAGCCCAAACTCGCTGCCGTCCATTTCCTCATGAGCGATCTCTAGCAGGCGTTCGCGCTCGTCATCGTCCCGGATCGAGCGTGAAATATTCAGTCCCGGTGCATCGGGCGTGACAATGGCGTAGCGGCTTTTGAACAGCACTTTGGTTGTGACCGGCACCGCCTTGCCAGGTTCCGCCCAGCCGGTAACCTGCACCAGCAAAACCTGCCCCGGTGCAAGGCCCTTACTTTGCCGCAAGAATGCTTTTTGGCCCTCGGGCAGGTTCAAAAATACGCCCCCCTGCCCTTTCATCTGCCGATCAACAGACCCGCGGTAGATCGCGCCGGGGGCGGGGCGGTCATCAGAAGGGTCGGCTAGCAGGTCTTCCAAACGGCCATCGACCATCAGCGCAGCAACGCGACGGCCTTTGAGTTCATCCAGTGCTACCAGTGTGCCTTTCATCAGGCCTCCTTGCCCAGCGGATAGCCCGCCGCGCGTAACAGATTTGCGGTTTCAGCTAGGGGCAGGCCCACGACGGCCGAGAACGAGCCGCTGATCCAAGGCACGAATGCCCCCGCCGCGCCCTGAATGCCATAGGCGCCGGCTTTGCCTTCCCACTCTCCAGACTGCAGATACCAGTTCAGCTCATCGTCAGAGAGGCGCTTAAACTTGACCGCCGTTACCACGTCGCGCTCCCAAATCTGGTCCCCCAAACGCAGCGCCACGGCGGTAATCACCTGATGACGGCGCCCGCCAAGTGCGACTAGGTATTCGGCAGCCTGCGCCATGTCGTGCGGCTTGCCCAAAATGCGACGGCCCAGTGCAACGGTGGTATCCGCCGTCAGAACCAGTTCATCGTTTGCGGACTGCACCGCGCGGGCCTTTTCCACGGCCATGCGCGTGCAATAGGGGCGCGGCAGTTCCGACTTAGTGGGGGTTTCGTCAATGTCGGCAGGCCGGACATCATCCGGCACTACACCGATTTGTGCCAGCAAATCGCGGCGTCGCGGGCTGGCAGAGCCGAGAACAAGTTTCATCGGCCATCCATTTGGTTGGAAAAGGCCGCGGGCCAATACCCCAAAGGGTCTTTAAGCGCGCAGCCCATCAGTGCTTACTTGAAGCGATAGTTGATCCGACCCTTGGTCAGATCATACGGTGTCATTTCCACCTGAACTTTGTCGCCAGCCAGAACACGGATGCGGTTCTTGCGCATCTTGCCTGCCGTATGTGCGATAATGGTATGGCCGTTTTCCAGCTCGACCAGGAATGTCGCATTCGGCAGGAGTTCCTTCACGACACCGGGGAATTCGAGCAGTTCTTCCTTGGCCATGTTTACTCCATCATTGGTTACCCGCCAAAGTGCGGGCGTGGCCTTAAATGCGCCCGCAAGGGGCGATTTTCAAGGTCTAAATCCCTAAAGCCGATGTAAAAACCGCGTTTTCACCGGAAATTGCATCCCTTCCGCGGGGATCACTTTTGGTTCTTGGTTCGCGGTTTACCAAAACGCTGAACCAGTCGTTCCACGATCTGGTCCCGGGTCTGCCGATAGGCGTCAAGTTTTGCCGCGCGGCTTTCACCCATGCCTGTCGGATCAAGAATGGGCCAGTATTCAACATCGATATGGGCATAGCGCGTCAGTTCCAACGCAAGTCGCTGACTTGCCGGGGACAGGGCAATGATCAGATCATAGCTGGACAGATCATCCCCCCATTCTTTCATTTCCTCAAAGGAACGGCTTCGGTGACGGTCCAGCGATACGTTGGCTTCTTTGCAAACAGCAATGGCAAACCCGTCGATTTCAAGGTCGTTGTGCACCCCTGCGGACTGCACGAAAATCTCTGACCCATAAAAGCGCCGCGCCAGACCTTCAGCCATCGGAGAGCGCACCGCGTTGTGATCGCAGCAAAACAAGACAGACTGTGGTGCTCCTCCCTCTGTCACGTTCACCCTCCGAAGTGCAGAACACAGATTAGGGTGAAAAGGCGCCGCGCTGTATCGTGGTCGATCTCGGCCTTGCCCTCCAGTCGTTCGTCCAGAACCCGCGCGCCTTCATTGTGAATACCGCGCCGGGCCATGTCGATGGCCTCGATCTTGGCGGGGGGCAGGGTTTTAACCGCGTCGTAGTAGCTTTCGCAAATCTGGTAGTAGTCTTTGACAACCTGGCGAAACGGTCCCAACGACAAAAGGAACTGCGCGACGGGGTCGCTTTTTTCGGTTGTGACATCGAACACCAGCTTCTTTTCGCGGATTGCAAGGTTCAGATGGTATGGCCCCTCAGGCACCGTCTGCCCTTCCCGCCCCGGCAGGGCAAAGCTGTTTTCTTCCAGCAGGTCGAATATCGCGACCTTGCGTTCCTGTTCGATCTCAGGCGTTGGGGCGGCAAGGCCGGTATCATCGATCTCGACTTTTGTAAGACGATTGGAGTTGGTCATGATGCACCTTCATTGAGGCGGTCCAGGCGCGCGCGCACAGACAGACCATGGGCCTCAAGACTTTCAGATATGGCAAGGCATTCTGCGGCGGGGCCAATCGCCTTGAGCGATTGCGGAGTCATCCGCGCCAAGGTTGTGCGTTTGACGAAATCCATTACCGACAGGCCCGAACTAAAGCGGGCAGAGCGCGCCGTAGGCAAGACGTGGTTGGGACCACCGATGTAATCCCCAATGGCTTCGGGTGTCCATTGGCCCAGAAAGATCGCTCCGGCATGGGTGATCTGCTGACTCAGCCCTTCAGGGTCCTCGACACATAGCTCAAGGTGTTCCGGTGCGACACGGTTCGACAATTCAGCGGCTTCTGCCAGATCGCGCACAGTGATCACCGCGCCAAAATCACGCCAGCTGGGGCCTGCGATGGCGCGACGCTCCAGCGTTTCCAGACGCGTCTCAACCGCCTGCGCCACCGCGCGGCCAAAGCTGGCATCATCCGTGATCAGGATCGACTGGGCGCTTTCATCATGTTCAGCCTGGCTGAGCAGATCAACGGCGATCCAATCAGGGTCGTTGCGCTTGTCGGCAATCACCAAAATCTCAGAAGGCCCGGCGATCATGTCGATGCCAACTTTCCCGAACACACGCCGTTTTGCGGCTGCCACAAAGGCGTTGCCGGGGCCGGTAATCTTGTCGACGGGCGCAATGGTGTCAGTGCCATAGGCCATCGCCGCGATGGCCTGTGCGCCACCGATGCGATAGACCGTATCCACGCCCGACAGTTTTGCCGCCAACAGCACCAACGGGTTCACCACCCCGCCCGGTGTCGGCGCACAGATGATCAACCGCTCTACCCCGGCCACTTGCGCCGGGATCGCGTTCATAAGAACCGACGACGGATAAGAGGCCAGACCGCCGGGCACATACAGCCCTGCCGCCGACACCGGGGTCCAGCGCCAGCCCAGCTCGGCACCGCTGACATCGACCCAGCGTTCGTCCTTTGGCAATTGACGTTCGTGATATGCGCGGATGCGATCAGCCGCCAGTTCCAACGCAGCGCGTTCGTCAGCGGGCACTTTGGCGCATTCAGCCTCGATCTGTTCGGCACTGAACGCCAGAGTCTGTGGGGTCAGTTCCAGCTTGTCGAACTTGGTGGTCAGTTCAATAACCGCGTCATCCCCGCGGGCACGCACATCGGCAATAATTCCAGCAACAACATCATCGACATCGGGGCTGTCTTCGCGTTTCGCACCCAAAAGTGCGGCGAATTTCGCCTCAAAGTCGCTGTCTGAACTGTCAAGAAACTGGGGCATTGAATTCTCCTTGCGGCCACAGATACCTGTGGGCGACGCAAGCCTCAAGGGCTGGGCGGGTCAGTCGTGTTCAGGTGCCTTGCGCGACGGCGCGATATAGGGCCGAGTCACATCGCGCAGGGTGATATTCAGGCACTCTACATCCAATGCAATCGCGCCATCACCAGCAAGGGTCAGAACCACCTGCCCCTCCCCGTCGTCGCCCGGTTCAAACGCAATAGAAAGCACCGACAAAACCAAATCTGAATCGCTGCGGTCAAAACCTTGGGTGCGCACCGCTTGAACATCATCAATTGCCAGCACTGCCTGCACCCGCTCATAGGCACGGCCAAGACGTTCCGCAGCGGTTTTATCTTCCCAGCGAAACCGGTTGATCAACAGCGCAAACCGGCGCGCGGCGGATTGGTATTTCATCTCGGTCACCGGCAGGATCGCGTCCTGAGCCAGCGTAGAAATTACCTGCAAATCCTCGGCATCGGCGGCAGTCAGGTTCAGGGGGCGCTCTGCCCCGTCTTCAAAAGTTGCATCAACACTCATCCCAACTGCACCCGTTCAATATGAGCACCACAGGCGCTGAGTTTCTGTTCCAGACGCTCATACCCGCGATCCAGATGGTAGACCCGGCTGACAACAGTTTCCCCCTCGGCGGCCAAAGCCGCAAGGATCAGAGAGACCGAGGCCCGCAAATCAGTCGCCATCACCGGCGCACCTTTCAGGCGCTCGACTCCGGTCACGGTGGCTGTGCCGCCGTGCACGTCGATCACCGCCCCCATACGTGTCAGTTCGGGCGCATGCATGAACCGGTTTTCAAATATCTTTTCTTCCAGCACGCTAGCGCCCTCGGCCGTGCACAAGAGCGCCATCATCTGCGCCTGTAGGTCAGTTGGAAAGCCGGGGAAGGGTTCAGTTACCACATCCACCGCATTCACCCGCCCATTGCGGCGGCTGACTTTCAGGCCGCGCGCGGTTTCTTCGACATTGATCCCCGCGAGATCCAGCTTTTCAACAAAGCTTTGCACCAGATTCAGTCGGCCGCCGATGCATTCCACCGTGCCGCCGGTGATCGCGGGGGCCAACATATAGGTGCCCAGTTCGATACGGTCAGCAACCACGGGGTGGGTCGCGCCATGCAGCTTGTCGACGCCTTGAATGGTGATTTCCGAGGTGCCGTCGCCGTCGATCTGCGCGCCCATTTTGCGCAGGCAGTCGGCCAGATCAACGATTTCAGGCTCGCGCGCGGCGTTTTTGATAACTGTCGTGCCCTTGGCCAAGGTGGCGGCCATCAGGATGTTCTCGGTCGCCCCGACCGAAGCGAAGCTCAGCTCGACCAATGCCCCCTTCAAGCCGCCGGGGGCTTTAGCGTGCAAATAGCCATCTTTCAGTTCAATCTCGGCGCCCAGCGCCTCTAGCCCGTGAATGTGCAAATCCATCGGGCGCGCGCCAATGGCGCAACCACCGGGCAGCGACACAACAGCATGGCCCAGACGTGCCAGCATCGGCCCCAGCACAAGGTTCGAAGCCCGCATCTTGCGCACGATGTCATAGTCGGCCACGTGGTTGTCGATGTTGTGGCTGGACAGCGCTATCACTTGCCCGTCCTGCAAGACGCTAGCTTCGGCCCCCAGCGACCCCAGCAGCTCGATCATCGTGCGGATATCCGACAGGCGCGGCGCGTTGGTCAGCGTCAAAGGCTCTTCGGACAAAAGCGTCGCCGGCATCAGCGCCAGACAGGCGTTCTTGGCCCCGGCGATTGGAATCTCGCCATTCAGCGGACCACCGCCTTTGATAACAATCGAATCCATTTAATCTGCCTCTTTGTCCTGCTCGGATGCCGCCTTGCGTGCCCGCGTCTGTGCCTTGCGCCGCGCCAGATTGGCCTTGAGCGCCTGTTTCAGACGATCTTCGCGGGTCTGGGCCGTTTGGCCGGGTTTGGCTTTGCCGGGTGTGTCACTCATGGCGCATCTCTAACGCATGGGTCAAAACCCGTCCAGACTGGCTGAAACACCCAACCGCCGCCGTGCCATTTAGTGATCAGACAAAACAGCGCATTTTTGCAATCCAAACCTGCGGCTCAACTTTGCTGCTTTCAAGGCCTGGACCAGTGGATCGCTCAGGAACACCACGCGCCGGATGTAGGGATCGGTCCACAAATCCGCGCCCTTCAGGGCCGCGGCTCGAACGGCCAGATCTCCATCCTGCGGGTCTGGACGCAGGATCCAGGAATTTGGCTTGGCAAACCGTGGTATCTTGGCTCCAGGAGACTGCTCCGAGACTAAGAATTGCTGCCGCGCACCAAGGTTAAGGCAGAAATATTCGCCCTCCACAGGGGTTTCACGATCGAATTGAAACAACTTTGTTGGATAAACACAGCCTTCGCCCAAATCAAAACGCTGTAAAACCTCTGCCACCGCAGAGGAAACACACCAAAATCCACCACACAAAAAGATGTCAGGCTGTTTTTTGATCTTCTTGTGGCGACTGTCGGAATAGAACTCTTGGGGAAATGCTTCAGCAGCGATGTTCAGGCCTTCTTGATGCATTTCCATCCGTTGCAACGTCGCGTCTTTGTCGCGCTCAATCGCATCTGAGGTGAAGGCCTTGATCAACGTCGAATCCATCATGATGCGGCTGACCCAAACGGTGGGTTTTGCAGCGCTCACATTTGCGCCTTCGGATCATGGAAAAAACAAAGCATCTGCAGCCAACCTGTGAAACAATATAGCTTCAGAACACGACAGGACGCACAGCGCGTCAAGCGTTCATCACAGTCTGGGTTAGGAAATGGTGCTGCTGGAGAGAATTGAACTCTCGACCTCTCCCTTACCAAGGGAGTGCTCTACCTCTGAGCTACAGCAGCAGTGGGGGAGCGTTTAACTTCCCCGTTTGGCGCCTGCAAGCCCCTTTTTATCGTCATGCTGGATTTTTCCGAACCGCGATTGGGAAACCGCTACAGGTTGCTTGCACACGGATGAAGCGGTTTGGCGGGCGGGGCGGGATGGCGTTGCCCGAGCATGGCCAATAGCGCGAAAAAACCCACCAACGGCGCCGCTATCACGCCAACAAAAACATATGCCAGAACCGCGACCCAAATCGCCCCTCCGGCCAGGGCCACCAACACTGCTGCCAGCAACCCCATGGCGAAACCGATCACCAAAACACCCATTTCCTACCCTTTCCGCATGTTTGAACCGTTGTTCGAACCCTGCGCACCAAGGGTGGAGAAAAGATGAACCGAAACGCTAAATTCGGTCTAGCTGGCCTCCGCCCATTCCCAAGGCCGGGTGAATTCGCCCAGCAGGTGGGTAATTGCATCGCGGTCGACCTCGCCCTCGGCGACCAGCTGCGCCACAAGTCCGCGCTTCTTATCCTCGATCACGGCGGCGACATGCACGTTGTGTCCGGCGTCAGACAAGGCCTTATCGTAAATCCGGCTGATCGCACGTTTACGCAGATCAGGCTTAAATACCTTGCCCACGGCGGTTTTGGGCAGTTCGTCAAGGATTTCAACGTATTTGGGAAAGGCCGCGCGCTCGTGGATATGCACTTTGGCATAGTCTTTCAGCTCTTCGGCGCTGGCCTGCGCACCATCGACAAGTTCGACATAGGCGCAGGGCAGTTCACCAGCAAAGGCATCCGGCTGACCGATTGCCCCGACGAAAGCGACGGCTGGATGACCTGCAAGGGCCTCTTCGATTTCGGCGGGGTCGATGTTGTGGCCACCGCGGATGATCAGATCCTTGGCGCGCCCGGTGATATACAGATACCCATCCGCATCAATGCGGCCCAGATCACCCGTGCGAAGATAACGATCCTCGGCAAACAATCCGGTGTTCTTGGCGTCTTCGGTGTAGGTCGAGCCTTCAAAGACACCGGGGCTGGCGATGCAGATCTCTCCTACCTCGTCTACGTCGCATTCCTTGCCGACGTTGCCCATTTCATCGCAATGCAGAATCCGAACGTGCGTATGGGGAAAGGGTACGCCAACCGAGCCAATCTTCTTGTCCCCTTGTGGTGGGTTGCACGACACAAGACAGGTGGCCTCGGTCAGACCATAGCCTTCGACAATGGTCACACCTGTGGCTTTTTCAAACCGGTTGTAGAGCTCTATCGGCAACGGGGCCGACCCCGAGAACGCCACTTCCAACGAGGACACATCGGCATCCACCGGTCGCTGCATCAGCGCCGCGATCGCGGTGGGAACGGTGATTACAAACGTGATCTTCCAGCGTTCAACCAGTTTCCAGAAATTGTCGAACACGCCGTCACCGCGATAGCCCTGCGGGGTGGGGAAGACCACATGCGCACCAGAGGCAATCATCGACATCAAGATCACATGGCATGCGAAGACATGGAACAGCGGCAGAGGGCAGATAATGTTGTGATCTGGCTCAAACAGCAGTGTTTTCCCGATCCAGCCATTGTACAGCATGCCTGAATGCTTGTGCTGTGCCACTTTGGGCATGCCTGTCGTGCCACCGGTATGGAAATAGGCGCCGATGCGATCGGCATCCGGTTCCTGAAATGACAAGGCGTCAGCGCTTTCACCCGACATCTCGGCGACGAAATCCAGAACATCTGCGTGGTGACCGCCGGGGTTCTTGGGCCGGATCAGGGGCACGATCCAGCTTTTGGGTGGGGTCAGATAACGCAGCAGGTCGATCTCGAGCACGGTATCGACATTGGGTGCGTGTTTGACGGACTCGGCGACCTTTTGCGCCACATCGGTTTTCGGGAAAGCACGCAGGGTCACAACGACCTTGGCGTTCACCTCGCGTAGGATGGCGGCGATCTGTTCTGCCTCCAATAGCGGATTGATGGGGCAGACGATCCCGGCCGTCATGCCACCCAGCAGCGTATAGACCGTTTCATTACAGTTGGGCAGGATATAGGCGACTACATCATTTTCGCCGATGCCCAGACGGCGGAACATGTTCGCCGCCTGCGTGACCTTGCCATGCAATTGCGACCAGGTCAGGGTTTCAGCCTTGTCCTTGGGGCCCGAAAACATCTGATAGGATACCGCGTTGCGGGACCCGTGTTTTTGCGCCGTACGCGTCAGCATCCCAAAGACGCTGGACGGAAGATCGCGCTCCTCCCAGCTGCTTTCAGCTTCGATCGCATCGCGATCGGCCATTGAACAAAATTGTTTGGCCATGTGGTCTCCTCCCGTAAGCCTCTGGCGGGCTTTCATTGTGCTCAGGATGAAAAGAAACGAGACACGAAGCAAGCCCCGGCACAGGTCAATACGCAGCGTAAAACAGCAAACAGGGGCGACAGGCGCCCCTGTTCGTTACGTCACTATATCAGGGATTAGGCTTGCGGAATGCGCAAGACTTGGCCCGGATAGATCAGATCGGGATCTTTGAGCATCGGCTTGTTTGCCTCGAAAATCTCGGTGTACTTGGCACCGTTGCCCATTGTCTTCTCGGCGATTTTCCACAGGTTATCGCCCTTTTCGACGGTGTGGAAAACGGCCTCGGTGGCCTCGGCCTCAACCGCGGCCACGCCATCGACGTTGCCCACGGCCAGAATGACCTTTTCTTTCATTTCAGCGCTGACCGCATCGCCCGACACTTTCACGGTGTCGCCTTCGATGGTGATGTCCAGCCCTTCGGCGTCCAGCCCCAGATCAGCCACTTCTTTTAGCAGAACATCCTCTTGCGGCATTTCCGATGCTTCCGCCGCGCCGAACAGTTTCTTGCCGGAATCTTTTACAAAGCTCCACAGACCCATGATGTACCCTCTCTGTTATTGGTTGTTGGTCTGCTGCAAACTTAGCGGCAGGCTGTAACAGGTTTAAGGGGAATTCACGCCGCGTCTTCCGCCCCATGCGTAAATTGGAGCCGCGCCAAGCGTGCATACAAGCCGCCCTGCGCTACAAGTTCGTCATGGGTGCCTACTGCCACGATCTGGCCTTCGTCGAACACCACGATCCGATCTGCCTTTTTGACGGTCGCCAACCGGTGCGCCACAACCAGCGTGGTCCGGTTTTGTGACAGCTCTTCGACTGCGGCCTGCACAAGGCGTTCAGATTCAGCATCCAACGCCGATGTGGCCTCGTCCAGCAACAAAACCGGCGCGTCGCGCAGGAAGGCACGGGCAATGGCAAGGCGCTGCTTCTGACCACCAGACAGCATCACGCCCCGTTCGCCAACATAGCTGTCATACCCATCCGGCAACTTATCCAGGAATTCATGCGCAGCGGCGGCGCGCGCGGCAACCTCCACCTCGGCATCGGTGGCATCGGGGCGGCCGAAACGGATGTTTTCACGCGCGGTGGCGGCAAAAATCACTGGATCTTGCGGCACCAATGCAACGGCGCGGCGGAAGTCGTCGCGCGCCATGTCAGCAAGGTCGATACCGTCCAGCATCACCTGCCCCTGCTGCGGATCATAGAACCGCAAAAGCATTTGAATAACGGTGGATTTACCGGCGCCCGAGGGCCCCACCAGCGCAACGGTTTCGCCCGGCTTGACCTCGAGGCTGACCCCTTCTAGCGCCGATTGATCGGGGCGGGAGGGATAGTGGAAGGTCACATCCTTGAAACTGATCTGACCCTGCGCCGGTACCGGCAGAGCCTTTGGGGCGGCGGGGTCTTTGACGCTGTCTTCTGATCTCAGAAGCTCTACCAGACGTTCGGTCGCACCGGCAGCGCGTTGCAGCTCGCCCCAGATTTCAGACAGTGCACCGACTGAACCTGCCACCATGATCGAGTAGATCACGAACTGAACCAGCTCCCCTACGCTCATGCCTCCGGCACGCACATCACGGGCGCCAATCCACAGCACGGATACCACCCCGGCAAAGACCAGAAAGATCACGATCACGGTCATCAAGGCCCGTGTCCCGATGCGCTTTCTGGCCGAGACAAAGCTTCGTTCGGTTACATCGCCAAACTCGTCCCGGCTTTCGCCCAGATGTGTATAGGCCTGCACGGTCTGAACCGCGCCCAGCGCCTCGCTGGCGACGGCCGAGCTGTCTGCGATCAGATCCTGATTTTCACGGCTTAGTCCGCGCAAACGGCGCCCCAGCCCAACAATCGGCACAATGATCAACGGCACCAGCAGCAGCACCATCCCGGTCAGCTTGGCCGAGGTCAGCAGCATCAGCACCAAGCCACCCAAAAAGATCAGTACATTTCGCAGCGCGACCGACACTGACGAGCCAATCACCGACAGGATCAGCGTTGTATCGGTGGTGATGCGCGACAGGACCTCTCCTGTGCGGATGTTCTCAAAAAACGCGGGTGACATGCCGATAGTGCGGTTAAACACGGCCATGCGGATATCAGCCACAACACGTTCGCCAAGACGGGTCACCATGTAATACCGCAACCCGGTGCCCAGCGCCAAAAGCCCGGCAATCGCCAACGCGGCAAAGAAGTACTGGTCCAGCAGATGCGCGGCTTCGGTTTCAAACCCGTCGACCACCCGACGCACGGCCAAAGGCAGGATCAACGACACAGCCGCCGTCAACACCAGCGCCAGACCGGCAGCCACAATCATTAGCTTGTAGGGGGCCATGAAAGGCGCCAGGCCACGCAGCGCGCCAATGCGCTTCGACTTTGCGCGCTCTTCGCCGTTTACATTCGCGCCTCTGGCCATGCCTCTATATCCCCTAGTGTCCCGTTCCCTCCAAATAGGCCAACGCGCGACAGACAACAAGCAAGCGTTTCCCTGCGCAATCAAACCAGCCCTTTGGGAGGGTTTGGGGAATTTACATGGTGCTTTGGAAATTGCTGGAGCGGGTAGCGGGAATCGAACCCGCACCTTAAGCTTGGAAGGCTCTTATGATACCATTTCACCATACCCGCTCGAAGCCAGAGCTTCCTAGTTCAGCCTCTATGGGAGGTCAACAGGGACTTGCACTGTTGCCCGTTCCAGGCGCAACTGCCTAACGAAACATTGGGTTTACTCAGCAGCACTTTTAAGCGCAGCCATCAGGCTGTGGAACTTTTCGCCTTGAATCGCGACATGGCCACGCAGCGCATCGGCCGCGGCTTCGGGTTGTCCATTTTCAAGCGCTTCCACGATGATCCGGTGCTCTGCCATAGATTGATCCATACGCCCGCGCAGCCGCAGCTGTTGGCGGCGAAACGGTTTCAGGCGGCGGTGCAATGCACCGGCTTCAGAGGCCAGAAAACTGTTGCCCGATTGCTGATAGATGATGTGGTGGAAACGCTCGTTTTCAATGTAGTAGGTGTCAGGTTCCAGCGCGTCGATGGCCGCCTGACACTTGGCGTTGGCGTCATGAAGCTCTTGCAAAGCCGCATCCGAAATGCGCAGCGCGGCAAGGCGCCCGCACACGGCTTCGATCTCGGCCATGACTTCGAACATCTCCATCAATTCGACCGGTCCGGGCTGGCGCACAAACGCCCCCCGGCGCGGAATCAGCTCTACCAGACCTGAGCGGGCCAGCCTTTGCAGCGCCTCGCGCAGCGGGGTGCGCGACACGCCGAATTGCTCGGACAGGCGCACTTCGTCAAGACGGTCCCCATCCGAGAATGTTCCATCAAAAATACGCTCTTCCAGCGCTTCGGCGATGATATCAGCACGACGTTGCTCCATTCTTTTTTACTATTTCTTTCACATGTTAAATTCAAGAAGACTATTTTTGTATACAAGATTATTGACTAAAAATACAAAGCTTGCCTATGCTGAGAACGCCCCCGGAAACTACCGGGTCGGATTCGTTGGGAGGAAACTATGAAATCCATGCTAAAAACCGCCGTTGCCGCTGTCGCTCTGGTGTCTGCCGGTTCGATCGCGTCTGGTGCTGAACTGCGCCTGTCGCACCAGTGGTCGAACAAGGACATTCGCCATCAGGTTGCCCAGATCGTCGCGGATGAGGTCGCAGCCGCAGACGTAGACCTGGAGATCAAAATTTTTGGCTCGAAGTCGCTCTTCAAGCCGCGGGAACAATACAAGCCGCTCAGCCGCGGACAGTTGGATATGACGGTTCTGCCGCTGTCATATGCCGGAGGCCAACAGCCCGCTTATAACCTGACACTAATGCCCGGTCTGGTGAAGAACCACGATCACGCAGCCCGTCTGGCCGCATCGCCTTTCATGGAAGCGCTTGAGGCCAAGATGGCCGATGATGATGTGATGGTGCTGGTGCATGGCTATCTGGCTGGTGGTTTCGCGGGCAAAGACAAGTGCATAACCAAGCCCGAAGATGTGGCTGGCCTGCAAACCCGCGCCGCGGGCAAGTCGTTTGAACAGATGCTGGCGGGCGCGGATGCGTCGATTGCCTCGATGGCATCTTCAGAAATCTATAACGCGATGCAAACCGGCGTGCTTCAGGCTGCCAATACCTCGTCTTCGTCCTTCGTCAGCTATCGCATCTATGAACAGGTCAGCTGCTACACCCCGGCGGGCGATGTTGCGCTGTGGTTCATGTATCAGCCTCTGCTGATGAACAAGAGTACCTTTGATGGGCTGAACGACGCGCAACAAGCCGCGCTTCTGGCCGGTGCCGAAAAGGCCGAGGCTTACTATCTGGAAGAAGCCAAGAAACAGGATGCTGCGTCGGCTGAGGTCTTCAAAGAAGCCGGTGTGGAAATCGCTGAAATGTCGGCCGAAGATTTCGAAGCCTGGCGCGCGCTGGCGATGGAAACCTCGTACAAAAAATTCGTCGAAGAAGTGAAAGACGGGCAGGATCTGCTCGATCTGGCACTGGCCGTCGAATAAGCTGTCTGGCGGGCGGCCAAGGTCGCCCGCCACCGCCCCACTCACCTATAAAATTCAAGGAGGCGCAAATGGCTGGCCAAAGCTCTGCCGTTGCTTCCCATACTGGGAAAAACCCCTTTCTTCGCGCGGTTGCGGCGGCGTCCACTTTCGCGGGCTGGTGTTCTGCCGGGATGATCATGGCCGCCGTGGCGATCACCTGTCAGATGATCGTTGTGCGTTTCGTGTTGAATGGCTCGACCGTCTGGCAAACCGAAGCCGTGATCTATCTGGTTATCGCTGCCACGCTTGTGGGCCTGCCCTATGTGCAACGCCTGCGCGGGCATGTGAACGTTGATCTTATCCCGATCTCACTGCCCAAACGCGCGCGCTTCTTTATGGCGATCCTGACCTCGATTTTATCCATCACCATTGTCTCGATCATGCTTTGGTACGGCTATGAATACTGGCATTTCGCCTGGGATCGCGGCTGGCGTTCGGACACCGTCTGGGGCGTGCGTTTGTGGATTCCCTATCTGGCAATCCCGGTGGGCTTTGGCCTGCTGCTTTTGCAACTGATCGCAGATCTGGTCGCTGTGCTGACCGGAGTTGATAAACCCTTTGGGCTGGAGGACGTCTGATGGACCCGCTTTTGCTTGGTGGGATCGTGGCAATTGCCACCATCCTTGTACTGTTCTCGGGCGTGTCAGTAGCCATTGGCCTGCTGATCGTTTCTGCCGGATTCCTGATTATCTTTGACGGTCCCCGCTCGCTTGAGCTGATGCCCGAGATCTTCTTTGGCAAGCTGGACAATTTCGCGCTGCTGTCGATCCCGATGTTCATCATCATGGGGGCCTCGATTGCCTCGACCCGTGCAGGCGCTGACCTTTATGAGGCGCTGGAACGCTGGCTGACCAAAGTGCCCGGTGGGCTGGTCGTGTCAAACCTTGGCGCCTGCGCGCTGTTTGCTGCCATGTCGGGCTCAAGCCCGGCCACCTGTGCCGCCATTGGCAAGATGGGCATCCCCGAGATGCGTAAACGCGGCTATCCAGATGGGGTGGCCGCAGGCTCCATCGCGGCGGGCGGCACTTTGGGCATTCTGATCCCGCCGTCGGTCACCATGATCGTTTACGGCATCGCCACCGAAACCTCGATTGGCCGTCTGTTTCTGGCCGGTGTGATCCCCGGGTTACTGCTGGTAGGGCTTTTCATGGCATGGTCGCTGTATTCCACCTGGAAGTCGGGCGATGCCACGCGGCTGGGGTCGGGCAGTTACACATGGGCGGAACGGTTTGAGATTCTGCCCCGCGTCCTGCCCTTTCTGGCGATCATTCTGGGGGTTCTCTACGCCATGTACGGCGGCGTTGCGACGCCATCGGAAACCGCCGCAGTGGGGGCCCTGTTGTGCCTGCTGATCGCAATGGTGATCTACAAACTGTGGCATCCCCGTGCAATCTGGCACGTGCTGCGCGACAGCACCAAAGAGTCGGTGATGATCCTGTTCATCATCGCTGCCGCCGGGGTGTTCTCGTATATGCTCAGCTCGCTGTTCATCACCCAGTCGATCGCCGAGTGGATCGGCACGCTGGACGTGAACCGCTGGGTGCTGATGGGCGCGGTCAACATCTTCCTACTGATCGCCGGGTTCTTCCTGCCCCCCGTCGCGGTGATCCTGATGGCAGCGCCGATCCTGTTGCCGATCATCACCACCGCAGGGTTTGACCCGATCTGGTTCGCCGTCGTTCTGACCATCAACATGGAGATCGGGTTGATCTCTCCGCCTGTTGGTCTGAACCTCTATGTGATCAACGGCATTGCCCCAGACATCTCGCTGAAAACCATCCTCACGGGGTCCTTGCCCTTTGTGGCCTGCATGGTGATCGCGATTATCCTGCTCTGCCTGTTCCCAGGTCTGGCGACATGGTTGCCCGATGCGGTGATGGGAGCAGCCGTATGACCCTGCTTGCCGATCTTCTGAACACGGTGTTCGAACGGCGTCACCGCCGCCAGACACCGGAGACGGCCGAGGATGGCCGCCCGCTGACCGAACTGGCCATGGCGCTGGTTGGCTCGGCGGGCGAGACATCGGGCCTTGCGCTGGCGCGGGAAATCCTGTGCCGCTACGACCTGCTGGAAGACGCCGACAAGCTGGACTTCTTTCAGGTCCTTGCCTCGTCCATGAACATCGATCCTGAAACGGTGCGCTCGTCGCTTGACGAATACGAACGCAACCCGTCCAAATCCAGCTATCGCGCTTTTGCCAGCGCCGTCGAACCGGCGCGTCAGGAATTGATCCGCCGCCTGAACCGGGTGCCCGGTGCAACCGACAAACTGGTCAAAATGCGCGCTGATCTGCTGCGTCTGGGCGGCGACCAGCCCGAGCTACAGGCGCTGGACCTGGACTTTCGGCATCTGTTTGCCAGCTGGTTCAACCGCGGCTTTCTGGTGCTGCGCCCGATCAGTTGGGAAAGCCCGGCGCATATTCTGGAAAAGATCATCGCCTATGAAGCCGTCCATGCCATCGACAGCTGGGATGATCTGCGCCGCCGGCTGGAACCGACAGATCGCCGCTGTTTTGCGTTCTTTCACCCCTCGATGCCGGATGAACCGCTGATCTTTGTCGAGGTTGCCCTGACCAAAGGCATCCCCGGCTCAGTGCAGGCGCTTCTGGCCCAGGACCGCGCCGCCCTGCCCGCCGATGAGGCCGACACGGCAGCGTTTTACTCGATCTCGAATTGTCAGGCCGGGCTGGCCAGCATCTCTTTCGGGAACTCTCTGATCAAGCAAGTGGCCTCGGATCTGGCGGCAGAGCTGTCAAACCTGACCACCTTTGTCACCTTGTCGCCTATCCCGGGCCTGACCAAATGGTTGCACCAGACCGGCCTAAGCTGGAACCCGGAAGAACCAGATACCATGCAGGCGCTTGCAGCGCATTACCTGCTGAATGCCAAGTCGCGTGGCGGGCTTCCGTTTGACCCGGTCGCACGGTTCCATCTGGGTAATGGCGCGATTGTGCACGCCGTGCATGCTGATGCGGATGTGTCCGATAAAGGGCGCGCGCAATCGGGCGGCACCATGGTGAACTATCTTTACGACCTGCCCCGGGTCGCCCAAAACCACGAAAATTTTGCTAACACGCGCGAAGTCGTTGCGACAGCCGAGGTTCAGGCGCTGGCCGGCCCCGTTGCACTTCCCAAGACCGAAGAAAGGTAACCCCATGGCGAACCCCCTCTATGATGGTCTGTTCGGCATTCATGCCGGCAAATCCACACCTTTCCTGCACCTGCTTAATGGGCAGACGGTGACACATCAGGACTTCCTTTCGATGGCTGCACAGATCGCCAATGTGATGGTTCAGATCGGGCTGCAGCCGGGCGACCGCGTGGCCGTACAAGTCGAAAAATCCCCACAGTCTCTGGCGCTCTATGCCGCCTGTGCGCAGGCTGGTTTGGTGTTCTTACCCCTGAACACGGCCTATACGGTCGACGAGCTCAGTTATTTCATTGAAAACAGTGGCGCCGCCCTGATCGTTTGCGATGGCCAAAGCGAAGAGGCGCTGTCCAAGCTTGCTGCCGATCTTGGGGTGCAGGCCGAAACGCTGAACGCAGATGGGAGTGGCACCCTGATGGCACAGGCCCAGGCGATGCCGTCCAGCTTTGCCACTGTTGAGCGCAGCAAGGACGATTTGGCCGCGTTCCTCTATACCTCGGGCACCACGGGTCGCTCAAAGGGGGCCATGCTGACACAGGACAACCTTTTGTCCAACGCCCAGACCCTTGTGCAAGAATGGCGCTTTTCTGAAGATGACGTGTTGATCCATGCATTGCCGATCTTTCACACGCACGGGCTGTTCGTCGCTACGAATATCACGCTCGCGGCAGGTAGTTGTATGATCTTTATGCCTAAATTCGACGTGGACGCGGTTATTGCTCAGATGCCCAGAGCCAGTGTTTTGATGGGGGTGCCGACATTCTACACCCGCCTTTTGGGAGATGATCGGTTCACCAAGGATCTAACCATGCATATGCGCCTGTTCGTGTCAGGATCGGCCCCGCTTCTGGCTGAAACCCATGTGCAGTTCGAACAGCGCACCGGCCATCGCATTCTTGAACGCTATGGAATGACCGAAACCAACATGAACACCTCAAACCCCTACGAAGGCGAACGCCGCGCGGGGACGGTTGGCTTCCCGCTGCCGGGCGTAGACCTGAAAGTCACCGACCCGGAAACGGGCAACGCCCTGCCAGATGGCGAGGTCGGCCAGATTGAGGTGCGCGGTCCCAATGTCTTCAAAGGCTATTGGAAAATGCCCGAAAAAACCGCCGCCGAGCTGCGTGAAGACGGGTTCTTTATCACCGGTGATCTGGGGCGAATTGATGAAGATGGCTACGTGCATATCGTTGGCCGCAACAAAGACCTGATCATATCGGGCGGCTACAACATTTATCCCAAGGAAATCGAGCTGGTGCTGGACGACCAGCCCGGCGTTCTGGAAAGCGCGGTCATCGGCGTGCCCCACCCAGACTTCGGCGAGACTGTTTTGGGGGTGATCATTCCCGAGAACGGCGCAACGCCGGACACCGAAGCGATGATGGAGGCGGTGCGCCAATCTCTGGCGCGGTTCAAGCATCCCAAAGAATTGGTGGTGTTGAACGAATTGCCTCGGAACACCATGGGCAAAGTGCAAAAGAATATTTTGCGCGATCAGTATCAGGGGATGTTTACTGCGTGAACGCGCCCCTGCTTGATGAGCGTGTTCTCCCCCACGCTCATCATCCCTCCCTTTTTCAGGTTTCTAACGTTTGAAATCCCGCTTCGCCATTTCGATCTTGGCATCCATCAGCGACATTTCTTTCATGATCTCACGGCGACGGGTGCGGTCACCGGTCTCGGCAAGTTCATCCCGCAACCGCGACAGTTCGCGCGATAGCGATACATATTCCGGCGCCGCCCCGTTTTCCCGCAGAATGCGGTTCATCATCTCGGCGTCCGGATCATCAACGCGCGGCAAAGGCTTGCCCGCCCCTTCGAGATTGTCGAAGGCGCCGTCTGCCTCGGCCTGCTTGATGCGGGCATTGATCAGGTCAATCAGCGGGTGGTCCATGGGGGCAGAGTGCCCGGCGTTCTGCCAAAAGAAAAGCCCTGCCCGCATCATCGCGGACAGGGCACAATCTTGTCACGACAGTTACTGCGCGATCCGACCGTCGGTGTAAGGTTCATAGGCCCCCTGCGCAGCCATGTATTCCACCATGACCTCGGCCAAATCGGGGCCAAAGTCATAGACATTCATCGCCTCGGTTTCGAACATGCCATAGCCATCGCCACCATTGCGGACAAAGTCGTTTGAAACCACTCCGTAAACCTTTTCCGGTTCGACCGGCACCCAGGTTTCACCTTCCATCACCATCATGGCCGAGATCCGCTCGCCAAAGGGTTTGGCAGCATCAATGCTGTATTTCAGCCCCGAGACCTGCGGAAAACGCCCGTCCTTTTCGGGGTCATCATACTGACGCATCCCGTTTTCAAGCGCATCCTTCAGAACCGCCCCGGTCACCTGAAAGGTCGACAGGGTGTTTTGGAACGGCAGCACAGAGTAGACCTGCCCCATCGTCACCGGACCGGCCTCGATGCTGGCCCTTACCCCGCCGCTGTTTTGAAAGGCGATCTGGATGCCCTGATCGCGCACCCGGTCCAGCATGGCGTCGGCCACAAGATTGCCCATCGCACATTCTTGATGACGGCAGATATCGCGGTTGCCTTCGATGTTGGCCGCGGCTTCGGCCACGACCTTGTTGCGGATTTCATCCAGCGGCACGGCCAGTTCGGCAATCCGATCCACTGTATCAGCGTCTTCGGTCACGGCCGCATCCATGATCAAAGGCTCACCCACGGCCGCCGTCACAACCCCGTCGTCGTCGAAGGTCACGTTAAGTTCGCCCAGAAACTTGCCATAGGCATAGGCATGCACAATCGCCGTATCGCCCACCATCGTCGGGTACGGCCCCTCGGCCCGATCCGAGGTGTTGGACAGCAATGTATTCGTATGTCCGCCCACGATCACATCAACGCCGGTGGTGTTGGCAGCGACTTCTTTGTCGATGTTGTAGCCCGAATGGGACAGCAGGATGATCTTGTTCACCCCCATGGCAGTCAGCTTGTCGACCTCTGCCTGCACCGCTTCGGTTGGGTCCGTGAATTCGACATGCTTGCCCGGGTTGGAAATTTCATGCGTGTCTTCTGGTGTCAGCCCGATCAGGCCCAGCTTTTCTCCGCCACGCTCGATGATCGTGGATTTCAGCAGCTTGTCGGCCAGAAAAGGCTCATCCATGAATTCCGCATTGGACATCAATACCGGAAAATCCACCGCATCCATAAAGCCGCGCAAGACTTCGGGGCCATCGTCGAATTCATGGTTGCCCACGGTCATCGCGTCATAGCCCATCTTGTTCATCATCTCGGCCGCGACTTTACCCTTGTAATAGGTGTAAAAAAGCGTGCCCTGAAACTGATCGCCGCCATCCACCAGAATGTGGTTGTTGGTGCGCGCTTTGGCACTCTCCACCGCCGTGACCAACCGGGCCGAACCACCAAAGCACTTGCCTTCGGCATTATCCCCTTCGCGGCAGCCTGAGTTGTACTTTGAAATCGGCTCAAATCGCGCGTGGAAATCGTTCGTGTGCAGGACAGTCAGTGAGTAATCGGCAAGCGCAGCACCGGCATTCAAAGCAAGCGCCGCGGTCGAAGCCGCAAGCAGACGCGTAAACATGAGGAAACTCCCGGTTGGATGTATCATTTTTATGACCAAAGCGTGGGCGCAATTGACCAATGAGTCAAAGTTGACGCAGCGGCATGAGCCAATTCTGGCCGAAACTAAAATCGCGATGCATTTAAGTCAGGCAGATGATCCATCTGGCAGGCACCAGCCGCGCAAAACATCATGGGCCAGCTTCGCAGGGTCCGTAACCGCAATCCGCCCCGTCATCAGATGCATCCACGCATTGGCCATAATCAGATCCGCCAGCGCCTCGGAGTCGGTATCAGCCACGAGTTCGCCCCGCGCTTGGGCGCGGGACACCAGCGCAGTCAGATCCGCCAGACGTTCCTGACGATAATCTTGCAAAGCATCGGCGACATCCTCGTTTGATTGGGCCTCTGCGATGATCAGGGGGAAAAGTCGGCCCGCTGGTGTTTGCCAAAACCCAAAGACATAAGAATAAAAACCGGCGATGGTTTCAGGCAAGCTGCCCAGATCGGTATGGCGGTGTTCCCCCTTCGACGCATGATACAACGCCACCAGCAACGCCCCGCGGCTGGGCCACCATTTGTACAGGGTCGCCTTCCCGGCCCTTGCGCGTTTGGCCACGGCCTCCATCGTCAGCCCGCGCAGACCTTTTTCTTCGACCAGCTCCTGCGCAGCGGTCAGGATCGCGGCTTCGGTCTCGGGATTGCGACGCGCCCCGATGGAGCGTCTTTGCGGCTGTGCACACCTGTCTGTGTCACTGGGCACAGAACATCTCCTTTTCATATCAGAACGGATCGTTCACATATAACGGAACGCTTCGTCTTGTTAAGGATTATCACATGTCTGCCCCGCGCCCCAACCGTATTCGGTTTAGTCTTTTCGTCTTTATCTTCGTCTACCCGCTGGTCACTGGTGTGATCTATGCACTCGCGCCACTAACGACCGACTGGTCGGTCTGGCAACGTACGCTGATCATGGTCCCGATTATCGTCGTAGCGATGGTCTTTGTGATCATCCCTTCAATCTACAAACACCTGGGTCGCTGGCTGTAAGACAGCGACAGCCCATTGACCCGGCCGCGCAGCACTGGCATTCGGAAGCCATGCTGATTTTCAAAATCTTCCGCCGGTCCGAATGGCAGGACTTTCAGACCCAAGGCACCACCTTGGGCGCGCCAGTCGATCTGGAGGACGGGTTTATCCATTTCTCGACCGCTGCTCAGGTGGTCGAGACCGCCGCCAAGCATTTCGCTGAGATCAGCGATCTTGTGCTGGTGGCGTTTGATGATGGTGCCCTTGGCGACGCGCTGAAATGGGAACCCTCGCGCGGGGGGGCTTTGTTTCCGCATCTGTATCGGCCGCTCAAGCTGGACGAGGTCGTCTGGGATAAATCCCTGCCACTTGGGGCCAGCGGTCATATCTTTCCCGAAGGTGTTCTATGAACCTGTCTGAGCGTCTGGGCCTTGCCCTGCTGCATAAATTCGATCCCGAACGCGCCCATGCGATGTCACTTACAGCGCTGAATTGCGGGCTAGCACCACTGCCGGGTCCGATCACCTCGCGCCGTCTGGCGACTGAAATCGCCGGACTAAAGCTGGCCAACCCCGTGGGGCTGGCAGCGGGCTATGACAAGAACGCTGTGGCGCTGAAACCTCTGGCACAGGCTGGCTTCGGCTTTGTCGAAGTCGGGGCAGCCACGCCGCGGCCGCAACCGGGCAATCCGCGCCCACGCCTGTTTCGTCTGACTGACGATAAGGCCGTGATCAATCGGTTTGGCTTTAACAATGACGGAATGCAGGCGATTGGCAGCCGTCTGGCTCAGCGCCCACAGAACATGGTTCTGGGCCTGAACCTGGGTGCCAACAAAGACAGCGACGACCGCGCCGCAGATTTCGCCAAGGTGCTGGCCCATTGCGGCGGGCATCTGGATTTCGCCACGGTGAACGTTTCGTCGCCCAACACCGAAAAACTGCGCGATCTTCAAGGCAAAGAGGCGCTATCGGCGCTGCTGGCAGGGGTGATGGAGGCGCGTGCCGCGCTGACGAAACCCATCCCCGTCTTCCTGAAAATTGCCCCCGATCTGAACGATGCCGAACTGGCCGAAATCGCCGAAGTCGCGCTGGAAAGCGGCTTGGACGCGGTGATTGCCACCAACACCACACTGGACCGCACCGGGCTGACAAGCGCGCATAAAGACCAAGCCGGCGGCCTGTCCGGCGCGCCCTTGTTCGAGAAATCCACCCGGGTTTTGGCGCAGCTTTCCAAGCTGACCGATGGGCGCATTCCGCTGATTGGCGTCGGAGGGGTGGGTTCGGCGGCGCAAGCCTATGCCAAGATCCGCGCCGGTGCGTCTGCGGTGCAGATCTACTCGGCGATGGTCTATGAGGGCCTGTCGCTGGTGCCGCGCGTGGCGCAGGGCCTTGAGGCCTTGCTGGAACGCGACGGTTTCGCAAATGTAGCCGACGCCGTCGCCACCGGTCGGGAGGATTGGCTATGATCACCATCTGGCACAACCCGCGCTGTTCCAAATCGCGGCAGACTTTGGCCTTGTTGCAGGAACACGGCCATGCCCCGATCGAGAGGCGCTATCTGGACGATGCGCCCAGCGTGGACGAATTGCGCGCTGCGCAGGCCGCACTTGGGGTTTCAGCCCTGCAGATGTGCCGCACGAAAGAGGCCGAGTTCAAACATGCCGGACTGTCACGTGACAGCGATGACGAAACTGTGCTGGCGGCCATGGCTACCTTTTCGCGCCTGATCGAACGGCCCATCGTTTTTGCCAATGGCAAAGCCCGGATCGGCCGCCCTCCCGAAGCCGTGTTGGAAATTCTCTGAGGCCAAAGAAGTTACGCCACCGAATGCTCCATGCGGTGGTATTTGGCACCCAGGGTCAAAGCGCGTGTAACATTCAACACCATCAATGCCATCCAGAGCCCGTGGTTCCCCCACCATGGCACCAGGATGACCAATGCAAGCACATAAACTGCGCTGGATTGCATCGCCGCTATGCGCATCTCGCGCGTCCAAGTTGCGCCGATATAGACGCCATCCAGCATCCAGGCAGCAACACCCAAAACCGGTCCGGCCACCAGCCACGGTAAATACTGCCGCGCCGCTTCTCGGACATCGGGGGCGGTGGCCATCAAGTCGATAATAGCACCGCCGAACAGCCAAAAGACCGCCCCCAACAGCACGGCGCCGCCCAACCCCCACTGGGCCGAGATCACGGCCGCCCGGCGCAGGCTTGCGCGGTCACGCGCGCCCATGGCAGCGCCAACCAAAGCCTCGGCAGAAAAGGCGAAGCCGTCCATCGCAAAGGCGGTGATCTCTAGGAACTGCAATAGCACTTGATTGGCCGCCAGCGTGACGTCCCCAAGATCGGCACCCAGAAATAGAAAGGTGGTGAAAGCTGCCGTCAGCAGCACAGAACGCACCATAATGTCAGCGTTGACTGCCAGCATGCGTTTAAGACGTTCCGGGTTGAACACCCGCCCCCAGTCACGCCATTGCGCCCCGGAAAATGCGGCGCGGCACAAATACAGGCCCAGCGCGGCACCAGTGTATTCGGCGATCAGCGTGGCAGTTGCCACGCCCTCGACGCCCCAACCAAGGCCCAGCACGAACCACAGATCCAGCGCGATGTTCAGGCCATTCATCCATAGCTGCAACCCCAACACACCGCGGGTGCGTTCCATTCCGATCAGCCAGCCGGTGATAGCATAGATGCCGATCGCAGCCGGTGCGCCCCAAATGCGGATGGCCAGATAATCGCGCGCCAGGCCTTCGACCTGCTCGGACGCGGGCGCCAAGGCGAAGGCGCCCCAAAACAGCACCAGTTGCAGGGCCACCAAAACCACCCCACCTGTCGCGCCAAATAGCAACCCGCGCATCAGCAAGGCGCCCGTTTCGGCGGTATCCCCTGCGCCTTTGGCTTGTGCCACCATGCCAGTGGTACCCATGCGCAAAAACCCGAAGATCCAGTAGATAGACGACAGGATGATTGCGCCAATGCCCACCGCGCCAATCGGAGCCGCCCGCCCCAACTGCCCGACCACGCCGGTATCTACTGCGCCCAAAATGGGAATGGTCGCATTAGACAACACAATCGGAAGCGCAAGCCGCAGAACGCGGGCATGAGTCACATCGCCTGCAGGCATCTGTCAGCCGCCATTCTCTGGCATCAGGAAATGACCTGTTGCCTGGGCAAACAGGCGATCCCTTTGGTCTTGCCAACCTTCAACATGAACCGAGGCATAGCGCCGCCCCGAACGGTTCACCCGGGCCCGCGCATAGGCATCGCGCGGCAGACCTGAACGCAGGAAATCCACGGTAAAGTCGATGGTTTTGGGCAGCCGTGGCAGGTTCTCAGGGCCCAATGAGATCGGGTCTAACGCACCGCTTTCCATTTTGTCCCACATGATCGCCCAGCTTAGCCCGATGATCGCAGTGACCTCCAGAAAGGCCGAGGTGACCCCTCCATGCAGCGCGGGCAACATGGGGTTGCCGATAAGCTTGTCATCGTAAGGTAGGATCGCTGTCAATTCGTCCCCGCGACGATCAAATTCGATGCCCAGAAAATTGATATAGGGCACCCCGTGCACCAAAGCGGCCAGCGCTGCATCTCGGCGTTGTTTGACGACTTGCATAGGTTCGGGGCGGGGGCGGCTCATGGTTTCTTTCCGGGCAGACGTTCAACAGTAAACGCGCCCGAGGCCGATGCGACAGGCCGTGCCGTGTCTTCATCGGTCGCGACCGCGCGCACAAAAGCGACAGAACGGGTCATGTGATAGCATTCAGCCCGCGCGCTGATGCGCTGCCCCGGCGTTGCCGGGCGCATATAGTCGATCCGCAAATCAATGGTCGCCGTGCCTGCACCCGCGCCCGGATGCGACATCACCGCTGCGCCACCGCAGGTATCCATCAAAACGGACACCGCACCGCCATGAATAACGCCGGTTTCGGGATCGCCGACCAATTTTTCATCATAGGGCATAGAGATCTGGGCAACGCCTTCTTCAAGCTCGTCCAGACGCATCGACAGTGCCTGCGCATGAGGAATAGCCTCTATGAATTGACGGGCCATTTTGATCTTGGTGTTGTCCATCCAGACCTCCTTCTTAAGTTTATTGGGGGTTGCACTTGCAGCATCAAGTGTTATTTCTTGCTATTGAGAATTATTCGCAATTTAGGCTAAGCCAAGATGACCCAGGAAACGATGCCCTCGAACACAGACGTGACCGACGCGGCGCAGCCGGCTGCCACCTTGCGGTCCCTTGGCGCCCTGCGCCCCAAAAGGCTGCTGGTCGCTGCAGTCTTGGTCGCGCTTGCGCTCTTTCCCGGAGAGCTGGGTACATTGACGCGTGAGCTGCTGACCGATGCCTATGTGCAGGTCAGCGTTTTTGTCGCCGCGACATTGCTTTTGTTTTATGGGTCTGAACGGGTGTTCAACTATGATCTGGGCCAGACATTGCACAAAGCCAAAGGGCTGCAAGTGCCCTTGGCAGCGGTCCTTGGGGCGACACCCGGATGTGGTGGCGCGGTGGTCGTGGTTGCGGCCTATAGTTCGGGCAATGTTCGGTTTGGCGCGGTGGTCGCGGCCCTGACGGCAACTATGGGCGATGCGGCGTTTCTGCTGATCGCCACCCGCCCTGATGCTGCACTTGTTGTATTACCGCTTTCCCTTGCGGCAGGTATCATCACCGGATGGCTGTGTGACCGGTTCAACGCCGTTGACCCGTCCATGAACGCCAATACCGAGTGCGAGCTTGCCCCACGTATCGGGAAGCTGCGCCTGCGCGACATCGCCTATTTGATCCCCGCCGCTCCGGGCCTTGTTGTGGGCGCGGCACAGTTGGCACAAATAGAAATCGGTGCAGTCTTTGGTATCCCGGTCCTGTGGATTGCTTTGGCTGGAACGGCGATCGGGCTGTTCGTCTGGGCCACCTCGCCGCTTCAGGCAATGACCCACGCCAAAGATTCACCGCTAACCCGAATGGCAGAAGAAACCAGCTTTATCTCCATCTGGGTGATCGTCGCCTATCTGGCCTATGACTATGCCGCTGTGTTCGCCGGGCTGGACATTGAGACATGGTTCAAAACCATCGCCCCCTTGCTGCCGCTCATCGCGATTGTGATCGGCTTTGTTCCGGGATGTGGTCCGCAGGTTCTGGTGACTACACTTTACATCAATGGTGCGGTCCCGTTTGCTGCGCTGATGGGGAACGCGATCTCGAACGACGGCGATGCCTTGTTCCCGGCAATCGCTTTGAACCCTAAAGTGGCTGTTCTGGCGACACTCTATTCCGCCTTGCCCGCCCTTCTGGTTGCCTATGGGTTCTATTTCTTTGCGCCGGGCTTCATGAACTGATTTACAATCAGGCGGTGAACAGTCTACCGTTTAGCCGACACGAAGTCTGGGGAGAACCATGTCCGCCGAACGTCTTACCTTCAAAGAGATGTGCGACAAGTTCGAAGTAACGCCGCGCACGTTGCGCTATTATGAGTACATCGAGCTTCTGAGCCCCGAGAAAGAAGGGCGGTCTCGCTTTTATACCCCCCGCGAAACCGCGCGCATGACCCTGATCTTGCGCGGCCGGCGCTTTGGTTTCAGTCTGGAAGAGATTCGTCAGTGGCTGCTTCTGTATGAAGAAAAAGGCACGGACGAACAGAACCGCGCCTGGATTGTTATGGCGGATGAAAAGCTCGAAGACCTTATCAAGCAGCGTCAGGATCTGGACGAAGCCATCGAGGATTTGACCAGTTTGCGGGATCAGGTCGCCAGTGGCCTTGATACCTGACAGCGTTACCTGAACCTAGTGCTCAACTGACGACTCGGGCATGTGACGCAAAAGCAAAGACACCACGCGCGCACTGCTTTCACCGGTTGCCGGTCTGTCCTGCGCAGGTTTCAAATACATGTCGGTGGGCACCGGATGGTGCGTGTCATCCCATGAAAACCTGATGGCGCTTGCATCATCGGGCAGGAACATGCCCCCGGGGATCATCAACCTTGGCGTGACCATCACGATCAAAGGATTGCCGGTGAAGCCGAAGTTGTGAATCGCTGAAACCGTCAACGATTGTTCCCCCGAATCCATGTTGAACCGGCCATGCACCGGATCGGCCAAAATCGTGATCGCCTGAATTTCAGTGGTCATCCCCTGACGCCGCACAGGTGTCGCCGTCACCGGCGGCAGCCATGTTTCTTTGGCAATCAACAAGCTTTCAAAATGCTGGGACATGTCTGGTTGATCAAAGGCGCTAAACACCTCCATCTCGACCCCGTCGGGCACCCAAAGCGTCGGGACGTCCGCCGGATAATTTCCACCGCGCCGCCACAGGCCTTCGGTCAGCTCGGCCACATATTCTGACAGCTCTCCGCCTGCCGTCATGTGCAGCCCATCAATAAAGTATTCGGCGCGCGCCTGCATCGTGCCTGTCTCGGCGGCATAGGCCTGCGGAAGGTTCACAACCTCCAACTGATAGTGGCTACACATGTGAAGAATTCTGCTGGCGAACTCCTCTTGCTGAACCATCAGATGTTGAGGAAACGTGTCGATCAATACCGGAAGAAACCGCGCTCCGGCGGCGCGCGTGATCTGGATCATACGTTCCACCGCTTCCAACATACGGGCTTCGTCATAGGGGCGGCTGCTCAGACAAAAAGCATCGTTCGTCGCATTCGACCAGATGACCACATCGTCTTTTTTCAGGATGACATCTTCCATCAACCGGGTCAGAGCATTGATCGAATTGGTGGCACCAAGGGCAAGATTTTGAACCGGAACCCGGCGCATCACCTGTTGCGCGAACGAGGTCGCCCAGCCGTTTTTCATCGCGGTATTGGAACCACCAAAAATATAAACCGTCATTGGCGTATTGATCTTCCTAACAAAAGCACAGGTCGTGCTGAATAAATTGGCAGACCGAAAATGGCTAGGCCCCGCGCAATCAAATAGCCGTGTTTGCGATATGACGTGACGTTCTGTTTACGCGCACGTAAACTTTCGTTGTAGCCTCTCGTTGTCCGCCCGATATAAATGGGCAGGCTCCCCACCGTTCGGGGACAGGAAGGCGAGTACGATGACACAGGATCAGATGACCATTCGCGAAATGTGCGATGCGTTCGATGTAACGCCACGCACCTTGCGGTTTTATGAGTCCAAAGAACTGCTTTTCCCGATCCGGGAAGGGCAGAAACGATTGTTCACCAAACGCGACCGCGCCCGGCTCAAGCTGATTTTGCGCGGCAAACGGTTTGGCTTCAGCCTGGAGGAGATTCGCCAGCTGCTGGATCTTTATGACATCGGCGATCAGCAGGAAACACAGCTAAACCGCACGCTGGATGCAGCAGGCAAACACCTGAATGAGCTGGAACAACAACGCGAAGCGCTGGATGACGCGATTGAGGACCTCAGAAGCCAGATCAACTGGGTAGAGGACCGCCTGTCAGCGCTCAAAAAATAACGAACGAGAGGCTGAGACCTCTACGTTTGATACGACCAAGGGAGAGAAGAATGCCGGCTTATACCGCCCCCACCAAGGATATGCAGTTTGTACTGCATGATCTGCTTAAAATCAGCCAATCGGACATTCCCGGCTATGAAGAGCTGGAGTCGGATTTCACCTCGGCAATCCTCGAGGAAGCAGGCAAGATTTCTTCTGAACTGCTGATGCCCCTGAACACCGTAGGCGATACCGAAGGGTGCACCTATGAAAACGGCGTGGTGCGCACCCCGACCGGCTTTAAGGATGCGTTCGAGCAGATGAAAGCTGGCGGCTGGACCGGCCTTGACCTGCCCGAAGAATATGGCGGTCAAAACATGCCCTATCTGATGGGCACCGCAGTGGGCGAGATGTTCAGCGCTGCCAACCAGGCCTTTACCATGTATCAGGGTCTGACCCACGGTGCGGCTTCGGCCATTCTGGCGCATGGGACAGAAGACCAGAAGCAAAAGTGGTTGCCCAAGATGGTGTCCTGCGAATGGACCGGCACCATGAACCTGACTGAACCGCATTGCGGCACCGATCTGGGCCTGATGCGCACCAAAGCCGAGCCGCAGGGCGACGGCAGCTATAAGGTGACAGGGCAGAAGATTTTCATCTCGGCAGGCGACCACGACATGTCGGACAACGTCGTGCATCTGGTGCTGGCCAAAATCCCCGGCGGGCCCGAGGGCATCAAGGGTGTTTCACTGTTCATCGTGCCGAAGTTTCTGGTCGACGACGATGGCAATGTCGGCGCCCGCAACGGTGTTTCGGTCGGCAAGATCGAAGAAAAGATGGGCATCCACGGAAATTCCACCTGTGTGATGGATTACGACGCGGCCGAGGGATACCTGCTGGGCACTGAACACAAAGGCATGCGCGCCATGTTCACCATGATGAACGAGGCCCGTCTGGGCGTCGGGATGCAGGGGTTGGCGCAGGCTGAAGCCGCTTATCAGAACGCCGTGCTCTATGCCAATGACCGCCTGCAAGGGCGTGACGTAACCGGTGCGAAAAACCCCGATGGCCCGGCTGACCCGTTGATCGTTCACCCCGACATCCGCCGCAACCTGATGGATCAAAAGAGTTTTATCGAAGGTGCGCGCGCCTTTTTGATGTGGGGCGCGATGATGATCGACAAGGCGCATCGCGGGCAGGATGCCGACGCGGATGGGCTGATCTCTCTGCTGACGCCTGTCATCAAAGGCTTCATGACGGATCGCGGGTTTGAATGCACCGTGAATGCCCAGCAAGTCTATGGCGGCCACGGATATATCGAAGAATGGGGCATGTCACAGTTCGCTCGTGATGCCCGTATCACCCAGATTTATGAAGGCGCGAACGGCGTTCAGGCGCTTGATCTGGTAGGCCGTAAACTTGGCGCAGACGGCGGCAAGCACGTGATGGCCTTTTTTGAGATGGTTAAAGCCTTCTGCAAAGAAAACGGCGACGCAGACGGGATGGAAGAATTCATTGCCCCTCTGAAAAAGGCGTCGAAAGACCTGCAAGCCGCCGGCATGTTCTTCATGCAAAACGGTATGAAGAACCCCAACCATGCTTTGGCCGGTTCGTATGATTTCATGCACATGATGGGCCATGTCTGTCTGGGTCTGATGTGGGCACAAATGGCCAAGGCCTCGCTTGATGCGCTGGCAGACGGCGCCTCGGACGCGGCTTTCTATGAAACCAAGCTGGCCACAGGGCGCTACTACATGGCGCGGCAACTGCCCGCCACGGGGCTGCATCTGGCGCGTATCGAAACCGGTGCCGACACTGTGATGGCGCTAGAGGCCGCAAGCTTCTAACCTTGGTGGTGGGGCACCCTGCCCCACCCTTTAAGGAGACGAGAATGCCCAAACGCCTGCGCCTGACCCGCCGCTTTCCGATCGCGATGTCCGAGGATGGCTATCGCCGTCTGCGACGCTTCGCACAAGAGGCCGGCCTGGACGAAGGAGAAGCCCTGTCATTCCTGTTCGAAAACTTCGACAGCGTGACAGACCACACGAATTTGACCCACCGGCTTAGGCTGTTCAACGCCGAGCTGGAGGCCCGCAAACGCTGATTTAGCGCACGAGGAGACGCGCATGACCATTCAACTGTATTGCTTCGGGGAAAGCGGCCATTCCTACAAAGCCGCGCTGGCGCTGGAGCTGTCGGGACTGGACTGGGAGCCGGTCTATATCGACTTCTTCAACGGCGAAACCCGCACCCCCCAATACCGCGAAAACGTCAACGAAATGGGCGAGGCGCCGGTTTTGGTCGATGGCGATGTCAAGCTCACCCAATCAGCGATCCTTCAGGACTATATCTCTGAAAAGTCTGGCAAGTTCGACGGTAAAGACAAAGCCGAGGCACGCGAAATCCTGCGCTGGCAGATTTGGGACAACCACAAACTGTCGTCCTTTGCAGGCATCTGCCGGTTCATGATGAACTTCCTGCCCGAGAACAAACGCTCCGATGAAGTGATCGCGTTTCTGCAAGGCCGTCTGGCGGGGTCGTATGACATCCTGAACAAGCATCTTGAAGGGCGCGACTGGATCGTTGGCGACAGCGTAAGCAATGCCGATCTGACATGCTGTGGCTACTTGTTTTACGAAGAACCCTTCGGTTTTGACCGCGCCCAGTGGCCCAACATCGACCGGTGGCTGTCCAACATTCAAGCCCTGCCCGGCTGGAAACATCCCTATGATCTGATGCCCGGCTCGCCTGCCGACCGTGGCCTGTAAATGAGTGAGGCAAAGATGACCGAAGCCTATATCTATGACACCATCCGCACCCCCCGGGGCAAAGGCCGCAAGGACGGATCATTGCACGAGGTGACCTCGCTGCGCCTGTCCGCGCAGGTTCTGGACGCGCTCGCCGACCGTAACGATCTGAACGGCCATGCGGTCGAGGACGTAATCTGGGGCAACGTCACCCAGGTCGGTGAACAGGGCGGCTGTCTGGCGCGTTCGGCGGTTTTGGCGTCCAAGCTGGACCAATCCATTCCGGGCCTCGCGATCAACCGGTTTTGTGCCAGCGGCATGGAAGCTGTCAACCTTGCCGCCAACCAGGTGCAAGGCGGTGCGGGAAGCGCCTATATCGCGGGCGGCGTTGAGATGATGGGCCGTGTGGCCATGGGCAGTGATGGGGCCGCAATTGCCGTCGATCCCAGCCTTGCCATGGAAAGCTACTTTGTACCGCAGGGGATCTCGGCCGATATCATCGCGACCGAATATGGGTTCACCCGTGATGACGCTGACGCACTGGCCGCCGAAAGCCAGCGCCGTGCGGCAGAAGCGTGGGAAGACAAGCGCTTTGATAAATCGATCATCACGGTGCGGGATATCAATGGTCTGCCTATTCTGGATCATGACGAATACATGCGTCCGGGCACCGATATGCAGTCGCTGGGTGCCCTGAAACCGGCGTTCAAAGACATGGGCGAGGCCATGCCCGGTTTTGACAAGATCGCGCTGATGAAATACCCGCATCTGGAGCGCATTGAGCATATCCACCACGCCGGCAACTCCTCGGGCATCGTGGATGGCGCGGCGGGCGTGCTGATCGGCAACAAGGAGTTTGGCGAGGCCCACGGGCTGAAACCCCGCGCCCGTATCCGCGCCACCGCCAAGATCGGCACTGACCCGACGATCATGCTCACCGGCCCCGTGCCCGTGACCGAAAAGATCCTGGCCGACAGCGGCATGTCGATTTCCGACATTGATCTGTTTGAGGTGAACGAGGCTTTTGCTTCGGTGGTGCTGCGCTTCATGCAGGCGTTTGACGTGGACAGCGACCGGGTGAACGTCAACGGCGGCTCGATCGCCATGGGCCACCCGCTGGGTGCCACCGGCGCGATTATCATCGGTACCCTGCTGGACGAGCTGGAACGCACCGGCAAAGGCACCGGGCTGGCGACGCTGTGCATTGCCTCGGGCATGGGCGCCGCCACAATCATCGAGCGCGTCTGATGCCATTGATCGACAAAAGCACATGCCCCGTCAAATCTGGGTCGATCTATCCCGGGAAGCTGGCCGATGAGATGACGGGACGGTCGTCTTTGCGGCTGGGCGATGCCGGAGGATTGACCCAGTTCGGCGCCAATCTGGTGATGCTGGAACCCGGCGCGCTGTCTTCCTTGCGCCATTACCACATGGAACAGGACGAGTTCGTCATGGTCACCCAAGGCACCTGCACCTTGGTCGACGACAACGGCGAACATGAAATGCAGGTCGGCGATTGCGCCGCCTTCCCGGCGGGCGACGAAAACGGCCACCATTTCATCAACAAAACGCAGGCCCCTGCCGCCTTTTTGGTCGTGGGCACCCGTACCGAAACAGAGACCGCATTTTACAGCGATATCAACATGATGGTGAAGATGGGGCCAGATGGCGCCGCGTTCACCCGCAAGGATGGCTCGGCTCTTTCGACCGCCGAGTTGGGAGAGGACTCATGAAAGATTTCACCTACGAAGTGGACGCCGACGGCGTCGCCATCATCACCTGGGACGTGCCCGGAAAGTCGATGAACGTGATGTCGCTGGAGGGATTGGCCGAGCTGGAATCCTGCATTGACAAGGTGCTTGCCGACGACGCTGTGAAAGGTGCCGTGCTGACCTCGGGCAAAAAAGATTTCGCAGGCGGGATGGACCTGAACATCATCGCCAAGATGAAAGAAAGCGCGGGCGACAACCCCGCCAAGGGTCTGTTTGACGGTGTGATGGCTATGCACGCGTTGTTGCGCAAGATCGAACGTGCAGGCATGGACCCCAAAACCAACAAAGGCGGCAAACCGATTGTCGCGGCCCTGCCCGGTACCGCGCTTGGCATCGGGCTGGAAATTCCGCTGGCCTGTCACCGTATCTTTGCGGCCGACAATCCGAAAGCCAAAATCGGCCTGCCCGAGATCATGGTGGGCATCTTCCCGGGTGCGGGTGGCACCACCCGCCTTAGCCGCAAGCTTGGTGCGATGGCCGCTGCCCCCCTGTTGTTGGAGGGCAAGTTGAACGCGCCCAAAGGTGCCAAGAACATGGGCGTGATAGACGAGGTCGTCGCCCCCGACGATCTGCTGACCACAGCCCGCGACTGGGTCTTGAACGCCAAGGATGCCGATATCGTTAAACCTTGGGACCAGAAGGGGTATAAATTCCCCGGCGGCGCACCTTATCATCCGGCGGGTTTCATGACTTTTGTCGGGGCTTCGGCCATGATCAACGGCAAGACCAAAGGCGTTTACCCCGCCGCCAAAGCGCTGCTTTCGGCTGTCTACGAGGGCGCGCTGGTGCCCTTTGACACCGCCACCACGATCGAGGCGCGCTGGTTCACCAATGTGCTGATGAACCCTTCGTCCAGCGCGATGATCCGGTCTTTGTTCATCAACAAAGAGGCCTTGGAAAAAGGCGCGAACCGCCCCAAAGTCGACGACCAGACCGTGCGCAAAGTTGGCGTTTTGGGCGCGGGCATGATGGGCGCGGGCATCACGCTGGTGTCGGCCATGGCGGGCATCGAGGTTGTGCTGATCGACCAAGCGCAAGAGGCCGCTGACCGCGGCAAAGCCTATACCGAAACCTACATGGATAAGGGCATCAAGCGCGGCAAAGCGACGGCGGAAAAGAAAGAGCAGGTGCTGAACCTGATCACCGCCACCACCGATTACGCCGCCCTTGAAGGCTGTGATCTGATCATCGAAGCTGTTTTTGAGGACCCCGCCATCAAGGCCGAGGTCACCGCCAAAGTCGAAGCCGTCACCGGCGATGACTGCATCTTTGCCACCAATACTTCGACCCTACCGATCACCGAACTGGCCAAGGCCAGCAAACGGCCCGAACAGTATATCGGCATCCACTTCTTTAGCCCGGTGGAAAAGATGATGCTGGTTGAGATCATCAAGGGCAAAGAAACTGGCGATGTCGCCGTGGCCAAAGCTCTGGATTACGTCCGCCAGATCCGTAAAACGCCAATCGTGGTGAACGATGCGCGGTTCTTCTATGCCAATCGCTGCATCATCCCCTATCTGAACGAAGGCATCCGCATGGTCGCCGAGGGGATCGCCGCACCGCTGATCGAGAACGCCGCCAAGCTGGTTGGCATGCCTTTGGGTCCGCTTCAGCTGACCGATGAAACCTCGATTGATCTGGGGGTCAAAATCGCCAAAGCCACCAAACAGGCCATGGGCGACGCCTATGACGATGGCGCGGATGAGGTGATCTTTAAGCTGTTCGATGAAGAACGACTGGGTCGCAAATCCAGCGCTGGGTTCTACAGCTATGATGAGCGTGGCAAACGCACCGGGCTGTGGGGCGGGTTGGCCGAAAACTGGCCGCTGACCAAGGATCAACCCGAGCTGACCGAAGTCCAGCACCGGTTGCTTTTCAGCCAAGTGCTTGAAGCCGTGCGCGCGCTGGAAGAAGGCGTGCTGGAAGACATTCGCGAAGGCGATGTCGGCGCGATCCTGGGCTGGGGCTTTGCGCCATGGTCTGGCGGGCCGTTCAGCTGGCTCGACATCATCGGCGCAGCGCGCGCGGTGCAGATCTGTGACGACCTGACCGCAAGGCACGGTGCGCGGTTCACCGCCCCTGCCCTGCTGCGCGAAATGGCCGACAATGGCGAAAGCTTTTATGACCGCTTTGGCCCAGAGGCCGAAGCTGCAGCCTGATTAGTGCTGAACGGCGGGGGCCATCGCATAGCGGCGGGCCCAGCCCTCGGCGGCGGTTTCCGCCGTGCACCATTGGCCTTCGCGCGCCACCCAAACGGTGTCATAGGCATCGGCGTGCACTGTGATCATGCCCGGCTCGGATGTGACAGGGGTTGCGCTGATGATGTTCAGGAAAAGGGCCAAAGCCTCGGGTGGGATGCACATGGGATTGCTCCTGTGGCTGTCGAGGGCAGCTGCCCCCGGGTGGACCTCCCATGTCTTAGTGGGTCATAGCATATGACATATCGGCCCCGGCCCCACGCACCGGGGCTTCTACATCGTCAAAACAAGGGCGCGACGGTATCTCGTGCGCAGAAATGCGGCACTGTTGCCTTGAATTTAGCCATTCCAACGGCAAAACGCGGCCCTTGAGCCGCGTTTTACTTAGCCGTGGATTCGAGATTGGCTTAATGCACCGCCTGTGGCGCGGGGCGTTCAGCCGGGCGAGGCTCTAGATCCTGCACAATTGCCTGAGCCTGTAAGATATCCAAAACCTCATAGCTTCCCGAGCGCGTCATATCACCGCCAAGCGCCGCCGGACACAACACCAATGCCGACCCGTTCACGAAAACCACTTGTTCTTGTTCAAAATGCAGGGTGATGACCTCTTGTTCCATCTGCGGCGCGCGGCGCGCAATGCCCAGCCGACCTTCCAAGGCGCTGGCTGGGATCAACGCAAAGGGATCACCACTGTATTCCTCGGCCAGATCGGACTCTACCATGACCGTTTGATGCGGCATCAAGGTGAACTCTGCCTCGTTACCCAGCGCGCCAGCAGGCACCCAAAGCGGCCAATCCGTGCGCGCGCCGATATTGTGCGCATCGTCCAATACACTGCGGCGCAGCTCGGTGATCGGTTGCAGCCCGGCATCGAAGGTTAAAACCATATCTCCGGGGCAGAGATTTTCTACGGCGCACCATCCGCGATTGGTTGCCACCTGGGTGCCCACGGCAAGGCCGATTGGTGCTCCATAGCGGTAACGGTTCTGCTGTGCAGAAACACCAGCGTCCCATGCGCCGGTTGTCGACTCTGACATCCGCGCAGTAGACCGGCCACGGGTGGACTTCCAACTCATAAACATCGCCGCATTCCCTTCGTCCATTTACACCGCTGATCTTGTTGCGGTTGCTTTAAGGTTAATGAAACGTGGCGAAGGGTCGTCAATTCGGCGCAAATCCGTCTGAAATGTGGCATTGAGGAGGCGAAAGTGGACAATTCCGGCAAACCGCCGCCAGAGTTTCCCCTGTCGGGACAATCAGGGCGTGTTGTCGAAGCGATAGCCAAACCGCGTGATGTCGGACTCGCACAGCTGGTAAACCACGCGCGCCGATTCGTCAGAGTAGTACCTGCGGTAATCCCGCTTGCGGTCCGATTGATTGACCTTGGGTAAGGTCAGAGCAAACCCAAGGTGCGCTTCAAGGGGTTTTGCATCTGCAGAAAAATCTTCCAGTTTTATAAAGAGGTTACAGTGCTCTTGCCCATCTGGCCCTTGCACATATTGGCCATAGCTTTCCGCCGCGAACGCCGCCCGCGTCTGGGGGTGATTTAGGAATTCTTCAAAGGGCAGGCTTTGCGCCAGTTTGACCGACGGATGACTAAAGCTTTGGACTTGCAGCCAGTGATAGTAACTGACCATCCGATCCCAAGGGTTGCGCACAAGGGTGAACACAAACAGCTGATCAAGCTCTTCGGTCGAGACCAGCCCAATTATGTCGCTCAGGGTAGAGTGCTTCCACAATCTGCCTGCCGTCTGAACGTCTTTCAATCGACGCTTTCGGCGCTTTGCCTTGGGCGTATCACCAATAAGAATGTCATCTGCTTTGGCGCGATCTTCCAGCGCAAGCGCTAAAGAGGTCCCGCCAGTTTTGGGAATATGAACAAATATGTAACGCCGACCATGAGAGATAATCATGATCGCACTCTATCTTTTGAAAGAAACGCTCAATAGCCCCCTTTTCATTCCGCGTGCAACACGCCAAACTTTGGTCCCATAGACATTTGGGGAGGAATGGCTATGGGATGGCTGGTCGATGAAACCGGTTTGGAAAAATGTGCGGCAAACCATGTTGCGTTGTCGCCGCTTTCATTCCTGAAACGTGCCGCAGGCATCTATCCGCATCGCGAAGCTTTGCTCGACCGGTCCCGGTCGTTCACCTATGCGCAGATGCTGGCCCGCGTCACGCAGCTGGCTTCGGCGCTTGCCAAGCGCGGCGTGCGTCCGGGGGATGTGGTTGCCACGCTGTTGCCCAACATCACCGCTCAGGTCGAGGCCACTTGGGCTGTGCCAGCCTGTGGCGCGGTTTTGAACACGATCAACACCCGGCTAGAGGTCGAAACCGTCCAGTACATCTTTGAACATGCCGGGGCGCGCGTGGTTCTTGTCGACAACTCTTTGCTGCCCATCGCCGAAGCCGCCATTGCCCGCATGGACGCCCACGATGTCCCTCTGATTATCGAAGTCGCTGACCGCGAAGCCGGATTTCAGCCCGATGGCCGTCACCCCGAATACGAGGAATTCCTGGCCGAAGGTGACACCGGTTTCGACTGGATCCAGCCCGAGGATGAATGGGAAAGCATCGCCATCAATTACACCTCGGGCACCACCGGGCGCCCAAAGGGAGTCGTTTATCATCACCGGGGCGCCTATCTGGCGGCGATCGGCAATATGATGTCCTGGAATATGCAGCGTCACCCGCGGTATTTGACGATCGTGCCCCTGTTCCATTGCAATGGCTGGACGCACACGTGGATGATCCCGGCCGTCGCGGGCACGGTCATCTGCTGTCGCGATGTGACAGCCAACAATATCTACCATGCGATCTCAGTAGATGGCGCCACGCATTTTGGCGGCGCGCCAATCGTCCTGAACGCCATCGTCAACACCACCGAAGAAGAACGCTTGCCGTTTGACCATATCGTGCAGGTGTTCACTGCTGGCGCGCCGCCCCCGGCAGCAACCCTGGCCAAGATCGAGCCTCTGGGTTTCAACGTCACGCAGGTCTACGGATTGACCGAAGTATATGGCCCCGCCACCGAATGCACCTGGCAGGACGACCTTTGGAACGGTGTGGAACCGGCCGAACGGGCCGAAATCAAAGCCCGCACCGGTGTGGCCATGCCCGTGCTGGAGGGCGCGACCGTCATGGACGAGCACATGAACCACGTTCCCCACGATGGCGAAACCGTCGGTGAAATCATGATGCGCGGCAATATTGTGATGAAAGGCTACTATAAAAACCCGGCTGCGACTGCCGAGGTCTTCAAAGACGGCTGGTTCCACTCGGGCGACATCGCGTTTCAGCACCCAGACGGCTACATCAAGATCACCGACCGCGCCAAAGACATCATCATTTCCGGCGGCGAAAATGTCAGCTCTGTCGAAGTCGAGGGGGCCTTGATGCACCACCCCGCTGTCGAACTTTGCGCCGTGGTTGCCAAACCAGACGAAAAGTGGGGCGAAGTGCCCTGTGCCTTTGTTGAATTGCGTTCTGGCGCCAAGGCGACCGAAGCAGAGCTGATCAAATTCAGCCGCGAACATCTGGCCGGGTTCAAAACTCCAAAGCGCGTTGTCTTCGAAGACCTGCCCAAAACCTCAACCGGTAAGATCCAGAAATTCGCGCTGCGCGAACGAGCGAAAACCCTTGCGGATTGATCGCACCCCATTGTTTCACCCTTTGGTTCAGGGCTATCATGCAGCGTTGAGGACATAACGGGCAGGATAAGCCGCGCATGACGGCGCTTTCACAGTTTGATCGGCTAGAGGCCCCCGGCCTTTGGCGTGACACCGAGGACACGCAGCGCCGGGATGTGATCATCTCGTTTGGCGATGCATCTTTGGTGATCAGTGACCAGAATGAAACCGCTTTGACCCACTGGTCCTTGGCAGCGGTGACGCGCCTGAACCCCGGCGCACGACCGGCCCTGTTCAGCCCGGACCCCGACAGCGAAGAGACGCTTGAAATTGACGACGAGGTGATGATCGGCGCGATCAACAAGGTCAGCGCTGCCATCGAACGCGCCCGCCCCCATCCGGGGCGCCTGCGGGTGTGGCTTTTGGGCGGGGCGGCATTGGCCGTGACAGCGTTGGCAGTTCTGTGGTTGCCCAACGCCGTGCGACGTCACACGGCCTCGGTTGTTCCGGCGACAATGCAATCAGACATCGGCGGGCGTTTGCTGGGTCACATCACCCGGATCAGCGGCGCGCCCTGTCGCGCGCCTGAGGGACGTCAGGCGCTTTCCGTACTGGGCAGCCGTGTCTTGAAACGCGCTGACGCTGTGGTCGTTGTACCGGCAGGCGTGGCGCAGGCCGTACATCTGCCGGGCGGCGCGGTGGTTCTGAACCGCGCGATCATCGAAGACTATGACGATGCCGATGTTGCCGCCGGGTTCATTCTGGCCGAAGACGCCCGCGCCGCGCAAAAAGATCCGATGCTGGATTTGTTGGATCATGCCAGCTTTTGGACCAGCCTCAAGCTGCTTACGACCGGAAAACTTTCAGACGACGCCCTGCAAGCCTATGGCGAGGCTTTGCTGACCCGCGCGCCCACCCCCGTAAACGACGAAGCTCTGTTGGCGCGCTTCACGCAGGCCAAAGTGCCCTCAACCCCTTACGCGTATGCGCTGGACGTGTCCGGTGAAACGGTTCTGGGGCTGATCGAAGCGGATCCGATGCGCGGCCAATCACGGCCCCCGGTCTTGTCCGACAGCAACTGGGTGCGGCTGCAAGGGCTGTGCGGCGAATAGAAAACGCCCCGCCGATGAAGGACGGGGCGCTGTCTTAGAACCGGGAATTTGTTAACGCACAAAGGCGTCCCGGTACCCTGCCTTACGGACCGCGCCCAGCGCGGAATTCAGTTGCGAGCTTTTGACAGGCCCCGCGAAAATCACATCAACCGGTTTGCCCTTGATCTTGGCCTTGGAAACCCGCACCGGCAATCCCATCGCCTGAAGACGCTGGATCGTGGCCTTGGCATTGCGCGGGTCGCCGTAAGAGCCAACCTGGATCAATCGCGCAGATGTGGTCGCCTTTGTCTTTGGAGTCGGGGTCGCCAGAACGCGTTTTTTCTGAACCACCACCTTTGGTGCCTTGGGCGCGGATTTGGTGGAAACGCGTGCAGCCAAGGATGGCTCTGGGCTTGCCGCCACACGGACGCGAGGAACGGTCTGGCTCCAGACCTGATTCATCGCGGCTTCGCCCTGCGCCGTGCCAGTACCCCGGTTCGGGTTCAGCCGGTCATCGCTCCAGGCCACTTTATACCCTTTAGGGACCTGCGGGGCAGGCAATCGTGCCACCTGCCGCGTCCCATCGGGCGCTAGCAACGCGCCACTGTCATAGGGGCTGACGGTTTGAGGGCCGCAGCGTGCGCCGCCGTTAATATAACGCTGTGACAGCTCTGATGCGCCAGGGCAGACAACACGTTTCTTTTGCTGCGGCACGACCTTTTTCTTGATGACCTTCTTTTGGGTCGGCGCGGCGGGTGCCGGGGCTGCTGCCACCGGTTTGCGCACGACTTTCTTGATGGTCTTGGTCTGGGGCGCGGGTTTTGCCACGGTTTGGGTCTTGGCCTTTGGTGCAGGCTTCGCAACCGTCTTGGCGGCCGCGGCCTTAGGCGCCGGCGCTGCCGGTTTGGCCTTGGCAAAGGTTGGCCGGAACCCACACATGACGTCACGCCCGCGCGTCACGCGCGGCACCCAACTCACCTGTCCGGCATAGCCCGCGCGAATATACACGCAGCCTTTGCTGTCTACATACTGATCAGACTTATAGCTGGACGGAGGTAGCTCCGCCGGGCCATCGTCTTTCCTTAGGGTCTGCGCCTGTACGCCAACAGTGGCCATAAAGACCACCGTCGCGGCGAGGGCGCCCCGTTTTACTGCTCGCATCTGTGCCCCCACACATGATTAGGGCAACCATGCAGGTTCCGTGCGAATCAGTAAAGGGGGAAATTACCTTATTTTGTGCCGAACATACGGTCACCCGCATCCCCTAGCCCAGGGACAATATATCCATGGTCATTCAGCTTTTCGTCTACAGATGCTGTGACGATTGGCACGTCAGGATGGGCCTCTTGCATGCGTTTTATGCCTTCTGGCGCCGCCAGCAAGCACAAAAAGCGAATATTCGTGGCCCCTGCTTTCTTCAGCAAATCAATCGCCGCAACCGAGGAATTCCCTGTTGCAAGCATCGGATCCACCGCGATCACCATTCTGTCATCAAGGTGTTCAGGGACTTTGAAATAGTACTGAACCGGCTCCAGCGTCTCTTCGTCGCGGTACAGGCCGACAAAACCGACCCGCGCCCCGGGAACCAGTTCAAGGATCCCATCCAGCAAGCCGTTGCCCGCCCGTAGGATCGAGATCAGTGCCAGTTTCTTGCCCGCCAGAACCGGCGCGTTGATGGTCTCGATCGGCGTTTCGATCCGGCGGGTTGTCATCGCAAGTTCGCGGGTGACCTCATAGGCCAGCAACTGCGAGATTTCCCGCAGCAACCGTCGAAACTCGGCACTGGGTGTGTTTTGGTCGCGCATCAGGGTCAGCTTGTGCTGCACAAGCGGGTGATCCACGACAGTCAATGGGTCAATCATCTGTCTGCTCCAGTTTCTTAAGCACCCGTGCACGGGTCTCTGTGTCACAAAACGCGGCATGGGCCGCGACAATATTGAAGTCTCTAAAGCTGTCTTCATTCCAGCCAAAAGCGTCAGCCAGCCGGTCGTATTCGCGGGTCATCGTGGTATGAAAGAACGGTGGATCGTCGGTTGAGATCGTCACCTTTACCCCGCGCTCGCGCAGCCGTTCGATTGGGTGGTCCTGCCAGTCGGGGTACAGGCCCAACGCGATATTCGAACCCGGGCAAACCTCTAGAACGATTTCGCGCTCTGCCAGATGATCTACCAACGCGTCATCCTCTATGGCGCGCACACCGTGACCAATCCGTTCGACCCGCAGGTCGTCCAAAGCATCGCGTATGGATTGCGGGCCGCCCCATTCTCCGGCGTGGGTGGTCAGGCGCAAACCTGCCTCGCGCGCGCAATCAAACGCCCAAGCGAAGTCACCCTGCTTGCCCGACTGTTCATCGCCGCCCATGCCAAAGCCGGTGATGAAATCCCCCGCCGTCTCGGCCGCGCAAAGCGCGGTTTCGCGCGCCTTTTCCGGCCCAAAGTGGCGCACGCAGGTCACCACCGCGCGCAGAATAATCCCCATCTGCGCCTCGGCCTGTGCGGCGGCCTCCTGAATGGCGTGCAGGTATTCGCGCCAAGCAGACAAATCCCGCCCGCCGCAAAAGTCGGGCGACATAAAGCTTTCGGTATAAATCACCCCATGCGCGGCGCTTTCTTCCAACACGGCAAGCGTCAGGCGGTGGTAATCTTCAGGCGTGGTCAGGGTAGATGTCGCAGCCTCATAGACCTTCAGAAAATGCCAGAAATCCTTGAATGCATAGCCGCCATCCGGCGCGAAAACGCCGGAAATATCCATACCCTTTTCCTGCGCCAATCCACGGATGAAAGCGGGCGGGGCCGCGCCTTCCAGATGCGTGTGCAGCTCGACCTTGGGCAGTGACTTCAACGTTTCACCCTTCCTTGATTGGCGAAATCGCCAAATGATCAGCAACCAAGTTTGCAACCTCACTAAACCCAACCCGCCCCAGAGCGCGCGCGCCCACGCCATAGCCCAAAACCGGCACGCGTTCCCGGGTGTGGTCAGTGCCGCGCCATGTCGGATCATTGCCATGATCTGCGGTGAAAAGCATCAGATCACCGGGGCGCATTTTGTCAAACAAACTGGGCAGTTGACGATCAAACCATTCCAGCGCCCGGGCATAACCTGACACGTCGCGGCGATGCCCGTAGAGGCTGTCAAACTCGACGAAATTGGCAAAGGTCAGGCTCCCGTCTTCGGCACTGTCGACCAGATCAGACAAGTGGCCAATCAGTTCGGCATCCGTTCCCTTTCGGACATCATCAATCCCCTGCATTGAGAAAATGTCCCCGATCTTGCCCACGGCGTGAACTTTGCCCCCTGCCGCCTGCACCCAGTCACAGACAGTCGGCGCGGGCGGCGCAATCGCATAGTCATGCCGGTTTTGCGTACGTGTGAACCCGGTTTCGGCATCGCCGACAAAGGGCCGCGCGATCACCCGTCCAACGCGCATAGAATGTAGAAAAGGTGCAAGCTCGCGACAAAGCCGCAGAAGGTTTTCCAACCCGAAATGGTCTTCATGAGCGGCGATCTGAAACACGCTATCGGCCGAGGTATAGCAAATCGGCCAACCTGTTGCGCAATGTTCGGCGCCCAGTTGGGCAACGATTTCAGTGCCCGAGGCATGGCAATTGCCCAATGTTCCATTCGTGCCAGCGATTTTTTGTACCTGCGCCACCAGATCGGGCGGGAAACTATCCTGTGTATCGCGGAAATAATGCCACTCCCAGGGGACCGGCACGCCTGCCAGCTCCCAATGGCCCGAGGGCGTGTCCTTGCCCCGGCTTACTTCGGTTGCGCAGCCCCACAAACCATTGTGCCGCACCCCCAACCCCGGCACCGACATGCCCGAAGCCAGCTCAATCGCCGCGCCCAGACCCAGCCGGTCCAGCCTTGGCAGCCGCAACGCACCCGAGCGCCCTTCTTCGGCTTCGCCGCGCGCGCAGGCCTGCGCGATATGTGCCAGCGTGTTGGCACCGGTATCCGGCACGCCTTCGTTGAAAAACTGGTCCGCGTCCGGCGCTCCGCCACAGCCAACGGAATCCATCACAACCAAGAACACCCGCGCCATCACGCCACCTTCTGATAGATCAACGGCAGAGAGGTAACGGGCGCGGTGCCAATTGTATAGGCCGCCCGGACCATCGAAACCGCCCGTTCGGCCGTGGCCTCATCCGCGGCATGAACCATCGCCAAGGGGGTGCCCGGCCCGATCTCCTGCCCAATTTCCGTCAGCTCTGACAGACCGACCGACGGATTTATAAGGTCGCTTTGGCGTTTGCGCCCGCCACCTAGCTCGACCACGGTCATGCCCAACGCGTGGCCATCTATACGTTGCACAATGCCGGCTTGTGCCGATGCAACCGCTCGTATCACCGGCGCGGCAGGCAAGCGATCCGCCCAACAAGTTAAAAAGTCAGTCGGGCCACCCAAGGCGGCGACCATCTGCCTGAATTTTTCCGCCGCTGCTCCGCTGGACAAGGCTTTTGCAATTGCAGCTTCGCCCGCGACAGCATCATCGGCCAAACCGCCCAGCGCCAATACGGCGCCGCCCAAGGCGCAGGTCAACTCTGTCAACCGCCCCGTTGCGGTACCGGTCAGCGCCTTCATGACCTCGATCACCTCAAGCGCATTGCCCGCCGCGGGCACGACGGGCTGGTTCATATCGGTGATCAAAGCAATGGTCGGACATCCCGCACCCTTGGATGTGCGCACCAGACTACGCGCCAGTCGCTCGGCATCGGCCATGTCTGTCATGAACGCCCCTGACCCGGCTTTGACATCCAACACCAGCCCGTCCAGCCCTGCGGCCAGCTTTTTTGACAGGATCGAAGCCGTGATCAAATCAATGCTTTCGACCGTGCCCGTCACATCCCGGATCGCATAAAAGCGCCGATCGGCAGGGGCGATGTCGCGCGTCGTACCGACGATGGCGCAGCCAACCTCACCCACCACGCCGCGCAGACGTTCGATGCCCACCTCGGCGTGATAGCCGGGAATGGATTCCAGCTTATCAAGCGTGCCGCCTGTATGGCCCAAACCGCGCCCTGAAAGCATCGGTACATATGCGCCACATGCGGCCAGCGCCGGGGCCAACATCAGCGAAACGCAGTCACCCACCCCACCCGTGGAGTGCTTGTCCAACACCGGCCCCGGCAAATCCCAGTGCAGTATCTCACCGCTGTCGCGCATGGCCTTGGTCAGGGCAATGCGCTCGTCTTCTTCAAGACCATTCAGCACCACCGCCATGGCAAAAGCCGCCGCCTGAGCATCCGATACTTCTCCCGTTGCCAGACCCTTGGCAAACCACGTGATCTCGGCAGCACTTAGCAAGGCCTGATCGCGTTGTTTGGCAATGATCTGAGCGGCGTTCATCCCGGGGTCTTGTCCATATGGTCTGCCCCGAAAGCACCGGGCAGCAAATCTGATACCGTCACGGTTTTGTTGACGCCATCGGTGGTGGCCATCGTGACCTCGACATCGCCCGCAGCGAATTCTGCCAGTTTTTGGCGACACCCACCGCAGGGCGGGACCGGGGTCGGGCTGTCGGCAATTACCGCAACTTTGACGATTTTGTATTCACCTGCCGCGCACATCGCCGCAATCGCGCCCGCCTCGGCGCAGGTGCCTTCGGGGTAGGCAACGTTTTCAACATTGCACCCCACATAAATCTCGCCGCTTTCCGTTTGGATCGCAGCACCCACCTTGAAATTTGAATAAGGTGCGTGAGCCTTCTCGCGCACGTCGCGTGCAGCTTGCAGTAACAACATCGGCGAACCTCCTGTTCTCAATCTGCGGAGCAGAGGCCCCAGATGCAAGCCCGACCTGCGCCTGAGACGCTGGGTATGCCGACCTTGGGAACAATCCACCATTGTTGGCGTAAACATGGTACACAGGCTTGCGGCAGCTCTGAACCCGGCGTATGGGAGTGTCAGGGAACTAATTCAGCCATTAAACCAATTTTTTCGGGAGGGGAAAATGGACAACCAGAAAGCCAAGAGCAACCGTGATGCGGCGCTCCACTACCATGAAAACCCGCGCCCCGGGAAACTGGAAGTGCGGGCGACCAAGCCGCTGGCGAACGGACGTGATCTTTCTTTGGCTTATTCCCCCGGCGTGGCTGAAGCCTGCATTGAAATCAAAAATGCTCCAGAAACCGCAGCAAAATATACGGCGCGGGGCAATTTGGTGGCCGTCGTCAGCAACGGAACGGCTGTTTTGGGATTGGGAAACATCGGCGCCCTGGCCTCTAAACCGGTGATGGAAGGCAAGGCCGTCCTGTTCAAAAAGTTCGCCAATATAGATTGCTTTGATATTGAACTTAATGAAAGTGATCCCGAAAAACTGGCCGAGATTGTTTGCGCGATGGAGCCCTCTTTTGGTGCCATCAACCTCGAAGACATCAAAGCGCCTGACTGTTTCATCGTCGAAAAGATTTGCCGTGAGCGGATGAACATTCCCGTTTTCCACGATGATCAGCACGGGACCGCCATCGTGGTCGGCGCGGCCGCGACCAATGCTTTGCACGTCGCTGGCAAAAAGTTCGAAGACATCAAAGTCGTTTCTACCGGTGGCGGCGCGGCGGGCATCGCCTGTCTGAACATGCTGCTGAAGCTGGGTGTAAAACGTGAAAACGTGTGGCTGTGTGACATTCACGGACTGGTCTACGAAGGCCGTACTGAAGACATGAACCCGCAGAAGGCCGCCTTTGCTCAGAAATCGGATCTGCGGACTCTGGACGAAGTGATCGGTGACGCTGATCTGTTCCTTGGCCTGTCCGGGCCGGGCGTTTTAAAGCCTGAAATGGTCACAAAAATGACCGACCAGCCGATCATCTTTGCGCTGGCAAACCCGACGCCCGAAATCATGCCCGAACAGGTGCGCGAAGTCGCCCCTGACGCAATCATTGCCACTGGCCGGTCGGACTATCCCAATCAGGTTAACAACGTGCTGTGCTTCCCGTTTATCTTCCGCGGGGCGCTGGACGTCGGCGCAACCGAGATCAACGACGCCATGCAGGTAGGCTGTGTCGAGGGCATCGCCGCCCTTGCCCGCGCCACCACCAGTGCCGAGGCCGCAGCCGCCTATAAAGGGGAGCAGCTGACCTTTGGTTGTAACTACCTGATCCCCAAACCGTTTGACCCGCGTCTTATGGGTGTGGTGGCCAGCGCCGTCGCCAAAGCTGCAATCGAAAGCGGTGTTGCCAAACGCCCGATCGAAGATTTCGAAGCCTATAAAGAAAAGCTGGACGGCTCGGTCTTTAAATCCGCGCTGATCATGCGCCCGGTCTTTGCCGCCGCAGCCAAGGCCGAACGCGACATCGTGTTTGCCGAGGGCGAGGACGAACGCGTATTGCGTGCCGCGCAGGCAATGATCGAAGAAACCACCGACCACCCGATCCTTGTGGGCCGTCCCGATGTCATTGCCCAGCGTTGTGAACGGGCTGGTCTGACCATCAAACCCGGCACCGACTTCCGTATCGTGAACCCGGAAAACGACCCGCGTTATTACGACTATTGGAATGAATATCATAAGCTGATGGCGCGGCGGGGTGTCACGCCCGATCTGGCCAAAGCGATCATGCGCACCAATACCACCGCGATTGCGGCGATCATGGTGCATCGTGGCGAGGCAGACAGCATGATCTGTGGCACCTTCGGCCAGTATCTGTGGCACATGAACTATGTTCGTCAAATTCTGGCGCAAGGCGGGCTTCACCCCGTCGGCGCGCTGAGCTTGATGATTTTGGAAGATGGGCCGCTGTTCATTGCCGACACCCATGTTCACCCCGAACCTACGCCCGAGCAAATCATGGAGACCGTGATCGGCGCGGCGCGCCATGTGCGCCGTTTCGGGATGGAGCCAAATATCGCCCTGTGTTCACACTCGCAATTCGGCAATCTGGACATCGACACCGGCCGCCGGATGCGCGCCGCCCTTGAACTGTTGGAAGCCACCGAGCCTGACTTCTCATTCGAAGGCGAGATGCATATCGACAGCGCGCTGGACCCAGAATACCGCAACCGGATTTTCCCGGATGCGCGTCTGAATGGGCCGGCCAACGTGTTGGTTTTTGCCAATACCGACGCGGCCTCTGGCGTGCGCAACATTCTGAAGATGCGCGCGGGCGGGCTTGAAGTGGGGCCCATTTTGATGGGCATGGGCAATAAAGCGCACATTGCGACGCCTTCGATCACAGCACGTGGCCTGTTGAACATGTCGGCCCTCGCAGGTACGCCCGTCGCCCACTACGGCTAACCTCTATTCCAGCAACTCGAGCCGGTCGCTGAACACCTGAAACCGCTTGGCACAGGGTTCAGCACCGACCAGCCCGCAGGCCCCGCCGTGCAAATTCAGGGTGATTTGCCCTGACCCATCTGCAGACAAACCATGGATATTGCTGCGTAAAACCCGCACGTAGCGCCCGTTGTCCTGTCCGATCCAAAGCGAATGCAAGCAGCCCGCCGAGCCGCAGACCAGCGACGGCGCGTTCAGACAGGGCACAGCCCCGTGATTGACCAACAGGTCAATCGGGGGGATGCCGTCGGCATCGACCTCGGTCACGAATCCCTCTTGCGGCGCGCCTGGGGTGGTGCCCGCATCGCGACATTGTTCTGCCATCTCAAGACGCACCGCAGCTTGAGGATCATCCCGCGTGCGCCGTTCAAGATCACGCGCGGCAAAGTCAGGCAGGGGGCACGCCGCCAAAGCCGCATCAATTGCTTTGCTGGATCCTCTAAGCGACACAGGCCCCTTGGCGCCTTTCAACACCGGTCCCATCCAAAAGATCGCCTCGGCCCGACTACCGGCTTTCAGCCGGTCCAGCCCCGGCAGATGCCGCTCCTCGAATGGGGCGAAAAACAGCCCTACTTCCCCAGCCAACAGGAATTCGATCGCCGGAAGCAACTGCCGTGACACGCTAAGGTTCAAACGGATCTTGTTGGCCTCGGAAATTGTGGAATGCTCAAGCGCGTTCAGATGGAACATCAGATCGCCACCTTCAACACAGCCCAGCTCAAGACAGTACCGCCCATGGCTGACCTGTCCGCAGGACATCGCGCTGTGACTAAGAATCCGGCCGGGTGCATCAAACGCCCAATCAGCCAAAGCCATGTGTGGGAATAGGGAAATCAAGAATGCAAAGAGAAAACGCATGGGGCCACTCCGAAATAGATTGATTCAATCATTTAATCTTACGCCAATTCTACGTGGAATTCTCGATTTATTCGCCGCACAGCGATGGGCAGACCCTCAAGAAAGCCCCGCAAGGCACTGCGCGAAGTGAGCGGCAAAACGCAAATTCTGGCGCCTTTACCGCCCACGGAGGCTTCTTGCACATGTCGACCCTTGCAGGAACGCCCGTAGCCCATTACGGGTAATATTCAAATCTCTGCACAGAATCGCAGCGTACTCCTCCACACTGCGACGCGGATGATTTCGAGCATGATTGCACCAGGGACTCCGGATGGCGATCCGAAGGGCAGGTGCGGTCGCGGTGCTGCTATGCGCCGATGGTTTTGATGTCGCAGGAGCGTCGGGCCTTGCCCGGCTGATTTGCCTGCCACGGAGGAGAATACACATGTCGTACGCCGACGTTTATGCCGGTTGGAAAGCGGACCCCGAAGGTTTTTGGATGAAAGCCGCCGAGGAGATCGATTGGGTCAAGAAACCCTCCAAAGCACTGTTTGACGACAACGCCCCGATTTATGAGTGGTTTTCGGATGGCATGGTCAACGCCTGCTACAACGCCGTTGACCGCCATGTCGACAATGGCCGCGGCGAACAAACCGCCATCATCTATGACAGCCCGATCACCCACTCCAAGCGCGAGATTTCTTATATAGAGCTGCGCAATCGTGTGGCCTCTTTGGCGGGCGCTCTGCGTGCCAAGGGCGTCGAAAAGGGCGACCGCGTTATCATCTATATGCCGATGATCCCCGAAGCGCTGGAGGCCATGCTGGCCTGTGCCCGCCTTGGCGCCGTGCACTCCGTGGTATTTGGCGGTTTTGCGGCCAACGAACTGGCCGTGCGGATCGACGACGCCAAGCCCAAATGCATCATCGCGGCCTCCTGCGGGCTCGAGCCGGGCCGCGTGGTGCACTATAAGCCGCTGCTGGATGGGGCGATTGAACTGTCAGAGCACAAGCCTGACTTCACCGTGATTTTTCAGCGTGAACAAGAGGTTGCGCAGCTGGAGGAAGGTCGTGACTATAACTGGCATGGGTTCCAATACGGTGTTGAACCGGCGGAATGTGTGCCCGTCGAAGGCAACCACCCGGCCTATATCCTGTACACATCAGGTACCACCGGTCAGCCCAAGGGCGTCGTGCGCCCGACTGCGGGCCATCTTGTCGCGCTGAACTGGTCGATGAAGAACCTGTACAATGTTGATCCGGGCGATGTGTTCTGGGCCGCGTCGGACGTCGGTTGGGTTGTGGGCCACTCCTACATCACCTACGGGCCGCTGGTGCATGGCAACACCACCATCGTGTTCGAGGGCAAGCCCGTGGGCACCCCCGACGCAGGCACCTTCTGGCGCGTGATTTCCGAGCATAACGTCAAGAGCTTCTTCACTGCCCCCACGGCGTTCCGTGCGGTAAAACGTGAAGACCCGATCGGCGAATTTGTTGGCAAATACGACCTGTCCTGCCTGAATGCCGTCTATCTGGCCGGTGAGCGCGCCGACCCCGACACCATCACCTGGGCACAAGACCAGCTGAAAGTGCCGGTGATTGACCACTGGTGGCAGACAGAAACCGGCTGGGCCATTGCCGCCAACCCGCTGGGGATCGAAGAACTGCCCGTGAAACTGGGGTCGCCGTCGGTGCCGATGCCCGGTTACAATGTGCAAATTCTGGACGAAGGCGGCCACCCAATGGCCGCGGGTGAACTTGGCGCGATTGCCATCAAACTGCCCCTGCCCCCCGGCACGCTGCAAAACCTCTGGAACGCCGAAGCGCGGTACAAGAAAAGCTATCTTGAGCACTTCCCCGGCTATTACGAAACCGGCGATGCAGGCTATATCGACGAAGACGGTTACGTTTACATCATGGCGCGCACCGATGACGTGATTAACGTCGCGGGGCACCGCCTGTCGACCGGCGGTATGGAAGAGGTTCTGGCCGCCCACCCCGACGTCGCCGAATGCGCGGTGATCGGCGTCTCCGACAAGCTGAAAGGTCAGATGCCCATGGGCTTCTTGTGTCTGAACGCGGGCGCAGGACGTGACCACGGTGATGTGGTTAAAGAGTGCGTCAAAATGGTGCGTGATCAGATCGGCCCGGTGGCGGCCTTTAAGCTGGCCACGGTGGTGGATCGCCTGCCCAAAACCCGTTCGGGTAAGATCCTGCGTGGCACCATGGTGTCGATCGCCGATGGTAAAGATTACAAGATGCCTGCCACCATCGACGATCCGGTCATTCTGGATGAAATCACCGACGCGCTGAAGGCCATGGGCTATCCCGCGGCGGGCTAAGCCCTGCGCGTTTGAACACCGCTCTGACCTGTCTGAAATTACAGGTTGGAGCGCCCCCCCCATCTGCGCTAAACATAGTCAGTGCTGCAACTTAAGCGAGTACATGGGGTGAGGACTAAAAATATCGGGTTTGGGAGCATTCCGTGACATCTCCCGAATCCGAAAACCGTCACGATACAAAGCGTGCGGCATTGCTGGGACATGACATTCGCAATGCGGTGTCTGACATTCTTGGTGGGCTGGCACTTGCGGATCTGACTCCGCTTGATCTCCATTCTCAACAACAATTGCAACGGGTACGCAGCGCCGGCGAACAGCTGGCGCGCCTTAGCGACGAGTTTCTGGCCCTGATCATGGGGGACCGCGCCCCGCATATGGCGCAGATTTCAACGCTGATCCTGCACAGCTATCTGGATGAAATCGAGGCCCGCTGGAGCGCACGCGCGCGCGAAGCTGGTCTGAATTTCACGCTCGAGCTGGCCGCCGACCTGCCAACCGAAATCGGGACGGACAAAGGCGCGCTGGACAGGATTCTGACCAACCTGATCGGCAATGCCACCAAACACACCCCGAAAGGCGAGGTCATCCTCTCGGTCGGGATGCGCAGCCACGAAACCCTGTGTTTGAAAGTACGCGATACAGGCGCGGGCTTTAGCGACGACGCCCTTGCGATGCTGTTCGAAGTAGGCGGGCGCCCGGCCGATACCGAAGTGCCCGGCAGTGGTCTGGGGCTGCATATCGTCTATGAGCTGGCCGAGCAGATCGGCGGGCGGGTTGAGGTTTCAAACCACGCGTTGGGCGGGGCGCAGGCCGCCCTGTTGCTGCCGCGCAAAGCCTGGGCGCCGGGGATGACCTCTCCGACTGTCGCGCCCAGCGAGCTGCCCAATCTTGCGGGCCAATGTGTGCTTGTCGCCGAGGACAATCAGACCAATCAATTGCTTGTACGCCAGATGCTGGAAACCATGGGCGCGGATTGCCGGATCGCGTCTGACGGGGTGACCGCCCTTCACCTTTTGGAAGAACAGCATTTCAATCTGGCACTGATTGATATCGAGATGCCGCGCTTGTCCGGTCTGGACCTGATCCGGGTTCTGCGCGAACGCGAACGCGAACAAGGCCCTGATGCTATGGTGCTGCCGGTTTTGGCAATCACGGCCTATGTGCTGCGTTCGAACCGGGATGAAATATACGAGGCAGGCGCCGACGGCGTATTGGCCAAACCCATCATGAGCATCGAGGCCTTCGGGCATGCCATCAACGCGGTACTGGCCCGGCGGGCATCTGAAACCGCCACCCTGCCCCCCGCGCAGGACGACACCGCTGCATTGAACAACCTGCATCTGGACCGCTTGCTTGCCCTTGCCGGTGAACACAATAGCCGCGAGCTGCTATCACGTCTGCTGCAAGACTTTCGCACCGTGCAATCTGGTCTGTCTGAGGGCATGCAACAGACAGACTTTTCCCTGATCCGCGCCCGCACCCATGTGCTGATTTCGCTGGCCGGGGCGGTTGGTTCAGATCACCTGCAATGTCTGGCAGAGAACCTGAACAACGCCGCCCACAACAAGGATCACAATCTGACCCGTGTGCTGACCCCGCGTATATCGCAACAGATCGAACGTGTTCTGGATCGGCTTGAAGGCGAATTTGCCAGTCGTTTCAACACCGCGTACGATGCCTCAGAGGCAAACACATGACCCCGCTATTGTTGATCGAAGACACGCCGTCTTTGCAAATGGTCTATGAATCGGTGCTTAAGGGCGCCGGGTATGACGTGGTCACTGCGGGCACGGCGCAGGACGGTCTGCGCCACTTTCAGACCCTGCGCCCCAATGTGGTGCTGCTGGACCTGATGTTACCGGATCGCTCTGGCCTTGACCTGATGCGCGACCTGCTGGAGTTCCACCCTGAGACCCACATTATCGTGGTCACGGCCAATGGCTCGATCAACCGCGCGGTCGAAGCCATGCGCCTTGGGGCCTATGACTTTTTGCTGAAGCCGTTCAATGAACAGCGTTTCTTGCATGCCGTTGAAACGGCACTGGGCGATGCGGTGCGTCCCGGCGACCGCGTTTCCGACCGCAGCCCGGTTGCGTCTTTCGTGGGCAGCTCCCCCGTCATGACAGCGGTCTATGACCGGATCGCCTCGGTTGGGAAATCCATGGCAACGGTCTTTATCACCGGTGAAAGCGGCACGGGCAAAGAAATATGTGCCCAGGCCGTGCATGCGGGATCAAGCCGCGCTGCGGGCCCTTTTGTACCGCTCAATTGTGGTGCCATCCCAGCTGATCTGTTGGAATCCGAAGTCTTCGGGCATCTCAAAGGCTCTTTTACCGGTGCGATCGCAGACAAGCCGGGCGCCGCCGCGCTGGCCGATGGTGGCACGCTGTTTCTGGACGAAATCTGCGAAATGGACCTGAACCTGCAGACCAAGCTGCTGCGGTTTTTGCAGACCTCTTCGATTCAACCTGTTGGCGCGCCCAGCGCGCGCAAGGTCAATGCCCGTATCATCTGCGCGACCAATCGCAACCCTCTGGAGGAGGTCCGGCGCGGGCGCTTTCGCGAGGATTTGTATTACCGTCTGCATGTGGTCCCGATCCACCTGCCGCCTCTGCGCGAACGCGGCGAAGACCCGGTGTTGATCGCAGAACAGACCCTGACCCGCTTCGCCGCCGAAGAAGGCCGCAATTTCACCGGCCTCTCAGACGAGGTCAAAGAGCTGTTCCGACGGTTCCGCTGGCCCGGCAATGTGCGCCAGTTGCTGAATGTCCTGCGCCACGCGGTAGTCTTGAATGACGGCCCTGTACTGACGTTGGACATGCTGCCCATCGAGTTGCACCATGAACGCGAATGGTTGGATGACGCGCTCCCCAACGCGCCAATTACTGCTGAAGCTCCGCCTCAGGTCACGCTGGATGGGTTGATGGGGAAAACTCTGTCCGAAGTCGAACAACTGGTGATCGAAGAAACCATCGCCCGGCATGGAGGGTCTGTCCCCAAGGCCGCGCGGGTGTTGGATGTGTCCCCTTCGACGCTCTATCGCAAGCTCGAAGCCTGGAAACGCAGCGGCTAGGCGTCAGACGAACTGTTCGCGGATCAGGCGTTCTTCCAATCCATGTCCCGGATCGAAAAGAATGCTGTGGCTGACGCTTGGGTCGCTTTCAATTTCGACAGAGATCACCACGCCTGCGGTTCGGCTGTCAGCATCTGCCATGACCGGGCGTTTGCTGGGCTGAAGCACGTCGAATCGCACCTTTGCATCGGTGGGCAACAGCGCCCCGCGCCAACGCCGGGGCCGAAAGGCCGACATTGCCGTCAATGCCAGAACATCCGACCCAATCGGCAGAATCGGGCCGTGGGCAGAATAGTTATACGCCGTGGACCCGGCCGGGGTGGACAGCAACGCACCGTCGCAAACCAGCTCCTCCATGCGGACTTTTCCATCTATTGAAATCCGCAGTTTTGCAGCTTGCGGACCCGCACGCAGCAACGAGACTTCGTTGATGGCCCAGGCCTCGGTCACTTTCCCCTCGGGCGAAATCGAGCGCATTTTAAGCGGGTGGATCACCTCTTGCTCGGCCTCGGCCAGACGTTCCAACAGCCCGGGTTCGTGATATTCGTTCATCAGAAAGCCAACAGTGCCGCAATTCATGCCATAAACGGGTTTTCCCATAGGCTGCACATGCTGAAGGGTCTGAAGCATAAAGCCATCCCCTCCAAGTGCTACAACAATGTCCGCCTCTTGCGGGGGCAGGTTGCCATACTGCTTGCTCAGGTGACGCCACGCTGTCTGGGCCACCTCGGCATCACTGGCCATGAATGAGATCTTGGGATCAGCCATATACCTGTCCTTCCATGGGTCATTGATTTCAGGGCTTTGGGGCAAACTCAACCCCAAAGCGCGGGCGCAGGGGTGGCAAATGTTTCGCATAAGCGGCGCAGGTTTCGTCCAACCTGCGCACCTGCGCGGTTTTCGACCCTTTCGTGACAGTAATTTGTCAGTTAAAAGCGCGGCCAAATCGCTGCTTTCAGGAGAGCCTCATGACCGCCACCCACCGCGACGCCGGTTTCTTTACCGAAGCCCTGTCTGACCGTGACCCCGAGATCGCCAAGGCCATCGGCCTGGAGCTGGGCCGTCAGCGCGACGAGATCGAACTGATCGCGTCGGAAAACATCGTAAGCCGCGCCGTGATGGAAGCCCAGGGCTCGGTCATGACCAACAAATACGCCGAAGGTTATCCGGGGCGTCGCTACTACGGTGGCTGCCACTTTGTGGACATCGCGGAAAACCTGGCGATTGATCGCGCCAAGGAACTGTTTGGGTGTGAATTTGCCAACGTGCAGCCCAACTCGGGCAGCCAGGCCAACCAGGGTGTCTTCACCGCGCTGCTGCAGCCGGGCGACACCATCCTTGGCATGTCGCTGGATGCAGGCGGCCACCTGACCCACGGCGCCAAGCCCAACCAGTCAGGCAAGTGGTTCAACGCCATTCAGTACGGCGTGCGCAAACAAGACAGCCAGATTGATTATGATCAGGTGCAGGAACTGGCCACTGAACATAAACCCAAGATGATCATTGCCGGTGGCTCGGCCATCCCGCGTCAGGTGGACTTCGCCAAAATGCGCGAAATCGCCGACAGCGTTGGCGCCTACCTGATGGTCGACATGGCCCACTTTGCCGGTCTGGTCGCGGGTGGTCAGCACCCCTCGCCCTTCCCCTATGCCGATGTGGCCACCACCACTACGCACAAAACCCTGCGCGGCCCGCGCGGCGGCATGATCCTGACCAACGATGAAGCCATCGCCAAAAAGGTCAACTCGGCGATCTTCCCCGGCATTCAGGGCGGCCCGCTGATGCATGTGATCGCGGGTAAAGCCGTTGCTTTTGGCGAGGCCCTGCGGCCTGAGTTCAAAGACTACGCCGCCCAGGTCATCAAGAACGCGCAAGCGCTGGCGGATCAGCTGATGAAGGGCGGTCTGGACATCGTCACCGGCGGCACCGACACCCACGTTCTGTTGGTTGACCTGCGCCCCAAAGGCGTGAAGGGCAACGCAACCGAGAAAGCCTTGGGTCGCGCCTTTATCACCTGCAACAAGAACGGCATCCCGTTTGACCCGGAAAAACCGTTTGTTACCTCGGGCGTCCGTCTTGGCACCCCCGCCGGCACCACCCGCGGCTTTGGCGAGGAAGAGTTCCGCCAGATCGCCGACTGGATCGTCGAAGTGGTCGATGGCCTTGCCGCCAATGGCGAAGAAGGCAACGCCGAGGTCGAAGCCAAGGTCAAAGCCGAAGTTCTGGAACTCTGCGCCAAGTTCCCGCTCTATCCGGGCCTTTGATTGCCAAGGCATAAGTTGTTAAAGGGGCCTCTCTAGGCCCCTTTTTCTTTGGCACGATGACACAGCAGCACAGCTCTACCGCCCGTCTGGAACGGCTCTTAGGCGACCGCGCCCGCGCATATCTTCCGCATGGGTTGGCCGAGTTCGTGATGTTCGGCCTGAAACAGGGCTGGGCCTGTTTGTTTGGCGGATTGCTTTTGGCGGCGATCCTGATCTCCAAAGCCATCTGGCAGCCCGATTGGGCCTTGGCCCGCTATGACGCGCTGTTTGTGTTCGCCATTACCACCCAAGCCCTGTTCCTGATCTTCAAGCTGGAAACATGGGCCGAGGCGCGGGTGATCTTGCTGTTTCACGTCACCGGCACCTTGATGGAGCTGTTCAAAACCCATGTCGGCAGCTGGGCCTACCCCGAACCCGGGGTGTTCAAACTGATGGCCGTGCCGCTGTTTTCGGGCTTCATGTATGCCAGCGTCGGCAGTTACATCGCGCGGGTCATCCGCATCTTTGACATGCGGTTCGCCCCCTATCCGCCACTTTGGGCCAACTGGCTGTTTGGCGTGGCGATCTATGTGAACTTTTTCGCGCATCACTATCTGCCCGACATCCGGCTGGCGCTGTTTGCCACCAGTGTGGTCCTGTTTGCCCGCACCCGCATCTGGTTTCGGGTCTCGCGCCATCACTATTGGATGCCGATGCCGCTGGCGGCCCTCCTGGCCGCGATGTTCCTGTGGATCGCCGAGAATGTCGGAACCGCAACCGGCACATGGCTCTATTCCGGGCAACTCCCCGGCGAAATGGTCAGCTTCGCCAAACTCGGGTCATGGTATCTGCTGCTCTATGTGGCTTTTGCCACCGTCACCGTGGTCAGCCGTCAGGCGCTCAGCCGGACGCCTTGGCAGCCCTAGATAAATCCGCGCCAAGCCAGCACCCCGATCAGCAGCGTGAACACCACCACGACACTAATCGCCACACCGCCCAGAATAGAAAGGGCCATGTCTATGCGCGCTTTGTTGCGATCCACCGTGGCCAGCCAGTCTTCAACCCGGCTGGTGGCCGCTTTGACGGTTTCGATATCCAGCTGGCGCGATAGCTTTGGATGGGCGGCGATCTGTTGGGCATCAATCAGGGTCTGAATGTCATGCCTGATCCAGCCCGGCACCCGGCGTCCGGCACGTTTCAAACGCCCGCGCAGCCCTTTCCCCCCGACGCGCAGTTTCTGCGCCATCAGCGCCTCGATCCGCTGCGCCAGCATATCCACATCGCTGCCCTGCATCGTCATCCTTTGATATGGCCCTGCCCGGGCCAACACGGTATCACACCCCCATGCTTAACACCGTCCTCATTGGCTCCGCCACCGCTCATCCCCCACTTTTGATCGTGCATGGTCTGTTTGGTTCTGCCCGCAATTGGGGGGTCATCGCCAAACGCATGTCCGAGGACCGTCAGGTCATCACCGTTGACATGCGCAACCACGGCGAAAGCGCTTGGTCTGACGAGCACAGTTACAGCGCCATGGCACAGGATCTTGCGCAGGTGATCGCCGCCAATGGCGGACGCGCTGACGTGGTGGGGCACTCGATGGGGGGCAAAGCGGCGATGATGCTGGCGCTGAGCGCCCCGGACATGGTCAACCGTCTGGTTGTCGCCGACATCGCGCCCGTGACCTATACCCATGACAACGTGCCGCTGGTGCACGCCATGCGCGGGATTGATTTGTCTTTGATCGAGCGCCGATCAGACGCGGACAAACAACTGGCGCGATCGGTCGATGACCCCGGCATTCGCGCCTTTTTGTTGCAATCTCTGGACGTCAAAGAACGCCGCTGGCGGTTGAACCTTGATGTGCTTGAGGCGCAGATGGGCAATGTCATCGGCTGGCCCGAAGGCGTCAGCGGCTCTTACGCCGGTGCTGCGCTGTTTCTCTCGGGCGCGAACTCGGACTATGTGCTGCCCGAATATCGCACCACGATCAAAGAGCTGTTTCCGGCCGCTAAATTCGCCAAGCTGCCCGGCGCCGGCCACTGGCTGCACGCCGAAAAACCGCGCGAATTCGAAGCGGCGCTCAAGGCTTTCTTGCCGGTTTAAGCCGCCAGAACCGCCTTGGTCACGACCCATGTGGCCGGGATCGACAGGGCAAACCCGGCAGCAATAGCGATTAGCAAAGGCATCAACGTGGTGAAACCCGCGACAAGGGCGATCACAATACCCGTGCCCATCAATGTTGTGGAAATCAGCGAAAACAGGATCATCGCAAGACGCATCATTTGGGTTGTCTCCTAGACAGGCGCGTTCCTGACGCCTGCCTAAAGAGACATTGAAGATGCGACTTTGATCTGGCGCAAATTCTCGCGCCCTGCGACCGCGCGTCGCGGGGCTTAACCCTCCAAAGCGCGCAACCGGCGGATGAGGCTGGAGGTATCCCAGCGCCCGCCGCCCAGGGTCTGCACATCCTTGTAGAACTGATCGACCAAAGCAGTGACCGGCAGGCTTGCCCCGGTTTCCTCGCCCGTGGCCAGACAGATCGCCAGATCCTTGCGCATCCAGTCGACGGCGAAGCCGTGGTTGAACTCGTCATCCAACATGCTTTCAAACCTGTTCACCATCTGCCAGCTGCCCGCAGCACCTCCGCCGATCACATCGACCACCGCGCGGCCATCCAGCCCGGCTTTTTGGGCGAAATGCAGCCCCTCGGACAGACCCTGTACCAGCCCGGCAATACAGATTTGGTTGACCATCTTGCACAGTTGCCCCGCGCCACTGTCGCCCAATCGTTTGCACAACTTGGCATAGGCGTCGATCACCGGCTCGGCCCGGTCGTAATCGGCCTCAGTGCCGCCGCACATGACAACCAGCTGACCGTTCTCGGCACCCGCCTGCCCGCCCGACACCGGCGCATCGACAAAGCCAAACCCGGATTCGGTTGCGACCATCGAAAGCTCACGCGTGACCTTGGCTGACACGGTCGTGTGATCGACGAACAAAGCGCCCTCGTCCATCACAGAAAACGCGCCGTCGGTGCCCACGCAAACCTGCCGCAGGTCATCGTCATTGCCAACGCAAGCCAGAACCATATCAGCCCCCGCCGCAGCCTCGGCCGGGGTATCGCCCAGCGCGCCGCCATGTTCCTTGACCCATTTTTCGGCCTTGGCCGTGGTGCGGTTGTAAACGGTAACATCATGCCCGGCAGCGGCCAGATGCCCTGCCATCGGATAGCCCATCACCCCAAGGCCCAGAAATGCCAGTTTTGCCATGATCGCCTCCTTGTCTGATACAACAGACTTAGGCGCAAATCACCGCAAGGCCAAGGCAAAGGGCAGGTTCGCGGCCCCGTCACGATACCAGGCGCGCACCATGGCGCGCTCCTCGGGTTCCATATAGGTGATGTTACCGGGCGGCATCGCGTGGCTGACGCCCGATTGCAAATAAACCTGTTTTGCGGCGCGTGCGATGTCAGCAGGGGTCTCCAGCAACACGGCCTTTGGGGCGCGCACGATGCCATAGGATCCCGGCTCTCGCCCGTGGCACATCGAACAGCGCCCGGCAATCACACCCGCGACATCCTCGAACCCTTCAGCCTGGGCGAATACCGCCTCAACCCCGCGCAACTCGCGCGCCTCGGACTGTTCATAGGTGTCTTGGCGCAAGGGTGCGGTCGACAGCCACATGATGGCCAAAAACAGCAAAGCAGTGACCGCCCATGTCCATGTCGGTTCGCCTTTGCGGGCGTGCATAGAGTTAAAATAGTGCCGGATCGTGACCCCCATCAGGAACACCAGCGCCGCGATGATCCAGTTGTACTGGGTCGCAAAGGCCAGCGGGTAATGGTTGGAAAGCATCAAGAACACCACCGGCAAGGTCAGGTAGTTGTTATGGGTCGAGCGCAGCTTGGCGATCTTGCCGTATTTCGCATCCGGCGTGCGTCCGGCCTTAAGGTCATTCACCACGATGCGCTGGTTGGGCATGATGACGAAGAACACATTGGCCGTCATGATCGTGGCGGTGAACGCGCCCAGATGCAGCATCATCGCGCGCCCGGTAAAGATCTGCGCATAGCCCCAGCCCATCACAACCAACATGCCAAACAACAGCACCATCAACAGGGTCGGGGTCTCGCCCAGTTTGGACTTGCACAGCGCATCATAGATCAGCCAGCCGATGGTCAGCGACGCGGCTGAAATCGCAATGCCCTGCCACAGGCTCAACGGGCTTTCGGCCTCCAGCAGATAGAGCTCACCCCCGGCCCAATAGACGATCATCAGCAAGGCCGCCCCGGACAGCCAGGTGGAATAACTCTCCCACTTAAACCAGATCAGGTGTTCGGGCATGTTTTCAGGCGCGACCAGAAACTTGCGGATGTGGTAAAACCCGCCGCCATGCACCTGCCATTCTTCGCCATGGGCGCCAACGGGCAGGTCCGGCGCTTTGCGCAGGCCCAGGTCCAAAGCGATGAAATAAAACGACGACCCGATCCAGGCGATTGCGGTGATGACATGCAGCCACCGCACTGCAAAGCCCAGCCAGTCCCAGATGATTGCCAGATCCTGCATGTTTTTGGCTCCTTCTCATGCGTGGCCCGCGCGCTTGTGCATTAAAACCTGCTTACGCAGTCGGCAAAACTGCAGTATCTTAGGTGGGCCGTTCTGGCCCCTTTTCCGATCTGCGTTTGTCAGCTGCCCGCCCTGATGCCCAATCTTTGGGCATCGTCAAACAGATTGAGTCATGGATCGGAGATTTTCCTAAGGCCCGTCAAGCCTTTGTGGTTTATCAAATGGTAAAAAAATGACCGGAGATGAAAAATGAACCGCTACCCTCGTGATCTGCGTGGATATGGCCCCAATCCACCGCATCCCCAATGGCCCGGGGATGCCAAGGTCGCCGTGCAGTTTGTGTTGAACTACGAGGAAGGCGGCGAAAACTGTGTGCTGCATGGCGATGCCGCGTCTGAGGCGTTTTTGTCCGACATCCCCGGCGCCGCCCAATGGCCCGGACAGCGCCATTGGAACATGGAGTCTTTGTACGACTACGGCGCGCGGGCGGGGTTCTGGCGGCTGCATCGCCTGTTCACCGGCGCGGGCATTCCGGTCACCATCTATGGCGTGGCCTCGGCCCTTGCGCGCAACCCCGAACAGGTTGCCGCCATGCAATCCGCGGGGTGGGAGATCGCCAGCCATGGCCTGAAATGGGTCGAACACAAAGACATGCCGCCCGAGGATGAACGCGCCGCGATTGCCGAGGCCGTCCGCCTGCACACCGAGGTCACCGGCGAAGCCCCACGCGGCTGGTACACTGGGCGCTGTAGCGAAAACACCGTTGATCTGGTCACAGAACAGGGCAGGTTCGATTACATCAGCGACACCTATGACGATGACCTGCCCTATTGGCGCCAGCACGCTGGCCGCGATCAGCTGATCATCCCCTACACGCTGGAAGCCAACGATATGCGGTTTGCCACCGCCCCCGGTTGGGTGACGGGGCAGGACTTCTTTACCTATCTGCGCGACGCCTTTGATGTGCTCTATTCCGAAGGTCAGGCGGGCGCGCCCAAAATGATGAGCATCGGCCTGCATTGCCGCCTGATCGGCCGCCCCGGCAAGATCAAAGGCCTGATGCAGTTCATCGAACACCTTCAGGCGCATGAGGGCGTCTGGTGCCCGCGTCGTATCGAGATCGCCGAACATTGGGCCGCAACCCACCCGCCACAGGCGCGCACGCGGCCATCGACCATGGATCGCGATACGTTTGTCGGCGCCTATGGCGGGGTGTTTGAACATTCCGCATGGGTCGCCGAACGTGCCCACGATCTGGAACTTGGCCCCGCCCATGACAGCGCCGTGGGTCTGCACAACGCGCTTTGTCGTGCCTTCCGGTCTGCGACCGAGGATGAACGCCTTGGCGTGCTGCGCGCCCACCCCGATCTGGCGGGCAAACTGGCGCAGGCCAAGCGCCTGACGGCCGAAAGCACCGCCGAACAGGCAGGCGCCGGGCTGGATGCCCTGACGGATGCCGAACGCGATCAGTTCACCGCGCTCAATGATGCCTATGTCGCCAAACATGGCTTCCCCTTCATCATCGCCGTCCGCGACAATGATAAGGCAAGCATCCTGGCGGCGTTTACGCGCCGCATCGACAACCCCACGGAAACGGAACTGGCCGAGGCCTGCAAACAGGTCGAACGCATCGCGCAATTGCGGTTGGAGGACATGCTGTGACCCGCTACGCCTTCCCCCCCGGCGGTCACCCCGGCCAGAACCAAAACCCCGAAAGCACTGCCGTGTTCACCGAGGCCTACGCGGTGATCCCCGCCAGTGTACAGCGCGATATCGTGACCTCGTTCCTGCCGCGCTGGGTGGATACCCGTGCGTGGATTCTGGCCCGCCCGTTAACCGGCTTTGCCGAAACCTTCGCCCAATACGCGCTGGAACTGGCGCCCGGCGGCGGCAGCTCGGAACCCGAACCCGATGTTCATGCCGAGGCCGCCCTGTTCGTGGCCCACGGCACCCCGCGCCTGACGCTGGGCCAGGGCCGGTTCGACCTTCGCCCCGGGCATTACGTTTATATCCCGGCCTCGGCTGTCTGGACGCTCTGGAACCCCACAGATGAGACTTGCGGCGTGCATTGGATCCGCAAACGCTATCGCCGCATGCCCGATGCCAGCCCGCCCGAGGCCTATATCCTGCATGAAACCGATGTCGAACCGGCCTCCATGCCCGATTGCGACGGGCGTTGGGCCACCCAGCGTTTTGCGGATCCATTCGACATGCGCCACGACATGCATGTGAACATCGTCAATTTCCAACCCGGCGCCCGCATCCCCTTTGCCGAAACCCATGTGATGGAACACGGGCTCTATATTCTGGAAGGCACTGCCGAATACCTGCTGAACAAGGATTGGGTCACCGTCGGCCCCGGTGATTTCCTGTGGCTGCGCGCCTATTGCCCGCAGGCCTGTATCGCCACCGGTGATGGGCCGTTTCGGTATTTGCTTTATAAAGATGTGAACCGCCACCCGGAGCTGAAGCTTTGAGAACACTGTTCACCAAGCCCTTGACGATCGAAGCTTTCGCGCCCTTCGGCGACATCCTCGATTGCGCGGGCGAGGCAGACAAGATCATCAACCAAGGCAAATGCGGCCGCTTCCACGACCGCGCAGCGCTGGATTTCGGCGCTGACGGGCGCGCCGGGATCAGCCTGTTCAATGCCGAGCCGCGCCCCCTGCCCTATGAGCTGGACATGGTCGAGCGCCACCCGGATGGCTCTCAGGCGTTTATCCCGATGCATCAAAACCCTTGGCTGGTGATCGTGGCCGAGCCGGGCGATACACCGGGCCAAATCCACGCATTCATTGCGGGCACAGGCCAGGGTGTGAACTTTCACAAAGGCACATGGCACGGGGTGCTGACACCGCTGCACGCGCCGGGGCTGTTTGCGGTGGTCGACCGCATTGGCGATACGCCGAACTTGCAGGAATACTGGTTGCCTGAACCTGTTGTGATCGCCTAGGCGCGATGCGCGCCGTCTGACAGCGATTTGACAAAGGCCAGAACCTCATTCACCGGTTTGCCCGCACCGATTTGGCTGACAATGGCCGAGCCGACAACCGCGCCATCGGCGACCGATGCAATCGCCTCGGACTTTTCGGGCGTGTTGATGCCAAAGCCCACGATAACCGGCAGGTCGGTCGCTGCTTTGATCCGTGCAACCTCGGGGCCAACCTCACCGGCCTGCGCCTCGGCCGCGCCGGTGATGCCGGTGACCGACACGTAATAGACAAAGCCACTGGTGTTTTGCAGCACCTTGGGCAGGCGTTTGTCATCGGTCGTGGGCGTGGCCAGACGGATAAAGTTCATCCCCGCCGCCTGCGCCGGAATGCACAGTTCTTCGTCCTCTTCGGGCGGCAGATCGACCACGATCAACCCGTCGATCCCGGCGGCCTTGGCGTCGACCAGAAACTGATCCACACCACGGTTATAGATCGGGTTGTAATAGCCCATCAGTACGATCGGCGTGGTGTCATCCCCCTTGCGGAACTCCGCCGCCAGATCGAGCGTCTTTTGCAAGGTCATCCCCTGCTCCAGCGCCCGTTGCCCGGCCAGCTGAATGGTCGGCCCATCGGCCATCGGATCGGTAAAGGGCAAGCCCAGCTCGATCACATCGACACCCGCCCCCGGCAGGCCTTTGACCACTTCCAAAGAGGTCTCATAATCCGGGTCGCCCGCCATGACATAAGCCACGAAAGCCTTCTTTCCCTGCTCTTTTAGGGCGGCGAATTTAGCGTCGATACGGGTCATGGAGCGTCCTTCGGTCAATCACCCGCCCGATGTGCAGAAAATACGTGGGAAAATCAATGGTGGTCCGCTTAAAAAGCCCCCCGGATTGATACCGCCGCAGGCAAACGGCCAATCTGTAGCGGCCAGAGCGCCTCTCTGAATGCCCCCGCGCACCACTGATCTGGTTCTGACATCGCACCCACAAGAGTGCCCAAAAGAAATCAAATCTGTCCGTCGTCAGGGTTTTTGGAACCAATGGGGGCCAAAGATAAGAGAGATTTTGGCTCATCGGGTTGGTTTAATTATGCGGCTTGTTTGCGGTGATGCAAGCGTCGCGCTTCGAGTGTCTTCCGTTTGATCCTTTCCCTTTGCTTTAGAATGGCTTTGTCACGCCCGAAGTAGACGTCGGCGGGTGTGACGTTGTTGATGCTCTCGTGATATCGCTGATGATTGTAGTGATCGACGAAGGCTTCGATTTGCGCTTCGAGGTCACCCGGCAGGAAGTAGTTTTCTAGCAGGATGCGGTTCTTCAGGGTTTGGTGCCATCGTTCGATCTTGCCTTGCGTTTGCGGATGATATGGTGCGCCGCGTGAGTGCTTCATGCCTTTGTCTTTCAACCATTCTGCCAGGTCGCCTGAGACATAGCTGGACCCATTGTCGCTGAGCAGACGTGGCTTGTGAACGACATGCCTGATCACAGCCCGATGCCCCCAACGCCATGTCCAGCGTGTCGGTCACGTCTTGCGCCCGCATGTTGGTGCAGAGCTTCCACGAGACGATGTAGCGGCTGTAATCGTCGAGGACCGTGCTGAGATAGAACCAGCCCCAGCCCAGAACCTTGATGTAGGTGAAGTCGGTTTGCCAAAGCTGATTGATCGCAGTTGTTTTGTTTTTGAACTCGCTGGCGGCTTTCATGACGATGAAGGCTGGGCTGGTGATCAGGTCATGGGCCTTGAGCACGCGATAGACAGTGGATTCTGACACAAAGTACCGTTCTTGATCCGTGAACATCACTGCCAGTTCGCGGGGTGACAGCTCCGTCTCTTTCAAGGCGAAGTCGACAACATTGCGCTTCACGTCGTTAGGCACCCGGTTCCAGACGTGTTTTGGCTTGGGAGATTGGTCCTGCAATCCGGCCTCCCCGCGCTGAAGGTACCGGTCATACCAGCGATAGAACGTGGTGCGAGGGATGCCTAGCTTGCCCAAGGTCTGACGCGCTGACAGATGGCTTTCTTCAACCAGTCGGATGATTTCAAGCTTCTCAGATGCAGGGTATCTCATTCGTGGTCGCCCCCACCGTCGAACATGCTTTTTTTGAGAAGCCGCAGTTCGAGCGTCTGCTCCGCAACCACCTCCTTCAGGTCCTGAGCCTCGCGACGCAGTTCCTTGACCTCATCAGTGTTAGCGGCCCGTGCCGTGCCCCCAGCAAGCCGCTTCTTTCCAGCTTCCATGAAGTCCTTCGACCATTTGTAGTAGATGCCCTGCGATATCCCTTCACGGCGGCACAGCTCAGCAATGCTGTCTTCACCACGCAGACCATCCAACACGATCCTGATCTTCTCTTCAGATGAATAGTGCTTGCGCGTTGCACGTTTAATATCTTTCACGATCTTCTCGCCGGGGCTCTTCGTTGTCTTTCTCATCGTCCACTCCTCGGTGGCTACGATGAGCAACAAACCCTCTCTTAGCAAATAGCCCTAAATGGACCCATAGGCGCTGACGTCAGACAGAGGCATCTGGATTGCGACCATTGCGCCGCCTTCGGGCGGTGTCGGACTCGTAACATCATTGGCGGGTGCAGGGCGTAGTAAGAAATAGGCAGCAGCGGCTGTCACGGCGCATGCACCGATCAGGAGATATTTTCGGTTCATGTAGTAATCCTAACCATGTGAAACTTGGGCGAGCCGCGAACACGTCGCGGCACATCGGGACGCGTTCACAACCGTGAACGGCGTCGGAAATCTGTTTCAGAGGTTAGGTGGTCTGTCCGGGTTGTCCGGTTCTTCAAGCGTCGAGAGGCTTGAAACCTGCCAAGCCAAAGTGGCCTCAGACTGGTCAAAAACTGCTTCAGATGAAACTACGGTGAGCGCGAGACCATTGCACAATATCGGACTGCATTCATCATGCTCCATTGCGTGCGATCCTCGCGGGGTGCTATCCGTTGCTCCCCCCGAAACGGGTCCGGCATGGTGTTCCATAACGGTCGCGGACATGTGGTCATCGCAATGCCCGTTAGCACAATCATTCGACAACGCATGTGTTGCACCGCCCAGTCCCGTCACCAAGACCAGAAAAGCTACGAGCACCAATGAAATTATGTGTCGAAAGTATTTCACACGGAGAAGCTATATTAAGTCCCGTCGCACTGCAACGGGAGCCGACATTTGTGCATTACGCAACATTGGGCAAGTTGGCCTCGTTGCCGACCTCGGATGCGACGCAGCATCCTGTGATATGGTAGCATCGTCAACGTCGGGTTGTCGCTTTGGGAGCGCATGGCGGATCGGAGGGTCAGTCATGCAAACACCAAACCTACCAGCCATTCGTGCGCTTCGCCCTGCTTGGAACAAGGGACGCATCGTCGGTCAGAAGCGGCCACTGAAACCAAAACACGTCTGGGCAATCCGTGTTCGACTTGAACTGGCCGAGAACCATCGAGACCTCGCGCTGTTCAATATGGCAATCGACAGCAAGCTGCGCGGCTGTGACTTGGTGAAGATGAAAGTCGTGTACGTCATGGCGTCTGGTCAGATCAAAGAACGGGCATCGGTGCTACAAAGCAAGACACAGAAACCTGTGCGATTTGAGATATCCGAAGGCACACGCGCCTCTGTCGCCAAGTGGATGGAAGATGAGCTCATGGTCGGCTCGGAGTACCTATGGCCAGATCGGTTCCATGAACGTCTACACATCGCGACACGCCAGTACGCCCGGATCGTCAAGGATTGGGTCACGTCGATCGGTCTGGAGGCCAGCGCATACGGAACGCATTCGCTGCGGAGGACAAAAGTTACACAGATCTACAAGAAGACCGCCAACCTGAGGGCGGTCCAGCTGCTACTTGGGCACACAAAAATGGACAGCACAGTCCGGTATTTCGGCGTTGAACTGGAAGATGCTCTTGCGACTGCAGAGGCCATTGAAATCTAACAACTTGGCCGTCTTCACGTACGGCCCATTGCCGACATTTACATTTACCATCGTATGCTGCGGTGCGGACCTGCAACCAGACGTCCATAGCTGTAGCATGATCTCAACTAAGGATTTGCCTCGGAGTTTTTTTCCAGACTACCCAAGACGCACTTTGTTCCCGGCGGAGCAATGATGTATCAATTGCGCTGAAACTCATTCATTAAAGTTCATGGCCACCAGTTTCTCACTCAGCAAATATTATATGGATGCGGTCACGGAAGCGGGCGAATACTTCATCGGGTATTTCGCGGAGCTGCAGTTTGCCGGGCTATACCTTTGCTATGCTGATACCGTTCATTCGGTCGGCATTCGTGGTCATTCGCAAGGGCCCAAATTTGATCGCAAAGGGGCTCCGGTAGCTGCGGGGAAGTCCTTGAAATGGCATCATGCCGGATTGGGAGTGGATGGCCAATGGGAGCCGTTGTGCTATCCGGTGCACAAGGAGCTTCTCTCTAGCCCAGACGGGCGGGTGGATTGGCATTGCATGCAGCCAGGCTCCAGGGTGCATTTGTCCACTGCCGGCGGGATGCATGTGGAGGCTTTGGGCTATTGCGAACGGCTGGATTTGGACATTTTGCCGTGGCGACTTGGCTTGCAGGAATTGATCTGGGGGCGGTTCGTCTCGGAAACCGACACCATTGTTTGGATTGAATGGAAAGGCGAACACCCAAGGTGGCTGCTGTTTCACAATGGCGCGCCGGTGACACTTGCCAGTCTCTGTCAAAGCCACGTGCAGGGGCCGGATTTTCGGCTTGAGATTGAGCCGGTGGAAACGCTGCGTCAGGGCCATCTGGGGCCAAATATCCTGTCAAAAGTGCCCGCAGTACACAAACTGGCGCCGGCTGCGTTGCTGCAGGTCCACGAGCACAAACAGCTGGGCCGTGGCGCGCTAACTTTTCAGAACGGCAAAGTGATCGAAGGATGGGTAATCCATGAAACCGTTGTCTGGCCTGAATGAAACGGCCTTTTGGGGTAAGCTTCTATATGGATTGCTGTTTTGCCTGCTGGTGCCGGTGTTTCTGGTGATCTGGGCGATTAGGCTGGAGCCTCTGCAGACACCAATGGTCCCCGCTGTGCCCTATGTTGGCCTGTTTCTGATCGGTATCGGTCTCATTCTGATCGCAGCCGGGATGCAGGCGCTCTGGGTGCATGGGCGCGGGCTTCCGATGAATGCATATCCGCCAACGAACTATGTCCGCCAAGGTGTGTTCCGTTGGCTCAGCCATCCGATCTATGTGGGGTTTGTTCTGGCCTGTTTTGGTGTCTCTCTTGCGGCCGGTTCGGGCGCGGGATTGTGGGTGGTCACGCCAATCGTTGTCTTAGCCTGTACCTCTCTGGTCTGGGGCTATGAACGTCCGGATCTGGTTCGCCGGTTTGGTGATCAGGTGACAGCGCCGTGGCTGCGCTTGCCATCGGCCGGCACGACCGAGCCCAGTTGGCAGGACCGTATATCAGTGGTGGCCCTGGTTTTGCTGCCGTGGCTAATGATCTACGAAATGGTCGAATATATAGGCGTGGTCCAACCGGTGCTGACCTCTACGCTTACCTTTGAGACAGACCTGCCCGTCTGGGGAGCTAGCGTCATACCCTATGCCCTGGTCTACCCTTTAGTGGCCTTGGCGCCATTTGCAGCCCAGCGCCAGAGCGTGTTGCGTAATTTCGCGGTTGGAGGGCTTGTGGCCACGGCCCTGACAATTCCGTTCTACTTGACGGTCCCCGTGGTGGCGCCGTTCCGGGAGCTGGGCGCAAATACCCCACTCAGTGATCTGCTCTTGCTTCAGCAACAGTTCGATCGTCCTGTCACCGCATTCCCGGCGTTTCATGTCATCTGGCTGCTTCTGGCCGTCCGGCTTTATATCGGCACCTTCCCGGGTCTGCGCATCTGGCTTTGGTTGTTCGCAGGGTTGGCCGTGATCAGTTGCTGGACAACCGGCATGCACGCCATCGCAGATGTTGTAGCGGGCATTGCGGCCTATGTGGCGGTCACCGCACGCCAGCGCATCTGGCGTTGGGTGCTGGTGGGTACCGAGGGCATCGCGAACTCATGGAAGGAATGGCGCATAGGCCCGATCCGGATCATCAACCACGGGATATACGCGGGAATGGGGGCTACGGTTGGCTTTTTGATCGTGGGCTATTTCCTGGGGGGCGAGGCCTTCTGGGCGAGTCTGATGATCAGCGTCTCAATCGTAATTTGTGCCGGAATATGGGGGCAGATCCTGGTCGGCTCGAAAAAGCTTCTCAGACCTTTTGGGTATTATGGCGGGGTGATCGGGGCTGGGCTGGGCATTGTGCTGGCAAACTGGGTGTTCGCGCAAAATATGCTGGCTATCGGTGCGGCCCTAGCCATAGCCGCTCCCTGGGTCCAGGCCATAGGCCGCTTTCGTTGTCTGGTGCAGGGCTGCTGCCATGGTGCCAAGACCTGTGACAGTGCCGGAATTTGCTATCGGCACGAGCGATCAAGGGTTCTTCAGGTCTCGGGTCTGGAAGGGCAGCCTTTGCACCCGACCCCGGTCTATTCAATGCTGAGCAATGTGCTGATCGGTCTTATACTAATAAGACTGCTGCTGATCGGTGCCCCGGCCAGCTTTGTTATCGGGTGCTATTTGATGTTCAACGGTTTGGCCCGGTTCGTGGAGGAAGCTTATCGCGGTGAACCACAAACCCAGATCATTGGCGGCCTCAAGATCTATCAGTGGACTGCGTTGACCAGCTTCATGGCGGGCAGCATCTTCACCATGTTCCCAAGCGCACCGGTCAGTTTGCTGGATGTCGGTTTTACGTCGACGGTGTGGATCGGCTCAATCGCCATGGGGGTGTTCGTCTCCATAGCCATGGGTGTGGATTGGCCAGAGTCCAACCGGCGCTTTTCCCGCTTGATATAGAAGCGCTGGGATGCCGCGGACAAACGCTGTCGGGTAGTTCACCGCTGTATTGAGGCTTCCGGCACCTGTCGGGCTCCCAAACTAAACGGCCCAAAGCGGCCATACCAGCCCACTCGCCCAAATGTCCGCTCTGTGCTCAAGTTTAAAAGCTCAACTTTCCGAAATAGGCACCAGAAAAGATCTAGCGGCTTAACAAAAGCAAGGCACCGGTGAAAACCATCACCGCGACTACTGCATGACGCAGGTGTGGCCGCTCTGGACCTATGCCCAACAATCCGAACCCAACGGCCCAAATCGGGGTTGTCGAGATCAATGGAGCAACGACTGTCACCTCGCCATGCATCAATGCGAAGTTTACGCAAAGAATGCCCAAACCGTTGACCAGCCCGCTGAAAAGGAAGCGGTTCTTACCCGGCCCTGCGAAGACTGCTTGGCCGCCACGACCTGTTGCTACCAATAGGCAGAGCAATACCAAGGCTGAAACGCTTGACTGCAGGAGCGTTGCAAAAACCGCATTCCCACCGATCGACAAACCTGCACTTGTTACCGGCTGGACAATCCCCCGGGCCAAGGCCGCCCCCAAGGGCAAGGCTAATACCCAAAGCGGAAAACTGCGCGCAACACCCTCTTTCGGCCATGCGGCGAATATGAGCCCTCCAACCATCAAAGTCATGGCAAGCGTGCCCTGAAGACCCAATGACTCTTCAAGAAACAGGACCGCAGGCACTGCAGCAAAGAACGGGACAAATGATCCAATTGCGGCTGTAAGGGCGGGGCCGACCCGCTGGATCGAAAAGATTTGAAAGCTTTGCCCAAGTGCGGGAAAGACCAATCCACCAATCGCAAAGAAGATGGCTGGCGTTGACCAAAACCAATCTAACTTGATGAAGAACGGCGAGATTAGCCAAAACAATCCGGCCATTGCCGCGACAGAGTAAAACGCACCGACAAGAGGGTCTGTTGAGCCAAGCGCTGATCTTTGCACGTGGATGTTTGCCCCGAACAGGGCACCAGCAGTCAAGGCTGCAGCGGGTGCAAGAAGTGTATCCACTGGTCGTTGCGAGAAGCGCGAGGACTGCTTAATGTTGCGCGCTATCCGGCCTCCCAAATGCCAATACCAGCGGTTTCAATCAGTGGACCTTCCACCAGTCTTGAGGCTTGCCGATCCCATTCCTCGCGGATTCTGCCGACAGCCGCCATCGCGTTGACCTTGGTTTCCCAGACAGCAACCACAGTCCAACTGCCGTCCTCGTTCGGGACATGAGAGGTGCTAATCAGCCCTTCAATATTTTCGGGCCGGATATTGGCGCGCATTTCCCCTTCAAACTGGGCTTGCCCGTCAGGCGTGTCGAAATCCGGAGCAAGCCGGTAGGTGGTTCTGCGGATAAACACAGTTTTTTTCCTTCGCCGTGATAGGGTCCGGGGCCCCTCCTTGGGCCCCGGACGGCCGATGTTACTTCAGAACACCGACTTCTTTGTAGTAACGCGCAGCGCCAGGGTGCAGGGGCATGTTGGCCAGCGACTGAGCCGCGAACTCTAGGTTCAGCACTTTGGCCCAAGGCGCATCCGACGTGATGCCGCCGACGTTGTCCCAGAAGGCCTTGGTCACTTGATAAATGGTCTCTTCATCAAGGTCAGCGCGCACACCGATGCCCACGGCCGTGTCATTCGACATGACAGGACCTTCGTTGACTTGGTTTTCGTAGAGACCGTCCGGAATTTCCGCAAGATAGCGGAAGTTGCCCAAGAATTTGGTCACCGCTTCGCCTTCGTGGCTTTCCGGCCCAATGAAACGAATGCTTTCAGTTTCGGTAAACTGGATGAACTGCTGGCAGGGGTCGATGCAGCCGTTCACGTACATATCGATCTTGCCATCAAGGAAGGACTGAAAGCCGGTCGCCCAGTTGGCGGTGATGGCCTCGTAATCCTCTCCAGCGACAAGTCCCGTGGTTGCCGCGATCCAGCCTTTGGCTGCGTTGAATGCGCCGCCGCCTGCGGGGCCAAGGAAGACGGTCGCGCCTTCGATGTCATCCAGCAGTTCTAGGTCGCTGTCGCCGCGAACGGCGTAGTGATACTGGCCATAGGGGAACCACATCAGCAGGGCAAGGTTCTTTGACGCCTCGGCTGCGTCGGCCTCGTTCTTGTACATGGCCGCGCCTTTGGAGATGAAATTGTAGATGGTGGGAGACACCATGTACATGTCAAGGTTCCCGCGTGCGGTTTCCAATTGGTGGACGGTCGCGGCACCACCACCGGCGACCTCAATCTGAACATCGTCAAGATGTCCGTTCACCACGTTGGCGAAGGTGGCCATCGTAATGGCTTGGCCAAGGCTGGGCTCGATGGTGGCCATTTTAAGGGTCGTATCGGCGAGGGCGGCACCGGCCGTTAGGGTTGTGGCAGCAATGGCTGCAAGGGTCATGTTTCGCATCGGGTTTCCTCCCTATTCGGTGCGATTAATTTAGTTTAGTTGGTTGCAGGTCCTGCGTTCTTTGCCAAACGAGGCCCAATTACGATCAGGGCAAGCCCTGCTGCGGCTGTGGGCACCGCGATGGCCAGTTGCGGCAACAAGGCCGCGCCGCCAAGCGCGATGCGCAGGATGCGTTCGACAGGCGTCAATCGTTTTCTGTCGAATCCTGCCAGAGCTGAAGCGATCAACCACATGGCAAGAATAAAGGCGACGACGATCCATCCGAAGTCGAACCAAGTGACGGTCGAGACATCGATCATCGCTTTCGAGCTGACCCGGTCTTCACCAAACCACTCGAAGAGGACCTGTAGCTTGTACAGAACCGCCGGGTGATAGACGAAGACGAAGGGGATCAAGAAACCCGCAAGCGAGATCTTGGCTGCTTCGAACCCGGTGCGGATCGGGTCGGCCCCGGCGATTGGCGCGGCAGCAAAAGCGGCCAAGGCAACCGGGGGTGTTACCGTCGACATCATGGCGAAGAACACCACGAACAGGTGTAAGCTAAGCGGAGCGATGCCTACGGTGTCGATGCCCGAGCTAAGCGCGATCACAATGATAAAGTAGGTGGCACCCGGTGGCAGCCCCATCCCCAGAACGATGGCACCCAAGGCGACAACCAGCAACACGATTGGCATCGGCCCAGAGGCGACCTCTGCCAACAGCAGCGACAGGCGACCGGCAAAGCCAGAGGTTTGGATTAGCCCAACGATCAGGCCAATCGCGGTCACGATCACGACAATGGAAGCAGCCATGCGGCCTGCATCCACAAAGGCGCGCCAGATTTTGTCGCGCGAACGGAACTCGCGGAACAGTATCGTGGCGGACAGAAGAGCGACGATCAGACCATAGAAGCCAGCTTTCGGCACAGAGGGCTGGGCGAACAGAAAGTAGCTGAGCGTGCCCAGTGGTGCCACGAAAACAAGGCATTGCACCCTTTCCTTGCGGGTCAGTTTCGGACGTTCATGTTCTGGCAGGGCACCGATGCCTAGTTTGCGAGCCTCGAAATAGACCGCCAAAAAGGTGCCGAGATAATAGAAGATCGCGGGCAGGATCGCTGCAACGACGATATAGCGATATTCCAACCCGATCTGGCCAGCGACGAAGAAGGCGACGACGCCCATCACCGGTGGCATAATCTGGCCACCGGTCGACGCAGCTGCCTCGACGGCCCCGGCAAATGGTGGGCGAAAGCCTGCTTTGCGGATCACGGGGATGGTCATGACGCCAGTCGAGACCACGTTCGAGATCGCTGCACCTGACAGGGTGCCAAAGAGCGCCGAAGACGCAACGGCCGCATGTGCCGCACCACCAACGAAGCCTCCGGTTAGGCGGTTCGCGATTTTCATCAGCAAATCACCTGCTCCGCTGGCCATAAGCACGGCGCCAAAGACGATGAAAATCAGAACGTTGCCGGTTACCACCTGGATCGGTTGGCCGAACATGCCTCCGGTCTGCGCCCAGAACTGCAGGATCATCTGGCGCAGGTTCTGCCCGAAGGTGGATTCGGACCCGGCAAGGATGCCAGTCCATTCCGGCAAGAATCCTTTGACGAAGAAGTAGATCACCCAGAATAGACAAAAGGCCACGATGAACCCACCAAATAGGCGATAGGTCAGGTACAGGGTGATCACTGATGCGAGCGGGAACATGACATAGTCGAGCGCACGGGCCGACGGTAGAACACCAGCGTCGCTGGCAAAGATCACGACAATCCAACTGACGAACGCAGCGACGGCCAGACCAGCCATTGTCCAGTTGAGCCAGCGCAGACCTTCTTTGCGGTGCAGGGTCAGAAGTGTGACGACAAAACTAAGTACAATGGGCAGGCCGATGATCAGACCTGTTGGCAGCAGGAACGATTGCTCGAAGCTGCGATAGGTGCTTCCCAACCAATGTTCGCGCAAAAAGACGCGCTGGTCCCTGCGGCTCATTTCGTCAAACGCGGGCGTGGTCGTCTCGATAAACCAACGAACGAATTCGCTGATCGGACCAGATGCGGAATACAGGACGATGACTGCCGCGAAGAGAACAGCGATACGATCGGCAAAGTGTTTATCGAACACTTGGCCCTTGTTAGGGGGATCAATTTCCATGGTTTTCCTCCTCGCTCTGAGTCATTGGAACGAACGTCTGGCGGACTGGGCCGTGGTACTTCTGCGTCAGTTCAGCTGGTACTTCACTTCCATCAACAAGGAAGGGCATGATGCCCCGCCTCAGGGAGGCCCCGCGCATATTCTGAATATCCGTGTCAGACACCGTCACGCGTTGCGACATGCGCCGCCCCCAAGCGCCAAGGTAGCCATACAAGCGGTCGATTTGGTCCTGAAACGCGGGATCTGCGCCAAGATCTGTGAACTCATCAGGGTCTGTTTCCAGATCGAACAGCATCGGGCGGAATCCGCCTTCGAAATGGATCAGTTTCCAGCGGCCATCAAAGACCATGAACATGCGTGCATCGCGGGGGCTGACACCCAGGGCTTTGCAGCGCGGCGTGACCGAATAGTCATATTCGCTGATGACATACTCTCGCCAACCGTCGATCGTTTCACCACGCAGCCACGGCATCAAGGATTTGCCCTCAATGATATGGTCTGGCACCTCGCCACCTGCGGCTTCGACAAAAGTCGCCGCCAAGTCGATTGACTCTACCAGCGCATCGCACGTCGTACCGCGCGTAGAGTCTGCGCCGGCCCGGGGATCGAATATGATCAGAGGAATTTTAACGGCGGCCTCATGGAAGAAGTCTTTCTCGCCCAACCAGTGGTCGCCCAGATAGTCACCATGATCTGACGTCAAGACGATCATGGTGTCCTTCATCTGACCGCTGGCTTCCAGATGGTCCAACAGACGACCCAGCTGGTCATCACATTGTTTGATTAGTCCCATGTAGGCAGGGATGACTTTCTCGCGGACATCATCCTGTTGGAATGCAGTGGCTACGCGCGTGTCTTGATAGGCGGCCAAAACGGGGTGCGGCTTATCAAGCTCCGACGCATGACGCCGTGGCTGCTGAATTTGGTTGTGACCGTACATGTCGTGATACGGGGACGGCACAATATAGGGCCAATGCGGCTTAATAAACGAGACATGGGCGCACCAAGGGCCTTTAGTCTCGTCGATAAAACGTATCGCTTCCGAAGTGAGCCAGGGTGTTTCGCTGTCCTCTTCGCGGATATTGGCGGGTTTGTCGGCATTCCGGAACATCCAGCCAGAGGCGATCTGATCATCGCTAATCCCAGCATTTGCGTAGTCCGCCCAAGGGTTTTCCCCATCATATCCCTTGGATTTTAGATACTCGTTGTAAGGGGACCGCTTACTGTCATAGAGCCCATCGGGCCCTTGCCCCCAAAGACCATCATCGCGCGCCCAGGCATCGAAGCCGCAATCGGATTGCCGTGCACCTATGGTGCTGTCTGCCGACAGGCCAAGCCGTGCCATCCCTTTGGCATCAGCCTTCATATGGGTCTTGCCAAGAAGCCAGCAATCCATGCCGTGTTCTCGCAGGTGATCACCCAGCGTCACTTCTCCTACACGTAAAGGAAAGCCGTTCCACTGCGCTCCATGCGACGAGACATAGCGCCCGGTATAAAAGCTCATCCGCGACGCACCGCAGATTGGTGACTGAACATATGCGTTTGTGAACCGCACGCCATTTGCCGCGACGCGGTCGAAGTTCGGGGTATGTAAAAAGGGATGGCCCGCACAGCTGAGGTAATCAAACCGCAGCTGGTCATACATGATGAATAGAATGTTCATGTCTCCCTCCCCAATTTCCGGCAGCCCCAACGGGCGCTGATCCAGACTAGGAGAAACTACAGGACACGGGCCTCACCTGGGAGGTCTCAAATGTTTATGGATATTACCTTTAGGAATATGTCAGCCGAATTCGTTCTTTGACACCTGCAGCGCACAGTCGCAGAAATATTGAACCGCAGGTGTTGGGGGGCGTTCTGATGACATTGTAATGGCGACACGGGCGGATTGCAGCGGCTCGCGTAAATCAAGTGCCCTGATCCGCCATTTGGTCTCTGCCTCATCAAGCAACATTTCCGGAAAGGTGCACAGTAGGTCGCTGTCCTGAACCATTGAGAGCACGCTAATAATCGAATCTGATGTGATCATTGGCTCAGGCGGGGTTAGGCCAAGTCCAAAAAAGCGCTGCTGTAAAAACGGAAGCCGCGCGCGCGTTCCAATCATCAGCCAGTCCCCCTCAAGAACGTCCGCTAGCGAGGTTGCGTTCTTCCATTTCGACGTAGAACCAGTGATGACCACAATCGAAGTTTCCACCAAAAAATGTACAGACAATCCGGCAGAATCGGATTCATGCGGTTCCGGGCCAATCACAAGATCGACTTGCCCTTCGCGTACAGGACCAAAAGCCATCGGCTCATGCCCACTGCTGATCTGAACATGTACGCCCGGAAATTTGCGTTTAAACCGCTTGATGGTGCCGCCGACGATCCGACTGGCGGCAAGAGGGGACACGGTGACGTTCAGGCGCCCCGTCGCTAAACCGCGCCGTTGGTCCACGTCTTCCTGCAACTTTCGAAGTTCGGATTGGATAACCCGCGCGCGTCGAAGGACAACTTTGCCCTCTTCGGTAAGGACGACTCCGCTGGCCGCGCGTTTGAATATCGCAACGCCCAGTTCGGACTCTGCCTGACGCAACGCCTTGGTCACAGCGGGCTGTGTTTTGCCCAACAGCTTTGACGCCGCGCGAATGCTGCCCGCGCGATCAATCGCCAAGAGCATTTCGATATGCTGAACCTTGATCATTTAACCCTATATCCAAATTTCATACCCGTTACTTTTTCTGAACTACCCCCAACTTGGCAAGAACGATATCCGCACCCCACACGTAATAACGCCTGATCAGGCGCTTCTCTTGGTCAAGCGTCGTAAGTTGGAGGAGCCATGCACGGGATAGTGCGGAGTGCCGCCCGATATATTGCCAGCATTTCACTGTTCCCCGATTGGATCGGGCGGATCTCGCCGCGCAGCCTGCGCGCTGACCTCTTCGCGGGATTGACAGGCGCGTCACTGGTTCTGCCTCAGGGCGTAGCCTTCGCAGCCATTGCAGGACTTCCGCCAGAATACGGTTTCTACACGGCGATGATTACTCCGGTTGTCTCAGCCCTAACCGGGTCAAGCTGGCACGCGGTTTCCGGCCCAACGACAGCGATTTCTGTTCTTGTATTCGGAGCATTGGCGGGCACACACGCGCCCGGCTCACCCGAGTTCATCGCAAACGCAATCTTGCTGGCACTGCTTGTGGGTATCATTCAGCTTGCTCTGGGCCTTGCGCGGCTTGGGGCCTTGGTCGATTTCGTTTCCCACTCGGTCATGACCGGCTTTGTTACCGGTGCAGCGATCCTGATTGCGCTAAGCCAAATGGACAAGGCTCTGGGGATCGATCTGCCTCGCCCCGATGATCTTGGCGCCTACGTCAGTGGCCTCGCGCGCGGAATTGGTATGGCCGACTGGCGCGCGGTCACCATAACGGGCGCGGCATTTGGGGCGGGCCTTGCGGTCAAGGCATTTCGTCCGACGTGGCCCAATTATTTGATCGCATTGTTCCTCGCCACACTTCTGAGCCTTGGCATGGGTGGGGCGGAGACTGGGCTTGCCACGATCGGTCGTATCGACGGGGTCGTCCCCGAATTCTCCTTTCCTCAGATCAGTATAGGTGCTGTACAGGACCTGAGTTCTTCTGCCATGGCGATCGCCATCGTTGGCTTGCTTGAGGCGATGTCTGTCTCGCGCGCTATCGCGCTTAAATCTGGCCAGATGATCGATGGGAATCGAGAGTTCGTTGGGCAGGGCCTGTCCAATATTGTAGGCTCTCTATTCCGTTGCTATCCCGGGTCGGCTTCGTTCACGCGTTCAGGCGTCAACTATGATAGCGGCGCAGCAACCCCTCTCTCAGCACTCTTCGCCGCGATCTTCCTGTTCCTAATTTTGTTGTTCGTTGCTCCACTCTTTGCCTATGTCCCAATATCAGCGATGGCGGGCGTTATTCTTCTGGTGGCGCTCCGCCTTATTGATCTTCGAGAAATCCGTCACATCCTGACAACTTCAAAACCAGAAGCGGCGATCGCGCTGGTAACTTTTGGCTCTGCACTCTTGCTTGATCTAGAGTTCGCCATCTACGCGGGCGTCCTGCTGTCGCTCGGCCTGTTTCTGAACCAGACAGCTCACCCATTCGTCGGTGTCGGGGCGCCAGACCCGTCTACACCGACCCGTATGTTCAAGAACGCAGAATCGAACAACTTGCCAGAATGCCCGCAACTTATGATCTCGCGCCTTGATGGTCCGTTGTATTTTGGTTCTGTCGAACATATCCGGCGCCAGTTTCGGCGTTTTGAACAGGATCGCCCCCAGCAAAAACACATGATCTTTATCGTTAAAGGCGTGGGAGAGATCGACATGCCCGGCGCCGACTTGCTCATCGAAGAAGCAAAGCGCCGCCATGGCCGTGGTGGCAGTTTCCACCTGCAGACCAAAACCCCCAAGACGATCTCCAAGCTGGCTCGTTTCAAGGTCATGAAAGCTCTTACCAAAGAGCACATCCACCTTTCAAAACGCGACGCGATCGCCGAAGTTCTTCCGTTGTTGGACCCAAAGGTCTGTGCGAATTGCGAACACCGGGTTTTTCAGGAGTGTTCCGCAGTTGGTGTTGGAAAGGGAAAACTTTAGACAAAGATTTGTAGTCCTAGAAATCGAAACAGACCTTCAAGTTTATCGCAGCGAACGACCGCTCTCCGCCCACACAGGATGTTTAAACCGACACGTCAAACCAGGTTTCGTCTGACTGCACGCGACTTGGGCTATGCCACCCCGAAATCACTGACAAATCGGCAAAACCCTTGGTGGCTGCTTGGGCAGCGACCGGCGCCAGTCGTTGATGATCGGCTGCAGCTTGCGTTTGGGCCAGAACTTCGGCGTGCCGATTTTGCCCAAGCACGAGGCATTCCAATAAAGCCCCTCTGCGCCCAACGAACGCCCCTTTTGCACCGCGCGGGCGACGGCGTTGATGTCTTTGCCCTCGGGGTAAATATACAGCGCCGCCGGGTTGCCCTCGACCATCCCGACAATCTCGGCTGAAACCTCCTCGGACCATGTCGTACACCCGTTGCTGCGGCCACTGGTGTAATCCACCAGCCGCCCGTAAGGCACATACCCCTCCGCATCGGCATGAGAGCTGCCGGGGTTCTCAAACCGGCATTGCCAGCGCAAAAACGCCGCCCTGTGCCCACCGATGGCGCGTTCACGCGCGTTGCGGGTCTCGCCCTCACCATCGAACAGAATGAAGGTGCGGTAAAACGGCGTACGCTTGCCCGACTGGGTGTGATAGCCCTTGAACGAGGTCCGCGTTTCCGCCGTCACATAATTCCCGCCCGCCGTCAGTTTCGATCCTTCGGCATTGCTGAAATTGCGCGCGCATTCGCGGCCATTGGCGAAATTCGCGCGCTCCAGCTTGCGGCCATTCCCATAGCCCGAGGAGGTCGCGCGAAAGGTCCGGTCCCCCTCGCAGATCACGTAAAACCGCCGCCCCGGCTGACCGTCGCTGCCGGTGCTGGGGCGGGTGGCGTCCATGGCAAAGTAACACGGGTTGCGCACCGCACCCTCGGCCCGCTTACGTTGGTGCAACTCCCGCGCGCGCTGCAACACCACCGGCGCGATCTGGCCTTCCCCCACGCCCACATGCCGCTGCAACCAAGCCGGGATATCGCCCGAGGCCCACCCCGGCCCCGCCGCCAAAGACAGGGCGGCAATCACACTGAAACGACGCAATACGCTGATCATCACACGATCCCTTTGCAAACCTCACTGCCCCAGCCTACCGCAAAACCGCCCGGATTTCTAACGCACCGAGCAGACCTTACCCCGCCCGCCGCGCTTCGATCTTGGCGATGTTAGCATCAGTGATTGCCAGATACTGATTGGCCCCGGCCTGCGCGAACACCTCCCGCGCCGCCTGGGAGTGGTTCAACGCCTGATCCAGATGCTCGGCCTCATCCGTCACATCAAAGAACGCGAGATGTACATTGGCCAGATTGCCTTGGGTCTTCGCCCAACTCATCGGCACCCTATCTTGGCTGAATTCTAGAAGCGCATCCTCATGGGCCATTTGAGCCAGTTCAAGTTGGCCAGGATCGCCCTGGAGCATCCCAAGCAAACGTAGGGCGCTGCCCCGATTGTCTTGGGTCTCAGCCCAAGCAAGCGGCTGTTTCTCTCGCCGCCGCTCTCTCAAAGCAGACTCGAAGGCTTGCAACGCCAATGTAAGATAGGTTTGATCCTGCGCGTGTTTTGCAAGCTCAATATATGCTATTCCTAAATTACTTTGAGTTGCCGCCCAGTCGATTGGGTTTCGGGTAGGGTGTCGTTCCTGCAATGCCTTTTCAAACGCATCAACCGCAGCCCGAAGTGTTGCAGCACTGTTCTGGCGCATACCTAATTCTTGGAGTGCAGCCCCTAGATTGGTTTGCAGCAAAGCCCAGCGAGCTGGTGAGCGTTCTTGAGAGCAGGTTTTCAACCCATCTTTGAACGCGGAAACAGCTTGCGCCATCAGCGCTCCGCTGTCTTCGCGTCCTCCCAGTTGCCCCAGCGCAATTCCAAGATTGTTTTGGGTCATTGCGAGTTCTTCACGCGAGCAGCCATCCGCGGCAAATCCAAGCGCCTCTCGAAAGGCATCGACAGCCCGCTCCAATCCTGACGGATCAACTTGATGTGCTCCTGAGACCTGCAATGAGAGCCCGAGAATGTTCCAAGCTGCGCAGCGTGTCCCACTATCACGACTGCGCGAGAGTATTATCCGCGCCAAATCTATCGCGATGTTCAAATCCAACGCCAGCCCTTCGTCACGGCCTCTTTCGTAGAACGGCTTATGCAAAGCCCGTAGTTCTTGGTACCCAATTGAGCCCTCGGCCTCGGCCTGTTGCACCAGCAGCGCGGCGGTGCGGGCGCTGTCCCCGGCCAGCATCGCCATTTCAATGCCCGAGCGCAGCAGCCGGGCTTTCTCGGCCTCGACCTTGGCCAAAGCCTCGGCGATCTCATCCCCGGCCTGGGTGTATTCACCCTCCGCCGACAGCGCCGTCACGCGTTTCAGCACCTCATCCACGAAATCCCCGTGGTTTGACGGCACCCGCCCCTCCTGCTGCACTCGCACCGCGATATCCATGGCATTTTGCAGCTCCAGCCAGGCCCGGCCCAGATCGTCGGTTTCCCCCGCGATCCGCTGCGCCAGCCGGATGATGGCTTTCTCAGTTATGCCTTCATCGCGCATACGGTCCGCATCACCGGATTTTTCCGAGCGCGCCAGAAGCTCGGCCAGCATTCCTTCGATCAGCGTGTCGGGGGTCAGAAACGGGGCAAGGGTTTCGCGCATCACTTGTGCATATGCATCAAGTTCATCGTCGCCTTTATGGACCCCGTCGCGGGCATTTGCCGCCACAAATGCGCGCATGTTGTTCGCGATGGTGCTTGCCACCATGCTGCCTCGTGCCAGATCTTCGATCCCCGGCGGAAAGATCGACAACATCTGCGTGACGTGTTTGCGGCGGTCTTCGGGCATGTCGGCCTCCGCAATGCTGGCCTGCATCACATCCGTCATCTCTTTGGCCAGCGACTTTTGCGCGCGGTTGGCGTTTTTGAAAAGCTCGGTCCCCGATAGCGCGCCTGAGATCAACGCCCCTGCCACGCCAAGGGTCAAAGGGTCCGCCGCCGCGCTGGCAACGGTGGCAAAAGCAACGGCAACATTTCCGGTATGAAGCGATCTATCAAACATAAGCACCCCGTCCTGTGGGCAGCTTAACGCAGGTTCGGGGTCGATCAACCACCGGATGCGCGATCTGCGGGGCGTATGCATGGAATGTGCATCGGTTGTGCATGGGATGTGCATGCCCCGAAACGGCCCCTCGCGCGCGCAGCTAAGATTTCTTCGCGCGCCCCTCTTGCCCCCCGTCGCCAGTCTCGATAAACGGGTCGACGGAGACGTGGCCGAGTGGTCGAAGGCGCTCCCCTGCTAAGGGAGTAGGCGGGAAACCGTCTCGAGGGTTCGAATCCCTTCGTCTCCGCCACCATACAGTTTTGTGTGTTTGATTGGGTCGCCTCGGGCGGCCTTTTCTTTTGTTTTTCCGGACTTGAAGCAAACCCTGATTGCGTAGGATTTCTTTCGATTTCCCGCGCTTGCTTCCCTTGCGTGGCATGCGGGCGGTGGCAGCACTTTTCCTGAGTAAATTCTTGGTACTTTAAGCAAGAGCCACCGCATTTCTGCAAGCACGCCAGTCACTTAGGCTGATCGAGCACCAAGATGCGCAATCCGGGGCCCTTTTGGGGCCAGGACCGTCACAAGTCGACACCTTCCTTGCCTTGTTCTCCGCTTGGCACAGGAAACATCTCTTCTGGGAGGTATCAGGTATTGAACAAGAAGTGCATCACGTCGCCGTCTTGCACCACGTAGCCCTTGCCTTCCGCGCGCATTTTGCCGGCCTCTTTGGCGGCTTGTTCGCTGCCGGCGGCGATGAAGTCGTCATAGGCGATGGTTTCGGCGCGGATGAAACCTTTTTCGAAATCGCCGTGGATGACGCCTGCCGCTTGCGGGGCCGAGGCGCCGATGGGGATGGTCCAGGCGCGAGCCTCTTTGGGGCCGACGGTGAAATAGGTTTGCAGGTTCAGCAGGGTGTGCCCGGCGCGGATCAGGCGGTCGAGGCCCGCTTCTTCAAGGCCCAGTTCGCCCAGGAACATCTCGGCCTCATCCGCGTCCAACTGACTGATTTCCTCTTCGATCTTGGCGGAAATCACGACCGAGGCCGCGCCTTGATCAGCGGCCATCTTAGCGACAGCGGCAGAGTGTTCGTTGCCCTCAGACGCTTCGTCTTCGGCCACGTTGCAGACATAAAGGATCGGCTTGGTGGTCAGCAGTTGCAGCATGGCCCAGGCTTTGGCGTCTTCTTCGTCCACCTCAACCGTGCGGGCCGGTTTGCCGTTTTCCAGCGCGTCCATCGCGGCGCGCAGCAGGCGTTCTTGTTGAACCGCTTCTTTGTCGCCGCCGCGCACTTTGCGCACGATGTTTTGCAGACGCTTTTCGATGCTTTCCATGTCGGCCAGCATCAGCTCGGTCTCGATCACCTCGGCGTCTTCGACGGGGTTCACGCGGCCTTCCACATGGGTGACATCGCCGTCTTCGAAACAGCGCAGGACGTGGGCGATGGCGTCACATTCGCGGATGTTGGCCAGGAACTGGTTGCCCAGGCCTTCGCCCTTGGACGCGCCTTTCACCAGACCGGCGATGTCCACAAAGGTCATGCGCGAGGGGATGATCTGTTTGGAGCCCGCCAGTTCGGCCAGATTGTCCAGCCGCGCGTCGGGCACGGCCACTTCGCCCACGTTGGGTTCAATGGTGCAGAACGGGAAGTTCGCCGCCTGCGCCGCTGCGGTTTTCGTCAGCGCGTTAAACAGGGTCGATTTGCCCACGTTGGGCAGGCCCACGATACCGGTTTTGAACCCCATAGCGGGCCTCCATCATCTGATTTTGGGGCCTTCTATGCGTTTGTGGTCGGTTGCGCAATGCGGGCTGTGCTAGGCTGACGGGGCGAAAGGTTAAAATTACGAGGTTCCCATGCCCTTTATCCCCTATATCCATTTCGAGGACTGCTGCGCCGAGGCGATGGCGTTTTATATGAAGGTGTTTGGCGGTTCTGACATGATGTCGATGACCTATCACGACGCGCCCGAAGATGCAGGCATGCCGCCCTCGGACCGGATCATGCATGCGCAGTTCGCTTTGCCCGACGGGTCGTTGCTGATGGCCTCGGACAACCCGGTGGGCTTTCCGGGGTTGCCGCAGCAGGCGGTGTCGGTGTCGTATAGCTGCGACACGGTTGAAAGGGCCAAGGGGCTTTATGATCAGCTGAATGAGGGCGGCGAGGTCATCATGCCGTTTGAAGCCACGTTTTTCAGCCAGGGATTTGGCATGACCAAGGATCGTTTTGGCACCCATTGGATGATCATGGGGCCTGACGCCACCTAAGCCCTTCACCCCGAGAGTTTGTATATGCTCTGACAGCCCCACGTACGCCTGCTGATCCCGCCTAAGGGCCGTATACTTGCAACCGGTTGCGTTTCAACGCGCCGGCGTTCATGGTGCGGTCATCATCTGAACCGTCAACCCAATGGGGGCTGCTTGCAATGGCCGTCACGCTGAAAGAGGTCGCCGAACGTGCCGGAGTGTCCCGCTCGGCCGTGTCGCGCACTTTTACCGATGGCGCCTCAGTCTCGGCCAAGATGCGCCGCAAGGTGGAAAAAGCCGCAAAAGAACTGGGCTATAGCCCCAACGCGCTGGCATCGTCCCTGACCACCGGGCGCACGAAACTGATCGGGCTGGTGTCGAACAACTTCCACAACCCGATCTTTCTGGAGGTCTTTGACCGCTTTACCCGCGGCCTGCAAGACAGCGGATTGCGCCCACTGCTGGTGAACCTGTCAGACGAGGTAGACCCGGAAAACTCTGTCCGCATGATGCGGCAATATTCGGTGGATGGGGTGATCGTGGCATCGTCGACCTTACCAGCATTGTTTTCCAAAGCCTTCCGCGATGCGGGCATCCCGGTGGTGCATGCCTTTGGCCGGTCGGCCACAACCCCGCAGGTGCATGTCGTCGGGATCGACAACGTGGAATGCGGGCGAATGGCGGCGCGCGAACTGGTGGCGCGGGGGTACAGCCGGGTGGCGTTCCTTGGCGGGCCGCAAAGCGCCACCTCGACCCAGGATCGCCATACCGGGTTCATGTCACAAATGGCAAACCACCCGCAGATCGCAACCACTTCCAGCTTCGCCAGCGCTTATTCGTTTGACGCGGGCCGTCAGGCGATGATGCGCCTGCTGCAGGACACCCCGGCGCAGGCGTATTTCTGCGGCGATGATGTGCTCTCGATCGGGGCGCTCTCGGCGATCAAGGACAGCGGGCTGTCCTGCCCGGATGATATCGGGATCATCGGGCTGAACGACATGGAAATGTCGCGCTGGGAAAACATCAACCTGACCACGATCCACCAGCCAATCGGGCAAATCGTGGACTCCTCGATCGAACTGATGGTCGCGATGCTGGACACGCCCGAGCGTCTGCCCGAGGCGCGCATTTACCCCTGTTCAGTGATCGAGCGCGCCACCCTTCGGCCAAAGCCGTAAGCGCGCCCTGCTCTAATCCCTGAAGATCGAAGGCCGGGCGTCCAACCACGCTCCGCCCTCTTGGGCGGACGCCACCGCCGTGTGCACCGCCGCCATCGACCGCACGCCATCAGCGGCATTGGGCAACCCGTCGCGTGCCTCGCCCGCAATCGCATCTGCCAGATCGCAATAGATATTGGCCACGGCCAAAGGAAACCCTTCGGGGTGCGCGATGGCGACACGGCTCAGCCGCTGCGCATCTTCATGCAGCCCGCTTTCGCCTTTTTCGATGATCTGTGTGCGTCCCCCCACGGGGGTATAGATCAGCTGGTTGGGCTGTTCCGAGGCCCAGCGCAGCCCTCCGGTTTCCCCGAACACCTGAATGTCGAACCCGTGCTGCCGCCCAATCGCAACCGAGCTGGTCCACAACCGCCCCACCGTGCCGCCTTCCATCCGGAAATTGACCATCGCGTCATCCTCCAAGACGCGGCTTGGGATGGTTGACGCGAAATCGGCGCTCAGCGTTTTGACCTTATCATCGCAGATGAAACTGGCCATGTGCAGCGCATGAATGCCGCAATCGGCAAACTGGCCTGAAACGCCAGCCATCGCCGGATCATAGCGCCAGCGCACGCGCGGATTGTCGGCATCCGTGGCATCGCCGTGATGGCCGTGGGCGAAATTGGTCACGACCAGCCGCACCTTGCCGATCTCTGCTGCGCGCACCATGGCGCGGGCCTGTCGCACCATGGGATAGGCACTGTAGCAATAGTTCACGGCGCAGATCTTGCCGGATTTTTCGGCCACGCGGACGATCTCCTCGCCCTCCTCCACCGTCATGGTCATCGGCTTTTCGCACAGCACGTTAAAGCCCGCCTCCAGATAGGCTTTGGTGATCTCAAAATGCGTGGCATTGGGGGTGGCGACGGTCACCAGATCAATCCGATCCTTCCGGTCCTTTTCACCCGCCAGCATTTCCTGCCAATCGCCATAGGCGCGGTCGGCCGCGATCCCAAGTGTCCGGGCATAGGCGCGCCCGGCCTCGGGCCGATGATCCAGCGCACCCGCGGTCATTTCAAACCGCCCGTCTGCCAGCGCGCCCAACCGGTGTGCCGGTCCGATCTGGCTGCCTTCGCCGCCCCCGATCATGCCCCATTTCAGTTTCGTCATGGCATTGCTCCCTACTGCCAATCCGCACCGCGTATGCATGGGATGTGCATCGCTTGTGCATCACTTGTGTATCGCTAAAAACCGATGCTTTTCAGGTATTCGCGATTGTATCGGTTGTCCTCACGCGGGGTGACATCCAGCGTCGGGTCGATGTCCTGTTCGACTGTACACCAGCCGCTGAACCCCGCATCCAACAGCACCTGCCGCACCGCCGGAAAATCCACATCCCCCTGCCCCAGCTTGCAAAATATCCCCTGACCGCAGGCGTCATAGAACCCGGTGCGATTGGCGATTACCCCGGCCTTGACCTTTGGGTCTATGTCTTTGAAATGCATATAGGAAATACGGTCTGCATGCCGCTTCATGAAGGCCACCGGATCATAGCCCGCATAGGAGTGATGACCGGTATCGAAACAAATCTTTAGGATCTTTTCGTCAACCTCGTCCAGCAGGCGTTCCAGCTCTGGCTCAAAGTCGATGAACCCGGCGGCATGGGCATGAATACCAACCGTCAGGCCGTATTCCTCAACGCCGATGCGGGCGCTTTGGGCAATGCGGTCGCGAAAAGCGGCCCACTCTGCGGCCTCCATCTGCTCTGCCTCTGCCGCACGGCCCGCCGTGGGTGCACGGCGCGGCGAAATCGAGTCGATCAGCACCAGATGCTGCGCCCCATGCGCCCTCAGCGCACGGGCAGTGCGATGCGTAGCGTCCAGCACCTCGTCCCAGGCAGCCGGATCATGGAACGGGCGAAACACCACGCCGCCGACAAGTTCAAGATCATGCTCGGCCAAGGCGTCGCCTAGAACAGCGGGGTCTTCTGGCATGAAACCCACCGGGCCCAGCTCAATGCCGGTATAGCCCGCTTGGGCGCATTCTTTCAGCACCGTTTGCCAAGACGGGTTGCGCGGATCATCCGCGAATTCAACCCCCCAGGAACAAGGCGCGTTGGCAATCTTGATGCTCATTCGGGCGAGCCTCCATTGTTCAGAAGTCTTTGATAAACTTCCAAGTTTGCGCCGCATCCGAGGCAAACCCCGCTGCAATCACCCGGTTGACCTCGTGGCCGTCCCGAAAGGTGGGCCAGACCGGCGCGCCAGTTTCAATCGCCTGCAAAAAGTCTCGCGCTTCGATGATGATCTGATCCTGATAGCCCGTGCCATGGCCGGGCCCTTGGCAGAAGGGTTCGTAATCTGGGTGGGCAGGGCCGGTCAGGATTTTGCGAAAGCCACGTTCCGCCTCGGGCTCGTCCATCCGATAGAGCCACAGCGCGTTCTGATCCTCTTGATCGAAACGGATCGCGCCTTTTGTCCCTGATATTTCATAGGCATAACCCATCTTGCGCCCGGTTGCGATGCGGCTGAAATACATCGACCCCATCGCGCCATTGGCAAAACGCACCATCATCTGCGCGTGGTCGTCGTTCGTGACTTTGCCACCGGGTCGGGTCGCGTGAACGGTTTCAACCTCGGCCAACACGCGCTCTATTGGCCCCATCAGCGCCAGCGCGGCGTTGACCATATGTGGCGCCAGATCGCCCATCGTACCATTGGCCTTGCCGCTGGTACGCCAAGTCGCCGGGGTCTTGGGATCAGCATAGAAATCTTCGGTATGCTCGCCACGAAACCACGTGATTTCACCGATTTCCCCCGCAGCGATCAGCTGCCGGGCGTATTGGCTGGCCGGGGTTCGGATGTAGTTAAACCCGACCATATTTGCCACGCCTGCGGCCTCGGCGGCGGCGACCATCGCGGCACTATCGTTCAGTGACGCGCCCAACGGCTTTTCACACAAAACCGGCTTCCCCCTGGCAAAGGCAGCTTCGGCGATGGGGCGATGCATTTCCTGCGGCGTCGCGATGACAATGGCCTCGACCTTGTCGTCCTCTACCAACGCCCGCCAATCGCTAGTGGCACGCGCAAACCCATAGGACTGGCGATAGCGCTCGGCGCTTTCATCAGTCGTTGCGCACACCATTTCAAGCCGCGGCCGCAGCGCCGTATTGAATACAGCCCCGACCGAAGACATGGCCACGGCATGGGCCTTGCCCATGTAGCCACCCCCCAAAATACCAACGCCGATCTGAGTCACTCCTCGGTCCTCCCTGACTCATTTCACGGTTTGCAACCGGTTGCAAAAACCGTACCGCGAGTCTACAAAGCGCGCAAGCGCCATTCAGACGCCCGCCAAAGTTTTTTCCCAGACCGGGGCGACGGATGCAGGCGCATGAACCTGTATGGCAAGGCAAAAAGGGCTGCGCAGATGAAAGTTTTAGACGCCATTCGCAAAGGAGACTTCGCCGTGTTCGGGCGGGCGGGCATGGATGTTTTCGCTGATCCGGTTGGGGTAAAAAGCGAAGATGCCAAAGCGTTTCGCGCAGATTTAGGCGGCTCGTCTGCCAACATTTGCGTCGGGCTTACGAAACTTGGCTGCACCAGCGCATTGGTGACTTCGGTATCGGATGACGCGGTCGGGCGCTTTTGTATGAACCGGCTACGAGACTACGGCGTCGACACCCGCTATGTGCGCACCGTAGGGGGCGAGGCGCGAACCTCGCTGGCCGTTTATGAAAGCCGTTTAGAAGACTTTCAAAATGTCATTTATCGCAACGGGGCGGCCGACTTTCAGGTCACCGCCAAAGACATGGACGCGGTCGATTACACCCGTTTCAGCGCACTGATCACCGCCGGTACGGTTTTTGCGGCTGAACCTTCGCGCAGCGCTACTTTTCATGCGTTTGAACAGGGCCGAGCTGCCGGGTTGCCTGTGATCTTTGACATTGATTACCGCCCGTACAGCTGGCCTTCGGCGGATGTGGCGGCGCAGGTGTTAAGCCGCGCCGGCGACGAAAGCGATCTGATCGTCGGCAATGACGAGGAGTTTGGTTTTATGGCGGGCGGTTTGGACAAGGGGTTGGATAAGGCCCGCGAACTGGCCGCGAAAGGCAAACTGGTGATCTATAAAATGGGGCATCAGGGCGCGATCACCCTTACGGCACAGCAGGAAATCCGCACCGGCATCTTCCCCGTCACTGCCGTTAAACCTAACGGCGCCGGAGACAGTTTCATGGCCGGAATGCTGGCCTCTGTCGCGGCGGGGCATGACCTGCGCAGCGCGGTCCTGCGCGGCTCGGCCTGTGCGTCGATCGTTGTGTCACAGCCCGGCTGTGCTGGCGCCATGCCCACCACAGCCGAGCTGGAGACCTTTTTGGATTCGCATCCCGGCGCCACCGATTGCTGAAAGGACACGCCATGCATATTGCCCCTTACGACAACAAGAACCGGCCCATCGTCGATGTCGAGGACGCGCGGGTGCCCCTGAACTATTTCAACATCGTCAAACTGAACCGGGGCGAGGTGTTCGAGTACGCCCTGCCCGGCTATGAAACCTGCATTGTACCCGCCACCGGCACGGTGGATGTTAAGGTGGACGGTGCTCGCTTTCATGATCTGGGCAACCGCACTGCGGATGTTTGGGATGGCGACCCAGAAGGTGTCTATGCGCCGGTCGGTGCCAAGGTGCGCCTTACCTGTAAAACCGACACCACAGAGACCTTCATAGCCGGAGCCAAATACGACAAAGTGCTGGCGCCGTTCGATGTGCGCGCCGATCAGTTGGATGTGGTTCAGTATGGCTCTGACGACACCAAGACCCATCGCAAAATCAAGCATATTCTGGGCGCCGACTGCCACGACCGCGTCGGTCGTCTGCTGGTCAGTGAACTGTATACGGTTGGTGAAGGGGGCTGGTCGGGGTTTCCGTCGCATAAGCATGACACCGACCGCCGCGACGCGGATGGCACGCTGATCGAAACCCGCCATGACGAAACCTATAACTTTCGCTTCAAGCCGCAATATGGCTCGGGGCTTCAGATGCTTCAGCGCGCCGAGAACACGCCGGGTGACGCCTATCACGTCGTTGATGGCTCAACGGTCCTGATCGACAAAGGGTATCACCCCTGCGCCGTTTTGCCCGGATACCAGATGTATTACTTCACCATTCTGGGCGGGCTTAGCCAGCGATCACTGACGCAGTATTTTCAACCAACCCATGCAGCGCAGCTGCAAACAATTCCGGGAATTATGGATATGGTGGCAAAGTTCAAATGACCTTAGCAACACTGAAAGACGTCGTTCAACCAGCCCTGTCCGGGGGCTATGCGGTGGCCGGGCTGGTCACTTTAGGCTGGGAGGAAATGCGCGCCTATGTCGCCGCTGCTGAGGCCGAATCTGTGCCTGTGATCTTGCAGGCGGGGCCCAGTTGCCGCGACCACACGCCCCTGCCTGTGTTGGGAAAAATGTTCCGCCATCTGGCAGAACAGTCCAGCGTGCCCGTCGTGGCACACCTGGATCATGGCTATACGTTTGACGAGTGTAAGCAAGCGTTAGACAGCGGGTTCACCTCGTTGATGTTCGACGGGTCGCGCAAGCCGCTGAACCAGAACATCGACGAAACCGCGCGGATCGCAGAAATGGCGCATGATGCTGGGATTTCCTGCGAAGGTGAGATCGGGTTTGTCGGCTATTCAGGGGGTGAAAACTCGGCCGGGACCGACCCAGATGACGCCGCGCAATTTGCCCGTGAAACCGGAGTGGATGCGATGGCGATATCGGTGGGCAATGTTCACTTGCAGCAGGACAAAGAAGGCGGGCTGGATGAGCAGCGCATCCGCGCGATTGAGGCTGTCACCACGGTGCCATTGGTGATCCATGGCGGCTCAGGCGTGCCTGTGGCGCAACGCTCGGCACTGGCGCGCGGCTCCAGTATTTGCAAGTTCAACATCGGCACAGAGCTGCGCATGGCCTTTGGGCAGGCGCTGCGCGACGCGGTAAACGCTGACTCTGACCGGTTTGACCGGGTGCAAATCCTGAAAGACACCCATGATCCTGTCTTTTTTGCCGCGCGGCGCGTCCTTGCCGCGTTCAAGCCCGCCGAACCTGCGGACGCATCGAAACTGTAGTCAGAACACTGATCAAATCTTGGTCGCTGATGAATTTCGGCGACCAGACATTTCATCATTTCTCGCCGGACCACTTTACATTCCGCGTTCCAGCGCCTGTGATCATCGAAACGAAGACCACATGGAAGACCTCATGGCCATCAAGGCGAGCATCCACCACCTCACCCATTACAAATACGACCGCCCAGTTACGCTGGCGCCCCAGATCATCCGGCTGCGCCCGGCGCCGCATTCGCGCACGCGGGTGATCTCGCATTCGCTGAAGATCAGCCCCGAAGGACATTTCGTAAATCACCAGCAAGACCCGTACGGCAACTGGATGGCGCGCTATGTTTTCCCAGAGCCGGTGACCGAACTGAAGATCGAGGTCGATCTGGTGGCCGATATGACGGTCTATAACCCGTTCGATTTCTTCGTGGATGAAGAGGCCGAGAGCTTCCCCTTCGACTACCCCGAAGAGCTGATCGACGATCTGACGATCTATCGCACCCCTGAACCGGCCGGGCCGCGCCTGAAAGCGCTGCTGGACACGGTGCCGCGCGAAGCAGAACGCACGGTGGATTTTCTGGTTGGGCTGAACGCGCAGCTGGAAAAGGACATCGGCTATGTGATCCGCATGGAACCGGGTGTGCAAACCCCCGAAGAGACCCTGCAGCACGGGCGCGGTTCCTGCCGGGATACCTCGTGGCTGTTGGTGCAAATGCTGCGCCATCTGGGCTTTGCGGCGCGGTTCACCTCGGGCTATCTGATCCAGCTGAAACCCGATCTAGAGGCCTTGGATGGCCCTGCGGGCACCGACCACGATTTCACCGATCTGCACGCTTGGTGCGAGGTGTTCCTGCCCGGTGCGGGCTGGATCGGGCTGGACCCGACTTCGGGCCTATTGACGGGCGAAAGCCATATTCCGCTGTGCTCAGCCCCGCATTACCGTAATGCCGCGCCGATCAGCGGCATGGCCAGCTTTGCCGAAGTCGATTTCAACTTTGAGATGGAGGTGAAACGGGTCGCCGAACACCCGCGCATCACCAAGCCGTTTTCGGATGAAGCCTGGGACGCGCTGGACGCGCTTGGCAACAAGATCGACGACATCATGGCCAAGCAGGATATGCGCCTGACCATGGGGGGCGAGCCGACTTTCGTGTCGATCGACGATTTTGAGGCCGATGAATGGAACACAGGCGCTGTTGGCCCCACCAAACGTGATCTGGCCGATAAGCTGATCCGACGGTTGCGCAGCCGTTTCGCACCAAATGGCTTCCTGCACTACGGTCAGGGCAAATGGTATCCGGGCGAAACCCTGCCGCGCTGGACCTATTCGCTGTATTGGCGGCGCGATGGCAAACCGGTGTGGAAGAACCCTGATCTGGTTGCGGGGGAAACCCCCGATCCGTCCACGGCCACGCCCGAAAATGCGGATCAGTTCCTGACCAAATTCGCCGAAAACCTTGGGATCGGTCCCGACTACGTGCGCCCCACCTATGAGGACCCCGCCGAGTGGATCCTAAAAGAGGCCGGGTTGCCAGAAAATGTCACCCCCGAAGACTCCAAGTTGAAAGACCCCGAGGTTCGTGCCCGTATCGCGCGGGTGTTCGCGCGCGGTCTGGATACGCCTGCAGGCTATGCAATGCCCATCCAACGCTGGCAAAGCAAAGCAACGGGCAAGCGCTGGCGCTCGGAAGCATGGAAAACCCGGCGTGGGCATTTGTTCCTGATCCCCGGTGACAGCCCGGTGGGCTTTCGCCTGCCGCTGGGCACGCTGCCGCATGTCCCGCCCGCTGAGTACCCGTATATCTATACGACTGACCCCTCCGTTCCGCTTGCCCCCTTGCCTGACTTTCACGCCGAGTGGAGCCAGAAACGGCGGGAGATCATGGCAGAACTGGAACGCATCGCGCGCGAAGAGGCCGACACGCTCCCTGAGGTGACACCCGAACATGTGCAACCGTCATCGGCCCCGCGGGACGAAGGGCAACCACGCCAACGGATCATAGAGCAAGGCATTGATCCAAAAGATGGCGCGGTCCGCACCGCCATTGCGATTGAACCACGTGATGGCAAGCTGTGCCTGTTTATGCCGCCTGTCGAAGCGCTGGATGACTATCTGGAGCTTCTGGCGAACGCCGAAGCCACCGCCGAGGAACTGGGCCTGCCGATCCACATCGAAGGCTACACCCCGCCCGATGACGCGCGGCTAAGCGTGATCCGCGTGGCGCCTGATCCGGGCGTGATCGAGGTCAATATCCAGCCCGCCCACAGCTGGCAGGACTGCGTCGACATCACCACAGGCGTCTATGAGGACGCCCGTCAGACCCGTCTGGGGGCCGACAAGTTCATGATTGATGGCCGCCACACCGGCACCGGCGGTGGCAACCATGTGGTCGTAGGCGGTGAAACGCTACACGACTCGCCGTTCTTGCGGCGGCCCGATCTGCTGCGCTCGCTGATCCTGCACTGGCAACGCCATCCGTCTTTGTCGTATCTGTTTGCCGGGTTGTTCATCGGGCCGACGTCGCAGGCCCCGCGTATCGACGAAGCCCGCCATGACACGCTGTATGAGCTTGAGATTGCGCTGTCGCAGATCCCCTCGCCCGACGAAGGTGTTCCGCCCCAGCCATGGCTCCTGGACCGTCTGCTGCGCAACATCCTGATTGATGTCACCGGCAACACCCACCGGGCCGAGATTTGCGTCGACAAGCTGTTCTCTCCCGACGGCCCCACCGGGCGCTTAGGGCTTGTTGAATTCCGCGGTTTTGAAATGCCGCCCGATGCCAAGATGAGCCTTGCCCAACAAGTGCTGCTGCGCGCCTTGATGGCGCGGTTCTGGGACAAGCCGCTGAAGGGCAAACCGGTGCGCTGGGGCACGGCATTGCATGATCGTTTCATGCTGCCCTACTTCCTGTGGCAGGACTTCATGGATGTGCTGCGTGATTTGTCCGATCACGGGTTTGATCTGCGCGCTGATTGGTTTGAAGCCCAGCGCGAGTTCCGCTTTCCGTTTGCCGGCGAAGTGGAATACGACGGCGTGCATCTGGAGCTGCGTCAGGCACTGGAACCATGGCATGTGATGGGGGAACGTGGCGCAATTGGTGGCACGGTGCGCTATACCGACAGTTCCGTGGAGCGCATGCAGGTGCAACTGACCACAACCAACCCTGAACGCTATATCGTGGCCTGTAATCAGCGCCAGATTCCGCTGCATGCCACCGGCGAAAGCGGTGTCTCGGTCGGCGGGGTACGGTTCAAAGCCTGGCAACCGGCCGAGGCCTTACATCCGGTTTTGCCCGTCAACGCGCCGCTGATCTTTGATGTCTTTGACACCTGGACAGGGCGCGCGCTTGGCGGGTGCACCTATCACGTCGCGCATCCCGGTGGGCGCAACTATGACACGTTCCCCGTCAACACCAACGAGGCCGATGCCCGCCGTCTGGCGCGCTTTGAAAAGATGGGCCACACGGCGGGCAGTTACTGGCCCGCGCATGAATGCCCGCATCCCGAGTTCCCGATGACGCTCGATTTAAGGCGCGCGCCCGGACTATGATCCTTGGGGAATCCTTTCGCGGCAGGTAACAAGGCGGGATGAAAGCGTTGCTGAATCATTACGCGCCCCCAAGCGGGGTCGCGGACGAGCTGTTTGAAGACGGGGCTTTGCGCCCGGTCTGGTCGCCGCTGGTGCGCCATCTTGCAACGCAAAGTTCAGACCAACTGGCGGCCCGTTTTGCCCGGGGCGATCAATATCTGCATGACGCCGGGGTGTATTACCGTCAGTTCACCGGGCCGGAGTCCGCCGAAAGAGACTGGCCGCTTAGCCACGTGCCGGTGATCATCTCGGGCGACGAATGGCAGGGGGTGGCTGACGGCATCATCCAGCGCGCCGAGTTGCTGGAGCAGGTCGCTGCCGATCTCTATGGCGCGGGCACAATGGTGCGCGATGGGCTGCTGCCCGCAGAGCTGGTCGCGCGCAATCCCGAATGGCTGCGGCCTTTGGTTGGGGTACAGCCGCGGTCGGGCCATTTTCTGCATTTTCTGGCATTTGAGATTGGCCGTTCACCCGATGGTGGCTGGTTCGTTCTGGGGGATCGCACTCAGGCGCCTTCAGGCGCGGGGTTCGCGATTGAAAACCGCATGGCCACCAGTCGGGTCTTTAGCGAACTTTTTGCCAACTCCAATGTTGAAAGACTTGGCGGGTTCTTCAACCGCTTTCGCAGCGCGCTGAATGGGCTTCGCCAAGAGAGTGAGGGCCGCGTCGGTATCCTGACCCCCGGCCAGCACACCGACACCTATTTTGAGCATGCCTATATCGCCCGCCATCTGGGGTTTGACCTGCTGGAAGGCGGCGACCTGAAGGTCGAAAACGGCACCCTGACTGTACGCACCATCCACGGGCGCGAGCCAGTAGGCGTGCTGTGGCGGCGGCTGGACTCGCGTTTTGCCGACCCGCTGGAATTGGATGAAACCTCAGCCCTTGGCACGCCGGGGATGGTCTCGGCGCTGCAGTCAGGCGCGGTGGCAATGGTGAACTGCCTTGGCTCGGGCGTTCTGGAATCGCGCGCCCTGATGGCCTTTTTGCCGCGGATCTGCGAGCAGTTGACCGGCGCACAGCTAAAGCTGCCAAACATCGCCACATGGTGGTGCGGGCAAGAAAAAGAACGCGCTTTCGTTCTGGACAACCTTGACCGGATGATGATCGGGCCTGCGATGTCCTCGCAGCTACCGTTTGAACTGGGTGCAACCACCGCCCTTGGAGGCAAGTTCCGCGACACTGCCCAGCGCCCGGTCGCCGAATGGCTGGCCGCTGAAGGAGGCAAGCTTGTTGGGCAGGAAGCCGTATCGCTTTCGACGACGCCCGCCATGATCGACGGCAAACTGGTGCCCCGCCCGATGGTTGTGCGGGTCTTTGCCGCGCGCACCGAAAAAGGGTGGACAGTGATGCCCGGCGGCTATGCCCGGATCGGCAAAACCACCGACCCCACGGCGCTGGCGATGCAAAAGGGCGGCACGGTGGCCGACGTCTGGATCGTCACCGATCAGCCCGGCAAACAGGCAGCTCTGACCGATCATCAGGCCAAGAAACCCTTCATGCGACGCCTGCCCAGCCAGTTGCCCGCCCGCGCTGCAGATAACCTGTTCTGGCTGGGCCGCTATGTGGAGCGGGCCGAGGCCAGCATGCGCCTGCTGCGGGCCTATAACCGGCGGCTGGCCACACATGGCCCCGATGCTCTGCCTCTGGTCGAGTATTTCGCCGAGCATCTGACACAGTTTGGCCTGTCGCCAGACCGCGCAGTCCCTGACGGGATTCTGGACATGTTGGGGGCGTCGGTCGCGTGTGCTTCGGAAATCCGCGATCAGTTTTCCACCGATGGCTGGAACGCCCTGAACGATCTGCGCCGCGCCAGTGCCGATATCTCCACGCGGGCGCAACTGGGCGATGACGCGATGCATGCCATGTCAGTGCTGCTGCGCAAAACCGCTGGCTTCTCGGGCCTTGTGCATGAAAACATGTTCCGCTTTTCGGGCTGGCGTTTCCTGACCATGGGCCGCGCTTTGGAACGCGCGGATCAGATCGCCGCGACGCTGATCCGGTTTACCGCGCCCGATGCGCCCACCGGCAGCCTGGATGTGGCATTGGAAATCGGCGAAAGCACCTTGGCGCACCGGCGTCGGTATTCGGTGGAAAGCAGCCGCAATACGGTGGTGGATCTGCTGGCGCTGGATGATGACAATCCGCGCTCGATCCTGTTTCAGGCGCATAAACTGCATGACGAAGAACGCCGTCTGGCCAACGCAGTGCAGCGCGTAGCGATGTCGGATGTCGAACGGTTGATGCTGAAACTGCAAACCGATCTGGCCATTTCATCCCCACAGGAGATGACCGGCGAGCGTCTTGCAGGGGTACGCGGCGAACTGGCGGGAATTTCCGATGCCATCACCGCGTATTATCTGGGCTAGGGGGAGGATGCGATGCAGTTCGATATCCGTCTGAGAATCGCCTATGACTATGACACGCCCGCTGCCGTGCATCGGACATTGTTGCGCCTGCAACCCCGCATTTGCCCGGGGCAAAACCTTGTTTTCAGCAATGTCACCGCCACCCCGGCCGCCAGCAGCCGGGCCGAGCGGATTGATTTCTTTGGCAACAAACTGTCCGAACTGGTGCACGAGCGGCGCCTTGAACGGGTCGAGTTCACCTTTGAGGGCCGGGTGCAACGCGACGCCAAGGGCGGGAGGCTGGATCTTAGCTGCCCACTTGCCGGAATGGCGGCCGAGGTCGGCGCGGTGCAATCCATCGCGAACTGGTCCCCCCATCACTTTTTGGGCAAATCACCCCGCATCGCTTTGGAGCCCGACATCGCCGCCTTCGCCCGAGAGCTGGTGACGGCGGACATGTCAGTATTGGCCGCTGTCAAAACCGTCAGCCAAGCGGTGCATCAACATTTCAGCTTTGATCCAAGTGCCACGGATGTTTCGACCACGACGCTGGACGCGTTTCACGCCAAACGCGGTGTGTGTCAGGACCTCAGCCATGTGATGATCAGCGCGCTGCGCAGTCTGGGCATTCCGGCGGGGTATGTGTCGGGCTTTTTACGCACCGATCCCCCGCCGGGCCAACCCCGACTGGAAGGGGCGGATGCGATGCATGCCTGGGTACGGGCGTGGTGCGGTGCGGAAACCGGTTGGATCGAGATCGACCCGACCAATGACACCCTAGCGGCGAATGATCATATCTCGGTTGCGATCGGGCGAGATTACAGCGACGTCGCGCCGGTAAAGGGGGCGTTGAAGTCGGAGGGCGGTCATCAGACCGCCCATCAGGTGGATGTCATCCCGGTTTAGCCTAGCGCAGCGTGTTTTCGTCCGAGGACGGTACGGCAGGCACCAGCGCGCGCACCAAGTCTTTCATCTTCAGCACCCCGACGTCTTCGCCATCACGCTGCACCTTATAGGCATGGGTGGTGTCGCCGCCGGAAATCTCGATCAGCTTTTCCAGATTGTCATCGGCATCCACCACGCCCTCAAAGCTGGTGGTACCATTGATCGGCTTCATGACCGAGCGCACCCGCAACACCCGCGCCCGGTTAATATCGCTGACAAAGTCCTCGATATAGGGGTCATTGGGGTTCAGCAGGATGTGCTGCGGCTCGCCCTGTTGCACCACGTAGCCGTCTTTCAGGATGACCAGATGGTCGGCCAGTTTCAGCGCCTCGTCCAGATCATGGGTGATAAAGACGATGGTTTTATGCAGCTCTTCCTGCAGCTCAAGCAGCAGGTCCTGCATGTCGGTACGGATCAGCGGGTCAAGCGCCGAGAACGCCTCGTCCATCAGCATGATGTCACTGTCGCTGGCCAGCGCGCGGGCGATCCCGACACGTTGTTGCATGCCGCCCGACAGCTGATGTGGATAGTGATCCTCAAAACCCGCCAGCCCGACACGATCCAGCCACTTGGCGGCGGCTTTTTCGGCATCGGCCTCTTCTTCACCGCGCACGATCCGCGCCATGGCGGCGTTCTGCAAAACGGTGCGATGTGGCAAAAGCGCGAATTTCTGAAACACCATCGACATCTTTTCCTGCCGAAGGCGGCGCAGCTGGGCCTCGTCATAGTCCAGCACGTTTTCGCCATCGATCAGAACCTCCCCGGCGGTGGGTTCGATCAGACGGTTCAGGTGACGGATCAAGGTCGATTTGCCAGACCCTGACAAACCCATGATCACCGTGGTTTCCCCCGGGGCCATGTCGACGTTGATGTCCTGCAGGCCCAGCACGTGGCCGTGCTGTTCCAACAGATCGTCTTTGCCGATCCCGTCATAGACGGCGGACAACATGGCCTCCGGCGTGGCCCCGAAAATTTTGTACAGCCCCTTGATCGAGACTTTCGCTTGTTTGCTCATCTGTCTCTCTCCTTATCGGGGTTGCGCGGCGTTGATACGATTCAGCGAGGCCTTGGTGACGCGGTCCAGCAAGATCGCCAGAAGTACGATACCAAAGCCCGACACCAGCCCGACACCCAGCTCAAGGTTGCGAATGCCGCGCAGCACCAGAACGCCCAATCCGGGGGCCGACACCAGCGAGGCGATCACCACCATCGCAAGGCTCATCATGATGGTCTGGTTGACGCCTGCCATGATGTTGGGCAGCGCCAGCGGGATCTGAACGCCAAACAGTTTCTGCCGGCTGGTCATGCCAAAGGCATCGGCCGCCTCGATCACATCCTTATCGACCAGTCGAATGCCCAGATCCGTCAGGCGGATCACCGGCACGATGGCGTAGAGGATAATCGCCACGCCATAGAGTTTCGATTCCGTGACCGAGAACAGAAAGATCAGCGGGATCAGATACACAAAGGTTGGAAGGGTTTGCAGCATGTCCAGCACCGGCAGGGATATGCGCTGCAACGTGTCAGACCGCGACATCAAAATGCCGATGGGAACGCCCAGCGCCACGCTGAACCCGGTACAGACAAAGATGATCGACAAGGTCTGGATCGCAGGCGTGTAGTGGTCGATGAAGGCCAGAAACAGAAATGATACTGCCACCCCGCCCACCAGCGCCAAAGACCGCGTTGCAAACCAGACGATCAGCAACAATGCCGGGATCACGACAAACCACGGCAGGGTCTCAAACAACCAAAGTGAGCCATCCAGCGCCCAGCTGAGCGGTTGGGTGATTGGGTCGAGCACCAATTTCAGCCCGTCTTTCACAGACAGAAACAGGTTCTCTACCCAGCTGGTCATATCGCGCGTGCGGGCGATTGCGTCGCAGGACTGGTTCAGCTCATCCAGCGAAGGGAACGGGGTCTCCCAGAATGGGGTCTTTTCCTCGGCGCCGCCGTTACTTTGGGCCAGCAGCTGGGCCATGGTCATGGGGCCGCCAGAACTATCTTTTTCGCACCAGTCGCTCAGACCGAGTGCCTCGAACATGCCATCATAGGTGGCCATAAGGTATCCTCTTGTTCCGGACGCGTCCGCACCCGAAGCGCAGACAGCAAAGGGGGCGCCAACAGCGCCCCCACAAGTCCGGTGATTTTACTTCAACAACGCGGCCAGCTTGGCCTTGGCATCGTCGTTGATCCAGCCCGCCCACACATCTTTGTAGGTCGACAGGAAGTACACGGCGGCCTCTTCGTTGGAGGCGCTGTTGGCGTCTTTCCAGGCAAGCACCTCACCCATCTGCGCGTTGGTAAAGGCAACATTGCCCATCAGCGCCGCGATGTCGGGGTTCTTGGACGAGAAGTCCGTGGTCACCACGGTTTTCACAGGGCCAACCGGCCAGCTGGATTTGCCATCCGTATCGCATTCCGCGTCAGCGGCACACAGGAAAACTTCCTCGTCATAGGGCACACCCAGATCGATCGAGACCATCGGGTATTTGCCCAGCAACGCAGTCGGCGCCCAGTAGTACCCGATCCAAGGCTCTTTGTTTTCAAAAGCCGAGGCGATCGAGGTTGCCAGCGTTTCACCCGAGCCATGCAGGAATATTTCAAAGCCTGCATCGACCAGACCAAAGTTGCGGGTCAGCTCGTTGTTGGTGTTTTTACAGGCCCAGCCATCGGGGCAGTTGTGGAAACGGCCGCCCAGCAGGTCTTTGTTGGCCAGAACGCCCTCGACAGTGGCGAGTTCGGGGTGTTCATCGACCAGATACTGAGGCACCCACCAGCCTTCGATCCCGCCATCCGACAGCACGTCGGCGACAGTTTCGATCTTGCCTGCGTCCTGCAGTTCACCATAGGCCGGTGCGCCGTTCGTCCACAACTCGGTCACAATGTCGGGCGTACCGGTTTCGGCGACCGACACCAAAGCGGGAACGGTCGAAGAAGGCACGGTGCTGACGGTGCAGCCATAGCCTTGCTCCATCAGGAACTTGGAAACATGAGTAACCACTGCGCTCGACGCCCAGTTCATTTCTGTGATGGTGACTTCGCCGCATTCTGCTTGGGCCGCTCCGGCTGCACATGCGCTCAGAGCGATGGCCGCACAAGCTGTGCGGATTCGGAATGTCATATGGATTTCTCCCTGTGTCTTTGACATTTTTCGAAGGGTCGGACCTTCGTTTTTTTTCTAGTTACATCCAGCAACAGGAATCACCCCGGCCGGTTCGACACAGCTTATTATAGTGCCCCCAGACGGAATTTGTTGATTTTCTGGGAAAAAATTCCCCGTAAGCGACGAAAGCATCGATTCGGTTGGCCCTAACCTGCGGAAATCCGGGCTTGATTTCTTGGGGTTTACAAAGCCGTGTTCCTGTCAGTAACGTTACGGAAATCCGTTGGGGTGCCTGGGAAACCGGGCTGAGAGGCGCAGGCCAACCCATCGAACCTGATCCGACTAACATCGGCGTAGGGAACGGAGCTCGGCCTTGGGAAACCCCGCAAAAAGGCCGCGTGTCATCCGGTTCCTGCGCTTGGGAGAGAGCCATGACACAACACCCCGCAGCCCTGACAATTGCAGGCTCTGACAGCGGTGGCGGCGCTGGAATACAGGCCGACCTAAAGACATTTTCTGCGCTTGGCGTGTTTGGCACATCGGCCATCACAGCAATCACAGCGCAAAACACTGTGGGCGTTTTCGGGGTCGCGGCGATCGCGCCTGAGCTGGTGGCTTCGCAGATCAAAGTCGTGCTGGATGACATCGACATCGGCGCCGTGAAAATCGGCATGTTGGCCTCGGTTGAGGTGATCGAGGCCGTGGCGGGCGCTTTGGAAGGCTATACCGGACCCATCGTTCTGGACCCGGTGATGATTGCCAAATCCGGTGATGCTTTGCTGGCAAACGAGGCTGTCAGCGCGTTGCGTGAAACCCTGCTGCCCCGTGCCACCGTTCTGACCCCCAACATCCCCGAAGCCGCCTGCCTGCTAAACCAACCCGAAGAACTTTCGCCCAATGGTTTGCAGCGCCAGGGGCGGGAATTGCTGGCATTGGGGCCCAAGGCGGTGCTGATGAAAGGCGGCCATGGTGCCGGAGATATCTGCACCGATTGGCTGATCAATGGTGCTGAAATCGCGCTGAAAGCCGACCGGATCGAAACCCGCAACACCCATGGCACGGGCTGCACTTTGTCTTCGGCCATTGCTGCCGGGCTGGCGCGGGGGCAGTCTGTCGACACAGCCGTGCGCGCCGCGCACGGTTGGTTGCATCAGGCGATCCTGCGCGCCGATGACCTGAACATTGGTGCCGGGCATGGGCCGGTACACCACTTCCACAAGGTGTGGTCATGACCGCGCCGATCACCATTTTGGGTGCGGGCATCGTGGGCCTAAGCGTCGCCACGGAATTGCACGCCCGCGGCGTGGCCCTACGCGTCTATGATCCCGCACCCGCACCGGGGCCGCATGGCTGTTCGTGGTGGGCAGGTGGCATGTTGGCGCCGTTTTGCGAAGGCGAAAGCGCGGAAGAGCCTGTCGTGCGGCTTGGTCAGCTGGCGGCGGACTGGTGCGCGCAGCACGGTGTGGACGTTGTTCACAATGGCTCGGTCGCCGTCGCGTTAAGCCGCGACGCACAAGAGCTGGACCGGTTCGCCCGCCGTACCGAGCGCCATGAAACGCTGGATCGCAGCGCGCTATCGCAAATTGAGCCGCATTTGGCGGATCGTTTCGACCGCGCGCTGTTCTTCAAGGACGAGGCCCACATCAACCCGCGCCAGATGTTGACCCATCTGCGCACTCAGCTGGAAGACGGCGGGGTAGAGTTCATTTCTGAGGCGGGAACTGCGCAAGGTCAAACCATTGACTGCCGCGGATTGGCCGCCCGCGATGCTCTGCCCGATCTGCGCGGGGTGAAGGGCGAAATGGTGATCCTGAACGCGCCGGATGTCACGCTCAGCCGCCCGGTACGGCTGCTACACCCGCGCTATCCGCTGTACATCGTGCCCCGTGGCGACGGGCATTACATGCTGGGCGCCACGCAATTGGAAAGCGAAGACCGCAAACGCGTCACGGTGCGTTCGGTGCTTGAATTGCTTAGCGCTGCCTATGCGCTGCATCCGGGGTTCGGTGAGGCCGACCTAGTGGAAATCGGCACAGACGCCCGCCCGGCCTTTGCCGACAACCTGCCGCGCATTCGTCGTATCGGCGATGTGATCCACGTCAACGGTTTGTTCCGCCACGGTTATTTGCTGACCCCCGCCTTGGCGCAGTTGGTAGGCGATCTGATTTGTGACGGCAAAACCCCGGAGGATTTCTATGAAGATCACGGTTAACGGAACCGACACCGACGTGGCCGCAAACACGTTGGCACAAGCGTTGCATGAACTGGGCTATGGCGATCAGCGGGTGGCCACTGCCGTGAACGAAAACTTCGTCCCGGCCACCGCGCGCGACGCCCAGGAATTGGCAGAAGGCGACCGGCTTGAGATCGTCACGCCGCGACAGGGGGGATGAGCATGGTGGATTTTTACGGCACCCAAGTGGACTCGCGGCTAATGCTGGGCACGGCGATGTATCCGTCGCCTGCCATTCTGGCCGATGCTTTCCGGCGCTCTGGCGCTGGCATCGCGACCGTCTCGGTTCGGCGCGAAGCTGGCGGAGACCGCGCAGGCGGCGCCTTTTGGGATTTGATCGCCGATCTGGGCGTCAAGGTTTTGCCCAATACCGCAGGTTGCCACTCGGTACGCGAAGCCGTGACCACCGCCCAAATGGCGCGCGAGCTGTTTGATACCAACTGGATCAAGCTCGAAGTCATCGGCCACGCCGATACGCTGCAACCCGACCCATTCGGGCTGGTTGAGGCAGCCCATACCTTGGCTGAGGACGGGTTTCAGGTGTTTCCCTACTGCACCGAAGACTTGGTTCTGTGTGATCGGCTGGTCCAGGCCGGATGCAAGGTCTTGATGCCGTGGGGCGCACCGATTGGCACCGGGCTGGGGCTGAACAACCTTTACGGGCTACGCAGCCTGCGCGCCCATTTCCCCGACATCCCGCTGGTGGTTGATGCCGGTTTGGGCCTGCCCAGTCAGGCGGCTGCGGCGATGGAAATGGGCTATGACGCGGTGCTGTTGAACACCGCCGTGGCCAAAGCGGGCGATCCGGCCGCCATGGCCGAGGGCTTTGCCCGTGCGCTCGAAGCCGGGCGACTGGCCTATGAGGCCGACCCGATGTCGCCCCGCGATATGGCCGCGCCTTCCACCCCGGTTTTGGGAAAGGCATTTCTGGAATGAACCTGCACCCGTTTTACCCGATCTTCGATGATATCACCTGGCTGGAGCGCCTGCTGCCGCAAGGGATCAAGCTGGTGCAATTGCGCCTGAAAGACCGCTCTGAAGACGTGCTGCGCGATCAGATCACCCGCGCCCGCGACCTGTGCCATGAACACGGCGCCACATTGGTGGTGAACGACTATTGGCCACTGGCGATTGAACTGGGCTGTGATTGGATTCATCTGGGACAAGAGGACCTGGACGAGGCCGATCTGGACGCGATCCGCGCCGCCGGGCTGCGCCTTGGCGTGTCGACCCATGACCGCGCTGAACTGGACCGGGTGCTGGCGTTGCAGCCGGACTATGTCGCGCTGGGTCCGATCTATCCAACGATCCTGAAAAAGATGAAATGGCACCGTCAGGGCGTTGAAAAACTGACCGAGTGGAAAGCGCTGATCGGGGATATCCCACTGATCGCCATTGGGGGCATGTCGGTGCCGCGTGCGCCCGGCGCGTTTGAGGCCGGCGCGGATATCGTATCTGCCGTCACCGACATCACGCTGAATGACGACCCTGAGGCGCGCGTGCGCGAATGGCTTGAGGTCTGCGTATGAGCCGTTACGCCCGCCAGATTGCCGTGATTGGCCAGCCCGCGCAGGATCGCCTGCGCAAGGCCCGCGTGCTGATGGTGGGCGCGGGCGGGTTGGCCGCACCCTCCCTGCCCTATCTGGTGGGGGCGGGTCTTGGCGCGGTGCGTTTGGTGGATGCCGACGTGGTATCGCTGTCGAACCTGCACCGGCAGACATTGTTTGCCGAGGCCGATATCGGCCGGCCCAAAGTCACCGTCGCCGCCCAGCGCATGAAAGCGCTGAACCCCGACTGTACGGTCGAGCCGGCTCCGGAGGTGCTTGACCCGGCCAATGCCGCCGATCTGGTGGCAGGTTGTGACGTGGTGTTGGATTGCGCCGACAGTTTCGCGGCCTCTTACATTCTGTCAGACACCTGCCAAGCAGCGGATGTGCCACTGATCAGCGCCTCGGTCGTTGGGCTGGAGGGCTATGTCGGTGGGTTCTGCGCCGGTGCGCCCAGCTTGCGCGCCCTGTTCCCTGATCTGCCTGCGCGTATGGAAAGCTGCGACAGTGCCGGGGTGTTGGGGCCGCTGGTCGGGATAATTGGTGCGTTGCAGGCGCAGATGGCCGTGGCGGTAATTACCGGCGCACAGCCCAACCCGCTGGGCCAGCTGACCACCTATGATGCGGCCACGATGCGCTTTGGCGGCTTCCGCTTTGACAACGCGCCCGAACCGGCCCACCGCCCGGCGTTCATCGCGCGTACGGCCCTGTGTGATGACGACCTGATCATCGACCTGCGCGCCGCACACGAAGGCCCCCTGCCCCACAGCGCCGCGCACCGGATTGCGCCCGGCCAGCCAATGCCTGAGCCCGAACAAGGACAACGCATGGTGCTGTGCTGCCGCTCAGGCCTGCGCGCCTGGAACGCCGCCGAAGGCGTGGCGAAGCAAACGAACATAGAAATCGCATTACTCGCCCTTGGCGACGAAACAGGAGAAGGAAACCCATGAAACTCGCATCTATCGCCGCAGCTGCGCTACTGGCCGCCAGCCCGGCCTTTGCCGCCGACAAGTTCACCGTCATGCTGGACTGGTTCATCAACCCCGACCACGGGCCGATCATCGTGGCGCAGGAAAAGGGCTATTTCGCCGATCAGGGGCTTGAGGTCGAAATTGTTCCGCCCGCAGACCCGTCTGACCCGCCAAAGCTGGCCGCCGCTGGCAAGGCCGATCTGGCGGTTTCGTACCAGCCGCAACTGCACCTGCAAGTGGCCGAGGGCATGCCGCTGAAACGCGTCGGCACGCTGGTCGCCACCCCGCTGAACTGCCTGCTGGTGCTGGAAGACGGCCCCGTCAAAACCCCCGCGGATCTGAAGGGCGGCAAGATCGGCTATTCGGTTGCCGGTGTCGAAGAGGCCCTGCTGACCGCCATTTTGGCGAAATACGGTCTGGTGATGGACGATGTTGAGCTGGTCAATGTGAACTGGTCGCTGTCGCCGTCGCTGATGTCGGGTCAGGTGGACGCTGTTCTGGGCGCCTATCGCAACTTTGAACTGAACCAGATGGACATCGAAGGCGTCCCCGGCAAATGTTTCTACATCGAAGAAGAGGGCGTGCCGACCTATGACGAGCTGATCTATGTCGCCAACCCCGAGCTGATGGACAAAGACGCCGTGCGCCGCTTCCTGCGCGCCACTGAACTTGCCACCCAGTACATCGTCAACCACCCCGAAGAAAGCTGGGAGATTTTCGCCGGCACCTCGAAAGAGCTGCAAGACGAGCTGAACGCCCGCGCCTGGGTCGACACCCTGCCGCGTTTCGCCCTACGCCCCGAAGCGCTGGACGAAGATCGCTATGCGCGGTTTGAAACCTTCCTGAATGCCTCGGGTCTGGTTGAAGGCACCCGGATGGTGGACGATCTGGCCGTGGATCTGGGCGAACAATGACCGATTACGGCACAACCTTTCCCCAGTGGCGCGATGCCGCTGGGGAGGCATGGCCCGCCTATACCCGCCATGCCTTTGTCGAAGGCCTGCGCGACGGCACCCTGCCGCGCGCGGCCTTCCTGCATTATCTGGTGCAGGATTACGTGTTCCTGATCCATTTCTCGCGCGCTTGGGCCTTGGCGGTGACCAAGGCGGAAACGCTGGACGAAATGCGCGCCTGTGCGGCGACAGTGCATGCGCTGATCGACGAAGAAATGAAGCTCCATGTAAAAACCTGCGCCGAGGCCGGGATTTCTGAACAACAGCTGTTTGACGCGGTCGAGCGGCCCGAGAATCTGGCCTATACGCGCTATGTGCTGGACGCCGGGCATTCGGGCGATTTCGTCGATCTGCTGGCGGCCTTGGCGCCTTGCGTTCTGGGATACGGTGAAATTGGCGCGCGGTTACTGGACGAGAAAACCAGCGACGCATACGCCGAATGGATCGAAACCTATGGCGGCGAGGACTATCAACAGGTCTGTCGCGATGTCGGCGCGTTGATCGACGGCGCTGTGGCGCGCCGCGTGGGCGATGCCTCCAGCCCCCGTTGGGATGCGCTTTGCCAGACTTTCACCATCGCCACCCGGCTTGAGGTCGGGTTTTGGGATATGGGATTGCGTCCATGACCCCCGCCCCCGCCCTGCATCTTTCCGGCAGCGCGCGCTATGACGGGGCGCCGGTCTTTGGACCGCTTGAATTCACCGCGCCTGCGGGGACGTGGACCTGCCTGCTGGGCCCGTCGGGCGTGGGTAAATCCACCATGTTGCGGCTGTTTGCCGGGCTGGACAGTGGTGTGACATTTGAAGGTTCGTTGGGGGCCGAAGATGGCGCCCCCTTGCAAGATCGTATCGCTCTGATGGCGCAAAGCGATCTGTTGCTGGAATGGCGCACGGTGCTGGACAATGTCACGCTGGGGGCCGCGCTGCGTGGCGCAATGCCCGATACCGAGCGCGCGTTGCGCGTGCTGACCCGTGTCGGACTGGCAGATCATGCCAGCAAGAAGCCCGGCGCGCTTTCGGGTGGGCAGCGCCAGCGCGTGGCCCTTGCCCGCACGTTGATGGAAGACCGCCCGGTTGTTCTGTTGGACGAGCCGTTTTCCGCCCTTGATGCGCGCAATCGCTCCCTGATGCAGGATCTGTCAGCGGAACTGCTGGCGGGCCGCACCGTGGTGCAGGTCACCCATGACGCCGCCGAGGCCGCCCGCATGGGCGACAAAATTCTGGTGATGTCGCAGGACAGGCTGACCGAGGTGCCACCCCCCGCGACCACCCCGCCCCGCCAATTCGATGCCCCTGACACGCTGGTCTATCAAGGCCAGTTGCTGCGCCTGTTGATGGAGACCGCCTGATGACCCCGACCCAAATGATGCAATCCAAATGCACCGACGACTGGCACGCGGCCACCCACCACGCCTTCACCGATGCGCTGACCAATGGCACGATAGAGCGCGATATCATGGCGGGCTACCTGCAACAGGATTACCTGTTTGTCGAAGAATTCGTGCGCCTGCTGGCCTCGGCCGTGGCCCATGCACCGACGCTGGCGGACGGCGTGCCGGGCGCACAGTTTCTGGGCCTGATCTGCGGGCCAGAGAACACCTATTTCCTGCGCTCTCTCGAAGCCTTGGGCGTGCCCGAGGCCAACAAAGCCGCGCCCGAAACCGCAGCGTTTCAAGCGCTGATGGCCGAGGCCCGCACCTCGGGCAGCTATGCGCAGATGCTGGCGGTGCTGAGCGTGGCCGAAGGGGTGTATCTGGATTGGGCCTCCCCCTTTGCCGACCGCGCCAACGACCTGCCATTCTGGCTGGGCGAGTGGATCACCCTGCATTGTGGCGCAGGGTTTGAAGGCGTCGTGGCGTATTTGCGCGGGCAGTTGGACAAAGCCTGGCACAAGCTGGACGCCGCCGAGCAAGCCAAGGTCGAAAGCCTGTTCACCCGCGCCGTTCAGCTTGAGCGCGCGTTTTTCGACGCGGCATGGGCTGGTTTTGAGGTCGCCAAGTGATCGGCGCAGCGCGCCTTCTGGCAGCCGGGATTTTGGTTCTGGCGATCTGGCAGACGGTTGTCTGGATGACGGGCGTGCCCTCGTTCCTGTTACCCGCCCCCGCCAAAGTCGCCCAGACGATGTGGGACAGCCGCGCCTTGCTGGCCGAGCACAGCGTGGTCACCATCACCGAGGTGCTGGTGGGCATCGTTCTTGGCGCGGGGCTGGGCGGATTGTCCGCCATCGGGCTGGCGGCTTCGCCACTGGCGCGGGCGTTGATGCGGCCGATGTTGGTACTGTCGCAGGCGATCCCGGTTTTCGCACTGGCGCCTTTGCTGACCCTTTGGCTGGGCTTTGGGCTATGGTCGAAAGTGGCGATGGCGTTGATCATCATCTACTTCCCGGTCACATCGACCTTCTTTGACGCGCTGATGCGCACACCGCCGCAGATGCTGGAACTGGCCAAAGTGATGGGCGCTACGCCGCGCGCGACAATGTGGAAAATCCGCATCCCGGCGGCCTTGCCCGGCTTTACTTCGGGCCTGCGATTGGCGGCGGTTTATGCACCCATCGGCGCAATCATTGGCGAATGGGTTGGGGCCAGCAACGGGTTGGGATACCTGATGCTGCTGGCCAATGGTCGCGCCAAGACCGACCTGATGTTTGCCGCGCTGATCGTGCTGGCCGTCTTTACGGTCTGCCTGCATTACGCCGTCGACCGGGGGTGTACCGCCGCGCTGAACCGCCGACTGCGCTAGGCCTTGCCGCTGCGCATTTGGGTTGCTAGCAATGCCCTGAAATAGGGAGCCCTCATGCCTGTGATCACCTGCATTGATGACCTCAAACGCCTGTACAAACGGCGGGTCCCAAAGATGTTCTACGACTATGCGCAAGCGGGCAGTTGGACCGAACAAACCTTTCGCGAGAACACATCGGACTTTGAAAAGATATATCTGCGTCAACGGGTTGCCTTAGATATGGAGGGACGTTCGACCACATCGAAAATGATTGGTCAGGACGTTGCCATGCCCGTGGCCTTGGCCCCCGTCGGCATGACCGGCATGCAGCACCCGGACGGAGAGATAAAAGCCGCCCGCGCCGCCGAAAACTTCGGGGTGCCCTACACGCTTTCGACCATGTCGATCTGTTCAATTGAAGACGTCGCCGAGCACACCAGCACGCCCTTCTGGTTCCAGCTGTATGTGATGCGGGATGATGATTACATCACCCGGCTGATCCAGCGCGCCAAGGCGGCGGAATGTTCCGCGATGGTTTTGACGCTGGACCTTCAGATTCTGGCTCAACGCCACAAAGACCTGAAGAACGGCTTGTCGGCCCCGCCAAAGATGACCCTGCCGGTGATGGCCGATCTGGCCACGAAATGGCGTTGGGGTTTGGGCATGCTGGGCACACCGCGACGCGGGTTCGGGAATATCGTTGGCCACGCCAAGGATGTGGCGGATATGACCTCGCTGATGGATTGGACGCACAAGCAGTTTGATCCACGGCTTGATTGGGAAAAGGTCAAAGACTACCGCCGCCGCTGGGATGGCAAATTGATCCTGAAGGGCATTCTGGACGCCCAAGACGCGCGCTTGGCGCTAGAGGTCGGTGCGGATGCCATCATCGTTTCCAACCATGGCGGGCGTCAGATTGATGGGGCCCTGTCGGCGATCCGGGCTCTGCCAGAAATTCTGGACGCTGTGGGCGACAAGGTTGAGGTCCATCTGGACAGCGGCATCCGGTCAGGTCAGGACGTGCTGAAGGCTTTGGCCATGGGCGCGACCGGCACTTACATCGGCCGCGCCTACATATACGGGCTGGGCGCGATGGGCGAACAGGGAGTCACCAAAGCGCTGGAGATCATCCATAAAGAACTGGATACCACCATGGCCCTTTGCGGGCGCAAGTCGGTGCAAGACCTGAACCGCGACGTATTGCTTGTGCCCGAAGGTTTTTCGGGCCGTTGGGAGTAGCTCCTATACCGCGCGCGCTGCACGCCCCCAAGGCGGCAACGCCATGGCTACGATGGCTTTGATCCCCTGAAGGACCGGATTGGGAACTGCGCGCAACCGCAACCGCGCCACCACCATGTCTGCCACAGGCAGCAACCGAGCGCCCTGATGTTCTGCCACGGCCAGCATCGCCTGATTTTCCGGTGAGATCAGCAAGGTCACGCGCCTGATCCGGTGGTCTTGGGCATGGGTCAAAGCGGCCTCGGTCAAGGCAGCGCCCAGCCCTTTTCCGCGCCAGTCCCGCGACACGGAAACCGCCAGTTCAGCGCAGCGCGCCCAGCGCGGCAGGGTTGGGAAAAGTTCGGCCACCCCAACCAGTTGGGCGCCATCGAACTGACCAATCAGCACCGCGTGCCGCCAGTCGATCGCGTCTACATAGTCGGAAATCACTTCGTTGCTTGGTTGACCGCAAAAGCGCATTCGGCGCCCGTTTGGCCCCAATCCAATCAGGTGATCGCGCAGATAGCGCCGATCCCGCCGACCGAGGCGTCGCAAAACCAAGCGCCGCGCTGGGGCGTCGTCTGGTGTATTCTTTGGCATTTTCGAACGTCTGAGCATTGTGGAGACCTCGTTGTTAAAGTCCTCCTCCCGGCTCTTGGGCGGCTTATGACTGCTTCGCTTGGTTGTGCCACCCGATGTGTAAACAGCCTGCCAGCCCTGCGTGCGATTGCAATTTCCGACGCGCGGATACCGTAACTGCGCAAGTTCCCGCGCATCGCCCCCGCCCGATTCCCCGGCAAATCCGGCCTCTTGCTGAAATGTCAGGCAGCTCTCGCCGCTGTGAACAGGCCAAAAACAAGGGAAAACCAATGATTTTGACCGGGTTTCCCTCTTTCCAAATGCCTGATTGTGCCGTATACGCGCGGCTTCAATCGGGCATACACCCTGGAGGATGCCCATAACTTAGGAGTTAGAAACATGGCTGGTCAGATTCCTGATCTTGAAGTCACGGTTCGCGCGGGGACAGGCAAGGGAGCCGCTCGTCAAGCACGTCGTGAAAATATGGTACCCGGTGTCGTCTATGGCGGCGGCGAAGACCCTGTATCGATCAACATCCCCTTCAACGAGCTGTTCAAGCGTCTGAAGCAGGGCCGTTTCCTGTCGACGCTGTTCAACATGAAAGCCGAAGGCATGGAAGACGTCCGCGTCATCTGCCGTGGCGTTCAGCGTGATGTGGTCAAAGACCTGCCGATCCACGTCGATTTCATGCGCCTGCGCCGCAACTCGCGCATCAACCTGTTTATTCCGGTTGAGTTCACCGGCGAAGAAGTATCGCCCGGCCTGAAAAAAGGCGGTGTTCTGACGGCTGTACGCCCTGAGATCGAACTGAAAGTAACTGCTGGCGATATCCCCGAGAAGATCGCAATCGACATCAGCGAGCTGGATGTGGGCGATATTGTACACATCAACGATGTGACCCTGCCCGAGGGCACCCGCCCGATGATCACCGACCGTAACTTCGTCATCGCGAACATCTCGGCTCCGTCGAGCCTGCGTTCGGCTGATGATGAGGGCGAAGGTGGCGAAGAAGCAGCGACCGAAGAGGCAGCGACCGAGGAATAATCCTCAGCCTCTCTCAGATTTTCAAAAGCGCGGCCTTCGGGTCGCGCTTTTTTGTTAGGACGTGTCAGCTTTCGTGCAGAACCGTTTCAAAGCCTTCGAAGTTCGGATGTCCGGCCATGACCCCGCGGCTGCGTCCCTGCCCGGCATTCTTATGCGAGTCGCGAAACTGCTGAGATTTGGTCCATGCTTCGAAATCAGCGCGGCTGTCCCAGATCACGTGACTGGAATAAAGCGTATATTCGTCGGTCTTCGCGCCTTTCAGCAAGCGGAACTCCACAAAGCCTTTCATCTCTTTCAGGTTTCGGTCCCGGTTGCGCCAGATTTCTTCAAAATCTGCCTCACGGCCGGGGGTGATTTTAAAACGGTTCATCGCAATAAACGACATTTTGGGGGCTCCATTCTCAGGGGATAAATCTGGCTTGGAACGCACCGTGCGTCCTTGCTGTGCCGCAATAGATTGAATTCCTGCGGTCAGGTCAATATCGTCAGCCCGAATTCAATGCACCATCGGGGCAGGTTATGAAACTCTTGGTTGGGTTGGGCAATCCAGGCCCGAAATACGCGGGAAACCGGCACAATATCGGCTTTATGGCGCTGGATCGCATCGCCGAGGATCACGGCTTTGCGCCGTGGCGGTCCAAGTTTCAGGGGCTGTTGGCCGAGGGCCGTCTGGGGCGAGAGAAAGTACTTTTGCTAAAGCCCGAAACCTTCATGAACCGGTCCGGCCAATCGGTGGGTGAGGCCATGCGCTTTTACAAGCTGACACCCGAGGATGTCATCGTGCTGCATGACGAACTGGACCTGGCGCCGGGCAAATGCCGCGTCAAGCAAGGCGGCGGGCATGCTGGCCACAACGGGCTGCGCTCGATCCATGGGCATATCGGCGAAAGCTATGGCCGGGTGCGTCTGGGCATTGGCCATCCGGGCCATAAGGACCGCGTTTCAGGCTATGTGCTGGCCGATTTTACCAAGGCCGATCAGAGCTGGCTGGAAGACCTGTTGCGCGGGATCAGCGACGGCGCAGGCCACCTTGCCGATGGCGACAGTGGCAAGTTCATGAATGCCGTATCGCTGCGCACTGCACCGCCCCGGTCATCGACGTCAAAACCCAAGGAAAAACCAGCGCCCGTACAGGCTGTCGCGCCAGAAGACACGCGCTCGGCAATGCAAAAACTGGTCGACAAGTTCAAATAAACTCCTGACCTTGCGCCAAACCTGCAAACCTGACAGGCTACGCGCGCACCCGCTATGGAAGCTTACCCATGCAAATGGACCCGTCTGAAAACGTCTATGGTGACCCGCTTGAGCCCTGTGGCTACAGGCCAAAAACCGGGTTCTTTCGCGATGCACACTGCAATACCTGTTCGGAAGATGCCGGAAGTCACACCGTTTGCGCGGTGATGACGGCCGAGTTTCTGGCCTATTCCAAATATGTCGGCAATGACCTGTCTACGCCGCGCCCAATGTTTGAATTTCCCGGCCTTAAACCGGGCGACAGCTGGTGCCTTTGTGCCAGCCGTTTTTTGCAGGCCCATGACGAAGGCTGCGCGCCCAAGGTCAACCTGCGCGCAACCCACCGTCGCGCCTTGGCCATCGTACCTTTGAATGTGTTGGAGCTTTACGCGACCGCCTGATCTTTGACCAACGCGTCATCCATCAGGTCGTCGATGAACAGGCTCAGCAATTGCGGTCTGCCCGATACACCCGCTTTGCGGTAAATCGCATTGGTCTGCGCCTTCACCGTGCCCTCAGAGGTTTGGCGCAAAGACGCGATCTCTTGTGTCGACAGCCCCTTTATCGCGAACAGGGCAACGTCGCGTTCAGCTGGGGTCAGTTTCCAGTCGACAAATCGTTCTTCCATCAGCTCGATGAATGCGCCCGAGGCCAGCCGCAACTTCTCTTCGGCGGCCGCGGTTTGGCGCATGGTTCGGTGCAACGCGATCGCACCCAGCATCACGCCCAGGATCAACCCCAGTGCCGCGCCAATCTCCATCATCTCGCGAATGTGCCATGCAACCGGGCGTGCACGCGCACCAAATACGGTCAGCACGATATCGGATACAAAGAAGATCGCACAGGCAACCTGTACGCATAACACGACAATGATAAATCCTTTGCCGCTCACCTTCTCCCCCGGACCTTGTCTGTTGCTCTTTTCGTTTATCGCATTCACCTAGCGCCCAAAACGATCTTCTACTGCGTCACGCACATCACCCCTGTCGCGATCATCTCTTTCATCGTTTTCGTCATCTTCATCATCTTCGTCGTCTTCGTCATCATCTTCATCGTCGCCGTCGTCATCATCATCATCGTCGTCGTCGTCATCATCTTCATCGTCGCCGTCGTCATCATCATCATCGTCGTCGTCGTCGCCATCTTCATCGCCGCCAGACCCAGCCCCACCGCCGGACGCGCTTTCATGGTCATCATCATCGCCTGGGTTCAACAAAGGCAGATTGTCATCGTCGTCAATTTCCCAGAAATCTCTGAGTATTTCTCCGGTGCGCGGGTTGAAGATGATCTCGCGCTCGATCCCGTTGCCTTCAGCCTCCAACCGGACACGACCCAAAAAAGTCCGCGACCGTTCGATCCGCGTGTAGCCCTGCGCCTTGAGTTCGGCGATCAGGGCCTGCTCAACTGTTTGTGCAAAACCCGCTCCGGCCGAGGCCAGACTAAGCCCGGTCGCTAGCGCGATCCGCATCAGGTTTTGCGAGAAACTAGGCATATAAATCTCCGGTCATGACCGACGGACGATCCGATGGAGCGCGGTTGCGCGCTCCATCTTCACGATCCTGGTCAAACGATTAACCGCCGAAGCGACCACCCGATTTGCCATCACGGCCTTTGTCATCATCGTCGTCATCGTCGTCGTCGTCATCATCATCGTCGTCGTCGTCATCATCATCGTCGTCGTCGTCGTCATCATCATCATCGTCGTCGTCGTCATCATCATCGTCGTCGTCGTCATCATCATCATCGTCGTCGTCGTCATCATCATCATCATCATCGTCGTCGTCTTCGTCAGCTGGCTCAATCTCTTCTTTGATCAGATTGCCTTCGCTATCGTACTTGCGCTCAATCTTCTGACCATCTTCGATGATCTCTTCTTCGATCAAGTTCCCGTCTTTGTCGTAGGTGTACTCAGCTTTGCTGCCAGTTCCCCCCGACGCCTCAATCTCATAGGTGTTGCGCTTCTTTTCAACTTCGATCCGGGTATAGCCCTGCGCGGCCAGATCGGCGGCGATATCGTTCAGAACTTCGTCTGTGGTTTGAGCCAGCGTTGTGGTCCCCATCAAAGCAACCGTCGCAGTAACAGCCGAGAGTGTTTTCAGTTTCATAGTCCAATCCTTTCACAGTCAGCCCGCCCCATGCGTGCCGTCGCGAAAGAGATGCCAATCATCGCAAACCGAAAAAATCGGCCTCCGGTTTATTCTGACCTAATTAAACCGGGGGTCGAGGGCCATAAACTTGGGTTTAGGGCTGAAAAAAGAACCCCCCGCGCAATACGGCGGGGGTTTTGGGGGTTACTCGACCGTGCGCCCTTCAGTGTCGGACATGTCAAAACCAAGATGGGCCGCGACGGTTTGCACGTCTTTATCGCCGCGTCCGCACATGTTCATCACAAGGATATGATCCTTGGGCAGATCAGGCGCGATCTTCATCACATGGGCCAGCGCGTGGCTGGGCTCCAGCGCCGGGATGATCCCTTCGGTCGAGCACGACAGTTGGAACGCTTCCAGCGCTTCACGGTCAGTGATCGAGACATACTCGGCGCGGCCGGTATCATTCAGCCAGCTGTGTTCAGGACCAATGCCCGGGTAATCCAGCCCGGCCGAAATCGAGTGGCCTTCCAATATCTGGCCATCATCATCCTGCAGCAGATAGGTGCGGTTCCCATGCAGCACGCCGGGGCGGCCGCCGGTCAGGCTGGCGCAATGCTCCATCTTGTCATTCACGCCCTTGCCGCCGGCTTCGACACCAATGATGCGGACTGATTTGTCGTCAAGGAACGGATAGAACAGGCCCATGGCGTTGGAACCACCACCGATCGCAGCAATGATCGTATCGGGCAAGCGGCCTTCGCCTTCTTGCTCTTCCAACTGCCAGCGCACCTCTTTGCCGATGATCGACTGGAAGTCGCGCACCATCGCAGGATAAGGGTGCGGCCCGGCCACGGTGCCGATGCAGTAGAAGGTTTCGCGCACGTTGGTGACCCAGTCGCGCAGCGCGTCATTCATCGCGTCCTTCAGCGTGCCACGGCCACTGGTGACGGGCACGACCTCGGCACCCAGCAGACGCATGCGGAAGACGTTGGGCGCCTGACGCTGCACATCATGTGCCCCCATATAGACAACGCATTTCAGACCAAAGCGGGCACAAACAGTGGCGGTGGCCACACCATGCTGCCCTGCGCCGGTTTCGGCGATGATGCGGGTTTTACCCATGCGTTTGGCCAGCAAAATCTGACCCAGCACGTTGTTGATCTTATGCGCGCCGGTATGGTTCAGCTCGTCGCGCTTCAGGTAGATCTTGGCACCGCCCAGATGATCCGACAGGCGTTCGGCGTGATACAGCGGCGAGGGGCGGCCGACGTAGTATTTCCACAGATAGTCCATCTCGGCCCAGAAATCGGGATCGTCCTTGGCCTTATCGTACTCTTCCTCAAGGCTCAGGATCAGCGGCATCAGGGTTTCCGACACAAAGCGGCCACCATAGATGCCAAAGCGGCCCTTTTCATCGGGTCCGTTCATGAAGCTGTTGTACAGGTCATCGGCCATTTTGCTCTCCCGTGTGCTGCCCTAGCGCGTTTAAAGCCTATATAGGGCGCGGTAAAGCCACACACAGGAAAATCACTCGGCGTTCAGCTCTTCGAACCAGCTTTCAGCTGCTTGAGCCGAAGTGGGCAGCCTGAGAGAGGGATAGCTGATCGTTTGCGCTTCGGGCATCTCAGGGGTGAAGGCTGCGGCAGCCTCCTGATTGTCCCAGACGCTTAGCACAAAGACAGCCCCCTTTTTGTGAAACACCTTGGATGCGGTGTTGCCCGGGGTGGACTTTGCTGATCGGCACTGACGCCGCGCGCCGCCAAGCGCCGTGACTGTCGCCCCTAACCCCCTGACCTTTCGACCTGACACCAACACCGTATACATCGCCAACGCCCCCTCAGATCACTTCAGGCTGGGCACGGGGCCCGTTTGCGCGGCCTTGATAAAGGCGCGGATTTTGTCCGCGTCTTTTACCCCCGGCGCGCTTTCCACACCCGAGGACACATCAACCTGCTTGGCACCGGTCATCTGCACGGCGGTGGCAACGTTTTCCGGCGTCAGCCCGCCTGCCAGCATCCACGGCACGGCCCAGCGGCGCCCTTCCAAAAGGCGCCAGTCAAAGGACAACCCGTTGCCGCCGGGCAAGTCTGCGTTGCGAGGCGGCTTGGCATCGACAAGGATCTGATCGGCGACATAGGAATATTCGGCCAGCGCTGGCAAATCTTCGGCATCCGCGACGCCAACGGCCTTCATCACCGGCAACCCATAGCGCGAGCGGATTTCCTGCACCCGCTGAGGGGTTTCGGCGCCATGCAATTGCAACATGTCCAAAGGCACTTTGTCGGTGATCTGATCCAGCAGGGTATCGTCCGCGTTCACAACCAAAGCAACCTTGGCGACGCCCACGGGCACCTCTAACGCCAAAGCAGCAGCTTGTGCGACCGACACGTTGCGCGGCGACTTTGGAAAAAAGACAAAGCCCACATAGGCCGCACCGGCCTGTGCCGCCGCCGCGACATGGTCTGGCTGCGTCAGGCCGCAGATTTTGACACGAGTCTGGAGGGTCATATCGCGCGTTTAACGCGCAGCGCTGTCGCCATCAAGCAGCGCCAGCACATCATCGCCCTTGGCCGGGTCAGGCTGGCGCAGCTTTTTCACTTCGCGCTCCAGCTTTTTGGCATCGCGTTTGGCACGGTCGCCTTCGGCACGCAAACGCGCCTCACGCAGCCATTCCCAGACAAACCCGATCAACAAACCCGCGATGATCCCGCCAAAGACGACGACAAACATCGGCAGTTGGATATCCAGTTGCATGCCGGAAAAACCGGCGATGTCTTCGGGCAGCAGTTTAAGGTGAACAAGCTGGCGGTTGGCCAGTGCAACAGTGACAAGGCAAAGCCCAAGGGCTGCCAGAAACAAGTAACGCAGGTAGCGCAGCATAGATCAGTCCGATTCATTCCCATTGAGGCGGTCACGCAAAAGCTTACCCGTTTTAAAGAACGGAACAAACTTCTCTTCAACCTCAACAGCCTCGCCGGTGCGCGGATTTCGGCCAGTGCGCGCATCGCGCTTCTTGACCGAGAACGCGCCAAAGCCGCGCAGTTCAACCCGGTCACCATCGGCCATCGCCGAGATAATCTCTTCAAAAACGGTGTTCACGATACGCTCAACATCCCGCTGATAAAGATGTGGGTTTTCGTCTGCAATCTTCTGAATCAATTCAGACCGGATCATTGAAGCCTTCCCTCCCCCGTGACGCCGCGCGTTATTTCGCGTTCGAGCATGTCTTATAAGCCTGCCAACTATAGGCACTTTTTAAGCAGGCGACAAAGAGAAAGCGTTAATAATCAAAGAGAACCATGCGATTTCCTGCGATCTGAACGGCAAATGGCCCGCTCTTGCCAGCCCCTGCGACCCACCACAGCACCCCGACTGACCGATGCCGCGCTGCGGCCCGGGCTTTTTCCGCGCCTGCGAAGCCCTTGATTCGCAGCCCCGCCCGTGCGCGCCACGCCGCTTTCCCCTTGTCGCGCTCGGCCAGAGCGATACACCATCTGTCAAAAGACATGTCCAAACCAGGGACCAAGCCGATGGACTATGAAGGTATTCTGGCGCAAATCGCGCAAGAGATCGCGGCCCAAACCGATCGCGGCACCCCGGCGGACTATATTCCCCAGCTGGCCTGCGTGGACCCCGCCCATTTCGGGATGGCGGTAGCGTTAGCGGACGGACGGGTGTTTACAACCGGCGAAGCCGACACGCGTTTCTCGATTCAGTCTGTCTCCAAAGTGTTCACCCTGTCATTGGCCTTGGGGCGGTTCGGAGACCGGCTATGGAGCCGGGTCGGAAGAGAGCCCTCTGGCCTACCATTCAACTCGATCCTGCAGTTGGAACATGAACAGGGCATTCCAAGAAACCCGTTCATCAATGCCGGGGCGCTGGTCGTCACCGACGCCATTCTTGCCGGCCATGCCCCGCGCGAGGTGTTGGGAGAGTTGCTGCGCTTTATCCGCGCCTGCGCCGAAGACGAGGATATCCACATCGACGATGCGGTGGCGCGATCAGAAACCCGGCACGGGGATCGCAACTTGGCGCTGGCGCATTTCATGGCGGCTCATGGCAACCTTCATCATGTCCCTGCCCTGACATGTGGCACCTACTTTCACCAATGCGCCATTGAAATGACTCCGCGCCAACTGGCCATGGCGGGCAGGTTTCTGGTTGGGGCGTCAGGCTTTCCGTCACAGATTTCAACGGGCAGTGTGCGCCGCATCAACGCCTTGATGTTGACCTGCGGCCATTACGATGGTTCGGGTGACTTTGCCTATCGGGTCGGATTGCCCGGCAAAAGCGGGGTCGGCGGTGGGATTCTTGTGATCGCGCCGGGGCGGGCTTCTATTGCGGTCTGGTCACCGGGGCTGAACGCTCAGGGAAACTCGGCTTTGGGCACTCTGGCGGTTGAACGTTTCGCCCAGAAAACCGGATGGTCGGTTTTCGGATAAAACGGGCATAAAAAAGCCCCGCAGATTGCTCTGCGGGGCCAATTTTCAGATATCAGGCGAGGTTTACTCGTCGCCCTTCAGAGCGGCACCCAGGATATCGCCCAGCGATGCACCCGAATCCGACGAACCGTACTGTTCCACGGCTTCTTTCTCTTCGGCGATTTCGCGCGCTTTGATCGACAGACCCAGACGACGGGTTTTGCCATCTACGTTGGTGACACGTACGTCGACCTTGTCGCCCACGCCGAAACGATCGGGGCGCTGCTCGGCACGGTCACGCGACAGATCGCTGCGGCGGATGAAGGACTTCATGCCTTCGTAATCCACCTCGATGCCGCCTTCTTCGATCGCTGTCACTTCGACAGTGATGATCGAACCGCGCTTGACGCCTTCGACAGCTTCCGAGAACGGATCGCCGCCCAGCTGTTTGACCGACAGGCTGATGCGCTCTTTGTCGACATCGACCTCGGTGACAACGGCTTTGACAACGTCGCCCTTGCGGTAGTTCTGGATGGCTTCCTCGCCGCGCTGATCCCACGACAAGTCCGACAGGTGAACCATGCCGTCGATGTCGTTGTCCAGGCCGATGAACAGACCGAATTCGGTGATGTTCTTGACCTCGCCCTCGACCTCGGTGCCGACAGGGTTGTTGTCTGCGAACACATCCCACGGGTTGCGCATGGTCTGCTTGAGACCCAGCGAAACGCGGCGCTTGGAGGTGTCGATCTCCAGAACCATGACTTCCACTTCCTGGCTGGTCGAAACGATTTTGCCGGGGTGAACGTTCTTTTTGGTCCAGGACATTTCCGAGACGTGAACCAGACCTTCAACGCCGGGCTCCAGCTCAACAAATGCACCGTAGTCGGTGATGTTGGTGACGCGACCGGTGTGGACCGATTCCAGCGGGTACTTGCCTTCGACGGTGTTCCACGGATCGTCCTGCAGCTGTTTCATGCCCAGGCTGATACGGTGGGTTTCCTTGTTGATCTTGATGACCTGAACCTTGACGGTTTCGCCGATCGACAGGATCTCGGAAGGATGGTTCACACGGCGCCAGGCCATGTCGGTGACGTGCAGCAGGCCGTCCACACCACCCAGATCGACGAATGCGCCGTATTCGGTGATGTTCTTGACCACGCCGTCCACGGCGTCGCCTTCAGCCAGTTTGCCGATAACTTCTGCACGCTGTTCGGCACGCGACTCTTCCAGAATGGCGCGACGCGACACAACGATGTTGCCACGGCGACGGTCCATTTTCAGGATCTGGAAGGGCTGCTTCAGACCCATCAGCGGGCCAGCGTCACGTACGGGACGTACGTCAACCTGCGAGCCGGGCAAGAAGGCCACGGCGCCGCCCAGATCGACGGTAAAGCCGCCTTTGACACGGCCAAAGATAGCACCTTCGACGCGCTGTTCGTCGGCATATGCTTTTTCCAGGCGGTCCCAGGCTTCCTCACGGCGGGCTTTGTCACGGCTGACAACAGCTTCGCCACGGGCGTTTTCAACGCGCTCAAGGAAGACTTCCACGTCGTCGCCAACGGCAACTTCGGGGGCTTCACCAGGATTTGCGAATTCTTTCAGTTCAACGCGGCCTTCCATTTTGTAGCCGACGTCGATGATGGCCTGACCGGCCTCGATCGCGATGATCTTACCTTTGACAACCGAACCTTCGGCAGGGGTGTCAATTTCGAAGCTTTCGTTCAGGAGGGCTTCGAATTCCTCCATTGATACGTTTTGAGCCATGTGGTCTCAGGTTCCTTTTTCAAACGTTTTATCTGGCCGAGCGGTTGTCTCCGCCGGTCTTGGTTGGTGTCCGCCTTGGGCGGAACGAATTGGTCAGACGTGCCATAAACAAAGAGGGCCGGAGGTTCCGACCCTGCTCGTCTCTTGTTTTTATGGCGTTGTTCGCCTTGTCGACGCGCGTTCTATAGAGGGAATCGCCTATCTGGGCAAGCCCAATGGGTCATCGCGGCGCAATGTGGCGATTTCTGCGGCCTCCAGACGGGCCAGGGCCGCCTCGGCCCCGCCGTCCTGCACAGCTTTGTTCCAAATGCGCCGGGCAGAACGGGCCGACCATGGCAAACGCGCCTGCGACAGCCATTGGCGCAGTTCGGGCGGCAAGGCGTCGTACTCTCGCATCGGGTTCACGGAGCGACGGCGGCGCAGTTGGGAGGAAAGGTTTCGGATCGTCATGCCAGCTGTAATGTTATGTTATACCATAACATCACGGGGTCGCGGATTTTGCAAGCCATTGCCAAGCTGCATCGGGCACCGGCCAAAGGATACCTTGAGTCTTCCTCTGGCCGGCTTCTGCGCACCTAAGTTTAGTCTTGGGAAAGCCTAAGGTATTGTGACCCCTTAAAGATATAGCAGCGCCCCCATTTCGTGGAATCCAGGCCTGCATCCGGGTTGTCCCATTGCGTCCCGGTTGGCCAGCCATCGGGGGATTGCGGCATGATGCCACCGCCATCGTTTCCGTGGCCCATCCTGTAGCCCGCCCATCGGCCCTGCCCCATGAAAACCACGTCGCGGGACCCAGTAGACACGGCACATTTCGCGCTTCCGACATTCATCAAATGCCAACCGTTAAACTCGTTCGCGGTGATCTTGGGGTAGTCATCATCCACGCCGACACCCGGGGCGTAGCGAATGTATTCATCGCCCTTGAAGAAATAGACCTTGCGCTTGGAACCGCTGTAAAACGCCGCGTCCACACGGGTTTCGCCATCGTCGTTAATCCAGGAGCTTGGCCAGCCAGTCCATACATCCACGATATTGCGCGGATAATCGTCATCCATCGTGCGGCGCTTTGGATCGTAGCGGCAATATTCAGAACCTCTGAAAAAGTAGAACTTGCCATTTGGGTGATGCAGCGCGGCATCCAGCCGCGTCACGCCTGGTTCGATCAGCCAACTCTCGGGCCAACCACCCCAGTTATCCACGATGTTTTTGGGATAGTCTTCATCTACCTTCAGCTGAGAAAATTGATATGGAAAAATGTCAGTCACGGTTTCCTCCTCTTGTGTGAAGGGAACCCTAACCGATCCGCGCCGCGATCATAACGAATTTGAGCACATCGGGGAATGCGACGGGGTTTGGGGCTATGCCCGGTCGTCTTTGCGCTGCTCGATCAATGCCAACGCCTGGGCCACTGCATCATTGATACTAAGGGTGGATGTATCCAGAACTACCGCGTCATCTGCCGCTTTCATCGGCGCTGTCGCACGTTCAGCATCACGTGCATCGCGTTCTTTCACATCTTTCAGAACTTGCGCGCGGGTGACGTCCTGCCCTTTGTCCGCCAGCTCCAAATAACGACGTTCGGCGCGGACTTCGGCGCTGGCCGTGATGAAAAGCTTTGCCTCGGCGTCGGGGCAGATCACCGTGCCAATGTCGCGCCCATCCAAAACCGCACCGCCCGCACGCCGGGCGAAGGCACGCTGGAAATCGACTAGCGCCGCACGAACCTCGGCAACTACCGCCACTTTGGAAGCCGCCTGCGCAACGGCAGGCGTGCGCAGATCACTGCGTGCAAGCGCTTCTGGTGTCAGCGATTTGGCGGCCTTGATGGCGTCGAGCCCATCCAATGTCTGCGCTCCAACGGCGCGATACAGCAAGCCGGTATCAAGATGCGCAAACCCAAAATGCGCCGCCACAGCCTTCGAGATCGTGCCCTTGCCTGCAGCCGCAGGTCCGTCGATTGCTACGGTGAAGCTCATGGTTCGATCTCCTTGTCGCCGCGATCTTGCGCCCAACATGGCAACGCCTGCCCGGCGCGGTAATAGTCGCCTTTGTCGGCGTAAAAGATATGCCCGTCCATGGTCAGGCCGGTGTCGCCATCCAGCGTGCCTGCCATGATATAAACCTTACCGTCATACTCTTCCCAAAACAGGTACGATCCGCAATTGGGGCAAAAGCCGCGCCGCGCCTGAGGCGAGCTCTCGAACCATTTCAGCTCCCCTTCGACGGTGACATTTTCCCAATCTGCAGGCGCCGCAGCCACATAATGACCGCTGATCTTGCGGCATTGGGTGCAATGGCAGGCAGTGACCGGCCCAAGCGGCTGATCAACCGTGTAGCGCAGCGCGCCACACAGGCAGCTGCCATTGAAGCTCATTCCGAGCGTACCAGCTGCGCGCCCAGACTCTCCATTAATGGTTCAAACACCGGGAAAGAGGTCGCAATCGGCCCCGCATCATCGACCGAGATCGGCTGTTGCGATGCCATACCGCCGCACAGAAAGGACATGGCAATACGGTGGTCCAACCGGGCCTCGGCTGTGGCCCCACCGGGAACACCACCCGGCCCCATCCCATGCACGATCAGCGTGTCTTCGTCTTCTTCAATGGTCACGCCACAGGCTTCCAGCCCGCGCGCCATCGCGTCAATCCGGTCAGATTCCTTGACGCGCAACTCTTTGACGCCGCGCATGACAGTTTTGCCATGGGCAAAGGCCGCCACAACCGACAGGATCGGGTATTCATCAATCATCGAAGGCGCGCGTTCGGGCGGCACCTCAATCCCCTGCATGTTGTCCGAGAACCTGGCGCGCAGATCGGCGACAGGCTCGCCGCCCTCTTCGCGCATGTTTTCAAACACCAGCTCGGCGCCCATTTCCTGTAAGGTGGTGAACAGACCTGCGCGGGTCGGGTTCAGGCCAATGCCCGGCACCAAAACGTCCGAGCCTTCGACGATCAACGCCGCGCACACCGGGAAGGCGGCGCTGGAGGGGTCACGCGGCACGACGATGGTCTGGGGCTGCAATTCAGGCTGTCCGGTCAAGGTGATCACGCGGCCTTCATCGGTGTCTTCCACCTTCACTTGCGCGCCAAACCCGGCCAACATCCGTTCAGTATGATCGCGCGTGGCTTCTTTCTCGATCACCACGGTTTCGCCCGGCGCGTTCAACCCGGCCAGCAAAGCCGCCGATTTCACCTGTGCCGAGGGCATGGGCACAACATAACGCGCCGGTACGGGCTCTGCCGCGCCAACGATGGTCATCGGCAAACGCCCACCATCGCGGCCATAGGATTTTGCGCCAAACGCGGCAATCGGATCGGTGATCCGCTTCATCGGGCGTGATCGCAACGAGGCATCGCCAGTGAACGTGGCACTGATCGGGCAGGTCGACATGGCCCCCATAATCAGCCTGACGCCCGTGCCCGAGTTGCCGCAATCAATCACATCCTCAGGCTCGGCAAAACCGCCAACGCCCACGCCATGCACGGTCCACTCTCCGGGGCCGTGATGGGTGACTTCAGCACCAAAAGCCCGCATCGCTTTGGCGGTATCCAGCACATCCTGACCTTCCAGCAAACCGGTGATCTTGGTCTCGCCCACCGCCATCGCTCCCAGGATCAGTGACCGGTGCGAGATAGACTTATCGCCGGGCACCTGCGCCTCGCCCTTTAAAGGGCCGGATTTACGAGCGGTCATCGGGATCGGATCACCATGGCTAGACATGCACAACTCCCCTGTATCTTGCGGTGTTTGCCCTAACCCATGGCGCCGCAAGCGTCCACTGCAATTCTGCGCGACACCTCAATCTGCCCCCACCCGAGGGGCAGACAGCCCCGAGACGTCTCTTGCGCGCATCGCGCGCACCGCTTGGCAAACGATCAAACCTTGCGGAATGTCAGATAATGGGGCACCCGCCCTTCGCGCAGGGCTTTTTGCTCATAACGGGTCGAATACCAATCGCCCCATGGCGTGCGCCAATCGTCGGGGCGCTCGGCCAACCACTCAAACCCGTGCTTCGGCACCTGTTCCATCGTCTGGCGCACATAATCAGGAATATCCGTCGCCACGCGGAAAATCGCGCCCGGCTTTAACGCGCGGTGCAAAGGCTCCAGATACTCGGGTGTCACGAACCGACGCCGGTGATGACGCTTTTTGGGCCAGGGGTCCGGGTACAACAAAAACGCCTTGGAAATACTCTCATCCGGCAGCACATCAAACATGTCGCGCACATCGCCCGGATGTACAGCGACATTCTCGACCCCTGCCTCGCGGATTTTGCCCAACAGCATCGCCACACCATTGATGAACGGCTCGCACCCAATAATGCCGACATTGGGGTTCTGGCTCGCCTGATGCACCATATGTTCGCCGCCACCAAAGCCGATCTCCAGCCAGACATCCTTGCCGCCAAACAGCCCGTCCAGATCAATCGGGTTGCGCTCGGGGTTTTCCTCCCAGCCGACAGCGCCCGGTGACAGCGCGGTCAGATCCGTCTCAAGATACGACTTGTGATTGTCGCGCAGGGTCTTGCCATGAATACGGCCATAGAAATTGCGCCACGGCGCGCCGGGATGTTTGTTCGAGCTGGTCATGGCCGCGCGTTTAACAAGCCTTGGCCCGCGCGGCAACGGGGCCTAGGCCACGAACAGGGCGCGGCGTGCTTTCAGGTCGGCCCGGATCGCCTGACGCAACGCCGTCACCTTGGCCGAGGGCCAGACGTCGGGGTGCCCCACCAGCCAGATATCCATGTACGGTGTAGGCGGCAACAGCGGCACCTGTACAAGCCCGTCTAAGGACCGGCCCAGAAACATCGGCATCCGCACCACGCCCAAGCCTGCCTGCGCCGCACCAGCCAAGGCAATCATATCATCGAACCGATACCTGATCCGACTGCTGGGCGAGGTCTGCAACACATGTTTGGGCAAGGTCGCGTGGGCCTCATAAACGATCCAGTCAATGGGCGCGGTCGGGTCCTCGGCAATCCGCGCCGCCCAATCCGCGCTGGCAAAACTGGCACTGTCTTGCGCGGCCAGCCGCAGCCCCGTCAGCGTATCCCCCGGATCGCGACTGACGCGCACGCCCAGATCGGCCTCGCGCCGGGTCAGGTCCAACAAATCGTTGGTTGCCTTGACCCGCAGATCGACATTTGGATGCGCCTCTGCAAAGGTCTGAAGCGCGGGCGCCAGCACATGCGCAATCAGCAACTGCGGTGCGGTCAGGGTCAACGGACCAGACAGGCGTTCATCGCGTCCTGCCAAGTGCCGCAGCAGGGTGTCTTCGCTTTGCTGCATCTCGCCAGCGTGGCGGGCGACCAAAAGCGCTGCTTCGGTCGGCTGATAGCCATCGGCCAGCCGTTCAAACAAGACTTCCCCCAGCGCAGCCTCCGCCCGCGCCACACGGCGCGCGACGGTGGTATAATTCACCCCCAACTGCGCCCCTGCACTGGCGAGCGACCCATGCCGGACAAGCTCCAACACGGTTTTCAGATCATCCCAATGTAAATTCATGCATGCATTTTCGCACGTATTGCATGCAAACACACGCGTTTTCGCGCAATTCGGGACGCCGTAGTTTGCCCCCACCCAAGCAAGGAGACCCCAAATGATCTATGCAACCGTAGAACTGACCATCACCGCCCCTGAAAGCTTCGCCGCCTATGGCGCCAAGGCCGGGCCGGCCCTGTCGAAATACGGTGGCCAGCCGATCGCCATGTCTGGCGAAGCCATCCGCATCGAAGGCGACGCCCCTGTTCCCAGCCGTGCGGTGATCTTGTCTTTCCCTGACAAAGAAGCTGCTCTGGGCTGGATCAACGATCCTGAATTCGCAGAAATCCACGCTCTGCGCCGTGGGTCAGGCCAAAGCGAAATCCTGCTACTGGCCTAAGCTATGCAGCATGCAATCTAGTGATCGAAAAAAGAGGCGCGCCCCAAATGGGACGCGCTGAAAAGGGGTGGATTGATCTTTACACCGCGTTTTTCAACGCGTCCGCCAGATCGGTACGCTCCCAGCTAAAGCCGCCATCGGCCTGCGGGTCGCGGCCAAAGTGGCCATAGGCCGCCGTGCGTTGATAGATCGGGCGGTTCATGCCCAGATGTGTCCGAATACCGCGCGGGGTCAGGTCCATGACCTTGCCAATGGCGGCCTCAATCGCGGCGTCATCCACCTGACCGGTGCCCATGGTGTCGACATAGATCGACTGCGGCTCGGCGATGCCAATCGCATAGGACAGCTGCACAGTGCAGCGATCCGCCATCCCGGCAGCAATCACGTTCTTGGCCAGATAGCGCGCGGCATAAGCCGCCGAGCGGTCCACCTTGGTGGGGTCTTTGCCGGAGAATGCACCACCGCCGTGGGGCGCGGCGCCGCCATAGGTGTCGACAATGATCTTGCGCCCTGTCAGGCCCGCATCGCCATCGGGGCCGCCGATCACGAACTTACCGGTCGGGTTGACGTGCCACACGGTGTTGCCGGTCAACCAGCCATCAGGCAGGGTTTCGGTAATGTAGGGCTCAATGATGTCGCGCACATCTGCGCTGCTCAAAGCCTCGTCCATGTGCTGGGTCGATAACACAATCGAGGTAACCTCGACCGGTTTGCCATCGGCGTACCGCACCGAAAGCTGCGACTTGGCATCGGGGCCAAGCGCCGGTTCCGCGCCCGATTTACGCACTTCGGCCAAACGTTCCAGAATGCCATGGGCATACAGGATCGGGGCCGGCATCATCTGAGGGGTTTCATTGGTGGCATAGCCAAACATGATACCCTGATCACCGGCACCTTCGTCTTTGCCCTCGGCTTCGTCCACGCCTTGCGCGATATGGGCCGACTGTTCATGCAAAAGGTTGGTGACTTCGACGTCACGCCAATGGAACTTGTCCTGCTCATAGCCAATGTCGCGAATGCAGTCGCGCACGATACTGTCGACACTGTCCTTCATTTCGACCAGCTTGTCAGCGTCGCTCAGCCCCACTTCGCCGCCCACAACAACACGGTTGGTTGTGGCGAAGGTCTCGCAGGCGACGCGGGCTTCAGGCTCGACAGACAAAAACGCGTCAAGCACAGCATCCGAGATACGGTCACAGACCTTATCGGGGTGCCCTTCCGAGACCGACTCGGAGGTGAATACATAATTCTTACGGCTCATGAGAAGTGCTCCATTGATTATACCCCCGCCACGTCAGGAAGCCGTTGTGACGGTTAATCCACCCCCGATAGGCGGGGCAAGCGCCCGGGTCAATCAGAAAGTCGTCCTCGTCGCGCCACACAGGCAGCAAGTGCCATAAGGATCAGCACCAATGCAGGCCAATCTCCCCAGCGGGCATAGACGGTGGGCGGCAAGGCGGGCGGAATGGGGGCGGTCAGTTGCCCTGCGGTGTTCAGAGGCAAGGCATGGGTGACACGCCCTCGCGCGTCGATCACCGCCGAGACGCCGGTATTGGCACTGCGCAGCATCGGCAGGCCCTGCTCCACCGCGCGCAAACGGGCCTGGGCCAGATGCTGATAAGGCCCTGAGAAATTTCCGAACCAGGCGTCATTGGTGATCTGTAACACCCAGTCAGGCCGTTCGGGGGCTGCGCGCAGATCTTGGGGGAAGACTGCTTCATAGCAGATCAGAGGCAGCACTTTGCCAAGCGGTCCAAGGTCCCACACCTGTGCACCCGGCCCGGCAGAGTAACCATAGCCCTGCCCCGCAGCCAGACCGAACAGCCCGAAGCGGGCGAAGATGTCAGCAAAGGGCATGTATTCGCCAAAGGGTACGAGGTGATGTTTGTCATAGCGCTGAACGACCGTGCCGGTTGCATCAATAACCGCAGCCGAATTATAGGCCCGCCCCGCTTCGCGCCGCTGTACCCCAAATACAATCGGTTTACCTGCCCCGGCCCGCGCCATTTCGCGCAACAACGGCTCCGCGCTACGCAGGGCATAGGCCACCGAGGTTTCCGGCCAAACGATCAGGTCTGGTGTGCCCGGCGCCTGCGTCAGGTCAAGCTGGCGCTGGAAAAACACCGGTATCTGGTCGCGTTCCCATTTCAGATGTTGCGCCGCATTGGGTTGAATTAATCGAACGGAGGGGGCCGGGTCCGAGATGGATTCGACCGGCCCATTCAGCAACACACCCCAGCCCAGAACGCTGGCCAAAACCATTGCAGCAGCCACCCCACCTACAAGGCCGAACGCAACAGGAAGCATTGCGACCAAAAGCGCCAGCGCTGTCAGTAAGCTTGGCCCACCCAGCGCCGCCAGCTGCAATACCGGGCTGGCGATCCACAGATGGCCAATTGATGCCCACGGAAACCCGGTAAGCACATATGTCCGGGCCAGCTCTGCGGCGCAAAGCGTGGTGATCAAAGCAATGGATCGTGCCCGACGCGGCGCAAAAAGCCATGCCGCGGCAAAGGCTGCAGCTGCCCAAAACAGTGCCAGACCGAACCCAAGCAGAACGATGGCGAAAGGTGCCATCCACCCGTGACGCGCGATGTCGACCAGAAAGGGTTCGATGATCCAGCTTAGCGCAGCCATGAAATAGCCACCCCCGCCAATCCACATCAAACGCGCGGCGCGACCGGGGGTCTGGGCCGGAAGCACCAGCCAGAACAGCGCCGCAAATCCAAGCAAGGCAAGGGGCCACAGGTTCAGCGGCGCTTGCCCGGCAGCCGCCAGCCCCCCCGACAGGAAGGCCGCGAACATCGCGGGGCGGCGCGCTGAACCGTCGCTGATCGCCACGCGCCCGATTCTCATGAATTAGGTCGCTTTCTGGATGTCAGCGGGCAGACGCACCCGCAGCCGTTTGATACGGCGCGGATCGGCATCGACCACTTCGAACTCGGCCCCGCTTTCATGCTGAACAACCTCGCCCCGCGCGGGAACCCGGCCCGACAGCATAAAGACCAACCCGCCCAGCGTGTCGATCTCTTCTTCGTCCTCTCCATCCAACAGCTTGAAGCCCAGCTCGGTCTCGAATTCATCCAACGGGGTACGTGCGCGCGTCAGGTAAATTCCTGGCTTTTCAAGGGTCCAGAACCGGCCCTCGGCCACGTCATGTTCGTCTTCGATTTCACCGACGACCTGTTCGATCAGATCCTCGATCGAGACCAGCCCGTCCACACCGCCGTATTCGTCGATCACCAAAGCCAGATGCATCCGTTCGGTCTGCATCTTTTGCAAAAGCACCCCAATCGGCATGGACGGCGGCACGTACAAAAGCGGGCGCAACAAAGGTGCGATTTCAAACTCGTTGCCGACGCCGTTGAAGCCGTACTTCAGCGCAAAGTCCTTCAGGTGCACAAAGCCGCGCGGCGTATCCAGCGTACCGTCATAGACAGGCAAGCGGCTCTTGCCGCTGTCGCGGAATACATCCACCAAATCCGCTTTAGAGATGTCTTCCGGCACGGCCACAACCTCGACCTTGGGAATGGCCACATCATCCACGCGCAGTCGGCGTAGGTTGACCATGCCCGGTGCGGGCTGCTCAGGCGGCAGCGTCGTGGCAGGCAAATCTGGTTGAGGTTCTGTCGAAGAGAACATGGCGCTGACGCGGCTCCAAAAGCCGCTGTTGCGTTTGTTGGTTTCAAGCAGCGCGCTCTGCGCCGCGTTAGAAGACCCGTCGGTCTGGTCGCCCATCGTTCCTTACCAATTTATCGCGGTATCATGACCCGCTTTTATTCATATGGGTCTGAAATGCCCATTTTAGCAAGTATTTCAACCTCTAGCCGCTCCATCAACTGAGCATCTTTCGGCCGAATGTGGTCAAAACCCAACAAATGCAGGGTGCCGTGAACCAAAAGATGCGTGACATGGTCTGCGAAAGGCTTGCCCTGCTCTTGTGCTTCGCGGGTACAGGTTTCAAAGGAGATGGCGATGTCGCCCAGTTCCAAGGGCATATCCGGGAAGTCAGGTTCCGGTTGCGTGGGCTGCCCGCCGTCCGCTTGGGCTGCCAGCTCCTGTGCGGGCCACGAAAGAACATTGGTCGGTGTCGGCTTGTCACGGAAATCGGCGTTTAACACCGCAATGCGGGCATCATCACAGCCCAGCAGGCTGATTTCGGTGTTACCCAACCGCAGATGCGCAACTACCGCGCCACAGGCGGATCGCGCCAAAGGCCCAAGCTCCGCCGCGTCCCAGCGCGGCTCTTCGATCAGAATATCAAGCTCCATATACGCCCCATACTGCCGAAATCGGCGCAGGGAAAGGCATCAGGCCTTTTTGGCCTGCGACTTCATGTCTGCGGCGTCATAAGCCTCGATGATCTTGGCGACCAGCGGGTGGCGCACGACGTCTTTCGAGGTGAAGTAGTTGAAGCTGATCTTGTTGATGCCCTTCAGCAGGTTCTCGGCATCGCGCAGGCCCGATTGCACACCGCGCGGCAGGTCCACCTGGCTGCGGTCACCGGTGATCACCATGCGCGACCCTTCGCCCAGGCGGGTCAGGAACATTTTCATTTGCATGGTGGTGGCGTTCTGGGCTTCATCCAGAACCACAAAGGCATTCGCCAGAGTGCGCCCCCGCATAAAAGCCAGCGGTGCGATCTCGATCTTTTTCTCTTCGATCAGTTTAGTGACTTGCTTGGAAGGCAGGAAATCATTCAGCGCGTCATAAAGCGGCTGCATGTACGGGTCGACCTTGTCTTTCATGTCACCGGGCAGATAGCCCAGCTTTTCGCCCGCTTCGACGGCGGGGCGCGACAGGATGATCCGATCCACATGACCGCCAATGAACATGTTCACAGCAACCGCCACTGCCAAGTAGGTTTTACCGGTACCCGCAGGACCGATCCCAAAGGCCAATTCGTTTTCAAACAAGGACGTCACATAAGCCTTCTGCGCATCTGTGCGCGGCTCAATCGTTTTTTTACGGGTCTTGATCTCCACGGTGCCACCTTTGAACAGCTCCATCTGATCGCCGTCCCGCGTGCCAGTACCTTCGGCAGAATCTCCCATACGGATGGCGCCATCTACGTCACCGGCCTCGACCTGCTTGCCACTTTCGAGACGGGCATAGAGCTGTTGCAGCACCATGGCCGCCTGTCCGCGGGCCTCGCCATCGCCCACGATGGCAAGCTGATTGCCCCGCCGCAGAATATGGACACCCATCTTGTGTTCTACCTGAGCGAGATTGCGGTCAAATTCTCCGCACAAATCAATCAAGAGACGGTTGTCAGGAAACTCCAGAAGAAGTTCGTGTGCTGCTTCTGCGTTCGGCGGGGGTGTGAGAGCGCTTATGCCCAAAAAGGACTCCGTTGGTTAGATCCTACATAGATATGGTGGCCCTCAATATAGATTCACGCAAGCACTAGGTTTCGCATTTCACGAATTTGATACGAAAAAGGCCGCAACCCGGCGGGATGCGACCTTTTTTGAAACAGTTTTGATGCGAAATCAGATCGGATCTTCGATCGCAGAGCCACTTTTGTAGGGGCCGACGGCCGTTTCGGGCGGAGCAATGCCCGAACACACCGGTTTACCGTACTTATCGAGTCGCGCCGACAGATAGCCTTCGGCGCCGTCGTCGATGATCCAGTGGTCACAGCCCTGCGGATCAACCCAAATCCCGGCGCGCAGCTGGCTAAGATCCTTGCGGTCGATGCCATAGTCGCGGGTCTTGTCCCGTTTAGGGGCGTCGATACAGCCTGCCAGCAGCAAGGCCGACATGCCAAACGCGATTGCTTTGATCGGTTTCATGATCGCCTCTCCTTAACGCAAGCAGATGATTTCAACACGGCGGTTGCGCGCCATGCCGGATGCGGTCTTGTTGCTGGCCACCGGTTGGCGTTCCCCGTACCCGCGCACATCGGCAATGCGGGCACCCACGCTGCGGGCAACCGATGCGACCGAGTTCGCACGACGCTGCGACAGCGCCATGTTATATGAATCCGAGGCGCGGGCGTCTGTGTGTCCGACAATGATGAACGACGTCGCGCTGCTCTCATTGAAGAACTTCTGCAAACGCGCTTTGCCCGAAGCGGTGATGTGGTGTTTGTCGGTTGTAAACAACTGATCCGACGCAATCACACCGCAGGTATTGCCACGGCGGCAAACCGGAATGCCATCACGGTTGACGTGCGGGGTCATGTAGCCTTCCCAGCCATCATCCATAACCCAGTGTTCGCATCCGTCCGGGTCAACCCAAATCGTCGGCGTATAGCGTTCACCCTTGATAACCTTCTGCTGCGCCTGAGCAGCCCCCGCGCTCACGGTCAGGGCCATGGCCAGCGCTGCAGCGCCTCCTAGCCCAACCCGAGCTGCCTGAATAATCCTCGTCACCACTTTTCTATCCTTCGCAGAAAATCACCGGGCGCATTACATGATACGAACAGCGCCCACACCGCATCATTTGCGAAAGTCTAGCAAATTTTGTATGTATGTGAAGAAAGATTTACCACATATTGTATCAATTTTCGCAACAATTCCCGCAAACTGGCGAAATTTACCCCCAAATATGAACGATCCCCGCTGCAGCGCGGCGTTTGTGTCAGATCAATTCGCCGGCCAGAGAATTTGAGGACGTTCCGGTAATCCGCACACGCGCCACCTGCCCCAGCAGGCTTTCAGGTGCCTGAACGTAAACCGCATGCAAGTGATCCGACTTTCCGACCATCTGCCCGGGCAGCCGACCTTTCTTTTCAAACAGCACGCCAACCTCGCGCCCAACCATCGCGGCCTGAATCTCAGCCTGCTGCTGGTTCAGCAGCGCCTGCAACCGTTGCAGCCGCTCTGATTTCACGTCTTCGGGTAGCTGTTCACGCTCTGCCGCCGGGGTGCCGGGTCGGGTGGAGTATTTGAAACTATAGCATTGTCCATAACGGACCTGTTCAACCAGTTTCAGCGTGTCCTCGAAATCGGCATCGGTTTCTTCCGGGAAGCCGACGATGAAATCGCCCGAGAGCAGAATATCGGGGCGGGCTTCGCGAATCCGGTCAATCACCCGCAGATAGCTTTCCGCAGTGTGGCTGCGGTTCATCCGCTTCAAAATGCGGTCACTGCCCGACTGCACCGGCAAGTGCAGATAGGGCATCAGTTTTTCACAATCGCCATGGGCGCGGATCAGGTCGTCTTCCATGTCGTTGGGATGGCTGGTGGTATAGCGAATACGCTCCAGCCCATCGACTTCGGCCAGTTCGCGGATCAGTCGGGCAAGTCCCCAGTCACCACCCTGCGGTGCGTCGCCATGATAAGCGTTGACGTTTTGACCCAGAAGCGTGATCTCGGCTACGCCGCGTTCGACCAGATCGCGGGCCTCGGCCAACACACGTTCAGCGGGGCGCGACACCTCGGCCCCGCGGGTATAGGGCACCACGCAGAAGGCGCAGAATTTGTCGCAGCCTTCCTGCACCGTCAAAAACGCCGAAGGTGCGCGACGCGCTTTGGGGCGCGATTTCAGCTTCTCGAACTTGTCTTCCTCGGGGAAATCAGTGTCGAGCGCTTTCTCGCCTTGCTGGGTTTTCGCCTCCATCTCGGGCAGGCGATGATAGCTTTGCGGGCCAACCACCAGATCGACCAGCGGCTGACGGCGCATGATCTCTTCGCCTTCGGCCTGCGCCACGCAACCTGCAACCCCGATTTTCAGATCAGGTTTGTCCGCCTTCAGCCCTTTGAACCGGCCTAATTCAGAATAAACCTTTTCCGCCGCCTTTTCCCGGATATGACAGGTATTCAGCAAGATCATGTCGGCATCATCGGGGCTGTCGGTCGTGACATAGCCCGCGCCGCCCATGGCTTCGGACATGCGCTCGCTGTCATAGACGTTCATCTGACAGCCATAGGTCTTGATAAAAAGCTTCTTTGGGTCGGCCATGATCCTGCCTCGAGGTTTTCAAGGCGCCTGCTTACACAATGCCGCGGCGCGCCGCAACGCTTGCAATGTCAACCAAATTGCAGGACTTTTGCGACAAAGCCAAAGTGCGGGCAGCAGGGGCCATTTATGAAGTATCCGAGTTTGAACAAGTTTCTGGCTGATGGCACTGGCGTGCTGTCAAAGGGTCCGATTGCGCTGATCCTGGTGGAAGACCCGGTCGAGGTCGACACGACAATCCGCCATCATCTGAACATCGGCTTCAAAGCGGTGGTCGTTCTGGCGCCCGTCGGGATCGAGCTACCGGATGATGTCACCGATCGGGTGCATCACGTCACTCTGGACGTCTATCGCGAAGGCGCTTTCATTCGCGCCATCAACCGGATTATCGAATCCGCCCCCGGCCAGTGGTTCTATTACTGCTACAATGCAGAATACCTGTTCTTCCCGTTTTGCGAGACCCGCACCATCGGCGAGATGCTGACGTTCCATAACGAAGAACGTCGTGACGCGATGCTGACCTATGTCATCGACCTTTACGCCAAGGATTTGGATCAATACCCCGATGCGGTTTCCCTTGAGACCGCCCAGTTGGACAAATCAGGATATTACGCTCTGGCCCGCCCTGACCCGGGCAACAATGATCATCCCCGAGAGCGGCAGCTGAACTTCTTTGGCGGGTTGCGATGGCGGTTCGAAGAACACGTGCCTAAAGCGCGGCGCAAGATTGACCGCATTGCGTTGTTCAAAGCAAAGCCCGGACTGCGCCTGCGCGCAAATCACACCTTCAGCGATGAAGAGTACAATACCTATGCCTGTCCCTGGCACCACAACATCACTGCGGCAATCTGTTCGTTTCGAACTGCTAAAGCGCTGAAGTCAAACGCCGGGTCGACCTTCGATATTCACACCTTCACCTGGCACAATTCCACGCCGTTCAACTGGTCGTCGCAGCAATTGCTTGATTTGGGATTGATGGAACCCGGCCAGTGGTTCTAGGGCCGAAAACCTTGGTCGAACGTTATTCACCACATAATTTTCGACGGATGTTATGGCTGGGGTCTTAAGCTTTGCGCAGACGGATCACCACGTCGATGCGCGACAGTTCCGCCCCTTCGGGCAACTCGGGCAATGACGCAATGCGCAAACCATCCGCAGAAGCATCTTCCAAGGCGCCGTTCTCTTCCCAATAGAAATGCGGATGTTCATCCGTGCGGGTGTCAAAATAGCTTTTGGACCCATCCACCACGACTTCACGCATCAGCCCTGCGTCACAAAAAGCCTTGAGCGTGTTATAGACCGTCGCCAGCGAAACCTTCTCGCAGCTCTCTACCGAAGCGGCAAACAGACTTTCCGCGGTGACGTGGCGGTTCTGACCATCCCCGACAAGCAATGCCGCCAATTGCACGCGCTGCCGCGTGGGGCGCAGGTCTGCGCTTGCCAGCCATTTGGTACCACGTTCGATTGCGTCGGGTGTCATTCTGCCTATCCGCGAACTTCTCATGGCGCTTTATAAAGCCTTTTTGGGGATATTTTCAATGCACCTCAGCTTTGGTGCCCCAGCGCACCAGCTATTGCAACGCCTTCGAACGCAGTGTTACAGGAACATTGCAATGCAAAACGAACATAAGGGCGGGGGCTGAATGAGCGACTTTCCAAGTAGCTTTAGCAAAGATGATCTTCTGAAATGTGCACGTGGGGAGCTGTTCGGTCCGGGCAATCCCCAGTTACCTGCTCCGCCGATGCTGATGATGGACCGCATCACTGACGTAAGCGCAGAAGGTGGTGCCCATGGCAAAGGACACATCACCGCCGAGTTCGACATCTCCCCCGACCTGTGGTTCTTTGACTGTCACTTCCCCGGCAACCCGATCATGCCCGGCTGTCTGGGCCTGGACGGGCTGTGGCAGCTGACCGGCTTCAATCTGGGCTGGCGCGGCTGGAAAGGGCGCGGTTACGCCTTGGGCGTTGGCGAAGTCAAACTGACCGGCATGGTCCGCCCCGACCGCAAGATGCTGACTTACTATGTGGATTTCACCAAAGCTATCCAAACCCGCCGCCTGACCATGGGTGTGGCCGATGGCCGGGTTGAGGCCGATGGCGAGGTGATCTATCAGGTCAAAGACATGAAGGTCGCCCTCTCCGAGAGCTGAACCCAACAAAGAGGAGTGCGCCCATGCGCCGCGTCGTTATCACCGGGATGGGGATCGTCTCGCCGATTGGCAACACTGTTGCCGAGGTAGAAGCCAGCCTTCGCGCCGGCAAATCCGGCATCCGGGCCGAAGAGGAATACACCAAGCACGGCTTTCGCAGCCAAGTTGCCGGGATCCCGCAGATCGACCTGACCGCGGCCATCGACAAGCGCCAGCTGCGTTTCATGGGACCGGGTGCAGCATATAACTACATCGCCATGGAGCAGGCCATTGCGGACTCCGGTCTCGAAGACAGCGATGTTTCGAATGAACGCACCGGCCTGATCATGGGCTCGGGAGGCCCGTCCACCTCGAACTTCTTCTCGGCCCATAACATCGTGATCGAAAAAGGCGCGCCCAAACGTATGGGTCCCTTTATGGTGACGCGCTGCATGAGCTCGACCAACTCGGCCTGTCTGGCGACCCCGTTCAAGATCAAAGGGATCAACTATTCGATCACCTCGGCCTGTTCGACCTCGGCCCACTGCATCGGCAACGGTGTGGAGCAAATCCAGATGGGCAAGCAGGACATCGTCTTTGCCGGCGGCGGCGAAGAGGTCGATTGGACCCTGTCGTGCCTGTTTGACGCGATGGGCGCCATGTCGTCTAAATATAACGACGCGCCTGAAACCGCCTCGCGCCCGTTTGATGCCACCCGCGACGGATTCGTGATCGGCGGCGGCGGCGGTGTTGTGGTTCTGGAAGATCTGGATCACGCTCTGGCGCGCGGTGCGAAAATTTACGCCGAGGTCACCGGTTACGGCGCCACCTCGGACGGCCACGACATGGTTGCACCGTCTGGCGAAGGCGGCGAACGCTCGATGCGGCTGGCCGCCAGCACCCTGCCCGAAGGCCGCAAGATCGACTATATCAACGCCCACGGCACCTCGACCCCCGCAGGCGACGTGACCGAGGTCAAGGCCGTGCGTCGCGTCTTCGGCGAAGGCTCGACCCCGCCGATTGCCTCGACCAAGTCGCTGACTGGTCACAGCCTGGGCGCCACCGGCGTGCACGAAGCGATCTACTCGCTGATCATGATGCAGGGCAACTTCATCGCTGCCTCGGCCAACGTCACCGAGCTCGACCCCGAAATTAATGAGGGTGAAATCGTCACCGAGCTGCGCGAAAACGTGGAACTGGACAGCGTCCTGTCCAACAGCTTCGGCTTTGGCGGCACCAACGCAACCCTCGTCATGAGCAAATACCACGGGTAACCGATATGGCTGATCTGATGAAAGGCAAACGCGGCCTCGTAATGGGTGTCGCAAATGAACGCTCCATCGCCTGGGGCATCGCCAAAGCGCTGGCTGCTGAGGGCGCCGAGCTGGCGTTCTCTTACCAAGGTGATGCGTTTGGAAAACGGGTAGAACCGCTGGCGGCCAGTGTCGGCTCCAACCTGCTGCTGGATGTGGACGTCACCGACGACGCCTCGCTGGATGCGGCCTTCGCCAAGCTGGAACAGGAATGGGGCAAGCTGGACTTCGTCGTGCACGCCATCGCCTATTCCGACAAGAACGAGCTGACCGGCCGCTTCATCAACACCAGCCGTGAGAACTTCAAAAACTCGCTGGTAATCTCGTGCTACTCGCTGATCGACGTGGCGCGGCGCGCCGCCCCGCTGATGTCTGAGGGCGGCACGCTGCTGACCCTTACCTATGCGGGCTCCAACCGCGTCACCCCGTTCTACAACGTGATGGGCGTGGCCAAAGCAGCGCTGGAAAGCACCGTGCGCTATCTGGCCAATGACCTGGGTCCCGATGGCATTCGTGTCAACGCCATTTCGCCCGGCCCGATGAAAACCCTGGCCGGGGCGGCGATCGGCGGCGCACGCAAAACCTATCGCTACACCGAAACCAACGCGCCGCTAGGGTCGAACGCAACGCTCGAAGCAGTGGGCGGTACAGCCGTCTATCTGGCCTCGGACAACGGCGCTTGTACCACCGGCGAGATCATCAATGTCGATGGCGGGGTTCACGTGCTGGGCATGCCGCAGCCAGACAACCTCTAAGCCTGAACGCCCCCCTCACCGCACACACCAATCCGACGCGCCCCGACTAGGGGCGCGGAGACATCTCTTGCGCGCCTTGGCGCGTTCTATTTGGCAGGATGCTCTTCGCGCAGCTTCGCCAGCTCGGCACGTAAACGGGTCAACTCGCCGCGATAATCCCCCGCGTCGCCGTAATCCAGAAACCCGCCATACAGATCATGCGTGTCATGCAAACGCCGCGCATGTTTGATCGGGCACCAGTATTGCTCGGTCCGCGCGGCGATCTCGCGCACATAAGAGATCACCCCGTTGCAATAGCCGCAGTAGATACAATTGAGCCGTTGCAATCCGTTCAGATAGGCCAAGTGCTGACGATCAATTGCGATGTGATCCGCGCGCTTTACCTTGGCGATGCCATAAACCGGAAAACAGATCGCGTGATAGAGCGACACGAAACCGTCCAACAGCGCTATTGGCAGGATAAGCGCGTAAATCAATGGTGCGGTGACAATGACCCGGAGCTTCGCCCGAGACAGAAAGCTGCGCAGGCTTTCGCGCGCTTCACGGTGGGCGCGGCGCGCGTCTTGCTCAAACTCCACCCGGCCATGGCGCACGCGATATCGAAATCGTTCTCTTCGCGCTTCGATCTCTTGCTGCAACGCTTCGCGCAGCTCGGCGAGCCGGGCCCGGATGGTATCGATATTGGGTTCCATGTTGCGCCCTCCCCCTGCAGTTCACCACAGCTGGGGGAGGGGCGCCCATGATCTGGATCAGCCGATCTTTACGATCTCAAAGGCAAAGGTCAGCTCTTTGCCGGCCAGCGGGTGGTTGGCGTCCAGTGTGATATGGGTCTCGGTGACCTCGGCGATGGTCACCGGAATGACCTGCCCCTGCGGGCTTTGCATCTGCAGCTGAAGACCGACCTCTTTGGGGATATCTGCCGGGACCTGCTCAATCGGGACCTGCTGCATAGCACCCTCCTGCTGCGGGCCGTATGCCTCTTCAGGGGCGATGCTCACGGTCTTTTTCTCGCCAACGGTCATACCGGGAAGCGCTTTGTCCAGCCCCGGAATGATCTGACCCGAACCAACGGTAAATTCCAGCGGATCGCGGCCTTCAGAGCTGTCAAAGACCGAGCCATCTGTCAGCGTTCCGGTATAATGAATGGCAACCTTGTCGCCCGATTTCACCTGGGTCATTGGTGATTTCCTTGTATTGCGGATGAATTTGCAGAGGCCGCGCATCATCGCGCCGGGTGCTCTGGGCGTCGCGCCACCCTAGGGGTTCTTACCGGATTGTAAACCCCGGCCCCAAGGGGGCTTCCCCCGCTTCAAGCCTTATGCCAACGTGCAACACAGGAGGACACCGCATGCCCATCACGACTTGCGTTTTTGACGCGTATGGCACGCTCTTTGATGTCACCGCTGCTGCACGGCAGGTCGCGGCGGAACCCGGGTTTGAATGCCTCTCTCAGACATGGCCTCAACTGGCGGCCCACTGGCGCAACAAACAGCTAGAATACACCTGGCTGCGGGCTGTGACCGACGCGCATACGGATTTTTGGCAGGTTACCCAAGATGGGCTGGACTGGGCGCTAGAAGCCTGCGCCTTGTCTGATCAAGACCTGCGCGCGCGGCTTCTGGCCCTGTACTGGGAGCTTGCCGCATACCCCGAAGTCCCGGCGATGCTGGAGCAGCTGAAACAGGCCGGGATGAACACCGCCATCCTTTCAAACGGGTCTCCGGCGATGCTGGAGGGCGCGGTAAATTCCGCCGGTATTTCCGCACTGCTGGATGTCACGCTTTCTGTTGAAAGCGTTGGTGTCTTCAAACCCGCCCCCCGCGTTTATGATCTTGTCGGGCATCACTTTGGCTGCGCTAAATCCGAGGTTCTGTTTGTTTCATCCAACGGCTGGGATGCGGGCTGTGCCACTGGGTACGGCTTTACGACAGCTTGGGTAAACCGCGCCAGCCAACCGACAGACCGATTGCCATGGAAACCAGCTCATACGCTGTCCGACCTCTGCCCTATCCCCGAATTAGCGAGAACCCTTTGATGGAATTTTACAATGCCGATGACGGCGCCCGCATTGCCTATCGTATCACCGGTAAGGGGCGGCCCTTGCTTTGCCTTGCAGGCCTGACCCGCACCGTCGCTGATTTCGACTACTTAGCGCCCCACCTGAACGATGTTCAAATGATCTGCATGGACTACCGCGGGCGCGGAGCATCGCAATGGACTGGGGCGCAAACCTATAGCGTCCCGCGTGAGGCACAGGATGCCATCAACCTGCTGGACCATCTGGGGATGGAAACAGCGCCTATCCTTGGCACGTCTCGCGGTGGGTTGATCGCGCTGGGGCTGGGCGCAACCGTACCCGACCGCGTGACCGGGGTGTGTTTCAACGACATCGGACCGGTGATTGAACGCGCCGGGCTGGAGGCGATCTTTAACTATGTCGGGCGCAACCCAGCTGCCAAAACCCATGAAGAAGCCGCCCAAGGGCTGGCCCAGAACATGACAGGGTTTGCAAACCTGCCGGAAAACCGCTGGATGGAAGAGGCCTGTAAACACTACACCCAGACCGAAAACGGGTTGCAGATCACCTATGATCCGGCCCTGCGCGAGGCCTTTATCGAAGCCTTCGACGGCCCCGAAGTGGATCTGTGGCCGATGTTTGATGCGCTTGCAGGCAAGCCTCTGGCGCTGATCCGGGGCGCAAATTCAGACCTGCTTTCCCAAGAAACTGCTGATGAGATGCAGCGGCGACGCCCCGACATGCTGTTCGCCAACGTGCCGGACCGCGCCCATATTCCGTTTTTGGATGAACCTCCGGCGCTTAAGGTCATTGACGGCTTCCTCAAGGCGGTCGCGTGAACATCGACCTGATCCGCGCCGCCGCCGCGCGGTTGGAAGGGCGCACGCGCCGCACCCCGCTTTTGTCATCACCTTTTCTGGACGAAATCGCCGGGCGGCGGGTGCTGATCAAACCCGAATGCCTGCAACATACAGGCAGCTTCAAGTTTCGCGGTGCCTGGTCGGCCTTAACCGCCCTGACACCGCAAGAGCGCGCCAAAGGCGTCTTTGCATACTCGTCGGGGAACCACGCACAGGGCGTGGCCTTGGCGGCTAAATTGAATGGTGTTCATGCTACCATCCTGATGCCCCGGGACGCGCCGAAGCTTAAAGTCGCCAACACCCGCGCCCTGGGCGCCAAGGTGGTGCTGTATGACCGCGCGTCCGAGAACCGAGAAGAAATCGGCGTAGCGCTGGCCAAGGAAAGCGGCCAGACCCTGATCAAGCCATATGACAACCCGCAGGTCATTGCCGGGCAAGGCACCACCGGACTTGAGATCGCACAGCAAGCGGATGGCTGCGCAAACGCGCAGGTTCTGGTGCCTTGTGGCGGGGGCGGGCTGACGTCGGGCATCGCGCTTGCCCTTGAAGCCAAGGCGCCGCAGATGCAGGTGCGTCCGGTCGAACCCATCGGGTTTGATGATGTCGCACGATCGCTGATCAGCGGGACAATCCAAACCAATCCACGCACGACTGGCTCTTTGTGTGATGCCATCATCACCCCCGCGCCCGGGGATCTGACTTTCCCGATCCTGCAACGCCTTTGTGGCCCTGCCCTGACGGTCAGTGACGAAGACGCCCTGCGCGCCATGGCCGCGGCGTTCACCCGTTTGAAGATTGTTATCGAGCCGGGGGGCGCGGTCGCGCTTGCCGCCGCGCTTTATCACCCGGACACCATCACCGGCGACACTGTGATCGTTGTCGCCTCAGGCGGTAATGTCGACGCCGACCTGTTCACCCAAGCCCTTTCCCGTTTCGGAGACGGATCATGACTGATTTCACCATCGCCTCGTTCAATGTCAAAAACCTGATCGGACCGGAAAAAGAGTATTACCGGTTCGAACAGTACACCCCCGAAGAATATGCGTGGAAGAAGGACTGGCTGGCAGATCAGGTCATGACGATGAACGCCGATATCGTCTGCTTTCAGGAAATCTTTGAAGAAGAGGCTTTGCGCGATGTCATCGACGAGGCCGATAACCGTGGTCAGGCCTCAAACGAGGCCAGCGTTCCCAACAAGTCAAAGCGGTACCATAAGAAGGCGATTTTTCGCAAACTTGCCTATGACGATTACAGCGAGGCCGCGCTGGCCTTTGCGCCAAACGTCTCGGACAGTGGGCCGGGCAACCGCCGCCCTGGCGTGGCCACTCTGTCGCGCTTTGGATTTGCCGAACCGCCCGAGATTATTCAGGTGCAGGACCCACCGCTTGAGATCGAATTCCATGAATTAGGAGGCGGCGACGCGGGCAGCTATCGCATTTCGCGCACCTCGCGCCCGATCCTGAAATGCCGCATTCCGGTGGGGGATCAGGTCGTGACCGTGTTCAATTGCCACCTGAAATCGAAACTGGGCGAGTTCATCCGCCCACACGGCGCGCGCTTTTCACCCGAGGTCGATCTTTTGCAGTATCAGGCGGCGGGACGGTCCATGGGCGCCTTGCGCTCTGGTCTGCGCCGAATGGCCGAAGCCTGGGTGCTGCGTGATCTGATTTTGGAGGAACTGAAACTGGGGCGCCCGGTGATGGCTTTGGGTGATTTCAATGACGGCGAACACGCGGTGTCTTCGGAAATCATCACCGGAGAAGTGCCGTTCCGCAACTATGCCTGGATGCGCCGCCATGACGCCGAAGAAGCCGATCAGCGCTATAACAAACACGAGGCGGCACAGATCAACGAAAGCGTCGAACGCGTGCGCCTGCACTCGGCCGAGAAGCTATTTGTCCGCAAAAGCCTGCGCGACATGGTCTATACATCGGCTTTCGGTGGCGTATTTGAATCCATCGACCAGATTCTGATGTCTCGGCATTTTCACCCCGACTATGAAAAACGCATCGCCGAAATGGACTATTTCAGCGTGTTCAATGATCACCTGACAGATGGGTCTCATCCTGAGGCACCGTATAACAAACTGGCCTCGGATCACGGGCAGATCATGGCGCATATGCGGCTGGTCGACGGATGAAGACGTTAAATCTGAACGGTGTTCGTATCGCATATTCCGATGTCGGAACTGGTGCTCCGGTGGTGTTTGCCAATGCGCTGGGGACAGATATGCGGGTCTGGGACCCGGTGTTGGACCACCTGCCCAAGGGGCTGCGCATTGTGCGCTATGACATGCGCGGGCATGGGCAATCCGATTGTCCTCCTGGACCTTATGCCATGGGCACGCTGGTGCGCGACGCCGAGGCGCTATTGGATGCGCTGAATATCCGAGACTGCGTGTTTGTTGGCCTGTCGCTGGGCGGGATGGTGGCGCAGGGGCTGGCGGTGAAACGGCTGGATCAGGTGCGCGCCATGGTGCTGTCAAACACTGCTGCGAAAATTGGGACGGCAAAGATGTGGCACGACCGGGCCGATGCCGTATTGCGCGATGGGTTAGCGCCCGTGCTGGACCCGACCATGGAGCGTTGGTTTACAAAGTCCTTCCGCGCCTCGCCCCAGGCTTCTTTCTGGCGTGACATCGTCGCCAACCAAAGGCCCGAAGGTTATGCCGCCTGTTGCCACGCCATCGCTGGCACCGACTTTTACACCCCCACTGCCAGTCTGACCCTGCCCACCCTGGGCATTGCGGCCAGCCATGATGGCTCTACCCCTGCTGATATGGTACGGGAAACCACAGACCTGATCAAAGGTTCGCAGTTCGCGCTGATCCAGAACGCTGGGCACCTTGCCTGTGTCGAAAAACCGGCCACCTATGGCGGCCACCTGACAAGCTTTCTAAACGCTATCGGGCACGTATGATGGCCCCTCTGGTTCACCCAAGGGCCGGACAAGTCTGTTTGATTTGCGCGGCATCCAAGGCAAAGATGCGTCATGCGTGATCGACTTCCTTTGATCTTCATCTTCGCGACCATCACAATAGATGCGATGGGGATCGGACTGATCGTTCCGGTCATGCCAGACTTGCTGCAACAAGTGCAGGGCGCGGATCTGTCTTTGGCGGCAAAATGGGGTGGGGTTCTGGCGACCAGCTTTGCGGTCATGCAATTTCTGTTCAGCCCGTTGCTCGGCAATCTGTCAGATCGGTTCGGACGTCGCCCGGTGCTGTTGGTATCCCTGGCAGTGATGGCCGCGGACTATATGGTGATGGCATTGGCGCACTCGATCTGGTTGCTGTTGATCGCACGAATTGTCGGCGGGATCACAGCGGCGACCTCCTCGACCGCGACGGCATATCTGGCTGACATTTCTGCGCCCGAACAAAAAGCCGCCCGGTTCGGTCTGATAGGCGCAGCCTTTGGCTTGGGGTTTGTCATTGGGCCGGTGATCGGAGGGCTGCTGGGAGAGCTAGGCCCGCGTGCCCCGTTTTGGGCCGCGGCTGGCATTGCCTTGGCCAACCTTCTGCTAGGCCTTATCGCCCTGCCCGAGACCCTGCCCGCCAACAAGCGCCGTCGCTTTGAATGGACACGCGCAAACCCGTTAGGCGCCTTTCGCGCGATGAGCGCTCTGCCCGGGTTGCGGCAACTGTTGGGCCTGTCGTTCCTTTACGAGTTTGCCTATGGCGTTTACCCCGCCGTCTGGGCCTATTTCACCCAACTGCGTTTTGGCTGGGAGCCACGCACAATCGGCCCGTCCCTGGCGGTGTTTGGCCTGTCGATGGCGATCTGCCAAGGCGCCTTGATCCGGCCTATCCTAAAAAGGTTAGGGGAACGATACACAGCGATGCTGGGGTTTGTGATCTCGACCATTGCGATGGCGGCGATGGCATTCGTGACACAGAGCGCTCTGGCCTTCGCGTTGATCCCGCTTGGCGCTTTGGGCGCTGTCACCGGACCCGCGCTTCAAGGCATGATGTCACGGCGCGCAGCCGCAAGCCAGCAAGGTGAACTGCAAGGCGCTGTCAGTTCAGCGCGCGCCATCGCTATGATCCTGTCTCCGCTGGTGATGACACAAAGCTTTGCCCTGTTCACCCATGCGGACACACCGCTTTTCTTTCCCGGCGCGCCCTTCGTTGTGGCCGCTGCGGTTATGGCGCTATGCGCTCTAGGGTTAAGCACGATGAGACGCGCGGGCATTTAGCGAAAAATCCCGCCCTTCCTGCCCGTATATTTGGCGATTCCTCGCCAATAGGCGTATTAGGTGAAATTGTTCGCGCTATAGGGGTTTTTCTCTGCTGCGCAGCAGCATAAAACTTGAACAAAGTTCACCCACTTTCACCGGGAATCACCTGCCATGTCACCGAAATCCACGCCCAAGAAAGACGCTCTGCGCGCAAAGCTGCTTGAAGTCGCCGAAGCCGAAATCGAAAATGGTGGCATCGTCGCCCTGCGCGCCCGGGATTTGGCCAACGAAGCGGGCTGCGCCCTTGGGGCTATCTACACGGTGTTTGGCGATCTGGGCGAAATCGCGATCGAGATCAACCGCCGCACCATGCTGCAAATCGCCGATCACTTGCGCGGCTCGATTGAAGGCATGGAAAACGAAGACCCGGGCGACATGATCATCACCTTGGCACAGGCCTATCGTTCATATGCCGAGGATCAGCCCCAACGGTGGCGCACCTTGTTTTCCATCGGCCTGCCGCCTGCTGACTCTGCTGAAGGTTTTTATGATGCGCTGGCGCCGATCACCAATCTCTTTGCCGAGCAGCTTGACCGCCTTACCCGCCTGTCCACCACATCTGAACGCAACCGCAATGCCCGGGCGATTTTCAGCTGTGTGCACGGGATGATTTCGCTGGGCGAAGAGCCGCGCCTGTCGGCCATGGACCCACGCGATCTGGATCGGATGATTTCACGCGTGGTGGGCACGCTGTGCGATAAAGATCAAAAGCTGTAAGCGCTATTGGCGATCCCTGAAGGACTCGAACCCTCAACCTGCTGATTAGAAGTCAGCTGCTCTATCCAGTTGAGCTAAGGGACCGCACCCCGCTTCCCTAGCAATGGCGCTTTGCAGGGTCAATCCGACGACCGGATTCCATAGCCGTAAAAGATTACGCTTTCAGGCGCTTGGTGTTGATGTCGATCATCCGATCCACCAATCGCGGGTCAACGTAATCCTGTATCGCAATGTTCACTTTGTCCTCAAGCTCGGGCAGCGAAGCTGGGTTAAAGATCATCTTCGCCAACTCTGCGTTCGCCTGCATGCCGGGAAGCGGCGAAATTGATGTCAGGATGTCCTGTAAGACCCACAGCGCCGTCGTGTTTTTGGCCTTTGGGTTCGCATTGACGTAAGGCGCAAACTGTAACCGCTTTTTCAAAGCCGTCACCAGATCGTCGACGTCGTTGGTGTTTGGCCAGAACTTTGTACCATTCCAGCCTTTCGCAAAAAGCTTTTTGCCGTTCCAAAAATATTGAGAATCTTGTGGCGACGCGATGTGGGTTGGCGGATCAAACGGGACGCTCAGAATGACCCGGCGCCGGCCCGGCGCGCTCCACAGGTCGCTCATCAGAGGGGGCCAGCGGCCCAGATCACCCGAACCCGAAGCCCTGTTTCGGATCAGGTACTTCGTGAGGTCACAATTCCCGACTGCGGCTGCGAGATCTTCATACCCCAGATCATCGCTGTCTTCGTAGTTTTCAAAATGGGTAAAATCCAGGATCAGGATTTCGTTCTTTCGATTGTCCCAATCGCTTTCGTAAAATTCCTCGACCTGATTCTGCAGGTCCAGCATCGTCACAGACGCTTCGAAAGAGCCATGATGGAACCGGTGCCCGACAATCGCCGGCAGGTAACGGCCCATGAACTTTAACCGAAGATCCATATAGCGGATGCCCAGTTCCAACTGGCTTTTGAAATCCAGCGCCTGCGTTTCGGCCCAAAGTTCGATCACTTTCATCATGTCCCAGCAGGCCGTATCGTGCGAACCAGGGATCGCCGCCTTATGCAGCGGTAGCTTGCCGAAATTTGGATATTGGCTTTTCATCCGCCCCATCCAGTTTGCACTTAGCGGGGTCTTTATCTTGGTGTGATCATCTTCGATCTCACCGTCGTCGCTTTTACCGCTGTCCCAGCAGGCCCAGTTCGCCGTGCCCAGGCAGTATTCATACGATACCGGCACACCGCTGCGTTCATAATAACGCAGCCCGGAAAACGCCGATCCTTCGGCCGCATTGGGGCTGTGTATTCGGTTTGAAAACGTCAGATTGAACTGAAAGTCATTGGTCTTGACCCAAACCCCGGCGCGATCATTGTCCAGCAGCAACAGGGTGCGCGACTTTCCCGGGGGTGGCATATCTGCCTGACAGGGCGCTCTGAGCCAGTTTTCAGCACCATCGCTATTGTCATTCCAATAGCTGATCAGGCTGAGATCACTAATCAGCGAATTTTGCAGCGTGACGAAGGCCCGCACGTCGTCCAGTTTGGTTTCATCGCAGGTTACATCCTTGGTGTCACAGCTGTCGCGGCTGCTCCAACTGGCCTTGTTAGGCGTGCCCACTTTGTAGGTCAGCGTGCAGTGATCGTCTGATTTATAAGTTTGAAGACCCGCGTCAACCATATGCGGGTAGTCGCTGTTTGACCCTTCTGCAGAAGACTTACCAATCACCGGCGTATTGAAAGACATCGCAGCAAAACCTGCTTCGTCCCCAGAGGTGTCGATCACCCGAAACCAAAATCCACCGCGCCCGCTGGTATCCATCCGAAACGCCGTCGACGACTTTGGCGGAATGCTTTGTGGCGGTGTCGTCCAGTCACTGCCCCAGCAGCCCAGATACTCAAGCTGATACTCACCACTTTCAACCGTTCCGGAAACAGAATAGCCCGAGCTCATGACAAATCCTTTTGCGTTTGCAATGGGGGCGCGCTGTGAAAATTAATGGAATGCGCGCGATCTATCCCACCACCGTAACCCAGGTTGGACATGCGTCAAATGTTAAGACGCGCGGGGTGTGTCAGCAGATGGGCCTAAGTCCAGTTGCATAAACACCGACCATGGGTCCGGACCATAATCGCCAAACGGACCGCAAATACGAAAACCAACGCTTTCATATAGGCGGCGTGCCGGCAGAAAATCATCGGTAGAGCCGGTTTCCAAAAAGACGGCCGATGCACCTTTGGAGCGGGCCAAATCCAACAAATGCGCCAACATCGCGCGGCCCGCGCCCGATCCGCGCACCTCGGACTTGGTGTGCATGGATTTCAATTCGACCGCGCCAGAACCCAGCTTGGCCAATGCGCCCATCCCCATCACATCGCCTTCGAGTTCCAGCAGGAAAAAGTCGACGCCCGGTGTCTCAAGGCCGGAACTGTCCAGCGCATGACAACTTTCTTCAGGGGATTGGTCTGCCATTTGGCCAAGATGGCGGGCAATCAAAGCCTGCGCATCAGGTTCAGTTGGGCGCGCTGCGCGGATCGTGAAATCCGCAGCCAAGTCAGTGGGTCCAGACCTGACGCCGATCCGTCGCAAAGTTCTCACCATAGCCACGCGCACGGATGTTGGGCTTGCGGGTCTTGGGCTCGGTCACCACCGCGTCGATCCCGTTGTCACGGGCATAGTCCAGCGCGGCTTCCTTCGTTTCAAACTGCAGCTTCACCTGCGCCTGAGTATCGGTCGAACTGGTCCAACCCATCAGGGGATCCACCGAACGGCTGGCATCCGCAGCATATTCCAAAATCCAATGGTGGGTTTTGGCAGTGCCCGATTGCATCGCGTTTCTGGCAGGCTGATAGATACGTGCGGCCATGGGAGACTCCTGAAAATCCGTGCCTCTGTTATCCAGAATTTCGCACGCAGGGGCAAGGCCTGCGACCAAATACATCGACCTGATGGCGGATTCTGTCAGCAATGGTTACAAACCACCTTGAAAGAGAACAAAAACAGATCAAATCTTCTGCAATGTCTCAGGAGACCTCGATGGACACCCCGATCCTGCACGCGCCCGCCGCCGATGTGAAAAACCGCCCCAAGCTGGAAGGCGGCAAACGCTTTGTGATGCAAACAGAATTTGAACCGGCGGGCGATCAACCCACCGCGATCACAGAGCTTTCTGCCGGCGTGGCCGCAGGAGAACGCGATCAGGTTTTGCTGGGGGCCACGGGCACCGGCAAGACCTTCACCATGGCCAAGGTGATCGAAGAAACGCAGCGCCCCGCAATCATCCTGGCGCCAAACAAAACGCTTGCGGCACAACTTTACGGGGAATTCAAAGGATTTTTCCCCGAGAACGCCGTCGAATATTTTGTCTCATTTTATGACTATTATCAGCCCGAGGCCTACGTACCGCGCTCGGACACGTACATCGAAAAAGAAAGCCAGATTAACGAACAAATCGACCGCATGCGCCACTCGGCGACGCGGGCTTTGCTGGAACGTGACGATGTGATCATCGTGGCTTCGGTATCCTGCATCTATGGCATCGGCAGCGTCGAAACCTACGGCGCGATGATTCAGGATCTGAAATCTGGCGGCGAATATGACCAGCGCGCCATCATGACGGATCTGGTTGCCCAGCAATACCGCCGCAATGACACCGCGTTTCAGCGCGGCTGTTTCAGGGTGCGCGGCGATAGCCTGGAAATCTGGCCCGCCCACCTTGAAGACCGCGCCTGGAAACTTTCGTTTTTCGGCGAAGAGCTGGAAGCGATCACCGAATTTGACCCGCTGACCGGTGAAAAGACCGGCACGCTGGAACACATCCGCGTCTATGCGAACTCGCACTATGTGACGCCGAAACCGACGATGCAGCAGGCCATTCAAAGCATCAAGAAAGAGCTGCGTCAGCAGCTGGACCTGATGACCAATGAAGGCAAGCTGCTGGAAGCCCAGCGCCTTGAACAGCGCACTAATTTCGATCTGGAAATGCTGGAAGCCACCGGCGTGTGCAACGGCATTGAAAACTATTCTCGTTACCTGACTGGCCGCGCGCCGGGTGAGCCGCCCCCCACGTTGTTTGAATTCATCCCTGACCATGCCATTGTTTTCGCAGATGAATCTCATGTGTCCGTGCCCCAGATCGGCGGCATGTACAAAGGTGACTTCCGGCGTAAATCGACGCTGGCCGAGCACGGCTTCCGCCTGCCCTCTTGCATGGATAACCGCCCGCTGAAGTTCGAAGAATGGGACGCCATGCGGCCGCAATCGGTGTTCGTGTCCGCCACGCCTGCGAACTGGGAGCTGGAACAAACCGGCGGCAGTTTCACCGAGCAGGTGATCCGCCCGACGGGGTTGTTGGACCCCGAGGTCGAAATCCGTCCGGTTGAAACACAGGTCGACGACGTGATGGACGAAATCCGCCGTGTCACCGCCGATGGCTTCCGCGTGCTGGTCACCACGCTGACCAAACGCATGGCCGAAGACCTGACCGAATTCCTGCACGAACAGGGCATCAAAGTGCGCTACATGCACTCGGACATCGACACGATTGAACGCATCGAAATCCTGCGCGATCTGCGGCTGGGCGCCTTTGACGTGCTGGTGGGCATCAACCTGCTGCGCGAGGGGCTGGATATCCCCGAATGCGGGCTGGTTGCGATTTTGGACGCGGATAAAGAGGGCTTCCTGCGCTCCGAGACCTCTTTGGTGCAGACCATCGGCCGCGCCGCGCGAAACGCTGAAGGCCGGGTGATCATGTACGGCGACAAGGTCACAGGGTCGATGCAGCGCGCGATTGACGAAACCAACCGCCGCCGCGCTAAACAGATCGCCTATAACGAAGAACACGGGATCACGCCCGAGACGGTGAAAAAGAACGTCGAGGACGTGCTGGCGGGCCTTTATCAGGGCGACACAGATATGAACCGCGTGACGGCGAAGATCGACAAACCCATGCACGGCGCCAACCTGGAAGCCCACCTGGACGGCCTGCGCGCCGAGATGCGCAAAGCCGCCGAGAACCTTGAGTTCGAAGAAGCCGCCCGTTTGCGGGATGAGGTCAAACGTCTGGAAGCCGTCGATCTGGCGATATCGGACGACCCGCTGGCACGGCAAACGGCGGTGGCCGCAGCGTCCGAGGCCGCGGTGGGCCGGTCAACCGCAGGCAGACCGGGGCAACGGGGTGGGTTTAAGAAGAGGGGGAGGTGATTCACAGACACTTTAGTTCTAGCCGGAAGGTTTCTTCAACCTTGAAGCCTCAAAGAAGAGTTTGAGCGGGGTTTCCCCCAGTTCACCGTATAGCTCTGGCTCAAGATAAGGTTTTGTGGGCTTCAAGGCCCATTCCGGAAACCTCTCTCTTTGAACCCAAACCAAATAATCCGTGAAAAAGTGAGTTAGTACTTTCGATGCCGCAAGAGCCCACTCCACCCACTTTCGAACGTCTTCCATCGTGTGGGGGCGATCATACTCTTCCGCATAGTGACGCCCAATGCGCCCCAAGAAAACGAATTCTTCACCCAAAGGATAAAAACTGTTGCCTATATTCCTATGAAGAAAAGCCTTGGTTATCGCTTTGTCGGAAACGTGCTCAAGGTTCTTCTTCGTTTCCGATGGAAGGTAGTGGTTTGTGGCGTGATCACGAATATCTTTGGCTAATGAGTAAATAGGATCTGCCTTCAGCTCATCAAAACTCTCTGAAAACTCTACAAGTTTGTTTCGAACATCACTTAGGCCATTGCGATCGGCAAGACGCTGATACTGGTCGAATAACTTCACGGCTTCAAAAATTTTGGCACATAAAGCGCGAGTAATGGTGTTTTCTTGAATCGCATGGGCAATCCTTAGCTCTTCGGCCTCAGGTTTTTGTGCCTTCGCATGAACCAGAAGCTTCTGAAACACCGAAATCTCGTCCATTGCGAAGGCGAGCGTCGCTATGAATGCCCACTCGGTTTCATCCAGCTTCTCAATGTCAGCTTTGGGGATCGATAGCTCATATAAATGCATAATTATCTTGTTGGCCATTCCCAGACAGTAGAGATGCGTGAAGGCTCAACAAGTCAAAACTATCAGTTCAAGGGTAGCGCCCGAGCCTGGGTGGGCGTGAAGCGCCCTCCCGGGGGGAGGGTCGGGCGCTGCCCGGGCTATCGCCCGGGCGTAGGACTGGAAGGGTCGTGCCCAGCTCCCTATGTTAGGGCTATGAAATGGCGCGACCTTGCAGAACAGCAGATCAAAAAGGCACAGGCCGAAGGGCAGTTGGAGGGCCTCCGCGGGGCGGGGAAGCCTTTGCCCGCTGCAGGGCATGGCGATTTCGCCGAAGAGGCCGGGTTTCGGATTATGGCCGAGGCGGGGGCGCTCCCCAAAGAGGTGGAGCTGCGCAAGGCGTTGAAAGCGCAGGCGCAAAAGCTGCAATCCTTGACCGACCCGAAAAAGCGCAAAGCCGCGATGGCCGAATTCGCCGAACTTCAGCAACTGCTGAATGTTCAGGAAGAAGCGCGACGTAAATATTATTCAAGCCGCGACTGATCACAGACTGACACAAAAACTGCGGATTTTCCCGACGAGTTAACAAAGCTTAACCGCCCATTAACCAACCCTGCGGATGCTGGCCCTAACAAGGGGTGCCAATGCGGTGGCTGTATCTGATAGCGATGATCTGGCTTTGGCCCGCCACGGCGCTGGCGGGGGCCTGGCCGCGCGGGGAGGGCAACATTTTTGTCTATACCTCCATCGTCGCCGACCCGGTTCAGGCCGTCAGCTATCTGGAGCTAGGTCTACCGCCCCCTTTTGAATGGTCGATCTATGCTGAATACGGTCTGAACGACCGCTGGACGTTGGGCTTTGACGGCCTGCAAATTGCCGAGCAATACAACGGTTCCAGCACCGCAATCGTGTTTGCCACCCGCAGTATTGGCACGTTTGAACGCCAGAAATTCGCCGGGTCCGTCGGGCTGGGCTGGCACCGCGAAACCGACACCGGGGCGCAAAGCTATACCGCCCGCTTGGGTGCGCATTGGGGCTTGGGTTTTGAACGTGCATGGATGGCCGCAGACATATGGGGCATCGCCGCGCTGAGCGATGGCGCGCAATCCGGGTGGAAGGCCGATTTCACCTATGGTCGCCGCTTTGGCAAGCGCTTCAGTGTGACGGGGCAGGTCCAGACCGGCCAGTCAGGCAGCGCGGACCCATATGTCAAACTCGTTCCCAAAGCAGGGATGTCCTTTGGCGAAAACGGTCGCCTGTTGCTTGAGCTGGGTTACGTGCATGGCGTCGCAAATGACTCCAGCCGCAAAGCACTGCTGGGTTTTTCGCATAATTTCTGATCCGCGGGTCAGTCGTAGACTTCCATCACCTCGTACATCACGGGTGTGAAGCTCTTGCACAGATCGTTGATCTTGCGGTTGCGGGCCCGCATTTCATCACTGCGCAACATTGCCTGAAAATCCTCGCGGCTCTCCCATTGCGAGTAATTGGCGATACGGGTCTGCGCGTCATTTACATGCAGACCCGCCCCCAGAAAACCCGGCTGTTTCGAAACGAAGGCGTCATAGGCGCTGCGCAATTCGTCAAGCAGATCGTGGCAGGTTCCCGGGGTCACCTCGAAAGTGGTGATCACGGTTTGACAGGTGGCATTCTTGGCAATTGTCGGCATCTTTTCCTCCCTTGTGCCGGCTTGGCTCGAACGTGTCTGCCCTCACCTTACCACATGAACGGCGCAGGGGGCGTGGCGCACCACGCGCGCGGCAGTCGACCCCAGAAAGTAGTCCTGCAAACCCGGGCGATGCGACGCAATCACGATGCAGTCCACGTCGTGTTCTTGCGCATAATCCATGATGGTACGCCCAGCATGGCCGGTCACGATCTCGGCGCGCACATTCCCAACGCCCCCCAGTTCGGCGTTAAGCTCTGTCTGCGCAGATTCCCGTAAGCGTTCTGGCTGATCTTCGGGCAGGTACTGCGCCACATAGGGCGACAGTGCCTCGACCACATGCAGCGCAATCACCTCTGCGCCGTCGTCTTTCAGCAACTGAGCAATGTTCAACGCCTTGGCCGTATGCGGTCCGTGATCCAAAGCGATGGGTACGAGTATCTTCTTGTACATGGCAACTCCTCCTATCCTTAGGACCAACTTGCCATAGCAGAACGGTCGTCGCTTTGACGCAGGTCAGATTACTCCCACCCGCCCGGAAGAACCGTGTTCAACCCTAAAACCTGCCACGCTTGCATGCCGCCGCGGTAGTAGAAGATCCGTTCTACAGGATAGCCTGCCGATACCATATGGCGGATGGCCGTCGGGCTTTGGCCACACCAAGGACCATTGCAAAACAAGGCCACCTTGCTGGCATTGCTGCAATCCCATCCATCAAAGTCGGCCTCGCAGCCCAAAACGTCCAGCTGATCCAAGACCACCGAATAGGGCAGATTGATTGCCCCGGGTATCGTGCCATTCTGAAACCAATCCGAGGTCCGGCTGTCCAGTACGATGACCTCGGGGTCTTGCAACATGTCCAGCAGTTCAAGTTCGGCGATCGTTGCAACCCCCGCAACAGGCGTCATCGGCTGGATACAAAAAGGCGGGCACGGCCGAGAGGTGCGCGCCCATTCCCCGGACACATGATGCTCGGTGTCCTGTTCACGCTGAATTGTGACAGGCCCGTGTTCGGTCTGGACCTCGACATTCGGGAGCTCCTTGGCGATATTCACACCAAGCTCTTGAGTCTGGCCCGGCAGCGCAAAGGCGGCCCAGACCATGACAATGGCGATATATTTCATGTTCTCCTCCTGCCTTCAGGAAAAACCGCGAAACCCGATGACGCAAGAAAAATCCCCGATCCGCCCCACCAATGACGAAGCCCGCGCGCTGGCTCAAAGCCTGATGCATAGGGCGTCCTTTGGGGCACTTGCAGTCAAAGACCCGGCCACCGGCACGCCCTATGTGGCGCGTGTCGCCGTCGGCCAGTGCCCCGATGGCAAGATGCTGACACTTGTCTCAGACCTGTCCCATCACACCCGCGCGCTGCGCGCGTCGCCAGACTGCTCCCTGCTGATTGGAGAGCCCGAAGAAAAGGGTGACCCGCTGACATATCCGCGGATCACCCTGATGGCCAAAGCCCATTTCATCGACCGCGACGCCCCCGAACGAAAGGTGCTACGCGATCACTATCTTCTGACCCATCCCAAGGCGAAGCTCTATGTCGACTTCGGCGACTTCAACTTCGTCCGGTTCGAGGTCGCAGGTGCCCATCTGAACGGCGGGTTTGGCAAAGCATTTGTCCTAACCCCCGACGATCTGCGCCTGCTGTCTTAACGCTGGTTGTCCATTCGTACAGTCAGTTGAACTCGGCCCTGACTGGCTTCGGACCAATGCAGGTGGACCTCGTTACTTTCTGTGCCTTTTTCGACTTGCGCATATGGCATATCCCAGACCGTGCCGCCGCTGCTATTCTGGATACGGTTTTCCGTCGTAAGCCCAACCACGTTGCGCGCCCAAGACCCAAACGGCATCCACTCAGCAAAGGAGCACACCCATGTGCTGGAGGGCGAGTTTTCGTTGAACTCCAGCGTGATGGGGCTGGCGGTGTACTGGCCAATCCCGTTGAACGTATTGCTGTCAAACTGGATATTCCGGGCGCGGCCCCAATCCAGCTCGGCATAGGTTGTATCCATCTTTTCAACACGCTCGATGGTACTGTCGATGACTTTGAACGAGTTCCCCGTAACCGTCAGACCGTGAATATAGTGGTTCGGCCCGACCGGGCGCACGATGAGAAACCGGAAGGAACTGGCAACATCGGTAGCAAAGAAAATGTTGCCAACGATCTTCAGTGCGCCAAATGAAAGCTCGGCGTTGTGCTCCGGGTCCGAGTCATGCTCGTTGGTCCAGTCAATTGAACAGTTGTCGATGTAGTTGCCGACAATCGTTGTCTTGCAGTTCGGCTTGGTCAGAACCAGCCCCGCCAATCGGATGCCGTCAGATTCGTCATCCCCCTGGAAGAAGTGATTGCCCGAAATGATATGCCCGGTACCCCCCATGATCCCGAACTGCCCGGGGCGCGCAGCGCGGTTGTCGCGCACCTTCACATCATTTGCATTGACGTTAAAGCAGATCGAAATACGATCCTGCGCCGGGATGGTTTGCTCACCGGACAGAAACTGGCAGCGGTCGATCAGCATCCCCTGACAGCCTCGCCCATGCGAAGTGATCCCGCGATGTTTGGGTTCGGTAAAGAAACAATCCCGCACGTGGAAAATCAGGCCCGACGGGGGCAGCAGGATACAGCTTGCCTCCTTACGACCATGCAGCTCCACATTGTCCAGCACGAACCGGCCCAAATAGTCAAAACCGCTAAAGTCCAAAAGGTATTTGAACCGCGTGAAAGTATAGGTTTGGGTGCCCACCGCATCGAACAACGGCGCGCTCAGGGTGATCGTACCCGCGCCCACGTTCTTTTCTTTAACGTAAACTTCGCGCCCCACGCCAAGCCCTTCAACCAGCGACCCAACGGCGATGTTGGCGACATTGGTCACATTGGTCAGCGTCGTGTTCTGCGAGGTTGAATAGGTCGCCTGAGACGTCACCACATCGGGGTCCCAATTGTTGGAACTTTCCGCCAGGATCAAGCCGTTGCGGATCAAACGGCGCGTGTTGAAGTTGTCAACGCCGGCCATGGCATGCACATCAATCGGCTCATTGATCTCAATGCGACGTCCTTTCATGTCCAGGCTTTCGTGGCTGGAAGAGTTGAACAACACCGCCACCGCGCGGCGGAACCCCTCTAATTCGTCACCAAAGGCATCGATATAGGTCGGAAGGTCATAGTTCTGCTGCAACGTCAGACGGTTGCCCCCCGGCATCGAAACCGTCCCCACGAACCGTACCGCGGCCTCAAGCGTAACGTTGCTGTTCAGCCGATAGCTGCCCTCGGGCACCAGCAAGGAAACACCGGCAGCTACAGCCGCCGCATCTGCTGCTTCAAACGCCGCGCTGTCATCCGTGGTGCCATCGCCAACGGCACCAAAGTCGACCACATCTATCCAGTCGATCATATCCCGCAGGAAGAACGAGGTCACATCCTCGATGATCAGGTCGTCAACCCGCACAACGCCGCCATTGGCGCCCGTCATGTCCAGGCCGATATGTGCGTAAACGGGTTCGGTGCCCCAAGGCATATCCACGCCCCCGCGTGCCCCAGACCCGATGATCGCGGTCACCTCGACCACTTCGCCATATGCGGTCAGCGTGGTTGAAGGACCGGTATCAACCAGCCCGGTGACCTCGTTTTCGCTACCGTCCCCCGCCCAAGCGGCTATGCGAACGTCGGGCAAGTTGCCGCTGATCGCTTTGACACGCGCGGTGACCTGCAAATAGCAGCCGGGCAAAATCGGTGTTTGCCCCATATAACGCAGTTTTTGTGTACTGTCGGTCTTGGCCAGTTCCAGACAGCCGCCGAAATCCTGATCCGCAGTAACCAATGCGGCGTTGCCCGCCCCATCATAGGTGGCGGAACCGGGCGTGCCGTCCTCGCTCGACCACACATCCAAACCCGCCGTGAACGCCGGCGGCATCAGCACCAGACCATCCGTGATTGCCTTGTTCATCCTAACCCCTTTCGATGCGCAGACCGCGCCCGTCGCCACGCACCGCCAAGGCGCGCAGCCGTCCAATCGTCTGTCTCTCGCGTAAGAAATCTTCGGCGATCCTATGTCGCCGACACCGGAGGAAGAATTACAGGGCTGGGGTTAACGGGGCTTAAGCCCCCCGTTCGGTGTCCGTAAGCAACTGGACTCCATTGATGCGCCAGCCCTGCGGAAGGCGCACCAGATCATAGGCCAGCAGATGCAACCGTCCCTGCGGGTCGGTAATCATCACCCGCTGGCGCAGCCCCCCGGGAATTGGGGTAACCTCCAGAAATTGCAGATCCTGTGCGAACCACACCATCGGGTACCCGTTGCGCACCATCTCGCCAAAGTTGGTGGGGTTGCCAAACAGCCCCTGGATCATCGGCGAAGCAAAAACGAAAGCCGCCTCGGCATCTTGCGATGCAAAGGCGGCTATCTGGTCGGTGATGATCTGTTGCGGCGCGCTGAGGTCAGCCTCCTGAGCGACAGTGGGGCCAGCCATTATAAGCGCGGGTAGTAACAGGTATCTCATCGCATCCTCCCTGCCTCAAAGTTAGGGCGGACAGGCGATGCGTCAAACGGTCAATTCTCCGGCCAGCCCCTGTTCGATCAGCTTGATGGTTTCATCCACACCGTAAAGCGCCGCGAAACTGCCAAAACGCGGACCTTGGCTGGCGCCCAACAGTACCTCGTACAGCGCCTTGAACCACTCGCGCAGGTTGCCAAAGCCGTGGTTTTTGCCGACGGCAAACACGATGGACTGCAGAAACTCATCACTGCCGAAATCAACTTCGGGCAGCGGGTCGTCATTGCCCATCTCGGCATTCTTCTTGGCGATCTGCGCCAACGCCACCTCGGCCGAGCCAAAAGCCGCCGCCAGATCTTGCATTGCCGCGCGTTCCTGATCGGTGGGCGCGCGATACTGTTTGTTGGGCTTCACAAAGTCATTGTAATAGCGCACGGCAAACCCGGCGGCCTGATCCAGGTTTGGATGCGTCGCCGCGTCGGCCTCAGGCGCATAGCGCTTGATGAAGCCCCACATGGCGTCCTTGTCCTCGGCATGGGCTACCGACGCAAGGTTCAGCAACATCGCAAACGGCACCACCATATCCGATGCCGGCACATCACCGCCGTGGATATGGAACACAGGGTTGTTGACCTTTGCCTTGGCATCCTGCGTCGGATAGGCGCGCAGTTGCTGGTGGTATTCATCCACCGCCTTGGGGATCACATCAAAATGCATCCGCTTGGCGGTGCGGGGCTTTTGATACATGAAATATGAAAGGCTCTCGGCGCTGGCATAGGTCAGCCACTCGTCGATCGAAATGCCGTTGCCAGAGGATTTTGAGATCTTCTGCCCCTTGTCATCCAGAAACAGCTCGAACGTATAATTCAACGGGCGCGGACCACCCAGCAGCTCGCAAATACGGCCATAGATCGCGGCGTTGGTCGAGTGGTCCTTGCCGAACATCTCAAAGTCCACGCCCAGCGCCGCCCAGCGCGCACCAAAATCCGGCTTCCACTGGAACTTCACATTGCCGCCGGTCACCGGCAGAGTCCACTCGCGCCCGTCTTCGTCGTCAAAGGTAACAGTGCCGTCCTTGGCATTGACCTCTTTCATCGGCACATACAGAACCCGTCCGGTTTCGGGATGGATCGGCAGGAAGATCGAATAGGTCTGCGCCCGTTCCTCGCGCAGCGACTTCAGCATCACAGCCATGATCGCGTCGTAGTTTTCAACCGCGCGCAGCAGCACCTCATCGAACTGACCCGATTTGTAAAACTCGGTCGCCGAGTAGAATTCGTACTCAAACCCGAAGGTATCCAGGAACCGGCGCAGCATCGCGTTGTTATGCGCGCCAAAACTGTCATGCGTTCCAAACGGGTCGGGCACGCTGGTCAGCGGCTTTTGCAGATGCTCGGCCAAAGCTTCCTGATTGGGCACATTGCCCGGCACCTTGCGCATCCCGTCCAGATCGTCTGAGAAACAGATCAACCGTGTGGGGATATCGCTGATCACCTCAAAGGCGCGACGCACCATCGTTGTCCGGGCGACCTCACCAAAAGTGCCGATATGCGGCAGACCCGACGGCCCATAGCCGGTTTCAAACAGCACATAGCCCTTTTCCGGCGGGTTCTTCTCATAGCGTTTCGCCAGCTTTCGCGCCTCTTCAAAGGGCCAGGCTTTAGAGCTAAGAGCGGCTTCGCGCAGATCAGACATGTGTGTTCACCAGAATCCATCGGTCAGGCCCTATGCCCAACCGGCACCGCTACCTATTGTGCCCATGCCCGCAGGTCAATATTCTGCATCAGTAACCCGTTTCCAGAAAGGCCGAACATGAGCGAAATCCCCACGTCCCTGACCCCGCAGGACGCCCTAGTGGCCATCATGATCGCCGTCTCGGCCTCGGATGAAAATATCCGAACCTCGGAATTGGTCTCGATCCAACGCATCGTGAACCACCTGCCGGTCTTCGGGGACTATGACGATGACCGCATCAGCACCGTGGCCTCCACTGTTTTTGATCTGTTCGAAGAGGTCGACGGGTTGGACGCACTGTTTGGTCTGGTGCGCGACGCCCTGCCCGAAAAGCTTTATGAAACGGCCTATGCGCTGGCCTGCGATGTGGCCGCCGCCGATGGTCAGCTGGAAGAAAGCGAGCTGCGCCTTCTGGAAGAAATTCGCTACGAACTCAACATCGACCGCCTGCACGGCGCAGCGATCGAACGCGGCGCCCGCGCGCGGCATATGACTCTATAAGGATAAAGTATGAGCGGCCCCAGATTTCAGCGGGCCGCCACTACGCTATAGATCGCAACTTCAAATTCAAAATTTACTGCTAATTTTCATTTGAAAGCCCAAACCATGTACTCGACTGGATTGCGTCTTTATCTATCGCACTTTCCGATGCTTTTAATCTTGAGCATCGCCATCATATGCCTTCAGCTGCTGCTCGGCCGCGGGAGTATCATCTTCGAAATTGCCTCGTCCTGGTTACACGGAATTGCGCTCTATTTCTTCCACGCTACAATGATATTTGGTGACACCGGCCCTCGCTTTCGAGTGGTCCAGTATGTCACCAAACCTTCCCGTCGTTTCTGGTCGGCCTTTGCGATTTACGCCGCGATCATCTACCTTGGCACAACACTTATCACTTATTCGGTAAGCCAGCTACTGGTCGAGTATTTTACTCTGGCATGGGAGTTAGCCGCACTTTTGGGCATTGCTCTATCTATGCTTGGCTTGTGGTTGTTTCTTGCCGCATTTGGGACAGTCATACCAGCAGCAGTAGCACGTCAGAGTCTTGGTAGGGCAGAAATTGTGAGAAGAGCAAAGCTCAGTTTTTTTTCCACTCTATGGAGGTTACTTGTAGGCCCAACGTTGGTTGGAACTTGCATCGTTTGGCTTTCGATACGCTACCATCTTACAATGGATATAGAGGTTAACCCAACGCCTATCGCCGTATTAGGGCGCTTGACGATGATCACAGCTTTCTTCTACCCGACAGCAATGGTTGCCGTTATTCTTTCCAGAGCGCTTTCGAAAGCTGAAAATACAATTGTGCTCCAATACCCTCCCACTCGGGATCACAACTCGTAAACCGTCGCCCAGCGGTCGACTAACTGCGCCTGCAAGCCGCGGGATCGGCGGGCCCAGCTGCGCCCACCCTCAGGACGCTCGCGTTCACTGCGGCTTAGTTGGGCGCGTTTGCTCGTGTCCGCGGTGAAAATTGCAAAGGTCAATTCGCGCCCCTTGGGTGTGGTGACATACCCGGCCAGTGAACTGACAAAATTCAACGTGCCGGTCTTGGCTTTGATCTTGATCGGACTGCCTTTAACCACCTTGCCCTTGGCATCGCGCATCGGAACGTCTTTCATCAACCCCTTCAGCGCGCCATCAGGTGCGGCGGCCAGCAATGCACGGTTCATCTCATTGGCTGAAATGCGCGACCCATCCCCAAGGCCCGAATGATCGACGAACTTGGCGTGGCGCGGGCCCAGCGTCGCCTTCAACCAATCCTCCATCTGCCCGGCCGAGGCCGACAAGGACGCGCCCGTTCCCCCGCGTCGGCGCGAGGCGCTCATGCCGACAACTTCGGCAGTCAGGTTGGTCGAATACTTCAGCATTCCGCGCAAGATGTCTGACAGCGGTGCGCTTTGATGGCGCGCAAGCTCCGTGCCGGACTGAGCGGTTTTGGCCCGCTGTGCACGTGGCAATGAAATACCCTGCGCCCGCGCCAAGGTCTGAAACACCTCGGCGGCGTATTCGCCCGGGCGTCGTACGGGCAACCATCGGCTGCCGCCTTTGCCCAAGGCCCCGCTTGCCACGGTCCATTGATCCGCGCCCTTGGCATCCGCATAGGTGTAGATCGGCACTTGGCGGTTCACGACCTTCATCCGCGCGACCTGCACCTGCGGGCGATAGCGTTTGGCGCGCGCATCCATGGTGACGGCCCAACCGGAACTGGCCGGTTTCCATTCAAAATGGACCCGGTTGAAATTCAGGTTCAGCCCTGAAATAGCGGGATTATACCCCACGTGTTCCGGCTGACCCGGATCAATGGATTTCAGATGCGGCAAAGCACGGTCGTCATAGATGAATTTCCCGCTCACGCCGCGCACACCAGCCGCGCGCAGTCGTGCTGCCAGATCGGCAAGTTGATCCGTGTCCAGAGCCGGATCGCCAGAGCCCTGCAACACAAGGTCTCCCTGAACAATGCCTGCCTGCACCGGGCCGGTCGCCAATACCCGCGTCACAAAACGATAGCCACTGCCCAGAGTCTTCAACCCATACATTGCGGTGATCGCTTTGGTGGTGCTGGCAGGCGGCAGCTTAAGCACCGGGTTATGCGCCTCTAATACCGCGCCGGTTTTTGCATCGGCCACGACAAATCCAACCTTGCCGCTTAATCCTGTTCGGGCAATCAGCGTGTCGATGCCGGGGGCGGCGCGTTTGGCCAACCCCTCCGGGCGCGGCGCAGGAAAGGGTGAACGTGCCAAAGGCTCGGCCCAGCCTGCACCAGCCAAGCCTGACAATAGACCACTTACAAAAAACCGTCTTGAAACCATGTTGGCACCGCTTTGAAATCCCCATCAGTCAAACAAATCGGCGCGGTCCGGGCAAGGCCACATCGCGAAGTGTGAACAGGGTTTTTGGGATCTAACGATGCCAATCGCCGCGTGCACGTATCTCTGTTGAGGATATGTCAACCATTGGCACATTTATGAAGCACCAAGCCGGGGTGGTGCTTTTCCCCAACCTTTGGCTATGACGCCCCTGTATCCGGAACCGATGGTAGCGCTCTGCGGCTTTCGACGTGCGGGCCGACAACCGTGTGCCCGGACGGGCAATGACGCCCATGGCGACGTTCTCGGCGATCCACTCCCACTGCCCCCAGCGATGAAAATCAGCCAGATTGTCAGCCCCCATCAACCAAACGAATTTCACGCCCGGATAGAGCTCCTGAAGATTTTGCAAAGTCTGCGCCGTATAGCGCGTGCCAATCCGCGCTTCGATATCAGTGACCTCAACCCGAGGATGGTTCATCACGGCACGCGCCTGCGTCAATCGCCGATCCATCGGCGCTGGCCCCTCGGCCTTAAGCGGGTTGCCGGGCGATACCAGCCACCAGACCTTGTCCAACCCGAACCGTTTCAGCGCCTCACGCGTGATATGCGCATGCCCCGAATGGGCCGGATCAAACGACCCACCCAACAAACCAATCACCTGACCTGCCCGCGCATATGGCAATTCACATTTCATAGCGCCTGAATCGCCTTCACCCCGGGCACTGTCAATTAGATTTGCGCCTGACACTCCCCAAGCTTGCCAAAACGATCGGGAAATAGCGCGAAAGTCGGGTTGATTTCCGACCTGTCGCCATGACTTGATGGCCCAGACCTCGCACACCAACATCAAACTGGAATACACATGAAACGCCTTTGCACCTTTGCCCTGCTTGTCGCCACGGCCCTTCCTGCCACTGCGACCCCTCAGGACGATGCCCGATATATCGTCGAGCAAACGGTGACCGAACAGCTTTTTGAAGCCGCGATTTTGGCGCAGCAGACATATATCAGCGCCGCCATTTCCCACCAACTCGCCCAACAAGGGATCGAAGTCAGCGACATGCCCGCCTTCATGGGTATCATCGTTGACGAGATGCTCGCCTCATTCACCGCCGGGATGAAAGCAGAAATGGAGACTTTCTACGTTGAGAATTTCACCGACAAAGAACTAGCCGATCTGGCCAAGTTCTATGCAACCCCAACAGGTCAGGCCTTGATGGCCAAACAACCTGAATTGATCAGCCATAGCACCGCCGCCGGGGCGCAAGTTGGCCGCGATGTGCAACAAGGGCTGTTGCCAGCGGTTGCCGCACGAGTAAACGCTGACGGAATCGAAATCGGCGAACCCGGGATGACAGAACGATTTCTGGAGCTGTTTCAGTAAGCCTTCCATTGTTGGCCCCCCCGTTTCCCAGCCTGCGGTTTGGAATATGCCCCTGTTTCCTGATCCGGGTTTACAGCTGATCGTCGCTATCTAAACCCGCCTTGCAATTGCGCTTGCCTGCGCTCTTGGCTAGACCAGACCAAACACGAAATTCAGCGCGGGTGATCACCATGGCTTCCTACCAATATGTCTATCACATGGATGGCGTCTCCAAGACCTATCCGGGCGGCAAGAAATGCTTCGAGAACATCCGCCTGTCTTTCCTGCCCGGCGTCAAAATCGGTGTGGTCGGCGTCAACGGCGCGGGTAAGTCGACCCTGCTGCGCATCATGGCGGGCATCGACAAGGACTTCGCCGGCGAGGCTTGGGCCGCCAAAGGCGCCAAAGTTGGTTATCTGCCGCAAGAACCTCAGCTGGATGAAACCCTGTCAGTGCGTGAAAACGTCATGCTCGGCGTGGCCGAGAAAAAGGCCAAGGTCGACCGGTTCAATGAAATCGCCATGCAGATCGCCGAGGACTACTCAGACGAGCTCATGGAAGAGATGACCGTCCTGCAAGACGCTATCGACGCCGACAACCTTTGGGACCTCGACAGCCAGATCGACGTCGCGATGGAGGCCCTGCGCTGCCCCCCCGATGACGCGCCCGTCGAAACCCTGTCAGGTGGTGAAAAGCGCCGCGTTGCGCTGTGCAAACTGCTGCTCGAAGCGCCCGACATGTTGCTCTTGGACGAACCGACCAACCACCTTGACGCCGAAACCATCGCCTGGCTGCAAAAGCACCTGATTGATTACAAAGGCACCATCCTGTGCGTCACCCATGACCGCTACTTCCTGGATGACATCACCGGCTGGATCCTGGAACTGGACCGCGGCCGCGGCATCCCCTACGAGGGTAACTATTCCAGCTGGCTGGAACAAAAAGCCAAACGGCTGGAGCAAGAACAACGCGAAGACAAAGCCAAGCAAAAAGTGCTGGAACGCGAGCTGGAATGGATCCGCGCCGGTGCTAAAGCCCGTCAGGCCAAATCCAAAGCCCGGATCAACGCCTACGAGGAAATGGCGGGGCAATCCGAGCGCGAAAAACTGTCGCGCGCCCAGATCATCATCCCCAATGGCCCGCGCCTTGGCTCGAAGGTTATTGAGATCGAGGGACTCAAGAAAGGCTACGGCGACCGCCTGCTGATCGAAGACCTGTCCTTTGCCCTGCCGCCGGGCGGCATCGTCGGCGTCATCGGCCCCAACGGCGCCGGTAAATCGACCCTCTTCCGCATGCTCACCGGTCAGGAACAGCCCGATGAGGGCACCATCACCATGGGCGACACGGTGCAGCTGTCCTACGTTGACCAATCCCGCGACGCGCTAGATGGTGACAAGACGGTGTGGGAGGAAATCTCAGACGGGCTCGACATCACCGTTCTGGGCGACGCCGAGGTAAACTCGCGTGCCTATTGTTCGTCCTTCAACTTCAAAGGCGGCGATCAGCAAAAGAAAGTCGGCCTGCTGTCAGGCGGTGAACGCAACCGCGTGCACATGGCGAAACTGCTGAAATCCGGCGGCAATGTGCTGCTGCTTGACGAACCGACCAACGATTTGGACGTCGAAACCCTGCAAGCGCTGGAAGCCGCTTTGGAAGACTTCGCCGGCTGCGCCGTCATCATCTCGCACGACCGCTTCTTCCTCGACCGCCTGTGTACCCACATCCTGGCATTCGAGGGCGAAGCCCACGTCGAATGGTTCGAAGGCAACTTCGAGGCCTATGAAGAAGACAAAATCCGCCGCCTTGGCCCGGACAGCGTAGAGCCGAAACGGGTGAAGTATAAGAAGTTTACACGCTGACACGTAGGGTGGGTTCTCTGCGCCTATTATCTTACTCAATCGAACCGGAGACGCGGTATGCGAACAGATTGGAGTAGGCTGAACCACATGCAGATCGGGCGCTTTGCCGAATACTGGACCAAACTCAAGCTGGTTTCAGAGGGTTTGGATACTTTCACATCGGAAGTCGATGATCGCGGTATTGACTTCGTCATTCGTCAGGAACCAAACCACTACTGGGATGTTCAGGTCAAATCGAGCCGCAATCTCAACTACGTATTCATCCGAAAAGACAAAACCACCCTGGCAGAAAACAAGTTACTCGCACTTGTTCTCTTTGAGGATGGAGAGGAACCCGAAAGCTTCCTCATCCCCCTTTCGCGCTGGATAACCCCAAGCGGTATATTTGTGTCCAGAGATTACGTAGCCGCAAAAAGCCAGCCAGAGTATGGCCTGCAACTGTCTCGGAAAGGTTTGTGCGAACTTGAGCCTTACAGATTTGATGCGATGATCGCCACGTTGTTCCATCCATAGCAAGTGTCGGATGGGCGCCCTGCACCCCTCACCTTAGTGGCGCATCCAGTGATAGGTGGAAACCATCCGCCCTATGCTTGCCCCCCGACTTTCGTCCAGCACCTTTGGTCGTATTCCCGCAGTCACGCCGTCTTGTTACGCTTTTGACATAACCTCACATGCGCGCGCGCAGGCTGAAACATCGCAAGACACCGGCCCGCTCCGCCCCCATGTCAAAAGGGAAAGGAGACCGACATGGATGAAAAGAAAGCACCTCAAGCACCGGCCAAGGATGCGCCGCCGCCCGCCCATCGTTTCACCGATTGGGCCGCGATCTGACCTCTTTTGTACAACGCGCCACCGCGTAATGTACCAATTGCACAAAGTTTACCGCGCCTTAACCCCGCGCCGAATTCTCTTGCAATAACGTCCAAAACAGGTCACGACGTAGGTGCTAAGTTATCTCTATCGACTTCTGTCTACCCCTACCGGCCGTCAGTCTTTCGATCTAGCACTGACGACGCCGACCTGCCGCAATACCGTGGGCAGTATTACTAGGAGACAGACGGATGGCTACTGGCACCGTAAAATGGTTCAACGAAACAAAGGGTTACGGCTTTATCGCACCCGATGGCGGCAGCAAAGACGTGTTCGTACACATCTCGGCCGTACAACGCTCGGGCCTGCAGGGTCTGGCCGACAACCAGAAGGTTAACTTCGACATCGAAGCTGGCCGTGATGGCCGCGAAAGCGCAATCAATATCACTCTGGCCTAAACCGGCCTCATACGCACGACAAGGGCGCCTCAGGGCGCCCTTTTTCATGCGATCAGCTTCGCTTTTTTACGAACAAAATCAACAATTTGCCCGGATGGCCGCGCGCCATCCAACCGTGCCAACTCACGCCCCTTCTGAAACAGGATCAACGCCGGGATACCGCGAATTCCGTAGCGTTGCGACACTTTCTGATGCTCCTGCGTATCAATCTTCGCCAACCGCGCCTGCGCCCCAAGTGCCTGCGCGGCCTGCATAAATTGCGGTGCCATCGCCCGGCACGGCCCACACCACGGCGCCCAGAAATCTACCAACAACGGCAAGTCGTCGTTCTTAGCCGCCTTCTGCAAAACCGCCGGATCCAACGCCTTCACCTTGGTGTCATTCAGACGCGCACCACAGGTCCCACATTTAGGTCCTGCACCAACCTTAGCCACTGGAACGCGGTTCACAGAACCGCATTCTAAACAGGTCAGCTTCAAATTCTCAGCCATCTTAGCCCCTTACCGAACCCGCCTCTTGCTTTGGCCAAATATCCCGGGGTGTGGGGCAGCGCCCCACGAAACCCTATTCAGCCGCCTCGGCCAATTCTTCAACCGGCGGACAAGTGCACACCAAGTTGCGATCCCCAAAGGCATTGTCGACCCGCCCAACCGGGGGCCAGTACTTGTCGACCCGAAAGGCACCGGGCGGGAAACATCCCTGCTCGCGGCTGTAGGGTCGATCCCATTCGGCCACCAGATCGTTCACCGTATGGGGCGCATGCTTCAGCGGATTGTTCGCCTGATCCATCTCACCGCGTTCGATTTCGGCAATCTCACTCCGGATCGACAGCATCGCATCCACGAACCGATCCAGCTCGGCCTTGGTCTCAGACTCGGTCGGCTCTACCATCAAGGTGCCCGCCACCGGCCAGCTCATGGTCGGGGCGTGGAACCCACTGTCCATCAAACGTTTTGCAATGTCATCCACATTCACCCCGGCACTGTCGGCAAAGGGGCGCGTGTCCAGAATACATTCATGCGCCACCCGTCCTGAAGAGCCTTTGAACAACACATCATAAGACCCCTCCAACCGTTTCGCGATGTAGTTGGCGCTCAGGATCGCCAGCTTGGTGGCCTGCGTCAGACCCGCGCCCGACATCGCCAGACAATAGGCCCACGAAATCACCAGGATCGAGGCCGAACCAAAGGGTGCAGCCGACACTGGCCCTTCAGCCCCGCCGATATCGGGATGGCCAGGCAGGAACGGTTCCAGATGTGCCTTCACCCCGATCGGCCCCATGCCGGGTCCGCCACCGCCATGGGGAATGGCGAAAGTTTTGTGCAGGTTCAGGTGGCTAACATCGGCACCGATTTCACCGGGCTTCACCAAGCCAACCAGCGCATTCAGGTTCGCCCCATCCAGATAGACCTGCCCACCGAACTCGTGGGTGATCGCACAGACGTCCCGCACGGTTTCTTCGAACACGCCGTGGGTCGACGGATAGGTGATCATACAGGCCGCCAGATTGTCGCCCGCCTTTTCCGCCTTTGCGCGGAAATCCTCTAGATCAATGTCACCATTCTCGGCTGATTTCACCGCCACAACCTTCATGCCGCACATCTGCGCGCTGGCCGGGTTGGTGCCATGGGCCGATACCGGGATCAGACAGATATTCCGATGCGCCTCCCCGCGTGAGCGGTGATAGGCCATGATCGTCAACAAACCGGCATATTCCCCCTGCGCGCCAGAATTTGGCTGCATCGACATCGCGTCATAGCCGGTGGCCTGACACAGGATATCCGCCAACCCATCAAGCATTTCCTTATAGCCCAGCGCCTGATCTTGCGGCGCAAACGGGTGCATATGGGCGAATTCAGGCCAGCTCAGCGGGATCATCTCGACCGCCGCGTTCAGCTTCATGGTGCACGACCCAAGCGGGATCATCGCCCGATCCAGCGCCAGATCACGATCCGCCAGACGGCGCATGTAGCGCATCATCTCGGTCTCGGCCCGGTTCATCTGAAAGATGGGATGGGCCAGATATTCGGATTCGCGGATCAGCGCATCGGGGATGGCATAGCGCGGCGAGCGGTCATCCTCGATACCCTCAATCCCGAACGCGGCCCAGACGTGTTTAATCGAGGTCCAACGCGTGGTTTCATCCAGCGAGATGCCGATCTTGGTCTTGCCGACCTTGCGCAGGTTGATCTCTTGCGCGCGGGCGTTTTGCAGGATCACCCCCTGCATCGGGCCGACCTCAACCGTGATCGTGTCAAAGAACGCCTCGGGCTGGACATCAAAGCCATGATCACGCAGCACCTCGGCCAGACGCACGGTTTTGGCATGGATGCGCTGTGCGATGGCTTTCAGCCCCTTAGGCCCATGAAACACCGCATAAAAGCCCGCCATCACAGCCAACAGGGCCTGCGCGGTACAGACGTTCGAGGTAGCTTTCTCACGCCGGATATGCTGCTCGCGGGTTTGCAGCGACAGGCGGTACGCCTTGTTGCCGCGCGCATCCACGGACACGCCGACAATCCGCCCCGGCATGGCGCGTTTGCACGCATCCGTGGATGCCATATAGGCCGCGTGCGGGCCGCCATAGCCCATGGGCACGCCAAACCGCTGCGTGGAGCCCACGGCGATGTCCGCGCCCATCGCGCCCGGCTCTTTCAGCAAGGTCAGCGCCATCGGGTCTGCCACCACAATGCCCAGCGCCTTGGCCTCATGCAACGCGCTGATTTCAGGGCTGAAATCGCGGGCTGCGCCATGGGTGCCGGGGTACTGGAAGATCGCACCAAAGACATCTTCGGGGTTCAGGTCGTCAGGGGATCCGACGATGATCTCAATCCCCAAAGGTGCGGCGCGGGTCTGCATCACCGCGATGTTTTGCGGATGGCAGTTTTCGTCGACGAAGAACGCCTTGGCTTTGGACTTCGCGACGCGCAACGCCATGGTCATGGCTTCGGCGCAGGCGGTGGATTCATCCAGCAACGACGCGTTCGCGATGGGCAGGCCGGTCAGATCACTGACCATGGTCTGGAAATTCAGCAACGCCTCAAGTCGGCCTTGGCTGATCTCTGGCTGATAGGGCGTATAGGCCGTGTACCAGGCCGGGTTTTCCAGAATGTTGCGCTGAATGGCGGGCGGGGTGACGGTGCCGTGATAGCCTTGCCCAATCATCGTGGTGAAGACCTTGTTGCGGCCTGCGACCTTGCGCAGATGCCAGATCAGCTCTCGTTCAGATTTGGGTTTGCCAAAGTCCAGCGGCGCGGCCTGACGGATGCTTTGCGGCACGGTCTGGTTGATCAAGTCATCCAGATCCTTCACCCCCACAGTTTCAAACATCTCGGCCATTTCTTCGGGTGAAGGCCCGATATGGCGACGGTTGGCGAAATCATAGGGATCATAGTCGGTGGGGGTGAAAGGCATTGCGCGCGTCCTTAGTCGATAAAGTCTTTGTAAGCGGCTTCATCCATAAAGCCGTCCAGTTCGGACATGTCGGCCGGTTTCATCTTGAAAAACCAGGCTTCGCCCTGCGGGTCTTCGCCCACAAGGGCGGGGTTTTCGACCAGCGCCTCGTTGATTTCAACGATCTCGCCATCAATGGGCGCCATAATGTCAGACGCGGCTTTGACCGACTCAATCACCACGATTTCTTCGTCTTTGGTGACTTCTGTGCCCGGCTCGGGCAGCTCCACGAACACCACATCGCCCAGCTGTTCGGCAGCATAAGCAGTGATGCCAACGGTCACAGTGTCCCCTTCGGGCAGAAGCCATTCGTGCTCTTCGGTAAATTTCATCATGATTGTCCCTTAGCGTTTGTAGGTCGCGGTTCGAAACGGCATGGCCGTGATGGTGGCGGGCAAGCGCTTGCCGCGCACCTCGCCGTAGATCGTGGTGCCCTCAGCCGACATGTCAACGGGAACATAACCCATCGACATAGGCCCTTCGATCGAAGGGCCAAAAGCGCCCGAAGTGACAGCACCAATTGGCGCGCCCCCTTCGGCGGCGGCGTACAGAAGCGTGCCTTCACGCATCGGCGCCCGGCCTTCGGGGCGCAGGCCAACGCGCAGGCGGGTTGGGCCATCGGCCAGTTCTGCCAGAATGCGGTCTGCGCCCGGGAAGCCGCCTTCGCGTGCGCCATCAGCTTTACGCGCTTTCTGAATGCCCCAGGTCAGCGCACCTTCAACAGGGGTGGTCGTGGTGTCGATGTCATTGCCATACAGGCACAGGCCGGCCTCAAGGCGCAGACTGTCGCGCGCGCCAAGACCGATGGGGGCAACCGTGTCATCCGCCAGCAAGGCGCGGGCGAAACCTTCGGCTTGGGCCGCCTCTACAGAAATCTCGAAACCGTCTTCACCGGTATAACCCGAACGTGAAATCCACAGCTCGCCATAGTCGGAATAGAGCGTTTGCACATCCATGAATTTCATCGTCACCACACCGGGCGCGATCTTGGCCAATGCCGCCTCGGCGGCGGGGCCTTGCAAAGCCAGCAGGGCGCGGTCGGTAATTTCTTCGATATGACAGTGGGTCAGGTTTGCCCGCAGGTGGGCGATATCCGCCTCTTTGCAGGCAGCGTTGACCACCAGAAACAGATGATCACCCCGGTTCGCAACCATCAGGTCATCCAGGATACCACCCTGATCATTGGTGAAAAACGCATAACGCTGTCGGCCAGATTTCAACTCGACCAGCCCTTGGGGCACCAACGTTTCCAGAGCCAAGGCAACATCCGGCAGTTCTCCGTCGCGCAGGATCACTTGCCCCATATGACTGACATCGAACAGACCTGCTTGCGCCCGGCAATGCAGGTGCTCTTTCATCACCCCGGCCTTGTATTGAACCGGCATGGAATATCCCGCGAAGGGCACCATTTTAGCGCCCAGCTCAACGTGCAAATCATACAAAGATGTACGTTTCAAATCCGACATTGCCCCTGCTTTCTGCCGGATGTCCGGCACCGATCAAACAGCCCCCATGGCCGCTTTTCGATGCCCCCTCTGTCCTTGCGCCTGAGATCGTTATCCCTTCGGCGGGCGCTTTCACGCCACTCTCCAGAGTGTTCTTTGCCGCGCCGGTCCTGGGGCCTGAGAGTTTACCGGGGCGGTTGCTCCTTCGGCACCGGCACTGGGCCAGATTCTCCCAACGCGGTGCCCGTAACCTAAATCAGCCCCCCGTCTCGGGCAAGCCCTTGAATTTGGTCCCAAGGCAGGCAAATTAATCGGATGGATGATCCACATTTCTTTGGCTATGGCTCTTTGGTGAACCGGGCCACCCATGACTACCCGCGTGCCACAACCGCGCAGGTGCAGGGATGGCGTCGTGTCTGGACCCACACCAAACTTCGCAAACTGGCTTTCCTTAGCGTCCATCCCGCGCCGGGCGCACAGATTGACGGCCTGATCGCGGCAGTTCCCGGCCATGACTGGGATGCGCTGGACACGCGAGAGCGCGCCTATGACCGGCATCTGGTCGCAGATCACAGCACCAGTTTGGATCAGGTTCATATCTATGCGGTCACCCCCGACCACATTGACGCGCCCGACGCGCGACACCCTATTTTATTGAGCTACATTGACGTCGTTGTCCAAGGCTTCCTGCGTGAATTTGGTGTCGAGGGCGCAGTGCGGTTCTTTGAAACCACCGACGGATGGGACACCCCGATTTTGGATGATCGTACAGCGCCGCTCTATCCGCGCCACCAACGGCTGACCCCCGAAGAAACCGCCTTTGTTGATACGCAATTGAGGCACCATGCACCGCCCCCGACGCGCCCCGCTATTGCACAGATTTGATCGCCGGATAGGTCGCACGATACTTCTCATAGGCCGTATCAAATGCGGCAGTCAGGCTTCTCTCAGGAGCAAAGATCTGACCAATCTTCGGTGGGGTCATCAGCGCCAGCGGATCACCCCCGCTTGCGGCACTTTGCCCTAATCGCGCAGCCCCCAATGCGGCGCCAAACTCGCCCCCTTCGGGTTTGGCCAGCGGGATATCCAGCACCGTTGCAATCAGCGCCAGCCAGTAGTGCGAAGCCGCCCCGCCGCCTATCGCAAACAGCGTCTCAAACCCGGCACCCGCGGCTTTCAGGCTTTGCAACGCATCCCGCAAGCTGAATGCCACGCCTTCAAGGACGGCCTGTGTCAGCTCTTCCGGGCCGGTGGCCATAGATAGCCCCGTCAGGCTGGCGCGGATATGAGCATCATTATGCGGTGTTCGTTCGCCTGAAAGGTAGGGCAGAAAACATGGCTGGCCGGGCGGGCGTAACACATCGCCCAGTGCGCCCGTCATCTGAGCCGGGGATTGCCCTGTGATCCGCGATAACCAGTTCACACTATCGGTCGCAGATAAGGTCACCCCCGCCTGCACCCACCGCCCCGGCACCGCATGGCAAAATGTATGCAACCCTGCGTCAGGGCGCGGATGACAGCCTTCGCGCGCGCCCAGCAAAACGCCCGACGTTCCCAACGACACGAACCCCTGCCCTTCGGCTATCGCGCCGATACCACAGGCCGCGGCCGCATTGTCGCCAGCACCCGCGGCCACCACGACTTTGCCCGACAGTCCCCAACGCTGCGCCAATGCCTCACGCAATTGCCCCACCGGCTCGGTTCCTTCGGCCAGATCTGGCATCTGATCGCGCCGCATCCCGCCCATCGTCAGCAATTCATCTGACCAGTCGCGCGCCTGCACATCCAACCATGACGTGCCGCTTGCGTCAGACATATCCGCGACATAGTGGCCCGTCAGATAGAAGTTCACGTAAGCCGCAGGCAGCAATACTTTGGCGGTACGATCAAAAAGCTCGGGTTCGTGTGTGCGGACCCATTCCAGCTTGGGCGCTGTAAAACCCGGAAAGACGATATTGCCCGACGTTTCCCGCATGCCTTCCAGCCCATCCAGCCGCGCCGCCTGCGCACTGGAACGTGTGTCATTCCAGAGAATACAGGGGCGGAGCACCTTGCCCTGAGCATCCAGCAAAACCGCGCCATGCATGTGGCCTGAAACGCCAATTCCCCGCACATCTGCAAAGTCGGGTGTCTTACGGGCCAGATCATCCAACGCAGCGTCAATGGCGGCGATCCAATCGGCCGGATCTTGCTCTGACCATCCAGGATGCGGATGGCGCGCTGCATAGTGTTTCTCGGCAGAGGCCAAAGGCGCGCCATCTTCATCCACCAGTAAGGCCCGCAAGCCAGAGGTGCCAAAATCAATTCCCAGATAGCTCATGGCTCAAGATTAGATGCCAGTCGCTCTTGCGCCAAGGCGCGCAACGCGGTGCGGTCAATCTTGCCTGCAGCGGACTTTGGAATTTCGACCCCGTCCAGAACCTGTCGCGGCAGTTTGTAGCCGGCCAACTGTGACATCAGATGCGCGCGGATCGCATCGCAATCGGGTTGCTGGTTGTTGTGCAAGTTGATGAAAGCCACCAAGACTTCATCGCCGCGCAGGGTTGGTACGGCAGTCAGTGCTGCCTCTGTGATCCCGGGATAGTTCATAAGCGCGCCTTCTACCTCGGCGGGGGAAACCTGAAATCCACGCACTTTCAGAATGTCTTTGGTACGACCCCGCAAGAACAGATGACCATCCATGTCCACTTCGGCCAGATCGCCGGTACGCAGCCAGCCCGGTTCAGGGAAACTGTCGGCATTGGCCCGCTGTGCGTTCACGTAACCCGCCATTACCTGCGGTCCGCTTAGCCACAGCTCCCCGACCTGATTAGCGCCCAGATCACCACCGGTTTGCGGGTCAACGATGCGGGCACGCGCCCCCGCCATCAGCAACCCGCAAGAGCCTTTTCGGGCCTGCGCGCGCGGGGCAATGTGGGAGAAAGAGCTTAACTCGGTCATACCGAAGCCTTCGCAAACGGTGCACGCCAAGCGCGCCTCCAGCGCGTCTTGAACCGTATCACCCAAAGGTGCCGCCGCCGACAGAATGTAGTCTATCGAGGACAGATCCGCCTGCACTGCCGCAGGATGGGCCAACAGAAGACTTGCGGCGGGCGGCACGATGAACAGCTGCGACATGCGATAGTTGTCGATCAGGTCCACCGCCAAAGGCACGTCAAACCGCGGTAAGGTCACGACATGCCCGCCCGAGATCAGATAGGCATTCATCACCGTCGCCAGACCGTAAATATGAAAAAACGGCAAAAAGCCCAGCGTTGCTTCACCCGGCTTCACCTCAATCATCTGCATGGTGGCGGCCAGATTACAGACGATGTTGGCATGGGTCAGGGGCACCCCCTTTGGCACACCTGTGGTGCCCGACGAAAAGGGCATCAAGGCCAAACCCTCAGGCTCTGGCTCGTGCAGCTGTGGAATCGGCGCACCCAGCCAAGGCGCCAGTGGCTCGGCCGCGTCCGGTACCATAGCAAAGACGCTCAGATCGCCACCGGGAAGCTTGTCGACCATATCTGACTGCGTAAAAACCGCCGTCGCGTCCGAGGCTTTGATCTGTCTGGCAATCTCGGGCGCGGTGTAGGCCGGGTTGACCGGTGTCACCACGCAGCCGATCCCCAGTAAGGCGTGAAATACCACACACCACTGGGGCGAATTCGGCAGGATAAGCGCGACGACCTGTCCTCTGCCCAGACCTGCGGCTTTCAACCCGCCCGCCAGCGCATGAATTTGATCACGCAGTGCCGCACCCGTCAGGCTGTATCCCGTGATCCCATCGCTGATCACAATCTGATCCTGTCGCTCTTGCAGGCTGTGCAAGAGTTTCGATGTCACGCTGCCCCTCACTGGCTCAGGCAAGCGGTAATTGCTTACGATCGGCTCCATGCTTTTCCCGTTCATCCCTGCCCCTACGTTAAGAGATTTGGAGACGCGAACAAGACTCTTGTGATACTTGGGTCTATCGGCGGAACCGGGCCATGGCCAAGAGCCGCGCTTGACGCGCAAACGCCGACGGGTGCGCGGCCGCACGATCACAACGCAGCAAACGGGCGGCAAGACCATAGGCCGCCACTGCAAAGACCAGCCCGCCGACAGCCTGACCAATCAACACACCAGCCGCGCCATACCAAGCCGCCCCGACTATAACGAAGGGGATCGTGCCAATGGTGTGGCGGCCCCAGTTGATCAGGGTCGAATTAAACGGCTGACCCAAATTGTTGAACGCCGCGTTCGACACAAAGATCACGCCGTTGAAAAAGAACGCCAAAGCCAAGGGGCCACAAAACAGGTAAACCAGCTCTCGGGCTTGCCCGGTCGCGTCAAACAAGTCGGCTATGGGCGCGCGCAGGGCAAACAGCAACGCCGTTACTGACAATGTGACAATCCCCGTAAACAACAACGCGTCAAAATAGGACCGGCGCACGCGCTCATAGGCCTGCGCGCCATAGTTTTGGCCGATCACCGGGCCAACCGCGCCAGACAGGGCAAAGATCACACCGAAGGCAACCGGCGTAAGGCGCCCGACAATGGCCATGCCGGCCACCGCGTTTTCGCCGTACTCGGCCATGGCGCGGGTGACATAGGCCTGCCCCACCGGAGTCGCCAGCTGCGTCAGGATCGCGGGGACTGCGATCTTGGCAATGATGGGTAAATCTTGCGCAAACTGCGTTTTGGAGGGTATCGCGAACCCGCCGTGGTGGCGGATCAGCGGCATCAGAGAAGCCGCCGCGATGGTGATCCGTGCCGCGACACTGGCCAGCGCCGCGCCTGTCAGGTCCAACCCAAACCCGAAAATCAAAATCGGGTCCAGAACCGCATTCACCACGCCCCCCAGCACCGTCGCCATCATCGAGCGCCGTGCATCCCCGTGAGCGCGCAGCACCGCGCCTCCGATCATCCCGGCGATCAAAATCGGCAGGCTGGGCACAATGATCTGCAGATAGTGAACAGCAAGATCCAATGTCGCGCCCTGCGCGCCCAGCATCGCGGTGAGCGGGCGGATATAAATCCAAACGACCAGCGTAAAGACAGCACCGATACAGACGCCGTAAAATAAAGCCGTCGTCGCGCGCTGACGCGCCATATTGGCGTCCTCGGCCCCAAGCGCCCGCGCCACCAACGCCCCTGCCGATATTGCCGTGCCAATTCCAAAGGACGAGGTGAAAAACAAAATCGCGCCTGCGTATCCCACGGCGGCGGCCAGCTCGGCCTGCCCCAACATGGAAATGAATAGCATGTCGACCAGATCAACCAGAAAGATCGCCATCAACCCGACCGAAGCAGTCAACGACATCACGGTGATGTGGCGCAGAAGATTGCCGTGCAAGAATTTTGCGTCAGACATGAGGGCTCCTTTGCCCGCATCATGACGCTTTGCGCGGCTTCCCACAATTCAAAGCCCGCGCACATATGGCTGTGCGCGGGCTTTGAAGGACGAATAGGTCAGATTGACCGGATTAACCGGGTTTCTTTTGCAACAGCGGCAGCACGTCGGACATGTCCGGGCCGCGTTCGCGGCCTGTGACGGCCTTGCGCAGTGGCATGAACAGGCCTTTGCCTTTGCGACCGGTGGCTTCTTTCACCGCTTTGGTCCAGTTGCCCCAACTGTCGGCGCTATAGGGCGGCTCGGGCAACATGTCGAAAGCCTGCGCGATAAACTCGGCGTCCTCATCTGCGACAAGCGGTTCGGCACCGTTCTGGAACAGGTCCCACCACGGCGCCATATCGGCTTTGACGGTGATGTTTTCGCGCACCACGTTCCAGAAGGCCTCGGCCTTGTCGGCAGGCACACCCAGCGCGGCCACGTCAGCGGCCACGACATCCAGCGGCAATTCGTTCAGGATACGCGCCGTCAGCGGGAACAGGTCCTGCACGTCGAACTTGGTCGGAGCAGAGCCGAAATGGGCGATGTCGAACCCGTCGACCAGTTCATCCATGCTGGAACGCAGCTCGACCGGTTGGCTGGACCCCAACCGCGCCATCAGGCTCAGCAGCGCCATGGGCTCCACGCCCTGTTCGCGCAGATCGCGCAGGGCCAGCGTGCCCAGACGTTTGGAAAGGGCCTCGCCCTGCGGGCCGGTCAGCAGCGAATGGTGCGCGAATGACGGCACAGTGCCGCCCAGCGCGCGGATCATCTGAATCTGCGTCGCAGTGTTGGTGACGTGATCGGAGCCGCGCACGACGTTGGTCACACCCATCTCGGTGTCATCGACAACCGAGGCCAGCGTGTACAGGAACTGCCCATCACCCCGGATCAGCACCGGGTCCGACACCGAAGCGGCATCGATCGAGATGTCGCCCAGAATGCCATCGGTCCAGTCAATCCGTTCGTGGTCCAGCTTGAAGCGCCAGTGGCCCTGCCCGCGCTCTTCGCGCAGCTTTGCCTTTTCGTCATCCGACAGGTTCAGCGCGGCGCGGTCATAGACCGGCGGCTTACCCATGTTCAGCTGTTTCTTGCGTTTCAGGTCCAGTTCGGTGGGGGTTTCGAAACACTCATAAAACCGGCCCATCTCGCGCAGCTGATCGGCGGCAGCCTCGTAGCGTTCAATACGGGCGGACTGGTGTTCGATCCGGTCCCATTCAATGCCAAGCCACTCCAGATCCTGCTGAATCGCGTCGACATATTCCTGCTTGGAACGTTCCGGGTCGGTGTCATCAATGCGCAGGATGAACTGGCCGCCCGCCTTGCGGGTGATCAGATAGTTGAACAGCGCGGTGCGCAGGTTGCCCACATGGATATAGCCGGTGGGCGACGGTGCGAAGCGGGTGACGGTCATGCGAGGACTCCGAAAAAATCAGCCCTGCGTTTTTCACAATGGGGGGGCTTTGTCCACACCCGCAGACGCGCACGCATTCGTGACACCCCGGCATTTTGCCAAATTCGATGTGCGCGCTACCCTTCATACATTCTTTACTTGCTGCGAAAGGAGTCGCACATGACCGCCTCTTTCCCTCTCTCTCGTCGTCAGGCCCTTTTGGGGGCGGCGGCTTTGCCCCTGACCGCCGGGGCCGTGCGCGCGGCGGCCCCGATGCAAAGTATGACAGTTGCCAAGGCGAACAGGTTCAAGCTTGGATCGTTCGAAGTAACCGCTTTGCTGGCTGGCACCCGGACAGTTGAAAACCCACAAAACATCTTTGGCATGAATGTGGATGCGGCGGAGTTTGGCGCGGTGTCAGACTCTCATTTGATCCCTACTGACAAGGCGCAGTTCTTTTTCACCCCCACCGTGGTGAACACCGGTTCACAACTTATCCTGTTTGACACCGGTCTGAATGCCGGCGGGATAAGCGATGCTTTGGCGGTGGCGGGCTATACCCCCGATCAGGTGGACGTGGTGGTCCTGACGCACATGCATGGCGACCATATCGGTGGTCTGACGGGCGATGCTGGCGCGACCTTCACCAATGCCGCTTATGTGACCGGCGCGGCCGAGTATGACTTCTGGGCCGGGGCCGAAAACGAACGCTTCGATCAGAAAGTGAAACCTCTGGCCGAAAAGATGACCTTTCTGGACGATGGGGGTGCGGTGGCCTCGGGCATCACCGCGGTGGCCGCACAGGGGCACACGCCGGGCCACATGACCTATATGCTGGAAAGCGATGGCCAGCAGCTGATGCTGATTGCAGATGCCGCCAACCACTATGTCTGGTCGCTGGGTTACCCCGATTGGGAGGTCAAGTTTGACCGCGATAAGGCCGCCGCTGCTGCGACCCGGCGCAAGCTGTTTGGCATGCTGGCCGCCGACAAAGTGCCTTTCATCGGTTATCATATGCCATGGCCCGCAATGGGATATGCCACCGCGCGTGGCGATGGCTTCGAATATGTGCCGGCAAGCTATCAGATGATGCTGAACGGCTAGACCCCTTGGCTTGGGGGTGGCAAGCTGCGGCAAAACCATCCCCAAGGCGCTTTTATGCAAGACATCCTGACCGTCACGCTGAATCCTGCCGTTGATCTGTCGACTTCGGCAGATAGCGTCAATGCTGATCACAAACTGAGATGCGACCGCCCGGTCACCGATCCGGGCGGTGGCGGGATCAACGTCTCGCGCGCTGTGCGTCAGCTTGGCGGGCAAAGCCGCGCGCTGATTGCGATTTGCGGGCCAAACGGCAAAAAGCTGCGGCATCTTCTTATGGACGAAGGCATCGCTGTATTGCCCGTACGCGCGCCCGGTGAAACGCGGCTCAGCCTTGCCGTAACCGACCGCGAAACCGGGCAGCAATATCGCTTTGTCATGCCCGGCCCGGACTGGGATGAAGACCACGTCCAGAACGTCTTGAAAACCGCATCGGGAGCCGTTCCCGATGAAGGCTATGTGGTTTTGTCGGGCTCTATGCCGCCGGGTGTTTCAGATACCTTTCCGGCACAGCTGTGCACCGCGCTTCAGGACGGCGACACCAAGGTCATCGCCGATACTTCTGGCGCGGCGCTCACGGCTTTGGCGGCAGGCAACGGACCGGCACCTTACGTGCTGCGCATGGATCAGGCCGAAGCTGAAGAACTGGCCGGGCGCGCCCTGCCCTCGCGCCATGATAGCGTCGGATTTGCTGCTGAACTGGTGGCACGGGGGGCTGCGCAGGTTGTTGTGGTGGCGCGCGGTGCTGATGGCTCGGTTCTGGCCAGCGCTGATCAACGTCTGCACGCCATGGCCGCAGATGTACCCGTGGTGTCCAAGGTCGGTGCGGGCGACAGTTTTGTCGGTGGCTTTACCCTGGCACTGGCCCGGGGATGCGATTTGGGCACGGCCTTGCAGCGGGGCGCGGCCTCGGCCTCGGCCGCCGTGATGACCGCCGCAACCGAGCTGTGCCGCCGAGAAGATGCCGAAGCATTGATTGCGCAATGTCCGCTTAGCGATTTGGCTTAGCTGGGCGTCACTGGCCAGCGTTGATCAAGGTCTTTCAAACCCGCGCGGATCAATTCGGCAAGAACCTCTTGGTCAATATCTGCAAGTTTATTGAAATAGAGGCAGGACTTGCCCGTCTTATGCTTGCCCAAACGGCCCAAAATACCGTCAAAATTTGCATATCCCGGCATGATATAGACGGAAAAGTTCGCCTTACGCGGCGAAAAACCTGTGGCCAGAAAATCGCCTTCGCGCCCACTGGCATAGCGATAGTGATACCGGCCATAGCCAATGATGCTTGGTCCCCACATGACCGGGGAATACCCAGTAACCCGTTGAAAAAGCGCATCTAACTCAATCGATTCCGCTTGCTTTCGCTCAGGCACGACGCCTGAAAGAAAAGCTGAAACGGTTTGGTCTGTGGATTGGGTTTTGTTTTGCGCCATGGGAAGATGATGGCACGAAGAACGTCCCCAACAAAACATACATTTGAAACTAACTATTAGCCGTTGATGACGCCCTTGTTCACCTTTTGAAAACCCCTGCCCCAAATGATCGCTGCGGGGGCTCAAGCCATCTATCGAGGGGTGCTTTATGCCAGACGGCTCTAACGTGAATCAGCTGGAACAAAAAGACAGCAAAAACCGATTGCGCAGCACGCGAGAGGTTTTGAACACCATGGAACAAGGAGTCCTTGTATGGACCGATGACGGGGTCTGCGAAATGCACACAGACCGCGTCCTTAAAGTTCTGGAGATTGACAGCAACGCGCTTTACCCGGGGATTACGCGCGAAGAATTCCTGCAAATGTCTGTGGATCGGGGCGAAATCACATCGCAGACCAAAGACGATGCGCAGTCGAAGTTCAGCATGAAAGCGACCTTTGCATTTGACCGAGTTTTGCCATCAGGCCGGGTGGTCTCTACCAATGTGCGCCCGCTGGAGTCAGGTGGATTCGTGGTAACATTTACCGATGTTTCCGAAGCCCGCCGCGCCGCGCAGGAACTTGAAGACGCAAAAAAGGCCTCGCAACAGGCAGAGTTGAAGGCACTGCGCACCCTTGCCGCCGAGCAGATCTGGAAAAACGAAGCCAAGCTGCTGGCCGAGCTGGATGAATGGCTACAGGTCTGCAAATCCCTGAAGGAACTCTATGAAATCGTTGGCGCGTTCATGCCGCGCATCCTGCCTGCCACCAAAGGCGAGCTGTACATCTACTCCAATTCGCGGGACGTGCTGGATGGTGCCTGTGAATGGGGTGGCAACAACATGCACGAACATATCGCGCCGGATTCATGTTGGGCGCTGCGGCGCGGGCGCCATTACCACCACACGCCAAGTGTGCTGGGTTTTTGTTGTGATCATGTGAAGGAGCACACCGCCGACACCAAGAACCTGGACTATCTGTGCATCCCCATCGTCGCCCATGGTGACACTGTCGGGCTGCTGCATGTCGGCTTTCCAGAGGATGCGCTTGAAGAAGAGACCGAAGCCAGCCTGCGGTTCACCAACCAATGCGCCGAACACATCAGCCTTGCTGTAGCCAACGTGAAACTGCGCGACGAACTGCATGATCAGTCCACGCGCGACCCGCTGACCGGGCTGTACAACAGGCGCTTCTTTATGGAGGCGTTTCGCAATGAGCTGAACATGTCACAACGCAAGGATGATGCCCTTTCGATCCTGTCCTTCGATGCCGACAAGTTCAAAACCTTCAATGACAACCACGGCCATGACGCCGGCGATATGGTGTTGCGCGCCATCGGCGAGAAAATGGGAGAGATCATGCGCAGCGATGATGTGTGCTGCCGCTTTGGCGGGGAAGAGTTCGTCGTCTTGCTACCCAAGACCAAGCTTGATGATGCCTTGACCGCGGCCGAGAAACTGCGCTCTGCCATCGAAGACACCAAGATCCGCTATGGCTCCGGCAACCTGCCCCGCGTGACAGTGTCCATTGGCGTGTCCAGCTTTCCCGAACACGGGAACATGCCTCAGGACTTGCTGAACGCCGCAGACGAAGCGCTGTATGCCGCCAAGGATGCCGGGCGAAATTGTATCCGCTCGGCTTGCGCAGTTGAGGATTAAGACGGGTCGCGCCAGCGGCTGACGATCGGATAGCGGCGGTCCAGCCAGAATGATCGCTTGGTCAACCGCGTTCCGGGCGCAGACTGGAAGCGCTTGTACTCGCTGATGTAGATCAGGTGTTCGACCTTCTTGACCATGTCGCGATCAAACCCGTCGGCGACCAGATCGGCGACGGATTTTTCATCATCCACCAACCCAGTCAGAATCGCGTCCAGCACGTCATAGGGCGGCAAGCTGTCTTCGTCTTTCTGGTCTTCGCGCAGCTCGGCCGAGGGCGGCTTGTCGATCACGCGGGGCGGGATCACTTCACCCGCAGGGCCCATCATCCAGTCGCGATGATTGGCGTTGCGCCAGCGGCAGGTTTCAAACACGCGGGTTTTGTACATGTCTTTGATCGGGTTATAGCCCCCGTTCATGTCACCATAAATCGTGGCGTAACCCACCGCGACCTCGGACTTGTTGCCGGTCGTCAGCAGCATCTCGCCAAACTTGTTGCTAAGCGCCATCAACAGTAGCCCGCGCAGACGGGATTGGATGTTTTCCTCGGTCACATCGGCATCCCGGCCTTCGAACAACGGTGCCAGAGTATCGGTGATCGCAGCACGCCCCTGTGCGATCGGCACATAGTCATAATGACAGCCCAGCGCCTTGGCGACAGCCTCGGCGTCATCCAGAGATTCTTGCGAGGTATACTCGGACGGCAGCATCACACAGCGCACGTTTTCGGCGCCCAGCGCGTCACAGGCAATCGTCGCCACAATCGCAGAATCAATCCCGCCCGACAGGCCCAGAACGACCTTCTTGAACCCGGTCTTGCCCATGTAGTCGCGTAGGGCAGTGACCATGGTGCGGTAATCTTGCTCCCACTCGTCAGGCATGTGCGCCAGTTCACCGGCTTCGGCCTGCCAACCATCCGTGGTGCGGGTGAAGTTGATGTGCTGGATGCATTCTTCGAACACCGGCAGTTGCAGGGCCAGTTGCCCATGCGGGTTCAACACGAATGTGCCGCCATCAAACACCTGATCATCCTGCCCGCCGACCATGTTCAGATAAACCAGCGGCAGGCCGGTTTCGACCACACGGGCGACCATGTGGTTGCGGCGCGTGTCCATTTTGTTGCGATAATACGGCGAACCATTGGGTACGACCAGAATTTCGGCTCCGGTTTCGGCAAGGGTTTCAGCCACGTCAGGGTGCCAGGAATCCTCGCACACCGGGCTGCCGATACGCACCCCGTTGATGTTGTATGGGCCACTGACATCGCCCGAGTCGAACAGGCGGACCTCGTCAAACACGGTTTCATTGGGCAGATGGTGTTTTAGCACCCGGTGCACGACCTTGCCGCCTTGCAAGATGTAGTAAGCATTGTGCAGCGCGATACCTTCATAGCAAGGACCACCGATGCCCATAGCCGGGCCATCCGCACAATCCGCAGCCAGTGCCTCGATCACGCGCACAGCTTCGGCCACGAAAACCGGCTTCATGATCAAATCCTGCGTCTGGTATCCGGTCACGAACATTTCGGGCAGCGCGATCATATCGGCACCGGCTTCGCGTGCTTGCACCCAAGCCGCACGCGCTTTGTCTGCGTTTGCTTGCAGAGCACCAACAGTCGGGTTCAGCTGCGCCAATGTCAGGCGGAATGTATCAGGCATCGGATCTCTCCTTGTCGAGAAACCTATTACCACGGCCACCGGCAAGTGAAAGCCGATAGATTGGGAAAAGCGTTGTCAGGGGGTGGGTGCTGAATTAACCTCTGGCCGAACAGGAAACGCCGGGAACGGCTGAATTATGGGGGCAAGCCGTGCGCAACGCAGGCAATATGCTGAAGTTAGCAATTCTGGGCGGTACCCTGGCCATGGGCACCCCGGCCGTTGCGCAAGATGGCCCGCCGGTTCAGACCAAACAGTACGATGATGGCGGCATCTATGAGGGCACGTTCAAAGACGGAGTCCAGCACGGACGCGGCACGTATCGCCTGCCTAACGGCTATGAATATACTGGCCAGTGGGACATGGGCGAGATCAGCGGCACCGGTGTCGCACGCTTTCCCAACGGGTCGGTCTATGAGGGCAGCTTTGCCAAAGGCAACCCCGAGGGTTTTGGCAAGATGATCTTCGCCGATGGGGGCAGCTACGAAGGCGATTGGCTGGCCGGTAAGATCACCGGCAACGGCCGCGCGGCTTATGCCAATGGGGTCACCTATGATGGCGGATTTGAAAACGCCATGCACCACGGTCAGGGCGTGATGACCAACCCCAATGGCTATGTTTATGATGGCACCTGGGAACAGGGCGTGAAAGCCGGCAAAGGCAAAATCACCTATCCGGATGGTGGGGTTTACGAAGGCGATATGGCCAATGGCCAACGTTCCGGTCAGGGCGTTCTGACCATGCCAGACGGGTTGATCTATGAAGGCGCCTGGAAAGATGGTCAGATCAATGGGCTGGGTAAACTGACACAATCAAACGGTGACGTATACCAGGGTCTGTTGGTCGCCGGAGAACGTCACGGCACCGGAAAGGTGACCTATGCAAACGGCGATGTTTATGAAGGCGGTTTCGCCAGTGATAAACGCCAGGGCAAGGGCACCTTCACCGGGACCGACGGGTACATTTATGTAGGCGACTGGCTGGCCGGGCGCATAGATGGACAGGGCAAAGTCACCTATCCCGATGGCTCGGTCTATGAAGGGTCGTTTCGCGACGACCTCGCCGATGGACAGGGTAAGATCACCTATCCAGACGGCGCCACCTATGAGGGCGGCTGGATCGCCGGGGTCATCGAAGGCAAAGGCGTGGCGACCTATACCAATGGTGTGGTCTATGACGGCGAGTTCAAAAACGCGCAAAATCACGGAATGGGCACGATGACGCTGGCCTCGGACGGGTATGAATATACTGGTCAATGGCAAGACGGGGTGCGCCATGGCATGGGCAAGACGACCTATGGCGATGGCACCGTCTATGAAGGGACCTTCGCCAACGGACAGCGCGACGGCCAAGGCACGATCACACAGCCAAGCGGCTTTAGCTACTCAGGTGCTTGGAAGAATGGCAAGATCGAGGGCAAAGGCATCGCCACCTACCCCAATGGCAACGTGTATGAAGGCATGTTTGTTGCCGATAAGCGGCAGGGTGAAGGCACGATGCGCTATATCAGCGGCGAGGAAGAAAGCGGCACGTGGCGCAACGGCGTTTTGACCACTGACGAGGAAACCTCTGAACCCGCTGCGCCCGCTGAGTAAAGTCTACCACGGCACGGGTTTTCCAGCCCAATCAAAGAACTGCCCGGTGTTTCCCGGGGTCAGGCCCTCAATCACATTAATCAGATTTCGGGCCGCTTGAGCGGGTTTCACCGTGCTGTGGCGGGCGGTGTAATCTTTGGTGAATTCTGTCTGGACTGTGCCGGGATGCAGCGCGACGCAGATCGCCTTGGGGTGCGTTCTGGCGATTTCAACAGAACTTGTGCGCAACGCCTGATTCAGCGCGGCCTTTGCCATCCGATAGGAATACCACCCGCCCAGCCGATTGTCGGTAATGGATCCCACCCGCGCCGACAAAACTGCCAATACCGCTCTGCGGTCGCGTGGCAGTAAACGCTGTGCATGGCGCATCACCAATGCAGGGCCGATGGCGTTGACGACGAATTGATCCGCCATGGCCTCGGCGCTGAGGGCTCGGAGAGATTTCTCGGGTGGGTGCCCTGCCCCGTGCAACTGCCCAGTGGCTATGAAAACCAGATCATAGGTGCCCTGCAATCGCTCCAACTGCGACGCGACCGCCTGCGGGTCGGTGACATCAAACCCATCCGCTTTGCGCGACAGCCCGTCCACGCTCCAGCCCTGCCGCGCGAGCTGCGCTGCAACAGCGCCGCCTATCCCGCCCGAGGCCCCAAGTATCAAAGCTTTCTGCATCATTTGCCTAGAACTGGAGCGCGGCAGCGGAATGTCCAGCCCATCCCAAATTCCGCTTTTCTTTTCGGATCGGGTGCGTATGATCACGCCCCATGACACGGATCGCACATATTCACATGCTTGCTCCCGCCGCCCTGCGCGGTGCGGATATCCGTGCTCTGCTTCTTCTTAGCCTGCCCTGAGCGCGCCTCGGCGCGGCCGCTCAGTGAGGGAAAAGCGCCGGATCAGCGACAAAGCTAAGTAAGACACGAAAGATCAGACAGATGACCTCTAAGGCAGACCAGGACCGCGTCCTGATTTTTGACACCACCCTGCGTGACGGCGAGCAAAGCCCCGGCGCAACCATGAGCCACGATGAGAAGCTGGAAATTGCCGAGATGCTGGACGACATGGGTGTCGACATCATCGAAGCCGGGTTTCCGATTGCATCAGAAGGCGACTTCGAAGCCGTTTCCCAGATCGCCGAGCGTTCCAAAAACGCCGTGATCTGTGGACTCTCGCGCGCCAATTTTAAAGACATTGATCGCTGTGCCGAGGCAGTGCGCAAATCTGCCCGTCCGCGCATCCACACCTTTATCGGCACCTCGCCGCTGCACCGCGCCATTCCAAACCTGAACAAGGACGAAATGGCCGACCTGATCCATGACACTGTCAGCCATGCCCGCAATCTGGTGGACAACGTGCAGTGGTCACCGATGGACGCCACACGGACCGAATTTGATTACCTGTGCCGGGTGATTGAGATCGCCATCAAAGCAGGCGCCACCACGATCAACATCCCCGACACGGTGGGCTACACCGCTCCACGTGAAAGCGCCGACCTGATTGCACGGCTGATCGAAGCCGTACCGGGCGCGGATGAAGTCATCTTTGCCACCCATTGCCACAACGATCTGGGCATGGCGACGGCGAACGCTCTGGCCGCAGTGGATGCGGGCGCGCGCCAGATTGAATGCACAATCAACGGTCTGGGCGAGCGCGCGGGCAACACCGCGCTGGAAGAAGTTGTGATGGCAATGAAGGTCCGCAACGACCTGATGCCCTTTCAAACCGGCATCGACACCACCAAAATCATGGCGATCTCTCGTCGGGTGGCAACGGTGTCGGGCTTTCAGGTTCAGTACAATAAAGCCATCGTTGGTAAGAACGCCTTCGCGCATGAAAGCGGTATCCATCAGGACGGCATGCTGAAGAACGCCGAAACGTTCGAAATCATGCGCCCCGAAGACATCGGTCTGTCTGAAAGCTCCTTGCCGCTGGGCAAGCACTCAGGCCGCGCTGCGCTGCGCGCCAAGCTTGAGGACATGGGCTATGAACTGGGCGATAACCAGCTGAAAGACGTATTCGTACGCTTCAAAGCGCTGGCTGACCGCAAGAAAGAAGTCTTTGACGAAGATATTGCCGCCCTGATGCGCGACAGTTCCTCGGAAGATGTCCACGACCACTTGCAGGTCAAGTTCCTGCGCGTGATCTGCGGCACCGAAGCCCCGCAATCGGCGGACCTGACACTGACGATCGATGGTGTTGATCACCAGTGCACCGCGCAAGGCGATGGCCCGGTGGACGCGACTTTCAACGCGGTCAAAGAACTCTTCCCTCATGGGGCGCGCCTGCAGCTTTATCAGGTGCATGCCGTAACACAGGGCACCGATGCGCAAGCCACCGTTTCGGTGCGGATGGAGGAAGACGGCAAGATCGTCACGGGTCAGTCGTCGGATACCGACACGGTCGTTGCGTCGGCCAAAGCCTATGTCAATGCGCTGAACCGTTTGCTGGTCCGGCGCGAAAAGACCAAGCCCGAAGCCTGATTTCAGGGTCGATTTTGTACCGGAAAGAGCGCCTGATCAGGCGTTCTTTTCACATTCGCCGCATAGGCGTGGGCGAATCGACCTGACCGGCCCTCGCCTATCAGGGCCATGCCAGCCGGTGGATCCGCCGATTTTCGGCCAAATGGCGATGTTCCAAACGTGCAAAATTCTATCGAAGCTTGAACAGGCAGGCCGCTTTAATTGATTGAATCCTGCAAGTGGCGATTTCACGCCAATTGCACGGCTTTGCGCCCTTTACCCTTGCACCTTCGGCAACCTATAACCTGTCATCGTTTCTCGCGCGCTGGCGCGGGCTTGGCTGTGGTTTAACAAGGCAAAATTACATGGCAAATTTTGGCGGGTTGTTTTCGTCTGATATGGCGATTGACCTGGGCACTGCGAACACGCTGGTTTACGTCAAGGGCAAGGGCGTTGTCCTAAACGAACCTTCGGTGGTGGCATTTCACGTGCGCGACGGGCGCAAACAGGTTCTGGCCGTGGGTGAAGACGCCAAGCTGATGCTGGGCCGCACACCGGGCAGCATCGAGGCGATCCGCCCGATGCGTGAAGGTGTCATTGCTGATTTCGACGTGGCCGAAGAGATGATCAAATACTTCATCCGGAAGGTCCACAAACGCACCACCTTTACCAAGCCCAAAATCATCGTCTGCGTGCCCCATGGTGCGACCCCCGTTGAAAAGCGCGCCATTCGCCAGTCGGTGTTGGGCGCGGGCGCGCGCCGTGCCGGTTTGATCGCAGAGCCCATTGCCGCCGCTATTGGTGCGGGCATGCCGATCACGGACCCGACCGGCTCGATGGTGGTCGACATTGGTGGCGGGACCACCGAGGTTGCGGTGCTTTCGCTGGGTGATATCGTTTATGCGCGATCAGTGCGCGTGGGCGGGGACCGGATGGATGACGCCGTGATTTCTTACCTGCGTCGCCAACAGAACCTTTTGATCGGTGAGGCAACCGCCGAACGTATCAAAACCTCGATTGGCACCTCGCGCATGCCAGATGACGGGCGCGGCGCGGCGATGCAAATTCGTGGCCGCGATCTGCTGAACGGTGTCCCCAAAGAGATTGAAATCAACCAGGCTCAGGTAGCCGAAGCCTTGGCCGAACCCGTACAGCAAATCTGCGAAGCGGTAATGATCGCGCTTGAGGCCACCCCGCCGGATCTGGCGGCGGACATCGTAGACCGGGGCGTCATGCTGACCGGCGGTGGCGCGCTGCTGGGCGAGCTGGATCTGGCCCTGCGTGAACAGACAGGGCTGAGCATTTCCGTCGCTGACGAGTCGCTAAATTGTGTTGCAATGGGCACCGGCAAGGCGCTTGAGTATGAAAAACAGCTGCGGCATGTCATAGATTACGACAGCTAATGAAATCAGCGCCCCGCGCCTGAAGAGAGGCCGCCGTGGCAAAAGACCGGCAAAACCAGTTCAATTACTCCCGCCCGATACGTCGTATCTTGGTGGGTGTTCTGGTTGTGTGCTTGTTGGCGATATTCCTTGTCTGGCGTGTCGACAGCCCGCGGATGGAACGATTCCGCGCAAACCTGGTAGACACCGTGGTCCCCAGCTTTGACTGGGTGCTGCTGCCGGTCACAGCGGTGGCCGGGATGGTTGAGGACTTCCAGTCCTATACCCGTATCTATCAGCAAAATCAGGAACTGCGCCGCGCTTTACAGCAGATGAAAGCCTGGAAAGAAGCCGCGCTACAACTGGAACAGGAAAACGCCAAGCTTCTGGACCTGAACAAAGTGCGGTTGGACCCGAAGTTGACGTTTATCACCGGGGTGGTGCTCGCAGATTCCGGCTCGCCCTATCGGCAATCGGTATTGCTGAATGTCGGGCGGCGCGACGGAATTATTGATGGCTGGGCCACCACCGATGGGCTGGGATTGGTCGGGCGCATTTCAGGCGTGGGTGAAAACAGCGCGCGGGTGATCTTGCTGACCGATTCAAACTCGCGCATCCCGGTAACGGTTCAGCCCTCTGGCCAACGTGCGATGCTGGCCGGCGACAACACCATCGCGCCCTTGCTGGATTTTGTTGAAAACCCCGAAGCGTTGCGCCCGGGGGACCGGGTCGTATCTTCGGGCGATGGCAAGGTTTTCCCGGCTGGGCTGCTGGTCGGGCAAGTTGCGCAAGGGGCTGACGGGCGCCTGCGCGTCCGGCTTTCTGCTGACTATGAGCAGCTGGAATTCCTGCGGGTCTTACGCAGCCATGAACGCGAGGTCATCTCGGATACCGGCGGATTGATCGCCGCGCCTCAGCTTCCGGTCGAAACCACAGAAGATCAGCAGTTCAGCGATGCGGAGGCGACGCAATGATCGGGGAGCAGACCCGCCAGCGCCTTCTGTATCAGGCGCTCTTTTCGGTGATGACCATCGGGTTTCTGTTTCTGCACATATTGCCGCTGAACGCGCTGCCAGCGATGTTCCCGGGGCCTGACATGGTGCTGTGTTTCGCATTGGTGTGGGTGTTGCGCCGGCCCGATTACTTGCCGCCTGTCTTGTTGGTCACCCTGATGTTGCTGTGTGACTTTGTCCTGCAGCGCCCTCCGGGGCTGTGGGCGATGATCGTGTTGATCGCAGCCGAGTTTCAGCGCAGCCGTTTTCAGGGAGAAGGCGATATCCCCTTTCTGGCCGAATGGGCCATCAGCGCGGCGATCATGACAGCGGCGACACTGGTAAATGACCTGACGCTTTATGTGGTGGGCGTGGCGCATTCCAGCGTTGCGTTTAGCGTGGTGCAAATCTTCATGAACATCGCCTTTTACCCTGTGGCGATGGGGATCTCGGTCTTTGGCGCGGGATTGCGCCGCCCTGCCCCCAGCGACTTTGAAGCCCGCGGAGGACACGCATGAAGCCATCCCCACGCGATACGGCGGAAAGCAAACGCAAGATCACCCGGCGCGGGCTGATCCTTGGCGGCGCGCAGCTGGTGTTCATGGGCGGGCTGACCTTTCGCATGCGCTATATGCAGGTGGAACAGGCCGATCAGTTCCGCCTTTTGGCGGAAGAAAACCGTATCAACATCCGCCTGATCCCACCGACCCGCGGGTTGATCTATGATCGCAATGGGTTGGTGTTGGCGCGAAACGAACAGAACTATCGTATCGTCATGGTTCGCGAGGATGTTGACGACGTAGACGAGGCGCTGGCGCGCATATCACGCATCATTCCAATGAGCCCCGAAGACCTTGCGCGCACCCGCAAAGAACTGAAACGCCGCAGTCCGTTTGTGCCCGTCACCGTGGCAGATCGTGTTACTTGGGATCAGGTCGCCGAAGTGGCGGTGAACGCCCCGGCCCTGCCCGGTGTCAGCCCCGAACGCGGATTGTCGCGAGAATATCCGATGGGCGCGGATTTTGCCCATGTGATTGGCTATGTCGGGCCCGTCTCGGATTACGATCTGTCGCGTCTTGAAGACCCGGATCCAGTGCTGCAAATCCCCCGGTTTCAGATAGGCAAAACCGGTGTTGAGGCAAAGATGGAGGGCGATCTGCGTGGGAGCGCAGGCACCCGACGGATCGAAGTCAACGCCGTGGGCCGGGTTATCCGAGAACTCAGCCGGGCCGAAGGTGAACAGGGCGCCGACATGCAGTTGACCGTAGATGCGGGGTTGCAAAACTTCATGCAGGCGCGGCTGGCGAATGAAAGTGCTGCGGCCGTGGTTATCGGTCTTGATAAGGGCGATATCCTTGGCATTGCCTCGGCCCCCACATTTGATCCCAACAAATTCGTGCGTGGGATTTCCGTGGCCGACTATCGCGCGTTGACGGAAAACACCTATCGCCCGCTGGCCAGTAAAACGGTTCAGGGCACCTACCCGCCCGGCTCGACCTTCAAAATGGTCACGGCACTGGCCGCGCTGGAGGCCGGGGTGATTGATCCCGATGAAACCGTTTACTGCCCGGGCCACCTTGAAGTCGGGAACCGGCGGTTCCATTGCTGGCGGCGCGGAGGACATGGTCAGGTCGATCTGAACAAGAGCCTCGAGCAGTCCTGCGATGTCTATTACTACGACGTTGCCCAGCGCGTCGGGATCGAGAAGATTTCAGAAATGGCACGCAAGCTGGGGTTGGGAACGCGCCATGACCTGCCGCTGTCAGCGGTGGCACAAGGGCTGGCCCCCACCAAGGCCTGGAAACGGGAAAAACGCGGCGCTGAATGGGTTGTGGGCGATACGCTGAACGCCTCTATCGGGCAAGGTTTTGTGTTGGCTTCGCCCTTGCAACTGGCGGTGATGACAGCACGGATTGCCACCGGTCGGGCGGTGACGCCGCGTATTCTGAAGTCCATTGAAGGAATCGAGCAGCCCTCGGGCGCTGGTGTGGATCTGGACATTTCCCCAGCTGCATTGTCCCATATCCGGCGCGGTATGTTCGATGTGTCCAACGCGCGACGCGGCACCGCCTATCGCACAAGGGTGGTGGATGACGCGTTGAAGCTGGCGGGGAAAACCGGCACCAGTCAGGTTCGCAACATCACCAAGGAAGAACGCGCCCGCGGTGTGTTTCGCAACGAAGACCTGCCGTGGGAACGCCGCGATCACGCGCTTTACGTGTGCTATGCGCCCGCCGACGATCCGCAGATCGCGGTGGCCGTGGTTGTGGAACATGGCGGCGGCGGATCCACGGCAGCGGCCCCGGTGGCGCGCGACATCGCCTTGCGGGCGCTCCATGATGACCTGCCCCCGCTTGAGGCCTACCCGGCCAATCAACGCCGCGAAGTAGAAGAACGTTTCGACGCGATGGATTTGATGCCGCCCCTGCCCAAACCCTCGCCGGGGCGCAGCCGCGCATGAGCTATCTTGAGCACAATATCAAGACGATCCCCAGCGGCTGGCGCAAGGTGCTGTTCGTGAACTGGGCTTTGGTCCTGTTGCTTACAGCGGTCGCCGGAGTTGGCTTCATGATGCTTTATTCGGTCGCAGGCGGGTCGATGACCCCGTGGGCCGAACCGCAAATGAAACGTTTCGCACTGGGTCTGGCCGCGATGTTCATTGTCGCCTTTATCCCGATCTGGTTTTGGCGCAACGTGGCAGCCGTGGCCTATCTGGCTTCGTTGATCCTGCTAATCCTCGTCGAGTTCATCGGAACAGTCGGTATGGGGGCGCAGCGTTGGATCGACCTTGGCTTTATCATGTTGCAACCCTCCGAGCTGACCAAGATCGCCTTGGTGATGCTGCTGGCGGGCTATTATGACGTGCTGCCGGTGAAGAAGGTCTCGCACCCTTTGTTCGTGGCCATTCCGGTTGTGCTGATCCTGTTGCCGACCTTTCTGGTCCTGAAACAACCAGATCTGGGCACCTCGCTTTTGTTGGTGATGGGGGGCGCGGTAGTGATGTTTGCAGCTGGCGTTCACTGGGCCTATTTCGCGGCGGTGACCGCAATGGGCGCGGGGCTTGTGGGCGGAGTCTTTGCGTCACGCGGCACAACCTGGCAGTTCCTGCAGGACTATCAATACCGGCGGATCGACACCTTTCTGGACCCGGCATCTGATCCGCTTGGTGCAGGGTATCATATTACCCAATCCAAGATCGCGCTTGGCTCGGGCGGGTGGACAGGACGCGGCTTTATGCAGGGCACCCAAAGCCGTCTGAACTTTCTGCCGGAAAAACACACCGACTTTATCTTTACGACCCTTGCCGAAGAATTCGGGTTTATCGGTGGGTTTTCATTGCTGGGGCTCTACGCCTTGATCTTGCTCTTTTGCCTGAGCGCCGCGTTCAAAACCAAAGACCGGTTTTCGTCGTTGCTGATCATCGGTATTGCGGCCACCTTCTTCTTTTTCTTCGCGTTGAACATGTCGATGGTGATGGGATTGGCACCGGTGGTTGGGGTGCCCTTGCCGCTGGTGTCATACGGTGGATCGGCGATGCTGGTGCTCATGGCCGCCTTTGGTCTTGTCCAAAGTGCCCACATCCACCGACCGAGGGGCCGATGAGTATCCGTCTTCTCTTTGCGGCCACGGCTGCGCGCTGGCCGGTCTACCAACCGCTGCTTGAGTCCGCTTTTGCGCGCCATGGGTTGATCGTTGAATGGGTGACAGAGGGCGCCGCAGCGCAGGTAGACTATATCATCTATGCGCCCGACAGCGCGTTGACCGACTTCACCCCGTTTATAAACTGCAAGGCCGTGCTAAGCCTTTGGGCCGGCGTTGAACGGATCATCGACAACCCGACTCTGACCCAACCTTTGTGTCGCATGGTCGATACGGGCATGACCGAAGGCATGGTTGAATGGGTCGTGGGCCACGTGATGCGTCATCACATCGGCGTAGATCGCTATGTGCCCGGGCTGAACGGCGATTGGGATCGTGTCATTCCACCTCTGGCCCGCGAACGTAAAATCGCGGTGCTGGGTTTGGGGCAGCTCGGAACGGCTTGCGCGCAGGCTTTGGCCGCACTTAACTTTCGGGTCGAAGGCTGGAGCCGCAACCCCAAATCTCGCGAAGGAATGGTCTGCCATCATGGGGATGCTGGCCTTCAGCTGGCCCTAAGCGAGGCAGATATGGCGGTGTTGCTGCTTCCCCAAACGCCCCAGACAGACAGCATTCTGAATGCGCAACGACTGGCTTTGATGAAACGTGGCGGTGTGGTGTTGAACCCGGGGCGCGGCCCGCTGGTTGACGATGACGCGCTGCTGGCCGCGTTGGATGACGGGCAAATCGGCCACGCCACGCTGGACGTATTTCGGATAGAGCCGCTGCCCCCCGAGCACCCATTTTGGCACCATCCCAAGATAACCATTACGCCGCATGTGGCGTCGGAAACACGGCCCATCACGGCCGCGCAAGTCATCGCCCGCAACATCGCGCATGGCGAGGCAGGCGAACCTTTCGAGTTTCTGGCAAACCCAGCTCAGGGATATTGACCGCTATCGCAGTTTGGGCGGCTTTTGCGGATCCATGCCCGGCGCTTTAGGGGCAACAGCCTGTGGTTTGGCCGGTTCAGGGATGTCAAAGCGCAACCCGACACGGGCCAGACTTGCAGCGATGGGGTCAGAGGCAGCAAAGAACGCAACGTCCATCGCGCCTGCTTCGATACCGCTAAAGGTCAGAGCCTCACTGGCGGCTTGGGCCAAGGCCCCTTCTGCGCCGTCTGCAGCGTCGATAAAGGCCAGCATATGGCCGTGCTGGCCGTCCTCGTATTCGACGCCCACCAAATAGACCAAAGGCGCCAGCCCGGCGGCGCTGACCAGTTTGGTGTCTAGTGCGCTCAACAAGGCTTCGGGCACGCCTTGGGGCGCGGATACCTCGACCGGTTTGGCTTCGACTTCATTGGGGGCTTGGGCCAATGTGTTGGCCAGCCAGCTGATCGCCTCGGCAGGCATCAGGATCGACGAAGGGGCAACCGAAAGGTTCACCCCTAGACCGATCTCTTGGTCCTTCAGCATGGTTGCGATCAATCGTCCTGACAAAGCAACGTAAGGCGCGGGTTCGCCGACGAAATCCGCCAGTCGCTCTTCGCGGTCAAAGACCAGAACATAAGACCCGCCTTCGACGCTGAAAACGCGCGGCGTCACGTTGTCGCCGGCGACTTCTTCGGCCAAAAGCAAAAACAGTTCGCTATCGGCCAGACGTTCGAAAAAGCGCAAACGGGCGGCATCATCAGCCGGGGCGGCCTCCATCGCGGCGTGGGCCGTATCCAGCGGCGTCATGTCGGGCGTATCAGTCATTCAAAATCTCCTGCACGTGGAGACGCAGGGCTGGCAGGACCTCTTGCATGAACCACGGATTCTTCTTTAGCCAAGCCGTATTGCGCCACGACGGGTGCGGCAAGGGGAAGACGCGCGGCGCATGATCGCGCCAAGCGGCCACGGTGGCCGTCACCCCGGCCTTTGCCGTCGCTCCCAGAAAGTATTTCTGCGCATAGCCCCCCACCAGCAGCGTCAGTTTTGGCTGCCCCAGAACCGTGCGGATTTGGTCATGCCAAGTGTTGCGGCAAATGGGTGGCGGCGGCAGGTCCGAGCCTTTGGCATCATACCCCGGAAAGCAAAACGCCATGGGCAGCACCGACAACAGATCGCGATCATAGAACTGATCAGCGCTGACCCCCATCCAATCGCGCAGCCGGTCGCCCGAGGCATCAAAGAACGGCTTCCCTTCTTTATAGACCCGGTTCCCCGGTGCCTGCCCCGCAATCAGGATCGGGGCGCCATCGTGCAGCCAAGTTACCGGTCGCGGCCTGTGCGCGGTTGCCGTGGCTGCAAAACGCTCGGCACAAAGCTGGCATTTGCCGATCTCGGCAGTTAGCGCATCAAGGGTCTGGCTCATCGGGCCAATCTAGGTGCGACAGCGGGCGCTGCCAATCATGCTTGACTTATTTTTATATTTCTAGAATTATCGAAATATGAAACACGACTCATGCACCGATCTGTCTTTGGTTCAGGCCGCGTCCAGCTTTGCCGCTTTGGGATCTGAACATCGTTTGTCCGTTCTGCGTTGCCTTGTGCGCGCCGGGCCGAAAGGTTTGCGGATCGGAGAGCTTGGGGCGCGCAGTGGGATCACCGGTTCGACCTTGACCCACCACATGAAAATTCTGGCGCAGGCCGGTCTGGTGACTCAGGAACGGCAGGGCCGTTCGATCATCTGCGCGGCCGCCGCCTATGACGAGATGCAATCGCTGTCAGACTTCCTGCTAAAGGAATGTTGCGCCGACGCCCCGGATGAAAGCCACGATCATGACTGACACCACTCACGGACTACCCCGCCTGTCACAGCTTTGGTCGCGGCTCGACAAGGCCATTCTGGCCATCCTGTTAATCCCGGTTTTATTGCTGATCTTTGATCCGGACCAGACAGTTCCGACATTGAAATTTGCAGGCGGCGCAATTGCACATACCGGGATCTTCATCATCTTCGCCGTGTTGGCTGTGGGCTATTTGAAGGCCACCGGGGCCGAAAACATGTTGGCCAAAGCTTTCGAGGGGCCGCAGCTGAGGATGATCGTGCTGGCCTCCATGGCGGGGGGGCTGTCGCCGTTTTGCTCGTGCGAGGTTATTCCCTTCATCGCAGCGCTTCTGGCCGTCGGGGCGCCTTTGTCGGCGGTGATGGCCTTTTGGCTTTCGTCCCCATTGATGGATCCAGCGATGTTCGCCATCACTGCGGGCACGCTAGGCACAGGGTTTGCCGTGGCCAAAACCGTGTCTGCCGTGGGCATGGGCCTGATGGGCGGGACCATCACCATGATGCTGGCGCGCAGCGCCCTGTTTGAAAATCCGCTCAAGCAACAAACCAAGACATCTTGCTGCAGTTCCAGCTGCGGCTCTGACGACCCGTTTTCGGGCCAAACCGTCTGGAAATTCTGGCCCCACGCTGATCGCCGCGAGGTATTCCGCGACACCGTGATTGAAAACGCCTTCTTCCTTGGGAAATGGCTGCTGCTGGCTTACATGCTCGAAGCCCTGATGTTGCATTATGTTCCGGCCGAGTTGATCGCGACCGTTGTCGGCGGTGAAGGCCTCCGTCCGATTGTTCTGGGCGCGTTGGTTGGGGCGCCCGCCTATTTGAACGGCTATGCCGCAGTGCCGCTGGTCGATAGCCTGCTGCAGCAGGGCATGAACAACGGCGCAGCCATGTCCTTTGTTCTGGCGGGCGGGGTCAGCTGTATACCAGCCGCAGTTGCGGTTTGGGCACTGGTCAAACCCCGCGTTTTCGCGGCCTATCTTGGCATTGCCTTTATCGGGTCTGTGTTAGCTGGTTTGGCGTGGAACCTTGTCGCAGGGTAACTAGCTCTTGTTGCGCGCTATCAGCTCATGTTTTAACTGAGTCCTGAACAGGCCTCAGGGGGAAACGCACATGTATCGCGTGTGGAACTTCGTTACGAACTATTCGCTATTGTTGATCTTCGGGGCGGTGATCGCGCTGATCTGGGCGAATACCAATCCGCATTCCTATCACGAGTTCGTCGACTTCGTGATCGCGGACCATTTCTTTATCGGTCACGCCCATGTCGATGAGCATGGACACGTGCACCGCACGCTTACGCTGCACTACCTTGTGAACGACGTTCTGATGGCCTTTTTCTTTGCCATCGCCGCCAAAGAAGTCTGGGAGGCCGTGATCCTCAAGAACGGCTCGTTGCGTGGCAAAAAGGCGGCGACCCCGCTGATCGCCACGGCGGGCGGGATGATTGGCCCGATCGCGGTTTATCTGGGTCTGGCCGCGTTTCTTGGCTCGGACACCTTTGATGCTGTTTCGCGTGGCTGGGCCATTCCCACCGCGACAGACATCGCGTTCTCGTATCTGGTGGGGCGTCTGGTCTTTGGGGCGGGCCACCCTGCGGTACGCTTCCTGCTGCTGCTGGCCATCGCAGATGACGCGGCAGGCCTGATCATTCTGGCGGTTTTCTATCCGGATCCGAACCTGCCGTTGGCCCCCGGTTGGCTGGGCCTGTCCTTTGGTGCTTCGCTCACGGCCTACGTGGTGTTCAACTGGCTTCCGCGGCGTATGGATCGGGGCAATCAAGCGCGCCCGAAATCTACCTGGGTGCGCAAGAACCTGTCGTTCTGGCCCTATCTGATCGCTGGCGCCATCGGCTGGTATGGCTTCCAAGAGGCAGGCATTCACCCTGCTCTTGGCCTGCTGCCTATCGTGCCCGCCCTGCCCCACGCTGACCGGGCTTTCGGTATCTTCGCCGAAGCCGAGTCCCACCTGAAGGATCTGCTCAACCACTGTGAGCACCTTCTGGCCCACCCGGTTGAGGTCATTCTGTTCTTCTTTGGCCTGCTCAACGCAGGGGTGGAATTTTCGTCGATCGGATCGCCGACATGGCTGGTTCTGGCCGGTCTGTTGATCGGCAAGCCACTTGGAATCTACATATTCGGTGCGATTGGGGCCCATGCCATGGGCTTTGGCCTTCCTGCGGGCATGCGCACGATTGACCTGATCGTGATCGGCTTTGTCGCGGCAATTGGCTTTACCGTGTCGCTTTTCGTAGCAACGGTGGCCTTTGACAGCTCGACCATGCTGGGGGACATTCGTGTACAGGATGCTGCCAAGATGGGGGCGCTACTGAGCTTTGCTGCGGCGATTGTCTCGGTCATTGCGGGCAAGCTGCTGAGGGTGGAAAAACAGACCCTGTGAGTGGGTTTTACGCTTAGGTGCCGCCCGGTTTGGGCGGCACCAGACATATTTCCGCCACATTCAGGCGGATTTAAGGTTTTATTACCCCTTGCATCGGACATAATACCGCCCAATTACCGGGGTATTGTCCATGTTACGGCAACTGCGCATCTATAATAATTCCGCGCGGGCCACGAGTGGGGCAGCGAGATGATCGAGTTCATCAATGTCAGTAAGTCCTTTTGGACAGGAAAGCAGCGCAAGGTGATCCTTGACCGCGTGTCTTTTCGCGTCGAAGTGGGCAAGTCACTGGGCATTCTTGCCCCCAACGGCACCGGGAAAACCACGGTCATCAACATGATGGCCGGGCTGGAAAAACCGGACGAAGGCAAAATCATTCGCACCAGCCGGATTTCTTTCCCTCTGGGCTTTATGGGCGGTGTCGTGAACCGGCACACCGGCAAGGAAAATGCTCGCTATATCGCGCGCCTTTACGGGCTGGATCCCGACTATGTCGAAGCTTTCACCCGCTGGATGTGCGGAATTGAGGAGTATTTCGACATGCCTGTTGGCACCTATAGCCAAGGCATGCGTGCACGATTGAATTTCTCGTTGATGCTGGCGATGGATTTCGACATCTATCTGATTGACGAAGGCATGCCGACCACCACCGACGTCGCGTTCAACCGCAAAGCCGGGCAGGTTTTGCGTGAACGTTTGCAAAAGGCTACCGTGGTAATCGTATCGCATCAGGCATCTACGCTTGAAAAGTTCGCAAAATCGGCCGCCGTTTTGGTTGACGGCCAATTTCACATGTTTGAAACGCTGGAAGAGGCGAAAAGGCTCTATGACTACGAAACCCAGAGCTAAAAAGTTCCGTATCCGCCGCAGCGGACCCTTGGGCAATGGCCGCCCTGCCACGGCTGCCGCCGACCAATCGGCGCACCCGGTTGAAGACGGCTTTGACCCGAAGCCCGCCCATGCTGCGACGCCGGATGCGGATCAGGCGCGCGCGCAGATGGCGGCGCAAAATCAGCCCGCGATGGACATCACCGAAATCCGCAAAGAAGGCCTGACCGGTCGGCAGCTGCGCATGGCACGCCGCATTGCACAAAAGCACGGTTTGGCACCAACTTCTGACTTTGACGCGGTGCGCCTGTTGCGCAAAAACGGGATAGATCCGTTCCAGCGGGCCAATATGCTAGAGCTTGTCACGGATACCAGTGGACAACCGAAAGTGTCCCAGCAACCGCAGCTACCGCAAACAGTTCCCTCTCCCGGACAGAACCTGCCAACCACCGAGCTGCGCCAACCGGATTCCCCCGTGAACCAGGTGCTCGAAATTCAGCGCGACATCGCTCGTCGTCGCCGCCGTAAGCTGGTGTTGATGATCTCGCGTCTTGTGATGTTTGTTTTGCTGCCGACAATCATCGCTGGATATTACTTCTTCGCGATCGCCACGCCGATGTACGCGACAAAGTCCGAATTCACCATTCAACAGGCTGAAAGTCAGGGCAGCAGTGGCCTGGGTGGATTGTTCTCGGGGACCGGTATCGCGACCAGCCAGGATTCGACGCAAGTTCAGGGCTATCTTCAATCGCGCGACGCGATGTTGCGCCTAGATCAGGACTTAGGGTTCATCCCGCATTTCAGCCAACCTCATATCGACGCCATTCAGCGGCTGGAAGATGGGGCATCGCGCGAAGATGCCTATAAAATCTATAAGAACAACGTCAAAATCAGCTATGACCCGACCGAGGGTGTCTTGAAAATGGAAGTTGTCGCGGCTGACCCCGGGACATCTGCTGCCTTCTCCGAAGCGCTGATCTCTTATGCAGAAGCACGGGTCGACAGTCTGACACAACGCTTGCGCGAAGATCAGATGTCCGGTGCGCGATCTAGCTATGAAGATGCAGAGCGCAAAGTCGAAGATGCACAAAATCGCGTTCTTGAGTTGCAGGAACAACTGGGTGTTCTGGACCCTGTGACAGAAACCAGCGCCCTGATGGGGCAAATCAACAGCTTTGAAATTCAGCTGCGTGAGAAACGTCTGCAGTTGCAACAGCTCATGGACAACGCCCGCCCCAATCAGGCCCGCGTTGATGGCGTAAAGGGCGATATCAGCCGCCTAGAGGCACTGGTCTCGGAATTGCGATCCTCCATGACAGAGAGCACATCTGGCACCGACTCGCTTGCGCGGGTCTCGGCCGAGCTGCGCATTGCCGAGGCTGATTTGGCCAACCGCCAGCTCTTGCTGCAACAAGCCCTGCAACAGCTAGAGACAGCGCGAATCGAAGCCAATCGTCAGGTGCGTTACCTGTCGGTCAGCGTAAAACCTGTGGCCCCGGATGAACCCACCTATCCGCGCGCCTTTGAAAATACGATGCTGACGCTACTGATTCTCAGCGGGATCTACCTGATGATCTCGATGACAGCCTCGATCCTGAGGGAGCAAATCTCGGCCTGATCAATCGGGCGCGCTTTGGGCAACTTTTTTGCTATTAAGGGCTTGAAGCGCGCCCCAGTCTGGCGTAATCAACGCGCCACTGTTGGGGTGTAGCCAAGTGGTAAGGCAGCTGTTTTTGGTACAGTGTATCGTAGGTTCGAATCCTACCACCCCAGCCAATGATCCTCCCCCACTGAAGCCTCTTTGAAACGCCTGTCAGTCCTGCAATCTAAGATGGGCGCTGTCGAGGCTCTAGATAGTTCAAGCTGGTGCTTCGTGCCCTTGGAGTAAAACTTTATTCAGAGCTTTTTGGCGCGCGCGCGCAAACGGTATTTCAGGACTTTGCCAGTGGCCGTTTTTGGTATGTCACCAAATACAACCCGAATTGGGATTTCAACCTCAGAGCGTTGTTCTTTGTAAAACCCTTCGATGCTCTTGGCGGGGGTTCGGGACCCGGGTTTCAGCGTGACAAAACCACAGGGGATTTCGCCCCATTCCGGGTCGGGGCATGACACCACTGCGGCTTCAAGAACGTCGGGATGGCGATAAAGCACGCCCTCTATCTCGATAGATGACAAATATTGCCCCTTAACGCTGATGACATCGGTCTCGCGGTCTTTGATCTCGACATAGCCGTCAGGATGGCGCACCCCAAGATCACCGGTAGCAAACCAGCCATTCTGAAAGCTTGCCCGGTTTGCAGCTTCGTTGTTCAGATAGCCAAGCATGACATTGTTGCCTTGTAGCATAACCTGACCAATGCTGCGCCCATCTGAGGGTGTCGGTGTAACGCCATCAGTTTTGACAATGCCAACGCGGCGCGTCGCTATGTTGCCCACCCCTTGGCGCGCCTTAAGTCCGGCCCGCTCGTTCTTGGGCAGCCTATCCCAATCGGTGTGCCACAAGTTGATCATTGCCGGGCCATAGACCTCGGTCAGGCCATAGACATGGGTAACAGAGATGTTCAGCTGCTCGACCTGGCGAATAATTTCAGCCGGGGGAGGCGCACCTGCAACCATGGCGTGGACCGGTTCTTCAAGGCGCGTGGGCCTGTGTGCACAGTTCAATAAAGCCACAAGCAAGGCAGGTGAGCCGCAAAAGTGTGTTACGCCTTTTGCCTGAAGCGCCTCACAGATCGTTTGCTCATCGTTTTGTCGCAAACATATGTTCACCCCAAAATTTGCAGCGATTGTCCATGGAAAGCACCAGCCGTTGCAGTGAAACATCGGAAGCGTCCAAAGATAGACACTGTGGCGCGGCATCTGCCAGTCCACCAGATGGGCCATCGCATTAAGATAGGCTCCGCGATGGCTGTAGACGCACCCCTTAGGATTACCTGTGGTGCCCGAAGTGTAGTTGATTGAGATCGGGGTAAGCTCATCGCCTATGTATTCGGGCTGTATCCCGCCTTCGCCAGCGCTCAGCACATCGTCATAGGTCATCGAGCCCATGGGGGAGGCCGCCTCGTAGTACGGATCCTCGATATCTACCACCAGCGCAATTTCCCGCGGGCACAGTGCCAGTGCTTGTTGAACAACTGGCGTGAATTGTGGATCGACAATCAAAGCACGCGTTTGGCTGTGATCCAGGATATAGGCCATGGTTTCGGGATCGAGTGTGTTGTTGATCGTATTCAACACCGCCCCACACATCGGCACGCCAAAGTGGCATTCATAGAGCTCGGGGATATTGGGTGCGACAACCGACACCACGTCGCCTGGCTGCACCCCAAGCGCGGTCAATCCTCGCGCCAATGCGGTTGCGCGCGCCTCTGTCTCGCGCCAGTTGCGCTGCAAATCATTGTAAATCACCGCTGGCGCATCGGGGAATACCTGCGCGGCCCGCGTCAGGAATGCAATTGGTGTCAGTGCCGCGAAGTTTGCGACGCCAGAGGACGGCAGTTCAACGCGATCTTTTGGGTCGGTCATCTTTGCATCCCGATCCGAAAAACCATGTCTGAACCCTCCAATTCGACGTGTGATTTGCGCGATGCTAACCGACATGGGTCGATTTCACATCCGTTTTTTTCACGTCATGAGAGGAATGTTAAACCCACTCGACTTTGGCAGAAAAGACATAGCCAGCACCGTAAACCGTTCGCACAAGCCTGGGATCTTTGGGATCATCACCAAGTCTTTTGCGCAACCTTGAGATGCGGGCATCGACGCTTCGGTCCAGGGGTTCTTCGTCGCTGGAATGGATATGGTCCATCAACTGACCGCGGCTCAGAACGCGCCCTGCCGATTTCAACAGGACTTCCAACAAACGTGTTTCGGCGGCGCCAAGATCCACGGCCGCGCCCGAAGCATGGATCAGGGTGCAGCTTTGCAGATCAGCGGTCCAGTCATCGAACTGCGCGACACGCTGAGGCCCGGCTGCGGCTTGGTCGCCTGACAGCCGGATGCGCCGCAGAACAGCCCGCACACGAGCGACCAGTTCGCGTGGTTCAAACGGTTTGGTGATATAGTCGTCGGCCCCCACCTCGAGCCCAATAATCCGGTCCGTCACTGCGCTTTTGCCCGTGACAACAATGGCCGGCACGCCGCTTTTGTGCAGATTTTCAGTGATTACACTAAGGCCATCGCCATCCGGGAGTGTCAAATCAACCAGGCAAAGATCGGGTGCCTTGCGTTTGAATTGATTCAGGAAGCTACCCTTGCGTTGGAACACTTCAACCAAAAACCCCTCGGCCTTGAGCGTGCGTTGAACGACGTTGGAGATATCTACGTCATCCTCAAGGATATAGACCAATGGCTTCAAGACGCATCCCCGGCACGCTTGGCCAAACCCGACGAGACACCTGAAAGCGCATCTGCCAATTCAGCATTTGAGAAAGGTTTGCGCAGCAGCTGCGCGGTGTTCTCGCGGAAAGTCATCTGCGCGATTTCTTCTTGGTTCCCGCTCATAAGAACGACCCGCATGTTGGGGTGGGTACAGCGCACCTCATTGGCAAGATCGATCCCGTTCAGCTTGCCGGGCATGATCACGTCCGTCAGCACGGCTGAGATGTCTTCAACAAGCTCTAAAAGATCCAGTGCGGTGCTGGCGCTGTCGGCTTCCAAGGTGGCAAAACCGATATCCGTCAGCTGGCGCATCACCACACGCCGCACATCGCGATCATCCTCGACCAGCAGAACAAGGGGGCGGTTTTTGCGCGCCTTAAGTTTGCGATAGGGCTCGTGACCAAATGCTTGGTGCTCCACCTTGTCCTGCGTCGTTGGCAGCATCATTGTAAACACACTGCCTTGGCCAAGTTCGCTATCTACCCAGATCGTTCCGTTGGACTGTCGCACAAAGCTGTAAACCATCGCCAAACCCAGCCCCGAGCCGCCTACGTCGGCCTTGGTGGTGTGAAAGGGTTCAAATACTTGCTCGGTTTGCGACACCGACATTCCCACACCTGTATCGGCCAGCGTGATTTTCACGTACTCGCCCTGGGTCAGACGGTAGAGGGTCGCCTCATCATCTGAAAGCTCATACAGGTTTGTCGACAAGGTGATGGTGCCTGAACCAGAGATCGCATCGCGTGCGTTCACGACAAGATTCAGGATAGCGGTTTCCAGTTCGGACGCGTCAACACTGACGCAAGCCTCTGGCGCGTTCAACTGGACATTCAGGTCAATGTTTTCAGGGATCGAACTGCGCAACAAGTCAACCAGGTCAGACAGGCTTTCGTCCGCCGCTGCTGTCTGAGGGTTGATCGGTTTTTGTCGTGCCAGATTGATCAGGCGCGCTGTCAGGCTAGACCCGCGTCGAGCCGCGGATATTGCCGGAACCAGATACTCATCCAGCAGCTCCGGGTCCTGAATGCGATCAGTCAAAGGAACAAGATTGCCAAGGATGATGGTGAGAAGATTGTTGAAATCATGAGAAATCCCGCTCGACATCCGGCCAAGTGCGTCCATCTTCTGCGAGCTTAGCAGAGCCGTGGTCGCCGCCTTGTTTCGGGTAACATCGACGCTCAGGATGTAGAAACTGGACTCGTCTCCTTTTTCGCCGCGTTCGGGCCGCAAGTACGTCCGTACATCGCGGATTCGGTCCTTCGGCATCCGGACCTTCATTTCAAAGTCCACGATTTTGCCACGCCGGGCACGCTCAAAAAATTTCTTCGACTCGGCAAAGGTCTGCGGGTGCAGAACCTGTTCGCAGTTCAATCCGGCGATACTGTCAGGTGTGTGCCCATAGGCGCGGGCAAAGCGACGGTTTGCGAACAGAAAGTTCATTCTACCGTCGACATGCGCAATGCCGGCTGGCACCTCGTCGGCGATCAACTGAAGGCGCGCTTCGCTGTTTGCCAACTCACGCGTGCGCGCCAACGCTTCGCGCTCAAGCTCCTGCTCACGCTTCTTTTGGAGCGTGATGTCGGTATAAATCGAGACGAAACCGCCATTCGGCATCGGTGATCCGCTGACCTCGATCACGGTGCCATCAGGACGCTCGCGATGCAGGCGGTGCTTTTCAAACCGTTTTGCCAGCTCGACGCGTTCGGCCACCAAGGTTTCGACGTCCCCATCCCCATATTCGCCGATGGTTGCGTTATGCCGGATGAACGATTCGAAGGTCGCCCCTTCAAAGGCAAGGTGATGCGGGAACTCCAACAGCTCCAGAAAGCGGTCGTTCCAAAATACAAGCCTGAGGTCTTGGTCAAATATCGAGACACCCTGATTGATCAGCTCAAACACGTCCCAGGCTTTGACGACATCTTTTTTGAGTTTCAGTGACACGATTGGCTCTCAACCCATGTTTGGCATCCTTTTTAACATAAGTTTCCGTCGGGGTTTCAACAATTGAGGCGTCGTCACAATTCAGTACATTTCGCACAAAATCCAATCGCGTCCATCTGCCACTTCTTGACCGAGCACACCTCTTTACCTGCTCGAATTTGGAAGGTTCAGAATGATTAATCACCACGATATCAACTCCGTTGCTGTGATTGGCGCAGGTCAGATGGGAGCAGGCATCGCTCAGGTTTTCGCCCAATCGGGATTGCAAGTGCTGCTAAGCGATGTATCCGATGCAGCAGCGCGCCGCGGCGTTGAAAACATTCAAAACGGGCTGGAACGGCTTGTCGCCAAGGGTAAAATCTCATCTGATCGGGCCCGGTCTATTGTCACACGTATCTCCCCGCAGACAGAGTTGGCCTCACTTGGGAAGGCGCAGCTGATCATTGAAGCCGCAACCGAGAACGAAGCGACCAAAGTAAAGATTTTCCGAGCTTTGACGCCGCACCTGGGGCCGGACACCATCGTGGCAAGCAACACCTCGTCTATTTCGATCACCCGACTGGCGACATCAACCGATCGACCTGAAAGATTTCTGGGGGTGCATTTCATGAACCCCGTTCCGGTCATGAAACTGGTTGAGCTGATCCGTGGCATTGCAACGGACGATGCAGTCTTCAACACCGTCAAAAACCTGATGGGACAGATCGGCAAAACCGCCACTGTTGCCGAGGACTACCCGGCTTTCATCGTCAATCGAATTCTGATCCCGATGATCAATGAAGCCGTTTACACGCTCTATGAAGGGGTCGGTTCCATCGCGTCCATTGATGCGTCCATGAAGCTTGGGGCCAATCATCCTATGGGTCCGTTTGAATTGGCGGATTTCATTGGGCTGGACACCTGTCTTGCCATTATGAATGTGCTCAACAACGGCCTGCATGATCCAAAGTACCGCCCTTGTCCGCTGCTGCAAAAGTATGTGGATGCTGGATGGCTTGGCCGCAAAGTAGGGCGCGGGTTTTATGACTATCGCCAGACCCCACCAATGCCCAGCCGATAGGAGAAAGGTCGACTTACAGTTCTGTCCCTAACCTCAGTACGTGGGGTGCGCGTTTCTAGGGGCGTGCCGCTGTTGCGCGACGGGCTCTCGATGTCGTGCGGATCAGCGCTTCGCCCTCGACAACATTGCGCCCCTCAACCGAACAGATCGTTTCAAGCAGCACCCGGCTTTTCTCGGTGTTGACGTCGGTGATCCGTACAACCGCCTGAACTGTATCGCCGGGGCGCACGGGCCCCACGAAATTCATACGCTGCGACATGTAGATCGAGCCGGGTCCCGGAAGACGATTGGCGATCGCTGCCGAAATGGTGCTTGCGGTCAGAAACCCGTGGGCGATACGCCCTTTGAAGGGCGTCGTTTGGGCGAATTCCTCGTTAATATGTATCGCGTTGTTATCGCCCGATGCTCCGGCAAACAGGATGATATCCGCCTCGGTGATTGTCTTGGAGAAGCTGGCCTCCATTCCCACATGAAGGTCCTCGATGTCATAGCCATTCATCTCGTTCATCTTGTTGTCCCCCGGTTACATATTTGGGTAATTCGGCCCCTCGCCGCCCTGCGGGGTGACCCAGTTGATGTTCTGGCTGGGGTCTTTGATGTC
>NZ_AQQY01000004.1 GCF_000671395.1 Actibacterium atlanticum | reverse complement strand
GGCGAAACCGAAGACGCCACCATCGCCGACCTGGCCGTGGCGACCAACTGTGGTCAGATCAAGACCGGCTCGCTGTCGCGTTCCGACCGTCTGGCGAAATACAACCAGCTGATCCGTATTGAGGAAATGCTGGGTGAAACCGCTGAATATGCGGGGCGAGGAATTCTGAAATGAAGAAAACAGTCGTTGGAAACTGGAAAATGAATGGGTCCGGTTCATTGCTAAGCGAACTGGCGAAGCTATCTGGAGAGAGGCGCACACAAGACGTGGATGTCGTTGTATGCCCGCCTAGCGTGTACCTGAAGGACGCGGCGGCCCAGGTGGGGGAAATCTTGGTCGGCGGCCAGGATTGCTCAGAAGAAGTATCTGGAGCGTTTACGGGCGACATTTCAGCAAAGATGATCAGGGACTGCGGCGCGATGTATGTTCTCGCAGGGCATTCAGAACGCCGTATGAACCATAGTGAAACCAACGAGACCGTTGCCCGCAAGGTTGCAGCGGCTCAGGCTGAGGGTCTCACGCCGATTTTGTGTATCGGTGAAACCAAAGAGGAAAGATTGGTCGGTGCTACACTGGCCGTCCTTCACGACCAGTTGGCACCGTGTCTTGATGCCGACGTAGATTTGGAAGATCTGATCATAGCTTATGAACCCATCTGGTCTATTGGGACAGGTAATGCAGCAAGTGTTCAAGACATTTTCGAGATTATGTCTTGGATAAAGGACTGGCTGTGCAAGCAAGGTCAGATGGATCAAACAACCTGCCTGTACGGGGGGTCCGTTAAGGCATCTAATGCCTTTGAAGTGCTCTCTCTGTCGGTGGTTGACGGTGTTCTAGTCGGTGGAGCGTCACTAAATCCAATCGAGTTTGCGGTAATTGTCGACGAAGCCGGGCGGGCGTCTGGTGCGTTCGAGAGAAAGCAAGAAAGACAACATTGATATCTCTGGAATTCTGATCTTTCTTACTGTTTCGTCGCTAGACTTCATCGGGTTGGTATCTTAAATCGCCGTGGTAAGGCCCTCGATCGGATCTGCACCAGCCGCCTTAGATGCTGCTCGCCCAGCCACGTAAGGTTTCTCCGTAGACCTACTAGGTGACGCTAATGGCCAGTCTTCGCCGCAATTCTGGCTCGTACCGACAGCCTGTCTACCAGGTTCTTAGATTTATGATGGCCCGGCCTCTCAGAACTTCCCTTAGCTTGCAATAGTTGTGCTCTCGATCCAGGCGCGCCGTATCAGATCAGTCTGTTGCATTTCTTGTAATCTTTTTTTAACTCAAGCCATTCGTAGGAGTCGCCGTATCGCACTTGGGACACGCGACACATGATCTGGCGTCAAACTCGCCTACGCGATCGAACTAAAGCGAGCTTCGCTGGACCTGACCTGCTCCCAATTGAGTCCGCTAATTTAGGTTAGCTCTGTTCAGGCTTTGGTCTTCCTTTGACCGATTAGCATATTCCACTGGTATCAGACTAGCGAGACTTGTGTGCCGGCGATGATGGTTAAAGTCGTTGCGCCACACTTTGATCAGACTGCGGGCATGCCGCAGGTTGTCGAACAGGTTTTCGTTCAGACACTCATCCCGCATCCTGCCGTTGAAGCTTTCCACAAAACCGTTTTTCATGGGCTTCCCCGGTGCGATGTAATGCCAGTCAACCTTGCGGTCGTCCTGCCACTACAGATTCCCATTCGAGGTCAGTTTTGTGCCTTTGTCGCTGACCACCATGCAGGAATAGTCACGTATCTCAGCGACACCATCCAGCTCAGGTGCCACACGTTCACCCGACACGGAAGTGTCGACCACAGCAGCAAAACATTCATGGCTGAAGTCGTCGATCACGTTCAAGATGCGGAACCTGCTGACGCCGGACAGACTGTCAGACGCGAAGTCGAACGACCACCGCTGGTTTGGCCCTTGCGGGATCGCCATAGGGGCACTCGTGCCCACTGCGCGCTTGCTTCCGCCGCGTTTGCGGACGGTTAACCTTTCTTCGCGGTAGATCCGGTACGGCCTCTTCCAATTCACATGCCAGCCCTCCCGCTCGAGCAGGGTATGCAGTCAGCGATATCCATAGCGACTCCGTTCTGACGACATCTCCTTCAAACGATCTCTCAAATCAGTATCTGCAAGCCACTTCGACACACGCCGCTAGACACGCGGATCAATGCCCGCTAACGCACGAGCCCGCCTCTGATTTATCGTTTCTCAGTCATGGCCCAGTCCACAGCACATCGCCTTGAACCGGGCCTCAAAAGTTTTTTCCCAGCATCTCCTTAAGTGTCCACGCGTCCATCATATGCTCGGCAAGGAATTTCTTCCGCTTGGCGTTCTTAGCCTCAAGCGCTTTCAGCTTCCTGGCATCGGACACTTCCATGCCACCGTACTTCGATCACCATTTGTAAAACGTCGCATCGCTTACGCCATACTTGCGGCACAGACCTTTCGCACCAAGCCCAGCCTGATACTCCTTCAGTATCCCGATAACCTGTTCTTCGCTGAAACGGCTTCTCTTCATCGTCTGTCTCCTCTGTTGGAGAGCAGGCTAACTCAAAACACCGTACTTTTCTGGGGAGCAGGCCATGGTCTGGAGACTTTAGAGAGCGACACTGCTCGCAGATGTTGATCAGGAGTGTCGCTTAGATTTGATTGTGCCGCCTTTTTTCCTGAAGTAGGCCGCAATTAAGCTTCCTCGAACAGCTTCGAGATTGATGTGCCCCGATGCATTCTCAAGCTCTTGTGAAAGGTACCTCGAACTATACCATAGAATCTGAATATATCGGCTGTCTTCACGTCAGCCTCCCATCCTCGATTTTTTGGATATCTGAGGGTCAGTCAATCTCGCCTTAATCGGTCGGTCTTCGGTGGTGCAGACCAATCACAAAGTTGATGGAGCTTCGGAGAGTTAGGTCAAACTCAGATTCGAATGCTAAGAATGCGTGGTTAACTGAGCTTGTTAAGAGCAGAGCGGGCTTGCATCTAGGAGCAGCGAATCACACTCTAGCATCAGTGCGTGCTAGCAGAGGTGGTTTAAAAGGTGGCTTGAAGCGAGTCCATCCAATCAACTCGTTGAAAAGCTACAATAATTAAAGTTGATTGGTGCCCAGGAGAGGACTCGAACCTCCACGTCCATACGGACACTAGCACCTGAAGCTAGCGCGTCTACCAATTCCGCCACCTGGGCAGGTGTCGTGGAGGCGGGATTTAAAGCTGGCGGGGGGTGGGGTCAAGGGCCATTCGCAAGAAAAGTGAAGAAATGCAATTTGCTTGTCCCGGCGCGCGCTGAGAGGTATCTGAGAGGGGCTAAGATCGGTATGGAGGCCTTTCTCATGTCCCAGCTTGTAACCATCTACGGTGGATCCGGATTTGTCGGGCGTTATATCGCGCAGCGCATGGCGCATCAGGGCTGGCGTGTTCGCGTGGCCGTGCGACGCCCGAATGAGGCTCTTCATGTAAAACCTTATGGTGCTGTGGGTCAGGTCGAACCTGTGCTGTGCAACGTGCGCGACGATGCATCTGTACGGGCCGCGGCAGAGGGCGCTGATGCGGTGGTCAACTGCGTTGGCATTCTGCTGGAGCAAGGCAAAAACAAGTTTGACGCCGTGCAGCACGAAGGCGCCGAACGTATCGCCCGGATCGCTGCCGAAGAAGGTGTTCGCCAGCTGGTACATATTTCGGCCATCGGCGCGGATGCCGACAGCGAAAGCGACTATCAGCAATCCAAGGCTGAGGGCGAAGCCGGTGTGCTTCAGCATTTCCCGAGCGCGATGATCCTGCGCCCCTCGGTGATTTTCGGGGTCGAGGATCAGTTCTTTAACCGCTTCGCCTCGATGACACGGTTTGGGCCGGTGATGGCGCTGGTGGGCGGCGATACCAAGTTTCAACCAGTGTACGTAGACGATGTGGCCCGCGCTGCGGTGGCGGGGATCACCGGCTCTGCGGCTCCGGGCGTTTATGAGCTGGGCGGGCCAGATATCATGTCGCTACGCGAGGCTGTGCAGCTGATCCTGAAAGTCGTGTTGCGCCGTCGGTTGATCGTGAACCTGCCATTTTCGATTGGTGGCGTGATGGCGTTTGGATTTGACGCGCTGCAGTGGCTCAGCGGCGGTTTGATCTCGAACGGTGTGCTGACGCGCGATCAGTTGAAAAACCTGCGCCATGACAATGTGGTGGGCGACGGCGCCAAAGGCTTTGAAGCGCTGGGCATCACCCCCGTCGCGGCCGAGGCGATTTTGCCGGAATATCTGTATCGCTATCGTCCGCAGGGGCAGTATGACGCGATCACCGGTTCCGCCAAAAACCTGAAAACCTAAGCTTGCGCTTAGCGCGCGCCCAGCATCGCAAGGCGGATCAGGGTGCGCTCCATCACGGCCATGGTTGGGGCTTGACTGCTGGAACGCAGGGTAAGGTCAGTGTCCAACAGAATATCCAGCGCGGTTTCCAGTCGGCGCATCCCCCATTTTTGCGCCTGACGCGACATCCGATCGCGACGCGGGCCAAAGATAGGCGGACGCATTTTGGCGATGCCTGAACTGACCCCGCCGGGGTCAGATGCGGCCATGTGAAGGCTGCGGAAATGGCGTGTCGCGCCGATGCACAGGGTAACCGGCAATACGCCTTGGCTTTCCAGTTTGCGCATCACCGGGCCGATGTCACCACTGCGACTCTCGGCAACAGCATTCAGCACATCATCCAGATCGGCCTCGGTTGAAACCGGGGCGCAGGCCTCAAGATCGGTGCTGGTTGCCGGGGTGTCATGGCCAAGCATGTACAGTGACAGCTTTTCGATGGTCTGGCGGAAATCCCCTGGGTCAATCTCGCGCGACAGGGCGGTCAGATCCGTCATCGCGTCGCGGTCCAGTTGCAGATTGGCCTTTTTCAGTTCGGTTTCGATTTCTTCGCGCGACGGCGGATCATCATAAATACCAGCGGCATAGGAATTACTGTGGCCTTCAAAAACCTTGCGCAGGGCTGAACGAGCGTTCAGCTGCTTGGCGGTCACGACAATCTGCGCGTCGCCCTCTTGCCAGTCATCCAGCGCTGTTTTGATGGCCGGGGCATTGCCGTCCGTCGCATCTTCGACAAACGCCACGCGTGGGCCGGGAAAGAACCCTTGTTCTTTGATTGCGTCCAGCAGCAGTGATTTGTCAGACCTCAGGTCAGCACCTGACATCCGCGTCAGCCGCATTTCTTCTTCGCCTTGCGGGCCGATCAGCGCTTTGATGACCTCTTGCCGCTTAAGGGCCACGCGCATCGCATCCGCACCAAAGATCAATAGACCGCTGCGCCCCGGTTCAGGCTTAGAGAAATACCGGTTCGCGGCCGCCCCTGCGAGCTTCACAGATCAAGCGTCCCGGCGCTGCCGATCAGCTTGGTGGCCAATTGGTCGGCCAGAATCACCATCAAACGCGCCTGTGCGTCTTGTTGCGCCGTGCGTGTCGAGACAGTGGTCCCGGTGGCCGAATAACCGGTGAAGCTGTTGACCTCGCCGGTCATAAGCGCCGCCCCGGTCCTGCGATCAGTCAGGGTAAAGGTGACGCTGCCAACAATATTGAAACGCGTAGTTTCCTGCGTGTTGGTGATTGCCAGCCCTTGCTCGGACGTCTTGATCATATAGGCCAGATCGAAAGAGGGCGCTTCAGCTTGCCCTAACCGTTGTTCAAACCGGTTCACAAACCGATATCCGTTCTCATCCGTCGGATCGGTGACGTAGATGCGCCCATAAAGCGGGCCTGCGACGCCACCGGGCGCCAACGCCGGAGCATAGCCACAGCCTGCCAGCGTCAAAGCCGACAGGCCAAAGGTCAAAAATGCACGGCGGTCAGATGACGACATTGATAATACGGCCCGGCACAACGATCAGTTTCTTGGGCTGACCACCGGCCAGCGCCTTGACCACAGCATCATTTGCCAGCGCCAGCTTTTCAACCTCTTCCTTGGGCAGGTCCTTGGCCACGCTGATTTCCGCCTTGCGTTTGCCGTTGATCTGGATCGGCAGGGTCACGGTGTCTTCAACCAACATCTTCGGATCGGCCTTGGGCCATGGCGCGTCGATCACCAGACCTTCGCCCCCCAGCATCGACCAGATCTCTTCCGACAGATGCGGGGTCATCGGCGACATCAGCTGCGCCAAAACCTTCATCGCGTCGCGGCGCGCATCAGCGCCCGCTTTGGATTTCTGGATCGCATTGGCCAGACCATAGAGCTTGGCCACAGCAGCATTAAAGCCAAAGCTTTCAATGCCCATGGTCACGTCATGGATGGCCTTATGCACGGTGCGGGTCAGCTCTTCGTCGCCTTTGCCGGCACCTTCTTGCGTGGCGATATCGCCCGCGACACGCCAAACGCGACCAAGGTGCTTATAGGCCGCTTCCGCGCCCGAGGCGGTCCATTCCACATCACGTTCCGGCGGGCTGTCGGACAGTACGAACCAGCGCGCGGTGTCAGCGCCAAAGGCCTGAATGATGTTGACCGGGTCCACCACGTTCTTTTTAGACTTTGACATCTTGGCCGAAGGGATTGTCTCGACTTCGTATCCATCAAACAGTCCTTGGCGGCTAGCTTCAGTCAATACATCCGCTGAGACTGTCTTTGGGTCCATATTTGCGCGTGTTACGCCAAGTTTTAGTACTGCCTTTTTCTTACCGTCTACATTTGAAGTATATTCCAAGATTGTCTCGGGCAGGTGATAGACCGGACGGCCGTTTTCATCACGGGTCAGGTAAATCTCGTGCGTCACCATGCCTTGGGTGAACAAGGCGTCGAACGGTTCCACCGCCTTCTTCGGTAGATGGCCGGTGATCTGCATCGCGCGGGCGAAAAAGCGCGAGTACAGCAGGTGCAGAATCGCGTGTTCAATACCGCCGATATACTGGTCGACATTCATCCAGTATTCCGCATCCTCGGCATTGGTGGGCGTCTCGGCCCGCGGTGCGGTGAAGCGCGCGTAATACCACGAGCTGTCGACAAACGTATCCATCGTGTCGGTCTCACGCTTCGCCGGTTTGCCGCAAGACGGGCAGGCGCAATCGCGCCAGGTCGGATGACGGTCCAGCGGGTTGCCGGGCACCGCGAAGTCGATGGGTTCGTTGCCATTATCATAAGGCAGCTCAACCGGCAGGTTCTCTTTCTTTTCGGGCACCACGCCGCAATCTTCGCAATGCACCACCGGGATCGGGCAACCCCAATAGCGCTGGCGACTCAGCCCCCAGTCGCGCAGGCGGAATTTGGTCACGCCGTGGCCGACGCCGTTCTCTTCGCAGAAATCAATCGCGGAGTTCACGCCCGCTTCGCCGGTTTGCACCTGCTCACCGGCAAAGCCGCGCACATAGCGGACGGTTTCCGATTTCAGCGGTACAAAGGCCTCGGTCAGGCCCGAGGCGCCATCGGTGGGTTCAAACACCGGGGTGATCGGCAGATCGTATTTGGTGGCGAATTCAAAATCGCGCTGGTCGTGGGCGGGGCAGCCAAAGATCGCGCCGGTGCCGTAGTCCATCAGGATAAAGTTGGCGATGTAAACCGGCAGCTCCCAGCTGGTATCAAAAGGGTGGCGAACTTTGATACCGGTGTCATAGCCCAGCTTTTCAGCGGTTTCGATTGCCTCCTCGGTCGTGCCGCCCTTGCGGCACTCGGCGCAGAACGCGGCAACCTTATCGTCGTGCGATTCCAGTTGCTTGGCCAGCGGGTGATCGGGCGAGATGCCAACGAAAGACGCCCCCATCAGCGTGTCGGGGCGGGTGGTATAGACCTCGATCCGGTCGAAACCTTCGGGTGCATCGACGGTGCCAAAGGCAAATTCCAGACCGCGCGACTTGCCGATCCAGTTGCGCTGCATCAGCTTGACCTTCTCGGGCCAGTTATCCAGCCCGTCCAGCGCGCTCAGCAGCTCTTCGGAGAAGTCCGAGATTTTAAAGAACCATTGCGTCAGTTCACGCCGTTCGACCAAAGCACCCGAGCGCCAGCCGCGGCCGTCCTCGACCTGTTCGTTGGCAAGAACGGTCATATCGACCGGGTCCCAGTTGACGATGGCGTTTTTGCGATAAACCAGCCCGGCGTGCAGCATGTCGATGAACATCGCCTGCTGCTGGCCATAATATTCGGGGTCGCAGGTGGCAAATTCACGCGACCAGTCAATCGACAGGCCCAGCGGTTTCATCTGATCGCGCATGTCGGCGATGTTGCCATAGGTCCAGTCTTTTGGATGGCCGCCCCGCTCCATTGCGGCGTTTTCCGCGGGCATACCAAAAGCGTCCCAGCCCATCGGGTGCAGCACAGAAAACCCGCAAGACATCTTATAGCGCGCGATCACATCCCCCATGGTGTAGTTGCGCACGTGGCCCATATGGATTCGGCCCGACGGATAGGGGAACATCTCGAGGACATAGTATTTGTCCTTGGCCGGGTCGCGCGTGGCGGTAAAGGTCCCCGCCTGTTCCCAGGCGGTCTGCCATTTGGATTCTATGGTCGAGGGCTCAAAACGGGACATGTGTATCTGGGTCCTTGTCAGTCAAACGCCGGGCGCGATGGCCCGGCGTCGTGATAATCTTGTGCTGCGCGCGCGTCCAGCCTTGCAGGTTACAGATTGCCGTCGCGGATGCGCAATTGGCGGGCGCGGGTCAATATAGCGTCTTCAACGGCGCGGACGGTCGATGTTGAAACCGGGCCCGAGCGCGTGGCCAGCGCCACTTTCAATGAACGCGCGTCCAGAGCGGGATCCTGCACCAGAATCGTCGCGCGATAAGCGCGTCCGCCGCCCGGTGGGGTGCCATAACCGGTGACAATCACGCCTGAAAACGGGTCAACCGATTGAATAGGCAGGAAATTCAGAACCTCTAGCGAGGCGTTCCAAAGGTACTTATTGACCTCAACCGTCACATTGGGGTCATCGACATTGCCGAAAAGGTCCCAGATCGTGGATTGAGTTTTCTGCTCTTCTTGCAAGGTGGCTTCGCGCGCGTCCCGCTGACGTTGGATGTTTTCGTCCGAGCTTTGCCCGGTGCGTTCAAACAGTCCGCTATCCCCACTGCCGATACCACCGCATCCAGCTAAGCCCAAAAGTGCAGCAGCCGCAGCGGCACGCAAACAGTTCGAGAAGGTCATCGTGGTCCTGCCCCAATTAATCCTTTGTGATCTCTAGCCGAGCTATCAAAGAGGGACAAGGTTTTTCCAGAACAGCACCATTCCGGGCAAATCCCTGCAGGAGCGGTATTTCACAGCGTCAAATGTGGGTGTGGCAAAGCTGCATCATTTGCGACCCCAGTGTTTTGGTGGGCGGCGGTTTTGTTGCAATTGAACCGGCAAAGAGCGACACAGCGGCATACCCAGTCTACAAATGGGCTGGGGTCACCTTTTAATGAATGAGGGAAAACCATGAAAAAGGTTCTCTTCGCGACCACCGCACTGGTTGCATCGGCTGGCTTCGCCGCCGCAGAAGTAACTCTGTCGGGTTCGGCAGAAATGGGTGTTGCTGATAACGGCACCTTCACCGGCTTCCACCACGATCTGGACGTTGTGTTCACGCTGGAAGGCGAAACTGACAACGGCCTGTCGTTTGGTGCAACCATCGATCTGGACGAAGTTGGCGACGACATTTGCGCTACAACTGGTGGTTTGACCGGCGGCATCGTTTCGCAGCCTACCAACAGTGGCGCTGCCCTGGTTGGCAGCTGCACAGCTGAACACTCGGTTTACATCTCGGGCGGCTTCGGCACCCTGACCATGGGCGACACCGACGGTGCGTTCGACTGGGCATACGGCGAAGTTAACGTTGTAGGCGGCTCGATCGCTGACGACGAAACCGGCCACGCTGGCTTCTTTGATGGCACTGGCCTGGACGGTGGCCACGACGGTCAAGTTCTGCGTTACGACTATTCGTTCGGCGACTTCGCTGTTGCTGCTTCGGTTGAGTTGGCTGACCTCGGCACCGCAGATGATATCTACGGCTTGGGTCTGACTTATGGTGCAGACTTCGGCGGCATTGCTGTTGACTTTGGCCTGGGCTACCAGTCCAACGGCACCAACGACGTTGTTGGTCTGACTGCTGCTGCTGACTTCGGCAACGGCTTCCAAGCCGCTCTGGGTTACGTTGACTTCGACGGCTTCTCGTCGCTGGACAGCCACTGGGGCATCGGCCTGGGCTACACCATGGACGCCCTGTCGATCGGCATCAACTACGGTGAGTACGAAGCAACCGGTGGCACCACCACCGACGGTTTCGGTCTGGCCATCGGCTACGACCTGGGCGGTGCTGAAGTACTGTTCGGTTACGGCGACTCCGGCGCAGCTGGCGACACCTGGTCGCTGGGTGTTGCAATGTCGTTCTAATTCAGAACAACATTCTGTTTAGGGAAGAGCGGGCTTTTTGCCCGCTCTTTTCTTTTGTGGACCACTGTTAGACAAAGACTTTGCACCGTGATAGCCAGACGAAAATCATCGTTTGAGGAATGTGCAGATGCTTCCGCTGAATAACTCTCAGATTCAGGCCAACTTTAATCAAGCCGTTCAGCTTATTGGCCAGCGAAAGCTAGATGAAGCTGAAAACCGATTGAGAATTGTTCTGTCGAACATGCCAAAATCCGCCGGCGCTCATTTTCACATGGCCCGCATTCAAATGATGCGCGCCGATGCCGAGAAAGCAATTCAGCATCTGGAAATTGCGCGCGCTACGAAACCGGATGGCGAAAACATTTGGCGTGCCTATGCCGAGGTATTGGCCAACCTTGATGACGCGGATCGAACCGAAGCATTTTTGAATGAAGCGAAGGCCGCACGCCTGCCTGCGCCATTGATGATTGCGCTGCAAGATCGTTTGAAAAAACAACCAGCGCCGCGCAAAGGCCCGTCCATCGGGGATGCGAGCCCAGCAGATATTCAGCGCGGCATCGACTTGGTTTCGCAAGGCAAAGCCCAAGAGGCGGAAAGCCTGGCGCGTGGTTTGCGCCGCCAGCATCCCGACGTTGGGATCATCGCGTTGATTTTGGCAAATGCTTTAGGAATGCAGAACAAATATGCCGAAGCGCGCAAAGAATACGAAGCTGCCGTCAGGCTGGCACCCGACTATCCCGAGGCCCGCAATACTTTCGGTAACTTCCTAGTAGAAACGGGAGATTACGAGCAGGCCGAAAAGGAATTTCAGGCGGCTCTGAAGCTTCGCAAGGATATGCCGCAGGCATTGCTGAACTCGGCATCGTTGTTGGGCCGTATGGGGCGCTATCCGCTGGCAATCGAGTATGCCAAGCGCGCATTGAAAGTGCAGCCGGATCTTTTGGATGCCTACATGTTGTTGAACCGGCTCTATTCTATCGTTGCCAAGGAAGATGAGGCGATCAATGTGCTGAATGAGGCGCTGGAGAAGGGTATGAAGAATGCCCTGATCCATGCGCGACTGGGCAACTCCTACGGCAAGCAGGGGCGTGAAAAAGACGCGATGGCTGCGTTCGATAAGGCCATCGAACTGGATGAAAACCTATCTATCGCCTATAGCTTCCGGGCGCTTTATCTACAGTCGCTGGCCCGTTTCGAGGAAGCAGAAGCAGATTTCCGTAAGGCATTGGCGCTTCAGCCCGAAGGCGGTGAAATCTATCGTAGCTTCTTTACCAGTCACAAGCTGAAGCTGGATGATCCGGTGATTTTGCAGCTTGAAGATCAGATCGAAAACACGCGCACCACCGATGGCAACAAGATGCAAATGTATTTTGCTATGGCCAAAGCGGTGGAGCAAAACAAAGCCTATGATCGCGTGTTCGACTATCTGAACCCGGCAAATGACCTTGTTCGCAAGTTGTTTCCCTATGATATCTCGACGCGCCGGAAAGAGATCGACAAAGTCAAAGCCGCTTTTGCGGATGTCGACTTTTCGCAGGTCAAACCGATCGAAGGCGCCAGCGACTTTGCACCGATCTTTGTCACAGGCATGCCGCGTTCGGGAACAACCTTGGTTGAACAAATCCTGTCCAGCCACAGTCGCGTGGATGGCGCAGGTGAGAACGGGGCTTTCATCGGAAACCTGACAGCGATGATGAATCAGGGAACCCCGAACTATCGTCCGCTGGACATTATTGGCGTCGACGAATTGCGCGGCGTTGGTGAGATCGCCGAAAAGAGCCTGCAAGATGCCTGCCCGGGGGCCGAACGTGTGGTCGACAAGGCGATTCAGACTTACATGGCGATGGGTGTGGTCAAGATGATCTTTCCGAAGGCGCATATCGTGTTGGTACGTCGCGATCCGCGCGATTGCCTGCTGTCGATCTATAAGAACGTCTTCCCCGAGGGCACGCATCGCTACGCGTACAACCAGACTGATTTGGGCAAATACTACCGAATGTTTGTCGAAATGGTGGAGTTCTGGCGTGAAAAACTGCCCGGCGGCTTCCATGAGATTCAGTATGAAGATCTGATCGACTCCCCCGAGGAAGAAACCCGCAAGTTGCTGGAGGCGTGCGATCTGGAGTGGGAAGACGCCTGCCTGAGCTTCCACGAAAACAAACGTCGCGTCGCCACGTTGAGCGTCGCACAGGTGCGTCAGCCGATCTATAAAAGCTCGCAAGCGGCCTGGAAGCGTCACGAAGATGATCTGGCCGAGATGATCGAAGCGTTGGGTGATGTGATTTAAGCCATGCCGTTGCAAGAAATTGCACAAAAGGTCGAGAAGGCCGAAGCAACTGCCGGGCGCCCTAAGGGGGCAACGCAGTTGATTGCAGTATCCAAGGTTCAGCCCGATGAGCGGGTTGAGGCGGTTTTAGAGCAGGGGCATCGTGTCTTTGGTGAAAACCGCGTGCAGGAAGCACAGGGACGTTGGCCTCAGTTTCTGGAGCGGTTCGACGGGATCGAGCTGCATTTGATCGGCCCCTTGCAAAGCAACAAGGTGCGCGCTGCGATAGAACTGTTTGATGCGATTCACACGGTCGACAGCGAGAAACTGGCGCGTCGGATTGCGATGATCGGCGCGGATCTGGGCAAAATGCCGGATGTGTTCATTCAGGTAAACACCGGGGACGAGCCGCAAAAAGCGGGTGTCGCTTTGGATGATGTCGACGGTCTGGTTGCTCTGTGTCGTGAACTGAATCTGCCGCTGAAGGGGCTGATGTGTATCCCGCCGGCGGATGAAGAGCCCAGCCTGCATTTTGCTTTGCTGGCCAAGATCGCCAAACGTAACGGGCTTGAAGGTTTAAGCATGGGCATGAGCAGCGATTTTGAACGCGCCATTGCACAGGGTGCGACCCATGTGCGGGTCGGCTCGGCGATTTTTGGGGATCGCGCCTACGCCTAGGGCCGCACGATCAGCCGCGATTGGGCCGTCAGGTTCTGGGTAATCCACAGCAGGTGCGCGGGCGCGAAGGCCACGCATCCTTCGGTGGGATAGCCAGGGCGGCGCCAACGGTGGATAAAAATGGCCGAACCGCGCCCGGGCTGTGCATCGGGCCAGTTCCAATCTGTCATCAGAAACAGATCATACAGCCGGTCACAGCGGAACAGCCGTTCATGGCTATAGGGGTGACTGGACGCGTTCAGGGCGCGGTTATAGGCGGGGTCGGCAACATCGTCAGACCAGATGTCGTCCAGTCGCACCGCCCGCATCAAAAAGGGGCCGCGCTTGCCGCCAAACGGGTGGGCCAACCGATCCCGTCGATACCCCGCGCCGATGATTCGGTGGGTGCCGGCGGGTGTCGCGCCATCGCCCTCGCGCTTGTCAGTGGTGATGCCCCCGCGCCCGATCGTACAGGGAAAGACCTGCCCCATGAACCGGCAGCCGGTTGGGGTGACAACCAGATCTTGCGGAGTCACAACAGGTGCCCTGATTTTCGGGCCTTGGTGGCCAGATAGCCTTCGTTATGGCGGGTCAGGCCGACCTTAAGCGGTACACGTTCGGTCACGGTGATGCCGCTGTGTTCCAGCATCTTGATCTTGTTGGGGTTGTTGGTCAGCAACCGGGCCTGATCAAACCCCATCTCGCGCAGGATCGCAGCGCCGATTTCGAAATCACGTTCGTCATCCTCAAACCCCAGTCGATGGTTGGCCTCGACGGTATCAAAGCCCTGATCCTGCAACGAGTAGGCACGCATCTTGTTGGCCAGACCGATGCCGCGTCCCTCTTGGTTGAGGTACAGCAAGACGCCAGAGCCTTCCTCGGCCATCTGGGCCAAAGCGGCGTTCAGCTGTGGTCCACAATCGCACTTCAGGCTGCCCAGTATATCGCCGGTAAAACAGGCCGAGTGCAGCCGCGCCAGCACCGGTTTGTCGCGCGCGGGCTGGCCGATCTCAACGGCGTAATGTTCGACGCTGCCGTCTTCGGGGCGGAAGATGTGCAGGCGCCCGGCCTCGGACACGGTCATGGGCAGCCGTGCATGTACGACCTCGGCCATGGCAGGCGAGGCATGAAGCAGGTCTGCCGCCTGATCGACATCAATTGCCGTCAGATCATGGTCGGAAGCGAATTTGGCGGCGCCTACGATCCGCACAACCAGAATGGCAGGCAAAACCTGCGCTTGCTTGGCCAGAGTCAGGGCGGCGCGGTGCAGATCAGCATTGCCCCCCCGGGCGCAATGCAGCGGGCCCTTCATCGGGTGCATCAGATCATCGGCAGGATCGGCCAGCGCGCGCACCCATCTGCGATCCACATCCGAGGGCACCCGCACCCGCGCTAAATCCCCGTCATAGGCGCGCGCCTTAAGAGTTTGCGCCCGTCGTGCCGTCAGTGCCAGTTCAAGCGTGCCCAGCGCGCGCAGGTCATTCAGGCGGGTGTTATCCACGACCTCGGCCGCGATTGCCACGACAGCATCGCCCCCGCCTGACAAAACCACCCCCAGCCCAAGACGAAGGTCCGCGCGGGCGCGGGCAAGTTTTTCGGTCAGTGTGGGCAGAAGGCTCATGGATTTTTCCGACAATCTTGTTTCAACGGTTTACCCTGCATTGTGCAAATATGAAACAAACAGAGTGATTGCCACACGGTTGCGTGAGAATTTGCAGCAATACTTGCACGGGTGGCCACAGTGACCCAAGTCTGTCGAAAGTCACGTGGAGGTAACGATGGGTAACCTGAAAAAGATACTGCTGGTCGACGATGATGACGACCTGCGCGAAGCGCTTAGTGAACAGCTGGTAATGACCGAAGACTTTGATGTTTTCGAAGCTGACAGTGGCGCGACCGCGATGGAGAAGGCCAAAGAGGCGATTTATGATCTGGTGATTCTGGATGTAGGTTTGCCCGATACGGATGGACGAGAGCTATGTCGTTTGCTGCGTAAGCAGGGTGTGAAGTGCCCGATCCTGATGCTGACCGGCCACGACAGCGATGCTGATACGATCCTTGGCCTTGATGCCGGCGCCAATGACTATGTGACCAAGCCCTTCAAGTTTCCGGTGCTTCTGGCGCGTATTCGCGCTCAGCTGCGCCAGCATGAACAGTCAGAAGACGCGGTATTCCAGCTTGGGCCGTATACGTTTAAGCCCGCCACCAAGATGCTCGTGACCGAGGATGATCGTAAAATCCGCCTGACCGAGAAAGAGACAAATATCCTCAAGTTCCTCTATCGTGCCTCGGAAGGTGTGGTCGCCCGTGATGTGCTGCTGCACGAGGTTTGGGGTTACAACGCCGGTGTCACCACACACACGCTGGAGACCCATATCTATCGTCTGCGCCAGAAGATTGAGCCTGATCCCTCGAACGCGCGGTTGCTGGTGACGGAAAGCGGCGGCTACCGGCTGGTGGCGTAAACAGCCTTATTGTTGCCCACATATTATGTAATAGTGGGCGTTAACGCAGATTGTTGCACAAACAGTTTCCTGCCGCCTTGGGTTAAAGACGGACCTCCCTGTTGGACTGGCCCGGGCTTCGCGCCCGGGCTTTTTTTTGCCCAATCAGTTAAAAAACTGGTTAACAACTGGGCGTGATATAACTCCTTAAGGGTTGGCCACGGATTTACCGAGGTTACAGCAAGGGCGCGTGCAATGGTTTCGGACCAACCTAGGACCGGACCAAAGGCAGCCCTTGATGGAGCTACGATTTTTCGAAATCTATCGTAACCCGGACTACCTTTTGCTGTTGCTGGAAGGGGTCGGGGTCAGTGCCTTTGTGACCTTGGCAGGGGCTGCGTTAGGATTTGTTATGGGTGTGGGCCTATCGGCCGCGCGGCACGAGAAAATCCCGGTTCTACGGTACCTGGCGGCTGGTTATGTTGATTTCATCCGTAACACGCCGTTGATTGTTCAACTGTTCTTTGTGGCTTTCGGCCTGCCGTTGTTGTTGGGCTATGTGTGGCCGTTCTGGGCCCATGCGGTGCTGGCTCTGACGCTGAATTTCTCGGCCTATTTCGCCGAGATTTTGCGGGCTGGCTACAGTTCGGCGGATGATGGTCAACTAGACGCCGCAAAGGCGCTGGGCCTGCCGCGATATGTGCGGTTCCTGAAAATCGTTTTGCCGCAGTCCATCGCGCAGATGTTTGCCTCGCTGAATTCGCAGTTCATTTTCCTCTTTCTGACCACCGGTGTGATTTCCGAAATCGGGGTGCGCGATCTGACCTTTGCCGGGCTGTTCATCGACAGCCGCACCTTTCGCTCGTTCGAGGTCTTCCTGACCCTTACGGTGCTCTACATCCTGATTTCTCTGGCGTTCAAAGGCTTGATGCAACTGATCGAACGCCGGGCCTTTGCATGGAAATATACGCGATGAAGGACCTGTTCATCACGGTGCTGGGCAAGCCCGACGGGATCATCCTGTTTCAGCTGATCGAGGCGACGCAGTACACGATTTACCTGTCGTTGATCGCATTTGCGGGTGGGGGCATTCTTGGTGCACTGATCACGCTGATGCGGATCGTGCCGCGCAAAACGCCGCGACGGGTGGCCGTCAGCTATATCTGGTTGTTTCAATCCACGCCGCTTCTGATGCTGTTGTTCCTGACCGGGCTGGGCGTGCCGCGCCTGATCGGGGCAGACATAAACCCATGGGTTGCGGCGATCGTGTCATTGACGGTCTATGCGTCGGCGTACCTGTCAGACGTCTGGCGCGGGGCGATTGAATCGGTCCCGCAGGGCCAATGGGAAGGGTCGCGCGCGCTGGGTCTTGGCTTTGTGCCGACGCTGCGCACCGTGATCCTGCCACAGGCGTTTCGCATCGCCCTGGCCCCAACCGTGGGCTTCATGGTGCAGATCATCAAGGGTACGTCGCTGGCCTATATCATCGGCTTCAGCGACCTGATGACCATCGGCAAGCGCTGGGCCAACGCCCCGGTGCCCGGGTCCGAACCCTTCATCATCTTCCCGCTCATGGCGGTCATTTATTTCGCCCTTTGCTACCCGCTGACGCTTTGGTCGCGCCGGTTGGAGCGCAAGTTGGGAAATGTATCGAAAGAGGCCGCGCAGGCGGCATGAACTAACCAAAGGAGACGCAACATGTTCACTAAAACCCTGAAAGTGGCCGCTGCCGCGCTGGCGCTTGCCCTGCCATTTTCGGCTCCGGCGCAGGCCGACTTGGCCGATATTCTTGAATCCGGTGTGGTCAAAATCGCCGTGCCCGAAAACTTTCCACCCTTTGGCGCGCTGGGCCCCGAAGGCGAACACGTGGGCTATGATGTATCCGTTGCCAAGCTGATCGCCGAAGATCTGGGAGTCGAGCTAGAACTGGTGCCGGTGGTGTCCAAACAGCGTATCCCGTTTCTGGAAACCGACCGGGTTGATCTGGTGATCTCGACCATGGGCGCGAACCCGTCGCGCGCCAAGTCAATCTGGTTCTCGGCCGCATATGCACCGTTCTATTCGGGTGCCTTTGCCGCGGCGGACAAGCCGATTTCCAGTGCCGCTGATCTGGGTGGGATGAAAGTTGGCCTGACCGGCGGGACGCTGGAAGATCTGGAGCTTACCAAAGTCGCCCCCGAAGGAACCGAGATCATCCGCTTCGGGGACAATGCCGCCACGCAAGCCGCGTTTGTGTCGGGTCAGGTGGATGTGCTGGTTGCAGGCAACACGCTGGCCGCCGCCATTGCCGAATCCAACCCGGACATGAGCGTCGCACGTAAGTTCATCATCAAAGACAGCCCTGCATTTATCGGCGTGAAAAAGGGCAACTATGACCTGCTGCAGTGGGTCAATGTCTTTATCCTTCACAAAAAACTGGGCGGTGATCTGAACGAGATTTCTCTGGAATGGCTGGGCCAGCCCCTACCGCCGCTTCCGACCTTCTGATCGACCGATCATGATCCGACAAAAGCCCGGTGCATCTCGCCGGGCTTTTGCGCTTGTTTCGGGTGGCCAACTGCGGGCTGCGTGGCTAGGGTCGGCGCCAGTTTAAGCCGGAGAAACGCGATGCCTTTTACCCTTGCGACTTGGAACATCAACTCTGTCCGGTTGCGCGAGCCGATCGTGCTGAAGCTGTTGCAAGAGGAAGCGCCGGACATTCTGTGCTTGCAGGAGTGCAAATCACCGGTCGAGAAAATCCCGACCGAGGGCTTTGCCGCACTGGGCTACCGCCACATGGTGGCGCGTGGGCAGAAGGGCTATAACGGCGTCGCGATCCTGTCGAAACTGCCGCTGACCGATGTGGGCGACAAGGATTTCGCCAGCCTGGGGCATGCCCGCCACGTGGCTGCGCGTCTGGAAGATGGCACAACCATTCACAATTTCTATGTGCCGGCTGGGGGTGACAAACCGGACCGCGAGGTGAACGAGAAGTTTGGTCAGAAACTGGATTACCTGACCGAGATGCGGGATTGGTTCCACGCTGACAAACCGCAAAAGTCGATCCTTGTGGGCGATCTGAACATCGCCCCGCGTGAAGATGACGTCTGGAACCACAAGCAACTGACCAAGATCGTCAGCCACACGCCGATTGAGATCGAACATCTGGCCCAAACACAGGATGCAGGTGGCTTTGTGGACGTTACCCGGAAAGATATCCCAGACGGACAGTTGTACAGTTGGTGGAGCTACCGCGCCCGTGACTGGGATACGGCCGACAAAGGCCGCCGCTTGGATCACATCTGGGCCACGCCCGATATTTCAAACGCGACGCATTCCAGCCGCGTCCTGCGCGAGGCACGGGGCTGGGAAAAGCCCAGCGATCACGCCCCGGTATTCGCGACGTTTGATTTGTAACGCATCCACCCGGCATAGGTTGGATCGGCGTCTTTCATCCGGTCGTATAGCTGCGCCATGCGGTCCACGAACCACGTCTTGGCGCCCATGGACATCACCAATCCGGTGATCGTCCAAGCGATGTCTAACTGCCACAGCCCCCAGACAAGGGGCAGCAACCCCAGACCTGATGCAATCGACAGACCATAGCCCCACCGAACATATTCAGCTGGAATAGAGACTGTTTTGCGGTTCAGAAAGACCCGTTCCCCAAAGGTGCCGCGCGCGGCCCAGCTTTCGGTGTGTGCCGGCGGCGAGAACAGGCGCGGGTTCAGCCAGATCCAAAGAACGGTCAATAACAGCGGCACAAGCGCCCACCAGCCCAGCCAGACGCGGCTCCAGACCGCCAAACACAGCAAGGGCAGTGCGGTAAACCGGGTATAGACACTCCACGGGTTGGCGTGGCGCGCCCATGTGCGCTTGTCCATACCCATCAGGCGTTCGGATCGTTCAAACAGGTCCATTGTTAAGAGTTGGCGCCAATTGGGCGCATCTGCAAGGGTTGGCACCGCGCCTTTGCCACGCCATATAAGGCACAACACGATATTTGGGATGGATAGACAGATGCTGGAACTTGGCGGAAATACGGGCGCGGCAGCGGAGAACCTGATCAAGGACACGACCGACGCCACCTTTATGGTAGATGTGGTTGAGGCCTCGAAAGAGGTGCCGGTAATTGTCGACTTCTGGGCGCCGTGGTGTGGCCCGTGCAAAACGCTGGGACCGGCGCTTGAAGCCGCCGTGACCGAGGCCGGTGGCAAGGTCCGTATGGTCAAGATCAATGTCGATGAGAACCAGCAGGCTGCCGGGCAGATGCGGGTGCAGTCGATCCCGACGGTCTATGCCTTTGTCGATGGCCAGCCGGTGGACGGCTTTCAGGGCGCTTTGCCGGGGTCCGAGATCAAAGCCTTTATCGACCGTGTGGCCGAAGCCGGTGGTTCGGATGGGGGTCTGGCCGAGGCTGTTGAGGTTGCCGAGACCATGCTGGCCGAAGGCGAAGCCGTGGATGCCGCGCAAACCTTTGCGGCAATTCTGGGCGAAGACCCGGCCAATGCCGCCGCCTATGGCGGTTTGATCCGCGCCCATCTGGCGATGGACGAGGTCGATCAGGCCGAAGAGCTGCTGAATACTGCCGAAGATGATCTGAAAGTCTCGCCCGAGGTTGAAGCCGCCGCCGCGCAGCTAGAGTTGGCCCGTCAGGCAGAAAACGCCGGCCCCGTGGCCGAGCTGCGCGCCGCGGTAACAGCGGATCCCGACAACCATCAGGCCCGTTTGGATCTGGCGCAGGCCTTGCATGCCAATGGTGACGTGCAAGAAGCTGTTGATGAGCTGCTGGAGCTGTTCCGGCGTGACCGCGAATGGAACGATGGCGCTGCCAAGGCGCAGCTGTTTACGATTTTCGATGCGCTCAAGCCCGAAGATCCGGTTGTTTTGAACGGCCGTCGCAAGCTGTCGTCGATGATCTTTGCCTAAGGCCCGCTTTGATCTAGGTTGAAGTCTATGTTCTCAGCCTCTGATCTTGCCCAGACGATCCCGCTGTTCCCGCTGCCTGGCGCGCTGTTGCTGCCACGCGGGCGCTTGCCTTTGCATATTTTCGAGCCGCGGTATCTGGCGATGCTGGATGACGCGCTGAAGGATTCGGGGCGTCTGATCGGGATGGTGCAACCGCAGCCCGGCGACGAAAACACGCTGCATCAGATCGGATGCGCAGGAAGGGTTACCGCGTTTTCCGAAACCGAGGATCGCCGCTATATGATCACCCTTACGGGCGTGTCTCGGTTCCGTATTCAGCGCCAGATCGAGGGGTTCACACCCTATATCCGCGCTGAAGTCGACTGGAACGGGTTCGAGCCTGACCTGGGCGCGGTGGAAAAGGACGCCGATTTTAAACGCGCGGCGTTCTTTGATCTGTTGGGGAGGTACTTTGAGCACAAAGAACTCTCGACCGATTGGGACAGCCTGAAAGAGGCCGAGGGCGAGATGTTGATCAATGCGCTGGCCATGTTGTGCCCGTTTGATCCCGAAGACAAACAGGCGCTGCTTGAGGCCCCAACCCTGCAAGACCGGCGAGAAGTGCTGGTTACGCTAATGGAATTCGCCCTGTTGGGCGGCAATAATGAAGAGACGATGCAATGAGTGATAACACCAAAGTCGACCGCAAGATGCTCGAAGCGCTGGTGTGCCCGGTCACCCACGCGGTGCTGAGCTATGATGCCGAAAAGCAGGAATTGGTGTCAAAAGCCGCGCATCTGGCTTTTCCGATCCGTAACGGGATTCCGATCATGCTGGTCGATGAGGCCCGCAAGCTGGATTAAAGCGGCTGGCCCTTCATGAGCTTCGGCAGCTCGCCGTTCAGGCCTGCGGCCTCGCGGATGAACCGTCGGCGTGCGCCCGGCAAGGCATTGACCAAACCAAGCCCCAGATCGCGCACCCCGCGCAGCAGCGGATTGTCGTTTGAAAAAATCTTGTTCACGCCATCCATGCCCAGCGCCAGCGTCGTTGCATCCCAACGCCGCCAGGTTTGATAGCGTTCCAGCACGTCAATTGCGCCGATCTCTTCGCCACGACGGGTGGCATTGATCAGCACTTCGGCCAAAGCCCCCACATCGCGCATTCCAAGGTTCAGGCCTTGCCCGGCAATCGGGTGCACGCCGTGCGCCGCATCACCCACCAGCGCGATACGCGGCGCGACGAACTCATTCGCCAGCGTCAGGTTCAGCGGATAGGTAAAGCGCGCACCAGTAAGGTGGATGTCGCCCAGAAAATCGCCGAAAACGGGGCGCAGGGCCTCCATGTAGGCGTCGTCGTCAAGCGCAGCGATCTGTTCGGCGCGGGCGCGCTCTTCGCTCCAGACAATAGAACACTTGTTGTCGGGCAAGGGCAGGATCGCCAACGGACCGCCGGGCATAAAGAACTGATGCGCAATGCCGTTGTGGGGCTTTTCGTGGCCCACTGCGCAGACCAACGCGGTTTGGCCATAGTCCCAGCCGCTGCGCTTGATCTTGGCGCGTTCGGCGACGCCGGATTTACGGCCATCGCACCCGGCGATCAGCTTGGCGGTCAGGGTTTTGCCCGACCCAAGCGTGACCGTGACGCCAGCCGAAGTCACCTCCTGCGCGACGACAGTCTCGCCGTGCAACTGTGTAATGGCGCTTTCCGCATCCAGCGCGTCGGCCAGAGCGCGGCTCAGAAACCGGTCCTCGACCATGAACCCCATTGGGCCTTCTTCAATCTCGGCATGATCGAATTCAAGCACAAACGGCGACGGGCCGCGCTCGGCGTCGCCATCTGTGACTTTGATCTCCAGGATCGGCTGGGCATTGTCAGCCACACGCGGCCAGACGTTCAGCGCCGCCAGCAGTTTTTGCGACGCCAACGCCAGCGCATAGCCGCGCCCATCGAAGCCTTCGTTGCCGCGCGCGCCTTTGGGCTGCGCGTCGACCACCGTCACTGAAAGGCCGCCTTGGGCCAGTGCCAGTGCCAATGCCGGGCCATTCAGCCCACCGCCTACAATCACAACATCGGAATCATGTTTCATACTGCTCAATATGCGTGCCGATGCGGGATTGTCCATGCGCCTTGCTGCCGCTACCGTGCTGGCAATTTACAGGAGGGCGCGATGGGCGACGCATGGCTGACACAGAGTGCCGCCGATCTCGGGCGCGGGATCGGGGCAGGCAAGATCGACCCGGTTGCCCTGACTGAGGCGTTTTTAGGTGCAATAGAGACACATTCCAGCGCAAACCGCATTTATGCCCGCACCACACCGACCCGCGCAATCAACGAGGCCCTTGCCGCCCGTGCCCGTGCTGCAACGGGCAATCGGTTGGGCCCTTTGGATGGGGTGCCTGTATCGTGGAAAGACCTGTTTGATACGGCAGGTACAGCGACCGAGGCGGGGTCGGCGCTGTTGCAGGGGCGTGTGCCGCGCCGGGATGCACGTGTTTTGCGCCATGCAAGTGCGGCAGGTTTGGTCTGTCTGGGTAAAACCCACATGTCGGAACTGGCCTTTTCCGGGCTTGGCCTTAACCCGATCACCGCTTCGCCGCCCTGCGTCAACGATCCGGCCGCGGTTTCGGGCGGGTCTTCCTCGGGGGCGGCTGCATCGGTGGCGTTCAACCTTGCGCCGGTTGCAGTGGGCTCGGATACCGGCGGATCGGTGCGTATCCCGTCAGCCTGGAACGATCTGGTGGGGCTTAAGACGACCTCAGGAAGGCTGTCTTTGGCCGGAACAGTGCCACTTTGCGAGAGTTTTGACACGGTTGGGCCGATGGCGCGCACGGTCGAGGATGCCGCGCTGATGCTGGGAGCGCTCGAAGGCACAAAGGCGCCTGATCTGCGCGGTGCGTCGCTTCGCGGGGCGCGGTTCCTGGTGTGCCGCTCCGTTGCGATGCAGGATTTGCGCGCCGCGCCACGTGATGGGTTCGAAAGCGCGGTGGTGCGCCTGCAGAACGCAGGGGCTTTGGTGGATCGTCGGGAAATCCCGGTGGTGGCCGATGCAATGGACCTGTCAGCGATATTGTTCACGACCGAGGCCTACGCGACATGGCGGGACACGATCGAGGCCGCGCCAGACAAAATGTACCCCGAGATTCTGGCGCGGTTCCGCTCGGGCGCGGATCACAAAGGCGCGGACTTTGTTGCGGCTTGGCAAAAGCTACGCCGCCTGCGCCGCGAATTTGGACGGGCGACCGCGGGGTATGATGCGGTGATCTTGCCCACGGCGCCGATTCTACCCCCCAATCATGATCGTCTGCTGTCGGATCATGACTATTACATCACCGAGAACCTGCTGGCGTTGCGCAACACCCGGATTGGCAACCTGATGGGCGGGGCCGCGCTGACGCTCCCAACGGGGGTGCCCTCCACCGGCATCATGTTCCTGACCCCGCCACATAGTGAAGAACGTCTGTTGCGCCTGGGGGCTGCCGCCGAACGAGCACTGGCCTAAATCCCACGCAAAGGTCGAAAATTTCAGGCTTATTCTGGACCAAACCCTGTGTTGCGGGTATTCTAGCTTTCAAACGGGGCGCAATGACCCCGACCCTGAGGCAGAAAAGTTTGGTCCCATGACCTATCCGGAGCGGTTTTCGAACCTTCCAGAATATGCATTTCCGCGTTTGCGGACGCTTCTCGACGCACATGCGCCGGGCGGTGACGTGATTCATATGACCATCGGCGAGCCAAAACATGCGTTCCCGGACTGGATCACGGATATCATCGTCGAAAACGCGGAGGGTTTCGCGAATTACCCTCCGAATGAAGGTGCGCCCGAGCTGCGCATGGCGATCAGCGATTGGATCAAGCGCCGGTACGGTGCCTCGATGGACCCGGAAACGCAGATCATGGCGCTGAACGGGACGCGAGAAGGGCTGTACAATGCCGTGATGGCACTTTGCCCTGAAAAGGTGCGCGGCCAGACACCTATCGTGCTGACACCCAACCCGTTTTATCAGGTCTATGCCGTGGCAGCGCTGTCCATTGGTGCGGAGCCCTATTTTGTAGCCGCGACGCCTGAAAACGGGTTCTTGCCCAACTATGATGAGCTCCCGCCCGAGGTTTTGAACCGCGTGGCAGCAGCCTATATTTGCTCACCGTCGAACCCGCAGGGGTCGGTCGCGACGGCAGAGTATTGGCGCCGGTTGATCACCTTGGCCGAAAAGTACGATTTCGTGATCTTCGCGGACGAGTGTTATTCCGAGATTTATCGCCACGCCCCGCCTGTTGGCGCGATTGAGGTCGCGCAGGAAATGGGTGCAGACCCCGAACGTCTGGTGATTTTCCATTCGCTGTCAAAACGGTCGAACATGCCGGGGCTGCGCTCGGGTTTTGTGGCCACTGGCCCTGAAAACATGCGTCGGATGCGCCAGCTGCGCTCCTATGCCGGATCGCCATTGCCGCTGCCTTTGCAACGTGTGGCGCAAAAGGTCTGGGCGGATGAAGAGCACGTGATCGAAAACCGCGCCCTCTATGCTGAAAAATTCGAAATCGCCGATGAGATTCTGGCTGATGTACCGGGCTACACTTCGCCTGAGGCCGGTTTCTTTCTGTGGCTGCCTATAAACGACGGCGAAGAAGCCACTTTGAAACTGTGGACACAGACCGGCGTGCGGGTACTGCCCGGTGCCTATCTGGCGCGGGACGTGGATGGGTTGAACCCTGGAAAAGGGTTTATTCGGGTCGCTTTGGTGGCCCCAAAAGAAGAAATGCAGCGCGGGCTGATCACGCTTCGCGACTGTCTTTACAGGTAAGGGTTCAGGCATGGCATCGTATCAGATGAAACAACGCGATCCGCTTTTTGACACCAACATGCAGGCAGCGATTACCCGACGTGGGCATGAATTGTTGGGCATCGGTTTGCTGGTGCTCGGGGTGTTGGTGGCGATGATGCTTGGCTCTTATGTGCCGGATGATCCCAGCTGGCTCGTGGCCACGGATGAACCCGCTCAGAACTGGTTAGGTCGACCCGGGGCACTGATTGCTTCGCCCCTGATTGTGATCATGGGTCTGGGCGCTTGGGGTCTGGCCGTGGTTTTGGCGGCATGGGGTTTGCGTTTTGTATTGCATCGGGGTGAAGAGCGGTGCGTGGGGCGTATCGTCTTTGCCCCGATCGCGATTGCGATGATCGCGATTTATGCCGCCACCCTGACGCCGGGCAGTGACTGGCTGGCGGATTATGGGCTTGGCGGACGGTTTGGGGATACCGTGCTGGGGGCTGTGCTGAACATCGTGCCCGTTTCAACCGTGTTCGGGCTGAAACTGATTGCCTTTGCGACGTTCTTTGTGGCCATTGCGCTGACTTTCTTTGTGACCGGGTTTGATCGTCGGGAAATGGGCCAGTTGGGCCGTTTCCTGCTGGTTGGGCTGATCATGGCATATGCGCAGCTTATGGTTCTGATGGGCCGCGGGGCGAGCGGCGCGGTGCAGGGCGTGCGCCAAATGCAGGCGCGCCAACAGACCCGCAAGGAAGAGGCCAATGTGGCGCAGGCCGCCCACGTGCGCGAACCTTTGGTGCATCGGGCCGAAGCCCCTGTGGCAGAAGAGCCGATTATCGAAGAACCCCGCCCCTCAATTTTGTCGCGCATGCCATCCTTGCTGAACCGCACGCCTGAGCCCGAGCTGATCGAGCCGACTTTGCCAGAAAACGCGCTTGAGGCCGATGCCCCGACAGACGAACGGATCAAAGCCCGCATCGCGGATGTCGTGCGCAACCGGGCCCGCACACCTGCGCCGGGATTTTCCGGCCGGGCCGAACCGCCTTTGCAGGCCAATGTGGGGCCGGAACCCGAAGCTTCAGCGATTGCCGCTGCCATCGCCAAGCGTCGCGGACCAGATCCCCTGATCGCAGCTAAGCAAGAGCCGCGTATGGCGCCGCCGCCCCAACCGTTGGATGCGGAACCCGAAGTGTTGGAACTGTCCCCCGATCAGGAAATTGCTCCGTTGATCGACGAAGAACCGCCGCAGGCCCCAAAGCCGATGTTCCAACATCGCTCGGTGGTGCAGCATTCAAAAGCAAAGAAAATTCTGCAGCCCTCGCGGCGTGCACAGCAAGAGGCCCAGCCCGCGCTGCAGTTCGAAGAAACTCCGCAGGTTTATGAAAACCCGCCGCTTTCCCTGCTGACCAACCACGTCAGCATCGAGCGCCACCATCTGTCGGATGAGGCGTTGGAGGAAAACGCGCGGATGCTTGAAACCGTTCTGGATGACTATGGCATCAAGGGCGAGATCGTCAGCGTCCGCCCCGGCCCCGTGGTCACGATGTATGAATTGGAACCGGCCCCCGGCCTGAAAGCCAGCCGTGTCATCGGCTTGGCTGATGATATCGCACGCTCCATGTCGGCGCTGTCGGCGCGTGTTTCGACCGTGCCGGGCCGCAGTGTGATCGGGATCGAACTGCCCAATGCCAACCGTGAAAAGGTTGTTCTGCGCGAGATCCTTGCATCCAGCGCTTTCGGTGACAACAACATGCGCCTGCCGCTGGCTTTGGGCAAAGACATTGGCGGTGATCCGATTGTCGCGAACCTTGCCAAGATGCCTCACTTGTTGATTGCGGGTACGACCGGTTCGGGTAAGTCGGTGGCGATCAACACGATGATCCTGTCGTTGTTGTATCGTCTGACACCCGAGGAATGCCGGGTGATCATGATCGACCCGAAAATGCTGGAATTGTCAGTGTATGACGGCATTCCCCATCTGCTGTCCCCGGTTGTGACTGACCCGAAAAAGGCGGTTGTTGCCCTGAAGTGGGTCGTCGGCGAGATGGAAGAGCGCTATCGCAAGATGTCCAAGATGGGCGTGCGCAACATCGAGGGTTATAACGGCCGTGTGCGCGATGCCATCGCAAAGGGGGAAATGTTCAGCCGCACCGTTCAGACCGGCTTTGACGAGGATACCGGCGAGCCGATTTTCGAAACCGAAGAGTTCGCCCCCGAAGCGATCCCCTATATCGTGGTGATCGTCGATGAAATGGCCGACCTGATGATGGTGGCGGGCAAGGAAATCGAGGCCTGTATCCAGCGTTTGGCGCAGATGGCACGGGCCTCGGGTATCCACTTGATTATGGCGACACAGCGCCCCTCGGTCGACGTCATCACCGGTACGATCAAGGCCAACTTCCCCACCCGGATTTCGTTCCAGGTCACCAGCAAAATCGACAGCCGCACCATTCTGGGCGAACAGGGTGCTGAGCAGCTGTTGGGCATGGGCGACATGCTGTACATGGCTGGCGGCGCTAAGATCACCCGCGTCCACGGCCCGTTCGTCAGTGACGAAGAGGTCGAAGAAATCGTGAACTATCTCAAGGCTTTTGGCCCGCCGGAATACATGAGCGGTGTGGTCGACGGCCCCGACAGCGAGAAAGAGAGCGACATCGACGCCGTGCTGGGCCTTGGCGGCAACACCGATGCCGAAGATGCGCTTTATGACACCGCCGTCGCGATTGTTCTGAAGGACCGCAAGTGTTCCACCAGCTACATTCAACGCAAGCTGGCGATTGGCTATAACAAGGCCGCGCGTCTGGTCGAGCAGATGGAAGAAAACCACGTTGTCAGCCCGGCTAACCATGTCGGTAAACGTGAAATTCTTGTGCCCGAGCAGTAATCCGCCGCTCACACCCTCGTGATGCAGGGGCGGGTTTTATCGGCCCTGCAAAGCCATAGGTTAAAAGTATGAAACAGATTCGTACCGCAGTTCTGGCGCTTGCCGCCAGTGTTCTGACCGCCGTGCCGGCCTTGGCTGACAAAATCCCTTTGTCGCAGATTTCGAGCTATTTCAACGGGTTTAAAACGGCGCAGGCCGATTTCACCCAGATCAACGCGGATGGCACAATCTCGACGGGGACGCTTTTCATCAAGCGACCTGGCCGCGTGCGGTTTGAGTATAATCCGCCTGAAAACGCGTTGGTTTTGGCCAGTGGTGGGCAGCTTGCAATCTATGATCCCAAGTCGAACCAGCCACCAGAGCAATACCCGCTGCGCCGCACACCGCTGAACCTTATCCTGGCCAAGAATGTTGATCTGAACCGCGCCAAGATGGTTGTGGGTCACACATCGGATGACACGTCGACCACCGTCGTCGCGCAAGACCCCGAACATCCTGAATATGGCGCGATCAGCTTGGTCTTTACCGACAGTCCCGTGCAGTTGCGCCAGTGGATCATCACCGATGACGCCGGGGGCGCTACGACCGTTGTGCTGGGCGATCTCGAGATGGGGAACGACTATGGGCCCAGTCTCTTCAGCATTGTCCGAGAGACTGAGCGCCGCGTAGGTCGTGATGATTAACGGCAGCGTCTAAGCTGCTGTTCATAGGTGTTGGCGCGGGCCGCCACCGAATTGGCCACATCAATCAGCCACCCCTTGGATTTATACGAACCACGCGCATAGCCGGTCTGGCCTTCGTGATAGGCCAGATACTGATTGCGCGCATCCCGCTTGGAAATGCCAAGGCGGTCGGTGGTGTTGTTCATGTACCAACCCATGAAATCTGTGGCGTCCGCGATGTCGTCGCGATCAGCACCGCGGTTGCCGGTGGAACTGCGATACTCATCCCAGGTGCCGTCCAGCGCCTGCGCATACCCAAACGCCGAACTTTGCCGCCCCATGGGGATCACGCCCAGCAAGAACCTGTACGGCGTACGGGCGTCGCCATCGAACTTACTTTCCTGATAGATCGTCGCCATTTGCACATGCACCGGAACACCCCACTTGCGCTCCGTCTTTTTCATGGCGCGCAAATATTTAGGGCGCTGATCCACAATGGAACACGCGTTGTCCAAGTTGCGCGGTGGCGAAGAACTACTTCCACCACAGCCGGTCAGTGCGACCAGGCCCACAAATGTTGCGACGCGAAGAAACCTGCTCATCTGCCTCACTCGCTATGTTTTGGTTTTTTTCAAGGATACGCCAAAGCCGGGCGCGGAGCAAACCTCAGCGAAGGCAGATCAGATCAAAAATGCGAGTGTAAGAGGAATCGTGCCGACGGATATCAGGGTAGAGATCACCACCAGACCCGCGACGGCATCTGAATCCGCACCGTACTTCTCGGCCAAAAGATAGGATGTGACGGGAACCGGGGTGGCAATCTGTACCACCAGCACGGCAAAGGCTTCGGCCGGAAGGTTCATGGCACGCCCTACGCCCCAGGCTGCTCCGGTACAGACAGCCAGCTTGACGATGGATATCCAAACAGCTTTGCCCACATGGTTGGGTTTTAGCCTGGCAACGGCGACGCCAAGTGTAATCAGCATCATCGGGATCGCCATTTGACCGATCAATTCCAGTGAATTGGTTAACGCGCTCGGCGTGCTCCAGCCCTGTGACAAGAACAGCCCGCCCAAAATGGTGGCACCGACCAAGGGCTCTTTGATGACCTTCAGCAAAGAACCGCCGCCCGATACCAACCAAACACCAACAGAAAACGACAGCACTGCCATCACGGCAAACACGACAACCGCATATGACAAACCGGCCTGACCAAATGCGAACAAGGCCAAGGGCAGACCCATATTCCCGGTGTTGCCAAAGATCAGCGGGTTCAAATAGGTGCGCACGTTCAGTTTTGCCAATCGGCACAGCCCGAAAAATATAACCGCAACAATGGCATAGGCGGAGAATGCCGCCAGTGTAAGAGCCGTCAGCGCGTTCGGGTCAATCTGCGCTTTCATCAAGGCGACGAACACCAGACACGGCACCGCCAGTGTCATGGCAAAGCGTGTGATGAACTCTATGCGATACTCAAAACCCAGCTTGACCCAGGCAAACCCAACAGCGGCCAATGCGAAAACCGGCGTGACGATTTCAAGCACTGTAAGGACAAGGTTCACAGACTGTTTCCTGAATTCTGGGCCGCCGCGCATGGACAAATCCCCTGCGCAGGCATTACTAACGATAGCGTAGGGGTTGCAACAATATGCTTAAGACGAACGCGAAATACCATCTTGGCCAAGTGCTGCAGCATCGCAAACATCCGTTTCGCGGCGTGGTGTTTGATGTGGATGCGATGTTTTCGAACACCGATGAATGGTATGATGCCATCCCCGAAGATAGCCGCCCAGCCAAGGACCAGCCTTTTTACCATCTGCTGGCCGAGAATGATCAGAGCTATTACGTCGCCTATGTCTCGGAACAGAATCTGATGCCGGATGAAACTGGCAAACCGGTTGAACATCCCGATCTGGAAGACCTGTTTGGCGAGTTTGAAGATGGCCATTATCCGCTTCAGTTTCAGCTGAATTAATAGCCCAACGCGCAGCCATCCTTGCGTGGGTCTGAGGCTCCAATCAAAACTCCATTATCATCGTCGATCCAGATGGCCTGCGCGCCGCCAATCGGGGTGCGCGGGGTCGTAACATCGTGCCCCATAGCGGCCAATTCGGCGCGCACGCTGTCGGCATAGCCACGTTCCAGCTGTAGGGCGCCATCGTTGGCAAAACTGCGCGGGGCATCAAGGGCAGCTTGAAGCTCCATGTCATAGTCCACCAGATTCGTCAGAACGCGCGCGTGACCGTTGGGTTGGTAAGGCCCCCCCATGACCCCGAACGGCATCACCACGCGACCTTCGCGTTTCAACATGGCGGGAATGATGGTGTGCATCGGGCGCTTGCCGCCGCCGGCTTCGTTCGGGTGGCCTTCTTGTAATGAGAACCCGGCGCCACGGTTCTGGAAGTTAATCCCAAACTTCGAGGAGGCCAGCCCCGACCCGAACCCGTGAAAGACCGAATAGATCATTGAAACCGCCATACGGTCGCGATCGACGACTGTCAGGTATATGGTCTCCCGGTGAACCTCTTCGCTGATTTTCGTCGCGTTTGGCATGGCGCGGGCCGGGTCGATTAGCGCCGCCAGTCTTGCGGCGGTATCCGGGCTAAGCATGTGATCCAGCCGCGACATGTGGTCTGCGTCGCTCAAGAATCTGTTGCGGGTGTCATAGGCCAGCTTTGCGGCCTCGGCTTCCAAATGGACGCGCTGGGCGCCCAGCGGGTTCAGCGCCGCCAAGTCGAAATTGGCCAGAATGTTCGCCATCAAAATCGCCGTCGCACCCTGACCGTTTGGCGGGTGTTCGACAAGCTCTACGCCTTTGTACGTGCCGCTGATTGGGGTGACGTAGTCGCATTTGGTAGCGGCGAAATCTTCCAGCGTGTGCACACCATCCATAGCGCGCAAAGAGGTGACCATGTCTTCGGCCACCTCGCCCTCGTAAAATCCGGCCCGCCCATGTTCACAGATCTGACGCAGCACCTGTGCCTGTTGCGGGGCGCGGAAGATTTGGCCGGGTTTGGGCGCTTGCCCATTCAGCAAATAGAAATCCCGCGCTGACCCTTGCAGGGTTTGGGCGTCTTCGGCCCAGTCAAAGGCGGTACGCGGCGCCACTGGGACACCCTGTTCGGCGTAATGGATGGCGGGGGCAAGTGCAGCTTTCAGTCCGATCCGGCCCCAGTCTTTGGACAGCTGGCAAAAGGCATCAACTGCGCCGGGAATGGTGACAGCTTCGGGCGCGTGGATGGGGACGGTCGCATGCCCTTGTGCCCGCATCTTGGCAGCCGACAGCCCAGCAGGCGCACGACCCGATCCATTCAGCGCCACGACATCTTCTTTGCCTGCGGGTTTGATGAGCACAAAACAGTCACCGCCAAGCCCGGTCATTTGAGGCTCGCAAATTCCAAGCAGAACGGCGGCGGCGATGGCCGCGTCGGCGGCATTTCCGCCAGCCTCAAGCATCTGAACAGCAACCTTCGCCGCAAGAGGATGTGACGTTGCACAGAGGCCGTTTTGAGCAAATACCGTGGACCGCCCGGGCAGGTGAAAATCGCGCATGAGATGTCCTTTCTGTTGCCAGATAGGTTAGGCGCGTTCCTGCGGGACTTGCAATCTGAAAGAAGGGAAGATGCCTCGGCGCCGCGTTCTGGGTGGGGGCAAGTTACACGGCGCCGAGGGAAGCTATATGCAGCTACCCGAACGTTATCTCAGGGGATTCGGGCGCCGGTGCGGAGCAATTGCGGCGTCTTTGCGGCGCGCGCGATGGATCACCCTCCGTTGCCAAGGGTCAACGACAGGCTTAACCGATTGGTTGCACCTTCGCGGTGATAGCTGATGTCCTGGGTAAGCTGCTGGATCAAAAACCAGCCAAATCCGCCTTCGGCAAGTTCCCTGGGGTCGGGGCTTTCAATTGTCGATTGGAGCTTGGGATACAGGCTCTTGGGCATGGCGCGGCCTTCATCAGCGATCATCAAAAGCAATTCTTGCCCTTGTTGAACGACGGTTACCTCTACGTCGCCTACAGCGTCTTCGCCATAGCTGTGTTCCGAAATGTTGTTCAGCGCCTCTGCCAGCACTATTTCGGCGTTTCCGCGATCTGGCTCCTCGACGCCGCAACGCTGTAGCCAGCGGTCTATCTGTTTGATCGCCCCGCGCACGCCAAGCGGCGCGCTGGAAAAACGGACTGTCAAGCCATCACCGCTTGTGTCGGTCTGTGGTACCTGTTCCATCTGCATGCGTCTGCTCCCCTTCACGCGGCGTCGACTCCTGACTTGAAGGCTTGTGAAAGATCATCATGGATCGTGAAGACCGTATCCATTCGGGTCAGGCGGAACACCTTGGCCACAGTCGGGGAAAGGCCGGCGAGTTCAAGTTTCCGGTTTGGCCCCAGTTGCTTCATCGCTGCGACAACCGCACCCAGCCCGCTGCTGTCCAGAAAGTCGATCCGGGACATATCCATGACCACGCGTTGATGCGGGGTCGCGGTGACCTCGCGCATTGTGTCCTTGAACTGGATAGCCACAGCGGCGTCCACCCGTTCGTCCAGAACCGAGACCAGCAACGCACCGTCGCGTTCTTCGGACTTGAGTTCCATTCAATTCTCCTTTGCCAGCTTGGCTAAAGGCTAGGACGCAATCCTTACCATTCGGTATCCATTTGTCAGATTCGCACCTGGGCCCATTTCAGGTGAAAGGCTTGGCTTTGGCGCGCCTGTCCGCATAGTTTCGCGGTGAACAAAGGATCCGATTCATGGACACGCTGAATTACCAGACCCTGTTAACAACCATTCTTGCCCTAACCGAAAGCGAGACGGATGAAATTGCCCTGATGGCGACGGTGGCCTGCGAGCTTCACCATGCTGACGATCGGTTCGACTGGACCGGGTTTTACCGCGTGACAGAGCCTGAGCTGCTGAAAATCGGGCCTTATCAGGGCGGGCATGGTTGCTTGATGATCCCGTTTTCACGCGGGGTTTGCGGGGCGGCGGCGCGGACCGGGCAGGTGCAACTGGTCGATGATGTAGAGGCGTTCCCCGGACACATTGCCTGCGCCAGCTCCACCCGTTCCGAGATTGTTTTACCCGTAAAGAACCGGGCCGGCGATCTGCTGGGCGTCCTTGATATCGACAGCAATCAGCCAGCGGCGTTTACCCCGGCTGACGCGGCAGGTTTAGAGACAATTTTGAGCCGGGTGTTTGGTCAGCTGTAAGCAATGAAAAGCAGGGCCGCACCCAGAATCACCCGATAGATCACGTAGGGCGTAAAGCTGACAGAGCGTAACAGGCGCATCATCAGGGTCAGCGCCAGCAAGGCAGATGCAAAAGCAAACAGAGCGGCAATCGCTCCGTCACGGGCGGCCTGCGCATCGGCAGTCATCGCCACCTCGGCCCCCAGCAACACCCCCGAAGCGATGATTGTGGGAATGGACATCAGCATTGCAAGTTTCGCGGCGCCTTCGCGCCCATATCCAAGCGCGCGCGCACCGGTGATCGTAATGCCCGAGCGCGACGTCCCCGGGATCAGCGCAATGGCCTGCCACAGACCCATGATAATAGCATGCTTCAGCGACCAATCCGGCGCAGTCAAAGTGTCCGCACCTTTTTGGTCGAACCAGTAAAGCACCAGACCAAAGCCAAGCATGGTCCAGCCGATCACGGCTATTGAGCGCAGCATGTCATCCAGACCGGTGACTTTGAGGAACAATCCAAAGATTACGACGGGGATGGTTGCGATGATCAGCAAAAAGGCCAGTTTTGCGCCCGGCGTATCCATCTTTCCGCGTATCAGCCGTCCGAGCCCAAAGAATGCCTGCATCACGTCGGTGCGAAAGTAGAGGATGACCGCCAGCAGCGTGCCCACATGAACGGCCACATCTATCACCTGACCTTGGTCCTCATGCCCGCTCAGCGCCGGCAAAAGAATCAGGTGACCTGACGAAGAGATCGGCAAAAACTCGGTTACACCCTGAATTATCGCAACAATCAGAAGATAATATAGCGACATGGCCCCTCGCACGCGGAAAATTTCCGCAATCCTAGCGGTTTGATTTCAAAAGAAAAGCTGGAAAATAGGTCAGCATAAGTTATATACTTTTTCCGCAGCGCGGCGATTTTGGCGTGATTTTTCCCACCTTACGGGCTAAATAGGTCAGCACAAATGACTTTTATTTTGAATCATTCCTCCGTAATACACGCCCTGACCAAGTTTGAGAGAGCTAGCGATGACCAAAGAGCCAATGCTTCAGTTCGTGGACGTGCAGCGTTCGATGCCCCAAAAGCGGGAGGCCGACGCGCGCAACAAGGATTTCCACGAAATCTATGCTGAATACGCGGATGAAAAAGCAAAAGAGCAATCCTCGCGGTGTAGCCAATGTGGCGTGCCCTATTGCCAGGCCCATTGTCCGCTGCACAACAACATCCCGGACTGGCTGCGTTTGACTGCCACAGGGCGGTTGCAGGAAGCCTATGAGATCAGCCAATCCACCAATACCTTCCCGGAAATCTGTGGCCGCATCTGCCCGCAGGACCGTCTGTGCGAAGGCAACTGTGTGATCGAACAGTCCGGCCATGGCACTGTGACGATTGGTTCGGTCGAGAAATATATTACCGACACGGCTTGGGAAGAAGGCTGGGTGAAGCCTGTTGTTCCCAGCGTCGAGCGTGAAGAAAGCGTTGGCATCATCGGGGCTGGCCCCGGCGGTCTGGCCGCGGCCGACCGTCTGCGTCGCGCCGGTGTTCAGGTCACGGTGTATGACCGCTATGACCGCGCTGGTGGCCTGCTGACCTATGGCATCCCCGGTTTCAAACTGGAAAAAGACGTGGTCATGCGCCGCATCGAACAGCTGGAAAAGTCGGGCGTATCGTTCGTTCTGAACTGCAACGTCGGCGAAGACATCAGCTTTGACGATATGCGCGCCAAACACGATAAGCTTTTGATCGCGACCGGTGTTTACAAGACCCGCGACCTTCAGGGGCCCGGCTCGGGTGCTGATGGTATCGTGCGGGCGATTGACTACCTGACGTGTTCAAACAAGCTGAGCTTTGGCGACACGGTGCCCGAGTTTGAAAGCGGCGAGTTGAGTGCCGAGGGCAAGAAGGTGGTCGTGATCGGCGGCGGGGATACCGCGATGGACTGTGTCCGTACCGCGATCCGTCAGGGCGCTGAAAGCGTGAAATGCCTGTATCGCCGCGACCGCGCCAACATGCCCGGTTCACAGCGCGAAGTGCAAAACGCCGAGGAAGAAGGCGTGGAGTTCGTCTGGCTGGCCGCGCCCAAGGCGTTTAGCGGTGAACCTGTTTCGGGCGTGATGGTGCAAAAGATGCGTCTGGGCCTGCCTGATGCTTCGGGCCGTCAGTCGCCGGAGGTGATCGAAGGCGCGGATTACGTCGAGGAGGCCGATCTGGTCATCAAAGCGCTGGGCTTTGAACCCGAAGACATCCCGACCCTTTGGAACAAGCCCGAACTGGAAGTGACCCGTTGGGGCACCATCAAGGCCGATTTCCGCACCCACGAGACCAACCTTGAAGGTGTCTATGCGGTGGGGGACATCGTGCGCGGTGCCAGCCTGGTTGTCTGGGCGATCCGTGACGGGCGCGAAGCCGCCGACGCGATTGTCGAGAAGCTGAACGCCACCGCGAAAGTGGCCGCCGAGTAAGCCAAAACCCGGCATGCACAAGTGATGCACATCCTATGCACAATTTATGCATACGGTGTGCAGCCACCACGCCGGGCAGGAAAGTGAATAGGGCAGCCTTGCTGCCAGAAACGAAGAGCTGATTGAATGAACCTGACGCCTATGCCCTTTGCCCACTCGCAGCGCCCTTTGGCGTGCGGCGTGGCGTTGGCGGCGATTTCGGCTCTTGCCCATGCATCCCAGGCCGGCGGGCACGCCCCGCGCCCAGGCCCTGTTTAAAGGAGAGAACCCATGACCAAGTATGATGAACAGTGGGTGGCACAGGAACAGGCGAAACGCGCCTATATGGCCGAGCACGGCCTGTACCGCGAAGACGATGAGCATTCGTCCTGTGGCGTTGGCCTTGTTGTCGCGGTTGACGGCAAGCCCTCGCGGAAGGTTGTTGAAAACGGCATCAACGCGCTGAAGGCGATCTGGCACCGCGGTGCTGTGGACGCTGACGGCAAGACCGGTGATGGCGCTGGTATTCACGTGCAGATCCCGGTTCCGTTCTTCTATGACCAGATCCGTCGCAACGGCCACGAGCCGGACATGGACAAGCTGATCGCTGTTGGTCAGGTATTCCTGCCGCGCACTGATTTCGGTGCACAGGAAACCTGCCGGACGATCGTGGAATCCGAAGTTCTGCGCATGGGCTATTACATTTATGGCTGGCGTCATGTGCCGGTCGACACTTCGTGCCTGGGTGATAAGGCGAACGCGACCCGCCCTGAGATTGAGCAGATCATTATCTCGAACTCGAAGGGTGTCGATGAAGAGACCTTTGAGCGCGAACTGTATGTGATCCGCCGCCGCATCGAAAAAGCCGCTGCCGCCGCTGGAATCAGCGAGCTGTACCTGTGCTCGCTGTCGTGCCGCTCGATCATCTACAAAGGCATGATGCTGGCCGAGCAGGTCGCCGAGTTTTACCCGGACCTGAAGGACGAGCGCTTTGAATCGACCTTCGCGATTTATCACCAGCGCTATTCGACCAACACGTTCCCGCAGTGGTGGCTGGCGCAGCCTTTCCGCATGTTGGCCCATAACGGTGAAATCAACACGCTGAAGGGCAACCTGAACTGGATGAAGAGCCACGAGATTCGCATGGCGAGCTCGTTCTTTGGGGACCTGGCCGAGGATATCAAACCGATCGTTGCCGGTGGCGCGTCGGACTCGGCTGCGTTGGATTCGGTGTTCGAGGTTTTGGTGCGTGCTGGCCGTTCGGCCCCCATGGCCAAGACCATGCTGGTGCCGGAATCGTGGTCTAAGCAGGCGGTTGAGCTGCCCGAGGCTTGGCGCGACATGTACAGCTATTGCAACTCGGTCATGGAGCCGTGGGACGGCCCCGCCGCTTTGGCCATGACCGACGGTCGCTGGGTCTGTGCCGGTCTGGACCGCAACGGTCTGCGCCCGATGCGTTACGTGGTGACGGGTGACGGTATGCTAATTGCTGGCTCGGAAGCGGGCATGGTGCCGATTGACGAAGCCACTGTTGTCGAAAAAGGCGCGCTTGGCCCGGGGCAGATCATCGCCGTGGACACCGCCGAGGGCAAATTGTTCCACGACACCGAAATCAAAGACAAGCTGGCCGCCAGCCAACCGTTCGGCGAATGGGTCGGCAAAATCCACGAGCTGGACGATCAGCTGGCCGCTGTGACCGAAGCCCCGATGTTCAAGGGCGAAGAGCTGCGCCAGCGTCAGATCGCTGCGGGTTTCAGCATCGAAGAGGTCGAGCAGATTCTGCTGCCGATGGCGGATGATGGCAAAGAGGCGATTGCCTCGATGGGGGATGACACGCCGTCGGCTGTGCTGTCGAAAAAGTACCGCCCGCTGAGCCACTTCTTCCGTCAGAACTTCAGTCAGGTCACCAACCCGCCGATCGACAGCCTACGTGAATATCGCGTGATGTCGTTGAAGACACGGTTCGGCAATCTGAAAAACGTGCTGGACGAAGATGGCAGCCAGACCGAAATTCTGGTTCTGGAAAGCCCGTTCGTGGGCAATGCACAGTTCGATGAGATGGTCAGCGCGTTCAAATCGCCGATGACCGAAATCGACTGTACGTTCCCGGCTGGCTCCGATGACAATGCCCTGCGTGAAGCGCTGGCGCGTATCCGGGCCGAGGCCGAGGATGCGGTGCGTTCAGGCGCGGGCCATCTTGTTTTGACCGATCAGTATCAAGACGCCGACAAGGTTGCGATGCCGATGATCCTGGCCACCAGCGCCGTGCATTCGTGGCTGACACGCAAGGGGCTGCGGACTTTCTGTTCGGTGAACGTGCGGTCGGCGGAATGTATCGACCCGCATTACTTTGCCGTGCTGATCGGCTGTGGTGCGACCACGGTGAACGCCTATCTGGCCGAAGACAGCCTTGCCGACCGTATTGAGCGCGGCTTGCTGGACCTGCCGCTGACAAAGGCGGTTGCGAACTATCGCAAGGCGGTGGATCTGGGTCTGTTGAAGATCATGTCGAAGATGGGGATCTCGGTGATCTCGTCCTATCGCGGTGGTCTGAACTTCGAAGCCGTCGGGCTGAGCCGCGCCATGGTGGCGGAATATTTCCCCGGCATGCACAGCCGGATTTCCGGCATTGGTGTGCACGGCATTCAGCTGAAGCTGGAAGAGGTGCACGCCAAGGGCTTTATCGGCGCCGATCAGGTTCTGCCCATCGGGGGGTTCTACAAAGCCCGCCACAGCGGCGAAAAGCACGCTTGGGAAGCTCAGACCATGCATATGCTGCAATCGGCCTGTGACCGTGGCAGCTTTGAGATGTGGAAGCGGTACTCGGCTGCGATGCAGGCGAACCCGCCGATCCATCTGCGTGACCTGCTGGACATCAAGCCTATCGGTAAGCCGATTCCGATCGAAGAGGTCGAATCGATCACCTCGATCCGCAAGCGTTTCGTGACGCCGGGCATGTCGCTGGGGGCGCTGTCGCCCGAGGCACACAAAACCCTTAACGTCGCGATGAACCGTATCGGCGCCAAATCGGATTCGGGTGAGGGCGGCGAAGATCCGGCGCATTTCGTGCCGGAACCCAATGGTGACAACCCGTCGGCCAAGGTCAAACAGGTGGCATCAGGCCGTTTCGGCGTGACCGCCGAATATCTGAACCACTGTGAAGAGCTGGAAATCAAAGTCGCGCAGGGCGCCAAGCCCGGCGAGGGCGGTCAGCTGCCCGGTATGAAGGTCACGGACCTGATTGCGCGCCTGCGTCACTCGACCAAAGGTGTGACGCTGATTTCACCGCCGCCGCACCACGATATTTACAGTATCGAGGACTTGGCGCAGCTGATCTATGACCTCAAACAGATCAACCCGCGTTGTAAGGTGACCGTGAAACTGGTGGCATCGAGCGGCGTTGGGACGATTGCTGCGGGTGTGGCCAAGGCCAAGGCGGATATCATCCTGATCTCGGGCCACAATGGGGGCACGGGCGCGTCGCCTGCGACCTCGATCAAATATGCCGGTCTGCCATGGGAGATGGGCCTGACCGAGGCACATCAGGTTCTGGCAATGAACAAGCTGCGCGGTCGCGTGACTTTGCGGACCGATGGGGGTCTTCGCACGGGTCGTGACATCGTTATGGCCGCAATGCTGGGCGCCGAGGAATACGGTATCGGCACCGCCGCGCTGATCGCGATGGGCTGTATCATGGTGCGTCAGTGCCAGAGCAACACCTGCCCGGTTGGCGTCTGTACCCAAGACGAACGCCTGCGCGGCAAATTCACCGGCAATGCCGACAAGGTCGTGAACCTGATCACCTTCTACGCGCAGGAAGTGCGCGAGATTCTGGCCTCGATTGGCGCGCGCACTTTGGACGAGGTCATTGGCCGTGCCGATCTACTGGCGCAGGTCAGCCGTGGTTCGGCGCATCTGGATGATCTGGACCTGAACCCGCTGCTGCTGACTGTGGATGGGGCTGCGGACATCGTTTACGACCGCAACAAGCCGCGCAACGTGGTGCCCGATACGCTGGACGCCCAAATCGTGCGTGATGCGCATCGGTTCCTGGAAGACGGCGAAAAGATGCAGCTGTCTTATGCCACGCAGAACACTGACCGGACGGTTGGTACCCGCGTGTCCAGCCACATCGTGCAGAACTTCGGCATGCGCAACTCGCTGCAGCCCGATCATCTGACCGTCAAGCTGACCGGTTCGGCCGGTCAGTCGCTGGGGGCCTTTGCGGCACCAGGTCTGAAGATCGAAGTGTCGGGCGACGCCAACGACTATGTCGGTAAAGGTCTGTCGGGCGGTACTGTGGTGGTACGTCCGCCGCAGGTCAGCCCGCTGGTGGCCGCTGATAACACCATCGTGGGCAACACGGTGCTGTATGGTGCGACCGATGGTTACCTGTTTGCCTCGGGCCGCGCGGGCGAGCGTTTCGCGGTGCGGAACTCGGGCGCGAAAGTGGTGATCGAAGGTTGTGGTGCCTGTGGCTGTGAATACATGACCGGCGGTACGGCTGTCATTCTGGGCACTATCGGCGCGAACTTTGGCGCCGGTATGACCGGTGGCATGGCCTATCTGTATGACCCCGAAGGCGCGAGCGCGGACATGATGAACATGGAAACGCTGGTGACCTGCCCGGTTGCAGACCCCCATTGGGAAGAGCAGCTGAAAGGCCTGATCGAACGCCACGTGGCCGAGACCGGGTCTTTGAAAGCGGCAGACATCCTGCAGCACTGGGATCTTGAGCGCGGCAACTTTGTTCAGGTCTGCCCGAAAGAGATGCTGGACAAGCTGCCCCACCCGCTGGGCATCGAAGAGACCGCCATCCCTGCGGAGTAATCGACACATACATTGCGCAAAGGGCCGGGACATGTTCCCGGCCCTTTGTGGTTTCGGGAAGTCGTGCTAACTGCGCTGCGTGGCAAAGAAAACCGGCAAGAAGAAAACCGAATCGAAGCTGTCTTGGCGCAGGGCGATCCCGCCTTTGCGCAAGCTGGTGTGGCGTGGTGTGCGGGTGGCCTCGGTTCTGTTTTTGGCTCTGGCTTTTGCGGTGGTGGCCTATCGGGTCATCAACCCGCCGATTACCCACACCATCTGGGCCGAACAGCGCCGTTTGGGCGAGGTTCAGCGTCAGTGGATCCCGCTGGAGGAAATCCCCCCGGTTCTGGCGCGTTCTGTCGTCGCGGCCGAGGACGCCAATTTCTGTGCTCACTGGGGCTTTGATATGGCCGCGATCCGCGCGGCGCTGCGCGAGGGGGCACGGCGGGGGGGCTCGACCCTGACCCAGCAGACGGTCAAGAACGTCTTCTTGTGGCAAAACCGCAGTTGGCTGCGCAAAGCGCTTGAGGCATTCATCACGCCCATGGTCGAAGCCGCCTGGCCCAAGCATCGGATCATCGAGATTTATCTGAACGTGGCCGAGTTCGACGAAGGTGTTTTCGGCGTAGAGGCCGCCGCTTGGCATTACTTCCGCAAGATGCCCGCCGATCTGACTGCCAAACAGGCGGCGCGTCTGGCTGTGGTGTTGCCCAACCCCAAGGGGCGCAATGCTGCCGACCTGCCGCCAGACCTGCTGCGCCGGGTCTCGCGGGTGATGGATGGCGCTGCCACGATACAGGCGGATGGCCGCGCATCCTGTCTGGGTGGTTGAAAATCCCGCCCGCGCACGGCAAGAGGGTGGATATTCTTCTCTAAGTGCTGGGTCGCGCCATGAATCGCATGTTCCATGTTCCTCTGTCTCCGTTTTGTCGCAAGGTGCGCTTGGTGATGGCGGAGAAAAAGATCGAACTGGAGCTGATCGAAGAAAAGTACTGGGAACAATCGCCCGAGTTCATGCGCCGCAATCCTGCGGGCAAAATTCCGGTGGTGCGCATGGATGGGCGTACCCTGTCAGAAAGCACGCCGATTTGTGAGTATATCGAGGAAACGCATCCCACCCCGTCGCTGATGCCCAACGACCCCGCTGCACGGTATGAAGTGCGCCGTTTGGTGGCGTGGTTTGACGATAAGTTCCACAACGAGGTGACGTCGAAGCTGCTCTATGAGCGGGTCAATAAAAAGGTCATGGGGCAGGGTTACCCGGACAGCAAGAACGTCAAAGCGGGCGCGCAGAAGATCAAGTATCATCTGGACTACATGACCTGGTTGCTGGATCAACGCCGGTGGCTGGCCGGGGATGTGATGACGCTGGCTGATTTTGCGGCGGCTGCGCACCTGTCCTGTTTGGATTATATTTCCGATGTCGACTGGAACCGGAGCGCCAATGTCAAAGACTGGTACGCCAAGATCAAATCGCGCCCGGCGTTTCGCGGGCTGCTGGCTGATCAGGTGTCCGGATTTCCGCCGCCGGCCCATTATGCTGATCTGGATTTTTGATCCGTCAGGCGGTTGCCCGTGCTGAAACAGGCTTTGATTTCGCGCGCGCTTGAGGAAGGCTTTGCCAAGTGTCGCATTATGCGGCCCGATGCGGTGCCGGAGCTGCCTGATCGTTTGGCCGCCTTTGTTGAACAGGGCTATCACGGCCAGATGGGCTGGATGGCCGAGCGGATGCAGTGGCGCGGCAACCCGGCGGCCCTGTGGCCCCAGGCCAAGTCCGTGATCATGCTGGCCGAACCCTATACGCCCGACGAAGACCCGATGGAGGTGATCGCCCAACCCGACCGCGCGGCGATTTCGGTTTATGCCCGCAATCGTGACTACCACGATGTCGCCAAGAAGCGGCTTAAGCGGCTGGGGCGTTGGTTGCTGGAACAAGCGCCGGGCGAGGAAATCAAGGTTTTTGTCGACACGGCCCCGGTGATGGAAAAGCCTTTGGCGCAGGCTGCGGGCCTTGGCTGGCAGGGCAAGCACACCAACCTGCTGGGGCGAGATCTGGGCAGTTGGTTCTTTCTGGGCGCGCTGTTCACCACCGTGGAATTCGAGCCTGATACACCCGAAATCAACCATTGTGGCAATTGTACCGCCTGCCTTGAGGCCTGCCCGACGGATGCTTTTCCGGCGCCCTATCAGATAGACGCGCGGCGCTGCATTTCTTATCTGACGATTGAACACCATGGCCCCGTCGACGAAAAGCTGCGGGCTAAGATGGGCAACCGGATATATGGCTGTGACGATTGTCTGGCGGCCTGCCCGTGGAACAAGTTCGCGGTCGAGGCGTCCGAGATGAAATACGCCGCGCGCGACGATCTGATCGCGCCAAAGCTGGCCGATCTGGCTTTGCTGGATGACGCTGGGTTTCGCGCGCATTTTTCTGGCTCTCCGATCAAGCGGATTGGGCGCAACCGTTTTGTACGCAATGTGCTCTATGCGATCGGAAACTCGGGGGATGCGTCTCTATTGCACCCTGCACAGGCTCTTTTGGATGACCCGGATGATACCGTTGCGGACGCGGCGCGCTGGGCGGTGGCGCGGCTATCGAAAAAGTGAGGACACCGAGCAGTTTGCCGGTGTAGCCTGATGCTATGAAACATTTGATCGCTTTACTGCTGCTGGCGGCGCCTGCCTGGGCGCAGGTCGCGCAAGACCCGCCGAACGTTCCGCATTTCAAACCCGCTTTTGAGGGGCAGACCCGTGCGCCCGAAGCCATTTCAGGTGCGTTAGAGACTGAAATTCTGGCCGAAGGCATGGAACACCCATGGGGCATCGCGCCCTTGCCGGGCGGGGACTACCTGTTGAGCGACCGTGAAGGCACGCTGCATGTTTTGGCGACCCAGGGCGGGCTTTCGGCGCCGATCATGGGGATGCCTAAGATCGCGGTAAGGGCGCAGGGCGGTTTGTTGGATGTGGCGATCAGCCCGGGTTTTGCCACGGATCGTCTGGTCTATTGGAGCTATGCTAAACCGGTTGGGGCAGGGCGCACGTCTTTGGCGGTCGGACAAGGTGAGTTGAGCGCCGACAGAGCCGAATTGCGCAATGTTAGAGACGTTTTTGTGCAGCCCAATCCCAGCCTAAGTCCGTTGCATTATGGCTCGCGGCTGGTGTTTGCGCCGGATGGGGCACTGTTTGTGACCACCGGCGAGCGCTTCACGGACCGGGATCTGGCGCAGGATCCCAAGTCTACCTATGGCAAAGTGCTGCGGATCAAGGAGGGCCAAACCACGATCTGGAGCATGGGGCACCGCAACATTCAGGGCGCGGCGTTGGATGCGACGGGGCAATTGTGGACGGTCGAACATGGCCCGCAAGGTGGCGATGAGCTGAACGTCATCAAACGCGGCGCCAACTATGGCTGGCCGGTGATTTCGTATGGTGAGAACTACAACGGCACCCGCGTGGGCAAGGGCATCACGCAGGCAGAAGGCATGGAACAGCCGATCTATTATTGGGATCCGGTGATCGCCCCCGGTGGGATGTTGTTTTACGACGGGCCGATGTTTGCCAAGGGCGACGTTTACATCGCGTCGCTCAATCCCGGTGGGTTGGTGCGGCTGCGGCTGAAAGAGGGGCGTGTCGCAACCGAAGAGCGTCTGTTTCCCGGCTATCGCATCCGCGACGTAGAACAAGCCCCGGACGGCGCGTTGATCGTGCTGGTGGATGGCACCGGCGAGGTGTGGCGCGTGACGCCGAAATAGGCTCTATTGCGCCGGAATCTGGAACGTGAGCGCGGCCCAGTGGCTTTCCCAGACTGGGCCGGCTTTGACATCATCATTGCCGGTATCCAGCAACACCACCGCATCCAGCAGATAGGCGTATCCTGTCTTTACCGGTATCTGCGCAACACCGTCAGCATCGGTTCGGGTCAGAGAGACTTCGACCGCGCCGTCCGGGGCCATCTCAAACACTTCGACTTGCGCGTTGGGGCGGGGCTGGCCTTCGAAAAATACCTGTACGGGAAGATCCCCGGAGAACGGCAGATAGGGGTTGGCCAGCGCTACAATCTCAGCCCTTAGGCCAATCTGGCGATCCATCCCCGTGCCACTGCCCACGGCGATCAGGCTTTTGACATGCCGGGTATAGCTTTCGCGGAACTTTGTCTGCGGCAGGCCGCGATCCAGATGTGCCTGGGGCAGGCCGGGGAAATCTTTGTGGCTGACAAAGTTCAGAAATTTCTGCCATTCGGAATAGGTCAGGAAGTTTCCGGCGGTCACGTGCACCAGCGTCACAAGGCCGCGCTTGGGCGCGACGGTTTGTATGGCGGGTTTGTCCCCCAGGCGCGGGGTCAGATCAGTCTCTGTTTCACCTGAAATCATGGACAAACGCGAGACCTGGGCTGGAAAGTACGACAGCGCGATACCCTTGAAATTTTCCCCCACGCGGATGTCTGCGATGATGGCGTCGCCAGAGCCAACGCGATAAGATTGGGGTTGAAGCCAGGATTCATGGGCAAGCGCGACAGGCGCACTAAGTAAAGCGAACAGAAGAAACAGGGGCAGACGCATGGGACAGGCCATCCATATGTTTATTGGCAACTTGATGCGTGGGGTGATCATGTCAACCCTGTTGGCTTTTTCGGTTAGCGCGCACGAGGTTCAACCCGCCGTCGGCGACGTGACGGTAAACGCGCAGGAAGCTCGGGTTGAATTGCGATTGGCGCTGGAAGGAATTGTCGCCGGGGTCGATTTGAATGGGCTTGAAGATACGAATGATTCCCCGCTGTCTGGATTTTATGATCGGTTGCGCGCGCAAGAGCCAGCCGAGTTTCGCGCGGCGTTTGACAGGGCCTGGCCGCGCATCGCCAGTGACATTCGCATTGAGGTCGAAGGCACCCGGATCACGCCCGAGCTGGTCGATTTACGCATTCCCGAGGTCGGCGATGTTCAACTGCCCCGCGAATCGGTGCTGATTTTGCGCGCGGCTTTGCCCGAAGGCACCGCGCCCGTCAGCATTGGCTGGAATCCCGGTTATGGTGCGTTGGTTCTGCGGCAGCAGGGTGCGGGGGATGACCTATATACCGGCTATCTGAGTGCAGGCACGATGAGCGACCCGCTGCCGCGTGAGGGCATTGCCCAGAAGTCCGCCTTGCGTGAGTTCGGCGAATTCATCGTGATCGGGTTTGAACATATCCTGCCCAAAGGGCTGGATCATATCCTGTTCGTGCTGGGCATCTTTTTCTTTTCGGCCAAGCTGGGGCCACTGTTGTGGCAGGTCACTGCCTTTACCTTGGCGCATACGGTGACATTGGCGCTTGCGACCCTGAAAATCGTCACTGTTTCACCTGAAATCGTTGAACCTCTTATCGCGGCATCGATCGTGTTCATCGCGTTCGAAAACCTGCGTGGCGGTCAGATCGGGCCGCTTCGGCTGGGGCTGGTTTTCGGCTTTGGGCTGCTGCACGGGCTGGGTTTTGCCAGCGTGCTGGGGGATGTCGGGCTGAACCCATCGCGGTTTGTCGCGGATTTGATCGGGTTCAATATTGGTGTTGAGATCGGTCAGCTGACGGTGATCGCGATTGCCTATATCGCCGTGGCCAGTTGGGCGCGCCATAAGCCGTGGTATCGCCCGGTTGTCGCAATGCCGATTTCGGTGGCCATCGGTCTGGTCGGGGCTTGGTGGGTGGTTGAGCGCACTTTGCTGTGAATTTGTGTTATGGTGGTCCTCCATCAAGGAGGAGCCCATGAAACGTCTGAAGCTTGACCGCAACAAAACGCGAGGCGCCCAGCGTGCGCTGAACTTCTTAAGAATTGAGCGCCAGAGCGGCCCGCACCCATCTGCCGTGATGCTTGGGCGTCGTCCGGTGCAGATGCCCTCGGATAACCGATTGGCACGCTATGCCCGGATTGAGCGCCAGAGCTGACGCCTAGGCGACCAGCCAAGACCAGCAGACCAAAGGCGGGCCATTTCGGCCCGCTTTCGCTTTGTTAAGGCAGGTTGGCAAAATCAGTTGAGCGCAGCCAGCAGCCAGAGGTAGTAGAAGGCCATAGATTTCATTCCGAGGATTCAATGGCGGTCTTGTTTTGGTATTTTCTGGGCGTCAACCTTTTGACCTATGTCCTGTTCTTTTGGGACAAGCTGATGGCCATGCGCGGCGGGTGGCGGGTGCCGGAAAAGACGTTGTTGATGTGGGCATTTTTGGGCGGCAGCCCATTGGCGAAAGTGGCGCAACGACTGATGCGGCACAAAACCCGTAAAGAGCCATTCAGATCAAATCTGAACCGGATCATTGTGGTGCAATGCCTATTGGCGACGTTGCTGTGCATACCAGATGTGCGGCATGTCATTCTGGCCGAACTGTCGCAAGTTCTGGGCCTGAGTTGAACGGGGCGGCCCCAAAAGGCCACCCCGGATATGTTAGCTGCGCACCAACTTTTCGTAGGATTCGGCAATGTCGCGCGTCAGCGCGCCGACTTCGAAAGTGTAGTCGCCGATCTGGCCCACCGGTGTGACTTCGGCGGCGGACCCTGTCAGCCAGCACTGTTCAAACTCGGCCAGCTCCTCGGGCATGATATGGCGTTCATGCACGGTGATGCCGCGATCTTTGAGCATGCCGATCACGGTCTGACGGGTCAGCCCGTTCAGGATCGCGTCGGGCAGCGGCGTGTGGACCTCGCCGTCTTTCACGAAAAAGACGTTGGCGCCGGTCGCTTCGGCCACATAGCCGCGATAATCCATGAACAGTGCATCCGAACAGCCTTTGGCCTCGGCCGCGTGTTTGGACATGGTGCAGATCATGTACAGGCCAGCCGCCTTGGCCGCTGTAGGGATGGTTTCGGGCGAGGGGCGTTTCCACTTGGCGATGTCCAGCTTGGCGCCTTTCATCTTGGCGTCGCCGTAATAGTCGCCCCATTCCCAGGCAGCGACCGCAACGCGCACCGGGTTCTTGGCGGAACTGACACCCATGTCTTCGCCCGCGCCGCGCCAGGCGATGACGCGCACATAGGCGTTGTGCAGGTTGTTGACCTTGATGACCTCTTCTTTGGCGGCCTCAAGTTCATCAACCGAATAGGGGATCGGCATATCCATCATCTCGCCTGAACGATGCAGGCGCTCGGAATGCTTGCGCGAGAGGAAGATCTTGCCCTCATAGCAGCGCTCGCCCTCAAACACGGAACTGGCGTAATGCAGCGCATGAGTCAGAATGTGGACGTTGGCATCGCGCCAATCAGTCAGCTTACCATCCATCCAGATCTTGCCGTCGCGGTCGTCATATCCGGCCATATCCTTCATCCTTTCTTTCTGGCCCTGCAGGGGCGATTTTGCAAATGTTGCGCAAATTAGGTCCGCATCGGACATTATGTTGCGCGATTTCGCAGGATCGCTACCAATTGATTCTTGGAAAGTCAACAAGACTGACATAAAATCCCCAAAACAGACACGAAAAGTGAATGGAAGGGGGCGCGCATGTCAGACACAGGCGCGGGTTCGGGGGGAAGCGGCGAAAGCCTGCTCTTTCTGACGGATGAACAGCTGCGCAAGGGCATCGAGGCGATGTTCTTTGCTTATCGCGGATTCACCGCAGACCCGGATCGGATTTTACAAAAACATGGCTATGGCCGCGCGCATCATCGTGCGGTTCATTTTATTCATCGCACGCCCGGGACGACAGTGAACAACCTGTTGTCGGTTCTGGGCGTGACCAAGCAATCGTTGAACCGTGTGCTGCGCACCCTGATCGAGGATGGTCTGGTTGAAAGCCGGGTTGGGCAGCGCGACAAGCGTGAACGCCACCTGTATCTGACACTGGCCGGAGAAGCGCTTGAACAGGCGTTGTCAGATGCGCAGCGTGCGCGGATGCGCGCGGCTTATCGTACCGCCGGGCCGCAGGCCGTGTCCGGGTTTCGCCAGGTTTTGGAGGCAATGATGGATCCGGAAATGCGCAGACATTTCGCAGCAACGCGGGACGGTGACCAATGAGCGGTGACATTCATCTGTTGATCGTAGATGACGATGAACGCATTCGCGGGCTGTTAAAACAGTTCCTGATGCGCAGTGGTTTCATTGTCACGGCAGCCCGCGATGGCAAGCACGCCCGCAGCCTGTTGGCCGGGCTAGAGTTCGACATGATCGTGCTGGACGTCATGATGCCCGATGTCGATGGCATCACCCTGACAAAAGAGCTGCGCGAAACCCTTGCCACGCCGATCCTGTTGCTGACGGCGCGCGGCGAAACCAGTGATCGTATCTCGGGGCTGGAAGCGGGGGCCGATGATTATCTGACCAAACCGTTCGAGCCCAAAGAGCTGCTATTGCGGATAAATGCGATCCTGCGTCGCATGCCGCAGGTGCCCTCGGAATCCGCTGGGCCCAAGGTGCTGCATTTGGGGCCAGTGCGCTATGACATCGACCGTGGAGAGATGTGGCGCGGCGATGATCTGGTGCGTCTGACGGCAACAGAAAGTCAGCTGATGCGGATTTTCTCGGCCCATCCGGGTGAGGCTCTTAGCCGATCGCGGCTGGTCGAGGATCTGGGCCGGGATCGCGGCCAAGCGCAGGAACGTGCGGTTGATGTTCAGATCACCCGCCTGCGCCGCAAGATCGAAGATGACCCCAAGCAACCGCGCTTTCTGCAAACTGTGCGGGGCGAAGGGTATCTGTTGGCGCCGGACTAAGACCATGACCACCGCTTACTTTAGCCATCCCGATTGTCTGAACCACGTTACCCCGCCCGGGCACCCGGAACAGGTCGCGCGGCTGGAAGCCATCGCACAGCGACTGGCGATGCCGCAGTTTGCTGATCTGCTGCGGTTGGATGCGCCGCTGGCCGAAGAGGCCGAGATCGCGCGGTGTCACCCGCCCCAGTACGCGGACGCAATCAAAGCTGCGGTGCCTGAAAGCGGCTATGTGTCTTTGGATGCAGACACGCATATGTCGCCGGGGTCTTACGCCGCGGCCTTGCGTGCGGTCGGGGGCAACCTGAAGGCCGTGAATATGGTTCTGAGCGGGCAGGCACAAAATGCCTTTGTTGGCTGTCGCCCGCCCGGGCATCACGCCGAACAGGCCAAGCCAATGGGGTTTTGCCTGTTTGGAAATGTTGCGATTGCTGCGAAATACGCGCTGGATCATCACGGGCTGGAACGTGTTGCGGTGGTCGACTTTGACGTGCACCACGGCAATGGCACGCAGGCGCTGTTGTGGGATGAACCGCGGGTGCGGTTTGTTTCAACCCATCAATCGCCCCTATGGCCGGGCACCGGTGAACGCGCCGAGCGCGGTGCCCATGGCAATGTCATGAACCTGCCGCTGGCGCCGCACTCTGGCGGGGCTGACCTGCGCCGCGCGATGGAGCAGTATGCGCTGCCGATGCTGGATGAATTCGCGCCCGAACTGGTGTTGGTTTCGGCCGGGTTTGACGCCCATATGGCTGACCCTTTGGCGCAGTTGAACTGGACCACCGATGATTTCACATGGGTCACGCGCATCTTATGCGATCTGGCCGACGACCATGCGGGGGGCAGGCTGGTCTCGACACTTGAGGGTGGATATGATCTTGAGGCACTGGCCGCCAGCGTGGCGGCCCATGTGCAGGTTTTGATGGAGCGCGGATCGTGAGCGAAAAACCCGTAACCGAGATGAGTTTCGAAGAGGCCATGCGCGAGCTGGAGCAGGTCGTGGGCCAATTGGAGCGCGGCGATGTTCCGCTGGAACAGTCCATTCAGCTGTATGAACGCGGGGCGCAGCTGAAAGCGCGCTGCGAGGAAAAGCTGAAAGAGGCCGAAGAAAAGGTCGCGGCGATTACGCTGGACGCCAATGGTGCGCCCACTGGCACGACCCCGGTCGAAGGCCAGTAAATGTTTCAAACTCGGCTGAACGACGTTGCCGCTGAAGTTGGCGCGCATCTGGACGATGTGTTGGCTGGTTATCCCGATCAGCAGGTGATCCATGCGATGCGTTATGCCGTTTCTGGCGGCAAGCGTTTGCGCGCGTTTCTGGTGGTGGAAAGCGCGGCTCTGTTCGGCGCGGGCGGCGCGATGAATGCGGCCGCAGCGGTAGAGGCTTTGCATGCCTACAGCCTTGTCCACGATGATCTGCCCTGCATGGACGATGACGACCTGCGCCGGGGGCAGCCCACGGTGCATGTAAAATGGGATCAGGCCACCGCCGTTTTGGCCGGGGATGCGTTGCAGACCCTGTGTTTTAGCCTGTTGGCCGCCCCGGAGACGCATGCCGATGGTGCGGTGCGGGCCGATCTGGTGGCCTCGATGGCCGCTGCGTCTGGTGCGCGCGGGATGGTTTATGGCCAGGCGCTGGATATCGCTGCCGAAACCGCCGCGCAGCCGTTGAACCTTGATCAGATCATCGAGCTGCAGGCCGGCAAAACCGGCGCGTTGATCCAATGGTCAGCCGAGGCCGGCGCGCGTCTGGCGGGCGAAGATATTGCGCCCTTGGGCGCTTACGCCAAAGCGCTGGGTCTGGCGTTTCAGATCGCTGACGACATTCTGGATGTCGAAGGTGACGCGGCCAAGGCGGGCAAGCGTTTGCAAAAGGATGCCGAGGCCGGAAAGGCGACTTTCGTGTCGCTGTTGGGGTTGGATGGCGCTAAGGCGCGCGCAGCCGAATTGGTCGAACAGGCGGAGGCGGCGCTGGACATTTACGGCTCGCAGGCACAAACGTTGCGGGATGCGGCCAGGTTCGTCATCACCCGCGATATGTAACAGCGCGAGGCCAAAATGCGCGACACGCCCCTTCTGGACACGGTTCACAGCCCCGCCGATCTGCGCGGGCTGGGCGATGACGCGCTGTCGATTTTGGCCGATGAGCTGCGCGCGGAAACCATCAATGTGGTGTCGAAAACCGGCGGCCATCTGGGCGCGGGGCTGGGGGTGGTTGAACTGACCGTCGCGATCCACGCGGTATTCGATACCCCGCGTGACAAGTTGATCTGGGATGTTTCGCATCAATCCTATCCGCATAAAATCCTGACCGGGCGGCGCGGCCAGATGCAGACGCTGCGCCAACAGGGCGGGCTGAGCGGGTTCACGAAACGCTCGGAATCGGAATTTGACCCGTTTGGCACCGGGCATTCGTCGACGTCGATCTCGGCTGGGCTGGGCTTTGCCGTGGCGCGCGATCTGGCGGACGCCAAGGGTGATGTGATCGCCGTGATTGGGGATGGCGCCATGAGCGGCGGCATGGCCTTTGAGGCGATGAATAACGCGGGTCATCTGGGCAAGCGTCTTGTGGTGATTTTGAACGACAATGATATGTCGATTTCACCTCCCGTGGGGGCGATGTCCAGCTATCTGGCAAGGCTCTATTCCAGCGGAACATGGCTGAAATCGGCGCAAGATGCCCCCGATGAGATGCTGGAACAGGTCAGCTATCATGGAACGCTGTTCGAGGCGCTGGGCTTTACCTATGTCGGGCCAATTGACGGGCATGACATGGGGCAGCTTTTGGGCGTGTTGCGCACGGTGCGCGACCACGCCGAGGGGCCGGTGCTGATCCATACGATCACCCAAAAGGGTAAGGGGTATGGCCCTGCCGAACGCGCGGCGGATAAGGGCCACGCCACCGCAAAGTTTGATGTGGCCACCGGCACGCAGGAAAAGGCGTTGCCCAACGCACCCAGCTATACATCTGTGTTTTCGCAAGCCCTGATTGAGGAGGCCGCGCGCGATGACAAAATCGTCGCCGTCACGGCGGCGATGGAGGAAGGCACCGGGCTGAAAGCCTTCGCGGCGCGCTTCCCGAACCGGTGTTTCGACGTGGGCATTGCTGAACAACATGCGGTGACATTCTGTGCCGGGATGGCAGCGGCAGGCTTAAAACCGTTCTGTACGATTTATTCCACCTTCCTGCAGCGCGGCTACGATCAGGTGGTGCATGACGTTGCCATTCAGGGCCTGCCGGTGCGTTTTGCAATTGATCGCGCTGGGCTGGTCGGGGCCGATGGCGCGACCCACGCCGGGGCGTTTGATGTGGCCTATCTGGCCAACCTGCCGGGCATGGTGGTGATGGCGGCAGCGGACGAGGCCGAGCTGGTCGACATGGTCGCCACTGCCGCGGCCTATGACGATGGCCCGATCGCGTTTCGATACCCGCGCGGCGAGGCAACGGGCACGGAACTGCCCGAGGGCGGCTCGCCGTTGCAGATCGGCAAGGGGCGGATTATCCGTGATGGTACGCAGGTGGCGATCCTGTCGTTTGGGACGCGGCTGCAAGAGGTTCAGGCCGCTTGTGAGCTGCTGGCCAATGACGGGATCACCCCGACCGTCGCGGATGCCCGCTTCGCCAAACCGTTGGACCGCGATTTGATCCTTGAGCTGGTTGCCGCGCATGATGCGCTGATCACGATTGAAGAAGGTGCTGTGGGGGGCTTTGGCAGCCACGTAGCGCAGCTGTTGTCCCAAGAAGGTGTGTTTGATCGCGGCTTCAGGTTCCGCTCGATGGTATTGCCCGACACATTCATCGACCACGCCACGCCGCAGCAGATGTACGAACAAGCCGGGCTGACGGCGCGGGATATTGCCGACAAGGTCGCGGGCTTGCTGAAGTAATGGGGTTCTCCCGCCCGTCGTTGCGGCCCTTTGGGCCGCGCCTCCCGTTGGGCCGGGCGCCGCTGGCGCGGCGCGTTAGCGTTCTAAATCCAGCAGGGCGGCCAGACCGGCGCGGTAGTCGGGGTAAAGGAGTTTGACGCCCAGCTCGTCTTTTATCCGGTCATTGCGAACCTTTTTTGACTCGGCATAAAAGCTGCGGGCCATTGGGGTCATATCGGCGGTGTCATAGTCCACGGCGGGCGGCAGGGGCAGGCCCAGCAGTTCAGCGGCATGGGCGATGACATCTTGCGGCGGGGCCGGGTCATCGTCGCAGACGTTATAGGCGGCGCCGGGATTGGGGCGCTGGATTGAGGCCAGAAGGACCTGCGCGATATCTTCGACATGGGTGCGCGAAAACACCTGCCCCTGTTTGATGATCCGTCGCGCGGTGCCCTTGCGGACCTTGGCAAAGGGACCGCGGCCGGGGCCGTAGATGCCAGCAAGGCGGAAGATATGCAGGGGCAGGTTCAGGTCGGCCCAGGCGGCCTCGGCCTGTTTGCGGGCGATGCCGCGTTTGGTGGCGGGGGTGAGGGGCGTGTTTTCGTCGACCCAGCCGCCATTGTGATCGCCGTAAACGCCGGTGGTCGACAGATACCCGACCCATTCGAAATCGCCTGCGCACAGGTCATCGGCATAGGCGTTCAGCACCGGGTCGCCATCCGCGCCGGGCATGACCGAAGTCAGCAGATGGGTGGCCTGTGCAATCGCCGGGCGCAGGTCTTCGCCGGGCCAGATCAGCACCTCGATCCCACTGTCGCGGAGGGGGGCGGCTTTTTCTTCGGAACGGGTGGTGGCGATGATGCGCCAGTCGTCGGGCAGAAGGCGGGTCAGCGCGCGGGCGGAATAGCCGTGGCCGATGGAAATCAAGGTCTTGGTCATGGGAGGGATCATTCTCAGTATTGGTGCAGGGGTACTATTTGGTTGCAACAGGAGAGGGAAGCATGAACGTTTTGCCATTGTACAGCTCGCGTGAGACTTCGACTGGGCCGAAACGAGCGAGGAAACCTCCTATCTGGGAGGTATATTCTTCATGTTGCTGGGTCACGCTGGCATCCAGAAAGTACAAAAATGGTATGTGGAGGTCCCAGCAAAAAAGAGTGAAAATTTTCTCATCGGAACCGGCTATCTGGCATGTCGTTGGCTTGTCTGCACCAAGTGAAGTGTACAGTACGTCCCGATAGTTCGGGTAGATTGTCCCACCCATTTCTACGAGTAAGTCTTCCAACTGATCTTTGACTGTTTCTTTAGTTACTGTGGTTTGGCTTAAATCGACCCTGAATGTCGTTTGGCTGTTCTCTACTGGAATGCAAGCGCTCAACGAAATAAGGCAAAGCAACATTGCCGATAGGTGTTTCATGTCGGGCCTTTGTCTTAACTCCCTACGAGGATGGGCGACTTCAGGTGAAGGCGCAAGCGCAAGGGCAGGGTTGCGTGTTGTGAAAATTCGGGCACAGTTAGCGGAAACGGGAAGCGAGGCAGGGCATTATGGCAACGAACGGACAGAACCTTCCGGTGAAATCGCCACCTGCTGGGGTGCCGCGCAGTTTTTCTGATGCGGATGCGGCGGTGGCTTATCTGCAAGAGCTGTATGCTGAGGCCACCACATTCCTGCGCGATCATTTCGATGCGACGATTGCCGGGGCCGAACGCACCGCACGGTATCGGGCGTTTTACCCAGAGCTTCGGATCGTCACGACCAGCTTTGCCAAAATCGACAGCCGGCTGAGCTTTGGCCATGTGTCGGAACCGGGGGTCTATACAACCACCATCACCCGGCCCGATCTGTTCGCCAATTACCTGACCCAACAGATTGAGCTGTTGATTGAAAACCACGGGGTGACGGTAAGTGTTGGCCCGTCGATCACGCCGATGCCGGTGCATTTCGCGGTGGCTGGGGATGACAGCATCACCGTGCCCCAGGATGGGGCGCTGGATTTCCCGCTGCGCGATGTGTTCGATGTGCCTGATCTGGCCACCACGAATGATGACATCGTCAACGGGTTTGGCTTTGAATACGAAGACGGCGCCGCGCCGCTGGCGCCGTTTACGGCGCAGCGGGTGGATTACTCGCTGGCGCGGCTTAGCCATTACACCGCCACCACGCCTGAGCATTTTCAGAACCATGTTCTGTTCACCAACTACCAGTTCTATGTCGAAGAGTTCGAAGGTTTCGCACGTCAGATGTTAGCCGACCCTGACAATGGCTATACGGCGCTGGTGGGGCCGGGCAATGAGGTGATCACTGAATCGAGTGCCCATCTGCCCACCCCCGCCAAGCTGCCTCAGATGCCGACCTATCACCTGAAACGCGAAGGTGGGGCGGGGATTACCTTGGTCAATATCGGGGTGGGGCCGTCAAATGCCAAAACCGCGACCGACCATATCGCCGTGCTGCGCCCTCATGCGTGGCTGATGGTGGGGCATTGCGCGGGGTTGCGGAACTCGCAGTCGTTGGGGGATTTCGTGCTGGCCCATGCGTATCTGCGCGAGGATCACGTGCTGGACGATGACTTGCCGGTATGGGTGCCGATCCCGGCTTTGGCCGAGATTCAGGTGGCGCTGGAAACCGCCGTGGCCGAGGTGACCAAGCTGGCCGGTTATGACCTGAAACGCATCATGCGTACAGGCACCGTGGCCACCATCGACAACCGCAACTGGGAACTGCGCGACCAGTCCGGCCCGGTGCAACGGCTTAGCCAATCGCGCGCCATCGCGCTGGATATGGAAAGCGCCACCATCGCCGCGAATGGCTATCGGTTCCGGGTGCCTTATGGCACGCTGTTGTGCGTATCTGACAAACCGCTCCACGGTGAGCTGAAACTGCCCGGCATGGCGTCGGATTTCTATAAGACCCAGGTGTCGCGTCATTTGCTGATCGGAATTCGTGCGATGGAGCAGTTGCGCGACATGCCGCTAGAGCGTATCCACAGCCGGAAATTACGCTCTTTTGAGGAGACAGCTTTCCTCTGAAGCAAAAAACCACCCGCAAAATCGGCGATTTTCCACTGAAAATGACCACAACTTGTTGTGTTATAACCCAAGATAGACTTAAATTGCGCGGATAAGCCCCAAATCGAACTCGGGGTATGAATGAGGAGACCATACATGGCTAAACCGTTGACCAAGACTCAGCTGGTAGCTGCATTGGCAGAGGAAATGGGTGTCGACAAGAAAGCCGCCACCTCTGCGCTGGAAGCTGTCACGAGCGTAATCACCAAAGAAGTATCGGGCGGTGGTGCCGTGACGCTTCCTGGTGTTGGCAAAATCTATTGCCGCGAGCGCCCCGAGCGTATGGTGCGCAACCCTGCCACCGGCGAGCAAATCAAGAAAGACGCTGACAAGGTGGTCAAGATGACCATCGCCAAGGCGCTGAAAGACAGCGTAAACGGCTGATCTGGGCTTTACCAAGCCACAAAGTTAAGAAGGGTCGTCCTGGGGGCGGCCCTTTCTTTGTTTGAGGATGTGAAATGGATCTGCGTGCCATCGTTATGGGTCTGGCGTTTTCGTTGATGTGGTCGTCGGCCTTTACCTCGGCGCGGATCATCGTGGCCGATGCCCCACCGTTGTTGTCGTTGTCATTGCGGTTTTTGATTTCTGGCCTGCTGGGCGTGCTGATCGCCTTGGCGCTGGGTCAAACGTGGCGCCTGACGCGGGCGCAATGGAGGGCGACCTTTGTCTTCGGGCTGTGTCAGAACGCGTTGTATCTGGGTCTGAACTTCTTTGCGATGCAAACGGTCGAGGCGTCGCTTGCCTCGATCATCGCGGCTTCTATGCCGTTGCTGGTCGGTGCGCTGGGCTGGATTTTCCTGAAGGAACGGTTGCGTCCAATGGGCGTGATCGGGCTGGTCGCGGGCTTTGTCGGCGTAGCAATCATCATGTCCAGCCGGATTGGCGCGGGTGTCGATGTGGTGGGGGTGATGTTGTGCGTTCTGGGCGCTTTGGCGCTGTCGATCGCGACGCTTGCGATGCGCGGGGCATCTTCCGGGGGCAACCTGTTGATGGTGGTCGGCCTGCAGATGTTGGTGGGGTCAGCGATCCTTGCCGTGGTCGGCGGTGTAAGCGAGACATGGGATGTCACCTGGTCGCCGCCCCTGATTGCGGCGTTTGCCTATACGACGCTGGTCCCGGGTCTTTTGGCCACGTTTGTGTGGTTTGTTCTGGTCGAGCGCGTCGGTGCGGTGCGCGCTGCAACCTTTCACTTTTTGAACCCGTTTTTCGGCGTCGCCATCGCAGCGATGCTGCTGGGCGAGGCCTTGGGGCCGGGCGATGTGATCGGCGTAGCGGTGATCACGCTGGGAATTCTGGCCGTGCAGCTTTCGAAACAAATGCGCTGACGCGCATGTGATTTGGCGTTAGCGACATGTTTGATGACAGTCCCGCCGCACTGCGGCAGGGTGGCGTCATGGATTTAGTGCTTGGATATCTTGCGGGTCTGCTGACCCTGATTAACCCCTGCGTGTTGCCGGTTTTGCCAATCGTATTGGCCACCGCAGTGCAGGCCCACAAACTTGGCCCTGTCGCGGTTGCGGCCGGGATGAGCCTGTCTTTCGTGGCCCTGGGTATGTTCGTGACAGTTGCTGGCTATGCGCTTGGGCTGGACGAGACCATGATCGCCAATGGCGGTGCCGTTTTGATGATCGGTTTTGGTCTGGTGCTGCTGGTGCCGCGCTTTTCGGCCGGGTTTGCCACGGCAACGGCGGGCATGTCGGCCCAGGCTGATGGCCAGCTGGATCAGGTTGATCGATCTGGCCTGCGGGGGCAGTTCCTTGGTGGGCTGTTGTTGGGCGCGGTATGGAGCCCATGCATCGGGCCCACGCTGGGCGGGGCAATCTCTCTGGCCTCGCAGGGCGAAAGCCTTCTGTTTGCGGGCGCAATCATGGCCAGTTTTTCGCTGGGTGTGTCCACCATCATTTTGGCGCTGGGCTATGGGGCTCGTGCTGCCATTATGCGCCGTCAGGCGATGATGCGGTCGCTGGCCAATAAGGCCCGCCCGGCTATGGGCGTTGTCTTTGTCGCGGTCGGCCTGATGATCCTGTTCAAAGTTCACTACATGCTTGAAGCCTGGGCCGTGCAGAACCTGCCCGCGTGGCTGATTGATTTTTCTGTATCCATCTAACGGAGCTTAAACATGAACCGTCGTGATTTTCTTCTGATGACCTCGGCCGCAGCCGTGACATTGCCAACGGTCAGCTGGGCTGCGCCCCTGACTTACACCGACGGGCTGGTGCAAGAGCATCTGGCCAAAGGCGAAACCGTATTTCTGGATTTCAAAGCCAGCTGGTGTTCGACCTGTGCGGCACAAGAGCGCGTGATTAATGCGCTGAAGGATGAGTACCCGGACTATGAGAAAGCCATCACTTTCATTGATGTTGACTGGGACGACTACGGCAAATCGGATCTGGTGAAATCGCTGAAGATCCCGCGCCGTTCGACTCTGGTTGTGTTGAAGGGTGACGCCGAGCTAGGCCGTATTGTTGCCGGCACGGGCACCGCACAGATCAAAGAGCTTATGGACATGGCGCTGACGGCGGCGACAGCCTAAGTCAGCCAGACCAGAGCAATATTCAGTGTAACGAAAGATGCGGCCGTCGCCCCAAGCTGGGCGATGGCCGCAAGCCCTTCGTGGCCGGATTCCTGTGCGAAAACTGTGTACAGCCCGAACATGGGCATTGCCGCGGACAAGATAACGGCAGCCTTCATTTCGGGGGTCATCGGGATACCTACGGCCACGACAAGGCTTGCGAACAGCAAGGTCAGCGCGGGCTGCACCAGCAGTTTTCCAATGACGATCTGTAGCGCCAGAAGCCGCTCTCCGACCAGCTGCAACCCGACCAGCGTGCCCCCAATCACGATCAGCGCCAGCGCCGCCGCCGAAGCGCCCAGCATGCTGGTGAACTGCATGAACGAGGCAGGAACCGGGATGTTCAGCACCGAGACAATCAACCCGGCTGGCAGGGCCAAAAAATAGGGCCGCCGCAGCAGGTTTGTGATCAACCGCACAATGCCGCGCCCTCCGCTGCCGCCCCGCGCGGATTCAAAGAACAGCAGGCACAAAGGCAGGATCAGCAGGTTCTCGACCAGCAGGTTCATCGCCAAAACCGGTTCGGCGATGGCTGGAAACGTCAGCAGCATGATCGGATAACCCAGATAGACCGAGTTCGGGCAGGTACAGCCCATGGCCCCAATCGCACATCGGTTTGGGCCTGTGCCCGTAATGCGGAACCAGCCATAGGCCAGCAGGACTGTGCTTAGACCGCCAAGCGCATAGGCGGCCAGATAACTTGTGTGAAGCACTTCGCCGATCTGGCGGCTGGACACGGCGGTAAAGATCAGCGCGGGCAGGGCAATACTGACAACATAATTACCCAGAACGCGGATGTCAGAGGGTTTGAAAATACCCTTCCAGACGACGAAGTAGCCGACACCGATCAGGGCAAAGATCGGAAAGGTAATTCCAAGTATGTCCAGCATCAGCCGATCGTGCCGCCGGCATCGCCGACCTGACCGCGATGCAACATCAGTTGATCCAGCAGAACGCAGGCCATCATGGCTTCGCCCACGGGCACGGCGCGGATGCCGACGCAGGGGTCGTGACGGCCCTTGGTGATGATCTCGGCCGCTTCACCCGATTTGGTGATCGTTTTTCGCGGCGTCAGGATCGACGAGGTCGGCTTGACCGCAAAGCGCACCACCACATCCTGTCCGGTGCTGATCCCGCCCAGAATGCCACCCGCGTGGTTCGAGCTGTATTCGGGGCCGTTGGGGCCCATGGTGATCTCGTCGGCGTTATCGACGCCGGTCAGCATGGCGGCGGCCATGCCATCGCCGATCTCAACGCCCTTCACGGCGTTGATCGACATCATCGCGGCGGCCAGATCGGTGTCCAGTTTGCCATACACCGGCGCGCCCAGCCCGGCAGGGACGCCGCGGGCGACGACCTCGATGATTGCCCCGACGGAATTGCCGTCTTTGCGCAGCGCGTCCAGATCATCGGCCCACAGGTCGGCGGTTTTGGCATCCGGCGTCCAGAACGGGTTCTGTTCGATCTGATCCCAATCGAAATTGGCGCGATCAATGGCGCGCGCGCCCATTTGCACCATGTAACCGGTGATCTGAATGCCGGGCACAAGCGCGTCCAGCGCGGCGCGGGCAACGCCGCCAGCGGCCACACGTGCCGCCGTTTCACGGGCCGAGCTGCGCCCGCCACCGCGATAGTCGCGGATACCGTATTTCTGCCAATAGGTGATGTCGGCATGGCCGGGGCGGAATTTTTCGGCGATGTCGCCGTAGTCTTTCGAGCGCTGATCGGTGTTTTCGATCAGCAGCTGGATCGAGGTGCCGGTGGTCTTGCCCTCGAACACGCCCGACATGATCTTGACCGCATCGGGTTCGCGGCGCTGCGTGGTGTATTTGTTCTGCCCCGGCTTGCGCTTGTCCAGCCAGTGCTGAATCATCTCGGCATCCACCGCAATGCCCGGCGGGCAGCCGTCCACCGTGGCGCCCAGACCGGGGCCGTGGCTTTCACCCCAGGTGGTGACGCGGAACAGGTGACCGAAAGTATTGATGCTCATGGATGCGCTCCTTTCGGGCTGAAATACCGGGCCGGGCAGGGCGGGGCAAGCAAAAGGGCCGCAGGAATGAACCTACGGCCCTTAAATTACGACAGGTGTGCCGTTTACTTCAGGCTGGCCAGATAGGCGAACAGGTCGATCGCTTCTTCGGGCTTGCGCACTTTGAAAGACATTTTCGAGCGGCCAGATTCGCCGGTGGCTTCGGCCATCGATTTGCTGGGGTCCTGAACGAAGGCGGCAAAGACTTCTTCGGTGAAGACAACGCCTGCTTCGGCGGCGGCCATCTGCAGCTTGGAGTATTTGAAGCCTTCGACCGAACCGGCGGTCGCGCCAGCGATGCCATACAGGTTCGGGCCGGTTTTGGCTTTCTTACCAGCCAGAGTCTCGCCAGCTTCGTTGGCTACAACGTGGCACGATACGCATTTCTTAAAGGCTTTTTCGCCTTTGGCTACGTCCCCGGTGACGGTCAGTTCCATCTCCATGGTTTCGGCGGTGGCGTCGCCTTCGGTTGCGGTCTCAGCAGCGTGAGACTCGGCGAAGGCCGGTGCAGCGGCCAACAAGGTTGCGGCGACGATGGCCATAGTGGATTTCATGAAGATTCTCCTCTCATTCAAGACGCTGAATTTCAGCATAGTCCGGCTTCCCAACCGGTCAAACCTTTCGGGCGATTCCGCCTGCTCTTGGGCACAATACTGCGACAATGCGCCGCCCGACATGCGACTTTTGGTCAGGATGTCAGGCATTTCACTGCCTCATATTGCGAAAGGAATACTTTTCCCGACAAATCGTGCAGGAAATGCGTGCGGCTCAGGCGATCCATCACCGGGCCTTTAATTTCAGACAGGTGTAGCATCAACCCCATATCGCGCAGGCGATGGTCGATGGCTTCAAGTGATTCCAGAGCGGAACTGTCAATTGTGTTCACCGCCGAACACATCAGGACGACATGTTTCAGGTCGTCATCCCCGACCACGCGGTCATAGATGTAATCTTCAAGGTAGCGCGCGTTGGCGAAATAGAGGTTTTCATCCACACGGATCGTCAGGATGTCCGGGCGGGTCTCTACCTTGTGACGGTTGATATTGCGGAAGTGTTCAGTGCCGGGCACCAGGCCGACCTCGGCGATATGCGGGCGCGAAGTGCGGTAAAGAAACAGGAAGATCGACAAGATCACCCCGGCTGACACACCGATTTCCACGCCAAAGCCCAGCGTCAGCAGAATCGTCGCGGTGACAGCAGCGAAATCGGTTTTGGAATAGCCCCAGGTCGTGCGCAGGATCGAGAAATCCACCAAAGACAGCACCGCGACAATGATGGTTGCGGCCAGAGTCGCCTTGGGCAGGAAGTACAGCAGGGGGGTCAGCAGCAGGGCAGCAATGGCGATGCCGATGGCGGTGAAGGCGCCGGCGGCGGGTGTCTTGGCGCCGGCGTCGAAATTCACGACCGAACGGGCAAAGCCGCCGGTCACCGGGTATCCCCCGCTGATCGACGCCGCGATGTTTGACGCGCCCAGCCCGATCAATTCCTGATCCGGGGTGATGCGCTGGCGTTTCTTGGCGGCCAGCGTTTGCGCCACCGAAACGGATTCAACAAAGCCGATGATTGAAATCAGCAGGGCCGAGCCAAACAGGCTGCTCCAGACATCCATGTCAAAGCGTGGCAGAGTCAGCGGCGGAAGGCCTTGGGGTACGTCGCCCACGATGGCGACTCCGCGTTCGTGAAGTCCCAGTGCCCAGCTTAGCACGGTGGTGATCACAACGGCGCCCACCGGGCCGGCTTTGGCCAGGTTTCCCGCCAGCCGAGGTGACAGCCCGGCGGATTGCAACATGGGTTTCAGCCCGGTCCTGACCCAAAACAAGAAGGCGGTCGCACTGGCGCCAATGATCAGCGTCCAAAGGTTGGTTTGACCGATTTGGGAAACCAAGGATCCGATGAGTTCGGCCAGATTATGCCCCGAGGCGTCAATGCCCAGAATGTGTTTCATCTGGCTGGTCGCAATGATGATGCCCGACGCGGTGATGAACCCCGCGATCACCGGGTGGCTTAGGAAGTTCGCCAGAAACCCCAACCGGAAGATTCCCATCACCAACAGGATCACCCCCGATAGGAACGCCAGAGCGATGGCAGCGGCGATATATTCGGCGGTGCCTTGCAGTGCCAGATTGCCCACCGCCGCGGCGGTCATCAACGACACCACGGCGACAGGGCCGACAGCCAAGGCGCGCGAGGTGCCAAAGATCGTATAGGCGACCAAAGGCAGGATAGACGCATAAAGCCCCATTTCCGCGGGCAGACCGGCCAGTAACGCATAGGCCAGCGATTGTGGGATAAGCATAATCGTAACGATCACGGCGGCCAGAAGGTCTCCCTCCAGCGCATCGCGGTTATAGCGCCTGCCCCATTGCAAAATGGGCATGTGGCGCAGCAAAGGTTTGATCAGGTGGAAGCGCATTGGCTCCATCAACATATTCGCACGTCCTAATGTGTCTAAGCATGACACCTTGAAAGTTCAAGGATTTCGGGCAGGACGGGCCTTAAAAAGTAAGAAACGCGCCCCAGGGGGCGCGTTTCGGTTTTCTACAAAGTCGATCAGATCAGGCCTTTTTGGCGCCTTGTTTGATCGGCTTCCAAAGCTTTTTGTTGGTCAGGTACAGCAGCACCGACAGAACCGACAAGAACAGCACCGCAACAAAGCCCGCGCGCTGGCGCGCCATCATCTTGGGCTCGGCCGCCCACATCAGGAAGGCCGAAACGTCGACGGCTTCGTGGTGCAGATCGTTGGAGTGACCGTCGGCATACTCAACATCCTCACCGTACAGCGGCGGGGCCATTGCGATCCAGCCACCGGGGAAGGCGTCGTTGCCGTAGAACACGGTACCGGCTTCTTCTTTTTCCTTACCGTTATAGCTGGTCAGGATCGAAGCGATGTACTCTGCGCCACCCATGCCGTTGACCAGCTGCGAGATGCCGGTGCCCAGCGGGCCATGGAAGCCTGCACGCGCCTTCGCCATCAGCGACAGGTCAGGGGCGTTCGGGTCGTTCGACTCGGGGAAGAAGTCGGTCGGCTTAGCCGGGCGAAAATCTTCCAGTTCCTCGTCATAGGCTTCGAAGTTCTGCTCGGAGTAGGCGCGAACCTGATCTTCGGGCAGGTGCGGACCGCCTTCGTCAGCCAGGGTGCGCAGGGGCACGTACTTGAGGCCGTGGCAGGACGAGCAAACCTCGGTGTAGACCTGAAGGCCGCGCTGCAGCTGGTTCTGGTCAAACTTACCGAACGGGCCTTCGAACGAGAATTGCTCGTCGTGGACGTGGCCCGCGCCACCCGCGGCAAGCGCAGTGCCTGCCGAGAGTGTCAGAGCGGTCAGAGTCGAAAGGGCTAGCTTTTTGAACATTTGCTTGTTCCTCTCTCTCATTCGGCCGGGGTCGAGGCGGACGCGCCCGACTCGGCTTTGGCTTTGCCATAATGAGCGTTGAAGTCGTCTTCGATCGTGGCAACCGGGGTCTGCGGTTTCTCAATCACGCCCAACAGCGGCAGGATCACCAGGAAGTAGGCGAACCAGTAAGCCGAAGCGATCAGCGAGAAGGTTGCATAGGGCTCTTCAGCGGGCATGGCGCCCAGCCACATCAGCAACATGAAGTCCAGAAGCAGCAGGTAGAACCACCACTTGAACATCGGGCGATAGCGGCCCGAACGTACCGACGAAGTGTCCAACCACGGTGCCAGAGCCATCACTGCGATGGCGCCGAACATGGCCAGCACGCCGAAGAACTTAGCGTCGATGATGCCACCGGTCACAAAGGATGCGAACTGAACAATCCAGACTTCCGAGGTGAAGGCACGCAGGATCGCGTAGAACGGCAGGAAGTACCATTCAGGCACGATGTGTGCGGGCGTCGCCAGCGGGTTTGCCTCGATGTAGTTATCGGGGTGGCCCAGGTAGTTCGGCATAAAGCCGACGATGGCGAAGAACACAGCCAGAATAACGGCCAGCGCGAACACGTCCTTGATCACGTAGTACGGGAAGAAGGGAACAGTGTCTTTCTCGGCTTCTGCTTTCGAGCCACGGCGCACTTCAACACCCGAGGGGTTGTTGTTGCCGGTGTTGTGGAAGGCCCAGATGTGAACGACAACCAGGGCGGCGATCACGAAAGGCAGCAGATAGTGCAGCGAGAAGAAGCGGTTCAGCGTGGCGTTGTCCACCGCCGGGCCGCCCAGCAGCCAGGTTTGCAGCGCGTCGCCGATAAACGGGATCGCACCAAACAGGCCGGTGATCACGGTTGCACCCCAGAACGACATCTGACCCCAGGGCAGAACATAGCCCATGAAAGCAGTGCCCATCATGCACAGATAGATCAGCATGCCGATGATCCATGTGATTTCACGGGGCGATTTGTACGAGCCATAGAACAGGCCGCGGAAGATGTGCAGATACACAGCAACAAAGAACAGCGAGGCGCCGTTCATGTGCAGGTAACGGATCATGTGACCCGCGTTCACGTCACGCATGATGTGCTCGACCGAGGCAAAGGCCAGGTCAACATGCGGGGTGTAGTGCATTGCAAGAATGATACCGGTGACAATTTGCAGGCCCAGGCAGAAAGCCAGGACGATGCCCCAGATCCACATCCAGTTCAGGTTCTTGGGCGTGGGGATCATCAGCGTGTCATATACCAGACCAACGATCGGCAGACGCTCATGAACCCATTTCTCGAAACCGGTTTTCGGTTCGTAATGATCGTGCGGAATACCAGACATAAGCCCCTCCCTTAACCCAGTTTGATCGTCGTTGCGTCGACGAATTCAGCGACCGGGATCCACAGGTTCTCGGGCGCGGGGCCTTTGCGGATTCGCCCGGCAGTGTCGTAGTGCGAACCGTGGCAGGGGCAGAACCACCCACCGAATTCACCAGCGCCATCCCCGATGGGCACGCAACCAAGGTGCGTACAAACGCCAACCATCACCAGCCACTCGCCGGCTTCATCCAGCGTGCGGTTTTGGTCATCCGCGTTCGTGTCGGGCTTGTTGGGGTTCTGCGACCCTTGGTCGATCGTCAGCTCGGCAGCCGAAACGGCACGCGCTGCTTCGATTTCTTCAGCCGTACGACGGCGAATGAAAATCGGTTTACCCAGGTACTTTACCGTCAGCTGCGAGCCCACGGCAACGTCAGCAACATCCACGCGGATCGAGCTGAGCGCCTGAACGTCGGCAGACGGGTTCATCTGGTTTACGAGCGGCCAGACGGCCGCACCGGTCGCTACTGCACCTGCGCCACCTGTGGCGTAGTACAGAAAATCGCGACGTGTGGTATCGTGAGTTTCACCTTGGGACACGAGACAACTCCCTTTCCTTGGCCCTTCTGCACCCCTCAGACAGAAGGCCTGAGACGCGCAATTGGCGCGGTTGTAACGACCTTCCCCCACATCGTCCAGCGATCAATAGACGCAGGTGCAGCAATTGTTGCCTGATAACGCCATCAATGACCCGCGCAGAGAGGAGCAGGCTCTTGAACACGGGAAATTCGCGCCTAATTAGCCGGGTTTGCTGCGTTAAATCCGCGAATCCCTTCGAATCTGGATTACGCGCCAAGTGTGTTGGGGAACCACGTGGCCGGATCACCGTTCTGCCAGCGGGGATACTTGCCCATAATGGTCAAAAACCGGGGCGATGCGATGAATGTTTCCAGCCAGCGCGACAGGTTTGTCCAGGGCTGAGCATCGAACCAGTTTTTATCTGTCATGGCATATTGGCGCACGAAAGTGATTGTCGCCATATCGGCCAATGTAGGTGCGTCACCGAAAAGCCAATCCTGCCCGTTGAGCCGGGCGTCAAACCCACGCAACACATTAGCGGCGATCTGGCGCTGTTCCATAGGGTCCAGTTCCGGGTGTCGCGAGGCGTATTTATACCGATCCAGCGCCAATTTGAACGGGCCTTCGATCTGGTCGATCAGCACGTGGCCTTCGGCGGGCATGTCCAGCCAATGCTCGGGGTCATTCCGATTTAGGGCCCACAGCATAATGTCCCGGCTTTCGTCGATCACCTGATCGCCGACCACCAGAACCGGCACCGTTGCCTTGGGTGACGCTGCAATCAGTTCGGCGGGCTTGTCACGCAACACAACCTCGCGCAGCTCACAGGTGATGCCCGCGCTGACCAAAGCCAGACGGGCGCGCATCGCATAGGGGCAGCGGCGGAAGGAATAGAGGATCGGGGTCATACGCCATCGCTATGGTATTATGCGGCCAACATCCAGACCGGTTTGGACCAGATGCCAAACGCCCAAATGCGTTTGGGCGGTGCTTACCGACGATCGTTTACCTAATTGTAGTGAAACTCGATCTTAACAGGCGCCTGACGAATGGTCAGTGTGACGTTGCCCACAGGTTGGTAAAGCAATCCGCTTCCGTCCCCCAAGCGCGACGAGACAACCTCAAAAACAAACCCGCTTGGGGTGAATGTTGTCCCTGACCATGCCTGACCCGATTTGTCGCTTGTCGTCACAAAGCCAAAGACCTGTTCAACAGCATTCTCGGCTTCATTGTGAATGTTTTCCCGGTCGGACACAGTGGCGTAGATGGCGCAAGAAGCCGTCTTGGTGCCATTATCGTTTACAAACATCTGACGCACGCCCGTCATGCCGTTCGGGCCATCGTAAACAACTGTTTTGGGCCCCGGCCCCTTGCGGCCCGCTCTTTGAAACGCGTCACTGCTGCCGAGCGCCGTGGACAAATCCTGCCCCTTTGCTGGGGGCGCGAGGCAGGTGTTGGCAAATACCTGGGCAGCCGTTTTCGCGGTTACGATTTCGTCTGGGTCGGTTGCTACGCCACCGCCTTCCATACAGGCGGATGTGGTAAGAAAAATGAGCAAGGCGGTAATTTTTTGCATAAGGCATTCACGAATAGACAATGGTCTAAGTGTTCAAGACAAACAGACCTAAGTCAACGCTATTAAAAGGCGTTTTTCATCAGTTCGGCCAGTGCGGCCAGCTCTGTCCCGATGGGGCTTTGCGCGATTTGCGTGGCGGCGTTTTGGCGGGCTTCGGCGGTCTTGTTCTGGTTCAGCTTCCAGGTGCCATCCACTGTTTCAATGGTCAGTCGGGCAGGCACGATCATGCGCAGCAGTTTGTCCAACGCGGGTTGGCTGACCTTTTCGGTTTTCCAGATGGGTTTGGGGGCCAGCTGAGCCTCGAACTGGTCGGACAGTTGTTGCAGATGCGGGAGCAACGTTTCTTGCGGGCGCAGTTCCAAAGTGCCGCGCAGATGCACGGCGACGTAGTTCCATGTCGGCACCTGATCGTCGACCTCGTACCAATCGGGCGACACGTACCCATCTGGCCCACTGACCGCCAACACGGCAGCGCCGCCGCCCATCCGGGCGATGGGGTTTGACCGCACCAGATGCAGGTCGGCCTGCGTGCCCTCGGCGTTCAGGATAAACGGCACATGAGAGATCAGCGGGGCGGGGTCGCTGTTGATGGACAGCACGCCAAAGCCACGCTGGCGCGCAAAGGCCAGATTGCGCTGGGGTTCGGTTTTGCGAAAGGCGGGGTTGGGGTGCATCAGAGCCTCTTATGCCACAAGCTGCGCGCCTTTGATCCCGGTGATCTGCGCCTCGACAATCTGCCCCTCAACCTGCGGGCTGTCAAAGCTGACCTCAGTAAACTGCGCGGTGCGGCCCATATGGGGGTTTTCCAAAAGCACCTGATGGGTCAGCCCCACCTGCGCGGCCAGATGCTGTTGCACCTGCGCGTCGCCTGCGGCGCGCAGTTTGGCGGCGCGGGCTTTGATGATGTTGCCGTTTACCTGATCGGGGATGCGCGCCGCCGGGGTGCCCTCGCGTTTTGAATACGGGAACACATGCAGCCAGGTCAGATCGCAGTCGGTGACCAGTTTCAGGCTGTTGTCGAACATCGCGTCGGTTTCCGTGGGGAAGCCCGCGATGATATCGGCGCCAAAGGTCATATCGGGGCGCAGCTTTCGCGCCTCTTGGCAGAACGCAATTGCATCATCCCGCAGGTGGCGGCGTTTCATCCGTTTCAGGATCATATCGTCGCCCGACTGCAAGGAGAGGTGCAGATGGGGCATCAAACGAGGCTCGGTCGCGATGGCTTGCATCAGGTTCTCATCGGCCTCGATGCTATCAATCGAGCTGATCCGCAGGCGCGGCAGGTCGGGCACCAACCTCAGTATGCGCATGACCAGATCGCCCAAACGCGGTTCGCCGGGCAGGTCCGCGCCCCAGCTGGTCAGATCAACGCCGGTCAGCACCACCTCATTATAGCCGCGATCCACAAGGCGTTTGATTTGGTCAACCACAACGCCCGCCGCGACCGAGCGCGAATTGCCCCGGCCATAAGGAATAATGCAGAACGTGCAGCGGTGATCACAGCCGTTTTGCACCTGCACATAAGCGCGGGAGCGGGTGCCGAAGCCGTCAATCAGATGGCCGGCGGTTTCGGTGACTGACATGATGTCGTCCACCTGCACCTTTTCCGCGTCGCCGATGAAATCGGGGCCTTTGGCCATGCGCTGCCATGTGTCGGCCTGCATTTTCTCAGTGTTGCCGATGACCATATCGACCTCGTCCATCGACGAAAAGGTCGCAGGTTCGGTTTGGGCGGCGCAGCCGGTGACGATCAGCGTGGCATCGGGGTTGTCGCGGCGCAGTTTGCGGATTTCCTGACGGGCTTTGCGGACGGCCTCGGCGGTGACGGCGCAGGTGTTCACCACCACGGCGTTCTCCACGCCCGCCTGCGCCGACAGCTCTTTCATCGCCTCGGTCTCATAAGCGTTCAGGCGACAGCCCAGCGTGGTGAATTTGGGTGGCTGGGTCATTGCGCGGCTGCGATAAACGCGGGCGTCAGAACACCATCGGCCACATGCATGGTGGCGCCGGTCATCCAAACGCCATCCTCGCGCCAGTCGATCCAGATCGTGCCGCCATCCAGCTCAATGCGCACCTTGCGCCCGGTCTGCCCGCGCCGCGCAGCGGCGACCGCCGTGGCGCAAGACGATGAGCCCGAGGCCAGCGTCACACCCACGCCCCGCTCCCACACCCGCATCCGCAGATGGTCGGGGCCAATCAGGCTGGCGAACTGCACATTGGTGCGTTCGGGGAAAAGCGGGTGGTGTTCGATTTCGGCGCCGCGGGCCTCCAGGTCGACCGCCTCGGCGTCATCCACGAAAAAGGTGCAATGCGGGTTGCCCATGCCGGTGGCCGTGGGACTGCCCTCGATCGGCAGCTCCAGCGTGTCCATTTCATGCGACAGAGGCACCTGATCCCAGTGCAGCAAAGGGGCCCCCATATTGACGCGGGTCAGACCATCGCCGGCCTCCTCGGCCCGTAGAAACCCGCGCTCTGTTTCCAGCGTCAGGGCGTCCCGGCCGGTTTCATTCATCAGATGCCGTGCGATACAGCGGGTGGCGTTGCCACAGGCCGCAGATTGCGAGCCATCAGAGTTATAGAACACCAGCCGCGCATCGGCGTTCTGTGCGGGCTCAATGGTTGCCAGCTGATCGAATCCCACGCCCATGCGACGATCGGCAATCGCCTGCACCAGCGCATCCGTCAGCGCCACGGCATCCGTGCGCTGGTCGATGACAACGAAGTCATTGCCAAGCCCGTGCATTTTCATGAAGGGCAGGCCGGTTTGGGCGGTCGTCTTAAGCATGGGGCGGCATATAAACCCGCTTGCGCGCAGAATCCAGACAATCCGGTGTCAGGTTCGCGCGCGCAGTTGTTTCGAGGCAAAGTTGATGAACTCTCGTACCCTTTGCGGGTCGGTCCGGTTGGGCCAGCGTAGCAGATTAACCGGGATCGTGGTGTCATCGAATTCAGTCAGCACGGGGATCAGTTCTCCGGCGTCGATCTGCGCTTGCGCCTGATAGGCCAGCACCCGGGTGATCCCCAGCCCGGCTACGGCGGATTCTATCGCGGCTTCTGCGGTGTTGACCGACAGGCGCGGTTGCAGGCGGATCGCCTTTTGCCCATGCGCTTGGCTCTTATAGACCCAACGTGCGCCGCTGGGCCGTCCGGTGAACATGATCAGGTCATGCGAGGGCAGGTCCTGAACCTGCAGCGGCGTGCCGCGTTCCTTAAGATAATTTGGCGCAGCGCAGGTGATCAGGGATTGCGTACCAACGTGGGTGGCCAGATGCGCAGAATCGGGCAGATGGCCAATACGCAAAGCCACATCTATGCCTTCGTCCAGCATATCCACCTGCCGGTCCAGCAGCATCAGTTTGGCCGAGATCTTGGGGTATTGCCGCAAAAACAGGTTGATGACGGGCAGAACATGCAGCCGCCCAAAGGCCACCGGGGCGGTCACCACGATTTCACCGGACAGTTCTGTGGCTTGCCCGGTTAGCTGCAGTTCGGCCTGTTCCAGATCGTCCAGCAACAGTTTGCACACGGTCAGGTAATTCCGTCCCTCGGCGGTCAGGGCCATTTGCCTTGTGGTGCGATGAATCAGAGAGCAGCCAAGCTCGGCCTCAAGCTGCGTCAACAGGCGGCTGACGTTGGTAAGGGGCTCACCCATCTGCCGCGCGGCCGCGGACAGGCTGTCAGACTGGGCAACTTTGACAAAAACTTTGATCGCGCGAAGCTTGTCCATTTTTATCTTTCCGATTTTAGGAAAGATCATAATCAAAAATGCCACCTACCGACAATATCACTTGCCGGGCAGACTGTTTGGGACAAGGGCGACATTGGGTGTCGCCTCGAAACGGAGGAGGCCCTAGGGGCTATGGAACTTTACGATCTCGAACTGTCTGGCAACTGCTATAAGGTGCGACTGTTTCTGTCGCTGATCCAGAAAGACTACACCCTGATTCCGGTGGATTTTCTGGATGGCGAGCACACCCGCCCCCCCCTGAGCGACATGAACCCGTTCAAGGAAATTCCAATCCTAAGCGATGGTGATCTGACCCTGCGCGATTCGCAGGCCATCCTGATCTATCTGGCCCGCAAATATGGTGGGGAAGCCTGGTTGCCGACCGAAGCCGGCGCTCAGGCGCAGGTGATGGAATGGCTGATGATGGCCGAGAACGAAATTGCGCGCGGCCCAAATGACGCCCGTTTGCATGACAAATTCGGGTTCAAGCTGGATCAGGCATTGGCGGTGAAGAAGGCGCAACGCGTGCTGGCGTTGCTTGAAGCGCGCTTAGAAAGCCGCGACTGGCTGGCGCTGGACCGCCCGACCATCGCGGACATTGCCTGCTTCCCCTATGTGGCGCTGGGCCACGAAGGTGGTGTCCCGGTTGGCGATCACCCCAATGTTGCGGCGTGGATCGACCGGATCAAAGCGCTGGATAACTTCATCACGATGCCGGAACTCTGATGGCGTTTCGGGTTACATCCTATGAACATGTGGGCATCCGGGTCACTGACCGGGATGTCGCCCGCAAGTTCTATGAATTGCTCGGCTGGGAAGAGGTCATTGACCTGCCAAAGTATCATGCCAACGAAATGCGCAATGCCGATGGGGTTTATATCAACCTGATCTTCAACGGCGCCAAACGCCCGGATGATCGCAACATCCTGCAGGATGAACCGATCAAATGGCCCGGTGTTACCCATGCGGCCTTTGTTGTCGAAGACATGGATGATCTGCTGCTGAAGCTTGAACGCAATGGCATCGCGATTTCAGAAGGTCCGGTGATCTATAGCAACCGGCGCAGAGTTGTCTTTCTGCGCGACCCCGACGGAAATGTGCTTGAGTTTAACGAGTTGCTGCGCCCTTCTGTCTCTGCGCGTTGAAGGTCTTTCCGCGCCTATGTCTTCCGTCCGGGCGCGGAAACCAAGGATTTCTCGGAACTGATTTAAGAAGCATAGCTAGACTAAGAGGGTCCTATCGTGCCTCTTTGAGTAGACCGATTTCAATGCTGTTAAATTAGTTTCGAGAGCAGTCGTCCGCTGCTTGATTCTTGGAGGAAGTTCGGGTCTCCTCGTTGTGTTTTAGTCTCACACACACAAGGGATTTCACGAGGTGCCTTCAATTATTGATAGAGAGCTTAGAGAAACCATAATGCGTGGGCCTCGGCTTAAAACTGAACAAGCAAACAGGCACATCGATCAAATCGTCGAAATGTCGGAACGACTTCCCAGCGATTTCTATGAGTTAAGACAAACAGAGCGTTTTGAGACTGGATACCCCGGTGGACCGAGTGTCTTTTATGGACTTGAGTATGAACCATCGAAACCAATTCCAGAGCAATTTGCGCTCATTGTTGGTGAGGCTTTGCACAACTTTCGGTCTGCGCTGGATCACTTGGCTTCCGCCATCATTCGCACGAAGATTAAAGAAGCTAGATGCCACTTTCCTGTCAATGAAAGTCGAGAAAACGCAGTAAATCACGGTGATCTGAAAAATATGGAAGACGCACTGCCCGGCTCCAACGAACTTTTTTGCAATACTATAAGACCTGAAAATGATGTTGGGGATCACTTGTGGTACTTCGGGCAGTTAAACAATGACGATAAGCACAACCTTATCATTCCCACTGTCACCTTTGCCGATATCAAGTTCAGGAAGATATCAATTGGAAACCAGCAACTGCACGACGCCGCTGTCGGTGGCGACGCTAGCAAGACCATGCGGCTTATTGCTTCCAGCGTCAAACCGTCGTTTGACGGCGAACCAATTGTCTCAGTTGAAGTAAGCTTCGGTCCAGACGCTGGCCCCTTTGCAGGGAAGCCTGTCGCCCAAGTCTTGCGCGAAGTCGGCGAAAAGGTCGTTTCGACCCTCGATGAATTCGATAATTTGATGTCAAGGTAAGCCAGCGTGTAGCGGTATCGTTGTGAATCAAATCTACGAAAATAGAATCCTGCATTAAGTTCAGAAAAACCTTACAATTGGGGTTGACCCCCCTGCGCGGTTTTCCTACTTAGCGGGCCTCAAGTGGGCCGTTAGCTCAGCTGGTAGAGCAACTGACTTTTAATCAGTAGGTCGATGGTTCGAACCCATCACGGCTCACCACTTGAACAAAAGTGACGAATGACACCTGATCGTTCCTTTACGACAGGTTTCTGTCCTCTCGAGGACAGTGCCGACCCGAAAGGACGAAAGCTCGGAACGTGCGAATTGTGCTCATTCCGGGGGGCTATGCTCCTAATCCTTAAAGACATAGTCCCTATGCCACTCGAGAAATACTCGATGTTTTGCGTTCAATTTGATAGGCGTTTCATAATGCAGCTGTGATTGCGCCAACTTACATAAGCGTTCCGAGAAGATCGGGATACCCTCAGGATCAAAGGTCACGAGACCGTTGTCGAATGCGGCATCCCAGAGAGCCGAAAGAAGAAAGCCATTGTGGACATCCAGACGCTCTGCGTCGTTTTCACAGTCGCGCCATGGCTTGATGTGAGAGGCACGGAGAAGCGGCTTGTCGACAATCCCGGTCAGAGGGCATCGCCCCCGCCAGTATTTGATCAGACGCTCACGAAAGATGTTCTGGCCGACACGCTGGACCACAAGGCGTTCCGCTTCTGTAGTCGACGGCAAGTTTTGCGTGCGGTGAAGGAACTCTTGAAGTGGTGCATCAGGAAGACTTACAGCAAGCTCATAAACCCTTGGCATCACGGCATAGAGCGGTGCCAGTGAGGCAAATCGGAAACGTGCGAGGCCAGGTCCTGCGGCATCGGACGTTTCAATTCCAATCTCTGCGATAATACCGGCGTGATCTAACGCGAGGAGCCACGCGCCAGAAGTCTCCCGCCCGAGCCAGACCGACCCCTGCGCGGTCGTCGAACTGTACCGCTGCCAGCCATCGACTTCGCCATGGGGGCGTCGGAAGCCGTTCTGGTACATGACCTTCTCGCACTCCTGACGGGTAACGAAGGATTGAGGTTTCTCGATCATCAAAAGTCCATCGCAAACAGCCGAGCCTCAGGAGGAGTCGATGACAGTTTCAGCCTTAGTGCATGATGATCGGCAGTGATTTGTGGCGGGGCGGTGGTTGTAGTGATAATATACTGAAATGGCGGCGGGCTTGCCTTTTCTTCCAAGCTCAACGCGAAATCAAAGAGGTTTGAGTAAATGCCGGCGTCAAGGTCCGCTTCACGCGGACTGTCGTGGATAAGGAAAGATGGTAGTTCAGCCTTTCCGTTTACAGAAAGGATCATGGCTGCGAGGTCAAAAGCTACGATTTTGAACGACTCTACTGCCGCCGTTGAAAGCCCTGCGCCACGATCGAGCAATATCTCGGGATGAAGGCCGTTGCCGTCTAGCTTCAATTTCCCAGTACAACCATTGGGCATCAGTGTCGTAACGAGCTGTCGAAAGTATGTTTCCAGATCACCTATTGTTGCCGTAGCGCGCTCTCGTTCCAAACCCATCTTTTGCCGCTGGCCTTCGAGCATCATATCAACGCCAGCCAAACTTTGAGTGATTCCGACGCGCTTGCCTAACTGGCGGTCGAACCAGCTAGCTTCTCTCACCAGGTCCTGCGCGTAGTTGATAGCCCGGTTGGCGTCAGAGACCTGCTGTTCGAGTTGAGAGAAAGATTCGTCAATTTTGGAAATCTCACCATCCAATCGAGCGATTTCCCGATCGAGTTTTTCGATTTCTCCCGGCAGCGCCAGTATCTGACGCTCCAGCTCAGCTACATTTTTCTCGGTTTGTTCAATCCGCGCTCTTACCTCGTCAAGGTTGCATCGCTGCAATGATACCCCGCATCCTTTGGCCTTCACTTCATCGATGCTGACATGGCAAATTGCGCAACGGACAATAACGCCGGTCTCAAGTCTCGCTTGCTCGGTTCCCTGTTCGGCGCGAGCAGCGGCAATCTGACTCGGCAGGCTGTTCAAAGTGGCTTTCTTTTCTGCCCTTTCGTCGCTGCTTTTGTTCCGTTCGGATTGCAGAGTGTTTCGCTTGGCACGCAGAGCGTCGCCGGGGCGATTGCCCTTTGAGTGCTCGGTGCCGAGGGCCTTCGCAAGCTCTTCATGCGCCTTGTCGATCAACTCCTTTCGAACGACCTCTTCAGTCGGATCACGGTCTTTGGGGTATGAAAGGCGCTCACAAAGCTCGTAGAACCTTTGACTTTGGAACCAGTCGAGATGACCAAGCTTCTCACGCAGACTATCGCGCTCGCGTGTATGCGCTCTGGCCTGCTTCGTGGCTTGAACCTCGTCCGCGGAGAGCGCGCCGATGGCCAGGCGCACGACAGTCAGCCTTGTCTCAAGTGAAAGCTCCTGTGCAGGTGATCCCGAACCGGACCGCTTAGAACGCCAATCGAAAACATCATCCAGACGGCATTCCTGATCGCGGGTGAGCCAAGCCAGCAGGACGTCCCAGACTTGCTCTGCCTTCAAGTTGTCCGGAACCTGATCTCGATACCGGGCACAAAATCTGTCGGAGATCACCGGCGCGATCGTTGGAGGTTCAGTGCCGACCAGAAGCTGGTCAAATGTCTCCTCGATCCGTTCTGCGCGGGTGGCGCGGGATGGCAGGTTTATGCCAATCGGACGGGTGACCACCCAACACTCGCCATCAACGATGACTTCGGCGCCAACAAAGCCGTTGGGCAATTTTTGCTGCATGAGCGGGCGCTGTTCATCGTTTGCGAACGTTCGCTCGCCCAAGCAATATCGGATCAGACGGCAGAACGTGGTCTTGCCGCTGCCGTGAGGGGTGGCACCTGTTTCGTTCATTGAAAGATCAGGCGACCAGATGATGTTGACTCCACGCCGAAGCTCGATGTCGCGCAGCAGGCTCTGAGGATCCTGCCAGAGCGCCAGGCGCCGAACCCACAGGCGCGGCCCTTGCTGCCCTTCCGGCAGGTTGAATTCAATCTCAGACGGGTGAAACAGGTCACGCTGCAAGATTGCCCTCCCGAATAAAGGGCAGAACTTCGGCCGAAACTTGCGTCAGTCCATGCTCCAGATCCACACCTTCCAGCCTCGTCCATGCAAAGATTGCGCGGCCGACTGCAGGATCGCTTGCATTCAGAGTCGATCGATCAAGCTTCGAACCCGCACTCCATTGTGTGCCGTCGGATGAGACATCCAACACCGCAGAGGAAACAAGTTCATTGAAGGCCGCGCCCCATGCTGAATTCGTTGGCGGCACAAGCTGAGTCAAGCCTGTCGAGTGCACCATGAGACGTTGCCACTCTCGGCGATCCGCTTCCGACAGGAACCCATCCAGCAGAGCGGGCTGAAGGCAAGCTAGCGCGGCCAGACGGACTCGACGGACATCGGAGGGTTCCGGCAGGATACCCACCATCGCCCGAAGCTGGGCCCGAACCCTATCTCGCTCATCGATTCCTTGAGGCCACGCCCAAACTGCATCCTGATACTGGTCAAGCGGAGAAGGCTCGATTTGTTGGGCGACGGCTGTTGCTCCGTCAGCCATGCCGAGAGCGGCAAACGTGCCATCCTGCTCCATCCGGTCCCAGGCTTCTAGGACGAGGCGGCGGGTGCGGTATTCGCCGTGTTGACGGATTTCCTTTTCCTTGAGGACGCGGAAGGTTTCCGAGGGGTAGTCGGGGCCCTTCACGTCGGCGGGGTCAAGGATGTAGCGCAGCTCGTCGCGGGTCAGGCCGTAGGCGCGGGCGTAGAAGGCGTCGAGATCGGCGCGCAGATTGGCGCGGCGGTCCTCGTCCCAGACGAATGGCGGGCCGTCATGGCCCAGATCGCGGGCGAAGGGGGCGAGACTGTGCGATGTGTAAGTGAGTTCCTGCACCTTCGGGGTGATGAAGGCCAGGCGGGGTTCGGTGTAGAAATCTGGAGGGAGAATTGGAAGTTGCTTGAGAATCGTGAAGGTCATATGGGCACCAGTTAGCGATTGGCGCGCAACGTAGTCGACAACCATCGAGTTCATGTTCGCTAGCAGGAGATGCCCAGGTTTGGAGTTATCGAAACCTAGCACGGGAAGATTGCGCGCAGCGGGCCTCCTCGGGATAGCTGAGGCAATCAATGTTCTGTTATCGTTTGATCGGGCAATGTCACGATATGCCAAGAACCATTTTTTCTTGAATTCGGTTCTGGCCGCTAGGGAGTCAAAAAATTTCGAGCCAATCCAATAACGGGGCTTGAACTCATAATCTGATTCACGTTCGCTCAGGGACGTAAGTTCCACTCCGTCGGAACCTTCGGCTCGAGCATAACGGTGATCAAATTGATGGACGTATTTGCTCTCATAGACGGGTCGAAGCACCTCTAATTTTTTGTTCCAGTCAGCTCCGCTAGGTTCGAAACCTTCTGATGCTGCACGTTCCGCTGTATACAATTCTGACGAATGATCGCCGTAGTCGATCAATCTGATGTAGTAAGCGCCCCAAGAATTGCCGATATCAGGTTTTCCCTCATCAATCAGAACCCCAGAGTTCAAGTATATCTTCGCTGTCAGTTCCGCATCTGAACGGGAGCGGAATACAGGCGCGGTCTTAGAGTTCGGATTGATCGCAGCAATGTCGGCGGGCGATAGGGTGAAGTTGCGCTCGGGTTCGGCCAGCTGCGTGGGCTCGGTCAGGAAAAAGGCAAAATGAGCGGCGGGCTCGTCATGGCCTATGGTCAGGAGAGCGAACTTAAAGCTGCGGTGAACACTCGGGAAGATAGGCTTCGAGTTTTCGAAGTCTACCAGTCGCGCCAGCCGCTTGCACTTCACCAAATGTGCAAAGAAAGGGGCCGTGGTGGCATCTGTGGCAATGCCCGTTGGAACGATCACCCCAGCCCGTTGCCGCGCGAGATCAGCGAAAAGTTCGGCGAACAGAGCGTAGGTGTTCACATCGCCCCGCCCGGTCAGGGCAAAGCGCCCACCATCATCATTTGCAACACGGACAAATTCGCCAATCGCCTCCGACTCTCGCTTCGCCCGGACAAAACCATCGAATAGCGCGCGGTCAGCGGTCCCGGGTTCGGAATTTTCCAGCGCCTTGATCAGCCGGTCGCGTGCAGCCTTGTTACGGGCACTCGCTATTTCGGGCGAACGTGAGGCAAAGAACTCCTTCTCCTGCAGCTTAATCCGCTCCCATGGCGGGTTGCCAAGAACAACGTTGAAACCTCCGCGCGCGATGATGTCGGGAAACTCGAGCGGCCAATGCAGCGCCCGCGCCTGCGTCGCCGCCTTCGCGTTCGCCATGATGGGCTTGCGGCCTTTGCCCTGACCAACCGCCAGCCAGACATCCTGCGAGGTCGGCACGGTCCGTTCGGAATCGCCGTTTGGCACTTCTCCGCTCTTCGGCAACAGAAACGCGGCCGCATAAAGGTTGCAGCCCATCCGCGCCCGCAGGAAGGCGTCCTGCTTGCGGAGGGACCGGTACGCCTTTGCCTTGGCCTCCACATCGTCAACGGTGTCCTCCGGCAGGTCGCGCAGGTCGGAGAACTCGGCCGAGAGCGGCGCGGTGGGCAGATCGGACCGCCCACCGGTGAAATCAAACGTGCCCTGACCTTTCTTCGCGTCCTTGTTGGCGCGGTCGTAGAACTTGGCGACGTCCTTGTCGTCGCCGGTCAGCGGCTTGTAGGCGGCATCGGGGATGCCGTCCTCCAACACTTTCAGGTCGAACACACCCAGCAGCGCGTCGCCGCAGCGGATCTGCGCGTCGAAGAAGCCGAGGGGAAGGCCGGGGTCCACTGTCTCGATCCAAAGCGCAACCTTGGTCAGCTCCACCGCCATCGGGTTGCGGTCTACCCCGTGGATGCAGCAGCGCGCAACATCGCGAAGGGCATGGCGGAAGTCGGCGAGCGAGGGCGTGCCCTCGGCCCGGATGCGCGCAAGGCGCGTGGCAATGCGGCGGGCGGCGGCCAGCAGGAAGTGACCCGAACCGCAAGCAGGGTCGATCACCGACAGCTTCAGCAGCGCCTTTGCGGGATCGTTCGCCTCGGCCTCGGTCTTGTCGAGCACGGGGTCGAGCGCGGTGTCGAGCAGCGCCTGAACGAGGCTGTCGGGCGTGTAGTAGGAGCCGGTGGTCTTGCGCTGGTTGCCCTTCTGCTCAGCCGCCTCGGAGGCGAAGCGCAGCGTCTTGCCGTCGTCGCCCAGCTGGGGCTGGAGTTCGAGAAGGGATTCGTAGACGGAGCCCAGTTCCTCGGTCTCCATCGCGCGCCAGTTGACGGGGACCATGCCGGTCTTGTCGGCGAGCCAGGAGAGGCGGTAGAGCGCCTCCATGAACGCCTTGTTGCGCAGGCGGGCGGTTTCGAGGTGGGGCAGACGGTCGTCTGCAAAGAGACCACCGAGCGCCGGAAGCGCAAGTGGTGGCTGGCCATGGGCGAGCGCCTTGAAGACGATCTTGACGCCTTCGTAGCGGTCATGGTGCTTGTCCCAGGTCACGGCCCGGTAGCACTGCTTGCGCAGGGCTGCGAGGGAGTATCCTTGGGCGTAGAGAGCGCGCGCGTCGGTCTTGGCGTTGGTGGGGTGCAGAAGGTTCCGATCCTCGGCCACCATGAGGAAGATCAGGCGGTACACGAGACGCAGGAGTTCGTTGAACCACTCGGTCAGGTTGACTTCGCCGGAGCGCAGTTTCGCGGCGAGGTCGGGGTTGGCCTCTAGGAAGCCCGAGCCGAGCAGTTTGAGAGCCAGCTGGACCTGACCGGCCAGGCGATCACGCGCGGCTTCGCCTTCCTTGGAGCCGACATCGCGCCAGCGTTCGAGAGGGCAATCGGTGGCCGGGGTATCTGCCGCGCCGAAGCGAGTGCGGTGGATCAGGAGCCAGAGCGCCGCGAAGGACGCGATGTCCTCGTTGGTGAACATCTGCGCCAGATCGGCCTCGATATAGGCGGGGCGGGTCAGAGAGGCATTATCGCGCATGAGGCGCAACTGCATCCCGTTGGTCACAATGCCCCAAAGGGCCTCGTCCCGATCATTCAGGTGGTCCTGAAGGGCGAAGGCGGGAGAGCGCGACCGGTCCGTCGAAAGCGTTGGGCTGCGGCGATCGAGCAGCTCGGACGGCGGGACGACGACGACAGGCACACGATCGGACGCGATCAGGGCGATCGGTGCCGCTGCCACCGCGAGGTCGGTGTATCCGAAGGTTTCTTTGAAGAAGTCCGCGATGAAACGTGAGGTTGCTACGGCCGAGGGGTGCTCGATCTTCGCAAAGGCGTCAAAATGCGATTGGCCTACGCGGAAAGCGGTGGCGATTTCCTCGCGGATCTGGAGACCTTTTCGAACCCCGTATTCCTCGGCGGATTGCTCGGGTGCCTGGCGCTGATCGATCTTGGCGATCATCGCAGGCGCGATCAGGTTGCCTTCGAGGCTTAGCGACGGCCATGCGGACATATCGGTAATTGGTTTGCGTGCCATGATTACACCTCCCCCGGAACAAGAACGAAGAGGCCGATAACGTCTGGGGGAATGATCGGCTCCACACTGACACGCGACGCGGAACCGGCAGCAGCACGAAGACGGGCGTGGTCTTCAACCAGCTCCGCGGCACGCTTTTGCACGAAATCGGCAATCGGGCCGCCCAGCAGGTCAGGAAGGGCCGCCTTCGCCGTGTTGATTATCCGATCGCGGGCAACAGGCGCGAGATCAGCAGTAGCGGGAGAGGCAAGCAGCGCGCGCGCCTCACTGCCAGAGGCGATCACCGAGTTGCTGTCCAGGGCAATAAGAGCAGCCTCTTCAGCCAGCAGAAGGCGTTCGCGCCGCGCATGGACCGTAAGCTTGTAACGAATGCGCAAAAGCGCAACCCGCGTCATCTGAGTGACGGCGGCACTCGGCCAGGCCCCGACACGACCGATGCCCAGATCCGGCAATGCTTCGGTGTCGAGAGATGCCTCAAGCAGGCTTTCTGCCAGAGACGATGTCAGCGGATGGGTTCTGGTCAGAAGCGAAGCACCAGAGGGTACCGGTTCCTGAGTGGCCAATTTCAGAGAGCCCTTCAGCCCGCGCTGCTCCAGCTTTTCTTTGAGGCTATCCTGAAGGGCATGCACGTGGGCGAACTGCAGTACTTTCTTCTTCTCGAGGGGCACCCCGAACCGAGACATCGCGCGCTCGAGAAATTCGAGCGTTTCCGCTGGCGTTCCAAGCAGGGACTTCACCTTGTCCCATTCATGTGCGACTTCACTCGGCTTCATGGCGTTTTGTGCAAACCGGGCGCGTGACCGCTTTTCGTTCTCGCTTGCATCGCGCCAGCGAGTCTCCATCACCTGGATGCCGTCACCGATTTGCAGGTCCAGCGTCAGCTGCTTGTGGCTGCCACCTCCACGGCGGAGCATCATTGCAGCCATCAGCGCATCGGTGACCGGTCCCCGCTCGTCGGGGAGAGGCACAGTCACGCCCGTCGCCTTGCGGATTTCCTCGGCTTTGCGAAGAATGACGTCCAAGACGGCACCGTCGATGGCGCTGTCGGGCGAAAACATCATGATCGAGCGAACGAGTTCGGCGGGTTGCCCAAAACGATCCACGCGACCTTCGCGCTGTTGATGGCGCGTCGGGTTCCAGGAAAGGTCGTAGTGGATCACGGTGTCGAACAGCTGTTGAAGGTTGATCCCCTCCGACAGGCAGTCCGTGGCGACAAGGATGCGTTGATCTGTGGCGGCACTTTCTTCCGCCGCCATTTCTGCGACGCGATCGCGACGTTCGTCCGGCGTCAATTCACCCGTCACGGCTTGCACATTCAGCTTGGGGAAGGCCTTACGAAGCCCTTCCTTCACATGCTCGGCAGTGGCGAGGTAGCGGCAGAAGACCACGGAGTCAGCGCCGTCTTTGATCAAGGGTTTGAGGGCTTTGATAAGGGCGTTCAGTTTGGGATCTTCGGCCGTCAGAAGTTCGCTAGCCTTTTCGAGTAGCTCTTGGAGAGCGGGATCATTTGAGAAGACGGTGTTTGGCTCAATGTCCACGGCGTCTTCGTCATCGCCATCTTCGTCGTAGATCTGCTGCTCGAGGCGGTTGTCTTCATTGGAAGCCCGGTTTCGCAACGCGCTCATTGCGGCTGCGGGTGACGATCCGACACAGCGCATCAGTGCCAGAGTGCCCCAGAAGGCAAGCCGGCGATCCTTTTGCGCGTCCCCAGCCCGAGACACGACCGAGAAGCAGTAATCAAGTACGGCCTCTTGGAAGGCCCGATGCTCTTCGTTCAGGCGATACGAGTATTCGGTGGTCTCGTGCTTGGGGAACGAGCGGTTCTCATCCCAGTCCCCCTCGACCAGGTCGACGCGCCGCCGCTGAACAAAGTGCCTGACTAGGCGCTCGCGGTATTTTTGGTTGTCGAAGTTGACGGTCCCGAATTCCGTGTCGATCAGCGACAGCAGCCGAGCGAACGCATCTTCGTCCCCTGAGTGTGGCGTGGCTGTCAGCAAGATCAACCGACGCTCAGGGTCGCGTGCAAGGCCTTGGAGCAGGTCGAAGCGCTGCTGCTTTCCCTTGTGCGTCCCTACACAGGCGTGTGCTTCATCTACGATAACGAAATCCGGACAGGCCCTGGCGAACCCATCCCGACGTTTCTCGGCTTTGATGTAGTCAAGGCTGACCACAGTGAAGGGGTAGGCATCGAAAAGGGTTTGCGCCAATGGGAGGTTGCGCTCCAGACGTGCGGCAGTCCCGGAGGTGACGGCAACGGCATCGATCCCGAAGCGATCCTTCAGCTCGGTGATCCACTGGTCCACGAGGTGCGGAGGGCAGAGAACCGAAAACGTATCGACCTCTCCGCGATCCATCAGTTCGCGGAGGATCAGACCGGCTTCGATGGTCTTACCGATGCCGACGTCGTCGGCAATCAACAGACGCGGGACCTGAAGCCGAAGGGCCATGAGAAGCGGAACCAGTTGGTAGGTCCTAGGCTCAAAAGCAAGCTGTGCGGCGGACCGAAACGGGCCTGCCCCCCGGCGGAGGGTCAGTCGCAACGCGTCGGCAAGAAGCGCCGCCTTGGACTGCACTGTCGTGCGCGCATCGTCAGGCAGGTCGAACCGAGCGGCTTCTACCGGTGTAAGCTCGAGATCCGGAGCAAGAACCACGATATCGTTTTCATTGCCCGAGAGGGGGCGCAGGGCGAGCAGGCTCTCACCGGGTGGCGGCAAGGCAACCCATTCACGACCGCGCGCTCTGACAAGGTCTCCAGGAGTAAAATTCACCGTCATATCAACCTTCAAAATTCTTCATGAAGCCATCCGGCAGTCCTTCCGACGGAACCGAAGGCAATCCAAAAACGACCCAGCCCTTGTTCATCGCGTCTGCCTCAGCTTCTGCTGTCATGTCAGCGGTCGTTGCGGCAACCGCGAATGCGCGCCAAACGAACTCGAATTCGCGTCCACCAAAGCTCGCAGGCATCGTATCGACTTGGGGAATGCCTGCGGCGCTGAATGCTTCGATCCATGGTGATGCCACCGTTCCAGCGGTCGGCTTCGCAGCAAGGGAAATAGTGCCGCGTGCAAGATCGATCAGGAATTGCGCCACTTCCGAGCTCGAGCGGTCGATCAGCTCATGGTCCGGTTGGTTGAAATAGGACAGCAAGCAACGATAGCAGCCGCGAACACAGCTTCCGTCTTTCTTCTCCTGCAACAAATCCGCATCACCCGCCGCAATCGCAGCATTCACATTCTCGAAGTGCATCAGACCCAATGCGGTCTTCGCCACCTCGTTGATTGCCTTTCCGTCATCGATCAGGCGCGTGAGGACGCCGGCGCCGCCTTCCGTTGCCTCGTAGGCAAGGATTGCACGGCGGTTGTCCCTCGCGGGCAGAGGTTCACCGAGGATTTCGCCTTCTTCCAACTGGAAAACCACTTCGATTCCGCGCAACAGCGCATGCTGAACCGTCGTGATAGTCTCGGGCTCGTACTGCTCCGGTTTTTCGAAGCGGAACAACAGGGCATTCTTTCTGTCACGGACAATCGGGACAATGCGAACCGGCTTGACCACGTCCGGCGGGACGTCCGTGTCGCTGTCCTCGTCGTCGGATTTCGCCCAGTAGCCGGATCTTGGATCGATGTGGAAACCGAAGACAGTCTGGTCCTTTCGGCGCTTCAAGCCCTTGTTCAGACGGCTGATTTCCGCGCTGTTGGCGTATTGCAGGGCCAAGAGGGAGGTGTCGCCACAGACGAATTTGGCGTTGGTCACTTGGACCTGCCCATCCTTCTTCGGCCAGGAGAAGACGGTCTGGATGTCAAAGCCCTGCCGAACGCGCTCTTCATCGTTCGCCGTGATGCGCTCAGTTGGGGCGGCCTCGACGTTATCGATGCGCAGGGTCTTCTTGATGGGGACCTCACCCGCCATGTGGTTGTGGCACCCATGACATCGCTCGATCTCTCCCTCATGCGATGCGCCACAGTTGGAGCAGATGTAGATATCCTTGGTCGCCAATTCCGATCCGTCGCCCTGACGCACCTCGGGCGGCAGTTTGGCTTTCAAGACCCGGTAGGCGCGACCCTCATGATAGATCAGACTGCGCGGGCCGAACTCGGAAATTGCCAGGAAGCGGGCTCTGGAAAGGAATGACCCCGTCTTGCCTTCGCCAGGGACAAACGCGTAGAGCGGCAGGCGCGGGAAGTTGTACCCAGGCAAGAAGCCCTCTGTTGCCAGATACCGATACGAATAGAAATCGGAGCCATTCGAGGCTTTGCCTTGTTCGAGGATGGCGATCTGATCCTGGGCCTGCATTTGCGCAGCCTTGATCTTGCGCCGGTCGGCTCCCGAGAGCCCAGTAATCTCCGAACGCTTGTTCGCCTCGGCCAATTGCGCCCTGGCAGAGCTATAAAGCTCGCGCCAACGGTCGAAGGCGCGGTCAAACTCCTTGGGGGCATTCATGGCCGTGTGAAGAACGAACTCGTCTGGATCGTCCATCCAGATCGGGGTTTGCCCTCCGTCGGACGCCAGAATCTGCTTCAAGACACGCGCCATCGGTCCCCTTGCTTGCGAAACCAGCGCGGGTTTCGAGATGATCGCCAGAACGTCTTCCTTCAGCGGGAATTTATCCCCATGAAGGTCCAGTATCTCCGGGATATCGGGAGAAAGCGCCAGTTTTGCTTCCGCAAGCCACACCGCATGTAGGTGCGATCGGACCAGCTCTTCATTCGTGATGTCGAGTGCGGGCGGCCGTACAACACCGGCCACCATATCATTGCGTCGCTCGAAGAAATACTGGTCATGCGGAGACCCCGAGGCGCAGTAGGTCACGACAACGGCGGCCTGGCCCGAGCGACCGGCACGGCCAGCGCGTTGCGCGTAATTCGCCGGCGTAGGTGGTACGTTGCGCAGGTAGACGGCATTCAAGGCAGAAATATCAACACCGAGTTCCATGGTCGGAGAGCAGAACAGTGCGGGAAGGAACCGGTCTGACTCGCCGGTTGCCCGAATTTCCGTTCGGTACTCCGAGGTCGCGAGATGGTCCATGTCGTCCTGCTCGAAACGGAACCGCCATTCACGCCATTCTCGCTGCTTTTGCGAAACCTGAGCCGTGTGCTCGCGTCCCTCCAGCCCCCAGTAGGAACTACGCCCGCCGCCAAGGTCACTGGCAATCGCGGTGTAAAGATCGTGGAAATAGCGGTTGCCGCGGTAGGTTTCATCATCGAGGGCCGGTCCAGGCACAAGCCGAACCGCAGATGGTGACAGGCGCCAGCCCGTCACATCGCTATCGAGTTCGACAGGCACCAGCAGCCCTTCTTCGCTCAGGAAGGCAAGCATCCCTTCCATGAATTCGTAGTACTCATCCTTGTTCAGCTTCATGCCGAGAATGGACTTCCGGTTTACGAGCCGTGCGATCCGCGAATTGGGACCTGCCCGAAGAAGTGTTTGTTCTTCACGCAGCGTGACGACGTTCTTGCTGCCCGCGCGCAGGACAAGCGAGGACCGCGCTCGCGGATTTTCCTTTTGGTCAATTGCCCAAGGTGCCTGAAGCAGCATTCGGGATTTCTGGGCCACGCCATCGAGGACAGTCAGATCCAAGGCTTCGGTCTGAACAGCCAGGCCCTCGAGCATCGCGGACAAAATCGCCTTGAGAATTGCCTGCCGCTGCTCGAGGCTGAGGTCCCCCAGCGCTGGATGGATTGCCATGAAGCGCTCGCGATCTTCAGAGATTTCCTCGAGGCCGAGGAAATTCACGTCGATCAGGTTCAGGACAGACAAGCTGGGATTGGTGAAGCGCCAACCGCGACGCAGGTCAGTCCAGACACGATGGGCGAGAACCTTTGCGAGCGACCGCTGGGCATCTTCACGAATGATGGCACCAGAATTCGAATCCAGAAGCCAATGCTGGCGCGCCTCTTTGTTAGTGGCAGTAAAGCCGAGGGCCTTTACCACCTGCAGGCCGAACTCGTCTTCTGCGAGCCCACCTGAACCAGCAGAAATGACCGCGCGAAGGATGGCTCCCCGCAACAGGCTTACGAACAGGAAGTCATTGAAATGGCCAGATTGCAGGGCTGCATCCTGACGGTTATCCGTGAACCCCAAAAGCTTCCGCTTCGTCTCGGGTACGCCGCTGCCAGGTTTGTTCATCCACTCCAGGGCGCTGGCGACCAGCAGGGTCGTGGCCGAGCTGCGCCCTTCGCCGGAGAGCCCCGCCAACTTGCTGCGCTCACGCATCCCCTGTGTCGGTTCGTCATGGCAACATAGGCAGAACGCGAACTTGCCCGGGATGAACCAGAAATCGTTTCCGCCCGCACCGTGGCGACCATCAGCACCCACGACGTAGGATACCGGCATACGCTTTTTGCGATACCCTCTCAGCCGTTCAATGCCGTTTTTCTCTTCTCGCCAGCTTTCGGGGTAACCCTCAAGCTCGCCTGTGAACTGAAAGTCAGTATCGCCGGGCGTCACCGGACAGAGATACCCTGCGACCTCGTCTTCCTCGGTATCGAGCGGCGTGTCGTCGATGCTTCGGGGCAGAAAACGCAAACTCCCATCGTCGTCGACCTTGGTCACGACATGGTATTCTTGGCCACAGTTTCGGCAGAACCGCGTGGGGTAGAGGCGGTTGCCAGGGGCTTCGGGATCTTCGAGCTGCCCTTCAAGAAGGATCCGACGTGGCCTAGCTGTGAGCGTCGTAAAGACTTCACCGGCACCAGAGATGAACCGGTGGAGTTTGAAGGCGAGAAAGGCTCCGTCCTTCGTGCCGCCGCGCTCATGCTCTGGCAGGCTTACCCGGGTCAGGAATCTTTCGAGATAGTCTCGGCAGGTTTCGACATCGACCGCACTGGCCAGAGAAAGCTTTTCAACGGCTTCTTCGAAAGGGATAGGCTTCTTTCTGCGTAGCTCAAGCCCATCGTCCAATCCGAGTTCGAGTTCGGCCCACACCGAGAGCGGATGGCGCTTCAGAGTTTCGTCATCAAGTGCGTCCGGCAAAGGCTGAGTCAGGGCCGTCTTCAAAGAGCCAAGGACGTGCTCGGTCTTCAGGGCGTCATCGGTCGCGCGCTGCAAGGACTCGTCGATGACCGCGTCCGGGCCAATGTCGGTACCAAACAGACGAGACGCTACCTTCGCCACAGCAAGTGCGCGGCTCTCGTCCGATCCCTCGGAGGCCATCGTTGCCGAGGTCCCAATGCAGATTGGCTCCTTGTCAGGCGAACACCTGTCCCTCAGGCGTCGAACGAGGACCGCGACATCGGCACCTTGGCGCCCGCGATAGGTATGGAGTTCGTCGAGAATGATGAACTCGAGACCGGACGCGTTCGAGACGACTTTCGAGTCTAGGTCGTCCTGACGCGTCAGAAGCAATTCTGCCATCATGTAGTTCGTCAGGAGAATGTCGGGCGGATTGGCCGCGATGCGCTCCCGCTCTTCACGGCTTTCCTGACCGGTGTAACGTTTGACCACCGGCTTGAGCTCATCGGGCAAACCGGAACCGGCGATGAACTTGTCGATCTCCTTCATTTGGCTGTTTGCCAGCGCGTTCATGGGGTAAACGATGATTGCCGTCGTGCGACGCGGCTTTCCTGCGCGCCGCGCGCGGATGATCGAGTCGACAACCGGCACGAAAAAGCACAGGGATTTCCCCGAACCCGTACCGGTCGTGACGACATAACTCTTTCCTTGCTTCGCCTTCGCGATGGCCTCGGCTTGGTGCCGGTGAAAGCGAAGAGGTGTGGTGCCAAACCGGAAAACTTTGCCCGTGCCGTCGTCGAGATCACCCGTGGCGACGAGTTCATCAACCGTCGGCCCCGCCATGAAGCGTGGATTTAGAGACAATAGGGCATCAGGCCAGAATTTTCCGGCGTCGTACTGGGCGTCGATCTCGGATTTCAGGTCGGGCGCCCGAATTGCGCTGAATGAACGCGAAAAGTGCTCATATGCGGCAATCAACTGTTGATCAAATTCAAACGCTTTCATCAGAAACCTTCGCCACTAAAGATTGTTGCCGTTTTCGAAAATACAGGCAATCCGTGTGAGAGGTTGGCTACTTGTTCGAAACGCATTGTTGTCCGAACTCTAAACATTTTCTCAAGTTACGAAACCACGAATGGTAAGTTTGGAAGCGCATTCTAAGGAAGTTCTCACCGAGAATGCTCGTAGGCCTCTAGACCCATAAACGCATGATGGCGACCGGTGGATGCCAATTGATAGTCACTAATCCAACAACTCTTTGATGAAATCTTCCTGCCGGACCGGCGCTGCCTCCCATTCCAGCGGTACGACCGATTCCGACGCGGGCGTCTCTGGTTCAGGTTGCCGGCACCCGGTCTCCTTCGCCATCACACACTTCCCTGCGCCGCGACCGATCTCAGACAGTTGTAAGTTCTGCAGCTTTTGCGGCATCGTCCGCGCTGGTTTCGTTACCACCATCCCAAGGCCCAACAACCTGTGCACTAGGCGGATTCGTTGCGTTGAAATCACGCCGGTGAGGGTGAGCGGATACTATCTGCAAAAGGCAACGAATCAGGCATCCAGAGAAAGCCGTTCTTGGGGAATAGGACGGCGCAATCAGCGCTACAGTGGGCAGGAAACTGAATTTGACACCATCACCAAGGCTAAATACGAAAAAAATTGACCGGGTTTTGCGGGATGGATGGGCTTTCAAATTGGCTAATATACATACCAACAAGTTTGTGATCACAACAGACGTTTTCTCGGGAGATATAAATCTACACTATCAAATGGGTCCTTCATCCTCTGGATTTTCTCTCGCGCTAATAGTCAGGCACCGGTGCTGCCGTGTATATGTTTATCTGTAAATTGAGGGCACCAAACTACAGCCAATGAAAGCAATTATATGTTTATCTTCCAAGATAAACATATAAGGATCAATAACTTATCCCTTGCTTACTGAACATGTTGAGTCAATGCTTGGCACCGAAATGGGTATGAAGTCCGCCTTCGGGCAACTGCGAACACATACCCTTGAGCGAAAAAGGTGTCGACATATTGGCTATTGATTTGGCAAGGCATGCCCAAATTCGGATCGAACTTTTGAGGCTTGGCGTGAGCTTTTCAGACGTCGCCACAAGCACAAAGCGGAGCAGGTCAGGAGTGACAGGGTGCAGCCAGGGCCGCTTCTTCAGTGACGTGATACAATCTGAGTTGGCAAAACGCCTCGGCACGACACCTCAAGCTCTATTTCCCGAAAGATACGACGAGGAGGGCAAAGCGCTGAAGTACAAATCGTAATACCTACCCCAAAAATGACGAAAGCCCAGATGCGCTAACATCCGGGCCCTCTAGAACAGATTAAATCCGTCCATCGCTGTTCGATTTAATCCCACTTCTAGAGCCAAAAGTCAAGCTTTTCGCGGCCGTTATGCGGTCCGCGCAGAGCATTTCTTTTCAAAATCTAGCTGAACTGGGAACTCTATGTTTACAGAACCAAGAATCCTGCTCGATGCGCAGGCAATGTCCGACTGCGACCTTCAACAACTGTTGGATTTGGTCGCACTGCCCGAACCGATTCTCACAGATCGTGAAATCTCAGATTACCTGAAACCGTCCTCTTGTTTTGAGGAGGTACGGCCATGATGCACCCTCTTCTGACCGAGATAGGTTACCGCGAACCGCTGCCCAGTCTCTCAACGCGCAAGATACCCATGCGTTCAAGGACCAGCTGCAGAGGGTTTGTCCCAGTCTGGCTCGCTTCCGAGCAGTGGTGGCGACGCATCGTTTTTGAGAGCCAGCTCGAACTGATGTTCATCCAACTGATCCTATCGCAGGGCAATGTTTACGATATCTGGGAACAACCGCCTGCGGTGCGCTACGTCAAGGAAAATGGAAAAAGCGCTCAGCATTACTTCGACTTTTTGATCACTTGGATGGACGGCTCCAAGACAGCATGGGCCGTGAAACCATTTGAACTGGTGCAAAGGCGGGATTTCGATCAAGAGATCGCGCTCATAGCGTCACAAACACCGAAGTCGTTCGCCGATGAGGTCCGTTTGTTCACGGATGCCGGGTTTCAGCGGTATGACGCGGTGAACGCCGCAAGGTTCCAGCAGTTCTCCAAGAGTCCAGATCAAGCCGCTGATGATGCCGTGGCGGAACAAATCTCAGGGCTTGAGGGGACGAAAACGATCGCTTGCATTGTGGAGCAAACTGGAATGTCCGGCCGGGCATATCGAGCAGTTGTACGCGCAATCTTCCGAGGTGACCTGCGTCAGGTCAAAGGTGGGCTCATTGACTACCCGACGCTCGTAAAGCGGGGGGTGGCACAATGCTGAAACAACGATTCACAACAAATGATCGCGCTCTGATCGGCCGCCCACCTCACTACCGTTTCCTAGGCCAGGACGCCACGACAACCAGTTGGTTGCGCGAAGGTGAAAATGGGCAAGTCGAACATTTTACCTACGAGCAGCTCGCGGAGTTCCAAAAGTCTTCTCTCTGGCGATATGAGCGGGACTATTACGATCTCAATCAAACCAAGCTGGCATCATCGATGCCAGCCCTGACCCTGGACCATTTGTCTGATAACGCGCGGAAGAAGACCATCTGGTACTTCATAATCTGCATGGCTGTGAAGGCCATGTATGACGCCGGTGAGATCTCGTTGACCGACACCAGCATCACCATGGCAAAGGCCGCTCTTCAGGAAAAGATGAATGAAATTGAGGCGCAACGGCACAACGTCGGCGTTGACATAAAAGGTTTCACCGACATGCGCGTCCGTAAGCTCCCATGCAGCAAGACCATCCGAACCAAGTTCGCCACGTTAAGGCGGTTTGGATACAACCTGCTAAGCCTCGCACCCGGTTGGTATAGAGCGCCGAAAGTCGGCAACAAGTTCGATGAAGAGACCGAAGCCGTTGTCATGAGATTGGTGCGCGAGATTGCATCCCGCGAGATGAACAACAAGGCGGAAATCGCCCGACAAGTCATAGATCGGCTCGTGGAGCTCAATGAAGAGCGGGCTGATGAGGGTATCGCCGCTCTCGGCATTCCATCGCAACGGACAATAGAACGCCGGATAGCGGCAATGAACCAGGCCGAGCTTTACGCCATTTTCCATGGTGCAGACGCTGCGCGAAAGGAGTTTGCCCTCTCTGCCGGAGGGATATCCAAACAGTTCGCGATGGACAGGATCGAGTTTGACGAGTGTGAGAACGACCTCTTCAACTACTTCACCGATCTGGGCATCTACGACTATCTGCCGAAGCATGTTAAGGAAAGCCTCCCCCATGGACGCCGCTGGATCTGTGCGGCGATCGATACCCGCACACGTGTCATCTTAGGCATTCGGGTTGCTGCTAAACCTTCTGCGGAAGAAGCCGTCAAATTGTTGCGGATGGTTGTCCGCGACAAGACAGACATTGCGATGGCAATGGGCGCAGAGTCGCCTTGGCCGTTTCACGGCGGTTTGGGCATGGTTGCCTGCGATACCGGATCGGCTTTCGCGAGCGACGAATTCATCTCGGCAGTGACGGCTCTTGGCGGAACCATGTTCTTTCCACCAGTGAAGATCCCGGAACTTCGCGCCGAGATCGAGCGAGTATTCGGCACGATCAACTCCAAGCTACTGACGCGGATCTACGGGCGTGCGTTTCACAATCCGAAGGCTCGTGGCGACTATGATTCCGAGGGTCGCGCCGTTCTCGATGACGACGAATTGGCACGCATATTGACGATCTTCTTTGTCGATTTCTACCACCATAATCAGCACACGGGCTTGGACTTCAAAACGCCGGCGAACTCCTGGTCAGAGGTTGAAAACAAATACTTCGTCAACGCACCGCCAGATCGGCACACTGTTCGATCTGCCGTCGGCATCGAGATGCAGCGCAAGCTCTCGAAACGCGGTATCGATGTCTTTGGCAACTATTACACCTGTCCCGAACTGCAAGCCTTCTGGCATGCGTCCTCAAAACGGCAGATGCGCATCAGGGTAGATCCCCACGATATCGGTGCCATCTCAGTGCTTATCGGAGAAAACTGGGTAGCGGCAGATGCCTTGGATTGCGACCTCGACGGTGTTCACATAAGCAGCTGGGTCACCGAATTTCGTGCGATCAAAGCGCACAACAAAGCCGAAAGCGAGTTGTCCAGCGACTTGCGGGACCGCGCATTGAAGAACATCGATGCAATTTGCCACAAAGCTGCGCTGCGTGCCGGTATCGGGCCCCACGATCTCACAAAAGAGCAGGTCCTGAAACTTCAGAAGGATTTGTTCCACGGGACCACCTTCAAGCCTCGGCCAGAGATCGGAGCACCCGTGGAGGAACCTGTCCTGATGGGAACTCGCTTTGAAACGGCCACCGCACTGGAAGGGTCAAAGCCTTCCCGGGAGCAGACCGCAGATGACGAGACAGATCCCTTGGAAACATCTCCACCAATCACAAAACCCACTTGGAATTTGGAGGACAAATAATGTCACTGACACGGCAAAAAGCGCTCGCCACGGGTAAGATCATCTCTGATCTGTGCGCCAAATTTGTTCCTCATACCCCCTTCTCTGACTTGCAAGATCAGTTCGATCTGTTGCTCTATCGACGTCGCGCAGAATTGGAGACAGGGCGCTCAAGCGAGGCGCGTGGCATCGTTTTGATCGGCAACTCTGGTTCCGGTAAATCGACAGCGATGTCGCATCTATTCAATCGACACAAGGATCTCGCCCGACTCGAGCCCAACAAGATTAAAGCGGAGGTGATCAGCCTATCGGTTCCATCCCCGGCAACGCTGAAGCACGTCGGAATGTCATGCCTGAATGCGATCGGCTACCCCATTCGTCGCGATCGTACGGCCGGCATCATCTGGGAACTCCTGCAGAGCCATTTGCGGGAACGTGAGACCTTGTTCTTGCACCTCGACGAGGCACAAGATCTGCACATCAACCGCAACGAACGCGAGATGCAGTCCGTCGTCAACACGCTTAAATCTCTCATGCAAAACCCGATGTGGCCAACCGGCCTGATTTTGAGCGGGATGCCAGCTTTAAAGGACTTACTGCACCTTGATCCACAGCTGTCACGACGCTTCATACCAATCCATCTCGCTCCGATCAGCTTCACAACCCATGGGAACATCTTGCCTGAAATCGTGGCCAACTACCTGGCCGCGGCCAAAATTCCCATTGCGGATGGAACTTTCAGCTCCGAGTTCACAAAGCGTTTGATCCATGCCGGTGCTGGAGAGTTGGGGCTTGTTATTGAAATCATCATTGCGGCAATCGAAGAGGCTTTGCTGGCTGACAATATGACGGTTGGTCTGGATGACTTCGCATCAGCGTTTCGGCGGCGGTCGGGATGTGTCGACGATCTCAATCCCTTCATCTCCGAAGATTACCGCGTCGTCGATGCGCGCAAGTTGCTTGCGGAAGTCGAAGAGGATGAAGCGGATGTCCTGATGCCGCATGCAAGAAAGCGCCGGAGGAGAGCATGATGCAACTCGGATTGACCCTACCTCTTCGCCCTGCGCAAACGACCACCTCGCTGGTCACAAATATCGCTGCCTTTAACGGCAGCCAATATGTGCAGGATTTTTCGCAAGATATGCGGATAAACTGGAAAGGCCTTGTCAAAGGCCTTTCTGAAGAACTTGATCTGGTCTCCAAACTATCAGGTGTGCCACGCGAGCAGATGGACAAGTATGCCAGCCGTCTCGTTGTCGAACCTGGTGGTCGTAAGAGCTTTGTGGTGGCGGGGCAGTACCTGTCAAATCGACAATTCGCGCGCGGCAGGCTGCGGGTTTGCCCCAAATGTATCATGGAAGACAAAACCAGATTTGGAGATTTTGGTCCCTACACACGTGTCTATTGGCACGTCTCATCGATCCGGACCTGTCCAGAGCATCAGGTCGCGCTGCTGGAGCTTCCTGCAGCGGAATTCCCGCGTGATATCCATGACACCTTTGGTCGCATCAGAGATCACTGGAGCCTAATCGAGGCGGCCACGCGATGCCTGGAATTCCGAAAACCCTCATCCTTTGAGCGTTATCAAATCCAGCGATTGGACGGGCAGAAGTCGGGAAATTTGCTTGATGAACTGCCCTTTGAGATCGTTGCAAAAACATCGGAAATGTTGGGCTTGGTTTGTGCCTTCGGGCCCCAAAAGGCCTTTTCAACTGCTAGTGATGCAGAGCTTGCCGACGCCGGCCGTCTCGGATTTGAGGCGCTCCGCAAAGGAAAGCAGGGAATAGAAGCTGCGCTGAGTGGCGTGCAAAGTCGCTCGGTTGGATTTCGGTCGGGCCACTACACCGATTTCTGCCATTTCGCGCGCTGGCTGGACCGTCGAACTCATGACGAGCGATATGATCCTATTCGCGAAATTTATCGCAATTTTGTCTTTCGCAATTACCCGATTGGGCAAGGCGAGATTGTGTTGGGAAAACCTTGCCCGCAGCGACACCTGCATTCCTTCGCCACAATAGCAAAGGAGTTCGACATCGATCCATTTCGCTTAAAGAATCTGTTGTGGGGTTTTGGTTTTGGGCAGGGCAAGCGAACCAGAGCCCTCTCTTCCTGTGAGATCGGATACTTTCCAGCCGCTGAAAGTGAGGCAAAAATCCGAGAGATGTTAGATGTGGTGGACCGCGTGGAAGCCGCGAGGCATCTCAACATCAACAGGTCGCTATTTGACCGTTTGCGAAAAATCGGAGTCATCCAGCCAGCGGCAACATTCGAAGGCTTGAAAGGGCTGTATCAGCCCGAACATTTGGATGAGGTTCTCGCGCACTTTCTTGATCGCGCTGAACCGATCGATGATTTGGTTGGTACACAAATGGACATCGGCGTTGCCTGCAACAAAGCCAAAGTTACGATCGAACAAGTGATTCCAATGATTTTTGATGGTCGTTTGAAGTGGTTGGGAAAGCGGAGAAGCATCGACGGCCTGGCGGCGCTGGCTGTCGATCTCGAAGAGATCCTCGACTTGTTCGAGGGTCCACCTTTGCAGGGATACACGAAACAGGAGCTAAAACGATTGCTGCGCGTTAACGATCCGACGATCACCCTTCTGATTCAGGAGGAATACATCCGAGCGCAGAAAACACGGCATCCGCGTTCACGCCGCCCGATGTCAGTCGTTCCGCATGAGGCCTATGATGCGTTTTTGAAGCGCTACGTGACTCTGGGCATCCTCGCGCATCAAATTGGTACACAGGCCAAGCACGTTTCTTCTAGACTTGAGAAGCTGAGTATTGACCCGATACAGATGGCGCCTCGGTTCAGCAAAATCTATGAACGCGAAAAACTGGACGGGCTAATTGAGCGCGACAGGTGGACCTCGGGTCCGCCGTTGCAAATGGAAGGTTGCTAAGATGGTGAATTGGTACACTGCCGACACCCATTTTGGGCATGAGAACATCATCAACTTCTGTAACCGGCCATTTCGCGATGCAGAACACATGGACCGTGTTTTGATAGAGAACCTGCGTGCGAAGGTCGGACCCGAGGACGACCTGTGGATTCTGGGAGATTTTGCGTTCGGGAAACGAGCAAAGCGTGCACCATACATTGCCGAGCTGTTCAACGAACTGCCTGGAGCAAGAAAGCACCTCGTTATCGGCAACCATGATCATGGACCGACATTGGCACTACCTTGGGACAGTATCGCAGATCTCGCGCAGGTCAGAGACGGACCCCAAAACCAGAACCACACCCTGTGCCACTACCCGATGATCACTTGGAACCATGCCGGGCGAAACGCGCTGCAGTTCTTTGGGCATGTCCACGACAATTGGCTGGGGAGTCGAAACTCCATTAACGTAGGCGTGGACGTGTGGGACTTCGCCCCGGTGACATACGAAGACATTGTTAGTCGAGCAGCGAAACTGCCGATGAACCTTCATTGGAAGGACGTTGAGCCGGGTACGATGGAATAGAACATGAACTTTTGTCCCCGCATTGCCCATCATGAATAGTAACAGTCGACGCGGTTACCCATAGAATTTAGCACGCTTCTCAATTGGGGCCGATCGGTTTGATCGGCCCTTTTTATTGCTGGATGAGAGGAAAGATTCTGCGTCGAGAGAGGAAAAATGATTGTCGTGCTCAACCGGCTCGAACAATGAAAAAAGGGGTTTTGAGAGCCGCCAAAGGAAATGTCTCATGACATTTCACAAAAAGGCGCAGGCTGACAAGCCTGCGCCTTTGTTGATTCTGGCACGGCTTTTGGCCCAGGTCTTGGTTCATTTAAGTTTGTTTGCGCAACCTGGGCACTCGAAATGCCCTGATTGCGCGCGAAACCTTGACGCTTGGGGCTGGTTTGGTCAGAAGGGCACCCGTACTTCTTTCTCTGGGTACACAACTATATCCGTGGACAGTGCTTGTGGCGCGATCCGCGAAAGCGTTGGCCTGCGTCCGGCTATGCGTGAAACTGAATTCGGTCTCCTCTCATCTTTGAAGGGGATCCAGGCCAATGAAAGGTGAAACGATGTTTGACATGCAAGATCTGCGCACCGACTGGACGCGTGCTGAAGCTGAACAGATTTACAACCAGCCGTTCATGGATCTGCTCTATCAGGCGCATACTGTGCACCGGATGTATTTTGACCCAAATCAGGTTCAAAAATCCAAACTGCTGAGCATCAAGACAGGCGGGTGCGCCGAAGATTGCGCGTACTGTTCGCAGTCGGCCCGCAATGGGGCGCAGCTTTCGGCCTCGAAGCTGATCGAGGTAGAGCGCGTTCTGGCCGAGGCCCGCAAGGCCAAAGAGGCGGGCGCGACACGGTATTGCATGGGTGCGGCTTGGCGTTCGCCTAAAGACCGTGACATGGAACAGCTGGAGGCCATGATCCACGGCGTCAAAGAGTTGGGCATGGAAACCTGCATGACCCTTGGCATGCTGGATGACAATCAGGTCTTCCGCCTGCGCGATGCCGGGTTGGATTACTACAACCACAATATCGACACCTCTGAACGCTACTATTCCGAGATCATCACCACGCGCACCTTCGCCGACCGGATCGACACGCTGAACCGGGTGCGCGAGGCCGGGATGAAAGTCTGCGCTGGCGGGATCGTTGGCATGGGTGAGCAGCAGATGGACCGCATCGACATGATGCTGGCACTGGCGACTTTGGAACAGCACCCTGATTCCGTACCCGTCAACATGCTGATCCCGATCGAAAACACGCCTTTGGCAGATGTTGAAAAGCTGGACCCGATTGAATTTGTGCGCACCGTCGCCTTGGCGCGTATCCTGATGCCCAAGTCTCATGTGCGCCTGTCTGCGGGTCGCACCGAGATGACCGACGAGATGCAGGCAATGTGTATCTTTGCCGGGGCCAACTCGATCTTTGTGGGCGACACGCTGCTGACAGCTGACAACCCCGAGGAAGACAGCGATCAGGCCCTGTTTGATCGTCTGGGCGTCACTGCAATGAATGCGGGTTGTGACGGAAGCCGTTAATGGCGTTTCCCCGTCATGAAAAAGTGCTGACCGCGTTGAAAAACCGGGGGCGCTATCGCTCTTTGATGCCGCGCGCCGGGCATGACTTTGCCTCGAACGATTATCTGGGGTTGGCAGGTGACGACGTGTTGCGCGATGCCGCCGCCGCCGCTTTGGCGCGGGGCGTGCCCGTTGGCGCGGGTGGCTCGCGCCTGTTGCGCGGCAATGACAAAGAGCACCAGCTTCTGGAAGCCGAGGCCGCCGCGTTTTTTGGCACCGAGTCTGCTTTGTTCATGGGCGGTGGGTTCAATGCCAATCTGGCGATTTTTTCCACGTTGCCCCAGCAGGGCGATCTGGTGCTCTATGATGCGCTGATCCATGCCAGCACCCATGACGGCATGCGGTTGGGCCGCGCCCAAACCCGTGCCTTTGCCCATAACGATGCCGCTGACGCCGCTGCACAACTGGCCGCTTGGCGCGCCGAGGGCGGCGATGGTCAGGTCTGGATCGCGGTAGAGGCCGTGTATTCCATGGACGGTGATCTTGCTCCGCTTAAGGCATTGAAGCTGGTGGCGGATGCGCATGATGCCGTGCTGGTGGTGGACGAAGCCCATTCGACGGGTGTTTTTGGTGATTTGGGGCGCGGTCTGGCGCATGACATTGCCAGCGCCCAGAATGTCTTGTCGCTGCATACATGCGGCAAGGCGCTTGGCGCGTCGGGGGCGTTGATCTGCGGTGCAGGAGTGCTGATTGAGAGCCTTATCAACAAGGCGCGCAGCTTTATCTATGCCACGGCGCCTTCTCCGTTGAACGCGGCACTTGTGCGGGCAGCTTTGAGAGAGCTTCAGGATAACCCGGAGCGTCGCATTCAGGCTTGGGATGGCATTTATCATGCCTGGGCCGAAGCCGAGCGCCTGTGCGGTCTGTCGGGGTTTAAAAGCCAGATACTGCCGGTGATTGTCGGCGCGGACAAACCGACCATGAAATTGGCGCAGGGGCTGCAAGAGCGTGGTTATGACATCCGCGGTATTCGCCCGCCAACCGTACCGCGTGGGGCGTCTCGATTGCGGATTTCGATTACCCTGAACACCTCTGGCGAGGTTGTCACGCAGATGTTCTCGGACTTGGCCAAATTGCGGGGGGCGGCATGACCAAAGTGATCGTCACCGGTACGGATACGGGCATCGGCAAAACCGTGTTTTCGGCCGGTTTGGTACAGGCCCTTGGCGCCACCTATTGGAAGCCCGTTCAGGCCGGGCTTGAGGATGAAACAGATAGCGAATTTGTGGCGCGCCTGTCAGGGCGCCCAACTTTGGCAGAGCGGTATCGGTTGACCATCCCCGCATCGCCCCACCTGGCGGCCGAAGCGGACGAGGTGGCAATAGAACTTGGCGAACTGTCTTTGCCACAGGTCGACGGGGCGTTGGTTGTGGAAGGCGCAGGTGGTGTAATGGTCCCGGTGAACCGTGAGCACCTGATGCTGGACCTGTTCGCGCAGTGGAACGCGCCTGTGATCCTTTGCGCTCGTACGGAGCTGGGTACGATCAACCACTCTTTGCTGTCCTTGCAGGCGCTGCGAACCGCGGGTTGTCGGGTATTGGGTGTGACGTTCATTGGCGACGCAGAACCTTTGGTGGAAGATACAATCGCGCAGATGGGCGATGTGCCCTATCTGGGCCGTCTGCCCATGATCGACCCGCTGACCCCTGATACGCTGGCGCAAGCTTTCGCGGCGATAGATCTGGATGCGATCCAACGGGGGATGGCGGCATGACCCAGCTTGAATTTGACCAAAAGCACCTCTGGCATCCCTATACCAACGTGACCCAGCCCGGCCCGACCTTTTTAGTGAAAGAGGCCGAAGGGCTGTACCTGACGCTGGACGATGGCACCCGGCTGATCGACGCGATGTCATCGTGGTGGTGTATGATGCATGGCCATCGCAACCCGTCGATTACCCAAGCAATTCATGATCAGCTGGATCGCCTGCCGCATGTCATGTTCGGCGGGCTGACCCATGATCCGGCCATTGATCTGGGTCGCAAGTTGCTGGAGATCGCGCCCAGTGATCTGACCCGGATCTTTTACTGTGATAGCGGTTCGGTCTCGGTTGAGGTCGCGATGAAAATGGCGGTGCAATACCAGCACGCCATGGGGTTCGAAGGCCGCAGCCAGTTTGCCACTGTGCGCTCGGGCTATCATGGCGACACCTGGAAAGCGATGAGCGTCTGTGACCCGGACACGGGCATGCACCATCTGTTTCAGGGCGCGCTAAGCGTGCAGCATTTCGTCTCTCGCCCGCCCGTGACGATTGATCAGGAATGGACGGATGATCCTGCGCGCAACGGTCTGGGTGGACTGCGATCTGTCCTTGAGGCCAGCGCAGATAAAATCGCCGGTTTTATATTGGAACCGGTCGTTCAGGGTACGGGCGGGATGTATTTCTATCACCCCGAATACCTAAATCAGGCGCGTGCGCTTTGTGATGAACTTGGCATTTTGCTGATCTTCGATGAAATCGCCACAGGGTTTGGCCGCACGGGTGAATTGTTCGCCACTGATTTTTGCACGGTCCAGCCCGATATCATCTGTCTGGGGAAGGGGCTGACGGGCGGACATATCTCTTTTGCCTGCACCATGACGAATGATCGAGTCGCGACCGGCGTCGGCGGGGGGAACCCGGGGATTTTCATGCACGGGCCAACCTATATGGCCAATCCGCTGGCCTGCGCTGCGGCGAAGGCCTCGCTTGACCTGCTGACGGGGCAGGACTGGCGCGGCACTGTCGCGCGGATCGCCGATCAGATGCGGGCCGAGCTTGCCCCTGCGCGCGACCTGCCCAACGTCCGTGACGTACGGGTGTTGGGCGCGATTGGTGTCATCGAGATGAACCACCGTGTCAGCGCGGATCAGGCCCATGCGCTGGCGCCAGAGATGGGGGTCTTCCTGCGCCCGTTCGGCCGCAACATCTACTGCATGCCGCCGTTTATTACGGGGCCTGATGCGCTTAGCCAGATCACCGCGGGGATGTTGCGGTTGGCGCAGGAGCTTTAGATGCGGGCCCGCTGGCTGATCCAAACCGGGGCTGATCGGGCCATCGTGATATTTGGCGGCTGGGCCGTCGGCGCAAGGCCGTTTGCCCATCTGACCGGGGGGCAGGATGTGCTGTTTGTCGATGACTACAGCGCGCTGGACGCCGACCTGCCTGACTTGTCTGTCTATGGTCATGTCAGCCTGCTGGCGTGGTCCTTTGGCGTGGCGTCCTATGCCCACTGGCAGGTGGGGCGCGTTGATCCGTTTGCGCAAAAAGTGGCGGTGAACGGAACCTTGCATCCGGTCAGCCGTTCCAAGGGCATTCCGCCAGTTGCGATGCGTAAAACGGCCGAAACGCTGAGCCCATCGGCCTTTGCGCTGTTTCAACGTCGGGTGTTTGGCAAGGTGATGCCAGAAATGCCAATCGACGTGCCCGCCCGCCGGGCAGAGTTGGACGCGATTGAGACACGCGGCGACGCGCCCCGAACGGCGTTCGACAAGTGCCTGATCAGCACGCAGGATAAAATCTTTCCTCCGGCCAATCAGGCCCGCGTATGGGAAGGCTTGCCCGTCCAACAGATCGACGCGCCGCACGCCCCATTTGACCAATTCCAAACGTGGGAGGCATTGTTATCATGACTCCGCGCGCCAGAGTCCGGGTTGCCGAAAGCTTTCGGCGCGGGCTTGAAACCTATCACAGCGCGGCCCGGACACAGGCCCAGATCGCACGGGATTTGGTGCTTATGCTGCGTGGCAATGGTGCACCGGCAGGCTTTGCGAAGGCCTTGGAGTTTGGGTGTGGTACCGGCCATCTGACCGAGGCGTTGGTACAGAGTTTTGACCTTGACACGCTTTATCTGAACGACCTGCTGCCAGAAGCTGCAGATCTTGCCGCCCGGTCTGTTGCCCCACTTTGCCCAAAGGTTTTAACTGGCCCTGTCGAAAGCCTTGATTTGCCGACGGGGATTGACCTGATTGCGTCGGCTTCGACTGTTCAGTGGGTCTTGGATTGGCCGAAGGTTCTGGATCGCTTGTGCGATGCGCTGGCTCCGAAGGGTTGGTTGGCGCTGTCCGGGTTTGGCACCAACCAATATCACGAACTGACGGTGCTGAGTTCGGGGGGCGCAGCGCCAAACTATATGGATGCACAAGATTGGCCGCGCATCTTACCGCTGGGTATGGAGTTGCTGGAAATACGTCAGACCCCGATCGTGGTTACCTTCGACAGCGCGCGCGAGGTGCTTCGCCATTTGCGTCGCACGGGGGTGAATGGGCGCGCGGGTGATCAATGGACCCGCGAGCAATTGCAAAGGTTTGAAACCGCCTATCACGACCGTTTCGAACAGGATGGCAAAGTTACGCTGACCTATGACCCGGTCATGTTGATCGCACGCAAGGCTTAGAAATCAAGCCCAAGATCGACGGTGCGTGCCGAGTGGGTCAGCGCCCCGGATGAAATGTAATCAACCCCGGTCGCTGCGATTGACGCCACGCGTTCCAACGTGACATTGCCGCTGGCTTCGGTCTGCATCTGGCCATCGACCATGGCGACGGCTTCGCGCAGAGTGTCGTTGTCCATGTTATCCAACAACACAACGCTGGCGCCGCCAACCTCCAAAACCTCGGCCAGTTGATCCAATCGGTCGACTTCGATTTCAACCGCCATCATATGGCTGGCGGTGGCTTTGGTGGCTTCCAGAACTTGGCGCACACCTCCGGCGGCGGCGATGTGGTTGTCTTTGATCAGGATTGCGTCGGACAGCGAATAGCGATGGTTGAACCCGCCGCCGTGCAACACGGCCAGCTTTTCAACCAAACGCATGTTCGGAGTGGTCTTACGGGTGCAGGTTACGCGGGTGTCCGTGCCCTTGGTTTCAGCCACAAACCCAGCGGTTTTGGTGGCGATTCCGGTAAGGCGACCGGCGTAGTTCAGCGCCACGCGTTCCCCCGACAAAATCGCGCTGGCCTTGCCGCGGATCGTCATCAAACGATCCCCCTTTTTGCAGGGCTCGCCGTCGTTGACGTGGGTGATGATCTGTAGCGCCGGGTCGACCAGCTGAAAGGCGATGCGCGCCACCTGCATACCGGACACAACCGCGTCTTCACGCGCGTTCAGCGCGGCGTCATAGGTGGTGTCGGCCGGGATCACGGCGCGGGTGGTGACATCGCCATAGCTGCCCAGATCTTCCATCAGGGCATTGCGGATCATCGGTTCAAGGATCAGATCGGGAACGGCGGAAAAGCTCATGCGGGGGCCTCGGATGCCTGCGCCCTTATCTTGAGCGCGTCGTTTAGATACATGAAGGACCGCTCTGCAGGGCCCTCCGACGTGTCGGGAAAATCAGAGCGTTCATGCGCGCCGCGACTTTCCTGGCGCTGCAGGGCGCAGGCAGCAATCAGCGTTGCGGTAGCGCACATGTTGGCGAACGAAGGGCTGTCGCCATGGGCGTTTTCCAACGCTGCGATACGGCGCAAGGCTGCGCGCAAGCCCTCGGCGTTGCGAACGACGCCGACACGCGCAGTCATGGTTGCACGCAGATCGGCCACTGCATCGGCGTCGGGCGGGGTGCCACCCGGTTCAAATGTGATATCCAGCGGTGCGCTTTGATCAGACTTTGGGACTTCGGCGGCGATACTTTCAGCGCAGATACGGGCGTAAACCAGCGCTTCCAGCAAGCCGTTCGAGGCCAGACGGTTCGCGCCATGCAGCCCGGTTGAGGAGGCCTCGCCACAGACCCAAAGCCCGGCAAGGCTGGCGCGACCGTCGGAATCCGTGTCGACGCCGCCCATGTGGTAATGGGCAGCGGCAGAAACCGGGATCGGCTCGTTGACCGGGTCGATGCCATTGCGGGCGCAGGCTTGGGCGACGGTGGGGAATTGCTCAAGCACCCGTACGCCAAGAACCTCGCGGGTGTCCAGCATCGGGCGGTTACCTGCCTGAGTTTCGGAAAAGATCGCACGGGCCACCACATCACGCGGGGCCAGTTCGGCGTCTTCGTGGACGGCCTGCATAAAGCGTTCGCCGTGCTTGTTGATCAAGATCGCACCTTCGCCGCGCAACGCTTCGGTGGCCAGCGGGGCGGGGTCTTCGCCGACGTCAATTGCGGTAGGGTGAAACTGAACGAACTCGGCATCGGCGATCCGCGCACCGGCGCGCGCCGCCATTCCGATAACCTGCCCGCGAATGCGCGGCGGGTTGGTTGTCAGCGCATACAGCCCGCCCGAGCCGCCCCCCGCCAGCAGGATTGCCGGGCCGCGCAGCATAACCGGGGCGGAGCGGGCAGTATCGGCATCCTGAATGACCACACCGCGTACGCGCCCCTGCGCAACATCAAGCCCGGTGGCCATCGTTCCTTCCAGAACCTGAATTGATGGGGTTTTACCCACCTGTTCAATCAGAGCAGCCATGATTTCGGCCCCGGCCTGATCGCCCTTGACGCGGACAACGCGGGCAAAGCTGTGCGCGGCCTCGCGCGAGAGCACATAATCGCCGTCATCTGTGCGATCAAACGGTGCCCCCATCGTTGTCAAATCAAGGATGTAATCACGTGCGTCTTTGGTGACCATCCGTGCCACATCAGGGTCGACCGTACCCGCGCCCGCCTTAACGGTATCCTTGGCGTGGTATTTGGGCTTGTCGTCTTCGTCCATCGCAGCGGCCACACCACCTTGCGCCCAAGCGGAACTTGCACCCGCGCCCAACTGTTCGGGAGAGATCATCACAACCGGACGCGGAGCCAGCTTTAGCGCAGCATAGAGTGCGCCCAGCCCGGCCCCGACAATGATGATGCGGTCGGTGGCGATGTCTTTCATGGTATTCTTCAGAGACCCAGTTCGCGCGACAGGTCGATCATCGCCTCGACCGATTGGCGGGCCTTTTCAGCCATTTCAGGGTCTACCAGAACTTCGTTTTCCCCGGTGTGCAGCACATAGAGAATCTTCTCAAGCGAGATTTTCTTCATATAAGGGCACATGTTGCAGGGGCCGACAAAATCGACGCCTGGCAGCTCGTCTGCGATGTTTGCCGCCATCGAGCATTCGGTGATCAGCATCGCCATTTTTGGCTTTTGCTCGGTCACGTATTTGATGATGCCGCTGGTCGAACCGCTGAAATCAGCCTCGGCCACAACTTCGGGCGGGCATTCGGGATGCGCGATCATCTGCGTGCCCGGGTTCCATTCGCGGAAATCGCGCAGGTCCTGGGCGGTGTACTGTTCATGCACGATGCAGGCGCCGGGCCAGTAGACCACGTTCTTGTGGCTTTCATTGGCGACGTTTTGCGCCAGATACTGATCCGGGGTCATGATGACCGTGTCACTTTCCATGGCGTTCACGATCTGAACCGCGTTCGATGAGGTGCAGCAAATATCCGAAGCGGCTTTGACCTCGGCCGTGGTGTTTACATAGGAAACGACCGGCGCGCCGGGATACTTGGCACGCATCTCTTCGATGCCCTCGGCGGTGATGCTTTCGGCCAGCGAACAGCCAGCTTTCATGTCGGGCATCAGCACAGTCTTTTCGGGGCTGAGGATTTTTGATGTCTCGGCCATGAAATGAACACCGGCCTGCACGATGATATCGGCCTTTACATCCTGAGCCTTCATCGCCAACTGCAGGCTGTCACCCACAAAGTCGGATACGCCGTGGTAAATTTCGGGGGTCATATAGTTATGACCCAGGATCACGGCGTTGCGCTCTTTTTTCAGGGCGTTGATCGCTTTGATGTAAGGCGCATAAATGGCGAAGTCGGGTGGGGTTACGACACGGTCCATCTTTGCATAGATGTCCTGCATCGACGCCGCCAACTCGGGCGAGGGGGCAAGGTCATAGTGATCCGCGAGGACGGAACGGACGTGAACTTGGTCTAGCAAAGCGCTGGTCTCCTGATCGCTTGTCACGGTTCTGATACAGTTCTACGGGTCGGATGCCTAGCCCCGAGACAGCGTGTTGCAGGCTGCTTTGGTGCAGGAAGCACAAGATTTTAGGGTTAGAATTCAAGTTTCTGAACGTGTTTGGCTGACGAAGACACCGAATCGTCTAGCGTTTGGACGCTTGCATCGCTGCTTGAACGGCCGCTTGCCATGCCGTGTAGGAGCTGCTGCGCAGGTTTTCCGGCATCTGTGGCGTAAAGCTGGTCGCGCAGCGCCAATTCGCCGCGAAGGTGTCGGGGTCTGGATACAGCCCCACCTGCATGCCCGCCAGCCAGGCGGCGCCTAATGCTGTAGTCTCTAGAACGGGTGGGCGATCAACCGGCGCGCCGGTAATGTCGGCCAGAAACTGCATCGTATAGTTTGACGCGGTCATGCCGCCGTCCACCCGAAGCGTCGCCGACTTGGGACGTTCGGGCCAGTCGGCTGCCATTGCGCGCAACAGGTCTTGGGTCTGAAACCCCACGGCTTGCAGGGCGGCGCGCGTGAACTCGTTTGGTCCAGAGTTGCGGGTCAGGCCGAACACCGCGCCCCGGCATTCCGTATTCCAATAGGGGGCGCCAAGCCCGGTGAACGCCGGGACAAGAATGACCTCTTGAGAGGGATCCGCTTTGGCGGCCATTGCGTCGGCTTCACGCGCATCGCTTAACACACCCAGCCCATCGCGCAGCCATTGTACCGCTGCACCCGCGATAAAGATCGAGCCTTCGAGCGCATAGGTTGGCTGACCATCCAGCTGATACGCGATTGTCGTCAGCAACCGATTGCGCGAGCGCACCGGTGTGTTTCCGGTGTTCAAAAGCGCAAAGCAGCCGGTTCCATAAGTAGATTTCATCATGCTCGGGGTGAAGCAGGCCTGACCAACGGTGGCTGCCTGCTGATCGCCCGCCGCGCCCGCGATTTGGATCGCAGCGCCCAGTAGCGTTGGGTCAGTGGTGCCAAAGTCATCTGCACAGTCACGCACGTCGGGCAACAGCTGCATCGGAATATCCAGCAGCGCACAGATATCGCCATCCCATCGCCCGTCGTGGATGTCATACAGCATCGTGCGCGCCGCGTTGGTGGCGTCGGTGGCATGGACCTTGCCGCCCGTCAGTCGCCAGATCAGGAAACTGTCGATTGTGCCGAAAGCCAGCTCTCCGGCCTCTGCCCGCGCCCGTGCGCCGGGGACGTGATCCAAAAGCCATTTGATCTTGGTGGCCGAGAAATACGGATCGCACAGCAAACCGGTGCGCGCGGTAATCAACTTTTCATGCCCATTCGCACGCAGATGCGCGCACAGGTCTGCTGTGCGCCGGTCTTGCCAGACAATAGCGTTGTGGATCGGCGCCCCCGTGGCACGGTCCCAGATCACAGTGGTTTCGCGCTGATTGGTTATGCCGATTGCACTGATCGTGTCTGCCCCCACTTGTTGAGCAACCTTGCGGCAGACCTGAAGCGTGGTCGTCCAGATGTCTTCGGGGTCGTGCTCTACCCACCCGGAATCCGGGAAATGCTGGGTGAACTCGCGCTGGGCCGAGGCAACAGGCTGCATCTGCCCATCAAATGCAATCGCGCGGGACGACGTTGTGCCCTGATCAATGGCCAGTATGTGCTGCATCTCTGCCTCCTCCTTGTCCCCTTGTTATCAACGGGGATGTCTATGGCGAGGTCAAGGTTCAGATAAAGGCGACAAAAATTGTCGGATTGACTATCCTGATAAATTTTGTCAGTTAAGCGGTGAATCTAGCCAACCCGTCTATTGGGTCAGCCGATACTCGAATTAAGGGACAGACCTATGAGACTCCGACTCCTTGCCACTTCGGCGCTCTGCGCTGGCATGACCACCACAGCATTTGCCGCCGACAAAGCCGCGGTTCTGAGCAACTATGCAGATATTGCCGAAGCCGGTTACAGTGACAGCCTTTCCACCGCCAAGGTTCTTCAGGCTGCTGTCGAGGCGCTGATCGCAGAGCCTTCGGCCGAAAATTTGGAAGCCGCCAAATCGGCGTGGCTTGCCGCACGCGTTCCGTACCAGCAAACCGAAGTGTTCCGCTTTGGAAACGCGATCGTGGATGACTGGGAAGGCAAAGTGAACGCCTGGCCGCTGGACGAAGGTTTGATCGACTATGTCGATGCCTCCTATGGCGGTGCAACAGACGAAAACCCGTTGGCGGCACTGAACGTCGTCGCAAATGCCAACTTCGAGTTGTCGGGCAATGCGATTGACGCTTCTCAGATCACTCCGGCGTTGCTGGCAGACACGCTGCATGAAGCAGACGAAGTCGAATCCAACGTCGCAACGGGCTATCACGCCATTGAATTCCTGTTGTGGGGGCAAGACCTGAACGGAACCGAGCACGGTGCGGGCGCGCGCGCATGGTCAGACTATGCCCTTGGCGAGGCCTGCACCAACGGTAACTGTGATCGCCGTGGCGGCTATTTGAAAGCGGCCACTGATCTTTTGGTTGCGGACCTAACCTGGATGGCGGCCCAGTGGGCCGACGGTGGCGAAGCGCGTGAAACAGTGCTGGCTGACGAAACTGCTGGCATCACCGCTATCCTGACGGGCATGGGTTCTTTGTCCTATGGCGAGCAAGCCGGTGAGCGTATGAAGCTGGGCCTGATGCTGATGGACCCCGAAGAAGAACACGATTGTTTCTCGGACAACACCCATAACAGCCACTACTATGACGGTCTGGGTATTCAGAACGTTTACACTGGCGAATACGTCCGCGTTGACGGGTCCATCGTATCGGGCGCTTCGGTGTCAGATCTGGTTGCCGCTGCTGACCCAGCGCTGGACGCTGAACTGAACGGCAAGCTGAGCACCACGATGAAGGCGTTGGGCCGTATCAAATCGGCCGCCGAGGCCGGTCTGAGCTATGACCAGATGTTGGGTCAGGGCAATCCCGGCGAGGCTTTGGTTCAAGGCAGTATTGACGGTTTGGTCGACCAGACCCGCGCAATTGAACGCGTTGTTGCGGTGCTTGGGCTGAATGGCGTTGAATTCGAAGGGTCTGACAGTTTGGACAACCCGGGGGCCGTGTTCGAATAAGGCCTGTGACCGGGGCGGGTTAGGTGACCGCCTGCCTTGGTCTGCACATGCTTTCAAAAAAGGACGCCGGGCGATTTGGGAAGATTGCGCCCGGTATCCGAAATGTCGTCTGGGCAGAGTTAGGGACGGTTCAGACGAACCCAAAAGGAACATCCAATCGATGAACTATCTTACATCGATCCAGACAACCTGCGTTATTGCGATGCTGTTCTGCTCGGGCAATGCTCTGGCTGGCGTCACGGATGAACCGTACTTGAACATTGTTCAAAAAACTGAAGCTGAATCAGCACGTATCACCAAAGTTCTTGAGGCGCCGACGGATTTCACAGTGCCGTCCACTTTTGAGTCTATGACTGCAGGAGCCGCCACAGTGCGCGCGCGCTCTGATGAGCACGCGTTTTCGCAACCCAGTGCTTCGATGAAGGCTGACGACAGGCTGACCTTTAAGCTGGGCAACGCGATGTTCGAAAAGTTGTGGGTGACTTCTCCGGCGTCGACCAAGGCGTCGGACGGATTGGGGCCGATCTACAATGCCCGATCATGTAATGCATGCCACCTGAATGACGGGCGCGGACATGCGCCTGACGGCCCTGAAGACAGGGCGGTATCCCTAGTGTTGCGGGTTTCGATTCCGGGAAGGCCAGAAGACCAGATTAGCCAGATCGAAGACTATATCGCGACACGACCTGATCCAAACTATGGCGAGCAGCTGCAGGATTTCGCGAACCCCGCGCATGATGCTGAGTACCGTTTGGAAGTTACCTATCAACAGGTCACCGTGCCCTTGTCTGAGGGCGAAACAGCGACACTGCGCCAACCAAACTATAACGCCAAGGATCTTGCCTATGGAGCCTTGCACACGGAGGCCATGCTCAGCCCCCGTATGGCGCCGCAGTTGATTGGGCTGGGCTTGCTGGAGTCGATTCCGGCAGCGGATATTCTGGCCAATGCGGACCCAGATGATCGCAATGGTGACGGTATCTCGGGCCGTGCAAACATCGTTTGGTCGCGCCAGTTTGATCAGCCCTTGTTGGGACGGTTCGGATGGAAAGCAGGCCTGCCCACCCTGCGGGAACAAACCGCCGCGGCCTTTGCCGGGGACATGGGCATTTCTTCCGCGCTGTTTCCGGGCGGTTGGGGGGACTGTACCCCGGCACAGGGCGCGTGCCGCGGGGCCATCCATGGGGACGGCGACGTGCGGGAACACGAGTTGGACGACACCGGCCTGGATTTGACGACCTTTTACACCGCCAACTTGGCGGTGCCAGAACGCCGAACCCCAGGCGACCCGCAGGTGTTGAAGGGCAAGCAGGTGTTCCACCGGACCGGTTGCGCAGCCTGCCACACCCCGGCGTTTGTGACCCACCGTCTGAAGGATCGACCCGAGCACAGCTTTCAACTTATCTGGCCCTATACCGACCTTTTGCTGCACGACATGGGGGACGGTTTGGCCGACAATCGGCCCGAAGCGCGTGCCAACGGTAAAGAGTGGCGCACCCCGCCTCTATGGGGTATTGGGCTGACAAAGCAGGTTAGCGGGCGCGTAGCTTTTCTTCATGATGGGCGTGCACGTTCGCTGCTCGAAGCAATTCTTTGGCATGGCGGTGAAGCGCAGCCTGTGCGGGACAAGGTGGTCACAATGCCCGCCGCAGATCGTCGGGCTTTGATCCATTTTTTGGAGAGTCTCTGAAATGAGAACAATGTTCATATCCTTGGCGGTCGCTCTTCTGGCGCCGGTTGCCGTGGCGCAGACTTCGGTGATTGAGGATGTGATTGATGGGCATGTCTTGTCAGGGTTCACGGAATTATCCGATGCCGCTCAGGCGCTGTCTGAAACTGCGCAGACCACTTGTGATCCAAATTCGGAGGCGCTGCGCGAGGCATGGGGCGTTGCCTTTGACGCATGGCTTGGCGTTGCGCATCTACGTTTTGGCCCGAGCGAAACCGATGACCGAGCTTTCGCGCTGGCCTTTTGGCCCGACACGCGCGGCAAGAGGCCCAAGGCGCTGACCCGAATGATCCTGCAGTCAGATCCCTCGGTGTATGACTCTGCGATGTTTGCCGAGCAGTCGATCGCGGTGCGGGGCTTTTATGCGATGGAATACATGCTGTTTGACGACCCGATGTTTGAATTGGGTGGCGACGCGTATCGATGCGCTTTGATCCGGGCACAGGCTGATGACATTGCCATTACCAGCGCAGCAATTTTGTATGACTGGACCAACCATTATGCCGCTTTGATGCGGGCGCCGGACAATGACAGTTACCGGACACAGGCCGAGGTCATGCAGCAGTTCTACAAAGCTGTGCAGACCGGATTACAAGTTGCGGCTGACGCGCGCCTTGGCCGCCCTTTGGGCAGCTTTGAACATCCGCGGCCAAAACGTGCTGAAAGCTGGCGTTCAGAAAGGTCTTTGCACAATCTTGTTGTGACGATCCACGCCACCGAAGATCTGGCTTTGCGGCTGGCGGCAGGCAATGTCGACATCGCGCAGGCAATGGGAACGGGATACGCGCGGGTTGTCGATCTGGCAGAAACGCTGGATGACCCTGTTTTTGCTGGGGTCGCTGACCCCCAGAAACGGCTGCGGGTTGAGGTGGTGCAAAGCGCGATCAACTCGCTGCGCGATACCTTGGCTGAAAAGTTGGCACCCGCCTTGGGGGTCTCTACCGGGTTCAACGCACTGGACGGGGATTAAGATGACGACGCGCCGTGGCTTTTTGGCAGGCTTGATGGCAGCGGGCCTTGCGCCTCGCATCAGTTGGGCAGATGCGGGCAGCCCGGCCTATGTTTCGGCGGCGCGACTGTCCGATGGCAGCTATGCTCTGATTGGACTTTCTGAACAGGCAGAAGCACTGTTTCAGATTTCTTTGCCCGCGCGCGGTCATGCCGCTGCGACCCACCCCAGTCAGCCCTACGTGGTGGCTTTCGCCCGACGCCCCGGAACCTTTGCGATGGTGATCAACTGTATTTCCGGGCTTGCGGAAGTGCAGCTGGATGCCCCCGCTGGGCGGCACTTTTGTGGTCATGGCGCGTTCTCAGCCGATGGGGCGTTGCTGTTTACATCGGAAAACGACTTTGATGCGGTACGCGGCATGGTCGGGGTGTGGGACGTGGCTAGCGGCTATCGCCGGATAGACGAGTTCGCAACCGGTGGGATTGGCCCGCACGAGTTGCGCCTGATGCCTGATGGCGAAACGTTGGTCATTGCCAACGGCGGGATCGAAACGCACCCAGACAGTGGGCGCACCAAGCTGAACATTCCCACCATGGAACCCAGCCTGAGCTACGTTTCGACCGCGGGGCGCTTTCTGGAAAAGGTCACATTGCCGACCGCCATGCACAAGAATTCTATCCGCCACCTGACGCTGAGGGCAGACGGGACGGTTGCCTTTGCAATGCAATGGCAGGGTGCAGATTTGGCGCCTCCGCTTTTGGCGCTACATCGGCGCGGGACCGATCCCCGTTTGCTGAGCGCGCCGCCAGAACAACACCGTCAGATGAGCGGCTATGCGGGGTCGGTTGCGATGACACGCGATGGAACGCTTGTTGCGATCACCTCCCCCCGGGGGGGTATGCTGCAGGTTTTCGACGTGGATCGGGGTTATTATATTGGTGCCATGGCGCGCGGGGATATTTGTGGTGTGGGCCCAGCAGCGCATGGTTTTGCCGCGACCACAGGAATGGGTGACGTGATTGAAGTGAACGATGTTCGCCCCGCATGGTCGCGTCGGCTTCCGGTGCAGTGGGACAATCACCTTGTTGCGGTGCGTGCTTAGAAGAAAACGAAATCCTCTTCGCCCAGATCTTTGCCATCGACCCCCAACATCAAAATCAGGCTGCCCTGACAATAGATCAGCGCCAGATTGCTTCCCAATGGCAAGGTGATGAAGTCAGACATACTGTCAACGCCCGCCATATGGATGGTGTCCACACCATCCGTGTAGTCAAGGATCAGTTCGAAAGTCCCGGGGCCAAATTCGTCAAATACAAAGGCGTCAGCGCCCGCGCCACCCATCATTCGATCCCCGCCGGCACCGCCGTTCACCATGTCGTCACCGGCATCGCCCAGCACAAAATCCACACCCGAGCCGCCGTAAACCACGTCATTTCCGCTGCCGCCATAAACCGTGTCAGCGCCGGAACCTGCGTCGATGGTGTCATTGCCAGAGTTGCCAGAGACAACATCATCCCCGGCGCCCCCGAAAAGGGTATCTGCATGGTCGCCGCCTGAAATCTGATCCGCACCATCGCCACCATAGATGGTGTCTTGGTCGTCGCCACCGTCCAGCGTGTCTTTGCCCGCGCCCCCTTCGATCCGGTCGGCGCCATCTTTGCCCCGGATCACATCATCCCCTGCCAGACCCAGAATGGTATTGTTCGCGCCGTCGCCGGTCAGGGAGTCATTGAACGACGTTCCGGTTAGGTTTTCGATTGAATCAAACGTGTCTCCGGCTGCGTCTCCGGTATTGGTCGAAGGGATTTCGAAGCTTGCGGTCAGCCCGGCAGTAGCGTTGCTGTAGTCAGCGGTGTCGATACCGTCGCCCCCGATTAACGTGTCTGCGCCCGCTCCACCGATCAAAGTGTCATCGCCCGCAAGACCATTGAGCGTGTTAGCGGCCGAGTTTCCGATCAGCGTATCGTTGTAAGAGCTGCCGGTAAGTCCTTCGATTGACGCGTAGGTGTCACCCTGTGCAGCGTTGGTGTTAACAGATGCATCGCTCAGACTGGCGACAACTTCTTTGGTGGCCTTGCTGTAGTCGGCGATGTCGAACCCATTTCCCCCGATCAGCGTATCCCCACCGGCATTTCCGCGCAGGAGGTCATCGCCATTCCCGCCGCGAAGTTCATTATCGCCAGAGTCCCCGATCAGCGTGTCGTCATGGCTACTGCCGATCAGACCCTCAATGGATGAATAGCTGTCTCCTGCGGCCCAGTTGGTGTTGGCCGACGGGTTCTGGAGGTTCGCGACCACGCCAGAGTTCGCGGTGCTGTAGTCGGCGAAATCAAAGCCATCGCCCCCGTTCAGTATGTCGCCCCCCCCTTTGCCGCGCAGCATATCATCCCCGGCGCCGCCGCGAAGTTCATTGTCACCACCGTCACCGGCCAACGTGTCACTATAGGAACTGCCAATCAGCCCTTCGACGGCGATGTAGCTATCGCCAGTTGCGATCCCTGTGTTGTTCCCCGGATTGGAAAGGCTGGCCGTCAGACCCGAGTCAGAATCCGAGTAGTCTGCGAAGTCGACCCCGGCGCCGCCGTCCAGAAGGTCCGCGCCAGCCCCGCCGCGCAAGGTATCTCCGCCGCCCAACCCAAACAGCGAATCCGCCCCGCTGCTGCCGATCAGGGTATCGCTGCCTGAGGTGCCGGTGATTTCTCCGTCTGGGGGCGGGGGGGGATCGTCTATTTCCAGGTCCAGGGCAACGCGCGAAACGTTGATCACATCTGACGTGGTGAAGTCCTCTGCTGAAAGCGAAGTGCCATTCGCGGTGATGATGATCAGTGTTTCATCACCGAAACGCAGTTCAGCGCCATCCGCGGTTGAGCTGATTTGGATATCTGACACATCATGCAGCAGGCCATAGGCGGACATATCTATCGAGTCTACGCCAAGCTGAAAGTCGGTGATGGTGTCGACTTCGCCGTCATCGGACAGCACAAAAATGTCGGCTCCGGCGCCGCCGACCAACGTGTCACTGCCGGCCCCGTCCATCAGAATGTCGTCGCCCGAGCCTCCGACAATCACATTGGCATCTTCGCCCCCTTTCAGGACGTCGTTTCGGGCGGTGCCGTTCAGATTGACCCCGGTGGTGACAAGGTCGCCCAGCTCTCCGGGGTCGAATATGAACTGAGACACCCCCCCTTCGGTGCCTGAAACCACGAAAAGCTGAACCTCTCCGTTGATGACCTGAACCGAGATATCGGTGATGTTTGAAAGGCTGGTGGATGCCGTGTCCACCAACGTTTCCAGATGCAGCAGCCGCCCGTCGGGCAGTACGATGAACAACGACAGCCCATCATCACTGCCGCCAGCCAGAAGGAACGTATGGTCGTCTACGGTGAAACTTTCCAGAACCGTGGTGTTGGCAAAGCGGGTGCCCAGATCATCAATGACCATGTCCACCGGGATCATCTCTCCCTCCGCCGTGATCTCTAATACGGTCAACGAAGACGAGCCCGAAGAAGCGACGATCAGATACTGGGTGCCATTGACTTCGACAGGTTCCAGCGCCTGCGGATCGTTGATCGGGAAGTCCTCTGACGCCACGATTGTTCCGGTCTGCGCCAATGTGCCGTTTTGTTTGACCCGATAGGCGGTCAGCCCGTCCTCTTCGGCCGACGCGGCGATGACATAGGTTGTGCCATCAACGCTAACCTGCGCCAGTGATGTCACGCCTTGCGTAGTGATCGAGTTGTTATCGGGTTTGTGCTCTAGCAAAGTCAGGGAGCCGTCGTCCTCAAGGCGATAGGCAGAAATTCCGTCGCCATCGGTCGCAGACATGTAAATTATCGTGTCCGCGCCGTTTTGCACTGCCAGCGCTTCAACCCTGTCATCCGCCTCGCCCGAGCGGTCAGCATAGATTGTCTGGCTGTCCCCTTCAGACATCGACGCCACCGCGGCGATATCGTCATCCCCCAGCGTCATGATCTGGTCATCCAGTACGACACTGGTCGTGTCCCCCAGACTGGGCGGATAGCTTTCGGTGCTGACAGTGGCAAGACGCCCTTCGCGCAATGTCAGGGTGACCCGGTGACCTGTCGCGTTGTTGGTCAGCACAACCTGTCCGCTGTCGGGGTCGACGCCAAAATCCAGCCGCCCGGCGGTGACCGGATTGCTGAGTACGCCATTCGTAAGGTTGCCTTCAAACTCGAAGTAGGACACGCCCGCAGGGCCTTTCGTGCAATTAAGAACTGCACTCAGGCTCTGGGTTGGCGATTAACCTGGCTTTTATAAATTGTGGCGGGACAGGGGCGCTTGCGCGCAATTCAAAGTATTAACCAAGTCCTGCAGCGTTTACCGCAGCAGGGTTTGGCCAATCGTCAAGCGCGGTTCCAACTCGATGCGCTTACCGGCAAAGGACTGCCCGGCTTCGGTGCACTTGGCGATGATCTCGGCAGCTTTGGCCCCGACTTCGCGGCGGCAAGCATCCATCGTCGCGATCTGGGGTTTGATCCCGTCCAACAGTTCAATGCCATTGAACCCCGCGATGCCGACCTGGCCGGGAACGTCGATGCCATTGTCCAGGCAGTACAGCAGGCCACCCGCGGCGATCATGTCGTTCGAGTAATACAGAAAGTCGATATCCGGGGTGCGTTTCAGAACCGCTTCGGTCATCTCGCGGCCTTTTTCCAGCGCGGACCCGCCCGAGTAGAACTCCTGATCTGAAATCTCTAGGCCTTCCTTGGCCAACGCATTGGTCAGACCTTCAAACCGTTTGCGGGCGCGGTGGTCCAACGGCATTTTGGTGCCCAGGAAAGCGATTTTCTTGTAACCGGCCCCTGAAATCTGTTGCGCCATTTCGATGCCTGCGCGGCGATGCGAGATTCCCACGACCGAATCCACCGGTTCGCCATCGGTGTCCATGATCTCGACGATGGGAATGCCGGCATTGGCCAGCATCGCACGTGCCGCATCGGAATGTTCCAGTCCGGCGATAATCACACCCGAGGGTCGCCACGATAGCATCTCGTAAAGAACGGCCTCTTCGCGTTCGGGTTTATAGTGGGTGATCCCCACGACGGGCTGTAACGGACCACTTTCCAGTGTTTCAGAAATCCCGGTCATGACCTCGGGGAAAACCATGTTCTTCATCGACGGAATAATCACCGCCACAAGGTTAACCCGCTGCGAGGCCAGCGCGCCTGCAATCTTGTTGGGCACATATCCCAGACGCTTTGCGGCCTCTTGCACGCGCTCTCGCGTGGCTTGGCTGACGTCCCCCCTGTTTCGCAAAACCCGACTAACCGTCATCTCGCTGACCCCAGAAGCCTCCGACACATCGCGAAGGGTCAAGGGGCGGCGCTGACGGGGGGCTTGCGTATCAGTCAAAGGGGTCTCCTCCACGTAATTGGTCTATCAATTGTTAGCGTTAATAGTCGGTGGGATACAAGCTTACAGATTGCAATCTGTTTGTCACCACCGCAGAGGGTTGAAACCCACAGACAATCCAGCAACAAAGATGCCAACGGCCCCGTGGCTCAACTGGATAGAGCAGCCCCCTCCTAAGGGGCAGGTTGCAGGTTCGAATCCTGCCGGGGTCGCCATTGTTCGCTGAAAAGTATGGCTGGAACACCAGACTTTAAATTGAAACGTGCACATTGCCGCTTTGATGGCTTGTTCTGAGCGCCCCAGCCAATCATGTAGTGATCATCAAATTGGCACACATAGGTGGGGCCAATCTAATACTGGGTGCACTTTGCCATCCTGATCCAAAAATTCCGGCTACACGACTAATTTGAGTTGAAGCTGGCGCAAAAATAGTTGCTTAAACATTTCGAATAGGACTGCTTTTCGAATTTAGGTTGAAATACATGACTTCATTGAAACCAATTCAGGTTCTTCATGTAAGTGAGACCGCCATTGGAGGGGTTGCAACCTATCTCAGAGCACTATCTGGTCTTGTAGCGGATGACCTGCAGCAAAGCTATTTGCTCCCTGAAAACCATGTTGATGGGCTTACAGAGTTATCGAAGGTAGAAACATACCCTGCCAAAAAACGGGGGCTTTCGAACCTCGTACAGTTCGGGAGGGCGCTCGTTCGGCGTTGCCGCACCAGCCCACCTCAGATCGTATTTTTTCATTCGACTTTCGCTCTTTTTGGGTTGGTTCTGTTACGTATAACCAATCGTAAGATTCGCACCGTGTATTGCTCTCATGGCTGGGCGATCTCGCGCTATCGCGTGGACAGCTTGAAAGGCCGTATTGTGCGAATTATCGAAGGCAAGCTTTGCGGGCTTGCTGATGTGGTTGTGAACGTGTCGACAGGGGATGAAGCTTTGGCCCGACAGCTTGGCTATTCGGGTCATCACATCACCATCGAAAATGCAGTCGAAGAGCCAGCTGAAAGTGCGCGGGATGATCTGTTTGCCGATGAGCCGGAAGCGATTCATCTTTTGTTTGTCGGGCGTTTTGACCGCCAGAAAGGTCTCGACATCCTTTTGGCGGCCTTTGCCGACGCGCATAAGGTTCGGCCAGATTTACGATTACATATCGTTGGGGCCACGGTGCGTGATGATGGCGCGCCGATTGAGTTGCCAGAAGGTGCAAGCCTGTCAGGTTGGGTTGAGCGTAACGCAATTGATGACTGGTATCGCTCGGCTGATGCGCTGGTAGTGCCATCCCGTTGGGAGGGGTTTGGGCTTGTGGTCCCGGAATCCCTGCGCAATGGAACACCCGCAGTGGTAAGCAATATCGGCGCACTTCCTACTCTCATCGCACATGGTGAGACCGGATATATCTTTGAGCTGGATCAGACAGAGTTATCCAAAACTTTAACGGCGCTCGATCGCGAGAGTCTGGCTGAAATGAAGCAGGCCTGCGAACAGGCCTATCTAGAGCGTTTCAATATTTCCCGCTTCTGGGATGAGATATCATCACTATTCAGAGGTTTGCTTAGATGACCCGAGAAACCTGGCTGCCTAATTTCTTTGTCGCGGGAGCCCCCAAAGCGGGTACTTCCTCTTTGCATCAGTGGATTGCAGATCATCCTGACGCAGTTGGCTCTACGGAAAAAGAAACGTACTTTTTTGTTGACCCTGATACCCATATGTATCGCCCCGAGGCCCATATTTCTAAAGGACTAGACACGTGGAGGGCGCAATTTCAAATTCCTGAGGGCGTAGAGCCCAAAGTGATCCTCGAGTCCACGCCTTCGTATATTTATTCTCAAACAGCGCTGCGAGAAATTCCCAACCTGCCCAGCCGGCCGAAGTGTCTCTTCGTTTTGCGCGAGCCTGTGGCGCAGGTGTACTCGCTCTACACCTACTTTCGCGACAACTGGAACTGGGTTCCGTCGGATATGAGCTTTGAGAGTTTCTTGCAGGCTGTTCGAGAGGGTAGCCACGACTTTAACGGCAATGAGCTTGCCCAGAATGCGTTGGCGAATGCGGCCTATGTCGACGTGCTTTTGCCCTGGCAACAAGCCCTTGGGCCTGACAGGATCATGGTGACAACCTTCGACGAATTGGTGCGTGATCAAAAGGCGTTGACCAAGCGCGTTGCAACTTGGATTGGCCTAGATGCTTCTTTCTATGATGACTATGCCTTCCCGCGGGAAAACGAAACATATGTGCCCAGAAACCGGGCATTGCAGCGGCTGAATGTTCGGCTTCGAAGCGCCTTGCCGAGGGGTAAGCTTTATCAGGCTGCGCGCGATGTGTACCGTCGGCTCAACACAACGAAGCCCACCGGCCCGACAGAAGGGGACAAAGCGGTCCTTGATGCCCTGAAGCACGAGTTTCACTCGGCAAACACGCGCCTTGAAGAGGCGTTTAATCTCAACTTGTCGTCCTGGAGTGCCGGGACAGATTTTTCGACGAAAAGCTGACGGAGACGAATGTGGGACTTGTGGACTTCGCAAAGCGCAGTAAAGGCAAGATTGAAGATCAATTGTTGCCGCAACGGTTCGTTTACCACCACATTCCTAAATGCGGAGGAACGTCCGTAGGGCGGGCTTTGCGCAAGCGCTATCTGCTTAGCCAGGCGACTGTGACACCTGAGTCGAGTTTTCGCGCTTTCGAGATTTTTACCGCGCGTAATGACCGCGAAAAAATGCTGATAGACGTTCTCGACCTGCGAGAGCAAATGCTGCTGTACCACCTGTTTGAGGATGTGCGCGGGGTCTCGTTACATGTCAGATTTTCAGAGATCGCGTATCAGCGGTTTAAGGATAACTACAAATTCGTGACCATGTTGCGCGATCCGGTAAAACGCTTCGTTTCCCATTATCACTGGAGCTATGGCAAACCCCAAGCCCATGCACGCATAGAAGATGACTTCGAAACATTCCTAGAGAGCCCCCGTGCCAAACGCATCGGCGCGACCTATGTCGAGTACCTTTGTGGCCTGCCTAAAGATGTGCCGACAGATTCAGATGAAGCGGTTTCGGCAGCGATTTCTAATCTTGGGAAGTTCTCTGTTGTTGGGGATATTTCCGACACCAGAAGCTTTGAGCAAGACATTCGAAAAGAGCTGGGTGTTCGGGTGAAAATCAAACATGAAAACAAAGGATCGAAGGCTTCTCGTTCCAGATCAGAGCTGGAGAATCCTGAATGGCGCGCGAAAATCGAGAGCCTCTGTGCGCCTGACATAGCTGTTTGGAAAGCTGCAAATGCCGTGCAGGGGGGGCGTGATGCCCAATAAGGTGAATCTATTCGTTTTGGGGGTACAGAAGTGTGGGACCACATCGCTTGCCGATTTGCTGAACGACCATTCCCAAGTATTCATTCCCTCAATCAAAGAGACATACTTTTTCAACGTCGACGCAAATTTTTCAAAAGGCTTTGATTGGTTTTCAGCTGAATTCTATGGCGTTCAGAAAGCCCAGCGCGCCAAATGGCGAGGTGACGCTACTCCGTTCTATTTGGGATCAAAAGAGGCGATTGATCGCATTGCGGAATACGCGGATAGCGATGCACGCTTTATCGTAATTTTGCGGGACCCCGTGAAGCGCGCCGTGTCGGCGTATCAACATATGCTACGCCTTGGGCATGAAACACTCTCTCTGCCTGAAGCGCTTAAGAAAGAGCATGAGCGCATTGAAGAGGCCCGAGCGAAAAATGATCGCTGGTGGCGGTTCGCCTACACAAAAGTGGGCTTATATGGCGAGCAGATCGCCTATGCGCAAACTGTGTTGGGGGCGGATAGGTTGTTGGTTCTACGCCAAGATGAGCTCCGAGATACACCCAACCTGCAGCAAAAGTTGAGTGACTTCCTTGATTTGAGTGCGCCATTTCCTGCGCGCGCAAAAACGAACTCAAACGCCGCCTCAATGCCCAGGTTCAAGCTGTTGCGTAATATTTTGACCCGCCCAAATGCACTGAAATCGCTTGCTCAAAAAATCCTCCCGCGAGAGTTGCGCACCAAAATCGGGGTGGGTTTGAATAAGTTGAATGCAAAGAAAGTCTCGCGCATAGAGATTGAGCCCGAACTTGAACAGGAAATGCGTGCTTTGTTTGCTAAAGATCAAGTAGCGCTCCATGAAATGGGGTTCTCGTCCCATCTCGACTGAGGAAGCTGCATGCGCCTGACAAGACAAATAGGCAGTCTTGGGACCGCCAATCTTATTTATCTATTGTGCCAACTGGGCGTTCTATCCCTTTTGACACAGCTCTCCGACTTGGAAACAGTTGCCGCATTCGGTTTCATAATGGCCGTTGTGCAGCCCCTCTATATGCTTTTGCGCATGGGGCTGCGCGCGAACCTTGCCACGGATGCGAAAAGAGAATTCAATTTTTCCACCTTCCTAACCATCCGAGTTGTCAGCGCAATTGTTCTCTTTGTGGCACCTCTGCTTGTCATTGCTCTTGTCAGGCCCGAGTATCTTGTCCTCGCTGTCCCAATCGCACTGATGAACGCGACCGAGTCTTTGTCGGATTTGTGCTACGGCGGCCTGCAGCGCGCAGGGCTTGTGCAGCTGGTTGCGCGTTCAATGCTCCTGCGTGGCCCCGCAGCGCTCTTGCTCTTCGGTATTACGCTCTATGTAACGCGCGATGCCCAGATTGCCTTTTGGGCGCAAACTGCAGTGTGGGTTTCAATTCAGCTTCTGCACGATTTTCCGGGTGTTCGCAGATCCGGGGAAACCATTGCGTTAGACCGTGATTGGGGCCGTATTGTTGCGTTGCTGCGCAACACGGCATTTCTTGGCCTTGGGCAATTTTTTGCAGCGCTCCAAACAAGTCTACCGCGGTTCTTTGTTGAAGCCATGTTGGGCACAACGGCGATGGCTTTTTTTACCGCTGTGTCGGTGCTTCAGCGCGCGACTATCAGTCTCTTCAATACTTTGGAGCAAGCGATTGGCTGGCGGCTCAGTCAAATTTGGGCCAGCGGCAATCGAGATCGCTTCTTTTCGATGCTTAGGAAAATGCTGGCGGTCGCCGTTGGGCTTGGCATTTTGGGCATGGGGCTGGCCTGGGCGATCGGGGAGCCATTTCTGGCGCTGTTCTTCGGCCCAGAATATGCCGCCGCTTATGGTCTGTTGATGTGGATTGCAGCCGCGATCAGTATGCGTTTGATTTCGAGCGTCGTACAAACCGCTCTCACCGCACAACGCCGTTTTGGCTCTTTTGGCACGGTTCAGACCATCGCTTTGATCGTGACTGTGCCCTTCACCTATCTTGGTATTCAGCTTTATGGGCTCGAAGGGGCGGGCATGGCCATCTTGGCGACTGTGACTCTTCGAACAGCTGTTTTCACCTACTTCCTGTTGCGAGACTAAGAAGCTTCAGGCCCTAAAATTTCCTGTTCGATATCAGCCGTGATCGCATCCACTTTGTGAATGTCTTCCTCGGTCAAGAGCTCGCGCCAGTACGAGTTGACCGCAGAAACCGACCGGCCCCAATCATGGGTGGTGTTGGCCGACGGACGGCTACGCGTGTCGGATTTCTTCGCAGCTAAGAGCTCCTCTGTCTTTTGAGTCTCGGTTAGGTCGAGCTTGGCAAGAAGCGACTCATAGCATCCGCGTTCATCGACGGCGAGATCGTCTGGAGAGACAAGATGAACACGTTCCACCACACCAGCTTGTACAAGCGGTAGATAGCACATGCGCCAAAGCAAGGCTGCTGACACAACACTGTCCGAAGCCTCTCCCAGATAAGACTCGATGACATCACATGCGCCGAAACGTTGCTGCCAACGCGGATAAAGCTCTACAGCTTTCGAGACCCAGCCCAGTCGTCGATAGCTTGAAGCATGCGCCTTGGCGCGCCGAATTGTCAGGACGACCGGGATGCCCGCCGCAGCCACATCCGCAGCCATGAAAATCGCGTGTGGGTCTTTCCAGATGACATTGTCCACCCCGAAAGACAATTTCGCTTTGCGATACGAGTGAATAGTCCGGCTGCCAAATACCGCGCGTTTCAGGGAGAAACTTTTACCGCGTTGCTGGGACTTCAGGCCGCCGCTTTTGAACCGGCGCAAGTCGTCGAACAGGACCGAGAGATCTTCGGCCCCTCCTTCGCCTTTCATTGGAAACCAATCTTGAAACCGTTTGAGACCTGTAGGCCCCAGCGGCTCGTATAGGGAAACGGTATTTTTTGCCGTTTCGAGCATATTCCCAACCGGTGTTGTTGCCGTTCGGGGGGCTCCGGTAACAAGGATGAGGTTACGGGTCATGATTGTATCGTCCTGTCACGTGATCGGTTGTCTTTGTGCCGAAGGTAAGATTTCAATCCGTAATAATGGCTCACTAGAAATGGCTTGCACTAAGTTTAAGTTTTTGCCCGCGTATCCGAATTTCGGAGGAAGTGAAAATGGCGAGCACAAGAAGAATCGACCAAGGATTTCCGAAGTTGAACGTGAGCGGCTCGCTGAGCCATGTGAACAGGCTAGCGACCATAACAGTGGTAAAGCACATTAAGACTCTGCGGGTACTGTCAGGCAAGTTTCGGTCGGCTAGTGCCTTAAAGTTTTTAAACATTTCGGAGACCCACAGAAATAAGACAATTGCTGTGCCTAGAATGCCCATGTCCAAAATAGAGTTTATGTAGCCGTTGTGTGCATTCACTGCTTCCAAGCGTGAATACTCCCAAAGCTCATGTTCATAGCCATCCCTTGAGCGGAAGCCGTGCCCAATAATGGGAGACTGCTGAATGCCATAGATGGAGGCTTCCCATGCATCAAAACGACCTTGGATATTCTTGTCAGTTGCATTGTAAAAGAAAGTCTCCGCTGCGTTGGGGTATATCCCGTAGAACAACCCAAACAGTATGAGCGCTATCCCACAGAGCCAGAGGCTAGTTGCGTATGTAATGCCCGTTGAGTTGCGTCGGGCTATACGGATTACATATGTAGCGAGAAAAATTATAATCATTGCGATGCCGGCAGATCGAGATGTAACAAAAATTACTGCCAGAATTGAGACGACCTTAGACGAAATTCGAAAAAACCGATTTGGGTCAGCGTAGGACAAGCAAAATATTGTCAGGCAAGATTTTGAGAAGATATTGGGTTGGATGCCCCCGAAGGTCGAGCCGTTGTATGGGAACACAATCATGATTCCCAGAACTACAAACATTACTACCCTGTTCGAGAGGGCAAGAGATTTTGAAAAATCTGCCTCTCTCACGACGGCCATGCTCATCAAAATGAATATCACCATCAGCACAGTATAGATCGCACTACTTTGCGGTTTGATCCCCAAGGGGGCCGTCAAAAAGGCCAGTAGGAAATACACGCCGCCCAAAATTATGACGTTCGAGCGGTTTAATTGGATAGCCTTGGCTAGTAGTGGGCTTGCTAGCACCAAGAAGGCTAGCAGCCCTCCGATCTGAAACATCGTCGCGATGCCGCTGGAGCTGATATAAACCCGCATAGACCAATTGGGCATGAGAGTGTAGGGCAAGACGACCAGCAAGACCATTGCCGCCAATGCATACCTAGGCAAAATGTGAACTAAATTCATGGCTGACTGATCTCGTGGTAAATCCGCAGTAGTTTCTCCAAATGTACCCGAGGAGTCATCGTTTCCAGAAGTGGTTGGCTTTCAAGTTCTTTCAGTTCGTCAGCCTTGCTCAGCGAGAGGGCTAAAGCCTCAATTGTCGGTTCTTTGTAGAGCAACCCGTTCACACCATGCTCGACACCTTCACTTGCGGCATTCCACTCTCCGCAGATGACCGGGACGCCGCGAGCGAGGGCCTCGAAAGCGACCAGTCCGAATGTCTCATACCAAAGGCTGGGAAAGACCAATGCCTTTGATTTTCCTATCCATTCCTGCACCTGTGCCGGGGTTTGCCATCCGGTAAGGATGGCATCGGGGTTGGCGGCGCGGATTTGATCGGCCTCGGCTCCGTCGCCGACGAAGACCGCTTTGACTCCCGCCTTTTTCGCGGCTTTAGCGAACATCAGCCCGCCCTTTTCGGGGTTCAGCCGTCCAATAAAGAGAAAGACATTGTTGTTTTTGAAGTCGACCTTTGGCGCGTCTGTTTGCTCAATCGGATTGGGCAGGTAATGCATGCGGGTGTTCGGCGACATATAGGGCGTCATGGCCCGACGCTGGGTCTCCGAAATATAGATCACATCTTTCAGCCCGCGCGGGATGCGCCCCGGTCCCCAGGTGGCGACTTGCCTGGCGACCCGCCACGCCTTGTGAGCCGGTTTGCGCACGTCGCAATTGGTGGTCAGGCAGTCAATGCCCAAAGCTTTGCGGGTGCAGATTTCATTTTTCTGATAGTCATAGAACCCGCCATTTGGACAGGCGAGGAAATACTCGTGCATCGTATAGATACTTGGCAGGGGGCCGTCGGTCAGGATGGGACCGACAGAGGGGGATAGCGCTTTGGCATAGCCATGCGCGTGCAGCACCGTTGTCTTCGGGTCAAAGCCCCCTATCTCCTGACGCAACCTGTGCGCAGCCTCTCTGTTCCATATTCCTCGACCCATGGCCCGCAAGCGATTGGTGTCGGACAGGATATCGGGCTGATTCAAACAGGTGACATCAATCTTGGGATGCTCCAGCGCTTCATCCGGTGGCCCACTGACTGCGAAGAATGTCACTGCGATCCCAGCGTCAGCCAGAAGGCGGGCACTGTCTATCGCGACTTTGGCTTGACCCCCGTTCAACTCGGCAAAGTCGCTAACGATAAAGACGCGCTCAATTGGCATTAATTAATCCGTGGATAAGGGCCTATACTTTGCCACGCTTTCTAAACTGAAAAAAAGCGAAAAATACAGCCCCTTTCCCCGCAGATCTAGGCATACAGCGCTATGCTTAAAATGTCACCAAACAGGTTGGGTGGCGACCAGGTACCACCGATCACTGTCGCAGCGATCTCAGTGTCAGAACCATCTGCGCGGCGCACTACGGCGGTATAGGTTCCGTCAGCATGTTCAAACGTCAACTGGTCCGCAGCGCGTACAGCGCCTTGAAAGTTGCCCGGGATGACGGTGCTGGCTTTGTTTTGGGCTTCGACCTGAGGATGAGCATATTGCATCGTCCCTGAGACCTCATGAATGCGTATCAATTCTGATGCCTCGCTCGAGATCAGAGCGCCGGACACGCTTACCCGCAAGTTGCCTCCCCCCAACGAAATCAGCTCTGCGGTGGCGCCGGTGTTGTCGACATCCTGACTAATTGTGGCTGACAGTGCAGAGGGGTCCACTGAACAGCGGACTCTGCCGGCGCCTGTTGTGCCGATCCCGAGCCATAGAGCAAAGCTATCGCTGTTCTCACGGATAACCATAGAGAGGTTCACTCCCTGCCCGACAGAAAGCGAGGAAATATCCACACCATTGAATTGAAGATAGCTGCCTGAACTAGAGCTGGAGACACTTGTAAATTCCATCCCACCAGCAGTTTCACCAACCTCAACAGTGTCGAGGTTGATGTAGGTTCTGTTCAAGGCATCGATCAAGTTAGTACTGCCGGCTTCGACCACGAGTGCGCGCCCAGCGACTGTCGGTACAAATCTCGGCATATCGACCGATGCTGTATTCAGGTTGCCCATCGTGTCAAACCAATGCGCCGTGCTGTTCCGCGACAACGACCATCCTTTGGTGTAGTACCCCGAGGAGAAATCCCAAACCGCCGTAGGGGTCTCACCACTGCGGAGAAACCTGGCCATCGGATTTGCTTGAAGCATCGTCATGTAGAGGCTGGTCTGCATTACCAGCCTCCGATCAATGAGCTTGCAGTCGTGCCTGTCGCATGAACGCGAACAATTTCCATCGCATGCCAGCCTGGCAAAATATTGTCGAAAGTCACCACCTGACCGCCGCCACTTGTAACCGTCAGACTGCCAGCGTTCGAGACGTGCACCCAGTGAGCCATCTCTGCAAGGTCATTGTTGTCGTCAGGGACAATTTGGAACAGGTGCCTCGGCCCACCTGCAGGGCGACGCGCTACCGTGGCGAAAGCATCAATTTGAGACATTTAGGTACCCCTTTTATTGGTCAGCAGGACGCTATCAAGAAGGAGTTAACGGATTTTAATGGGTGCGAACGGCCTTATTTTAAAGGGGTTTCTGATGCTCAGAACTCTGGTTTCCACCCCACCGACGGCCCGCATGGCCTGTAAGCAATCTCGCGCCAGCCTTGTACTTGAAACTACAAAATTATCCTAACAACGTGGCGATAGGCGTCTTGCACAAGTTGTAGGGCTTGTTCTTCGGATTGCGCTTGGGCGTAAACGCGGAATTCGGGCGCATTGCCCGAGCGGCGCAGGTGCAACACAGCCCCGCTTTCAAAGTTGACACGCAGACCATCTGTCATATCCGTCGATGCAATGGTGCCAAAAGGCGCAAAGAAGGCATTGCGGGCTTCGTCCTTGCCGATCAAGTCGTCCAGGAAATTCTGGGCTTTCGCCGGGTCTATATCCTGTACCCGATCCGCTGCGGTAAAACAGGCTGGTAAGGCGGCCACGATTTGGGCCACGGATAGCTGCGCCTGTCGCGCGGCCACCAAGGGGGCCAAGATTGGTAAGATGCAATCCCGGGTGGGCAGGGGGGGCAAATTGCCCTCTAGCGCGGCTTCGAAGCCAAGAAGAAACCCGCCATTCGCTTCAAAACCGACGACTTCGGTATGACTTGCCTCGGCCATTTCTGCGATCACAAAGGGTGATCCGATCCGGGTCAGTCGCACGTCCTCGAACTCGGGCGAACGGCGCACCATATCGTTAGACGAAACCGGAGTTACAACGGACTTCGCGCCCAGAAACTTTGCGGTTAGCACGCCCAGAATATCGCCGGGGACAACCTTGCCGGTTGCGTCGGTCAGCATGGGGCGATCCGCGTCACCATCGGTCGATGCGATGGCATCCAGCTTGTGTTCCGCACACCAATTGCACAGTTTCTTGCGCGTGTCCGGATCAACTGCTTCTGTGTCGACGGGAATGAACGTATCAGAATGGGCTAGCGGTACGATCTGGGCGCCCAAGCCGGTGAATACATGCTCCATCGTATCGCGTGCCACAGATGAATGGCGATAGACACCAATCTTCAAACCTTCCAGAGCGCGCGGGCCGAAGGCCTCGGTATAGCGGCGAACATAGGGCGGTTCAGCGTCTAGCTTAGAATAGTTGCCTTCAGCCGCCCCCGCGAACCGAACCCGTGCTATGTAGGCGTCATTTATCGCAGCTTCGTCGGCTTTCGAAACTTCACCATCCGCAAGATAGAACTTCAAACCGTTCCGATCTGCGGGGATGTGGCTGCCGGTCACCATGATCGCGGGGGATCTAGCAGCCATTGAAGACAGTGCCAAAGCCGGCGTTCCAAGTGCGCCGCAGTCTTTTACATCCACTTTGGCTGCCTGTGCCGTTTCAGAAATCACGCGGGAAATATGCAAGGAAGAAGGGCGCAGATCACGCCCCACAAAGAGCGTGTCACTCTCTACGGCGCACAGAAATGCATGGACATAGTCCGCAATCAGATCATCCTTGAGCTCAGTCACAAGCCCGCGCAACCCACTTGTGCCAAATTTGGGAGCCATGGCGTTTAATTTACCCCCTCGCGCTTTGACCGCGCGCATATAAGTCTTCGTAGCGAATGATGTCGTCTTCGCCGACGTATGCCCCAGTTTGGACTTCGATCAGAACCATTGGAACTTTGCCGGGGTTTTCCATCCGGTGAACGACGCCTAGTGGGACATAAACCGACTGGTTCTCGGTCACCATCTGGACCTTTTCGCCCACGGTCACGCGGGCGGTACCCTCCACCACGATCCAGTGTTCAGAGCGGTGGACGTGGCTTTGCAGGCTCAGCGCTGCACCGGGGTGAACGAGAATGCGTTTAACCTGAAAACGTCCGCCAATCACAAGGCTTTCAAACCAACCCCATGGGCGATGCTCTTTCGGGAAATGGGTCGCTTGCTGCGCTCCTTTTCCTTTCAGGGCGGATACCGCTTGTTTGACGTCTTGCGCACGCGACATGTCCGCAACAAGCACTGCATCGTTCATCGCAATGGCCATAACGTTTTTCAGACCAATACCGACCACTTCGACGCGCTCGCTGTCTGATCGGATCAGGCTGTCCTGACAATCAATTGCTGTTGCATCGCCCGAGGTTACAACGCCATTGCAATCAGGGCCCGCATCGCGCCAGACTGCATCCCAGCCGCCCAAATCCGACCAACCGCCAATAAACGGGACAACCGCCAAGTTGTCTGCTTTTTCCATTACGGCATAGTCAATCGAAATGTCGTCGGCCTGCGCCCAGAGTTCAGGGGTCAAACGCAGGAAGCCAAGATCTACCTCTGCGGTCTTCACGGCTTGGGAAACTGGCCCTACCAGGCTTGCTGCGTAGGTATTGAAGGCTTCGACGATGTCTTTGGCTTTAAACAGGAAAATCCCGGCGTTCCACATGAAGTTTCCAGCCGCCAACATTTCGGTGGCGCGGGTCACGTCAGGTTTTTCCACGAATTTTTTAAGGTCAACTGCAGCGCCTGATCCATTTGGCGCGGCCGTCAGCTCCAGATAACCATAAGCGGTTTCCGCATGGGTCGGTTTGATCCCAAAGGTGACGATCTTACCGTCGTAAACTGCCTCCAGGCCTTGCGCAATAGCTGCATGAAAGGCCTCGACGTTGGGCACAACGTGATCTGAAGGAGCGACAAGCATGATCGCCTCAGCGTCGCTTTCGGCCAGATGCAGGGCTGCCGCTAAAATAGCCGGTGCAGTGTTGCGCCCCTCGGGCTCGATCAAGATAGCCGCTGGATCGACACCAACGGACGACAGTTGTTCGGTTACGATGAAGCGAAAATCTGAATTGGTCAGGATTGTTGGGCGCGCAAAGCTGAACGCCCTCTGCGCGCCGCTAAGACGGGATACAGATGCCTGAAACAAGGTTTCGGAGTCGACCAGAGGAACAAATTGTTTTGGATAGCTTTTTCGGGAAAGCGGCCAAAGCCGTGTACCAGAACCACCGCACAATATAACGGGATTGATCAAAGACAACTCAAGTCCTCCATAAGGCGATACATCCCTATTAAATACAATTATTGATAGTTGTGAACTAACCTTAAGCAACAGTCATGCGTCAAAACCGCTGTTTTCCATCCGGTGACGGTCCGAAACGCTTGTTTCAGGGGCTCTGGCGGTTGCATCAGGATTTACCCTTTCACGAGGCGCCAGCTTGTCGACGACACAATCTTCATCAGTCCGATGCCTCTTTGGTCATTTAGACGGCGAAAAGGATCACAGTCCTGTGAGAGTCCTGAGGTCTTGGCACGCGCAAGTCGTGCTATGGCGGGCCTGTCGATAGCCTGCCCAAAGTACAAGGCGAAACGATGCGATATATCTTCCCCATTCTTGCCCTAATGGCGACCCTGGCTCAGGCCAAGGCGCACGAGCCGAATCTTGATGCCCAAATCAGGAATTACATCCTCGAAAACCCAGAAGTTATCCTGGAAGCGTTAGAGGTGTTGTCCGCGCGCGAACAACGTATGGCGCTGCGAGAGAAACTCTCATCCCATCGCCAGATATTTGAGGACCCGCCAATTCTGGGGATCGGGCAGGTTGACGCCCCCGTCCGCGTGGTCGAATTTTTCGACTATCGCTGTGCGCCATGCAAAGCGATGCACCCGCCGCTAGAAAAGCTGGTTGCAGCCAACCCCGATGTGCGAATCGAGATGCGGCAACTGCCGATCTTGTCGCCCGGTTCAGAGCGAGGAGCGCGTTTTGCCCTTGGGGTACAGGCGCTGTTGGGAAACGCCGCCTATGCCACGGCGCATCAGGCCTTGTGGACATTGCGCGGGCCGCTGAACGAAGCCAGCTTTAGACGGCTCGCCGAGGCCGAGGGCTGGGACTACGCCGCAATCGCCGTCGCAATGGAAAGCGATGCGGTGTCTGAACGCATCGGCTACAACCGCGACTTCGCGGTCGACATGGCGATTTTGGGCACCCCGGCCTTTGTCACGCCCGAAAGCGTGACCTTTGGCACGGCCGAGATCGAAGACCTAAAGGCGCTTTGGCTTAGTCAATAAACGCCTTTTCCACCACGAAATGTTTGGGGGCGGAATTCGCGCCTTCCTCAAGCCCGTGAGCTTCGCACAGGGACATTATGTCTTTGTTCAAGGCCAGATTGCCGCAGATCATTACCCGGTCTTCATCCGCGTTCCACTTGGGCAGGTCCAGCGCCTTAAACACCTGACCGTCGCGGATGTGGTCACTGATGCGCCCTTCATAGGTCGATGGTTCGCGCGTGGTGGTGGGATAGTATTTCAACTTATCACCAACCAGCTCGCCGATCAGCGGATCATCTGGCAAAGCCCCGACAATCTCTGTGCCATAGGCCAGTTCAGCCTTGGTACGGCAAGTATGTGCGACGATGACCTCATCATAGGCTTCCCAAGTTTCCGGGTCACGCAACAGCGACGCAAAAGGCGCGATCCCGGTGCCGGTCGCGATCATCCACAATCGTTTGCCCGGCAGCAACGCATCCAGCACCAGCGTACCCACCGGCTTAGGGCGCAGGATGATCTCATCCCCCGGTTCAATCTTTTGCAGACGCGAGGTCAGCGGGCCATCCGGCACTTTGATCGAATAAAACTCCAGCTCGTCATCCCAGCTGGGCGAAGCAATCGAATAGGCACGCAGCAGCGGTTTGCCGTCGTCCTTTAACAGACCGATCATCACGAACTCGCCCGATCGAAAACGCAGCGATTGCGGGCGCGTCACCCGAAAGGAAAAGAGCGTGTCGGACCAATGCTGAACCGAGGTAATCTTCTGCGCGTCGGGCATAATTTTGGCTGGAGCGTTCATGTCTGGCGTCCTTATACGGCCTGCTGAGCCGGGGTTTCCGAGAAGTGCGTTTCCAGTTTTCCGGGGGTGCCATCCATATCTTCGGCCTCGGCCAGAGGCTCTTTGGCTTCGGTAATCACTGGCCAAAGGGCGGCGTATTTGGCGTTGAAAGCCACCCACTTTTCCATATCCGATTCGGTATCGGCCCGGATTGCGTCGGCGGGGCACTCAGGCTCACACACGCCGCAATCGATGCATTCCTCGGGGTCGATCACCAACATGTTTTCCCCTTCATAAAAGCAGTCCACGGGGCAAACCGACACGCAGTCGGTGTATTTGCAGGCAATACAGTTGTCTGTGACGACATAGGTCATGGGCGCGTCTCCAATCTGGCTTCCCCCTTGATTGCCGCAGCGCAGCAGCCCTGTCCGTAAATTAATTGCTATTGATGGATTGGAAGTTTCGCGAAGCTGATCCAAAGCGAACGGAGCGAAGCATGATCGAAGAAATGACAGCCAGCGAAGATGCCCGGCATTTGCACGTCAGCTGGGATAATGGCGAAACCACGGTACTGCCCGCGAGCCTGCTGCGCAAAGAAGCGCGTGATGCCTGGTCGGTGCGCGAACGTTTGGATCATGGCGGAGTAACGGTACAGCCGGGCATTTGCATTACCGGCCTTTACCCTGTCGGCACTTTTGGCGTGAACGTCCATTTTTCAGACGGTCATGACCGTGCGGTCTATCCATTTCCCTATCTGCGGGAACTTTCCGACCAGCTTGACAACTAATTGACATTATCACGCCGCAGCGCAGCGCAGCGTGAAACCAACACCCAGCAGGAGCCCGGTAATGGACGAAATTCTTGACGGTCTGACACAGATTGATTGTGACATCTTAGTGATCGGCGGCGGTACCGCTGGACCGATGGCTGCGTTGAAGGCCAAGCGCAAGAACCCCAAAGCCAATGTTGTTTTGCTGGACAAGGCCAATGTGAAACGGTCGGGCGCGATTTCGATGGGGATGGACGGGCTGAACAACTCGGTCATTCCGGGCTACGCCACGCCCGAGCAATACACCAAGGAAATCACCATCGCCAATGACGGCATTTGCGATCAGGCAGCGGTCTATCGTTATGCCCAGGAATGCTATGGCATTATTGAAGAGTTGGATGAATTTGGCATCCGTTTCCAGAAAGATGAAAACGGCGAATACGACGTAAAGAAAGTGCACCACATCGGCACCTATGTGCTGCCGATGCCGAATGGGGATACGGTTAAAAAGGCACTTTATCGTCAGCTGCGCAAAGCCCGCATCAACATCATCAACCGTTATATGTCGACTCGTCTGCTCACGGGCGAAGGTCGGGTGGCGGGCGCAATCTGCGTCAACACCCGCACCGCTGAATTTCTGGTGGTCCGCGCCAAGGCCGTCATCATGGGCTTGGGGGCCGCCGGGCGATTGGGCCTGCCGACCTCGGGCTACCTGATGGGCACATACGAGAACCCAACCAACTCGGGTGAGGGCTATTCGATGGCCTATCACGCAGGGGCAGGTCTGGCGAACCTTGAATGCTATCAGATCAACCCGCTGATCAAGGATTACAATGGCCCGGCCTGTGCCTATGTGGCGGGGCCAATGGGCGGGTACACCGCGAATGCAAAAGGTGAACGGTTCATCGAGTGTGACTATTGGTCGGGCCAGATGATGCAGGAGTTTTACGACGAGCTGCAGGGCGGCAAAGGGCCGGTTTACCTGAAGCTGAACCACCTGGCCGAAGAAACCGTATCCGAGATTGAGCGCGTTCTGCACATCGTGGAACGCCCGACGCGCGGACATTTCCATGCCGGGCGCGGCACAGATTACCGCAAGCAGATGATCGAGATGCATATCTCGGAAATCGGGTTCTGCTCGGGCCATTCGGCCAGCGGAGTGTTTGTCGATGAACATGCCCGCACCACCATCCCTGGCCTCTATGCCGCAGGGGACATGGCGAACGTACCGCATAACTACATGCTTGGGGCCTTTACCAATGGCGCTTTCGCCGGGTTGGACGCCGCTGACTTCATTGCGGATGTGGATTTTGCCGCCTTTGACGAAGGCGAAGTCGAGGCCGAACGCAACCGCGTTCTGGCACCTACCAAACGCGACGATGGCATCCCGCCAAATCAGATCGAATACAAAACCCGCCGTCTGGTGAATGACTATCTGCAGCCGCCCAAGGTGACGGCCAAGATGGAACTGGCGCAGAAACGTTTCGAAGAAGTCCGCGACGACATGGAACAAGGCATGTATGTGCAGGACAGCCACGAGCTGATGCGCGCGCTCGAAGCCTCGTCGATCCTGGACTGCGCTGACATGGCGGCGGCGGCTTCGCTTTATCGAACCGAAAGCCGCTGGGGGCTGTACCACAACCGGGTCGAGTACGAACGCGACAATGAAAATTGGTTCTGCCACACGATCCTGACCAAGGGTGAAGACGGAAAACCCGCGCATCGCAAGCAAGACGTCAAACCCTATGTCGTTGAAATCGCTGACGAAGAGAAAGACGCCTATGACAAGCAGCGCGTCGACCCTTCGGTCGCGGCAGAATAAGAAGAAGGATCTACGATATGCCTCTCGCACAAACCTCTACAACCGTGCCTGTGATCGTGAATGACGACCTGTGTATTGCCGACAAAGGCTGCACCGTCTGTGTCGATGTATGTCCGCTGGATGTGTTGCGCATCGTGGAAACCGACGAAGGCAACAAGACAGCTTTCATGAAATACGACGAATGCTGGTACTGCATGCCCTGCGAGGCCGACTGCCCCACCGGCGCCGTCACCGTGAACCTTCCCTATTTGCTGAAGTGAGGCGGACGTGAGCGCACTTTTCGAAGAATTCGATGACATTTCCGAACTGGCCGAAGGGCTGGACGACCCGGCACCGGGCGCACGGATCATGGCCATTATTGACCTGACCGACAGCGCCGACCCGGCTGCAATCCCTTATCTGGCCAAAGCGATCAGTGATGAAGATGCTGGTGTCCGCAAACAAGCGGCGCAGGGGCTTACGGATTTTGATGGGCCCGAAACGGCGGCGGCTTTGGTTATCGCTTTGTCCGATACCGACCCCGCAGTTGTCGAAGCGGCTGCGATTAGTCTGAAAGAACTAAAAGACCCGTCCGCAGGGGATTCCATCTTGCCGCACTTGTCGGACGAAGATGAAATTAAGCTGGCTGCCTGTTTCGCAGGCATCAAAGAACTGCGTCGCCCAGAAACAATGGGACCGGCAATCGCTGCCCTGAAACACAGTTCGGATATCGTTCGCATCGAAGCGGTAGGCGTGATCGGCTGGTTGCAGGATGAAACATCGCTGCCGGCGTTGCGGGATGCCGCACATGACGCCACGCCAAAAGTGCGGCGCACAGCGTTGTCTGCGCTCGGGTTTTCCAAGTCTGAACATGCCGAAGCCACGCTGATTGAAGCGTTGAATGACTCCGAGTGGATCGTGCGGGAAGCTGCCGCTGAAACCCTGGCGAAAACCGGTGGGGCAGGCTGCGTTACCGCGCTGCGGAGCGTACTGGACGATGAATTTTGGCAGGTTCGTCTCAAGGCTGTTCGTTCATTGGGCAAGCTGGGGGCTACCGAAGCGGCCATGGAAATCGGCCCGATGATGGATTTGCCAGTGCCGAATTTGCGCAAAGAATGCGCGGCGGTTCTGGGCGAACTGGCAGTGCCAGAAACGGCGCCTTTCCTGCAAAAATACGAAGACGATACCGACCCGGACGTGCGCAAGAATGTCCGTTGGGCACTGGGCAAAATGGCTGCCTAACCCCCCCTTTGTGGGGCTGCAACATTTCAGACTGAACACCCCTTCAGCCCCGCTGACAGGGGCGTTCTTGCCACCCGAAAAACACACCTAAGATATTGAAAACAAACAAATAATAAGAATCACCGATTCGCCAAAATACTGTCTTTTCAGTGATACATTGCGACCCGTTTCTTCGATTTCGCGTCTGTTTTTTGAGCAAAGTGAAATTGCTTACAAATTGTTAACTTCCCGAGTTTTGAGAAGCCCAAAACAGCCCCGATACTGGTTGCAGACGGAAAACTGAAATCTTCCAAGGGAACGTCGCAATGACTACGAACTATACTTTAAAATCTGTGTTGCTTGGCGCAGCACTTGTACCGATGGCCTCGATGGCATCGGCCGAAAAGATCACCATCGCGGTCGGGCACCAGTCGATGTGCACCGACACGTATACCGCAGGGATCGTCGTCAAAGAACTGGGCCTGCTTGAAAAGTACCTGCCCACCGATGGCAAATACGCCGACGCCGAATATGACGTCAGCTGGGCGGACTACAGCTCGGGCGGCCCAATCACCAACCAGATGCTGGCCAACAAGCTGAACTTTGGGGTCATGGGGGATTACCCTCTGATCGTGAATGGCGCCAAGTTTCAGGAAACTGAAAGCCTGCGCACGCTTTACGTGGCTGGAACAGGTTACAACCTGAAAGGCTCGGGCAACGCCATCGTCGTACCGGTCGATAGTGACATCTATTCGATTGACCAACTGGAAGGCAAAGCCGTGTCTACCCCGGTTGGCTCGGCCGCATGGGGCATGTTGCTCAAGGCAATGCAGGACAACGAAATTCCCACCGGCGACTACGTTCTGAAAAACCAGAGCCCCGCCGTGGGTGCCGCCAACATCGCGGCGGGCAAGATCGACGCGCATTCGGACTTCTGCCCCTGGTCAGAGATTATGGAATTCCGCGGCACGGGTCGCAAAATCTATGACGGTTCGGAAACCGGCGTGCCCTACCTGCACGGCGTTGTGGTCCGCGAGGACTTTGCGGTGGAATACCCCGAAGTCGTTGAAGCCTTTATCAAAGCCGTCTGGGAAGCCGGGGAGTGGATTCGCGAAGATCCGATGCAGGCTGTGACCCTGATGGAAGGCTGGACCGGCGTCGAGAAAGAGGTTCTTTACCTGTATTTCTCGGAAGGTGGCCACCTGACGCTGGAACCGTCAATCAAGCAGGAATGGGTCGACGCGCTGAAGTTCAACCACGGCGTTCTGGTTAAGGAAAAGGCGATCCCGCCGCTCGATTTCGACGCCTGGATCACCGAGGACTACCTGAAGGCCGCCTACGCCGACTTGGGTGTCGACTATGAGGCCGACAAAGCCGTGATGGTGGACCCAGCGGTCGCCAATAAAGGCCTGCCGATGGAGATTTGGCACTCGCGTGATGGTGTTTCCTCTTTCGGAACCATGCCTGAGTTCCTGAAAGCCATGGCCGAGATCCGCGCCACCGCCGCGCTGGTGAACGCCACCTACGTTTATGACGTGGAAACAGGCCTGAAGCTGTTCGGCAAGACCGCCTTCTGGGTCAAGTCTGGCGAAGAGTACGCGACCTTCCTGCGCAAAGGCGAGGCAGAGACCTATGCCAGCGAAACTGGCGGAACCCTGGTCAGCTTTGACGAAGCAATCGCGGACTTCATTGCCGAAGGCTAATCGCCACACAAAAGAGGCACGGCCGGGGCGTTCGCGCCCTGGCCTTCCAACGTTTGAAAGAAGGCTCTCAAAATGGCGACGGCACTAAAGATCAAAGATGCTGAGGAAACCACACTGGTGGGCGCCCCGGCCGCGCAGGGCACCACATCCGACGCCAAACCTTCGCGCCTGCCGCGCCTCAGCCGCAAACAGTTGGGCAATATCGGCATGGTCTTTCTGTCGCTCAGCGCGGGCGCGCTGCTGTGGCACATCGCAACCGCCATCAACCTCGATTTCTATATCAATTTTTCGAACGTGCCATCGCCATGGCGCGTGCTAACGGCCTTTCTGGGCCATATCCAGACCGAGATTTTCTGGACCCATATCGGCGTCTCGATGCGCCGCATTCTGATCAGCTATAGCCTGGCGACGGTGCTGGGCATTTTCATCGGCCTGATCATGGGCCGCTCGCGCATCGCGCGGGCCTTTATCATGCCCTATATCGAGGTCGTGCGCCCGATCCCGGCCGTGGCCTGGATCCCGCTGGCGATCCTTATGTGGCCGACCGAGGAAAGCTCGATCATCTACATCACCTTTTTGGGCGCGCTGTTCCCCATCGTGCTGAACACCCTGCACGGGGTCGAGCAAACGCCCGAAGTTCTGGTGCGCGCCGTGCAATCGCTGGGCGCCAGCCGCTGGGCTGTATTCCGCCATGTGGTGATCCCCGCCGCTTTGCCCTCTATCGCCGCAGGGTTGGCGATTGGAATGGGGGTCAGCTGGTTCTCCTTGCTGGCGGGCGAGATCATCTCGGGCCAATACGGCATCGGCTACTTCACCTGGGATGCCTATAGCCTGATCAACTATCAGGACATTGTCGTCGGCATGCTGGTGATCGGTTTCCTGGGTACCGGCTCAACCGCCGCTGTGAAGATGATCACCAAACCCATGCTCAAATGGCAAAAGAGGACACGCTGATGACCCTTTTCGCGACGCTTTGGGCCGACGTCCGTGGCACCTGGAAACAGATGGTGCTGCACGGTCTGATCTTTGCCCTGCTGTTTCAGGTATTCATGATGATCGCCCTGATCGTGCGGTTTCAGACTTTGCCAAACTACGTCACTGGCTATGACTGGATCGGCAATGTGATCTGGATCATCAAATCCACCCCGTCGTGGTCCGACATCCCCCCTATCATCTGGGAGGAATGGCTGCTTGAAATCGGCAAGATGAATTACGACTACGGCACCGGTATTTCCGAGTGGAGTTTGAACGTTGTTCCATCGCGCCTTTTTGTTCTGTTCATTTTAGGGGCAATGGTGTCGCTTTGTTTGACTCTGACAAAACGTGATGCCTGTTCAGCAGGGACCAGCAACAAACTACGGGCGACAACCGGGTTGGGTGCTGTTCTGGTTGCCATGACCAATGCCACCATGAGCTGGGTCGTCTGTTGTGCCACGCCTTCCTGGGTCGTCGGGCTGGCGATGCTGGGGCTGGGGGTGTCTACATCTTTGGCGCTTGAAACGATGGGCCCGATCCTGACCTTCGGCGGCTTTGGCCTGTTGGTCGCGCTAATCCTTTACCTCGCGTGGCGCAAGTCGCGCACTGACCTTGAACCAATCCCGGAGCCGTCTCATGCTTGATGTCCTGAAGTTTAAAACCCCGCGTGCGTCCGATGACCAAGGCAAGGGTCAAATCTCGGTCAAGGATGTGTCGATTGCTTTTGGCACTGGTGCCGAGAAACACATCGCTGTCGAGACCACCTCGATTGACATCGAAGCGGGAGAGTTCGTTTGTATCCTTGGCCCCTCGGGCTGCGGTAAGTCGACGTTGATGAACGCCATTGCGGGTTATGTGAAACCTTCGACCGGCGAAGTCACAGTGGATGACAAGGTCGTTGAAAAACCCGGCCCGGATCGGGGTATGGTGTTTCAGCAGTATTCGTTGCTGCCTTGGAAAACCGTTTATGAAAACGTCGCCTTCGGCCCGAAGATGGCAGGGCATGGGCGGGTTGAATCCGGGTCAACCGCCAACACCTTTCTTGAACTGGTCGGGCTGAAGAAATTCGGCGATCGCTACCCAGCGGAACTTTCGGGTGGCATGCAGCAGCGTGTCGGCATTGCCCGCGCTTTGGCGAATTACCCTTCTGTCCTGCTGATGGATGAACCTTTTGGCGCGCTGGATGCCCAGACCCGCTTGATGATGCAGGAAAGCCTGCTGGATATCTGGCGCAAGTTTGGCACCACCGTGGTGTTTGTCACCCATGACGTCGATGAGGCCGTGTTCCTGGCTGACCGCGTTCTGATTATGAGCGCCGCGCCGGGCCGCATCATTGAGGACGTCAAAATTGACCTGCCGCGCCCGCGTTCAACCGATATGGCGTCTTCCGCCGAATACATCAAAGCCCGTCAGTTCTGTCTGGACACGATCAAGGCCGAAAGCCGCAAAGCATTCGAAAGCCAGAACGCATGATCAAACACCTGATGACAGCACTGTTCTTGCTGGCGGCGCCCGCCAGTGCCCAGGTTCAGGGGGTCGAGCTGGATGAGCCCGTTGCACTGCCCGCCTTTACCTATTCAAACGATCTGGGCGAGAGCTTTACCGATCAGGACCTGACCGGAGCCTGGACCATCATCATGTTCGGCTTTCTGTCCTGTCCCGATGTTTGTCCGTTCACCCTTGGCAACCTTGAGGCCGCGATCAGCGAAACAGGGATGCGGGTGCGCCCCGATAATGTGCCCAAGGTGGTGTTTATCTCGGTTGACCCGGATCGCGACGCCGAAACTGTCAGCGACTACGCCAAGTTCTTCCATCCAGAGTTCAAAAGCTTCACTGGCACCCGCGACCAAATCGACGCGATGGTCGAGGCGACGGATAGTTTTTACCGCCTGATGCCGCCGGATTCGACGGGCTACTACGAGGTCCAGCACAGCTCGGCCGTGTCCGTGATTGCGCCTGACGGCACCCTGCGTGCCAAGCTGCAACCGCCGTTCGACCCCGGACTGACGGCCGAATTTCTGGCTCGCCTTCAGATTTCCTACAGAAGGGAACTTTCGCAATGAAACGTTTTGCCCTTGCCCTGATGTGCCTGCCCGGTCTTGCCTTTGCCGAAGGGCTAACGATTGAGGAGCCGATGGTGCCGCTGGCCCCGCCGGGCGTGATGGCCCACGCCGCGTTCATGCAGATCACCAACACCGGCGACAGCCCGCGCCAGTTGGTGGGCGTGTCTTCGCCCGACTATGCCATGGCGCATATCCACCAAACCTCCGAGCAAAACGGTATCGCCACCATGAGCGGCGTTGACCTGATCGAGATCGCACCTGGCCAGACCGTGGCCTTTGCCCATGGTGGGCTTCACATCATGCTGATGCACCCCAAGGCCGCGCTGGCCGAGGGCGACACGGTTAACCTGTCGCTGCTATTCGCCAATGGCGCGGTGGAACCTGTCACCGCCAAAGTCATGCGGCAGCACCGGCATGGGTCTTAAACGCCTTAGCACCCTGTTGGCGCTCTGCGCTCTGCCTGCATGGGCCGATTTTGACGCGGATGCCTATCCGCCCTATGAAATCTGCGCGCTATGCCATGGGTTGTTCGGCGTCTCGGCCAATGCGAAATTCCCCAACCTGGGCGGGCAGGATGCAACCTATCTGGACATCCAGGTGCGCGCTTTCCTATCTGGCGGGCGCCACAATGACGGCGGTCAGATGGCGCAGATCGTGACCGAGCTGAAACCCGAAGACATCCCGGTGGTTGTCGAATGGTTTTCAACCCAAGACCCGCCCACACCGACGGGCGATGGAGACACCGCAGGCAGTGAATTCTATGCCCAACGCAGTTGCGGCGCCTGCCACGACGCCGAGGTCGGGTTTATGGGCGTGCCGCATCTGACTTCACAGCACGCTGGCTATTTGTCGAAACAGATGAAAGACTTTCGCGACGGGCGGCGGGACACCCATCAGGGCTGCGTGCCGCATGGGTCTATGATGCCTACAGATGATACTGAAATAGAGGCCATCGCCCGCTATCTGGCGGCGCAACCACGCCAATGAATAAACAAACCGACCCCCAACCAACTCAGCTGAGTGCGATATTTCTGTCTGAATACTTCGCTGAGCTGAACGAAGGCGCTGGCTTTCTGACTGGTCTATCAGCGGATGATTTGAAGCGCGTGCGCAGCCTTGGCTCGCGCTGCCGTTTTGAAAAGGGTGATGGGATCTTTCATCAGGGTGCGCCCCATACCGGGGTCTGGATCATCGAACGCGGGCGTGTGCGAACCTATTACGCCGGTCCATCCGGGCGCGAGATCACGTTGGCCTATTGGAGCAGCGGCCATTTCGTCGGCGGGCCTGAAGTCTTCGCGCGGGGGCGGCATATGTGGTCAGCAGATGCGTTGGAGCCGTGCGAGCTGCTATTCCTGTCGGGCACCAGCCTGCTGAAACTGGTGCGCGAGGTGCCGGATGTGGCGGTCGGTGTGATCGAAGGGCTGATCGCCAAGGGCAAAAGCTATTCGGCGCTGATCCAGATGCTGGGAACGCGGTCGGTTTCTGAGCGGCTCAGCCAGTTGCTGGTGATCCTGGCCAACACCACCGGTCGCCCCGAGGGTGACACGATCGTGGTAGATCGCACCGTGACCTATGAACAAATCGCGGCGATTGTTGGGGCCACACGGCAATGGGTCACTCAATCGCTGGACAAGCTGAAGGCCGCGGGCGTGGTTGAAATCACCCGCAGTGCCATCATCATTCACGATCTGGAACATCTGGAAGAGTAATGTCGTACCAAACCTCAAAGGTAACCCCGGAGGCAAAGGCGCTGCTGAACCGGCTTGGGCCGGGGGTTGCGATCTCGGTGGTTGTAACCTTGGCGTCCGCGTTTGTTGCAGATCGCTATGGCGCGCCGCGGATGCTGATGGCGCTGTTGTTTGGGTTATCGCTGACGTTTCTCTATGAAAACCCACGCTTGCAGCCCGGCGTAGACATGATGGCGAAGACCGGATTGAAAATTGGGGTGGCCCTGTTGGGGTTGCGGATCGCGTTGGACCCGCTGATTGATCTGGGGCCGGTAATCTTGGGGATCACACTGGGATGTTGCGTCGCCACGCTGATATTGGGCTGGTTGCTGGGCCGGGCCTTTGGGCTGGATCGGATCGGATCGTTGATTGCCACCGGGGCTGTGGCGATTTGTGGGGCTTCTGCGGCACTTGCTTTGGCGGCGGTGACCTTAGGATCTAAATCACAACGCCAACATACGGTTACGGTGATTACCGGGGCCACGGTGCTGTCGACCGTCGCCATGGTGCTTTACCCGGCGGTGCTGGCTCAGTTTGGTTTTAGCGACTTCCAGACCGGTGTGGTCCTGGGCGCATCGATTCATGACGTCGCGCAGGTGATCGGGGCGGGGTATTCAGTTTCGACCGAGGCAGGCGATTCCGCCACGCTGGTGAAATTGATCCGCGTGTCATTTCTGCCTGTCGTGTTGTTGGTGGTTGCTGCCCGCATGGGCCAAAGTGCAACCGGCGTGCAACTGCCTTGGTTCGTCTGGGCCTTCGCCGCCTGCATCGGACTGCGCATGCTGTTGCCCTTGCCCGCGCTGGTTTTGACCAGCGCCGAAACAATCTCGTCCAGCCTTTTGGTCATGTCCGTCGCAGCGCTCGGCATATCGTCGTCGCCCAAACTGATTGCCTCAAGCGGTGGGCCGGTTTTTGGACTGATGGCGTCTTTGACCGTGGTCTTGTTTGGCGTGGTCTGCGTTGCAGTGGCGCTTACAATTCCGGGCTGATCACCGCTGGGGTCTGTCATACCGTTCGGCCAGAACCTCGGTCAATTGCTGCGCGAACCGGGCCGAAGCAACGGGCAGGCTACGGTCTTTTCGCTGCACAATGTACAGTAACCCGGGTGCCAGCCGAGGCTGCTCTAGCGGGCGGGCGACCAGCACGGCGTCAAACTCTGATGGCAAACCAATCTGCAACTCAAATCCGATTGCTTTGGTCTTGGAAACATAGGCTTGCAACAAGACATAGCTATCGGCCTCAATCGCGGGGCTAAGCTGCGTGTTGCTACGGTCGGCCATGGTCTTGATCGCTTTGCGCACGGCATAGCGGTTGCTGGGAAGCGCCAGGGGATACTCCAGACACTCGCTGAACTTGAGCTTTGGTTTTTGGGCCAGCGGATGGTCTTCGGACATGAAGGCAAAAATTGGTTGGGGCACGGCAAACAGGGTCTGAAATTCAGAGTGTTTTAGCGTCTCAAACACGATCGCCAGATCGACGCTGTAGTTCAGCAAAGCCTCGGCCGCCTCTGCGCCATCCTTGTTTGACACGCTGAATGTCACCTGCGGAAACTCTGCCTGGAAGCGTTCGATCTGTTCAGGAAGGAAGTGCGGCAGCACCGCTTGGCTGCAAGCCACCGAGATATGACCGCGCCGCAAACCAGACAGGTCCGCGATCCGTGATTTCATTGTCGCGGTTTCGGCCAGGTGCTTGCGCATCAAATCAACCAACAACTCCCCGGCGGTGCTGAGTCGCACCCCGCGCCCGAGTCGTTCAAAGATCGGAACTCCCAGTTCCTCTTCAAGGGCGATGACGCGGCGATTCAGTGCTGAAGGTGTGATCGCCAGTATGTCGGCCGCCTGCCGAATAGACCCGGTGCGCGATATTGCGTCGATATAGCGGTAGACACGTAAATTGTTCATCCGGACCGGTGCCTTTTTCGTCACGAAGCAAGACAAAACTAGCAGCAGATTGTCACGGTCACAGTTCTTAACCTTTTGAACGAAGACAAGAACCGGGACCAAATCATGGCTGCACAAGAACTGACCCCATTCGAACAATCGGTGGTCAACAGCATTACCGAAGAGGCATGGCTCGACCTTGCCAGTGCCTTGATCAGGTGCGGTCAGCCGGATTCGGGCAACGCGCTTGACCCTGATCAGCCCCCCGCCAAGGAAGAGGCCATCGCCTATATGGTCGCCGGTGAACTGAAGGGCATGGGTTTTACGGTTGAAATGCCCACCAAGCGGCGCGGTCGTCCCAATGTGCTGGGGCGGATCAAAGGCGGCGAAGGCCCCAGCCTGATGATCAACGACCATCTGGACACATATCCGGTGGTCGAACCTGAGAAATGGGACAAGACTGATTTCGACCCTTACAAGGCCACCCGCCATGGCGATTTGCTTTATGCGCGCGGCACGTCGGATACCCGTGGCAACATGGCCAGCGCACTGATCGCCCTTCAGGCCGTCACCGATGCCAAGCCTGAACTCGCCGGAGAACTGATCGCCTGTTTCACCGTCGACGAAGAACGCGACGGCACCGATGGTTCGATCTTTGTGACACAGGAACTGGGCCTGAAGCCGGACTATTCCATCACCGCTGAACCCACCGCCTGGGGCGGACCCGAAGGCCCGTGGGGCTTGTCGGTTTCTACCGCTAATTCGGGCCACTGCCTGGTCGAGATCGAACTGACCGGAACCAAAGGCCATATCTGGCGCCCCGACATTGTCGCCAATCCGATCCTCGAGGCCGGGCGGCTGCTGTCGGATCTTGAAACCATGGCTTTCACCCATGTGCCGCATAAGTTCATGGGGCACACGCCGCCGATGTGCTCGGTGGTGCGAATCCGGGGCGGGCTGACCGGTGAAATACAGTTCTCGCCCGACACTTGCACCATCACTCTATCGGTCGTGGGGATTGTGCCGGGCATGACAATGGAGAGTGTCCTGCAAGACATTCAAAACGTCACCAGCGGTATGTTGGGCGGGCGCAATGATATCGCCGCTGCGGTTCGTCAGGTGCCCGGATCGCTGTTCGTGGCGGGCACGCCCAATGTCGAAGAACATGAAGAGCCCGTCGCGACCCTGTCAGATGTCTATGAAACCATGCGCGGCGAACGCCCCCGGCTGAACCGCAAGAACGCTTTCAACGACACGATCCGTTTTCGCGAGGCCGGTGTGAACGCCGTGACCTTTGGCCCGGGTGAAGACGGCTGGGCGGCTGACAACGAATGGATTTCGATCCCAAAATCGGTCGAAGCCGCCAAGATTTACGCCGTTACCATCATGCGTTTGCTGGGGGCAAAGCAATGACGGCTTGGCTTACCAAAAAATACACCGGCGCCAAGGCGCGCATCCTGCAGCGCGGTACGGCACTGTCACTGCTGACCGTGGTGATGATGCTGCTGGCGTGGGAAATTGTGACCGCAACCGGTCTGGCAAATAAGCTGTTTCTGCCCGCGCCCGAAGCCGTTTGGAATGCCTTTCTGAAAGCCGTCAACAAAGGCTATCAGGGCAACACCCTGCAGACCCACGTCGGCGTCAGCCTGTTGCGCATTCTGGCCGCGTTCTTTGCCGCCATTCTGGTGGGCATCCCACTTGGCATTGTGATGGGGCTAAGCCGCGACGCACGCGCCCTTTTGAACCCGATCATCGAGTTCTATCGCCCTTTGCCGCCCTTGGGACTGTATACCCTGCTGGTGATGTGGCTGGGCATTGGCGAGGAAAGCAAGTTCGCCCTGTTGTTTCTGGCCGGGCTGCCCGGGATCATCATCACCACTACGCAGGCGATCTGGAACATTGACCCGATCTATGCCCGGGCCGCACAGGCGCTGGGCGCACGGCGGTGGGATTTGCTTTGGCATGTATATTTGCCCGCCGCCGGGCCGACCATTCTGGCCGGGCTTCGGATATCTCTGGGCTTTATCTATACGGTGCTTGTCGCTGCTGAAATCGTCGCCGCCACCGCAGGGATCGGCTGGATGATCTGGGACGCCGCGAAATTCCTTCTCAGTGATGTCGTCATCATGGGGCTGATCGTGCTGGGCCTGACCGGGGTGACCCTGGACTGGGCCATGCGATTGATCGGCGGATGGCTGATGCCGTGGGAGGCCCGACGTAACACCTGACAACGCAACACCTGACGCCGCGATGGAGACCGAACATCCGGCAAATCGACACCTTTCATCGGTCCATGACAACAGGAGTGTGGAAATGAAGAAGTTTGTACTTGGACTTGTATCCAGCATAGCGCTGGCCTCGGGCGCGTTTGCCGAAGAGGCACCAGAAGAAGTCACCGTTGGCTTTCTGAACCTTGTGAACGCCCAGTTGGTGACCAAGAACCTTGGTCTGGTTGCCAAGCATATGCCCGGCGTCAAAATTAACTACATCAAGGTTGGCGGTGGCGGTGACATGTTACGCGCGATTGCCGCTGATCAAATCGACTTTGGCGGTCTTGGCAACCCGCCTACAGCCATTGGTGTGGCCCGTGGCCTGCCGATCAAAGGTACCATGGTGCTGAACATGCTGGACTTTGTCGAAGCCATGGCGGTGCGCACTGATGCCAACATCAAATCCTTCAAGGATCTGGAAGGCAAAACCATCGCCGCGCCGTTTGGCTCGACCACCCATTACCTGCTACTGCAGGCTTTGGCGGACGAAGGTATCGACCCGGCCAGCATGAAAATTCTCGATCTGCGGCCCAATGACATCGCCTTGGCGTGGTCGCGTGGCGACATTGATGCCGCTTGGTTCTGGGAGCCCAATCTGGACAAAGCCGTCAAAGATGGCGGCAATATCTTCATGACCTCGGGCATCATGGAAAAACGCGGCTATCCCACCTGGGATGTAGGCGTTGTGATGAACGAATTCGCGGAGAAGTACCCGGATTACGTCGAGAAGTTCATCGCCGCTGAATGCGAGGGCATTGATTATTGGATCAGTAACCCCGCTGAAACCGCTGCGATCATCGCGGAAGAACTTGAACTGTCGTTGGAAGACGCGACCCGCATGATGCGCGGTACTGAAATGGTGCCCTGTGAAAAGCAGCTGACGGCGCAATACATCGGCACCGAGGAAGCCGCCGGTGGGTTCGTCGACACGCTGATCGCAACCTCGGACTTCCTTGTCAGCCAGGAACGTTTGCCCGAGGCGCCTAGCCGCGAAGTGTTTGAAACCTTCCTTGAGGCCTCTTGGCTGCAAAACGTCGTCGAAGCCAAATGACGACGCCCCTGACCATAGGCGCGCTGCGGCGCGCCTATTTGGCGGGTTCGGCAACACCGTCCCAAACGTTGCCGGACCTTGCCCGTAGGTTCACCGACCCAGATCAGGAAGGGGTCTGGACCTCGACGATCAGCCTCGACGATCTGGCCGCCAAATGCGCAGCGCTCGAGGCCGACCCGACCGCCAAAGATCTGCCGCTTTATGGCATACCGTTTTCGGTGAAAGACAATATCGACACTGCCGGGTTTGACACCACCGCAGCCTGTCCGGCGTTTGCCTATCGCCCGGACGCCTCTGCCACCGTAGTTGCCCGGGCCGAGGCCGCAGGGGCGATCTGTCTGGGCAAAACCAACATGGATCAGTTCGCCACCGGGCTGGTCGGCGTGCGCACCCCCTATGGCACGGCCCGCAACCCGTTCAACCCGGACTATATCCCCGGCGGATCATCGTCGGGGGCAGGGGTGTCGATCTCGACCGGGATGGTGGCCTTTGCTTTTGGCACAGATACGGGCGGTTCAGGCCGCGTGCCTGCCAGCTATAATGGCATCTACGGGCTGAAACCCGCCCCCGGCGCCTGGAGCCGCCATGGTTTGCTTTATGCATGCCGCAGCTTTGACACGGCCACCGTGTTTTGCGCCGCGCTTGAAGATGCGCTGACCGTGGATCAGATCGTCAAAGGGCACGATCCCAAAGACGCGATGGGACAGAATTTCGCCGAAAAAGATATACCGAAGCCACGGATTGCGATGGCTCCGCCGGATAAGATCGACACCTTCGGCGACGCGGATGTCGCAGCGCTCTATCAGCAGGCCTATACCCTGTTGACCGACGCGCTTGGCGCAGCGGATGCTGACCTGACCCTATTTCAGTCAATCAACGATCTGATGTTCTTTGGCCCATATCTGGCCGAACGGGATGTGTCGGTCGGTGCCTTCATTGAAGCCAATCCCAATGACTGCCATCCGGTTGTTGGGCCGATGATCCAAGCCAGCCGGAAGTTTACCGCTGCAGATGCCTATCGCGCGCAATACGAAACCGCCGAGGCCCAGCATGCAACGCAGGCGTTCTGGCAGGACCACGATGTGCTGATCACCCCGACTGTCGGGGCACTGGTCACCCGCGCGATGTGCGAAGCCGACCCTCTGGGTCCTAATTTCCGAAACGGAACCTATACCAACTTTGCCAACCCTCTGGGTTTGAGCGGCTTGGCCGTACCCTTTGGGCGCACGCCGCAAAACGTCCCATGGGGGATGACGCTTTACGCCCTCCCCGAGCGTTTCAGCGCAGCTGTGGGCGTTGCCCGCTCTCTTGCAAGTTTGACCGGCGCCGGGCGCTAATCAGAATTTGCGCCCTGAATTGGGCGCTTTGGGGTAAATCGCGTAGCGCGCGCGCGAAGTACTTTCTGTTTGTTGCCTCATGCGTGGGGAGGGCCTATCAACAACCATCAGTAGGACCAAACACACGGGCGCAAAGCAGTGGGCGTATTCAAAGAAGCCACCGAACCAAAGGTGGGGAAGAACACATTGGTTGTGCATGCCGAGGAGGGCTGGCTGAACCAGCTTCATCAGGGCAGTCACCGGTTCTTTGAGAAAATAGGGCATGCCGCACAGGCGCGCGGGCAAGAAACCCTGTTTGTGCACGAACACGATGTGTTGTCCTTGGCGTTGCGACAAAGCGATTGCACCCATCTGATGATGAACTTGAAGCCCTTTCCCGGGGCGAACATGTTTCACACCCAGCCCTGCTATATTCCGGGGTTTTGGTATCTGGATCCAAAAGGGTTCTATTGGAACTCTTCCGTTCTTGAGAAGGAATTTGACCCCGAGACCATAGATGCACTGAAAGCGCGCGAGTTTTTCTATGGGGTGCGCGGTCACAAGCTTGGCCACAATGTCTCTAAGTGGTCGCAGCCGCCCCGCGGCAGTGTGAAGCTGTCGACCGCTGATGTCGCGGTGTTTGTTCAGGATCTCGAGAAGTACGACAAGAAGGTCTTCCACCTGACGACTGAAAAGATCATCCACAACGCCTCGCGCGCGGCCAAGGGTAAGGTGTATGTGAAACTGCACCCTCTTTTGCGGCCAGAGCAGGTCGAACGGGTTACCGAACAATGCGATAGCCGATCCAATGTGGAACTGGTTGATGCCAGCATCCATGATCTGATCGCTGTGTCGCAGATCATCGTTTCACAGAACTCGGCGGTCGGGTTTGAGGCTCTGATGCAGAAGAAGGCCGTGCTGACCTGCGCAAAGTGCGATTATCATCACGCCACGTTGGTCTGTAAAACCGGGCGTGATCTGCGTGAAAACATCGCGGCGGCCCCGGAACACTTCCGCAGTTTCGACTTCGAAAAGTACTTCTATTGGTTCCTGGCGCAAAACATGCTGGAGCCGCAGAAAGACAACTTCGAAGAGCGGGCGATGCGGATACTCTATGGCGAGTGAAGCCTTAGATCATTCGGATCACATCTTTGTCGATCGAAAGCATATAGCCCTTGCGGGCAATGTTCTTGACCAGAAGTTCACTGACCATCTGGTTGCCCAATGAATCGCGCAACCGTTTGATGCGGGTGGCCCCAGCGGCTTCTTCGCAATCGGATTCGGAACGACCTGAAATAACTGCTTCGATCTGTGCACCCGACAGCATGTCATCATCCATGCGCGCCTCGGCCAATACGGACAGCGTTTCAATTGCCGCCGGTGTAAGTTTGAACTCCATGTTGTTCAGCAACACGGTGTTTTCCGACCGGCTGATAAGCAGCGAAGACACCTGAATACCGGTGCGTTCAACTTCGTTCATACGGCGGTTCAGCCCGATGATTGTGACCAAGAAGACCAAAGACGCGATCAGCAAGGCGGTTGAGAATACCAACAGCACAAAGATCACCACGCGGTAAGACGCCAATACACCAGAAAAAGCTGTGCCGCTTTCGGCCAGGATTTCCAGCAGCTTGATTTCCGGGCCCGAGGTCAGATCGTCATTGGCCACGAAGATCTGTTCAACCCGCGCGTTAAAGGCATTCGCATCGGGCAGGTTGATGAACAGCAATACCATCGCAACCAGCAGGATCAGGATGATGGCCCCGATTCCGAAGTTGATCACCATATTCGTGGTGCGGCTGGTTTCAGTAGCGGAGGTAGTACTTTCCGGCACTCTCTTTCCTTTGCGCAAGGCCCTTCTTGTCAAAGATAGACATCACGTTCAGCAACTGCCAACCGTCTTTCGCAATGCGACGTTCAATCAGCCGTCTGGCGCGCAAACGGTTATCGCATGCGGCATCGGCCAACTGTATCACACCATAGTGCAAGCGAAGCGGATTTTGCTGCTTGGCCTTGTAATCGGCATAGCAATCCGCCGCGGCAGGTGCGGCGCCCATCAGCGCGATGGCAAGGGCAACAGGGGTAAGAATGCTCCGTTTCATAGGTTTCAACATGGCTTACTCGTAGGGGTTATTCAATAACACGAGGCATTTAGCGCATGTTATTCGATAACAGGTCCGCGATATTGCCTGTCATGCCCGGGTTCCCGCAAGCTGAGTTCAGATGAATTTACCGGCGCACAGTACGCCACCGACCCTTGGGAGGCTCTCATGTTCAAATCATTTACGGCGTCAGCTTTTGCAGCAGCACTGGCTATAACTCCTATCACCGCTACGCCCTCGCTGGCGTGGAGCGAAGAAGATACATTGGCTGCGGTCATATTTGGCGCGGCCGCGCTTTATATTCTGTCCGAAGCCAATGACAATGACGGCCCGGTTCCCGTCAACACCACCACCACTCACTCTCACAGTCATGGTGTTACGCATACTCATGCCCATAGTCACTCGGGCCATGCACATGACGGGAACCACCAATACAGCCAGAAGGTTCTGCCGCCGCGCTGTCAGCGCAAGACCTTCAAGGTGGGCAACAATACGGGGGCTCACCAGACCTATTTTCTGGAATCCTGCCTGAAGAAAGCGAACGCCACCGCAGGCCTGCCCTCGCAATGTAAGGTCACGATCACGACGCCCGAAGGCAAGCGCGGCGCCTATGCTGCGACCTGTCTTTCCCGCCACGGGTATGTGATCAGTGGCAAAGGCGCGCCCATCTACAGTGGCGGCAAACCCCGTTATCAGGAAGGCGGTGACGATTACCGTGCTAAGGTCCTGCCGGCGCGCTGCCAGCGCAAAACCGTTGGCCAGGGCAAAAACACCGGCAAACACCATACATACCTGTCGAGCGAGTGCCTGGAAGCCCGCAATGCCGCTTCTGGTTTGCCGTCGAAGTGTCAGACAAAGTTCCGCACCAAGAATGGTATGAAAAGCGGCTACGTCTCGACCTGCCTGATGCGCCACGGTTATGTGGTTGGCCACAAGCGGTAACAGTCGAGCAGGCGCGCGGCCTGTCCCTTGAGCCGCGCGCCAATTGGGGTGGGAACGTCGAGCGCCCACCCCATTTTTATCTTGCCCCGGCGTGCACCTCTTGGGATGACGGGGCATGGCAAAAACATTTCCTGACTTCAGTTTTGAAACGGCCGCCTATGCCCGCGGTGCCAATCGTGTGATCGGTGTGGATGAGGTGGGCCGGGGCCCTTTGGCGGGGCCCGTCACGGCGGCCGCTGTTTGGATCGATCCTAAGCACATCCCAGAAGGCTTGAATGACTCCAAAGCGCTGACCGCAAAACGGCGCGAAGCACTGTTTGACCCGATCATGCAAGCCGCAGATGTCTCGATCGCGCATGCCTCGGTCGCCGAGATTGACGAGATCAATATTCTGCAAGCGACCTTCTTGGCGATGCGGCGCGCTGTGGCAGGGCTGAAAGTGGCACCGGACCACGCGTTGATCGACGGTAATAAGATCCCCGAGGGCCTTGTCTGTAGCGCTGAGTGTATCGTCAAAGGAGACGCCAAATCACTGTCGGTTGCCGCAGCGTCAATTGTGGCCAAAATATGTCGTGACCGGATCATGGTGGATTTGGCGCAACAGCACCCCGGCTATGGCTGGGAAAGCAACGCCGGATATGGGTCAAAAGCCCATATGGAGGCGCTGCAAATCCTAGGGGCGACCCCACACCATAGAGTCTCGTTCAAGCCCGTCCACAATATCTTGTATCAAGCAAAAAACTTAAGTCGTTGATTCAAAAAAGAAATTGACGGCGAATCGCCTTTGACTCATCCTGTAGGCAACAAACGACGCCAAAATAGGCGCGGGACAGAGGCAGAAATGACGACTAAGACGAAGAAGAAGGGGGCGGCGACGCTTCCGCTCAATGAGATATTGGCTGGTGACTGCGTGGAGGTGATGAATTCCCTCCCCGAGAACTCGGTAGATCTGATCTTTGCTGACCCGCCGTATAACCTGCAGCTGCGGGGTGACCTTCATCGCCCGGACAATTCCAAGGTTGATGCGGTCGATGACCACTGGGATCAATTCGACAGTTTCAAAGCTTATGACAAGTTCACCCGCGCTTGGCTTGCCGCTGCACGTCGCATCCTTAAGCCCAACGGGGCGATCTGGGTGATTGGCAGCTATCACAATGTCTTCCGCATGGGCGCCGAATTGCAAAACCAGGGCTTCTGGATTTTGAACGATGTGGTCTGGCGCAAGTCGAACCCGATGCCCAACTTCCGTGGCAAGCGTTTGACCAACGCGCATGAAACCATGATCTGGGCCTCGAAGCAGGAAGCCAGCAAATACACGTTCAACTACGAAGCACTGAAGGCGCTCAATGACGGTGTGCAAATGCGCAGCGACTGGGTTATCCCGATCTGCAATGGTCATGAGCGCCTGAAAGACGACGCGGGCAACAAAGCCCACCCGACCCAAAAGCCCGAGGCCCTGCTGCACCGCGTAATGGTTGCCGCAACCAACCCGGGGGATGTGGTGCTGGACCCGTTCTTTGGCACGGGCACCACGGGTGCTGTCGCCAAGATGCTGGGGCGTGAATTCATCGGCATTGAGCGCGAAGAGGCCTATCGCGAGGTTGCCAAGAAACGCATCGACAATGTCCGCAAGTTCGACAAAGAGGCCCTTACGGTTTCGCAATCCAAACGCGCTCAGCCGCGCGTGCCCTTTGGCCAGTTGGTCGAACGCGGCATGCTGCGCCCCGGCGAGGTCCTGACTTCGCCCCGTGGCAAAGTGGCCAAGGTGCGCGCTGATGGCACGCTGGTGTCGGATGACGTCAAAGGCTCGATCCATCAGGTTGGCGCAGCGCTGGAAGGCGCGCCCAGCTGCAATGGCTGGACCTATTGGATGTTCAAGCGAGATGGCAAGAACGTGCCCATCGACCTGCTGCGCCAGCAGATCCGCGCTGAAATGGCCGAACGCCCCAACTGATTACTTTGAATACCGCCGGTGCCTGTGGCCTGACCACGGCATCTACTTACCCCGCCCGTCTTGGGCGGGGCTTTTTTTGTTATGGGTTGGCAGGTCGTTTTAAGCCTGCCTATGATGTTTAGGCACTTTGGTTTGAGGTGATTTATATGCGCGTTCTACGCTTGGTTTTGTCAGCACTTTTTATCTGCGGCTTCATCGGTGCCGCAAATGCAGAGACCGAAGCTGAGAACTACGACCCCAACTATATCCCGTGGAAGCCGCAGCCCCAGAGGTTCAACGATTGCGGTGTGCAGATGGCGCTAGACCCACGTTGGTCGTTTGCGAAGTCCACCGAAACGTTGGACTCTGGCAAGGTTCGGACGACATATCAATTTAACCTGTGGGACTATTGGAAACAACGCGACGACCGCCCGTTTTCCGAGTATATGATCACTCCGGGTCTGCTGATGTCGATCAACTGCTTCAAGGCCGGAGAAAGTGCCGCTTCGGATTTCAAGGCCTATGTAAAAGACAGGCGAAAATCCCATATTGAGAGGGAAGAAACCAAAAGTTTGGGCGCCTCGTTCAAGCCCATGCGACGGAAGGGTGGTACGGGGGCTGATCAAGCCTTCTACTACACCTACTACACCAGAACCGAAGACCGCGCCGTCAATGATGGACTTGCCTACTATGCCCTGCATCGGGGCAATGTGGTCCGCATTTTCTTCACGATGGATCGCAAACAAGGCAGCCCCTATGTGAGTGACCTACCCGCGGGACAAAAGATTACGGTTGCTGATTTGACCGTTCGTTTGTCGGGTCGCGTGACCAAGAACGTGCTAGCAGTCAATCGATATGCTTACGCCCGAACTGAGCGTGAGAACTATGAAATTATCGACGCGATCATTCAGTCCTTCAAAGCTTATTAGGTCAACTCAGGCGGTCATGCACCTTTCGGGAACCGGAAGGGCGCCGTTTTTGGGCGCGTTTAGCCTCCGATCTCGGGGTCCCAACTGAATCTGTTTAATGCCGCCTCTGACGGACCAGGGCATGTGTTTACTCCACCTGTTTTGTAAAAATTTATATTAATACAATAACTTAAGTATGAGTTTGCGCACGATACTGCGATGGCGCGATGCCCATCCATCGCCGAAAGGCGCGCGAAAAATGCGCGCCGTCACTATATCCCAACTGAAGCGCGATATCGGTCAGGCCAAGGTTGGTTGCGCGCAGCAATGTGATCGCGCGATCCTGCAAGAGCCCCTCTAGTACATCTGAAAAACTGCAGCCTTCGGCCTCTAATGCGCGTTGCAGGGTGCGCCGGCTCATATCCAGTTTCCCCGCCACCCAATCAATCTTGGGCTGCCGTTCCAACAAGGCGATCGCTGACAGGGCGGCGACGTCTTCCTGAACGCGTCGTGACGGGGGGATGGGCGGCTCTTCTTCAAATGTGGGGTGGGTGTGTTTTGGCCCGGTGGCGGCCAAAAGAGCCATGTCGAACGCCACAGCACAGACCCGGGCATCGGGTTTCACCGGGGCGTTGAAGATATGCTCAAGTTGCCTTGCCTGCTCTGCGCCCTGACATGTGCAGTGGATCAGATCAGGCCTCCAACGCGGCCCGGCGAAATAACGTATCCCGTCAATCAGGTAGCTCACGCCCAACAACTCGTTCTGAAAACGCCCGGTGCGGCCGGGGTCCAAAAATTCGATCGACCAAATCGCCGAGTTTCCTTTGACCCGAAGTTCTAGCAGGGTGGCGGTTTGCATGAACCGGTTCAGCCCTCGGCGGGATCGGTCAATTGCGCTGGCCAGGGTGGGGGCGCCGCTGACCCACGCGCCAAAGGCGCTGAGCTTTTCCATGCTGACCAATTGGCCCAAGGACGCCCCAAAAAACGCATCACCCAGCTCGCGCCCGCCTTCGCGCAGAATAGAGAACTGTTCGCTCAAAGGCAGGGGCAGATCGGGGTTGTCGAGCAGGGACAACGGCAAATCCGCGCGACTGAACATGCGCTCTATCGAGCCGCCGCGCGCCTCGACAAAGTCCGAGATTGGACCCAATGCACTTGTGCGCGTGTAGCCCTTCATCTGAATGCCTCCCGCCGCGCAGTATGCCATCTAATGCTTTGGTCGCGTATGGCACTAAATGGCAAGAAACGCCGCAACGTCTTGTGCAACGCTTTTGAGGCAAGGTTTTGGATATACTCTGGAGGGAGGAAAAGATGACCAAGATTTCACGCCGCGAGGGGCTTACCGGGATTGGCGCTGCGGTGGCCACGGCTGCTTTGGGGGGCAACGCTGCTTCGGCTGCGGCGCAGGCTGCGGCTGCGTTTGATCAAACCAACGTCACTTGGAACACGCTCGAAGGGTTCGATCACGTCTGGTACCACGTGCTGAAAGTTGATCCGGAAATGAAAATCGTGGACCTGTTGTTGAAGTTCGCGGCCAATGAACGGGTCCTGTTGCACCGTCATCACGCTGACTACAGCACTTTCATCATTCAGGGCGAACTGCGGCTGTACAACGCCGAAGGGGAACTGACTGAAATTCGACCGACTGCAAGTTTTGTTGAAAAATCGGCTGGCGGCGCGCCCCATACCGAAGGCGGCGGTGATCAGGATTGCATCGCCTGGTTCAGCAACCGTGGGCAGGACGGTGTGATCTATGAAATCCTTGGTCCGAACAATGAAACGCTGGCCACCCTTGGCCTGCCCGAGTTCTATGCCCTTTGGCAGGCACAGGAAGAGCCGGTTCAGCCCTATATTCCCGGCTAATCCCACGTCGAGCGGGGCGCAACTGGTCGCCCCGCTTACGATCCTTTGGGTAAGGGCGTGGCACCTGTTTTGTAATCAGTCCAATCCTCGATTTCGGGATAAAACTTTTTCCGCCACGCCCGCACTTTGGGGTTCATGATCCGGCGCCACAGCGGCGGGACCATCGCGGCCCAGCCCATCGCCGGGTAGCCCATTGGCAATTGAGGCGCTTCCTCTTCGTCGTAGGTCTGCAACAACGGAAAGCGTCGGTCGGGTTTATAGTGATGATCCGAGTGACGCTGTAGGTTGATCATCAGCCAGTTCGACGCTGTGTGCGAGGCATTCCAGCTGTGGCGCGGCATGACGTGTTCATACTTGCCTTCGCCAAGGTATTTACGGGTCAGGCCGTAATGTTCGACATAATTCGTCAGTTCCAACTGCCAGACGGCGGCAAAGGCTTGCCACAGAAACAGCGCCAGCCCCAGCCAGCCGCCAATCGCAAAAGCAAGTGCCAAGGCGCAGATTTGCAGGATCGCATAGCGCCAAAATGGGTTTGACGGGTGCAGCGGCCCACGATTGCGCCGCGCCAGCATCTTGGTTTCGGCTTTCCATGCGGAATGGGGGCATTCGAACAGCACACGCAGGAAAAAGCGGTGAAAGCCTTCGTTGTAACGCGCGGTGACCGCATCACGCGGGGTGCCAACATGGATGTGATGGACCAACAGGTGCTCTGAGCGGAAGTGGCTGTAAAGGACGGTTGCCAGCAGCAGGTCACCCAGCCAGCGTTCAAGCTTGTTCTTCTGATGCAGCAGCTCGTGCGAATACACGATCCCGATCGTGCCTGAAATCACCCCTATCCCGAAGAACAGCACGATCAGTTCCAGCGTCGACAAATGATCGGTGCGGGTGACGTACCAGATGGTTCCGTAGATCACGCAAAACTGGAGGGGGAACCAGATCATGGTGATCAGGCGATACCAGAACAGATCGGTCACCGGGGTCATCGGATCTGGGTTGTTTGTGTTCAATCCCGAAATCACATCCAAAACCGTGATCAGCGCCCAAGCGTAAAGCGGCATCAAGGCAACGGTCCATCCGCCTTGTGTCGTGGCGATCAGCGCCAGCGGCACCAGTACAAGGGACAGCCAGAATGGCAGGGCGCTCAGAAAGCTTGAAATAGGGCGGCTGCTCATGAAGGTTACCTCATACCTGTCACGCGTCTGACCGGGTCAGGTCAAAGGCTTTGCGCATGACCGTCGGCAGGTCCGAGGGGCGGAACGTTTCATTTAGCAGATGATACCTTGCATCAAGCGCAATGTCCTGAGGCAAAAGCGCCGTCTTGACGCGAAGTCGCAGGTGGAAATGCGTGAACGTATGGCGAACTTCTGCGCCCAGCTCCTGCCAGTCGGCATCAAAAGGAGGAGAGTCGGGCGGTGCATCTTCAGACCAATCAGTCCCGGGCCAGCCCAGCATGCCGCCTAAAAGCCCTTTCTCAGGCCTGCGTTCCAGAACCCAGCCCCCCGATTCTGTCTGCGCAACATATGCTGTGCCGTAGCGTGTGGGTTTGGGTTTCTTGGGGAGTTTCCGGGGCAGGTCAGCCTGAATCCCCTGCGTGCGGGCTTGGCAGCCATCCTTGACCGGACAGATGCCGCAGGCCGGGGATTTGGGCGTACAGATCGTTGCCCCCAAGTCCATTACCGCTTGCGCATGACAGCCGGGCCGCAGGTCGGGTGTCAGCCGTGCAGCCAGATCGGTTAGTTCTGCCTTGGCGGTGGGCAACGGGGTCAGAACCGCGAAAAGCCGTGCCATGACCCGTTCGACATTGCCATCTACCACTACCGCAGCCCGGTCAAACGCAATCGCAGACACGGCCGCGGCGGTGTATGGGCCGATGCCGGGCAGTGCGCGTAGCGCCTCTTCGGTATCTGGGAAGACCCCGCCGTGGTCTTTTGTGATGACGCGGGCGCATTTCAGCAGGTTACGGGCGCGCGCGTAATAGCCCAACCCGGCCCATTCCCCCATGACGTCTTCATCTGCGGCCGCGGCCAATGCTGTGACGCTGGGCCAACGTGCTGTAAAACGAAGAAAATAGTCACGCACAGTTACAACAGTGGTTTGCTGCAGCATCACCTCGGACATCCAGACGTGATACGGGTCGGGGCGCTCCCCGCGTGCCAGATCGCCGGGTCCGACCCGCCAGGGCATCTCCCGCGCGTGGCGGTCATACCAGTGCAAAAGCTCTTGGCTGTAATCCTCGTCACGCAATGTTTATGTGCCCTTGTCGTGATTCACTTGGCCCCACCGGCCCGGAAGCATAAGAATAGAGCCTGAGCCAGAAAGTGACAGGCAAGATGACAGGAAAACCGAAGCCCCCCAAACGCCGCAAACGCGGGTTTGAGCGCACAGCGTCCCTTTTAAAGGGTCCTATCCGCTCTGTCGGGGAACAGCGCGGGTTTACCGTCACACGCTTGTTGACGCATTGGAACGAAATCGTCGGTGAAGAAACCGCCCAAACCGCCCGACCCGTAAATGTGCATTACGGGCGTCAGGGCTTGGGGGCGACCTTGACGGTTCTGACGACCGGTTCGATGGCGCCCTTGCTGGAAATGCAAAAGGAAAAAATCCGCGAGAAAGTGAACGCCTGCTATGGCTATGCAGCAATCTCGCGCATACGTCTGACCCAGACCGCCCCCACCGGGTTCGCGGAAGGGCAGGCGCAGTTTACCCCCGCCCCCAAAGCGACACCACGCGCGCCGAGCGCCAAGATGAAGGGCAAGGCCCGCGATTTGGCCGATGGTGTTACCGACCCGCAATTGCGGGCCGCGCTGGAAAACCTGGGGTGCAACGTATTAAACCGTACTCAACGGTGAAGGAGACCGAAAAGATGAAGCGCAGATTGTTCCTTGGCCTTGGCGCCGCAACCGCCTTTGGTGCGGGTGTACCCGCCTTTGCCGATGGCCATGCCGAGGCCCCCGCCCCCGAAGCCCCCACCGGGCTGACGCTGCTGGATGATGTGGTGATGGGCGACCCGGATGCGCCGGTCACGGTGTACGAGTATTCCTCGTTCACCTGCCCGCATTGTAAGAATTTCCACCTCGATGTCTTGCCGCAGTTCAAGGCCGACTACATCGACACTGGCAAGGTGCGTTTGGTCTATCGTGAAGTGTACTTTGACCGCCCCGGCCTTTGGGCTGCACTGGTGGCACGCTGCGGCGGGGATATGCGGTACTTCGGTATTGTCGACATGCTGTTCCAGAAACAGCGCGACTGGATTGGTGACGGCCAAGGTCCGACAATTGCCGCCAACCTGCGCGGTATTGGTCTGGCGTCGGGCCTGACTGACGCCGAGATGGATGTATGCCTGACCGATGGTGCCGGCGCTCAGGCGCTGATCGACCGGTATGAAGGGTCGATGGAAGAGTATGATATTACCGGCACGCCGACTCTGATCGTCAATGGCGAAAAGGTAACGCCGGCCAGCTTTGAGGCGCTCAGCGAAGCTGTTGACGCCGCTCTGGAAAGCTAAATCCTTGGCGCGCCTGTTTGGTCAGGCGCGCTGCCCCAACCCCAGCTGATCCAGTGCCAGTTGTAATGGCGTGCTGTCTTTGATCGACAGGCGTACAGGCACGGTCAGCACCTTGCGTCTGAATTCATCCGATAGACGCACCGCATCTTTTTCAGTTGTCACCAGTTGCGCGCCCAACGCCTGCGCTTCCAGCTCAAGGCGTTTCATCAGGCTTTCGGTCAGAGGCTGATGGTCTGCTAAGCCTTCGGACTTGCGCACATTGCAGCCCATCGCGCGCAGGGTTGCAAAGAACTTTTCGGGATGGCCGATCCCGGCAAAGGCCAGAACATCCATACCCTGCCAATCCATGCCCGTGGGCAGCGGCTCTAAGGTGCCGATCAGATGGGGCACCGTGATCGTGTGACCCCATGTTGCGGCAAAGTTTTTCTGGGCCGCGCTTGGCCCAATCGACAGCACCATGTCCGCGCGGGCCATGCCCGCGGGCACGGTTTCGCGCAGCGGGCCCGCCGGGATGGCGCGGCCATTGCCAAACCCGCGCGCCGCATCCACGACGATCACCGACAAGTCCTTGGCGACGCCGGGGTTTTGAAACCCGTCATCCAGAATGACGACATCGGCCCCGGCTTCTTGCGCCGCGCGCACTCCGGCGGAACGGTCCTTGGCGACCCATGTCGGGGTGAAGGCCGCAAGCAACAATGGCTCGTCTCCGACCTCATCGGGGCCATGGGTGCGCTCAATGACCTGCACCGGGCCTTCCAGGGCGCCGCCATAGCCGCGGCTGACCACGTGTGGTGTCAGTTTGCGGGCCTGCAGCATTTGCACAAGCGCGATGGTGGTCGGGGTTTTGCCGGTGCCTCCAGCGTTGATGTTGCCAATGCAAATCACCGGGATGTCGGCGCGCAACCCATCCTTTTTGGCCACGCGCCGCGCCGTGCCAAAGGCATAGAGTGCCCCCAGCGGTGCCAATAACCGCGCCCGCAGCGCGGGCTGGTTCGGTGGGGTAAACCAGAACGGCGGCGCGCGCATCAGCTGTCCTCCTCAGGGTGAATTTCTTCGAGGATCAGATCGGCCAGTCGCCCTGTGGCTTGTGCACCGATTGTCGAAACCTGCCAGGCGTTATGCGCCAGCTCTGCGGCCTTTTCCGGGGCGCTGAACACATCCAGCAGCCGGGCCAGGCTCTGCGCATCGCGCACCGTACGGGCCGCTTGGGCCGTGTCTAAACGGGCATAGGTCGAGGCATGCAAACCCAGGTTCGGCCCGTGCAGGATTGCCGATCCAAGGGCCGCGGCACCCATCGGGTCGATGCCGCCACTGCCCTGCGCATCAAGAGACCCTCCCATGAAGGACACAGGAGCGATACGAAACCACAGGCCCAGTTCATCGGGTGAATCAGCGATCAGGATTTGAGTTTCCTCGTCTGGGGTTTGCCCTGCGGACCGTTGCACCACGCGCCATTTTTCGCGGCGCAGGCTTTTCACCAGTTCATCCCCGCGGGCCGGGTCGGCGGGGTTCAGCACCAGCAGCAAACGGTGCGCACGCCGGGCGGCTTTGGCATGCGCCGCGACGATGATCTGATCTTCGGCTGCGGTGGTTGCGGCGGCCAGCCATGATGGCCGCGCCGATAGTGCCTGTGCCAGTTGATTGCGCGTCGCTTCATCGGCGGGAGGAGGTGTTGCGCCGTCATAAAGCGTGCCGATGACCGAAAGCCTGTCACCCAAGGCGCCTTGTCGTGTCAGGACACCGGCCACTGCCTGATCGGCCACCAGATAGCGGTTGAACCGGCGCAGCAGGTTGCGCGGTGGTTTGTAATGGGTGTCCGACTGGTACAGATACGAGGGAACCGCGCGGCGTTGCAGTTCTGCTGTCAGGGCTCCGGGGATGTCAGGCGCCGTGATCAGGGCGATGGCTGGCATCCAGTGATCCAAAAAGGCCCGTGCCGCCGTCGCGGTGTCAGGAGGGCTTTGTTGGGTGAAATGAGCCAGCTCGGGGTCGGCCCCTTTTGGTCCGGTCCACAACAGAGCCTGCTCGGCCCCGATCTCGGAAAGATGCTCGAACAAGGCGTCAATTTCACAGCTGTGACGCCCGGTTGGATCATGCACCCAGATCAGCGGAACATCGGGGCGCTGCGTATTGGTGGGCGTCTCCGGTGCCGGGCTTTTGACCGCAGAGGTGACCGCCGCGAGCCGGGTGCGCAAAGTATCCAGCCAGCCTTTGATCATGCGTACGGCCCTGACGAAATCGGAACAAAGGGATGAAACATGATGGGATTACTTTGCGCTGCTTTCACAAAGGCTACCGGAACATCGGGTCTCAGGAAAGGTGGAACTCGATCAAGGTTCCAATCTGGAAATGATCTGTTGGTGCAGGGCAGGCGTGCCGGCCACCACCCCTTCCGAGGCGGGGTGGCGTGTGTTGAATTCCAATGGCGCACCTGAGCGGTCGCTGATCACGGCCCCAGCTTCGCCGAGGATCAACGCACCAGCGGCGATATCCCAATCCCAACTGTCACGGATCGTAACCATTGCGTCAAAACGGCCTTCTGCGACCAGACACAGCCGGTACGCCAGAGATGGCCGCAGATGTCGGTTGACCACCGGAACGGGGCCTCTCCAGAACTTCTGATCCAAAGCGGGGCGCGCGATCAGCAGTTCAGCACCTTCCAGTTCCGTCCGTTCACTTATGCCGATCTGAACGCCGTTCAGCTCGGCCCCGCCCCCCAGCGTGGCGGTGTACATTTTCTGGCGCAATGGCAGGAAGACAAGCGAGGCAATAACCTGCCCGCGTTCAACAACAGCAATGGCATGGGCAAAGGTGCGATCGCCGCTCATGAAGGCGCGGGTGCCGTCGATCGGGTCGACGACAAAAGCGCGATGCGTGTCCAGACGCTCGGGGTTGTCCACCGACTCTTCTGAGAGCCAGCCGTAATCAGGCCGCGCTGCGATCAGACGTTCGCGCAGCATTTCGTCAATCTCAATATCTGCTTCAGTGACCGGGCCTTGCTGATCGGGCTTGTCCCAATAGCGTGGGGAATTGCGCCAGTGTTTGGCGGCAATGTGACCGGCCTCATGCGCGGCGTCGATCAGCAGGGGCAGGTCACTCTCCGGCAAGGGTCAGCCCTTCTACCAGCAAGGACGGAATTGGGCGCGACAGGTGCATGCGGGCGTCATTGGCAGGCACAATAGAGCGCAGCATATCGCGCAGATTGCCTGCAATCGTGCATTCGTTCACCGGATAGGCGATCTGACCGTTTTCCACCCAGAACCCCGACGCCCCACGCGAATAATCGCCGGTATTGGCATTGATTGACGCGCCGATCATCGAGGTCACCAAAAGCCCGGTGCCCATTTGTGCCAGAAGTTCTTGCTGGCTGTGTGCCCCCTGAGTCAGCGCTGCGTTTGTCACCGAAGGATGCGGTGGAGAGGAGACCCCACGCGCCGCATTGGCCGTGCTTTCAAGCCCAAGTTTGCGGGCATTCGCCAAGTCCAGAATCCAGTGGGATAGCACGCCGTTTTCAACGATGGCGCTGCGCCGCGTTGCCAGGCCTTCGGCGTCAAACGGGCGCGAGCCAGAGACTCGGGGGCGATGCGGATCTTGTGTCAGCGACAGGGATGTCGGCAAGACCTGTTCGCCCATGGCATCCCGCAACCACGAGGCCCCACGGGCCACCGAAGCCCCGTTTGCAGCGTCCAGAAGATGGCTGATCAAAGAGCCAGACACCCTTTCATCGTACAGAACCGGAAACGCCCCGGTTGGGGGTTTGCGTGCGCCTGCCCGTGCCAAAGTGCGTTCTGCAGTGATTTTGCCAATTTCAGCCGCATCCATGACATCGGCCTGAAACACACGGGAATCGCCGAAATAGTCACGTTCCATTTCGCTACCCGTGCCGGTGATTGCAACACAGCTGATGGCGCGGGATGTGCGTGTGTACCCGCCGCTGAAGCCGTTGGTTGCAGCCAGATGCAAGCGGCGTGCGCCATATCCGGCCGAGGCCGATTGAACCTGCGAAATTCCTTCAAATTCCAATGCCGCAGCTTCGGCGCGACAGGCATCTTCCTGCAACGCGGCGGGGTCTGGTTCTGGTGAGTCATCTGCCAATTCCAGCGCGTCAACATCCCAGCTTTGGGTGATCTGATCAGGGTCGGCAAGGCCGATATTGGCGTCTTCGGGGGCTTCGTTCGCCATGGCGACCGCGCGCTGGGCCATCTCGGTGATGGTTGCTGCGCTGCTGTTTGACGAGGACACACAAGCCTGCTTTTTGCCAATCAGCACCCGCAGCCCAAGATCTATCCCTTCCGAACGTTCTGCCTGTTCCAAGGCACCACCGCGGACGTCGATTGACAGGCTTGTGCCTTCCATCACCAACGAATCCGCAGAGTCGGCCCCCGCTTTTAGCGCGGCATCCAATAGCTGTTGGGTGAGGGAGGAAAGCGTGTCAGTCATTCTTGTTATATCGCAGCTCGGTTTGCTTGCACCTAGTATGCAAAAACGCCCCGTGCAAGTCGCACGGGGCGTTTTCGGCAATTGGGTTGCAAACTGTCGCTTATTTAATCCGCTGGCCATTGGCCAGAACCGAACCGTCTTTTTGCACGGCAATTTCAGAAAGAAGCGTGTCGTCGCCATCCCCCGGCGTGGCGAAAATGCCGCTCATCATGCGGATGCCCATGGCTTGATCCTGCGGGACCAGACCCAGCTGGATCAGCTTGTCGAGCAGGCCATTCCCGCCGACCAGCTTAAGGTTCAGCTTGCCTTCCGGCGCGGGCATGCCGTTGAAGGTGACCAGATCGGTATTGTCGAAGTCAAAATCACCGCTGCCGGTCAGGCGCGCCCCGGCGATGTCCAGCTCAAGCGCGTCGATGTCCAGGGCGTAGAGTTCACCGGGCAAGCTGTCCAGAGTCTCTGCGACTGCCGGGTCAAAGATGTCGACCAACCACTTGGCCTGCCCTGACAAGTCCACAACCAAGGTTGCGGGATCACGGGGCAGAACGCCCGTCGGATCAAACAGCGCCCACAGGAAGTCGTCGACTTCCAGTCCGCGCAATGTGGTCAGCAGGCGCAGATCGCGTGGCGTGTCGGTTGCGCCCATCGGCATGGTCAGCCCAAAAGCGCTTTCATCAACTTTGATTGATACTTGCGGAAAAAGAATCTGACTGCCGCTGGCGACCGCGCTCAGACCTTTGTAAAGCACCTCATACGACAGCACGTCGTCGCCCATTTCGACGCTGCCTTCGGTGCCGCTCATACCGACTTTGATGGAGCCATCCCCATCAGGTCCGTCAAACGCAACATCCATGGTGACCGCACCAGACGACAGGTCCCCCTTTGTTTCATACCCTGCTGCCAACAGTTTGGCGAAGTCAGTGAACTGAGCATAGCCGCCGCTGGGGATTGCACTGGTGCTAACGCTTTTCAGGTCAGCGACTTCGATGGTCATATCGACAGTACCCGTACCTTCCGGGTCGTCCGCTTTGAGGAACATGCTCAGCAAGCCGCCGGCGAAATCGCCATCAATCTTCAGAACGTCGCCCAGAACGGTTTCGGATGTCCCGGCCAGATCGCTCAGCGTGAACCCGATATCAAGGTCGAAAGTTTCGCCATCAACTTCAAGTTCAGTGACATCCAGCGCGATTTTATCTGCGCTGTAGGTGACGGTCATTGCGGTGGGGGTGCCGGTGTAGATCGCCGACAAACCGGCATGCGTTAGCAGCATGTCTACGTCGACATCTTCACCCGACTCGGTAAGCATTTCAAAGTTCACCGGCATCTGGCTGGGCAGGTCCAGTGCAACTGACCCATCGCCTTGTTCGGTCAGCGTCAGATCGCCCAACGTACCCGAGAACACAACGTCCCCGGTCTTTGATACGGTCTGGCCCGCAACATCGCTGTTAAGCTCCAAGTCGGACAGAGCATAGCGAAACGCGGCATCTTCGATGATCAGGGCGCTGCCGGATCGTTTTGGCGTGCCGGTCAGAACCTCTCCATATTGCGCGGCCAGCGTTTTGATCCCGTCCCAAGTTTCTTCGGCTGTCAGGTCTGCATAGGCGGTTTGGGCAGAAAAAAGTCCTGCCAGCAGCGCCGTGGCTGAAATGGATGTTGCGACTTTCATAACGATACCTTCCAACTTGAAATGAGTTGCCCAAAGCTTTGTCTTTTGGGCAACTGCGGTCAAGTGACATATGGGTGGCGCGGCAGGTCCGTTGCAAGGTATCACCTCGACAAGTGGGAGACGCGAATGATGACCGAAGTTACTGGCAAAACCGTGATGATTACCGGCGCAAGCCGCGGCATCGGAGAGGCCGCCGCCCGGCTTTTTGCTGCGCAAGGGGCAAATGTGGTGCTGTTGGCGCGGGGGGCTGAGGCGATCAACACGATCGCGACAGAGATCGGCGAGACCGCGCTTGCGCTGGCTTGCGATGTGTCTGACCCGGTGTCAGTGGAAAACGCGGTGCGTGAAACCATCACGGCCTTTGGAAGCGTCGATATCCTGATCAACAATGCCGGGGCGATTGATCCGATTGCCCGGATGGATCAGGCCGATGTGCAGGCGTGGGGCAAGACGATCGATATCAACCTGAAAGGTGTTTACCATGGCATGAAGGCGGTTTTGCCGGACATGATCGCACGTGGTGGCGGGACGGTCATTACCATCAGTTCCGGTGCGGCCCATAACGCGCTTGAGGGCTGGAGCGCCTATTGCGCGTCCAAGGCCGCAGCGGCGATGCTGACCATGAGTTTGGACAAAGAATACCGTGCGCAGGGCATTCGTGCGATGGGCCTGTCACCGGGCACTGTCGCAACGCAAATGCAGCGCGACATCAAAGACAGTGGCGTTAACCCGGTTAGCCAGCTGGATTGGTCTGACCATATCCCGCCTGAATGGCCGGCGCAGGCTTTGCTCTGGATGTGCGGTCCCGAAGGCGACGCCTATGTCGGCCAAGAGGTGAAGCTGCGGGATGAAGATATCCGGCGCAAGGTGGGGCTTATCTCGTGATTGAACTCGTCAAAACAGACAGCCGTTGGACCGTTACGATAAATCGCCCTGATAAGGCCAACTCTCTGACCCGCGAGATGCTGAGCCAGATCGCGGATGCCGCCGAGGCCGCAACCGCAGCGCGGGTGCCGGTGTTTGTATTGACGGGACGTGGCAAGGTGTTTTCCGCCGGGGCTGATCTGGACGAAGCGCGTGCCGGGCTGGCCACGGATGACGTTTGGGAACGGTTGTCCGGTGCCATTGCTGACTTCCCGGGTCTGTCCGTCGCGGCGTTGAATGGCACGCTGGCGGGCGGTGCGTTTGGCATGGCACTGGCTTGCGATTTGCGCATTGCCGTGCCGGGCGCCAAGTTCTTTTACCCGGTCATGAAGCTTGGGTTTCTGCCTCAGCCCTCCGACCCTAAACGCATGACCGCGCTGATCGGCCCCGCGCGCGCCAAGATGGTGCTGATGGCCGGGCAGAAACTGACCACAGACGAGGCATTGACCTATGGGCTTGTCGATCGTGTCGTGGATCGTGATGTTCTCGCGGCGCAGGTCGATCTTCTGGCCGAGGCCGCCGAGGCCGCTTCAGCCGACATTCGCGAAGGGATCAAGGCGCTCTGTAGCGGCTAGCGCGTAGGCAAAACCTGCCGCGCCGCGCTGCGGGCAATTTGCGGAATTGTAAGCATATCAGCGGGCAAAGCCGGTGGTTGGCCACAGTTTTCCTTGAGAATACCGCGCGTTGGTGCAAGAGGATGTCCTCAGTAACAATTTGCCGCAAGGGGTGCGTGTGATGGAAGGTCAACCTGAGATCGTGACCAAAGCGCTGGGGTATGCCGAACAAGGTTGGGAACTGGCGTTGGGGTGGTTGACCAGCCCGGCCGCTTGGTCACAATTTGCCTTGTTGGTTGTCGCGTTTCTGGCTGCGTTGGTTACCACGCGCAAACTGCTGCCAATTCTGACCAGCTTGCTGACTCCGCCCGCAGGGCAAACCCACATCATTGCGCGTGTGCGTCGCTTTGTGCTGATCTTTGTTCCTCTGTTGCTGCCGTTGCTGGCCTATCTCTTTACCGGCATTGGCGAGGGCATCGTGCGGTCATTGTTTGACAGCGGTGCGGTTATCGCCTTTGGCAAACGTGTTTTCTTGTTCTTGGCGGCGCGCATTCTGGTGCGCGATATCGTCAAAGATGGGTTCCTGCGCCTGATGGGGCGCTACATCCTTATCCCAGTCGCCGCCCTGTATGCGCTTGGGCTGATGGATGATGCGGTGGCCTATCTGAATACGCTGAACGTGTCTTTGGGGAATATCACCCTGTCGGTCATGGCGATCATCCGTGGGGTTATTGCGGGCGGTGTTCTGTTCTGGCTGGGTCGGTGGTCTAATGACCAGTCCACCACCTATCTGAAGGCGCAACAGGAACTGCGCCCTGCCACCCGCGAACTGGCGATCAAAGCAGCCGAGATCACCATTTTCGGTGTCGCTTTCATCCTGCTGATGTCGATCATGGGGATCAATCTGTCGGCCCTTGCTGTGCTGGGCGGTGCCATTGGTGTGGGCCTTGGTTTTGGCCTGCAGAAGATCGCGTCGAACTTTATCTCAGGCGTTATCCTGTTGATCGAGGGGCAAGCTACCGTTGGCGACTATGTTGAACTGGATGGCGGCGAAGCCGGCACCATCGTCAAGATGACGGCGCGCGCGGCGATCCTTGAAACCTTTGATGGCCGCTGGATTGTTGTGCCGAACGAAGACTTCATCACAACCCGTGTGGTGAACTACTCGGACGCGGGATCGGCCAACCGGTACGAGGCCGAGTTTTCCGTGTCTTACGACACCGATATCAACACGGTGCCGGCCATTATCGAAACCGCGGTCGCCAAGCTGGACTTTGTGCTGACCGACCCGGAAAAACCCGATTGCGAGCTGCGCGGGTTTGGCGACAGCGGCATTGATTTCGCGCTTGAGTTCTGGGTCAACGGCATTGATGACGGGCGCCACAAGTATACCTCGCAAGTGCTGTTCGCCATTTGGAACGCCTTGAAAGAAAACGACATTGTCATTCCGTATCCGCATCGGGTGATCGACGTGCGCAACATCACCAACGTTGAGTGACGCACTTGTCATAGGGGCCGGACCCGCGGGGTTGATGGCGGCGCAGGAACTTGCAGCTGCGGGGTTTGATGTGCTGCTGGTCGAGGCCAAACCCTCACCCGCGCGCAAGTTTCTGATGGCGGGAAAGTCGGGGTTGAACCTGACCAAGGACGAACCGTTTGAACAGTTCATGCAGGTCTACGGGGAGGCCTCGGTGATGTTGCGGCCGATGCTGTCAGAATTTGGCCCGGACGCGGTTCAGGCATGGGCGCGTGACCTTGGGCAAGAGCTGTTCACCGGCTCCACCGGGCGGGTGTTTCCAAGGGTAATGAAAGCCTCCCCTTTGTTGCGTGCGTGGTTGTCGCGTATGCCAAACGTTACTTTGAAAACCCGCTGGCGCTGGTTGGGATGGCGGGGTGATGCGGCCGTGTTTGACACGCCAGACGGCGAGCAGACCGTGCAAGCGCGGGCGACTGTTCTGGCCTTGGGCGGCGCCAGTTGGGCACGGCTCGGGTCCGACGGGGCCTGGGCGCCGGTACTGGCTGATCGCGGGGTGGGCCTTGCCCCCTTTGCACCTTCGAATATGGGAATGTTGGTCAACTGGTCGCCGCCCATGACCAAGCAGTTCGGTCAACCGCTGAAAGGTATTGCTTTACATGCGGGTGGGCAGGTCAGCCGGGGTGAGATTGTGATTTCGGAACGCGGCCTGGAAGGCGGTGGCATTTATGCCTTGTCACGCCCTCTCCGTGAGGGGGCGGAACTGACTATTGACCTGCTGCCCGACCTTTCGCAGGCGCAGATCGAAGGCCGTCTGTCCCGCAAACGCGGCAAGGCGAGCCTATCAAATCACCTGCGTAAAGTGCTGGGCCTTAACAGTGCCAAAGCGGCGGTTTTGATGGAGTTTGGTCGCCCTCTGCCCGAAGGTAAATATTTGGCTGCATTGATAAAATCTGTGCCGATCACCCACAGTGGCCCGCGCCCGATCGACGAAGCAATATCGACCGCGGGCGGGGTGACGTGGGCGTCACTGACACAAAATTTGATGCTGCGCGACGTGCCTGGGGTTTTCTGCGCCGGAGAGATGCTGGATTGGGACGCCCCGACCGGCGGCTATCTACTGACCGCCTGTCTGGCAACCGGGCGCTGGGCCGGGCTGGGCGCGGCGCGATATTTGCGTTAAAGGGCGGAAATGAGCAGCGAATACACACCTCCGACCAGCCCATTGGACATTGTTCACAGCGATCATGCCTTGTTGGTTGTCAACAAGCCCAGCGGACTATTGTCGGTGCCGGGGCGCGGGGAGCATCTGGCAGATTGCCTGCTGACACGGGTTCAGGGGGCTTTCCCCGAGGCGCTCTTGGTGCATCGTCTGGATCGCGATACCTCTGGGTTGATGGTGTTTGCCATGTCACCCGCTGCGCAGAAAAATTTGGGTCAACAGTTTGAAAAACGGCAGGTCAAAAAGACCTATGTCGCGCGGGTTTGGGGGCATCTGGAACCCAAGGTCGGCACAGTGGATTTGCCGCTTATTGTGGACTGGCCGAACCGTCCGAAACAGATGGTCGACCATGAGAATGGCAAGCCCGCCATTACCGATTGGCGCGTGATGAAATACGACGGCCCCACAACCCGTGTGCGCTTGATGCCCAAGACCGGGCGTAGTCATCAGCTACGGGTGCATATGCTGTCGCAGGGGCACCCGATTTTGGGGGATCCGTTCTATGCAGAGGGGGAGGCGCGCAAGGCGCCGCGCCTGATGCTGCATGCCGAAGCCTTGCGGCTGAACCACCCTGAAACCGGCCACGGGGTCAGCTTTCGCTCGAAGGCGCCTTTCTGAATTTCGGGCATACACAACGGATGCACATGCCATGCACATCTGATGCATACGTGATGCGCTTAAGGCGCGCGCCAACCTGCGACGGATTTGACTTCGCAGAAGTCTTCCAGTCCCCAGACGCCACCTTCGCGCCCATTGCCAGAATGCTTGACGCCACCAAAAGGAGCGCCCGCCGCGCGTTCATTTCCGTTGATCTCAATCATCCCTGAACGAAGTTCACGGGCCACACGGTCGCAGCGGGCCGCATCTTGTGACTGGATATAGTTGGTCAGGCCGTAATTCGTGTCATTGGCGATGGCGATGGCCTCTTCTTCGGTGTCGAAGGGGATCATCGACAGGACCGGGCCAAAGATTTCTTCGCGCGCGATGGTCATATCGTTGTTCACATCGGCGAACACGGTCGGGCGGACATAGTAACCCCGGTTATGCCCTTCGGGGCGACCAAGGCCGCCAGCAATCAGGCGGGCGCCTTCGTTGATTCCCTGGCTGATCAGGCCCTGAATTTTGTCAAACTGTGCGGCGCTGACGACCGGCCCCATGTGGCGGCCATGTTCAGTGGTCGGGCCGACCTGCACCGCCTGGGCAACCTGCGCAGCGGTTTCGACAGCCTGATCGTAAACATCGCGCTGCACCAACATCCGGGTCGGGGCATTGCACGATTGACCGCTGTTATGCATCACATCCAAGACACCGCGTTTGACGGCGTCGGCATCGGCATCGGCAAAGACAAGGTTCGCCCCCTTACCGCCAAGCTCCAGATGCACGCGTTTAAGCGTATCCGCCGCTGCTTTGGTGATTGCGACCCCGGCGCGCGTCGACCCCGTAAACGAGATCATGTCGACATCGGGATGCGTCGAAAGCTGCGTGCCTACGCCCAGCCCGTCACCGTTTACAAGGTTGAACACGCCTGCGGGCACGCCGGCTTCGTGCAGAATTTCTGCAAACAGGAGCGACGACAAAGGCGCGATTTCCGAGGGTTTCAGAACCATGGCGCAACCCGTGGCGAGCGCAGGAATCACCTTAAGCGTCACCTGGTTCATCGGCCAGTTCCAAGGAGTGATCATGCCCACCACACCGACGGGGTCCAACTGGATGCGATCATTCGGGGCATGAGCGCCCAGCGGCCGGTCAAACTCGAACGATTTCAGTGCAGTGATGAAGTTTTTGGTGTGGTAGGCGCCGGCGCCCACTTGGTTCTTGCGGGCCAGATCAATGGGGGCCCCCATTTCCATCCGCATTGCTTGCGCCATTTCATCGGCGCGGCGCAGATACACGTCAAGGATGGTTTGAAGCAGCTCAAGACGCTCGGCTTTGGTGCTGCGCGCATAGCTTACCTGTGCGGCTTTTGCCGCTGCAACCGCAGCGTCTGTGTCAGCCTGACCGCCCAGCGCAATCACTGCGCAGGTTTCTTCGGTTGCGGGGTCGATCACGGGCAAATCGTTTTGGATCGCAGGGTCGACCCATTCACCGCCGATATAGAACTGACGTTTCTCGATCATCGCTGGCTCCATGGAAGGGATTCGAGCGGCACTTTGTCACCGCCTGCAAGTGTGTGCAAGGCGGGTCTGTAAAATCGGATTTCCAGAATTTGCAGGCGGGTAGAAGGCTTTTGTTCAGCCTCATGAAGGGCTTACACTTTGGGTATACGTCTCTTTGCCTTCGGTCTGAATTACGCAACGATCGGCGCTGATGACAAGTTTACTTTTCGCGACCGTGTCAGTGATCGTCGAGCGTGATTGACAACATCCTTTCCAGGACGGTCTACCAGCTTTTAACGCAAGGCTTTGCGGTGCGTGTTTGTGGAAAGAGAAGCTTGTCAGACACGCCAAAAACTGTCGGATTGGGGCTTCAATAGACCGCTTGGGGAGCATGCTTTTAAAGCCACGAAAGAGGCCTTTCTCGCAACCGACCCGGACTTTCTGACCATCGCCAATTTGCGCGATTGCGGCGTGGTGAAACGGACTTTTCTGATGGGCGACGCCGGGGTTCAGGCCCCTAGGGGCATTTACGCGCCCAAATTGCGACACGGCGATTCATCCGGTCTGTACGTGGCCAGTTTTCAAGCGGCTGGTCTTCGCCCATCGCTTTGATTTCCTGAATTCGGGCAGGGTTTCCCAGGCCGCGCTGCAGGAATTCTGCCACGGCTTGCGCACGTTTCTGCGAAATATCGCGATTCACTTCAGCCGATCCAGAGGTGTCGGAGTGACCGACAAGACGCAGGCAGGCATCTGACATTGGCGCGGCTTGAAGAATCTGGATCATCTTAGCCAGTTTCACCATCGCTTCGCGATCCAGGTTGGCACCGCCTTTGGGGAAAAAGACATGGCTTTCAGTGATTCGGCCGGGCAATTGCGCGGCCGGTGGCGGCGGCAGCGTTTTGACCGTAGGAGTTTTAGACGGCGCAGGGGCGCACCCATCCGTCGGCAGGCCGAACTCTGACAATACTTCGATACAGGTTTGTTGCGGCGTGGCCGCGTGGCTGCCTGGCGCAAAAAGCATCATGGCAAACGCGGTGCAGGTGGCGATCAATCTCATCAGCATGGGCGGACCTTTCTCTATCTCTGCCCTACACCCTGATCTGCTAACAAACGGTGAACATAGGCTGGATAAAATCCTCAAAAATTCGTGCGGCAATTTACTTTTTCTTTCCGGTTGGCGTGACAGGTTTTTCTCACCGGTATCAAACCGTTAACATAACGTAAGAGTCGCGCCCCATGCCTGAAACACCCCTTGCTTCTGCGCCTAAAGACCGCCTTGTCTGGGTCGACGCGCTGCGCCTGATGGCAGGGCTTTCTATGGTCGGTTTGCACGCGACAGCTGATGCAAACGGACAGCCGTGGCCGGACTATCCCGTCGAAGACCGGGTGCTGCCGATGCTGCTCAGGGCCGTGATATACACGGCCCGCACAGAACTGTTTCTGATCATTTCGGTATTCCTGCTTTTGATGGCGCTGGATGCTCGGCCCAAGTCCTATGGCCAGACCATATCAGTGCAGGCGCGCCGGCTTTTGGTCCCCTTTGCGTTCTGGACGGGGTTTTACGCGCTCTATGGGCTGATCAAAGCGGACGCATTTGGGTATCTGGACGCCGGTGTCCGAGAGCTTCAAGACCCTGTGGCGTGGTTGGGGTATGTCACGCTGGGCAGCGTGAAGTACCACATGCATTTCATTCCAACGCTGTTTGGCTTGCTGCTCTTTTTCCCATTGTTCCGTCTGGCACAACGCCATCCGTTCCTTGGCTTGATGGTGTTAGCCTGTCTGTTGATCAAACGAGAGCTGGACGGATTTATCTATCCAACATTCTGGGGAGAGGCAGTCCTGCCTTACCTTGTCCGGTCGGTGAAGATTCTGACTTACGTGGGGTATGGGCTGGTGGCCGGATCCTGCCTGGGCCTGTGGCAACGTCAAACCTTGCAGGCGCGTGCACGCTTCTTTCCGCTGCTGCTGTTTTTCGGCGCACTTCTGTTTTTGTTCAAGCTGATCGCGACCTACAAAACGATTGAGACGGGACAATGGCCGTTTGGCTATACCGCTGGCTACTGGGCGGACTTCCTGATGCCGGTCGCGTTGTTTGGGCTGTGCATGTCATTGGCTCACAAACAATGGCCGCCCGTCCTGTCACGCTTAGCGCCATTTTCCTTTGGGATTTACCTGTGCCACCCGATCTTCCTGGATCTGGCTGAGATTGCCCTCCGCGATAGTACGATGTCGCCGATGGCTCTGATCGCCATCAAGATGGGCTGCACAGTCTCGGCGACCTGTTTGTTCGTCTACATCCTGTCGCGTCTGCGCGCCCTGGCATGGACCATCGGACTTGGTCCACTGCCATCTCTCGCCCCCAAATTCGTGAAGCGCCCAAGTTGAGGAGCCAATACATGTTGACAGAAGTCGAAGTCGAAAATGGTCTTGCCGTTATTGGAATGGGTGCGCGCTCTCCGGCTGCGCAGGACCTTTCCAACCTTCGAGCTTTGCTGGACAGGCTGTCTTCGCAGGGGATTGGCGGTGCGTTGTTCGACATGTCTTCTGTGCGACGCCTTTCCTACGAAGGGATTGCTGCGTTATTGGAACTGACCGCAAGCCCGGTGATGCGCGTTGCGTTTTGCCACCTGCAGGCAGGCCCCAAGGAGCGCCTTGCATCCAGCGGGATTGCCGCTGCTCTGCCACTCTATGACACTGTCGCGTGCGCTCGGGAAAGCGACGAGTTTAAAAAGCTTCGTCTGGTGGGGTGCCGCGCCGTAATCTTGTCGGCGGGGAAGGGCAGCCGCCTTGCACCTTTGACAGAAGAAACGCCCAAACCCATGCTGGATTTACTGGGGCGCCCGGTTCTGGATCACATCATCGGCCATCTGCAAAGCTTTGGCATCCGGGAGTATCTGATCAATCCCGGGCATCTGGGAATGCAGATTCCAGCCCATTTCAACCGTCGCAGGGATGTGTCCGTTTTCTACGCGCATGAGGGGCAGATGGGCTCTGACGGCTGGAGCGGGGAGCCTATTGGCTCGGCTTCGACACTGGCGCGATTGCAGCGACGCCATTCGGCACTGCCGGACGATACCATCGTGATGTGCGGGGATGCGTTGATTGACCTTGATATGGCTGAATTGATGGCGGCCCATCGCGCGTCTGGCGCTGAGGTGACCATTGCGGCGAAACAAGTGCCACCGGATGAGACGCAAAAATATGGTATCATCGTCGCGGATGCGGACGGGCGGATCAGTTCTTTTCAAGAGAAACCCGCGTCGGGAGAGGCCCGTTCCACGCTTGCGAACGTTGGGGTCTATGTCATCTCGCCGCGCGCGGTCGCCCGTTTGGCCGATCAGCCGGGATTGGACATCGCCAGCGACCTTTTGCCAGCTATCCTGGCGAATGGGGGGCATATTCAGGTCCATGCCCCCGACTTTTCCTGGGTCGATATTGGCTGTGGCAAGGACTACTATCGAGCCGTCGAGATGGGTTTGCGGGGGCTCGTTCCAGGGGTGACGCCCTTGGGGCAAGAGATTCAACCCAATGTCTGGATCGCCCCGGGCGCGACTGTCTCGCCCCGGGCGCGTCTTGAAGGGCCATGTTATATTGGACCGGATGCGTACGTGCACGCAGGCAGCGAGATTACAGGCCCCAGCGTCGTTGGCGCAAATACGATCATTGAGCCGCGGGCCGTCGTGCGCAACAGCATATTGCGCCCAGATACCCACGTGGTTTCAGGCGCTTACGTGGATTCGATGATTGCGGGGCCGCGTTGGGCTGTTGCGCATCAGCATGCCGATGGAAGCCCCCAAAACCGAAGCCGGTTGGAGCGCGTTCGCACGCTTGAGCAAACCGAGGCCCAAAACGCGATTCCGGCATTCCAAGTGGCGAGCATTGCATGACATGGTACGATTTATTCAAATAGTTTTCCTGTTAACGGTTCTCAGTGGCTCGGCAGTAGAGGCGCAGAGCGGCGATCGGTTTTGGATACTTTGGGAGAAGTTCCAATATGCGGGCGAGGGGTGCCCGAATGGCCCCAACTGTCTGGTCCGGCGCAACTTTACCAGCCGTTTGTTCCCGGATGTGGAGCTGTCTTCAATCTATCGGCTTTTTGGTCTGATGGACGGAAGCGCCCTTGCAGAGGGCCGCCTTTCAGAGCACCCGGACGCCCCGCGTATATGCCAGCACAACGATGCGGAGGTGGTGCTGGGTTTTGACCCAGAAGCGCTCCCAAAATCTGAAAAAATAGAGGCTCTGAGGGGGCTTAAGGGGGTTTCGTTTAATCTGACTAAGCTGAAGGCCCCACCCGGCGCGCGCAATGATTTTGGGCCCTCTTTGCAGAAAGCTTTTGAGGCACGGTTTCGGGCGGCTGGGTTGAAAATTTTGACCCCAGAGCAAGCAAAACGAACCCCAGGGCAACCTGAGCTTGCGGTTTTCTTTGCCTACACCGATCCGGATGGGCATTGCGAATACACATATTCGGTCTTCGCGAGTCTGTCGCAAACTGTGCTTCTGACCCGGGACTTGAGGATCAAGATATCCGCTGGGGTATGGGCGTATTCAACCAAACCGCCCGCCGGGGACGCGCACGGATCGGAATATGACTCGATCCTGAAAATCGCGGACGCGCTGGTGAAAGACTATTTAAGCGTGAACCCAAAAAGTCAGTAAATCCGCCTTAATTTGATAGCTCGGAACTTCTATGCGAAACGATTACTTCACAAGATATGACGGGGTCGAACCTCCCGATTTTACCCCCATGAGCAAGCGGCGCACGTTGGTCTGGCAAGGTTTGGCGGGGGCCACGGTTGGCTTAGGCCTTTGGTATCTGCAATGGCGATGGACCCAGTCCCTGAACCCGGATGCACTGACGTTTTCCATTGTGGTCGCGCTGGTTGAAACACTCTTTTTTATCGGCACTTTGATATTTTACTTCGATATTTGGCAAGAGCAGGACACGCCTGCCAAGCCAGCCCCGCAAACCCGCAAAGATGCGGCGCTGGACGATACCGACGATCCCATCTCCGTTGACATTTTTCTAACGACGTTTGATGAGGCGCCCGAAGTCGTTGAACCGTCGATCACCGATGCCCAAGCGCTGCGACATCCGGCTGGCGTCAGGATAAAGATTCATGTGCTGGATGATGGCAACCGGCCCGAGTTTGCGCAGATGTCAGAGCGTTTGGGGGTCAACTACATATCGCGCAACAATAACCTTGGGTTCAAAGCGGGCAATCTGCGAAACGCCCTTTTCCAGACAAGTGGCGACTTTGTCGTAATTCTTGATGCCGACACCCGGGTGTTTCCCGGCCTTCTGGAAAACACGCTTGGATATTTCCGTGACCCAAAGGTTGCCTGGGTGCAAACGCCGCATTGGTTCTATGACATCCCACAAGGGCAGGAGTGGGGGGCTTGGCTACACGCCAAGTTTGGTGCCAGGGCGGGTTGGTTGGCCAAGCCGTTGAAAATGGTGAGCGGTATGGAGCATGTAGGTCGGGACCCGTTTTTGTCGGATCCGGCACTATTCTTCGACGTGATTCAACGGCGCCGAAACAGGCATGGGGCGTCTTTTTGCTGTGGCGCTGGCTCTATTCATCGCCGCGAAGCTGTGTTCCGAGCGGCTCTGTGCCGAAAAGGCGAGGACCTTTCCAAGCTCAGCGCGCGACTGACCTGTGCAGCGCCGAACGCCGCCGTTGAACTGCAACCGTTCAGATTTCATGTGTCCGAGGACATCTATACATCCATGTTGTTGCAAAGCGACGCGCAGGCGGGCTGGAAATCTGTTTACCATCCGCAGGTCGAGTGTCGCATGCTATCGCCCTGGAGTCTGAAGGCATGGGCGACCCAACGTTTGAAATACGCCGGCGGCACCTTCGATATTATGTTGCATGACAACCCGCTTAGGCACCGTGGGATGCCCTGGCAGACCAAGCTGCATTACGCCGCAACGTTCTGGTCTTACTTATCGGCTCTTTGGGCGCCCGTTTTGTTGCTGGCTCCAGCAATTTCTTTGTTCACCGGTATGGCGCCTGTCGCGGCTTACTCCGTCGATTTTTTCTCGCATTTCCTGCCGGTTCTGCTGGTCGGCGAACTCGCGATGCTGGCGGCGTGCAAAACCCACAATATTCATGCCGGAAGATTGTCGGCCCTTGCCACTTTACCGATCCAACTTCGTGCACTTTGGCTTGTTCTTCTGGGGCGCAAGCCCAAGTTTCCGACCACGCCGAAGACGCCAATCCTTTCGGACGGGCTCCGATTTGTCGCTCCAAATATCGCATTGCTTTTGGTCATGCTTGCCGCCGCAGTTTATGGCGGTCTTGCCACCTTTCAGCATTGGCCAGGTCACAGCGTTTCGCTTCTTGTCGTGAACCTGTTCTGGCTCGGTTGGAACGCCCTGGCCGTCGGGCGGTTCGTTCTGAGTGTTCTGTGGAACCCCCAAACCGAGCTGTCTGTCAATTCTCATCCCATTCCCCAAGAAGGAGAGCTCCCCAATGCCCTCTCAGGTAAAACCGTCTAACAACCGGTCCAGCTATGCTTTCATGTTTGGTCTTGTCGCGGCCGCGGGATTTGCCGTCGCGACGGATGGGTGGGGCCGTTTTATGGCCAGCACCAGCCATATCGCGGTGCAATCCCTGGGTGAGGCCAGGCATGTCCCAACGGCGCCGCGTGAACTGACCGCGCAGGACATGGCGGATGCCCGGGTGGCATGGCGCTATTTTGAACAAAACACGCGCCCGGAGACGGGTTTGGTGGATTCCGTGGCGGGGTTCCCCTCGGGGACATTGTGGGATCAGGGATCTTACTTGTTTGCCCTGCTCAGCGCCAAAGAGTTGGGGCTAATCAGTGGCTATCAGTTCGATAAACGTGTCAGCGCCTTTCTTGACACGATGGCAGTATTGCCGCTGTTCGATGGCGTTTTGCCAAACAAGGCCTACAACACAATCACCGGTGAGATGGTGGATTACGACAATACCGTATCGGACCGCGGAGTCGGTTGGTCGGCGCTTGATATCGCGCGGCTGTTGACCGCATTTCGTGTGTTGGAGCGCCGCGCGCCGGAGTATGGCGCGCAAGTGCGGGCTGCACTGTCAAACTGGCAGCTTGAAAAGATGGCGACAGCCGGGAGCCTGACAGGGGCCGCATTAGAAGGCGAGGCGACGGTATACCCCCAAGAAGGCCGGATCGGGTATGAGCAATACGCCGCAAGGGCCGCCGCGATGTGGGGGCTAGATGTGTCATCAGCGATCTCGGCCTCTGCGATTATGGATTGGCAGCAGATTGAAGGCGTAGATGTTCCGATCGACAGGCGCAGCTCCTCGGCTTTTCGCGCGATCACGCCAACGTTGAGCGAGCCTTATCTGCTTCTTGGCTTAGAGATGGGATTGGACAGCGAGGCCCAGATTCTGGCGTCTCGGGTCTATGATGCGCAATGGCGCAGGTATCGCGAGACGGGCAAGCTCACCATGGTATCAGAAGATCACATCAATCAGGCACCGTACTTTTTGTACTCCTCCGTCTTCAGCAATGGCAACGAATGGGCGGTGGTAAGCGAAGATGGCACGCAATTTGATGCGCTGCGCACTGTCAGCCTGAAGGCGGTGTTTGGTTGGGACGCGCTCTATGACAACGAATATACGGGGATGCTGCGCGACACGCTCAGCCATTTGGCCAGCTCAGGCGGGTGGATGGCGGGCGAGTTTGAGGTGGATGGGCAGAAAAATGATGTGTTGGCGTTGAACACCAACGGCATCGTTCTGGAGGCTATCCATTTCATGGCGCATGGCCCGCTATGGCAAACGAACTAGTTCTCTGGGAGTGACCCTTCAGGACAAGGCCCAAACGCTGCAATGACGGCGTTTGGGCCTTACTCTTTTTGGGACGTGTTGGTTGGGTCTACTTTTGCTGTTTTCGCGGCGAGACGTTTGCGCAGCCGCTGCAGTAGGTCGAAGTCTACGATACCGTTGGGCAAAAGTTTTTCATCTGCCTGAAACTTGCTGATTGACGCACGGGTTTGCGCCCCAAGCATGTTGTCGACTGTGCCGTCATAATAGCCCAAGGCCATCAGCAATGTTTGCGCTTCGGCTATGTTCTGGCTTTCAAGCGTGTTTTCAAACTTGCGCTCACGGTTCTGTTCAGCCTTTGCATCAGTTTGGGGTAAGCTCAGGCAGGACCAGTAGGGCACACCTGAATGCCGCCCCAAAAGCTCAATAAGGCCAAGCTCGATCAAATTGCGCACCGCTTGGCTTTCGCTTTCAACACGATTGATTTCGAGAGAGATGCCCAGATCGGACAGATCTATCAAGCCGCTGGCACCTGCGCCAAATCCCCTTTCGATGACAATCATGGAATTTGCGACAGATGCCCCGGGCAGCACCCGCCGGCTTGGGAAAGCGACCAGATGCATGTCCACCGAAACCACAGACAGTTTGCGATAAGGGCCAAACTTGGCCCCGGTCAGGCCTTTTGACGTCCCGGATGCAGCCTCCCAATCGACATCCAGCGAGTCGTCGGTGACCGAGGAATCCAATTGGCTGATGGAGCCTCGAATGTAGTATTGCGGGCTGATATCGTCATCGCGGGTTAGCTGGAGCTGCAGCAAACCGCCATCTTTATAGATTGCCTGATCGAGGAACTGATACGCCTGACTTCTTGCATTCATCTGGCTCAGCGCGTTGATCAGCATGTCATCCGCCCCGACATCTATTTCTCGTGTTTCATCAGGAATGTCAGTTGACGAGACGAGGACCCGTGGTCGTTTGGCTTGGATAAACAGCGCATCCATGCAGCGCAAAGAGTCGCTAAACGATGTGAAGTTGCGCGCGGGCCGTGTGTTGGGCTGCGCGATAGACGGAGCAAAGCTCGCAGGGGGCGCCACGCAACCAGACAACGCAACGCAGATAACGGCCCCGGAGATTGGTTTGGCGTAACGTTTGACAAGTGACATGTTCTACATCCTCACACTCTTACTTGTTCTGAAATACAGACCTGCGATTAAAAACAGGTGAAACCACCCAGAGGTGTCTGAAAAAATACATATAAAACAGTAGACTATTCGAGGGTCGGGCTGGTGGTCGCGTATTGTTCAATGTGCTGCCCCATTCCGGAAATGATCGGAAGTACCAGCCCGTTCTGAGCGCGTATCGACATCTGCGCCTGCGGCTTTATCGCGGGCAGAAAGATGACTGGCGGAGCCTCGTGAAACTTCTGGATTTCTTCAAAACGTTGGAGCACCGGGGGGGCGTTTTCTTGCGCGACCGCCGAATCTGTTTGGAGAGAGCGCCCCGATCGCTGACGTATTTCATTCACCGCGGTGTCCAAGCCCCAGGTTTGCAACAGCAAAAGGGGTTCACCCTGTCGTTGCACGACCAAGTGTGCGCCATCTTGGGATAGCAATCGAATGTCAGAGCCAGCAAGCGGCTCAGACGGCCGATGCGGGAGGTCTTTCGAAAGGCGACCGTTCAGGACCGATAAGCGTTCTGGTGCGGTGTTTTTGAGAGCCAGATGCGGCCGGGCGTTTGAATCAAGGAAAACCACCATAATAGAGGATGTTGCCAGGCACAAAGCCCCCTCGTCCAAGCATTGAATCGTCCAGAGCGGCGCGTGATCAGTAGTTTGAATTGGTTCGGCCGCAAGGCAATTCGCAGCCGAAATCAGGCTTGATGTAATCAAGACAGTTAGAAGACCCCAGAGGGACCTTTTATCGACGCTGGCTTTGCCTGAAATAACGGTTTCTCCTTCAAAGTGACCGGTTTGATTAGACACCCGATGCCGCATTTGAAGGAGCAATTAATATTTGCAATTTAGCACAAAGCACTGTGCCATAGGGGCTGGATTTGCGGCCTCATTGCTGGCCGGAAAATGCGGACTTAAAGTAGTCCGACAGAAGCTGATACTCCTCTGGGCTCGCAGAAGGGGCTTGCACCGACGTCGCAATTGGCGCTTCTGGCGGCGTTTCCGTCGCAACTGCAGGGGTATTCAGCTCGGCTTCCAGCTCGGCCAAAATCTCGGAAACGATATCTTGTTTGACGGCCTGGCCCATGGATTTTGGGAACACAGGGGCCTCTGGCGCCATATACCCTTGGGCGCTTTCTTGGGGGCGAGTTTCCGCAAGCTCCATGATCATCAAAGCGGTTTCAGCGTCCAAGCCGATTTCACTCATCAAATACTCCAAACGCCGCGCCTGTTGCGAAGGTTCGTTTGGATAGGCGGTTTGCGTCATCGGCTGCTCAGCTGCGGGAGGGTGAACGGGCAATTGATTTGCGGCTTGGCGCAGCGTTTCTATGTCCGCAAGAATTTGGTCAGTTGTGGCTTGCAGTTCAAGGATGTGTGTCTCGACCTCGCTTAGATTCGAGGAGGGCTGTGCCATTGATCCCGGTGCGATTGGTGCGGCAGCGGCGGGTGGAATAGCCTGTTCTGCATTCTTAGCCAGTAAGAGTTCGCGCAAGACTTTGAGCTCCCCTTTCACTTCAGCAACTTCGGCTGGGGCGGCTGCATTTGCAGTCTGGAGGCCCGGGGCGGCGCCTTGAGACGGAAAGTACTGGGGTTGTGGCATCGGAGAATTCCATTCAGAAACCTGAGTCATGTTACCGTTTTGAGTATCTCCAAGCGCGTTGGGGACGGGCCAGCCTCGCGGCAGTACCGAATAGTCCTGACGGGCAACGATCCAGCGCAGGTAGGCGGACACAGGCATGAATCCATTGAGCGAAACGCGGTTTACCTCGTTTTCGCCTCGACGAATGATAAGTTCCCCCCCCGTGGACAGGAGGTTTTCAAGTTGAACATCCAAGGGTTGAAGAATGCGCTCAGGCACTTGGATTTCAGAGACGCCTTCGGACACGAAAAACGTGTCGCCGCTGGCGACATCGTCCAGCTTTAGCTGAAGTTGCCCGCGGGTGTTCAGGATCAACGACAAAGGTCCTTTTCGCCCCATACAGGAAAAAGTCCGAGGTCGGCAGATTACCTCGAAAACGTCGGTGTCCAACCGCGGAGTTGATGAAAACCGGGCGTATCCATCCGGGTCAAAGCGGAAGTACACCCCCTCGACCAATCCTTCCTGAAACGTCGGCCAGCCGAAAGCGCCACGCAAGGATTGGCGCGCCTCCCTTGCGCCAATCGCAAAAGGAATTGATGTATCCAGGATCGCATTTTCGGACGCGAAAGCGGCTGGGTTTTGAGTGGCTTGGGTTTGCGCCGCGCATGTGGTCCCTAAGGCCAGCAAAACTGCGACTGCTGTGGTGGTAATTTTATGTGCGTAGGTCATCAGAAGTCAGCCTCCTTTTGGACTGAGTGTCGAAGTGCGGGCAGCCAGTCGTCTTTTTGAGGGGGGTCAGGGTATTTTCGCCGCTCACGCGTATCTTGGTCGCGGAAGGCCGTGTACCAGACCTCGGTATCGCCGGTGTATGGGGTCAAGATGGTGCCTTGCACCTTGTGCAACAGCGAAGTCAGGATGATGCCATTGTTGTTGGCCGTGTAGATTGCGACTCGCCCCTGACCGCGTTCGTAAAGCCCTTCGAACATACCATTCTCTGGATCGTAAAGTTCGATAATGGCCTCGTAGAGTACATCTGTGTATTCAGTGTCCCACAGCGCCCAAAGGCCTAAGGCTGCCTTTGCGGCGACGGCCGCATGGTCGGGCACATAGTCGCCTCGGGGGGTTACGGTGTTCCATGGGTACCCGTCAGAGAAAATCGTATCATAGGTGAAGTACGGAGGACCTTTGACGTTGTGTTCAGAACGCGCGGTCATGAACCCTGTGCGGCGCCAGCGGTTCTCCTGGACTTCGTATATCCGGTCGGCGAATTCAGCGCGCCAGCCGTCTGTGTTAAGCCAGTCCGGGCTGGAGTCGTCATGTGGCAGGTCAAACCCCAATTCCAACCCATCTTGTAGGTAAGATTCTGTGACGACATAGTTTTGCGAGTGAAATATACGCGGGTCGCGCCCGTCGTATGGCACCTGAACGCCATAGATCGATGCCGTCAGAAACGGTTCTGCGCGATGGGCCAGGCGGGGCTTGAACCCCCATAGGGCAAAGCCCTTCGCGGCGTACTCTTCATACCCCAGCCGCCCTTCCTGAGCATACACTGTCTCGCCGGTTTCCTTGTCGACGTAGGATCCGAACATCAGCCCTTCTTCGTCGATAATGTTCTTGAAGTCCCACTTCAGCATGACTGAATCGACGGTGTTACCCAAATGCGGGTACCGGTTTTTCACGATTCGCATCCATACAAGGAAGCGGCCGATATCGAGCGCGGAAAAGCCGATTTCTCCGGGCTTGTTGGTATAGTCTACCTTGGCACCCGTCTTGGTATGGTACACTTTGTTCGGCATCTCTTTGCGGAAAAGTTCCAGCCCTTTGATGGTTGTCAAAAGCTGGGTCATACGGCGATCAAACTCGGGCTTTTCGATCAGGCAGATTTCGTAGGCCGCGACCATACCGGCGATATAGGACGCGGTGTCCCAAAGTGTCGTGGACGGGTAGTTCCCGACCGAATTTGCCAGCCCGGTAGATTCTTGCGTAAATTTTTCAAAATAGTGCCACGCCACTTTCGCCGCGCGCATCTCTCGCTCATTCAGGAACCCCCGACGGGCACGATACTTCCGGACATATGCGTTGCGCGGTGTGTAGCCCGCAGGCTGTTCAAGACCACGATCAATCGTCTCAAAGTAGTCAGGGGGCATTTCGCACATACGAGGCGGTTTCTCGCGCCGTTTCTGGTCGAATACGACGCTTGTTGTTGCACTTGGCAGGTTGCCCCGCATCAAGGCTGGGATCTGATCCAATTCGCCCCCGGCGATGATGGGAATGATCTCTTCTTCTTGAGCCAAGAACAGTGTTCTGGCCGCGGTACTTACAGAGTAGGCGGCGCCAGCCAATAGCGTTACGGTCGACACAAACACTATCATGCCAAAGCCTGCTGTTTTGCGCGATTGTCCGGTTTCTATTGTCATATCCTGCCCATCGTTAAACTGGCGTTCGGTTCCCTTCATAGACTGGGTAAAGTTAACAAACAGAGAAGGCGGAAAATTTAGTTTCCTATAGAAAACAAGGTTTTATTAACAATGCGTCCGTATGAAATGAGATGTTGAATTATCTCGGGGCTGACATGCGATGCAGCATAACAAGGATCTAAAAGCAGAATTTGCGAAACCCGCAAATCAGGGTGACCCCTTCGAAATTTCTGGGGCGCCCGACGTTCGAATGCGGGATCGCGGGATACCGAAGTGGGCCTTCCCGCTGTCGATGTTCTTCTCCTTTGGAATAAGCGCATGCATGATTGGCCTATCGGTTATGGCTGTATTTCTACACTCGCTTGCCGCCCGTCCTGGAGAGGACCTTCTGGCACCGATTCTGGCCGCCGTTGCAGTCGTGCCGGCTTTGGGTGTTCTTGTGCTGGAATATACCCATGCCAAGTCCCTTGCGGGCTATAGATATGCGCGTGAGCGAAGTTCAGTGATTGCGCGAGCTGTCACCGCAGGGGTCGTCTTTCTGGTATTGGAGTTTTTACATCCACTTTTGGGCCTTGCCATCCCGCTGGGCGCACTACTGGCCTGGGCTGCGACTGCTGGTTTCTATCGTTTTTCGAAACCCGAAAGCCCGTGGGATTTCTTGCCAGAGGAAGCCGTGTCCATCCTATCCGGGCGGGACGAATCAGGTCGGCGTATGGCGCGCGACCGCCGCCGTGACATTGGGCTGTTACGGAGCTTTTTAACCGCTATCACCTGGTTCAGCATGGTCATCGCCATGACTGTGGCAAGTTGGCTAACGGCGCAAGAGGTCCTGAGCAATGCAGCCATCGCAGCGGTTGGTCTGATTGTATTCTGGAGCGTGGGTGCCTTTGCCGCCTTTGCTGAACAACGATTTGCCGGGGACCCCTTGCTGACTGCTCAGGCGGCTTCTGTGACATCCATGCCCGCGCGCGACAATGATGATGAGATGGAAGATACAACCGGCCTGATCGTACGCGGCTTGACGGTGAAGACCACTGATGGTGAGGCATTGCTATCAGACATTTCGTTCCAGGCTGCGCCCGGGTCTGTGATTGGGATCGCCGGAGGCCCGGGAGCGGGAAAATCGCTGTTGATGCAGGCTCTGGCCAACCCCTATGATATGGCCGGGCTGCATATTGAGGGGCGCGTTGCCTATCATGGCGCCGAACTTTGGTCGCGCAGTACAGCTGAGCAGTCGATCCCAGCGCTTTACCTGCCCCCGCAACCTTTGCTGGTTCCCGCCAGTGGTCTGGACAACCTGACTTGCTTTCAATCCGGTCTGATCGAAGAACGTAGCCGCCGGGTGCTCGAACAGCTGGTATTTGCTGCAGATGCAGTCGATGAAATTGTCGAGAAACCGGATGCCCGGCAACTGTCGACGACAGAACAAAAAGCTCTGGCATTTGCCCGTGGTTTTATTCTGTCGCCAGGCATATTTCTCATCGATCGCCCAGAAGATGGCGCATCCGAAAAGCTTATCAGTGCTGTTTCGCGACGCATCCAGCAAGAGCGCCGCGCAGGAAGATGTTTCCTGTTGATCACCGAAAACCGGTTGCTGCTGGAGCAATGTGACAAGCTCTTGATGCTTCAGGGCGGGCGCATGGTTGATTTCGGGGCCGCACAGGAAATTCGTGAACGTCAATCTTCGGGTTGGGCACGCTTCGTAGGCGCAAGGGCTCTGGAAACCGAAGAAAACCTTGAGAGTTGGATTCGGTCTCATTTCCGGCGGGATGGAGATGATGCCAACCGGCGCAATGCGTGTTCTGTTGCCGCTGAGTTGCTGGCGTTCTCCTGCCAAAGCACAACGATGGGAATTGGTCAAAGCGTTACCTTCGAGTTTAAGCACTTTGAGGGATACTGTCTGATCAAGATGACCGACCTGGATGTTCCCGTATCGACCGGTCAGTTGCAGCGCGCGCAAGAAGAGGCGGAGGCCACTGGAACCAACTGGCGCATTTCACCGCTTGCCGCCGTGATGCGGGCCTGTGTGTCTGTAGATGCCAGCATTGAAATGGATCACCGTACGATACTTGCCAAACTGGAAACCTACGACCCTCGTAAGAACGCCAAAGAGGCAGGACCCGATGTCGCGAACCAAACTTGAATACGCGCCGACAAGCCCCCTGGGCTGGCGGCCGGTGTTTTGGGTCGTTGCCGCCGGGATGATGCTTTTAACCATGTTCATGGGCCTGCGTTGGGGCATCGACCAGGTAAATGTACCAAGAACGGACCTGTTCGCAGGAACATTGCGGCCAGAACGCGAGAGGGCGGTGGTGCATCTGCCAGCGGAGGTCCCGTTGTTGTCGGTATTGGTCGAACCGGGGGAAGAGGTGCGCAAGGGGCAGACTGTTGCCTTATTGGACCAAGCAGCTATCGAAAGCCGCCTGTTGCAAATAGATCGACAAATTAAGTCGAACGCCATTTTCCGCGAGTGCTTGCTAGCCCCGTCAGGATTTGCCTTTGATCCGGGCGTGGACCAAGGCTTCGACTCGGAAACTCAATTATTGATCCGTGAAGGAATAGATACCTGCCAGAGCACACTTGAGCGGTATGAAACCCGGGTGAATCGCATGGATGATGTTCGGGACTTGTTGCGTAAACGGCTGTCATTGCTAGAGAAAAATCTGACGCTGGTTCTGCAGCAAGAAGATGCTGCTGAACCACAGGCACATCAGGCCTTGGAGATTGCGTTACAGAAGAATCGTTTGCACGAACGGCTCGCGCAGTTGGATGCTGAACAGCTTGATGCACGTGAAACCTATGATGAAGATCGGCGAACCCAGCAGACCAGCGCGGCAGAATTGGTGGCACAGCTTCGACACCAACGCGCCGTGTTGACCCGATTTAAGGAGGCTCCACGCCTGACGGCGCCGCAGAAAGGGACGGTTGCGCGCGTGCGCCCACTTCTGGCCGGAAACGCCTACAGCGAGTCTGAAGACTTGATAGAGTTGCACGATGAACGACAATCGTCCTTTGAGGCCGAATTCGTCGTTACATTGCAGCAAGCACACGCGATGTCAGAAGGTATGCGCGTGTCGCTGAACTTGCTGGGGTACCGCGAGGATGGGCCCATCCTGAGAGGGACGGTTGCTGCCATGCAGACGGACCCAGATGGGAAACAGGTGCTTGCGCAGGTGGCTTTGGATGCCGAGAGCTTGGAGAGGCTTGCGGACCCGGCCGGGGGGATCGCGCTGAAAGGGCGCAGCACGGCATCGGCCATCAGTGTGTCACTGGCCGATCAGAGCTTGGCAGAGGCATTGCAGAACGCTGTGTTTCAAACCGTTCCCACCCCGCTCTACCAAGATTTCCCGGCGCGTTTCAGACAATTGTTTATGGACCATGCTCTTTAGGCATTAAGGGTCTTTGAAACTCTGGACGGCAATCGCTACTGTGCGGCGATGTTTCGGGGGTTCTGATGATCGCGTATCTGGCTGGTTGGTCAAAGAAGAAGGATGGCGTGTTCCGCTCTGTGGGGAATGCAGATGTCGGGAAGCCTCGCCGATTGCCATTCATTGGCTTGTCTATGCGTCACTTCGCTGAGAGTGCGGCGCGGACCAGAGAGGCGCTGGCCGTCGCGAAGAAAAAGCCGCGTACCGCTTTCGGTAAGTGGCTTAAGTATCGTTTGATTTGGGCACAGTATAATTGGTCACGACGCTACTTTTCCAAACATCCTGACGCGCTGGCAATGTGCTGGAACGGTTTGACGGGGTCGCGACGTGCGTTCATGGCGGGGGCAAGGGATGCCGGGGCCGCGCGTCTCTTTGCTGAACTTGCGCCTTTCCCGGGGCGGGTCACCTTGGACCATAGCGGCGTAAATGCTCAAAACAGCCTGCCGCGAGAGGCGTCTTTCTATACCGACTGGGCTGGGCAGTCGGCGGAACGACGGGCAGAGGGATGGCGCACACTTGGTGAAAGCCTGACCGCGCGTGCATCACGCCGCTCGGATGTCGGCCAAGGTGGAGAGCTGCCCAAAGACGTTGGTAACTTTCTGTTCTGCCCATTGCAGGTACCCAATGACAGCCAGATCACCCTGTTTGCCGACTGGGTTCAATCGGTCGAAGGGATGCTGGACGCGCTGGCCCAGGCCGCTAAGCACCTTCCGAACGGGTGGCACATTCGTATCAAAGAACACCCGTCTGCCAAGTCGTCTCTTGCTGTGGCCTTGTCCAAGGCGCTGGCCAAGGCCGGGCCGCGCTTGATTGTTGACAACCAAACCGACACTTTCGCGCAGGTCGCTGCCGGGCGTGGGGTGATAACCATCAACTCTTCGGTGGGGCTGCAGGCGTTCTTTCACGACAAACCGGTCATTACCCTTGGCGAAGCGTTTTTTGCGATCCCGGGTTTGGTGACGCCGGTTGGCAATCCGGAGGATCTTGCACGCACCTGTGCGCAGGTCGAATCGCTTTGGTATGATCCAGATTTGCGCGCCGCTTTCATGAATTATCTTGATCAGGTCTATTACCCAAAAGTGATCGAAGCGGCGGATGGGGCTTGGATTGTTGATGAAAGTGATGCGCGGCGGAAACTGGCGCAGGCGCGCGAGGCCGCCAAAGCAACACCCCCCCTTTCGCAACCCGGGGCTTTGCGCTAAAGCAACGCGCCATGTCATTCTGACGTTAGGAGAGCCGAAATGGGCTATAAAGTCGCCGTCGTCGGCGCCACGGGTAACGTGGGCCGAGAAATGCTGAACATCCTGGCTGAACGCCAGTTCCCGGTGGATAAGATCACCGCACTTGCCTCGCGTCGTTCGCTAGGCACCGAAGTCAGCTTTGGCGACACCACCCTGACCACCGAGGATCTGGAGCAGTTTGACTTCAGCGGCTGGGACATTGCCCTGTTTGCTATTGGGTCTGATGCCACCAAGGTATACGCGCCCAAGGCGGCGGCTGCTGGATGTGTCGTGATCGATAACAGTTCGCTCTATCGCTATGATCCGGACGTGCCGCTGATCGTGCCTGAATGCAACGCCGAAGCCGTTGAAGGTTACAGCGCGCGCAATATCATCGCGAACCCCAACTGCTCGACTGCGCAGATGGTTGTGGCGCTGAAGCCGCTGCATGAACGCGCCAAGATCAAGCGCGTCGTGGTTAGCACCTATCAGTCGGTTTCTGGCTCGGGCAAAGATGCCATCGACGAGCTGTGGAACCAGACCAAGGGCATGTACGTGCCGGGCCAAGAGGTCGAGCCGAGCGTTTACCCCAAGCAGATCGCGTTTAACGTGATCCCGCATATCGACAAGTTCATGGAAGATGGCACCACCAAGGAAGAGTGGAAGATGGTCGTCGAAACCAAGAAAATCGTCGATCCGTCGATCAAGGTTACCGCCACCTGTGTGCGCGTGCCGGTTTTCGTCGGCCACTCGGAATCGATCAACATCGAGTTTGAAGAGTTCCTGGACGAAGATGAAGCGCGCGATATTCTGCGCGAGGCCCCCGGTATTCTGGTGGTCGATAAGCGCGAAGATGGCGGTTATGCGACTCCGGTTGAAAGCGTTGGCGACTACGCGACCTATATCAGCCGCATCCGTCAAGACAGCACCATCGACAATGGTCTGAACCTGTGGTGTGTGTCTGACAACCTGCGCAAAGGGGCTGCTCTGAACGCAGTGCAGATTGCTGAAACCCTGATCAACCGTGTGCTGTCCAAAAGATAAGCTGTTGTTATTTATTGGAAAAGGCGGTCTTTGGGGCCGCCTTTTCTTTTGCGCTATCGGTGCCCTCTGCGGCCTTTGTACCCAACCAAGGGTTTCACAAACCTGTCGCAGTCACCCGTTACAATTATGTCATCACTGTGTGATGCGAAGGGCGCTACACCAACTGGTCCGCGCGCATGCCCCGGCAAGATCGTGCGAATTTGCGAGGCATTCGAAGAACTTTGCGGCTGTGTTGAAACTCTTTGTTCAACCAGCCGCGGGATGATCGCCAGACGTGGGGGCGCGGAAATTTGCGGAGGACGACGGTGTGTCGGGACTAACAATGCTGTGGCTAGAGGACGAACCTTTGCATCTGGACCCAGAGCGTATGGCGGGGTTCTATGTCGATCTGGGCGAGGCGCAGGCGCAAGTTGCAATGGCGCGCTCTATGTCGGCTTTGCGGCGCAAACTGGGGCGGGCGGCGATGCATAACGCCAACGAAAACTGGAATTCTTTGGCCCGCACGGCACGTTCCATAGCCACCATCGCTGATCCCTTGGGGCTGAGCAGCCTTTCTGCGGTGGCGCGTGATGTTGCCCGAACGGCCGAAGCCGAAGACCACGTGGCGTTGGCGGCCACAATGGCCCGGTTAGAGCGCGTTTCGGACCGCTCTTTCAAGATGATGTCTCAGATGCAGCACTTTTGAACCCGATCCCGGGTTGCAGGTCGTGGCGATAAACTTAATCTGTGCCCAGCCTTTATAACCCGGGGACCCCATGCCGCTTACCTTCGCTTCTGCTGACGCGCCTTCGATCCCATTACATCTGTTGGATGCGGACACCTTCCCATCTTGGTCTGAAACCCTGGCCGAGGGCCAGCGCGCTTGGCTGGGCGCAAATGGTTTTACGGGGGCCGCTGGGCAGCTCTGTCTGTTGCCAGGCGCCGGTGGCATTGCACAGGCGGCGGTTGCCGGAATGACCCGGGGGAAGGCCCGCGATCGCAAGCGGTTCGAACTGGCCACAATCGCGGCCAAACTGCCCGAGGGTACATATCATCTGGAAACGGACCTTGCGGGAGACGCCTTGGAAGAACAGGCTTTGGGCTGGCTTTTGGGCAGCTATCGCTTTGATCGCTATAAAAAGGCCGCGCCGATGAAAGCCCGGCTGAAAGCGCCAGAAGGGGTTGATGCCGCGCGGCTTGAGGCGATTGCCGCGGGTGAATCTTTGACCCGCGATTTGATCAATACGCCCGCATCTGACATGGGGCCGGAGGCGCTTGAGAGTGCTTTCAAAGAATTGACTGCGCAGTTTGACGCGAGCATGAACGTTGTTCGCGGAGACGCGCTGCTGGAGCAGAACTATCCCATGATCCACACGGTAGGGCGCGCCTCGACGCAAGCGCCGCGCCTGTTGGAGATGCGCTGGGGCGCGAGGGGGCCAAAACTGACGCTTGTGGGCAAGGGCGTGTGTTTTGATACCGGCGGCTTGAACCTGAAGCCGGGCGCGTCGATGGGATTGATGAAAAAAGATATGGGCGGTGCGGCCACGGTGATGGGGCTGGCACACATGATCATGGCTTTGGATTTACCATTGCAGTTGCGGGTGTTGATCCCGGCAGTTGAGAACGCGGTGGCGGGCAATGCCTTTCGGCCGCAGGATGTGCTGACATCTCGCAAGGGGCTGACCGTCGAGATCAACAATACTGACGCAGAAGGGCGGCTTGTTCTGGCCGATGCTCTGGCGCTGGCTGATGAGGAAAGCGTGGATTGCATTGTCTCTATGGCAACCTTGACGGGGGCGGCGCGCGTGGCCTTAGGCCCTGATATCGCACCCTTTTATGCCACTGACCCAAACGATGCGGCAGCACTGTCTGCCGCGGGGGCAAAGGTCGCAGACCCGGTTTGGCAGATGCCATTCCATGACCCCTACGAGGGGATGATCGAACCCGCGATTGCCGATCTGGACAATGCCCCTGCCGGGGGATTTGCCGGGTCGATCACGGCCGCACTGTTCCTGAAACGGTTTGTCGAGCACAATCCCAAGTATCTGCATTTCGATATTTATGGCTGGCAGCCAAGCCCCTCTCCGGCGCGCCCCAAAGGGGGTGTTGGTCAAGGCGCGCGTGCCCTGCTTGAGGCGCTTCCCAAGGTGTTGAACCTATGAGCGATCCGCGTCTGACCCCAGCCAACGCGCGCGTGGCGGCTGCGCATTTGCAGGGGCTTGTGCAGGCCAAGACTTTTGCCAAGGGCACGGTTCAGCAGGTCAAAGTGCCTGTCGCTGACATTTGGGATGCCACGCAAACCCACCGACAACGCCAATTGCTGCGCGGCGAGAAGGTAAGGGTTTTTGAAACTCACAATGGAATGAACTTTGTTCAATCCGTCAAGGACGGCTACGTTGGATATGTCACCGACGGCCAATTGGGGGCGCCTGATGCGCCCACGCACATGATCGCGGTGCAAGCTTCCCATATTTATCAACGCCCTGACGTCACATGTGCGGACGCTCTGTGGCACAGCTTTGGTACGCAGCTTCAGGTGATCGGCGATGACGGGATGTTCTTTTCGCTGGCCGGCGGAGGGTATGTGCCCAAGCTGCATCTGCGCCCGCTGAACAAGCCCTTCACCGACCCGGTTACCGTGGCCCAAATGCTGTTTGGCGTGCCCTATCTTTGGGGCGGTAATTCAGCGGTGGGTATTGATTGTTCGGGCTTGGTTCAGGCGGGCTATTTGTCGTGCGGCCAACTGTGCCCGGCCGACAGCGATCTTCAGATGCAGGCCCTTGGGCAGACTTTGCCCGACGACATGGCGCCCCAGCGGGGGGATCTGTACTTTTGGAAAGGCCATGTCGCCATGGCAGTAGATGATCAGACCCTGATCCATGCGAACGGCTATCACATGGCCGTGGCCTATGAGCCGATTGCAGATACCGTTCAACGGATGGAGGCGCAGGGTGATGGGCCGCTTTTGGCGCGCAAGCGGGTTAGTCGACCGACCGAATAAGCTTTTTCTCAAGCACGCGCAGCACGGATTTCAAATCGTGCCCGCGTTTCAAGATACGCCCGTCCAGCCCGATCACCGCATATAGCCCCTGTTTGTGCCGAAGTTTGGGGCGCTTTTCGATGCGATAGAGAGGGTGTTCAGCCGTGCGCCTAAAGACCGAAAAGACGGCGACCTCACGCAGGCTTGAGATGCCATAGTCGCGCCATTCACCGGCTGCAACCATGCGCCCATAGAGACCCATGATGGCTCCCAGCTCGTGACGGTCAAAGTTTATCTGCTCATCCACCCGCTTGGCGGGGAAGGGCGTTGGGGTTTGCAACGTCATGCCCCAAGCCTGACCTCTTCGGCGTCGCAAATCAACCCTGCCCTGAATTCGCCTCTAAATCGCCCCTGCAATTCCTGCAAGCAGCCTCGGCGCAGCCCGGTTTGTAGGCAAATATCATTCTTGAGCATGAGAGCTTACCCGGCGTCGTGGATTAATTGCCCCCACCCAGCCTGCGGCGTCGGGATCATGCCAAACTGAAAACCTCGATCCGCTTGCGGGCCGGGGTTTTTCTTTTAGAAATCGGTATTTGCGTAGCGGGCCATGAACATTTGCACCGCACCGTCAATGATGCGGTCAAGTTCAACCTTGGTGAATTCCGTCTGCACGCCAAAGACCAGCTTCGCAAACATATCGGCTTTGACCAGTTCGGCGAACTGGTCGGCGGCCAGCGAAATATCTTCGATAATCAATTCGCCACGATCCACAGCACGGGTCAAAAAAGCGCTTAGCTCGGTGTGGACGGTGCGCGGGCCCGATGCATAAAACGCCTGAGCCAGTTCTGGGAAGCGCAGGCATTCGCCAACGCAGAGCCGATAGATGCTGCGCCCCAGGCTGGTTTGGATAAAGGCCAACAGGTGCTCACCCGCGGCCCGCAGGACCTGAGGCGCGGGATCGTCCAGATTGATAGCGGCCAAAGCCGTTTCGGCCTGCCGCGAGCACTCGCGGGTTGCGACCTCAAGGAACAACAGCCGTTTGTCGGGGAAATAGCTATAGAGCGTTGCTTTGGACACTTTCGCGGCCCGGGCAATGTCATCGACACTTGCACCTTCGAAACCGAATTCTAAAAAAACTTCACGCGCACCTTCCAAAACCTGATCGAACTTTCGCCCTTTGCGAATTTGGGCCGAGGCTGTTGTCATGCGGTACTCCAAAAGTTGGAACAACTATAAGCAGTGGGGAACCGTTGCGGCAAGGCCGAGAAGTGAGGGTTGAAGTTTTGGGGCGAAAGATTAATTTAGAATTGTTCTAATATAGGGGCGGCAGATGTTCTCCAGTTTTCATCAAGGACGCAAGTTTTCAGAGCTGAGCGAGGCCGAGATTATCGCGCTTGCGATCTCTTCAGAGGAAGATGATGCGCGAATTTATCGCACGTTTGCAGGACAGTTGCGCGCTGAATTTCCGCAATCGGCCAAGCTGTTTGAAGAAATGGCCCAAGAAGAAGACGTTCATCGGCGCCGATTGCACGAGCTGTTTGAAACCCGCTTTGGGCCGGATATTCCGTTGATCCGCCGAGAACATGTGGCTGGATATTATGCGCGCCGCCCCATTTGGCTGACTCAGAACCTGAGCCTTGATCAGATCAGGGGGACGGCGCGTCAAATGGAAGCGCAGGCGCAGCGGTTCTATGAAACCGCCGCAAAACGGTCATCAGACAGCGCGACTCGTAAGCTGTTGAGTGATCTGGCTGCAGAAGAAGCCAGCCACGAAGACAAGGCCATTCATCTGGAGCAGTCGCTGCTAAGCCAAGATGTGCGCGACGAAGAGGATGAAGCCGCACATCGCCAGTTTGTTCTGACATGGGTACAGCCCGGCTTGGCGGGGTTGATGGATGGGTCGGTGTCAACGCTCGCCCCGATCTTTGCCACCGCCTTTGCAACACAGGACACATGGACAACTTTTCAGGTTGGTCTGGCGGCGTCTGTGGGCGCAGGGATATCGATGGGATTCACCGAAGCCGCTTCGGATGATGGTGCGATCTCGGGCCGTGGCTCGCCGATCAAGCGCGGGATTGCGTCAGGGGTGATGACCACGATTGGCGGGTTGGGGCATGCGCTGCCCTATCTGATCCCGCACTTCTGGACGGCAACGATGATTGCGATGATCGTGGTGTTTGTTGAACTGTGGGCCATCGTCTGGTTGCAGAAGAAGTACATGGAGACACCATTCCTGCGCGCCACGTTCCAGGTGGTGCTGGGCGGGGCACTTGTCTTTGCCGCAGGGGCCCTGATCGGCAGTGGCTAGCGCGGGCCGCGCGCCCGTGCTAGGCCAGACGCATGCTGGCTGTTCTGCTTGAAACCTTACCATTTTTTGCGTTGATCGGCCTTGGGTACTGGGCCGGTCGCACAGGGTTTTTCAGCCCCGCGGCCACGGCCTATCTGACCAAGTTCGTTTTCTACTTTGCCCTGTCCGCAATGTTGTTTCGGTTTGCGGCGAAACTCTCGTTGGGGGCGGTTTTCGACTGGCCCTTTGTAAAGGCTTATCTGTTGGGCACATTGGTGGTGTACCTGATGGTGACGCTGGTTGCGGTCCTGCGAAAGCGCGGGGTCGAAGAGGCTGCGGTCGAGTCCCAGTGCGCGGTGATCGGCAATGTCGGGTTTCTGGGTGTGCCGATGCTGGCGCTGTTGATGGGCGAGGCCGCGATTGGCCCTGTGATGCTGGTGCTTTCGGTCGATTTGATCGTGTTTGGAAGCCTGATAGTCATCCTGATCACGGGCGCACGCGACGGGCGGGTTTCGCCCGCAATTTTGCGAACGGTGGGGGGCGGTTTGCTGCGCAACCCAATGATCGTTTCGATTAGCGCGGGTTTGATATGGTCAGCAACAGAGTTTCCGATTCCCGGGCCGGTGGATCAATTCCTGACAATTCTTGGGGCCGCTGCAACACCCGGCGCATTGTTTGCCATTGGCGCATCTTTGGCGGGCAAGTCGGCCGAACGGCTGACGGTCGCGGGTTGGCTTAGCTTTTGCAAACTGGTGCTGCATCCGGGCGCCGTTGCCATCGCGGCCTTGATTATCTTTGATGTCGACAGCTTTGCTGCGTCGGTCATGATCGCTGCGGCGGCGCTGCCGGTTGCGGGCAACGTGTTTATTCTGGCGCAGCATTATGGCGTTGCTCCGCAACGGGTCTCGGCCACGATATTCCTGTCGACCGTTGTTTCGGTGCTGACCATCTCGGCCGTCATCGCCTGGGTGCCGGGATAGAAATTTGCCCGGCTTTCGGGTTACCTGAAAACGACTTTCAAGATTGGAGCCTTGTTATGGAAACCCTTTCGGAAAATACCTGTTTTGGCGGCGTGCAGGGGGTGTATCGGCATGCTTCAGACGCCTGCCGTTGCGATATGACCTTTGGTCTGTTTCTACCCGAAGAGGCCAAGGACGGCCCCGTGCCGGTGTTGTGGTATTTGTCAGGTCTTACCTGCACCCATGAGAACGCCATGACCAAAGCCGGCGCGCAGGCCTGGGCGGCAGAGCAGGGCATCGCGCTGGTTTTCCCGGACACCTCGCCGCGTGGGGACGGCGTGGCCGATGACGAGTCCTATGATCTGGGAAAGGGGGCCGGGTTCTACGTGAATGCAACGCAAACCCCTTGGGCGCCGCACTTTCAGATGTGGGACTATGTTGCCGAAGAACTGCCTCGCATCATCACCGCGAACTTCGACATTGATGAGGATCGACAAGCGATTACCGGTCATTCGATGGGCGGGCACGGGGCGCTGACCCTAGCGATGTCTTTGCCCGGGCGCTTTCGATCAGTGTCGGCCTTTGCGCCGATCGCAAATCCCACGCAATCTGATTGGGGCCGCAAGCAATTGGGTGCTTATCTGGCTGAAGGCGCAGATTGGGCTGCACATGACTCCAGCCTTTTGATGCAGGAATCCGGCTTTGATGGGCCGGTTTTGGTGGATCAGGGCAGCAAGGACCAGTTTTTGGAACTGCTCCGCCCCGAGGCCTTGGCGCAGGCCATGGTGGCGCGTCGCCAACCCGGTACGTTCCGCATGCAAAAAGACTATGACCACAGTTACTTCTTTGTCGCATCTTTCATGGAAGATCATGTGAACTTCCACGCCGAGGCGCTGTATGCCGATTAACAGGGTGACTAATGACCATCGAAGCCGTCGTTTTGGACATCGGAAATGTCCTTTTGAAATGGAACCCTGAACCGTTTTACGAAGCGCTTTTGGGGGGAGAGCGAAAGCAGGCGTTGTTTGACGCTGTCGACCTCTATGAGATGAACCTGCGCGTGGATCGCGGAGAAGATTTCCGCGAGGTGATCTATTCCACTGCCGATCAGCATGCGGATTGGGCCGATGAAATTCGCCATTGGCATGACAGCTGGTTGGAATTCGTGCAGGGCGACATCGCGCTCTCGGTTCAGATCATGGAGCAGTTGCAGGCACGCGGTATTCCGGTGTTCTCACTGACCAATTTCGGCATTGGCACCTACGAGCTGGCCCGCCCGCATTATCCGTTCCTCAGCGCCTTTGATCGCGATTTCATTTCGGGCCATTTGCGGGCGATTAAGCCCGAACCCGACATTTATGAGATTCTGGAGCGTGAAACCGGGGTGGCGCCGGACAGGCTTTTGTTCACTGACGACAGCGCGTCGAATATCGCCGCCGCAAAGGCGCGCGGCTGGCAAGCGCATCACTTCGAAGGCCCGGAAGGCTGGCTGGCGCGGGTGCAGGTGGAAGGTTTGCTTTAGGCCGGAACGATAGATCGGTTCTCGCGGACCGGCAGGTGCACAATCGCCGAGAATAACCCAACGCCGACACCGATCCACCAGACCAGCGTGTAGCTGCCGTAAACATCATACAGGCGACCGCCAAGCCACACGCCCAGGAACCCGCCAATCTGGTGCGACAGAAAGACGATGCCATAGAGCGTGCCCATGTAGCGCAGCCCATATAGATGCGCGACCAATCCGCTGGTCAGGGGCACTGTTGCCAGCCACAGCGCGCCCATCACGGCCGAGAAAATCAAGACCGAAGCCGGCGTGATCGGCAGCAAGATGAATGTGCCCGCTGCAACTGTGCGGCCCAGATAGATCCATACCAGAAGGTATTTCTTGGTATAGCGTTTGCCGAGCCAACCAGCGGTTACCGTACCCACGATATTGGCCAGCCCGATCACGGCAATTGAAACCGCCCCAAGGGCCGACGTGGTCGACACCCCGATCGCGGCCAAAGTACCGGATGGATCAATCGCCCCGCACATTTCGGTCACAAAGGCCGGGAAATGGGCAGTGATAAAGGCCAGCTGATAACCGCAGGAAAAGAAACCCAGAAAGATCAGCGTATAGGACGGATCACGAAACGCTTTGCCAAGGATTTGGCCCATGCTTTCTTCCAGCTCTGCCTTTGAGGCGGGGGCGGGCGACCGCATCATCGGTAACACCAGCAACGTGGCCAAAATACCGGCTGCAAAGATCAAAAACACCTGCTGCCAGCCCATCATGCCCAGCAATATCTCGGCCAGAGGCGGGCCAAAGACTTGTCCGGCGCTGCCTGCCGCGGTTGCGATCCCGAGTGCCAGTGAGCGGTTTTCGTCGCTTGCAGCACGCCCGACGACGGCCAGAATGACACCAAAGCCAGTGCCTGCAATGCCAAACCCCACAAGGATTTCCAGCAACTGATGTTGTTCGGGGGTCACGGCAAAGGATGACAGCACCAGACCCGCCGCGTAGGTCAGCGCGCCCGCGATGATGGCACGCCGGTCGCCAAAACGTTCGGCCAAAGCGCCGAAAATAGGTTGCCCAATGCCCCAGGCGAGGTTCTGAATGGCGATTGCGAAACTGAACTCGGCCCGCAGCCAGCCGAACTCTTCGGCAATCGGAATTTGGAACACGCCAAAGCTGGCACGGATCGAAAACCCGACCATGATGATCAGACACCCGGCGATCAAAACCGGGGTAAATAGCGGCGCGCGGGTTTGTTCCATCGGGTTCTCCTGTGTGCGGCTAGGGTGCGCTAGGGCTGCGCGTCGGTCAAACTGAAATTCTTTATGTGTCAGATCACCTTTTCTTATCCGACGCGCCCAATTAAGGGTGTTTTATGGACCAGACATTGCGCGAAATTTACGATTACAAGGTCAGCACGGGCGAACTTCATGGAGACCCGGGACAGCTGGCCGTGTTGGAGCCGCTCCAGACCATTCGGGCGGCTCTGAACGAAAGCCCCCCGGCCAAACGTGGCTTTTTCCAGCGCCGCAAGAAGGTCGAACCGGTACGCGGGTTGTACATCTGGGGCGGCGTCGGGCGCGGCAAATCCATGCTCATGGACCTGTTCTTTGATCATGTCGATCTGGCCGAAAAACGCCGCGTGCATTTTCATGCCTTCATGCAAGAGGTCCACAGTCAACTGCATAAGGTGCGGCAGGCCGGAAAAGAAGATCCGCTACTGCATGTCGCCCAAGACATCGCAACAAGTGTCAAACTGCTGTGTTTTGACGAGATGCAGATCACCGACATCACCGATGCGATGCTGGTGGGCCGTCTGTTCGATCTGATGTTCGAAAACGGGGTGACGGTTGTGACCACGTCAAACCGCGTGCCCGATGATTTGTATAAGGATGGCTTACAACGCGAATTGTTCCTTCCTTTCATCGCGCTGATCAAAGAACGTTTGGGGGAACATCATCTGGCCTCACCCAATGATTATCGGCAAAATCGTCTGTCGGGGGCCGAGGTCTATTTCACCCCCGCCGATGCCGCAGCCCGCGACGCGATGGAGGAAATCTGGCAGGATTTCACCGGCGGCAAAGGCACGGCGCTGACGCTGACCGTTAAGGGGCGCGACGTGGTCATCCCCAAGTTTCACAATGGTGTGGGTCGGGCGACGTTTTGGGATTTGTGTTCCAAAATGCTGGGGCCGGCCGATTATCTTGCGATTGCCGAGGCTATGCGTGTGTTGATTTTGGAAGATATCCCCAACCTGTCGCGCAACAACTTCAACGAGGCCAAGCGGTTTGTGACTCTGATCGACGCGCTCTACGAGGCCAAAGTACGGTTCATCTGTTCGGCGGCGGCTCAGCCCGAGATGCTGTATGTCGAAGGCACAGGCGCATTTGAATTTGAGCGCACCGCCAGCCGATTGCGCGAAATGCAGGACAAAGACTGGGGCGTCGAGGCCGGCGCTTAAGCGTTTTTACGCAGGACATCCCCGGCCAGATAGAGCGATCCGCAAATCAGGATACGTGCGTTTGGCGTGTTGGCGGTGATCGCCTCAACCGCATCTTGAACGCTGTTCGCGACCTGCGCGTCCATCCCGATACTTTGTGCCGCCTGCATGGTCTGTGTGGCGGAAAGCGTGGCGGGGGTGTCTGGGATAGAGACCGCGTGCAAGCCTTGGGCGATCTGTGCCAGCGGTTTCAGATAGCCTGACACGTCCTTGGTATTCAGCATGCCACAAATCATGTGCAGCGGGCGATTGGGCAGACGTGAAAGCGCTTCGACCAGTGCATTCCCAGCCGCCGGGTTATGCCCGCCATCCAGCCATAGCTCGGCCCCATGGGCGGCATCGACCAGCGGGCCGGTGCGCAGGCGCTGCATGCGGGCAGGCCATTGGGCATCACGGGTGGCGGCGTCGAATGCGGTATCGTCAAATCCCAGATGGCGCAGGGCGGCGATGGCCATGCCGGCATTTTGCACCTGATGCGCGCCGATCAGCGCGGGCAGGGGCAGTTCACGCAGCCCGTTTTCATCCTGAAACACCATCTGCCCGCGTTCTTCCCAGACGTGCCAGTGCTGACCATAGGCCAAGAGCGGCGCGCCCAGCTCTGCGGCGCGGGTTTCGATCACGTCCATCGCCTCGTCTTGTTGAGGGCCAACAATGCAGGGCACGCCCCGCTTGATGATCCCGGCTTTTTCGGTCGCGATCTTGGCCAGCGTATCGCCAAGGTATTGTTCGTGGTCCAAAGACACCGGCGTGATGATTGTCAGCGCCGGTTTGTCGATGACGTTGGTGGCGTCCAGCCGCCCGCCCAAACCGACCTCTAGCAAGGTGTAGTCCGCAGGTGTGCGGGCAAAGGCCAGCAATCCGGCAACGGTGGTGATTTCAAAATAGGTGATGTCCGCACCTTCATTGGCGCGTTCGCAGTCATCCAGAATTTCGGTCAGGGCCGGTTCCGAGATCACCTCTCCGGCCAAGGTGATCCGTTCATGAAACCGCACCAGATGCGGCGAGGTATAAGCATGCACGCGTTGGCCTGCAGCCTGAAGCCCGGCGCGGATCATCGCCTGAGTAGAGCCTTTGCCATTGGTCCCCGCGATATGAATAACAGGCGGAAGCGCGCGTTGCGGGTTGTCCAGCGCTTCAAGCAAGCGCCAGACACGGTCCAGCGTCAGATCAATGATCTTGGGGTGGAGAGACATCATCCGTTCAAGGAGGATGTCACTGCTTTGTTGGCTCACGCTTTGTCGGCCTCGGCGTCAGCCTCGGGGGCCGGCAAGGCGGTGGCCGTATCAGGGGCAGGCAAGTTGCCCGAAATGGCCGGCGGCTGACCCATCAGCATGCGGATGATGGTGATCAGCTCGTCGCGTAGTTCGCCACGGGGGGTCACGCGGTCCAGCATGCCGTGATCCAGCAGATACTCGGCGCGCTGGAAGCCCTCGGGCAGCTTTTCGCGGATCGTTTGTTCGATCACACGGGGGCCAGCAAAGCAGATCAACGCATTCGGTTCCGAGATTTGCACATCGCCCAGCATCGCATACGAGGCCGTCACGCCACCAGTTGTGGGGTGAGTCAGCACAACGATATAGGGCAGGCCTGCCTCTTTCAGCATCTCAACCGCAACCGTGGTGCGCGGCATTTGCATCAGGCTCAGGATGCCTTCTTGCATCCGCGCGCCACCGGCGGCTGAAAACAGCACAAGCGGTTGACCAAGGGCCACAGCGCGTTCAGCGGCGGCAATGATTGCGTTGCCCACGAACATGCCCATTGATCCGCCCATGAAGCGGAAGTCCTGCGCAGCCGCGACGATGGGTGTCTGGCCGATTTCACCTTCGGCCACCAGCATCGCTTCGGCTTCGCCTGTGCCCTTTTGGGCGCCCTTCATGCGGTCCGGGTATTTCTTTTGATCTTTGAAGTGCAGCGGATCCGCGATGGGCGCCGGAACGGCGACCTCGGTATAGATGCCACCGTCAAACAGCGCGTCAAAGCGGTCGCGCGGGGCAATCGGCATGTGATTGCCACAGTTGGTGCAGACGTTCAGATTCTCTTTGAGCTCCCGATGGAACAGCATGGTTCCGCATTCGGAACACTTGCGCCACAGGTTCTCGGGCACTTCGCGCCGCGAGAACAGAGAGTTGATCTTGGGGCGGACGTAGTTGGAAATCCAGTTCATAATACAGGCCTGTCATTGCACCTTTCTGCCCGAAATAAGCCGGGCGGGGCGGAATTGCAATCTGGCTATCGCACGATTAGCGCACGCAAGAGCCGCCAAACGACGAAAAGCAGCAACAAATCGACTCCAAGCCCCATGGGCAGCGCGGATGTATCGTCGATCCCGAATGGGGTGACATAGAGCGCCAGACCCGTGATCGACCCATCGACCGAGACCACCAGGAGGGCTGCGATGTTGTTGACGAAGTGCACCCCCAGCGCCGCCCCCAGATTACCGCTGCGTTCCGTCAGGTCGGCGGCGATCAGGGCAAAGCAGAAAATGACAAACAGAATCGCCCAGAGATTGCCACCGGCCTCTGGGTTCCAATGCATCAGGGTAAACCCAAGCGCGGGCAGGCCCATCCATATCCAGCGTGCCTGAAATCGCACCGCCAGTTGCTGTTGCAGGTATCCACGAAACAGCAACTCTTCGGCGGTGATTTGAACCAGCAACAACAGCAGGGCCCAAGGCAAATATCGCAGCCACGCGTCTAGGGGCAGGTTGGGCACAGCCGGGCTGAACTGCCAAGAAATCGCCAGCATCACAGCATAGAGCGGCACCAGCACCATTGATGTCAGGCAAAAGGCGCGCAGTGTCTCTCGGCCCGGGCCAAACAGTGTTCCGGGGCCGCGCCCATGCAGCGCGGCTGCGGCCAAAATAGTGCCCAAAAACAGCCCTGCAAAGCTAAGCAGAAGAAATAACGTTTGCGGAGCCTGATCCATGCTTTGCAGACCCAAAAGCCAGCCGAAGTATTCCAACGGGCCGATGATCGGATACAACACCACCAGCATCAGCGCGAAACAGGCCAGATAAATGAATAGGGTCAGCAAGATGCCCAGCAGGATGCGCCAGAGTTCGGGGTATTGGCGGGCCGGGTGTATATAGGCCGCGAATTCTGGGGCGCGCATGGGGTATCCTGCCAATCGTTAAGCTGATCGCAAGCTAACGCTGGCCGGGTGGGCGGCGCAACGCTTAAACGCGCAGTGCTACGCGTGCCGCCAGCCAGCTGACAAGCATCACATCCAGATCGACAGCAAAGAGGGGTAAGATGGCGGGATCATCCAGTGTGATCGGATAGACATACAAGGCCAGCCCGGACGCCGCGCCCGGCAGTGAGGCCAACAGGATCGCCCCGAAATTGTTGGCAAAGTGCAGGGCCAGAGCGGCGCCCAGATTGCCGCTACGCGCTGTCAGGTCTGCCGCGGCGATGCCAAACAGGCCTGCCCAGATGGCGGTGAAGATCGCGTTGTCTCCGGCCAGATCGGTGCTGTAGTGCCCAAATGCAAAAATCACGCTTGGAATTCCGATCCAGATCAATGGGCTGCGATAGCGCGCCGCCAATTGCTGTTGCAGATAGCCGCGAAAGAACAGCTCTTCGCTGCTGATTTGGATGAACAAAACCGGGATCGCGACCGGCAATAACAGCAGCCACCGATCGAAGGCCATGTTGGGGTCTAAAGCGACGCCGCTTGGGATCAAAGACAAGATCAAATAAAGTCCGGCAAGCATTTTCAATACAGCCCAGAAATCACGCCACGCCTGTGGCAATGGGCCGACCAGACTCAGGGGTGAGCGTCGGTGCAACTGATCCACCACAGCGACCAGCCCAACGGTGATCAACCCCGCCGAGAGCAACAACAACAGCGTCTCGGTCGCGGTCAGCGTGCTGAAGAAAACAGCGTTGTACAGGGTGTCGGCCCGGTCAGAGCCCAAGACCATGCGCCCCGCGCCATAGATCACGAAAATCAGCCCAATCTGCGCGGCACTGGCCAGAAAGAACCCCAGAACCGTACGCCACAGCTCGGCGCTGTGGCGGGCAGGGGCGGCAAAGTCTTCATTGGGGCCATAGCGCATCGGCGGGATTCCTCTGACAAACAACCTAGACTGGCGCCCATGACGCATCAATGACGCTTGTACATGGCGGGCGCGGGCGATATTCCCCTTGGCCAAGCCAGATCTGAGGAGGGCCTCATGCGTAACAGCCGTTTTGACAAAACCAAACTTCCCAGCCGTCATGTGACCGAAGGGCCCGCACGCGCGCCGCACCGGTCGTATTTCTATGCGATGGGCCTGACTGAAGAAGAGATTCACCAGCCTTTTATCGGCGTGGCGACCTGCTGGAACGAGGCCGCGCCTTGTAACATCGCGCTGAACCGTCAGGCTCAGTCGGTGAAGATGGGCGTCAAGAAAGAGGGCGGCACCCCGCGCGAATTCACCACCATCACCGTGACCGACGGCATCGCCATGGGTCACGAAGGGATGCGCTCGTCTCTGGCCTCGCGCGAGGCCATCGCCGACACCGTGGAACTGACCATGCGCGGCCATTGCTATGACGCCATCGTCGGTCTGGCCGGGTGTGACAAATCGCTGCCTGGTATGATGATGGCCATGCTGCGCCTGAACGTGCCGTCGGTGTTCATCTACGGCGGGTCGATCCTGCCGGGCCGTCTGAACGGCAAAGACGTGACCGTTCAGGACGTATTCGAAGCCGTGGGTCAAAACCAGGCGGGCAACATGTCCGAGGCCGAGTTGGAAGTTCTGGAACGCGTGGCCTGCCCCTCGGCAGGTGCTTGCGGTGGTCAGTTCACCGCCAACACCATGGCTTGTGTCTCCGAGGCTGTTGGCCTTGCGCTGATGAACTCCTCGGGTGCACCGGCGCCCTATGAAAGCCGTGATCAGTATGGCGAGGCTTCGGGCCGCGCCGTGATGAACCTGATCGAGAAAAACATCCGCGCCCGTGACATCGTCACTCGTAAGTCGCTGGAAAACGCGGCCCGCGTTGTGGCCTGTACCGGTGGGTCGACCAACGCCGGTCTGCACCTGCCTGCCATGGCGCACGAAGCCGGGATCGACTTTGATCTGTTCGACGTCACCGATATCTTCCGTGACACCCCGTACTTTGTGGACCTGAAGCCGGGCGGTCAGTATGTGGCCAAAGACCTGTATGAAGCTGGCGGTGTGCCGGTCGTGCTGAAAGAGCTGCGCAAGGCCGGTCTGCTGCACGAAGACTGCATGACCGCCTCGGGCCGCACCATGGGCGAAGAGCTGGACCTGATCGAAGGCGAAGCCGACGGCAAGGTGATCTATCCGGTTGAAACCCCGATCACCCCGACAGGCGGTGTTGTGGGCCTGAAGGGCAATCTGGCCCCCGAAGGCGCGATCGTGAAAGTCGCGGGCATGAGCGATGAAGAACAGATCTTCACCGGCCCGGCCAACATCTTTGAATGCGAAGAAGAGGCCTTTGAGGCCGTTCAGAAGCGCGAATACAAAGAGGGCGAAGTTCTGGTCATCCGCAACGAGGGCCCCGCAGGTGGGCCCGGCATGCGCGAGATGCTTGCCACCACCGCGGCCCTGTCGGGTCAGGGCATGGGTAAGAAAGTGGCGCTGATCACCGACGGCCGTTTCTCGGGCGCGACCCGTGGCTTCTGCGTGGGCCACGTTGGCCCCGAAGCCGCGCATGGTGGCCCCATCGCCCTGCTGCAACCCGGCGACATGATCACCATCAACGCCATCTCCGGCGAAATTTCGGTTGATCTGTCGGATGAGGAACTGGCCAAGCGCAAAGAAGCATGGCCCGGCCCCAAAAAGACCGAATACGCCTCGGGGGCGCTGTGGAAGTTCGCACAGCTGGTGGGAGATACCCGTCGCGGGGCGGTCACCCATCCCGGTCAACAGGCAGAAACGCACATTTATGCGGATCTCTAAACTATTCTGGCGACCAGCGGCCTTTGGGTCGCTGGCGCTTTTGCTGGCCGGGTGTCTGGAACCCACGGCGAACCCGACCCAAACCCCGGGTAGCTATGCCTACACCCGCTCTGCGCCGCGCAGTGATGTGCTTGTCAGCGATGCCGTGCAGGTGGCAGGACCGCAAGGTTATTGTGTGGATCGACGCGCTGGGCGTGGCGGGCTGATGATTCTGGCCAGCTGTGCTTCGGTCACCGGACAGCCCAATGCCCCGCGCCCCCTGTTTGAAATGCTGTTGACCGCCAGTGCCTCGCCAGAGGAAGACGGCGACACCCCGATCTTGCAACAATTGCCGCAGCTAGAGCGTTTCTTTGCTGCCCCGGCAGGCTTGGCCGCCTTGTCGCGCGACGGTCGCCCCGAGTCGGTTCGGCTGGTGGATACGTCTGTCCATCGCAACGCCTTTGTCATCCATTCGCGTCATACCGGTACCAGCGATATTCCGGGTCTGGGCGCCGATCAATGGCGCGCGCTGTTCAACCTGAATGGGCAAATGGTGTCGGCGTCGGTATCGTCTTTGGCACAAAGCCCTGTCAGTAGTGACGCTGGCCTTGCCAATTTGCTGGATTTTATCTCTCAAATTCGAACTGTTAGCCAATTTTCAGGCGATGACCTAGAAAGTTGACCCGGGCGGAAAATTCCCCCATGAAATGGAAACAATGTTCCCTTATGTGGGTAATCGTTGATGCGTCAGGAATGGTCCGGCATCAGTGACACGGTCTTGGTTCGGATAAGTTAGCAGGCATGGCAAAACCGATTTCATCCTTCGCGCAGGCGCTGCGGCAAAGACGGGTTTTGCGGCATTGGAACCGCGTGGCGGATATGGCGCCAAGCCAGCCCCTTTCTGCTTTGCGCTCTCAACGCGGGCAGGCGCGGCAACTGCGCCGTCAGCTGGATCGTTTGATTCACGAGGCCGAAAGCCGCCTTGCTCTGCCGCTGATCGGCTCGAATGCTATTCGTCGCCCCTTGGGGGCGGACTGGGCCTATCGACCGGTGCTTTGGCGCGGCCCTCTGGATGTGCCCGGGGCGGCGTCCGTGGAAAGCCGCACGGCGATTGGGGACGAAGTGACCGTGTTTCACGATTGCGATGTGTCTGAGCTGACAGTACGTCAGATTCGCAACACGCGCGAAAGCGATCTGGCGCCGTTTGGCTTGCGTATGGATGTGTTCCGCTTTGACGGTTCATTCCTGTCTTTGGTGCTGGAACTGCCCGAGGATGTCGTTCAGGGCCTGACCCGTCGTCACCTTCTGCGCATGGATGCGGTGGTCGAGATGGAAAAGCCATTGGAAATTTTCGCGCGCCTGAACGTGCGACATGGCCCCAACACAGAGCAGATCGTACGCGAACTGCCGCTGCACGACGACGATGTATTTGTCGAGTTTGATCTCGCGTACACAAAGATGAACGAAAAGCGGGTGGAAAAGGTCTGGATTGACCTGATTTTTGAGGGGCCAGAGATGAACGAGATCGTTTTGCGCGATCTGACCTTCAGCCGCCGGCCGCGCGCCGAGTTGTAGGGGAATAAGATGACCGAGTCCGTGCTGACTAAAACCCGTATTCGCGCCGGTGTCTGGGAAGGCGTGCTGGAACAATCTGCCGAAGCAGAGGCCCCAACGCTGGATGTGCGCCATCTTGAGCAATCTGTTGCGGGTGTGACGGTTACCGCCGAAGATGCCTCGACAGGGCGATACCTTGTGCGCGTACCTATTCCAGCCGAACTGCTAAGCGACGGTGTGCAGACTTTTCTGATTCTGGAAAAGAACAGCGGTGACAAGCTGGCCAGCTTTACCATCGTTACTGGCGAACTGCTGGAAGACGATATCCGGGCTGAAATGGATCTGTTGCGGGCCGAACTGGATATGCTGAAAAAGGCGTTCCGCCGGCATTGCCTTGAAACATCCTGACGCGCACGTAAGCTTTGACGCGGCGTAGCGCGTGACATTCACCGCGCGCCCCAGCATCTTCCCTGAAAGGGAGGACGCCATGACAGATTACCCTAATCTGCTCGCCCCACTTGATCTGGGTTTCACCACGCTCAAGAACCGGGTTCTGATGGGTTCGATGCATACCAATCTGGAGGAAACCAAAGATTGGAACCGTGTCGCCGAATTCTACGCCGAGCGCGCCCGGGGCGGTGTGGCGCTTATGGTGACAGGCGGCATGGCCCCAAATACCGAAGGCGGCGTGTTTCCCGGCGCGGCGGGGCTTTATAGCGATCAGGATATTGCCAACCACCGTATTGTGACGGAACGCGTGCACGACGCCGGTGGCAAGATCGCGATGCAGATTCTTCATGCGGGGCGTTATGCCTATAGCCCCGATTGCGTGTCGGCCAGCGCGGTGAAGTCTCCGATTTCTCCGTTTCCACCCAAGGAACTGGACGAAGACGGGATTGAAAAACAGATCGCAGATATTGCCACTGCCGCCGCCCGTGCGCGTGCAGCCGGATATGATGGTGTCGAGGTCATGGGATCTGAGGGCTATTTTATCAACCAGTTTTTGGTGACTCATGTGAACCGTCGGAACGACCGATGGGGCGGCAGTTACGAAAACCGGATGCGTCTGCCAATTGAGGTGGTCAAACGTGTGCGCGCCGCGGTGGGCGAGGATTTCATCGTCATCTACCGGCTTAGTATGATTGACCTGATCCCAAACGGCTCCAGTTGGGACGAGGTCGTTCAACTTGCCAAAGCCATCGAAGATGCGGGCGCGACGATCATCAATACCGGGATCGGTTGGCACGAGGCCCGCATTCCGACCATTGCCACCTCGGTCCCTCGCAAGGCTTTTGCATGGGTCACGAAGAAACTGATGGGGCAGGTGAGCATTCCGGTGATCACCTCGAACCGGATCAACACGCCGCAGGTGGCCGAAGAGGTGCTGGCCGAAGGCTGCGCCGACATGGTGTCGATGGCACGGCCCTTTCTGGCGGACCCGCATTTTGTGGCCAAGGCCCAAGCGGGCCGCGCGGCCGAAATTGCGCCATGCATCGCCTGCAACCAAGCCTGTCTGGATCATACTTTCGGCGGTAAGATCAGTTCCTGCCTTGTGAACCCGCGCGCGTGTTTTGAAACCGAAATCACGCTTACTCCCGCGCCACAGCCCAAAACCATTGCTGTTGTTGGCGCCGGGCCTGCGGGCCTGTCAGCCGCGATAGCAGCGGCTGAACGCGGCCATCGGGTGGTGGTGTTTGACAAGGCTGACCGGATTGGCGGGCAGCTGAACATGGCCAAACAAGTGCCGGGCAAGGAAGAATTCTGGGGCCTTGTTGACTGGTTCGAAACCATGGTTGCAAAGGCGGGCGTCGCCCTGCGCTTGGGGCACGAGGCCAGCGTCGACGATTTAAAGCAATACGATGAGGTCATCATCGCCACGGGTGTCATCCCACGCGACCCCGGGATTGAGGGGCAGGACGGCGACCAAGTTCTGTCTTACATCGACGTGTTGCGCGGCGACGCAACGGTTGGCCCTCGCGTTGTTATCGTGGGGGCGGGTGGTATTGGCTTTGACGTTGCCGAATACCTGACCCAAGCAAGTGAAAGCCCGACGGTGAACCTGCCCGAGTGGCTGCAAGAATGGGGCGTTGCCGATCCCGCCGCGCATCGCGGCGGACTGTCCCCCGATGGACCGCGGCCAGAAGCCCCGGCGCGGCACGTTACGCTGCTACAGCGCAAGGCCGAACGCCCCGGCAAACGGTTGGGCAAGACCACCGGCTGGATTCACCGCGCAACGTTGCAGATGAAAGGCGTCAAGATGATGGGCGGCGTGAACTATGAACGTATCACCCCCGAAGGTCTGTACATCAGCAAGGGTGAGGCTCGCGAAGACCCTCAGTTGATCGAGGCCGACAATATCGTCCTGTGCGCCGGTCAATTGTCTGAGCGCAGCCTTGTAGACGCGTTGCAAGCCGAAGGCATCACGCCGCATGTGATTGGCGGGGCGGATGTCGCTGCCGAGCTGGATGCAAAACGCGCCATTGATCAAGGCACCCGTCTGGCGGCCACCCTTTAACCTTATTTTCAAGGTGGAAACGCGCTGTTTCGCTGTTTCTTGGCCTTGAACACTGCGTGCAATCACCCCGGTATTGTCCGCCCTTCTCCGCATTCTTGCCCGATTTCATCGCCAAGAATGGGGAAACGAGAAAAGAGTGTTTAAGGGTTCAAGATGGATCGACTGACGGAAATGGAAGCGTTCGCCACAGTGGTGGATCAAGGCGGATTTACCGATGCGGCCCGAAAAATGGGCATCTCGAAATCTGCGGTGTCCAAACACGTGTCCTCGCTTGAGGCACGTCTGGGCGCACGCCTGCTGAACCGCACCACCCGCCGGGTCAGCCCGACGGAAATCGGCCTGGCCTATTACGACCGGGCGCGCCGCGTGTTGAATGACGCGGGTGAGGCCGATGCTCTTGTCACTTCGATGCAATCGGCACCTTCGGGCCTGTTGCGGATTTCGGTCGCGACGGACTTTGGAGTGAACCACCTGTCTCCGGTTCTGGGTGAATTCCTGAAGGAATACCCCGAAATCACTGTGAACATGGTTCTGAACAACCGCTATGTCGAACTGATCTCGGAAGGGTTTGATATGGCGATCCGTATCGGAGAGCTGGAAGACAGCACCCTGCGCGCCCGCAAGCTGATTACCACGACCAAACGCATGATCGGTTCGCCCACGTATTTCCAGAAATACGGCCGCCCCACCAAGATTGATGATCTGAATGATCACAAGCTTCTGCACTATTCGAACCAAGCCAGCGGTAACGTCTGGAAAATCACTGCACCATCGGGTGAAAAACGTCAGGTTCGCACGGCGGGCTGGCTGACGGTGAATGACGGTCAGTCGCTGCTGAACGCTGCGGTGTCGGGCCTTGGTATCGCCTACCTGCCCAGCTTCCTCTATCGCGAGGCACTAGAGGAAGGCCTGGTCGAAGAAGCGATCCCCGATCTGCCGGTTGAAAACCTGGGCATCTATGCGGTTTACCCGCCGGGTCGTTTTACCCAGCCCAAAGTGCGCGCTTTCATTGATTTTCTGGTGAAAAGCTTTGCTGATAAGCAGCCGCTGATCTGGTAAATGCCAAACTGAACAAACAGATTACTGGGTCGAGGTGATAATCACTTCGACCCTTCTGTTTTGCGTGCGCCCGTCATCGGTTTGATTGCTGGCTACCGGTGCTAGAAAGCCCACACCCTCGGCCGAGATTTGCGCGGCAGGGATGCTATAAACGTCGACCAGCCGCTTCATCACCGATTGTGCGCGTTTCTTCGACAGCGCAATGTTCCCATCCAACCCGCCTTCAGCGTCCGTGTGGCCCACAAGCGCGATGGTGATCTCGGGATGATCCGACAGGAACCCTGCCAGATCCGCCAATGACCCAAATTGATCTACGCCCAGTTTGGAGGAGCCGGTTTCAAACGCCAAATCACCCAGAATGGCGCGGCCCGACAATTGCAGCTGTTCGCTCAGCGGCAGACCTTCGAAGGCACCGGTGCCAATCGGGCTGGCAGGGTTTTTGGTCGATGCGGCGGAAAGCGCTGCGTCCAACCCCAGTTCGGGGCCGACGCGTGTTACCTGAACGAATCCGCGCAGGGATGACCGGCTTACCATCAGGCTGATGTATTCCGGCGCGGCCTCCCCCATGCGATGGGCGGACAAAAAGCGATAATCGCCTAGGTCTACATGCATTTCGGGCTCGGGCAGAACCTCGGTCGCATAGCGGAAATCGAAACCGCCGCAATTCTCGGCCTCGCATTCAAATAAAATCTCGAACCCTTCGGCGGTCAGCTGATCGCGCAGCGGTGCCAGAAGTTGCAACGTCGTGGCGCCCTCGATCTGGATTTGCCACGCTTGGCGGGCGATTTCGCCTTCGGCCCAAATGGTTTGAACCGTGTCGTTTTCAAACGGGCCAATGGGCAGGCGATAGCTGGACAGTTGCTGCACAGAATCTGCCGTGCGCTCGGCCCCTGCGGGAAATTCCAACAGCTGTGCGCTGGCCGCTAGGGGCAGGGCCATCAGAGACAAACTTATGCATAAGGATCGCAGCATTGCGCCAGATTGATACAGGGTTGAGGGCGTCATCGGCCAGCTTTTTTCGGGCACGCAGGTGTTTTTCGTCCTTTCAACGAAGGACAGCGCAGTTTCCGTCGGCAATTGTCTTGCCGAAGTCAAAAGGGTTGTCATGCTCAACGACGCGTGCCTCTTAGCACTGTTTTTTTCTGTAGTGATAGTGTCCCACAGGTTGCATGTTGAGGGAAGCATAGAGCGCCCGGGCATCGGCATTGTCATCGGTGACGACCACGGCAAGCTCTGTAGCGCCCTGATCTTGTGCCCAGAACGCCGCCTCCCGCATCATGTTGATGGCGGTTCCCTGCCGACGATAGGCGTTTTCCACCACCATTGCATGGACCATTGCGGTGTTTTCATGGATCGCGGTAAAAGCAGCGCCTGCGGCGCGGTTTTGGATACGGCCCAGAATGCTGGCTTTTGGGCCTGTGACGCGGGCCATCACAGCCAGCCGGGAGGGGCCGATCCCTTCCCCCGCCCAGATTTCTTTCATGATCTCCAAAGGCTCCCACAGGGTAAACGCGGCGATGGCGGGGGGGCGTTGTGTTGTGAGCTCGGACAGGGGCGCGGCATAGACGGTGACCGGATCGATGATCTTATACCCATTGTCTTGCAACAGAGCATCCAGCGTGGCGTCCTGCGCGCGGATCATGAACAACGGCTCTTGATCAAGCGCACGCATCGCCTGTTCCGCCTGAGCCAGATCGGTGGCAGTTGCCGGGGCCGTGGCCGTCGCGGCCGAGACGCGTTTGCCACCGCCGCGCCCGGCGCGAATGGTCCAAACACCCACGCGGGTTTCCTTGGCGGCTGGCCATGTGGCCCAGAGCACGTCCAGATAGTCGCTCATGCACAGTCCCCGGGGAACAACCCCGCCAGACGCGTCATGGCGGCATCAACCTGACCGGCGTCAGTGCCGCGGATCACGATATTTGCGCCAAACACTCCGTCTCGAACAAATGGGTAAGAGCCAATCGACAGGTCGGGGAACGCGGCGGCCAGATCGCCCAATGGCCCTGCGATATCACCTTCGCCCCGGTTGATCCGCAAGGATTGGCTGAGCAGCGGAGCGCCTCCGGTGATGTGCGGCAAGACCGAAGCGACCATGGCCTGAAAGACCGAAGGCACACCGGCCATCACATGGACATTCTCCATGGTAAAGCCCGGCGCAATTGATACCGGGTTGTCGATCAGCGTTGCGCCGTCCGGGATGCGCGCCATGCGCTGACGCGCGGCGTTAAATTCGGACCCTTGGCGTTCGTAATGGGCGGCCAGCAGGGCGCGGGCATCATCGCGAATGTCGATATGCGCACCAAAGGCTTGCGCGATCGCATCGGCGGTGATGTCATCATGGGTCGGCCCGATCCCGCCCGAGGTCACCACGGTGTCATACTGCGCCCGCAACGCATTGACAGCATCCACAATCGCATCGGTGTCATCCACGACCATGCGGACCTCGGTCAGGGAGACACCGATCTTGGTCAGTTCTTGCGCCAGATAATGCATGTTGGAATCGCGGGTGCGGCCCGAAAGGATCTCGTCCCCGATCACAAGCATAGCGGCGGTGGGGTTGGGCATGGGGCTCTCCTTGTCGTGGCTTACCCTTGGGTATAGGTGGGACACATGCGATTTCAAACACCTCTTGTCCCCGGCAGGCTGATCCGCCGCTATAAACGCTTCTTTGCAGATGTGATGCTGGACAGTGGCGATCAGGTGACCGCCCATTGTCCCAATACAGGTCCGATGACAGGGCTTGTTGAGGAAGGCCAGCGCGTCTGGGTGGAACCCAACGATGATCCCAAGAGAAAGCTGAAATACGGCTGGCGATTGGTCGATCACGAAAACGGCCATTTCACCGGCGTCGATACCGGCGTACCCAACCGCGTGGTGCGCGAGGGGTTGCAGGCCAAAGCGGTGGCGGAATTGGGGGCCTATGACACTCTGCGGGCCGAGGTCAAATACGGCACTGGCAGTCGGATTGATTTCTTGCTGACCCGGCGCGGCCTGCCAGATGCTTATGTTGAGGTCAAAAGCGTGACCCTGCGCCGCGATGCGGACTGGGCTGAATTTCCAGATACGGTCACCACCCGCGGCGCCAAGCATCTTGAGGAGCTGTCGCAGATGGCCGCCCAAGGTCACCGCGCGGTGATGCTATACCTTGTGCAGCGAACCGATTGCACCCGCATGCGGGTGGCGGGCGACATTGACCCGGCTTACGGTGCGGGGCTGGCGCGGGCGCAAGATGCCGGGGTCGAGGTGATTTGCTATGCCACCAGCCTCTCGCCCGAGGGTGTCGTATTGGCGCAGGCTCTGCCGGTTGGGGAAACCGTTCCCTAGGCTGGTATTTCGCCGCGCATGGGCCTATTTAGGCCCTGTTGATTGATGGAGTGCGACGTGGACGAATCCCACAAAGGCCGCCTGACCAAAGATGGCATCCGAATTCACGAGGCGAAGGATTTCGCCGGTATGCACGCGGCTGGCAAGCTGGCGGCGCAGATTCTTGATGACATCGCGCCCCATGTATTTCCCGGGCAAACCACCGGCGAACTGGATCGTCTGATCACCAAGATGGTGGATGATGCGGGCGCGAAATCAGCGACGATTGGGTATCGCGGTTATCAGCACGCGTCGTGCATTTCGGTGAACCATGTCGTGTGTCACGGCATCCCCGGCGACAAGAAACTGAAGGATGGGGACATCCTGAACATCGACGTCACCGTCATCGTAGACGGTTGGTTTGGGGATACCTCGCGCATGTATCTGGCCGGGAAAATGTCGCGCAAGGCTGAACGCCTTGTTCAGGTCACCCATGACGCTCTGTTCAAGGGCATTGAGATGGTCAAGCCCGGCAACACCTTTGGCGACATCGGCCATGCCATTCAAAGCTACGTCGAGGGCCACCGGATGAGCGTCGTGCGCGATTTCTGTGGTCACGGTTTGGGCCGTGTCTTTCATGCGCCGCCCAACGTGCTGCACTATGGTCGCGCAGGGTCTGGTCCGGTGCTGGAAGAAGGCATGTTCTTTACCATTGAACCCATGGTGAACCTAGGCCGCCCCGAAACCAAGGTGCTGGGCGATGACTGGACAGCTGTGACCCGTGACAAATCCCTGTCGGCGCAGTTTGAGCATTCAATCGCGGTCACCGCCGACGGGTTTGAGGTTTTCACCCTGTCTCCCGGCGATAAATTCCACCCGACCTGGATCGATTAATCGGCCCGCAAGATCGCGATCTTGGTGTCGCCGTATTTGCGCTGATCCAGCAGGGCCAGGTCGTCGGGCACAGCAATCTCGGCACTTTCTTCCCAGATGATCAGGGCCTCGTCAGCGATCCAGCCGCCTTCAAAGGCGGATGCCAGTGCGCGTTCACCCAGCCCTTTGCCGTAGGGCGGGTCCAGAAAGATCAGGTTGAACCCGGCGCCGCGGTTCAGGCCCAAACGTGTGGCGTCGCGGCGGAACAGTTTCGTCACGCCCATCGCGCGGCATTTTTCGATATTTTCGCGGATCAGGGCGCGCGATTTGGCGCCATCATCCACGAATGTCACATGAGCTGCGCCACGCGACAGCGCCTCAAGCCCCAACGCCCCGGTGCCGGCAAACAGGTCCAATACCCGCGCGTCCGAAATCGGGTCGCCGTAGCCGCCATTGATCAGCAGGTTGAACAGGCTTTCACGCACGCGGTCGGTGGTGGGGCGCAGATGTGCGCCCGCGTCGCCCTTGCCGACCGAGGCCAGCGTCAGCCCCTTATGGGCGCCTGCAATGATCCTCATGCTTTGGCCAAAGCCATCAGATTGGTCGCTGGGTCGGCGACTGCCGCCGCTTCGGGGGACTTGCCCGCCTCGATCATCCGCTTGCCGACCATATAGGCGCGCGGGTCGTTCATCGCGTCGACGGCCAGCAATGTGTCACCTGCGTAATACCAGTGGCTGACCGAGCCTTCGCGCTCGCCCGGGCGCACGACCACGTTATTATAGCCGGAGTTCAGCCCCGCGATTTGCAGCTTCACGTCATACTGATCCGACCAGAACCACGGGTAAGGCGCGTAATCCTTGTCTGCGCCCAACATGTTTTCGGCCACGCATTCGGCCTGATCAATCGCGTTTTGGACGCTTTCAAGGCGGATCATATCGCCGCGATAGGGGAAGACGGCGCAATCGCCTGCCGACCAGATCACCGGGTCGCTGGTACGGCCCTGTGCATCCACCTTGATACCGTTTTCTACCACCAGACCGGCGCTTTCAGCCAGTTCGGTTGCCGGGGCGATACCAATGCCGACGATGACCATATCCAGAGCAAGTTCAGTGCCATCTGACAGCACCGCGCCATCGACACGGGTTTCACCGGTCAGCCGGTCCAGCCCGATACCTTCGTGGATATCCACGTCATGCGCCGCGTGCAGAGCGCGGAAATAGGCGCTGGTCTCGGGCGCGGCAACGCGTTGCAAAATACGCTCGGACATCTCAACCAAAGTCACCTTCATGCCCAGCTTCGAGCACACAGCAGCGGCTTCCAGCCCGATATAACCCCCACCGACGATCAACACCCGCGCGCCTTCAACGCATTCGGGTTCCATCGCATCCACATCGGCCATGGTACGCACCACGTGAACACCGTCCAGCAGGCCACCAATCGCGGGCGGCAGGCGCCGCGCGATAGAGCCGGTCGTCAGCGCCAGCTGGTCATAGGAAATCGCGTTGCCATCGACCACGATCTTTTTGTCGCTTCGGTCAATCGAAACGGCGGTCGATGACAGGCGCAGATCAATGTTGTTCTCGGCATAGAACGTCTCGGGGCGCAGATAGAGCCGCTCTTTGTCCATCTCGCCCAACAGGTATTTCTTGGACAGGGGCGGGCGCTGATAGGGCGGTGTCGCCTCTTCTCCGATCAGGGTGATTTTGCCCATGTGGCCCAATGCGCGCAGCTTGGCCACCAATGCACTGCCGGCCTGACCGGCCCCGATCACAACAATATCCGACATGCCTGTCCCTTTTCTGGTGTCTTGTCGCGCGCAACCTATATGCTTCGCTACATGCGACGCAATTACAGGACAGGATAAACATGACACTTTCAGTTGGCGCCACGCTTCCCGACGCAGAATTGACCTATTTGGGGGCAGATGGCCCCGCCACCGTGAAGCTTTCCGAGAAACTGGCGGGCAAAAAGGTCGTCCTTTTTGCATTGCCCGGGGCCTATACCGGCCCGTGTTCAACGATTCACCTGCCCAGCTTCATCAAAGTGATGGATCAGCTTAAGGCCAAAGGCGTGGACGAGGTGATCTGTATCGCCGTGAACGACCCTTTTGTGCTGACGGCCTGGGGCAAAGACACCGGCGCGACGGAGGCTGGCATTACCTTGCTGGGTGACTCGAGCGCGGAACTGACCAAAGCGCTGGGCGTCGAATTCACGGCGCCGCCTTTGGGGCTCTATGACCGTTCCAATCGGTACGCGCTGTTGCTGGACGACGGGGTGATCACTGTGGCTCAGGTTGATGATCCGGGAGTCTGCGACATTTCAACCGGCGACAAGTTCCTCGAGGCGCTGGGCTGAACAAGAAAGGGCGCCGCAATCGGCGCCCTTTTTTTACGTTTGATCACCCTTGGATCATTGTGGTGGTCGGGAAGGGGATGTCGATGTTGCCTGCGTCGAACGCCTCTTTGACATTCCGGGTCATGTCGAAATGCACATCCCAGTAATCGGCGGCGTCGCACCAGACCCGCACGGTGAAATCAACCGAGCTGTCGCCCAGATTGCCAACTTTCACGAACGGTGCCGGGTCGGCGTGGATGCGCTCGTCATCCTCGATGCATTTCACGATGATGTCTTCGGCGTCTTTCAGGTTGGTGCCGTAGGAAACCCCAAACACGAAATCCACGCGCCGGGTGTCGTGGTGCGAGAAATTCTTGATCGCACCGGCAAAGATGTCGCCATTTGGCACGATGATCTGCACGTTGTCCGGCGTTGTCAGTTCAGTGGTGAACAAGGTCACGGCAGCGACTTTGCCGGTGTGGCCCGCGGCCTCGACCACGTCACCAGCTTTGAACGGGCGGAAGGCAATCAGCAGAACCCCGGCAGCAACGTTTGAAAGTGTGCCCTGCAGCGCCAGACCAACGGCCAGACCCGCGGCACCCAGCAGTGCGGCCAATGATGTGGTTTCGATCCCGAAACGCGCCAGAATAAAGATAACTGCGATGGCCAGCACGAAGTAGCGTGCCATCGACCCAGCAAATCGCATCAGTGTTATGTCGAGGTTTTCGTTCTTGTCGGCCAATCCTTCGATGTAGCGTTTTACGAACCCGCTAAGCCACAGCGCCGCGACGGCGATAAGTAAGGCGGTGACAACGTTGATCCCCAACGCGGTAAGGACGGAAACATTCATGACGGTTACTCCTGGTGCTGGGGTCAGCCCGCCAGCGCATCCATTTTCGTGGCAAGTTTAACATCCAGCGGGCTGAGCCCCCCGGCGTCATGAGTCGTTAACGTCACTTCGATGCGGTTGTAAACATTGAACCACTCTGGGTGGTGGTTCCAGCGCTCTTACCAAAGGGCAACGCGCGACATCCAGCCGAAAGCGTCGATGAAATTGGCAAAATTGAACGTTTTTTGGATGGCGTCGCGATCAGGCGTCAGCTCCCATCCGGCGGATTGCAGCTCGATCAAGGCCGTGTTGCGGGCGGCACCTGCCAGCTTGTCGGTCATTCCTGCTCCTCCACCGTTTGTTGTTTGAATGGGCCGTAAGAAGTCAGGATCTCAATCTCTTCTTCCACGGCGTTGCGTTCAGCGGTCAGATATTGCTGGACCGCTTGGCTAAAGCCTTCATCCGCGATCCAGTGCAGCGAGTGAGTTTCGACGGGCAGATACCCGCGCGCCAGCTTGTGTTCGCCCTGCGCGCCAGCCTCCACCCGGTCCAGCCCATGGGCAATCGCATAGTCGATGGCCTGATAGTAGCACAGCTCAAAATGGAGGCAGGGAAAATGCGCCAAGGCCCCCCAATAGCGGCCATAAAGCGCGTCGTGCCCGATGAAGTTCAGCGCACCCGCAACCGGTTGGCCATCCAGTTCGGCCAGCACCAACAACACATCATCGCGCATGGTTTGATGCACCAGATCAAAGAAGCGACGCGTCAAATACGGTGTGCCCCATTTGCGCGCACCGGTGTCTTGGTAGAACTGCCAGAAAGCATCCCAATGGTTGGGTTCGATCTGATCGCCCGTGAGCGCACGGATGGTGCCACCAAACCCTTGCGCCGTGGCGCGTTCCTTGCGGATGTTCTTGCGCTTGCGCGAGGACAGATTGGCCAGGAACCCGTCGAAATCGGAGTAACCCTGATTGACCCAATGAAATTGCTGGCCGGATCGGCGCAACAGGCCCATGGGTTCCAGCGCTTCGACCTCGTCCGCGTCGCAGAACGTGCAGTGCAGCGAAGACAGTTGGTTCTGTGCGCACAGCTTCACCGCCGCTTGCGCCAATGCTTGCCGAGTGGGCGGATCATCGGTCAAAAACCGACGCCCGGTGACCGGGGTAAAGGGCACGGCCATCTGCAGCTTTGGATAGTACGATCCACCCGCCCGCACATAGGCATCAGCCCAGCTGTGATCAAAGACATATTCGCCCTGACTGTGGTTCTTGGCATAGAGCGGCGCGACGCCCGTGATCTCGCCGCCCCGGCGGGCAATCAGGTGATGCGGCTCCCAGCCCGTGCCCGCGCCAACCGAGCCGCTGTCTTCAAGCGCTTTGAGAAACCGATAGGTGGTAAACGGGTCGGGCGCGTGGCCTGCGTCGGGCGCGGTACAGGCGTCCCAGTCTTGCGCGGTAATTCCGGCAAGCCCGCTGATAACTGTGATTTCGACCTCGGTCATGTGCGCCCCTTTGCCCGACTAACTTGGCACCGCTTGGCGGGTGGTCAAGGGATTGCGGGCAGGTATCCCTCAAAGGTGATATTGTCGGCGGTTTCGCGGGCGTCTTTTTCGTCATCCGCCGAACGCACGGTCCAACAAATCACCGGAACCCCGCGCGCTTTGAGGGTCTGAACAGCCGCGTTGGTCAGGTATTCGGCGTCATAGCTTAGGAACTGCGCGTCGACGGTATCAAAGTCGGGCGCGTCGCGCAGCCGCAACCGCGTGGCCGGGGGCAGGGTGGGTGAATTCTCTTCGTCAAAGTGACGCGCGACCAAGCCGCGCGCTACATGCGGGGCGACCTTCGCGAAGGCTGCAACCGTATGCGGGTTAAAAGACATCACCGCCACATCGCCGTCATAACCCGTCAACGCCTCGGCGACCGCTTGTTCCAGTGGGCCAACATTGGGGCCCATTGCGCCGTCCTGATCCTTTATCTCGATCACCAGCGGAACCTGCCCGTCGATGATGCTAAGAACGGCGCGCAGAGTTGGGATGCCCTCTTCGCCTCCCAGCAGTTTCAAATTGGAAAGCTCTTTCGCGCTGCGTTGCTGGATTGGGCCGGGCGTGCCCGTCAGCCGTTTCAGATCATAGTCATGAAACACCATGGCCTGCCCATCCGAAGACCTTTGCACGTCGATCTCGATGGCGTACCCGGCCGCGACTGCCGCACGAATGGCGGCCAGAGAGTTCTCAGGCCGTCCATCGGCGATGTCATGCAAGGCGCGATGCGCGATGGGCAGGCGCAATAGGGCGGCAGGCAAGGTCATTTGACCTGAAAGATGCCTTCGATTTCAACGGCCACGCCAAAGGGCAGCGACGCGGCGCTGACCGCAGAACGGGCGTGTCGACCGGCATCGCCCAAGGCCTCAACCATAAAGTCCGACGCGCCGTTGATCACCTTTGGCTGATCGCCGAAATCAGGGGTCGAGTTCACAAAGCCCACCAGTTTCACTACCCGCACCAGCCGGTCCAGATCACCGCCACAGGCGGCTTTGACCTGCGCCAGCAAGCTGATCGCACAGATACGCGCGGCGGCGGCACCGTCTTCGACCGACATTCCATCGCCCAGCGTGCCAGCAATGAAACCGTCCTCGTTCATCGGCACCTGCCCCGACACATGCACCAGATCACCGACCTGCACATAGGGCACATAGTTGGCCGCAGGGGCGGGGGCGTCGGGCAGGGTGACGCCTAGTTCGGCCAGTCGAGTTTCAAAGCTGCTCATGTCAGGATCCTAGCTTTCGCGGAAGGCGCGGTTGAAGTAATCGGTCAGAGGCTTGACCAGATAAGCCAGCGGAGAGCGTTCGGCAGTGCGGATGAACACTTCGACCGGCATGCCGGGGACGATTTTGTTGTTCCCAAGTTCCTCGATCTGACCTGCATCCAGCACGATTTCGGCGCTATAGAAGCTGGCATTTGTGCGTTCATCCGTGAACGCATCAGCCGAGAGTTTCAGCACGGTTCCGGTCAGCTCGGGGGTGGTGCGGTTGTCAAAGGCGGCAAATCGCAGGGTCACCGGCTGGCCTACGAATACCTCGTCGATGTGGATCGTTTCGATCCGCGCGTCGATCACCAGCGGGCGGTCTTGCGGCACAAGGTAGAGTACCGGATCGGCGGGGCGTATCACGGCGCGTTCGGCAAAGACCGTCAGCCCATAGACGATCCCGCCCACGGGGGCCCGAATTTCCAGCCGATCCAACTGAGCACGCAGCGAGGTGCGGCGTTCCGCCAGTTCCAGTTCGCGAAATTGCAGATCGCGCAGGGTGGTAATGGCATCTTCCCGGCGCTGGGTGCCAAGCCGCAGCATTTCGATCTCGGTTTCAGTGATACGGCCCTGGGCCTGCGCGGCTGAAGCCGTCAGTTCGCCGACCTGTCCCTGCAGGCGGGCTTCCTCGCGTTGAAGGCTCAACACGCGCGAGGCCTGTGCCAGACCCTTCTCCAGCAGGCTTTTCTGATCATCCAGTTCTTGCCGGATCAGCGCCAGCTGACTGACCAAGGCCTCTTGTTGCGCTTCGATACCGCGCACCTGATCGGCGATCTGGGCGCGTTGCTTTTCAAGCTGTTCCAGTGCCTTGGCGTTGCTTTCGTTGCGCGCGACGAACAGTCGGGATTGGCCATCGGTGATCTCGGCCACATCGGGGTCGGATTGCGCAGCCTCTTGCAGTTCGGCCCGATAGACGATTGCATCGCGGTCGTCGCGCTCTGCCTCAAGCCTGCCGCGGCGGGCCAGCAGTTCAAACAGCTGGTTTTCAACAATGGTCAGTTCGGATTGCAGCTGCACCGCATCCAAAACCACCAAGACGTCGCCTGCCTTCACCACGTCGCCTTCGCGGACACTCACAAGATCGACCACGCCGCCGTCAGGGTGCTGTACGACCTGCCGATTTTGTTCGACCTTAACCTGCCCGCCTGCGACGACGGCGCCAGCGATGCGCGAAAAGACCGACCAGCCGCCAAAACCGCCCAACAGAATGACCAGCGTAATGAAGCCCAGCATTAGTGGGCTGCGGGCAGAAGTAGGGGTGCTCATGACACGCCTCCGGCGCCCGGGGCGCGTTTGATTTCGGCATGGTTCTTGACGGTGCCGCGCAGGACTTCGTCGCGCGGGCCAAACGCCTTGGCCATGCCACCTTCCAGTACCAACAGAACATCGCATTCGGCGATGGCGGCGGGGCGGTGCGCCATGATCAGCACGGCGTTGCCTTCGGCTTTCATTTTGCGGATCGCGGCGTTTAGTGCCAAAGAGCCGTCATTGTCGAGGTTCGAGTTTGGCTCATCCAAAACCAGTAACACCGGATCGCCATACATCGCGCGCGCCAGTCCAATGCGCTGTAGCTGCCCGCCCGACAAGCGGCCATTGGTGCCCACAATACGGGTGTCATACCCTTCGGGCAGACGCAGGATCATATCATGTGCATCGGCCTTCTTGGCAGCGGCCACCACTTTTTCGGGGTCTGGGTTGGCTTCCAGCTTGGCGATGTTCTCGGCAATGGTGCCGTCAAACAGGCCGACACGCTGCGGCAAATAGCCGATATGGCGGCCCAGAACATCCGGGTCGAATTGATCCAGCGTCGCGCCGTCCAGCCGGACCTTGCCGCCTGCGGCGCGCCAAACCCCGGTGATCGCTCGCGCCAGCGTGGATTTCCCTGCACCCGACTGGCCGATCACGCCTACGGCCTGCCCTGGCTCGACCTTGAAGTTCAACATTCGAAGCGAGGCTTGGGATTCTCCGGGAGGCACGACTGTCAGCTGTTGCACCTCCAGCTTGGCGCGCGGGCGTGGCAGTTCTGTCCGGGGCGGTTGCGGCGGCACTTCGCTCAGCAATTCCCCAAGCGAGCGCCAGCCCTTCGTCGCGCCCTGCAGCAAGGCCCACTGGCCGATAACCTGTTCGATTGGCGCCAAAGCGCGCCCCAAAAGAATAGAACCCGCAATCATCGCGCCTGCCGTCATTTCGCCCTTCAGCACCAACAGAGCGCCCAGCCCCAGCATGGCCGACTGCAGAAACTGGCGGAAGGTTTTCGAGAAGATCGAGAAGCCGCCCGACCGATCCGAGGCCGACAGATTTTGATCTTGCGCTACGGCGCGGATACCGCGCCAACGGGCAAATGCAGCGCCCATCATGCCCAGGCTGCGTACGGTTTCCGCCTCGGTGCGCATCTGGTTAGCCAGATACTCGGCTTTCATGGCTGTCGCATTGGCTTGTTGAACGGGGGCGCTGGTGCGCAATTGGTTCAACACGCCGGTCAAAATCAGGATCGCTCCGCCGACCAATGCCAGACTTCCCAGCCAAGGGTGGAAGATAAAGATGCCCAGCAGGAAAAGGGGCGTCCAGGGCAGGTCGAAGAATGAGGTAAACACGGGCGCGCCCACAAAGCGGTGGACGGCGTCCAAATCGCGAAGTGCGTTGTTTGAAGCCCCGTCACGCGCCAAAGCGGCCTGACGCAGCGAGGCGTCAAATACCCGCCCTTCAAGCGAGGTCTGAATCTTGGCCGCAACCCGTGCCATGACGCGTCCGCGCGCATAGTCCAACAGCCCCATGGCCAGAAACAGAAATGCGACCAGCACCGCCAGCGCCGTCAGGGTCTCTTCGGATCGGCTGCCCAGCACGCGGTCATAGACCTGAAGCATAAAGAGCGGCCCGGTCAGCATCAGCAGATTCACGAAGGCTGAAAAAAGCGCCACGGCAATCACCAGACCCCGGGTCTGTGCACGCGCCTTGCGCAGTTCTTCTGCGCCGTTAGAATTATTCATGTTTTGCCTGGTCACCTTACGGTCATCCCGGATTATGCATATTGGCGGAGCTTTGCCCATGTCACCTGTCGGCCACAGGCGCGTAGTTGAATCCCCGTCCGCTCTGGGCAAACAATATAACGCGACTATGTTGCCGGAACCTAAGAAGTAACATCAGAGATTGCTATTGTTTTTTAAACACATGCTTGAGACTCCCCGCAGAGCTGTGGTTGCTCTCGTCACTGTGGCGCTGCTTGGCGCCTGCGGCGATGGCGCGCGGCAGGGAGAGTTTTATGACCCCTACGAAGAACAAAACCGTGCTGTGCACGCAGAAAACAAGTCGCTTGATAAAGGCTTGGTGCGTCCTGTCGCCAACGGCTATGGCAAATATGTCCCCGATCCGGTGCGGCGAAGTGTCAGCAATTTCGCCAGCAACCTGTCGCTGCCCGGCATGGTTGTGAACGACTTGCTGCAGTTCCAGCTGGAAGATGCGATCTCGAACACCTCGCGGTTCCTGTTCAATTCGACCATTGGGCTGGCGGGGCTGTTTGACCCGGCCAGTTCCATCGGAATTACCGAACGCAGCTCGGATTTTGGCGAAACCATGCATGTCTGGGGTGTCGGCGAAGGGCACTATGTTGAACTGCCTCTGCTTGGTCCATCGACCGAGCGCGATACCATCGGCATGGTCGCGGATCTGGCCTTAAACCCGTTGAATTATATACTGCCCGGGCTTGAAGCCGGGTTGGCAACGGGGGCCAGTGCGGCCTCGACATTGGACAAGCGCTACCGTTTTACCGACACCGTGGATTCAGTGTTGTATGAGAGCGCAGACAGCTATGCGCAGGCCCGCCTCTTGTATTTGCAGAACCGGCGCTTCACATTAGGAGACACCGGGGCTGGCGCGGATGATCCATATGCTGATCCTTACGCTGACCCGTATTTTGATCCGTATGAGGACCAGTGATGTCGCCTAAGTTTGATCGCCGTTTCGTTCTTGCCGCGCTGGGCGCGGCTGCTGTTGCACGCCCGGCTGCGGCCCTGTCCACCGGGGAGGCCGAGTCTCTGGTCGATGCGCTGGTCCGTGAGATCAACACCGTGATCAACTCGGGGAAAGCTGAAAAGAGCATGTACCGCGACTTTGAACAAATCATGGCGCGCTATGCTGATCTGCAGATCATTGCGCGCTCTGCTCTGGGGCCTCCGGCGCGGTCTGCGTCGGCGTCGCAAATGGCGTCTTTCACCAAAGCGTTCAGCGGTTATATCTCGCGTAAATACGGCAAGCGTTTCCGCGAATTCCAAGGTGGGCGGCTTGAAGTAAAAGGCGCCAAGCCGGTCAAAAGCTTTTATGAAGTCCGGACCATGGCTTTCTTGCAAGGGCAGGCGCCGTTCGATGTGACGTTTCTGGTGTCTGACAAATCGGGCCGCGACAAGTTCTTCAACATGTTCATTGAAGGCGTGAACATGGTCGCCGCCGAGCGCACCGAAATCGGCGCAATGCTGGATCGTCACAAGGGCGACCTGAACGCGTTGATCCGTGATCTTAAGGCTGCGGGCTGATATGCGCGCGGCCATCATCGGAGCCGCCGCAATATTGCTGACTGAACAGGCCAGCGCCGGAGCCTTTGATGGCACCTATCGCCAAGGCCCTGAAACTGACTGTACCTTGCTGGGGCAAGATGGCGGGGCCTTGCGCATTCAGGACAATCTGTTCGAGGGCGTCGAGAACACCTGCCAGATGGAAAACCCGGTGGACGTGCGTGACATGGATGCCGTTTTGTTCGACATGAAATGTAGTGGCGAAGGAGAGCCATGGCAGGCCCGTGCATTGTTCATGCGCGCGGCTGACGCAGGTTTGATCATGGTCTGGAACGGTTACGCCTTCAAATATGACCTATGCCCAGCACCGGGGGCCGAAACCACCGGCGCAACCGGCGAAGAGGCTGAAACCCCCGCAAACTAGTTTTTGTCCAGCAGATTGCGCAGTACGTCGATCAGGACACGTTCGGCCCGATCATCCAGCTTGCGTTTCTTTTTGCGTTCCTGCGCTTGAGGGGCCGGAGCCACAGCTTTGAGGGGTGCATCCATGGGCAGAGCACGGGCAGGCAGGCCTTCGTGCACGCGCACCATCGTCTCACGCCAAATTTCCGCGGGCAGCCCGCCGCCGGTGACACCCGTCAGAGGGGTGTTGTCATCATAGCCCATCCAGACGCCCGCCACGTAATCCGCAGTAAAGCCAATAAACCACGCGTCCCGCGCGGCTTGCGTTGTGCCGGTCTTCCCTGCTGTTTGACGGTCAGGCAGCTTGGCACGTTGTCCCGTGCCGGTTTCCGTGACCTGATGCATCATCCACGTCAGGCTGCGTGCCGCCTGTTCGGTGATCACGCGTTCGCCCAGGCCGCCCTCTTTGCCGATCAGCGGGGCGTCATCGCCCTGCAGACGCAATTCTGTCAGGCCATAGGGGCGCACGCTTTGCCCGCCGTTCAGAATGCCAGCATAGGCGCCGGTCATCTCGATCAGGGTCGACTCGGAGGTGCCAAGCGCGATTGCTGGCCCCACGGCCAGATCGCTTTCAATGCCAAAGTCCTCGGCGACGCGGCCCACGTTCTCGCGCCCGACAGATTCCGACACCCGGATCGCCGGGATGTTCAAGGACTGCGCCAAGGCCTGCGCCAGTGTCACCCGGCCCTTGAAGTCCTTGGTATAGTTCTTGGGGCAGTATTCGCCCGAGCCGGGTACATCCATGCACCAAGGCTCGTCCACTACAGTCGCATTTGGGGTAAAGCCCAGATCCAGCGCCGCACCATAGACAAATGGTTTGAACGCCGAGCCGGTCTGGCGCATCGCCATCGAGGCGCGGTTGAACGCACCCGAAACCTTGGTTTCGCGCCCGCCAACCATGGCGCGCACGGCGCCATCTGAGGACATCACCACGATCGCGGCCTGCGCCAGCGAACCTTCGCGCACCTTGGTTTCAAAGATCAGCTTCATCGCGTCTTCGGCGGCGGTCTGAAGGCGTTGGTCCAAGGTGGTGTACAGGAACACATCCTCGGTCGTTTCGCGGGTCAGAAAGCTGGGTGCCGTGTCCATGACCCAATCGGCGAAATACCCGCCTGCGCGTTTCTCGGCTGCTTTAGACAGCGTCGCGGGGTTTTCCCACGCCTGATCACGTTCGGCAGTGGTTAGATACTCTTGCTCATACATCAGCCGGACAACCGTTGCGGCGCGATCCTGAGAACGTTGCAGATTGTTGGTGGGCGCCAGCCGTGTGGGCGCTGTCAGCAGACCCGCCAACATCGCCGATTGCGCTGGGTTCAGGTTGGCCGCGTCAATCCCAAAGTACCGCTGTGCTGCGGCCTGAAATCCACGGGCCGAAGCCCCCAGATAGGCGCGGTTCAGATAGATTGTCAGAATCTCATCTTTAGAAAACCGGGCTTCCATCGCCATCGCATAGATGGCCTCTTTGGCTTTGCGCCAAATCGTGGTGCGTCGGCAGTCGGCCTCGTAGGCGGCTTCAGAATCCCATGTCTCGGGGTCAAACGGCACGCCCAGACACAGCAGTTTGGCCGTCTGTTGCGTCAGCGTAGAGCCGCCATGCCCCGACAAGGGCCCGCGGCCTTCGCTCAGGTTGATGCGAACGGCGCTGGCGACCCCGCGCGGGCTGATCCCGAAATGGCGATAGAACCTCTTGTCCTCGGTCGCGACAACGGCGTGTTTTAGGTGCTTGGACACCGAAGAGGCCGTGATCTGGCCGCCGTACTGATCCCCACGCCAGGCAAAAATCTCGCCCTCCCGGTCGATCAGGGTGACAGACCCGCGCGTCCGGGCATCCAGCAAAGAGGCCACGTCTGGCAACGTCGTCGCGGTGTAAACCACAGCGGCGCCCAGAATCAGGGCGCAGACCAAAGCTGTGCGGCTTGTGACTTTCCAGATCAGCCGGGCGATCCAACGCAGCAGCGCCCCAAAGGCGCCGCGAATCCGCCCATTGCCGCCTGCGCTGGCGGTTTTCTGCCGCTTGGGCTTGGGCTTCGCTACTTTATTTGGGGCCGGTTTGGTGCGCTTGGTCGCCGTCCCATACCGTTTCTCCGCACGAAGCGGAGGCTTTTTTCCATTGGTGCCGCTCATACTGGGGCCACTTTACTGTTACTGCTCTTGTGATTCACGATACCGGACCCGATCTAGAAAGTGGAGCCACTTGGATGCCTCCTTAATGACTTATTAATTCGCCCATATTTTAATCATTAACCTCGATTTGTGCAAAAATTGTGCAACATGGTGCAAATCACGTCACCTATTCGTTACGCGTTTCATTGCCTCAAAGCCCCTGAACCGTGCTTGTTGCCCCCGTGAAATCCCCGCAGGGAAACCTGCCAAACGGAAGGGTAACGACGTGAAACTAATCATTGCTGCAATCAAGCCGTTCAAGCTGGAGGAGGTCCGGGAAGCCCTGACCGCCATTGGCGTGCGCGGCATGATGGTGACCGAGATCAAAGGCTTCGGCTCGCAGTCTGGTCACACTGAAATCTACCGTGGTGCTGAATACGCGGTGAACTTCGTGCCGAAGGTAAAGCTTGAGATCGTAGTCTCGGCTGCCATGGCCGACCAGGTGGTGGAAACCATCGCAACCACCGCCAAGACCGACAAGATCGGTGACGGTAAGATCTTCGTCCTCGACGTGAACCAGTCTGTTCGCGTGCGTACCGGCGAAACAAACGACGACGCGCTGTAATTTCAGCAGCTGAGATCCTCGAACAAGGGACTTTCTGAATATGAAACTCAATAAACTCCTCCCTCTCGCGGCTATGGCTGTCGCGATGCCGACCCTGGGTCTGGCAGAAGGTCACGCTGAAGTGCCCGCTGCTGTTCCGACCGATGTGGTCTGGATCCTGAACTCCGTGCTGTTCCTTATTGGCGGCTTCCTGGTGTTCTTCATGGCTGCTGGCTTTGCGATGCTGGAAGCTGGCCTGGTGCGCGGCAAGAACGTGACCATGCAGCTGACCAAAAACGTCGCTCTGTTTGGTCTGGCTTCGATCTTCTACTACCTGATCGGCTATAACCTGATGTACCCGCTGGGTGACTGGGCCATCGAAGGTGTCTTCTCGGCACTGTTCCCGGCTGTTGCCGTTCTGGAAGCTGTAGGCGTTGGCGCCGACGCAGTGGACGACTACGCCTATGCATCGACCGGTTCGGATTACTTCTTCCAGCTGATGTTCTGTGCTGCAACCGCCTCGATCGTTTCGGGTACTGTTGCTGAGCGTATCAAGCTGTGGCCGTTCCTGATCTTCGTGATCATCCTGACCTCGTTCATCTACCCGCTGACCGCGTCCTGGACTTGGGGCGGTGGCTTTGTTGGCGAAGCAGGCTTCTCGGACTTCGCTGGTTCGACCATCGTACACTCGGTAGGCGGCTGGGCTGCTCTGACCGGTGCCATCATCCTTGGCCCGCGTATCGGTAAGTACAAAGACGGCAAAACCGTTCCGATGCCTGGTTCGAACCTGCCCCTGGCTACTCTGGGTACGTTCATCCTGTGGCTGGGTTGGTTCGGCTTCAATGGCGGCTCGCAGCTGGCCATGGGCTCGATCGGCGACGTTGCTGACGTATCGCGCATCTTCTCGAACACCAACACGGCTGCTGCCGGTGGTGCCATCGCTGCGCTGATCCTGACCACCGTTCTGTACAAGAAGCCTGACCTTACCATGGTGCTGAACGGCGCTCTGGCTGGCCTGGTTTCGATCACTGCTGAGCCGCTGACCCCCTCGCTGGGCGCAGCAACTCTGATCGGTGCCGTTGGTGGCGTGATCGTCGTCTTCGCAGTTCCGATGCTGGACAAACTGAAGATCGACGACGTTGTTGGCGCGATCCCGGTTCACCTGATCGCTGGTATCTGGGGCACCATCGCAGTTGTCTTCACCAACGGTGACGCAACCATCGGCGCACAGCTGTACGGTATCGTCGTGATCGGTGTCGCAACCATCGTGATGTCGGCCGTAGTCTGGTTCATCCTGAAGGCAGTCATGGGCATCCGTGTCTCCGAGGAAGACGAGATCACTGGTCTGGACATGTCCGAGCTGGGCATGGAAGCCTACCCCGAGTTCTCGAAAGGCTAACTCCCCTTCCTGTTAGTCCGAGATAGACTGGCCCGGGCGTACGCGCCCGGGCTTTTTGAAAAAGACTGACAGAGCATAAATAAGAAAGCCCCGGTTTCGCGCCGGGGCTTTTTTCATGAGGATCGCGTAAGGGGTCAGATGTTGCAGGCGGCGATGGCTTGGGCAACCTGCGATACATTCGCTTTGGTCAGTCCTGCAATGTTCATGCGACTGTCACCCACCATATAGATGCCATGATCAGCGCGCAGTTTTTCGACTTGTTCGGGCGTGGCCCCAAGGCGCGAAAACATCCCACGATGCTGCGCCAGAAACCCGAACCTGTCAGAACCGGTCAGGCGGCGAAGCTCGCGGGCCAGTGTCTCGCGCAGGTGCAACATGCCTGTGCGCATGTCTTCCAGTTCCGCCTGCCAGTCTGCGCGCAAAGCAGGATCGGTCAGCACCATGCTGACCAGCCGTGCGCCGTGATCCGGCGGGAAGGAATAGTTCAACCGGTTTAGCGCCGTCAGAGTGCCTTGCAGCGTGTCGCGCAGCTGGGGTGGGGTCATAACCATCAACACACCGGCGCGTTCACGATACACACCGAAGTTTTTGGAACAGCTGGCGGCGATCAGTACCTCTTCGCAGGTTTGCGCGATCAGGCGGGTGGCGGCGGCGTCTGCTTCCAGACCATCGCCGAATCCCTGATAGGCGATGTCGATCAGCGGCACCGCGCCTTTGGTGGCAAGCAGCGTGGCCAGCGCCTGCCAATCGCTGGGCTGCGGGTTGGCCCCGGTTGGGTTGTGGCAACAGCCGTGCAGCAGAACCACATCGCCGGGTCGGACCTGTGACAGGTCTGCCAGCATCGCGGCGGCGTCGATTGCGCGGCTTTCGGCGTCGAAATAGCGATAGGTCTTAAGTCCCAACCCCACGTGCTGTGTGATCGGGATGTGATTGGGCCATGTCGGGTCCGAAACCCAAACCTGTGCATCAGGGCGCGCCATCGTGACCAGACGCAGCGCCATGAAGACAGCACCCGTGCCCCCAACGGTCGCCACACTGGCCAGACGGGCCGGGTCCTGCGCCGGACCAAGCACCAGATCGGCCATCGCGTCGCGAAACGCCTGTTCCCCGGCCAAGGCGGTATAGGCCTTGGTGTTCTGGGATTGCAAAAGTTGCTGTTCAGCGGTTTGCACGGCCCGCATGACCGGGGTCACGCCTTGGGCATTGCGATACACGCCAACGCCTAAGTCGACTTTGTCCGGACGCGGGTCGGCGCGAAACTGCCCCATCAGGCGAATGATCTGATCTTCGCCTTGCGGGGGGAGTGCGCCGAAAATCCCGCTCACCCGGTTTCGACCTTCAGATCGCTGTACATGCCCCATTCGGACCACGACCCATCGTAGAGCGCGTGGTTGTCATGGCCCAGTCGTTCCAGCGCCAGATTGATCACAGCGGCTGTAACGCCCGACCCGCAGGTGGTGATTGTTGGCTTGCCCAGCTCTACGCCAGCGTCCTCCATCGCAGTGCGCAGGTCATCGCCGTCTTTCATCGTGCCATCTTCGTTCAGCAGGGTCATGAACGGGACGTTCTTTGAATTCGGGATATGGCCGCTGCGCAATCCGGGGCGGGGCTCTTCGGCCTCTCCGCGGAACCGTTCGGGGGCGCGGGCATCCAGGATTTGATAGTCACCCAGCTTGGCAGCGGCCGCTACCTGCGTGACGTCTTTGATCATGCCCGCCTGACGGCGCACCGTCATGTGACGGTCGCGCACAACGGGGGGCAGATCCTCAACCGGGCGCCCTTCAGCCTGCCACTTTGGAAAGCCACCGTCCAGAACGGCAACATCAAACTGACCCATCAGCCGGAAAAGCCACCACACGCGGGCGGCCGAAAACAGTCCGGCCCCGTCATAAACCACCACCTGATGACCATCGCCCACACCCATGGCGCGCATGCGGCTCATGAACTTCTCAACCGGGGGCGCCATATGGGGCAGATCGGATCGCAGGTCAGCGATTTCGTCAATGTCAAAGAAGCGCGCGCCCGGGATGTGCGCGGCGTTGTATTCGGCCTTCGCATCGCGCCCCTGAGAAGGCAAATACCACGATGCATCCAGCACGCGCAGGTCCGGATCGTTCAGATGCGCGGCCAGCCACTCGGTGGAAACAAGGGTTTTGGGGTCTTCAATAGGCATTTGGGTCTCCGGCTCGGCGGGTTTCCACCTGTGTTAAAGCGGAGCCGGGCCTGAGGCAAGTCATCCCAAAGAGGCAATCAACGGGACAGCAGGTTTCGACAAAGGCCCACACCGAAGGTCATACAGCCGCCGCCCAGAACGCCTGCTGCAACAATCAGCGGCATCTGGTGCAACGCAAAGCCTGTATCATCCAGGGGCAGCAGCTTGCCTGAAATAATGCCACCGACAAGGCCCGCCAGGGTATTTACAATCCAGCCAAGGCTTAGTGAGCGCCACTTTTCGCCAGCCAGATGTCCACCCAACGTACCTGCGGTAATGCTCAGTGCAAGCTGCTCCATAAACGCCCCATTGCGAGACCTGGGGATGAGGATACACCGGCTGGTCCCGAGCGCCGGATGTATAGAGAAAATGGCATAAGTAGAGCGGAAAGGAGAAAGGGAGAAATCGACAGGATTTCCCCCTAATGCCCTGTCGGCTGTTTACTTGGCCAGCAGGTTGCGTACCACGCCCACGATGGCCAACACCACACCGCCACCTACACCACCCGAGGCCAGTTGGCCCACAATAGCGCCGATGTCCAAGCCGCCCGAGGAGGCTAGGCCTCCGGCGCCCAGGGCCGACAGGATTTGCCCGCCCAGGCCGCCGCCAACGATCCCGGCGATGGAATTGATCAAAGTGCCCTGGTTCAGGGGTTTTGCAACAGCACCAGCGACGTTGCCGCCAACTGCGCCTGCAAGAAGACTGACGAGAAGTTCCATGTGAAATCCCTTCCGGTGGGGCGTGCAAACAGATCACGGCTTAGTCCCAAGCCGCGATGAGCACAGGATAAAGGATCAGACAGGTTCCGAGCAGGGGATTTCGGGAGGCTTATTCCCCGTGGCGCAGCAGGCGCGATTTCTGGCGCTGCCAGTCGCGCTTGGCCTCGTTGGCGCGCTTGTCGTGGTTCTTCTTGCCCTTGGCGATGCCAATCTTCATCTTCGCCCGGCCCTTGTGGTTGAAGTACAGCACGATGGGCACCAGCGTGTAACCTTGGCGCTGGGTGGCGTTCCACAGCCGGGCCAGCTCGCGCTTTGACACCAGCAGCTTGCGCCGACGCTTTTCCAGATGCGGGAAGGTTTTGGCCTGCTCGTAGGGCGCGATATAGCTGTTCACCAGCCACAGCTCGCCGTCTTCCACCGCGGCATAGCTTTCGGCGATGTTGGTGCCGCCCTTGCGCATGGATTTGACCTCGGACCCTTCAAGCACGATGCCGCATTCCATGTCATCCTCGATGGCATAGTCGTATCGTGCACGCCGGTTCTCGGCGACGACCTTGTAGTTGGGGTCTGATTTCTGCTTCGGTTTGGCCATAGTGGATCGCATATAGGCGATCACGCGGGCGGGGGGAAGTGGTCAGAGGCCCGGAGGGGTGTCGATTGTGGGCAACCACGGCTTGATGTCGATGATCGGGGTGCCGTCAAAGCAATCAATCGCGTCAATGCCGATGGTCGCGCCGTTGATCGAGGTGATCAGCACCACCGATTGCGCCATCGGGTTGGGTCGCGCTGGGGATCGTAGCGCAAAGGTGCCCCGCACCCCGTCTGTATGGCGCGGATTTTGCACCAACAGATCGCGGCGCGCGTGATCCATCCAGTAAATCACGATGATAGGCTGGCCGACCTTCAGCCCGGTCAGGGCTGGTTCAAACGCCGGGTCCAGCGTGATCTGAGCGCCTTTGCCGCTTTCGCGGGCCTTGGCGATGTTGCGTGGGCAATCGCCCGGCCCCCAGGGCGAAGCGACACGCCCGATAAAATGCACCCCCGGCCCATCCGAGCCGGGGGTGAAATCTAGCGTGACCTCGCCTTCGCGAGGCGGTTTGGGCTTAAAGCCCGGCATGGGCCATCGCGGCGTCGATCTGTGCGGCGACGTCGTCTGACACGGGAGTCAGCGGGCAGCGCACCTCGTTTTCCAATTTGCCGAGCTTGCTCAGCGCGTATTTCGCACCCGAAACGCCCGGCTCGGCAAAGATCGCCATATGCAGCGGCATCAGGCGGTCCAGATGCGCCAGCGCCGTGGTGAAATCACCGGCCAGCGTCGCCTCTTGGAACTGTGCGCACAGCTTGGGCGCAACGTTTGCAGTAACCGAGATACAGCCAACCCCGCCATGGGCGTTAAAGCCCAGTGCGGTGGCATCTTCACCCGACAGTTGCACAAAATCGGTCCCACAGGTGATGCGCTGTTGCGGGACGCGCGACAGATCGCCGGTGGCGTCTTTCACACCGATGACGCGCGGAAGTTTGGCCAGTTCGCCCATGGTGGCCGGGGTCATGTCCACAGCCGAGCGACCGGGGATATTGTAGATCACGATCGGCAGTTCGCAGCAGTCATGCGCGGCGGTGAAATGGTCGATCATCCCTTGCTGGGTCGGCTTGTTGTAATAGGGCGTCACCACCAAGGCGGCCGAGGCCCCCACGCGTTCGGCGTGCTGCATGAAGCGCACGGTTTCGACGGTGTTGTTAGAACCGGCCCCGGCGATCACCGGCACGCGGCCTGCGGCGGTTTCCACCACCACTTCGACGACTTTTTCATGCTCTTCATGGCTCAACGTCGGGCTTTCACCCGTGGTGCCCACCGGGACCAACCCGTGCGAGCCTTCGTCGATTTGCCATTCGACCAGCGCCTTAAGCGCGTCGAAATCCACTGCGCCGTCTTTAAACGGCGTCACCAGGGCTGGTAGGGACCCTTTGAACATGACACGCTTCCTTCTGCTGTTATCGTGGTACAGGCGAGTCGCCCGCGTAAGAACGGGCGGACCCTATAGCCGAAGTTCGCCGATGCCAAGTTTGTGAATGGCCGGGGCCGGGCTGAGGTGTCATTTTTTATGTCGACCACAGGTTTTGCAGGTGTGCGATGCGTCTGATTTTGGCCTTTCTGATTGCGGTGACGGTGTCTGGCCCTGCGGCCCGAGCCCAAGACATGCCCTTGGCTCGGGTCATGCAGGCGGTCCGCGCGGATGAATGGGATCAGGCACGGGCATTGGCCCCCGACGCATTGACCCGCGACATTATCGAATGGCGCTATCTTCGGGCTGGTCTGGGTGATCTGGATCAGGCGATGGATTTCCTGAGCCGCAACGCCGATTGGCCGGGGCTGACCCGCATCCGCGCCCGAACCGAAGGCAACATCGCGGTAGATGCCGATCCGCGCAAGGTTCTGGCTTATTTCAAGGAGAACGCCCCCCAGACCGGGGCGGGCGCCACACGTCTGACCTTTGCCTATAAAGCGCTGGGTCAAACAGCCGATGCGCAGGCGCAGGCCGTGCTGACGTGGCGGACCATGCCGCTCTCTTCTACAGATTTCGCCGCGTTGCTGTCTGGCTTCAAGGATCAGCTTGCCGAACATCATGTTGCGCGGCTGGACGAAATGCTTTGGCAAGGCGCTCATGGCTCGGCCCGAGTTGTGGTGCCCTTGGTGCCCGAAGGCTGGCAAAAGCTGGCCGAGGCCCGCATCGTTTTGCGCAATCAGGATCCCGGGGTCGACGCCCGGATCGAAGCCGTGCCTGCCGCGCTGCAATCTGACCCCGGACTGGCCTATGAAAGGTTTCGCTGGCGCGACCGCAAGGATCGCGACGATGACGCGGCGGCATTGATGGATGAGCGCAGCACAAGTGCTGACTCGTTAGGGCAACCAGAACGCTGGGCACCGCGTCGGCGCAGCTTTGCCCGGCGCGCAATGCGGGCGGGTGACTATCAGCTGGCCTATCGTCTGGCTGCGCGGCACCATCTGGAAGAAGGGTCTGACTTCGCGGATCTTGAGTGGCTTTCTGGGTTTGTCGCCTTGCGCTTTCTGGATCGCCCTGCCGATGCCTTACGCCATTTCCAGCGGTTTGAAACAGCGGTGGAAACCCCCATCAGCCTTGGCCGCGCGGGCTATTGGCAGGGGCGCGCGCTGGAGGCATTGGGCCGCAGCGAAGAGGCCCAGGCCGCCTATGCCAAGGGCGGCGCATATCAGACTGGCTTTTACGGTCAGCTGGCCGCGCAAAAGGCCGGAATGGCGATGGACCCGTCCCTGGTTGGCGGCGCTGCGCTGCCGGATTGGACAACAGCAAGCTTTGCCGGATCTGACGTGTTGATGGCAGCATTGAAGTTTCTACAGGCCGGCGAAGGCCCCTTGGCCGCGTGGTTCCTGACGCATCTGGCCGAAACCACCGATGATACCGGGCGTGCGCAACTGGCCGGTCTGACCCTGTCGCTCGAAGCGTTCTATCCTGCGCTGCGCATCGCCAAAGAGGCCGCAGGTGTGCGTCAAATCCTGCCCGATGCCTATTTCCCGGTGCCCAAAGACCTGCTGGGGGATCATCCGGTGCCAACGGAACTGGTGCTGGCCATCACCCGCCGCGAAAGCGAGTTCAACCCTAACGCCATTTCCGGCGCAGGTGCGCGCGGTTTGATGCAGCTGATGCCGCGCACCGCACAGGCCGTGGCTGACGGGCTTGAGATCGAACACCGCACCGGGTTGTTGACCGCCGATCCGGCCCATAACGTCACTCTAGGTGCGGCCTATCTGGAAGAACTGATCGAAGAGTTTGGGCTGAATATCGTGCTGGTCTCGGCCTCGTACAACGCCGGCCCTCACCGTGCGCGTCGCTGGATCGAAGCCAATGGTGACCCGCGTTCGGCTGGTGTCGATGTGATCGACTGGATCGAAATGATCCCGTTCAACGAAACCCGTAACTATGTGATGCGGGTGTCAGAGAGTCTGGCCATTTACCGTGCCCGCGTGAAAGGGACGCCTGTGCCGATCACGCTGCGCCAAGAGCTTAGCGCGCAATAGATCGCGCGCGCAGCAGGGTAAACACCCCGGCGGCCACAACCAGAACCGCGCCGATCAGCACATTCGTGCGCAGCACCTCGCCAAACACGCCGATCCCAATGAAAGCGCCAAAGACCAGCTGCAGATAGGCAAAGGGCTGTACGGCGCTTGCTTCGGCCACCTCGTAGCATTTGATCAACAGGTAATGCCCCAAGGCCCCGGTCACGCACAGAGTCGCCATCCAGCCCCAATCCGGTGCGGCCATCGGCTCCCAGAACCATATCCCGACGCAGGTCATGGCAACCGACCCGGCCACCCCCGTCCAGAAAAAGCTGGTTGCCGCCGAGTCCTGTTGGGCGACATATCTGGTTAGCAGTCCGTAGAGTGCGAACAAAACCGATGAGGCCAGCGGAATAAGTGCCAGCGGTGAAAATACGCCCGATCCGGGGCTGAGGATGATCACGACGCCGACAAACCCGATGCCAATCGCCACCCATCTGCGCCAGCCCACGCGTTCGCCCAGCAAAGGTCCAGATAAGGCCGCGATGATCAGCGGGTAGCTGGTGAACACCGCGTGCGATTCCACCAGCCCCAGAAAGATGAAGCCTGTCACCATCACGCAGATTTCTGCCGCCAGCAGCAACCCGCGCAGAATTTGCCAGCCCGGCTGCTTTGTCGCCGCTGCGGCGCGCAGCCCGCCAGTGGCCCGCAGTCCCAAGGCAACGACGAAGGCGGCGAAAAACCAATAGCGGATCATCACCACCATCAGCACGTTATATTCCGCCGCCAGATGGCGCGAGATGCCATCCTGCACAGCAAAAACAAAGGTCGTTGCCACCATCAGGACAATGCCCAATCGGGTGTTCTGGCCCGTCATAACTTGCGCCCACAACTCATGTGGCGCTTGCGGCCAAATCCAGAACGACGTTCAACTTCGAACCCGGCTTCTGTCAAAGCGCGGCGTACAAACCCGGCGGCGGTGTAGGTGGCAAAGCTGCCACCCGGCACCGTGTGTTTGCCAACCTGCGCCATCAGCGCGTCATCCCAAAGTTCGGGGTTCTTGGCGGGCGAGAACCCGTCAAGAAACCACGCATCAGCGAGACCGTCCCAATTGGTCATGGTCACACGGGCATCGCCTTGGATGACCTCTGCCTCTAGCCCCGGCATCGAGAAGCGCCTTTTGCCCGCGCCCCAGGCCTGAAGAAACGGATCGGCGATGGCGCGGGCTTCGGGGAAGGCTTGCAGCGCTTTGTCGATTTCATCTGCTTGCATTGGATAAGCCTCGAAGCTGGTAAAGCGCAGAGCGCCCTGAGCGCCCGACGCGCGCCACGCGATCAGCGCTGCCAGCATATTCAGCCCGGTGCCAAAGCCCAGTTCGGCGATGTGGAAACCTGACGTGAAACGCTCCGGCAAGTCGTTCCCCGCGATGAACACATGGCGTGTTTCATCCAATCCGTTCTCTAACGAAAAATACGGATCGTCGAAGCGTGTTGAAACCGGAATGACCCCGTCGCGCCATTCCAGATCAGCCTTCTGGTCGTTTCCCATGGGATGCCTTACATCAGTGACCGCGCGAGCATGCTAAAGGGCGCAGAAAATGGCAATGGCAGACATCACGGTAATGGGGGCAGGGGCGTTTGGCCTTTCGGTGGCGTTTGCCTGTGCGCAACGCGGTGCCAAGGTTCGGGTGGTTGAAAAACGCCGGGTCGGAGCCGGGTCTTCGGGCGGGATCGTCGGGGCATTGGCTCCCCATACACCGGAACGCTGGAACCCGAAAAAGGCGTTTCAGTTTGAAAGCCTGATCATGGCGCAGGAATTTTGGGCGCAGGTCAGGGACACGGGCGGAAAGAGCCCAGGTTATGCGCGCACGGGCCGATTGCAGCCTGTTGCGGACGAACGCGCGCTAAAACTGGCGCAAGAGAGAGAAGCCCAAGCCGCAGAGCTTTGGCAGGGCAAAGCGACATGGGCGGTGCGCTCCAGTGAAGAACTTGGCGATTGGGCCCCGCCCAGCCCCACCGGATTGGTGATTCATGACACGCTAAGCGCACGGCTGCATCCAGCACAGGCCTGCGCTGCTTTGGCGGCGGCCATCACAGCCTCGGGTGGTGAAATTGTAACGGGAGACACGGCGACAGAGGGCCGGGTCGTCTGGGCGACAGGCTATGAAGGCCTGTTGCAGTTGTCTTCTGATCTTGGCCAGACGGTGGGGAATGGTGTGAAAGGGCAGGCGGTTTTGCTGTCATTCGATCAACGTGATCGGCCACAGCTTTATGCGGACAGTTTGCATTTCGTGCCCCATGCGGACGGGACGCTGGCGATTGGTTCGACCTCAGAGCGCGAGTTCGATCTGCCTGATCGCACAGATATGCAATGCGACGATCTTCTGGCGCGTGCGGTGAACACCGTTCCGGCTTTGCGCGATGCCCCGGTGATCCAACGCTGGGCCGGGGTGCGCCCGCGTGCCAAAAGCCGTGCGCCAATGTTGGGAGCTTGGCCGGGGCGCGAGGGGCATTTCATCGCCAATGGCGGTTTCAAAATTGGCTTTGGCATGGCGCCGAAAGTGGCGCAGGTCATGGCCGATCTGGTGCTGGAGGGGCGCGATGAAATCCCTCAGGAGTTTCGGGTAGAAGCCAGCCTGTGATTGCAACTGTGTGCCGGCAGCGCCAAAATCGCCGGGCCAACGGATCGCGAGGATTCAATGTCTCCCAGCCTGACTGTGCTTGATCATCTGGTTTTAACCGTCGCGGATATCCCACGCACCGTCGCCTTTTATGAAAAGGTCTTGGGGATGGTCGCAACAGAGTTTCGCCCAGCGGATGGTTCCAGCAGAACCGCACTGTGTTTTGGCGCGCAAAAGATCAACCTTCATGCAGAGGGCAATGAGTTTGACCCCAAGGCCCGGGTGCCCGCGGCCGGAAGCGCCGATCTGTGCTTCTTGTCAGATACGCCGTTAGCTGTGTGGCAAGACCATCTGGCAAAATCGGGCGTGAGGGTTGAAGAAGGCCCCGTGGCGCGATCGGGTGCACAGGGGCCTATCTGTTCGATTTACATCCGAGACCCGGATGGCAATCTGATCGAGATCGCCAACACGGGGTGATCGGATTATTCTGCGGGAACAGAGCCGTTGACGTCGGCGTGTCCGAAGTGACGACGGTTGAGGTGTATCACCAACCAGATCATCGCCACCTGAAAGGCTAGGGCGATCAGAGATACGGCCCAATACCCGGCCGAAAACTTTTCGATCAGGCCATTGGCGACCATGCCTTTGTTCAGCCAGAAATGGATGATCACCGACATGGCAACGCCCGGGCAGACCAGTGCATAGGCGCCTGCAGAGTTGCCAGTGCCAAAGATAAACTCTTTGAAATAGCCCTGACGCCGCAGCACCAGCAGGCCCAGCAGCAAAAACACAACCTGAATAGAGATCACACGGCTGAGGAAGACCAGCGTATCAATGGCGTCTGTATGGGCGCCAAAGGTGGCGTGCATGCCATGGTCTTGGCGCATGAACAGGATCGCAAGTACCGTCATGATCGGCACCACGATCATCAGGGTCGGGGCGGCCTCTTTGGCGGTGCCGTGGTGCAACATCGAGTTGAAACCGGTGATGGCGGCGACAAGCGCATAGAGTGCCGCAGCGGTGCCGAAGAAGGTTGATCCAACAAGTGCAATCCCCGATGTCAGCGGCACGGTGCTGAGCGCCGCAGGGGCGGCAAAGCCAACCCCGACCATTGCCAGCGCAAAGGCAGGCAGCAATTGCGCAAAAGAGTTGTGGGCTGTCACATCGAACACGCCGCCCTTGGTCAACACGCGGCCCAGAAAATCCCCGATCAGTCGGAAAGCCATCCAGCCGGTCAGTGCAAAGGCGGCCAATGCGGCGGGGAACAGGTATTCAACGATGCTCCACAGACCCGGAACAAAGACCATGCCCAGAATGAAGCCGACATTGATGCTCATGGCGATGGCCAGCGGCATGGCCAGCAATTGGGTCTCGGCATTGGAGTTGCGGAAGGTGCTGAACCGGTCTGAGGTCGCGAACTGGCGGTAATGGCGGATGTTCCAAAACAACAGGCGCAGGTTGAGAAAGGCGAAGAAGGCGATGCCGATGTAGGCAGCGATGATCGCGATCTGTTGTGTCAACGGCCCGCCAGACATGGCCAAGGCAATGTCTTCAAACACCGGAACCGGCTGGTTGGGATGTTTCACCCAAAAGAACAGATACATGAAAAACGTCACCGACAATCCGCCCGCGCCCAAAGAGGCAAGAAAGTACAACGGGGAGTAGCTGTCAGCCGGTCGAGAGGAGGGGTGTCGCATGTCAGACCTCATAAACATTCAATATGATGAATATAATATGCGTGCCTGGAAGGCGATGCAATTGCGACAAATTGGCGTGGGGGATTCAGGGTTTGTTAACCCTGTTGAGAAACCCTGAGATCAATGCGCGTCTGTTGGATCATAGGGGTTTGTTTGGGGCTGGCTGCATGCAACAGCCCGGGGCGCGAAATGTGGGGGGTGGCGCCGGTGCAGGTCACGGTCGATGGCAGCACCTTCAGTGTCTACATCCACAACGGTCAGGCCGAAGCAATCCGCACGAATTTCGAATATCGCAAAGGCATTCTGGAGCGTGGGCATACAGCAATAGAACGGGCGAGCGGGTGTGAAATTGTGCCCGGCAGCTTTGATGGCGATCCCGCGCGGATGGTCGCAAAACTGCATTGCGGGCCATTCGATTTCGACCTCGAGTAGCAATATGTTGTGGATAACTGGGCGTCTAACCGCTGATTGTGGTATGATTTCTTGACAGGCGGCCGTTCTGGCCGAAGGATTTAGAACCTGTCAGAATCACCCGAAAGGCCTCCTTTGCGCTTCACCCGGCTAAGATTGAACGGCTTCAAAAGCTTCGTCGACCCGACCGATCTGATGATCCTGGACGGGCTGACCGGGGTGGTTGGGCCCAACGGGTGCGGCAAGTCTAACCTGCTAGAGGCGCTGCGATGGGTCATGGGGGAAAACCGCCCCACCGCAATGCGCGGTGGCGGCATGGAAGACGTGATCTTTGCTGGCGCCGCCACGCGCCCGGCCCGCAACTTCGCCGAGGTCAGCCTGCATATCGACAACTCTGAACGGCTCGCGCCATCGGGGTTCAACGATCAGGACGTTTTGGAAGTCGTGCGCCGGATCACCCGCGACGCCGGGTCTGCCTATAAGGCCAATACCAAGGATGTCCGTGCGCGCGATGTACAGATGCTGTTTGCCGATGCCTCGACGGGCGCGCATTCGCCCGCGTTGGTGCGACAAGGGCAGATTTCTGAACTGATCAACGCAAAGCCCAAGGCGCGGCGGCGTATTCTGGAAGAGGCAGCCGGGATTTCGGGGCTGTATCAACGGCGCCACGAGGCCGAGCTGAAGCTGAAAGGCGCCGAGACAAATCTGTCACGGGTCGACGACGTTATCGAACAGTTGGCCAGTCAGCTGAACCAGCTGGCCCGTCAGGCCCGTCAGGCTGCGCGTTATCGCGAAATCGGTACCGACCTGCGCCGGTCCGAAGGCATGTTGCTCTATCGTCGTTGGCGTGAGGCAGACGAGGCCCGCGCCGCCACGCAGGCCGATCTGACTGAACGCACCCGGCTGGCCGGACAGGCCGAAGCCGCAGCGCGCGAAGCTGCCAAGGTGCGTCAGGGTGCCGATGACAAACTGCCACCCCTGCGTGAAGAAGAAGCAATCGCGGCGGCGGTGTTGCAGCGCCTGCAAGTGCAACGAGACACGCTGGTCGATCAGGAAGCCCACGCTCAGCAAACCATCGACACGCTGAGCAGCCGGATCGAGCAGCTAACTAAAGATATGGAACGCGAGGCCGGCCTGAACCGCGATGCGGGCGAAACGATTGAACGCCTCGAGTGGGAGCTGGCACAGCTGATCAAAGCGGGCGAGGGCCACCCCGAAGCCCTTGAGGCCGCAGGGACCCAGGCCCACGAAGCTGCCGAAATTTTGCAAAACCGCGAAGCCGACCTGGCTGAACTGACCGAAGACGTTGCCCGTCTGGCTGCACGGCATCAATCGGCCAAACGTCTGTTGGATGACGCCACCACGATGCTGACCAAAAGCGAGGCAGGGGCCAATTCAGCCCGCAGCGCTGTCGACCAGGCCCGCACGGCGTTGGACAAGGCCGCAGCAGATGTCACGCGCGCCCAGACCGATCAGCAAAGCGCCACCCAAACGGCTGAAAACGCAGAACAAGCTTTGGCCGAGGCCGACGAAGCGCGATCAGACGCCCAAGCCCGTGAATCCGATGCCAGAGCGGAACACTCGGAAGCGGCAGGCGAGGTGAGCGCGCTACGCGCAGAGGTCACGGCCCTGTCGCGGCTGGTAGAACGCGATGCTGGCGAAGGCAGTCAGATTCTTGATCAGCTGCGGGTGCAGTCGGGTTATGAACAGGCGTTGGGTGCGGCGCTTGGCGATGATCTGCGCAACCCTGTTATTGATGACAATGGGCCCTCGGGTTGGACGACATTGCCGGGGTATTCGGAGGCGCATGCGCTTCCGAACGGCGTTCAATCACTGAACAATTTTGTCACCGGCCCCGCCGCGATCACCCGGCGGATCGGGCAGATCGGGCTGGTGGATGACGTTTCTGATGGCATGCGGTTGCAAACCGAATTGAAACCCGGCCAGCGGCTGGTCAGTCTTGAGGGTGATCTATGGCGCTGGGACGGGTTCCGCACTGCTGCCGAAGACGCGCCTTCGACCGCCGCGCTGCGGTTGCAGCAGCTCAACCGTTTGGTTGAACTGAAACAAGACCTGGAAGAAGCGGCTGCCCGCGCCGCGGGTGCCGAGCAGGCGCATGCGGTGCTCAAGCAACGTCTGGCGGATTTGACCGAGGCCGACAAGCTTGCACGTCAGGCCCGCCGCGACGCCGATCGTTTGGTGGCCGAAAGCGGGCGCGCTTTGTCGCGCGCCGAATCCGATCGCGCCATCGCACAGACCAAGCTGGAAAGCGCCGACATGGCGGTCAGTCGCCATAACGAAGAAGCCCTTGCGGCCCGCACCCGCTTGAAAGAAGCGGAAACCGGTCTGGCTGATCTGGGGGACTTGGGCGCCGCCCGTGCGCAGGTCGAAGAGGTCAAGATGGTGGTCGATGCTGCGCGGATTACCATGGTGGCAAAGCGGTCGGCGCATGATGAATTACGCCGCGAGGGCGAGGCGCGCACCAAACGGCGCCAAGAGGTCACCAAAGAGGTAAGTGGTTGGAAACACAGGCTGGAAACGGCTGATAAGCGCATCAAAGAGCTGGGCGAACGCAAAGAAACCTCGCAAGAGGAACTAAAAGAGGCGTCCTCGGCCCCCGAAGAAATTGCGGCAAAACGCGCGGAATTATCCAGCGCGATCGACGAAGCCGAAGGGCGTCGTCGCAAGGCTGCTGATACTCTGGCCGAAGGTGAAACGACGCTGCGCAATGCGGAGCAAGCCGAACGCGATGCTGAGCGCGCGGCCTCGGAGGCGCGCGAGGCACGGGCGCGGGCTGAGGCGCGCTCGGACGCTGCGAAAGAGACCGTCGCGGCCGCAGTTGCGCGGATCGAAGAAGAGCAAGAGACCTCTCCGGCGGAACTGCTGGAAAGCCTTGGCTGCGATCCCGATCAGATGCCTTCAGCCGAGAAGATCGAACACGAGGTTAATCGCCTGAAACGCCAGCGCGATGCCTTGGGCGCGGTGAACCTGCGCGCCGAAGAAGATGCTAAAGAAGTGCAGGAAGAACACGACCAGCTGCTGAGCGAGAAGCAGGATCTGGAAGAGGCGATCAAGGCTTTGCGCAGCGGTATTTCAAGCCTGAACCGCGAAGGGCGCGAACGGTTGTTGACCGCTTTCGAGCAGGTGAACAGCAATTTCTCTATGCTGTTCAAACACTTGTTTGGTGGTGGCGAGGCCAAGCTGGTGCTGGTTGAATCCGACGACCCGTTGGAAGCGGGGCTTGAGATCATGTGCCAGCCTCCGGGCAAGAAGCTTAGCACCCTGAGCCTGCTGTCGGGCGGTGAACAGACCCTGACGGCGCTGGCGCTGATCTTTGCCGTGTTCCTGGCCAACCCAGCGCCGATCTGTGTGCTGGACGAGGTCGACGCGCCGCTGGACGATGCCAATGTCACGCGTTTTTGCGACTTGCTGGACGAGATGACCCGGCGCGCCGATACGCGGTTCCTGATCATCACCCACCACGCTGTTACGATGGCCCGGATGGACCGTCTGTTTGGGGTCACGATGGCGGAACAGGGGGTCAGTCAGCTGGTCTCGGTCGACCTGAAAAAGGCCGAGTCGATGGTGGCCTGAACCGCGATACACAAGGGATGCACAACCGATGCACATCCCATGCATATCGCAGATGCAGCATTACAGCTTGTTCAAAAGTGCCGGCGTGGGCCAAGCGTCAGCGGGCAGACCAAGGCGCTTTTGTTCAGCCTGAACGGCGGCACGGGTTTTTGCGCCCAGAATGCCATCAATCCCGCCCACATCGTGACCGCGGTTCGTGAGCTTTTGCTGCAGCTGTTTCATCTGCGCACCTGACAGCCCTGCGTCGGGATTGCCCGCGGTATAGACCGGGCCACCTTCGAGACGGGTGGCGAAATAGGCGGCGGAGGTCACATAGACGAAGCTTTTGTTCCACTCGAAATAGACTTCGAAATTCGGGTAGGCGAGGAAGGCCGGGCCCTTGCGCCCCATCGGCAGCAGAACCGAGGCTTTGAGGTTGCCATTGCCAAAGCTACCCGCCCGGGGTTTCACGCCCAGCTTGGCCCATTGGCTGACGGTTTTCTTGGTATCCAGCCCGGTCTGTGACCAATCCAGATCGGACGGCACAGCGATTTCCTGCAGCCACGGTTCTCCGGCACGCCAGCCCAGCGATTGCAGCATCTTGCCGCCGGACATCAGCGCATCGGGCGCCGAGGTCTTCAGCCGCACATGGCCATCGCCATCGCCATCCACCCCATTTGTCAGAATGTCTTCGGGCAGCATCTGTACCATGCCGATTTCACCGGCCCATGCGCCGGTGGTGCGGGCCGGGTCGAAATCGCCGTTTTCGTACAGTTCCAGCGCCGCAAAGATTTGCGGGCGGAACAGTTCGGGGCGGCGGCAGTCATGGGACAGGGTCACCAGCGCGTTCAGCGTGTTGAAGTTGCCCTGCACCGCGCCGTAATCGGTTTCCAACGCCCAGAAGGCCAGAAGCACGCCGCGCGAAACCCCGTATTTGCGTTCAATCTGATCAAAGATAGCGTCGTATTTCTGCGCATTGCGGCGACCATTGTCGATTCGGTTCTGGCTGATGATGCGGCGCGAGAAAGTGATGAAATCCAGCTGGAAAACGCCTTGCGAGCGATCCGCCTTGATCACCGCCGGGTCTTGGCGGGCGCCGGAAAAGAATTTGTCGACGCTGGATTTGCCATGCCCTTTCTGCACTGCTTCGGCCTTTAGACCCTTCATCCACGAATTGAAGCTGCCACCACAGGGCGGGGCGGCGAAAGCGGTGCTGGCCATGGCCAGACTGGCAAGAAAACAAAGGGCGAAACGCATAAAATCCTCCGAACGCAAGTTGCGGAAAACTTTAACTATCGCGCGCTGCTTGGCAATAGCCCTGCGAAGGTGGGCGAAGTGAACTAAGTTCATGTATTTGCTGGCTCGGGGCGGATTGCTGCATTGCGGCATTGAAAACATTCGATAAATTGGATTTGCGACTAATTGTTACCTTTTCATGCACCTTTGAAGACGTATATTGAAAGGGACCATTTGGGGATGGGACGCCTGAGATGTCTGAATTTTTGCCGAAAGAAGTCCGCGAAGGATTGGAGCGCGCGCGCAAAGCGTCGCTGCGCAAGAAAAACCGCTTACGCGTAGAGGCCGAGGGGTCTTATTTCTCGGTGCTGCGGTTCTGGGAAACCGGGTTTGCGCTGGATGCCGAAACCGCGCCGCATCTGCGGGGATTGGTCGATGTGTTTGACGGGCCGCGCCATCTGTATCAAGCGCTGATCGTGGCCTCGTCAGAAGAAGACGGTGAGCTGATTTTTGAATTCAAGCGCAACACCGCCGCAAAGGATAAGGCGCCGCTGGATTTTTATCGTGAAACGCCAGAGCCAATCGCACTTCTGTCAAAGTGAACAGCGTTCATGTTGTTTGAAGGCGGTCTGAACGGGCCGCCTTTTTTATTGCAGATCCGCGAAAGCGTCTTGCAGGCGAGAGATGGCTTGTTCGATCTGGGCGCGCGGCATGGCGAAGTTAAACCTCAGATATCCTTCTCCGCCCCGCCCAAAGGTCGGGCCGTGGTTTACCGCGATCTGCGCGGATTTTTCGACGCGCTTGAGGGCTTCGTCCATGGTAATGCCGGTCGCCGAGAAATCGACCCAAGCCAGATAGGTCGCTTGCAGTGGCATCGACTGCAACCCGGGGATCGCGTTGATCGCGGCATCAAAAAGGCGCCGGTTTTCGTCGAGGTATTCGACCAGCGCATCTACCCATGCTGCGCCTTCGGGCGAATAGGCGGCGGTGACCATTTCCAGGCCGAAAGAATTGGGCGACAGGCCAAGCGCCATCATCGTACCGGCGAATTTGCGCCGCAGGGTTGGGTCGGTGATGATGACGTTGCCGGTGTGGGTGCCGGCAATGTTGAACGTCTTGGACGCGGCGGTCAGCAGGATCAGCCGGTCCTGGATTGACGGATCGACCAGAGGCATCGCGATATGTTTGTGGCCGCCAAAGACCAGATCGTGGTGAATTTCATCGGACACCAGCAGCAGGTCATGACGTTTGCAGAAGTCGGCGACGCCTTGCAGTTCTTCGCGCGTCCAGACCCGCCCGCCGGGATTGTGCGGCGAGCATAGGATCACCATTTTTTCGGCCCCGGTCATCTGGGCATCATAGGCGGCGAAGTCCATTTTGTACTGGCCGTTCACCAGCGCCAGCGGGCACTCCACAACCTTGCGGCCGGCGGCATTAATCGTGCGGGCAAAGGCGTGGTAGACGGGGGTGAACAGGACGATCCCATCGCCGGGCTGGGTATAGCTGTTCAGGCACAGGCCGACGGCATTGACCAACCCGTGGGTGGTGAAAATGGATTTGGGATCGACCTGCCAACCGTGGCGATTTTCCATCCACCAGCAGATCGCCGCGCGATAGGCGGTGTCGTCACCATAGTAGCCATAGACCCCATGATCGGCCATCTTGCGGAGCGCGTCGCTTACGCCCTGAGGCGGGCGGAAATCCATATCTGCGACCCACATCGGCAGGCCGGTACCGGGGGAAACGCCATAGCGTTCTTCCATCCCGTCCCACTTAAGGGAATGGGTGTTGCGGCGGTCGATGATCTCGTCGAAGTTCATGGCGTGGTCCTGTGCAGTGCCTCACCTGTTTTCCGCGTGCGGGCGCGAAGGTCAATGGCGGAACGCCGTGTTCACGCCATTGCGCAGATAGGGCGTATGTCCTAAATGACGGCCATGGCTATTTATCCGATCCTGATCCACCCCGACCCGCGGCTGAAAAAGGTCTGCGAACCGGTTGATGACATCACGCCCGAGCTGCGCAAGCTGGCGGATGACATGCTGGAAACCATGTATGACGCGCCAGGCGTTGGGCTGGCCGCGCCGCAGATCGGTATCCTGAAACGGCTGATCGTGCTGGACTGCGTCAAGGAAGAGGGCGAGGCGCCCAAACCCGTCGCCATGTTCAACCCGGAAATCACATGGGAATCAGATGAGATCAGCACCTATGAGGAAGGCTGTCTGTCGATTCCCGAGCAGTACGCCGATGTCGATCGCCCCGCGATTGTCAAAGCGCGCTGGCTGGACGTCGATGGCAAGGTGCAGGAAGAGCAGTTCGACGGGCTGTGGGCGACCTGCGTGCAGCATGAGATCGACCATCTGAACGGCAAGCTGTTCATTGACTATCTGGGCTCGATGAAGCGCCAGATGATCACCCGCAAGATGCAGAAGCTGAAACGCGAACGGACCCGCACGTGACGTCGCGCCCGTTCGTTTCATGGCCTGACAAGCGTCTGCGCACGGCTGCGCAACCCGTGGCCGAAATCACCGATGAGATCCGTCAAATTTGGGCCGACATGGTGGAAACCATGGATGCCATGCCCGGTTACGGGCTGGGCGCGCCGCAGATTGGCGTGATGCAGCGATTGGCGGTGGTCGATTGTTCTGACACGCGCGGCAAGGCGGTTTTGCTGGCCAACCCCGAAGTCATTCATGCCTCGGTCAAGCTGCGCGCACATGAAGAGGCGTCGCCCAACCTGCCCGGCGTTTCAGCGGTGATTGAGCGCCCGCGTGCCGTTATGGTGCGGTTTTTGAACGCCGGCGGGCAGATGGAAGAGCGCGATTTTGTCGACCTCTGGGCCACGTCTGTGCAGCACCAGATCGACCACCTGAACGGCAAGATGTATTTCGATCACCTGTCACGCCTGAAGCGCGACAGGTTGCTGAAAAAGGCCGCGAAACTGCGCTAAGCGCAGTAGCTTTCCATCGCTTGTGTGCCACAGCAGCCAAGGCTGACCGCCGGTTTGCACTGCGCCTGATCGTGGGTCAGTGTGACCTTGAATGCACCGCCGGTATCTTGCACCGCGCCAATACGATAGCGCGACAGGCCTTGGTTGCGCGGCGCCATTTCCACCCAAAGCGGGGCGTCAGACAGGCCCGCGATCGTCTGGGCCGAGCGGCGCAGAATCGAGGCCACCTTACCGGCTTGCAGATAGGCGCCGTCAGCACCGTCCAGCAATTGCAGCTGGGTCTCAACCCATGTGTTCAGGTTTCCGCCGCAGTCAATGGAATTGATCTGCGCCAGTTTCAGTTCCGTCACGTGATATCCCGGCCCGATCCGGGCGCTGTCAGTGGCAAAGATCACGGGCGTATCGGCGGCGGCTTGTTCGAGCAGCGGCAAGAGCTGCGCCAGAGTTGCGGGAGCATGGGTCATGGTGTAGCCTCGAGTTAATCTCAATATATCAAGAGTTATTGAATAATGGATGAGAGTCAAGTCATCGGCGCGCTTTCGGCGTTGTCACAGGAAACGCGGCTGCGGATGCTGCGCTATTTGGTGAAGGCCGGGCCAGCGGGCGCGCCTGCGGGTGAGATCGGCGAAGCGGTCGGGTCCAGCTCGTCGCGCAACTCGTTTCACCTGAACGCTTTGGCGCAGGCGGGGTTGATCACCTCACAACGCCAGTCGCGGCGGATCATCTATCGGGTGGATTTCGCCAAGGTGGGCGCCATGGTGGGCTATCTGGTGCAGGATTGCTGTGGCGGCAACGCGCAGGTGCTGGCCTGTTGTCAGCCCGGTTGCTGCGACGGGGAAGGCGGCGTATAGCCAAGCGCAGGAGGCCCGCCAATGCGTATCATCTTTATGGGAACACCCGATTTTTCCGTGCCGGTGCTGGACGCCTTGGTCGAGGCCGGGCACGATATTGCCGCCGTGTACTGCCAGCCGCCGCGCCCGGCGGGACGGGGCAAAAAGGACCGCCCCACACCCGTGCATGCGCGCGCCGAAGCGCTGGGGTTGAAGGTACGGCATCCGGTCTCTCTGAAAGGCGCTGACGCGCAGCAAGCGCTGGCTGATCTGCAGGCCGACATCGCGGTGGTGGTGGCCTATGGGTTGATCCTGCCGCAGGCGATTTTGGATGCGCCAAGGCATGGCTGCCTGAACATTCACGCCTCTTTGCTGCCGCGCTGGCGCGGGGCGGCGCCGATCCATCGGGCGATTATGGCGGGGGACGCGGAAACCGGGATTTGCATCATGCAGATGGAGGCCGGGCTGGACACGGGGCCGGTCTTGTTGCGCCAGACCACACCGATTGGGGTCGAGGAAACCACTGCCGGGTTGCATGACCGGTTGTCGGTTATGGGAGCGGCGCTGATCGTTGAGGCGCTGGCGCGTTTGCCAGAGCTAACTCCCGAGGTGCAGCCCGAAGAGGGCGTGACCTATGCCCATAAGATCGACAAAGCCGAGGCGCGGGTGGATTGGTCCGCCCCGGCGGCTGAGGTGGATCGCAAAATTCGCGGCCTGTCGCCGTTTCCGGGGGCGTGGTGTGAAATGAACGGCGTTCGGGTCAAGCTTCTGGCTTCGCGTCTTGTCGAGGGTACGGGCGCGCCGGGGGCGGTGTTGGGCGACCTGACCATCGCCTGTGGCGATGGCGCGGTGGCGGTGCTAAAGGCGCAACGGCCGGGCAAACGCGCAATGGAATCCGAAGAGTTTCTGCGCGGCATGGAGATGCCGGAACAGGTGCAATAGTTCAGCGTGGCGGTCGCGATTTATAGGCGGGTAGTTGCCATCCAAATACCATGCTGCCTGCACGCAAAAGGAACGTAACTGCGGCGCCGGCCAGCAACGCGATGAAGGTTGGCACGGCCAGCCATAGCACCAGCAATGCGGTCAGAGATCCGGCGAAAGCGGCGGTGGCGTAAAGCTCTCCGGGTTTCAGGATCAGAGGCACTTCGTTGCACACCACATCCCGCATCAAGCCGCCAAAGCACGCCGTTGCAACGCCCATGGTGACGACAATCACGGCCGGGGCGGAGACTGAAAGGGCGACCCCTGTGCCCGCCGATACCGCGACAGCGAGGGCGCAGGCATCCAGCCAGCGCAGGGTGTTGTAACGGCTTTCCAGCAGATGCGCTGTAAAGAACACCACGATGGCCGCCCCGGTTGCGATCAGGATGTATTCGGGTTGCTGTACCCAGAACACCGGATCGCGCCCCAGCAGCAAGTCACGCAAGGTGCCGCCCCCGACAGCCGTCAGACAGGCGATAAAGACGAAACCGACGATATCCAGCTGCGCCCGGCTGGCGGCGAGCCCGCCAGAAAGGGCGAAGATCAGCACCGCTGCCAGATCCAGTGTCGAGGTGATGCTCATGGCTTGAACGGCGCCATCCCGGCGCGGGCCAGTTCATCGGCGCGTTCATTTTCGGGGTGTCCGGCATGGCCTTTGACCCATTTCCACGTCACCTGATGGCGGGCTTGTGCCGCATCCAACCGTTTCCACAGATCGACGTTCTTGACCGGCTTATTGCCCGAGGCTTTCCAGCCTTTGCGCTTCCAGCCGTGAATCCACTGGGTGATGCCGTTTTTGACATAGGCGCTGTCGGTGACCACGGTGATCGCGGTGGCGCGGCCCAGCGTTTCAAGCGCGCTGATCGCAGCCATAAGTTCCATCTGGTTGTTGGTGGTGTCGGGCGCACCACCGTTCAGCGTGCGTTCCTTGAGCACGGCCTCGCCCTCGCGGGCTTGCAGCAAAACGCCCCAGCCACCGGGGCCGGGATTGCCGGAGCAGGCTCCGTCGGTGAAGGCATAATAGTCGGGCATCGCGGTTGTACCTTGTCTGCGCCAGAAGCTGTGGGCGCTGGTCGTAGCGGGGAAGGCGCGATTGGGCAAGGCTGGCTTTAGGCGCGCTCCATCGCAAGGCGGGCGGCCAGGGCGGCAAAGAGTGCGGCAAAGCTGCGATTGAGCCATGCCATCGCGCGTTCAGATTCCAAAATCCAGCGACGGGCCGCGGCGGCAAACACGCCATAGATCATAAAGATCACAAAGGTCATCATCATGAAGACCCCGCCCAGCAGGATCATTTCGGCCTGCGCAGAAGTGGGGTTGCCCGACAAAAAGGGCGGAAGCAACGCCATGAAGAACAGCGACAGCTTGGGGTTGAGGATGTTGATCAACGCGCCGCGCCGGGCGATGCGCCAGCCCTGATCCGTCGTGGGCGTGTTGTCGAGGCTGAGCGCCCCGCCCGACCGCAGGGATTGCCACGCCAGATAGAGCAGATAGGCGACGCCCGCAAATTTGACGATCTGAAACAAGAGGGCACTGGAATGCAGGATTGCGGCGAGGCCGAGAATGGCGGCGGCAAGGTGCGGTACAATGCCAAAGGTGCAGCCCAGAGCAGCAAAACTGGCGGCGCGGCGTCCGCGTCCCAGGGCGATGGCCAAGGTATAGATCACCCCTGTTCCGGGGATCAGAACAACGAAAAAGGCGGTGATCAGGAACTGTGCTGAAATCATTGGAGCGCCTCCGGGTGTGTGAACCCAAGGTGGCATGAACCCCTGCCGCGTTCACCTGTTAAAATGAAAAACCGGGGCGCGGGCCCCGGTTTTGAGTTTATTGTTCGTTGGTCTCGAACTGCATCGGTTCGTCTTCACGTGGTTCACGCGGGGGACGGCCGATGACGTCTTTGAGTTCGTAAAGCTCGATGAAATTATCGGCCTGACGGCGCAATTCATCGGCGATCATTGGCGGCTGGCTGCGAATGGTGGAAACAACCGATACGCGCACGCCGTTGCGTTGCAGGCTTTCGACCAGCGGACGGAAATCGCCGTCGCCAGAGAACAGTACGATATGATCAACATGCGGCGCCAGTTCCATGGCATCGACGGTCAGTTCGATATCCATGTTGCCTTTGACTTTCCGGCGGCCTTGGGAATCGGTGTATTCCTTGGCCGGTTTCGTCACCATGGTGAAGCCGTTGTAATGCAGCCAGTCCACCAGCGGACGGATGGGGGAATAGTCATCGTTTTCCAGAAGCGCGGTATAGTAAAAGGCGCGCAGAAGCTTGCCGCGGCGCATGAATTCCTGACGCAAAAGCTTGTAGTCGATGTCAAAGCCAAGGGCCTTGGCAGCGGCGTAAAGATTGGAGCCGTCAATGAACAGCGCCAGCCGTTCGTCTCGGTAGAACATCTAATATCCTTTCAGCAATGCGCTCCGCTGTCGCCGTGAGTGGTGAGTGGTAGCGGACTTGAATTTATTTGCGGAACGTGCCCTTTGGGATAGCGCGAACAATGGGATTGTCGCAAGGGTCGCGATTTCACACCGCGTCACGAAACTGATACATTTAGACAAGTTACACGGCTTTCTTACGCAACGTCATTCAACCCAAGCGGTGGCACGCCCGATCCGCGCCTATGAGACCGGGCAACAATTTCGAATCAGTTAAGCAAACCGGAATTTGACCGACCAAAGCGTTTTAGGGCGGGGAAACGGGGTTTCGCTGCTAAAAAGGCGCTTTGGCGCGATGTCGGGCGGGGATCTGAGTATTCTGCTCTTGTCAACGCCATGGCGACTCAATAGATAGGCGTTTCAACTTCCCATTTCTGGATTGGAGTTTTCCATGGCCCGCGTGACGGTCGAAGATTGCGTTGATAAAGTTCCCAACCGGTTCGAGCTGGTAATGCTGGCCGCACATCGTGCGCGCGAGATTTCTGCTGGTGGTGCCCTGACGGTGGACCGCGACAACGATAAGAACCCCGTTGTGTCGCTGCGCGAGATCGCTGAAGAGACCCAATCGGCTGACGAGTTGCGCGAGCGTATGATCGAAAGCAACCAGACCCAGATCGAAGTCGACGAGCCCGAAGAAGATTCGATGGCGCTGTTGATGGGCGGTGGTGCAGAGGCGGCTGACAAGCCGGCCGAGGACGACATGTCCGAAGAAAAACTGCTGCGCGCGCTGATGGAAGCTCAGGGCCAGAAGTAATTTCGGCCCCCGCCACCCGGACAAGGACCAAATGCAACAGCAGATCGACGTCGAAGACCTGATCGAGCTGGTCCTTGTTTACAATCCGCATACCAACGAAGACCTGATCCGCCGGGCGTATGCCTATGGCGAGAGGATGCACGAAGGGCAGTTCCGCAAGTCGGGCGAGCCCTATTTCACGCATCCCGTGGCCGTTGCGGCGATCCTGACAGAGATGCGGCTGGACGATGCCACCATCGTCACCGCGCTGTTGCACGACACCATCGAAGACACAAAATCGACCTACGGCGAAGTGGCCGAGATGTTTGGCGAAGATATTGCTGAACTGGTCAATGGCGTCACCAAGCTGACCAACCTGCAATTGTCATCCTCCGAGACCAAGCAGGCTGAAAACTTCCGTAAGCTGTTCATGGCCATGTCCAAGGACTTGCGGGTGCTGTTGGTCAAGCTGGCTGACCGTTTGCACAACATGCGCACGATCAAATCCATGCGCCCCGAAAAGCAGGCACAAAAGGCGCATGAGACCATGGATATCTATGCGCCCCTCGCAGGCCGCATGGGGATGCAGTGGATGCGTGAAGAGCTGGAGGATTTGTCCTTTAGCGTGCTGAACCCCGAGGGGCGCAGCTCGATCATGCGGCGCTTTCTGACTCTGCAGAAAGAAACCGGGGATGTTGTTCAGAAGATCACCAGTGACATTGAACAGGCCCTGTCTGAAGCCGGGATAGAGGCCGATGTTTTTGGTCGCGCCAAACGTCCTTATGCGATCTGGCGCAAGATGAAGGAAAAGAACCAGGGGTTTTCGCGCCTGTCTGACATCTATGGCTTTCGGGTGATCACGCGCAGGGATGCGGATTGCTATCAGGTGCTGGGTGCGATCCACCACCGCTGGCGCGCGGTGCCCGGGCGGTTCAAGGATTACATCAGCCAGCCCAAGTCGAACGGCTATCGCTCGATCCACACCACCGTGTCGGGGCGCGACGGCAAGCGGGTCGAGATTCAGATCCGTACCTGGCAGATGCACGAGGTGGCGGAATCGGGTGTGGCGGCGCATTGGTCGTATCGCGATGGTGTGCGCGCGGCGAACCCGTTTGCAGTGGACCCGGCCAAGTGGCTGGCGGCGCTTAACGAACGGTTTGCCAACGCGGATGACCACGAAGAGTTCTTTGAGAACGTCAAACTAGAGATGTACTCGGATCAGGTGTTTTGCTTCTCGCCCAAGGGTGATGTGGTGAAACTGCCCAAAGGGGCAACGCCGCTGGACTATGCCTATGCGATCCACACAAGGATCGGTGACAGCTGCGTCAGCGCCAAGGTGGACAACATCCGGGTGCCGCTGTGGACCCGGCTTAAGAACGGGCAGTCCGTGGTGATTATCACCGCCGAAGGGCAACGCCCGCAGGCCACGTGGTTGGACATTGTGGTTACGGGGCGTGCCAAGGCAGCGATCCGGCGTTCGCTGCGCGAGGATGACCGCGAACGTTACATTAAACTGGGGCGCGAACTGGCCCGGGTTTCTTTTGAAAACGTCGGGAAGAAAGCCACCGAAAAAGCGCTGCGCACGGCGGCCAAGGGGCTGGCACTGGATGACGCCGAAGAGGTTCTGGCGCGCCTTGGCAGTGCCGAGTTGCGCAGTCAGGATGTGCTGGAGGCCGTCTATCCTGACATGGTGCACGACACGTCGGATGAAATTGATGCGGATCGTGCGGTTGTCGGCCTGACCCCTGATCAGCAAGTCTCGCGCGCGCCGTGCTGTCAGCCGGTCCCCGGAGAACGCATCATCGGCATCACCCACCGTGGCCAGGGTGTGATTGTGCACGCAATTGATTGCCCCGCGCTGGAAGAATTTGAAGATCAGCCCGAACGTTGGGTTGATCTGCATTGGCACTCGGGCACGCACCCTGCGGTGAACACGGTAACCCTGAATGTGACCATCCGAAACGACGCGGGTGTTTTGGGCCGGATATGCACCTTGATCGGAGAGCAGAAGGCCAATATTGCAGACATGCATTTCGCAGACCGCAAGCCTGATTTCTATCGGTTGTTGATAGATGTCGAACTGCGCGATGCGGAACATCTCCATACTGTCATGACGGCGCTTGAAGCCGAAAATGATGTTGCCGAAATAGACCGTTTCAGGGATGCCACGCGCAAGCCCTGACCCGCCAGAAGGAACCCCGGCTTGGTTTTCAAGCGCCGCGATAAACGCTCCTGGATTCAGATCGTACTGGAGTTCATCTATCCTCGCGGCGGTTGGCAGCGGGCGTTTTACTATATGCGCCATCGGGTGCGGCGTTTGCCCGACAGCCCTGAACGGATCGCGCGCGGGATTTTTGCCGGCGTATTCACAGCATTTACCCCGTTTTACGGCCTGCATTTCGTCATCGCGGCGCTGATCGCGCGGGTCATGAACGGCAATATGCTGGCCTCTTTGGCGGGCACGTTTTTTGGCAATCCGCTGACTTATATCCCCATTGGTGTGGTGTCGTTGAAAGTGGGTCACTTTCTGCGGGGGACCGAGTTTGAAGACGAGGTGGACGACTCTTTGGTCGACAAGTTCTTTGGCGCTGGTCAGGACCTGCTGGTAAACTTCGGCGCGTTGTTCACGGATCGCGATGCGGATTGGGCGCGCCTGTCGCAGTTTTTTGACGAGGTCTTTTTGCCCTATCTGGTGGGCGGCATCGTGCCGGGTATCATTGCCGGGGTGGTGTGTTACTACCTCAGTGTGCCAGTGATCGCTGCCTATCAGAAGCGGCGCGCGGGCAAGATTAAGAAGAAGCTCGAGGAGCTGCGCGAGAAGGCCGCTCGCAAGAAAGCCGATGAACAGGGCTGAGCGGCAAGGAAGGATGCTTGAATGGCTGACATGCTGACCGAACCGTTGGGCCGCTTGCGGCTGGGTGTGAATATTGACCACGTGGCCACCGTGCGCAATGCGCGCGGCAGTGCTTACCCTGATCCGATCCGCGCCGCTCAACTGGCCGAGGCCGCGGGGGCGGATGGGATCACCGCGCATCTGCGCGAAGATCGCCGCCACATCTCGGATGAAGATATCGAGCGCCTGATGGAGACGCTGACGCTGCCGCTGAACTTTGAGATGGCGGCGACTGATGAGATGCAGAAAATCGCGTTGCGCCACAAGCCGCATGCGGTGTGCATCGTGCCCGAAAAGCGCGAAGAGCGCACCACCGAGGGTGGGTTGGAAGTGGCCAAAGACGAAAACCGGCTGGCGCATTTTATTGCCCCCCTGCGCGAGGCCGGGAGCCGGGTGTCGATCTTTATTGCTGCGGATCCCGCCCAGATCGAAGCTGCCGCCCGTATCGGGGCCGAGGTGATCGAGCTGCACACCGGCGCCTATTGTGATTTTCACGCCGAAGGTGCGTTCGCAGAGCGCGACACCGAGCTGGAGCGCCTGCGCGAGATGGCCCGTTATGGTCATGAGCTGGGGCTTGAGGTGCATGCCGGGCATGGGCTGACCTATGACACCGTGCAGCCTGTTGCGGCTTTCCCCGAGGTGATGGAATTGAACATCGGCCATTACCTGATCGGTGAGGCGATCTTCATGGGGCTGGACCCGGCGATCCGCGAGATGCGCCGACTGATGGACGAGGCGCGCGCGTGACGATCGCCGCCGATATCGCGCCTCCGGCGACGCTGTACTTTGGCTGTGGGGCCGAAGAGGCGTCGGATGTGCTGATATCGGGCCTACAACCGGACACGCAGCTGTCGGCAGATCCCGACGCAGCGCGCCAGCGCGCCACCGCTGCAGGTAAACAGGTGGTGTTCACCGTCTATGCCGAGGCTGCGTATAGTGCGGGGTGCCTTTTCCGGCAGGATGAAAGCGGTGCGTGGGTGGCCGCCGAGGTCGCGCCTGACTTTCTGTATTTGCCACCTGTGCGTGGCGCGGAGTAGGGGGCGACATGATCCTTGGCATCGGCACGGACCTTGCGAACATTGACCGGATCGCGCGCACGCTGGACCGCTTTGGCGACCGCTTTCGCAACCGGGTTTACACCGACTTGGAGCAACACAAGGCGGAAAACCGCGCCGATGTGGCCGGTACCTATGCCAAGCGCTGGGCCGCCAAAGAGGCCTGTTCCAAGGCGCTGGGCACCGGGCTGCGCATGGGAATCGCCTGGAAGGATATGTCGGTCAGCAATCTGGAGACAGGCCAGCCAGTGATGCATGTAACCGGCTGGGCGGCGGAACGTCTGGCGCAAATGACTCCGGCGGGCCATGAGGCGCTGATCCATGTCACGCTGACCGACGATCACCCTTGGGCGCAGGCTTTCGTGGTGATCGAGGCGCGCCCGGTGGCTTGACAGCCCCCCCAAGCCCGCTCATGTAGCTGAGACAGTTTTTAATCGAAAAGGCATCGGGCAGATGGCAAAAGAGAAATCAGGCGACGGCATTGGCGAAACCATCAAGACGGTCGTCTATGCGCTGCTGATCGCGGGCGTATTCCGCACCCTGTTCTTTCAGCCTTTCTGGATCCCGTCTGGCTCGATGAAAGACACGTTGCTGGTGGGCGACTTCTTGTTCGTCAACAAAATGGCCTATGGCTATTCAAAATATTCCTGCCCGTTCAGCCTGTGCCCGATTGAAGATCGCATTCTGGCGCGCGACCCTAAGCGCGGCGATGTTGTGGTGTTCCGCCACCCGTCCAACAATTCGGATTTCATCAAACGTCTGGTTGGCCTGCCCGGGGATACGATTCAGGTCAAAGAAGGCGTGTTGCATATCAACGGCGAGGCCGTGAAGCTGGAAGAGCAAGCCCCGTTTGAGGAAATCAAAGAACGTCAGGGCCCCATCGGCAACATGCCCCAATGTTCCAACCGTCCGGTGGGCGAGGGCGGCACCTGTATCAAGCAACGCTTCACCGAAACTTTCCCGGATGGCAAAAGCCATTCGATCCTGAACATCGGCACCCGCCTTTACGCCGATGACACCGAGGTATTCAACGTCCCCGAAGGCCACTATTTCTTCATGGGCGACAACCGCGACAACAGTCAGGACAGTCGCTTCTCGCTTTTGTCGGGCGGTGTTGGCTATCTGCCCGAAGAGTACCTGATCGGACGCGCGGACCGGATCATGTTCTCGTCGGCGGGTCGGTCTTTGTTCTTCTTCTGGACATGGCGTCCGGATCGGTTCTTTAAGGCGGTCGAGTGAAGCTCTCGGCCGACCTGAAAGCCTTTGCGGCACGTTTGGGGCACGATTTTAAGCGCCCCGAACTGCTGGTGCGCGCGGTGACTCATAGCTCGATCAGCTCTGCCACGCGCCCCGACAACCAGCGGTTGGAATTCCTGGGCGACCGGGTGTTGGGGCTGGTAATGGCCGAGGCATTGTTGTCGGCGGATAAAGGTGCGTCCGAGGGGCAGTTGGCACCACGGTTCAATGCATTGGTGCGCAAAGAAGCCTGCGCCGAGGTTGCCGCCCAGATTGATCTGGGGGCTGTGCTGAAGCTTGGCCGATCCGAGATGCTGTCGGGTGGGCGGCGCAAGCAAGCGCTGTTGGGCGACGCAATGGAGGCCGTCTTGGCCGCTGTCTATCAGGATGCCGGGTTTGAGGCCGCGCGCGGCGTGGTCCTGCGGCATTGGGGCGACCGGATCGCGAATGTCAAAGCCGACGCCCGCGATCCGAAAACGGCGCTGCAGGAATGGGCGCAGGCGCGTGGGCAGCAACCGCCGAAATACGTCGAAGTAGCGCGCAGCGGCCCCGATCACGCCCCTGTCTTTACCATCGCCGCCCGTTTGCAGGATGGAAACGAGGAACAGGCCACGGCAGGGTCGAAACGCCATGCGGAACAGGCAGCGGCCAAGGCCTTGTTGGCGCGCCTTGAAAGCAAGTAATTTTGCCGGGGCTGGCCCTGACAGCCGCAATCGGCTACACCGCGCCCTTGTAATGAAAAAAGGCTGCTCATGACCACACGTGCCGGATTTGTCGCCCTGATCGGCGAGCCCAATGCGGGCAAGTCCACCCTGACCAACCGCATGGTTGGCGCCAAGGTGTCGATTGTGACCCACAAGGTGCAAACCACCCGCGCCCGCATTCGCGGCGTGGCGCTGGAGGGCGACAGCCAGTTGGTGTTTGTCGACACGCCGGGCCTGTTTCGACCGCGGCGCCGGTTGGACCGCGCGATGGTGGCGGCGGCCTGGGGCGGGGCGGCGGATGCCGATATCGTGGTCTTGATGGTCGAAGCGCATCGTGGCCTGACCGAAGGCACACAAGCCATCATCGACGCGCTACACGAGCGCACGACGCCGAACCAGATTGTCGCGCTGGCGATCAACAAGATCGACCGGGTGAAATCCGAAGCGTTGCTGGCCCTGACTGCCAAGCTCAATGAGGCTTATCCGTTCAAAGAAACCTTCATGATCTCGGCTGAAAAGGGCCATGGGGTGGATCACCTGCGCACATGGTTGGCACAAGAGCTGCCCGAGGGTCCGTGGCTTTACCCCGAGGATCAGATCGCAGATCTGCCGATGCGGATGATCGCGGCTGAGATGACCCGCGAGAAGCTGACCCTGCGCCTGCATCAGGAACTGCCCTATCAGTTGACGGTCGAGACCGAGAATTGGGAAGAGCGCAAGGATGGCTCGGCCAAGGTGGATCAGATCATCTATGTCGCGCGCGATGGCCATAAGGGCATCGTGCTGGGCAACAAGGGTGAAACCATCAAGGCGGTGTCGCAGGCCGCACGCCAAGAGCTGACCGAGTTTCTGGGCCGCAAGGTGCATCTGTTCTTGCAGGTCAAAGTGCGTCCCGGCTGGCTGGAAGAGGCTGAGCGCTACGGCGAGATGGGTTTGGACTTCAAAGACGGCAACGCGTAAATGGCGCGTTTGGCCACGCAGTTCTGGGTGCAGGCCTATCTGCAACGGCTGCAGCTGGAAGGGATCATGGGCTATGTCGTGGCCCATGGCGATGACACGGCGGGGGCTGTGTTGATCAAACTCAGCACACTGGACGGGCAGGCGGTGCTGTTTCAACGCTCAATCGATCTGATGACCGGAGATCGGCAGTGGGTCGAATTGGCCTCGGGCGCCGAAGCTGATGTTGATGCATCTGCCACCAAACAGCGTTCGTTTGACCCCGACATTTGGGTGATTGAGGTCGAGGACCGTCAAGGGCGGCACCTGTTGGATCAGCCCGGCCTTTCTTGACATCTGCGCCCCGCGCGGGCGACGGTTCGCCCAACAGAAAGGGGCGCTATGGAGTGGCGTGATCAGGGTGCAGTTTTGGCGGTGCGGCGGCATGGGGAAAATGCCGCGATTGTTGAACTGTTCACTGCGGAACATGGCCGCCACGCCGGAGTCGTGCGCGGAGGCGCGGGCCGCAAGCTGGCCCCGATCCTGCAACCCGGGGCGCAGCTGGATGTGACATGGCGGGCACGGCTGGAGGATCATCTGGGCGCGTTCACCGTTGAACCCGTGGCGTCACGCGCCGCGCAGGTGATGGATGACCGCACCGCTTTGGCCGGGCTAAATGCCATCACCGCTTTGCTGCGCTTTGCCTTGCCCGAACGTGAAAATCACCCGTTGCTTTACAGTCATACGATGACCCTGCTGGACATGTTGGGCGTGGCCGACCTGTGGCCGCTGGCCTATCTGCGCTGGGAGATGTCGCTGTTGGAGGAACTGGGTTTCGGGCTGGACCTGACCCGCTGTGCGGTGACGGGCGATGTAGAGGACCTTGCCTATGTTTCGCCCCGCACGGGCCGCGCCGTCAGCGCCGAAGGGGCGGGGGAATGGGCCGATAAGCTGTTTCCTTTGCCAGCAGAGATGCTGGGCGCGGGGGATGGCTCACGGGAAAATGTCTTGGCAGGGCTGCGCATCACCGGGCATTTTCTGACCACCGGATTGGCCCATGCGTTGGGCGACAGGCCTTTGCCCGAGCCACGGGCGCGTTTGATTGATCGATTGGAGAAAGACCGATGAAAAGCTTTGCCGAAATTCGCGAAATGGCCGTGGCCCGCAAAGGCGAAGAGGGGCTGGAGGCCGCTTTGCCGTCCGCGCCCGAGGTCACATTGGCGCAGCAGACGGATGATCGCATTCTGTCGGTGATGTCGCGCGGGATTTTCTCGACCGGGCTAAGCTGGCAGATGATCGAAAACAAATGGCCGGCCTTTGAAGAAGCGTTTTATGGGTTCGACATTGGCCGCAACGCCTTCATGACCGATGAAGATCTGGACGGTCATCTGAGCAACACGGCCATCGTGCGGCACGGGGCCAAGATCGTCTCGGTCCGCGACAATGCGATCATGCTGTCTGATCTGGCGCGTGAACATGGCTCGGCCGCGTCTTTCCTGGGCAACTGGCCGCTGGACGACCAAGTTGGGCTGTTCGCCTATATCAAGAAACACGGCAGCCGGTTGGGTGGGATGACGGGCCCCTATGCCTTGCGGCGGTTAGGCTATGACGATTTCATCCTGTCAAAGTCTGTCGTTGCGGCGTTGAATATGGCCGGGGTAATTGACGGGGCCGCGACCTCGAAAAAGGCGCAGGCCGCGGTGCAGGCGGCGTTCAACGACTGGGTGGCCGAAAGCGGTGAAAGCTATGCCCGGGTCAGCCTGACTTTGGCGATGGCGGTGCCGGACTAACGGGCGCGAAACAGCATTTCATTCCCGCTGTCGTTGGTCAGGATCAACAGGTTTCCGCTGACCTCAGCCAGCGTCATTTCCGACAGGGCTTCAAAGTACAGGGACTCCGCCGCCAAATCGGGGCAGGCGCGTTTCGTTGACATCATGGGGCCGGGCGCGAACCACGGGTAGGGCGCGGTTTGGCTGCCCGAGTAGATATTGCAGGGCGCTTCGCCGCTGATCCTGCCCTCTTCTGGGAACTGGATCGTTGCGCGTGCTTTGAACGCTGTGCCGTTGATCTGTTCCAGCACATAGGTAGCCGCAGGATCGGCATATCCCGAGATCGTCTCGTCGGCTTGGCAGGCTGACAAAGCAAGCAGGCTGATGATGGTGGCCAAGTGTTTCATGTGCTGACTGTGTCGCGGGGGTGTGTTGCGCTCAAGGGGAAAAGCAAAGCTTCAATCTCCTGTAACGGGCCTGTCACGGGGGCCGGGTAGGCTGGGTGAACCCGATGCAAAGGTGCGCCAATGTTGACCCTGTCTGTAACCGTGACCAAACCCGCTTTGGGGCGTCTTTTCGTGCCCATGGGGGTCACCACCCCACATCATTGCCCGGTGGGCTTTGATGTCGAGGGCGCGCCGTTTCGCATGGTGTGCGAGCCTTGCAGCGGACAATGGGTGGCTGTGATAGATCAGGTGCAGGGACCGGTGGCGTTTCGCACCCGTTTCGCGCCGGGTGTCGGTCGCTATCCGGGCGCCATGTTCACGCCGCGCCGCAATCGGTTTACCCGCGCGGCGGATGACCTGGCCGCCACGGCTCTGGATATTGCGGATAGCGCCGGAGGCGGTGCCGACGGGATTGACGCCATTGTGCAGGACGTGGCGCGGCAGTTCACCTATGGCCACGCCGACGTACCCTTCTACGAGGGCTATGACCAGATTCCAAATCTGTGCGGCATGGAGCAGGGTTCTTGTGTGGATATAAACACCTACCTCGTGGCGAGCTTGCGGGCCGTTGGCTATGAGGCGGGCTATGTCACCGGGTATTTCTTCCCCGAAGAAAAGCAGGGGCGGTGCAGCGACATGCATTGCTGGGTGGTGACACGCCATGGCGGGCAATGTCGGGAATGGGACATCGCGCACCATCTGAAGATGGGGACGCAGCAGATTGCGCCGGGGCTGAACCCGAAAGCGGGCGTGCGGGTGCCGATGGCGCATTCCATGGGGATTGATTTGCCAGAGTTGGGGATCAGGGGGCTGAAACTGATTGCACAACCCATGTGGTTGGATGCCCACGGCGATATTGAATTGGCCGAGGTTGATATCCGATTGGTCGGAGCCTTTTAGACGGGGGCTGGTCAGCTGGCTGTTAAGACGGGATAGTGAGCTCTGAGAAGATGGAACAGCAGTCGATGCCTGAACGAGAGAATTTACAGTTTACCCCCGACCCTGCGCATCTGTATTGGCAGCCAAAGGATGACTTCAGCCCCTACTCCTTGGAAGCGTGTTGTTACACTGCGGGCGACATGCTGTTTCTAAATGAGGGTATTGGCACGCAGTACAATTTCTACCTGATGGAGTTCTTTTCAGAGACGAAGAAGCTTCTGGTTTCAAACCGAGCGAATGATCAATTCCGTGGGCGGGTTGGTATGCAGCTCAGTGGGCATATTATGCAGCTTGAGCGCGCCAAGCACATAGTATGGCTTGAAGACACTTACAGCGGGGTTTTCATGAAAACAACGTGGTGTGAATTCCTTGAAGATTTTTCCAAGTTCCAGAGCCGACTGAGAGCGAAGATGGAGCGGTGCTTTCCACGAATGTCGAGTTCGCCTGAATTCAAAATTCTGTTCTAAAAACATACAAACGCCCCGGCGATGGGCCGGGGCGTTTGTATTTGTCTTGTAGGGTAACTTAGGCCAGCAGACGCCGTGCAATAACCTGCGCCTGAATTTCGGCGGCACCTTCAAAGATGTTCAGGATGCGCGCGTCGCACAGGATGCGGCTGATCTGATATTCCAGCGCGAAGCCGTTGCCGCCATGGATTTGCAACGCGTTGTCGGCGTTGGCCCATGCGATACGGGCGCCCAGCAGCTTGGCCATGCCGGCCTCAAGGTCGCAGCGTTTGTCGTGATCTTTTTCCCAAGCCGAGAAATAGGTCAGCTGACGGGCGATCATGATTTCAACGGCCATCATAGCGAGCTTGCCGCCGACACGCGGGAAGTTGATCAGGGACTTGCCGAACTGCTTGCGCTCTTCGGCGTATTGCATGCCGACTTCCAGAGCGTTCTGCGCCACACCAACGGCGCGGGCGGCGGTCTGGATACGGGCGGCTTCGAACGTTTTCATCAGCTGCTTGAAGCCCTGACCTTCGACGCCCCCAAGCAGGTTCTCGCCTTTGACTTTGAAGCCGTCAAACGCCAGTTCGTATTCCTTCATGCCGCGATAGCCCAGCACCTCGATCTCGCCGCCGGTCATGCCGTCGGTCGGGAACGGGTTTTCATCGGTGCCCGGGGTCTTTTCGGCGATGAACATCGACAAGCCGCGGTGATCGGTGGAGTCGGGGTCGGTCCGCGCCAGCAGCGTCATGATGTGCGTACGGGCGGCGTGGGTGATCCAGGTTTTGTTGCCGGTGACGGTATAATCGTCGCCGTCTTTTACTGCGCGGGTGCGCAGCGAACCAAGGTCTGAACCGGTGTTGGGTTCGGTGAACACGGCGGTCGGCAGAATCTCGGCGCTGGCCAGTTTCGGCAGCCAGTATTCTTTCTGTTCGTCGGTGCCGCCACCTTCGATCAGCTCTGCCGCGATTTCCGAACGGGTGCCCAGCGAGCCGACGCCGATATAGCCGCGCGACAGTTCCTCGGACACGATGACCATCGAAGCCTTGGACAGGCCGAACCCGCCGTATTCTTCAGGGATGGTCAGGCCGAAGACACCCATTTCAGCCAGTTCCTCGATGATTTCCATCGGGATCAGTTCATCATTCAGGTGCCATTCATGGGCGTTGGGCACAACGCGTTCGTCTGCGTAGCGGCGGAACTGATCGCGGATCATTTCCAGCTCTTCGTCCAGACCGGTGTTGCCGAAGGTGGCGTGACCCGCGTTGTCGCGCATCAGCTCGACCAGACGCATCCGCGCGGTGACAGTGTTGCCTTGGGTGGCCAGGGTCATGACGGCAGCGTCCGACATCAATGCGCCGATATCAGCGGGCTCCAGACCCATGTCCAGCGGGCGGGCGATTTCGTTCTGGCTCATCGGGATGCCGCCCTGAATCTGCCAGAGATATTCGCCAAAGCCGATCTGCAGGATCAGCTGTTCCATCTCGCCGAATTTGCCTTCGTCCGAAACGCGTTTGGCCCATGCCTGCATCTGGCGCAGCGATTCCACATAGGTGGCAAGCCATGCCAGCGCATGGGCGGCATGTTGGTGTTCTTCGATAGCGGCGCCCGAGACGCGGCCATCGACAACAGTATTTTCGCGTACCTTCGCGGTGGCTTTTTCCAGCAGGGTTTCTACGGGCGCAATGGCTGCGCCGGTCAGATCCAGAAGATTGGGCAGCAGAGCGGCCTTCGGCATTTCCTGTCCATCATGAGGCATGAGTCGGCTCCTTTCAGATAGGTTCACGTCGGCATATTCTTTTTGCAGTTGCAGCGCAACAAAAATTCAAAGTCCATTGTCCAAATGAATGATAATGTCGCGCAGTTTATTGACAGTGCGAGGACTCGCAAGCTGCGATATAGCTTGGGTATTCATAAAGGAAATGCCTATGTGGCTCGAATTTTTTGGCGTTCCGGCGCTTTATTTCCTGCTTGCCCTTGCCGTGGCGTTGGCAGCGGGCTTTGTAAAAGGCGTTGTCGGGTTTGCCATGCCACTGGTCATGATTTCAGGCTTTTCGGCCTTCTTACCAGCGCCTGTCGCCCTTGCCGCACTGATCCTGGCAACGTTCACCAGCAACATCGCGCAGGCCTTTCGGGATGGAGCGGGGGCGGCCTGGGCGTCGCTGCTGCAGTATCGGCGTCTGATGGGGACGACGATTCTGTTTATTGTGCTTAGCGCGCCCTTGGTGACCGTCTTGCCGGCGCAATTGTTCTACTTGCTGCTGGGGGTGCCAATTGCCGCGTTTGCATTCAGTCAGATTCTGAACAAGCAACTGGTCATCGGCGCGACCCATCGTTACCGCGCAGAGTACCTGATCGGCGGTATTGCGGGCTTTTTCGGCGGCATCGCGGGGGTCTGGGGGCCGCCAGTGATCGCCTATTTGCTATCCTACAACACCGAAAAATCCGAAATGGTGCGGGTGCTGGGCGTTCTGTTTCTGACCGGCTCGATTGTTTTGTTTCTGTCCCACTTGGGATCAGGAGTATTGAACAGCCAGACTTTGCCGCTTTCTGCTGCGATGGTCCCGCCGGCGATGGTGGGGATGTGGTTGGGGTTCAAAGTGCAGGATCGGCTGAATGCCGAAGTGTTTCGCAAGGTGACACAGGTGATTTTGTTTCTTGCGGCGTTGAACCTGATCCGTAAGGGCATCTTGGGATAAACGCAAAACGCCCCGGCGATGGGCCGGGGCGTTCTGAATGTCGTGCCGTGATGCGCGCCTTAGCCGATGGCGGCGGCTTTCACGTCGTCGTCAATGAAGGGTACGTACTGGGCGAAGTTGTCCGAGAACATCTGCACCAGTTTCGCAGCCTGCGCGTCATAGGCGTCTTTGTCTTCCCATGTCGCGCGCGGGTCCAGCAGCTCGGCGTCAACGCCGGGTACAGTGACCGGAACCTGGAAGCCAAAGTTCTGATCCTTGCGGAAGGTTGCATCATTCAGCGAGCCTTCCAGAGCAGCGTGCAGCAGGGCACGGGTTGCCTTGATCGGCATCCGCGAGCCGGTGCCATAGGCGCCGCCGGTCCAGCCGGTGTTCACCAGCCAGCAGGTTGCGCCGTGGTTGGCGATCTTTTCGCGCAGCAGGTTACCATAGGCTTCGGGACGACGCGGCATGAAGGGGGCGCCAAAGCAGGTCGAGAAGGTCGGCTCGGGCTCGGTCACGCCCTTTTCAGTGCCTGCCACCTTAGAAGTGAAGCCCGACAGGAAGTGATACATTGCCTGTGCCGGGGTCAGCCGTGCGATCGGAGGCAGAACACCGAAGGCATCACAGGTCAGCATGATGATGTTCTTGGGGTGACCGCCCAGAGCGGTTTCCGACGCGTTCGAGATGTAATCCAGCGGATAGGCGCAGCGCATGTTCGCGGTCAGGCTATCGTCGTGGAAATCCAGCTCTTTGGTGTCTTCATCGAACACCATGTTTTCGATCACGGTGGCGAACTTGGTGGTGGTCGCAAAAATCTCGGGCTCGGCATCTGCCGACAGGTCGATGGTTTTGGCGTAGCAGCCACCTTCGAAGTTGAAGGTGCCCTTTTCCGACCAGCCATGTTCGTCATCACCGATCAGCACGCGGTCGGGATCAGCCGAAAGGGTGGTTTTACCCGTACCCGACAGGCCAAAGAATACGGCGGTATCGACGGGGTTGTTGATTGCATGGTTGGCCGAGCAATGCATCGCCATCACGCCTTTGCCCGGCAGGATGTAGTTCAGCAGGGTGAAAACCGATTTCTTGTTTTCACCGGCATATTCGGTGCCGCCGATCAGGATCAGCTTTTTGTCGAAGTTCAGCGCGATCACGGTGCCCGAACGACAGCCGTGCTTTTCAGGATCGGCTTTGAAGCTGGGGCAGTTGATGATGGTGAATTCGGGCGTGAACGTATCCAGTTCCTCGCGCTCGGGGCGGCGTAGCAGGTGGCGGATGAACAGGCTGTGCCATGCCAGCTCGGTGACCATGCGCACGTCCAGACGGTGTTCGGGGTCAGCGCCACCGAACAGATCCTGCACGAAGTATTCGCCGCCTTTCATGTGCGTCAGCATGTCGGCATGCAGGCGGTCGAACGCGTCGGGGGTCATGGGTTTGTTGTTTTCCCACCAGATGCTGTCTTCAACAGAGGGGGTGCGGACAACGAACTTGTCCTTGGGCGAACGGCCCGTGTGTTCTCCGGTGGACACCAGAAAGGCGCCGCCATTGCCCAGCGTACCTTCGTCGCGCTTCAGCGCGGCTTCGACCAGCGCGGGGTCCATGAGGTTGTAATACACCTGGCCCAACCCCTTGATACCTTGATCTTCGAGGCGCTGATTTGGGTTCACCCGTCCAGTTGACATGTGCTCGCTCCTGAGTCCGGCCGCTCAGGGCGGCCCGATTTTATCCGATATCGGCAGCAACGCCGAAACCCGCCAGCATTTGGCGGATGCGGCCCCTAATAGCACGCTGATTTCCAGAGGGAACCGGGTGCGACAAAAGGTTAGCGCAAACTATCAACAGTTAGCGCAAACGGTCGCATCCGGTGATGTAAATTAGCAATGTGTCACCTTTTTTGGGCTGAACTGGACCCGCGTGGCGGGGTGATTCGCAGTTAGGGATTGATTCTCAAGGGGGAAAAAAGGAAAATGTGGCAAAAAACAGGCATAGAGCAGCAAAAAGGTATAACCCCCATGTCGAGGATTGCACTCGTCGACGATGACAGGAATATCCTGACATCGGTATCCATGACCCTTGAGGCAGAAGGGTTTGAAGTAGAAACTTACAATGATGGCCAATCCGCGCTGGATGCGTTTAACAAACGCCTGCCAGACATGGCCGTTCTGGACATCAAAATGCCGCGTATGGACGGGATGGACCTGCTCCAGCGGCTGCGCCAGAAAACCACAATGCCGGTGATTTTCCTGACCTCCAAAGACGATGAAATCGACGAGGTTCTGGGCCTGCGAATGGGCGCGGATGATTACGTTAAGAAGCCCTTCTCGCAGCGTTTGCTGGTTGAGCGCATCCGTGCGCTTCTGCGTCGCCAAGAGGCCATTGCCTCGGATGAAGGCGACGCACCGGAAGAAGCTAAGGTGATGGAACGCGGTGAGCTGAGCATGGATCCCCTGCGCCATTCGGTGTCGTGGAAAGGCAAGGACGTGTCGCTGACTGTGACCGAGTTCCTATTGCTTCAGGCGCTGGCACAACGGCCCGGTTTCGTCAAAAGCCGCGATCAGCTGATGGATGTGGCCTATGATGATCAGGTCTATGTGGATGACCGGACGATTGACAGCCATATCAAAAGGTTGCGCAAAAAGATGCGCCAGTCGGACCCAGAGTTTTCAGCAATCGAGACTCTCTATGGCATCGGCTATCGCTATAACGAAGAGTGAACCCGCAAAGGGGAATGACAGTGCGCGATACGCAAACTTCGGGCGGTGATCTGGTTCTGATTGGCGAAGATTGGGTCACACCATCCAAGGGGGACGCCGAAATGTCGGCGCGCCGCCGCAAACGCGGGTTCATGACGCTGAAGAGCTCTCCGCTGGCGCGCAAGATCATCACCTTTAACCTGTTGGGCCTGATCGTGCTGGTCGCAGGTGTGTTGTACCTTGACCCGGGACGTGATGGTTTGGTGCAGCAACACGAACGCGCTTTCGTCAATCAGGCTGAACTGATTGCCGATGTGTTCGAAGCACAGATCACGCCGATTGGCCCGGTGAACCTGACCACGGCAGATGGGCTGGACCCTGTTGCAACGTTGGAAGGGCTGGACCTAGCCAGCGGGGTCGAAGTCTTTCTTTTCGACAAATCCGGGCAGCTGCTGACGACCTCGGAAGGCCTGGAGCGGCGCGCCTCTTCGTTGCCGGCGGACGAAGATACATCGACGGTGATCACGGATTTCCTCAATACTATCTGGGATGGGTTTTCTTCGGTAACCACCCCGTCACGCCGAGGAGCTGACACTCCTGTTTCGGCATCAGATATGGCGCAGGGTGTTGCCAGCGCTGCGCTGGGCGGCAGCACGGTCGCGCAAAACGCGGCAGATGCCGACGGAAATATCATTTTCACCGTGGCCACGCCGATCCAGAATGGTGGCGCGGTTCTGGGTGTGGTTGCCTTGTCTTCGGCTGCGGGTGAGATTGACGTGCTGGTGCGCACCCAGCGCGAACAGGTTTTGCAAATGTTTGTTGTGGCGATCCTGGTGTCGATCGGCCTGTCGCTGCTGCTGGCCAATACGATTGCCAATCCATTGTCTGATCTGGCGGCCGCAGCTGAAATCGGTCGCGACAATAACTCGCGCAAGATCAGCCCCAGCCGGGTACGCATTCCTGATCTGACTGCCCGTCCCGATGAAATCGGCCGTTTGTCTGGCGCGCTGCGTGGCATGTTGGCAGCGTTGTATGACCGGATCGACGCGAATGAGCAATTTGCGGCGGATGTCGCGCATGAGATCAAAAACCCCCTTGCGTCGCTGCGTTCTGCGGTGGGCACGCTTCATGTGGCCAAACGCGATGATCAGCGCACCAAGCTGCTGGAAGTGATCGAACATGATGTGCGCCGACTGGATCGCTTGGTCAGCGATATCTCGAACGCCTCGCGTTTGGACAGTGAGCTGGTCAAAGAAGAAGAAGAGCTGTTCAACCTGATGAACATGCTTGGCAATCTGGCCGAGCATCTGGGGAAAGACGCGCGCGAACAGGGCGTAGATTTCTTTGCGGATTTGCCGGGTGAACCGATTGAAATCACCGGGCTGGAAGCCCGTCTGGCGCAGGTGTTTGTCAACCTGATCACCAATGCAGTTTCCTTCTGCGAAGAAGGCGACGCGGTTCGGATTTGGGCCCGTAAGCGTGAAAACCGCGTTCTTGTCGTGGTCGAAGACACGGGCCCCGGCATCCCCGAGCAGGCGCTGAACAAAATCTTTAACCGGTTTTATTCCGAGCGACCGGTCGGGCAATTTGGCGATCACTCGGGCCTTGGTCTGGCGATCTCGAAACAGATTGTCGAGGCGCATGGCGGTGTGATCTGGGCCGAAAACATTCGCCCGACGGACGCGGATGTCACCTCGGAGCCTCTGGGTGCCCGGTTCGTCGTGGGTCTGCCGGTGTAACTGGTGATTGCGCGCGCAGGATCCAACACTGAGATGATCCATGCCACATGCCTTGCCCTGAACGGGCAGGGCATTTTGCTGACAGGGCCTTCGGGCAGTGGCAAGTCGGCGCTTGGACTGCAGTTGATGGCCTTTGGCGCGCATCTGATCGCGGATGACCAAACGGTGCTGGACCTGCGGGGGGATCAGGTGTTTGCAAGTGCACCGCCGCAAATCCGGGGCATGATCGAGGCGCGCGGCGTCGGCATTCTGGCCGCCCAAGCCGCTCCTGCGACCCCAGTGCGACTTGTGATTGATATGGCGCAACAAGAAATCGACCGCTTGCCGCAAGATCGTCATACGATCCTGCTAGGTCAAAAGATCACCTTGCTTCACAAAGTGACCTATGACCATTTCCCCGCAGCGATTCTGCAATATATCAAGGGTGGAAGATGTGCATGACCAACCCTGATCCGACATATCGAGAACACGACCTTGTGCTTGTTACCGGCCCTTCGGGGGCGGGGCGCTCTACCGCGCTGAACGCGCTTGAAGACCTTGGCTATGAGGTGATCGACAACCTGCCGCTGTCGCTGATCCCGCGCCTTCTGGAGGGCTCCGCGCCCAAGGCACCGCTGGCCTTGGGGGTCGACACCCGCAACCGAGAGTTTTCGGCCTACGCCTTGGTTGATCTGATCACACAGCTGCGGGGCGATACCCGGGTCCAGCCCGAGGTGCTCTATCTGGATTGCAGCGCGGATGTGCTGCTGCGCCGGTTCTCGGAAACCCGTCGTCGCCACCCGATGGCGCCCGCTGAAAGCCCCGGCGAAGGTGTTGCCCGAGAGCTGGACCTGTTGGTGCCAGTCCGCGCACAAGCCGATACGCTGATTGATACGTCTGAACTGACGCTGCACGACCTGCGCGCCGAGATGGCGCGTTGGTTCGGCCGCGAAAGCGGCCCGCGTCTGGCGGTTTCAGTGCATTCGTTCAGCTATAAACGGGGCATGCCGCGCGGGGTCGATATGGTCTTTGACTGCCGATTCCTGCGCAACCCATATTGGGACCCTGACTTGCGCAGTTTGAACGGTTTGTCCGCTGCAGTGGCAGAATATGTGTCGCAGGATGAAAGATTCGATTCCTTCTTTGACAAGGTGCTGGACCTGACCGAATTGCTGCTACCCGCTTATATCGACGAAGGAAAATCGCACTTCTCGATAGCATTTGGTTGCACAGGAGGGCAGCATAGGTCTGTCACAATGGCTGAAAAACTAACCAATGCACTTGCAGAAAAAGGTTGGCGGGTGTCTAAAAGGCACAGAGAGCTTGAACGACGGGCGCAAAGCGCCAAGACACCTACGGGGAATTCCGCTTGATCGGCATCGTGATCGTCGCACATGGGGGGCTGGGCAGAGAATACCTGTCAGCCGTTGAGCATGTCGTGGGCAAACAACCCGGCATTGCCACCGTGGCCATCGCTGCAGAATTCGATCGCGCCGGGAAAATCGACGAAATTCGAGAAGCCGCAGATGCGGTGGACGACGGCGACGGGGTGGTTGTGGTGACCGACATGTTCGGGGGGTCGCCTTCGAACCTAAGCCTTGGGGCCTGCGACAAAGGCAGCCGCACCATCCTTTATGGTGCCAACCTTCCGATGTTGATCAAGCTGGCCAAAAGCCGTCATCTTGGCCTGATGGAAGCCGCAGCGCTTGCTGCATCGGCCGGACGCAAGTACATCAACAGTTTCGATGTACAGGCGGAATAACGGAAGATCATGGCGAATCGCACTCTGCAAATTGTGAACGAAAAGGGCCTGCATGCGCGGGCTTCAGCGAAATTTGTTGAGACCGTCGAGGAATTTGACGCAACGGCAGATGTCAGCCGGGATGGGCTAAGCGCCGCCGGGGACTCGATCATGGGGCTTTTGATGTTGGCAGCTTCCAAGGGAACCTCTATTGAGGTTGAGACCAGCGGAGCCGAGGCCGACGCCCTGATGGACGCGCTTGATGCGCTGGTCGCAGACAAATTTGGCGAGGGCTTCTAAGCCACCCGCGTGGAGTAGAGACCGGTGGTCGAAAGCTATGATCATAATGGGTCCGAAGTGGTGAACGACCAATCGGCCGCTCAGGGTGACCAGCCTTACGACAAGAAGCGTGTCTCTTACGCCAATACGTTCACCAACCCCTGGAAAGCCAATCTGATCCGCACCATGGAATGGATGACCGGCAAGTGGCGGTTGGTTCGTTTGGTACGCAAGTTCGAAGCGATGGGCGTGCCGGATGGGCAGCCCTTCTGGACGCAAGCGCTGCAGGTGATGGGGATCGATGTTACGACTCCGGCTGATCAAATCGCCAACCTGCCAAAGACCGGCCCCGTAATCATTGTCGCCAACCACCCCCATGGTCTGGTGGATGGCATGGTGCTGGCCAAGCTGATCGGCGATGTCCGCGAGGATTACAAAATCCTCACCCGTTCGATCCTGACAGGTGTAAGTGAAATTGACCCTTTCATGATCCCCGTGCCTTTCCCGCATGAAGAGGATGCGCAGAAGAAAAGCATCCAGATGCGCAAGGATGCGATGGCACACTTGGAGACCGGCGGCGTGCTGGTGCTGTTCCCGTCGGGTGTAGTTTCGACGTCAGAAAACTGGTTTGGCCCGGCCATCGAGGCAGAGTGGAACCCCTTCACTGCGAAGATGATCCAGAAATCCAAAGCGCAGGTCGTACCTATCTTTTTCCCTGGTAGCAATTCGCGTTGGTATCATATCGCGGACAAGATCTCGTCCACCCTGCGGCAGGGCCTGCTTATTTACGAAGTGGCGCATGCCCTGAACAAGCCGCAGTGCCCCGTCGTGGGGGCGCCGATTGAACGGGCCGAGATCGAAGAGTGGAAGGGCAATCCGCGTGGATTTGTCGCCTGGTTGCGCGAACGCACGCTGGCTTTGAAAGACTGATCAGCGCGTCGGCACTGGGGTTTCCCCACGATAGTCATAGAACCCGCGCTGGGTCTTGCGGCCCAGCCATCCTGCTTCGACATATTTTGTCAGAAGCGGGCAGGGGCGATACTTGGTATCGGCCAGCCCGTCATGCAGCACATTCATGATGGCAAGGCAGGTGTCCAGTCCGATAAAGTCTGCCAGTTCCAAAGGCCCCATCGGGTGATTGGCCCCAAGTTTCATCGACTCGTCGATAGATTTGACCGAGCCTACCCCTTCGTACAGCGTATACACGGCCTCGTTGATCATCGGCATCAGGATGCGGTTCACAATGAAAGCTGGAAAATCCTCGGCGCTGGCGGCGGTTTTGCCCAGCTTTTCAACCACACTCAGACAGGCCAGATAGGTTGCCTCATCCGTGGCGATGCCGCGAATAAGTTCGACCAGCTGCATCACCGGAACAGGGTTCATAAAGTGGAACCCCATGAACTTTTCAGGACGGTCTGTGCGTGACGCCAGTTTGGTGATTGAGATCGACGAGGTGTTCGATGTCAGGATCGTGTTGGGCTTCAGATGCGGCAGAAGGTCTTCAAAAATAGCGATTTTTACGGTCTCGCGTTCTGTCGCAGCCTCGATCACAAGATCCGTTGGCCCCAAATCTGTCAGGGTCGTCGTGGTTTGGATGCGGGCCATAGCGTCGGCCTTGGTGGCTGCTGAAATCTTCTCGCGCTGGACCTGACGGTCCAGGTTCCGGTCGATCAACGCGACGGCCTTTGTCAGGTTGTCCGCAGAAATATCGTTCAACAAAACCTCATAGCCGGCCACGGCCATCACATGTGCGATCCCATTGCCCATCTGGCCTGCGCCGATCACGCCTACGGTTTTGATTTCCATCTGATCCTCACCCGTTGTTGCGCTGACCATAGGCACCTGACCGGGCCGGGTGCAAGAGAGAAGGTTATCGCGAATTCTTATCAAATTCCGAATTTAGCCAATTGGAAACCCGCCCTGTTTCACTCTGGGTCTGCGCGAGTCGAAACAAAGGGTGGGTCTGAGGAATGTATGAACATCTAGGTCTGGGGGCATTGGATTATGCCCATTGCCGGTACGGACAATCTCGGCAGGTATTTCGTGGGCCCAAAAGGCGGTTGCGGGAAACCTATTGCGTGATGATGGGGGGCTCTGAAACTTATGGCCGATTTATTGAGCGCCCATTCGCCACTTTGGTGGAAGAGCAGATCAATCAGCAGATAGTGAATCTGGGGTCCGTAAATGCCGGGGTCGACGCCTATGCGCGCGATCCGGCGATCCTGAATATTTGCGCGGGGGCAAAGGCGTCTGTGCTGCAAATCACCGGGGCGCAGAATATGTCAAATCGGCTGTACATCGTACATCCGCGCCGCAACGACCGGTTTCTAAGGGCTTCGCCCCTGTTGAAAAACCTGTTTCGCGATGTCGATTTCACCGAGTTCAACTTTACCCGGCATATGCTGAACACCCTTCAGGAGGTGTCGCCGGAACGGTTCACTCTGGTGATCGAAGAACTGCGCGCGGCATGGCTGGCACGGATGCGGTTTGTGGCTGAATCCCTGCCCGGGGCGAAAATTTTGCTGCACGCCGGGCGGGAGCCGCTCCCCAAGGTTTTGCCGGAACAGGGGATGGGCAGCGATCCGTTGTTCATTGATCAGGGGTTGGTGGCCCAGTTGAAACCGTGCTTCACTGATCTGGTTCAGGTCGTCGCCAGCGAAGAAGCGCGCACCCAAGGGGCTGACAGCCTGTGTTATGGCCCGCTGGAGGAAGGCGCAGCCAAACATACGCTTGGCCCCAAATTCCATGCCGAAGTGGCCCGGGCGCTTGCGCCCAAATTACAGGCGTTGATGGCATGAAAAAGGCCCGCCAATCAGGCGGGCCTTTCAAAATTCTACAGCCAGATGCTTAGCC
>NZ_AQQY01000003.1 GCF_000671395.1 Actibacterium atlanticum | reverse complement strand
CGGTGAAGGGGGTTCTAAGGCTACCCACCCAAACCCGCAAGTGCTTTTTTGCAGAAAGATGACAGTTTTTGCAAAAAAGATGGTTTTGTGAATAATAACAAGGACTTGGAGTGATATGTTTTTTGCTGCACTGCAGGAAAATGCCGAACAACCGTCGCAAACCCCAGCAAACATTCACCCTGATCAGAGTTGTCCACAGGGAGAGTGATTCAAACCGGCTGACGCCGGGCCTTGAATCGGAGTCTCAGCACCAAAAGACCGATGATCGCCGCGAGGTACAAAAGCGGCTCCAGCTGCCAGCCTTTGACCAACATTACGTAATGCACGGCGCCAAGCGGCACGGCGACATAGGTCAAACGATGAAGTTTACGCCAGTTTCCACGCAGTTTGCGCACAAACCAGTCGTTGGATGTAAGCGCCAAAGGGATCATCAGCCCCCACGCGACCATCCCAACGGTGATGTAGGGGCGTTTCAGAACATCCGCCCAGACCCGATGCAGGGCCTGCACATCCAGCACCGCCCAGACCAGCAGATGCAGCACCACGTAGAAGAAGCCGATCAGCGCGATGGCACGACGGAACTTCAGCAGGTTCAGCCCGGCGACCCGGCGCAGAGGGCTGATGGCAAGGGTCAGCACAAACAACTGCAACGCGGCTTCGCCCATCCGGTGTTCCAACACCTCGACAGGCTCCACCCCTAACCCGCCGGTCAGACCAAGATAGAGAAGCCACGCGGGATAAACCGGCGCCACCGTATAGAGCAGCCAGACCGGCACCCGGCGCAAAAGCTGGTTCAGATGGTTCATCGGTTAAAAGTGCACCTTCAGGTCCATGCCTGCGTACAGGTCGGCGACCTCTTCTTCATAGCCATTGAACATCGGGGTGGGGATGCGTTTGGCAAACAAGCCCCCGCCAATGCGTTTTTCGGTGGCTTGCGACCAGCGTGGATGATCAACCAGCGGGTTCACGTTGGAATAGAACCCGTACTCGCGCTGGTTGGCCATGTTCCAGCTGGTAGGCGGTTCTTCTTCGGTCAGGGTGATGCGGACAATCGACTTGATCGACTTGAAGCCATATTTCCACGGCACCACCAAACGCAAAGGCGCACCGTTCTGGTTGGGCAGGTCCTGATCGTAAAGCCCCGTCGCCATCAGGGTTAGCGGATGCATGGCCTCGTCCAGGCGCAGCCCTTCACGATAGGGCCATTCCAGAATGGCCGAGCGCTGACCCGGCATTTCCTCGGGGCGGACCAGCGTTTCAAAGGCCACGTATTTGGCCGAGGGCTGAACCCCCACGCGCTCCAACAGCTGGGCCAGCTCAAACCCCCGCCACGGCACGACCATCGACCAGGCCTCGACACAGCGGAAACGATAGATGCGTTCTTCCTGTGTGACATTGCCCAGAATGTCGGCCAGATCATAGTCGCCCGGCTGTTCAACCAGCCCGTCGATTTTGACCGACCAGGGATCGGTCGTCAGGGTATGGGCATTGCGGGCCGGGTCTTCTTTGCCCAGTCCGAATTCATAAAAGTTGTTATAGTTGCTGATCTCTTCGAAACTGTTGGGCGTTTCTTCCGTGTCATAGGGGCTGGCCGCGAAGGCGGCTGGGGCGAAAGCGCTGGCCCCGGCCGCAGCCAGAAACTGGCGGCGGTTAAAGAACATCTCTTTCGGTGTGACGTCGGAATATTTCAGCTTCGAGCGGTACATGCGCATTAGACCCTTCTGTTTCCCCGGCAGATAGGAAGACATTATCGCAAGCGCATCAAAACATTTCTCACGTCTGCGTTAGAATACCGGTGCAGGATCGGCGCGCTGCCCTCAGACCTGCATCCGCTTCAGGGCCTGCTCAAACTGTGGGTGACCCCCGGCTGAAACCTGTCCTTCGTCATCAATTTGAACCGAAGGGTGGAGTTCGTTGAGCTGAACCGATGCGCCATCATCGCCAACAACCCGCACATGACGCCGCCGCATCAGACGCGGCTCTGGCACGCCAACAGAATGGGCGATGGTTTCGACCTCGTTGATCACGGCCTTGGCATAGGCGGCGACGCGCTTGTCTTTCTCTTCGACCACCAAGCCCTTTTGCAGGGATGGGATATGGGTGGTGATGCCTGTCGGGCAGGTATTCTTGTTGCACTTGAGCGCCTGAATACAGCCCAGCGAAAACATGAAGCCACGCGCCGAGACCACGAAGTCGGCCCCAAGGCAAATCGCCCAGGCCACATCGCCCGGCACGATCAGCTTACCGCTGGCGATGATGCGGATGCGATCATGCAGCCCGGCCAGATCGCGCAGGTCCACCATGCGGATCAAGGCTTCGCGCAGCGGCAGGCCGACCAGATCCATCAACGGCATGGGTGCCGCCCCCGTGCCACCTTCGCCGCCATCGACGGTGATAAAGTCTGGCGCGGATTCAGCCCCGCGTACTTTGATCTCGCGGAAAAAGTCGAACCACGGGTCGGCCGAGCCGATACAGGTTTTGATACCGACCGGTCTTCCGGTGACGTCGCGGATGCGGGCGATCAGGTCCAGCAGTCCGTCAAAGTCGTTCACCTCGCGGTGGCGGTTGGGCGAGATTGCATCTTGCCCCATGGGCACACCGCGAATGCGTGCGACCTCTTCGTCGATCTTGGCGGCGGGCAGGATGCCTCCCTTGCCGGGTTTGGCGCCCTGACTAAGCTTGATTTCAAACATCTTGACCCGTGGGTTCGAGGCCACCTGACGCAGGCGGTCATCGCTCAGATCGCCCGCGGCGTCGCGCACCCCGAATTTGGCGGTGCCGATCTGATAGACAATGTGGCACTCTCCCTCGAGGTGATAGGGCGATAAACCGCCTTCGCCGGTGTTCAACCAAATCCCGGCCTGCGCGGCGCCTCGGCTAAGTGCCTGCACCGCTGGTTTTGAAATCGCGCCGTAAGACATGCCCGAGATGTTAAAGATTGAGGGCGCTTCATAGGGTTTGGCGCAATGCGGCCCGATCAGCAGGGGTTCAGTCGTTGAATACTGATCATCAAGCGGCGGGAAGACAGCATTCATGAAGATCGGCGTGCCGGGAACGTTCAGGTTTCGGGTCGAGCCAAAGGCAATCGTATTCCCCTTTTTCTCAGAGGCGTTATAGGCCCAGTTGCGTTGCGCGCGGTTAAACGGCATTTCCTCGCGGTCCATAGCAAAGAAGTACTGGCGGAAGAATTCGCCCAGCTCGCTGAACAGCGAGCGAAAGCGCCCGATTACCGGATAGTTCCGGCGGATCGCGTCTCCGGTTTGGGTCCGGTCGATCCAGAACATGATCACCGCGGCCAGCACCGCCACCCCGATGACAACGACAAATGTCATCGCCATGATTTCAATTGCACGGCCGGCCCAATCCATCATGGTGTCATATTCCTCTTTTACAATATGTTTCGAGCGCATAGAGTAGCGCTCAGCCACGTTACACCGCACTGTGATCTACGCAGGAATAACCTTGTGTAACAATATCGAAACTGTGGGGGAGGACTGATGAAAAAATTGATCTGCGCGCTTGCAGCAGCGCTTATGCTGGCGGGACCGGCGGTTGCCGAGACCGCCATCACCTATACGACCGATGAAACATTCGACGATGTGACCTTCGGTATCGAGAGTGCGATCGAAGGGGCCGGGCTGGTGATTGATTCCGTCAGCCACACGGGCGACATGCTGGAACGCACCCGCGAGGCCGCAGGCTCGGATGTGGTGCTGTTTACCCATGCTGATATTTACGGGTTCTGCTCGGCGAAAATATCGCGCGAGGTGATGGAAGCTGACATCACCAACGTGCGTTTCTGCCCCTATCACATCTTCGTCTATGTGCGCCCCGAAACGCCCGATGAAACTGTCGTGGGGTTCAACAGTTTTCCCGAAGGCCCGATGAAGAAGGTCGAAGCGCTTTTGGACGGGATTGTTCGGGACGCGCTGGAGCTGGACTGACCCAATCCAGCTTCACAACAGATAAAGCCCGCTCACGGAACCGTGAGTGGAAACCGATAAACAGCCGGGCTTAGCGCCCGGCTGTTTTCTTTCAAGGGCAGATATCCGGGAAAATTCTACATCCAGTTTCAGGGAGGGTCCGTAACCCTCGTGATGCCGCTCAGGGCGTCCTACTGATGGAGAACCCCATGTTTCGCAGAACTTTCATGACCCTTGCCGCAACCGCGATCATGACCGCCCCGGCTTTCGCTGGCGGTCATTCCAAAGATATTGTCGACACCGCAGTTGGTGCTGGCTCGTTCACCACGCTGGTGGCTGCCGTTGGCGCCGCTGGCCTGGTTGATACCCTGAAGGGCGAAGGCCCGTTCACCGTGTTTGCCCCCACGGATGATGCATTTGCCGCCCTGCCCAAAGGCACGGTTGAAATGCTGCTGATGCCTGAAAACAAGGACAAGCTGACCGCCGTACTGACCTATCACGTGGTCCCCGGCAAGGTCATGTCAGGCGATCTGACCAATGGCATGATGGCGGGCACGGTTGAAGGCTCGGACGTCAAGATCATGACCGAAGGCGGAGTCACCGTTGACGGCGCCACCGTGGTCGCCGCCGACGTCGAAGCCAGCAACGGCGTGATCCATGTGATCGATGCCGTGATCCTTCCCCCTTCAATGAAATAATCGCGGACCCAACCGCGCTGCGGGTGGCTTGGGCCACCCGCCCCTATTCCACAAACCAGGAGACAGACCATGAACCGCCGTTTTGCCCTTAAATCCCTTGCTGCCCTTGCCATCGCAGGCACCGTATCCGCCTGCGCTGAAATGGGGGATCCCGATATCGTCGATATCGCTGCCTCGAATGATGACTTTTCCACCCTTGTGGCCGCCGTATCGGCCGCTGGCCTGGTGGACACCCTGAAGGGCGATGGCCCCTTCACCGTTTTCGCCCCCACCAATGATGCTTTCGCCGCCCTGCCCGCCGGCACCGTCGAAAGCCTGTTGTTGCCCGAAAACAAAGATCAGCTGGTGTCGATCCTGACCTATCACGTCGTGCCCGGTGCGGTGACCAGCGACCAGCTGGCCGGCCAACGCCTTAGCGTTGCAACCGTCCAAGGTTCAACCGTGCATATTGATGCGCGCAACGGTGTAAAGGTGGACGGCGCCAATGTCGTGACCGCAGACATCATCGCCAGCAACGGCGTGATCCACGTGATCGACAAAGTCATCCTGCCCTAATCCCAAAGGCCCGCTTCGGCGGGCCTTTCCCATACGTCTTGCCATAAGGGAGGTCTTACCATGGCACGTCTCGATATTATTGTTACCGTGTTGCCGCAGTTTTCGATCCTTGAAACCGTCATCGGGTATGTCGATGCCAATGTGCCCGACTCAGACCTTGCAGGTGCGCTGTCCGCAGCAGATGCCGACCTGACAGTCTTTGCCCCCACCAATGATGCTTTCGCCGCACTGGCGCAGGATTTTGGCTATGTCGGGGACCCCGCCGACACCGCCGCCGTGACCCAGTTTCTGGTCGACAATGTCACCCCCGAAACGCTGGAGGCGGTGCTTCTTTACCATGTGTCCCCCGGCACGCAGACCAGCACAGATATCGTCAACGCTGGCAGTGTTCATACGCTGGGCGGCACGATCACCGTTGATGCGCCGACGCTGGTCGACAATGAACCCGACCTGATCGATCCGTCTCTGATCTTTACCGATGTGCCCGCCGACAATGGGATTATCCATGTCATTGACCGTATCCTGATACCGATTGATCTGCCCGGCAATGACGCGCCCACCATCGCGGGGATTGTCGCCAGCAGCGGCGCAGGGTTTGACGAAAATCCGGGTGACTTTGACATGCTTCTGACGGCATTGGATGCCGCCGGGCTGGTTGGTGCGCTGGATGATGCCCACGCCGATCTGACCGCCTTTGCCCCAATTGATCAGGCCTTCATAGATCTGGCCAATGCTCTGGGGTATGCAGGCAGCGACGAAGAAGGGGCGTTTGGCTATCTTGTCGAAGCGCTGACCCTTCTTGGCGGCGGCGATCCGATCCCTCTCTTGACCGATATCCTGCTGTATCACGTGGCGCCCGAGTCGCTGCAGGCCAGCCAGGTGCTGAGTGCCACGCAGATCGACACCCTGCTGGGGGCGACGATTGGCGTCGATGGGGCTTCTTTGGTCGACAATGACCCTGACATCCCGAACCCCGATATCATCGCCACTGACATTCAGGCCGAAAACGGCGTTGTGCACGTGATCGACGGCGTTCTGATCCCGGCGGACGTGCTTCAATCTGATGGTTCGAACGATGTTGATCTGGTGATTGGGGATGAGGGTGCCAGCAATGTAGCGACCGGAGCAGACAATGATCTGATCGACGGCAATGGCGGCATCGACATCATCAATGCCGGGGCCGGAGACGACACTGTCATCGGAGGCACCGGTCTGGACCTTCTTACCGGAGGAACCGGAGCGGATTTGTTCATCTTCAATACCGGCGATGGCACTGACTTCGTGCTGGGTTTTGAAAGCGGTGCGGATATGATTGACCTGTCCAACACCGGCGCGACCAACCTGCACGATATCAGTGTCGAACAGGGCCTGTTCACCACCACGATTGGCTACGGCAAAGGGGACAGCATCACCGTGGTCCATGGTCTTGGGAACGCCCCGGCCGAGGACGATTTCATCTTCGCAGATGACCTTATGATGTAAGATCATCCTCAGATCGTTGATCAAGGCGGGGCCAAATGGCGCCGCCTTTTTTCTGTGCAACGCCTATCAGGTCTGTATAGTTGGGGCGTTCTTTTAGGAACCAATAGACCAGAGGTGGCATTCCGCCATCGAAGCAGAGCCGTAATTTAATGCGGCGATAAACTGGTGGGGGAAGTATAGTGGCTTCTATTTTGTTGCGGGCAATTTATGCCCGTTCTATTTCGACGTTCTTTAATTCAACTCTAATCGCTGAAGATGCGGTGCCCATGCCGACACCGGGCGATGACACGCTGACCGGCTCGTCCGGGGATGACATCGTTGAACTGTTGGCTGGCGATGACATCTATCATGGTGGTGCCGGCAACGACACGGTTTCTGGTGCCAAAGGGCAGGACGAAATCTATGGCGATGAAGGCGACGACACCCTGAACGGCGGCAAGAACAACGACATGCTGTTTGGCGGTGATGACAATGACACGCTGGATGGTGGTTTTGGCGACGATTATCTGGAAGGCGGCGACGGAGACGACTGGATCACCGGCAACAGCAATGATGATCAGGTCTATGGCGGCCTTGGCAATGATGATGTGCGTGGCGGTAACGGCCATGATTTCGTGTCAGGTGGAGAAGGGGATGACCTTGTCCGGGGCGGTAACGGCAATGACGAAATCCATGGTGACGCTGGCAATGATCAATTGTGGGGCAGCAAAGGCGATGACAAGATCATCGGCGGCGCGAACGATGACACCATGTCGGGCGGCGGCGGCCGGGACACTTTGCAAGGTGGCAGCGGCGATGACTGGATGGAAGCAGGCACAGGCGACGACCTGATGATCGGCAACACCGGTGCGGATGTGTTTGTGTTCAAGATCGGCAGTGACAATGACACGATCAAAGACTTCGGCAATGGCGACGACCTGATCAAGCTGACCACTTTCGACTTCGAAGATTTCGACGAGCTGATGACCTATGCAGCAGACACCGAAGACGGCGTGTTGTTTGACTTTGGGGGCGGTGACAGCCTGCTGCTGCGCAACCTGACAACCGAGGATTTGGGCGCAGACGACTTCATCCTGTGACCCTTTCAACGGAATCTTAAAAGATCGGCGGCAACCCTTGCCGGGCAAGGGATGCTGTCGATGCTGCGATTCTTGATCTTGATCCTGTTTGCTTTCGCCGCGCCCGCCTGGGCGGGTAATATTGGCGTGGATTTCACCAATATGCCCGTCGGGTTGCAGGCTTGGTATCAAGGGTCGGAAAATCGGCGTTGGGTCGATGTTTATATCGGCGAACGCGGCGGGCGGCACGTGATGGAGCGACGTCTGAATTCAGCCTACGGCGAACTTATGGAAACCCGGTTCTTTGATCCGCAGGGGCACGAGGTTGAACGCCACACTGCATCGGGGCGCTGGCAAACGTTCTCTCCGCGCAACTGTATGCGCATTCTTGGCCCCTGCCGGGCCGAAGTCAGGGATTCACAGTCAGGCCCACATGTCATCCATGGCATCATGCATGTCGAAGGCGACACGTATTATTACAAATGGGTGGCAGATCATCATGATGACACCATGCGCGCCCATTACCGGCTGGGGGCCTATAACCTGCCTGCGTGGTCGCGCAGCAATGACTACCTGATGGTGCTGAAAGACATCGTGGAGCCCAGCGGCCAACCCGCCGCCTTCGCCCATTAAAAAGCCCACCCTAAACACGGGGTGGGCCCTATTCTTAGTTAGGTCCGTATCCAAAGCTTGATGTATCCGCCAGTCGGGATGCGCCCTGAACGGTGCAAAACCCAAAGCCCATCTTTGCTGCAGACCGGACCGCCCGTGACCCTTGGCTCTAGATCACCCAACGGTATAGGTTTGATTGCTGAGCGCGTTGTCCTTGCCAGCTTCCTGCGAACTGTAGGGGTAAATCCAGCCAGCTTCCCCTTTGCTTTCGTTGCCGGTCATCACCGAAATGAACGTGCTGGCTTCTTTGCCCAACAAAGAAACCGCTTTGGCAGGGTTTTGCCCCGTCATCATGACTTCCGCCGCTGTCACATCGTAACGCGCGATCTGAAAGGCCTTCAACAGCCAGCCGGGTTTGTTGCCAGCGCCGAGCCCCCCCATTTCGAACACGACTTCACAGGGAAGCGAGAACTTCGAACTGAAGAAAAAGAAGTCGTCCTGTGTATTCTTCTCAAGACCGCTTCGAACTTCGATGGTTTCATGGATGCTGTCATTGCGCAGCGTTATATCGACTTCTGCATCCGTCCCCGCGTCATCGACATCCGCGGTCACCACTCGAATCCGATACAGCTTTGAATCTTCCAGCGACACTCTCAATCCTCCCAATTTCTGTGTGCGTCAGACGGCCAGAGTGCTCTGCGGGCCATGAAAGCGTCAACAGTCAACTTAGGGTGGTGTGCCTTTGTCCAAATCTCCGGCTGCGCCGCACGCATATGGCCAAAGACCGGAAGGCCCCGCCGAAGCGGGGCCTTTGAAGCTTAGTGCACGACCGCATCATTGGGCGGTTGCGCGTCCGAGGTGCCGACGCGATCCCCGATGATCAACCCATCAGCCCCGGCGCTGACGGTGATCGTATCGCCATCCATCACCTCTCCACCCAACAGCAGTTCTGCCAGACGGTCCTGCAGATTGCGTTGAATCACCCGCTTCAGGGGGCGCGCGCCAAACACGGGGTCATAGCCCGCGTCCGCCAGCCAGGTTTTGGCATCGGCGTCCAGTTCCAGCCCGATCTTGCGGCCCGCCAGACGTTTGACCAGACGGCGCAGCTGAATCTCGACAATGCCATCCATGTCTTCGCGGGCCAGCCGATCAAAGATGATGGTTTCGTCCAGACGGTTCAGGAATTCAGGGCGGAAATGGGCCCGCACCGCATCCATCACATCGCGCTTGGCATCTGATGCATCCGCCCCATCCGGTAGCTGGCTCAGCGCTTGCGCGCCAAGGTTTGACGTCAGGATGATCAGCGTTTGCTTGAAGTCCACGGTGCGGCCCTGACCATCGGTCAGCACCCCATCGTCCAACACCTGCAACAGCACGTTAAAGACATCCGGGTGGGCTTTCTCGACCTCGTCAAACAGCACCACCTGATAGGGGCGACGGCGCACAGCTTCGGTCAGCACCCCGCCTTCGTCATAGCCAACATAGCCCGGAGGCGCACCGATCAGACGGGCGACGGCATGTTTCTCCATGAACTCTGACATGTCGATCCGCACCATGGCGCCGTCATCGTCAAACAGGTACTCGGCCACGGCTTTGGTCAGCTCGGTCTTACCAACGCCGGTCGGCCCCAGGAACAGGAAAGAGCCAAGCGGACGATTTTCATCGTTCAAACCAGCCCGCGCGCGGCGCACCGCATTGGCCACGGCGGTCACGGCAGATTTCTGGCCGATGACCCGCTTGTGCAGCTCGTCTTCCATACGCAGCAGTTTTTCGCGCTCGCCTTCCAGCATCTTGGAGGTCGGGATACCGGTCCAGCGTTCCACAACCTGCGCAATCTGTTCAGGGCGGACGGCCTCTTCGACCATCATATCGCCCTCGGCCTCTTCGGCCTCAGACAGCTTGCGCTCAAGTTCCGGGATCACGCCATAGGACAGCTCGCCGGCCTTGGCCAGATTGCCTTCACGCTTGGCGCCATCCAGTTCGGCGCGGGCACGGTCCAGCTGTTCTTTCAGCTCGCGCGCGCCTTCCAGCTTGTCGCGTTCTGACTGCCATTTGGCCGTCATTTCCGACGAGCGTTCCTGTAGATCGCCCAACTCGCGCTCCAGCTTTTCAAGACGATCTTTCGACGCCACGTCGTCTTCCAGTTTCAGCGCCTCGGCCTCGATCTGCATCTGCATGATCTGCCGGTCCAACGCGTCCAACTCTTCGGGCTTGCTGTCGACTTCCATCCGCAAACGGCTGGCGGCCTCGTCCACCAAGTCAATCGCCTTATCGGGCAGGAAACGGTCGGTGATGTAGCGGTGGCTCAGCGTCGACGCCGAGACAAGCGCGCTGTCGGAAATCCGCACGCCGTGGTGCAGTTCGTACTTTTCCTTAATGCCCCGCAGGATCGAGATCGTATCTTCGACCGTTGGTTCCTCGACCATCACCGGCTGGAAACGCCGTGCCAAAGCCGCGTCTTTTTCGACGTGCTTGCGGTATTCATCCAACGTAGTGGCGCCGACACAGTGCAGTTCGCCCCGCGCAAGCGAAGGCTTGATCAGGTTGGCGGCGTCCATCGCGCCATCGGTTTTACCGGCGCCGACCAGCGTGTGCATCTCGTCGATGAACAGGATGATCTCTCCGGCGGCGGCTTCGATTTCCTTGAGGATCGCCTTCAGGCGCTCTTCGAACTCGCCGCGATATTTCGCACCGGCGATCAGCGCACCCATATCCAGCGCCATCAGACTTTTATTCTTAAGGCTTTCGGGCACGTCGCCATCAATGATGCGCAGGGCCAGCCCTTCGGCAATCGCGGTTTTACCCACGCCCGGTTCGCCAATCAGAACAGGGTTGTTCTTGGTGCGGCGGCTTAGCACCTGCATGGCCCGGCGGATTTCTTCATCCCGGCCAATGATCGGGTCGATCTTGCCCTCCCGAGCGGCCTCGGTCAGGTCGCGGGCGTATTTCTTCAGCGCATCATACCCATCCTCGGCGCTGGCGCTGTCGGCCGTGCGACCCTTGCGGATGTCGTTGATTGCCCCGTTCAGCTTTTGCGGGGTCACGGCGCCGGCCTCTAGCGCCTCGCGCGCTTTCGACTTCACCACGGCCAGCGCAGTCAGAATACGTTCTACCGGGACAAAGCTGTCCCCTGCTTTGGTGGCCAGCTTTTCAGCCTCGTCCAAGACTTTGCCGGTGGCCTGATCCAGATAGGTCTGGCCCGCGTCGCCCGAAACTTTGGCAATCTTGCCCAAAGCCTGATCAACGGCCTCGACCACGCGTTCGGGCGCACCGCCCGCGCGTTTGATCAGGTTGCTGGCGAGCCCCTGATCGTCGTCCATCAATGCTTTCAGAAGGTGTTCGGGGGCCAACCGCTGATGGTTTTCCCGCATGGCAATGGTCTGAGCCGCCTGAATAAAGCCGCGCGACCGCTCCGTGAACTTCTCTAGGTTCATCGGTCTCTCCTTTTACTAAGCGCCCCTCGTTCAAGATGCCCGCATTGCGGCACACCCCTTTGGGCCTCGGGATAAATGTGTGCTTGCCTGCGCGCGGTTTCAACCCATGCCGGTGGCAAAATTGTCACATGTTGGCCCCGCCCTGTTGGACCAGAGGGGGAGAAGTCGTCTGACTCTCCCATGCTCCCCCTTTGCCGATCCTGTCAAGATAAGCGCATGATCGAGTCCCCCGTTCCCAGTACCTATCTCGCCCGGGTCGTGGTGTCAGAATTTGACAGCGCCTGCGCCCGCCACGTCGCCCAGCTGCAGCTTACCGCATGTAGCAATGTCACGATGATGGTAACCTGCCATTCCGATCTGCCCCAAAGCACCGAGACAACGCGCTTGCATTCCGAATTGCTGGCCGATGCAAGCCGGCAACTTTCGCGCCTCCCCGAACATCGCCGCCGCGCACCGCCGCAGTTGATCTATGACGACAGTGCACAGGGTTGAAGCGCACGCAGATCGCGACTAGGCAGGAGCAACCCAGCCAAGGAGCCTGAGATGACCGCCGATGACCGCCTGATCGTAGCAATGGACGTGCCCAACGCGTTAGAGGGGCTGCAACTGGCCGAAAGGATCGGCGATGCAGTATCCTTTTACAAGATCGGGCTGGGCATGCTGACCGGTGGCGGGCTGGCTTTGGCGAACGAGCTGAAGGCCGAACACGGCAAGCGCATCTTTCTGGATATGAAGCTGTTTGATATCGGCGCGACGGTGGAAAAGGCCGTGCGCGGGCTGGCGCAGTTCGATCTGGATTTCCTGACCGTACATGGTGACCCGTATGTGGTTCGCGCCGCGAAGGAGGGCTCCGGGGGCAAGGACATGAAAATTCTGGCGGTCACGATCCTAACTTCGCTGGATCGCGCTGATCTGGACGGCGCCCTGATCAAACCCGGTCAGATCAAAGATCTGGTGCAGGAACGCGCCGGAAATGCCTTTGCCGCAGGTGCGGATGGGGTGATTGCCTCGCCGCAGGAGGCCGCGTTGATCCGCGCCCTGCCCGAGGCCGAAGGTAAACTGATTGTCACCCCCGGCGTGCGCCCGGCCGGAGCCGATCTGGGTGATCAAAAACGTGTTGCAACTCCGGCCAACGCGGTGGCTGACGGGGCAGATCACATCGTCGTCGGGCGGCCGATCTGGCAGGCACCCGATCCGCGCGGCGCGGCGCAGGCCATTCAGGCCGAGCTGGCCTCGGCCCAGGCCACGCGCCGCAATCACTGATCAATAGCCGACGGTAAAGACCTGCCCCTTATGGGCGCGGGTTTCGACTTCGTCCGCAAAGGCGATGGCATAATCCTCGGCGCTGATGTGGCTGTTGCCTTCTGCATCACTCAGCAGGGTTGTCCCACCGACGCGGAAGGTTTCAGTCCGCTCGCCCGGCTCGATCATCGCTGAGGGGGCCAGATAGGTCCAATCCAGCCCGGCCTCTTGCAACGACTCCTTCACAGCGCGAATTCCCAAGGCTTCGGGTTTGATCTCGGGCGGCAACAGGTCCATCACCGGGTTCCCATCAGGCAAGGACAGCGTGCCAGCCCCACCCACCATGATGATCGGCAGGCCGGTTTCCTTGCCAGCCGCAACCAAAGCGGCGCCCAAAGCAGCAGCATCTGCAGTGGCATCCCCGCTAAAGCGGGGCGAGCTGGCAGACAGGATCAGCTCTGCCCCTTCCGCCGCCTTGATCACGGCGTCCCCATCGGTTGCCTGCAGGGCGACCTTTGTCACCCCCGGTAAGTCAGCAATGTTTTCGGGGCTGCGGGCGGCTGCGGTGATCTGATGTCCGCGCGCAGAGAGTTCTGCCAGAATGCGCGATCCGATCATGCCGCTTGCGCCAATCAAAAACAGGTTCATATGTACGGTCCTTTAGGTTACGGTTAGTAACCAAATACGCATTTAAGACCTACAGCGGAATACGAAGGATTAGGTCTTATAGTTACCCGAAGGGAACCGCCCATGCCCGCACGCCGCGCTGTGAACTACGCCTGCCCAATCCGGGATGTTCTGGACCGGATCGGCGATGCCTGGAGCCTGTTGGTGCTGATCGAGCTGCGCAATGGACCTTGCCGATTCAACGCGTTGCGCCGGGTGATCGACGGAATCTCGCAACGGATGTTGTCGGTCACGCTGCGCCATTTGGAACGTGACGGGCTGGTCACCCGCACCGTGTTGCCCTTGGCGCCGCCACAGGTGGAATATGCTCTGACCCCGATGGGCCAATCCCTGATCGAAACCGTCGAACCGATGCGCCTGTGGGCAGAGATAAACCAAAACGCCGTGCGAGAATCCCGCGCGGCGTTCGATGCTAAACTGGCGCAGATGGCCTAATTTTTGTTGATGTCGTGATCAATGCGGCGCACGGTGCCGCCTTTCAGGCCGAAAACCTTGCGCATCGCGATCCATGCAACCAGCGACGCCATCGCAAAGATCAACAGCATCCAAGGTAGGGTCAGGCTGACGCCAATCAGCGTCAGCACAGATACAAGCGCCGCACCGGCGGCAAAGCCCAGGAAGACATAGCCGGGGATCAGGGTTTCAAGGATCGCAAGACCAACGGCCGCAGCGGCCCAAACCCACCAGTTGTCCCAAAGCATCAAGCTCTCCCCTTCAGCAGTTTGAACGCATCACCGAAGGCTTCCAAAGCTTGCGCGGGCAGCACGATGGTCTGTTTGCCATCCCCATTGCCCAGCGCGTTGAGGGCTTCGACCTGTTTCAGCGCGACCTGATACTGCGCCGCCTCGATGCCGTTTTCCTTGATTGCCTTGGCCACAACCTCCGTCGCATAGGCTTCGGCATCAGCGGCGATACGGCGGGCTTCGGCCTCTTTTTGAGCGGCGTAAAGCTCGGCTTCGGCGGACAGTTCAACCGAGCGCTTATGACCCTCGGCCTCGGTCACCTGCGCGCGGCGGGCACGTTCCGCATTCAGCTGCTGCAACATGGCTTCGCGGGTGGCCTGATCCAGATTCACATCCAGAATTTCGGCACGGGTGACCTCAATCCCCCAGTCATCTACGGCGTCTTCGACCGATTCCTTGATCTTGCCAATCAGCTGGGCGCGGTTGGATTGCACCTCGTCCAGCTCCATCTTGCCGATCTCGGCCCGCACGATCCCGGCCACGGTGGTGGCGATGGCGCCATCCACATCGCGGATCCGGTACACAGTGCGTTCGGGCTGCAAAATCCGATAAAACACGCTGGTTTCGACCTGTACCAGAACGTTGTCGCTGGTAATTGCGTCCTGGCTGGCATTGGGCAGCTGGCGTTCCAGCACGGAAACCTGATGCGCAACACGATCCAGAAACGGCACAATCAGGTTGATCCCCGGCCCCAAAACCGAACGAAGCCGGCCAAACCGTTCCACCACATGCTGTTCAGACTGGGGCACAATGCGCACCCCTTTCAAGATGACCAGAATGATGAAACCAGCCACCAGCAGGGTGACAACAGAGCCCCCCGAAAGCGGCCCGATCAATTGCTCTAATTCATTCATCTTAAACTCCGAAACCCTAAATTCAGTTGCCCCAGACATAGGGGTTTGGCCCGCGCTCATCAAGCTTGTGTGATGGTGCGCCGACGATTGCACTGTTACACTAAAGGCGGTCTAACCCTGGTGCCACATGCAAACTTTATGCCGCGATTGCCTGTCTGAAATCCCGCCTTCCCCGCGCTGCCCCGCCTGCGCAAGCCCGCGGGTTATTGCGCATGAGGAACTGTTCAGCCTGTCCATCGCCCATATGGATTGCGACGCGTTTTTCGCCAGTGTCGAGAAACGCGAAAACCCTGATCTGGCGGACAAGCCGGTGATCATCGGCGGCGGGCGGCGCGGGGTTGTATCGACCGCGTGCTATGTCGCGCGCATTCGTGGTGTACGGTCTGCCATGCCGATGTTTCAGGCGCTGAAACTGTGCCCCGATGCGGTGGTGATCAAACCCAATGGCGCACTGTATTACGAAGTGTCCAAAGACATTCGCGCCTTGATGGCGGAGTTGACGCCCGACATCGAGCCTCTGTCGCTGGACGAAGCGTTCATCGACCTGACCGGTACCGAACGCCTGCATGGCCACCCGCCTGCGGTGATGCTGGCCCGACTGGTCAAACGTATGGAAGATGAACTGGGCATTTCCGGCTCCATCGGCCTGTCACATAACAAGTTTCTGGCCAAAGTAGCGTCTGATCTGGACAAGCCGCGCGGTTTCGCGGTGATCGGCAAGGCGGAAACGATGGACTTTCTGGCTGATAAACCTGTGCGTCTGATCTGGGGTGTCGGCGCGGCGGGGGGCGCGGCGCTTGAACGGGCGGGCATTCGCACCTTCGCCGACTTGCGCCGCTGGGAGAAAAGTGACCTGCAGGCACGGTTTGGCGCAATGGGAGAGCGACTGTACCATCTGGCCCGGGGGCAGGATCGGCGGCGTATTTCTGCACGCGCGCCGATTAAAAGCATCTCAAACGAGACCACATTTTTCGAGGATACCACGGACACCGGTTCGCTGGACGGGCATCTTTGGCGGCTGTCCGAGAAAGTCGCCGACCGGGCCAAAGCCCGTGATTTGGCCGGGTTGGTGGTGACGCTGAAACTGAAACGTTCAGATCATCGCGGCCTGACCCGGCGCCAGACGCTAAGCGATCCGACGCAAATCGCTGATCGCATCTACAGAACCGCACAAGCCATGTTGAAGCCAGCGTTGAAAGAAGGGCCCTTTCGGCTGATCGGGGTTGGGCTATCGCACCTAAGCGACGCCGCCGATGCGGATCGCAGCCCGGACCTGTTGGACCCCGACGCAACGAAACGCGCGCGTGCCGAGCGCGCCACAGACAAAATTCGGAATCGGTTCGGAAAAGAGGCCATCACCAAAGGCCGCGCGTTGCGATAGCAGGGGCTGGTACGGTTTACTCTGCCGCCAGACGCAGGTCTTTGCGACCGATATCGTTGATATCGGCAATCGCCCTCGAGATCAGCGACCGGAAGGTGTCAAAGTTACGATTCGGTTTGACTTCACGCTCGTGCATATAGAGCGAGCGATTAATCTCAATCTGAATGGCGTGTTGCCCCCGGGACGGGCTGCCATAATGTTGGGTGATGAACGCCCCGGCAAAGGGGGTGTTGCGCGCAACTTTCAGGCCCGAGCGGGAAAAAACCTCTTCAAGGCGGTCCAGAATGTCCGACCGGGCGCTGGCCCCAAAACGGTCCCCCAGAACGATGTCAGGACGGATGCGGCCGTTGCGGGCGACGTTGTCCAGCGCTTCGTGCGGCATGGAGTGGCAATCCACCAGGATCGCCTCGCCGAACATCTTGTGACTTTCGCCCAGCAGGCTTTGCAGGCGGGCATGGTAGGGATGCCAGAACTTTTCGATGCGCCGTTTGGCTTCAAGCTTGGATATTTTGCCTGATCGGATCACCCGCCCGTTTGACACAACGCGCGGCACAACACCCAGCCCCGAGGCAATGCGGGGATTGTGGCTTCGGCGTTCCACGCCTTCGATCAAAGCAGGGTCCAGTTCATCTGCTGCGCGGTTTGGATCCAGATAGGCACGCGGTGCGGTCGCCGCCAATAACGGCGCGCCCTGTCGCGGGGCATCGGAAAACAGCAGATCAATGAAAGCATCCTCGGATGAACGCAACGCACGTTCCCCCAACTGCGCCGTTTTCACAAAAGACCACGGGTAATCGCGCCCACTGTGGGGCGACGAATAAACCACGCTCGTGTCTCTGTGCGCGGGCAGGGCCAGTTTATAGGGGTCAGTCACCGTAAACGCTCCTCCTGTCACAATTAGTTAGTACTGGATTTCGTTCCATGTCAAAAGGCACTTGAACAGCAATCCGACTCCTTTTATAGACCCACCACCGACGCGGGCCTGCCGCGTCATTCTTGTTTGATAGGGCAGGCAAATGTTGGTCATGGGCGGTTAGCTCAGCGGTAGAGCACTACGTTGACATCGTAGTGGCCACTGGTTCGATCCCAGTACCGCCCACCATGAATTCTTTGCCCTTGTCAGGGCTGAACTGCAACCAGGCGCCCGCGCGCCGCGAATGAGGAGAAGACCATGAAGGTTCGTAACTCGCTCCGCTCGCTCAAGCAGCGTCACCGCGACTGTCGCGTCGTGCGCCGCAAAGGCCGTGTCTATGTGATCAACAAGACTCAGCGCCGCTTCAAAGCCCGCCAGGGCTGAGCGATCTAGCAAGATCAAACGCAAAGGCCACCCTTTTGGGTGGCCTTTTGCTTTGGAGGGCCGACTCGACGCTGCGTTTCTTTGCAATCGCAGCAATTCCTTGAGCCATCTCAAGGAAAGGGCGCAAAATCAGGGGCAACACTTGCGCAGACGTACCCGTCTGTAACAGCGCGAGCGTGATGATGACCCAGACCCAAACAAGTTTACCCGCCCCGATTGCAACCGCCAATCTGCCCACCCCGTTGCCCCCGGCTTTGCCCGAACCTCCCAGCCAGCATCCAATGGACACGCTGGATCGTGCCGTGCGCGCCATGACGGCGCGGATGACCCACGGGATATCGGTGCATGCTTCCAGCGCTGCTTGGGCCGACTGGATGATGCATCTTGGGCGCGCGCCGGGCAGGCAGATGGAACTTGCCGAACACGCCTCGCGCAATGCCTGGAAGCTGACCCGCTTTGCGATGAACATGGGTGCAGGCGCGCCGCCGTTTTCACCCCATGCCGGAGATCGTCGCTTCAATCACCCGGGCTGGAACGAGTCGCCCTTCAGCCTGTGGAAGCAGAGCTTTCTGGCGTCGCAAGACTGGTGGGATGCTGCCACCGAAGAAGTGCGCGGCACCCGCAACAAAAGCACGGACCGCGTTGCCTTTATGGTGCGCCAGATGCTGGATATCGTTTCGCCGTCCAACTCTCCGATTATGAACCCCGAGATTTTACAGGAAACGTTGAAAACACACGGGGCAAATCTGCGCGAAGGGGCGCAGAACTTTGCCAAGGACATGCTGGCGCAGATCACGCAGGAACATGAGGCCCCCAAAAGTCAGTTCCACGTCGGTGAAAATCTGGCCGCGACTCCGGGAGAAGTGGTCTATCGCAACGAATTGTTCGAACTGATCCAATACGCGCCGCAAACCGAACAGGTCCGGTCCGAGCCGGTGCTGATCGTCCCTGCGTGGATCATGAAATACTATATTCTGGACCTGCGGCAGCAGAACTCGCTGATCCGGCATCTGGTTGCGCAGGGCTTCACCGTATTCTGTATTTCATGGTGCAACCCCACCGCCGACCAGCGCGATTTGTCGATGGATGATTATCGCCGCCTGGGTGTGATGGAGGCCTTGGACACGGTGTCACAGATCGTGCCCGATCAGAAAATTCATAGCTGCGGCTACTGTCTGGGGGGGACGATCCTGTCAATTGCCGCCGCGACCATGGCGCGGGATGGGGATGAAAGGCTGGCCTCTGTCACCTTGTTGGCCGCCCAGACAGATTTCACCGAAGCCGGTGAACTGATGCTGTTTCTGGACGAAAGCCAGATCGCGTTTCTGGAAGACATGATGTGGGATCAGGGCTATCTCGCGCAGGAACAGATGGCCGGGGCATTTCAGGCGCTGCGCGCCGAGGATCTGATCTGGACCCGCGCGGTGCGGCGTTACCTGCTGGCGGCCGAGGATGGCGATTTCGACATTTCCGTCTGGAACATCGACGCCACCCGCATGCCATATCGGATGCATTCCGAATATCTGCGGTCCCTGTTCATGGAAAACCGCCTGACGTCAGGCCGGTTCGCGGTGGATGGCCGGGTGATCGCGCTGAAGGATATCAAAGCGCCGTTCTTTATTGTCGGCACCGAAAAAGACCATATCGCGCCATGGCATTCCGTTTACAAAACCACGCTGTTTACGGATGGGGACCTGACCTTTGTGCTGACCAAAGGCGGGCATAACGGTGGTATCGTGTCTGAACCGGGTCACAAGGGGCGGCATTTCCGGATCGGCCATCGCGCACCGGGTGCGCGGTACATGGACCCCGATACATGGCTGGCGAGTCACGACCGCCAAGAAGGTTCATGGTGGGACGAATGGTTTGGATGGCTGCACGACAAAAGCGGCGAACTGGGCACGCCCCCTGCCATGGGGCTGGAAAGCAAACCGCTGCTGGGCAAAGCGCCGGGCAGCTATATTTATCAAACCTAAGCGGGTTACTGCACCGAGAATCGCCGCCGGTACTCCCCGGTGCTGAGCCCGCAAATGGATTTGAACGTGCGGCAAAACGACGAAAGATCCTTGTAGCCGACGCTCCAACTGATCTCGGCGGCGCTCAGAGAGGTGCGTTCTAACAAGCCTTTGGCTTTTTCGATCCGCACCTGTTGAACATAGCGATTGACCGGCAGCCCGGTGGCTTCGGTAAAGCGCCGCTGCAATGAACGCTCGGACATGGCGACCTGCCCGGCCAGCGCCGCCAGGGTCAATTCACTGTCCGGGTGGGCTTCGATCCACAGCTGAACCTGCCGCACCGCATCGTCCTTATGGGTCAGATGCGGGCGGAAGCTGCGGTATTCTTCCTGCGCGCGACCAGCTGGATCAATCAGCATGTGGCGGCAGGTTTTGGTCACCACCTCGGCCCCTTGGTACAGTTTGATAACGTGAAGCCCCAGATCGATCCACGCCATGACCCCTCCGGCGGTGACAATGTCGTGGTCGTCGATCAACAGGTGTTCGGGGCACAGCCGCGCCGCCGGAAACTTTTGCTCGAACAGCTCGGCCAGAGTCCAATGCGTGGTCACGGGCCGTCCATCCAGAACCCCCGCATGCCCCAACCAGAACGCCCCGGCACAAGCAGAACACAGAACCGCGCCCGCGCGATGCTGCACCCCAAGCCAGGAATGAAGGTCTTGGTCATCTGATCCACGGACATCTGACAGGTTGGGCGGGACGATCACCACCGCGAAACGTTCATCTGCGGACAGCGCGCCGGGACGCAGGATATGACACTCGAGCTGCGCGGCGTCACTGCCCCGGGACATATCGTTGGCCACCGCAAACAGATCGCTCAGCCCAAGCACGGCGGACATCTGCACGCCTTCATAAGCGATGATCGCAATGCTTGGCGTGTGCTGCACATCATTCGTCATAATCGCCAATCGTAGGCCCCGCCAATCCGCCTGTATACGCTACTTCAGGAGGACAACATGACCCATTCAGCACTTATACTTGTCGACATTCAGAACGACTATTTCCCCAGCTATGCGGGCGCAAAAATGCCGCTGCCCGACATGGATGCCGCGGCCGAGAACGCCGCAAAGCTACTGGCCGCAGCCCGCAGCAATGGCACGCTTGTCGTGCATGTGCGCCATATCGCGGCCCCCGAAACCATCCCGTTTTTCCTGCCCGACACACCCGGAAGCGAGACCCACGCAAGCGTCGCGCCACAGCCGGGTGAAACGGTTGTGCAAAAACATGCGATCAACAGCTTTCAGAACACCAATCTGGAAAGCATGCTGAAAGAGGCGCAAATCAGCGATGTCACCGTTTGCGGCGCCATGAGTCACGTCTGCATTGATGGAACGGTCCGGGCCGCGTCGGATATGGGCTATGCCGTGACAGTCGCGGAAGATGCCTGCGCCGCGCCCGATGTCACTTACAACGGCGTCGATGTGCCTGCCAAACAGGTTCACGCCACGATCATGGCACCGCTGGCCATGGCTTATGCACAGGTGCTCAGCACACAAGAGTGTCTATAGGCACTTCGCATGCCACCGGATCTGACCGGATACCAAAATCTGGTCAGATCACAGACCGACGGCACGAGGTTCAAAGAAACTCTTCTTCCTCGTCCGTGGGCGAGATTCCCAGCTTTTCCAAGCCGTCTTCCAGATAATCCGCAAACAAAGGCATGCCCACCAGATAATCCTCGGTTGGGGCAGTGGCTTCGGCGCGGGCGGTGGCGATGGCCTCTTCCAGATCGTCGGCATCGAAAGTGTCGCGCCCGATCCATGTAATCGCTGTCAGGCTGGCTTTTTCGTCGTCGTTCAACCCAGCGATAAAGGCGCGCAGCTCTGCCTCGGCCCAGTTTTTCTCACGGGCCTGAAAGATGATATGCACCACTTTGCGGGGGCTAATATCAAGCATGTCCGTCCTCCTTTGGCGAAGCATAGTGGGTGTCGCGCTAAGAACAGAAAGGCACATGCGCCGGGCGGGCGCAAGAAGAAGCGGCGTAGGAACGGCTACTCAGTGCGTGTTAGCGGCACAACCCGGCCGCCGTCGTCGGGGGCCAGTTCTTCGAAGTCGAAATTGTCCAGCCGCTTGGCTCGGCGCCCTGCTTTTTCAGCCGAAATCTTAATTTCCGATATGTCTTTTGAAGCCTGATGGAAGTGGCGATCCAAGTTCTCAACCCGGTCGCCCAGACGGTTCACATCGGTAAACAACATAGACAATTCCTTGCGGATCGCTCCGGCTTGTTCACGCATGCGCGCGTCCTTCAGGATCGCGCGCATGGTATTCAGCGTCGCCATGCAGGTGGTCGGCGACACGATCCAGACCCTCTTGTCGAACCCTTCGCGCACCAGTTCGGGAAAGTTCGAATGAAGCTCGGCATAGACCGCTTCTGACGGCAGGAACATCAATGCCCCATCAGCGGTTTCGCCGTCGATGATGTAGCGTTCCGAAATCGCATTTATATGCGCCTTGACCGAGGTGCGCAGCATTTTCGCCGCCTCGTTCAGCTGCCGCTGATCCTGCGCGTTGCGCAGCGCCTCATAGGCTTCCAGCGGGAATTTGCTGTCGATCACGATCGGACCGGGTGGGTTGGGCAGGTGGATCAGGCAATCGGCGCGACGGTTGTTGGAGAGCGTCGCCTGCAGGGTGAAACTGTCGGCGGGCAAAGCCTTGCTGACAATGTCATTCAGCTGGATTTCACCAAAAGCGCCACGGGTCTGTTTGTTCGACAGAATGTCTTGCAGGCTCAGAACATCGCCTGACAGTTTTTCGATATTCGCCTGCGCTTTGTCGATTGTGGCCAGGCGTTCTTGCAGCTCGGTCAGCGACTTGGTGGTTTTCTCGCTGTTTGCGCCCAGAGTTTTATCGAGCTTCTCGTTCAGGTCCGCCATGGTGCGGACCGATTTTAGTGCACTGGCATGAAGGGTGTCGTTCATCCGCTGCTGCACTTCGGCAAGGCGCAGTTCCATGGTCTGCAAAACCTGCGACTGGCTGTTGGCCTGCGCTTCGGACACATGGTTCAACCCACCCGCCAGCTGATGCTGACCGTCCGAAAGCGATTGCACCCGTTTGTCCAGCTGGTCCATTTGGTAAATCAATGGCGCACTCATCTGAGCTGATTGCCCGGCACGGCGCACCGCCATGAACAGCAGAATCAACACCAAAAGGGCAAAGCCACCGGCGGCCCAGATCAGAGGATTTTGGGAAAGGGCGTTCAGATCAGTCATGTGCGGCCAAATAATTTTTCGATATCCGCCAGCTTTAGTTCAACATAGGTCGGGCGGCCATGGTTGCACTGGCCAGAATGGGGCGTGGCCTCCATTTCGCGCAGCAAGGCGTTCATTTCCTCGCCACGCATCCAACGGCCCGAACGGATAGAGCCATGGCAGGCCACGCGGCTTAAGATCGCCTCGATCTTGGCTTTCACGCTTTGGCTGTCGCCCAGATCGGACAGTTCATCCAATACATCGGTCAACATGGCTTTGGCGTTCACCTCACCCAGAACAGCGGGCGTTTCGCGCACTGCAATGGCGGCCCCGCCGAAGGGTTCGATCACCAGCCCCAGCTTGGCCAATTCATCGGCGATCTCAAGCAAACGCGCACAATCCCCCACGCTGAACTCGACAATCTCGGGGATCAGCAGCGCCTGCGAGGCCACCCCGTTTTCCGCCATCTGGCGTTTCAGCTTCTCATAGACCAGCCGTTCGTGGGCGGCGTGCTGATCGACAATCACAATTCCATCGCCCGTCTGCGCGATGATATAATTCTCATGCACCTGCGCGCGGGCGGCGCCCAGCGGCAGTTCCTCAACCGGTTGTGGCGGTTCAATGACTTCCTCAACCCGAGCCGAAGGCGCCATGGTTTCCGCAAACCCCGGGCTGGGCGGCATAGGGCGCTGGCCAAGGCTGGGCCGATCCATCTGATACACCCGCGGTTCCATCGGTTCAGGCCGCATCGCGCCCAAGGTCGCTCCGGCAACAGTGGTCGAGGCCCGATGCCCCGCGTCAGCCAAGGCATGGCGTAAGGCCGATACGATCAGCCCGCGCACCAAGCCCGGTTCACGGAACCGCACTTCGGATTTCGCGGGGTGAACGTTCACATCCACCCGATGCGGATCACAGGTGATGAACAAAGCCGCAGCCGGGTGACGGTCCCGAGACAAGAAATCGGCATAAGCGCCGCGCAACGCACCGATCAACAGCTTGTCACGCACCGGGCGGCCATTGACGAACAGGTACTGCGCCACGGCAGACCCACGCGAATAGGTCGGCAAGGCGGCATAGCCGGTCAGGCGGATGTCTTCGCGTTCGGCATCAATCGCCAACGCGTTCTCGGCGAACTCAGCGCCCAGAATACGAGCCAGACGCCCATGCAGGGCTTCAAACATATCTCCGGTTTCGGGGTCGGCGCGGAACGTCACCCGCCCCTCACCACCGCCTGACACATCGCGCAGTGTGAAGCCCACGTGCGGCTCAGCCATGGCAAGGCGCTTCACGACGTCAGAAATCGCCTGCATCTCAGCCCGGTCCGTGCGCAGAAACTTCAACCGCGCGGGCGTGGCATAAAACAGGTCGCGCAATTCCACGACCGTGCCTTTGCCCAAGGCCGCCGGACGTACCGTTTCATGCGCGCCGCCTGAAACAACGATTTCTCCGGCAGCAGCACCTGCACGCGACGTAATCTTCAACCGCCCGACCGCTCCCAAACTTGGCAACGCCTCGCCGCGAAACCCAAAGGAGTGGATATTCAGCAGGTCCGTGCCATCAATCTTGGAAGTCGCATGACGGCTCAGCGCCAAGGGCAGGTCTTCTGGCGCTATGCCATGACCATCATCAGTCACGCGGATCAGCGTCTTGCCGCCATCGGCGATGCAGACCTCAATCCGCCCCGCACCCGCGTCCAGAGCATTCTCAACCAACTCCTTCACCGCCGAGGCAGGCCGCTCCACAACTTCGCCCGCCGCAATCCGGTTGATCGCCGCTTCATCCAGCTGCCGAATAACGGGCCGATCTGGGCTTATATTGGGGTTGGGTGAGTTCATAACACTAGAACTAGCATACCCATGGCCGATTCGCCCATGCAAGAATTCTACTCACCACGGTGCGGCACCCACCCGCCCGAGCCGCCCCGCGGCGAGATATCTCTTCGCCCGCAGGGCGTCCGCTTAACAACGGATCAGTTGGTGCTCTCCAGCCCCTCGGGCTGACCAACGACGACAAAGAACAGGTTCTCAGGATCCAACAATTCTGCTGCCACGCGGTTCACGTCTTCCAGCGTCACTGCCCGGACCTTGTCGTTACGTGTCGCAATGTAATCCAGGCCCAATCCGTCCAATTGCATCCCGGCCAAGATATTGGCGATCCGACCATTGCCATCAAATCGCAGCGGATAGGCGCCCGTCAAATAGGTCTTGGCGCGCTCCAGCTCTTCGGCGCTCAACCCCTTGGACGCGGCTTTCGCCCATTCTGCGCGGATCACATCCACCGCCTCGGCCACCCGGTCATTGGCCGACGCCACCTGACCCATGATAATCTCAGCGTGATCAAAGCTCGCCAGATAGGAATATACCCCATAGGTCAGGCCCCGCTTTTCACGCACTTCTTCCATCAGACGCGAGGTCAGCCCGCCTGCCCCCACAACCGAGTTCAAAATGAACGCAGCAAAGAAATCGGGATCGTCCCGTTTGATTCCGCGCTGTCCGAAAATCGCGACGGACTGTGGCGTATCAAACGGCACCACCTGCACGCCCCCTGCCAGATCATAGATCACATCCTGAGGCATCGGTGCGCCGGTCTCGGGCAAGCCATCAACCAGTTTGTCCAGCAAGGCACCCAATGTTTCGGCGTCAATGTCTCCGACTGCCGACACCACCAAACGGTCACGTGCCATAACACGGGCCTTGGCGCTTAACAGATCATCCCGGGTCAACGCCTCGACGGTTTCCAGGGTCCCCTCGGTGGGAAGCCCATAGGGGTGATCCGGGAAAGCCAGCTCACGGAAAGCCCGCGCGGCAATGGTATCCGGGTCTTTCAGGTCAGACCGCAACGACGACATGACCTGACTGCGCACGCGTTCAAGAGCCGCGTCTTCGAACTTTGGATCCACCAGTGCCATGTGCAGAAGGTCCACTGCCGCATCCTGCGTTTCGGTCAGAAACTGCGCTGATACCGACATCGCATCGCGGCTGACATCAAAGCTGAACGACGCCGCCATGGCGTCGCGCGCCTTGGCAAACCCGCGTGCATCCAGATCGCCAGCCCCCTCTTCCAACAGGCCCGCCATCAGGTTGATTGCCCCGGTCTTGCCCGGCGCATCCAGACTGGCCCCGCCCTTGAACCGCAACTCAAGTGACACAATCGGAATTTCCGGCGCTTCCACCAGCCACGCGGTAATGCCACCGGGTGACGTGATCTCCTGAATGTCGACATCGGCCTGAACGGGCAGCGCGACCAATGCGGCGAAAGCCGCTGTCAAAGCAAAACGGATCATTGGGTCACCTCTACCGATTCAGCACGCTGCAACCAACCAGTCACGGCTTTGTTGCGATCAAAGATCATTTCAGCCGCCGCCATAACGTCTTCACGAGTCACCGCCTGCAGCACATCCGGCCAGGCCTGAACATCCTGAACGGTCAGCCCCGACGTCAGTGCTTCGCCATATTTGCGGGCAAGTCCCTGAATGCTGTCTTTTTCATAGATCGCGCTGGCGCGCAGTTGCATCTTAAGGCTTTCGAACAGCTCTTCGTCGATGCCGGTTTCCATGAAATCCGCAATCACCGCATCCATCGCGTCCTCGATCACTTGCAGGCCCACGCCTTCGGCAGGCACAACGATCAGGTTGAATGTCGTGTCATCCAAACGTGTCCCGTCATAGAAAGCCGCGCTGTAAATCGCGGATTTCTGTTCGAACTCAAGCTTTTCGCCCAGCACCGAGGTCGCCCCTTCGCCGCCCAGAATAGCCGCCAGATAAACCAGCGCAGCCGAGGTTTCCTGATCGCCCGGATCGCGTTCAGGGGCCAGATAGCTGCGGCTGACATAGGGCTGCGAAACGCGGGGGTCGCTGAACGCGATCCGCCGTTCGGCCAATTGTGGCGGCTCTTGCGGACGCGCCCGCGGCGCCAGATCAGGATTCGCCGGAATGCCACCGTAATAGGTGTCGGCCAAGGCCTTGACCTCTTGCGGCTCAACATCGCCAGCGACCACCAGAATGGCATTATTGGGCGCGTATTTCGCCCGATAGAACGCCAAAGCATCTTCGCGGTTTAGCGACTCGATCTCAGATTTCCAGCCGATGATCGGTATGCTGTAAGGATGGTTCAGATATTGTGCCGCCAGACGTTGTTCGCCGAACAAGGCGCCGGGGCTGTTTTCGGTGCGCTGGTTGCGCTCTTCCAGCACCACATTGCGTTCGGGCAGTACATCTTCGTCTGTCAGGGTCAGGCCGGTCATCCGATCTGACTCCATCTCCATCATCAGCGCCAGACGGTCCGCTGCGACACGCTGAAAATACCCCGTGTAATCCCACGAGGTAAACGCATTGTCCGATCCGCCATTGGCTTCGACGATGTCACCAAACGCGCCGCCGGGAAAAGCCTCTGTGCCTTTGAACATCAGATGTTCCGTAAAATGCGCGATGCCGGATTTTCCCGGGGGTTCGTCAGCTGCGCCGGCACGATACCACACCATATGCACAACGACCGGTGCGCGGTGATCCTCGATCACAACGACATCCATACCGTTGTCGAGCGTGAAACTGGTCACCTCGTCGGCCAGCGCAGGCAGGGCCATGAACGGGGCGCAGGCAAGCGCTTTCAGACACTGCCGAATAAATCGAGGCATGCGGATCTCCTGAATGACATATGTAGAAAGCTACGTCTTGATGGCGAAAAATCAATTGCCACCTACGCGGTTGTGACCGGGACAGATTTTACTGCGCCTCGGGCGGAGCACCAACATTGCGCACACCAAGACGGCGCCAACGTTCAAGCTCGGCGCGCTGATCAAGCGATTGCTCTGAATAGGCACGATAGTAAACGCTGACATTCAGCAGGCGTTCCAAAACGCGGCCCCTGTTGTCACGGCGAAACTCGAGGTCTTCTGCCGCAAGGGTTTGCCGGATGCCGGCGGCGGTGCCAAAGCGCGCGGCCTGACTGACCAGCGCACTGTCCGAACGCGGTACGCCTGTTTCCGCCAAACGGGCAGGATTGCCGCCCAGTGCAGCTACCAAATCGGCCTGTGGCGTTGGATCAACCCGGTTGGCGCCGCCCGGGGTGGGCGCAGGCAAAGCCGCCAGATCCTGAGGCAGTTCAATCGGTTTGTTGGGTAGAATCGCAAATTCGTCGGGGCCATCCGAGCGGATATTCATCAACTGCGGCGTCTTATCGCCACGCGAACAGCCTGACAGAACACCTGCCACTACGGCGATCAACGCTACGATCTGCACTGCACGCATTGAACTCTCCTTAACCCTTCTGGCGCTCTGTTTAACGCAAGCAGCGCGGCGCGTCACGTGGTCTTGTCACCATCGGCAAAAGCAATCAGCCCCAACGCCCCGACAAAGATCGTGATGTCGGCCAGATTGAACGAATAGGGGTTGGTAAAACCGCAACAGGACATGTTCAGAAAATCGGCGACAGCGCCAAACACCACGCGGTCCACAGCGTTGCCCAGCGCTCCGCCCACCAGCAAACCAACCGACAGGTAAACGCGCGTGCTGCGTGGGGCCCGCGCCGCCCAGACCAGCACGAAACCGCTGATTAACACCGCAATCGCGATCAAAACCCAGCGCATCACATCGGCGTCCGAGGTGAACAGGCCAAAGTTCACGCCGCGATTCCACGCCATGCGCAGATTCAGGAAAGGCGGCAGAACATCCACCGCCAACCTGTTTTGCAAATCCAGCCCATAGACCACAGCGTATTTCATCGCCTGATCGGCGATGAACACAATGGCGGCAATCAGGGCGGTCAAACGCATGAGCGAACCTTAGTGGCGGAAGTGGCGCATGCCGGTCATGACCATGGCCAGACCGGCCTCGTCTGCGGCTTCGATCACTTCTTTGTCGCGCATCGAGCCGCCGGGCTGGATCACGCTGGTTGCCCCCGCCGCTGCGGCTTCAAGCAAGCCGTCGGGGAAGGGGAAGAACGCATCCGACGCCACGGCCGAGCCTTGGGTCAGCGGTGCAGGCAGGCCCAGGGCCTCGGCCATGCGTTCAGCCTTTTTGGCGGCGATCAGGGCACTGTCGACGCGGCTCATCTGACCGGCGCCCACACCCACGGTTGCCTGATCTTTGACATAGACAATCGCGTTGGATTTCACGTGCTTGGCGACTTTCCAAGCAAACAGCAGATCGCGCATCTGTTCCTCGGTCGGGGCCTTTTTGGTGACGACCTTCAGGTCATCCATGCCCACAAAACCGGCATCCTTGTCCTGCACCAGCAGGCCACCAGCAACCTGACGCACGGTGTTCGAGCCAGCCAGCACATCGGGCAGGCCATCGGTGGTCAGCAGGCGCAGGTTTTTCTTGGCGGCGAAAATCTCTTTTGCCTCGTCCGAAGCACCCGGTGCGATTACCACCTCGGTGAAAATCTGGCTGATCTCGCGCGCGGTATCAGCGTCCAGCGGCTGGTTCAGCGCGACGATCCCGCCAAAGGCCGAGGTCTGATCGCAATCAAACGCGGCTTTGTAAGCCTCGGTCAAGGACGCGCCCTTGGCCACGCCACACGGGTTGGCGTGTTTGATGATGGCACAGGCTGCAGTGTCCGTCGGGTCAAACTCAGCAACCAGTTCAAACGCGGCGTCCGTGTCGTTGATGTTGTTGTACGACAGTTCCTTGCCCTGATGCTGCTGTGCGGTGGACACGCCGGGGCGGGCCGAACCGTCGGTGTAAAACGCCGCCGACTGGTGCGGGTTTTCACCGTAACGCAGGGTTTGCGAGATGGTGCCGGCAAAAGCGCGCCGGCGCGGGGCCTCGACGTTGATCGCATCGGCCATCCAGTTGCTGACCGCCGCGTCATAGGCCGCGGTGCGGGCATAGGCGTTTTGCGCCAGCTTCTGGCGGAAGCCCAAGGAGGTTTGGCCGTCATTGGCGTCCAGCTCAGCCAGAACCGCGCCGTAATCTTCGACATCCACCACCACGTTAACGAAACCATGGTTCTTTGCCGCCGCACGGATCATCGCCGGGCCGCCAATGTCGATGTTTTCAATGCAGGTGTCGTAATCGGCACCTTTGGCAACGGTTTCTTCGAACGGATAAAGGTTCACCACCAGCAGGTCGATGGCGTTGATGCCGTGTTCCTGCATGGCCGCGACGTGGTCATCGTTGTCGCGCAGCGCCAGCAAACCGCCATGCACCATCGGGTGCAGGGTCTTGACGCGGCCGTCCATCATCTCGGGAAAACCAGTGACCTCGGCCACGTCGGTCACGGGCAGGCCTGCGTCGCGGATTGCCTTGGCCGTGCCGCCCGTCGACAACAACGCCACCCCGCGCGCATCCAGCGCTTTGGCAAAGTCGATCAGCCCGGTTTTATCGGATACGGAAATAAGGGCGCGGCGCAGCGGCACGAGGTCGGTCATGAACGGTTCTTTCTCTAGGCTCATTCAAGCGACAGAGGGTCATCCATCGCCAGATCACGAATCCCCTGCGGTGTATCCTGTGCCTTCGCCAGCGTCCAGTTGATCTGGCTGGCATGTTTGGTTGCGCGGGCCGCCAAAACGATCTGTTGCGAGGCGCGCGGCTTTAAACGCCCGGTTTCCAGATAAACCGAAGGCTCTAACAACAGTTCGGCGTGGCCGTCATGGCGGAACACCCAGATCTCGCCGCTTTTCAGCGCAAGCGACACAGCCGTGCCGCCCATATCCAGCGCCGCGTCCACATCCGGGTGCAGATGGAACCGCAAAGCATAGGCGATGCCTTCGTTTCTGGACCCTTCGAACCGGCGGTCGAACATCTCGCGCTGTGCCCGGTTAAAGGCCCCCAGCGTATCCTCGCCGCCTAAAGACCGCCCGTCCGGCGACAAGGTCAGATCACGCGCATGCACAAGACCATGAGTCCGCCCATAACCGTTGTGCCAAACGGTCAAGGCATGGCCGCTTTCATCATCCACCTTCTGCATGCCGACCTCAGAAGGGGTATCAACCAGCAGTTCGCGCGCATGGCCCGCAATCAGGCGTTTGGGCCCCAACCGGGCCGAGGAATATCCTTCAATTGCCAGGGTCGAGTGGCTTTGCGTTGCCCGCCCCGCTCGGCGCCATTCCGGCCCAAACGAGGCCCCCGAGCCGCAGTTGACGATCAGTGGGCGACGTCCAGAGGTCAGTTCAAACGCCAGTGTCGAAGCATGGGCATTATAAGACACCTCCGCCATGGGTGGCCCACTGGCGTCTACAATCACCGAGGTGCGCCCGGCAGACAGCCGTCCATACCCCATCGATAATCCGGTGTTGGTGCGGGCCCGCACGCCAGATGCGGCCAGCGCATGATCCAGCCGTCCTTCCATGCCGCGGCCACCGCCGTGGAAGCGCGCCAAACCGCCATCGGCATGGCGCAGCGCCCGTAAGGTAGGGGCGATACGTTCAATCGCCTCCATATGCGCTTGCGAGGGCGACCGCCCCGCCGTTGCCAGTGCCTGCGCGGCCCAGGTCAACAGGGTAAACACATCAAGCAACTCTTCTGGGTTGCGGGTCGGGATACCGCCTTGATCATCGACCTGCTCGGCACATTCGCGGGCCAAGGCCTTGATCGCCGGGCCAACGTGTTTGTCCATGCCTTCCAACGCCAGCCCGGCATAAATCAGCCCGGTCAGCGCTTCGAACCGGGGCAATCCGGGCGCTGCGCTTTTCCAGCGGCGCGACAAAAAGATCGTTTGTTGGCCCAGCGAACGGAAAAACTCCCTAGAGGCGTCACTTTCCTGGCCAGACAGCAAAAACAAAGCGTGGTTGATCCATCGGATCAACCGGCGCCCGGTCAGATCAGGCGACCAGCCAACGCCCCGCCCGCGCCCATGACGCGCGATCCATTCCTGTGTCCAACCTTGCGCCCGGGCCCGCGCAGGCGCATCGCCCACCGCTGCAAGGTCATCAAGCCAGGTAAAGCCGTGCAGTTCTTCCTCGAACACTTCGGACGGCATGGGCAGATCCCAGACCATCGTATCCGGGGCTTCGACCAGATAGCCGGCAAGCAGGATATTACCGGCGCACAACTGTCGGCCTCGGGCAAAACTGCCAATGGTGCGCGGCTCTGGCTGCGAGGTGAACCCGGTCGCCGGCTCGGCCCGGGTGGCCAGCCGCGCATGCACCTTGTTCAAAAAGCCGCTGCGCCGGGTTTTCCAACTGCCGCTATGCGATGCCGTTACCATGGGGTCTGCTCTGATTGATCGCCGTTTTCGCGCGACCATACGCGGCGCGGGGGCCGCTGTCACCGATCAAGTCCGCCTTAGGCCGATTTGCGCAGATATGCGATATAGAAGCCATCCATCCCGCCACGTTCAGCCCAGAAATCAGGCCGCAACCGCAGGCCACCTTGCGCATCGCGCCAGCCATCCTCGATCCATTCGTGGCTCAGGGCTTCGGTGGACAGATCCGCATGACGCTCCAAAGCGCCTTTCAGCTGATCCTCGCCCTCTTCCGGGAGCAGCGAACAGGTGCAGTAAACCATGCGCCCACCGGGTTTAAGCAGGTCAACGGCCCGGTCGATCATCTGCGCTTGCAGTTCAAACAAGGGTTTGATGTCTTTGCCGTTGCGCACATGGGGCAAGTCGGGATGGCGGCGCAGGGTACCGGTGGCCGAACAGGGCGCATCCAGCAGAATCGCGTCGAACGGCCCTGCCGTCCACGTCAGAAAATCACCACGCTGAACCTCGGCTTTCAGCTTGGTACGGGTCAGGTTTTCGTCCAGCCGCGCCAAACGCGATTTGGAAATATCCAGCGCCGTCACATCCGCCCCGGCCGCAGCCAGTTGCATGGTTTTACCCCCCGGCGCAGCGCAGATATCGGCGACTTTTTCGCCTGGTTGCGCGTTTAACAGTTTGGCGGGCATTGCAGCAGCGGCATCCTGCACCCACCAATCGCCGGTATCGAATCCGGGCAGTTTTGACACTTGTTTGGCGTCTTGCAACCGAACCGAGCCTTGCGGCAAGGCCTCGCCGCCCAACAGGTCTGCCAATTTGGCGGCGTCGCCATCCTTGGGCGTCAGGTCCAGCGGCGCGGGTTTGGCATGGGCAACCTCAAGCGACACCACGCTGGCGCGTCCCAGCTTGCTTTCCAAGCGGCCTCGCAGCCAGCCTTTCATCCGAGTCGGTTCCAACGCCTGCCATTGTTCGGGCGTGTATTCAGAGGCGCGGCGCAGCACCGCATTGGCCAGCCCCCCCAATGATCGGGTGCGGGGGTGCATGTTCAGCAGATCGACGCAGGCGCTGACCACCCCATGCGGGGCAGAGCCTTCTTCAAGCATCTCGACAATGCCCAGATACAGGACCAGCCGCACATCCATCGGCGGGTGCTTGCGTAGCAGCGGCTTCATGATGGCATCTGCCTTGCCCATGTGGCGCAGTGCCGACAGGGCCAGACGTTGCGCCCGCGCCTTTGCGGCGGGCTCCATTCCGTCCAGCGGCCCAAATTCACCCGTCATTTCAGCCATCGACAGGCGCTCTTCCAACACGCCATGCATCAATTGCACCGCCGCGAGCCGTATCTGATCAGGTGCTTTTGCCATTAAGGGGCCTCATCTTGCCGAACCATCTGCTGCACGTATATCAAGGCAGACAAGCCCACAAGGAGTCGAAAATGTCGCAAGACACGCCCAAAGACCTGCCCCCCGCCGCCCAGCGCGCGCTGGCCGAGGCCGCAGAACGCCGCAAGAAGGCCGAAGCCGAAGCCCAAAAGCGCCCGGTGGAACTGGGTGGGCGCGATGGCCCCGAGCCTGTCCGCTACGGCGATTGGGAGAAAAAGGGAATCGCGATTGATTTCTAACGCAGGCGCAGATCAGCCCTGTCGCCCTGCCCGCGGTCAGAAATAAACCGCAGCGTATCATCGCGCTCCAGCACCATCTGGCAATTGTCCGGCACATCGCCCGAACCATAGCTCATGGTGCGGCAGAAATAGCCGTTCTCCCACCGCCACTGGCCGGTGATGTCATAGCCAAAAGCGCTGCCTGCTATGGCACCTTCCGGTGACACCCGCAGAACAACCCCAAAACGTTTCAGGTTTTTATCCTGAATCAGTTCCACAAATCGGTTTTTATCTGTCACTGGCTGAAATCCGTCCGCCATCGCCGAGGCAGGCAACAAACAAAGTAAAAAGACTGAAATTACGCGCATCTTCATGCCCTCCTACTTGCTCTACGCAAAGAGTGCGGGTTTGGATCACTCTTGCTTTTTCCCCAATAACCTATAGATCAGCCCTATCGCTGCGCTGCCGCGTGAGCAGGCCGCGCCCCGGATTTGATACCGGCGGGCGCAACAGCGATACCTCCCGGTTCCCATCACGCAGGGTTCTGTTGGCCGGACCAGTCCATGCAGGAGTCGCCTGTATGTGTCCTTGATTTCGGCGAACCCTGACTGCGCCGCCCACGGTGGGCGGCCTGATATTGGTGCGCGGGCAATGGCCTGTTGCGCCTCGCAAAGGATGACACGTGTCAAATTTCCCCTCGCTCGGGCTTAGCCCCGCGATATTGACGGCGTTGGAGAACGCCAACTTCACCCAACCGACCCCGATTCAGCAAAAGGCGATCCCGCTGGCGCTGGATGGGCATGATATTCTGGGCCTCGCCCAAACCGGCACTGGTAAGACGCTGGCCTTTGGCCTGCCGATCGTCGACCAGCTGCTGGCTGAACAAGGGCGCCCAGCGCCCAAAACCGCCAAAGCACTGGTGCTGGCGCCGACTCGCGAACTGGTCAACCAGATCGCCGACAACCTGCGTCCGCTGGTGAAAGGCACCAAAACCAAGGTCACGACCATTGTCGGCGGCCAGTCCATCAACCGTCAGATCAACGCCTTAGAGCGCGGCACCGATATTGTGGTTGCCACACCGGGCCGTTTGATCGACCTGATGGATCGCGGCGCAGTAAAGCTGTCGACCGTGCGCTATCTTGTGCTGGACGAGGCCGACCAGATGCTGGACATGGGCTTTATTCATGCGCTGCGCAAAATCGCGCCCCAACTGGGCACGCCGCGCCAGACCATGCTGTTTTCGGCCACCATGCCCAAGCAGCTGGAGCAGCTAAGCCAGCAGTATCTGACCAACCCTCAAAAGGTTCAGGTCTCGCCCCCGGGGAAAACCGCGGACAAGATCGAACAAGCGGTCGAATTCTTGGAGCAGGGGCAAAAGCCGCATCGCTTGCGTGAAATCCTTTCCGAGGATCTGGATGCGCTTACGCTGGTCTTTGCCCGCACCAAACACGGCGCTGAGCGGCTGATGAAAAAGCTGGTCGCCGATGGCTATAACGCCGCCTCGATCCATGGCAACAAAAGTCAGGGTCAGCGCGACCGCGCGATCAAAGCCTTCCGCGAGGGCGAGATCACTATTCTGGTCGCCACCGATGTGGCCGCACGCGGCATCGACATCCCCGGCGTGGCCTATGTGATCAACTATGATCTGCCCAATGTGCCCGAAAGCTATGTCCACCGCATCGGCCGCACCGCGCGCGCCGGACGCGAAGGTAAGGCGATTGCCTTTTGCAGCAACGAAGAACGCCTGCTGCTGCGCGACATCGAAAAACTGGTTGGCAAGAACTTTGGCGCAATGGATGGCGAGGGCGCGGCTCTGGCAAAATCCAAAAAGCCAGCCAAGAAGCAGGGCAATCGCAACAAAAGCCGCCGCAACCCGGCGCCTAAATCCGAAGCACGCCGTGAAGGCGCCCCTGCAAAGCGTAACCGCAATCGGCGTCGCCGCGGCAAGGGTGGCAACTCGGGCGGGGGCGATGCACCCCGTGCCGGTTTGACCCGGATGCTGGGCGCAGACGGCAGCTAAACCAAGAAAACAGTGTTGGGCTTACAGGCCCAACACATCCACCATGTCATATTCGCCGGGATGCTTGTCCTGGCCCCACAGGGCGGCTTTCAGCGCCCCGCGCGCAAAGATACGACGGTCGGTGGCGATGTGGCGCAGCACGATGCGCTCGCCATCCGCGGCGAACAACACGTCATGTTCGCCCACGATATCCCCGCCCCGAATGGCACTGTAACCGATGGTGCCGCGTTCACGCGCGCCGGTGATCCCGTCGCGGCCCCGCACGGCCATTTCATCATGATCCACCCCGCGCCCTTCAGCGGCGGCCTCACCCAGCATCAGCGCAGTGCCCGAAGGCGCATCAACCTTGTGACGGTGGTGGCCTTCGATGATCTCAATGTCGAAATCGGCATCCAGTGCGGCGGCGACCTTTTTGGTAAGCTGGGTCAACAGGTTTACACCCAGGCTCATATTGCCTGCACGCACAACAATCGCATGGCGGGCGGCGGCTTTGATTTTGGCCAGATCGTCGGGCATCAACCCGGTGGTGCCGATCACATGCACGGCGCGCGCCTGCGCCGCCAAAGCGGCGAATTCGACTGTCGCGGCGGGGCTGGTGAAATCAATCACCGCCTGTGCCTTGGCCATCGCCTCAAGCGGGTCATCGGTGACGGTGACGCCCAAATCTTCTTCGCCGATCAAAACGCCCGCGTCCTTGCCGATGTATTCGCTTCCCGCACGCTCCACCGCACCCACAAGGCGCGCGTCCGGGCTTTCCACCACGGCGCGCAGCAACATCCGGCCCATCCGGCCCGAGGCACCGGCGATTACGATACCGGGAAGATCAGTCATGGCACTCTCCTGCATTCGACCCGCACGGTTTAGCCCAGCCACCCGCCCAAGCAAAGCCCCGCTTGCGCGGCCGCGTTCAAAGCCTTAGATGCAGCCCATGGCAAAGAACAACTTTAATAGCGGCCGCGGGCCGTCGCAGCGCCAGTTGCGCGTGGGTGAACTGATCCGCCGGACCTTATCCGAGGTGTTGGCGCGCGGCGATGTGCATGACCCGGAACTGGGCCGGATGTCGATCACCGTGGGCGAAGTGCGCACCACGCCTGATCTGAAAATGGCCACGGCCTTTGTGCTGCCGCTGGGCGGGGAGCATGCCGAAGAGGCTTTGTCCGCCCTGCGCCGCAACAAATCGGAGCTGCGCCGTCTGGTCGGCAAGCAGATGGCGTTGAAACACACGCCGGACCTGAAGTTTCAGCTGGATGTGACCTTCGATCAGATGGACGAAACCCGCCGTCTGTTGTCGCAAGACAACGTGCGGCGTGATCTGGGTAGGGACAATGAAGAGGCTTAAGCGCCTCTGCCTGTCCTTGTTGCTGCTGGCTGTGCCAGCAATCGCCCATGCAGACTGCCGCGACCTGACCAAGGACGGCAATTCCTATACCGTTTGCAGCTTTGACCCTGCCCGCGCTGATCTGCGTCTGTTCAGGGTTGATGGCGACGACCTTCTGGGCAGCTTTCGCCGTGTTGATCAAATGCTGGAACGCGACGGCAAAGCGCTGAGCTTTGCGATGAACGCGGGCATGTTTCACCAAGACCGCAGCCCGGTCGGCCTTTATGTCGAAGAGTTTGACCAACAGATGCGGATCATCACCTCGGAAGGGCCGGGGAACTTCGGCTTGCTGCCCAATGGGGTGTTCTGTCTTGCGCCGGGCGGCAGTGCCGCCGTGATCGAATCGCGCGGCTTTGCGGATCGCGAAGGGACATGTCGTTTCGCCACGCAGTCCGGGCCGATGCTGGTAATCGACGGCGCGTTGCACCCCCGTTTTCTGCCCGAAAGCGACTCTTTGTACACCCGCAACGGGGTGGGCGTGGATGAACAGGGATTGGTACATTTCGCGATCTCAAACCAGCCGGTGCGGTTTTATGATTTCGGCCTGCTGTTTCGCGATGCGCTGAAAACACCCAATGCGTTGTATTTCGATGGCAAGGTCTCGCGCCTTTATGCGCCGGACCTGAACCGCCACGACGGTGGCTTTCCGATGGGGCCGATTGTCGGCGCCGTCGTTGATTTGCCCCGTTGACGGGCGCGCATCGCTTTTGTAGCACCCGCAGCTTATCGCAATCGGAGACACGCACATGGGCCGCCGCAAGGGACGCGACATTTCTGGATGGTTGGTGGTGGATAAACCCGCCGGGATCAGCTCGAACGCTGTGGTCAACAAGGTGCGTTGGGCGCTGAACGCGAAAAAGGCCGGGCACGCGGGCACGCTGGACCCCGAGGCCACCGGTGTTCTGGCCGTCGCCGTGGGCGAGGCCACCAAGACAGTGCCCTACATCACTGACGCTTTGAAAGCCTATGTTTTTGACGTGCGTCTGGGGCAGGCCACCAACACCGACGATCAAGAGGGCGAAGTGATCTCTGAAAGCGATCTGCGCCCATCGGATGATGACATCCGCGCTGCCCTGCCCCAGTTCATTGGCGATATCATGCAGATCCCGCCCAAGTTCTCGGCGGTGAAAATCGACGGCGAGCGCGCCTATAAATTGGCCCGCGACGACGAAGAATTCGAGATCGCCGCGCGTCCGCTGTTCGTGGAAAGCCTGGTCATGCTGGGCCGCCCCGATGCCGATCACGTAACGCTTGAGATGGTCTGTGGCAAAGGCGGCTACGTTCGTTCGATTGCCCGCGATCTGGGCGACGCGCTGGGCTGCTTTGGCCATGTGCGCCAACTGCGCCGGGTATGGTCCGGCCCGTTTGAGGCCAAAGATGGCATCACCATGGAGCAGGTCGACGCGCTGGCCAAAGACCCGGCGCTGGACGCGCATCTGGTGCCGCTGGAAACCGGGCTGGCCGACTTGCCTGAACTGACCTGCACCCCTGAAGGCGCCGCAAAGCTGCGCAACGGCAATCCGGGCATGGTGATCGCCTCGGACGTGGAATATGGCGACGAGGCTTGGGCATCTTATCAAGGCAAAGCCGTGGCCGTGGGCCGCTATAAGGCGGGCGAACTGCACCCCAGCCGCGTGTTCAACCAGTAACCTCTCGCGGTTGTGTTCGAAAAAAGTTCGAAAATCTGATAGGTTAGGACAAACGGGTTCGCCGCGGCCTTCCGCCAGCCTTGCCCAACCCGCACCATGGCGGAACGCCGAGACGGCCTATCACGGCCAGTCTAGGGAGGAACATCATGGTCAAAACTATCGGAAACCCACTTAGCTGGAGCGTCGATGCCATTGGCGCGACGGGACGCTATGTCGGAGAAGCCGCCGCCCATGTCGGCGGCGATCGCGAACATGCCCCGCCCAAAGTGCAAAAGATCGAGCTTCAGGATATCAGCATCGCGCTGCGCAAAGGCGTGCAGGACTTCGTCGCGCTGCGCACTGATGTGATGTTTATCGTGATCATGTACCCGCTGATCGGCGCGCTAATGGCGCTTGCCGCGTTCAACAGCAGCTTCGCGCCCTACCTGTTCCCCTTCGCGTCGGGCTTTGCCTTGCTGGGTCCGCTTGCCGCCATCGCGCTGTATGAAATGAGCCGACGGCGCGAAATGGGGCGTCCCAGCACTTGGGCGCATGGGCTTCATGTGATCAGATCGCCCCGGATCGGGCCGATTGTCGTGCTGGGCATGTATCTGGTGGTGATTTTCACCGCCTGGATGATCGCCGCCCATGTGATTTTGCGCGAAACCGTTGGGCCGGTTTCCGGAATGGGGCTGATGGCCTTCATGGAAATGGTCTTCAGCACCGAAGCCGGGGCTGGGCTGATCCTCATCGGCGTGCCCGTGGGCGCCCTGTTTGCGGCGCTGGTGCTGGTGGTGGGCAACGTGGCCTTTCCGCTGTTGCTGGACCGTAATGTCGGCGTGCCCCAAGCCGTAGCCACATCCATCAAAGTGGCCCGCAAAAACCCCGTGACCATTGGTGCATGGGGCTTTGTCATCGCCGTGCTGCTGGTGCTGGGTTCGCTGCCGATGTTTCTGGGCCTGATCGTGGTGATGCCCGTTCTGGGCCACGCCAGCTGGCATCTCTATCGCCGCGCGGTGCACTGACCGCTTGCAAAGGATCATGGCGTTTGTCACACCTTGCGCCATGATCACCCGGACCTTTCAAAAAGACGATGCCGCCTCGACCGCAATCTACTCCGACTGCGAGAAATACCGCTATGCCCTGACCCGCATCTGGGCGCCAGAGGGCCGCAAGGCGCTGTTCATCATGCTGAACCCGTCAACCGCGACCGAGGTCCAGAATGACCCCACCGTTGAACGCTGCGAACGCCGCGCACGGGCGCTGGGTTTTGGGGCTTTTCGGGTGACCAACATCTTTGCCTGGCGCGATACAGACCCGCGCAAAATGCGCGCGGCGGCTGATCCGGTGGGGCCGGAAAATGATCGCACCATTCTGGACAGCTGCCCTTGGGCCGATCAGATCGTCTGTGCCTGGGGCACGCATGGCGCGCATCTGGATCGTGGCGCGCGGATGGAGAGCCTGCTGCGCGAAACCGGCCTGCCGCTGTATCATCTGGGGCTGTCCAAGGCGGGGCATCCCAAGCATCCGCTCTACATTGCCTATACGCAGCAGCCCGAACTCTGGGCTTAACCCGCGCGACCCATAAATACATCCGCAGGGTCCAAGCCCGCATTCGCGTCGACGGCGGCAATCACCGCGCCATTTAGCCAAAGCTCGGTCAGGGTCTGGGTCTGTCGTAATTCGATTTCTTGCGTCTCCGCGTCCGCATCATCGTCCAACAGCACAACCAACACATCTTCACCGGCTACAAAATCAGGGATTACCGGCACCTCGGCCAGAGGCGGAACAGGTTCTGCCAAGGTCTCTTGTATGTTGATGTCGTCCAAAAGGTTCTCTTCGGGCCGCTGCGCCTCCTCGGCCTCGGGTTCAGACGTTGAAGACTCCTCAGAGTCCGAGAACGCGTCCATCACCATCCCGGCGGTCAGGTACCCCAGCATCAGCAGCAATGCGGCAATCATAGGCGTGCACTCCTTTAGACAGCGCAGCCTATCACGTTCAGGCAGAGCCGCCAAAATACCGGCGCAAGCCCGCGATTTTACGCGTCAAACAGCGTGATCACCCGGTTCTGTTAACCAATTGGAAACCAATTCGGGATTTCACAGCAACACTCGTTTAACCATCGAATCACAAACATCTACCTCGGGATTTGTGTTGGTGATATGATCTGGTTGACTTTCCCGCTATGGGCGAGTCGAGTTGCAAGGAACGTAACATGTTGGGTTTGGCCGGTCTTCTTGGCGCTTTGATGGTTGGAATGTCTCTGGACGTTGGCGATTTGCTGGGCAAAGGCGAAAACGGACAAGAGGATGATCTAGATACCAGTCGCGACGAAAATGGCGACGATCAGATGCCGATTGAAGGGACCGATGAGTCCGAAACGCTGCAGGGCGGGGCTGGCGACGACTCGATCTATGCCTTCTGGGGCAATGATGTCGGATATGGCTCGGCCGGGGATGACATGCTGGACGGTGGCGCGGGTGACGACACCCTGCTGGGCGGCGCAGATGACGATATCCTGCTGGGCGGCGAAGGTGACGACCTGTTGGAAGGCGATACTGGTGACGACACCATCATCGGTGGGAATGGATTTGATGAACTGCTGGGCCAATCCGGGGATGATACTCTGGAGGGCGGTGCAGGAAATGACACCCTGATCGGCGGCCCTGGCCATGACCAACTGGATGCGGGCGACGGGGATGACAATGCCATGGGGGGCGAAGGTGATGACACCGTCATCGGCGGCACGGGCATGGACAACGTGAACGGCAATCTGGGGGATGACGTGCTGGTTGGCGGCACGGTGGATGCCGATACTGGTGAGATTTCAGACGACGGTGTACGGGACTATCTGAACGGCGGTGAAGGCGATGATCTGCTGGTTTTGGGCAGTGACGACTATGCCACCGGCGATCTGGGTGCCGATACCTTTGCGGTTGGCGACTGGATAGATGATGCCCCTGCTTTCATTGCAGATTTCAACAGTGATGAAGATGCCTTGGTGGTTCTTTATGATGACACCGCCCATCCGGACCCCGAAGTGACGATCGAGCCTTCGGCTGAGAACCCGGACAATGTCATCGTGTTGTTGGACGGACTGCTGCTGACCGAAGTTGCCGGGGCCGATGGATTGGCAAGCGATCACATCACGCTGGTTGCCGAAAGCACGCTGAACGCTGCAATAGCGGCCTGATCCGCCCTTGGCGCTGCGCGGATCGCGGGGTAACCTGCCCCCGATCATTTCGCAGCAAGGGTGCGGGTTTTGGAACAAAATCAATCAGATACCGAAAGTTTGAGGGCAGAACTGGCCGCGCTGCGGCAGGAGCTGGACCTGCTGAACAACCACCGTTTCGTGCGCGCGCATGACTCGTGGTTCGGGCTGGTGGGTTTCAATTTTTTGCGCGGCCTGGCGATGGGGTTGGGCACGGTGATCGGCGCGACTTTTCTGGTTTCTGTCGCGGTTTACTTCCTAAGCCAGATCGAATTGATCCCGATCATCGGCGAATGGGCCAAAATGATCGCTCAGGAAATACAGAACGGGCAGTAACCCCTTCCCATCACCGACAAAATCCCCTATACGCGCGCATCCGGTCGATTCTGACCATTCCCTCCATGGGCCCTGCTGGACGACATCCCGGCTTGCGCCATCAACAAGAAGGAGACCCCGATGTCGATTACTGTTGAAGAAAAAACACGCCTGATCAAAGAGTTCGCGACCAAAGAAGGCGACACCGGTTCGCCCGAAGTTCAGATCGCAATCCTGACCTCGCGCATCAACACCCTGACCGAGCACTTCAAGACGCACAAGAAAGACAACCACGGCCGTCGCGGCCTGCTGAAAATGGTTGCTCAGCGTCGTAAGCTGCTGGACTACACCAAGGCCAAAGACGAGGCGCGTTACACCGACCTCATCCAAAAGCTGGGCATCCGCCGCTAAGGCCAAGGTTTACAGAATGTATTAACGAACCCGCCCTTTTGGGGGCGGATTTTTTAATGGTTTAAACCTTTGAAGACAGCCCGTATCGGACCGGCTTACTCGGGGTAAGCGGCTTCGATCATCACCGAGGACAAGGTGCCATAAGCGGTGGTCCAGGCCGATTTGACCTCGGGTGTGAACGCCTCGCCCAGACCCTTTTCAAGGGTGCGCAAAAGCGACGCGCCGACCTTGCCATAGTCTTCGGCTTTCACGCCGTAGTCGACATGGCCGATGGCCAGCTGCTGTGCGACGGGCACGATCTTGTCCAGATCGCGCAGCCCGTTGACGACAACGCCCAACGTTGCCATCAGCTTGGAGCCTTGTTCTTTCATGTCCGAGTTGGCGAAATAGGGCTTCACCTCGGGCGCGGTTTCGAAAAGATCCGCATAGAAAATCTCGGCGGCGGCGTCCTTGATGGGCACCACTTTGGCAAAGCTTTCCTGGATCAGTGTGATTTCAGAATCGTTCATGTCTCATTCCGTTGCGATGTTTTGCTCGGCATATGGAATGGCGCTGTCCGCTCCGCCACTTGCCCAGACCATAAACGCCACCGCGGCTTTGACCGCGTCGTCGCTGAGATCCGAGTTCCCCCCACGGGCCGGCATTTCTTTGTAAGTTGGTCCAATGAACCCGTCGATTGCATGGGCGACCAGTACGTCCATGCCTTTTTCGATCCGCCGCGCCCAAGCCTTGTCAGAGGTGATCTTGGGCGCGCCAGTAAGTTTGTTCCCGCCATGGCAGTTTTCGCACGTGTCTGCCCAAACCTCGCCCCCCATCACAAGGGCGGGCAAGTTGGGATCAGGCAGACGATCACGCGTGATGAAACCTTCCAGTTCCTGCGCTTGCGCCACAGAAACCGGAAGGCTCAGCAAACCCGCAAGAAACAGCGGGCGCAGCATCAGCTATCCATCGGGATGCGGATGACCACGCCGCCCATTACGTCACCGGCTTCAAAGTCGGTTTTCGGGCTGTCTTTGTGATCGTTGTGGCAAGCCCAGCAGGCTTCGGCCACGGCCACGTCCGGGTAAACGGCGGTGAAGTAGGTGGTGCCACCCAGTTCTTCTTCGCCATAGAAGTTTTCACCGGGGTTCGCGGCGATATATTCCAGACCTTCTTTTTCCATGTCGGTGGTCGGTGCGTTCTGCTTGTTGATCGGCCACAGCGACAGCAGCGAGTAGGAGAATGCGTCGGTTTCTTCAGCGACCATTTCCGAGCCAAAGCGGAACATCTGCGCCGGCAGAACCAGTGCTTTGTCATCTTCGAAGTGTTCCGAAGCTTTGATCACGCCTTCCTGAACGGCCAGACGGTTCACGATCATGCGCGTATAGACCGTACGGTCCGAGCTCATGACCAGGTGCAGAAGATCAGTAACTGTCTGAAATTCCATACCTTCTGCCGAAGCGCTGGTGCCAGCGCCCAGTGCAAGTGCACCGCTCAGAAAAGCGGCTTTGATTTTTCCCAATTTTACACCCATTTTGAGTACTCCTGTTCCTTCGGGGTTGCAGGGGAGCGTGGCCAGCTGGTCATTGGTTGGCGCCTTCGTCCGGCTGGTCCACGCGATTCACCGCCCAATCCATACTTTGGATGTGGCGATCCGGTTTGCCCGCAAAGTTCCGTTTCACCAGCTCTGCATCGGCCAGCGCGTCGATCGAGAATTCGAGACTGTGGCATTCAAGGCAGGTGGCGCGGATCATTTTTTCATTCGGGCGTAAAGTTTCATTCTGGTTGTGGTTGGTCGTGACCGTGTCTTTTCTGACGGTTTTGGGCATGTGGCAGGTGGCGCATGTGACGCCCGAGCCGGGCGGCAGGTCCCCGGCCAATTCTGCGGTCCACAGCGCGTGGTGTGGGCTGCCTTCGTAGGCCGCGCTGTGATCATCTGAATGGCAGGTCAGGCAGGCGCCGGTAGACGCAAAGGTCAGGTCTTGTTCATGCGGCTTGTGACAGGTGTTGCAGGTGACTTCCAAACCATGCGCATCCTCGTGCAGCGGCACGCGGGCTTCGGCGGTGCTCATCAGAGGGGCGGGGGACGGATCATCCAGATAGGCCTCAATCGCGGCGATGGCACTGTCGGGCGGGTCTTTCAGGCCCAGACGTTTCAGCATCGACTTGGCCTTGCGGGGCTTGGCGATTTCGGGGTGACGGCGCATGCCGTGGCGCCCCATGGCGAAGGTTTTCATTTCGGCCCGGTGGCAGGACGCGCAGACTTTTTCGCCCGGGGCGTCGATCCAGTTGGCTTCGATTTCTTCTTCGGTTTCCATCTTGGGCGCATGGCACCCGGCACAGCCAACGTCGGCGGCGGCATGGGCCGAGGCGGCCCAGTGGACCTCAACTTCGGCGTCGCGATGGGCGACGGGGGCGGCGGCTTTGGCCAGGTAGGTTTCGATCTCGTCCAGCGCGGGGCGCGGACGGGCGCGGGCCATGGATTCACCGGCGTGGGTGGGATCGTCTTTCAGCCAGGGCTGGCCTGCGTGTTTGACCAGAAAATCTTCGTACAGGGCGCGATTGTCATGAAAGTTATGGCAGCCAGCCGAGGCGCAGGTGTCAAATTCCAGCCCGGCGTGGCTGGGCCGGTTCACGCGAACGTCCTGTTCCCCCTCGGAGTGGCAGGCGACACAGAAATCTCCGGGCAGCGTGACAAGGCCGGCGAGGGTGATTTCCGGCTGGTGTTCAGAGTGGCACGAGGTGCAGAATCGCGCGTCGATCCGATCCCAATAGGCCGCCATGCGCGGGTTTTTGAACTTTTTGATCGGGTGGCTGTCGTTGGCTGCTTTCAGCTCTTCTTTGTGGCAGGTGGTGCAGGTCTTGTTGATGTCCTTGCGCACTTTCGACTGTTTGGCGAAGGGTTTGGAGGTGTGGCAGGTTTCACAGGCCAGTTCGATCTGGTGGTGCACACCGGCGGTTTCACCGGGCAGGAATGTGGTGCGCTCGCCGCCCAGATAGAGCCGCGCGAAGGCGCCGCCGGCAAGCACCAGCGTAAAGGCAATCCAGATTATCCAAAGCGTGCGGGTCTTCATCTTTGTCTTTCCTTAGAACGCATAGGAGGCCAGGACGTGGAACAGCAGCAAAGCTGGCAGCGGCCACAGCGTCAGGATGTGCACCCATGTGGGCAGTTTGCGGGGCGGTTTGCGCGAAGAGCCGATCCGGCGCGCGCGCAGTTCGTGATCACCACCGGTGGCAAGGCCAGCCACCGCACCGATCAGGATCGAGCCAACAAAGGTCAGGCCCAGCGCCAGATTCCAGCCCGAGCCCAGATTGAAGCCGGTATGGGCAAAGAAACCTGCCAGCGCGGCCAGTCCGATGACGTTGTGCACCAGCCGCCATCCGGCGAAGCCGCCCAGACGATCCATGAACCGGATGCGTTTACGCAGGCCCAGTACAAAAGCGGCCAGTGTCATCCCCAGCAGGATGAAGCCGCTCCATTGTTTGACGATGTTGTCGCGCCACAGCCACGTGCGCAGGCTGTCGGCATCATAGCTTTCCGGCAGCGGCACATAGCCCAGCAGCAGCGGATATATGGCGCCCAGAAATGCCAGCGCTGAAAAGGCCAGAACCGGTTTCCACAGCGGCAAAGGCTGTGGTTTGGCCCCGGCATCGACCAGCTCTTCTATTAAGGGCCGGCAGGTGCCACACACGCCGCCTGCGCCGGTCTCAAGGCTAACAGCGTCGACGGAGGTGCAGCCACCTGCCAGCGCACCACGCACCTGCCCACAGGTTACCCCGGTACAGTTGCACAGCGTTGCGGTATCGGGCATCCCATCGGGCGCCAGATCTTCTTCGGGCCAAAACACACCCGTGCGGCGGAATCGGAACAGGTTCCATGGATAGATCGAAAGGCCTTGTTCGACGGCATCCTGAATGCGGCTGGCCTGGCTCCAGCCACCCACGGCGATGGCCCCTGCCAAGGTGCCTCGATCAATAAAGACCCGGCGATAGGTACCGTCTTCGCTCCAGCTGTAGCTTTTGACACCGGGTTTGACTTCAAGCTGCTCGACCTCACCCACGGAAAACACCTCGGCACCGATCACCTTAAGCTTGGTGGCGGGCAGTTGCGGGGTGAAGCGGGATTCTTGCCCGGTCAGTGTGGCGACGGCCACATCGGCCTGCGCATAGCCGGGGCCAACCAGCCCATAAAGCTGCGACTGATGTTCGGCGCATTCGCCGACTGCAAAAATATCAGGGTCAGACGTGCGCATCTGATCATCGACAATGATGCCCCGGTTGAAGGCCAACTTGGACTCTTGCGCCAGTTTCAGATTGGCGCGCACGCCGGTACAGATGATAACCGTGTCACAGTCGATGGTTTCCCCGTTCGACAGCGACAGACCGGTCACGCGATAGGGGCCAGAGATTTCTTTCACCGCCTGCCCGGTGACAACCTGAACGCCGATCTCTTCGATTTTGTCTTTCAGACGCGCGCCGCCCTGTGCATCCAGCTGGCGCGGCATCAGGCGGTTTTCATGTTCGATCACGGTGACGTCGCAGCCGCGCTGGCGCATGCCGCGCGCGGCCTCGAGCCCCAGCAAGCCCCCCCCGATGACCGCGACCCGACGGGCCGAGAACGACCGCGCCAACAGGGCCGAGGCATCCTCGGCACTGCGGAAGGTATAAACGCCGGGCAGGTCCTTGCCGGGAATGCCGGGCACAAAGGCCGAAGAGCCTGTGGCGATGATCAGCGTGTCATAGGTCCAGACCGAGCCATCCGCAGCGATGACGCGTTTGTCTTCGCGTTCGATCCGGCGCACGCGCTGGCCCAGCTCAAGGTGGAAAGAGTCAGAATTTTCGGGCGCATCCGGCAGGGTGATTTCACCAAACTGCACATCACCGCCCAAAAGCGGTGTCAGACGGACGCGGTTATAGGGGGGAAGGGCCTCGGCGCTGAGCACGGTCACGGATTGACCGGCGCGCTGAAGGCTTTGTGCAGCCCGCATTCCCACGGGACCACCACCAATCACCAGCACGGGGGCATGGGTCGGTGTCTGTTGAAGACCTGGCGTTTGTTCAGTTCGCGTTAGCATTGCTCAGCTCAAGATAGGTGGCCACCCGAAGGTGCTACCGATAGAGAGCAACGTTGCCCGAATTGAATGCCAGTGACCGCCATTGGCCGCAGCACGTTCAATCCGATGCAGTTAACCATTGAAGTCAAGTTCTGCGCTGCAGAGAAAGCCGCGTTGCCCGAGATGGCGACGGCGTTTACACCGCATTGCCCGCGATTTAGGCGCGAAATGAATCGTTAACCTTTTGCATGCCGTCGGGAGCAGCGACAGATTCGGAGCCGAAATTGCCGCGCTTGCAAAGGCAATGGTTGCGCAAACTCCCGGCTTTCCAAATCACTGATTTTCCTATATGGCCCTTCCATCCAAGACCATGGCGCACGGGCCCCGACGCGATGGACGGATACGACAACAGGGGCCGGCGGCAATGGGGCCGTCATGCAAAACGGGAGACCCGGAGGGCCGGGTGTGCTCCCAACTAGGAAAACACGATGTTCAACGAAGTTAAGAAAAGCATGCAGTGGGGCGATGAAACGCTGACACTGGAAACGGGCAAGGTTGCCCGTCAGGCAGACGGCACTGTGATTGCCACGCTGGGCGAAACCAGCGTCATGGCGAACGTGACCTTTGCCAAGGAACAAAAGCCCGGTCAGGATTTCTTTCCGCTGACCGTGCACTATCAGGAAAAATACTATGCTGCCGGTAAAGTCCCCGGTGGTTTCTTCAAGCGTGAGGCCCGCCCCACCGAGAAGGAAACTCTGACGGCGCGTCTGATCGACCGTCCGATCCGCCCGCTGTTTGTTCCCGGCTTCAAGCACGAAGTTCTGGTGATGTGCACCGTGTTGAGCCACGATCTGGTCAATGACCCCGACATCGTTGCGATGATCGCTGCGTCGGCTGCGCTGACGATTTCGGGTGTGCCGTTCATGGGCCCGATCGCCTGTGCCCGCGTTGGGTTTGTGGATGGCGACTATGTGCTGAACCCCGAAGTGGATGACATGCACGATCTGCGCAACAACCCTGAACAGCGTCTGGATCTGGTTGTTGCCGGCACCAAAGACGCCGTGATGATGGTTGAATCCGAGGCCTATGAACTGACCGAAGCCGAGATGCTGGGTGCGGTGAACTTTGCCCACGCGCAAATCCAGCCGGTCATCGACCTGATCATTGATCTGGCCGAAGAAACCGCCAAAGAACCGTTCACCTTTGACGCGCCCGACTACAGCGAACTGTTTGAGGTGGTGAAAGCCGCAGGCGAAGAGCAGATGCGCGCCGCCTATGCGATCACTGACAAGCAGGAACGCGTTGCAGCCGTGTCTGCCGCCAAAGAGGCCATCAAAGCTGGCCTGACCGAAGAGCAACTGGAAGACCAGAACCTGGGTTCGGCGCTGAAAAAGCTGGAATCGAGCGTTCTGCGTGGGTCGGTTGTGAAAGAAGGCAAGCGGATTGACGGTCGTGCTCTGGATCAGGTGCGCCCGATCGTGTGCGAAACCGGCCTGCTGCCGCGGACCCATGGTTCGGCCCTGTTCACCCGCGGTGAAACGCAGGGTCTGGTTGTGACCACGCTGGGCACTGGCGATGACGAACAGTTCATCGACGCGCTGCACGGCAACTTCAAATCGAACTTCATGCTGCACTATAACTTCCCGCCCTATTCGGTTGGTGAAGTTGGCCGCGTAGGTGGCCCCGGCCGCCGCGAGATCGGTCACGGTAAGCTGGCATGGCGTGCGCTGCAGGCTGTTCTGCCCGCCGCGACTGACTTCCCGTACACCCTGCGTCTGGTGTCGGAAATCACCGAATCGAACGGCTCGTCCTCGATGGCGTCGGTCTGCGGTGGCTCGCTGTCGATGATGGACGCTGGTGTGCCGCTGAAAGCTGCTGTGGCCGGTGTGGCCATGGGGCTGGTTCTGGAAGAAGATGGCTCGTACGGCATCCTGACCGACATTCTGGGTGACGAAGACCACCTGGGCGACATGGACTTCAAGGTCGCCGGGACCGAAGCGGGCATCACCTCGCTGCAGATGGACATCAAGGTCGCAGGCATCACGCCCGAGATCATGGAGAAAGCCCTGGCACAAGCCAAGGAAGGCCGTCTGCACATTCTGGGTGAGATGAACAAAGCCCTGTCGGGCACCGCTGAGTTCAGCGTGCATGCTCCGCGCATCGAAACCATGACTGTCCCCACCGACAAGATCCGCGAAGTGATCGGCTCGGGTGGTAAGGTCATCCGCGAGATCGTGGAAGTTTCGGGTGCCAAGGTCGACATCAACGACGACGGTGTGATCAAGATCGCTTCGCCCGATGGTGAGTCGATCAAGAAGGCCTATGACATGATCCATTCGATCGTGGCCGAGCCCGAAGAAGGCAAGATCTATAAAGGTAAGGTCGTAAAGATCGTCGACTTCGGCGCCTTTGTGAACTTCTTTGGCAAGCGCGACGGTCTGGTGCACGTCAGCCAGATCGAAAACCGCCGCCTGAACCACCCTTCGGACGTTCTGAAAGAAGGTCAGGAAGTCTGGGTCAAGCTGCTGGGCTTTGACGATCGCGGCAAGGTTCGCCTGTCGATGAAAGTCGTCGATCAGGCCACCGGCGAAGAGGCCAAGCAAGAAGACGCGTAAGCGACTTTCTAAACCAAACATCGGAAAGCCCCGGCCATCGCGCCGGGGCTTTTCAGTTTCCGGGCTGTGGTGGCTTGCGCTCGATCCTATCAAGCGGGTTGAACACGTCGCAATAGGTGTTGCGGCCGACCCAGAAGCCTTCGAAATACGCGGCGGGATTTGCGCGGCGCTTCATGTCGTCGGTCAGCGCCAGCAGTCCGAAAACATCATCGTGTGACCAACACAGTACCATCCCCGGTGCGGCAACGGCACAAAGCATCTTGCCTTTAACATTGACACAAGGGGCGCCTTTGCGCAGCAAACTCACCGGCTTAGTCTCTACCGCCTGTCGCCATTCATCCCAATAGTCGACCTGCTCCTGCCCTAGCGCCGACAGGTACTGCTCAAGCGTGGGTTCCAGAACAGCTGCAAGCGTATCATCCTCGGGCGGGTAAGTGCCCGTTTCCCTTTGGTAATGATCCAAGGCTTTGTAGATTGCCGGATCGGTGTCGTTGCGCGTGACCTGAACGGCCCATAGCCAGGCGTTTCGTGCAAAGGTCTGGAAATCCTGCACCCCGATGGCCTTCTGGACCTCAGCCCAGGGCACAATCTGGCCGGTTTCCTTGATTATATCGTCAAAATCTTCGGGGGCCTCGTTGGGGCGCGGCTGATGGGGCCGTGTTACCAGTTCTACAATGTCGGTCGCGCTGGTAACGTCAGATCGTATAGGGCCATAAGCCGCCGTCGCTGGCGTGTAGCCCGGCACGCGAAAGAACGGGTTCAGCACAACGAAAACATGGTCATAGCACCCGGCCCACCAATCAAGGATGGGAATATCGACTGGTGGTTCCGCCAAATGGCGCGGTGTCTTTGTCATGGGGAATCCGTCTCAATGAAAGGATGTCAAAAACTGGTTTATTGAAAACCATCTCTTTTAAGTGGCTGGGCTTCAACCCTGTCGGCAGAACAACCGATGAGTTCGCGATCACAACACCAAAAGGCCCGTTTGATTCCGGTCATATCGGCCTCTAAACCAATGTTATAAATTGAATATGTTTCAGGGTTTATACCGCCCGGCCTATGGGACCGGTGCCAAGGCGCGGTTAGCGTCAGCTTGGGGAACGGAAGCGCGCGCATCGAGGAAAGGACACTGGGATGAGAACAAGCACCCAAACCGGCGCGTTGGCCGCCGGGGCATGGAATTTTGAGATCGGCACCCAGAACGCAGATGTGCTTGTGGGATCAGGCCTGCGCGATCTGTTTCTGGGACGCGGCGGGGATGACCGGCTGATTGCCGGGGCGGGCAATGATATTCTGATCGGAGGCCATGGTGGGGACTCCTATGAAATCTCCACAACGGATGGCGGTACCGATCTGATCTGGGATCGCGGCAGCGCGCCGACGGGCACCGGATACTATGCCACGGGCGAGGACCGGGTCGTGCTGGATGGGTTCACCTCGACGGACGCTGCGCTGCACAGCATTGGGCTTCAGATCAGTGGCGACGACCTGATCCTGACCTATGACAACGCAGGTACCACCGGGCAGATCGTGATGCGCGACTTTTACGCCGGGAACGGTTTCTTCATCGAAGAACTGGATATCGGCACCGGCGCGCCCGCGTATCACTTCTCTTATCTGAGTGGCGATAACCACACCTATAGCGTCCACAGCGGCCCTGATCAGGGCGGTGAGGACATCGTGGTCGGGTCAAACGCCAGCGAAGAGATTTACGCAGGCATCGGCAATGACATCATCTTTGGAGGGGGCGGTGCGGATACCTTCATGTTCCACGACGAAGAAGAGGCCGGCGGTGGCACGGATATTATCCTCGACTTTGACCCTTTGTTCGACGCCATTGATTTCACCGATATTCACACGTTGAACATGTCGGGCGTGGCCGTCACAGAAAACAGCTATGGCAATGCGGTGATCACTACCGACTATGGCGTCATCGAGCTGGCCGGTGTCAGCGCCGTGGATGTTACCGAGGATATCTTCAACTTTGCCTGAACGCCGTAAGCAGCGTCGTTGTGCCCTGCCGGCTTGAACCCAAAGGGGCATCCGCGTTGCGCAGGCTTAGGGGCTGTTATGTGATGTGAATTTGGTCGGAGTGAGAGGATTCGAACCTCCGACCCCTGCCTCCCGAAGACAGTGCTCTACCAGGCTGAGCTACACTCCGACCGTGGCGGGCGTCGTACGCCTTTCGATGGGGCTTGGCAAGCCCAAATGCTTAGGATTTCCGGCGCAATGCGACGGAAATCCTGAACGCACCGGGGGTAAAGCCACGGGTGCGCGTCCGCAGCACCGGCGTTTCCACCGAGGTGCCGCCTGCGGCTTCGCGCACCACGATATAAAGGCCGCTTGCGACGATGATGCTGGTGCCGAGGATCGTTGTTGTATCAACCAGTTCGTCGAACAGCACATAGCCATAAAAAGCGGCCCAGATGATCTGGGAATACTGCATTGGGGCGACGATGGCGGCCTCGGCGTGCGTGTATGCCGCGACCAGAAAGAAAGACGCAATAAAGCCAAGCAAGGCGATGACGGCCATGCTGCCCAGATCAATCAGCGGCATTGGTTCATAGGTCAGGGCCAAGGCGCCCCCCATCATCAGAAAGGTTGTCGCCAGCGGAAACAACAGCATCACCACGCTGCGTTCTTTGGAGCCAATGCGGCGCGCGATGATGGATTGCACCGCGTTGAACATCGCTGCCAGAAAGGCCGCGGCGTGGCCCAGCCCCAGTTCCGTAGAGCCGGGTCGCAGAACCACGATAACCCCGGCCATCCCGACCAGTACGGCCAAAGACCGGTGCAGCCCGACCTTTTCGCCCAAAAGCGGGATCGCCAGCATTGTGATCAGCAAGGGCGAGGCGAACAGGATCGCATAGACCTGCGCCAGCGGCAGCACGGTGAAGGCATAGAAAGCGCACAGGCCGACCAGCGCCATCGAGACAGATCGCGCCGCGATCCACCACGGGTGGACCGGACGCAAGTTGCCCTGCGTAGGGTCGCGCACCAGCATCAGAGTGATCAGTGGAAAGGACATCAGCGAGGTGAAGAACAGGATCTGCACCGGCGAGTAGTCTCCGCCGAGCAGGCGCACGATCACATCGTGGCCCGAGAAGATCGCGAAGGCCAACAGGGCCATCAGCGCGCCTTTGACATTGCTTCCCATGGGGGACTCCTTCCACACTAAAGCGACGTTAGCGCAATCAATGCCGCGCAATCCAGCCGTTTCAAAGCCCTGAAAGCAAGAAACCCGGCGAAATCGCCGGGTTTCCGTTTCGGGATATCCGGGTGGGATCAGATGCTGGCGTCCAGCGCCGCGATGACAGCATCGCCCATCTGGCTGGTCGACACAGGGTCAACGCCCTCTTCGCCCAGCAGGTCAGCGGTGCGCACACCATCGGCCAGTACTTTTTCAACGGCTTCCTCAAGGCGGTCAGCCTCGGCCCCCTGATCAAAGCTGTAGCGCAGCGCCATGGCGAAGCTGAGGATACAGGCGATCGGGTTGGCTTTGCCTTCGCCCGCGATGTCAGGGGCGGACCCGTGGACCGGCTCATACAGCGCCTTCGGGCGACCGTTGGCCATCGGCGCACCAAGGCTGGCCGAGGGCAGCATGCCCAGCGAGCCGGTCAGCATCGCCGCCGCATCCGACAGCAGGTCGCCGAACAGGTTGTCGGTGACGATCACGTCGAACTGTTTGGGCCAGCGGCACAGCTGCATGGCGCCCGCGTCGGCATACATGTGCGACAGTTCCACATCGCTGTATTCGGCCTGATGCACTTCGGTCACCACGTCGCGCCACAGGATACCGCTTTCCATCACGTTGGCTTTTTCCATCGAGCAGACTTTGTTGCCACGACGCCGTGCCAGTTCAAACGCCGAGCGGGCCACGCGGGCGATTTCAGATTCGGTGTAACGCTGGGTGTTGATTCCCACACGCTCGTTGCCTTCTTCGATGATACCGCGGGGCTCACCAAAGTAGATGCCCGAGGTCAGTTCGCGCACGATCATGATGTCCAGACCGGCGACCACGTCTTTTTTCAGCGAGCTGAAATCGGCCAGCGCGTCAAAACACTGGGCGGGGCGCAGGTTGGAAAACAGGTCCATTTCCTTGCGCAGGCGCAGCAGGCCGCGTTCGGGTTTTACGCTGAAGTCCAGATCATCGTATTTGGGGCCGCCCACGGCGCCCAGCAGAACGGCGTCAACCTGTTGCGCCTTTTCCATGGTTTCATCGGCCAGAGGCACACCGTGCTTGTCATAGGCAGCACCGCCGACAAGATCTTCGGACACGTCAAAGCCCAGGTCGCGCTTTGCGCCGTACCAGTCGATGATCTTGCGTACTTCGGCCATGACTTCCGGGCCGATACCGTCACCCGGCAGGATGAGAATGGAAGGGGTGCTCATCTGAAATTCGTCCTTGCTTTTCTGGTTGCGCAGGGCTTATTCGCTTGCCCCGCTGGGGTCAAGCCAGATGCCTTTAAGGCAAGGCGATATCGACCCAGACAAGCCGGTGGCGAGAGCCTGCTTCGGGCTGGGCAGGCCAGTCCACCCCGGCATCCAGAATGCGCAGATCGGCGGACGGCAGAACATAGTCCACCCGCAGTTGCCCCGGTCCGTTGGGCCAGTCCACCGTGTTCAGCCCGGCCTGCGCGCTGCTGGGGCGCGGGTCCTGCAGGCGCGGATCGGCCAGCATATCGCGGATCGCAGCGCGCAACCCGTCACTGCGGTCCGGGTCAAGGTTGGCGTCCCCGGCAATCACAAAGGGCGCAGCGGGGGCTTGAAAGGGCAGCGCGCCGTCCAGCAACAGTTGCCAGAACCTGATTTCATCATGGTTGCGTTTGCCGTTTCGATCTTCGGGGCCGTCAAACACCGGCGGGCCAGAATGAAAAGTCAGAACATTCACCACGGTGTCCCCAATCAGAACGGGCACCAGCCAATGCCCGACAGAAGACAGGCGTTGTACCTCCTGAACCTGTTTCGAAGGGAAGGGAGCGCCGTCAACATGCGGCAAGAGCGCGCCGGGCAGGTCTTTCCACAGATAGTCCGAGAAATCCTGTACCTCGCCCAGTGGGTAGCGTGACAAAACGGCCATCCCGCCCTGCCCTGAATACCACCCAAACCCCTGTGCATCGCGCGGGCCATCGGCATATCCGTCACCGTCATGGTCCAAACCCGTGCGCCACCCTGAATTGGGTCGGGCGGCAAAGACATAGGGCAAGTCGTGTCCGGCCTGCGCAAGGGCGGCGCCCAAGGCCGCAAGGGTCGCGCCGCTCAGGTCATAATCCAGCCCCTGAAGCGCGATGACATCGGGTTTGGTCCGGGTGATGGCATCGACCACGGCAGTGATTTGCGCATCGCCGCCTTTGTTGAAGGCATGCAGCAACAGCCCCGGCCCTTTGCGGGACAGTTCGGTATTGTAGGTGCTGATACGAAGGGATTGCGCGGCTGCGGGAACAGCCAGCGCAAAGGCAATCAGACTGGCTGCAACGAGGCGTCTTCTTCGGGGTTTGCGCTTTGACGGGCGCGGTCGATCAGGGCCGCGACCCGCAAGATCGCCATGCCGCGCATAATCAGGCTGGAAGGTAGCATCGCCCATCCGGTCGCCATCCAGATCAAAGTTTGCGGGTCTTCAAGGCGCAACGGCCCTGAAAACACCATCGAGGCGGTCACTGCCGCTGGAAACAGGAATGGCAGCAAAAAGCCTAACGAAATGTTAACCCACGCGGCGCGCTGGAGGCGCATCACCACGTCTCCGCCTGCGGTGGGGTCAAAGGTGGGCAGGTTAACCCAGACGTTGAACGTGCCGTTGTTCATCGGCCAATTCAGGATGCGAACGGCGGCAACAAACACCAGAATGGACAGCACTGACATCAGGTAGGCCAGACCCGCGACGCCGTTCACCAGCTGTTGTTGGGCGGGCGCGATATCGTTGGCTGGCATCAGTGTGAACAGATGCACCGGGCTGTAGGGGAAATCCAGAACCTGCCCCGTGATCACGGCGATGGCCTGCACGAACTTGGTCAGCGCATTGGCATCTGCCATCGGCAGGCAGGTCACGCTGAGCAGGAAAACAGTGACGAACAAGGCGCCAAAGCGGATGCGGTTGAACGGTGGGGCATCGCGGAATTCGACAAGGCCCGGATAGATGGCCATGTATTCAAACAGGGTCAGTGCCGCCCCGGAAATCGCGACAAGTGCCACGATTTGACTGGCGTCCGACGAAATCGACGGAAGCAGCAGCGACGGTGTCGCCACCAGCACCAAAACCAAAAATGCACGCGCCAGCGCACCTGTTATCTGAGCGATCACTGCTCTTGTTCCCCAATCCGGACGAACGCGATGCGATGCCGCGCCCTTGTTCCAACTGGAATTCCGCACATTATGGCGGAGTGCCTCAACTTTGCCCAATTTTTGCCTACTTTCACTTCATCCGGCAAGACCTTGTTAAAGTTAATGAAATCTTTATGGCGAATTGAGGGAGAAACTGTCGCAGCTTTGCATCATTCCCAAAGCAGCAAAAAGCCGCCCTTGTGGGCGGCCTTTCATTTTTCGCTAAATCTGGTGGAACCGCGGCTTAGACCCAAGGGTGGGCGTCGGCGTAGCCAGATTCAAATGTGTCGATCTTGTCGGCCTTTTCCATGGTCAGGCCGATGTCATCCAAACCGTTCAGCAGGCAGTGCTTACGGAATTCATCCACATCAAAGGCAATGACCTGCCCGTCCGAGGTGGTGATTTCCTGTGCTTCCAGATCGACGGTCATGCGGGCGTTTTCACCCTTTTCCGCATCTGCCATCAGAATATCGACCTGCTCTTGCGGCAGGACAACCGGCAGGATGCCGTTCTTGAAGCAGTTGTTGAAGAAGATGTCAGCAAAGCTGGTCGAGACCACGCATTTGATGCCAAAATCCGCAATCGCCCACGGCGCGTGTTCCCGCGACGAGCCACAACCGAAGTTGTCCCCAGCGATCAGGATCTCGGCGCTGCGATAGGCAGGTTTGTTGAGAACAAAATCCTCAATTTCCGAACCATCGCGGTTGTAACGCATCTCATCGAACAGGTTCTTGCCAAAGCCGGTGCGGGCGATCGACTTCAGGAATACCTTGGGGATGATCATGTCGGTGTCGATATTCACCAGCGGCATGGGCGCGGCGATTCCGTGCAGTTTTTGAAACTTTTCCATTGTGCTGGCTCCTTACATCAGCTCGCGAACGTCGGTCAGGTGACCGGTCAGGGCGGCGGCGGCGGCCATGGCGGGGCTCACCAGATGGGTGCGGCCCTTAAAGCCCTGACGCCCCTCGAAGTTACGGTTCGAGGTGGAAGCGCAACGCTCGCCCTCGGACAGCTGATCGGGGTTCATCGCCAGACACATGGAACAGCCCGCCAGACGCCATTCAAAACCGGCTTCTTTGAAGATCTCGGCCAAGCCTTCTTCTTCGGCCTGCGCACGCACAAGGCCTGAGCCGGGCACGATCATGGCACGCATGCCGTCTTTGATCTTCTTGCCCTTAACGATGTCGGCCACGGCGCGCAGGTCTTCGATCCGACCGTTGGTGCACGACCCGATGAACACGGTGTCAATTTCAATGTCGGTCAGTTTCTGACCGGCCTCAAGACCCATGTATTCGATCGAACGGCGGGCCGCATCGACCTTGCCGCCTTCAAAGCTTTCGGGCGCAGGCACAACCGACGAGATCGGCAGCACGTCCTCGGGCGAGGTGCCCCAGGTCACAACTGGCTCGATCTCTTCGCCTTTCAGGGTGACGACCTTGTCGAAATGCGCGCCTTCATCGGTGAAGAGCGTTTTCCAATAGGCCAGTGCCTGATCCCAATCGGCGCCTTTCGGTGCGTGGGGGCGGCCTTTGACATATTCAAAGGTGGTTTCGTCCGGCGCGATCAGGCCAGCGCGCGCGCCGCCTTCGATGGCCATGTTGCAAACGGTCATACGGCCTTCCATCGACAGATCGCGGATCGCTTCGCCGCAATATTCGATGACGTAGCCGGTGCCGCCACCGGTGCCGGTTTCGCCGATCACCGCCAGGGTGATGTCCTTGGCGGTGACGCCCGGGCGCAGCTTGCCGGTGATTTCCACCTTCATGTTCTTGGACTTTTTCTGGATCAGCGTCTGGGTGGCCAGAACGTGCTCGACTTCCGATGTCCCAATCCCGTGGGCCAGCGCACCAAAGGCGCCGTGGGTCGCCGTGTGGCTGTCGCCGCAGACAACAGTCATGCCCGGCAGGGTCCAGCCCTGTTCGGGGCCAACGATGTGAACGATGCCCTGACGGACGTCCGACACCGGATAGTAGTGAATGCCAAATTCCTTGGCGTTCTTATCCAGCGCTTCGACCTGAATGCGGGACTCTTCGTTTTCGATGCCCTTGGCGCGGTCCAGCGTGGTCGGCACGTTGTGATCCGGCACAGCGATGGTTTTTTCGGGCGCACGCACAGTGCGGCCCGCCATGCGCAGCCCTTCGAAGGCCTGCGGGCTGGTCACCTCGTGAACAAGGTGACGATCAATATACAGCAAGCTGGTGCCGTCTGCGTCTTCATTGACCAGATGGGCATCCCAGATTTTATCGTAAAGCGTTTTTGGCGCGGTCATGTGGCTATCTCCCGCTTGAGTTCGGAGTGTGAAGTGAACAGGGTTAGGGGGGCGCAGACCTTATAGGTGCGCCAGCGCCATATGCTCCGCACCAAAGAACCGCCAAGGCAGGCGGGCGCGGTCATCCATGTCAAAAACCTGTTTCATGTGGGGTCAGATACCTATTTGAACCGAGTCTAGCAAGGGCCGGGGCGCGGATTCGCCTTGAACAGCCGGTGTTTCGCCCTGTGCGCCCTTTGCCACGCCTGATTCACATGGTCTTTGCTGTGGTTGAGATTCCCATTTGGCGGTGTTACCTTTTTCACATGCCCAGCGCCGGGGCTCGGACGGCGCTTTCGAAGGAGGACAATGAACTGTCCCATCATACAGATGCGGCCCCGCTTGATGCCGCAACCCCGGGTCTGCCCATGACGCAGGTCCCGACAGAACTGACAAGCGAAGCCCTGCTTGATCACATTCTTGCCTCGCTCGACAGCGACAAAGCCGAAGACATCGTCACCATCGACCTTCAGGGGAAATCCTCTGTGGCTGATTACATGGTGGTGTGCTCGGGTCGTTCGACCCGTCAGGTGACCGCGATCGCTGAAAAGCTGACCGCTAAGCTAAAGCAGCAGTTCGACCGCGCGTCGAAGATCGAGGGCAAGGATATGGGCGATTGGGTGCTGATCGACACGGGCGACATTGTTGTCCACGTCTTCCGCCCCGAAGTGCGCGAATTCTATCAGCTTGAAAAGATGTGGCTGCCCGCAGGCGAAGCGGCAAGCAAAGCTTAAATGCGTGTTCATGTCTGTGCTGTCGGGCGCTTGCGCAAAGGGCCCGAGCTTGACCTGATTTCCGATTATACCACCCGGTTTGACCGCACGGGCCGCGCCCTTGGGCTTGGCCCGTTGTCTGTGCATGAGGTCGAAGACCGCAAAGGCGGCGGCATGGCCGCCGAGGCCGGGTTGCTGGAACGTGCGATCCCCAAGGGCGCGCTGATCTGCACCATGGATGAGCGCGGCAAGGTGATGTCGTCACCTGATTTTGCCAATTTGCTGGGCCGCTGGCGCGACGAGGGGCGCGGCGACGTGGCCTTTGTGATTGGCGGTGCGGATGGCATCGACCCGGCCCTGCGCGCCAAGGCGGACACCAGCCTTTCGTTCGGCAAGATGGTCTGGCCGCATATGCTGGTGCGGGTGATGCTGTCAGAACAGCTCTATCGCGCGGCCTCCATTCTGTCAGGGGCGCCTTACCACCGGGCCTGAGGCGGTTGTATTTCGTGGCCCGTCGCGTAAGTAGAAATCAACTCTATAGAAGGCGCCCAAGATGACTGCTCCGAAACCTGTTGTTCTTTGTATTCTTGATGGCTGGGGTATTGGCGAAGATACCACCGCCAACGCACCGGCTTTGGCCAATACGCCCAATTTTGATGCGATCATGTCGAAAGGTCCCCATGCCAAGCTGATCACCCATGGTCCTAACGTTGGCCTGCCCAGCGGGCAGATGGGCAACTCCGAGGTTGGGCACACCAATATCGGCGCGGGCCGGGTGGTGGCGATGGATTTGGGTCAAATCGACCTGGCGATCGAGGATGGGTCGTTCTTTGAAAACGACGCCTTGGTCGATTTCATCGCCAAGGTCAAAGCGACCGGTGGCAAGGCGCATATCATGGGCGTGATTTCCGACGGCGGGGTGCATGGCCATATCGTGCATACTCTGGCCGCTGCCAAAGCGATTACCGATGCGGGCGTGCCGGTTGTGGTGCATGCGGTGACGGATGGGCGCGACGTGGCGCCCAAGTCGGCGGATGCGTATATGGCAGAATTCGTCTCTAAACTGCCGGATGGTGCCGAAATTGCCACCGTGACCGGGCGCTATTACGCCATGGACCGCGACAACCGGTGGGAGCGGGTTTCACTGGCTTATCACGCCATGATCAATGGCATGGGCGAAGAGGTGTCCGGCGCCGAAGAGGCCGTGGCCGCCGCCTACGCCCGTGGCGAAACCGATGAATTCATCGAGCCTTCGGTCATCAACGACCCCGACGGCGTGAAAGATGGCGACGGGTTCTTCTGCCTGAACTTCCGCGCTGACCGCGCCCGTGAAATTCTGCGCGCCATTGGCGAGCCGGGTTTCGCGGATTTTGAAACTGGCAAGCGCCCGCAACTGGCGGCGCTGTTGGGGATGGTGGAATATTCGGACGGACACAATGAATATATGACCACCGCCTATCCCAAGCGCAAAATCGTCAACACGCTGGGCGCATGGGTTGCCAAGAAGGGGCTAAAGCAGTTCCGTCTGGCCGAGACCGAGAAATACCCTCATGTCACCTTCTTTTTGAACGGCGGCGTTGAGGTGCCCGAAGAGGGCGAAGACCGGTTCATGCCAAAGTCGCCCAAGGTCGCGACCTATGACCTGCAGCCCGAGATGAGCGCGCCCGAGGTGACCGACAAGTTCGTCGAGGCCATCGAGGCTGGCTACGACATGATCGTGGTGAACTATGCCAACCCCGACATGGTCGGTCATACCGGTGATCTGAACGCCGCGATCAAGGCCTGTGAGGCCGTCGATCAGGGCTTGGGCAAAGCCATCGCCGCTTTGGAAAAGGCCGGTGGCGCGATGATCGTGACCGCCGATCACGGCAACTGCGAGATGATGTTTGACCCCGAAACCGGCGGGCCGCACACCGCGCACACGCTGAACCCGGTGCCCGTGGCCTTGGTTGGCGGGGCCGAGGGCGCGCAGCTGCGCGATGGGCGGTTGTCAGATCTGGCGCCGACAATTCTGGCGCTGATGGGGCTGGACAAACCCGACGAGATGACCGGCGAAAGCCTGATCGTCTGATGCGGATCTGGGCCTCAGCACTTGCAATCTGGGCCGGGCTGGTTTTGCCCGCGATGGCCCAGACCGATCCGGTGTTTGAGGCCCGCCGCGCGGCACAGCAGATCGACATGGCTGGTCTGGCCCTGCAAGACGCGAAAGGCGCGCAAGACCGTGTTGCCGCGCTGACGCAAACCGTGCGCGCCTATGAATCCGGTCTGGTGGCTCTGCGCGAAGGACTGCGCCGCGCTGCCATCCGACAACAGGCGATCCAACTGGAACTGGACGCCCGCCACGAAGAGGTCGCGCAGCTTTTGGCGGTGTTGGTGACGATGGAACGTTCGCCCGAAACGCTTTTGTTGTTGCACCCTTCCGGGCCGGTCGGCACAGCGCGTTCCGCCATGGTGTTGGGCGAGATCACCCCGGCCCTGCAGGCGCGGGCTGAGGCGCTGCGCAGCCAGCTGGAAGAGGTTGCTCTGCTGCACGATTTGCAGGTGAATGCCGAACAAACCCTGTCTGACGGGCTGCAAGGGGTGCAAACCGCCCGAACCGCATTGTCGCAAGCTATTTCAGATCGCCGCGACTTACCGCAACGGTTTGCGGCTGATGCAGACAAGCTTTTGCAGCTTTTGGAAAGCTCGGACACGCTTGAAGCCTTTGCAAGCGGCCTGACCGGGTTAAGTGCCGACGACGCGCTTCCGCCGGCGAGCAATGGGTTTGATCAAGCCAACGGCGCCCTGCCCCTGCCGGTTCAGGGCGTGGTGCTGCGCAAGTTCCAAGAATCCGACGCCGCCGGAATCACGCGTCCGGGCATGTTGTTGGCCACCGCCCCGCAAGCCCTGGTCACGACCCCCGACGCCGCGACGATCCGTTATTTGGGGCCTCTGCTGGACTATGGCAACGTGATCATTCTGGAGCCCGCAGGCGACACATTGCTGGTTTTGGCCGGGATGGATCAGGTGTTTGGAAGCGTCGGTCAGGTGTTGCCACCGGGCGCACCTGTCGGATTGATGGGAGGTATTGACCCAAAAGTGACCGCAAATGGCGCCAATCTCTCAGAAGGCGGTGGTAGCGCGCGCACAGAAACGCTTTATATAGAGTTGAGAAAGGCCAACACCCCCGTGGACCCGGCCCCGTGGTTCCGTGTGAGGAAGGAATAAATTGCCATGAAGAAATTCGTGATGGCCGCCATGGGCGGCACCCTTGCAGGCGCGATCCTGACCACGCAATTCGCCGGTCCGCTGATCGCCCAGCAGGCGGAAAAGACAAGTTCTGTCTATGAACAGCTGGACCTGTTTGGTGACATCTTTGAACGCATCCGCGCGCAATATGTCGAAGAGGTCGACAGCGCCGATCTGATCGAGGCTGCAATCAACGGCATGCTGACGTCTTTGGATCCGCACTCCAGCTATCTGCCGCCGAAAGATTTCGACGACATGCAGGTGCAGACCCGGGGCGAGTTCGGCGGGCTGGGCATCGAAGTGACGCAGGAAGAAGGCTTTGTGAAAGTCGTCTCGCCGATCGACGACACACCGGCTGATGCTGCGGGCATCGAAGCGGGCGATTTCATCACCCATGTCGATGGCGAAAGCGTGTTGGGCCTGACGCTGGACCAAGCCGTGGAAATGATGCGCGGCCCGGTGGGCAGCGACATTATCATCACTGTGGTGCGCGAAGGGCTGGACGAGCCCTTTGATGTGACCATCACCCGCGACACCATCAAGCTGACCGCTGTGCGCTCACGCGTGGTGGGTGACACGGTTGTGCTGCGCGTGACCACGTTCAACGATCAGACCTATCCCAATCTTGCGAAAGAGCTGGAAGAAAGCATCGAAGAACTGGGCGGCGCTGACAATGTGAACGGTGTGGTTTTGGACCTGCGCAACAACCCGGGCGGCTTGCTGACTCAGGCGATCAAAGTGTCGGATGCGTTTCTGAATGCCGGAGAGATCGTATCGACTCGCGGCCGCAACCCGCAGGACAGCGATCGGTTCAATGCGGTCGAAGGCGATCTGACCGGCGGCAAACCGATGGTCGTTCTGATCAACGGCGGGTCGGCCTCGGCGTCCGAGATTGTGGCAGGTGCGCTGCAGGATCACCGCCGCGCCATCGTGGTGGGCACCAAGAGCTTTGGCAAAGGCTCGGTTCAGACCGTCATGCCGCTGAGCGGCAATGGTGCGATGCGCCTGACCACGGCGCGCTATTACACCCCGTCAGGTCGGTCGATCCAGGCCTTGGGCGTTTCGCCCGATATCGTGGTCGAACAGCCCCTGCGTCTGCCCGCTGATGCAGAGACCGAGGAAGAAACCACGCGTCGCAGCCGCTCGGAAGCGGACCTGCGCGGCAGCCTGGATAATGACTCGATGACCGAAGACGAGCGCAAGCAAGCTGAAGAAGAGCAAAAGCGCGCTGAAGAGGCCGCCGAGCTGCGCGAGGACGACTATCAGCTGGCCTATGCTGTCGACATTCTGAAAGGTCTGTCGGCCCTGGGCGGCGCACAAGACTAAGCCAAGGGGGCAGCGCCTGCCCTCCCGCTGGGAGGAACTGGCGCTGCCCGGTTCGCTGCGCGAACCGCACCACCAAGTGGTTACGGACGAGAAAAATGACCCCGCAAGACACCACCCAATTGCCCTATCGCCCCTGTGTCGGTGTGATGCTGATGAATGCGAAAGGCGACATTTTCGTCGGTCAGCGCAAGGATTCCGAGGTTGCCGCGTGGCAAATGCCGCAGGGCGGGATTGATCCCGGAGAAGACCCTTCTGACGCCGCATTGCGGGAGTTGTGGGAAGAGACCGGCGTGACCGGTGATTTGGTGGAAGTTGTCGGGCAGACCGCGGACTGGCTGTTTTATGACCTGCCCGATCATCTGGTTGGCAAGGTCTGGAAGGGCAAGTATCGCGGGCAAAAGCAGCTATGGTTTTTGATGCGGTTCAAGGGCGACGACAGTCAGATCAACATTGAAACCGACCACCCGGAGTTTTCCGAATGGGTCTGGTTGCCCGCCGATCAGCTGGTCGACAACATCGTGCCGTTCAAACGCGATGTTTACGCCGCTGTCGTCGACAGTTTCAAAGGTGACCTTTGCGCGGTTTAGCCGCTGCACTGGCGCTGTGTGCCACGCAGGCGCAGGCGTTGAGCTGCGTGCCCGCTGACCCCGTCGCCAGCTATGTTAAGGCGCGCGACAGCGAAGAAGTCTATGTGGTGGTGCGCGGCTCGTTGAGCGGGCGGCCAGATTTGCCGGCTCCGGACCTGTCGGATAACGCCCCGGAAAGCAGCCTCTATACATCACATTTTCAAGGGTATCGGATCGCGACCAATGGATTCACGGTGCTGTTTGAGACTCGGGTCGAGGTAACCGAACTTTGCTTTGCGGTGTGGTGCGCGCATGTACCCGATCAAGACGATGCGGTCATGTTTTTGCGTCAGACAGAAACGCCGGCAGGGTGGGCGCTGATCGAAGGCCCCTGTGGTGGAAACGTGTTTTCAAACCCCTCGGATGAGATGATCAAAGACCTGACCCGCTGTGCCCGGGGCGGGCCTTGCGAGCCGGAATTCCGTCGCTAACTTTTCAGCAGTTTCAACAGCTCTTGCGAGGGGTAGCCATCGGGCGTTACGCCCTTGGATTTCTGAAACTCGCGAATTGCGCTGATCGTATTGGGGCCAATGATGCCGTCGATCTTGTCATCCAGAAATCCGGCGCGGGTCAGTCGACGCTGCATCTCTTTTTTCTGTTTGAACGACAGGGGCGCATAGCCGCGTGGCCAACTGGCCTGAATCTCAGGCCCGCCGCCAATGCGATCCGCCAGATGCCCGACGCCAATCACATAGGCATCGGCAACATTATAGCGTTCAATCACCGCGAAGTTCTTGAAGATCATGAAGGCCGCGCCTTGCGATCCGGCGGGCAGCAGGATCGAGGCCGCGCCGTAATTGCGCACCGTACGCCCGTTCATATCGCGCACGCCCAGCGCGCCCCAATCCGAGGGCATCTTTTGAATCTTGCGGCTGGCCAAACCATAGTTGAAGCCCTTGGGTAGTTTAACCTCAACCCCCCAAGGTTGCCCCGTAACCCAACCGTGACGGGCCAGATAAGCGGCAGTCGAGGCCAGTGCATCAGTGGGATTGTTGCTCCAGATATCGCGCTTACCGTCACCGGTGAAATCAACGGCATAGGCCAGATAGCTGGAGGGGATGAACTGCGTATGCCCCATCGCCCCTGCCCAGCTGCCCTTCATCTTGCGCACGGGCACGTCGCCCGCCTGAAGGATTTTCAAAGCGTCAATCAGCTGTGCTTCAAAGAACTTGCCGCGCCGCCCATCAAAAGCCAGCGTCGCCAGGGCCTCGATGGTGGGGATGTCACCCTTGAACTCTCCATAGGCGCTCTCAAGCCCCCAAACGGCCGCAACGACTTCTTTGTCTACCCCGTATTTGGCTTCGATCTTTTCAAGCGTTCGGCCATGGTCGCGCAGGGCTTTTTGGCCGTTTTTCACCCGCGTCGGCGAGGCGGCAGAATCCAGATAATCCCAAATTTGCTTGGTGTATTCAGATTGATGCCGGTCTTTGGCGATGACATCTGTGTTGTACCTGATGTTGGCAAAAGCAGTGTCGAACACACGCGGGGAAATACCCTTGGCCAGCGCACGACCCCGAAAGCCATCAATCCAACGCTGAAAGGCACTGTTTGAGGTGCTGGTTTCAACCACTGCGGCGCCTCCGGTGGTGGGGCGCGGCGGTGGAACGGCACTTGCCAGACGCGCGACCTGCACGCCTTCGGGGCGCGGTTTCGGTATCGGAGAACTATCCATCCCCGCCAAGGCCACGCCCGGTATCATCAATGTAACAAGGCCCAAGGCCTTTACCCACTTCACCATGAAATCGACCTGTTTGCCCGTTTATTGTTGGGGTGATTGTAGCGCGGTGCGAAACAATCTCAAAGCCGATCCTTTGAATTTGAGCGATTCAGCGCCGGGTGCGTTTGACCTTGCGCTTGGTCTTGGCCGCTTTGGCCTTGCCACGGGCCACCTTGCGGCGGGGTGCGGTGCCCGGGCGGCGGCGGTTGCCGCGCGGCGGCGCTTTGCCATCAATCTCAAGCAGTTCCAGCAGCAGACCACCCGTTACCGGCACCGCTTCGGACAGGCGCACTTTGGCCCGTTGCCCGATGCTGATTTCAAACCCGGTGTCGGCCCCCCGAAGGCTTTGGCTCTCCTGATCGTAATGGAAATATTCATTGCCCAGCTCGCGGATCGGCACCAAGCCATCCGCGCCGGTTTCGTCCAGTTTCACGAACACCCCGAACCGCGCGATACCGGCGATCCGACCGGCAAATTCATTGCCGACCCGATCCGCCATATAGGACGCCAGATAGCGGTCGGTCGTGTCGCGCTCGGCGGTCATGGAGCGGCGCTCCGTATCAGAAATATGGGTGGCGGTTTCTTCCAACTGCTCCACTTCTTCGTGGCTCAGCCCGTCTTTGCCCCAATCATGGCCTGAAATAAGCGCGCGGTGCACAACCAGATCAGAGTAGCGTCGGATGGGCGAGGTGAAATGCGCGTAAGAACGCAGCGCCAACCCAAAGTGGCCATAGTTTTCCGGCGTGTAATAGGCCTGCGTCATCGAGCGCAGGGTGCTGATGTTAATCAGCTCGGAAAACTCGGACCCCATCGCCGCGTCCAGCAGCTGGTTCAGATGCTGGGTTTTCAGCACCTGCCCTTTGGCCAGATTAAAGCCGCTGGCCTGCGCGACCTCGCGCAGCGCGTCCAGCTTTTCGGGGCTGGGTTCTTCGTGCACGCGGAACAGCAGCGGGCGGCGCAGTTTGGTCAGCTCTTCGGCGGCGGCGACATTGGCCAGAATCATGAACTCTTCGATCAGCCGGTGCGCATCCAGCCGGTCCTTGAACGCGACCGAGGCCACCTGCCCGTCATCATCCAGAATGATGCGGCGTTCAGGCAGGTCCAGATCCAGCGGCTGACGCGCAGCGCGGGCTTTCTTGGTGGCCTCGTAGGCGCCATAGAGCGGCTTAAGAACATCGTTCAGGAAAGGTTCGGTTTTTTCGTTAGGCTTGCCGTCAACCGCCGCCTGAACTTCTTCGTAATTCAACGAGGCCGCAGATTGCATCAAGCCGCGCACAAAGCGGTGGCGCAGCTTCTGGCCTTTGCTGTCCAGCACCATGCGCACAGCGATACAGGCGCGTGGCACACCTTCGTGTAGCGAACACAGATCGCCCGACAAACGGTCGGGCAGCATCGGCACAACGCGATCGGGGAAATAGGTCGAATTGCCCCGCTTGCGTGCCTCGCGGTCCAGCGCCGAGCCGGGGGTGACGTAATGGGCCACATCGGCGATGGCGACCCAAACGACCCAGCCACCCTCGTTCTTGGGGTCGTCGTCGGCATGGGCGTAACAGGCATCATCGTGGTCGCGCGCATCGGACGGATCAATCGTGATCAATGGCATGTCGCGCAGGTCTTCGCGGCCTTTCATGCCTGCCGGTTTGGCGGCGTCCGCTTCGGCGATCACCGCATCGGGGAAGGCATCGGGGATGCCATGCTGATGAATGGCGATCAGCGACACCGCCTTTGGCGCTGAGGGGTCGCCCAGCCGTTCGACAATCCGCGCCTTTTGCAGGCCCAGACGATTGCGCGGCCCGGCCTGTTCGGCCTCGACCAGCTCGCCATCTTTGGCGTCCAGCGTCGCACCGGGGGCGACCTGCCATTCCTTGTCCGAGCCTTTGTCGACAGGCACGATCCGCCCGCCTTCGGCCCCTTTGCGAAAGACGCCAAGAATGCGCTGCGGGTTGGTGCCGATGCGACGGATCAGGCGGGCCTCGTATTGATGATCCTCGCCCTTCACCTCGGTCAGGCGGCCAAGGATACGGTCGCCCTTGCCCAGCGCCGGATCGCTGGCTTTGGCGACGAACAACACGCGGGGGCGTTCGCCCTCGCCATGCCATTCCAGCGGCCGCGCCATGATATCGCCGTCGCCATCCGGCCCTTCGATCTGCAGCACCGACACGGGCGGCAGTTTATCGGGGTCACGATAGGTCTTGCGACGCTTTTGCAGATGCCCCTCGGCCTCCAGCTCTTTGAGCACGCGCTTTAGGTCAATCCGCGCCGCCCCCTTGATGCCAAAGGCTTTGGCGATATCGCGTTTCGAAGTCAGGGTGGGATTGTCCGAGATCCATTCAAGGATCTGGTCTTTGGTCGGGATCTGGCTCATGCGTTTTGGGTAACACGCGACGGCGGCGGCGTCTTGCTAAAACCGCAGCTCCATATCGCGGTGGGGGATGCCAGCGTCGGGGTATTCTTCGCCGTAAGCCAAAAAGCCCAGGCTTTCGTAAAATCCCAGCGCGTGGGTCTGCGCTGAAAGATACGCGCGGGTGATACCCGGCGTGGCGCGGAAATGATCAACAGAGGCCTGCATCAACCGCGCGCCCAACCCGGTGCCGCGCGCCGATTTCACCACGCAGACGCGGCCGATCTTGCCGGTCTCTCCCTTACGGATCAGCCGCGCGGTGCCCACAGGCACACCATCAACCGTGGCCAAAAGATGGATCGCCTGATCATCCAGATCGTCCATCTCGTCGGCCTCGGACACGCCCTGTTCTTCAATGAACACAAGGCGCCGCAGGGCGTGGCAGGCCGCCAGATCATCGGTTATGCCGATCCATTCGCTCATGCGAAATAGTCCTGCAGAATGCGGGTATAGATCGCCTTGAGCTGTTCGATCTGCGCGACTTCAACACGTTCATCGACTTGGTGCATGGTTTTGCCAACAAGGCCGAATTCAACAACCGGGCAATGGTTTTTCATGAAGCGCGCATCCGAGGTCCCGCCCGAGGTGGACAGTTCCGGCACGCGCCCGGTTTCAGCCTGCACGGCGTTGGCGACCAGATCGACAAAAGCCCCCGGTGGGGTAACAAAACTGTCGCCTGAAACGCTGATTTCTGTCGTGATCTGTACGCCCATTTCGGCGCTGATCTGATCCACCTGCTGCTGCAACCACGCGGTCAGGCTGTCTGGCGTATGCGCATCGTTGAAGCGGATGTTCACCGTAGCGCGGCAATCTGCCGGGATCACGTTAGTGGCAGGGTTGCCGGTGTCAAAGGTGGTCACCGCCAAGGTCGACGGGTCAAAGTGATCGGTGCCTTCGTCCAGTACATGGCTGGACAGGCGATCCATCAGCCGAGCCAACGCCGGAACCGGGTTCAGGGCGCGGTGCGGATAGGCCACATGCCCCTGCACCCCTGTCGCGGTAAAGTAAGCTGTCAAAGAGCCACGCCGACCGATCTTCATCATCTCGCCCATTTCATTGGGGCAGGTGGGTTCGCCGACAAGGCAAACGCTCATGGCTTCTTGCTGGTCGGCCATCCAATCCAGCAAGGCAACGGTGCCGTCGGTGGCGGGGCCTTCTTCGTCACCGGTGATGGCCAGAATGATCGCGCCCTCTGGTGGGGTGTCACGTACGAAATCCACCGCGGCAGCAGCAAAGGCCGCAACGCCTGATTTCATGTCGGTGGTGCCGCGCCCATACATGACGCCATCAACCACATTGGCACTGAAGGGCGGTTGGCTCCATGCGGCGGCGTCGCCGACAGGCACTACATCGGTGTGACCGTTGAACCCAAAACTGCGCGCCTCTCCCTTGGCCCCCCAGCGGGCATACAGGTTGGCCGTTTCGCCGCGATCGACGCGGGTGCAGTCAAACCCAGCCTGCGTCAGCACATCCTGCAACAACACCAACGCCCCGCCCTCATCAGGCGTGACCGAAGGGCAGCGGATCAATTCGGCGGTCAGTTGGACAGGGTCGGTCAAGTTTGGCTCCATTCGCTTACTACGTCAGCGTTATCCCCACCTCCCCGCGGGTGCAACGTTGCCAAGGGGTAACATTTCAGGGGCGGCTTCGAAATCACCAGTTAACAGATCGGGGTTTTTCGTGCATTTTCAGGAACAAATATAAAAAAGTCCCGAGGCAGGGCACCGAGCAGTATAAAACAGGACCTCCGCACAAATGCGGAGAGCTGCGCGTTGCTTCCCCGGGCTGGGGCAAACGATGGCGGAAGCATACAAACTCCAGATTGATACCAAGGCCTCGACTGAGGATACGGCAGACGTCACCTTTGGTGGCGGTGTTGAGGGCATTGATGCACCCCATACCGGGCCGTGTACAGCGTCGGGCATCTATCGTGATGGGGATTACATTGCGGCGGACCTGACCCCGGCGGGTGATGGCGTGATTCTGTCCACGGGCAAGGCCAAGGATGCCGCCAACATGAACCGTGCTCCTTATCGGGGCACCGATACCGCAGACGGCGATGGCCCCGCCGCACATGGCCCCCCGCGCCGGCTCGAAACCCAGGCGCTTATGGGCAGGGTGGTGGGCTGATGGCCTGGATCACGCTCACCGATGTCCCGACCATGGGCGACGACACAGCGCCCATCGTGGCGCGGTTGCTGGCCCCGTTTGACAAAGGTTTGGCGGCAGATCAGCTGTTGATGTCAGGCAGCCTGTATCTGGAGGCCGAGATCGGGCGCTCTGACGATACGGAACACACGTTGTTCGTGCTGCATCGCAAAGCCGATGTGACCAGCCATATTTCGGTTCAGATGTGCGAGGACGGCACCTTGGTCTTTGCACGGCGTCTGGGGGAACAACATCAGCAGGTCAGCCTGCGCCCCACCGCGGGGCGCCCGCAGGATGGCTGCATGCGGTTTACCATTTCATGGGATTGCGCTGCGCGTATCGGGGTTTTCTCGGTAGAGTTCAGCAGCTGCGGGACCATCCATCAAAAAGAGTTTTCCGATCCGCTGCCATGGTTGCACGCGGATATCGAGGCGTTGAACCGGCGCAGCGCTCAGGTTGCGTTTGGCCCTGCCCTGCGCTGTCTGGGCCTGTCAGATCAACAAGAGCCCGTCGCGATCATGCCCAGTTTCGCCGCTGGAACGCCCGTGCTTACGCCTGACGGGTTCAAACCTGTTGAATCACTGGCGCCGGGCGACACGGTTCTTACCGGCGATGATCTGGACCCCATGACCATCGGGTCCGTCTGCACACGCGACGTTCCGGCGCGCGGTCGCTTTCAGCCAATTCGACTGAACGCCCCTTATCTTGGGCTGTGGCAGGATGTGCTGGTTGCCCCGGAACAGCGCATCTTGATCACCGGCGCAGAAGTCGAGTTCCTGTTCGGTCAGGAGGCCGTTCTGGTGCAGGCCTATGACCTGCTGCACACCGGGTTCGCGATCACGGCCCCGGTCGGCTCGACGTTCCGGTATCATCAGATCATTCTGGACCAACATGCTATGTTGCATGTCGCGGGCGCGCAGATGGAAAGCCTGTTTATTGGCCACTTGCGCGATTCACCCGAGCTTTTGGCGACGACAGTGCTGAAATCTATCCCGCCTGACGTGCTGCCAAGCCATAACAAACTGGCTTTTCCGTCGCTGCGCGATTATGAGGCTATAATGCTGCGCGCGGCTTTGCTGAGCCGATAAGCTTCTTAACAGACGGACCCACACTCTGGTCACGCCATGAAAAAACTGCTGCCCGCGCTCTGTGCGCTCTTTTTCTCGCTGATGCCGCAGGTTTCCTCGGCCGAAGAACTTACCGTTGTTACGGTTGAGCGGCCGCCGTTCTCGACCATCGAAAGCGGCCTCCAGTCCGGCTTTAGCATCGAGCTGTGGGAGGCCGTCGCGAAAGAGCTGGACCACACAACGACCTATCAGGTGATGGACAGTTTCTCGGGCATGCTGAACGCGGTTCAGGCTGAGGATGGCGCCGATTTGGCCGTGGCCAACATCTCGATCACCGCACAACGTGAACAGGTCATGGATTTCAGCCACGCCATCTTTGAAAGTGGCCTTCAGATCATGGTGCCACGCGGCGGCGAAGACGTGGTGATCTGGGATGCCCTGTTTTCACGTGATCTGCTGTTGGCGATCGCCATCGCTTTCCTGTTGCTGTTTGGCGGCGGTATGCTGATGTGGCAATTCGAGCGCGACAAGCAGCCTTACTTTGAACTGCCGGCGCGTCAGGCCTTGTTTCCATCGTTCTGGTGGGCACTGAACCTTGTGGTGAATGGCGGCTTCGAAGAACGCCAACCGCGCAGTTTCTTTGGCCGCATCTTCGGCGTGATCCTAGTGGTGTCGTCCTTGTTTGTCGTGTCGGTCTTCGTTGCGAAAATTACCGCTGTAATGACCGTGGATGCGATTCAGGGGTCGGTGAATTCCGTCAACGACCTGTATGGCAAACGGGTCGGAACCATCGGAGGGTCGACCAGCGCGGCCTATCTGGAAGATCGCGATCTGGATTTCGCCAGCTTTGAAGACCTTGATGCCCTTGTCATCGCCTTTGAAGAGGGCAAAATGGACGCCGCCGTTTTTGATGCGCCGGTTCTGGCGTTCTATGCCTCGCATGAAGGGCGCGACGTGGCGCAGATGGTCGGCGCACCATTCCGGCGTGAAAGCTATGGCTTTGCGTTGCCATCAGGCAGCCCGCTGGTCGAGCCCATCAACCGGGTGCTGTTGCGGTTGCGCGAAGACGGTACCTATGACCGTTTGCATCGCAAGTATTTCGGACGGGCGATGTAAGTTATCCCTTGAGGACCGACTGGATGGCCATCAGCAGTTCGCTTGGCTGCGTACAGGTCACATCAGCGCGCGCATATTCGGCTTCCGTCCCATATCCCCAGGTCACGGCCACTGAGGGCAGGCCCAGCTCTTTTGCGGCGTCAAAATCGTGGTGCCGGTCGCCGACCATCACCGAAGTTTCAGCTGTCGCACCGGTCAGGTTCAGGGCGTGTCGCAGAACCGCGGTTTTGGAGTTCCGGCTGCGATCCAGCGACGCGCCGCACGTTTCATTCAGATAGGTATCCAGCCCGAAATGCGCCGTGATCCGGCGCGCGAAAACCTCGGGCTTAGAAGTCGCAAGGCACATGCCATGCCCGGCGTTCTGCATCTGATCGAGCGCCGCAGGGATGCCGGCATAAACGGTATTTTCGAACAGGCCCACGGTTGCGAACCTTTCGCGGTAGTAAGTCACCGCCTGATCGGGGTCGGCAACGCCCAGTTGGCTAAAGCTGTCCACCAAGGGGGGGCCAATCATCCATGTCATCCCGGTCGGGTCGGGTACAGGAAGGCCCAGCTTTTGCAACGCATAGATCGCTGATTGAATGATCCCTTCCTGCGGGTCAGTCAGCGTACCATCCAGATCAAGGAAGATCATTTCCAGCGCTTTCTTCCCCATCAAAGAACGGCGTGAACTGCGCCACGATCACGGCGTTTTCTTCCAAGGCGCGTTGCATCAGCGCGTCTTCTTCGGGGTCGATTTCATGACCTTGTTCAATACGGTCCTGACGTGTGCCGTAACCGGTTACATCCAGCGGCGAAAGATCGGCCTGCTTTAACACGGCGACGGTTTCGCGCACGGCTTCGGCCTCGTCTACACCGGTGGCGAAACACATCAGCGCGCCGCCCGTGGCATCATCTGGCAGGCCATCGTCCTTGTGGCGACCAACCTGAACAACCAAGGTGAACACCTGTTGCGGTTTTTTCTTCTTCTTTTCCATAACCCGGGCCTTATCGCGCCCGGTTGGCGAAGGTCAAGTCAGCCGGTCAGACCGACAGGCAATTCCCTCAGAAATAATTTGATTCAAATGCCATTCATCCGTGCATTTCACGGCAAGGAATTGGAAGGAACTTCCGAGCTAAAAAATCGGTGTCCCGTTGGCTTTCGCCAGTCTTGCGCGGGGCGCTCTGGTTATCGGTATTCGGGATTGTGGCATGGCAACTGCTTCGGAACTAGCAATCAACACTTCTGCCAACGCGGATCAGATGGCCGAGGCCATATTTGGCAACGGCGTCACCGTTGTCAGCGCGACCTATTCCGGGGATGACAGCTCCTCTGGTATTTATACTGGCGCTGAGACCACCATGCCGGGCGTCGCACCTTCGGACGACGGGGTTATTCTGTCGACCGGTCATGCCAGTTCGGTCACCAACGCGTCGGGGGATGTAAACACCTCTTCTGGGACCAGCACCAATACCACCGGTGCGAACAATGACGCCGATCTGAACAGCGTTGCAGGGTTCACCACCTATGATGCCTCGATACTTGAGGCGACCTTCGTCCCCGATGGGGACGTTCTGACCATGCAGATTGTGTTTTCTTCGGAAGAGTATCTGGAATACGTCGGTTCGGGCTTCAACGATGCTGTTGGCATCTGGGTCAATGGCGTGCAGGCCGAACTGATTGTGGGGGACGGGTCGGTCTCGATCAACAATATCAACGACGCCAGCAATTCCGATCTTTATGTCGACAACGCCTCAAGCGATGACAACTACAACACCGAAATGGATGGGTTCACCGTCACCTTGTCGCTAAAAGCGCCGGTCACCCCCGGTGCCGAGAATACCATCAAGATTGGCATCGCCGATGCAGGGGATTCGTCTTATGACAGCAACCTCTTCATCGCCGGGAACAGCCTTCAAACCGTCGTCATCGCCGAGGATGACGAATACGACATTTGGGCCAACGGCCAAATGACCATCGACGTGCTTGAGAATGACAATCATGACACGGGCGGTACGCTTAGCATTACCCATATCAACGGTCAGGCGGTCGCTGCGGGCGATACGGTGGTTTTGTCGACCGGGGTCGAGCTGACGCTGACAGCAGATGGTGAAATCCAAGTGCTGGGCGATGATCAGGCCTCGGAGTCGATCTTCACCTATACCGTCACCGACGGGCTTGGAAATTCGGACGTGGGCTATACCACAATCAACACTGTGCCGTGTTTCCTGGCTGGAACAGTCATCGACACGGCGCGCGGCCCCTTGCGGATTGATGATATTGCGCCCGGGGATCTGGTGCTGACCCGCGACCATGGCTATCAGCCGGTGCGCTGGGCAGGCCGAAAAAGTCACGAATGCTCTGATCGCACCGCACCGGTTCAGATTGAATCCGGCACTTTCGGGCTGCACGGCAAGCTGGTGGTTTCACCCCAGCACCGAATCCTGATCGAAGGCCCAAAAACCGAACTTTTGTTCGCCACCCCCGAGGTTCTAGTCAGCGCCATTCATTTGATCGGGCACGCTGGTGTGCGCCGATGGCCAAAGGACCGCACGGTAACCTATGTGCATCTGCTGTTTGACCAGCATGAGGTACTGCGCTCCAACGGTATCTGGAGCGAAAGCTACCTGCCGGGCCCGCAAACCATGCCCGGGTTTTCATCCGAGGTGCAGTCGGAACTCTGCGAAATCTTTCCGCAGCTCGATCCGTTGACGGGTGAAGGCTATGGCAAGGCAGCCCGAATGTGCCTGAAACGGTTCGAAGCAATGGCTTTAGTCGCTTGAATTTGAGCCGATTTCTGAAGCTCTCTTGCTTCGGAGTAGCTTTATTAAATCCAGCGCATCGCCTTTCGCCGGTGTTGCGGAGAAGTCGAGAGGCTCCATCCCAATCTGATTTGCAACCGCATCACAGAATGCGTTTAAATCTGAGAAAAAATTGTACACTTCTGCACTCGGCCACGTCCTTGGCTGCCGGGGTTTTCGAAGCGTTGGAACATCGCGGTGCGCAACAAGCTTGTTCCTAGAATGATCAATCCGGCCTCTATATTTGACCAATCTTCTAGCGAGTTCAGAAACTTCGTCGCTAGATTTTTCCAGAGATTCAAGGCTGTTCTCTATATGCTCCACGGTAAGATTGCGATTGCGCCCATTGTCAGCACGTTCGGTCAAGCGCCCTACCTGAACCACATGATATTCCTGAGAAATCACACTGTAGTCGTGGAAAAACCATGCTGCGCTTTCCCGGAGAACCTGATCAACTTCATCTCCTTGATCGAATAGTGCCTGATGCGTGTTGAAAACGACACGGCACCAGACACATTCATCTCTGAAGGCACTGAAGTCCCCCCGGAGCACTTCAAGTTCGTCAGTCACGCAGCAGCTCGTTGATGCCGGTTTTGCTGCGGGTGCGTGCATCCACCCGCTTCACGATCACTGCGCAATACAGGTTGATGCCATTCTTCGAGGGCATCGAACCGGCAACGACCACCGAATAGGGCGGCACTTCGCCGTACATCACTTCGCCGGTTTCGCGATCAACGATCTTGGTCGACTGGCCGATGAACACGCCCATGCCGAGAACCGAGCCTTCGCGTACGATGCAGCCTTCGACCACCTCGGACCGGGCACCGATAAAGCAGTTGTCTTCGATGATGGTGGGGCCTGCCTGCATCGGCTCAAGCACGCCGCCAATGCCCACACCGCCCGACAGGTGCACGTTCTTGCCGATCTGGGCACAGCTGCCAACGGTGGCCCAAGTGTCAACCATGGTGCCTTCGTCAACATAGGCGCCTAGGTTCACGAAGGACGGCATCAACACCACACCGGGCGCGATATAGGCGGATTTACGAACCACGCAGTTCGGCACGGCGCGGAAACCGGCCTCTTTCCACTCGGGCGCGGCCCAGCCTTTGAACTTGCTGTCGACCTTGTCCCACCAGCCCGAGCCTTGCGGGCCACCGGATTGTTCTTCCATGTCCTTGATGCGGAAGCCCAGCAGAACGGCCTTTTTGGCCCACTGGTTCACATGCCAATCACCGCTTTCCAGTTTCTCGGCCACACGCAGGGTGCCGCCATCCAGCGCGGCCAGCGTGCTTTCGATGGCGTCGCGGGTTTCGCCAGTGGTGGCGGGGGTGATGGTATCGCGGGCCTCCCAGGCGGCCTCGATCGCGGCTTCAAGCTGTGCGTTGGACATGAGCGTTTCCTCAATTCATGACTGGCGTCGTTGGGGGTGAGCCTATAGCGTTTGCCGCGCACCAGCGCAACGATTGCTAACAGGTTAAAAGGACGCGTCATGAACGATCTAGGTCGCCGTATCTTCCCAAATGCTCAGCAGGACATCGAAACCTGCCGCGAAACCCCGGATACGCCGCAAACGCGCTCGCCCGCGTATAAGCTGGCATTTGCCGATGACGCGTTTCTGTGCCGCGATGAAATGCGCGCCGTGCGTTTGCAATTGGAGCTGATGAAGCCCGACCTGCTGATGAATGAAGCCGGGATTGAAAGCACCGTGGTGCTGTTTGGCGGCGCCCGCATCCCCGAGGCCGCAAAACGTGACACCGCCCGCACCCAGACACTGGCCGATCTGTCGAAATACTACGAAGAGGCGCGCGAATTTGCCCGGCTGATGACCGAACGCTCGATGGCTGACGGCGGGCTGAAGAACGTGATCGTCACCGGCGGCGGCCCCGGCGTGATGGAGGCCGGCAACCGCGGCGCGGCGGATGCGGGCGGCAAGTCCATTGGCTTGAACATCGTTCTGCCGCACGAACAGGCCCCCAATGCCTTTGTCACGCCCGAGCTGTGCTTCAACTTCCACTATTTCGGCATCCGCAAAATGCATTTCCTGCTGCGGGCCAATGCCATCACCGTCTTCCCCGGCGGGTTCGGCACGATGGACGAGCTGTTCGAGGCCCTGACCCTGATCCAAACCGACCGCATGAAACCCGTGCCCTTCCTGCTGTTTGGCCGCGAATTCTGGGAGAAAATCATCAACTGGGAGGCCCTGGCCGACGCCGGTACGATCTCGCCAGACGACCTGGACCTGTTCCACTTCGTCGAAACAGCCGCTGAGGCGATGGAGATTATCGACAACTGGCCCGGTTAACTCATCCGGCGCAGATGGCGGCGCAGGATATCGCAGGCGGTGCCTGTGTCGCCGCGTTTCAGCGCGGACAGGATCGCGCGGTGGTCGTGGTCGGTGCGTTGCTCCCAATCGTTGCTCCAATGGGCAAACAACTGGCGGGCGGCGGCAATATGCAAGTCGTCGATCGCGGCCATCAGACGGGGCATTTTGCAGGGTTCCAGAATTGTGCGGTGAAAGGCGCGGTTTTCGACCTCCCACGTGTTGATGTCCTGAGCGGCGTCGCAGGCGACGCGCGCAGCCTCGGCGCGGCGCAGCACATCCGGGCTGAGGCGCGGCCCGGCGTTTTGCAGCGCGATGACCTCTAGCGCGACGCGCATTTCAACGATTTCGCGGTGTTCAGATGGGTCAAATTCGGCCACGCGCACGCCCCGGCGCGGTTGGCTGTTGGCCAAGCCATGAGCGACCAGCATCAGCAGAGCTTCGCGGACGGGCACATGGCTGGTGTCAAATTCCTGCGCGATATGATCCTGACGCAGCTTTTCGCCTGCGGCCAGTTCACCGGTCACGATCCGGCGGCTCAGCGCCTCGTAGATGCGGTCAGAAATCGTCTGCGTCATAGATTATAGATAAAATGACGCGCAGGCGTCACGCAAGCGGTTACTCAGCGGCGGGGCGCGGCGCACGTACTTTGCGCTGACGTTCCGAGGCCGATTTCAGCTGCCCACAGGCGGCCATGATGTCTTCGCCGCGCGGGGTGCGGATGGGGCTGGCATAGCCGGCGCGATAGACGATTTCGGCAAAGGCTTCGATGCGGTCCCAATCAGAACGTTCATAGGGCGAGCCGGGCCACTCGTTGAACGGAATCAGGTTGATCTTGGCGGGAATCCCACGGATCAGCTTTACCAGACGACGCGCATCTTCGTCGGAATCGTTCACGCCTTTCAGCATGACATATTCAAACGTGATCCGTTCCGAATTGCTGGCCTTGGGATAGGCGCGCAAGGCATCCAGAAGCGTTTCGATGTTCCATTTCTTGTTGATCGGCACCAGCTTGTCGCGGGTTTCATCCTGCGTTGCGTGGAAGCTGACAGCCAGCAAGCAGCCGATTTCCTGCGCGGTGCGGGCGATCTCGGGGACCACGCCACTGGTCGACAGGGTGATACGGCGGCGGCTCAGGCAGATGCCTTCGGGATCCATGGCGATCTGCATCGCGTCGCGCACGGATTCAAAATTATACAGCGGCTCGCCCATTCCCATCAAAACGATGTTGCTGACCAGACGCGGGCGGTCAGCGGGGCCTTCGCCTGGTTCGGGCCATTCGTCCAGATCGTCGCGCGCCATCATCACCTGACCGATGATTTCAGCGGCGGTCAGGTTGCGCACCAGACGTTGGGTGCCGGTGTGGCAAAAAGAACAGGTCAGTGTGCAACCGACCTGCGAAGAAATGCACAGGGTGCCCCGATCCGTTTCGGGGATATAGACCACTTCGACCTCATGCCCGCCGGCGATCCGCACCAGATATTTGCGCGTCCCATCCGCCGAAACGGTTTTGGTGACCACTTCGGGGATTTCGATAACGAATTTCTGCTCAAGCATGGCGCGATAGGCTTTGGACAGATTGGTCATCGACGCAAAGTCACGCACACCTTTTTGGTAGATCCACTGCCAAATTTGCCCGACCCGCATTTTGGCCTGCTTTTCCGGCGTTCCCGCAGCGATCAGCGCGTCGCTCAATTGCACGCGAGTCAGGCCGACAAGATTGATCTTGTCGGACTCGGGCATTTTACGTGGGATGGTCACAACATCCTGCGTGATGGTCATCTGACGCGCCTCCGGGTGGGGTTAAGCCGCGTTCTCTATAGGATTCGGAGGCTCAAATAAAGCTTAACCGTTGCAAAACTTGGCCGCCTGTTCGCTTGCGGCGGTGAAACCCAAAAGCGAAAACTTATCCTTGGTGATGGTGCCGCGCGCGGAACGCCCGGTCAGAACGGCATCCTTGCCACGTTTCATGGCTGCGATGATTTTGGCGTCATCTGTCGCAGAAGCCGCCCAAGCATATTCACCATCGGTGAACATATCGAACTTGGAATCACCGATTTGCAGGGATACCGAGGAATCAGGTGCGAAAGGATAGCCCCCTGTGAAAGAAACCTCTCCTTTGACACCGCTATTCGGTCGATAGCTGATGAACAACAGGATATCCCCGCGTCGCACCGCCTTGATCCGCCCATTTGAATCCGTGTTGACCGTTTCACTAGGAACCGCCACGCCCCAGCATTCAGTCGGTGCGGCGGGTGGATCGGCAAACACGTTCCAGTCGGTCTCAACAGCAACGCGGTTGGTGGACTCCTGCGCAAAAGCGCCAGTCGTCATCACAGCCAGCATCCCGGCCACAAAACCGGTTTTCACAGTAAACGTCATATCTTTTACAGCCTCCAGCTGCGTTTTGCCTCTTGCCTGCGCTCGGGTTCTGTTTTCCCGGTTTTTTCTAGTGGCGCGGCAGTTTTCAACTCGATAGGTGGAGATTAACGTAAAACAGCCGATTTGTGGAAGCCCTGTTGGCATAAAATCGCCCAATGTGAAGGAGTGCCCAATGCTGAGCCCCGTTGAAATGGTTGAATTGTGGCGCGGCCCATTCCGGGAATCGGTCCACAGCGGTCATGCTGTGATCTGCGGCCCGGGTGGGCAGATCGTTCAGGCTTGGGGCAACCCTGATCAGGTGATCCTGCCGCGTTCATCGACCAAGATGATTCAGGCCCTGCCGTTGATCGAAAGTGGCGCGGCCAAAGCATTTGGCCTGACACAGCAGCAACTGGCCTTCGCCTGCGCCTCGCACGAAGGGGCGGCGCTGCACAGTCAGATGGCGACGGATTGGCTGACGTCGCTGGGTTTGGGCGACAAAGACCTTCTGTGCGGGCCAGAAGCCCCGCGCGACCGCGAAGCCAAGTTCGCGATGATCCGCGCCTATGAAAAGCCCTGCCATATCCACCATAATTGTTCCGGCAAACACTGTGGGTTTCTGACGCTTGGCCAGCATCTGAACGTCGGGCCGGAATATGTGGAGCCGGACCATCCGGTGCAACAGGCCGTGCGCGACGCGTTTGAGCATGTCACCGGGATGGAGTCCCCCGGATTTGGCGTGGATGGTTGCTCGGCCCCGAATTTCGCGACAACCGTGCACGGATTGGCGCGCGCGATGGCGTATTTCGCATCGGCCGGTGCGGGGGACGGGCGGTCGCGTGCAGCAGCGGCGTTGCGCGACGCGATCATCGCACATCCCGTCCATGTGGCAGGCGAGGGCCGGGCTTGTACCCGCCTGATGCGCGCCTGCGCAGGGCGTGCAGCAGTAAAAACCGGGGCTGAGGGCGTGTTCACCGCCATCGTGCCGGAAAAAGGCTTGGGAATCGCGGTAAAGATCGTTGATGGCACCACCCGCGCATCGGAAAGCGCGATTGCGGGCCTGTTGGTGCAGGCCGGGGTGTTGGACCCGACCCACCCGGATGCGCGCCGCTATTTGGACACCCCGCTTAAGAATGCGCGGGGCACCGAGATTGGACGGATGCGCAGTTTGCTGGGCTGATTACATCTCGTGCACTTGGGCGACTTCGACGTTGCCAGTGCCATCCTTGACCATCGGGCAGTTCTTGGCTTGCGCGCAGGCGGCCTCGATGCTGTCAGCCTTGATGACGGAATAGCCCGATACCGGGTTGACGCCGCCATTGTCGACCACACCGTCGACAGACACCGTATAGGACTGCCCCACCGGGGCGCCGGGGACCTCTACATCGTCGCCCATGCCGGCAAACCATGCGGTCCATTCGGCCATGATCTTTTCGCCCTCTTCCGGGGTCTCGGGTGATTTGCCACCGTGATAGATGAAGACATAGCTGGGCATCGTATTTCTCCGTGTTGGTTGAGGTTACTTTGCAAGACGTTCCAGGCCAGCAAGGGTCGAGGCCCAGCCTGCCAGATGCCGTTCCGCGGCTTCTCTGTTGCTCAGATCAAGGTGTTTCACTTCCAAGCGCGCGCCGGTGGGTGTGCCCGAGACGGTAAACACAACATGGCTTTCGTCGCCACGCTGGTCCTGTTCATCATGCCACGCCCAGGTAAAACCAACGCTCTTTGGCGCGTCCACATGAGTCACCTGCCCAGAGAGCTTGAACCTATCGCCGCTGTCGCGTCCGATCATGTGGCAAATCCATGGGCCGGTTTTGGTCAGGTCCATTTCGATCTTCTGGATAAGCACGGCTTCGGTTCCAAACCACTGCGACAGATGTTCGGGCATCGTGACCAGATCGAACAGCTTTTTGGCGGAAATCGGGTATTCGCGTTCAAGACGCAGGTCAGTCATTGTCGGGCTCCAAATTGGCAACAAGAGCGTCCAGCCGATCAAGGCTGGCCTCCCAGAATTTCCGTCGGTTGGTGATCCAGTCGTCGATGGCCATCATCGACTCGGGCCGCAGTGCATAAATGCGGCGCTGGCGGTCGACCGTTTGCGTCACTATTCCGGCCTCACGCAGCACTTTCAGGTGCCGCGACAAGGCCGGGGCCGAGATCGGCGCAACATCCGACAGGTCCCCCGCGGCCTGCGCGCCGTCCCGCATCAGGCGTTCGACAATGGCAAATCGAGTCGCGTCGGACAAAGCGGCAAACGTGGTGGTCAAATCGGTCATGGGGAGACCATGCACCGATTCTTTATTTCCACAAAGCGTTAATTAACCTTTGTGCTAATTAATTGATGAACTCATCTGCGCCATAGCCTTGAACGTACAAAAGCGCCGTCAGATCGCCGTGGTTGATGCGAATGTCACATTCCGCCGCGACCGAGGGTTTCGCGTGCAATGCCACGCCAAACCCAGCCAACCCAAGCATGCCCAGATCGTTGGCGCCATCTCCGACGGCAACGACGTCTTCCCGGGAAAGGCCAAGACGCGCCGTGATGTCATGCAGCGCTTCGACCTTGGCTTCACGGCCAAGGATCGGGTCAGCCGCCTTGCCAGTCAGCTTGCCGTCTTCGATCAACAGGGTGTTGGCGCGGTTTTCGTCAAACCCCAGCATCGCGGCGACTTTGGCGGTAAACGCTGTGAAACCACCCGACACCAACGCCGCGTAAGCGCCATTGGCTTTCATCGTGGCAAGCAAGGTCTTGCCTCCGGGCATCAGCTGAATGCGGGTATCCAGAACCTGTTGGATCACGCTTTCGTCCAGCCCTTTCAGCAGACCAACGCGTTCACGCAAAGCACCGTCAAAACCCAGCTCGCCATTCATTGCACGGGCGGTGATCTCTTTGACATAGGCGCCCACACCGGCCTCCTCGGCCAGTTCGTCGATGCATTCTTGTTGGATCATGGTGCTGTCCATATCGGCCAGCAGCATCTTCTTGCGGCGCCCCTTGGCCGGAACAACAACCAGATCAACTCCGCGAAGCTGCAGGTCTTCCCAGACGTCCCACTTGTTTGAGGGCTCGGCGTCCAGATCAAACTCTGCCGCAATACCCTGCGCCAGCCAGCGTGCCTCGCCGCCACCCCAAGCGTTGCGCAACGCCTCAACCGAGGGCGCATCCAGCACCGGATTGCCGGGATTGGTCAGCATGACAGCAACAAACATGTGGGGCCTCCGAATTGGTCGCACGCCCCTTAACGCAGTCCGCGCATCATGGCCAGACATGACACAAGTTTACTGCCATGTCGGGCGCTGGTTTACCGCGGTTCAGGGCTGGTAGGGCAATGACGAATGGTGCAGCACAACACGTGCCACGCCCTCAGCGTCTTTCTTGTAGCCAAAGCTCTTGTCCACTGTGGTGACGCTGCCGTCCTTGTTGGTCAGCTTGACCCAGCCCATCCACATGCCGACATCGCCTTCGGTGAACTCGGCCGAGGTCACAGTTTCCATAGAGCGCCAGCCCATGATCGCAAATCCGGCGTCCAGCGGATATTCGTCGCTATGTCCGACAAAATAGGCCAGAGCGCCGTCCTTGGTCGGACGAAAGGTTTGGTCGCCGCTGGCCATGGTCGGTTTAAACAGGACCGGCCCCATGTTGTAGCCGTATACCGCGTCTATATGTGCTTCGGCAGTTTTGCGTGCCGCCTCAATCCCACCGTCTTCGAACGCTTTGGAGATCGCGACTTTCCCTGCGCCCCAAGCTTCCAGAGCCGCCTTCATATCTTCGCTGGTAATCGGCATAAAATGTCCCCTATCTGTTTGCAGCGTCTTGACGCTTTAATAGAACGCAAGATCGCCGGAAAACAAGTGGTGCTCATGGCCCAAAGGTCAAGCCAGGGCAACGCCCCTGCCCCGGGCCTGATTCACGCGATGCTGGACTAGCTTTCTTTCACGATCTCCATCGCCATGAATGTGGTTGTCTGTGCCACATGCGGCAGTCTGGCGATCGTTTCACTGAGTGCCCTGCGATAGCTGCTCATGTCCTTGGTGCGGATCTTTAGCAGATAGTCAAATCCACCGGCGATCATGTGGCACTCTTCGATCTCAGGGTGCTCTTGCACGGCCGCGTTGAAGGCGTCCAATGCTTCGGTGGTCGTTACATCCAGCCTGATCTGAACATAAGAAATCTGGGCAAGGCCAAGCTTCGACATGTCCAACTGCGCCGTGTATCCTTTGATAAAGCCTTCTTGTTCCAGCCGACGCACCCGCGACAGGACCGGTGACTTGGACAAGCCGACCTTTTCACCCAGCGAAGCCATTGAAATACGTGAAGATTTTTGCAGCTCGGCAAGAATCTTCATGTCGATACGATCCAAATGTTCTGCCTTTTCCATTTTTCCGATCCTTCTGATCCGCACGGTGACTGAATTTCAAACCAAATAGCACTTATCTGACCATACTACAGTCCACATGATCACTTTTATTTAAGGTATTCTACCCCAATCGAATGATCCGACCCTGAGCAGTTGAATGCACCACCACATCCGCAACGACGATCCGGGGGACCCGGTTTATGCATGAAATCACACGCTTCATGGCGTTGGCGACGGTGGTGGTTTTGGCCGCCAGCTTTGCCGCGCTCAGTGCCTGGAACCTCTGGTTCTTAGTCGGAGCCGCCGTTTTTGGGGCGCTTTGCCTGTTGGGGGTGCACGATCTGATGCAGACCCGCCACGCGATCACCCGAAACTACCCCGTTGTCGGGCATCTACGATTTCTGATCGAGGCCCTGCGTCCCGAAATTCGGCAGTACCTGCTGGAAAGTGAACACGAAGAGGTGCCGTTCAGCCGCGACAAACGCACCATCGTTTACCAGCGCGCCAAAGATGTCGAAGACAGCCGCCCCTTTGGCACCAAGCTGCACGTCTATGAGCCGGGGTTTGCCTGGGTAAACCATTCCTTCCAGCCCCGTCATATCGAAGACTTCGATTTTCGCGTGCAAATCGGCGGGCCGGATTGCCGCCAACCCTATGATGCGTCGGTCTATAATATCTCAGCCATGAGTTTTGGCGCCTTGTCGGCCAATGCGATTCTTGCGCTGAACTCTGGCGCTAAAACCGGCCGGTTCGCACATGACACCGGCGAGGGCGGGATCAGCCGCTATCACAAACAAGGTGGCGGCGATCTGATCTATCAAATCGGATCGGGCTACTTTGGTTGCCGTGGCGAAGACGGGCGGTTTGACCCCGACAAGTTCGCCGCACAGGCTGCGTTGCCGCAGGTCAAGATGATCGAGATAAAACTAAGCCAAGGCGCGAAACCCGGCCATGGTGGTGTCTTGCCCGCCGCCAAGATCAGCCCCGAAATCGCCGAAGCGCGTGGCATTCCGATGGATCGAGACTGTATCTCGCCCCCGTCGCACAGCGCTTTTTCGACACCGATTGAACTGTGCCATTTCATCGCCCAGTTACGAGAGCTGTCGGGCGGAAAACCGGTCGGGTTCAAGCTGTGTATCGGGCACCGGCGTGAATTTATGTGTGCGGTAAAGGCGATGTTAGAAACCGGGATCACCCCCGATTTCATCGTCATCGACGGGGCCGAGGGCGGCACCGGCGCCGCGCCGCAAGAGTTTGCCAACCACGTCGGCATGCCGCTGCGCGACGGGCTGTATTTCGTTCACAATGTGCTGCGCGGCGCGGGCCTGCGTGACCAGGTCAAGCTGGGCGCCAGCGCCAAGCTAATCACCGCTTTTGATCTGGCTCACGCCTACTCGCTTGGGGCGGATTGGTGCAACTCGGCCCGCGGGTTCATGTTTGCTGTTGGCTGTATTCAGGCGCAGGCCTGTCATACCAATGCCTGTCCGGTCGGTGTTGCCACCCAGGACAAGCTGCGTCAGCGCGCCCTGCATGTCGAAACCAAGGCCGAGCGCGTGGCGCATTTCCATCGCAACACCTTGCGCGCCCTGTCTGAAATCGTCGGCACCGCAGGGCTTGGTCATCCCAATGAGCTGCTTCCGCGTCACTTCATGCTGCGCAACCGGCGCGGAGACATGCGTTCGGGCGACAGCATCCATCCTTGGCTGCCCGAAGGATTCCTGCTGCGCAATGAAGACGTCGGGCGCGGCTATTTACGCCGCTGGAACCGTGCAACATCGGACCATTTTGAACCGATGGACGACTGATACCACCCGCCCTTTGCACTCCTATGTTGAAAGTAACATCATGCTTATCACGCAAATGAAGTTTTGGTCGGTCAAGGAACGCTGGACCTTTGCCGTCAAATGGGGCGCGTCGATCATTCAGATCATGGGCTACACGGCGACCAGCTTTGGCTGGCAGCCCTGGAACCTCTATCTGTTTCTGGTGGGAATCGTCGGCTGGTTTGCTGTCGGCGTTCTGTGGAATGACCGCGCGATGATCTTGCTGCACGTGGTGGCTTTGGTCGCGATGATTGCCGGAATGACCAGCGATTGAGCGCGCTTGGGCCATTGCTGCTATATATAGTTTTCTTCGGCCCGAAATCACTCAGGTTTACTGGCGTAAACGTTTGGATTTATTCATTTTATGTAGCATTTGACCTATGTGATTTATGCATGCCAGAAATGTTCAAACTCTGCTTCTAAATTGGGCGATTCAGGCATAGATGGGGTTTAGCGCACAAGGCGCTGCTCTACTGCCGAATGCACACCGAAACGCGGCAATGCCAACGGGTGCTCAGGTTGACCAACATACAATTTCAACGCGGCACGGCTTGGGAAACAGACGTGCGTATATGGAGTACTGAAATGAGCAAAGAGATCAGACAGTCCGTCGAATTCACCCTTTCGGTGATCGCGGGTACCGCTGTGATTTTCGCTTTGGCAGTTGGGCAAACCCTCTGAAGCTACTCAGAGGTCCACGCCAAACACCGCGAAAATCGCGTCTATGACTTGGTGAATTGGAGAATTCAAATGAACAAAGATATTCAGACATCGCTAGAGCTGCTGCTGCCCGTCGTGGCAGGCTATGTTGCGATCGTTGCTCTGGCGGTTGGGCACACGCTCTAAGCCAGCAGGTTGCCCAGACGGGGCACAATAGAAAAAGGCCGGATCCTTGCGGGTCCGGCCTTCGTCGTTTTTGGCACCCTTTGGCGCGGTTTGATTAGCCCAACAACAGCTCGGGCAGCCACAACGCGATCTGGGGCACAAAGGTCGTCAGCACCAGTGTCGGCAGCCAGGCAAAGGTGATGAAGGCCAGCGTAGGCATCAACATGCTGGACACCGGCGTCTTGGTAATCTTCGACCCAAGGTACAGCAGCGGGGCGGTTGGCGGGGTGATGTTTGCCATGCCCAGATTGACACCCAGCACGGCGGCGAAATGGATCGGGTCCATGCCGACGCCGGTCACAATCGGCAGCAGGATCGGGGTCGACAGCAGCAAGCCGCTGATATCGTCCATCAGCATGCCGATCAGGATCATCACCACGTTGACCATCAACAAGATGACGATCGGGTTGTCCGAGACTGAATAGACAAGGTCTTTGGCAATGTTCGGGATGTCTTCGAAGATCAGGAACTTGCTGACGATCAGCACCATGAAAATCATGATCATCACCACGCCGATGATTACACCGGCGTCGGTCATGGCCTCGACCATCGTGCGCCATGTCAGCCCACGGTAGACATAGATCGCCACCGGGATGGCATAGACCACGGCAACGCCTGCTGCCTCGGTCGGGGTCATGATGCCACCATAGATGCCCCCCAGAATGATCAGCGGCATCAACAGCGCCGGAAAGGCCAGCGTGGCTTTCTGACGAAAGGCCATTCGGAATTCTTTGGGGCGTTCCAACAGTATGATGTCGTCGTGCTTGCGCAGCATGAACTGGTTTACGACGATCAACAGGGTGATCAGGATCAGCGCCGGGATCACGGTAGACAAGAAACACTTCAGCACCGACTGCTGCGCCACCCAGCCATATAGGATGTGGTTTGCGCTGGGCGGGATCAAAAGGCCCAGCGGGCTGGCACAAACGATCAGCGCCGCAGACTGGCCAGACGGGTAATTTGCCCGCCGCAGATGCGGCATCATGATACTGCCGATGCAGGTCAGCGTGGCGTTGGCCGCGCCCGAGATCGAGCCGAAAATACCACAAGCCAAAACCGTTGCCGCGCTGAGCCCGCCTTTCAGGTGACCAACGAAAAGCTCGGCCAGCCCCACCAGCGGAGCGGCAATTTTACCGCGCTCCATGATGGTGCCTGCGATCATGAACAGCGGAATCGCCAACAGCACCAGAGAACGCAGTTTGGTAGAACCAGATGGCAAATACCCCGTAACGTCATGGCCGCCCATAACGGCCAGAAACAGAAGCACCGCACCAAAGGCGACATAGACGCTTACACCCAGCAGCAGCATGCCGCAGATGATGATCAGACTGCCTGCAATAATCATTTGTCTGCCCCTTTGTTTGTTTCTTCGGTTTCAAAGTCATCGCCAAATTCGACGTCGTAGCCGCGGATGTGGGCGTACAGGTATGCCGCCGCGAAAATCGTCATGAAAAAGAAGCCCAGGAAAATAGACAGGCGCCAGGCGAAGTAAGGGATCTTGAGCGCAGGCGTGGTTTTCCAGATCGGATACTTTCCGATTTCCTCGGCCAGCATCAGATAGCCCCAGTACAGGATGGCGGCAGTCACCAGAAACTCGATGGTCAAGACAATCAGCCGTCGCCACCAGCGCAGGCGGGGATTCTTGATAACGATCCCCAGGATGTCAGCGTTAATGTGGTGGCCCCGCTCCGAGGCCAGAACCGCCCCGGCAAAGAACCCCCAGAAACACACGGCCAAAAGCCATTCTTCATAGGCGAACAGGTCACCGCCGAATCCGTATCGAATAATCACCACGGCGAAAAAGGTGAACGACATCAGGAAACCGCTAAAGATCACGATCCAACGCATGACGCGTAAAGAGCCAAGCAGCGGAACCCCGACCGCTTTGGGTATTACTTCGGTAATATTTGCCATCTTCCCTTTTCTCCTACGCGCTTAAGATAAAGGGGCCGGATTATTCCGGCCCCTCAAAGCTTTTGCAGTTTGCGGCTTAGTTCAAGCTGGCCAGCAAACGATCAATCAGATCTTTGCCAACGGCGTCTTCCAGCAGCGGCCAGATTTCGGTACGCACTTTTTGCGCCATGGCGGTCTGCTCTTCGGGCGACAGCTTCAGGATGGTGTAGCCCTTTTCAACCAGCTTTTGCTCGAACACGGTGTCGTTTTCACGGTTGTAAGCAAAGAAGTCATCCGACGCTTTGGTGAAGGCAGCCTGCACAACAGCACGCTGTTCGTCGCTCATTTCACCCCAGGTTTTCTCGGAAGCATAGTAAGTGGTGTTCTCGGGGATCGAGTTGTACTGCACGAAGTGGGTGCCAACATCGCTTTGCGCGAAGATGGTATAGGTGGCCTGCTTGGTGCAGCAGATCGCGCCATCTACGATACCCGACTGGATCGCCGGAAAGATGTCGCCCCAGGACATGGTGGTTGCTTTATAGCCCAGCGATTCAACCATCGACTTCACGACATTCGACGACCAGACGCGGATGTTCATCTCTTTGTCGCCAAAGTTGTTCCAGTTGGCCGGCTCTTCGGTGGCCACGATACCAACCAGACCTTCGGGGTTCTGACCCAGCAGGCGCACGCCATGTTCAGACAGGATTTCCTGCAGGATAACGTTGTACTCGGAATCGACGTTGCGGATGATCGAATCCATTTCATCCCAGTTGTTCACCAGGAAGGGCATGGAAAGATACTCAAGACGCTGGTCAACGTCCGAATAGATGAAGGCCGATGCGAAATCGATGTTGCCGCGGGCTACGTCTTCGAACAGGGCTTCACCCGAGCCCAGCTGGTTGGCCGGGAAGACCGAAACCTTCAGGCCCACGTCTGCGGCTTCGATGTCAGCTTTGATCTGCTCCATCATCTTGGTGCCTTCGTGATCGGCCGGGGAAACACCGGCGAACTTCAGACGCATGTCTGCGGCGCTTGCCGGCAGAGCCAGCATCGATGCGACGGCACCGATTTGCAGGCCTTTAATGAGTGTCGAGATTTTCATTTTGATATTCCCTTTGAGATGCAGAAAGTTTGGGTTTCGGGTGTTGAATGATGAAGCCACCGCAGCCAGATGAACCTTGTTTTTCAGAGTTCCGGTTCTTCCTGTTTTGTTGACGTTACACTTGGATGGACAGCAGACTAACACCTGCTCTTTTCCCCAAACAACAGGCGCATCGCCCTAAGATTAAGTATTGCTAGTTTTATTGCCCAAATTATTTTGCTTATTTAGCCCTTTTGACTTTTGCCGGACAGTGCCTAAAAACACGTCGGTTTATGTAGTTTACGGGTCGCCGAGGCTGGTTCACTGTGGCAGCCGCTGGCGGGGTAAAGTTGTCTTGTTGGAAGACATCGTTGGCGATGATTTATGTGATTGGCCCTGGGTGAATCGGGCGCTGTCTGACGCCCGATTCAAGCCCGCGCCGCGCAACCTAACTTGCCTCTGCCAACAGCGACGCGTTGCCACCTGCGGCGGTTGTATCAATGCAAATATGGCGCTCAAGGCGGCAGCGCTCGGCAAGGTCGGCCTCTGCCAAAAGGGGCACAAGACGACCATCCCGACCGGCCAGCGCCACACGTGCCTGGCGCAACACGTCTTCTGTTCCCCAATATGCGACACTGTGAAACCCGGTTAGTTCCGCTAGGTCCCGCACATCCAGACAACCATCCAGCGCGTGTTCCCCCTGTGCACCCGGTGCGATCTGAACCGCGATACAGCCGTTCGCTGTCGCAATTTCCGCCTGCTTGCGGGCCAGATCTGCGGTTGGCCCAAGACACAGGATCACGCCCCGCCCATAGATCGACAGGATGTTGGATTCGCCGGTCGGACCGGGCAAAACACTGCTGCCCAGTTCGATACGTTCAGCCGCTGGGACACGATCCAACAGCGCCTGCGCGTCGGCCAGTGCGACGGTCGCAGCCTGAGGCGTTTTTGCAGACTCGGCTTGGGGCTTGGTGAACCGCCTGACATAGGCCGGTCCGCCTGCTTTGGGTCCCGTGCCCGACAGCCCCTCACCCCCAAAGGGTTGGGAGCCAACAATGGCACCGATCTGGTTGCGATTGATGTACATGTTGCCGACATTCAGGCGTTCGGTAACTTGCTGAACCCGATCATCAATGCGCGAATGCATCCCAAAGGTCAGGCCGAAACCGGTCGCGTTTATCGTATCGACCACCTTGTCCAGATCGCGCGCCTTGAATGTCGCGAAATGCAGCACCGGCCCGAACACCTCGCGCGACATGTCCTGAATCCCAGCGACGCGAAGGACGGTCGGCGCAACAAATGTGCCGTGGTTGGGCACTTTCAGCTCTTTCATGACACGGCCCTCGCGGCGCGCGGCTTCGATATAGTCCTGAATATCCGTGCGGGCTTTCTGGTCGATGACAGGGCCGACATCGGTGGACATATCCCATGGATTGCCCAGCGCCTGTTCATCCATCGCACCATAGAGCATCTCCAGATAGGTCTCGGCGACGTCTTCTTGCACGTACAGACAGCGCAGCGCCGAACATCGCTGCCCCGCTGACTGAAAGGCCGATGCGACGATGTCTTTGATCGCCTGCTCGGGCAGCGCCGTCGAATCCACGATCATCGCGTTCAGCCCCCCGGTTTCAGCAATCAAGGGCGCAGTCGGGTCAACATGCGCCGCCATGGCGCGATTGATACGTTGGGCGGTTGCAGTGGAACCCGTGAAACAGACCCCCGAAATACGCGCATCCGAGGTCAGCGCAGTGCCAACCACAGCGCCGTGGCCCGGCAACAGTTGCAACACTTCAGCAGGAACGCCCGCCTCAAGCATCAACCGCACACCGATCGCCGCGTTGATCGCGGTCGTTTCCGCCGGTTTGGCCAGCACACCATTCCCCGCCGCCAGAGCCGCAGCGATCTGACCGGTGAAAATGGCCAGTGGGAAGTTCCACGGGCTGATACAGGTGAAAATACCCCGTGCCGGGTGCTCTAGCTCCAGCGCCCGGGCGCCGTAATAGCGTAGGAAATCCACCGCTTCGCGCAGTTCTGCGATAGCGTCCATCGGGGTTTTTCCGGCCTCACGTGTGAGGGCGGCGAAGATTTCACCGAAATTCTGCTCGTACAAATCTGCCGCGCGAAACAGCACATCGCGGCGTTCTTGCGCCGGCGCGTTCCAAGGCTTTGCCGCCGTCAGCGCAGCCGCAACGTCTTGGGGCGATGCCAAAGTCACGCTCCCGACTTGATCGGAAGGATCAGCGGGGTTGTGAACCGGCTCGACCGCGCCATTCTTGGCATCCACCGCAGTGATCGGGCTAACCTGCCACTGATGAGTCTTGAATGGTGCGCGCGCCTGTTCAATCTCGGCCAAATCGTCCGCATCATGCAAATCCCATCCTTTGGAATTGGCACGCTCGGCACCATAGAGGTCGACCGGGCGCAATACGGCACTGTTGGCGGCGTCAGGGTCGTAGGCCTCAAACGGGTCCGCCGCGACAACCTCTGCCGGCACGTTTTCATCGACGATCTGGTTCACGAAAGACGAGTTTGCGCCATTCTCCAGCAAACGCCGCACCAGATAGGCCAGCAGGTCACGATGCGCCCCGACCGGGGCGTAAATCCGGCACCGGGTTCCATGCTTCTGGCGTGTGATCTCGTGCAGTGCCTCCCCCATGCCGTGCAGACGTTGGAACTCGAAGGTTGCGTGATCATCGGCCAGCGCCATCACCGCCGCCACGGTCTGTGCGTTGTGGGTCGCAAATTGCGGATAGATACGATCCGTATAGCCCAGAAGCTTTTTGGCATTGGCGATATAAGAGATGTCCGTCGCGACCTTCTGCGTGAACAGCGGGAAATCCTTCAGGCCTTCAACCTGCGCACGTTTGATCTCGGTATCCCAATAGGCGCCCTTGACCAGACGCACCATGATCTTGCGATCCAATTCGGTGGCCAGCTGGTAGAGCCAGTCCAGAACGGGCGCAGCGCGGCGGCCATAAGCCTGCACGACAACGCCAAAACCGTCCCAACCCTGCAGCGAAGGATCGCGCAGCACGGCTTCAATCACATCCAACGAGATATCCAGCCGGTCGGCCTCTTCGGCATCGATGTTCAAACCCATCCCAGCGGTTTTTGCCGCCCTCGCCAGTTCCAGCGTCCGCGTCACCAGCTCGTTCATGACACGCGCTTTTTGCCCGACTTCATAGCGCGGGTGCAGCGCCGAAAGCTTGATCGAGATACCGGGATTGTCCCGAATGTCCTCGGCTGTGCATTGCCCGGCCAATTTCTGTATCGCGTCGAAATAAGCGTGGAAGAAACTGTCTGCATCCGCCTGTGTCAGCGCTGCCTCGCCCAGCATATCGTAGGAATAGGTATAGCCATCCGCTTCGTTCTTCTGGCCTCGGCGCAGAGCTTCTTCAATGGTCTGACCCAGAACGAACTGCGCGCCCATCTCTTTCATGGCCCGACCGACGGCAGTTCGGATCACCGGCTCACCCAAACGTTTGACGGCGCTTTTCAGGATGCCCGCGACGCCGGGCTGATCATCGCTCAAGACCTTGCCGGTCAGCATCAACGCCCAAGTCGAGGCGTTCACCAGTGACGAACTGGATTGCCCCAGATGCTTGCCCCACTCTGATGGTGCGATCTTGTCTTCGATCAGCGCATCAATCGTGTCGGCATCGGGCACCCGCAGCAGGGCCTCGGCCAGACACATCAGCGCCACGCCTTCATCTGTCGATAGGCCATATTCGGCAAGAAAAACGTCCATCAAACCGGGCTTCGCATCATTGCGAATACCGTTGATCAGCTCTACCGCGTCGCGTTTGATCTGCGCCCGCTGCGCACTGGAAATACCCGCACTTTTGACCAACCCGTCTATGACCAACTTTTCGTCACGAAGGTGATGAGCGCGGATCAAAGCGCGGATTTCCTGCAAATTGGACATAGAGAGCCTCCGATGTGTGGGTTTAAGTGAATTTACCACAACCGGTTTGGTCGGTTTCTCTATAGTTGCCCCAAACGTAGACGTTTGATACTTTATTATGGCGGAACATAGTTGAATTGTGAATCATGGCAGAAAATTCTAGAGATTTAGACCCAATTGATCTTTCAATTCTAAAGATCCTAAGCACCGATGGGCGGATAACCGTGACCGAGCTGGCAAAAACTGTCGGCCTGTCAAAAACCCCTTGCCAAGTTCGGTTGAAGCGATTGATAGAGGACGACTTTATTCAGGGCTTCAAGGCCAAGTTGAACCCAGCGAAAATGCGGCTTGAGCACGTGACCTTTGTCGAGGTTAAGCTTTCCAACACCAGTGAGGGCGCTCTTTTGGCCTTCAACAGCGCGGTAGCTGACATCGCCGAGATAGAACAATGCCATATGATCGCAGGCGCTTTTGACTATCTTATCAAGGTGCGTACCTCTGACATTCAGTCCTATCGCAAAGTGCTGGCCGAATCGATTTCAGGCCTGCCTCATGTCTCAAGCACCTCGACTCATGTGTCGATGGAGTCTGTGGTCGACGAAATCACCTAGCCCTTCCGGGCGGGCGGGCAGGTCAACAACGTGATCCAGCGGGGCATGCTGTGCAGACAGCTGATATGCCTGTCTGCATTCACAACCAACCGGGAGGCGCCGCATGAAACGTTCGCGCATCAATCAGATCATGGCCGAGGCCGATGACATGATCCGTCAGCACGGTTTTACGCTGCCCGCCTTTGCCTATTGGACGCCCGATCAGTTCAAAGCCCGCGTTGCCACCGCCAACCACCTGATAAACGCGCGCTGCGGCTGGGATATCACAGACTATGGGGATGGCGACTTTGATAAGATGGGCCTGTTTCTGTTCACGCTGCGCAATGGTCGGCTTGCAGATCTGCAGCGCGGTGGCGGCATGTGCTATGCCGAGAAACTGTTGATTTCGCGTCAGGATCAGCTGTCACCGATGCACACCCATGTGATCAAAGCCGAAGACATCATCAACCGCGGCGGCGCGACCTTGGTGATCGAGCTGTTTGGCTCGGACGAGGAAGGCAATTTCGCCGAAGACCGGGGTGGCACAGTCTGGTGTGATGGCATCCGTCATGAGTTTGCCCCGGGCGAGAAGCTGAAACTCGCACCCGGTGAAAGCGTCACACTGCAACCCGGCGATTGGCACGCGTTTTGGGGTGAAGGGGGCGATGTGTTGATTGGCGAGGTCTCGACCGTAAACGACGATGAGACCGACAATATCTTTCGCGCACCAATCGGCAGGTTTGCCAATGTGCAAGAGGATGAACCGCCGATGCATCTGCTTGTCAGCGATTACCCCCATTGGCTGGGGTAAGCCGATCGCGCGAAGTTTCCGATCATAAACAGCGCCTGTCACCAAATCGCGATGGTGGCAAATATCCGACCATTTAGCCCCTTGCGCCGACTCGTTGTTGGCCATATGTCCGGCGGCGGGACACCCTTCCCCAACGAAGGGCATATATCTGAGAGGATACCAGCAATGGCTACTCAAGCTCCGGCCGCGCGCCCGGCTAATCCGCGTTTTTCTTCTGGCCCCTGTGCCAAGAACCCCGAATTTTCCCTCGAACAGCTCGCTGATGCGCCCTTGGGCCGCTCGCACCGTGCCGCCGTTGGCAAGGCAAAGCTGAAAGAGGCGATTGAAACCACCCGCGAAGTGCTGGGCATCCCGGCCGATTACAAGATCGGCATCGTGCCCGCCTCGGACACCGGCGCCATGGAAATGGCCATGTGGTCGATGCTGGGTGCCCGCAAAGTTGAAATGCTGGCTTGGGAAAGCTTTGGCGCGGGCTGGGTCACCGACGTGATCAAGCAGCTCAAGATCGACGCCGAAGCCAAGACCGCTGATTACGGCGAGATCGTTGATCTGGCCGGTGTCGATACCAAGAACAACGACGTTGTCTTTACCTGGAACGGCACCACCTCGGGCGTGCGCGTCCCCAACGGCGACTGGATCGCCGATGACCGCGAAGGCATCACCATCTGCGACGCCACCTCGGCCGCATTCGCGATGGACCTGCCCTGGGACAAGCTGGATGTGACCACCTTCAGCTGGCAGAAAGTTCTGGGTGGCGAAGCCGCGCACGGCATGATCGTTCTGTCGCCCAAGGCTGTCGCGCGTCTGGAAAGCTACACCCCCGCATGGCCGCTGCCGAAAATCTTCCGCCTGACCAAAGGCGGCAAGCTGATCGACGGTATCTTTACCGGCGCCACCATCAACACGCCCTCGATGCTGGCGGTTGAGGATTATCTGGTTGCCCTGAACTGGGCCAAATCGGTTGGTGGTCTGAAAGGCATGATTGCCCGTGCCGATGCCAACACCAAAGCCATTGCCGATTTCGTCGATGCCAAAGACTGGATCGCCAACCTGGCCGTTGATCCGGCAACCGCCTCGAACACTTCGGTCTGCCTGAAGTTCACCGATGACCGCATTCAGGACGGTGCCGCCTTTGCCAAGGCCGTTGCCAAACGTCTGGAAGCCGAAGGTGTTGCATTGGACATCGGCGCGTACCGCGATGCCCCGGCGGGCCTGCGCATCTGGTGCGGCGGCACGGTGGAAACCGCCGACGTCGCAGCTCTGATGCCCTGGCTGGAATACGCCTTTGAGGCGGAAATCGCAGCTCAGTAACACCCACAGATCATATGCATGGGATGTGCATGCAATGTGCATGTCCTGTGCATCCCCAAAATTCTCTGATGAATGGAGCTTATCATGGCCCCCAAAGTACTCGTATCCGACAAGCTGTCTGAAACCGCAGTTCAGATTTTCCGCGACCGTGGCATCGAAGTAGATTTCGAACCCGGCCTGGGCAAAGACAAAGACAAACTGGCCGAGGTGATCGGCAAGTATGACGGTCTGGCGATCCGCTCGGCCACCAAAGTGACCGAAAAGCTGCTGGAATCTGCTGACAACCTAAAGGTCGTTGGCCGCGCCGGTATCGGCACCGACAACGTTGACAAAGTCGCCGCGTCGAAAAAGGGCGTGATCGTCATGAACACCCCGTTCGGCAACATGATCACAACCGCCGAACACGCCATCGCGATGATGTTCGCCGTGGCCCGTCAGATCCCCGAAGCTTCGGCCAGCACCCACGCAGGCAAATGGGAAAAGTCCAAGTTCATGGGCACCGAGCTGACCGCCAAAACCCTTGGTGTCATCGGCGCGGGTAACATCGGTGGCATCGTGTGCAACCGTGCGCTGGGCCTGAAGATGAAAGTGGTCGCTTATGATCCCTTCCTGTCGGAAGAGCGCGCAGATGAAATGGGCGTTGAAAAGGTTGAGCTGGAAGAGCTGCTGGCCCGCGCTGACTTCATCACCCTGCACGTGCCGCTGACCGATGGCACCCGCAACATCCTGTCGGCAGAGAACCTGGCCAAGACCAAAAAAGGCGTGCGTATCATCAACTGTGCCCGCGGTGGTCTGGTAGACGAAGCCGCTTTGGCAGAACTGCTGAAATCGGGCCACGTGGCTGGCGCCGCTTTCGACGTGTTCGCCGAAGAGCCCGCCACCGAGAACCCGCTGTTTGGTCTGCCCAACGTGGTCTGCACCCCGCACCTTGGCGCTTCGACCACCGAAGCTCAGGAAAACGTGGCGCTGCAGGTTGCCGAGCAGATGTCGAACTATCTGCTGGACGGCGCCGTTGAAAACGCGCTGAACATGCCGTCGATGACTGCCGAAGAAGCAAAGGTCATGGGCCCGTGGGTCAAGATCGCCGAGGCTCTGGGGTCGTTCATCGGTCAGGTCACCGATGAGGCTATCGAGACCGTCAACATCACCTTCGATGGTGTCGCCGCGGATATGAACCTGAACGCGCTTGAGGCCGCCGTAATTGCGGGCATCATGCAGGCCGTGAACCCTGATGTGAACATGGTCTCGGCCCCGGTGATCGCCAAGGATCGTGGCATCAAGATCTCGCGCACCACGCAGGACGCAACCGGCGTGTTTGATGGCTATATCAAGCTGGATATCCAGACCGTTGAAAAGTACCGCACCATCGCCGGTACTGTTTTCTCGGACGGCAAGCCGCGCTTCATCCAGATCAAAGGCATCACCATTGATTCGGAAGTGGGCGAGCACATGCTCTATACCACCAACAAAGACGTGCCGGGCATCATCGGTAAGCTGGGCACCCTGCTGGCCGAACATGAAGAAAACATCGCGAACTTCACCCTTGGCCGCGCCGACGCCGGTGGGGATGCAATCGCAATGACCTTCCTGGATACGCCGATCAAGCCGACCACCGTGACCGCGCTGAAAGACAGCGGTTTGTTCCAGCAGGTGCGTCCGCTGAAGTTCGACGTGTAAGCGTCATGAACTTCCCCTAAACACAAGGCCCGGCGCAGCAACGCGCCGGGCTTTTTCATTTTAAGGACGCTGTTATGACCCTCTATGCGGTTGGTGACATCCACGGCCAGATCGGCATGCTTCACGCTGCGCTTGAGCTGATAGAACGCGATGGCGGGGCCGATGCACAGGTGGTGTTTCTGGGCGATCTGGTGGATCGCGGGCCGGATAGTAAGGGCGTGATCCAACTGTTGATCGACGCCGTCGCCGCAGGCCGCAACTGGACTGTCTTGAAGGGCAATCACGACCGCATGTTCGAGTGGTTCATGTCTGATCCTCCGCGCATGGAGACCCGTTTGCCCGTGGGGCTGGACTGGCTGCACGATCGCGTCGGAGGTGCCGCGACCCTGGCGTCATACGGCGTAAAGGTCAGTTCTGAGCGACGCATGTGGCAAGTTCTGGAAGACGCGCATAACGCTGTGCCCCAGACCCATCTGGACTTCATCACCGGCCTGCCGCTGACCATGATCCATGGCCGCAAACTATTCGTACATGCCGGTATCCTGCCCGGTGTACAGCTCTCGGTTCAGTCCAAAGACGACCTTGTCTGGATCCGAGAGCCTTTCCTGAGCGATAAACGCGACCATGGATATCTGGTGGTCCATGGCCATTCCCCGGTGGACCTGCCTGAACACCATGGGAACCGGATCGCTCTGGATACCGGTGCGGGATATGGGCGCGCGCTGACCGCAGTCGTATTCGAAAATGACGTTGTGTATATGTTGACCGACACGGGGCGCATACCTATCGTTCAACTATAGGCAACGCCCGGCTTCCGTCCTCCCTTGGCCAGGCCATGCTTCATTTTGAGCAAGGGAGAGAGATTCCGTGACTGATATCGTATTGATTGACGGTGCCCGCACCGCCATTGGCACTTTTGGTGGCTCGCTTTCAGGCGTCACCCCTATTCACACCGCCACAACGGTCGCCAAGGCCGCAATGGAACGCTCGGGCGTCGAGCCGGGACAGATTGGCAACGTGGTCTTCGGCCATGTCATCAACACCGAACCGCGTGACATGTACCTATCGCGTGCCGCGATGGTCGACGCAGGCATACCCAACGAAACTCCCGCGATGAACGTAAACCGGCTGTGTGGCTCGGGTGCGCAGGCAATTGCGTCAGTCGTGCAATCGCTGATGCTGGGGGATGCTGATTTCGGTCTGGCGGGCGGCGCTGAAAGCATGAGCCGCGCGCCCTATGCGCTGAACGCCGCCCGGTTTGGCCAGAAGATGGGTGACGCATCTGCGGTGGATATGATGGTCGGCGCGCTGACCTGCCCGTTTGGCACCGGCCATATGGGCATCACCGCCGAAAACGTCGCCGCCGAACATGACGTGACCCGCGAACAGCAGGACGCTTTTGCTGCTGAAAGTCAGGCCCGCGCCGCCAAAGCGATTGAGGAAGGTCGTTTTGCCAGCCAGATCGTTCCGGTCGAAGTGAAAGTCCGCCGCAAGCTGGTTGAGTTCGCCACTGACGAGCACCCCAAAGCCACCACCGCCGAGGCGCTGGGCGGGCTGCGTCCTGCCTTCAAGAAAGACGGCACTGTGACCGCTGGCAACGCCTCGGGCATCAACGATGGTGCCGCCGCTGTCGTGCTGGCCCGCGCCGATGCCGCCGAAAAGGCCGGCCTGAAGCCCAAGGCCCGTGTGCTGGGCTATGCCTTGGCGGGTGTACGGCCCGAGGTCATGGGCATCGGCCCTGTCCCGGCAGTTGAAAACCTTCTGGCCAAAACCGGGTTGTCGATTTCCGATTTCGACGTCATCGAAAGCAACGAGGCCTTCGCCGCACAGGCCCTGGCCGTGAACAAAGGTCTGGGTCTGGACCCGGCCAAGGTCAACCCGAACGGCGGCGCGATAGCATTGGGTCACCCCATCGGTGCGACCGGCGCAATCATCACCATCAAAGCGCTTTACGAGCTGGAGCGTATCGGTGGCAAGCGCGCGCTGGTCACCATGTGCATCGGTGGTGGTCAGGGCATCGCTCTGGCCCTCGAAGCGCTCTGATCTGGACGGTCCCGGGAAACCCCCGCTTGGCGGGGGTTTTTCGTCTCTAACGCAGCTCAATCGCGGCTTTTGCCGCGCGCCCTTGGGCATCTATCACCGACAGGTTCACGAACCCCGGCATCGTCAGCGGCAGGATCGTATGGTGCTCTCGCAACCCGGTCAGGATTGGTGCGCCATTGGCAAGAACGGTGAACGGCGGCTGACCCTCGCGCAGCTTTAAAAGCACCCCGAAATCTGAACGCTCCAACGCGGCGCCATCGGGTGGGAAAGCGAGCTTCGGCCCGGAGGGCGCCGCGAAGAGCGCCTCCCGTGGGACAAAGCGCTTCAGCGGCTGAGGCAGCTGTGCATGGGTGACCGTAAGGGCGTTTTTAGGCGGATTAGGCAAGGATGCAGGTTCTAACATGGCGAACGCCTGAAACATCACCGGTGCGGCCAGATCTCCGCCAAAGGCACCGGGCACCGGGGTGCCATCTGCCCGCCCCATCCACACGGCGACAACATGAGCACCATCGAACCCCACGGCCCATGCATCGCGGTGGCCATAGGAAGTTCCGGTTTTAAACGCGACGCGCCCGCCTTGGACAGACTCCGGTGTGGGCGTGTCATTCAGAATGTCGGCCAAATACCACGCCGCCACCGGCCCCATGACCGGGGCGCCAAGGGGGGCGGGTACTTGTCCCATGCGCCAATGCAGCGGTACGGAACGCCCGCCATTGCCAATGGCGGCGTAAAGGCGCGTCAGACCCTCTAGCGTGACGCCCAAACCACCCAACGAGATCGCCAACCCCGCGGGCGCATCCCCCGGAAGTTGCGGCTCTATCCCTGCGCGGCGCATGTGGCTTATCAGCCGCGCCGGACCCAATTCCTGCGTCAAGGCGACGACAGGGATATTGAGCGACAGCTGCAATGCCCGCTGCGCGGTGATATCCCCACGATATTGGCCATCGAAGTTGCTGGGGGTATACGTGCCAAACGTGCTGGGCCGGTCGCTTAGAATGGTTTCCGGATGCGCCAGACCATCATCGAAAGCCAAACCATAAACCAACGGTTTCAGAGTCGAGCCAGGCGAGCGTAGCGCGGTGGTCATATCAACGAACCCCAACCGCGACGCATCGGAAAACCCGGCGGATCCTACCGACGCCAGAACCTCGCCGCTGCGGTGATCGGCCACGATGATCGCGGCAGAAAGGTGATCGTGGTCTTGTACCGCTTGGGCCGCGACGCGTTGCAGGGCGCGTTGCAGATCTGCATCCAGTGTCAGGTGATGCACATCGGTCAGCGGGGCTTGCAAAACGGCGCGGTCGGCAAGGTGAGGCGCGTCAGAAGGAAAGGCACGTCGGATAGGGGTCACAGGTTCAAGACGCGCCAAATCAGTCTCTAACACACCTGATTTAGCCAGTCTTTTCAGCACACGATCGCGCGCAGTGTTGGCGGCTTGTGGGTGCCGATCGGGGCGGCGACGCTCGGGCGACTGCGGCAGGGCGACCAAAAGCGCCGCCTGCGCCGAGGTCAGGCGTTTCGGGGGTTTGCCCAGCCAAGCATATGACGCCGCCCGCACCCCTTCGATGTTTCCGCCAAACGGGGCGCGGTTTAGATAGAGCGTAAGGATTTGCGCTTTGGAAAGTCTCTGTTCCAGCGCAAAAGCGACCCTAAGCTGCCTGACCTTGCCCCGCCATTGGCCGGTTGGACCGTCCTCCAGAAGTCGGGCAACCTGCATCGTCAGGGTCGACCCGCCCGACACAACCCGCCCATGGCGCAGGGCCTGCCAGACGGCGCGGGCCACGGCGCGTGGATCAACGCCGGCATGGCTGTAAAACCGCTTATCCTCATAGGCTATCAACATATCCAGATAAGCCGGATCGACCCCATCCAGCCCCACATTCAATCGCCAACGCCCATCAGCAACGGTATAGGCACGCAGCAGCTTTCCGTGACGGTCCAGCACTTCAATCGAAGTTTCAGCCACCAGCGGCGGAAGCGCCGTCCGCGCCACCCAGCGGTCAAACTGATCCCGCCCTGCCGCCGTAACCAGCAGCAGCGCAACCAGTGCTATGAGGCCATAGCGCCTCATTCCACCACGCTGGCCCGGCTCGAGGCACTCCACGCCCGACGGTCAGGGCGATACATGTCTTCGACGCTGGCGGCCGGGTGGTGGTACTCTCCCGGCGTGGTCGCGCGCAGGATATAGGCAAGCCGGAAGGGGTCAGTCGAATACCAATCAACCGCCGCCAGAAAGCGCTCTTGCCGGAACTCGGTGTTTTGCGTCTCGGATACGGGTGAAATCCAATCAAGGGCTGCGATGTCTCCGCCTCGTAACAGGTTCGGATTGTCGATCTCAAATCCGGCGGGCAGCGGGTCATTTATCATCAACCGTGCCTCAGAGGATTCAAATGGTTGCACCTCTAGCACCGCGACCAAACGGGTGCCTACAGGCACCTGATCCAGCGCCGCTGGTTGGCCTTCTAAGGTGTAATAGGCTCTGTTTATCGCGTATCCCGTGCCCCCCTGAGCCTGTGCAACCTCGGGCACACCGAAAGTTGTCAACGTCACCTGAGCGTCTTTGCCCGAACCATTGGTCAATACATGCCCCGCCTGACCATCGCGCAGCACCTGCACCAGCGGGCCGTCCATCGGCGCACCATCCAACAGAAACCCTGCTTGGCCTGCGCGGTCGATCAGGGCATTGGCGGCCAGCAAGGTCCAGACGGCCTCTTGCGTGGACCGCCCAGCGCTGCCTTGCATAACGAACCGCGCCATAGTGGCCGTGTCGATGGCGGTGGAACCGGATTCAGCGGCCAGGGCAAGCACCCCGGCGGCATCCCGGCGATGGGTGCCGTAATCTGAGCGCCATTCCAGCGATTCACCCCGGGCAACCTTGGTTCCCATTTGCCGGGCAGCAAGCGCAAACAAACGATCCGCCCGGGTTTGCTCTCCGTACATCGCCAGCGCCGCAGCAAGCTGCGCGGTGGCCAGAGGCGTGGCGAAATCCGCACCCTTTACATCGGCGTAGTAACGCAGATCACCAATGGCTGCGGCGCCCTCGCGTGCCAGAACCATCAGGGCATAGGCCAGATCCTCGCCGCCCTTGTCAAAGTCAGCAGCGTAGTTCACCTGATTTCGCAGATTGTCCATCGCGCTGGCAAAGGCCCGTTGCGGCACATCGAACCCGCGCGTTTTAGCCCGGCTCAGAAAATCTGAAACATAGGCATCCAGCCACAAATCCCCGCTGCCAGCGCGCCACAGGCCAAACCCGCCATTCGAGGCCTGATTTGCCAGCACCGCGTCGATGGATTGCGAGATCCGCGTGGCTGTTTCATCACGGGTCCCCAAGCCCATCGCCTGTGCGACCTGATCCAGATAAAGCAGCGGCAACGCGCGCGAGGTGACCTGTTCCGTGCAGCCATAAGGATAGCGATCCAAGGCCTGCAACAGGCCAGCGGTGTCAAACCGCGCAAGTGGCCCAAGCGTCAGCGTAGCGGAGCCAGTACCGTGCAAGAAATCTGCAAAAACGTCACTATTCAGGCTGAAATCATCCTTATTCGCCAATGTCAGGCGGTAGGTCTGCATGACCTCTGGATCGTTGACTTGAACCGGCAGGGTCAGTGTTTTGACCAGTTGCTTGCCATCAGGTGTGGTCAGGGCAACCGAGATATTGGCCAGCCCAGTTGCGCCTGCGGTTACCGGAACCGAAACTCGTGCCGATCCCAACTCGGCCAGATCAAGGCCCGAGGGCACCGCGCCCAATGCCACGCCTTCTGCGGTGACATCCAGTCCGATCCGGCCAGAGGGGCCCGTGGCATGGGTGATCTCTAGCAGCATACGCGCGGTGTCACCGGGTGCCATGAAACGCGGCAGGGAGGCTGTGACCACCACGGGATCGCGCACCAAAACATCAGCTTCGGCTTGCCCAACCCCCTTCTCGGACCAGGCAATCGCCATAAGTCGCACCGTACCGTTGAACGAGGGCAAGTCGAACGTGGCCTGCGCCAAACCATCGGCATCCACCTCTATGGGACCCGTGAAATAGGCAACCAAGTCCTCGGTTGGTGGCGGTGCTTGCATCTGCATCTGCTTGGCCGCATCCCCGCCTGAGCGCACCTGCCCCATCGCGCCGTTCATGCCATCAATCAGGCGGCCATAAACGTCTCGCAGGCCCATCCCCAGTTTGCGCTGGCCAAAGTAGTGGCCGCTAGGGTCGGGTGCGTCAAATCCGGTCAGGTTCAGAATGCCCAGATCAACGGCCGCTATGGTGGCATAGGCCGTATCGCCCGGCTGCACCCCGTCGACCCGCAGCGCCACTGTCAGCGGTTCCCGCGGTGCGGCCTCGGGGGCCACTTCGAAGCTTGCAGTCAATTGACGTGCGCCAGGATCGACCGGCGCATAGGCCAGCCCCAAGGCACGGGTCGGGTTGCGGCCTGCGGGCACGTCCATCGGTTGGATCAGAGTGGCCGTGACATAGGCGCCCGCGCCCCATTCATCCGTCACCGGCAGGTCGATCAGGTTTTCACCCGCCACCAAGTCCACCGGCATCATGTCGATCAAACGGTTCGACATCACCGTGACCAAGGCTTTGCCCGGGCTGCGCGGCACCACACGCAGGGTGGCAGTGTCCCCGGGGGCATAGTTGGGCTGGTTTAGTGACACTTCGAGCATGTCCGGCGTGCTGGAAGCATCCGCCGCCGCGTACCAACCAGCATAGAAGGTTGAGGTTGCCACGGCCATGCCGCCATCGGCCTGTTCCACCCGCAGTTCATACTGCCCCCAGTCCACCGGCAGCGACAATTTCAGGCGCCCCTGCGTCATGTCTGCTGTGCCGCTGTCGATGCGGGTGCGAGTGGTGACCGGCTCCCAATTCCAGCTGCCGTAAAGCTGATACCACTGGTAACGCGTTTCTATCCGGCTCAGTTGCCATTTGATCTGCGTTGGCATCGGCTGCGCCGTGGCATCCAGTGCCAGCAGATCAAACCGGGCTTCGGCCCCCTCGCCCACCACCCCGTCAAAGCCGGGCTTGATGCCAATCATCGGCGCGTTGGGGGAAAGAATCTGACGTATCCGTCGTTCAACCGGGCGGCCCGACCCTTCGCGAACACGGGCCGTGAACGTCGCCTCAAGTGGCACGCCAAAGGGTGAAACCTGAGGCAAGGCCGCCGCAATGCGGGCATTACCTTCAGCATCGGTACGATCCCCGGCGAAATATTCGGTGCGCGCGGCAAAAGGCGTGTCATGACGGCCAAACTGAAATCCCGGAAAGTCAGGCAGTTCGCGCTTGGCACGCAGGGTGACTTCGCCCTCGATCGGCAAATCCCCCGCTGGCGCCCCGAACAGGTACCGCGCTGCGACCCCCAGCATCGGCACATCGCCAAGCCGGATCGGGGTGTCGGGGAGGGTCAGGTCAAAATCAATGCGTTCGGGCAGGAAATCCTCGACCAGTACGCTCTGAGTGGCCAAGGGCGGCGCATCCGGGTCAGCGAGAACCGCCAAAGACCACGTCCCGCGCGGCACATTCCCGCCCAATGGAAGGTGAAACACACCGCCCCCCGCCACGGGAGCTGCTGTCTGGCGGCTATATTCCACCCCGTCGGGGCGGCGTAGGATCACCGTAAGCGGCACATCGGGGATCGCTTCGGCCTTTGCATCGCGGGCCAACGCTGTGACATGAATAACCTCGCCTGCGCGATAGGCGCCGCGATCAGTGCTGGCGAACACGTCAATCGGACCGGCGGGCGGGCGCCCCTCCACGCCTCGGTCAGACAGGTCAAATTCGGGGTCGGTCAGCGACAGAAACGCCGTGTCGTCCCCTTGTTCGACCATCACCAACGCCGGCGCAGCGCCCTTGCGACCCTGTGTCAGGGCGGTTTCAAACATGGCGTATCCGGCAGAGTTCGTCTCTGTTTCAGCCAAAACCCGGTTGGCGCGCGACAATAGCGAAACTTTCACCTGCGACGCAGGTTCCGCATTGGACAAGGCCCGCACGAACACATGCAGGCCGTCGGCGCCGCTCATTGTGGCAAGGCCCAGATTGGATATGACAAACCATTGTGTGGCAGCAGGCAGATCATAGGGATCGGCGCCCGGCACAGAGGCCTGCAGCGCATAGATTCCGGCGGGCAAGCCTTTGATCGCGTCATCCATCGGCAAGCGGGTTGTGACCTCTTGGTTCAGGTCCATCTGCACCGCGCCAGTGCCGCTCCACAGCTCTTCGGCGATGGTATCCCCGAAATTGGCCTGATCCCAGGCCGACAAGGGGCGGCCAAAGTATCCGTCCTGCATGGCGCGCAGCAGATTGCGGTCTGACACGCGGCGCAAGGTCAAGTCGACCGTCTCAAGATTGACCGTGACAATCGGCAGCGCCGCCTGCCCGGTTTTGGGCAGCACATAAGCCCGCCCGGGAAACCGCACAACGGGATCACGATCACCCACATATTGGGTCAGCTGCATATCGCGGATCAAAGTTTCGCCACTTTGCGCGGGCAGCCCCTGACGCAGAGTAAAACTATATCGTTGGCCGTGTTTCAGACCTTCCACACAGAGTTGGCGGCCTTCAGCTGATACGCTCAGTCCCGGTTCGGTCAGTTTCACAAAAGGGGTGTAATCAACACCGGCCGGGGCCAGTGCTTCGTTGAACTGGGCGCAAATACGCGGCTGGGCGGCGTTGTTATCAACATTGGTTTCGACCACGCGAAAACCATATTTTTCAATGGCTCGCTCCAGCGCCTCCTGAACATCAGTGCGTGGGGCAAGGCTTTGCGACAAACGCAGCGCCGGGATCATATCGCGCCCCCGCCCGCGTATTTCGAAAGCCCGTGACATCAGCTCTAGGGCGTTCGCGCGCACCTGCGCCGAGCTGCCGCGCAAATACCCGTTGATCGCAGCCCACAGCGCGCGGTTCTGATAGTCGCGCCGCTTGGAGCCATCGTTGGTTTTGATCGCCAACGCCAGATCGCCATAGCTGACCCATTGATCCGCGGCGTCTGTGAAGGTCAAAGCCGAGCCGGTAAACCGCATCGCGTTCACAAGATTGCCCTGCCCCTGCGCGGTTCCGGCAGCGTTCAACAAAGCGTCCAGATCCCAATCGTTCACGTAGTGGCGATTGGCCAAACCTACCGCGAAGTCACGGGCCGAAACGATATCGCGATCTGATAGGAATCCCAGCTCTGCGCGGCGCTCTGCCGCTTGTACCAAAACATCCGCAGGTGTGTTGATGACGATGGCCGAAAGCGCCCCTTCATAGGGGCTGCGGTCCTGAGCGTCTGACTTAGGAAAACAGCTGTTTGAGCGCCCGTTAAAAGTGAACGCGTTGCAACGATCATCCGACAAACACGCCCGCGCACAGGCCTGAAAGCTGGTGTCGAACAAAGATCGTAAATCTCCGCCCGGAAAGTCCACATCCCGAGAGATCGCGATGCGCCGTTCGGGTATTGGGTTTTGCTCTTGTGAGTGCACCGGAAGAAATGATCCGGCAAACAGGGCTAGGGCGGCTAGAGCAGATCTGAACATCAGAACACCTCAAACAATTCGATTTTAGGAAAGATGCTGACACATGCCCGGCATGATTTCCAACTTTTCCGGTGAATATTAACGGTGTCTTCACCGGCGCAGGAAAAGGATGGCCCGGCGTACAGGTGAGCAGGTAGATTATGAAAATTGAGAAAAGCGTTCCAAACACTCCTCAAAACACCGGGAGTGCGCTGTCACAAGCTGATCATCCTGTGATCTCGGAACGCCGCCTTTGGCATTCTCTGGACACGATCCGAGACGGGTTTGCCATTTTCGACTCTCGCGATCGTCTGGTGGTGGCGAATAAAGCCTACCTTTCAATTTTCGGCGGTGACCCCTCTGTCAAACCGGGCGTCAGCTACACAGAAATCGTCCGGCTGATCGCCAACGCCGGAATCATGGACCGTGAGGGGCGCACGGCCGAAGATTGGGTGGAACAGGCTCTATATCGCCGTGAACTGGACCCGATCCCCGATCTGGTGATCCGCCTGTTCAATGGCCAATACGTAAAGCTGATCGACAGGCGCACCGCATCGGGGGATATCGCCTGCCTGAACATCAATATCACTGAAAACATGCGCATGTGGGCTGGGGTGGAGGCCATTCCAGACGGGTTTGTGCTGTATGACAGCGATGACCGCATGGTGTTTTGCAATGACCGCTATCGCGAAATCTATACCGAAAGCGCCGAGGTCATGCAGGTTGGAAACACCTTCGAACAGATCCTGCGCGCGGGTTTGGAAAAGGGCCAATACAAAGCGGCAATCGGGCGCGAGGAAGAATGGCTGGCGAACCGCATGGCCGAACATGACCGCGCCGATGCGACGATTGAACAGCAACTCAATGATGGTCGCTGGCTGCGCATTCTTGAAAAACGTACCCCGGATGGCGGCCTTGTCGGGCTGCGGGTCGACATCACCGAACAAAAGAAACAGCAAGAGGCACTGGACAAAGCCCGGGTCGCGGCCGAGGCAGCCAATCGCGCCAAATCCGCGTTCCTGGCCAACATGAGCCACGAGCTGCGCACACCGATGAATGGTGTTGTCGGCATGGCAGAGCTGCTGTGTGAAACGGAATTAACGGATGAACAGCGCCTATACGCTGAAACCATCCGCAGTTCGGGCGAAGCACTGCTGTCTCTGGTCAATGACGTGCTCGATTTCTCGAAAATCGAAGCCGAAAAGCTGAAGCTCCACAACGAAACCTTCGATCTGGAACGTACGATCCATGAAATCGTTACGCTGCTCCATGCGACAGCACAGGACAAAACGCTGGACCTGTTTATCGACTATGACATGTTCCTGCCGACGCGCCTGATCGGGGATCGTGGGCGTATTCGTCAGGTGTTGACCAATCTAATCGGCAACGCGGTAAAGTTTACCGAAAAGGGCCATGTTCTGGTGCGTGTCGTCGGCTTTGAGGCCGGCGAAACAGGCAAGCAGCAAATCCATATTACCGTCGAAGACACAGGAATCGGCATCGCGCCAGAAATGCAGGGCCACATTTTTGGAGAGTTCAATCAGGTTGACGATCTGCAAAACCGCAAGTTCGAAGGAACAGGGCTGGGCTTGGCAATTTGCAAGCAATTGATCGAGATGATGGGCGGCGAGGTCTGGATCGAATCCGAGGTAGGGAAAGGATCCTGTTTTGGTATTCGCCTGCAGCTGCCTTTGGCCGTGGACGAGGTCGAACTTGATATGCGGCTGCCCAAGAAGCCAAGGCGCGCATTGGTGGTGGATGATCACCGCGTGAACAGAACCATTCTGGATCGCCAGTTGAGCCAACTTGGTTTTGAGGTTGTGAAACGCAGCACTGGCCAGAAGGTGCTGCAAAACATGCTACGCGACGGGCCGTTTGATTTGATCGTCACCGACTATCGCATGCCGGAAATGGATGGTTTTCAGCTGGCACAACAGATGCGTGAACGTGGGGTGAAAAGCCCCATCCTTATGCTATCGTCCAGCCCGACGGCCTTGCGCCGCGCCGCGCAAGAGCCTGCTGTCGACCTGGTGCTGACCAAACCCACGCTTCGACGCACATTGTTTGATGCCGTCGGCAACCTGATCAACGGCACCTTGCCCACGGGCGCCGCAAGCCTGGTAGAACCTGAACGCCCCATGCGGATTCTGGCGGCCGAGGACAACAAAACCAACACGCTGGTTCTGCAAAAAATGCTGCAAGGCACCGAACTGGAGCTGCAATTCGCCACCAACGGGTTCGAGGCGATCGACGCCTTTCAGGAAAAGCGTCCTGATCTGATCCTGATGGACATCTCGATGCCTCAGATGGATGGCAAGGAAGCAACCCGTTCCATCCGCGCCATCGAAGAGCGAAACCACCTAAACGCTGTGCCTATCGTAGCGCTGACAGCCCACGCAGTTGATGGCGAGGACTTCGAAGTTTTGTCAGCCGGCATGAACAACTATCTGACCAAACCCCTGCGCAAAGACAAACTGCTTGAGGTGATCCGCGACTATCACCCGGAACAATGTCTTCCATTAGAGCGCGATGAAACGGACTAAGCCGCGCCATCACGCAGGAATACTGGCTTGTCTGGCTTGGACAGCTCAGCGTCAAAACGATAGCCCCCGGCATCAAACTCGGTAAGGCTTTCCGGGTCCTTCAGCCGGTTTTCCATCATGAATCTGGCCATCGCACCGCGCGCCTTTTTGGCGAAGAAACTGATGATCTTGGGGGTGCCGTCTCGCAGCTCCATGAACACCGGCGTGATCACCCGCAGGTTCAGCGCCTTGGTATCTGCGGCGCGAAAATACTCAACCGACGCGCAATTCACCAAGACATCGGTCTGTGCCGCCTGCGCGGTCTGGGTCAGCCCCTGCGCCAACTGATCCCCCCAATAATCGTACAAAGACTTGCCACGTTCATTCGCCAGTTTTGTGCCCATTTCCAACCGATAGGGCTGAATTGCATCCAACGGCCGCAACAACCCATACAGGCCAGACAAAATGCGCAGATGATCCTGCGCCCAGCGCCGCGCGTCTTCGTCCAGGGTTTCAGCTTCGAGGCCCGCATAGGTATCCCCCGAAAACAGCAACGCTGCGGGTTTTTCGCCCGCGACACCGCTGCGATCAAAGGCCGCGAACCGGGCTTCATTCAACTGCGCCAGGGTGTCGCTAATTCCCATCAGCTTTTTCAAACCCGCCGCGCCCTGCTGTCCGGCCATATCAGCCAGATATGCAGCGTCATTTTGAAATTCAGGCTGTGTTAGAGCCTTATATTCCCCCGGTTCTTCATCCAGCCGCTTGGCCGGAGAAATCACTGCTAGCATCTTACCCCTCCTGCAACACGTTCAGGAACGCTGCGCCAAACCGTTCGGCCTTGCGATCCCCAAGCAGTCGTTTCATCGCTCCCATGTCGCCGGGCCGGGTGTCCGCCACCCGCGCCAGCAAAGACGCCGAACAGCTGAGCGGTTTATCCACCCCGCTTTCGCCCTGCGACAGGTCACGTTGCACTGCGTTCAATCGATCATAGATATCGCCGCTGGCGCGCCCGGCAAGTTTGCGGCGTTTGGGATGCATGTCTTCACCTGCGGCCCCTGTGATCACCTGCAAGAAACCATCGCCATAGCGTTCCAGCTTTTTCTGCCCCACGCCGTTGACCCGCGCCATATCATCCAGCGTCTGAGGCCGCGTTTCGGCCATTTCGATCAACGTGCGATCGTTGAACACCATATAGGCGGGCAGGCTGGCGGCTTCGGCATAGGCGCGGCGCTTGGCTTTCAGCGCTGACAAAAGCGGCGCGTCTTCCTCTGATACCAGCGCCTTGGCAGCAGGGCGTTTCAGGCCCTTGCGGATCGTATCGCGGCGCAGGGTGATGCTGTCTTCGCCCTTCAGGATCGGACGCGCGGTCTGGGTCATGCGCAGCGCACCGTGGCGCTCTGGGTCGGGGCGAACCAAATCATGCCCCATCATCTGCCGAAACACCGCTTGCCAACCGCGTTTGTCAAATTCTCGCCCAACGCCATAGGTGGGCAGCTGATCATGACCGCGCGCCCGGATTTTATCGGTGTCATTGCCCAACAGAATGTCGATCAGGTGCCCGGCGCCGAAATACTCCCCCGTGCGCAAAATGGCCGAGAGCGCTTTGCGTACGGCCTCGGTTCCGTCAAACAATTCTGGCGGGGTCTCGCACAGATCACAATTGCCGCAGGGGTCTGCCACCTCGCCGAAATAGCCCAGAAGGACCTGACGACGGCAGCCCAGCGCCTCGGCCAAGCCCAACAACGCGTTCAGGCGCCCATGATCGGCCATGCGCCGTTCCGCCGGGGCAAGGCTTTCGTCGATCTGGCTGCGACGCAAACGGATGTCGTCAGGGCCAAACAGCGTAAGGGTTTCGGCAGGGGCCCCGTCACGGCCTGCGCGGCCGATTTCCTGATAATAGGACTCGATGGATTTGGGCAGATCGGCGTGGGCGACCCAGCGGATATCTGGCTTGTCGACCCCCATGCCAAAGGCGACCGTCGCCACTACAATCAGTCCCTCTTCCTGCTGAAAACGGGCCTCAACCGAGCGGCGCAGGTCTGGCTCCATCCCGCCATGATAGGCGCAAGCCGTATGCCCGGCGTCGTTCAAAGCCGCCGCCAAGCTTTCGGTCTTTTTACGTGTTCCGCAGTAGACGATCCCGGGTTGGCCCTTGCGCGCGGCGGCAAAGTTCAGGATTTGACTGCGCGGAGAATCTTTGACCTCAAACGCCAGACTGATGTTGGGCCGGTCAAACCCATGTAGAAAAACATCAGGCGCGGCACCATCAAACAAGCGGTTGATGATCTCGGCCCGGGTTTCTTCATCGGCAGTGGCCGTGAACGCGGCCAAGGGCACGTTCAGCGCGTTGCGTAACTCTCCAATGCGCAGATAGTCAGGGCGGAAATCATGGCCCCACTGGCTGACGCAATGGGCTTCGTCCACGGCGATCAGGCTGACGCCCGCGCGGCGCAGTAAGTTAAATGTCCCACCCGAGGCCAGACGTTCCGGCGCCATATACAAAAGCTTAAGCTCACCCGTATCAATGGCACGGTAAACAGCGTCTGTCTCTTCTTCGGTATTGCCCGAGGTCAGAGCCCCTGCCGCCACGCCCGCTTGTTGAAGCGCGCGAACCTGATCACGCATCAGCGCAATCAGAGGCGAGATCACCACAGTGACCCCTTCGCGGCACAGCGCAGGCAGCTGAAAACACAAGGATTTGCCGCCGCCCGTGGGCATGATGGCCAGCGTATTGCGCCCTTCAGTCACCGCGGCGACGATTTCAGCCTGTCCGGGGCGGAAGGCTTCGAATCCGAAAACGGATTCCAGTTGGTGTTGGGCGTTTTGCATTTGGTCGTGGGATCTCACTGCTCTGGGTGAGTTGTCCCACGATCAGAATCGACGGGCAAGGCCCTTAGGCAAAGGCGTAGAGGTTGTTCCCGATTACAATGCGCAGGGCGTAGATGCCGATCAGCACGATCAAAGGTGCCAAATCCAGACCACCGGTATCGGGCAGGATACGACGGATCGGGCCGTAGATTGGCTCGAGCAATCGATTTACCCCATGGTAAATCTGCGCGACCAGCGGCTGGTGCAGGTTCAGTACCTGAAAACTGATCAGCCAACTCATGATGATATGCACGATGATGACGAACCAGACGATATCAAGGATCAAAAGCAAAATCTGAAGCAGGGACAGCATTGGGCACTCTTCTTGGTGGCAAAGGTTCTCTTTCAACTAAGCGTGCGTGGGCGCGGTGACAACCTCTTTACGCGGCGTAGCGCTTGACGGCCCTTGCGGCGGCGGCAGTCTGTCGCGAAAGGAGGCGCCAATGTACCCGTTTTTCCGAATGGCCAAAGAGCTGATCAAATACCGCAACGCGCCTGATCTGGGCCTGTTGGACACACATGTGTCGCATCACATCTGCTGGCCCTGGGATCTGGATTTCTGGCTGGAACTGAACAACGGGCGCACCCTGATGATTTACGATCTTGGGCGCATTCCGATGGCACGACGGGTGGGCATGTTTGAGCCGTTGCGCAAGAACCGCTGGGGGCTGACCGTTGCCGGCAGTTCAGTGCGGTATCGCCGCCGCGTGCGGATGTTTCAAAAGGTCGAGATGCATTCGAAATGTATAGGTTGGGACGACCGGTTCATTTATCTGGTGCAAAGCATGTGGCGGGCGGGCGAATGTACCAGCCAGGCGCTATATCGCACCGCGGTAACTGACAAGAACGGCATCGTTGCACCCGCGCGCCTGCTTCAGTCGTTGAATCAGCATCAAGACCCACCAGAACTGCCCGAGTGGGTGCGAAACTGGATCACCGCCGAAGACAGCCGGCCCTGGCCACCCGCGCGTTAACATTCACTTGCGGTTTCCCTGCATTCCGGGTCTTATCGCCCCGTATTTCATGGGGATGAGAGGCGCACAGATGTCAATTAGACGGCGCATTTGGGGTTGGTTTTTCTTTGATTGGGCGTCGCAGCCCTATAACACCCTGTTGATCACCTTCATATTTGCCCCCTATGTCAAAGAAATCCTTGGCGACGGCTCTGCGGCACAGTCCGCTTGGGGCTTTGGCGTGGGCTCCGCTGGGCTGATGATTGCCTTGATGGCACCCATCCTTGGCGCAATCGCGGACCGTGCCGGGGGGCGCATGCGCTTCATCTGGCTGTTCTCGCTGCTGTATGTGATCGGTGCCAGCGGCCTTTGGCTGGCGGCACCCGATGATTTCAACCTGATCTTCATCCTGTTTCTGTTTGGCCTTGGCCTGATTGGGATGGAGTTCGCCACGATCTTCACTAATGCCATGCTGCCCGGCCTTGGCAGCCGCGAAGAAATCGGTCGTATCTCGGGCAGCGGTTGGGCCTTTGGCTATGTCGGCGGGGTGCTGGCTCTGGCGATCATGCTGCTGTTCTTTGCTGAATCCGCAAGCACCGGCAAAACCTTCATCGGGCTCGACCCTGTTCTGGGCCTTGACCCGAACACGCGCGAGGGCACCCGTGCCGTCGGCCCCTTTGTGGCGGTGTGGTTTGCGGTGTTCATGATCCCCTTCTTTCTTTGGGTGCGCGAGCCGCGCGACCCCAACGCCCTGTCGATCCGTCAGGCGGTCAGCTCGGCCCTGCCTGAACTGCGCACATCCCTGCGCCACCTGCCGCAAGATCGCAGCCTGTTCGCCTTTTTAGGCTCTTCCATGTTCTATCGCGACGCTTTGAACGGCATCTATGCCTTTGGCGGCATCTATGCGGCGGGCGTGTTAAACTGGAGCGTCATCGACGTTGGTATCTTCGGTATCCTCGCGGTGATCACCGGGGCGATCTTTGCATGGATCGGCGGCATCGCAGACTCGCGGTTCGGCCCCAAGCCCGTCATCGTGACCAATGTGCTGGTTCTGACCGCTGTCGCGATCAGCTTTGTGTTCATTTCGCGTGAAAGCGTTCTGGGCATTGCGGTTGGGCCCGAGTCAAAACTGCCCGACATCGCATTCTATATCCTTGGCGCAGTGATCGGCGCCGCGGGTGGCGCATTGCAATCGGCCAGCCGCACCATGATGGTGTTCCAAACCCGCGTTGGGCATGAAACCGAAGCCTTCGGACTTTATGCGCTGGCAGGCAAGGCCACATCTTTCGTCGCCCCCTTCGCCATCGGATTGACCACGGCCCTCACCGGATCGCAGCAACTTGGCATTTCTCCGCTCATCATTCTTTTTCTTGTCGGGCTTTTCCTGCTACGCTGGGTGCGAACCGACGCGCATCGAGATCGGACATGGGCCACCGCATCCTCAGATACCTCACCCTCCTGACACTGGTTCTGGCCAGCCCCGCTCTGGCGGCGGGCCCAAAGGCGAACCAGCTGTTTGGGGCCGAAAAACAAGGCTCGCCGCACCCGGCCGAAGCCTTCGGTAGCTATGCCAAGGGCTGCGCTGCGGGGTTGATTGCATTGCCTGAAACCGGCCCGACGTGGCAGGCAATGCGGCTTAGCCGGAACCGGTATTGGGGTCATCCTGTAACCATCGACTTCATCCAAGACCTAAGCCGCACAGCCGTTCAGTATGGCTGGGCCGGGCTTTACGTTGGCGACATCAGCCAGCCACGCGGCGGGCCGATGACCTCAGGCCATCGGTCACATCAGATTGGCTTGGATGCCGATATCTGGATGCTGCCACCCAAGCGTCTGAACCTGACCCGTTCTGAACGCGAAAACCTGTCTTCGATCAGCGTGCGCAGCGCAGATCAGCGCAGCGTCAACGGCAACTGGACCCAGGCCCACTATCTTATCCTGAAAGCCGCGGCGTTGGATGCGCGTGTGGATCGGGTCTTTGTGACCCCTCCGGTTAAGATTGAGATGTGCAAAACCGCGCGTAAATCTGACAAGAAATGGCTGCAGAAAATTCGTCCGATTTCTGGCCACCATTATCATTTCCACGTGCGCCTGAAATGTCCGAAGGGTTCAAAAGACTGTATCAAGCAAACCCCAACCGTTCGAAAATTGTCGAAAGGTGGTGATGGGTGTGACGAAACATTGGAATGGTGGGTCACCGATTACCTGAACCCGCCCAAGCCCAAACCCGGAGCAAAACCCGCCAAACCAGCCCCTAAAAAGCGCCACCCACGCGAATACATAATGGCGGACCTGCCCAAGCAATGCGCAAACGTTTTATCCTCTCGCTGATCGGGGCGTCGGTCGTTGTGGCCGGGATGCTTTCCGCGCGCACCGAGCAAGAAAGCTCTGCCAAGCTGACGTCCACTTTTACCTGGGCCTATGACCATGCCGACTTTGGCGGTTTGTCCGGTTTGGAACTGTCCCAAGACGGGCGCAGCTTTATCGCCCTGTCCGATCGCGGCGCGTTTGTAACCGGCAAGATCACCCGTAAAAACGGTAAGATCGCCAATATCTCGGACATCGTGCTTTCGCCGGTCAAGAACACCAAGAACACCCAAATTCGCGGAAAAGAGGCAGATTCCGAAGGGCTTGCCCTGCGCGAAGATGGTCGGTTGTTTGTCTCGTTTGAAAACTACCATCGTGTTTGGACCTACCGCGATACCGATTCCGAAGCGGCGTGGTTGCCGCGCCATGATGCGTTCAAGACGCTGCAACGCAACTCTGCGATGGAAGCCTTGGCGATTGCACCGGATGGTGCGCTCTATGCTTTGCCCGAACGTTCTGGTCGCAAGGCACGCCCCTTTCCGGTTTATCGCTATGCAGATGGCACATGGAGCCAACCGTTCACCTTGCCTCGGCGTGACGACTTTCTGGCAGTCGGGGCCGATTTTGGCCCGGATGGAAAACTCTATCTGCTGGAACGGGATTTTCGCGGAGTTCTGGGGTTTCGCAGCCGGGTGCGCCGGTTCGATGTGGATACCAACGGCGTCAGCAACGAAGAGACGCTCTTAACAACCCGCACCCCGATCCATGACAACCTTGAAGGGCTGGCGGTTTGGCAGGATGACACCGGTGCGATCCGCCTGACCATGGTGTCTGACGACAACTTCCGCTTCTTCCAACGCACAGAGCTGGTTGAATACACGCTGAACGAAACGCTTGATTTCGCCCAAACCAAGCGTTAAGCGGGCGCGTCCGCCATGAGGGCGGGCCAAGTCGCCGCTACCTTGTAAAAACGGATCAAAACCATGAACCGCTCTATTCTTCCTGGCGTTATCGCCATGGCCGCCATTGTCGTGGCCTCAAATATCCTCGTGCAATTCCTGCTGGGCAACTGGCTGACCTACGGGGCCTTTACCTATCCGCTGGCCTTCCTTGTGACCGACGTGATGAACCGCGTGTACGGCGTTGGCCCGGCACGCAAAGTCGTGTTCGTCGGCTTTGTCGTGGGCATCATCTGTTCGTTCATCGGCACCCAGATCATGGGTGAGTTCGGACCGCTGGTCACCCTGCGTATCGCGATTGGCTCGGGCCTGGCGTTCCTGACGGCACAGCTGTTGGACGTGGCCATCTTCAACCGCCTGCGCGAAGGCCTGTGGTGGAAAGCGCCGCTGGCCTCGACCCTGATTGGCTCGTCGGTCGATACCGCGATTTTCTTTACAATCGCTTTCTCGGGCGCACTGACCTTTATCGAACCCGCCAACGACGTTTCGTGGGCCGGTGAAATGCTGCCCCTGTTGGGCGCGGGACCCGTTGCACCCCTGTGGGTTTCGCTGGGTTTTGCTGACTGGCTTGTCAAACTCTCCCTTGCGTTGATCGCTTTGGTGCCATTCCGCCTAATTGTTGGGCGTATGATGGCACGGGTTGCGTAATTTGTTTTGACAAATACTAGATATGTGGCACCCTTTCTGTAACGGCAACAGCAGAAAGGAGGTGGTCCAGTGTCTAGAGTGATGTTGGAGAGAGGGATCAGAACAGTCAGGGGGGCCGTGGTCTTAGAGCAGTCTTGAAGACCGAACACCTCTGATTGGGCATGGCTCTAACTGGACCATCTCCCAAAGATCTCGAAGGGCTGTCTGATCTGGACAGCCCTTTTTCTTTGCAAGACTCCTTTAAAGAACGCGGTGGCTTTCGGGGCATGTTTTAAAGGTTTAAAGTGCCCAGAATGCTGCAGATCAACGATCAAATCACCCTCGCCGACTGGGAACTGACCGAGCAATTCGTGCGCGCCTCCGGCCCCGGCGGGCAGAATGTGAACAAGGTGTCCTCGGCCGTGGAACTGCGGTTTGAGGCCGCCCGTTCCCCCAACCTGACCGACCCGGTGAAACGCCGCCTGCAACGACTGGCCGGACGACGCTGGACCAAGGACGGCGCCATCGTGATCTTCTGCGACGAAACCCGCCATCAGGCGCGGAACCGGGATATCGCGCGGGAACGCCTGGCCGAACTGATCCGCAAAGCGCTGGTCACGCCGAAACGGCGGATCAAAACGAAACCGACGAAGGGGTCTGTGCGACGGCGGCTGGAGGCGAAGAAACAGCGTGGGGAGGTGAAGGCGTTGCGGGGGAAGGTTTCGCGCGACTAATGTCCTTCGAAAGGTCGCGAGATAGAAGCTAGTTTAGTCGTTGTTTTTAGGCCAAGGCCCGCCATGACTAGCACTTTTTAACTCGTTTATGAAATCTTGTCGCGGACGAGATAGATCAACCTCAGAGAAAACCACTGATAGTGTGCTCTCACAAATGTGTTGAATGTTGTTTGCATTTAGCCAATGTGCTGCTCGGCGGCCTTGGTGAACAACCGAAGACCTTAGCGCATACAATTTCTTAATCTCTTTATATGTTCTTTCTCTATCGGTTGCCGTTTCCGAAAGTACAACGCTCGTCAGTCTTGCGATGGTCTCTGCAACGGGCGAAAAAGCGTCCTTCTCGGATAATAGAGATTCCAGAGCGGTGAAGAAATTTAGCAGGCGTTCTGAGTGGTCAACACATTGACGCCCCCTCGAGCACCAACCAAATGCATTTGCCAAGTGTTCGCCTACAGAATTAGGCTTTGCCTCAAACAACGAATTTAGGCGGTTTTGAAACTGTTGGTCGTGAAAGCGGTCAGCAAAACTTGCGTCCACTTTGTACTGACTTGCCCACGACTGTCCGCCGGGCTTCAAGATTTTTTCGTGATGTATGATGCCTCGTTTAGAGTTTTTCGCATGTCCAAAAGGGGATAGCTCTGATTGACCCAACCTAGGACGAAGGCAATAATCCGGCCGTCGCAAACCAACTCGAATAGCCGTCATGAAAACATCAATCATCCATTTGGCCGATTGCTCAGTCAGGTCAGCCGGCGACTGCGATCTTACCCACCAAACTGTCCCGAAAACTGTGAACGCGCTTTCCATATCTACCGGCGATCGCGGCCAAGCCTCGGGAGAACTCTTGAGCTGCCAGCTTTTGCCGGTTCTTGGCAACTCCGCTTCGGCAAGAAAACTGTTTGCCGCCATCACCGATACATACTTTGATCTTAGTTCTAGCCCTTCATCTTCGAAACGGAACAATTCACACGGCCCCACAAAATCGTAATGTTCCGTGGCACTCTCGACTAGTTTTGTGAAGAATAGTTCTGCAGCGTCATCAGTATTGTCTTCGTCGATAGTTCCATCAAATTCTCTCAATACAGCGGATACTATGGAGTTAGTTGATTTCCTAATGGCTTCCACGCTGGCCCTTTCGGTTCCCGCCACATCGACAAACTTTTCTGCAAGTTCCAGAGCTTTGACCGACACTTCTCGGCTTTCTCTGAACACGAAACCGCCGTGAATGCCAAACGAAAGGTTTTTGAATGCTTCTTGGGCTTCTTCCTCTGTGTCACATAATGAGCCAAGCGCTGTCTTGAAGAACTCGTCGGACGTCGCTTTGCACCTCGAACGAAGCTTTTGTTGAAGCGCCGATGAGTTCATACGACAACCTCCTGCGCGGTTTGTTCCCCAACCCCAAACACCCGTTTATACCGTTCGACCTGGTCGGTGGGGCCCATGGCTTTGTTGGGGTTGTCGGAGAGTTTGACGGTGGGTTGGCCGCCCGCAGAAACCGCTTTGCAGACCAGGGAGAATGGCGCCAAAGCGTCATCGGGGACCAGTCCTCGGAAGTCGTTGGTCAGCAGGGTGCCCCAGCCGAAGCTGGGTTTTACGCGGCCTTGAAACTGCTGATAGAGGTCGATGATTTTGTCCTCGTTCAGCCCATCCGAGAAGATCACCAGTTTCTCGCGCGGGTCTTCGCCGCGGGATTTCCACCAGTCAATCGCCACTTCGGCGGCGGTGGCCGGATCACCGGAGTCAATCCGGATGCCTGTCCAGCCGCTCAGCCAGTCGGGGGCGTTTTCAAGGAAACCTTTGGTGCCGTAGGTGTCGGGCAGGATGATGCGCAGGTTGCCTTCGTGTTCTTGCTGCCAGTCGGCCAGCACCTGATAGGGGGACTGGGCCAGCGCGGTGTCATCCTTGGCCAGCGCAGCATAGACCATGGGCAGTTCGTGGGCGTTGGTGCCGATGGCCTCCAGATCGCGGTTCTTGGCGATCAGGCAGTTGGAGGTGCCGACAAAGGACTTGCCCAGCCCCTCGGTCATGGCCTGCACGCACCAGTCCTGCCACAGGAAGGAATGCCGTCGCCGGGTGCCGAAATCGGCGATGCGCAACCCGGGGTGTGCGCGCAGGTGTTCGACCTTTTCCCACAGTTTCGTCATGGCGCGGGCATAGAGCACCTGAAGTTCGAACTTGCCCATTGGCCCCATGACGGCGCGGGAGCGCAGCTCCATGATCACGGCGAGCGCGGGGATTTCCCACATCATGACCTCGGGCCAGCTGCCTTCGAACGTCAGCTCATACTGGCCGTCGCGCTTTTCAAGGTGATAGGGCGGCAGTTGCAGGGTTTCGAACCACTCCATGAAATCGGATTGGAACATCTGGCGTTTGCCGTAAAACGTGTTGCCGCGCAGCCATGTGCTTTCGCCGCGTGTCAGGCGCAGGGTGCGGATGTGGTCCAGCTGCTCGCGCAGCTCGCCCTCGTCAACCAGATCGGTCAGACGGATGGATTTGGTACGGTTGATCAGGCTGAAGGTGACTTGGGTGTCGGGCTTGTTGTGAAACACCGACTGGCACATCAACAGTTTGTAGAAATCGGTGTCGATCAGGGACCGGACGATCGGGTCGATCTTCCATTTATGGTTATAGACCCGCGTTGCGATATCAACCATCGCCCCTCCCCGACCGATGAACGGTTACTTCTCAAGCACCACGTTGGCGTCCAGCATGGCCTCGCGGGCTTCCTCCAGCGAACCATCCAGATTGATGCCGCGGCAGGCATGTTCCAGAACCGTCACTTTATAGCCCAGCTTGGCAGCATCAAGGGCCGTGTATTGCACGCAGAAATCCGTGGCCAGACCGACAAGGGTGACGGCGGTGATGCCTTTGGCGTTCAGGTAGTCATCAAGGCCGGTTTCGGTTTCGTGGTCGTTTTCGAAAAAAGCCGAATAACTGTCGACTTCTGGGTGGAAGCCCTTGCGGACGATGTGATCGGCCTTGGAGGTGTCGAGATCAGGATGGAAGGCGGCGCCATGTGTGTCTTGCACGCAGTGGTCGGGCCACAGAACCTGCGCCCCATAGGGCATGTCGATGACCGAATAAGGATCGTTGCCATCGTGATTGCTGGCAAAGGAGGCGTGATCCGCCGGGTGCCAGTCCTGGGTAAAGACGCGCAGTTCGAACTGATCCAGCAGGGCGTTGATCTCGGCCACAATATCATCCCCGCCGGGCACCGCCAGCGCGCCACCCGGGCAGAAGTCATTCTGGACGTCGACAACGATTAGGGCTTCGGTGGCAGGGCGCATATTGGTCTCCTTTTCGATGGGATCAGCTAAGAAGGTGTTGCGTAGGGCGTCAATGGCGCGCCCTTGAATATTGCCCTGAGTCGGGCGTAAGAGGACAGCCATGTTTACCGTTGCAGCATTATATCACTTCACCCGCTTCCCTGACCCTGCGGCGCTGCGTCCCGCTTTGTTGGATGTTTGCGATAAAGCCGGCACGACCGGCTCTTTGTTGCTGGCGCAAGAGGGAATCAACGGCACGTTTGCTGGCTCACGCGCCGGGGTGGATGCCGTTTTGGCCCATATCCGCGCCCTGCCCGGCTGCGCCGATCTGGAGTGGAAGGAAAGCACCGCCACAGAGCAACCTTTCGGCAAAATGAAAGTGCGGCTGAAGAAAGAAATCGTCACCATGGGTCAGCCTGATGTCGACCCGAAAGCACGGGTTGGGCATTACGTGACGCCCGAGGATTGGAACGAGCTGATCCAACAGCCTGACGTCGCGGTGATCGACACGCGCAACGATTACGAGGTGCAGATTGGCACGTTTGAAGGTGCAATAGACCCGCATACGGCCAGTTTCCGAGAGTTTCCGGCCTGGTGGGAAGAAAACAAACACCGTTTCCACAACAAACGCGTGGCGATGTTCTGTACCGGTGGTATCCGCTGTGAAAAATCGACCAACTATCTGCTTGGGCAGGGTATCGAGGACGTCTTTCACCTTCAGGGTGGTATCCTGAAATACCTTGAAGAGACTCCACAGGACGAAAGCCTGTGGCATGGTGAATGTTTCGTCTTTGATGAACGCGTGTCCGTGGGGCATGGGCTGGTCGAAGGGCCGCACAGCCTGTGCCGGGCCTGTCGTCGCCCCCTGACACCCGCAGATTTGAAGAGCCCTGACTATGAAGAAGGTGTTTCGTGTCATCAGTGTGTTGATGAACATGATGAGGCCCGGAAAGAACGTTTCCGCGAGCGTCAGCGCCAAATTGCACTGGCCAAGAAACGGGGTGAGTACCACCTTGGCCGCTCAGAGGCATCGCACGACTAGATTGAAGTCTCTGCTTGACCTTCCTGTTGCTGGAACCTTTATCAAAGGGTAGTTTCAGGAAAGTCGGTGAGACATGACAGCCTCTTCTACAACAGCGCTGCACATTCAGGGCATGACCTGCGCGTCTTGCGCCGGGCGGGTCGAACGTGCTTTGGCCGCGGTGCCGGGCGTGGCTTTGGCCGCTGTAAACCTTGCGAACAACACAGCCTCTGTGACCCATGACACCACCGTAAAGCCAGTGTTTTTGGCTGAAACAGTGACGAAAACCGGATATCCGGTCGCTACGGCAGAACTGGTTCTTGAAGTCGAGGGCTTGAACTGTGCCGCCTGTGTCGGGCGGGCAGAAAAAGCATTAAACGCCGGGGCTGAGGTACTTGAAGCCAGTGTGAATCTGGCGACCAAGACCGCCCACGTGACCTATCTGGAAGGCGCGACCAGCGCATCCGAGATCGCGGCGTTGTCGACAATGGCCGGGTACCCGGCTCATGCAAAACAGGTCAGCGCACTCGACTCCGATGCGACCCAAGACGAAATCGCCCCAATTCGACGCAAGACTTTGCTGGCAGCGGCATTGGCCTTGCCTGTTTTTGTGATGGAAATGGGCGGTCATTTGATCCCCGCCATGCACGGCTGGGTTCATGGCACGCTTGGGATGCAAAACGCGATCTTTTTGCAGTTTGTGCTGACGACGCTGGTGTTGGTCGGCCCGGGGCGTGGGTTTTTCACCAAGGGCTACCCTGCGCTGTTGCGCGGTGCGCCGGATATGAATGCACTGGTCGCGCTTGGAACCTCGGCGGCCTATCTGTTTTCGGTTTTGGCAACCTTTGCCCCCGGCCTGCTGCCGCAAGGAACCGCGCAGGTTTACTATGAATCAGCGGCGGTGATCATTGTCCTGATCCTGTTGGGCCGGTGGCTTGAAGCACGGGCCAAGGGGCGCACGGGCCAGGCGATCCGAAAACTTCTGGATCTGCGCCCAAAAACCGCACGCGTAGAACGTAAGGGCGCGCTGAAAGATCTGCCCATCGGGCAGATCGCTGCCGGTGATGTGATCCATATTCGGCCGGGCGAGAAGATTCCGACCGATGGCGTGGTTATCAGCGGTGAAAGCTATGTCGACGAAAGCATGATCACCGGCGAACCCGCGCCTGTTGGCAAGGCCGAAGGTGCAGGATTGGTTGGCGGGACGGTCAATGGGAATGGCGCGTTGGTGATGCGGGCACAACAGGTTGGATCAGAGACTGTTCTGGCCCAAATTATCACTATGGTCGAACAGGCGCAGGGAGCAAAGCTGCCGATCCAAGGCGCCGCAGACCGGATTGTGATGTGGTTCGTTCCCGCCGTTTTGGGGGTCGCTGCGGTGACTGTTCTGGCTTGGCTGATCTTTGGCCCGCAACCTGCGCTTGGCTTTGCTTTGGTCGCCGGGGTGTCGGTTTTGATCATTGCCTGCCCCTGTGCGATGGGGCTGGCGACGCCGACCTCGATCATGGTGGGGACGGGCCGCGCGGCAGAGCTGGGCGTTTTGTTTCGCAAGGGCGATGCCTTGCAAGCCTTGCAAGGCGCCCGCGTCGTGGCCTTTGACAAAACCGGCACGTTAACCGAGGGCAAGCCTCGGCTGACCGATGTTGCCTTGGCGCCAGGCGCAGACCGCGCCACTGTTTTACGGCTTGCAGCAGGGGCCGAGGCCGGGTCAGAGCATCCCATCGCGCGGGCCATCACCAGCGCCGCACCCGGCGCTGCGGCCGAAACGTTTGAGGCCTTGCCAGGCAAAGGCATAATGGCGCGGGTAGAGGGGCGCGATATATTGATCGGCGCCCCCCGCTTGATGGATGAAAATGACGTAATTTATAGTGATTTAGAGACTGAATACCGCGCTTTAGCGGGGCAAGGTAAGACGCCGGTGATTGTGGCCGTGGATGGTGTTGCCAAGGCCGTTTTGGCAGTTTCTGACCCTATAAAGCCCAGCGCCGTGAAGGCCGTTCAACGCCTGCACCAGATGGGGCTTAAGGTTGCGATGATCACCGGGGATGCGCAGGGCACAGCGGATGCGATTGCCGCGCAGATTGGTATTGATCAAGTTACCGCAGGGGTGCTGCCTGCTGGCAAAATTGACGCGGTGAAGTCGTTGGGAAGGGACGTTGTTTTTGTAGGCGATGGCATCAATGACGCCCCTGCTTTGGCCGCCGCGGGCGTGGGCATTGCCATTGGCACGGGAACCGACGTGGCGATAGAAGCGGCGGATGTGGTTCTGATTTCGGGTGATCCGATGGGAGTTGTCACGGCGCTGCAAATCAGTCGGCAGGTTCTGCGCAACATCAAACAGAACCTGTTCTGGGCCTTTGGCTATAATACGCTGCTGATCCCGTTGGCTGCGGGGGTGTTTTACCCGCTGCTGGGCGTTCTTTTGTCACCCGTGTTCGCCGCCGGCGCGATGGCCATGTCCAGCGTCTTTGTCCTGACCAACGCGCTGCGCCTGCGGTGGATGTCTTTCGGAGAAGCGCAATGAATATCGGCTCTGTTTCGGCCAAATCGGGCCTGCCTGCGAAAACCATTCGCTATTACGAAGAGATCGGCCTGATCGCGCCTGATCGCACGCCCAACGGGTATCGGGATTTTTCTGATACCCATGTGCACAAACTGACGTTTTTGCATCGGGCGCGTTCGCTGGGGTTTACAATTGAGGATTGCCGTACCCTGCTGGCCCTGTGGGAGGACAAAGCCCGCGCCAGCGCCGAGGTCAAACACATCGCCCAGGATCATTTGGCTGAAATAGAGACGAAGATTGCCGATCTGATGGATATGCGGGATACGCTGGCGCATTTGGTGGACACCTGCGCCGGAGATCACCGGCCTGATTGCCCGATCCTGAAACAGCTCAGCGGTGAAACCCCGGATGAAAAGGAAGCCTGATCTGATGAAACGCGTTAAAGCAACCGTTTTGGCCACTCTGTGCCTTGGATGCATTGGCTCCGTGGCCCTTGCCCACAGCGGCGTGAAGAACCCAGCGGTTTTGGCCCGTATGGAGAACATGAAATCCATTGGCGCCGGGATGGAAGTTCTAAGCAACATGGTAAAGGGCAAGGTTGCCTTCGATGCAGCCAAGGCCCGCGCCGCAGCCGGTGATATTGCGCGGCATTCGACGCAGACAGTCGCCTTGTTTGAAGCCCCGGAAACCGACCCGAAAACAGAGGCAAAGCCGTTGATCTGGGAGCGGTTTGACGATTTCACCACCAAGGCAGGGGCGACCGAAACACTTGCAATTGCCCTGTCACAGAGCCTTGAAACCCCTGATGACCTGAACGCCGGGTTTATGCAGCTGGGGGCCTCGTGCAAGGCCTGCCACCGCGACTATAAGGACTAGATCATACTGCGATGGGCAGGGGGCGGGCCAGCAGCTCTTGCCCGACGACACGTTCCACGAAAGGCACCAGCCCTTCGGGGCCGGAGGCGCGATCTTTGATATGAATGCACAGATCGGGGCGCAGCGTAGCGATAATGCCGATCAGATCGCCACGGATTTTGTCATCCAACCCGCCTGAAATGATCACACAGTCGATGCGCGGTTCGGTTTCAAGCTGGCGGACGACCTCGGGGTGGTCATGAGCGCCCAACCATTCGATGGGCAGGTGCGAAAGCTCTTCGGCGACGTTGCCAATGACGTGGGGCAAACGACCGATCAAAAGCACAACGGGGTACATGGGGGATCCTTTCCTTTGCCGGTCCCGCACCCGGTGGCGGGACCTGCCGCAAAGGAAGTATAGCACATCGCGCCGGAGGACCGGCGCGGGCGCTTAGAAATCGAGGTTGGCGACGTCCAGAGCGTTGCTTTGGATAAACTCGCGCCGGGGTTCCACAACGTCGCCCATCAGCTTGGTGAAGATGTCATCGGCATCGGCCAGATCGTCGATTTTCACCTGCAACAGGGTGCGCGCTTCGGGGTCCAGCGTGGTCTCCCACAGCTGGTCTGGGTTCATCTCACCCAAGCCTTTATAGCGCTGCAGGGTCAGGCCCTTTTCGCCTTCGGCCAGGATCGCCATCAGCAGGTCGATGGGGCCGTGAATTTCAGTTTCACGGTCGCGACGCACCAGACCAGCGGGTTTGGCGTAATAGTCACGGGTTTCGGCACTGACCGACGACAGGCGGCGCGCTTCGCCCGAGCGCAGAACGGCACCGTCCAGCGTGCGGATTTCTTCGACCCCGCGCAGGATCCGCGACAGGCGAATGCCGTGATCCTGGGTGATGCGACCGTTCCAGCCCTGTTCGTATTCGACCGCGACCTGATCCAGACGCCCGGCCACAGCCGTCGCCACCGCTTGCAAATCAGCGTCCGCCTTGCCCGGATCAAAGGCCCCCGCAAGCGCGGCCTGTTCCAGAATGTTGCGCGGATAGTGCGTGGGGAAGGCATCCAGCACGGCCTTGAAGGCGCGGGCGGCTTCGACCACGCGGCTCAGGTCATTGCCGGCGATTTCCTCGCCCGAAGACAGGCGCAAAACAGCGCCCTCGATCCCTTGCGCCACCAAATAGTCATCCAGCGCGGGTTGGTCTTTCAGATAGACCTCGGACTTGCCGCGCGCGACTTTGAACAGCGGTGGCTGCGCGATGTACAGATACCCGCCTTCGATCAGTTCCGGCATCTGACGGAAGAAGAAGGTCAGCAGCAGGGTCCGGATGTGGGCGCCGTCGACGTCGGCGTCCGTCATGATGACGATCTTGTGGTAGCGCAGCTTGGAGATGTCGAATTCATCGCGGCCAATGCCGGTGCCCATCGCCATCACAAGGTTGCCGATCTCTTGCGAACCCAGCATCCGGTCAAAGCGCGCACGTTCGACGTTTAGGATTTTACCGCGCAGGGGCAGGATCGCCTGCGTGCGACGATCACGGCCCGTTTGGGCGGAACCACCGGCCGAGTCACCCTCGACGAGGAACAGTTCGGTTTTGGATGCGTCCTTTTCCGAGCAATCCTTGAGCTTACCGGCAAGGAAGTTCACATCGGTCGCAGTTTTACGGCGGGTCAGTTCACGCGCCTTGCGGGCGGCTTCGCGGGCCAGCGCGGCCTCGACAATCTTGCCGACAATCTGCTTGGCTTGGGCAGGGTTTTCTTCAAACCACTCGCCCAGCTTTTCGTTGACCAGCCCCTCGACCGCCGGACGGACCTCAGAACTGACCAGCTTATCCTTGGTCTGGCTGGAGAATTTCGGGTCGGGCACTTTGACCGACAGAACACAGGTCAGACCTTCGCGCGCGTCATCGCCGGTGAAGTTCACCTTTTCCTTTTTCGCGATCCCGCTGTCCTGAGCATAGCGGGTGATCGTGCGGGTCAACGCACCACGCAGACCGGCCAGATGGGTGCCGCCATCACGCTGCGGGATGTTGTTGGTAAAGGGCAGGACGTTTTCATGGTAGCTGTCGTTCCACCACATCGCGACTTCGACGCCGATGCCGTCTTTCTCGCCGGTCATGAAGACAGGCTCTTCCATCACCGCGGTTTTGTGACGGTCCAGGAAGCGCACGAATTCACGCACGCCGCCCTCGTAATACATCTCGGCCCGCAGGGGTTCGGCGGGGCGTTCATCTTCGAGGATGATCCGCACGCCTGAGTTCAGAAAGGCCAGCTCGCGCAGGCGGTGTTCCAGCGTCTTGAACACGTATTCAAGGTTGCTGAACGTGTCGGTCGAGGCCAAAAAGCGCACCTCGGTGCCCTTTTCGCCATTCGCATCGCCAACGACGCGCAGATGTTCTGCGGTTTCGCCATGGGCAAACTTGGCATAGTGTTCCTTGCCGTCGCGCCAGACGCGCAGCTCCAGCCAATCGGAGAGGGCGTTTACAACGGACACGCCCACGCCGTGCAGACCGCCGGACACCTTGTACGAGTTGCTGTCGAATTTACCACCGGCGTGCAGCTGGGTCATGATGACCTCGGCCGCGGAAACGCCTTCTTCCTCGTGCATGCCAACCGGAATCCCGCGCCCGTTATCGCGCACAGAAACCGAGTTATCGGCATGGATTTTAACGCTAACGAAGTCGGCGTGACCGGCCAAAGCCTCGTCGATGCCATTATCGACGACCTCATAGACCATATGGTGCAGGCCCGAGCCATCATCCGTGTCGCCGATATACATACCGGGGCGTTTGCGGACGGCTTCCAAACCTTTGAGAACCTTGATAGAATCGGCGCCGTATTCTTCCGGCGTCTGCGCGTTGTCGGACATGCTGCCCTTCCTTCGTATTTTTGTCATTTTATACGAAGTTTTGCGGGGGATGTCACGCGCATCCCCCATATTTTGCGGTTTGCGTTAAGCCGCTTTAGCGCCCAACGCGCGGGCCTGATCCAGCCAGTTTTCGACCTTGGCCGCATCGGGGTGCGAAGCCGGGGCAAATTGGCTGTAGCGCGTTGGTTTGATCCCGACGAAACCCAAAATCTGACGGCCCAAAAGTTTCTTCAACGCATTGCCGTAGGCCAAACGAAGGAAAAACGCGGGCGTGTCGGATGTCAGCAGGACGCGCGCGGTTTTGCCGGTCAGCAGGGGCTTGGGAATGCCAAACATATTGGTGTGGCGCGTGTCGAAGGTGCGCCCCGGCAAAAAGGCGCGGTCAAACAGTCCTTTCAGCTTGGCTGGCACCCCGCCCCACCACATCGGCGTGCCCAGAACGACGTGCTCGGCCCACTCCAGATCTGCCAAGAAGGCCTCGAGATCGGGTTCCAGCGTTTTCGGGTTTTCATAACCGCCTTCGCCGTAATCCATATCAAAGGACATCTGGCCAAGGTCGTGCAGGCGCACGTCGTGGCCAGCCTTTTGCGCGGCCTCGGCATAGCTGGCCGTTAGGGATTTCGACAAAGAGCTTTGGCCCGGATGGCCGTTCAGCACGAGGATGCGTTTGGGGGTCATGGCGATTCTCCTAATAAATGACCACGGTCAATTTACGCTTATAATGACCGTGGTCAATTATTATTTTTGACCTTAGTCACTTTTTGTGATTTCAAGGGCGCTATGAACAAACCCGTGCAGCAAAGAACCCTAAAAACCCGCGCCAATCTGGTAGAGGCCGCGCGCGCCATTGTCCTGGACGTCGGCTATGAGGGCTTGCGCACAGAAGAGGTCGTGAAACGCGCCAGCGTGGCCAAGGGCACGTTTTTTGCCCATTTCGCCGACAAGGATGCGTTGCTTGAGCTGTTGATCGGTGAGGCCCTGCTTGAGTGCCTTGATCAGATGGCAGAGCGGCCCGCACCGGTCACGGTGCCCGAAGTTGTCGAGCACCTGATGCCGCTGATCGGTTTGATGACACAAAGCCGCTTTGTCTTTGATGTGATCGTGCGCCATTCGGGGGCGGCGGTGGTCGAGTCTCTTGGACCCATCGCGCAAAGCTTTGATCTGCAGTATGCGGTATTCGCCAAGTGGTTCGACCCCGAAGGCGACCATCCGTTCCGCCGAGACGTCCCGCCCGAGTTGCTGGCCGAAGGCATACAGGCCTTTGCCATTCAGGCCATGGCGCTGATGTTCTGCGCGATCAACAGCGTGACCTCGGTCGAGGATCGGCTGACAGTCTATCTGAACGCGTGGTTGTTGCCGTCTAAATAAACGGGATCAAAAGACCGACCCCGATCAACAAGACCCCCGCCGTCAGGTTCATCCGGCGGATTGCACCCGGCGAGGTCATCAGGGCGCGTACTTGGCCAAGGAACAGTGCCAAGATCAGGTTGCCGATCAGCGGCACCAGCGCCGATAAGGCGCCGATCACAACGATGTCTTGCCAGACCAGCGCCGACAGATCAAAGAACCCCGGCAGCATGCCCATATAAAATAGGATCGCTTTGGGGTTGCCCAATATCACCGCCAAACCGGCCAGAAACCCGGCCCACATGCCGGGGCGGGTCAGGCGGCTGTCCGAGGCGATGGTTTTATCGGCGTGGCGGATGATCATCACCCCCATGAACAGGAAAAACCCCGCCGCGACCCAGCGCAGCAGTTCTAGAAACCCGCCATAGACCGACAAGATCCAGCTGATGCCAAGGATCGCCAGCACGGACCAAAGCACATCGCCGATCACCACGCCCAGCGCCAGTGGCCAAGCAGCATGAAACCCGCCCGACAAGCCGCGCGCGATCAGCGCCACCCAGACCGGGCCGGGGGTGAGAAACAAGATCAGGAGCGCGCCGGAATACAGCGCCAGTTCGCCAATGCTCAGGGTCATACGCCGTCTTTCAATTTGCCGTTTTCGTCCAGCTCCCAAAATGGGTTCCAGGCGTATTCCCAGACGTGGCCTTCGGGATCGGCCCAACTGCCGGTGTAGCCGCCCCAGAAGATGTCGTCGGGGCGTTTTAAGGCGGTGCCACCGGCGGTGATTGCCGCGTCATAGGCGGTGTCGACCTCGGCCTTACTGGCGAAGTTCACGGCCAGTGTCTGTGCGCCGGTGCCCAGGTCATCGACAGATTTGTTCAGATCATGGGCCAGTTTTTCGGCGGTATAGAGCCCAAATTTTAGCCCGCTGAGGTTATAGAACACCACGTCGTCGGATTGGAATTCTGACTCCCATCCCAGCGACTTATAAAACGCGGCCTGCGCCTGCAGGTCGCGGGCGGCGAGGGTGATCAGGGTAATGCGGTTTGCCATTAGGGCGCGTCCTTGGGGGTAATGCGGCTGGTGCCGGTATCCTCGGTAATCTCGAAATACTGCGCGCGGGTGGACAGGTCAGAAAACAATTCCGGCCCGGTGCCAGTCATGAAAGCTTGGGCGCCCAACGCGCAGATTTCATCATAAAGCGCGGCGCGGCGGGTGGCGTCAAGATGGGCGGCGACCTCGTCCAGCAACAAGATCGGCGGCGCGCCAAAATCCGCCGCCAGTGCCCGCGCATTGGACAGGATCAGCGAGATCAGCAAAGCCTTTTGTTCGCCGGTGGAACATTGCGCCGCTGCGACACCCTTGGCGGTAAAAACGGCGCCCAGATCAGCGCGATGCGGGCCGATCAATGTGCGCCCGGCGGCCATGTCGCGCGGCCGGTTCTGGGCAAAGGCCTGCGCCAGATCGTCTTCGGCTTCGGGCATTTCGACCAGCAGATTCAGATCGGCGGCGGGAAAGGCGGTTTCAGCCCCGGATTGGGCCTGCGCGATCCGGGCGATGGCATCCACCCGGTTGGCGTGAATGCGCGCGCCCGACTGCGCCATCTGCGTTTCCAAAGCGTGATACCAATGGGCGTCCTGCACCTGATCTTTCAGCAGCCGGTTGCGTTCGCGCATGGCCTTTTCATAGGCCAGCGTGGCTTCGCCGTGGCCCGGCTCAAAGCTAAGCACCATGCGGTCCAGAAAGCGCCTCCGCCCATCGGCGCCTTCAATCCACAGCCGATCCATCGAGGGCACGAGCCAGAGCATCCGCGCGATCCGCCCCAAGGCGGCCTGCGGCGCGGCTTTGTCATCGATCCGAACCTGGCGCGACGTGCCCGGCTCGGCCCAGGTTTCGACTTCGTGCACCTGATGCAAAGAATGCAGTTCAGCGCGCAGTTTCCAGCCCAATGCTTCAGGGCGGCGGATCAGATCTTCGCCCGCCGCGCGGCGCAACCCGCGCCCCGGCGATAACATGGATACGGCTTCAAGGATGTTGGTCTTGCCCGCCCCGTTGGGGCCGAACAAGGCCACCGGACGGCCATCAAGCCCGATTCCCGCCCGCTGATGCGAACGGAAATGCGAGGCCGTCAGATGTGATAAAAACAGGCCAGTCATCCCAGCCCTTCCGTGTTTGCGCGCTTAGACGCGCATCGGCATGACGACGTAAACCGCGCTGGTGTCATTGCCTTCACGCATCAGGGTCGGATCCCCGGCCGAGTTGAACAGGAAGACGGCGTTTTCACGATCCACCTGACTGGCGATTTCCAGCAGGTATTTCGCGTTGAAACCGATCTCCAGACGTTCGTCGCCATAGGCCACGGCCAGTTCTTCCTCGGCGGCGCCAGCATCGGGCGCGTTCACCGACAAAACCAGACGGTCTTCGTCCAGCGACAGTTTCACGGCGCGCGAACGTTCCGAGCTGACAGTGGCCACACGGTCAACGGCCTTGGCAAAGTCGGACGCGTCGACCTCTAGCTGGCGGGTGTTGCCGGTGGGGATCACGCGGGTGTAATCGGGGAAGGTGCCGTCGATGACTTTCGAGGTCAGGGTGATCTCGGGCGTGGCAAAGCGCACTTTGGTTTCGCTGACGGACACGGCGATTTCGACATCGTCGTCGTCCAGCAGCTTGCGCAGCTCGCCTACGGTTTTGCGCGGCACGATCACGCCAGGCAGAGTTTCGGCGCCTTCGGGCAGGTCGGCATCAATCCGGGCCAGACGGTGGCCATCGGTTGCAACGCAACGCAGCTTTTTGCCGCCATCGCCATCGGCCACGTGCATATAGACGCCGTTCAGGTAGTACCGGGTTTCCTCGGTCGAAATGGCGAATTTGGATTTGTCGAACAAACGGCGCAGCACGGGGGCCTTGGCCGAAAAGTTCGAGCTGTATTCCGACGTCGCCATGACGGGGAAATCTTCTTTGGGCAGGGTGGCCAGACTGAAGTTGGAGCGGCCCGCGTCCACCGTCAGACGGTGATGCGGGGCTTCGTCGGTCAGGGTGACCAAAGCACCGTCGGGCAGTTTGCGCACGATTTCATGCAGGGTCACGGCCGAAACGGTGGTGGCCCCGGCGCGTTCGACCTGCGCCACAGCTTTATCGACCACTTCGATATCCAGATCCGTCGCGCGGAAGCTGACGGCAGCGCCCTCGGCTTCGATCAGCACATTCGCAAGGATCGGGATAGTATTGCGGCGTTCGACAACCGATTGCGCCTGGGCAACGGCCCGCAACAGCGCGCTGCGTTCTATGCTGAATTTCATTCCCTCGCTCCTCATGATGCCGGGAGGGAAAACCTAGCGGTTTCCCTCTGCGGCTCAAGCATTTTTTAAGAGTCTCGGCTGGTTTAACGGGGGCGTCAAGACCAGTTGCGCCCCCAAAGGGCGTTAAGCCTCGAGCATACGGCGCAAAAGCTCCAGATCTTCGGCGATCTGGCTGTCTTTGGCGCGCAGCTCGTCGATGCGTTTTACGGCATGCATGACGGTCGTATGGTCACGCCCACCAAAACGACGCCCGATTTCAGGCAGGCTGCGCGAGGTCAGCTGCTTGGCCAGATACATGGCGATCTGGCGCGGGCGGGCAATGGTGCGGTTGCGCTTGGGCCCGATCAGGTCTGACAGGCGGATGCTGAAATGCTCTCCGACGCGGCGCTGAATTTCCTCGACGGTGACCTTGCGGTCTGAGGCACGCAACACATCCGACAGACAATCCTGAGTCAGATCCAGAGTGATTTCCTTGCCCACAAGCGAGGCAAAAGCGAACAGCCGCGTCAGCGCGCCCTCCAGAACCCGCACGTTGGTGGAAATCCGGTGAGCCAGGAATTCAAGCACACCATCATGGATCATCAGACCCGGATACTGGTTGCGATAGTGGTCGACCTTTTGCTGCAGAATTCCCAAACGCAATTCGTAATCGGTTGGGTGCAGATCGACGACCAGCCCGCATTGCAGGCGGCTTTTGATGCGATCCTCAAGATCTTTGATTTCACCGGGCGCACGGTCCGCCGAAATGATGATCTGTTTGTTCTGGTCGACCAGCGCGTTGAAGGTGTGGAAGAACTCTTCTTGGGTGCTGTCCTTGCCGGCGATGAACTGCACGTCATCGACCATCAGCACATCAACGGAACGAAACAGTTCTTTGAAGCCCATGGTGTCACGTTCGCGCAGCGCCTGAATGAAGCGGTACATGAACTGTTCCGCCGACAGATAGACCACGCGCAGATGCGGCGACTTGGTGCGCAACTCGTGCGCAATCGCGTGCATCAGGTGGGTTTTACCAAGCCCCACGCCGCCATAAAGGAACAGCGGGTTAAAGGTGACCGGGCCACCTTCGCCAACACGGCGTGCAGCGGCATGGGCCAGTTCGTTGGGTTTGCCCACAACAAAGCTGTCAAAGGTAAACCGCGCATCCAGCGGCGCACCCAGATCGGGCTGACGTACAGCGGGCGCGGCGGCAGTAGGAGCAGTTTTGGTGTTGGCAGGTTCAGCCTTGGCAGAAGGCGCGACGGCAGATTTCGGAGCGACGGCGAATTCAAGACGATCGACTTGTTCGCCCGAGCGCATGAAATGCTGTTTGATCTGATCGCCGAAGTTGCGCTGCACCCAGTCACCTACAAAGCTGGTCGGCACGTTGAAGCTTACCACGCCATCTTGCAGGTCCTTAAAGGCCAGAGGTTTGATCCAGGTCGTGTAATTGTTATCGCCGATCTCGCTGCGAATTTCGTTGCACACCAAACCCCATTTTTCTGCCGTCATCTCTTTGTTTGCTCCCGCACCTTACCACCAGACCCGCCCAAACAGGGCACCCTGCGATTCAGATGTCTTTGGCAACAAACTTACATCTGGCTAAAACGCCAGTTGCCCCTTTCGGTGCGCAAAGCAAAACAACACCCCATCCGCTCCGGCGGGTGCCGAAGATCCTTGTCGTGTTCCGCTTTCGCGCGGTCTGTCTTTGGACATGAAGGTGCCAAAATGGAAAACCATCCGATACCCTACAGCAGGCGGCAAAACGCAAAGCCCCACTTCGCAAACCGCTCCGATGCCCGATGCTCACCCGCAGTTCAAATAGTTCCCCGTTGGACCGATTTGAATTAGCAGACGGGGTGAGGCCCGGGCCATGTCCCCCCAAGACGATGTGAATCGCAATTCAAAATTACCAAGCGCCTAGGCGGAGTCGCAACTGATCTTCGGGCTTGACTGAAAGGTTTCCCAAAACGAATCCCGCAAGTGCTTGATGAACATTGTTCTGATGCGATTTTGTTACAGCATAAAAAAAGCAAAAAAGAGACGCCGGGTCACCCCAGCGTCTCTTGGAATCACGAAAAGTGAGTCGTTTTCTTAGCCCAGCGACTTAACGCGTGCGGACAGGCGCGAAATTTTACGCGCAACAGTATTCTTGTGCAGAATGCCTTTGGTAACACCGCGCATCAGTTCGGGCTGAGCATCGCGCAGAGCAGCGGATGCTGCGTCCTTGTCGCCCGACTCGATCGCTTCTTCGACTTTACGCAGGTAGGTGCGAATGCGCGAACGACGTGCTTTGTTGATTTCGTAGCGGCGCTCGTTCTGACGGGCGCGTTTTTTTGCCTGAGGCGAATTTGCCATGTCTGTGTCTTCCCGTTTGGGTCTCGTTACATAATTCTCGTGCGCAGAGCCCCACCGGGTTTCATGAACCGGCTGATTCTGGCCAAGCGGGCCTCACGCGCATGTATGACGGCTGCGTATAGGGATATTGGCCCTGAAAGGGAAGCCCTTATTTATCGCGGAACTGTGGCTCGCGCTTTTCAAGGAAAGCGCCCATGCCTTCTTTCTGATCCTCGGTCGCAAACAGCGAATAGAACACGCGGCGTTCAAACAGGATGCCTTCGGTCAGCGTGGTCTCGTAGGACCGGTTCACCGCCTCTTTCACAACCATGGTGCTGATGGCAGATTTCTCGGCAATCTTGCGCGCCGCATCCATGGCTTCGTCCATCAGCTTCTTGGCGGGCACAACGCGGCTGACAAGGCCGGAACGCTCGGCTTCTTCAGCGTCCATGAAACGGCCTGTCAGGTGCATATCCATCGCTTTGGACTTGCCGACAAAGCGGGTCAGGCGCTGGGTGCCCCCAAGGCCGGCGACAACGCCCAGATTGATTTCCGGCTGGCCGAACTTGGCAGTATCAGCGGCGATGATGAAGTCGCACATCATCGCCAGCTCGCAACCGCCGCCCAGCGCATAGCCTGCAACGGCGGCGATGATGGGCTTGCGGCAGCGGACAATGGTATCGTGATCGTCGGTAAACATGTCGCCCGCGAAGACATCGACAAAGCTCTTTTCGCTCATCTCTTTGATGTCAGCCCCGGCGGCGAAGGCCTTATCAGAACCGGTGACCACAATGGCGCGCACTTTGTCGTTTGCGCCCATCTCGGTCAGGCATTTGGCCAGCTCTCCGATCAACTGGCTGTTCAACGCATTCAAAGCATCAGGACGGTTCAGCCGGATCAGGCCAACGTGGTCTTCGATTTCAACAATCAGCGTCTTGTAAGCCATCCGTGCGGTCTCCCGGTTAACGATCACAGAACCGATTCCTTAGCAGCCTGAGTATGCTGATCAAGCTATCTTTGACATTGCGCACACCAGAAAGTTGAGCGTCCCGACTGCACGATTCGCTGGATTTCGCCGGTGCATCCGGGGGTTAGGCAGGGTTCGCCCTCGCGGCCATAAGCGCGGAAATTATGCTGAAAGTAGCCCAGCTCACCATCTGCCTGCCGGTGATCGCGCAGGCTGGAGCCCCCGGCGGCGATGGCTTCTTCCAGCACGTCGCGGATGATGGGCACCAAGTCAGCGATCCTTTTGGCCGACACCTGCCCCGCCTTGCGCTTAGGCGAAATTCCAGCACGGTTCAGCGCCTCGCAGACATAGATATTGCCCAGACCGGCGATGATCTTTTGATCCAGCAGGGCAGATTTCATCGGAGAGTTACGCCCCGCAAACGCCTGAACCAGGTAGTCGGTATGAAAGCCGTTGCCCAACGGCTCGGGCCCCAAACCGGCCAACAGCTTGTGGTTTTGAACTTCGTTCATAGGGGCCATATCCATCGCCCCAAACCGGCGCGCATCGTTAAAGGTGATCCGCGCGCCGTTCTCCATGTCCAGCACCACGTGGTCATGCTTTTGCGCGGCCGGGTGGTCATGCAAGAACTGCCCTAAAGGGTCGCCGGACACGGTCATCCGACCCGACATGCCCAGATGGATGATCAGGCATTCACCCGTGTCCAGATCCGCCAATATGTATTTGGAGCGCCGCCCCAACCGCAGCACCCGCGCGCCGGTCAGACGTTCGGCCATACGCTCGGGGAAGGGCCAGCGCAGATCGGGCCGATTGACGTGGGCCTGGGCGATCACCTGCCCCTCCATCGCGGGGGCAAGGCCACGGCGGACGGTTTCAACCTCGGGCAATTCGGGCATGCGACGTCTCCTGCGATTGTGTCGGGCGCTGGGCACCTATATGGAAGGATAGAAAGCAACGGCGGCAAGACCCATGAGCGATAAAACCACCCATTTCGGATTCCAAACCGTGCCCGAGGATGAAAAAGCCGGGATGGTGCATGGGGTCTTTACCAATGTGGCCTCAAAATACGACATCATGAATGACGTCATGTCGATGGGCATCCACCGCGTCTGGAAAGACGCGATGATGGATTGGCTGGCGCCGCGGCCCGGGCAGGAACTGTTGGATGTGGCGGGCGGCACCGGGGATATTTCGTTCCGGTTTCTGAAACGTGCGCCGGGGGCGACCTCGACCGTGTTGGACATGACGGAATCGATGCTGGTTGAAGGGCGTCAGCGCGCCGATGCCGAGCAGATGGCCGATAGCCTCTCATGGGTCACCGGCGATGCCATGGCGCTACCGTTTTCGGACAACAGCTTTGATGTTTACACGATCAGCTTTGGCATCCGAAACGTCACCCGCGTGCCTGATGCGCTGGCCGAGGCTTACCGCGTGCTGCGCCCCGGCGGCCGGTTGATGGTGCTGGAGTTCAGTCAGCTGCCCAACCCCGCGATGCAATGGGCCTATGATCGGTACTCGTTCAACGTGATCCCCGAGATGGGCAAGCTGATCGCGGATGATCGCGACAGTTACCAATATCTGGTGGAATCGATCCGCAAGTTCCCTGATCAGGACACCTTTGCGCAGATGATCAAGGACGCCGGGTTCGGGCAAGTGAAGTACCGCAACCTGAGCCTTGGCATTGCGGCGCTGCACTCGGGCTGGAAACTGTAAATGCGCGGACCTCATAACATCTGGCGCCTGATCCGTACCGGCGCCACCATGGAGCGCACCGGCGCCATGGGCGTGGTGCTCGAAGCCATGGAAGCGCCGCGCGCCCTGCGCATTGTCGCGCGCACGTTGGTTTGGCCCGTGCAATGGCTGGGCGATAAGGGCGACCCGAACCTGCCGCCCGCCACCCGTGCGTTGACGGCTTTGGGCCCGGCCTACATCAAGTTCGGTCAGATCCTGTCGACCCGCCCGGATGTGGTGGGCCCGGAACTGGCGCAGCAGTTGCGTGTTCTGCAAGACAAGCTGCCGCCGTTCGACGTGGACACCGCCAAGAAGGTCATCGCCGAAGAGCTGGGCGCGCCGGTCGATCAGCTTTATTCCGAGTTCTCCGAACCCGTCGCGGCCGCCTCGATTGCACAGGTCCACCGCGCGCGGGTTGATGCCACCGGACAAGAGGTTGCCGTAAAGGTGCTTCGTCCGGGCATTGAGCGCGCCTTCCGTAAGGATATCGACGCCTTCTATTTCGCTGCCGGGTTTATCGAGGCGTTTTCGCCGGCCTCGCGCCGTTTGCGTCCGCGCGATGTAGTAGAGCATTTCGAAGGCGTGGTGATGGGCGAGCTGGACCTGCGTCTGGAAAGCGCGGCGGCGTCCGAATTTGCCGCCAACACCAAAAATGACACGGGCTTTTTCGTGCCTACCACCCATTGGGACCTGTCCGGGCGTCGCGTGATGACGATGGATTGGGCCGAGGGCGCGCCGCTGGGCGACAACGACGCGATTGACGCCGCCGGGCATGATCGCCGCGTATTGGGCGAGCGGGTGCTGCAACTGTTCCTGTCCCATGCGCTGCGCGATGGGTATTTCCACGCCGACATGCATCAGGGCAACCTGAAGGTTGGCGCCAACGGCGATGTGCAGGCGTTTGACTTCGGCATCATGGGCCGGATTGATGAATACACCCGCCGGGTTTACGCCGAGATTCTGTTTGGCTTTATCCGCCGTGATTACCGCCGCGTGGCCGAGGTGCATTTCGAAGCTGGCTATGTGCCCGCCGACCGGGACATTGATGAATTCGCTCGCGCCTTGCGCGCCGTCGGAGAGCCGATCTTTGGCATGGATGCCTCGCGCATATCCATGGGCAAGCTGCTGTCGTACCTGTTCGAAGTGACCGAACAGTTCGGCATGGAAACCCGGACCGAGCTGATCTTGCTGCAACGCACCATGGTGGTGGTCGAAGGCGTGGCACGATCTTTGGATGAACACATTAACATCTGGGAAGTCGCCCATCCCGTGGTCGAGGCCTATGTGCGCGAAAACGTCGGCCCGCGCGCCTTTGCCCGTGATCTGGCCAAAACAGCGCGGGTGCTGGCGCGGTTTGGGCCAAAACTGCCGCAGATGGCAGAGCAGGTGCTGGTGCGCCAGTCCGCCGATCCGGTTGAGCCGCCCCGCGCGTCACGTTTGTCCGCGGTGATATGGTTTGCGTTGGGTGCGGGGCTTACGGCCTTGGCGAGCGTTCTGGCACAAACGCTGTAAAGCAGCAGCACGCTGAAAACAGAAACGCCCGCCGAGGCGGGCGCTTTGTTCAGTTGTTATAGTACTTCTTGCCGTAGCTGCTGTAGGCGCCATAACTGTCGCCAAAGCCGTAGCGTTTCATGCCGCGACCATCGATCTGGTTCAGAACGATGCCGCTGACAGATACGCCCACGGTTTCAAACATCCGCAGCGCATCACGCACCTGCGTTTTCGAGGTCTTATCCCAGCGCACGGTAAACAACACCGCGTCCACGTTCTGCGCAATCACACGTGCATCGGGCACAACCAAAACCGGCGGTGTGTCGACAATAACAAAATCATAGATTTCGCGTGCACGATTCAAAAACTCCGCAAAACTATTCGAAGACAGAACATCTGCTGCGTTTACTTTGGTTTCCTCGGCCACAAGAATGTCGGCGCCGATCAGTTCATTGAAGATAACCGCGTCTTCAAGCTTGGTATCGCCCGAAAGAACACTCATCATCCCTTTGGCATCCTTTGCGCCAAGATACTGGCCAAAGATCTGACGCCGAATATCGCCTTCAACCAACAAGACTTTCTTACCCAGTCCAACCAAATTGTGTGCCATCGCAAACGAGATGGTGGTCTTGCCTTCACCAGGCAGCGAGGACGTAGACATGATGACTTTTGGCGTGTGGTCGATGCCGGACAAAAGCACCGAGGTCCGGAGGTTTCGAATGGCCTCTGCCGCTGCCGACGACGGTTTTTCGGACAGATACTCGATCCCGGCTTTCCGGCTGCGTGCGGGCAACAAAGGCACCTGCCCCATGACAGGTATGCCAGTGTCATCTTCAATGTCTTTGGCCTGACGATAGTTGTTCTGGCGCATTTCCCAGATCAACGCACCGCCGGCCCCGAACATAACCCCCAGCATCAGCGATACGATCAGGATCAGAGATTTCTTTGGTTCGGCCGGACCTTCGGGAAGAACGGCCCGCGAAAGAAGACGACTGTCAGCCTGCTGGATACCCTCCTGCGCAGAGGTCTCTTTCAGACGACCCAGAAAATACTCATAGAGCAAGCGGCTGGCTTCGGCTTCGCGGGACAGTTGCTGCAGTTCGATCAGCTCTTCACTTTGTGCGGCAATTTCGGCTTCCATCGAGCTGATGCTGTTTGAAAGCGATGCAGCCTGAAGCGAAGTACGTTCCGCTTGTTGACGTGCGGTGGTCAGAACCTGCTCAAACCGCGCGTCAAACGCCTCGCCTTCGCCCTGCGTGCGCAAGATCGTCAACAACCGCGCGTCATCGGCTTTCTGAGCCTTTTCCTCGGCGCTGGCATCGGTCAGCGCTTGCAGATCCAGAACCTTCTGTTCGGCGATCAATGCGCTTGACGCGGTCCCGTCACGACGATCACGCAGGTCTTTGACCTGGCGTTCAAGGGCTTGCACGCTTTCAAGGCTCACAACCTTGGAACTTGACGAAAATTCTGAGACCCGCGCCTCTGCCTGTTCAAGTTCAATTTTCAAGTCCGCAACCCGAGAGCTGAGCCATTGAGACGCGTCACGGGTGGCTTCGAACTTTACGTCCATTTGGTACAGCACGTATTGCTCGGCGATCAGATCAGCCAGCATCACTGACTTTTCAGCGGCCTCCGAGATCACGGTAATCTGCAATACATAGGTGCTTGGCAAGTTGCGCACGTTCATGCGTTCCTGCACAGCCTTGATTGTTGTGGTCAATTCAAACTGGGCGTTGGGCGGTTTGGATTCTGCGCCGGTCAGCAGGCTCTTCAGTTTGCTCTTTAACGAGGGGGGGCGCAGGGTGCTATTGAACTCTGGATCGCGGGTCAGGTCGGCCGCCTTCACGACACGCTCGATCAACGCCCGGCTTTTCAGAACTTCTACTTCCGTATTGATCGCTTCGGAATCAGCGCCAAGGCTGGGCAACACCGCGCTAAGGTCCACCAACTCGGCACCGTTAGCATTCAACAAAATATCCGTGGTGGCTTTGTACTTAGGGGTTGCAACGGAGAACGCGTAGTAAACGCCCGCCAACAAGAACAACAATCCAGCCGCTAAGATCCATAGTTTGCGGCGCCAGAGCGTTCCAAGTAGCTGGCTTAGATCAATCACGTCATGATCGACAATCTGCTCGCGCTGCGGGAAAAACTTTTCAGACACGTTCATTTTCGTCCTTCAAATAGCTTTCTGCGTTCAACAGCAGCCAGCCTTAGTGGTCTTTGTCTATAAACTTTTCGCAACTGCGAAAAGAATAGATTTGCCGATGCAAACCGATATTGACAGATCGAGACAAAACCACCCCACACATTCGCGAAACAGGGGAAAAATCCATCAACTTTGGCGTCGGTGAGTGGCCCAAAGCCCCATTTCGAGCAAAAATCGGCAGAATCACCCCAAAGTCACAACAGGTAGGGACGTGGTGGGTGGTGCCGGTGATAGGACTCGAACCTACGACCCCATCATTACGAATGACGTGCTCTACCAGCTGAGCTACACCGGCACACTTAGACCGCCAGAGGCGTCTTGGTAGCGCGCTCTTTAGCACCACGTTTCAGGCGTGTGTAGCCCTAATTCGTCGCGGTGCGTTGTTCTTCTTCGGTCAAAGGTTCCGCATCAATGATGCCCGGGCGGGTCGGGTCATCGGTGGGCGTGACGTCGACGTCTTCTGAAAGGGCCTCGGGCGTTTCGACCGGGGCATCTTCAGTGATTTCCTCGACGGGAATAGCCTCTTCGATCTCTTCATCCGCGCTCTTGTCTTCCAGCGCACCTACGATCAGCGGCAGCATCTCGGTGGAGTGCGGCATGGAAAGCGCGCCCGCCGGGGCGGTCTTCCAGCTAAGCGTATCAAAGCTGGCGCAGTTCTGGCAAACCGGCGCCCATTCGCCATGAGCCGTACCGCAGCTGTCGCACAGCCACTGCGGCCCGCGCGAAGCGGTCAAAGCCTTGGTCAGCCAGCCGCGCACCACAACGTCATCCGCGCCTTGACCGCGCTCAATTGCGGCCATCAGCGTCAGAGAACGCGCGGTCGGGTCGGACTCGGCCAGATCGCCCAGCGCCTTGCGGGCTTCGGGGAAGTCTTCGGCGGCGATATGCAGCTCGGTCAGCAACATCCGGGTTTCCGGGTGGCTTGGCTTGAGATTGGTCAGCGCCTTGAACCGTTTCAGACGGGCTTGTGCGTCTTCCTCGGGTTTGATCTCGGCAAAAGCGGTGGCCAAATCAGGGTGAGGTTGAACCTCCCACGTTTTTTTCACCACACGGGTCGCATAACGCGGCTTGCCTTGTTCGATATAGGATCGCGCAGCCATCACAGCGGCAGGGATCAAATCGGGGGACAGGCGGTTGGCCTCAATGGCGGATTCGCGGGCTTCGATCGGGCCGGTGTCATCCAGAATATCGCGCGCCTCGGACAAGGCAAGAACGGCATCGCGACGGCGGTGCACATCACGCGGCAAAGCGCCGTGGCGCAGCTTGGCGCCCAAGGTTTTGCGTGCGCCTTTCCAATCGGCTTTTTCGGCCTGAAGCTTCAGCAACGTGTCCTGAACTTCTTCATGCGCCGGTTTCAGGGCAAAAGCCTTTTCAGCCAGTTTCAGTGCGACATCGGTATCGCCATCCGCCAACTTTTGCTTCATCAAGCCACGCACCCCGACAAAACGCGTGCGATCATCGGTCAGCAACGCTTTGTAGGTTGCTTCGGCCTTTCTGCGGTCGCCAGACATTTCAGCGGCCTGGGCGGTCAGCAGGTTGGTCAGTTCTGGCTTATTCAGCAAACGTTCAGCCTTGGCGGCTTTGCTGATCGCACTGCGACCATCACCCGAAGCCAGCGCCAGCATGCCATCGGCCAATGCCTTGAACCCGCGCCGTTCACGGTTGCGGTCAAAATAGCGCGAAATGGCGGTTTCATCGCCCAGAACGAACTTGATCACAGCAACCAATAGGCCCGCCAGTTTCAAAACCAGCCAGACAACGACCAGCAATATCAGCGCCACGATCACAGCTTGCAGCGGCCCGAATGAGAACTCCCACCCGCCAACAGCAATGCTAAGCCCGTGTTCGCTTTCCATCAGCAAACCCGCGCCAAAAGCCAACGCGGCGACCAGAACGACAAAAAGAAGGATTTTCAGCAAAGACCAGAGCATTTCACCCTCCTTAATTTACAGATGCGAGAAGCGCTTTGGCCGCAGCCTGCGCATCCAGTCGGGCTTGGGCTTGGGCCACCCAATCCGCCATCGCGGCCTGCCCGTTTTCAGGCAGGGTTGTCAGTTCAGCCAACGCTGTCGTCAGATCCCCCGCTGCCACGGCGGCTTGGGCGCGCGACAGCACGGCATCGGGGTCATCCCCGTCACGCGGTGTCAACGATCGGGCACCGGTCTGAACCCGCAGGAAATTCGACAAACGCTCGGAGGTGCTTGCGCCCGGGGCCGCTTTCAGAGACGCCGCCAAGGCATCGCGCGCATACCCGGCAAACTCGGTCTGCAGACCAGCCAATGAGGTCACCCCGGTTTGCGCCACATCTGTCAGCGCGGCGGGTAGGTCATATCCCGACAAGCTGCCCAATGCGGCCTCAAAGCCGGTTCCGGTTTCCAACGCAGCCATGATGCGCATCGCGGCAGAGTGTGCTTCGAGCGCGCGGGCCTCGGATGTGGCGTCACTGGCGGCGGTTTCGACTTTGGTTAGCAGTTCGTCATTGCGCGCACGCTGATCTGCCAGCTCGGCGCGCATCTCCTCCAGCTCGCGCTGGTATGCGGCGGCGGCACCGGAAGAATCCCCCGAAGCAATCGGGGCTTTTTCAATTTCGGTCACACGTACATCCAGATCGGTCAGCGCCTGTGACAGGGTTTCAATCTGAATCGCCAGATCCTCGGCGGTGTCGCCCAAGGCAGTGATCTGCGGGGTCATATCGACCGGAGCGATAGCGGCGACACTGGCTTTAAGATCAGCGATGGTCTGGGCCACTTCATCATTCTTAAGCACCAGTTCGTCGATGCGCGTGTCGTTCTGGGGGTCACCAAACAGGCCAAGCGGGCCAAGGTACTGCGACGCGCCAAACCCGATGACTGCCGCGATGATTCCGCCGACAACCGGGCCCATAAAGCCACCGCTGCGTTTGGGCTCGGACGTGATTTCAGGTTCGGGCGCTTCCAGAGGCGTGTCGGCATCCTGCAGAACTTCTTCGATCTGCTCGATATCTTCCTGAGCCTTGGTTTCAGACTCTTCCTCGATGGTGGCTTCGTCTTCAATTTGATCCAGCGACTCTTGCGTCTTCGCTGCCTGGTCTTCGGCTTCTGCTTTGGTTTCGCCGTCGATTTGGTTCTCGGTCGGTTTGCTGGAATCCGTCACGAAGCCCACCCTGTTTAATTCAACAATTAATCCTGCGCTTTCTGCGCTGCAAATACAGCTTAGCTTGGCGCTGTGACACCCTCAAGCGGATCACATCAACTTCAGTATCGCCTTTAGCATGCCTTGCGCATCCGGCGTGGGGGCAAGTGCGACACGATCAGCCGGCCCGGCCCAAGCCTCATACACAGCAGAACTTAGCGCAGCGATCCACATTGGCGCGTGGATATGGGTCGATTCTAACGACAGAAGCTGGGCACTTCGCGGGGAAAAAAGCGGAAGGATCACCGGGGTAGCACCCGACAGAAGCTCTCGCGCCGGGTCCGTCAAAGCCTGAGAAACCTGACGATAAACGACCAATTCGGTGCAGGGCTGCCCGCCCTTGTTCAGTCGCTGACAAATGTCCCCACGGCTGTGTTCGCCGCGCAGGTGCAGCAGGGGCTCATTGGGCGGGTTGCACAGGATTTCAGCGATCAGCGCATCCGCGTCCGGAGCTGTTAGCGCCACCTTTATTCCGGCGGCATGGGCCGCCTTCGCCGTGCGTGGCCCGACGCAGTAAGCGGCAATTTGCCGAGAGCCGTTTGGCACGGCAATCTGGGGCACCGCGCTGGCCGAGCTGAGGATCACCGAACCGGGGGGCTGAACCTGCGCGCCATGGGATTCGATCCGCATGATCGGAGACCGCACAATCGGCAGATCGGGCCACAAAGCAGCGCACTCCCGCGCGAAGGCTTGGGCGCCTTTGGTAGGCCGGATCAGCAATAGGGTTGGGGTCACACGACCTCCTAGAAGCATTGTGCCAAAGCTTTCACGGTGTTACCTGCCATTGGATGATCACGCAATGTTGGGACCATGGGCCAGACACTGACATTTTTGGGGCTGGAAAGCAGCTGCGATGACACCGCCGCTGCGGTGATCCGTCATACGCCGGGCCAGACCCCACAAATTCTGGCCAATGTGGTGGCCGGACAAACCGCGTTGCACGCGAATTTTGGCGGTGTCGTGCCCGAGATCGCGGCCCGTGCCCACGCGGAAAAGCTGGACAGCTGCGTTCAAGAGGCATTGGCCGAAGCGGGGCTTGCGCTTTCAGCGCTGGATGGGGTCGCCGTGACAGCAGGGCCCGGGCTGATAGGCGGCGTGATGTCGGGTGTGATGTGCGCCAAAGGGCTGGCGGCGGGCGCCGGTTTGCCGCTGATCGGTGTGAACCATCTGGCCGGGCATGCACTTACCCCGCGCCTGACCGATCAGCTGGAATTTCCCTATCTGATGTTGCTTGTTTCGGGCGGGCATTGCCAGTTCTTGCTGGTGCGGGGATCAGATGATTTCTCCCGTTTGGGCGGCACGATAGACGATGCGCCGGGGGAGGCTTTTGACAAAACCGCCCGGCTTTTGGGGCTGGCGCAGCCCGGTGGGCCTTCGGTCGAAAAAGAAGCCACGGCCGGCGAACAAAACCGATTCAAGTTTCCGCGCCCGCTGATGAACAAACCGGGTTGCGACATGTCTTTCTCGGGGCTGAAAACCGCGATCTTGCGGGCGCGCGATGCCTTGGTGGCGGAAAAGGGCGGAATAACGGTGCAAGACCGCGCTGATATCTGCGCTGGGTTTCAGACAGCCGTGCGCGACGTGTTGGTCGGCAAGACCGAGCGCGCTTTGACCACCTATATGGCAGAAGACCCTTCTGAACCGGCGCTTGCCGTCGCTGGGGGCGTGGCGGCAAACATGGCCATTCGCGGTGGATTAGAGACGCTTTGTAAGCAAAGAGGCGTAGAGTTTCTGGCACCCCCGCTACGCCTGTGCACCGACAATGCCGCCATGATCGCTTGGGCGGGGATTGAAAGGTATCGCGATGGACAACGCGATGGCATGAACCTGACGGCGCGCCCGCGTTGGCCACTGGACAAAGCAGCGACCCCCATGTTGGGATCGGGTAAGAAGGGGGCAAAAGCATGAGCAGTATCGCCATTGCAGGTGCGGGGGCGTTTGGTACCGGTCTGGCCATCGCGCTTGGTCGTGCCGGGCGTGCGGTCACGCTTTGGTCGCACGACCAAAACCACGCAAGTGCCATGCAGCACAGCCGCGAGAACCTGTCGCGTCTGCCGGGTGTGAAACTGCCTGATTGTGTCACTGTTTCAGCCGAAATTGCTGATCTGGGTGGGCATGATGCGGTGTTGGTCGCCGTCCCGATGCAAGCCTTGGCCGGGTTTCTGGAAACCGCCAAAGATGCCATCGGCGCGACTCCGGTAGTGGCCTGTTGCAAGGGTGTTTCGCTGATCACGGGCACTGGCCCGACGTCGATCATCGCCCAAACCTGCCCGGTTGCCACCCCGGCGATCCTGACCGGGCCGAGCTTTGCTGCCGATATCGCCAAGGGCCTGCCAACAGCTTTGACTTTGGCCTGCAAAGACCCGCACGCCGGTCAGACGCTGCAAAATCTGCTGTCGACGCCCGATTTAAGGCTCTATCGCAGCACGGACACGGCCGGGGCCGAGCTGGGCGGCGCCCTGAAGAACGTCATCGCGATTGCCGCTGGCATCGTGATAGGCGCAGGCTTTGGCGACAGTGCCCGCGCGGCGCTTATCACCCGGGGGTTTGCCGAGACAAATCGCTTTGCTAAAGCGTTTGGCGCTGAAACAGAGACACTTTCGGGCCTGTCCGGGCTTGGCGACATGGTGCTTACCTGCACCTCAGATCAGTCGCGCAATTTCAAACTTGGGCTGTCGCTGGGGCAGGGGCAGGCCTTTGATCCTTCGATCACGGTCGAGGGCGCGGCCACCGCGCGCGCCGTGGCCAAAATCGCCCGGGATAAGGGTATCGAGATGCCGATCACCACAATGGTCGCTGCGGTACTGGACGGTAAACTGAATATCAAAGATGCTACGCGTGCGTTGATGTCGCGTCCGCTAAAGGAGGAATAAATGCCGTTTTTCGCTGTTGTCTGTCATGACAAACCCGGCCATCTGGAGGTCCGCAAAGCCAACCGTGATGCTCATGTCGCCTATCTGAAAGCCACCAGCGTGGCACAGGCCGGGCCGTTTCTGGACGCGCACGGCGATATGTGCGGCTCGTTGCTGATCTTGGACGTGCATGACATGGCCGCGGCTGAAGACTGGGCCGCGAACGACCCTTACGCCAAGGCGGATCTGTTCGAAAGCGTCACGATCAAGGCGTGGAACCGGGTGATCGGCTGATGGCCTATTGGTTGTTCAAGTCTGAGCCCAACACCTGGAGCTGGGATCAACAGGTCGCCAAGGGCGAGGCGGGCGAAGAATGGGACGGCGTGCGCAACTATCAGGCGCGCAACAACATGCGGCTGATGAAAGTTGGGGATCGTGGGTTTTTCTATCACTCGCTGAAAGAGAAAGCGATCGTCGGCATTGTCGAGGTCTGCGCTGAATCCCACCCCGACAGCACCACCGACGATGACCGTTGGGAATGTGTCGATATCAAAGCCGTCGAACCGGTGCCCAAGCCGGTCACGCTTGAGATGGTGAAAGCTGAACCCCGGCTGTCCGACATGGTTCTGGTAAACAATTCCCGCTTGTCCGTTCAGCCCGTGACCGAACAGGAATTCAACCTCATCTGCACCATGGGTGGTGTAGGGCTGTAGGAAATTCCACCAAATCAGGTATACTGCGCGCATTGGAAAACGCGTGGAGGACCCAATGGCGTATTTATCCGTACTGATCGCGGCCGTTGCCGCATATGCCTTCGGAGCTGTGTGGTACATGGTTTTGGCACAGCCGTGGATGGCGGCATCTGGTGTGGAAGTTGGCGAAGATGGCAAGCCAGCAGATCGGTCAAACCCGACCCCCTATATCATCTCCTTCGTCTGTGCTGTTCTGGTGGCAGGAATGATGCGCCACATCTTTGCCTTGGGCGGGATTGAAGGCGCGGGCAAAGGGCTGATCTCGGGGCTTGGCCTTGGCGTCTTTATCGCCGCGCCGTGGATCGCAACCAACTATGCCTTTGCGGGCCGCCCCAGAAACCTGACGCTTATCGACGGTGGATATGCCACGTTTGGCTGCGCCGTGATGGGCTTAGTGCTGGGCCTGATCTAAACAAGAAGCGGGGGCTTTGGACGTTCACCAAACCCCCCGTTTCCCCCGTGGCTCGCACCACGCTCTCTCGGACAGATCAAAGATCTGCAGCAGCGTTCTAGCAGAAATCGGCGGGTTTCCAAAACGATTACCGCTGAGAATTCTTATAGAATTCAACAAACTATCGCATTAAATTGCCTGCGCCCGCCAAAAAAGGGCGGGCGCAAAGTCAAATTTCGTAAAGCTTAGCCGTAGATCGACTCTTTGCCGAAATGCTTGGTCAGCATGTAGTAAACCACGGCGCGATACTTGTTGCGCTCGGATTTACCATAGGTCTCGATCACTGAATTGATCGCGCCCATCAGCTCGGGCCCGTCAGCCAGACCCAGCTTCTTGATCAGGAAGTTGTTCTTAACGGTTTCCAGCTCGCTTTCCTGCGTCGCTGCAACAGTCGAGGCGTCGTCATTGTAGATCGCGGGGCCACATCCGATAGTGACCTTGGTCAGCAAATCCATATCCGGAGTCATGCCACATTTGTTCTTTAGATCATCAGCATACTTCGCGATCAGATCGTCTCTTTTGCCCATCTTAAATACTCCCAGCTTGGACCAAATCAGGGCTTTTACTACCCTCTGGCGGGCAGCGTAGGGCGAAACGGTCCGCATACAAAGGAAAACTTTGCCCCATCTTTCCCCGCCAGCGCAAATCATATAGTGTAAATTGAATGCATGAGTGTTTGTCGCCGTCGTTGCCGCGATCCGCTCCGAAAACTGAAAGAAACAAAGTGACACTCCCTGCACTATCAACCTTTGTCTTTGCACTAGCTCTTGCCAGCTCGGCGCTTGCCCAGATGCTTGAAGCTCAGCGCGTCACCGACGACGTCTGGGCGCTTGTCGGCCCCAAGGAACAGCGCAACGCGCAGAACCTTGCCAACAATGCCACCTTTGGCGTTGTGGTGACCGAAGCCGGTGTTGTGCTGGTTGATCCCGGCGGCAGCTGGTTAGGGGCCGAGGCGATCCACGCTGAAATCCGCGCGCTGACTGACAAGCAGGTGACCCATGTCATCAACTCCGGCGGGCAGGATCATCGCTGGCTGGGCAATGGGTATTGGCAGACGCAGGGCGCCACGGTGATCGCGAGCAATGCGGCCGTCGCGGATCATAAAGATCGGGGATCAATGCAGTTGACGATGCTCGACAATCTGATCGGGGATGGGTTGGCGGGTACGGAACCCGCCTATGCTGACATCACCTTTGATGAGACCTACACGCTAAAGCTCGGCGAGTTAGAGTTTGAAATCATCCATCCCGGGCAGGCGCATACGCCGGGCGATGCCTTTGTCTGGTTACCCGCGCGTGACACGGTGTTCACCGGCGACATCGTCTATGTCGAACGCATTCTGGGCAACGGGTCGCAGTCTGACGCCAAAAGCTGGATCGAAGCCTTTGAAGCGATGGCAGCTTACAATCCAACCCATGTGGTCCCTGGCCATGGCGCGGCAACGACGCTCGACCACGCCCGTGCCGACACCTATGACTATCTGGTGAACCTGCGCACCCGGATCGGCGCGCTGATCGACGAAGGGGGCGATATTCTGGACGCGCCCAAGATCGACCAATCCGCCTTTGACTATCTGGAACAATTCGACAGCCTTGCCGGGCGCAATGCGCAACAGGCCTTTGAGCAGATGGAATGGGAATGAAAAACGCCGCCCCGTTTAGGGCGGCGTCGCGTTAGATCTGGCGGTAAGTCCGAATTAGTAACGATAGTGTTCCGGCTTGAACGGACCTTCGGGGGTGACACCGATATAATCGGCCTGATCCTTGCTCAGCTCGGTCAGCTTCACGCCGATCTTGGCCAGGTGCAGACGGGCAACTTTCTCGTCCAGATGCTTGGGCAGGATGTAGACTTCGTTGTCATACTGATCACCGCGGGTGAACAGCTCAATCTGCGCCAGAACCTGGTTGGTGAACGACGCCGACATCACGAACGACGGGTGGCCAGTGGCGTTACCCAGGTTCAGCAGACGGCCCTCAGAAAGCAGGATGATGCGGTTGCCCGAGGGCATCTCGATCATGTCCACCTGCTCTTTGATGTTGGTCCATTTGTGGTTCTTCAGGCTCGCGACCTGAATTTCATTGTCGAAGTGACCGATGTTGCCAACAATCGCCATGTCCTTCATCGCGCGCATATGCTCGATGCGGATGATGTCTTTGTTGCCGGTGGTGGTGATGAACACGTCGGCAGAATCTACCACGTCTTCCAGAACCACAACTTCGAACCCGTCCATTGCGGCCTGCAGGGCGCAGATCGGGTCGACCTCGGTCACCTTCACGCGGGCCCCTGCACCGCGCAGTGACGCGGCCGAGCCTTTGCCCACATCGCCGTAGCCGCAGACCACGGCAACCTTACCGGCCATCATGGTGTCGGTGGCGCGGCGGATGCCGTCGACCAGCGATTCCTTACAGCCGTATTTGTTGTCGAACTTCGACTTGGTCACGCTGTCGTTCACGTTGATCGCGGGGAAGGGCAGCTGGCCGGTTTTCTGCAGGTCATACAGACGATGCACGCCGGTGGTGGTTTCCTCGGATACGCCCTTGATCGCATCGCGGGTCTTGGTGAACCAACCGGGGCTGGCGGCCATGCGCTTGGCGATCTGCTTGTGGATCACCTCTTCCTCTTCGGACTGGGGCACGCCCAGATCTTCGCCGGCCTCGGCGCGGGCGCCCAGCAGCACGTAAAGCGTGGCGTCGCCGCCATCGTCGAGGATCATGTTGACGCCGTCTTCAAACAGGAAGGATTTGTCCAGGTAGTCCCAATGCTCTTCCAGAGTTTGGCCTTTGACGGCAAAGACCGGAATGTCAGCCGCCGCGATGGCCGCCGCCGCGTGGTCCTGCGTGGAAAAAATGTTGCACGAGGCCCAGCGCACATCGGCGCCCAGTGCGACCAGCGTTTCAATCAGAACGGCGGTCTGAATGGTCATGTGCAAAGACCCGGTGATCCGCGCGCCTTTCAGCGGTTTGCTGTCGCCATACTCTTCGCGAAGCGCCATCAGACCGGGCATTTCGGTTTCGGCGATGTCCAGTTCCTTGCGACCGAACTCAGCCAGCGCGATGTCTTTTACAATAAAATCGTTAGCCATTTTCGGCTCCAGTGTTTGGTGTCCTTGCCTTTGAGGGGCAAATAGCACCAGCGATGCCAATTGCCAACAACAGCAGATCGTTAACCCGTGTCTGCAATAAGTTTTCTTGAAACGTGATCGCCCTGCTGGCACAGTCAGAGCAAAAGAACGAATGAGGCAGTACAATGAAACGGACAAGAAAGTCCGTGCTCGACCTGTTTAAGAAACGGGGACGCGGCGCGGAGATTGGCGTATTTGCAGGCAATTTCACCCGTAAAATCCTGCATGATGTAAACCCAACGAAGCTGTATCTGGTTGATCCCTGGATCAATTTTGATGACCCCGGGCTGGAGAAATCTTGGTACTCCAAAGGGTCCACCCACGATATGGACCAGCTTTATCAGAAACTGCGCAGCAAATATGATCGCCGCGTGGCCAACGGTCAGGTTGAATTCCTGCGCGGGACAGCAGCAGAAATGATGCCACAGGTCGAGGATGAGAGCCTGGACTTCGTCTATATTGATGGTGATCACCGGTATGAATCGGTCAAGATCGACCTTGCGTTGGCCTATCAAAAGATCAAGCCGGGCGGGATCATTGCCGCAGATGACCATGTGCTTGGCTATTGGTGGGAAGACGGCGTTGTGCGTGCATTGAATGAATTCATCGGTGCCAACGCGCATGATGTTTCGATCATCGCCTGTGATGAAAATCAGGTGGTCCTGCGGCGACACAAAGCCAAACACGCCAAGGCGCTACCCATATCAGACGCGGCTTGATCGCGGCTTGCTTTCAGGCTGGCTGAAACGTTGGCGGTAATGCGGTGGCTGAACATCCCTGTGCCTTTTTAAGGGCGTTTGCCGTGCTCAGACGCGGCACCGCGAGGTTCAGACTTTGGGATATTGCGCGACAGTTGCAAAGCAGCCTCGCGCAAATTTGCGTCGTCCAAGCGAGTGATTTACAGCGCAGATCAGAAAAGTTAGCAACGGGTCTAAAGGAGGCCCCATGGCCAAAGAACCACGCGCATGGCAACGGATGCTTTCAGGCCGCAGGCTTGATCTGCTGGATCCAACCCCGATGGATATCGAGATCGAAGACATCGCCCACGGGTTGGCTTTTGTCGCGCGTTGGAACGGGCAAACAGCGGGTGATTTTGCCTATTCGGTGGCGGAGCATTCGCTGTTGGTGGAACAGATATACGGCCTGCAAAATCCCGATGCGCCGATAAAGTGGCGGCTGGCCGCTTTGCTGCACGATGCGCCTGAATATGTGATTGGCGATATGATTTCGCCCGTGAAAGCCGCCATTGGCCCCGACTACGGCAAGTTGGACGATCGGCTGATGGCCGCAATCCACATCCGGTTTGGCCTACCCGCGCAATTGCCCGTGACGGTGAAGAAGGCGATCAAACGCGCCGACAAGGTCTCCGCCTGGCTTGAGGCAACGCAGATTGCGGGCTTTTCCCCGGCCGAGGCCAACAAGTTCTTTGGCCGCCAAAACCCAGACTTGATCGGTGGGCTAAAGTTGCACCTTCGCCCATCGATAGAAGCCCGCAATGACTTCACCGCGCGGCATATGGAGTTGCTGAAACAGTTATGAGCCGCCAAGTGCTTGTCAGGTTGGGCATTGTTACGCTCTACGGTTTGATCCAGTACGCGATCAGCTTTTTCATGTTTGATCATCCCGCTGCAACGATAAGCGCTGTCGCCCTTTACGGCATCGGCCTTGGGCTTGCGTGCCAACTGGTGTTTGACTGGAAGCTGTTGCTGCCTCTTCGTACCGTCATAGAGCGCACCGTAGTCGCGATTTTAGTTGTGTCGGCTTTATTGATACTGCTGCGTTTTGAAACGCTGATCTGCGTGGTCATCGCGCTTCCCTTTGCTGCCGGGCTTGCGACGTTTGGGATTGCTCTGACCCGGGCTATTTTGAAGGCGCTCGATCCGACGCATCTGAACGTTTCAATTCTTATCGTGTTGCCGATGGTGCTGCCCGTATTTGATTGGGCGCTGCCTACGAAAACTGAACTCGTGCGCGTTTCGAATTCAATCGTTGTCGATGCGCCAGCGTCAGACATTCGCAGATTGGCGGAAAACGTCGCTCCGATTACCCAAATGGAAAGACCCTGGACCGTCACTCATGACCTGCTGCGCGCGCCGCGGCCCGTGTCAGCACAAACCATTGATGGGGTGCGATATGCCACATGGACCAATGGCGTGCATTTCGAAGAACACCTGCTAAACGGGCCTGATCTGGCCTGGCGTTTCGTCTTCCCCGATCCAGACGCCTTAAAGGCGGTGGACACACGCATCTCTCCTACCGGGCCAGAAGTCTCGTTGATCGAAGGTCGCTACAGTTTTGAACCGCTTGGGTCGTCCAGAACCCGAGTGACTTTGACAACGACCTATCAACTTGCCACACCGATTAACGCGTACCTGAAACCTTGGGGAAAGCTGTTTCTGGGGGACTTTCATGTTGCCGTGCTGACAACGATCGCCGACCGCGCCGAGGCACGACACAAAGTAGTGATGCGAGACCCGCCCCAATGATCCACATTCGCCGCGCCGGATCACTAGACACGCGCCCCATGGTCGAGCTGTTGAACGGCATCATCGAAGTCGGCGGGACAACAGCAATCGCAGCACCGGTCGACGCACAGGATTTCGCCGAGTGGATCGCCAAAAGTCAGCGCAGCGCTTGGTTCATTGCAGAAGACGCCCAAGGCACGTTGTTGGGATTTCAATGGATCGAACAAATCCCAGACTTGCCCGCCGAAGCGGCCGAAATCGCGACGTTCACCCGGATTGGCAAGACCGGGCTTGGCGTGGGTTCGGCCTTGTTCGGGCAAACCCGCAAGGCGGCCAAAGCTCTGGGCTATCGTTGGATACGCGCCAATATCCGCGCTGATAACACAGGTGGATTGGCCTATTATCAAAGCCGCGGGTTTGAAGAATACGCCCGTTTGCCAAACGTACAGCTTTCAAATGGTCAGGTCGTGGACAAGATTTTGAAACGGTTTGAGCTTTAGCACAGACGACCGGCGCTCTGGCCGTTCCAGACCCAACCGCTGAAGGCGGGTGTAAAATGCGCCTCAAACCCGTCATCCCAGATCAGGCGCGTGCAATCCGGCGCATCAACGCGTCGAAATCTAGGGCCTTTGACCTTGGAAAGCGCCGTGATTGCGCCGCTGGCGTCGCGGCCAAAACCGATCTCTTGCCCGGTGCCAATAACTTCGATCCCGCTGGAATAGGGGCTGATTTGATAGCTGGGTTGTGGTTCGGGCGTGGCGCAGGCGGCCAGAGCCAGGACCAGCGCAAGGGCCCTCAACGTGGGCTGCGCTTGGCCAGAATCCGTTGCAGCGTCCGGCGGTGCATGTTCAGACGTCGCGCGGTTTCTGAAACGTTGCGGTCGCACAGCTCATAGACGCGCTGGATGTGTTCCCAACGCACGCGATCCGCCGACATCGGGTTTTCCGGCGGCGGGGGCAGTTCATCCCCGGTGGCCAGCAAAGCATTTGTGACGTCATTGGCATCGGCCGGTTTGGCCAGATAGTCGGTCGCACCCATCTTTACCGCAGACACCGCAGTCGCGATTGCGCCGTACCCGGTCAGCACAACGATCTTGGCATCCGGGCGACGTTCACGCAGGGTTTCGACCACGTCCAGCCCATTGCCATCTTCCAATCGCAGGTCGATCACAGCAAAGGCTGGGGGGCGCGCCGTCGCGATGGCTTTGCCAGCGGCAACGGTTTCGGCGGTTTCGATCTCAAACCCGCGTTTTTCCATCGCACGGGCCAAACGGCGCAGGAACGGCTCGTCATCATCTACGAGGAGAAGAGATTTATCCTCTCCGATCTCAAGCGCATCTAGCTCGGCCATCGGTGTTCTCCTGCGTCGCGACGTATTTCTACTGTTTCTAGGGGTTTAGGCTGACACCGTCAAACGGCGGCGTCAACTTCCATAGGCCTCGCTGAAACAGGCAACAGTTGTGGCCATGTCCTGCGGGCTGATCTCTCGGCGGAAGAACTCCAGAAAGCCTTCGCCCGGCACGACCAGATAGGTGAAAGTGGAGTGATCCACCAAATAGTATTCCGGATCATCCCCTTCGCGCTTCTTGTAATAAGTGCGATAGGCCTGCGAGGCCGCTTTGACCTGCTCGGGCGTGCCGGTCAGGCCCAACAGCTTGGGGTGCATGTTTTCTGTGAAGTCCTTCAACAACTCGGGCGTGTCGCGCTCGGGGTCGATAGAGATGAACACTGGCAGAATGTCGTGACCCATGTCATCCAGAATGTCGATGGCCTCGGCGTTGCGGGCATTGTCCAGCGGGCAGACATCGGGGCAATAGGTGTAGCCAAAGTACAGCAACGAGGGGCGCGTGATCACATCTGCGTCAGTGACGGTCGTGCCGTTCTCATCAATCAGGGTGAACGGGCCGCCAATAGCGCCTGCACCACCGCCGACCTGACCAATCCGGCATTCGGCATACTTATCGTCCGATCCGCCGGGAAAGGCGAAAAAGGCCGCAATTGCCAATAAAGACACGGTGGTAACACCTGCCACAATAGCGCTGGTCTTGGTCAAGATCATTCTCCTTTGTCTGCGGGAACGTGCTTTGATCCGCAATCATGCGGCTGTATACAAGGGGTCATCTTGCCGCACAAACGTATATCGGGAATGACAGATTTAAACAGCCAACCTCTGATCAGCCCACACCGGCGCAGCCACTGGGTTCGCCTGCGGACGTTGATCTGGTTGCGCTGGGTCGCAATCATTGGGCAATCCGTCGCCATCACGGTGGCGCATTTCGGCTTTGGGCTTGAGATCAACATCGGTCTTTGCCTGCTGGCGATCGGAGCAGCGATTTGCTTCAATCTAACCGCGATCTTCGTCTATCCCGAAAACAAGCGCCTGTCTGAACGCGAGGCCGCTTTGACGCTGCTGTTCGATCTGGGCCAACTGTCGGTTTTGCTGTTCCTGACCGGAGGGCTGCACAACCCGTTTGCCTTGCTTGTGCTGACCCCCGTTACCATCGCTGCCACTGCTTTGCGTCAAAGATCCACCCTGACTTTGGGGGTCTCGGCCATCATCATCGTCAGCGTTCTGGCGTTTCTGCATCTGCCCCTCGTCCTGCCGGGGGGGGAGGTAAAAGCGCTTCCAGGTATTTTCCTTTTTGGCTTTTGGCTTTCCATTGTGATCGGCGTGGCATTCTTATCGCTTTATGCATCGCGCGTGATGTCGGAAATAAACTCCATGTCTGATGCGCTTTTGGCCACACAGATCGCGTTGGACCGGGAACAAAACCTTGCCAATCTGGGCGGAGTGGTCGCCGCCGCGGCGCACGAACTGGGCACGCCGCTTGCAACCATCAAGCTGGTCAGTGGCGAACTGACCGAAGAGCTGGAACCGGGTACAGAGCTGCATGACGACGCTGTTCTGATCCGCGATCAGGCAGATCGTTGCCGTGACATTCTGCAATCCATGGGCCGCGCGGGCAAAGACGATCTGCAGATCAGATCTGCCCCCGTGGCCAATGTGGTAGCCGAGGCCGGTGAACCGCATGTCGCGCGGGGCAAAACCGTCCATTACGATCTAGTGCCGCAAGACGGTAACGATCCGCGCGAACCCACAATCATCCGAAGCCCCGAGGTGATCCACGGGCTGCGCAACTTGATCCAGAACGCCGTGGATTTCGCCCGCGAACACGTTTGGGTCATGGTGGGGTGGAATGACACGCATATTACAGTCCGTATCATCGACGATGGCCCCGGGTTTCCGCAGCACCTGCTTGGCCGCATTGGCGACCCGTATGTCCGGTCTCGTCGCAACGATCCCAAACGGCCTGGCTATCAAGGTATGGGGCTGGGGCTGTTCATCGCGAAAACGCTTCTGGAGCGGTCCGGCGCAGAACTGAGCTTTGCCAATGGAGCCGATGTCGCACAGCCGACCGTGCCCCACCGCGGTGCCGTGGTTGAAGTCTCATGGCCGCGCGGACTGATCGAATCTGTTCCGGCACAAGCCCTTGGCGCGCTGGGCGAAAACCAACCTTTCTGACACAGGATCGGCCCCGAATTAACGGGCGTTTAACCATTCTGGCCACACAGTTATCCGTAAGAACGACCTGTCGAAAGGAAGGTTAACATGGATATCGGTTGGAGCTTTGCAATCGTCCTGGTGCTGACATCGTTTCTAACTGCGATGGCTGTGATCATGATGGTGTCCTACCTGCCGATGCTGCCACGCAGATTGATCGGGCCTTCGGTTTCACAGCGACACGATGACACCGCCTTTCTGTTTGACGATGATCGCCTGCTGGATGCGACGCCACGCGCGCGTAATCTATTGATGCAAGGCCCCGAAGGCATGGGAGACTGGAGCAAACTCACATCGCTTCTGGCACCCCGTTTTCCTGGTCTGGGCCAGAAAATGGCGTCGCTTTCAGAGCAGGGCTACATCGAAATCGAGGAACACGGCGGGTCAGGCCTGTTGTGTGCGCAATGGTTGGGCGGCACGGCCCGCATCACCTTGCAAGACGGGCTGGGTGATGCCGATCACGCCGCGATTGACCCTTCCAGCTTCAGCGCCATGCAAGCAGAGCTGGACACCCTGCGCGAGATTGTCTCGCAAATGCCCACGCTCGCCTGGCAACAAGATGCATCAGGGGCGATCACCTGGGCGAACAAAGCCTATTTGCAGCTGGCAGAAATTGTTCAAGGGCAAGAAGACGTGCTGGTCTGGCCGCTGCCGCGCCTGTTTGACGCGCATATTGATGACATTTCTCCGCGCCGTCAGTCCGTGAACATCGCGGGTGAGGACATTCAGTGGTTTGACTGTATGGGCGTCACGCAAAAAGGCAGTACTCTGTATTTTGCGGCACCCGCCGACGCCGCTGTTAACGCGGAAACCTCTTTGCAGAATTTCGTGCAAACCCTGACCAAGACCTTTGCGGGATTGCCCACCGGGTTGGCGATATTCAACCGCTCTCGCAATCTGGTGATGTTCAACCCGGCCTTGGTGGATTTGTGCATGTTAGAGCCTCAATTCCTGACATCGCGCCCATCGCTGTTCATGTTTCTGGATCAGCTGCGCGAAAAGCAAATGATACCAGAACCCAAAGATTACAAATCCTGGCGCCAGAAAATGACTTCGCTGGAACAGGACGCTGTAAATGGCGTTTACGAGGAAACATGGTCTTTGCCCTCCGGGCAGACGTTCCGCGTGACCGGCCGCCCGCATCCTGACGGGGCCGTGGCCTTTCTGATTGAAGACATCAGTTCAGAAGTGTCGCTCACACGTCATTTCCGGGCCGAGCTGGAAACCGGCCAAGCAGTGATCGACAGTTTTGACGATGCGTTGGCGGTGTTCTCGCCGGCTGGCGTACTGACCATGTCAAATGCCGCCTACGCCCAGCTTTGGGGCAGTGATCCTGCACTTTCACTGTGCGAAATATCTTTGCGCGATGCTGTGCAGCTCTGGTCGTCACAATGTGACTCGGCCGATTGCCTGAATCATCTGCAAGACGGCATACCAAACAAAGCTGCGACCGATCCAGAGCTAGGCAAAGTCACCCTGAATGATGGCCGCGTTTTCTGCGTGCAATTCAAACCCATCGCGGCAGGGGCCAGCATGATCACCTTTTCCCAAACGCAGCCGGGTGCAATCAGATCAAACCAGCCATCTAAAAGCGCCGCGACCGCCCTGCCCGCCTGAACTCCCTTGCTCATGGCGTGACAGCCGGTAAAACTGCGGCCATGTCGGCCAAGTATTCTATCAGCACGCGCTTTTCTTCTCCTGAACAGACCGCCGACTTTGCGCGGCGCCTGTCTGACACGCTAAAGGCCGGAGACGTTTTGCTTTTAAGCGGGTCGATCGGCGCTGGAAAAACCCATTTCGCGCGCGCCATGATCCAGCACCTTCTAGCCCAGCATGGAGCTGTCGAAGATGTCCCTTCACCCACGTTCACGCTTATCCAATCCTATGAAGCGGGCTCTCTGGAAATCTGGCACGCTGATCTCTATCGCCTGACCCACCCTGACGAAGTACTTGAGCTTGGTCTGGATGAGGCGTTTGAAACCGCTTTGTGCCTGGTCGAGTGGCCCGATCGTCTGGGTGATCTGGCCCCGGCCGATGCCCTGCATTTGACCTTCACCGCCGAGGATGACGAAACGCGCGCCCTGACGATCAAAGCCCCGCAAAAATGGCAAGAGACGCTGGAAGGACTGATCCGATGACAGCCCGAGAACACCTGCTTCAGCAGTTCGTAGCGGCAGCCGGTTGGGACGCGGCCCAGCGCGGCCCGCTCGCCGGGGATGCATCGAACCGGCGCTATGAAAGGCTGATCCACCCGCAACTTGGGCGCGCCGTATTGATGGACGCGCCGCCACAGTCCGGCGAAGACACGCGCCCTTTCATCCATATCGCTGAACACCTTCGCAGCCTTGGGTTTTCCGCGCCAGCGATCCTGGCCCGTGACACAGAGAATGGGTTCCTGTTGCTGGAGGACTTGGGCGACACCCTGTATGCCCGCATCATACAGCAGCAACCCGCGCTGGAAACCGCGCTGTATGAGGCCGCAACAGATGTGCTGGCTGCGCTGCATTTGCACCCTGCTCCGGCTGGATTGCCCGCCTATGACACCGCTCTGATGACCGATCTGGCAGCATTGCCCTTTGAATGGTATCTGACCGGATCTGATCAAGCCGCCACCCCGACGCAAGAAACGGCGTTTCGTGCTGCTATGCGCGCTGTGCTTGATCGTTATGCCTCAGCGCAAGACGTTATGATTCAACGTGACTATCACGCTGAAAACCTGCTGTGGCTGCCCAAGCGAGACGGGTTGGCGCGCGTCGGGTTGCTGGATTTTCAAGACGCGATGGCCGGGCATCGCGCCTATGATCTGGTCTCTATCCTTGAGGATGCGCGCCGCGATGTGCCAAGGGACCTGCAAGACCAGATGCTGGATCGTTACGTTGCAAAAACAGGTGTGGATGAACAGCAATTCAGGGCCGCCTATAGCGTGTTGGGCGCACAACGAAACTTGCGGATCATCGGTGTGTTTGCGCGTCTATGTATCCGTGATGGCAAGCCGCATTATCTTGAATTTCTCCCCCGGGTCTGGGCACATCTGCAGCATGACCTGTCCCACCCCGCCCTGACCGAGCTGCGCAAAACATTGGACTGTCTGCCTGCGCCGACTGCTGAAATTCTTGCAAGGATCGCCGAGAAATGCGCCCAACGGCCCTGATGCTTTTTGCCGCCGGTTTCGGCACCCGAATGGGCGCACTGACGAAGTCTCGGCCCAAGCCCCTGATCGAGGTCGCTGGCAAAGCCCTGCTGGAGCATGCCCTGGATCAACGCAAAGGCGTTGCGCTGAGTAACACCGTGGTCAACAGCCACTATCTTGGAGATCAGATTGCCGCCCATCTGACAGGGCGCGACGATATCACGATCTCTGCCGAAGCGCCTGACATACTGGATACCGGCGGTGGGTTACGGCAGGCTTTGCCCTTGCTCGGCAGCGGGCCGGTTTTCACCATGAATACCGATGCTGTCTGGACCGGTGAGGGCGCTCTGGCTCAGCTGGAAAACGCTTGGGACGATGACCGGATGGATGCGCTGTTGCTTTTGGTGCCGCGTGATCAGGCGGTGGGGCACAACGGCAAAGGTGATTTCGTGATCGCGGCTGATGGCAAAATCCGCCGCGGCCCGGGTCACATCTATACCGGCGCTCAGATTATCCGGACTGATCTGCTTGGCACCATTCCTGAAACTGCGTTTTCGCTGAACCTTCTCTGGGATCGCATGCTGGAACAGGGGCGCATGTATGGGCTGGAGCATCAGGGCGGATGGTGCGACGTCGGCCACCCCGGTGGAATCGATCTGGCCGAGTCCATGTTGCATGAGGCAAAAGATGGCTGAGCCCATCAAAGGCATCTTCGGTCTGGCCCCCGGCGTGGACTTTCCCGCAGCATTGCTGAACGGATTGGAAAACCGATTGGCACAGGCCACGCCACGTGACTGGGCACAGGTCGAAATCTATGTGAACACCCGCCGGATGCAGCGCCGCTTGGCTGAACTTTTCTTACAGGGTCCGGCCCGCCTGATGCCGAAAATCCGGCTTGTATCTGATCTAGGCCACGTCACCCTTGGTGCGGGCCTTCCCGCACCGATCCCTCCATTGCGCAGACGGTTAGAGTTGTCACAGCTCATCGCCGGACTTTTGGACCGCCAGCCTGATCTGGCACCGCGATCTGCCTTGCTGGATCTGTCCGACAGTCTGGCCGCGCTGATGGATGAGATGCACTCCGAGGGCGTGTCACCCGCGGTACTGCGTGAAATGGACGTCTCGCACCTTTCTGAACATTGGGCGCGCAGCCTGCAGTTTCTGGATATTGTAGAACAGTTTTTTGGCGAACAGGCCCGCGAACGCCCGGATCGCGAAGCGCATACGCGCATGGCAATCGAGTATTTGGCAGAACGCTGGCAAGATACCCAGCCAGAACATCCAGTGATTATCGCTGGCTCGACCGGCTCACGGGGGGCGACGGCCATGCTCATGCGTGCGGTTGCGACACTGCCACAGGGTGCGGTCGTGTTGCCGGGTTTTGACTTCGATATGCCCAGACAGGTTTGGGACGGTTTGGATGACGCCCTTACCGCCGAAGACCACCCGCAGTTCCGGTTTGCTCAGCTGTTGCAGTCGTTGGACTTAAGCCGTGATGATGTTCAGGCGTGGCACGCACAACCCGCGCCCGACCCGGGGCGAAATCAATTGATATCCCTAGCCCTGCGCCCGGCTCCTATTACCGATCAATGGTTGGTGCACGGGCCTGATTTGGGCGCGTTAGAGCCTAGATGCGCCGGTGTTTCTTTGATCGAGGCCCCCTCGCCGCGGGCCGAGGCCAACGCGATCGCCCTATGCCTGCGCGATGCTGCTGAACGGGGCGAAACCGCCGCGCTGATCACGCCAGATCGGATGCTCACCCGCCAGGTCACAGCCGTGTTGGATCGCTGGGGGATAGAGCCAGACGACAGTGCCGGCATGCCATTGCAGCTGTCGGTTCCGGGCCGGTTCATGCGTCAGGTCGCCGCGCTGTTTGGTCAGGTTCTGACCGCCGAGGCGCTATTGGCACTGCTTAAACATCCGCTTACCGCCACTGGCAGTGCCCGCGGTGATCACCTGCGTTTGACCCGCGAGCTGGAACTGCATCTAAGGCGCCATGGCCCAGCCTTTCCTTCGGCGCGTGATCTGACCGAATGGGCGAAAGCGCAAACCGACCCTATCGCAGACAGCTGGGCGGCGTGGCTGGGGGGCCTTCTGGAACCGCTGGCGATGGTTTCCGGGCGATCTTTGCACAACCACATCACTGCGCACCTTAACTTGGCTGAAGCTTTGGCCGCTGGCCCCGAAGGAACTGCGGCAGGTGATCTGTGGGATAAACCCGCTGGCAAAGCGGCCCAATCCGCCTGTGCGAGCCTGCTGGAAGAAGCCGCGTTTGGAGGTGATCTGACCCCTTCGGAATATGCTGATCTGTTTCGAACCATACTGGCAAATGCAGAAGTGCATGACCCGCTAAGCCCACACCCCGGGGTGATGATCTGGGGTACGCTCGAGGCGCGCGTGCAGGGAGCGGATCTGGTGGTTCTGGCCGGGCTGAACGAAGGCAGCTGGCCCCAGGCCCCTGCGCCCGATCCCTGGTTGAACCGCGACATGCGACGCCGTGCGGGCCTCTTGTTGCCCGAGCGGCGCATCGGCCTGGCCGCGCATGACTTTCAACAGGCCGCCGCCGCGAAGCGTGTGGTGATTTCGCGTGCAATCCGGGATACCGAGTCCGAGACGGTTCCTTCCAGATGGTTGAGCCGCCTGACCAACTTGCTGTCTGGCTTGCCCGAGCAAGGAGGCGAAACCGCGCTGGAAGGCATGCGCGCACGCGGGCAGTACTGGCTGAACGTCGCCGCCCAGATGGAGCGGCCCGCGGCAATCGTCCCCACCACTCTGCGCCCTGCGCCCAGCCCCCCGGTTTATGCGCGCCCAAAACAGCTTTCGGTCACGCGTATCCAAACCCTGATCCGTAACCCCTATGCCATTTATGCAGAGCGTGTTTTGGGGCTGCGGGCGCTTGATCCGATCCGGGCCAAACCTGATCCCGCCCTGCGCGGCACTGTGTTGCACAAAGTCATGGAAGAATTCCTGAGCGCCGGTGTCGCGCCCGACCCGGTTCAGGCTAAATCCGACCTGATGAGGATCGGCGAAACCTGTCTAAAGCAGCGCCTGCCCTGGCCCAGTGCGCAGCGGCTTTGGTTGGCGCGGATCAGCCGGATCGCCGATTGGTTCATAAGCGGCGAAATCGACAGACAGGCTCAGGGTCAGCCCATCGCACTTGAAAAAAGCGGCTCTATTACACTGCAAAATGGGTTTTCATTGACGGCCGAGGCGGACCGAATTGACCAATTGACCAGCAACGAGCTGGTCATTTTTGACTATAAAACCGGGTCCATCCCCACCAAGGCGCAAATCGACAACTTCGACCAGCAGCTACTTCTTGAGGCCGCGATGCTGGAACAGGGCGGGTTTGCTGGTTTGCGTGGCTCGGTTGCTTTTGTCGCGCATATCGGGCTGGGCAATACCCCAAAATACGCCAGCTATATCATTGGTCCGGGTGACAGCGACAAAACGTTGGCGCAGCTGACAGAGCTAATTTCGGCATTTGAGGATCGCGATTTAGGCTATCAATCCCGGCGAGCGGTGTATGAAACCCATGTTGGTACCGACTATGATCACTTGTCTCGTTTTGGTGAGTGGGACGAAAGCGACGAGGCCGTGACAATGGAGGTTGGCGCATGAAGCGCGACGCGGCAACCCAAGCGCAGGTGCGCGCAGCAGATCCGATTGCCTCGACGTGGCTGTCGGCCAATGCCGGATCGGGCAAGACCCGGGTTTTGACCGACCGCGTGGCGCGGTTGCTGCTGTCTGGCGTGTCTCCTCAGCACATCCTTTGCCTGACCTACACCAAAGCCGCCGCCAGCGAGATGCAGAACCGCTTGTTCAAGCGTCTGGGCGAATGGGCGATGCTGGATCAGGCCTCTCTGCGCGATGCGTTGGAGCGTTTAGGGCTGGAACAGAGCCTGAATGACGATGTTTTGCGCAATGCGCGCCGACTTTTCGCCCGTGCTATCGAAACGCCGGGTGGATTGAAAATCCAGACCATCCACTCTTTTTGTGCGGCTCTTTTGCGGCGGTTCCCGCTAGAGGCCGGGGTGTCACCACAGTTCGTGGAAATGGATGACCGTGCGGCAAACCGGCTGCGCGAGGATGTGCTCGAAGCCTTGTCCGACGGGCCTGACACTTCCGCGATGGATGCCTTGGCGCATTACTTTCCGGGCGATGACCTGAACGGGATATTGCAAGAGATCGCCAAACATCGAGCGGCCTTTGGCGCCTCGGCAAGCGACATCTGGCAGACGTTCGGCCTGAGCCCAGATTTCGACGAAAACCAGCTTTCACAGCAGGTATTCCTTGGTGATGAGCAGCAGATGCTTAGCGATTTGATCGCCGCGATGCGCGGCGGGACAAAAACCGATGTATCAAATGCCGAAAAGCTGTCTCGCCTGTTGCCGGACCTGCCTCTGGCCGATTTGGAAAAGCTGTTTTTGTTTGGCAAAAGCGCCCAGTCCCCTTTTGGTGCGAAGATTGGGAAATTCCCCAACAAGGCGGTACTGGAAACCCTATCCTTTCGTGACGCGCTGGAAGATTTCATGCGTCGCGTTGAAGCGGCACGGCCAAAACGGCTGGCGCTTGCCGCGGCCCGAAAAACGCTGGCACTGCACCAATTCGCCGCCGCCTTTCTGCCCGAGTATAACCGGCGTAAACAGCTGCACGGCTGGCTGGATTTCGATGACCTGATCCTAAAAGCGCGCGATCTTCTGACCAACCCAAGCGTGGCAGAGTGGGTCCTGTTCCGTCTGGATGGCGGCATAGATCACATTCTTGTCGACGAGGCACAGGACACCAGCCCGCTACAATGGGAGGTTGTCGAGCTGCTCAGCCGCGAATTTACCGCAGGCGAGGGCGCTCACGCAGATACGCCGCGCACGATCTTCGTGGTTGGGGATAAGAAACAATCTATCTACTCGTTCCAAGGCGCTGACCCGGATGGGTTTGATCGTATGCGCGATACATTCGCCGGTCGATTGCAAGCCGCACCGGTGCCTCTGTCAGTGCAGCAGCTTGAGTTTTCATTCCGTTCGGCCCCCGCGATTTTGAACGTGGTCGACACGGTCTTTGGCGAAGGGCGGCGCGCTGGCATGGGCGACAGCGTGCTGCACCGCGCCTTCCGGCACGACCTGCCCGGGCGGGTTGATCTGTGGCCAGTGGTCGAAAAAGAAGAAAAGCCGGATGATCTGCCTTGGTATGATCCGGTAAACCGCATTGCGCCCTCAGCCGCCCCGGTGCGTCTGGCCAACCAGCTGGCGGCGCGCATCAAAGCGATGATTGGCGCGGAAAGCCTGATCAAGGACGGTGCACGGCGCGACCTTGAGGCCGGGGATGTGCTGATCCTGGTGCGGCGCCGATCGACCCTGTTTCACGAGATCATCCGGGCCTGCAAAGCGGCGGGCCTGCCGGTGGCCGGGGCCGACCGGTTGAAAATCGGCGGCGAGTTGGCAGTGAAAGATTTGACTGCGCTTCTGTCTTTTCTGGCGACACCCGAAGACAACCTTTCGCTGGCCGCTGTTTTGCGCTCTCCCCTGTTTGGCTGGGATGAGGCGCGGCTTTATGATTTGGCTGCCGGGCGGAAGAAAAAGTACCTATGGGCCACTTTGCGGGCCCGGGCAGATGATTTTCGCGCAGAACATGACATGTTGCAGGCCCTGCGCGACGAGGCCGACTATCTGCGCCCGTTTGAACTGCTGGAGCGAATCCTGACCCGTCAGGATGGTCGCCGTAAGCTTATCGCCCGATTGGGCGAAGAAGCCGAAGACGGCATTGACGCGCTTTTGGCACAGGCGCTGAGCTATGAGCGGTCCGAGATTCCGTCTTTGACCGGGTTCATAGGCTGGCTGCAAAGCGATGAAGTTGAAATCAAGCGCGAGCTGGGCAGCGCGGGCAACCGCATCCGGGTGATGACCGTACATGGCGCCAAGGGGCTTGAGGCCCCGGTGGTGATCCTGCCTGACACGAACAAGCATGAACTGCGCATTCGTGATGAGATCCTTGAGGGTCCCGATGGAAGGGCGCTATGGAAAACCGCGACTGATCAAAGCCCAGCCTTGGTGGCCGACGCCTTGGATCAGCTGCGTCTGAAACAGGAAGAAGAACGCCAGCGCCTGCTTTACGTCGCCATGACGCGGGCCGAGCAATGGCTGATCGTCTGTGCGGCGGGTGATTTGGACAAGGGCAACAGCTGGTATGAAAAAGTGCAGCTGGGAATGCAGCACGCCGGTGCGGTGACCCATGACTTTGCATCGAGGCAGGGGTTGCGGCTTGAAACCGGCGACTGGCCCGGCCCCGTGGGCAGCGCTCAATCCGAAGACACGCTCCAGACCGACCTGCCCGACTGGCTTTGGCACAAGGCGCCTCGGCCCGAAAAACCCGCGCCTGCACTGTCACCTTCAAACCTGGGTGGGGCCAAAGCTCTGCCCGGAGACGCCGGCCTGCCCGAAGACGAGGCAAAGTCGCGCGGCACCGCCTTACACCTGTTGCTGGAGCACCTGCCCAACCATCCGAAAGACCTATGGGGGCGCATCGCTGAACAGTTGGAAGCCTCGGACATGTTGGAAGAAGCGGTTTTTGTTCTGACAAATGAAAAACTAGCATCGGTTTTCGCCGAACCCGCGCTGGCAGAGGTTGATTTGACTGCCTCTTTGCCCGCCTTGGGAAATGCGCCCTTGGCCGGAACAATCGACCGACTATTGTTCCGCGATGATCACATCCTGGCGATTGACTACAAGTCGAACGCCACGGTGCCACCATTGGCCAAGGATGTGCCCGAGGGTTTGTTGAGACAGATGGGGGCTTATGCCTCTGCTCTTAAACAGATTTATCCTGATACCCACATTGAAACCGCCATTCTATGGACGGCCACCGCAACGCTTATGCCGCTGCCAAACCAACTGATAGACAATGCACTTGCACGCGCAACGACATCTTGACCTTAACCGGGGGGCTTCTTAGGTTTCAGCCAACCGATTTGATGCCAAGGAGATCCATCATGGCAACCGTTGCTGTTACCGACGCGACTTTCGACGAAGAAGTAAAATCCGCCGCAATCCCCGTGGTTGTGGATTTCTGGGCTGAATGGTGTGGCCCCTGTAAGCAGATCGGCCCGGCTCTGGAAGAGCTGTCCGACGAAATGGACGGCCAGGTAAAGATCGTCAAAGTTAATGTTGACGAAAACCCCGACAGCCCCGCCCAGATGGGCGTGCGCGGCATCCCTGCCCTGTTCCTGTTCAAGGACGGCGAGGTTGTATCGAACAAAATCGGCGCCGCCCCCAAGGCCGCGCTGAAAAGCTGGATCGAAGAGTCGGTCTAAGCTGTCATAATTTATGATCTAATGGGGCGCTTTCGGGCGCCCCTTTTTCTTTGCCCGCTTGTCGCAGCTCCTGCCGGGGGCCATATAGGGATGCAACTAAAGGAGGCCCCTATGGCAGATGATCAGTTCCCCGGTTGGCATGGCACCACAATCATTGGCGTGAAACGCGGTGGCAAAGTGGTGGTGGCAGGTGACGGGCAGGTCAGTCTGGGCCAGACGGTTATCAAAGGCACAGCACGCAAAGTGCGCCGCCTTTCGCCGGGTGGGCATGACGTGGTTTGCGGCTTTGCCGGGTCAACCGCCGATGCCTTTACCCTGCTGGAACGGCTTGAAGTAAAGCTGGAGGCCACACCGGGCCAATTGCAGCGTGCCGCAGTGGAGCTGGCCAAAGATTGGCGCACCGATAAGTACCTGCAGAAGCTTGAGGCGATGCTGATCGTCACCGATGGCCAGCATCTTTACGTGATCACCGGCGCTGGTGATGTGCTGGAGCCGGAACATGACGTGGCGGCCATTGGCTCGGGCGGGAATTTCGCCCTGGCCGCGGCGCGCGGCTTGATGGAAACCGATCTGGACGCCGAGGCCATCGCCCGCAAGGCCATGGCCATCGCCGCTGACATTTGCGTTTATACCAATGGCAAACTGACGGTCGAAGAAATCGGATGAGTAACATTACCAAGGACGACCTGCGCGCCGCTGTCGCCGCGGGCAAAATATCCGAGGCCCAAGCCGCGTCCGTCATTGCATTGGCCGAAGCCCGCCACGGCGTACGCGAAAATATGGATGGGTTAGACGAACCGTTTGAGCTGTTCAAAGGCTTCAACGAGATTTTCATCGTCGTCGGGCTCAGCATTTTGTGCACCGGCTATTTCGGCGTCACCAGCGCCTTGGCCGAAGGGGTCGGGATGCTCCTGACTGCTGTTCTTGGCATGGCGTTAATCGCGTGGTTGTCGCGGTATTTTGTGCTGACCCGGCGAATGGTCGCGCCCGCGATTGCATTGTCGATCATGTTTTCAATGTTTGCCAGTCAGTTTGGCTTGGGCTTGGGCGATAGCTTTGGGTTAGCCGAAGCCGAAACCATGATTCCGCTCGCAGCGCTTATCACCGCCGTGGCAATGCTGGGGTTTTGGAAAGTCTTCCACGTGCCTTTCGCACTGTTCGTCACGGCAAGCGCCGTGTTTGTCGCGGCCTTTGGGTTCACCGCGCTTTCCGGTGCGAATCTGGAGAACCCAGAAGACCTCTTTTTGCTGACCGCAGACGGGCCGTTTTCGATCATCACCATCGTTCTGGGGGTAATCGCGCTGGGCATTGCCTTGCGTTTCGACATGTCTGACCCCCACCGGGTGACGCGCCGCGCCTCAAACGCGTTTTGGCTGCATGTGGTCGCCGCACCCGCCATCGTGAACACCGTCGCACTGACCTTGTTCAACATGGACGGGGCATTGGCGTTGCTGGGCGTTTTTGCCTTCATAAGCCTGATGGCGCTGTTTGCCGTGGCGATTGACCGGCGGTCTTTCCTGATCTCAGGCGTGGGTTATGCCGTTGCCTTGGCAGTCACCGTCGCCGATGGTGGGGTGTTCTTCATCATTCTGGCCCTTGGCGTCGGGCTGGTATTTCTAGGCGCCAAATGGGAGCGCCTGCGCAGTGCTCTGATGAATCGCCTACCTGACTTTACCGGTAAAGATCGTCTACCACCTTGGGATGAAGCCTAGAGCATTTTCGGCTCTAATTCGGCTGAATACCCCCCAAACGACAGGCCACGCGCGCCCAGCGCGTCGCCGATTTGGTCGATGATCGCGGCCAGCTTTTCGTCGATGATATGCAGGTATTCGGTCCAGTCAGTCACGTCTGACAGCTCGGCATCGCCGTCTGACACACCACGCAGGGCGATCAGCGGCAGGTCGAACTGATGACAGGCGCGCAGGATGGCGAAGGTTTCCATATCCACCAGATCGGCGTCTATGTCCTGATACATCGCGCCTGAGATGATGTTCGCACCGGTCGAAAGCGTCGCCTGCGGCACATCCGCAATGCGCAATGGCAAGGGCAGTGTGGCGGGCAAGCCCAGAAACGGGGTAATCCCCTTAGGAAAGCCCAGCGGCGAGGCATCCATATCGCGGTATCCGACCTCGGTCACCTGATAGATATCCGTCTTGCGCAGCTTGGCAGACCCGGCCGAGCCGATCGAGATCACCAGATCAGGCAGTTCATCCAGCGCGGCCAGATGGCGGGTGATCGCAATCGCACCCTCAACCGGACCAACCCCGGTGATCAGCGGGACAAACCGTTGTTGCAAATGTTCGCCATATTCGGGTTCCGCCGCCATGACGAACAGGGTTTTGACAGTGCCGAACTCTTTGATCTGCGCCATGGGGCCTCCGCTATTTGGCGCATGATTTTCAAGCGCGGGCGGCAAATTCAAGCCCAATCTGCTTGTGTTCGCTGCGATACCCCTTACCTAGGGCGTGACAGATCGAAAGGTATGCACATTGACTGACCTCACCCCGCGCGAGATTGTTTCCGAGCTGGACCGTTTCATCATCGGCCAGAATGACGCCAAACGAGCCGTGGCCGTGGCCCTGCGTAACCGTTGGCGGCGCAAGCAATTGTCGGACGATCTGCGCAACGAGGTCTATCCCAAGAACATCCTGATGATCGGCCCCACCGGTGTCGGCAAAACCGAGATCAGCCGCCGTCTGGCCAAGCTGGCCCGCGCGCCCTTCATCAAGGTCGAAGCCACGAAGTTCACCGAGGTCGGTTACGTGGGCCGCGATGTCGAGCAGATCATCCGCGATCTGGTCGACAATGCGATCATTGAGACCCGCGAATGGATGCGCGAAGACGTCAAAGCCGCCGCCCAGCAAGCCGCCGAGGACCGCGTGATCGAAGCCATCGCTGGTACGGATGCCCGCGAACAAACCCGCGAAATGTTTCGCGGCAAGCTGAAACGCGGAGAGCTGGACAACACCGTGATTGAGCTTGAGGTCGCGGACAATTCGAACCCGATGAGCATGATGGAAATCCCCGGCCAGCCCAATATGGGAATGATGAACATCGGCGATATCTTTGGCAAAGCCTTTGGCGGGCGCACCGTGAAACGCAAGGTGACCGTCGCCGAAAGCTATGACCTGTTGATCGGGGAAGAGGCCGACAAGCTGCTGGATGACGAAACCGTCAACCGTGCGGCGCTTGAGGCCGTGCAGGAAAACGGCATCGTGTTTTTGGACGAGATCGACAAGGTCTGCGCCCGGCAAGAGGCCCGCGGCGGTGATGTCAGCCGCGAAGGTGTGCAACGCGATCTGCTGCCGCTGATCGAAGGCACGACCGTTTCGACCAAATACGGCGCGGTGAAGACCGACCACATTCTGTTCATCGCCTCGGGCGCGTTTCACATTGCCAAACCGTCAGACCTGCTGCCAGAGCTTCAGGGCCGTTTGCCAATCCGCGTTGAACTGCGCGCGTTGACGGAAAGCGACTTCGTGCGCATCCTGACGGAAACCGACAACGCCCTGACCCGTCAGTACACCGCCTTGATGGGCACCGAAGAAGTCACTGTTAATTTCACCGAAGACGGCATTGCCGCGCTGGCCCGCATTGCCGCCGAGGTCAACCAAAGCGTCGAAAACATCGGTGCGCGGCGGCTTTATACCGTGCTGGAACGTGTGTTCGAAGAACTGTCATTTACCGCGCCGGATCGCTCGGGCGATACGATCACCGTAGATGCCGATTTCGTCGGCCAGCATCTGGGCGAGCTGGTGAAATCAACGGATATGAGCCGCTACGTCCTTTAACGGCTGCGCCGTAGATAGACATAATAGGCCCCTGTCCCGCCATGTTTCAGGTGGGCGGGAAGCACTTGTAGTACAATCGCACCCAGCGGCGGCATCGCCAGCCACTGCGGCACCTGATGGCGCAGCACACCTTTGCGGATCGGGATCGGTCCGTCGTCGTCGCGGTCTTTACCCTTGCCGGTGATCACCAGAACACAGCGCTTGCCCGCTGCATGTTCACGCAGGATGAACCCGGTCAGTGCCGGATGTGCCTGCGCCAGAGTTTTCCCATGCAGGTCAATCCGACCCTCGGGCGGCAGTTTCCCGCGCTTTAAACGCTGGAAGTTCTTGCGATCCATCCGTGGTGTCGCCTGTGCGAGATGATCAGCCGGGTCAGCCAACAGATCATGGGTAGGGGCGGGCAGGGTGGCCTTTTGCCCGATCTGAAACTTGGTCATCGGGGGGCGGGCGTGATGCTGGGTTGGTTTTGCTGGGGTCGCTACATCTGCAGGATCAATCGGTTTGCGGGATCCTTCCGGGTGCAGCGGCACGGTGGTCTGTGCAACCTTCTGCCATAGCTCGCGGTCCTGCGCGCTCAGCCCTTTTGGTTTGCGACGTTTCATAGATCAGCCCCCGGGGGCCAGCGCAAAGGCGCGTTCTATTGGCAAAAGCACGACCATACGACCCGGATCACGAACACGCCCGGCGGCGCGCCCGGCGCTATCGCCCGTGCCATAGAAAATATCCGCCCGCTGCGCCCCTTTGATGGCCGAACCGGTATCCTGTGCAATCATCAGGCGTTTCAGCGGATCTTGTCCGGCCTTTTCTATCCAGACCGGTGCGCCCAGCGGGGTAAAAGCCGGGTCCACCGCCACGGTACGCATGGTGGTGATCGAGCGGTTCATTGCCCCAAGCGGACCCATGTGAGAAGGGACTTTGCCAACTTCGCGGAAAAACACAAACGATGGGTTGTGTTGGAGCAGGGCGCGCCCATCCACTGGATTGCGCCGTACCCAATTCTGGATCACCTGCGCTGAAACCTGATGGGGCTGATAGACCCCACGGCGCACCAGTTCAGCACCGATTGAGCGATACTGATGCCCGTTCGCACCGCCGTATCCAACCCGCAACGCAGAGCCATCAGGAAGCTTCACACGCCCCGAGCCTTGGATTTGCAGAAAGAAAACCTCGACCGGATCATCGACCCAGGCAATCTCCAGGCCACGACCACGTAAAAGACCCTGATCTTCGATTTCTGCCCGGCTGAACCATTTCTGCCCAGACCGCAATTCGGGCGGTTTGCGATAAAGCGGATAGCGATACCTTGTATCCGGGCGCAGCGCGCCGTCCAGCTCGGGTTCAAAATAACCGGTAAACAAGGCCGGATCTTCGCCGCCAATCAGAACCGGACGAAAAAACAGTTCGAAGAAAGCGCGGCCACTGGGTTGGTTCTGCGCCACGGCGCATAGCGACCGCCAGTCCGGGTCCTTCAAATCAGTGCAGGTGTTCAGAAAGGTGGTTAGGGCCGCGTTGTGATCATCATCGGCCCAACCATCCAGCTCGTCGAAAGACAGGATTTGGGAACTGGCACCGGGCATCGCGCTGCTCACGACCAGGGCCGCGGCTGCGGCGATTGCCCGCGCCGCACGAATCATTCCCCCGTGGCCACCAACTGCCAGTTGGGATCATTCGATCCCATGATGCGGGCAAAGGTCCAAACATCACGCTGGCGCTTGATTTCATTGGGATTGCCTTCAACGATCTCATCGGCTTCGTTGCGTACAACAGAGGTCAGCTCGCCAACAAATTTCACTGTCAGCTCTGCCTCATTTGTATCGCGCGAGAAGGTGGCGTTTTTCAGCGCAGTTTCACGAACTCCAACAAAGTTAGCCTCAATCCGCAGGCCCTGATCTTCGCGGGCAGCAATGCCAGAAACAAAGCTGTCGCGGACGTCCTCGGACAGGAAGCTTTCGATCTGTGAGATATCACCGGATTCATAGGCCATCAGGATCATCTCATAGGCGCCTTTTGCACCCGACAAGAAGTCGCTCACCACAAAGCTGGGTTCGGCCAGCTTCATTGCGGCCAAAGCTTTCGCAGCATCCGAGCCATCGGGCACGTGATCGGTGATATCCGCATCAGGGCCACCTTCGATGACCTCAAAATCGCGGCGTGCTTTCCGAGCATTCTCGATGCTCTCGGGCTGATCCACGCGCGGCTTTTCGAAGCCTTCGCGGGTGCCAAGCACCGATTTCAAACGCAGAATCAAAAAGACGGCTACGCCGGCCAAGACCAAAAGCTGGATGATCGCAGAGTTCATAGTCACCTCATAAAGTGCCCCGGGGATGGTAACAGGCACATTTGGCACATATGTAAGCTACGGCTAGGGTCAAGTCCACCAACGACCCGGGGAAGAGAAAGGCTTTCGCATGTGGCTTTTTGTACTGTTTATCGCGATCCCGCTGATTGAGATCGGATTGTTCATTCAGGTTGGCGGCTTGATTGGCCTGTGGCCGACGTTGGCTATTGTTATTGTCACCGCCGTTCTTGGCACCAGCCTGATGCGCGCGCAGGGCGCAATGGCGATGGGTCAAATTCGCGATAATTTCAATCAGCTGCGCGATCCAACAGAATCTCTGGCTCACGGTGCGATGATCCTGTTTGCCGGGGCACTGTTGCTGACACCTGGCTTTTTTACAGATTTTTTCGGCTTCCTGCTGCTGTTGCCGCCGTTCCGTGCTGTGGCCTATCGTTGGCTAAAAGCACGAGTAAAGGTTCAAAGCTTTTCAACTGCTCCACAACAATCGCAGGGCTATCAGCGCAGCGACGTGATTGATGGCGATTTCACCGAAGTTTCACAGCAAAATAACGAAAACCAGCCGCCTTCGGGTTGGACCCGGCATTGAGACGCCTTTGCTGACCTGATAAGCACCCAGCAATTCAAATTCCGTTTGCCAGGAGCAAAACATGACCGATGCCACCGAAGGCGCACCGCAGCCGCAACAACCCGCGCCGGTGAAGATGAACATTCTGGGCCAGTATGTGCGCGACATGTCGTTCGAGAACATGTTGATGCAGAAAGGCGCCACCGGAGAGATCAACCCTGAAATCACCGTTCAGGTGCAGCTGGATGCCAAGAAACGTCCGGTAGATCATCAATACGAGGTAATCTCGAAGTACACGGTTACGTCAAAAAACAAAGCCGACGGCAGCACGCTGTTTTTGATCGAGCTGGATTACGCAGGTATCTTCCACATTGAAAACGTGCCGGAAGACCAGCTTCACCCTTTTCTTCTGATCGAATGCCCGCGGATGATCTTCCCGTTTGTGCGTCGGATCGTCAGCGATGTAACCCGCGATGGTGGCTTCCCGCCCTATAACATGGACACGGTCGACTTTGTCGCGATCTATCGTCAAGAAGCCCTGCGCCGCGCCGAAGCGCAAAAAGAGAACGCAACGACCAACTAAGGGTCAGCTAAACTTTTTCCATATCGCGCCGTCGCCCATGCTTTCGACAAATTCAGCATGGGCGGCGGCTTCTTTGTTTGTAAGGCGTGCTGGCAGCGGTGTGGGCCGTGGACGTGGTCGCCAAGATTCCTGTGACCCGCCAGCGTTTTGCGAACCGCTTACCGAGCTGGCGAGTGCAAAGTCTGGCTGCCGCCCGCCGATCAGTTCCAGATAGACTTCCGCCAGAATTTCCGAGTCAAGCAACGCCCCATGTAGCGTTCGTGCAGTGTTGTCGATGTGAAAGCGGCGGCAAAGCGCATCCAAAGACGCAGGCGAGCCCGGGAATTTCGTGCGCGCGATCGCCAGCGTATCCAGAGCCTGCTCCCACGGAAGCTTTGGCAGACCCATCCACTCAAGCTCGGCGTTCAGGAATTTCATATCGAAGGCCGCGTTGTGGATCACCAGCTTTGCGTCACCGACGAAATCGACGAACTGCTGTCCGATCTGTGAAAAAAGTGGTTTGTCTTTAAGCGTAACAGCGCCGGGTTCCGGGTTTTCGGGCGGCTCAAGTAAATCGGGGCCGATCCCGTGCACTTCGAATGCGCCGCGCGGCATACTACGTTCCGGATTGATATACTGGTGATAGGTTTCGCCCGTTGGCAAATGGTTCCACAGCTCAATCGCACCGATTTCAACAATCCGGTCGCCAGACTGCGGGTCAAACCCGGTGGTTTCGGTATCGAGTACGATTTCACGCATCAGCCATCTTTCGCTTCACATCTTCAATGACAGATTGCACAGCCGCGCGGGCATGCTCAAGCGTTGTGGTTTCTATCACATAATCTGCGCGGGCGCGTTTTTCGGTATCCGGGGTCTGTTTGGCAAGAATAGTCTCGAATTGCGCCTCAGTCATGGTGCCACGCTCCAACACCCGGGCGCGCTGGATTTCTGCGGGGGCGCTGACCACAACAATCGCGTCCATCTTTTCTGCAGACCCTGTTTCAAACAGCAAAGGGATATCCAGCACCACAATCGTATCCGGTTTTTGTGCCGCGATGAATTCCGCACGGTCCTTGGCAACAAGCGGGTGCACAAGTGCCTCGATCTTCTGAAGGGCGGTTTTATCAGTGGCGATCCAACTTTTCAGGGCGTCGCGACTGACCTTGCCTTCGACTACGGCGGGCGCATGCAGGTTTTTAACCGGTTCAACAGCCGCACCGCCCTGATCATACAACCGATGCACGGCAGCATCTGCATCCCAGACGGGTAGTCCGGCCTCGGCAAACATCGCGGCAGTGGTGGATTTTCCCATCCCGATAGAGCCAGTCAGACCCAGAAGAAAGGGTTTCCCGGTCATGCGCTCAGCAATACGGCACGGGTTTTTTCATCAACTTCGGGGCGGGCACCAAACCAACGTTCAAACCCCGGCACAGCCTGATGCAACAGCATGCCCAACCCATCAACCGTGGTGCAGCCAATTTCTTCGGCGGTGGTCAGGAGCTTGGTACGCAACGGGGTGTAAACGATATCTGTGACCAAAGCATCGGGCGAAAGCCCATCGAGCGGCACACGAAATTCAGGTTTGCCAACCATGCCCAGAGTACTGGTGTTTACCACCAAAGCGGCGCCTTCAATCATGTTGCCGGCTTGCACCCAGTCATAGACTTCGACCTTGGGGCCAAATTCTGCACGCAAGGCCTCGGCCCGGGCGCGGGTTCGGTTCGACAGACGAATTTCTGTAACGCCAACCTCGGCCAAAGAGGCAACAATGGCGCGTGCCGCACCACCAGCGCCGATAACAGCGGCGGGCCCAGCCGCCGGATCCCAATCGGGCGCACCTTGGCGCAGGTTTTCAATAAAGCCATATCCATCGGTATTATCCGCATGGATCGTGCCATCTTCGCGGAAAATCAACGTGTTGGCAGCCCCGATCAGCGCCGCCCGGTCCGTTACATGATCGGCCAGTCCAAGCACCGTTTCTTTGTGCGGTACCGTGACGTTCACACCAACGAACCCCATTTTCGGCAGCATTTGCAGCACGTCTTTCAGATCGTCTTGCGCCACATCCATCGGAATGTAGTGCCCTGCGATTCCCATCCGGCTCAGCCAATGCCCATGCAGACGTGGGGATTTTGAATGGCTTACCGGCGATCCGATTACGCCCGCCAAGGGTATCCGCTTTGTCATGACTCGATTATCCCGTTTTGGGTCAGGTGGCCCAGCAGTTCCAGCAAAGGCAACCCGAGCACCGTGAAATAGTCACCTTCAACGCGCGAAAACAATCGTACGCCTTCGTGTTCCAGCATATAACAGCCAACACAGTACTGCACCTTGTCCCAATTGCGCTCTAGGTAACTTTCCAGATAGGCATCCGAAAAATCACGCATCGTTAAGCGCACTTGCCCAACATGTCGCCAAGTTGGACGGCCGGCCTCATAGATAACAGCAGCGGAGAGAAGCTTATGGGTTTTACCCCGCAAAGTTCTTAGCTGCTGAGACGCTTGTTCCAGACTATCAGCCTTGGAAAAAATCTGCCCTGCCAAGTCAAGCACCTGATCGCACCCGATTACAACAGCGTCCGGGTGTTTGTTGCTCACCTGACGGGCTTTGAATTCAGCCAGGGTATCGGCGACGTCTCGGGGAGTGGCTTCTTCTGCCTGAAGCGCAGCGCGGATTGCCTCTTCGTCAATGCGTGCGGGAACCGTTTCTATGATCAGTCCCGCGTTTTCAAGCAAGCTTCGCCGGATGGCGGAACCAGAAGCTAAAACAATGCGCCTGTGCATGATCCTGTGGATACCAGAGTGACAGGACTGTTGATGCCCCGTGTGTGAATTAAGGTTTTATTCAGAACTCGTCATTCCGAAGATGTTAACCAATCATTACCAAGCGATAATCCCACGTGGAAAGCCTATATTTAGGATAGGTGGAAAAAACTGATTATCCCCGATAGTCTTCACCTTCAGCTCACGCCATGTTTCGTATTCGTTACAATTTAAGATGTTGTTTATAAACAATAATTTGTCTTCGTAAAAGATATTCTATTTTTATACAGACTTATCCACCGGTTTTCCCTGCTGTGGGCAACTACTGGGACAAATCAGTAATCCACAGTATCCACAGCCCCAACATCATCATCATCTTTTCTTTTAATTATTTATTTATTTAGTAAGAGGATGGGACTGGCTTAGAAAAGGGATGGCGCCTTGGGTGACCTGCTGACAAATCTTTACCCATGGATCCTTGCGCTCCATATCATTGCTGTAGTCACCTGGATGGCAGGTATCTTCTATTTGCCTCGGTTGTATGTCTATCATGCTGAACAAGTCGAAACCGGTTCACAGACAGATCAATTGTTTCAAACGATGGAGCGAAAGCTTCTGAAGTTCATCATGAACCCCTCCATGATTGCTGTGTGGCTGTTTGGGCTGTTATTGGTCATGACCCCCGGGATTGTCGATTGGGGCTCTGTATGGCCGTATACAAAGGGCGCCAGTGTACTGGGAATGTCTTGGTTCCATGGCTGGTGTGGCAAAAAACGTAAGCTCTTTGCAGCAGGTGAGAACCATCACACGGGTTCCTTTTATCGCAAGATGAACGAAGTACCGACGATCCTGATGTTGGTCATTGTCTTCTCGGTCGTGGTGAAATTCTGAGATTTGTTGACTCAGAAGAACCAAACCCCTATGTCTCCGGTCAAAGGGCTGTCCTGCCCGCTTTTCCCCTGAACTCCATAGACGCCTTGAAATTCTCAAGTGTTGTCGTTTGCGGTACCTATTCCCATGACCCAAGAATGTCTGAATCTGTCTGATCTGAAAGCCAAAACGCCCAAGGACTTGTTGGCGATGGCCGAAGAGCTTGAGATCGAAAACGCCTCCACCATGCGGAAGGGCGAGATCATGTTCCAAATCCTGCGCGAGCGTGCGGAGGAAGGGTGGGAGATCTCTGGCGATGGCGTTTTGGAGGTCCTGCAGGATGGTTTTGGCTTCCTACGTTCACCCGAAGCAAACTATCTGCCCGGTCCCGACGATATCTATGTTTCCACGGAAATGATCCGTAAGCATTCGTTGCGTACTGGCGATACCGTTGACGGCGTGATGCAAGCCCCGCGTGAGAACGAGCGCTACTTTGCTATCACCAAGGTCACGCAGATCAACTTTGAAGAGCCCGAGAAGGCAAAGCACAAGATCAACTTTGATAACCTGACGCCGCTCTACCCGGATGAGCGTCTGAAGATGGAAATCGAAGACCCAACGATTAAAGACCGGTCTGCCCGGATCATTGATCTGGTTTCGCCGATCGGGAAGGGCCAGCGTTCGCTGATCGTGGCACCGCCGCGGACGGGTAAGACCGTTCTGCTGCAGAACATCGCCCATTCAATCGAACAGAACCATCCTGAGTGTTATCTGATCGTTTTGCTTATCGATGAACGCCCGGAAGAAGTGACTGACATGCAGCGCTCGGTGAAGGGTGAAGTCGTGTCTTCGACGTTTGATGAGCCCGCCACACGCCACGTTGCTGTGTCCGAAATGGTGATCGAAAAAGCCAAACGCTTGGTCGAACACAAGCGCGATGTAGTGATCCTGCTGGATTCGATCACCCGTCTGGGTCGCGCTTTCAACACGGTTGTTCCCAGCTCAGGCAAGGTTTTGACAGGTGGTGTGGATGCCAATGCGCTGCAACGCCCCAAGCGTTTCTTTGGTGCGGCCCGGAACATCGAAGAAGGCGGTTCGCTGACCATCATTGCAACCGCGCTGATCGACACGGGCAGCCGGATGGACGAAGTGATCTTTGAAGAATTCAAAGGCACCGGTAACTCGGAAATCGTGCTGGACCGCAAGGTTGCCGATAAGCGCGTGTTCCCGGCGATGGATATCCTGAAGTCCGGTACCCGGAAAGAAGAGCTGCTGGTCGATGCTAAAGATCTGCAGAAAACCTTTGTGCTGCGTCGTATCCTGAACCCGATGGGCACCACCGATGCGATTGAATTCCTGATTTCCAAACTGAAGCAAACCAAAACGAACGGAGAGTTCTTCGACTCGATGAACACGTAAGGGGATGTGATGGATACCATCTTCGCCTTGGCGACGGCCCGCGGTAAAGCGGGCGTCGCTGTCATCCGAATTTCGGGGCCGCACGCAAGTGCGGCCTTGTCTGCTTTGGGAGCGTCTGTCCCTGCGCCGCGCCGCGCCGTGATGCGGGCGCTGAAACAGGGGACAGAGATTCTGGACGATGCGTTGGTGATCCGGTTTGAACAGGGCGCGAGCTTTACCGGCGAAGAGGTGGTCGAACTTCACACACATGGCAGCCCCGCAACTGTTACCGCCGTGTTGCGGACGTTGGGCGATATGCCTGATCTGCGTTTGGCCGAGCCGGGCGAATTTACCCGCCGCGCCTTGGAAAATGAACGCCTGGACATCGCGCAGGTTGAAGGCCTTTCAGACCTGATCGAGGCCGAGACAGAGGCACAGCGCAAGCAAGCGCTGCGCGTGCTGTCGGGTGCCATTGGAAAGCGCGCAGAAAGCTGGCGATCTGATCTGATCCGCGCCGCTGCGTTGCTGGAAGCCACCATTGATTTCGCTGATGAAGAAGTACCGGTAGATGTGTCGCCCGAGGTGTTGGAACTGCTGGATCGCGTTGACAATGACCTCAAACGCGAGGCCGAGGGCGTACATGCCGCTGAACGTATCCGCGAGGGATTCGAAGTGGCGATTGTGGGGCCGCCAAACGCGGGAAAATCTACGCTTCTCAATGCTTTAGCGGGTCGCGAGGCCGCGATTACCTCGGAATTTGCCGGAACAACGCGTGATGTGATCGAAGTGCGCATGGATTTGCGCGGTTTGCCGGTAACGGTGCTGGATACGGCCGGACTGCGCGACACAGACGACGTAGTTGAAGGCATCGGGATTGACCGCGCGCGGGATCGGGCGATGGCGGCGGACCTTCGGGTTTTCCTTATGGACGAAACCGGCAAGGCCGAAGGTTTGGCGCCGTTGGAGGGCGATATCGTCTTGCGTGGGAAGGGCGATTTACGGGGTCACGTCGATAGCGCAGTGTCGGGCAAAACCGGGCAGGGCGTGCCCGAGCTGGTCGAACGGATTGCCGCTATTCTTGAGACCCAAGCAGCGCGCGCCGTAACCGCCACGCGGGAGCGCCACAGGGTGGCGATTGTGCGCGCGCTAACCTCTATTGATCTGGCGCGGAATCATGTATTAGGAGGCCTTGGTTTGGATGAGTTGGCCGCCGAGGAATTGCGCAATGCGATCCGGGCGTTGGACAGCTTGGTGGGCCGCGTGGATGTCGAACATATCCTCGACGAGATCTTCGCCAGCTTCTGTCTTGGCAAGTAAGGAGTGTTTCACGTGAAACATCGCGACTTTGACGTTGTGGTGGTCGGTGGTGGCCACGCGGGCGCGGATGCGGCCCATGCTGCCGCGCGTATGGGTGCGCGGACGGCGCTGGTGACCCTGCGCTTTGGCGACCTTGGCGTGATGTCGTGCAACCCGGCAATCGGTGGATTGGGTAAGGGTCATCTTGTGCGCGAGGTGGATGCGCTGGACGGGCTGATGGGGCAGGTGGCAGACCGGGCTGGCATCCAATACCGCCTGTTGAACCGTCGTAAAGGCCCCGCTGTGCAAGGCCCGCGCGCGCAGGCAGACCGCAAACTTTATGCGCAAGCGATGCAGTCGTTCATCGAAGTGACGCCTTCGCTGGAGGTGATCGAAGGCGAAGCCACCGATTTGATCATGGACGGCGAACGCGTTGCCGGGTTGGTCCTTGGGGATGGGTCTGAATTGCATGCCGGAGCCGTGGTGTTGACCACCGGCACCTTCCTGCGCGGCGTGATCCATATTGGCGATGTCCAGCGTGCTGGCGGGCGGATGGGCGATAAGCCCTCAGTCAAACTGGCCGAGCGGATTGACGGTTTTGGCCTGCCACTTGGGCGACTGAAAACCGGCACACCACCACGTTTGGATGGACGGACGATCAATTGGGATATCCTTGAAGAACAGCCGGGTGATGATGAGCCGGTGCTGTTTTCTTTCCTCTCGGAAAAGCCTTTCGTGCGGCAGGTGGCCTGCGGAATCACCCACACGAATGAAAAAACCCATCAGATCATCCGCGACAATCTGGATCGCTCGGCCATGTATGGTGGCCATATTGACGGGGTAGGGCCGCGCTATTGCCCTTCGATCGAGGATAAAATCGTGCGGTTTGCCGATAAGGACTCGCACCAAATTTTCCTCGAACCCGAAGGGCTGGATGACCACACGGTTTATCCCAACGGCATTTCGACCTCTTTGCCCGAAGATGTGCAGCACGATTACGTTCATTCTATCCGCGGCCTCGAGGGTACGAAAATCCTGCAACCGGGCTATGCCATCGAATATGACTACGTCGATCCGCGCGCGCTGATGCAGACGCTACAGCTGCGCGATGTGCCGGGGCTGTTCCTGGCAGGGCAAATCAACGGAACAACCGGATATGAAGAGGCCGCGGCGCAGGGGCTTGTGGCTGGTTTGAATGCCGCGCGCTTGGCGCAGGGTGGCGAAGAAATCACCTTTAGCCGCACGGACAGCTATATCGGCGTGATGATTGATGATCTGGTGACGCGTGGCGTCAGCGAGCCGTACCGCATGTTCACGTCGCGCGCCGAGTTCCGGCTGAGCCTGCGGGCTGACAATGCCGACCAACGGCTGACGCCTAAAGGGCTGACATGGGGCTGTGTACGCCCAGAGCGCGCACGGGCTTTCAGTGAAAAAATGGAAAAGATCACGAAGGCGCGTGATGTTCTGGAGGCAATGGCGCTTTCGCCCAAGCAGTTGACTGAGGCGGGGATCAAGGTCAACGCCGATGGTACTCGCCGTTCGGGAATGGATTTGCTTGCTTTCCCGGATATCGGGTTCGAGGACGTTATCGGGCTCGCGCCAGAGCTTGCGCATAATTCACGACCAATCCGCGAGCAGATCGAAAAAGACGCGCTCTATGCCAATTACATTAAACGCCAAGAACAGGATGTGGCCGCGATGAAGCGGGATGAGGCGCAGCATATCCCGCAAGATTTCACCTATGAGGGCTTGCAGGGGCTTTCGAACGAACTGCGCCTGAAGCTGGAGCGCGCTAAGCCGGAAACCTTGGGTCAGGCGGCGCGCGTCGAGGGCATGACCCCGGCTGCGCTGACTTTGCTTCTTGCCAAAGTACGACAGGCGGGGCGGAAATCTGCATGACCCTCGATGTTTCACGTGAAACATTAGACCGGCTTGAGAGCTATGAGGCCTTGCTGCGCAAGTGGAACCCGGCGATCAATCTGGTAGCGAAGTCCACCCTCAAAGACGCTTGGTCGCGCCATATCCTGGATTCCGCACAAGTTTTTGAATTGGGGCAGGGGGCAAAGCACTGGGTCGATCTAGGGAGCGGCGGCGGCTTTCCGGGCATGGTGGTTGCCATTTTGGCGGCCGAGCGCGCCCCGGACATGAAAGTTACCCTTGTTGAAAGCGATCAGCGCAAGGCGACATTCTTGCGCACGGTGGCGCGCGAAACCAGCGTATCCGCAGAGGTTATCGCGGATCGAATCGAAGAAGTCACACCTTTGAACGCAGATGTGGTTTCAGCCCGTGCATTGGCCTCTTTGGAAATGCTGCTGAGCTTTGCAAAGAGGCATTTGAACCACAGCGGAAAGGCGATTTTCCTTAAGGGCGAAAATTACCAACAAGAGATCGACGCGGCGCTTGCAACATGGCGTTTCAACGTTCAAAAAACTCCTAGCACGACGGACACCCGCGCCGTCATTCTGAGCATTGGAGAGCTGAGCCGTGTCTGATCCGACCCGACCCACAGGCCCTAAGATCATCGCTGTCGTTAATCAAAAGGGCGGCGTTGGAAAGACCACCACAACGATAAATTTGGCCGCAGCGCTGGTTGGTGAAAGCAAGCGGGTTCTGATCGTTGATCTTGACCCACAGGGCAACGCCTCGACCGGCTTGGGGATTGATCCAAGTCAGCGTACCCGTACGACATATGATCTTTTGTTAGATGAAGCGCCCCTAAGCGATGTGGTGCACAGCACCGAAACCGTTGGCTTGTGGATCGCGCCGGCGACCACAGACCTCTCTTCCGCCGACATTGAAATGGTTTCGAACGAAAAGCGAAGCTTCTTGCTGCATGATGCGCTGCGTCAGACAGACATTGACGCCTATAATCTGGACTACATTCTGATTGATTGCCCTCCTTCGCTGTCTTTGTTGACGGTGAACGCCATGGTTGCGGCGCATTCCGTGCTGGTGCCGCTGCAGTCCGAGTTTTATGCACTCGAAGGATTGTCTCAGCTGATGCTGACCGTCCGCGAGCTGCGCCAAACCGCCAACCCGGATCTCCGCATCGAAGGCGTTGTCCTGACCATGTATGATGGTCGAAACAACCTATCGCAGCAGGTTGAAAATGACGCGCGTGAATATTTGGGCGAGCTGGTGTTCAATACGGTGATTCCGCGCAACGTTCGGGTGTCCGAAGCGCCATCTTTTGCGATGCCTGTCCAGGATTATGATCCGAACTCGCGCGGAGCGATTGCCTATAAAGAGCTGGCGCAGGAAATGCTGACCCGCGCCGCCTAAGGAGGAAAAATGAGCAAGAAGCCCGAAAAACGAGGCCTTGGCCGTGGTCTGTCTGCCTTGATGGCCGATGTTAACCTGTCTGCTGACTCCGAAGCCCCGGCAAGTCCCGACGCGCCCCGGCGTTCTGACTTGGTGGTGCCGGTTGAAAAGCTGGTGCCTAACCCGGATCAGCCACGCAGACATTTCGCCGAGGAAGCGTTGCAGGAGCTCGCGGAATCAATCAAAGAGAAGGGCGTTATCCAGCCCCTGATCGTGCGCCCGAACAAGCGCCGGGCCGATACCTATGAAATCGTGGCGGGTGAACGTCGTTGGCGCGCGTCACAAATGGCGCAACAACACGAAGTGCCGATCATCGTCCGAGATTTCGACGACACCGAAGTGTTGGAAGTGGCGATCATTGAGAATATTCAGCGCGCTGATCTAAATCCGATCGAAGAGGCGCTGGGCTATCGTCAGCTGATGGATCGTTTCGGTCACACGCAAGAAAAGCTAGCCGAGGCGCTCTCGAAAAGTCGGAGCCACATTGCCAACCTGATGCGCTTGTTGCAGCTGCCCGAAGATGTTCAGGAGTTTCTGCGCGTGGGTCAGCTTTCGGCGGGGCATGCACGCGCCCTGATCACCACGGATGATCCATCGGCGTTGGCGCGCACGGTGATCAACAAGGGCTTGTCTGTGCGCGAGACGGAAAAGCTTGCCAAGGGGCCCAAGCCAGCAGCAAAGCCCTCTGCGCCCAAGGCTGACAAAGACGCTGACACCAAGCAGCTTGAACAAGATCTTTCGGCCAACCTGGGAATGAAGGTGCTGATTGATCACGCCACCGGACAAGAACACGGCAAGTTGACGATCTCTTACAAAACATTGGAAGACTTGGACGAGCTGTGCCGTGTTCTAACGGCTACACCTCTGGACGGGTCCAAATAAACAGCGCCACGCAACACAGGGTTGCGGCTTGAATCATCAAAATCGTAGGCCGCACGCCCATTGCGGCCGCAAGTCCAAATGCCAACAGGATAGACGCCGTGGCCACCCACTTAACCGGGCGCCGAATGGCGCCTTTTTCGTGCCAGTCGATGATCGGCTGGCCAAAGCGCGGATGTGTCAGCAGCCAATTGTGAAGCGTGTCAGAAGAGCGGGCGAAGAAGAAAGCGGCCAACAACAAAAACGGCACCGTTGGCAAAAGAGGCAACACGGCGCCAATCGCGCCAAGACCTACGCAACACAATCCTAATAGCATCCAGATCAATCGCATCGGTTACCCCGGTATAAGCTCTCGTAGCACGGCGTTCAGCACGGCACGCCCTTGCGATGTGGCGCGGAGCCGATGATTTTCAAGGCTGATCATGCCGATCTCCAGCAATGAGTCGAGCTTTTCAGCATCTAGCGGCGCGCCTGAGAGGCGCTCAAACCGGTTTGTGTCGATGCCCTCGGCTAGACGAAGGCCCATCAACAGAAATTCGACCGCTTGTTCAGAGATTGACAATGCGGTGTGAGGGTTGTCCCCGCTGCCGTGGTTTTCGACACGCTGAAGCCACTTTTCTGGCGATAGCGGGGTATCCGTCGCATAGCGCTGCCCGTTCATCGTCAGCCGCCCATGCGCGCCGGGTCCAATTCCCGCATAATCGCCATACCGCCAATAGATCAGGTTGTGACGCGATTCAGAACCTATTTCAGCGTGATTAGACACTTCGTAGGCTGGCATGCCCGCCTTTTCGCACTCTTCCTGCGTGACGAAATACATCTCGCTTGCGCTGTCGTCATCTGGCAAACCGCCGAGCTTGCCTCGCGCATAGCGGTCACCAAAAGCCGTGCCGGATTCGATCGTCAGCTGGTACATCGACAAGTGGTCCACGGCCATCGACAGCGCTTCTTTAAGCTCGGCGCGCCAATTCTCCACCGTTTGATCCTGGCGTGCATAGATAAGGTCAAAACTAACACGATCAAAGTTTTTCTTAGCAATATCAAAGGCTTGAATTGCTTCTTGTACGTTATGCATGCGCCCCAGACGGCGCAAATCATCATCGTTTAGGGATTGTACGCCCATGGACAGCCGGTTCACCCCAGCTTGTCGGAAGCCCTGAAACTTGCCCGCCTCGACAGAGGTTGGGTTTGCTTCAAGCGTGACTTCCAAGGCATTGGAAGTAGGCCAGGTTTTATGGATCTCTTCAAGTATCGCGGCGACAAGAGCCGGATCCATCAAAGATGGGGTGCCCCCGCCGAAAAACACTGTGTTTAAAACCCGGCCCTTGGTCAGTTTTCCGACACGGTGAATTTCGGATAAATAGGCACTCTTCCAGCGAGATTGGTCGATTTCTGCGGCAACGTGGCTGTTAAAATCACAATATGGACATTTGGCCTGACAGAAGGGCCAGTGCAGGTAGAGGCCGAAGCCTCCGTTTTGCCAATCATCAGCGCTCAAAAACCGAAACCAGCTTGCGGAAGGCATCTGCGCGATGACTGATGTTGTTTTTCAGACCCGCGTCCATTTCGCCAAAGGTGATGTCATACCCTTCAGGCTGGAAAATCGGATCGTAACCGTGGCCTTCAAGACCGCGCATGGGCCAAACGATATGGCCGGGCGCGAAACCTTCGAAAACTTCATCATGCCCATCGGGCCAGGCCAGCACGAATGTACAGCAGAACCGAGCGGTGCGAGGGAAGGGGGCCTTGGCGGCTTCAAGTTCTTCCCATGACCGGGTCATGGCCATAACAAAGTCACGACCATTGCCTGTTTCAGCCCAATCGGCTGTATAAACGCCCGGCGCGCCACCCAAACCGTCGATTTCAATTCCGGAATCATCGGCCAGCGCGGGCAGGCCGGTGGCCTTGCACGCGGCGTGGGCTTTGATCCGGGCATTGCCGATGAACGTGTCTTCAGTCTCTTCAGGTTCGGGGAGGCCCATTTCACCGGCGGAGGTCACACTGATGCCGAAAGGCGCCAAAAGCGCCTCGATCTCGGCCAGCTTGCCCTTGTTATGGGTGGCAATCAGCAGTTTCTCGTCGGTGAAGGTGCGCATTTAGCTCTCCGTCGCTTGTTTCTGGGCAACGACCAGCTCGGATATGCCTTTTTCAGCAAGATCGAGCAGCGTGTTCATCTGGTCCCGGCTATAGGTAGAGCCTTCGGCCGACATCTGTACTTCGATCATTTTGCCCGCGCCGGTCAGGACAAAGTTGCCATCCACGCCAGCGTCGGAATCTTCGGGATAGTCCAGATCAAGCACCGGCTGGCCGGCATAAACGCCGCAAGACACCGCCGCGACATGATCGGTCAGCGGATCCGAGATAATATCGCCCGCTTTCATCAGCTTGTTTACGGCCAGACGCAAGGCAACCCAGCCACCAGTGATCGCGGCGCAACGGGTGCCTCCGTCAGCTTGGATGACGTCGCAATCAACGGTGATCTGGCGTTCGCCCATCGCAACGCGATCCACGCCAGCACGCAGGCTGCGTCCAATCAAGCGTTGAATTTCAACCGTACGACCGCCTTGTTTGCCCGCTGTGGCCTCGCGCCGCATGCGCGACCCAGTCGAACGTGGCAGCATGCCATATTCGGCCGTCACCCACCCAAGACCCGAATTGCGGAGGAACGGTGGAACGCGTGCTTCCAACGAAGCGGTGCACAGAACATGCGTGTCGCCGATCTTGATCAGGCACGAGCCTTCGGCGTGCTTGGTCACGTTGGTTTCGATTGAAATCGGGCGCATTTCGCTTACATCACGGCCTGAAGGGCGCATCAGATCTTCCTTTATATCTAAGTTGCGCTTTGCTCCCATGTGGCGGCTTTTGATGCAAGCCCGATTGACGCCGCGAACACATGCATTTTAATGGCGTCCGTACAACGGGAAGGGCCAGATGTCGCAAAAGGCTCAGATACTAAACGAAATGAACGAACGCTCTCGCGAGGTGTTTCGCCGGGTGGTCGAAGGCTATCTTGAAACTGGAGAGCCTGTTGGCTCGCGCAGTTTGACCCGAACCATGAGCGAAAAGGTGTCTGCTGCAACGATCCGCAATGCCATGGCGGACCTGGAGTATCTGGGTTTATTGGGTAGCCCGCATGTCAGTGCCGGGCGCATGCCAACCGAAACGGGCTTGCGGATGTTTGTTGACGGGCTTTTGGAAGTCCGTGATCTGGACGAGTCCGACCGGGATTCAATTCATGCGACCGTCGGAGAAGGCGAAAGTGATGTCGGCAGCATGCTGGATCGTGTTGGTTCGGCTTTGTCGGGTGCGACTCATGGTGCAAGCCTTGTTCTGACACCCAAGCACGAAGCACCAATCCGCCATATCGAGTTTGTCAGCTTAGCCCATGATCGCGCTCTTGTGGTGCTGGTATTTGCTGATGGTCACGTCGAAAACCGCGTGTTTCAACCCCCTGCCGGGCAAACGCCCAGCTCTATGCGCGAGGCAGCGAATTTTCTGAATGCACTGGCCGAGGGGCGTACGCTGTCTGAACTAAGCGATGCGATAGCGCGTGAAATTTCGGAACATCGCCAGCAACTTGATGTTTTGGCGCGTCAGATGGTCGAAAGCGGTCTGGCTATGTGGGAAAACGAAGGCCAATCCTATGAACGGCTGATCGTGCGTGGGCGCTCGAATCTTTTGGATGATTCGACCGAAGCAACCGAATTAGAACGCATTCGCGAGTTGTTTGATGACCTGGAACGCAAACGTGATATCGCCGATTTTCTGGAACTGACCGAGCAGGGCGAAGGCGTACGTATTTTTATTGGCTCGGAAAACAAACTTTTTTCACTTTCGGGTTCCTCTCTGGTGGTCTCTCCCTATATGAACGCTGACCGTAAGATCATTGGCGCTGTGGGCGTGATCGGACCGACGCGGCTGAACTATGGCCGGATTGTACCGATTGTGGACTACACCGCTCAGCTGGTCGGGAAACTGATCTCGGACCAGGGCAAGAGGTAGACGATGGCTGACGCCGAACAGAACAAAGAAGAGCTGTCGCTGGACGACATGCTTGAACAGGAAGTCGATCTGGATGCGCTGGATAGCGCAGATGAAGAGGTCGAAACGCTGCGCGCTGAGCGTGACGATATGCGAGACCGCTTTATGCGAGCGCTGGCGGACGCCGAAAATTCGCGCAAGCGTGGCGAGCGTGATCGGCGCGAGGCCGAGCAATACGGTGGTTCAAAGCTGGCGCGGGATATGCTGCCAGTTTATGATAACCTGAACCGTGCTTTGGAAGCAGTCGAAGAAGATCAGCGCGATGCAAATAAGGCCCTGATCGAAGGCGTAGAGCTGACCTTGCGCGAACTGCTAAGCGTGTTCTCAAAGCACGGGATTTCCGAAGTGTATCCCGAACTCGGGGATACGTTTGATCCGCAGATGCATGAAGCAATGTTCGAAGCCCCGGTGCCCGGTACTAAAGCAGGTGAAATCATCCAAGTGATGACTCGCGGCTTTATGTTGCACGAGCGTTTGCTGCGGCCTGCGCAGGTCGGCGTTTCCTCGACCCCGGCATCGTAATTTAAAGGGCGGCTTTGGCCGCCTTTTCTTATTCCAGCAAACCCTTCAGTCGATACACCAAATCCAACGCTTCGCGTGGGGTCAGTTCGTCTGGGTGAGTGTCTTGCAATGCGTCTTCGACAGCGCTGGGCTTGGTTGATGCAACAGGCGCTGGCGCCGGTGTCGCGGCAAACAGTGGTAGATCGTCAATCACAGCCTTTTGCCCGCCGCCATCTCGTTCGCCTTTTTCCAGCGCATCCAACACGACACGGGCGCGCGCCACTACTGTGTCTGGTAGTCCCGCCAATTTAGCGACCTGAACACCGTAAGATCGGTCTGCTGCGCCTTTCTGGACCTCGTGCAGAAAGATCACATCGCCTTCCCATTCACGCACTGCGACGGTGGCGTTTTCCACGCCGTCCAACTGCCCGGCCAGCGTTGTCATCTCGTGGTAATGCGTTGCGAACAGGGCGCGAGCACGGTTAACGCCATGCAGATGTTCCAGCGTGGCCCAGGCGATGGACAGCCCGTCATAGGTGGCGGTGCCACGGCCGATTTCATCTAGAATCACGATAGCACGATCATCGGCTTGGTTCAGGATCGCCGCTGTTTCGACCATCTCGACCATAAAGGTAGATCGGCCTCGTGCCAGATCGTCCGAGGCCCCGACCCGGCTGAAAATCTGTGATACCAGCCCGATATGGGCCGACGCTGCGGGTACATAACTGCCAGCTTGCGCCAGCAGGGCGATCAAGGCGTTCTGACGCAGGAATGTCGATTTACCTGACATGTTTGGGCCAGTTAGCAACCATATTGCGGCCTCTTGATCCGCGCTGAGGTCACAATCATTGGCGATGAACGGCGCGCCACCCTGTTTGCGCAGCGCGTTTTCTACAACCGGATGCCGGCCACCTTTGATGTCGAACGCCCGGCTGTCATCAACCACCGGCGCGCACCAGTTTTCGCCTATGGCCAGATCGGCGAAGGATGTGGCCAGATCAATCTCAGCCAAGGCGCTGGCGGCCTGCCCAATCTGTGCAGCCTGATCCATGACCGCATGGCGCAAGGTCTCGAATATTCGCTTTTCGATTTCAAGCGCGCGGTTCCCGGCGTTCAGGATCTTGGTTTCCAGTTCAGACAGTTCAACCGTTGTGAAACGCACAGCGTTGGCTGTGGTCTGACGATGGATAAAGGTTTCCGACAATGGGGCCGAGAGCATCATGTCCGCGTGTTTTGCGGTGGTTTCGATGAAATAACCCAGCACGTTGTTGTGCTTGATCTTAAGCGACTGCACGCCTGTCATAGCTGAATATTCAGCCTGCATCCCGGCGATAACACTGCGCCCTTCGTCGCGCAGGGTGCGGGATTCGTCCAGTTCACCGTCATATCCGGGCGCAATGTAGCCGCCATCGCGGGCCAGCAAAGGCGGTTCCGCAATCAGGGCATGATCCAGCAGATCCAACAGGGCATCATGGCCGATCAAGGCCTTGGCAGCGTCTGCCAACAAAGGCGGCACATCGTCTGGCATATCCTGTGCGATGGTACCGGCCTGTTCCAATCCGTTGCGAATGGCCGCAAGATCGCGGGGTCCGCCGCGATCCAGACCCAATCGGGAAAGCGCGCGGTCAATGTCCGGCACCTTGCGCAGGGCGTCGCGCAGGTCAGCAGAAATGCGGCTCTGTTCAACTGCAAAACGCACAGAATCGAGCCGAGCCTTGATGGTATTCAGCGTGCGCGACGGGGCCGAGATGCGGCGTTCTAACAAACGCGCGCCGGCTGCCGTGACAGTGCGATCAATAGCAGCAAGAAGCGAGCCTTCGCGCCCTCCTGTAAGGCTTGCGGTCAACTCCAGATTTCTGCGTGTGGCCGCGTCGATCTGAACATTCCCCGCCGGCTGTTCGCGCATGGGCGGGCGCAACAAAGGCAAACGGCCTTTTTGGGTAATGTCCAAATAATCGACTATCGCACCCATCGCAGACAGTTCCGCGCGGCTGAAATTGCCAAACGCATCCAGACTGTCGACTTTAAACAGCCCGGTCAGCCGCCCTGTGGCATTTGTAGAATCGAAACTGGCCGGGGAAAGTGGCGTAAGAGACGCGCCCGATTCAGAGACTAATTCGGCCAAATCGCCCTCTACACGATCAACAACCACCACCTCGCGTGGGGTCAGGCGCGCCAGCTCGGGGGCCAGTCGCACCTTTGGGCAAGGCATTACCCGGAACGCGCCGGTTGATATATCGACCCAAGCCAACGCACTTTCGCCGCGCACCTCGGCGAAAGCTGCAAGATAATTGTGGCGGCGCGCTTCAAGCAGGCTTTCTTCGGTCAACGTGCCGGGGGTGACCAGCCGCACAACTTCGCGCCGTACAACAGACTTCGAGCCGCGCTTCTTGGCCTCGGCCGGGCTCTCCATCTGTTCACACACTGCCACCCGAAAGCCCTTGCGGATTAGCGTCAAAAGATAGTTTTCAGCGGCATGTTGGGGCACGCCACACATGGGGATGTCTTCGCCAAGGTGTTTGCCGCGTTTTGTCAGGGCAATGTCCAATGCCTCAGCCGCAGCAACGGCATCGTCAAAGAACAGCTCATAGAAATCGCCCATACGGAAAAACAGAAGCGCATCTTTATGTGCTTCTTTGATTTCCAGAAACTGCGCCATCACTGGCGTTACGCCTGCATTCGCGACTGCCACTAAATTCCCCCGGATCTGCGTTTCCAAGACCATACAAAGGTGGGGATTCCTGTGAAAGCCGAAATCCCTTCTTTTGTTGAGGCTGGGCGCGCAGGGCGTTAAGAGGGCTAGACGAGACGAGGAGAGCGACAACCGATGGCAAGTAATACCAAGATCACCCGTGAAGAGGCACTGGCCTATCATCTGGAGCCAGCTCCAGGGAAATTCGACATTGTCGCCAGCACGCCGATGACCACGCAGCGCGATCTGTCGCTGGCCTACAGCCCGGGTGTCGCCGTGCCGGTTGAGGCCATCGCCGAAGCCCCGGAAACTGCTTACGACTATACGACCAAGGGTAACATGGTGGCCGTGGTGTCAAACGGTACCGCGATCCTGGGCCTGGGGAACCTGGGTGCCCTGGCGTCGAAACCCGTGATGGAAGGCAAGGCGGTTCTGTTCAAACGCTTTGCTGACGTCAACGCCATCGACATCGAACTGGACACAGAAGACCCCGAAGAGATCATCAAAGCCGTCAGCCTGATGGGTCCGACCTTTGGTGGGATCAATCTGGAAGACATCAAAGCGCCCGAATGTTTCATTATTGAACAGCGCCTGAAGGAAGAGATGGATATTCCGGTCTTCCACGATGACCAGCATGGTACTGCTGTGATCTGTGCCGCTGGTCTGATCAATGCGCTGCATATTTCAGGTAAAAAGATTGAAGACTGCCGTATCGTTCTGAACGGTGCGGGTGCTGCCGGGATTGCCTGCCTTGAACTGATCAAGGCGATGGGCGCCAAGCATGACAATTGCATCATGTGTGACACCAAGGGCGTGATCTATCAGGGCCGCACCGAAGGCATGAACCAGTGGAAGTCTGCGCATGCCGCCGTGACCGATGCACGCACATTGGAAGAAGCCATGGATGGTGCTGACGTGTTTTTGGGCGTGTCGGTCAAAGGTGCTGTGACGCCGGATATGGTCGCCAGCATGGCTGACAACCCGGTGATCTTTGCCATGGCCAACCCCGATCCGGAAATCACCCCGGAAGAGGCCCACGCCGTGCGCACCGACGCGATTGTTGCCACCGGTCGTTCGGACTATCCGAACCAGGTAAACAACGTGCTGGGTTTCCCTTATCTGTTCCGAGGCGCGTTGGATATCAACGCTCGCGCCATCAATGACGAGATGAAGATCGCCTGCGCCGAAGCTTTGGCTGAAATGGCGCGTGAGGACGTGCCAGACGAGGTCGCAATGGCCTATGGCCGCAAACTTAGCTTTGGCCGCGATTACATTATCCCCACGCCGTTTGATCCGCGCCTGATCTATATGATCCCACCTGCCGTGGCGCGGGCGGGTATGGACACCGGCGTCGCCCGCCGTCCGATTGTCGATCTGGAAGGCTATGCGGAACAGCTGAAGGCGCGGGTTGACCCGACTGCCAGCGTTTTGCGCGGTATTTCGGCCCGTGCGAAATCCAAACAGGCCCGGATGATCTTTGCCGAGGGCGACGACGTGCGCGTATTGCGCGCCGCCGTTCAGTATCAACGCACTGGCTATGGTCAGGCGCTGGTTGTTGGCCGTGAAACCACGGTCAAAGAGCTGATGGAAACAGCCGGGATGGGCGATGCGCTGCGTGAGCTTACGATCGTGAACGCCGCCAACACCACGCACCTCGATACCTATCAGGACTTCTTGTATGAGCGTCTCCAGCGCAAAGGCTATGACCGGATGGACATCCGCAAACTGGCCGCGCGTGACCGTCATGTGTTCGCGTCCTTGATGCTGGCGCACGGGCATGGCGATGGTCTGATTACTGGCGCGACCCGGAAATCAGCGCATGTGCTTGAGCTCATCAACAATGTTTTCGACGCCAGCGCCAAGGATGGTGCTGTGGGTGTGACGGCGCTTTTGCACAAGGGCCGCATCGTGCTGATTGCCGATACATTGGTGCATGAATGGCCGGATGAAAACGATTTGGCCAATATTGCCGAACGCGCAGCCGGTGTGGCGCGCAGCCTTGGGCTTGTGCCGCGCGTGGCCTTTGTCAGCTTCTCGACTTTTGGCTATCCGGTGTCGGAACGTGCACACAAGATGCACATCGCTCCGCAGGTTTTGGACGAACGCGGCGTTGATTTCGAGTATGAGGGCGAGATGGCCGTCGACGTGGCACTGAACAAGTCCGCGATGGAGGCTTATCCGTTCTCGCGCTTGACCGGTCCGGCGAACGTACTGGTCGTACCGGCGCGCCACTCGGCGTCGATCTCGGTAAAGCTGATGCAGGAAATGGCCGGTGCAACGGTAATCGGCCCGATCCTGACCGGTGTTGATAAGCCAATCCAGATCTGTTCGACCGTGTCCACGGTGAATGACATTATGAACATGGCCCTGATGGCGGCAAGCAAGGTGGGTTAATGGCGGTTTTTAACCTCGGCTCGATTAATATCGACCACTTCTATGAAGTGGCGCATTTGCCTGCGCCGGGGGAAACGATCGCTGCGAAAACCTATCGAACAGGATTGGGGGGCAAGGGCGCCAATCAATCTGTTGCTGCTGCGCGGGCTGGCGCCAAGGTGTTTCACGGAGGCGCCGTTGGAGCAGGTGGTGAATGGGCCCGCGCTGCTTTGGGTAGTTTTGGGGTCGATACTTCGAATGTTGTGAAACTGGCAGAACCGTCTGGCCATGCGGTGATTTGCGTTGATCCTGACGCCGAAAACAGCATCGTAATTGTCCCCGGCGCGAACCGCAGGCTGACCGGCGCTGATGCCGAAGCCGCTCTGCGTTTCGCCAAGGTTGGCGATGTTTTGTTGTTGCAGAACGAAACCTCTGCCCAAGCGGATGCCGCCCGTATTGGGCGGGAAAAGGGACTGTTTGTGATCTATTCCGCCGCGCCCTTTGATGTACGGGCCGTTCAAGCGGTCTTGCCCTACATCGACATGTTGGTGATGAACGAGGTAGAGGCCCAGCAGTTGCACGAGGCGTTGGGTGCGGCCGAACTGCCTCAGACGGTCATTACCCTGGGCGCGCGAGGCGCAGTTTGGTGCAAGAGCGGGTCAGAGATTGCGCAGCCCGGGTTTGAGGTTGGCCCGATTGACACCACCGGCGCTGGGGATTGTTTCACCGGCGCTTTGGCAGCGGCGATGGACCGGGGCTTGCCGGGGACTGATGTTCTGCGTTTTGCCGTTGCGGCCTCTGCTCTTCAGGTAACGAAACCGGGCACGGCAGCGGCCATGCCCGGATTAGAAGAAATCCAAAGTTTTCTGAACGATCAGTGAGCGTCGGCGAACGGTGCTTGTTTGCCCCAAAGCGCCTTTACTTTTGCATCGCGACCGCAGGCCTTGCGATAGCGCTTATAGGCTTCGGCCTTCGATTTCGGGCCAAAGCGGGTAACAACGATATCGCGCTTTTTGTAATAGTCCTGATGGTACTTTTCGGCGGCATAGAACGGGCCAGCGTCCAGAATTGGGGTCACGACCTTCTTGCCCAAAGCGGATTGTGCTTTGGCGACTGCCGCCTTTGCAGCGGCGCGTTCTGCCGAGTTAGAGACGAAAATCGCTGTGGCATAGCTTTGGCCGCGGTCGCAAAACTGCCCGCCGGCATCCGTCGGATCAACGCTGCGAAAGAACAGATCCAGCAAAGTTTCATAGCTGATCTGATCGGGGTCATAGGTGATTTCGACAGCCTCGTAATGCCCGGTGCCACCACGCACGACCTGCTTGTAGGTCGGGTTCGCGACCGTTCCGCCAGCGAAGCCTGACACAACCTCTTTCACACCTTTTACGCTCTCGAAATCGGATTCGACGCACCAAAAGCATCCACCAGCCACATAGGCCTTTTCGTTCGGCGCAGCGTTAGCGGCCGAGCAATGGGCAAGTAATCCGATAGCAATGGCGACCATCAAGGTGATGGATTTAAAGTTCTGAACTGCGGATGTCATGGCAAGCTCCTTTGTTGCCAAGACCATACTCTTGCGTGCAGTGCACAGGGAACTGACATGGATGTGAGCTCACGCAGGTTCGATCAATTGAAACAAAAACGCCGCCCGAAGGCGGCGTTTTGGCGGGTTTTCCGGGTTTTAGCCCTTCAGACGCTTGTCGCGCGCGGCCAAAAGTTTCAAACGCAGCGCGTTTAGCTGGATAAATCCAGCTGCGTCTTTCTGGTCATAGGCGCCCGCATCATCCTCAAACGTTACATGCGCTTCGGAGTACAGGCTGTGATCGGACCACCGACCAACGGTGCGGGCCAAGCCTTTGTATAGCTTCAGCCGAACGGTGCCGGTGACATGTTCTTGCGACTTGTCGATGGCGGCTTGCAGCATCTCACGCTCGGGCGAGAACCAGAAACCATTATAGATGGCTTCGGCGTATTGCGGCATCAGCTGGTCTTTCAGATGCATCGCGCCGCGGTCCATGGTGATGGATTCGATCCCGCGATGGGCTTCCAGCAGAATGGTGCCGCCCGGGGTTTCATAGATACCGCGCGATTTCATGCCCACAAACCGGCCTTCGACCAGGTCCAGACGGCCAATGCCGTGCTTACGACCGTATTCGTTTAGTTGCGTCAGCATCTCAGCCGCCGTCACAGGCTTGCCGTTGATTGCGACTGCATCGCCTTTTTCAAAGCCGATCTCGATGAACTCAGCCTCGTCCGGTGCATCTTCGGGGTGGACGGTGCGCTGATAGACGTAATCGGGCGCATCTTCGGCCGGGTCTTCCAGCACTTTACCCTCGGACGAGGTGTGCAGCAGGTTGGCATCAACGCTGAAGGGCGCCTCGCCACGTTTGTCTTTGGCAACGGGGATCTGGTTCAATTCGGCGAATTCCAGCAGCTTGGTACGGCTGGTCAGATCCCATTCACGCCAAGGCGCGATCACCTTGATCGACGGGTTCAGCGCGTAAGCGGCCAGTTCGAACCGCACCTGATCATTGCCTTTGCCGGTGGCGCCGTGGGCGATGGCATCGGCACCGGTTTCTTCAGCGATTTCGATCAGACGCTTCGAAATCAGCGGACGCGCGATTGAAGTGCCCAGCAGGTACAGGCCTTCGTATTGCGCATTGGCGCGGAACATCGGGTTGACGAAATCACGCACAAACTCTTCGCGCAGGTCTTCGATATAGATGTTCTCCGGCTTGATCCCCAGCATGATCGCCTTTTCGCGCGCCGGTTCCAACTCCTCGCCCTGACCAAGGTCAGCGGTAAAGGTCACGACCTCGCAGCCGTATTCGGTCTGCAACCATTTGAGGATGATCGAGGTATCAAGGCCACCGGAATAGGCCAGAACAACTTTCTTGGGCGCGGACATAGGAGCTCCTGCAATCGGGGTATCGCGCGGGCGATAACGGGTTTTGCGCGTAAGGGCAAGGTGATCACGGGAAATGGCTTGTTGTGCGACAGCAAAAGGCGATAGCTTGTGTGCGGTTTCAACTGAAAGGATTTGCTTTGAAGGGCTTTAAGATTTTCACACATGCGTTGCGCATGGTTTTTGGAAATTTCGGAACAGTGTTGAGAATTTTGGTACCACCCGTCTTGATCGCTGCGGCTGTGTTTGTCGGCGCCATGTATATGTCGGGACTTAGCTTCGAAGAATTGGATGCAAGCGCTCAACCGGCACAGGGCCCGAACCCGATATTCATTCTAACAGCGTTTTTGCTGATAGTTTTTACCTTCATCTGGGTCGCTGTGGCATGGCACAGGTTTGTTTTGTTGGAGGAACGCCCTGTGGGTGCTCTGCCCAAGCCGCATATGAATGCAATGATGTCTTATGTTGGCAAGATACTCCTGCTGTCGTTGATCGGGGTGGTGTGTATGATTCCTGTCGCGGTGCTACTTTGGGCGCTGGTCGCCGTGACGAATAGTCCGGTGCTCGGGCTGGTGCCGCTTCTAATGATGTTGGTATTCAGCGTTTTTTTCTTGCGGGCAAGCGTTGTGCTCCCGGCAGCGGCGATCGGACGAAAGCTTACTGTTAGGGAAGCTTGGGAGGCCACGCGTGGGTCAACTTGGCCAATCGTACTGTGCTATTTTCTAAGCATGGTGCTTGGGATGTTGCTCTCTGGCCTGTCGTTGGGTGGAACTCTCATCACACCATTTCTTGGCGTTGCAGTTCAGATCGCGACCCAGCCGGTATTGACGGTCATCAACATGAGCGTGCTGACCACGCTTTATGGTCACTACGTCGAAGGACGAGAGCTGATCTGAATGTCCCAATTCGCCGCATGGGCTTGCGTTGGCCGGGGGGTTCGGTCACTCAAGGTGTATGACTGATTTTGAGACCAACGCCCGCGCCGCGGAACAAGCGATGCGCGATCTGTTTCCGGCGACGCCTTTGCAGCGCAACGATCATCTTTCCGCGCGGTTTGGTGCAGAGATTTGGTTGAAGCGCGAGGATCTGTCGCCGGTCAGGTCCTATAAAATTCGTGGCGCGTTTAATGCCATGCGCAAGGTGCTTGCTGAGCAGCCTGATCAAGATCTTTTTGTCTGCGCAAGCGCAGGCAATCACGCGCAGGGCGTGGCTTTTGTTTGCCGACATTTCGGGGTGAAAGGTGTGATCTTTATGCCGGTCACGACACCTCAGCAAAAGATCGACAAGACCAAGATCTTTGGCGGCGACGCCATCGAAATCCGGCTGATTGGGGATTACTTCGATGACACTCTGGCCGAGGCTCAGGCGCATTGCACTCGTTCGGGCGGACATTTTCTGGCACCTTTTGACGATGTAGATGTGATCGAAGGTCAGGCCTCGGTCGGAGTTGAGTTACTGGATGCATTGCCAAAGGCGCCTGATCTTGTCGTGCTTCCGGTGGGTGGTGGCGGGTTGTCGGCCGGGGTGAAGCAGCTTTTTAGTGCTGTTGCGCCAGCGACGTCTTTAAAATTTGCCGAGCCGCTTGGCGGCGCTTCGTTGCGCGCGGCCTTGGCGGCGGGCCAGCCTGTGGCATTGGATCAAGTTGACACATTCGTTGATGGCGCTGCGGTTGCGCGGATCGGAAGCCATCCGTTTGCGGCGCTTCAGGATGTTCCGCTAAATGACGTGCTGGCGGCGCCCGAAGATCGTATTTGTGTGACGATCCTCGAGATGTTGAACGTCGAGGGCATTGTATTAGAACCCGCAGGAGCGCTGTCGGTTGATGTATTGCCGGAACTGGCTGATGAGATCAAAGGAAAGACCGTTGTCTGCGTCACCTCTGGCGGTAACTTCGATTTTGAGCGCCTTCCTGAAGTAAAAGAGCGTGCTCAGAGATACACGGGTGTCAAAAAATACTTTATCCTGCGGTTGCCACAACGCCCCGGCGCGTTGCGTGATTTTCTGGAAATGTTGGGCCCCGAAGACGACATTGCCCGTTTCGAATACCTTAAGAAATCCGCGCGCAACTTTGGCTCGGTGCTGATTGGTATTGAAACAAGCCGTGCACAGAACTTCGAGAAGCTTTTCGCAAAAATGGAAGCCGAAGGGTTGGTCTATAAGGATATTACCGAGGACGAGCTACTGGCACAATTTGTGCTTTAAGCGGCATTCAGACCGCTGATTTGGTCCATAAAAATAGACTTTGATTCAGCATAGCAAGTCACCAACAAACCTATGTCAGGCGCGTCGTTTCCGTCAGTCTTTGCCGTGCGTTCATATTCAGCGCAGATGGCGGCGAACTCGGCAAAACCCAGGTTCATTGCGGCGCCTTTCAGAAAGTGCAGATCATCGGGCAGAGTTGAACGGTCTTTTGTTTCGGCGATACGATTTGTCGCTTCGTCGACTTCCTCCAAAAACAGTTCAATGACTTCGCCAAATGCCTCCGCGCCGACTTCTTCCTTAAGTTCTTCCACGCGACCCCAATTGATCATCTGGTCTTCTCCATACCGATACAAACCCCTCCAACAGAGCCTCAAGTTACTGCGAAGTTCTTAACAACCGGTAACTTGCAGAAGGCCCGATCTTTTGAGGTCTTCACACGTCGTTAAGGCCGCGGACGTAAAGATGAACAGGCCGGATTATGAAACTGAGGGATCTAGTGAGCATCATACCGAAAACTATGCCTGGCCAGCCCGTTGCGCCGGCTGCGGATACGTTACGTGTCGTCTTGTTGGTGGACGAAAGCCGTGTTCAACGACGCATCCTGAAGGCGTTGCTGGCGAAATGGGGATATCAGGTGGCAGAGGCGTCTTCAGCCGCCGAGGCGCTGGAGTATTGTGCATCCAACACCGTTGATTTCATCATTAGTGGCTGGATCATGCCGGGCATGTCAGGGTTGGAGTTTTGCAAAAAATTCCGCGAGATGCCCCGCGAAAGCTATGGCTACTTCATTCTGCTGACGTCGAAGTCTGAAACCAACGAGGTGGTCAGCGGGCTGGAAGTTGGCGCTGACGATTTTCTGACCAAACCAGTCAATGCCAGCGAATTGCGCGCACGCCTTTCGGCGGGTGAACGCGTGCTGCACATGGAACAGGAACTGAACGAAAAGAACGAATTGATTCGGGATGCGCTTGAGAAACTCCAGCGTCATCATGACATCATTGATCGCGATTTGATGCAGGCGCGAAAAATTCAGGAAGCCCTGGTGCCGGAGCGGCATCGTAAATACGGGGAATCCCAACTTTCCATGCTGTTGAAGCCCTGCGGACATGTCGGGGGCGATCTGGTTGGGATGTTTTCTCCGAGCGAGAACCAGCTTGGTTTCTATAGTATAGATGTCTCTGGTCACGGTATCACGTCGGCGATGATGACTGCGCGGCTGGCGGGTTACCTGAATGCGCGCTTTCCGGAGCAGAACATTGCTTTGAAACACCGATTTGAAAAGTTCTATGCGCTGCGCCAACCGGATGAGGTCGCGCGCATTCTGAATGATCGGCTTTTGTCTGACACCGGCGTGGAGGAATACTTCACCATGATCTTTGGTGTGGCCGACCTCAACTCGGGGCGTTTGCGGTTGGTACAGGCCGGGCATCCGCATCCGGTCATACAGAGATCAGACGGCGAGATCGAGTTTATTGGTACCGGCGGATTGCCCATCGGTTTGGTTGCCGATGCGGACTACGACTCTTTTGAGGTCCAACTGAATCCCGGTGATCGCCTGCTGCTTTATTCGGATGGATTTACAGAAGCTGTCTGCGCGGATGGCGAGATGCTGGAAGAGGACGGGCTTGCCAGGATGCTGAAGCGGAGCCACCAACTTACCGGACCAGACGTTCTGGACGATCTGTTTTGGCAGCTGACACAACGGCAGGCCGGCGCGGCGCTGGATGATGATGTTTCTGCTGTGATGTTGGAATACCGTTAAAGAAGCTTCGCCGCGAAATGCCGGTCCCCACTATTTGCCAAGGCAGGGATGGCTTCGGCCAGCGGTAGCCAAACCGCCTGATGATCTGGTTCCGTCGGTGGATGAAGCTGGATCACGGGGCGTGCCAGATAGATCTGACACAGCTTTTGGGCCCACATGTCGTACTCTGGCATATAGGTAAAACGGCAAAACGCGCCCAGCCGCCGGATTGGCGCGATCCGCCACCCGGTTTCTTCAAGAACTTCCCGATGGAGAGTGGCCATTGGCGACTCGCCTTGGTCCATCCCGCCACCGGGAAGCTGTATCTCGGATGTTGGGCTGATTTGGTGGGTCAATAATACATCCCGCCCCTTAAGCAAAACCCCATAGCACCCTGGCCGCAACCGATAGATTTGATCGGTGCGCGGAGGTTGCCCGAACCGTCTGATCATGTCGCCCCCTTGGTGTCTTGGTTGAACCGCCTATATTGACGCGGTATGCCAAGCAAAGGCGCACAAGGAAACCCCATGTCACTCGGATCACAAATAGCTTGGGACGATACCGTCCTTCCGTTTCAACTTGACCGCAGCGATATCCGCGGCCGGGTCGCGCGCCTTGATGGCGTGTTGGATCAGGTTCTGGCACAGCACGATTACCCACCGGTGATCGAGGCGCTTGTTGCCGAGGCCGCATTGTTAACCGCTATGATCGGTCAAACCATCAAGCTTCGCTGGAAGCTTTCGCTTCAAGTGCGTGGTGACGGACCGGCACGCTTGATTGCGACCGATTACTACGGCCCTACGGAAGACGGCGAACCTGCACGCGTTCGGGCTTATGCCAGCTATGATGCAGACCGGATTGACAACAAGGCAGCGCCATTTTCACAGATCGGCAAAGGCTATCTGGCCGTGTTGATTGATCAGGGCGAAGGCATGGTGCCCTATCAGGGCATCACACCTATTGCTGGCGGATCGCTGGCGAGCTGCGCCCAAAGCTATTTTGCGCAGTCCGAGCAACTGCCGACGCGTTTCGCGCTATCTTACGGGCGTTCGCAATTGGCCGGCGGCAAGGAAACCTGGCGCGCGGGGGGCGTTATGGTGCAGCATATGCCCAAGGCTTCACCTTTTGTTGCCAGCGAAGGCGGCACCGGTGAGCAGGGGCTGCTCAAACCCGAAGATGTTCTGGAGGGCGAGGCTGCCGAAAACTGGAATCGCGTGAACATTTTGCTGGAAAGCGTTGAAGATCTGGAACTGATTGGCCCGTCGGTTTCTTCGACTGATTTGTTGGTACGATTGTTTCACGAAGAAGAGCCGCGCGTGTTTGATGCGCAGCCCGTGAAATTTGGCTGCACCTGCTCAGAACATAGGGTGCGCGAGAGCCTTTCGATTTACTCGGCCAAGGACATCGCGCACATGACCACCGAGGATGGGCTGGTCACCGCCGACTGCCAGTTCTGCGGCGCCCACTATGAGCTGAATCCTGCCTCGTTGGGTTTTGAAGCGACGGAGGGCTCAGGTGACGAATGAGGCTCTAACCCGCCTGAAAACGGCCTTGGCAGCTCCGGGCGGGGCCTCTTCTGATTTTGACCTGAATCCGAATTATCGCCCACCTGAGGGCCGTAAACTGCGCCATGCTGCCGTGTTGGTTGGCCTGATTGAAAAACCCGCGGGATTGTCCGTGGTCTTGACCAAACGCTCTTCGCGCTTGAAACACCACCCTGGGCAAATTGCTTTTCCAGGGGGTAAACAGGATGAGGGCGACGCCGACCTGACAGCCACCGCCCTGCGCGAGGCAGAAGAAGAGATCGGGCTTAACCCCGCCAGCGTCGACGTTCTGGGCACATTGCCGACCCATGAGACCGTTACAAGTTTCACGGTGACCCCCATTTTGGGCCTCATTAGAGACGAATTTCACCCGCTTCCCGAAGAAAACGAAGTGGAAGAGGTTTTCTTTACCCCCTTTGACCATGTGACCAATCCGGAGCGGTTCATCGTTCAATCGCGACGCTGGATGGGGCAGCAGCGGCACTATTACACCGTGCCTTTCGGCCCCTATTACATTTGGGGTGCCACCGCGCGGATTCTGCGTGGTTTGGCCGATCGGATGTCCTCGTGACCCGGCTGACCGCAGAGTGGCTTGCGCGATCTGAGACGCAAACCGTTTGTTCGGTGCTGGTCGATGCTGGGTTTCAGGCGCTGTTTGTCGGCGGCTGCGTTCGAAACACTTTGTTGGGCGCGCCCGTGTCTGACATAGACATCGCCACGGATGCGCGACCTGATCAGGTGATAGAGATCTCGCAAAAGGCGGGCCTGCACGCCGTTCCGACCGGGATTGATCATGGAACGATCACGGTGATCGCAAATCACATCCCGCATGAAATCACGACCTTCAGACGTGATGTTGAAACGGATGGGCGGCGGGCTGTCGTTGCGTATTCGGACACGCCCGAAGAAGATGCCCATCGGCGCGATTTCACCATGAACGCGCTTTACGCCACACCCTTGGGCGATGTGATCGACCCATTGGGTGGTTTGACAGATTTGAAAGCACGCAAGGTCCGGTTCATTGACGATGCGCATGCCCGGATCAAGGAAGACTATCTGCGCATTTTGCGGTTCTTCAGGTTTCACGCTTGGTACGGCGACCCGAATGAGGGGATGGAGCCCGAAGGCCTTGCCGCCTGTGCAGAGAATTCAGCCGGAATAGAGACGCTTTCTGGTGAACGTATTGGTGCTGAAGTCAAAAAACTTCTGTCCGCCGCCGATCCGGCCCCCAGCGTCGCAGCAATGGAACAGGCAGGTGTTTTGGGCCAGGTTCTGCCAGGCGCGACGGCTAAAACCTTGCCCATTTTGGTACACGTGGAAGAGCACCAGCCCTCTGACCCAATCCGCCGTTTAGCCGCGCTTGGTGGTGAAGATGCGGCGCGGCGCTTGAAGCTGAGCCGGGCCGAGGCAAAACGACTGGCGCTGCTGCGCGGCGCCATTGGTTCATCTGTCCCCCCGGCTGAACTGGCGTATCGCGAGAATCCGCAACTGGCCCATGATGTGGTCTTGTTGCGCTGGGCCAGCTTTGAAACCCCGCCCCCAGCTGACTGGCAGGCACAAATTGATGCGGGGCAGGCCGCAGAGTTTCCCATCAAAGCCGCAGATTTGATGCCAGAGCTGTCAGGCCCAGCATTGGGTGCGCGACTAAAACAGCTTGAACAGCGTTGGATTGACTCGGGCTTTATGCTGACCCGGGCGGAGCTGCTGGCCTAGCCCGTTACCCAGCTGTTGCTCGACGTTCGGCCCAACTGGGTCTATATGCTGAAGCGATAGCAAAGAGTGTTTGTTCCCGTGTTCCGGTTCTTCGAAAACCTGATCGACCCCTACGCGCCTTATCCGCACACCGACCAAATGCCTGACAAGCTTTGGCCGTTTCTGATGGCGTATGCGCGCCCGTTTCGAAAGGTGTTTGTGTTTGCAACGCTGACTTCTATCGTTGTTGCAGCAATTGAAATCTGGTTGATTTCTTACATGGGGCGTCTGGTGAACCTGCTCTCCAGCAGTACCCCGGCGCAAATCGTGTCAAACCATAGTTTGGAATTGATCGGTGTGGCTTTGTTCATCCTGATCTTACGGCCCCTGCTGCAGGGGCTGGACGTTTTGCTGCTAAACAACACCGTGCTGCCGAATTTTGGCACATTGATCCGCTGGCGTTCACATGCGCAGGTTTTGCGCCAATCGGTCGGTTGGTTTGAAAACGATTTCGCGGGGCGGATCGCTAACCGGATTATGCAAACCCCGCCCGCTGCGGGCGATGCGATCTTTCAAATCTTCGACGCACTGGCGTTTGCGCTGGCCTATCTGGTGGGTGCGGGCATTCTGCTGGCCAATGCAGATGCCCGGCTTGCCCTGCCATTGATCATCTGGTTCGTGCTTTATGCCGCTTTGGTGAAGTGGACACATAAGACGGTTGGCCCTGCCTCTAAGGCCTCGTCGGATGCTCGTTCGCGGATCACCGGACGCGTAGTGGACAGCTATACCAATATTCACTCGGTCAAGATGTTCGCGCATCACGACCAAGAGCTAAGCTATGCCAAAGAGGCGATTGAGCAGGCGCGGCAGACGTTTTCGGCCGAGATGCGCATTTTTACCAAGATGGACATCATGTTGACGGCAATCAACGGATTCCTGATCGTGGGCGTTGTGGGCTGGGCGGTCTGGCTTTGGATTCAGGGCGCGGCGAATGTGGGCGCCGTTGCTGCCGCCACCGCTTTGACTTTGCGACTGAATGCGATGACCGGCTGGATCATGTGGGCGCTGTCTTCCTTCTTCCGCAATCTCGGGGTTGTGGCTGAGGGGATGGAGACGATCTCGCAGCCCATTGCGCTGTTGGATGCGCCGGGCGCCAAGCCGCTGCAGATGAAGGCTGGCGAAGTGCGATTTACCAACGTCACCCATCACTATGGGCGCGAAAGGGGTGGCATTCAGGCGTTGAACCTGACGCTGAAACCCGGTGAAAAAGTTGGGTTGGTGGGCCGGTCTGGTGCTGGCAAGTCGACGCTCGTAAAGCTGTTGCTGCGGTTTTATGACTCCGAAGGTGGGTCGATAGAGATTGACGGTCAGAACATTGTGCAAGTGACTCAGGAAAGCTTGCGCAGGCAGATCGGTATGGTCAGCCAGGACAGCTCGCTGCTGCATCGGTCTATCCGGGATAACATCCTGTATGGTCGGCCCGAAGCCACCGACGAAGAATTGTTTGCCGCGGCGCGTCAGGCTCAGGCCGACACGTTCATTCGGGATCTGCAAGACCCGGCAGGCAACACCGGGTATGACGCCGAGGTGGGCGAGCGTGGCGTAAAACTTTCAGGCGGGCAGCGACAAAGGATTGCCCTGGCGCGTGTCATTCTGAAAAACGCACCTATCTTGGTACTGGACGAGGCCACATCGGCGCTCGACAGCGAGGTGGAGGCAGCCATTCAGGAAACGCTTTACGATGTGATGCAGGAAAAGACGGTGATCGCGATTGCGCACCGCCTGTCGACCATTGCGCATATGGATCGGATTGTCGTTCTGGACGAGGGCCGAATTGTCGAGGAAGGCAGCCACGAAGACCTGCTGGCGCAGGGTGGGTTGTATGCCGGGTTCTGGGCGCATCAATCAGGCGGATTCATTGGAACAGAGGCGGCACAATGAAACTGGCTGGTATGATCAACGCGTTTCGCCCGGCCGAGGGGCCACCGCCGCAAACCTTGATGGCCTTTGTGCGCTGGGCATTGCGCGGCGCTTTTCCGGTTTTGGGGCTGGCCACCATTTTGGCTATCGCAACGGGATTCACAGAGGTCGCGACAGCCTTCCTTCTGGGCACGGTAATCGACACGGCGCTGGAAACCGGGCCACAGGATTTCTTTGCGCAAAAATGGCCATTGGTTATGGGGTTTGTTTGCTTCTTCCTGTTTGCGCGGCCCATCTTGATGGCGGCCTCTGCGGCAATGAACTCGATCGTGCTGACGCCGAACCTGAACATGTTGGTTCTGTCCCGCTTGCATCGCTGGACGCTGGGCCAGTCAGTCACCTTCTTTGACGAAGATTTCGCTGGCCGCATCGCGCAAAAGCAGGTGCAAACTGCCAGCGCGTTGACCAGCGTTGCGGTCGATACAATCAACGTGATGACCTATGCACTGGCCTCGATCCTTGGGTCGGCGGCGTTGTTGGCGCTGATTGACTGGCGGATTGGCCTGTCTTTGGCGATCTGGATGGTGCTGTATCTGGCGTTGATCCATTGGTTCATGCCACGTATCCGGGCCAAGTCACGCGCCCGCGCTGGTGCCCGTTCGGCGGTGACCGGGCAGGTTGTGGATACGATCACCAACATCAAAACTGTAAAGCTGTTTTCGTTGTCCGAACACGAAGACCGCGAGGCGCTGAATGCCATGGAGACTTTCCGCGACAAAGCGTTGGGTTTTGGCGTGACGTCGGCCCAATTCCGGTTGTCTTTGACAACATTGGCAGGGACGCTGCCGGTTTTGCTGATTGGCGGGGCGTTGCTGTTATGGAGCAATGGCGGCGCCACTGCGGGTGATATTGCTGCTGCGGGCACGATTGCTATTCGCATCGCCCAGATGACCGGGTGGGTCAGTTTTTCGCTGATGGCGATTTATTCGCATGTGGGCGAAGTTGAAGACGGCATGAAAACTCTCAGCCCGCCGCACACCTTGGTGGATGTCCCCGGTGCGAAGGACCTGCCCTCTGTCGATGGAGAGGTTCGGTTCGAAGGGGTTAGTTTTACCTATGGCCGGGACGTGGGCGGTGTGCGTGATGTCAGCCTGACGATTGCACCGGGTGAAAAGCTGGGAATTGTTGGGGCCTCGGGGGCCGGGAAATCCACGCTGGTCGCGGCGCTTTTACGGCTCTATGACACCGAAAAAGGCGCAATTCTGATTGATGGGCATGATGTGTCGAAAGTCACGCAAGAAAGCCTGCGCAGCCAGATCGGAATGGTTACGCAGGAGGCGGCAATGTTTAATCGCTCAGCCCGCGACAACATCCTTTATGGCAATCCAGCAGCGAGCGACGAACAGATGATTGCCGCCGCACAGCAGGCCCGCGCGCATGAGTTCATCGAGGAATTGCAAGATAAGCAAGAGCGCCGGGGCTATGATGCCCACCTGGGTGAGCGTGGCGTGAAATTGTCCGGCGGTCAGCGACAGCGCATTGCTCTGGCGCGTGCCTTTTTGAAGAATGCGCCGATCTTGGTTCTGGACGAGGCGACCTCGGCTCTTGATAGCGAAGTCGAGGCGTTGATTCAGGAGGCCCTGTCAGAGGTCATGGAAGGCAAGACCGTTCTGGCCATCGCACACCGTTTGTCGACGATCAAACAGATGGACCGGATCATCGTTCTGGATGAAGGCCGCATCGTCGAACAAGGCAGTCATACAGAGCTATTGGCGATAGGGGGTCTTTATGCCCGCTATTGGGAGCGCCAGTCGGGCGGGTTCATCGGGTTGGATCCCGAAGAGCTGTGCGATGAACCTGCCGTCGTGAACGGCTGAACGTCACTAACTCAGCGCAAAAGCCAGAGAATTCCATGACCGAAGTCACCATTACCCATCTTGATCAACATGGATTTGGCCAATCTGAGGCCGGGCAAAAGCTGCCCCGTACTTTGCCCGGTGAAGTGATCGTGCTTGATGCAGATACGGGCAAACAACGGGTGGTCACCCCGTCAGAGCATCGTATTTCGGCCCCGTGTCGTCACTTTAAGAACTGCGGGGGCTGCGCAATGCAGCATGCCGCTGATGACTTTGTGGCGAATTGGAAGATGGGGATCGTAAAAACCGGTCTTGCCGCGCGCGGGATCGAGGCGCGGATGCGTCCGATCAAAACCTCGCCTCCAAACAGTCGCCGCCGCGCTACCTTGCATGGGCGGCGTACCAAATCGGGCGCGTTGGTTGGGTTTCACGCCCGCGCCTCGGATATGGTTGTCGAGGTGCCCGATTGTAAACTACTGCATCCCGATCTTCTGAAAACAGTCCCTGTTCTTGCGGAAATCACCAAAATGGCCGGGTCGCGCAAGGGTGAGATCGGCTTTGCCCTGACCATGTCGGAAGGTGGTGTTGATCTGGATGTACGCGGGGCAAAAGCCACGGATCTGGATATGTTGACTCGCTTAGGGGAATTGGCGGATCGCGCTGATCTTGCACGCTTGTCGTGGGAGGCAGAGCCGATCGCAACCCGGCGTGCCCCGTACCAGCGATTTGGGCAGGCCCGCGTTGTTCCTCCGCCCGGCGCGTTCCTGCAAGCCACGCCACAAGGCGAGTCGGCATTGGTCGCCGCGGTGCAGGAGGCCGTCGGGGATGCATCGCGTGTTGTTGACCTGTTTGCGGGCTGTGGAACCTTCGCGTTGTCATTGGCGAGTGACGCAGAAATTCTGGCGGTAGAGGCCGAGGCCGCCCCCTTGCAAGCGTTGGATGCAGCTTGGCGCGCCACACCGGGCCTGCGCCACGTCGCCACGTTGGTGCGCGACCTTTTTCGCCAGCCCCTTTTGCCGGATGAACTAGGCAAGTTTGACGCCGTGGTCATTGACCCGCCCCGCGCCGGAGCAGAAGCACAGATACGTGCGGTGGCGGATGCGCAAGTGCCGGTAATCGCGGCTGTATCGTGCAACCCGGTTAGTTTTGCGCGGGATGCCCGGATACTGCTGGATGCCGGGTATGGCTTGGATTGGGTGCAAGTCGTGGATCAGTTTCGGTGGTCCACCCATGTAGAGCTTGTGGCGCGATTCTCACGCAATTGTGGGTGAAAACCTGCGCCGAATGCTGTATTTTGCGCGAAAACGAAACGAGCAGCTTATGGTTCACAATTTCCGCGTTCTTGCCGCTATGGCGGTCTGTCTTCTGCTGATTGGTTGCAGCAGCGGGCCAAGATTTTTGTCCTATAATGGCCCAGAGGTGACTCGTATTGTCGTTATGAAGGAAGATCGGCGCATGTATCTGATGCATGGCGACGAAATTCTTGAAAAGTATAAGATCGAACTTGGATTTGCCCCTATAGGCGACAAAAAGATCGAAGGCGATGGGAAAACGCCCGAAGGACGGTATTACATTGACCGCCGCAATCCGCGCAGTGCGTTCCATCTGTCGTTGGGCATCTCGTATCCCAATGCGCAGGACCGGGCCGAGGCCGCTGCCTTGGGCAAGCCCCCGGGGGGAGACATCTTTATCCATGGTCGCGCCAAGAAAAACCGTGGCAAGGGCCCGGATTGGACGGCAGGGTGCATCTCTGTCAAAGATGGTCAGATGGAAAAAATCTATGCGATGGTCAACAACGGTACAGTAATCGACATTTTTCCGTGATTAACTGCCGGTGCTGGGCACGCTGAGTGCGGCGCTGCCATCGCCGGTGACCATGGTCCACCAGATTTTACCGTTTGATTCCTGATAGAAAGAAAAGCCCAGATCGCGGGCGTTCGGATCAAGCACCACGTTCGCGGTATCGGGCATCTGCATCCAAGCGGCCAGTGTTTCCAGCTCGGTCTCGAAGGTCTCTGAGATGTTTTCGCCCAGCAACATACCCGGATAGCCTGCACGTGTCGCGCGATCCAGCGGCGAAGAGCCATCAGACCCGAAATGCCAGGGGCGGTTTTGAACCGACATATCGCGCGCATGCGTGGCTGCGGCGGCATTCAGTGCGGCATTCAATTGTAGGGGCGAGACGCCGCGCGCCTGCCGCAGCGCATTGACCGAATCCAGTAAGCGGAACTGGATTTTTGAAACGTCACCGGAAGAAATTCGGTACACCCGGGGCAATGGTTTGCCATCCGGCCCCAGCTGAGCTTCTGGCGCGGTACAACCGGCCACACCCAAGACAGCAACAAAAGCAAGTGCAACAAGACGTTTCATGTATTTCCACCCATGGTTTTCGCCCAAGCCTTAGCGTGAAGCGTTGTATCGATCAAACGCTTACCGGCACAAATCCGCTCTAACGCGTCTTTGATTTGCGACTGAGGCCTGAAGGCCATAACATCCGCGTGAATTGGCAGAGTTCTGTGGAGACAACGAGAAAATGAGTAAGTTCATTCAACCCAGCCGTCGTGCCTTCTTGGCAGGCAGCGCAGCGTCCCTGAGCGGTCTGGCCGCGCCCGCGCTCGCGCAGGACACGGGCGAAACCGTCGAAATCGAGCAAGAGCCGGGTCGTGGTGAAACCTCGGTACGCCGAAATATTTCCAGTTTCCGCACGCTGAACTGGGAGCCATACTTTTCAAACCTGCGCAATGGGGCGATCCTGGTGGATACGACGTCACGCGCGTTGCATTATTGGTCCGCGGATGGGCAGACCTATAAGCTTTATCCCACATCCGTGCCGCTGTCAGATGACCTGACCCGGCTGGGCCGCACCTCTGTGGTGCGCAAAGTCGATGGTCCTTCGTGGCGTCCGACACCGTCGATGAAGAAGCGCAACCCCGAATGGCCGGACTATGTGGGCCCCGGTCCTGATAACCCCTTGGGGACGCACGCGCTTTACCTCAGCTGGACATATTATCGTATCCACGGCACCCATGATACGCGTAAAATCGGGCGTCGTTCGTCGAACGGCTGCATTGGTTTGTACAATGAAGATATTGCCGAGCTGTTCAGTTACGCGAAGGTCGGCAGCCAAGTGTTGCTGATTTGACGACAAATTGCCCACTTTGCGCCGCAAAATAAAACGCTGGTTGCTATTTCTTTTTTGGGCTGCTTAGTGAAAGATACAAACACAGTCTTGAGTGCGCCTTGGTCAAATGGCTGATGCGTAATTTCTGGAGGGAAAAATGAAGAAACTTGCTCTTGCTGCTGCACTGTCGGTTGCCGCTTCCACTGCTTTCGCTGGTGGTATGGATGATCCGATCATCGAACCCGAAGTCATGATCGAAGAAACTTCTTCTTCGTCCGGTGGCCTGCTGGTTCCGCTGCTGTTCCTGGTTCTGGTTGCTGCTGCTGCTTCTTAAGCTGCACACCAAATCAAACGAAAAAGGCGGTGCAATGCACCGCCTTTTTTGTTGCGTGAAGGTTGGGATCAGTCGATCCAACCTTTCAGGTTCTCTTGTACGATATTGGCCAGAACTTCGATATGCGCCGGTTCGGCATTCAGACAGGGGATGTAGACAAAGCTTTCCCCGCCTGCTTCTTCAAAGCTTTCTTTGATCTCTTCGTTGATCTCTTCCAGCGTTTCAATGCAATCGGCCGAAAAAGCGGGCGCGACCACGGCGATGCGTTTTTTGCCTTCTTCCGCGGCCAGACGGGCGACTTCCTCAACCGTATAGGGGCGCAGCCATTCTTCGGGACCGAAGACTGACTGGAAGGTGGTTTTGATCTCGGTATCAGCCCAACCCAGGCGCTCTTTCAGCAGGCGCGTCGTTTTCTGGCACTGGCAGTGATACGGGTCTCCCTGCATCAGGTAGCGCTTGGGCATGCCGTGGTAGGAAACGACCAATAGTTCGGGCTTTTCTTCGGCGTCGGCATACGCGGCCTCAATCGATTTGGCCAAGGCATCAATATAATCAGGACGGTCAAAGTAAGCGGGCGCCGTGCGGGCGGCAGGCTGCCAAGTTTCTTTCATCAGCGCACGAAAGAATTCGTCATTCGCAGTGGCCGAGGTTGCGCCTGCGTATTGCGGATAGAGCGGGAAGAACAGAATCTTTGTGCAACCCTTTTCAACCATCTCGCGGACCTTGGATTTGGTCGACGGGTTGCCATAGCGCATGCAGAAATCAACTTCGACATTGTCGCCATAGGTCTGTGCCAGCTTGGAGCGCAGCGCCTTGGTTTGATCTCTGGTAATGGTCATCAGGGGGCTTTCGCCCTCTTCTTCGTTCCAGATGGATTTATACGCCTCGCCCGAGCTGAAAGGGCGTTTGGTCAGGATGATCAGCTGCAATAGCGGCTGCCATTTCCAACTGGGATAGTCGATCACGCGTTTATCCGACAGAAATTCGTTCAGATAGCGTCGCATCGACCAATAGTCATAGCCATCGGGCGTGCCCAGATTGGCAAGAAGCACACCGACTTTTTCGCGGCGAATGGGCGGGTGGTCTTTAGGGGCGTGCGAGGTGCTTCCCGGCTTGGCGTCCAGCATCGTTTCTCCGGCTATGATGGCTCATTTCCAACAGGAAATAGACGGTTTTGTGTCTGGGTCAATCACGCTCTTTGTTACGCAACCGGTTCAGGGCGTCTTCAAGCGGTATCTGGGCTGATCCGGGCTTAAGTGGTTGCGGTTGCGAGTCATCGGGCGCCCAACCTGTCATAAAGATTGTCTCAAACGTTGCCGGAATACGGCCATCCGGCAAACCGTGCGCTTGATGATAGAGTTGCGCAGCCATTGGAAACAGAGCGCGTGGTGGTATCGCGCGGTGGCGTTGATCCAGCGCGTTGCCTTCGCCCATCGCCCGCAGGTCCTGCATCAGATGAAGCGGTGAAGGGTAGGTTACCGTGCGCGCCGCGCCATCGGCGACGGGCAGGGCAAACCCGGCGCGTTGCAGCAAACCGCCCAGATCACGCAGTTCCGCCATAGGCGCGACTCGGGGCGAGAGGCCGCCTGTCAGCGTGGCTTCGGCCTCGGCCAAAGCCGCGCGCAATTCCTGCAGGGTGCCACCGCCGAACAACACGCCCAGAAACAGGCCGTCAGGTTGCAAGGCGCGCCGGCATTGTACCAGTTGTCCGACCGGATCATTTGACCAATGCAGGCACATCGCGTGAATCACCAGATCATGCGCGCCTTCCTGAAGATTCAGGACATCGCCGTCCGCAACATGGCGAATGCCGGGCAGCAGATTGCCCCATACCTGCGGAAAACCAGACACGATCGCTGGCGTCGTAAAGGTTCTGTTAACCTCCATGAGCCTTTCATGAATCTCGTCAGCCGCATCCTGCTGGAGGAATAGCGCAGGATTATCCATCGCGCTGGCGCGCGCTCGGAACCGATCAAGCGCGGTGCGATCTGTCAAAATAGGCGGATGAGTCATACGGGCTCCTTCGTGCAGAGTTTTAGAGGCCCCGCCATGGGAATGCAAAGTGCCCTTCATGCGATCTTTCCGCCGCAATGCATTGGTTGCGGGGAGCTTGTTGATCGTGATTTTGCCTTGTGCGGAACATGTTGGCGCGAAGCGCATTTTATCACTGGTCTGGTATGCGATAGCTGCGGTGTGCCGTTGCCGGGCGATGGGGATGGCAGTGTTGAACAATGTGATGACTGTCTGAAAACCGCGCGGCCCTGGACGCGTGGGCGGGCGGCGGTGATGTACGAGGGCACTGGCCGTAAGTTGGTGCTATCGCTAAAACATGGGGACAGGGCCGAACTGGCCCGTCCTGCCGCAAGTTGGATGGCGCAAGCCGGCGCACCGTTGAAGCTGGATGGTATGATTGTCGCGCCGGTGCCCTTACATCGTTGGCGGCTGTTGAAGCGCCGCTATAATCAGTCGGCCTTGCTGGCGCAGGGCGTGGCAGACGCGATGGGTTTGGTCCATTGCCCCGATCTGCTGATGCGCGTGCGCGCGACAGAGACGCAGGACGGTAAAGGGGTTGATCAGCGGTTCGCCAATATCGCGCAGGCGATCAGAATGTCCCCTCGGCAAATGCACCGGGTCGAAGGTAAACCGGTATTGTTGATTGATGATGTGATGACCTCGGGCGCGACGTTATCGGCCTGTGCGGAGGCCTGCATGGCGGTAGGTGCCGCGTCAGTGTCCACTCTGGTTTTGGCACGCGTTGCGAAACTGCCATAAGCCCCTATATTCCCCAAGACACTGATGGGAATTCACATGCCGACTATCGAAATTTACACCACACGCACCTGTGGCTTTTGCCACTCTGCGAAACGGTTGCTGGGCAGCAAAAACCAGAGCTTTGCCGAGATTGACGTTTCCACCGATTCCGACAAACGGCAGGAAATGATGGCCCGCGCCAACGGCGGCTATACGGTGCCGCAGATTTTTATCAACGGTACCCATGTGGGCGGCTGCGATGATCTTTATGCCCTGGAGCGTTCGGGCAAGCTGGACCCGATGCTGGAGGGGTAAGCCATGCGCGCTGCTCTGCTGCAGATCTGCTCAAGCGATGATCCTGCGGCGAATCTTGGGATGGTCCGGGAAATGGTACAGGAGGCCGCGCAAGGCGGAGCTTCTTTCATTCTGACGCCTGAGGTTACCAATTGCGTCTCAACCTCGCGACGCCACCAAAGCGCCGTTCTGCGGCACGAGGAAGACGACCCAATGCTTGCCGACTTGCGTCAGCAGGCAGCAGCGCTGGGCGTATGGGTTTTGATCGGGTCACTGGGGTTGAAAACCCATGATGAGGACGGGCGGTTTGCCAATCGGTCTTTTCTGATCAGCCCCGATGGCAGCATCTGCGCCCGGTACGACAAGCTTCACATGTTTGATGTCGATATTGGCAAGGGCGACAGTTTCCGGGAGTCAGATGGCTATCGGCCCGGGGATGCGGCGGTATTGGCGAAAACCGACTTTGCCAAGATCGGTATGACCATCTGTTACGATTTGCGGTTTGCGCAGCTCTATCGTGCTCTGGCCAAGGCAGGAGCGCAGATTTTGACAGTCCCAGCGGCCTTTCATCCCGTCACCGGCGCCGCACATTGGGAGACTTTGCTACGTGCCCGGGCCATAGAAACCGGGTGTTTCGTGATGGCGCCCGCACAGACGGGCGAACATAATATTTCACAAGGTACACCGCGCAAATCATTCGGGCAGAGCATGGTAATTTCGCCATGGGGCAAGATAATTGCGCGCGCCAATGACGCACCCGGCATTGTTTTCGTTGATTTGGACCTAGATGAAGTGGCACAAGCGCGCGAACGTGTTCCGTCGTTGGTTCACGACCGTCAGTTTAAGGCCCCTTAAGTGAGTGAAACTTCCGAAAATCTTGCGATCTCGCTTTTTGGTGAGTTGTTTATGTCTGATCAGCTGGCGCGTAGTCAGCTGTCAAAAGCCCTTCCCAAAGGGATGGAGCTAAGCCACTTTTCGGTTTTGAACCATCTGGCGCGGGTCGGCGAAGAGCGTACCCCCGCTCAATTGGCGCAGGCTTTTCATGTCACCCGCGGGGCCATGACCAACACGTTGTCAAAACTTGAATGGGCCGGGCATATCCATATCCGCCCTGATTGGGATGATGCCCGCCGTAAGCTGGTGGCGATCAGCCCCGCAGGGCGGAGGGCGCGCGACGTTGCGATCCAATCTATCGCCCCGATGATTGCCGAAGTTGTCGATGACATCGGGATCGAAAACGTCCGCGTTGCTTTGCCGGTTCTGCGTGCGCTGCGGCAGAAGTTTGAGACTCAGTCCTGATTTGGTTTTACGCTGGCGGTGACGTAGTTCACGCTGAGGTCGCGGTCTGAAATCGACCAACGCCAGCTGATCGGGTTAAAAACATATCCCTTGCGGTCCACCGGGGTCAGCCCGGCTTTGGTGATCAGGTCAAACAGTTCTTCGGGGGTGATGAACTTGTGCCATTCATGGGTGCCCTTGGGCAGCCAGCGCATCACCACCTCGGCCCCGAAAATTGCCATGGCATAGCTTTTGGGGTTCCGGTTGATGGTGGAACACAGCATCAGCCCGCTGGGCTTTAGCAGTGCGGCACAGGCATCCAGATAGGCTTGCGGGTCTGCGACATGCTCGACCACCTCCATGTTCAACACCACATCGAATTGTTCACCGGCTTCGGCCATGGCCTCGGCTGTGGTGAACCGATAATCAATGTCCAACCCAGATTGTTCGGCATGGACCTGCGCGACGGGAATGTTGCGCTCGGCCGCGTCCGCGCCCACCACAGTGGCACCCAGCCGCGCCATGGGCTCAGACAAAAGCCCGCCGCCACAGCCGATATCCAGCAAGCGTAAGCCCTTGAACGGTTCTGGTTGCGTCAGGTCGCGGTCAAACTCGGCAGCGATTTGAGTTGTGATATAGTCCAGTCGCACCGGGTTCATCATGTGCAACGGTTTGAACTTGCCTTTTGGATCCCACCATTCGGCGGCCATGGCTTCGAACTTTGCCACTTCGGCGGCATCAACTGTTGTTTGCTGGGCTTGCATCTGGGCCTCCGGTCCGGTCATGTGGGATAACACCCTGACATGCTTTGATACAGAACTATATAGAGCGCAAATGGATAAGTCCGCAGGCCAAAAAAGCGCAGCCCAGATGCTGTATCCTCCGCTGGAGCCCTATGACCAGCGGATGGTCGATGTGGGCGATGGCCACACGCTGTATGTGGAACAGTGCGGTCACCCGGATGGCATCCCGGTGGTCGTGGTGCATGGCGGGCCCGGCGGGGGATGTAGCCCGGCGATGCGGCGCTACTTTGACCCCAGCGAATACCGGATCATCCTGTTTGATCAACGCGGCTGTGGCCGTTCGCGCCCGCATGCCAGTGTCGATGACAACACCACATGGCATCTTGTGGCGGACATGGAGCATATCCGCAATTTGCTGGAGATCGATCGTTGGGTTGTTTTCGGCGGCAGTTGGGGCGCGACCCTGTCGTTGGTTTATGCGCAGACGCACCCTGAACATGTGGCCTATCTGGTGCTGCGCGGCGTGTTTTTGATGACACAAGGCGAACTGGACTGGTTCTATCGTGGCGGCGTTGGGCAGTTCTGGCCCGACCTGTGGACCCGCTTTGAAGGCATGATCCCCGAGGACGAGCGCGGGGATATGGTGGACGCCTATCATAAACGCCTGTTTTCGGGCGATCGCGCTTTGGAAATTCGCTATGCCAAGGCTTGGACGGCATGGGAGAATGCCCTGGCCTCGATCGACAACGAAGGATTTATGGGGGACGCGCCCGCTGAATACGCGCGTGCATTTGCCCGGCTGGAGAATCACTATTTTCACAACGGTGGGTGGCTTGCCCCGGATCAGCAAATTCTAAGCAATGTGTCGGCGATCACGCATATCCCGGCGACCATCGTTCAAGGGCGGTATGATATGGTCTGCCCGCCGCGCGCGGCCTGGGCATTGGCCGAAAACTGGGGCCGGGCGGAACTGTCCATGGTGCCTTTGGCGGGTCACGCCTTGTCAGAGCCGGGCATCACCGCGCAGCTGCTGCGCACCACGCGGGCCGTACAAAGACAGGCGGGTATGTTAGGCTTTTGATCAGCCATGTCAGCAAGGAGGATCAAATGTCTGACAAAGCTAAGATCGAAGAACGCGAAGATGGCCCACTGATGGTGCGTGGGCTGACCAGCCTGACAGATGCCGATGGTAATGCAGTCGACTGCAAACCGGTGATGGCGCTGTGTCGTTGCGGCAAGTCCGGGAACAAACCCTTTTGTGATGGCTCGCACAAGGACGCCGGGTTCAAATCTCGCGGGGGGACGCCCGAGGGGCCGGATCGCTTCTTTACCTACGAAGGGCAAGAGATCACCGTCAGCTTCAATCCGCGCTTGTGCAGCCATGCCGCCCAATGCGGTAAACTGGCCAAACACATCTTTGACCCGTCGCAAAAACCTTGGGTGCAGCCGGACAATGGTACCGTAGCCGAGGTCGAAGCCGTGATTGCCGCCTGCCCATCGGGCGCGTTGCAGATGGGCACGCCGCCTGAAACCCGGACGGATACAGAAACCCGGATCAAAATTCAAAAAGATGGTCCCTACTGGGTTAGTCAGGTCGAGATCGAAACCGACGCCACCGCCGTCGGCCTGTCAGCTGAGAAGTTTGTGCTGTGCCGATGCGGACAATCGGGCAACAAACCCTATTGCGATGGTAGTCACCGTGATGCGGGTTGGAAGAGCGGCGACTAAAGCGGCTCCCACAGTTCGATACGATTGCCTTCTGGGTCGGTGACATGGGCGAAACGCCCGTTTGGATAAGGATTTGGGTCAGGGTCGACAGGAATGCCAGCAGCGGTCAGCGCACCGATGGCGGCGTCCAGATCATCGACGCGCAAGTTCAGCATCCACTGGTTTTCCGGGGTTCCAAAGTACTCGCTGTCTTCGGGAAAGGGCGCAAAGACCGTCGGGCCGGCATTTTGCCGCCAGACGGGGCTGTCATAATCAGCAGGAACCCGCAAAATTCCGAAATGAGTTTCATACCAATCTGCCAAAGCGGCCGGATCTTTAGCCCGGAAGAAAAATCCGCCGATGCCCTGAACTGTGACCATTAGCTCCTCCTATCTAGCATCCTGAGGATACAGGGATTCGCAGCATTTTGCGCGCTACAGTTGCAGGGCGTTCAAGCGTGCCAGGTTACATTTCAGACGAACGCGCCCAAAGGTTCATGTCAGGCGCTTTGCACAAAGTGTCGATTTGGCCCAGCTCTGCGTCCGAGAAGGCCAGATTGCCAATCGCTCCAACGCAATCTTCGACCTGACCCGCCCGAGACGCACCGATCAGGGCCGTTGTAATCCGACCTTCGCGCAAGACCCAGGCGATCGCCATCTGTGCCAAAGTCTGACCACGCGCAGCGGCGATATCGTTCAATCCGTTCAGCCGTTCGATTACATCCGGGGTCAGCCAGTCTGCAGACAGCGATTTGTCTTGTGTCGCCCGGCTGCCTTCGGGAATGCCGTTCAGATATTTCCCGGTAAGCAAGCCCTGCGCCAGCGGTGTAAAAGCGATTGATCCAATTCCCAATTCGTCGAGCGAGTCGGTCAACCCATCCTCTTCAATCCAGCGATTGAGCATGTTGTAGCTGGGCTGGTGGATCAGGCAGGGCGTGCCCAGATCGTTCAGAATGGCAGCCGCTTCGCGCGTGCGCTGGGTATTGTAACTGGAAATCCCGGCATAGAGCGCCTTGCCGGACCGCACGATCTGATCCAATGCGCCCATGGTTTCTTCCAGCGGCGTTTCCGGGTCAAAACGGTGCGAATAGAAAATATCGACATAGTCCAGCCCCATGCGCTTAAGGGACTGGTCGCACGAGGCGATCAGGTACTTACGGCTGCCCCATTCGCCGTATGGGCCGGGCCACATATCATACCCGGCTTTGGAGCTGATGATCAGTTCATCCCTGTGTCCGGCGAAATCAGTGCGCAATATCTCGCCAAAGGCTTCTTCAGCGCTGCCCGGGGGCGGGCCGTAGTTGTTGGCCAGATCAAAGTGGGTGATGCCAAGATCAAATGCCGTGCGGCAGATTTCTTTCTTGGTGTCATGTGGCGTGTCATGGCCAAAGTTGTGCCACAACCCCAAAGAAATCGCAGGCAGGCTGAGCCCAGAGCGCCCACAGCGGCGATAAATCATCAGGTCATAGCGGTCGGAGGCGGGTTGATAGGTCATTGCAGGCTCCCTGTTAGCGATCACAATCATGGGGACACCTGCGTTTGTCCATATTAAAGGTGAATCTCACCACCCTCTTGCAGACTCGGACTCAAGGGCGTATATGCCTTCTCAACAGCGGCGCGCTGGTCTCCGGATCGACGCTCCACCGGATTAAACAACGGGCCGCGCGGCCCGTTTTTTTGTATTGGAACCCATGAACGACCTGATCGCCAAAGCTGCCATCGACCGCATGTTGGCCAAGATTATCCAGCCCGTCATCGAGGGCATGGGATATGAGCTTGTGCGCCTACGCCTGATGGGCGGCAAGACCGCCACGTTGCAGATCATGGCTGAACGCCCCGAGGGCGGGATTGAAGTGGATGATTGCGCTGAAATCTCGACCGCCGTGTCGGCCGTGATGGATGTGGAAGATCCAATCGAAGACAATTACGCCCTTGAGGTTTCAAGCCCCGGCATCGACCGCCCGCTGACGCGGTTGAAGGATTTCGATGTCTGGAACGGCTACGAGGCCAAGATCGAAACCACCGAGCTGATCGACGGCCGCCGTCGTTTCAAGGGCGAACTTGCCGGAACTGAGGGCAACGAAGTTCTGATCACCATCAACGATCAGGGCGAAGACGTGACCATCGGGCTTGAGTTCGACTGGCTGTCCGACGCCAAGCTGGTGATGACCGACGAGCTGATCCGCGAGATGCTGCGGCAACGTAAGGCCGCTGGCATCGTCGACGAAGACGCATTTGACGATATTGAAACAACCGACGCTTCCGAGGAGGAGTGAGACCATGGCAATTACTTCCGCAAACCAGCTGGAGCTGTTGCAGACCGCCGAGGCCGTGGCCCGCGAAAAGATGATCGACCCCGATCTGGTCGTGCAGGCGATGGAAGAAAGCCTCGCCCGCGCTGCCAAGTCGCGTTACGGCGCCGAGATGGACATTCGCGTGTCGATCGACCGCAAGACCGGCAAAGCGACCTTTACCCGCGTGCGCACGGTGGTCGAAGACGAAGAGCTTGAAAACTATCAGGCCGAGCTGACCGTCGAGCAGGCCAAGCAATACATGGAAAACCCTGCCGTGGGTGACGAGCTGCGTGACGAGGTTCCGCCGGTTGAGATGGGCCGTATCGCGGCGCAGTCGGCCAAACAGGTGATCTTGCAGAAGGTCCGTGAAGCCGAACGTGACCGTCAGTATGATGAGTTCAAAGACCGTGCAGGCACCATCATCAATGGTGTTGTGAAGCGCGAAGAATACGGCAACGTCATCGTCGATATCGGCCGTGGCGAAGGCATCCTGCGCCGCAACGAGAAAATCGGCCGCGAGAGCTATCGCCCGAACGACCGTATCCGCTGCTTCATCAAGGATGTGCGCCGCGAAACGCGCGGCCCGCAGATTTTCCTGAGCCGCACCGATCCGCAGTTCATGGCAGAGCTGTTCAAGATGGAAGTGCCGGAAATCTATGACGGCATCATCGAGATCAAAGCCGTGGCCCGTGACCCCGGTTCGCGCGCCAAGATTGCTGTGATCAGCTTTGATGGCTCGATTGATCCTGTTGGTGCCTGTGTTGGTATGCGCGGCAGCCGTGTTCAGGCCGTTGTGAATGAGCTTCAGGGTGAAAAGATCGACATTATCCCTTGGAACGAAGATCAGCCGACCTTCCTTGTGAACGCGCTTCAGCCTGCTGAAGTGTCCAAGGTGGTTCTGGACGAAGAGGCCGAACGCATCGAAGTTGTTGTGCCCGACGATCAGTTGAGCCTTGCCATTGGTCGCCGTGGTCAGAACGTCCGGTTGGCCAGCCAGTTGACGGGTCTGGATATCGACATCATGACCGAGGCCGAGGAATCGGAACGTCGTCAGGCCGAATTCGCTGCACGTACCCAGCTGTTCATGGATGCTCTGGATCTGGATGAATTCTTTGCTCAGCTGCTGGTGTCGGAAGGCTTCACCAACCTCGAAGAGGTTGCCTATGTCGAGCAAGACGAACTGCTGGTGATTGACGGTGTTGATGAAAGCACTGCTGACGAGCTGCAGGCCCGTGCGCGTGACTATCTGGAAGCGCAGAACCGCAAGGCACTGGAAAATGCCCGTGCGCTGGGCGTCGAGGACAGCTTGGTTGCATTCGAAGGTCTGACACCCCAAATGATCGAGGCGCTGGCCGAAGATGGCGTGAAATCGCTGGAAGATTTCGCCACCTGTGCTGACTGGGAACTGGCCGGCGGCTGGACCACCGTTGATGGCGAGCGCGTCAAGGATGACGGTGTGCTGGAAAAGTTCGACGTCAGCCTGGAAGAAGCGCAAAACATGGTGATGACCGCGCGTATTTCGTTGGGCTGGGTCGATCCGGCCGAGCTGGAAGCCGCAGACGCTGAAGAAGGCGAGGAAACCCAAGAGGAGGCCGAGGCCTAATGGTCTCGGAGGTGCGTCTTGGGTCGCGGTGGCCAAAACGTAAAACGGGATGAACCGGAACGGCGATGTGTTGCCACCGGTGAAACTCAGCCTCGTGCGGGGCTGATCCGTTTTGTTGTTGGGCCGGGCGATCTGATCGTGCCGGATATTCTGGGCAAGTTGCCCGGGCGGGGGATCTGGGTTTCCGCCAATCGCGAAGCCTTGGACCTGGCCGTTAAGAAACGGCTCTTCGCCCGGGGCGCTAAGCAAGCGGTAAACCTGCCCGACGATCTTGTTGGTCAGGTTGAAGCGCAGCTGGCTAAGCGCGTGATCGACGGAATCTCGTTGGCGCGCAAAGCGGGATTGGCGGTGTGCGGGTTTGAAAAGGTCAAAGGCTGGCTTTTGACAGAAGAAGCCCGCGTTCTGATCCAGGCCAGTGACGGGTCGACACGTGGAAAAACGAAACTGCGTGCGCCTGACGGCGAGAATAGGTTTATCGGCTGCTTGAGCGCCGAGGAATTGGGTTTGGCTTTCGGCCGCGAACATGTGATACATGGCGCGCTTGCGGCTGGCGGACTCACCAAACGTGTTGTAGAGGATGCCTCCAAGCTTTCAGGCGTCCGCAAGATGATGAACGGGGAACAGGTCCCCGGAAAGGTGTAAAGACCACATGAGCGATAATGACGGCAAAAAAACTCTTGGTGTTCGCGGCGGGCCGCGTTCGGGGCAGGTGAAGCAGAGCTTCAGCCACGGGCGGACGAAGAATGTCGTGGTTGAGACCAAGCGCAAGCGCGTTGTCGTACCCAAGCCCGGTGCGGGCAAGGGTGGTTCTGGTGCCGCCCATCTTGGCGACCCTTCGAAACGCCCGGCAGGGATCTCGGACGCAGAAATGGAACGCCGTCTTAAGGCGCTTCAGGCTGCTAAGGCTAACGAGGCCGCAGAAGCCCAGCGTCGCGAAGACGAAGAGAAGCGCCGCGACGAAGAGCGCAAGCGCCGTCGTGCCGAGGTAGAAGCCAAGGAACGCGAAGAACGCGAGCGTGAAGAACGCGCCAAGGCTAAGGCCGAGGAAGAAGAGCGTAAGAAACGCGAAGCCGAAGAGGCCAAGAAGCGCGCGGCAGCGGCTCCGGCCAAGAAAGCTGAAGCGGCTGCGCCCGCAGCGCCGGCAGAGCCCAAAACCGCCGATGCACCGCGTGGCGGCGGCAAGCCGACTCCGCGCAAGACGGACCGTGAACGTGACAACCGGGACGACCGTCAGAATCGCAACAAGAACCGCGGCGACAACCGTCGCTCGGGTAAGCTGACCGTTAATCAGGCGCTGTCAGGGGGTGACGGACGTCATCGCTCGGTCGCGGCGATGAAGCGGAAACAGGAGCGCATGCGCCAAAAGGCCATGGGCGGCAACGAACAGCGCGAAAAGGTTGTTCGCGATGTCCAGGTTCCCGAAACCATCGTGGTGTCAGAGCTGGCCAACCGTATGGCCGAACGGGTGGCGGATGTCGTGAAATCGCTCATGAACATGGGCATGATGGTGACGCAGAACCAATCTTTGGATGCGGACACTGCTGAACTGATCGTCGAAGAATTCGGCCACAAGGTTGTGCGTGTTTCGGACGCCGATGTGGAAGACGTAATCGACACGGTTGATGATTCTGCTGAAGATCTGGAGCCGCGTCCGCCGGTGATCACCATCATGGGCCACGTTGACCATGGTAAAACCTCGTTGCTGGACGCGATCCGCAACGCCAAGGTTGTATCGGGCGAAGCCGGTGGCATCACCCAGCACATCGGTGCCTATCAGGTGAAAACCGACAGCGGCGCTGTTCTGAGCTTCCTGGATACGCCGGGCCACGCCGCGTTTACATCCATGCGTGCCCGCGGTGCGCAGGTGACGGACATCGTGGTTCTGGTTGTGGCCGCGGATGACAGCGTCATGCCGCAGACCATCGAAGCAATCAACCACGCCAAAGCGGCTGATGTGCCGATGATCGTGGCGATCAACAAATGCGATAAGCCCGAGGCCGACCCGATGAAGGTCCGCACCGAGCTGTTGCAGCACGAAGTGATCGTGGAAGCCATGTCGGGTGAGGTTCAGGACGTCGAAGTTTCGGCCCACACCGGCCAAGGTCTGGACGAGCTGCTGGAATCGATTGCGCTGCAGTCTGAAATCCTTGAGCTGAAAGCCAACCCGAAGCGTGCTGCCTCGGGTGCTGTAATCGAAGCTCAGCTGGATGTGGGTCGCGGCCCTGTTGCCACCGTTCTGGTGCAAAACGGCACCCTGCGTAAGGGCGACATCTTTGTCGTTGGTGAGCAGTGGGGTAAAGTACGTGCGCTGGTTGACGACAAGGGTGATCGTGTCGACGAGGCCGGGCCTTCGGTTCCGGTCGAGGTTCTGGGCCTGAACGGCACACCCGAAGCGGGTGACGTTCTGAACGTGGTCGAAACCGAAGCACAGGCCCGTGAAATTGCCGAATATCGCGAGCAAGCTGCCAAAGACAAACGTGCTGCTGCTGGTGCCGCGACGACGCTGGACCAGTTGATGGCCAAGGCCAAAGAAGATCAGAACGTGGCAGAGTTGCCGGTTCTGGTGAAGGCCGACGTACAGGGTTCAGCCGAAGCCATCGTTCAGGCGATGGAAAAGATCGGCAACGACGAAGTACGCGTGCGCGTTCTGCACACGGGTGTGGGTGCGATCACCGAATCCGATATCGGTCTGGCCGAGGCTTCGGGCGCGCCGGTCATGGGCTTTAACGTCCGTGCCAACGCCCCGGCCCGGAACGCGGCCAACCAAAAGGGCGTCGAGATTCGGTACTACTCGGTCATCTATGACCTTGTGGATGACGTCAAAGCCGCCGCCTCGGGCCTGCTGAGCGCCGAGATCCGCGAACACTTTATCGGCTATGCCGAGATCAAAGAGGTGTTCAAGGTTACCGGTGTGGGCAAGGTAGCTGGTTGTATCGTGACCGAAGGCGTCGCACGCCGCAGCGCCGGTGTGCGTCTGCTGCGCGACAACGTTGTGATCCACGAAGGTACGCTGAAAACGCTCAAGCGTTTCAAGGACGAAGTGAAAGAGGTTCAGTCGGGTCAGGAATGCGGCATGGCATTCGAAAACTACGACGATATCCGTGCTGGTGACGTGATCGAGATTTTCGAACGCGAAGAAGTAGAACGTTCTCTGGATTGATCTTCTTCGATCCAGTGACCGCAATAAAAAAGGGACGGCCCAGCGGGTCGTCCCTTTTTTCGTATGGTTGGCGCTAAGTTAAGCGGTCTTTTTGGTGCTGACCGGACGGCCTTCAAAAAGACGCTCACCCACGCGGACCTGTACATTTCCATTGCCCAGTTTGCGCACAAAGGCACCCTGAACGGAAATGTAATTTCCCATTGTGATTGTCTTAATCATATCCTGCTCTCCCCCAAAGAGTATGTGACGCTAAGGAAACAATACTATATTCAGATAAAATTTCATCTTAAAAAGTTCACACACAGGCGCCCAAAGAGACGAAATTTTAAGCAAATAGGTGATGAGCTTGTGCGCGTGCCGTTGTCGGCGTCAAATCGCCGTTACAACCAGTCTCTGAGGATCGGGATAAGCGGTATGTCAGCCGCTGGCATCGGGTAGTCACGAAGTGATTCGCTCCGCACCCATTTTAGCGCCTGACCTTCGCGCGATTGCGGGATCCCTTCCCACTTGCGGCAAGCAAATAACGGCATCAAAAGATGGAAGTTTTCATAGCTGTGGCTGGCAAATGTCAGTGGTGCAAGGCAGCTTTCCCATGTGTTGATGCCCAGCTCTTCTTCCAGCTCGCGGATCAGCGCGACCTCGGGGGTTTCGCCGGGTTCTACTTTGCCGCCTGGAAATTCCCACAAACCAGCCATGGATTTGCCTTCGGGGCGCTGTCCCAGCAAGACGCGCCCATCTGCGTCTATCAAGGCAACGGCAGACACCAGTACTGTTTTCATGAACGATAGTCCGCGTTGATGCTGATGTAGTCATGGGTCAGGTCGCACGTCCATGCGGTGGCATGACCCGCGCCAAGGCCCAGATCGACTCCGATCACCAATTCCTGGTTTTTCATATAGGCCGCGCCGGTTTCTTCATTGTAGCCATCTGCCACCCAGCCGTTTTCAGCCACAAGGATGTCGCCAAACCGGATACTTAGCAGGTCGCGATCTGCCTTGGCGCCGGACTTGCCGACCGCCATGACAACCCGTCCCCAGTTTGCATCTTCGCCCGCTGCTGCTGTTTTCACCAGCGGCGAGTTGGCAATTGCCATTGCCACCTTGTGCGCGTCCGAGGCGCTGGCAGCGCCTGAAACGGACACCTCAATGAACTTGGTCGCGCCTTCTCCGTCGCGCACAACCTGATGGGCAAGATCTAGCATCACTTGCTCCAGCGCCGCACCAAAAGCTTTGGCGTTTGCGGACCGCAGATCGCTGATCATCGGAGCGTTGCTTTTACCCGTGGCGGCCAGCAGCAGCGTGTCAGAGGTTGAGGTGTCGCTATCAACTGTGATGGCGTTAAAGCTGCTGTCGGTCAGGCGTGACAGGATGCGTTGCAACGGATCCCGCGCAATTTTGGCGTCAGTGAAAATGTAAACGAGCATTGTCGCCATGTCAGGCGCGATCATACCCGAGCCTTTGGCGATACCGCTGATGGTGACCAGCTCTCCGCCAATCTCAACCTGAATGGATGCGCCTTTGGCAAATGTGTCGGTGGTCATGATCGCCTTGGCGGCAGCTTCAATCCCGTCGGGGCTTTGGTTTTTGACCAGTTCGCCGACTTTGGCGGTGATGCGTTCATGCGGCAGACGCTCGCCGATCACCCCGGTTGACGAAGTGAAGACCCGCGTTTCGGGAACCCCCGTCGCCTGCGAAACCGAAGCGGTCAGCGCGTTTGTGGATTCATCTCCATGGCGCCCGGTGAAAGCATTGGAGTTGCCGGAGTTCACGATGATCGCTGCACCGTCTGCACTGTCGGTGCCGACTTTCTGCTGACAATCCAACACGTTGGCAGAACGCGTGGCGGAGCGGGTAAATACGCCAGCTATGGTTGTACCCGGTTCCATCACAGCCAACATCACGTCATCCCGCCCTTCATACTTCACCCCGGCTGCAGCCGCGGCAAAGGTGACGCCTGCGACGGGCGGCAGATCGGGAAAGCTGTCCGGGGCCAGCGGCGACACATGCGGCGAAGACTCGTCTTGCTCTGGCGTTTGGCCCTTGGCCTCTTTGAGCTTACGGCGGAGCTCTGAAAGCTTCTGGCGCAGCCGCTTCAGCTCTTCCTTGGTGCCAAGATCGTTTGCGTCTTCGTCATTCGGATGTGTCATGATGCCCCCCGGACAAGGATGTTATTGAGTCAGCAGATCGGTACTGCGCAGCAGCGTCGGGTCGATCTCTTCTTCGGTCCGGGTGATCGTGGTGGCGGCGGTAACCTCGTCCAATGCGACGGTGACGGCGTCCTGCTGCAAGGTGGACTCCAGTTCCGGGCGAACCTCTTCCAGGGTCGGGATCGCGGCGACGCGGGTTTCATTCAGGATTACGATGTGCCAGCCAAACTGGGTTTGTACTGGGTCCGACACCTGACCTGTTTCCAGTGACATGACGGCGTCTTCAAAAGGTTTGACCATCATCCCAGCGCCAAACCAGCCCAGATTGCCGCCATTGGGTCCCGAAGGGCCGGTGGACTTCTCTTTGGCGGTTTCAGCGAAATCCGCACCACCGTCCAGATCAGCCTTGATGGCTTTGGCTTCGTCTTCTGTTTCAACCAGAATGTGCGAGGCGTTGTATTCGGTGGCGGGTTCAACGTCTTTGAACTGCGCATCATAGGCAGCCTGAAGGGCTTCATCTGTGACCGCCGAGGCCGCAATACCGTTCAGCGCTTCAGAAGCCAAAAAGCCAATGCGCTCGTTCTCCATTGCCAGCTTGGCCGACAAGGACAGTTCATCTTCGATGGTCTTGCCAATGGCGATCTGACGGATCAGCTGATCCAGCACTGCATTGTATAGAACCTCGTCAGGCAGCGATTGGTATTCAGAAGGAAGCTGCTGTGCCATCACAATCATCTGACCCAAAGTGACGTCTGTCCCGGCGACGGTGGCAACCACGGTCGACGCATCAGGTTCAGCCGCAAAGACCGGGGTCGAAAGACCAGAAATAAGGGCCGCACACAGCAGGGAATTCTTCAGATTGGGCATCAGGGCCACTCCTTTTGCACCAGTCTGGCTGGTGACGTTGACACAGGTTGGGCAGGCGCTTACATCGCTCTTGGTCTGAATGCGCCTAAACGCCCTTTAAGCCCTACCTAAGGGGGCTATGCAGGGCGGGCAAGGTATCCTTTCTTACGATCCTCGAAAAGAGCCACGAAGCGGAGAAAACATGCTGGGTATCGGAACAATCGCCAAGAAGGTTTTTGGCACCCCAAACGACCGCAAGATCAAGGCCACTCGTTCGATCGTTGCAAAGATCAATGCACTTGAGGAAGATTTCGCTGCGTTGAGCGACGACGGCATCAAGGACAAGACCGATAAATTGGCCGCGCGCGCCATGGGCGGTGAGTCGCTGGATGACCTGCTGCCAGAAGCCTTTGCCAATTGCCGTGAAGCGGCCAAACGGGCGTTGGGCCTGCGCGCTTTTGACACCCAGCTGATGGGCGGCATCTTTCTGCATCAAGGCAACATTTCGGAAATGAAGACCGGCGAGGGCAAAACCCTTGTTGCGACCTTCCCGGCCTATCTGAACGCGCTGACGGGCAAAGGCGTACATATCGTCACCGTGAACGACTATCTGGCCAAGCGGGATTCCGAATGGATGGGTAAGGTTTATACCGCCCTGGGCATGACCTGCGGTGTGGTTTACCCCCAGCAGCCCGAAGAAGAGAAAAAGGCGGCCTATGCGTCTCATGTGACCTATGCCACCAACAATGAGCTGGGTTTTGACTACCTGCGCGACAACATGCGGCCCGATCTGGAACAAATGTCCCAGCGCGAGCACAACTTCGCGATTGTGGATGAGGTCGACTCGATCCTGATCGATGAGGCACGGACGCCGCTGATTATCTCGGGGCCCAGTCAGGATCGTTCAGATCTGTATAAGTCGCTGGACGAGGTGATCCCGTCGGTTCAGGACGAACATTTCACCATCGACGAAAAGGCCAAGAACGTGACCTTCACCGATGATGGTAACGAATTCATGGAAGAGGAACTGCACCGCCTTGGCATCCTGCCCGAGGAGCAGTCGCTTTATGACCCGGAATCCACCACCATTGTGCACCACGCGACGCAAGCGCTGAAGGCGCATAAGCTGTTTCACAAGGACAAGGACTATATTGTCCGTGGCGGCGAGGTTGTGCTGATCGACGAATTTACTGGCCGGATGATGTCGGGCCGCCGCTTGTCGGAAGGGCTGCATCAGGCGATTGAAGCCAAAGAAGGCGTGACGATTAATCCCGAAAACGTCACGCTGGCTTCAGTGACATTCCAGAACTACTTCCGTCTGTACGATAAGCTGGCCGGCATGACCGGTACGGCATTAACCGAAGCAGACGAATTCATGGAAATCTATGGCTTGGGCGTGGTCGAAGTGCCCACCAACCGCCCCATCGCCCGCGAAGACGAACATGATGCTGTCTATCGTACGGCGCAGGAAAAATACGACGCGATTGTCGAAACGATCAAAGAGGCCCATGAAAAAGGCCAGCCGGTTCTGGTTGGCACAACCTCGATCGACAAATCCGAGATGCTGAGCCAGATGCTGACCAAGGCGAAGCTGAAGCACAACGTTCTGAACGCGCGCCAGCACGAACAAGAAGCCCAGATCGTCGCCGATGCCGGTAAGCTGGGCGCGGTGACCATTGCCACCAACATGGCTGGCCGTGGGACCGATATTAAGCTGGGCGGCAACGTCGAGTTTAAGATTATGGAGGCCATTGCCGCTGATCCTTCGGGCGATGCGGATGCAATCCGCGCCAAGATCGAAGAACAGCATGGCGCCGATGAACAGGCGGTCAAAGATGCGGGCGGCTTGTTCGTTCTGGCGACAGAACGTCACGAAAGCCGCCGCATTGATAACCAGCTGCGCGGCCGTTCGGGACGTCAGGGAGATCCGGGGCGTTCGTCTTTCTTCCTGTCGCTCGAAGACGACCTGATGCGGATTTTCGGCTCGGATCGTTTGGACAAAGTGCTGTCCAGCCTGGGTATGAAAGAGGGCGAAGCGATCGTTCACCCTTGGGTCAACAAATCATTGGAACGGGCGCAGGCGAAAGTTGAAGGCCGCAACTTTGACATTCGTAAACAGCTGCTGAAATTCGACGACGTGATGAACGACCAGCGGAAGGTAATCTTCAGCCAGCGTCGCGAGATCATGGAAGCCAAAGACTTGTCCGAGATTGTTAAGGACATGCGCTATGACGTGATTGACGATCTGGTTGAAAAGCACATGCCGCCCAAGTCTTATGCCGAGCAATGGGATACCGAAGGGCTTTATGCCGCCGTGCTTGAAAAGCTGAACATTGATGTCCCGGTCATTGACTGGGCCGCCGAAGAAGGCGCGGATGACGAAACCGTGCGCGAACGTCTGGAAAAAGCCAGCGATGAGTCTCTGGCTTCCAAGGCAGCCCAGTTCGGCCCAGAAAATATGCGCAACATCGAGAAGCAGATCCTGCTGCAAACGATTGATGGCAAGTGGCGTGAGCACCTGCTGACGCTGGATCATCTGCGCTCGGTTGTAGGCTTTCGCGGTTATGCGCAGCGCGATCCGCTGAACGAATACAAGACCGAAGCTTTTGCCCTGTTTGAATCGATGCTGGACTCTCTGCGCGAGGAAGTCAGCCAGAAGCTTGGCCAAGTCCGTCCGCTGACCGAAGAAGAGCAACAGCAGATGATGGATCAAATGCTGGAGCAGCAGCGCGCGATTCAAGCCGCGGCTGACCCAGAGCCCAAGCCCGAACCCATTAATCCGGACTTTGACGAAGACAACCCGGATACATGGGGCAACCCCGGCCGCAACGATCTTTGCCCATGTGGGTCAGGCAAGAAATTCAAGCATTGTCATGGCAAACTGGGGTAAATTGCTGCCACGATAGGGGCTACATCTTTGCAATGTTCCCCTGTCTGCAACAATCCACGTTCTTGCCACGCAATTGCCCCTTTCCATCACTAGCTTCCGCTGGTGAGTTAAGGAAAGGTAAGTGTTGTGGTACTCCGTAATCGTCTTCTAGCAGCTGCGGGCACGTTGCTGATCGCCTTTGTGGCGGGGCAGTTTGTGCAAAGCAGCGATAAGATCGTTGAAAGCGCGCATAAACCCGTGTCTGAAACGGTGACCCCCTATGCTGTGAAAACGGTTGTACCGCTGTCGACGGCCACGGCCGACGTCCATCTAGCCGCTGCACATGTTGATCAGGTTCCGGGCCTTCCCGTCGCACCGACGGCCGTGCGAAACCTGCCCGCATTGGCTGTTCAAAACGACGCCATTCGCCAACGTTTGACTGCGTTGGATGATGCGCAGGAAAAACCCGAACCCGAAGGCCGTGAACTGAACGCGTTTGGTCAGCCTTGTGAAACATCGTTCCGTGCCAAGGCTATGGACGATGCGATGGTTAAGCTAAGCCTGCGTGCGACCTGCCATTCCAATGAAGTCGTTGAGTTCTCGCAAGACCGACTGCGGTTCTCTTATCTGCTGCCCGAAACTGGCGAGATGGAGCTGATGGTGCCTGCGCTGTCAGACCTGTCGGTTTTTGTCGCTGAAATGCGCAACGGCGATGTTCTGACTGCGCCGGTACAAGTGCCGGATGCGTCGCTGTTTGAACGGGTAGCGCTGCAATGGCGCGGTGAAACTGGTCTCCAGCTGCATGCGTTCGAATATGGCGCTGCCTATGGCGAACTCGGCCATGTCTGGGCCCAAGCCCCGCAATCGGGTGATCAGGGCGGCTTTCTGACCCGCATTGGCACCGCATTGCCGTTGGGTGGCTGGCAAGCCGAGGTTTATAGCTTCCCGCAAAAGACCGACACGGTGCCTGGCGCGGTCCGTTTGAACGTCGAGGCAGAGGTCACCCAATCCAACTGCAACCGCCAGATTCTTGGCGAAACATTGCAAGTTGATGCCGCTGGGCAGATGCAAGCGGTAGAGCTGAGCATGTCTGTGCCCGCTTGCGATGCGGTTGGTGAATATCTTGTGTTGAAAAACATTCTCCGAGACATGAAGATCGCGCAGAACTGACGCGACCTTGTTGGACCTATGATCCGGTTTTTTGTTGGCGCGGCGATCTTCGCCGCGCTTGTCTTTGTACGTGCCCCTGCAGCCCAAGCGCAGGACGTAGCGCTGACGTCCCGCGATGGGACGATTTCCGTTAGCGGAACGCTGCTGTCGTTTGACGGCGAGTTTTACGAAGTCGACACTGCCTATGGCCGCCTTGTGTTGGATGGCCAAGGGGTGCGCTGCGCCGGGACGGGTTGCCCGGATTTGAACGCTTTCGTTGCAGAGTTTTCTTTTGCCGGAGCGCCCGCGATGGGCACGGCGTTGATTCCCGCCCTGCTGGAGGACTTCGCGCATCGGCGCGGATTGCGCGTGCGGCGCGTTGCGCGTTCTGACACCGAGTTCAGCTATGAGCTGCGCGCGGCTGACATCGATCAGGTCGAGGCGCGGGTTGGTTTCAGGCTACATTCCACCGGCGAAGGATTTGCGGACCTGTTAGCAGGGGAAACAAGCATCGCCATGGCGCTGCGCGAGATTCGCGCGGATGAGGCTCAGTTGATGCGCGACGCCGGGTTGGGCGACGTGACCTCGGCCGCGCAGGCGCGGATTGTGGCCTTGGATGCCTTGGTGCCGATTGTCGCGCCGGGCAACCCCTTGCGGCGGATCAGAGTGTCTGATCTTGCGCATATTCTGGCGGGGGACATCACGGAATGGCCGGGCGGGCGTGGGCCCATTACGGTGCATCAGCACGCCCGGGATTCAGGGATGCGCGAAGCCATTGCAGATTTGCTTTTGGCCCCGATCGGGCTGAAACCCATGGCTGCGCCCAAGCTGCCCCTAGATCATACCGGCCTGACTGACGCTGTGGCGCGCGATCCTTTTGGGCTTTCTGTGGCACGTTTTTCAGACCCGGGCAGCGCGCAGTTGGTCTTGCTGGAAGACAGCTGTGGTATCGCCCTGCCTCTCAGCCGTCAGGCATTGAAGGCGGAGGATTATCCTTTCACCGCGCCACTGTTTTTGTACCTGCCAAAGAAGCGGTTGCCGCTGTTGGCGCGCGAATTCCTGCGATACCTGGACACAACCGCCGCGCAGCGGGTTATCCGGGACGTCGGTTTTGTGGATCAGGGCCGTGAGCAAATCACGCTGAACCAACAGGGTGAGCGTCTGGCGGCGGCGATCTCGAAAATCGGAGAAGACATGCCCGCGCCCGAGGTGCAGCGCCTTATTGAAACTCTGCGTGGCGCGGTACGGTTGACCAATACTTTCCGGTTCCGCGGGGGCTCCAGCGATCTGGACGCGCAATCGGTTGGCAATGTGAAAGCTCTGGCCGACGCTTTGGAGCGCGGAGAGTTTAATGGAAAAACGCTGGTCTTCATCGGTTTTAGCGATGGCGAGGGCGGCTGGGAGGTCAATCGACGCATCGCGCGTGAACGGGCCGAAGCGGTGCGCGCGGCGGTTCGTAAACTGGCCAAAGCTGCTGATTTCAACGACGCGTCTTTGGCCGTTGAAGGGTTTGGCGAGGCAATGCCGGTGGCGTGCGATGACACGGACTGGGGCCGTCATGCGAACCGCCGTGTCGAAGTTTGGCTGCGTTAGAGCCTAAAGGTACCCCTGCGAGCGAAACGACAGCTCCTGCGATTGGCCGATGATGATGTGATCATGCAGGGTTAGTCCCAACGCCTGCGCCGCGTCATCAATCTGCGCCGTCATGTCGATGTCTGCTTGCGATGGCGTTGGATCGCCCGAAGGATGGTTATGCACCAAGATCAACGCACTGGCGTTCAGTTCCAGGGCGCGTTTGACGACCTCGCGCGGATAGACGGGCACGTGGTTGACGGTGCCGCGCGCCTGATCCTCATCCGCGATCAGGATATTTTTGACGTCCAGATACAAAACCCGGAACTGTTCAATTTCAAGATGCGCCATGGTGGCGCGGCAGTAATCCAACACCGCTTCCCAACCGGACAGGACATGACGTTGCCGCACCTTTGATTGCGTCAGGCGATGCGCGGCGCTTTCGACGATCTTGAGTTCCAGCGCAACAGCGTCACCCACACCGTCGACTTCTTTTAACCGCGCGACCGGGGCAGAGAGCACCCGGTTAAAGTCACCGAACTTATCCAACAGCCGCCGCGCCAGTGGTTTGACATCCTGCCGCGGGATCGCGCGAAAGAGAACCAGTTCCAGCATTTCGTAGTCCGGCAAGGCATCGGCCCCGCCGTCCAGAAATCGGGCGCGCAGACGTTTGCGGTGATCTTTGATATACGACGGAAGCTTGGAACCGGGCGTCAGAACAGGCGCAGCCTCCGCGGTAAACAGCGGCAGGGGTTGTTCTGAGAATGCATCGGGCCGGCTCATGGGCCGACCCTTGCAAATCTTGCTGAATGAATAGTTAACCCGAGGGGATTAAGGCTTCATCTGCTCCCAGAAACTTTTGACCTTGCCGAAGAAGTCCGAGCTTTCGGGGCTATTGTTTTCCGAGGCGTCGGCGAATTCACGCAGCAGCTCTTTCTGGCGGCTGGTCAGATTCACCGGTGTTTCAACGGCCAGTTCAATGAACATGTCGCCCTGACCAGCACCACGCAGGGCGGGCATGCCCTTGCCACGCAAGCGCATTTGTTTGCCAGTCTGGCTGCCCGCAGGGATTTTCACGCGGCTGCGGCCACCATCAATCGTGGGTACTTCGATGTCGCCGCCCAAGGCCGCAGTGGCCATTGGCACCGGAACCAGACAGGACAGATGCACACCATCACGGTCAAAGATCGGGTGATCGACCACCTGAATAAAGATATAGAGATCGCCCGTCGGGCCGCCACGCAGCCCGGCCTCGCCCTCGCCCGCCAGACGGATGCGGGTGCCGGTTTCGACGCCAGCAGGAATATTCACGCTAAGTGCGCGGTCTTTTTCGACCCGGCCCGCGCCGCCGCAAGAGTTGCACGGGTTCTTGATAATCTGGCCCAAGCCTCCGCAGGTGGGGCAGGTGCGTTCAACGGTAAAGAACCCCTGTTGGGCGCGCACCTTACCCATGCCCGAGCAAGTCGGGCAGGCGGTTGGCTCTGCGCCGCTTTCGGCGCCTGTGCCATCACAGACAGAGCAGGCGACCGAGGTCGGCACGTTGATGGTTTTTTGTAGCCCCTGATGGGCCTCTTCCAGCGTGATCCGCAGGTTATAACGCAGGTCCGAGCCACGCGCGGCGCGTTGACGACCACCGCCACCCCCACCGCCGCCGCGACCACCCATGAAGTCGCCGAACAGATCGTCGAAAACGTCGGAAAACGCGTTGGCGAAATCACCCTGCCCGCCGCGTGGACCGCCACCGCCCATGCCGCCTTCGAAAGCTGCATGACCAAAACGGTCGTAAGCTGCTTTTTTCTCGGCGTCTTTCAGGACGTCATAGGCCTCGTTCACTTCTTTGAACTGCGATTCGGCGTTGGGATTGTCGGAATTCCGGTCGGGGTGAAGTTCCTTGGCCTTTTTGCGATAGGCCTTTTTCAGCTCGTCGGCTGAGGCACCTTTGCTGGCACCCAGAACCTCGTAATAATCGCGTTTTGCCATTGGCTTACCCTGTAAAAAGGGGAACACATTCAACCGGCCCGGCATGTCCGGACCGGTTGATGAAGTTCCGGCGCTTTAGCGCTTTTCGTCGTCGAGATCTTCGAAGTCGGCGTCGACGATGTCATCGTCGACACCACGAGGCTCTTCAGCACCTTCAGGAGCGGATTCACCCGCATCTTCCTGCTGTGCCTTATAGATGGCCTCGCCCAGTTTCATGGCCGACTCGGTCACGTTCTGGATACCAGCTTTGATCTTGTCCGACGAAGAACCTTCGTCTTCGAGGGTTTCTTTCAGAGCACTGATGGCCAGTTCGATGGCCTCGATGGTGGTCGGGTCGACCTTGTCGTTGTGCTCTTCCATCGACTTTTCGGTCGAATGGATCAGGCTTTCAGCCTGGTTGCGGGCTTCGACCTGCTCACGACGATCCTTATCGGCCTCGGCGTTGGCTTCGGCGTCCTGAACCATCTGTTCGATGTCGTCGTCCGACAGACCGCCCGAGGCTTGGATGGTGATCGCCTGCTCTTTGCCGGTGCCTTTGTCCTTGGCGCCCACGGTCACGATGCCGTTGGCGTCAATGTCGAAGGTCACTTCGATCTGCGGCAGACCACGCGGTGCCGGCGGGATTTCTTCCAGGTTGAACTGGCCCAGAATCTTGTTGTCTGCAGCCATTTCGCGCTCACCCTGGAACACGCGCAGGGTCACGGCGTTCTGGTTGTCTTCGGCGGTCGAGAAGATCTGCGACTTCTTGGTAGGGATCGTGGTGTTGCGGTCGATCAGGCGGGTGAACACACCGCCCAGGGTCTCGATGCCCAGCGACAGCGGAGTCACGTCCAGCAGAACCACGTCTTTAACGTCGCCTTGCAGAACACCGGCCTGAATGGCGGCGCCCATGGCAACCACTTCGTCCGGGTTCACGCCTTTGTGGGGCTCTTTACCGAAAAACTTGGTGACCTCTTCGATCACTTTCGGCATCCGGGTCTGACCACCGACCAGTACGACCTCGTCGATGTCGTTGGTCGACAGACCGGCGTCTTTCAGAGCAGCCTTACACGGCTTGATCGAGTTCTTGATCAGGTCGTTGACCAGCGATTCCAGCTTGGCACGGGTCAGTTTCATAACCATGTGCAGCGGTGTGCCGGTGTTCGGGTCCATTGCGATGAACGGCTGGTTGATTTCGGTCTGCTGGCTCGAGGACAGTTCGATTTTGGCTTTTTCAGCGGCTTCTTTCAGACGCTGCAGGGCCATCTTGTCCTTGGTCAGGTCAGTGCCGTTTTCCTTTTTGAACTCGCCCGCCAGATACTGAACGATGCGCATGTCAAAGTCTTCACCACCCAGGAAGGTGTCGCCGTTGGTCGATTTCACTTCGAACAGACCGTCGTCGATTTCCAGAATGGTGATATCGAAAGTACCGCCGCCAAGGTCATATACGGCGATGGTTTTGGTTTCTTTCTTGTCCAGACCGTAGGCCAGCGCAGCAGCGGTGGGTTCGTTGATGATGCGCAGCACTTCCAGACCGGCGATTTTACCGGCGTCTTTGGTGGCTTGGCGCTGAGCGTCGTTGAAGTAAGCCGGAACGGTGATCACGGCTTGGGTAACGTCTTCGCCCAGATAGGATTCAGCGGTCTCTTTCATCTTTTGCAGGATGAAGGCCGAGATTTGGCTGGGGCTGTACTTTTCGCCGTTGGCTTCGACCCAGGCGTCGCCGTTGCCGCCATCCACGATGGAATAGGGCACGTGTTCCTGATCTTTGGTAACAGCCGGGTCGTCAACGCGGCGACCGATCAGGCGTTTCACGGCGAACACGGTGTTTGCCGGGTTGGTGACAGCCTGCCGTTTGGCCGGCTGGCCGACAAGGCGTTCACTGTCAGTGAAGCCGACGATCGAAGGCGTGGTACGTGCGCCTTCGGCGTTTTCGATAACACGGGGTTGCGAGCCGTCCATGATGGCAACGCACGAGTTGGTGGTCCCGAGGTCGATACCGATTACTTTGGCCATATTTTCTACCTCTTCATTAGGCGATATTTTGAGTGCGGACCCAGATTGAGGCTTCCGCACTCTGATCCCAAAAGGTCCGGTCAAGGATTCCCCGACCGGGGTTCTCGGCGTATATAAGGAGGGCGAATAGGCGCTGCAAGCGGTGGCCTTGACACAAATGTGAACGATGACCCCGAAAAACGACCAAGATAGCGATAAACCCCCACTGCCCAGTGCCGTGATCCGAGATTTTAAGCTCTTCGCGGGTTTTCTGGATGTTCAGGCGCAGCAGCGGATGGTCGAAGACCTGCGGGGCGTGATCGCGCAGGCTCCGTTGTTTTCGCTGATGACTCCTTATGGCAAACCCATGCGCGTGCGGATGAGTTCAGCCGGGCGATATGGCTGGTTTTCGGATCAGCGGGGATACAGGTATGAACCGCGTCACCCAGACGGGGGCCCTTGGCCGCCAATTCCTGACAGCATCAGGGCCCTTTGGCACCGGATCACCGGCTTGGAGCGGTCTGCGGATTGCTGCCTGATCAACTTTTATGGCGCTGATGCCAAGATGGGGATGCACCAAGACCGGGACGAGGCCGATTTCAGTTGGCCGGTGTTGTCGATCTCGCTTGGGGATGATGCGCTGTTTCGGATTGGGAATACCACGCGCGGCGGCAAGACCGAGAGCCTTTGGCTGCGATCAGGGGATGTGATGGAGATGGGCGGGAAGGCACGGCTTACCTATCACGGGGTGGATCGGATCAAGCCGGACACCTCTACTCTTTTACGGTCGGGTGGGCGGATCAATTTGACGCTGCGCGTCGTTGACTGATCCGCGCCAAGGCTTATTGCGGGCAATCGGCCACGTATTCCGTACCATCCGGATAGCGGTAGCGGCATTGTGGTGCCTGCTGCGTCCCGCCCAGGGCGGCGCCTGCTGCTGCCCCTGCAATCGCGCCGATCAGCGCACCTTTATCTTTGTTTTTGCCAGAGGTTTCGGCCCCAATGGCGGCCCCCGCTGCAGCGCCTAATAGGGCGGATTGCTCGGGCGTATCACAGGCGGCCAAAAGGCCTGCGCAGCTGAGTATGATCATGAATTTTTTCATGTTTTGTCCTTTCCGGTAAAGACCCCGCGACTCGGGGAGGTCATGGAAAGGGTTGCGGCTTCAGGGCCGCTATACGATAGCCGCCACCCGGTTTCGGGCTGCTATGCGATAACAGGTTGGCTTGCGGGCGGATTACCGCGCGGCGTTCCAGCTGATAGAGGCATGTTTCCGCGTATAGGACTCTCCCATAAGCCCGATCATCAGCAAAACGACGGACAGGACCAAGGGATAGACCGTGTTGGAATAATGCGGGTTGTAGTTCAGAAATGCGAAACCACGGGCCTGATCAATCGTGTGAAACAGTGGGTTCCAGTCAAACATCACCAACATAAACCCCGGAAGCGTATTGGCGACAAACATCTTGCCCGATGCAATCATATTTGCCCGTTGATAAATGGCAGACACGATGGACACAAAGCCAGGAAACCAGGGTTTCAGCGCCAGAAAGACCGTGCCGATGGCCGCGCCTGAAAACCATGCCAGCAATACCATCCCCATCGCGGGGATCGGTCGGAAGATGGTGATCGGGGTCACCACGGCATGATAAATGAACAGCACCACGCCCATGGCCAGCAATTGCAAATAGAGCGCCGATAGCGCCGCCGCTGAGATCGATACCATCGTGTTCATCGGCGCGTGTTTCATCATCGCAGAGGCGGGCCCTTCGGACCCTACGACCGCGCCAAGTGCTTTGTTATGGGTCAGGAACAGAAAAATGCCCGACATAATATAAAGCAGGAAGTCCCCGCGGATTGCGTTTCCCTTTAGGCCCAGAACGGTGAACATGAAGTAGAAGGCAATCACGAAAAGCGCGGTCTGCATGATGTTCATCAACAGACCAATCACCGCGTTCCCGTGGGTTTTGCGGACATCGCGCACCGTGGCGTGATAGATCAGCGACAGCAAATGAAGACCGCCGGTAAGATTATTTTTTGGTCTGCTCGGCTCGAACATTATGGGACTGCCTGTTGTGAAGGCTGAATAAGGGGCGCACTTGCTTGCGTTCTTGTTGCACTTGATCATAAGGGAATTGCCGAATTCTTACAACGCCCGCTACCGGGTCCGAATGGAGTGCAGAAATTGGATTTCGAGAAACTTGAACAGGTCAGCCGCCGTGCCGCTTTGTTGGCAGGCGACAAGATCATGGAAATTTACAACGCAGATGATTTTGAAGTGAAGTCAAAGTCGGACGACAGCCCGGTGACCGAGGCGGATGAAGCGGCAGATGCGCTGATCTCGGAGATTCTGGCCGAGGCCTTCCCCGATACGCTGATCGTGACCGAAGAACAGGCCGACAGCCACAAGGAAACCGCCGATACCTTCCTGATCGTTGACCCGCTGGACGGCACCAAAGAGTTCGTAAAACGCCGTGGTGAGTTCACTGTGAACATCGCCTACGTCGAAAACGGCACCCCGATCCGTGGTGTGGTATACGCCCCCGCCAAGGACCGCCTTTTCTATACCGACGCTTCGGGCCAGTCGGTCGAAGAGCTGGGCGATCTGGCCGTTGATACCGTAGGTGAGGTCAAGCCGATTTCGGTGTCCGAGCCTGATAACAGCGCGCTGATGGTCGTGGCCTCGAAATCGCACCGCGATCAGGCTACCGATGATTACATCGCCAAATACGCCGTCAAAGACATGACCAGCGCCGGTTCTTCACTGAAACTGTGCCTGATTGCCACGGGTGAGGCTGATATTTACCCGCGTCTGGGTCGTACGATGGAATGGGACACCGCCGCAGGTCACGCCGTTGTGCTGGGCGCCGGTGGTCAAGTTGTGCGTTTTGACGACCACACTCCGCTGACCTATGGCAAGCCGATCTATGAAAACCCGTTCTTCATCGTGATGTCGCCGGGTGTGGAGCTGAAAGAAGCTTAATGTCGGTTCTGGTTGTCATCCCCGCGCGCTATGCTTCGACCCGCTATCCCGGCAAACCGCTTGTCGCGCTGAAGGGCGCAAGTGGTGAGTCCCGTACGCTGATTCAGCGTTCTTGGGAGGCCGCAATGGCGGTTCAGGGCGTGGACCGCGTGGTGGTGGCAACCGACGACAACCGTATCAAGGACGCTGCCGAAGCTTTCGGCGCTGAGGTCGTGATGACCTCTGAAAGCTGCGCCAATGGCACGGAACGCTGTGCCGAGGCATTTGATAACATCGGCGGTGGGTTTGACATTGTGGTTAACCTGCAAGGCGACGCGCCGCTGACGCCGGCTTGGTTCGTCGAAGATCTTGTCGCTGGGTTGCAAGCCGATCCTGTGGCCGAGGTAGCGACGCCCGTGTTGCGCTGCGAAGGTGAAACGCTGAATGCCCTCTTGGCAGATCGCAAAGCCGGGCGTGTGGGTGGTACGACAGCCGTGTTCGATGCGAACCGCCGTGGGCTGTATTTTTCGAAAGAGGTAATACCGTTCACCTCGGAGTCCTACGCTGACGAGGCCCCGACTCCGGTCTTTCATCACGTTGGCGTTTATGCCTATCGCCCTTCTGCGCTTGCGGCCTATCCGCGCTGGGAAGCGGGCCCGTTGGAACAGCTCGAAGGGCTGGAACAGCTCCGCTTTCTGGAGCGGGAACATCCTGTTCTGTGTGTAGAAGTCGAAGCACGCGGGCGTCAGTTTTGGGAACTTAACAACCCAGAAGACGTACCACGCCTTGAAACCATGATGGCTCAGATGGGTTTGGCCTAGCGTATGCCGGTCCGGAACCCAGACTGCGGAATTGCTTAAATTTGCTGCATTGCGGCAACAAGCCGCCTGCTTTTTGAGCGCACCCGCCGATTGGTTCGAGTTTTTGCAATTCTGAAGTATAACAGGGCTAAAGACCATCCGAGTACTTCGCTGTATTCAGGCAGCCACAATTTAGAGAGGTTAGGCACAAATTATGGATCGCAGGATCACCAAGGCAATTTTTCCGGTCGCCGGCCTGGGCACACGTTTTCTTCCTGCAACCAAGTCTGTCCCCAAGGAGATCATGACCTTGGTAGACCGCCCCTTGATCCAATACGCGATCGACGAAGCGCGGGCCGCAGGGATCAAAGAATTCATTTTTGTTACCTCACGCGGTAAAAGCGCGCTTGAGGACTACTTTGACCACGCGCCGCATCTGCAGGCGGAACTGGAAAAGAAGAACAAGACCGACCTTCTGAAGGTTCTTGAAGATACCAACATGGAAAGCGGCGCAATCGCTTACATCCGTCAGCAAAAGGCTTTGGGTCTGGGCCATGCGGTTTGGTGCGCCCGTCGTCTGATTGGTAACGAGCCCTTTGCCGTGATCCTGCCAGATGATGTGATCGCTGCCGAAAAACCCTGCTTGCAGCAGATGGTCGAAGCCTATGAAGAAACCGGTGGCAATATGGTTGCCGCAATGGAAGTTCCGCGTGAAAAAGCCAGTGCCTATGGGGTGCTGGACGTGCAGGAAGACCTTGGCAGCATCGTTTCTGTTAAGGGTATGGTTGAAAAACCTAAAGCCGAAGAAGCGCCTTCAAATCTGGCGGTTATTGGTCGCTATATTCTAACCCCTAAAGTGCTCGCGAACATCTCGACCATGAAAAAGGGCGCGGGGGGCGAAGTGCAGCTGACAGATGCCATCGCAGACCAGATCAACGACCCCAGTGGCGGCGTTTATGGCTATCGTTTCCGTGGTCAGCGTTTTGACTGCGGCTCGAAGGCTGGGTTCTTGCAAGCTACGGTTGCCTTTGGTCTGTCGCGTCCAGATCTGCGCGAAGAGTTCGGCGACTATATTAAGGCGATGGCGGCTTCACAGGAAGCTGCCCAATAAGGTAACAACCATTTCATGGTGAATGTGATTGTAACGGGCGGCGCGGGCTACATTGGCTCGCACGCCTGTAAGGTGTTGCGGGACTCGGGTTTTACGCCGGTGACCTATGACAATCTGTCCACGGGTTGGGCCGATGCCGTTAAGTTTGGTCCGTTTGAGCAGGGCGACCTGATGGATCGCGCCCGTTTGGATGAGGTGTTTGCAAAGTACCAGCCTGTTGGTGTCATGCACTTTGCGGCTTTCAGCCAGGTCGGCGAAGCCATGCGTGAGCCGGGCATGTACTGGCGCAACAATGTCTGTGGGTCGCTGACGCTGATTGAGGCCGCCGTTGCCGCTGGCTGCCTGAACTTTGTGTTCTCATCGACCTGCGCCACCTATGGTGATCAAGACGGGGTGGTGCTGGACGAAAACAGCGCACAATACCCGCTGAACGCATATGGTGCTTCGAAACGCGCCATCGAGGATATCCTGACCGATTTCAAAGCCAGCCATGGTCTTGAATCGGTGATCTTTCGCTATTTCAATGTTGCCGGCGCTGATCCGGATGGCGAAGTCGGCGAATTCCACCAGCCCGAAACCCATTTGATCCCGCTGATGCTGGATGCGATTGATGGCAAACGAGCGGCATTGACGGTGTTTGGCACAGATTACCCTACGCCCGACGGCACCTGCATTCGCGACTATGTTCATGTGATGGATTTGGTCGACGCCCACGTGCTGGGTGTGAAGTGGTTGCAGGACGGGAAAGGGAGCCGCGTCTTTAATCTGGGCACCGGGAAAGGTTTTTCGGTGCGCGAAGTGATTGATCACTCGAAATCAGTGACCAACCGTGAGGTGCCCTATGAGCTGGGCGAGCGTCGCCCCGGTGATGCGGTCAAACTTGTTTCCGGTAGCACGCGTGCCGAGGCCGAGCTAGGGTGGAGCCCGAAACGATCCACTCTGGAGACGATGATCGCAGATGCCTGGCGCTGGCACCAAAACGGACATTACGACAAGTAATCCTGCGCCCGAGAGCCTGTGGCTGCGGCTAAAGCGTGCCTTCAAGGCGCGCTGGTACCGGCGTCAATTGATGTGGCGGGCATTTCGAAAACGGCGTGAGCTGACCCTGCTGAAAGATTGCACCGCGCAGATTCAGCGCTCAGATATATTGCTGTTTTCCACCGTAAGAAACGAGCGACAACGCCTGCCCTATTTCCTGACGCATCACCGCGCATTGGGCGTTGATCAGTTTCTAATGGTCGACAACGGCAGTGACGATGGAACCGTCGAGTACTTGTTGGACCAGCCCGATGTTTCGCTTTGGCAAACCAAACACAGCTACAAGGATTCCCGCTTTGGGGTGGATTGGCTGAATTGGCTTCAGACCCGTTATGGCACCGGGCATTGGTGTCTGGTGCTGGATGCGGACGAGCTGTTGATCTATCCGCAACACGATACAAAAGACCTGAACCAGCTGACTGCCTGGTTGGATGAAAATGGTCAAAAACGCCTGCGCACGGTGATGCTGGAGTTGTACCCCAAAGGCCCGCCCTCGCAGCAAAGGCACATGCCGGGCCAACACCCGGCCGAGGTATTGCAATGGTTCGATGCCGACGGGTTCGTACCTCTGGACCAGCCAGGGCTGCGCAATGAGGTTTTGACCGGCGGACCACGCTTGCGGATGTTCTTTCAGGACAGCCCGCGCAAAGCGCCGACTTTGTCAAAGATGCCCCTGATCAAGTGGCATTGGCGCTATGCTTATGTCAGCTCGACCCATTCTTTGTTGCCGCGCGATTTGAACCATCCGTCGGGGGCACCCGAGGATGCCGTGACCGGCGTTTTGCTGCACAGCAAATTCTTGCCCGATATCGTGGATCGTTCCGCGGATGAAAAACAGCGTGCTCAGCATTTTGCCTATAGTGATCAGTATGGTGACTATTACGACAGTCTGATCGAAGACCCCGATTTCTGGCATGAAAAGGCTCACAAATACCAAGATTGGCAACAATTGGTGCACTTGGGTCTGATGCGGGGGAAAAACTGGGGCTAAAACCCCGCAATTATAAGCATTTCTATGGTTTACGCAGATGGCTGGGATTCGTATTGTTGCTCAACAATTGGTCCCAAAGTGCAACTTTGGATGTTAATCATAAACAATAATTTGCTTGGGCCGGGTCTGCTTAACGCCTTCGCAAAACATCTGATATAGGCCCGAGGGGACAGGAGGCAGGTTGGGCGCGATATCATCATATCGAATGCGGCTGGAGCGCAAGCGCTGGCAATTTCGCGCCTTTCGAAAGCGGCGCGAATTGACGAGCGTTGCAAACCGGACTGCGGCAATCAAACGTGATGACCTGCTGGTGTTTTCGACCCTGCGCAATGAACGCAAGCGCCTGCCTTATTTTCTGGATTACTATCGTGACAAGGGTGTCGGACATTTTCTCATTGTCGACAATGGCTCGGATGATGGCTCGGGCGCGTACCTGAAAGATCAGGATGACGTGTCGCTGTGGTTTACCAAACGCAGCTATCGCAAGGCCAATTTTGGCGTCGATTGGCTGAACTGGTTGCAGCGAAAGTATGGCCATGACCACTGGACACTGGTTGTCGACCCAGATGAATTCTTTGTCTATCCGTTTTGCGACACCCGCCCGATTCCGGCGCTGACCGACTGGCTGGATGCTTCAGACGTGAAGTCATTCAGCGCAATGTTGCTGGATATGTACCCCCGTGGCCCGATTGATGCTCAACCGTATCAAGAAGGTCAGGATCCGCTTGAAATTGCCAGCTGGTTTGACAGCGGCAACTATATGATCTCGAAGAACCACAAGTACCATAACCTTTGGATACAGGGCGGGCCTCGGGCACGACTGTTCTTTTCGGATGATCCTTATCGCGCACCTGCGCTGAACAAGACGCCACTTGTTCGGTGGAACCGTAACTATGTCTATATCAGCTCCACACATATGATGCTGCCGCGCGGGTTGAACCACGTCTATGACGAAGGCGGGGGCGAAAAGGCGTCTGGCTGTTTATTGCATGCCAAGTTCCTGAACACCTTCGGTGAGAAAGCCGCCGAAGAGACCGAGCGCGGTGAGCATTACGCTGAATCCGCCGAATACCTTGCCTATCACGAGACCCTGAAAGACCGCCCGGTGATCTGGAACCGTTGGTCCGAAAAGTACATCAACTGGCGCCAGCTGGAAATTCTGGGTCTGATGTCCAAGGGGAATTGGGCATGAGCGTCGGGTTCATCATGCTTGTGCACACCGCGCTGAACCGTGCAGGTCAGGTGGCGCGGCACTGGGCTGAAAGCGGGTGCCCGGTGGTGATCCATGTCGACAAGGCGGTGGATCGCAGAACCTGCAAGGCCTTTACCGACAGCCTGGCCGATCTGGAAAACGTCAAGTTTTGCAAACGCTACAAGGTGGAGTGGGGGACATGGTCACTCGTCGCCGCCACCCAATCAGCGGCGGAACTGGCCTTGGAGAGCTTTCCTGAAATCCGTCACGTCTATCTTGCGTCGGGTTCCTGTCTGCCGCTGCGTCCGGTGCAGGAACTGTGCGATTATCTGGACAGCCGCCCCCAAACGGACTTCATCGAATCCGTCACCACAGACGATGTCCCTTGGACCGTGGGGGGATTGGATCGCGAAAGGTTCACCCTGCGTTTTCCGTTTTCATGGAAACGCCAGCGCCAGCTTTTTGATGGCTATGTGGCGCTTCAGCGTAAGATTCGGTTCAAACGCAAAGTGCCTTCGGGCTTGGTGCCGCATCTTGGGTCGCAATGGTGGTGCCTGACCCGTCGCACCTTGTCTGCCATTTTGGAAGACCCTGACCGGGAGGTGTATGACCGTTACTTCAAGCGCGTTTGGATCCCGGATGAGAGTTACTTCCAATCCTTGGCGCGGGTTTATGGTCAGCAAATTGAAAGCCGCTCTTTGACGCTTTCCAAGTTCGACTTTCAAGGCAAACCCCACATTTTCTACGATGACCACCTTCAGCTGCTGCGCCGGTCAGATTGTTTTGTGGCACGCAAAATCTGGCCCAAGGCTGATCATCTGTATTCGTCGTTCCTGTCCAACGATCCCGCCGTGACCAAGAACGCCGAGCCAAACCCGGGCAAAATCGACCGTCTGTTTACCAAAGCGGTGGAGCGTCGGACGCTAGGTCGTACCGGCCTGTACATGCAAAGCCGCTTTCCCCACGGCGGGTGGGACAGTGGCCGCACCGGCGGGCCCTATTCGGTGTTTGAAGGCTTCTCAGAGCTGTTTGAGAATTTCGAAACTTGGCTGGGCAAGGCTGCTGGCGGGCGAGTGCATGGGCACCTCTTTGATCCGCAACGTGCATTCTTTGCTGGCGGCGAGACCGTGTATAACGGTTGCCAGTCCGATAGTGCCGCGTTGCGCGATGCCGATCCAAAGGCGTTTGTCACCAACCTGATCTGGAATACCCGTGGTGAACGGCAATGTTTCCAGTTTGGCCCTATGGATCAGCAAGAGATCAGCTGGTTCGTCGCCACGGACCCAAATGCGCAGATTTCCGTCATTACGGGCGCTTGGGCCGTGCCTTTGTTCCAATCCAATCGGAATTTTTCGTCGATCCGACGCGAGGCAGCGGCGCTGCAAAAGGTCGAATCCCGGCATCTGGATATCCTGCGGTCGCAGAATACAAAGGCGCGGGTACGGATTTGGTCGATGGCGGATTTCGTGCAAAACCCGATGGAACCCCTGCAGATCATCATCGACGAGATCGCTCCGCGCGGCCATCGCCGACTGACAGAGGCCCCTCGGATGAAAGACCTGACCGGCTTTGGACAGTTCTTGCAGAACCTACGCAACCAAGGCATGCATCCTTACCTGATGGGTGACTTCCCTGTGGGGGATGACCCACAAAACCGGCCCGCCGCGCGGCGGCGGCCCTATTTGGTGAAATAGAGACTTATGACCGGAAAATTCGATTCTTTCGTAATTTTTGCAGCGATGCGCACGGGTTCGAACCTGTTGGAAGCACATCTGAACACGTTTGGCGATATTCAGTGCCATGGCGAGGCTTTCAATCCGTTCTTCATCGGAGATTCCGAGACAGATCATATGTTCGGGTTCACCCTCTCCAAACGCGAGGCAGACCCCAAGGGGTTTCTTGCCGCCATGCGTGCGCAAGAGGGGCATGTATCCGGGTTTCGCTTCTTTCAGGATCACGACCCCCGTGTGCTGGACCTTGTGATGGATGATCCGCGCTGCGCCAAGATCATCCTGACGCGCAACCCGCTGGAAAGCTTTGTGTCGTGGAAAATAGCCGAGCAGACAGGACAATGGCGCCTGACAGATATGAAGGACCATGTGGCCGGGCGTGCCTACTTCAGCCCGCAGGAGTTTGAGGTCTATCTGAATGATTTGCAGCAGTATCAGCTGATGCTTTTGCACCGCATGCAGTCTTCGGGCCAAACGGCATTCTATCTGGCGTACGAGGATATTTCTGATCTGGATGTGATCAACGGGCTGGGGGCGTTTATTGGCTCGCAGGAAAAGCTCGAAGATTTGCCAAAGAAGCTAAAGAAACAGAACCCGTCGCCGCTCTCGGATAAGGTCATTAACTTTGAAGAGATGCAGGAGGCGCTGTCCAAGCTTGACCGGTTTGACCTGACCCGGACCCCCAATTTTGAGCCGCGCCGTGGCGCGCAGGTGCCAACTTATGTTGCTGCGGCGAAATCGCCGGTGTTTTACATGCCGATCTTCGGTGGGCCCGAACAGGTCGCCAAGAATTGGCTGGCCGATCTGGATGGGGTGAGTGAGGATGCTCTGCAATCGGGGTTTAACCGCAAATCCCTGCGTCAATGGCGCCGAAAAAACCAGCTTCACCGCAGCTTTACCATTGTCACCCATCCGCTGGAACGCGCGTGGAACGTCTATTGCCACAATCTGGTGGCGGCGGGCGATGGGGAATACAACACCATGAAGAAACACATTGGGAAGCTGTATAAAGTTCCCTTTCCTGAACCCGATGCCGATGCCAAAGCCTTTCGCGACGGGTTTCTTGAGTTTCTGTATTTCCTTAAGGGGAATTTGACAGGCCAGACCAGCGTTCGGGTGGATCGGTCCTGGGCGTCACAGGACAATGTGTTGATGGGAATGGCGCGGTTTGCGCAGCCTGACATGATTTTGCGGGCCGAGTCGTTAGAGCAAGGCCTGGCTCAACTTTCTGAACAGGTCGGGATCGACAGTGCCCCGTTGCGCCCGGGTGACAGCTCGTTCCCAGCGTTGGCCGACATCTATGACGCCGAGCTGGAAGCCGCAGCGAAGGATGCCTATCAACGGGATTACGTGGTTTTTGGCTATCGGGCTTGGGCTTAGGCTGCCTGAGACGAGGGGCTTTCCGTCAGCAAAGCATGTAGGGTTGCGGCTTGGTCATTGGCGCGCAGCTTGGCGCAGAAGGCCTCGTCTCGCAATGTACGCGACACAAGCGCCAGCGCTTTCAGGTGATCGACCCCGGATTCAAGCGGGGCAAACAGTGCAAAAACCAAATCTACCGGTTGACGATCGACCGCGTCGAAATCCAGCGGCTTTTCCAGACGCAGAAAGGCCCCAACAACCGAGTTGACGCCCGACAGGCGGGCGTGGGGCAGGGCAACACCGTGCCCAACCCCGGTCGGTCCCAGGTTCTCACGCTCTTGCAAGGCTTCGACAACATCGTTGGGACGCAGGCCATAGGCCGTTGCCGCGATCTCGCCGAGGTCCTGAAACAGGCGCTTCTTGCTTGAAAGAGTTCCGAAAACCTTGACGGCTTCGGGCTTCAGAATGCTCGAAAGTTCCATGGTACCTTGTTTCGTTTCTGCGCAGGGTTCGCCCGCACGGGTCCGTTTAGACCATCAGGTGTCAATCCAGCCCACATTGCCGTCATCACGGCGGTGGACAACATTTACGCCCCCGGTTTTCTCATTGCGGAACACCAAGAGTGCGGCCCCTGCCAGCTCCATCTGCATCACGGCTTCACCGACCGACAGAGAAGGGATTTGAGTCTCCATCTCGGCGATGATCATCGGTTGCAGGCTGGCGGGTTCCGATTCCTCGGCGTCCTCGGTTCCGGCAAGGATATACGAGGAAGCCCCGACCAGTTCAACCGGCTGCGCGCGTTGCTGGTGATGGTCCTTAAGACGCCGCTTATACCGGCGCAGCTGTTTTTCCATTTTGTCGCGGCAAAGATCCAATGCCGCATAGATCTCGGTCGCGCTTGCCTTGGCCTGTGCGGTCAGACCGGTGGACAGATGAATCGTCGCTTCACACACATATTCATGAGCGTTCCTTGAGAATATCACACTCGCATCGGTTGGGCGCTCGGCATATTTTGATACAGTTTCGTCAAGCTCGGTTTTGACATGGTCTTGCAGGGCTTCACCAATATCAATCTGTTTGCCGGTAATTTGGTAGCGCATCACGCCTCCTCCTATGTGTTATGGCGACAAGCGGCAAAGCGGCGGGTGCCGTCTTTGTCATATGTCAGGTTGTGTTGGAAGGATCGCTGCCCGGAAGGTCCGGACGGTGCTGTTGCGTCGTCTTGGAGCGGCGACGTTCGAACGATGATGGAATGTTCATGCATCCCCTGTATTTGGCGACAGTTCGACGTGCGATGTCAACGCCCTGTGCCTTTAGAATGTCAGCAATTTGCTGATCAGACAGGATCGCGTCGGCGGATTCCCCCGATACAAGGCCACGAATCTGGTGTTGGACGGCGAAGGCGGAAACCTCTGCGCCGTCCTCCGTTCTCAGGGCGCCGGTCAGAAACAGGTCCAGCGGATAATGCGCGCCATTGAAGCTTAGGTATTTGCCCTGGACGGTGCGTCCGATGGTGCTTGGATGCAGATCAAGCGTGGTTGCCAGTGCGGCACGCGACAACGGGTTCATGTTACTGGGACCGTTGGTAAAAAAGCTGTGCTGATGGGCGACGATTGCTTGCGCAACACGCGCGATCGTGCGCGAGCGAAACGAGTACGCCCTGACCATTGCTTTTGCACGCGGGTAGTACTCTTGAGCCAATTTGGAATCCTGCTCGATGTGATCAAGCAAGGTCGTATCAATTTGCGGGGTCGGCAACATATCTGTGTTGGCTGAAACGATCAGGTTGCCGGCATTGTCCTGCTCGACAAGAATTTCTGGAATAATGTTGTGCGAAAGTTGCGCGAACCCGGCGCCGGGCAAGGGGTTGGTGGTTTTTAAAACCGAGTTCAGAGATTCGATTTCTTGCTGCGGAATGCCAGTGGCCCGGCTGGCTGCGGCCCAGTCGGATGTCGCGAAAAGGGACAGATGCGCGCAAACTGCGCGAGCTTTGTCTGCCGCGATGCCCTTGGCGACCAATTGCAGGGTCAGGCATTCCTGCAGGTCGCGGGCCCCAACCCCGACCGGATCACAGGCTTGGATCACCTCTATGGCGTCCTGGATTTTCTGTTCGGGCAGGTTCAGAACATGGGCAAGTTCGGCGTTGCTGCTGCGCAGGTAGCCATCTGGCGAAATGTCGCCCGTCAGGAAACGCGCCAGCGCCGCCAGATCGGGGTCAAGTTGCATCAAGCTGATCTGATTGTTCAGCGACAGGGTCAAGCTGTCGGGCTGGGCCACTTCTGACGTATCGTCATAAACCGGGGTGTCAGGCTGACTTAGGTCCAAAACCGGGTTTTCAGCGGCTTCGCGCTGCAAGTCGGCGATCATATCAATGGTGGGGTTTTGCAGCATGGCAAGGCCCTGACGCAGCTCGGGCGTCAGGGACAGGCGGGTTTCAAGCCGAGCAGTAAGCTGTGGCTTCATACCCATCGGGCGATGCCTTTAAGAGATGCGGAAGTTTTGCCCCAGATAGACACGGCGCACGTTTTCATCCTGAATCACCTCATCGGCCGTACCGCTCATCAGCACGGTTCCGTCATGCAGGATATAGGCCCGGTCGACGATTTCCAACGTTTCGCGAACGTTGTGATCGGTGATCAGAATGCCGATGCCCCGGTTGCGCAGGTCGGCTACAAGGCTGCGGATTTCACCAACAGCGATTGGGTCAACGCCGGCGAAGGGTTCATCAAGCAACAGATACTTGGGGTCAGCCGCAAGGCAGCGGGCGATTTCGGCCCGCCGCCGTTCGCCGCCTGACAAAGACAACGCCGAGGCCCGGCGCAAATGCCCAATAGAGAACTCAGACAGCAGTTCTTCGAGTTTCTCGCGACGTTTGTGGCGGTCTTTTTCAGAAATTTCCAACACAGAAAGAATGTTGTCTTCGACGCTGAGGCCGCGAAAAATGCTGACCTCTTGCGGCAGGTAGCCAATGCCAAGCTTGGCACGGCGATACATGGGCAGGTTGGTCACATCGCGCCCGTCGATCATCACGGCGCCGCCTTCGGGGCGGATCAGGCCTGCGATGTTGTAAAAACACGTGGTCTTGCCCGAGCCGTTGGGGCCCAACAGTGCAACGACTTCACCGCGTTTCAGCTCCATGCTGACATCGCGGATCACCGGGCGGCGGCGATAGCTTTTGCGCAGGTGTGTCACCTGCAGCCCCGGCGCGCCGGTTTCGACCTTGAGCTCCGGCTTGGTGGTCATTGGGCGTTGCCCGTCTGGAATATGGTTTTTACCCGGCCTTCCATACGGCCGGTGCCGGACCCAAGATCAACGACAAAGCGTTCCCCCGATAGGGCGTTCTGCCCCTGTGTCAGCAAGACAGAACCCGACATCACAATCGAGCCGCGATCGACCGCGTACACAGCCTTCTGGGCTTCGGCTGCTTCTGCACCGTTGACCAGCAACACATTGCCGGTGGCTACCATGTTAGAAATACGCCCGGTCGGGTCACCGTTTGAGCCAGCATAAGACACTTCGACCCGGTTGGCAGACAGGCGCATGCTGCCTTGCCCAACCAGAACGTTTCCGCTGAAAACGGCGGTGCCTGCCTGTTGGTTTACTTCAAGCTGATCTGCGGTGACTTCGACGGGAAGCGTGCTGTCATGGGTCAGGGACCCAAAGGCAACATCCAGACCCTGCGCTGTGACGGATACAGGCAGAAACGCGATGGACAAGGCAAACAAACCGGCGAGCAGACGCATGAACACTTCCTCAGTTGCCGGGCCGGTATATCAGTTTCACACCTTGGTTGAAAACAAGAACATGGCCCTTCTCGGCATCTCCGGTGATCTGCATCTGTCCGGCGCTGAGTTCCCCCAGAGGGCTTTCAACCTGAACGGCGCCCGAGGCCTTGATATCGGTGCGATCCAGCGCTGTGATGATTTCGTTTGTCGAAATCCGAAACCCATCTGAGGTGGTCATCGCCACGCCGCCGGTCAGTCGGGTAAACCATTCAGTTGTGTCGACAACGCCTGTATCGGATCGAATTGTGGCCTGGGTGCCATCTCTGAACTGCAGTTCAGCTTCGATCTTGCTGGCTTCGGCCCGTCCCGGCGTGTTCGCGCTTGGACGGGCAGTTTCGGCCGATACCCGAATTTGCATCCCATCCTGTGTGACACCCGCAAACGCTGGGGCCGTGACACGTTGATCTTCGGCCAGTTGATCTATTTCCACCTGCGAGTAAGGCAGAGAGGCCTCGGTGTCGATTCGCTTTGAAAACAGAAACAAAGTCGACAACAGCGCGATCGCGGCAAGCGGCAGGACAATCTTGGCCAGATTCACGAATCGCGAATAAGTATTGTCGGTTGCCACCATGCGGTCAGGCCACACCGGCCCGCAGACAGTCATGGATGTGCAGAATACCCTGCGGTGTGCCGCCGTTTTCTGGATCCACCACGAACAGGCAGGTGATTTTGCTGTTGTTCATCAGAGCCAACGCCTCTTCGGCCAAGGCATCCGGAGAGATGGTCAGCGGGGATTTGGTCATGACTTCGTCTGCGGTCAAATCCAGCAGCCCCTGCATGTGACGGCGCAAGTCACCGTCGGTTACGATCCCGATCAGCTTACCATCAATGCCGGTGACCCCAACAACGCCAAAGCCTTTCTGGCTGATTGTCAGCAAGGCTTCGCTCATAGCGGAACCGGTGCGGATGACGGGCATCTCGGCGGCGCCATGCATCAGGTCGCCCACTTTTGACAGTTGCGCGCCCAGTTTGCCGCCGGGGTGGAATTGGCGGAACAGTTCTGGGGTGAACTTGCGGTGCTCCATCAAGGCGATCGCCAAGGCGTCGCCCAACGCCAATGTCATGGTCGTCGATGTGGTGGGGACAATTCCGGTGTCACAGGCCTCGGGCGCATTGGGCAGCAACAGGGCCACATCCGATTCGCGCAACAAGGTTGATCCTTCGCGCCCCGCGACCCCGATCAGGGGGATGCCAAAGCGGCGGGTATAGGCGATGATATCGGCCAGCTCGGGTGTTTCGCCCGAGTTGGACAGCACCAAAGTGACATCGCCCTTGGCCACCATGCCCAGATCGCCATGGCTGGCTTCGGCAGGGTGCACAAAATGTGCGGGTGTGCCGGTCGACGCCAGCGTGGCCGCGATTTTACGGCCGATATGGCCGGATTTTCCCATGCCTGAAACGATCACCCGCCCGGGAGCGCTTAGAATCAGATCAACAGCTTGGGCAAAGGTTTCACCCAGCGCGTTTTCCAGCAGGGTCAGGGCCTCGGCCTCGCGGCGAATCGCGCGGCGTCCGGTGGTCAGGAACGTATCGTGGGTCATGGGTTCAATGCGCAAAAATGTCGATTTCAGGCCAGCCGGCCAAGTCCAGCTTGGCACGGGTCGGCAGGAAATCAAAGCAGGCCTGTGCCAGTTCTGTCCGACCTTCGCGTTCCAAGCGCTCATTCAGCTTTTCGCGCAGCGCATGCAGGTACAGCACATCCGAGGCCGCGTAATCCAGTTGGGCAGTGGTCAATTCAGCCGCGCCCCAATCGCTCATTTGCTGCTGTTTTGAGATGTCGACGCCAAGCAGTTCCTGCAACAGGTTCTTCAGCCCGTGACGATCCGTATAGGTGCGGATCATTTTGGACGCGATCTTGGTGCAATATACCGGCGCCGTCAGCGCGCCAAAGGCGTTGTACATCGCTGCAATGTCAAACCGCCCGAAATGGAACAGCTTCAGCACATTGGGATCTTCCAGCATGCGGCACAGGTTGGGGGCGTCAGTTTGCCCTTTTTCAACCTGAACCAAATGGGCATTCCCATCGCCGCCCGACATCTGGATCACGCACAGGCGATCACGATGCGGGTTCAGACCCATGGTTTCACAGTCAATCGCAACAATCGGACCCAAGTCCAGATCATCGGGTAAGTCGTTTTTATACAGGAAATTCGCCACGTTGGCCCCTTCGTCTTAGAGGGGGTTGGTGCCCAGAAGAGGCAAAACCCAAGATTTTCAGGGCGACGCATAGCAGCACTAAGTACATAAATACAAGGCGTTTTTCTTTTCACCCTTGCATCATGCTTCCACATCGGAGAGCATAGCTTCACGCCATAAAAGGTGGTTTAAAAGGTGGCTATAAAATGACGGTGCACAATGTGCTGACTTACATGAAGGCTAAGTCATTGGGACAAGGGAAGTATGCCGATGGCCAGGGCCTATGGTTAGTCAAAACTCGGAAAGACACTGGCCGTTGGATGCTGCGCTTGGTCGTAGGTGGCAAACGTCGAGAGATGGGATTGGGGTCATGGCCAGATGTATCCATTGCTGAGGCGAGAGAACGTGCTGCCCTGGCTCGGCGCCGACTTAGGGATGGCGTTGATCCAATCCTAGAGCGGCAGCAGCAAAGACATCGAACACGTCGTCTTACCCTATCTGATGCTGTTGAAGGCTGTTTTGAGGCTCGGCAAGCTGAACTCAAAGACGATGGTAAAGCGGGCCGTTGGCTTTCCCCCTTGAAACTGCATGTGCTGCCAAAACTAGGAAGAATGGCAGTTGCAGATCTCGATCAACACGAAATCAAGAAAGTTCTAGAACCTATTTGGCATACCAAGTCTGATACAGCTCGCAAAGCAATGAACCGCCTGAACCTGACCTTACAGCATGCGGCCGCGCTCGGGTTAGATGTTGATCTGCAGGCGACATTAAAAGCTAAAGCGCTTCTTGGAAAACGTAGACATGTAACCCAACACATTCCATCTCTACCCTATGCGGAGATTCCAGATTTCTATAGCTGGTTGCGCGAGAAGTCTGACTTGACGTCGGCTTTGGCTTTAAGGTTCCTCATTATGACAGTAGCTCGGACAAGCGAGGTTCGTTTCGCTACTTTTCAGGAGATTGAGGGGGACACTTGGTCAATTGCCGCAGCCCGGACAAAAACCAACCGCGATCATCGGATTCCTCTTTCTGACGAGGCACAAAACATAATTCGATCGGCGCGCGGAGATACCAGGCAGTCATTGGTATTTGAAACGAGCAAAGGAAACCCATTATCTGACGCTGCCATGAGCTCGTTCATGAAGCGGGAAGGCTTCGATGCGCGACCTCATGGTTTTCGAGCGACCTTCCGTACTTGGGTGGAGGAGCAAACCGATACACCGTTTGAAGTGAAAGAAGCATCACTTGGGCACAATGTGGATACAGGTGTCGTAGGTGCATATCAAAGGTCGGACCGATTGGAAAAGAGGGCTGTTTTGATGCAGCAATGGGCCAACTTTGTTCTAAGCAAGTAATGAACTAGCCAGCCTTCAAAAGTGTTGGAAGGCAAGAACAAACACAAAAACAAAGACCCAGCCAATATGACTGAGCCTAAGTTCATATTCACGATGTCTTGGATTCGCTACGAGACAAACAACCTAGCGCAAATTTGCCGAATGACTTCCGGGGAAACAGCGTTTCCGATGCAATGGTATCGCTGGTTACCAGAGAGACCCTCGGTCCACCCGTCCGGGAAGCCCTGAACGCGCTCGCATTCGAGCGGGGTCAGGCGGCGAATGCGGCAGTCGGCTGGTTGTCCCAGTTCAGCTTCACGGCCCGTCTTAGGACAGCTCTGCACTGATCTGAGGAAAGGAAACACTTGGGATCTGGAGCAGGCTCGAGAATGTCCGACAATGAAGATGCGTTCGCGGTTTTGTGGTAGGCCGAAATCCTTGCTGTTAAGCACTTGCCATTCACAGTCATACCCCAAGTCATCAAGGGTTTCGAAACAGCGCTTCGCCGTACGCCCGTGGTCGTGAGACAGAAAGCCTTTGACGTTCTCAAGCAGCAGATGGCGTGGCTGTTTGCTCGCGATGATCCGAGCGATTTCAAAAAACAACGCACCTCGCGGGTCTTCGAAGCCTGCACGATGTCCTGCGTTTGAGAAAGACTGGCAAGGAAAGCCGCCACACAGGAGGTCGAAATCCGGCAAGGTTTCCGGGTCGATGCGGGTGATGTCACCGAGGCACGGATGGTTTGGGAAGTGCCTTTGGTAGACTTGGAGTGCGTAGCGGTTGATCTCGCTGTAACCAACACAGACGGCGGTCGGATCGTTGCCACCAGACAGGGCGACAGGCCTTGCGCCAGATAGAGCCGCTGCGTTTGTTGCCTGGCGCCGGTGACTTCCAAGATCCGAGCAGGCTTGATGGATCCCGAGTTCAAATCCGCCGATGCCGGAGAACAGTGAGAGATACTTGATTGATCGCATGACATGAGGGGTCCTCTAATTGATGAGGTCTCTCATGATTCACATATATAAGCATCTGTAACCGTGCGGTATTTTCAGAGAATCTCACATGTGGACGGCGATGAAGCTCTATGTACATGGGGAATTTATTTGCGGTTCATGCGAAGAAATTCCGGATGTTCAGCAATGGTCACGTGTCTTGCGCCTATCGAACCGATATTTCGGGGAGTGGGAGGTGCTTTAAAGCGGGGTTATTCAACGCGTGTAGAAACCGGCCAAGAGGGTCCGGCTGCAGCTAAGCGTGCAGCCGGTAGTAAAGCCGAAATTCAGTTTCTCTCGTAAGTCCCTCTTTGGAGCCACTTCGCTGCAATTTCTTTTCGACTCTCGTCACTAAGCTCGCTTAGTACTGACTTTGGTAAGTCTGTTGACAATGTAGCCATGCAAGCAACGGTTTCGGCAAATACCAAATCCATAACTTCGTCGGGGCAACTTTGAACATGGAAATTCACGGCTTTTCCCATTCGCAGAACTTTGAGTTTTGTTCCACCAGCGTAAGTCAAACAGGATATACCGTCACTGTCTATTGCGGCGGTTTCCGCGGCATCAACTAGTCCATCAATATCAAACTCATTTGCTTTTGAGCCCACGCTTACCAAGACTAAACCGTTCTGGAAGTGTTTGAGGTCGGCAACCTCGACCGCGCGAGTTGCAGTTGCTGAAAAGACAAAATCGCAATTGCCGAGCAAATCTTGCTTGGAGCTAGACACGCCAAAACCTTCGAGTTTGGCGGCTACTCTTTTTATCGGGTCTGTATCAAATACAGTGACCAAGTGACCTTTTGAGCGAAGTGCTTTTGCTGTCGAATGACCAATCGCCCCAAATCCTAAGACACCGACTTTCGAACCTACAAAGAGATATCCGTTCTCTCTTAAAATAAGATCGGTAGCAAGTGTAGCACTTTCCCCTACTATTAGGGCTTCTGCGTTCTTCAAAGGGCTCTTTGCTAGCGAAATTACCGGGTGCGCTAGGTACTTTACCTTTGCGGAGTAACGATTGTGCCCAAAGGTAGTTACTTCGACGACGCCCTTGAAATTTGGTAACTTTTTTGGAGAGAGCCTTCTTAATGGTTCGCAAAAGTATCCTCCCACGTCCACACAAACGAGCTGCTCTTGGTATTGCACCGCGAGGGCATGTTCTTGCAGAATGGCTTTATCCAGAACTTCGGTACCTTCCATCTCGCCATAGTCGAGACAAGATACCGCGAAGCCTTCGTCAACAAGTGTTTCGAGGCTAGGTTTGTGGATGGAGTTTGGTTTCGCGAACACCTTAGCCACGTTGATACCTGCATTTCGGGCCATTCTGAGAAAGGTTACCGTGTCGGGTAGAATGTGTTGAAGGATGATCAGTCTGTAACTTTGACCAACAAGCTGCTTCTGTAGAATTTTCTTTGTTGCTTGAAGCAGTTCGTCTCGGTCGCTTCCGACATCTTTAAAGTTTACGTCTATTGCAGTTCCGCAAGACTGGATGTGCATCTTCGTCTCCTATCTTTCGTTTCTCGCGGCTGCACAGTGTCCATATTGTTGCAATATCAACAACTTATGGGTATAATCAGGCAGCTCTGAGAGCTTCGTTTAAGGTTTGTTCAGAGCCTGCCCCGCGCCCCTCCCAGCCGTCACTGGGAATTGGTCGCGGGGCTTTTCTGTATGTAAAACATTGCAGGATCGAAGGGGTGTGTCAATATAGATTGTCTAAAGGGACAATCTATACAGATACTGATAAGTGTGATTGAAATGGAGTATCTGGAAATATAAGCTGAGTCGAGAAGCCGAAAGGATAGCTGTTGTGAATGATATTCTTAAGTTCAGTGCGAGAATGCGGACGTCCGCAAACCTTGAAGAGCAGATTTCGTGCTTGCTAAAAGTTTTAAAGCAGTACGATTATCAGGAGTTCATTTTTGGCGCCGTACCTTCATTAACTACAGGTCGTGCTCCAGCATTGCTGTTTGTAGATAACGTCAAAAAAGAGTGGCGCGAAGAATACAACACCAATGGGTACGCACAGTATGACTTGGCAGTTCAGCACTGCCTGACAGAGGAAGAGCCGCTTTTATGGTCGTCAGTTAACGAAGCTGAAGATAGCGGTCTCATTCCGGCACCCTTCAAGCATGTGGGTGAAAGAGCGCGCTTTCACGGATACACCAACGGAGTCACAATTCCGCTTTTTACATATTGGAGCCCTCTACGATTTGGAATGTCGTTGATACGTCTATCTGACAATGACACAGCAAAGCACGATCGTGAGTTTCGGGCGAATTCGGACGGTTTGGTATTGATTAGTCAGATATTTTTTACATATGCGAGACTAAAAGAGACCATTACAGCTCAGTACGGGTTGAGCGACGAAGACTTGGAGCTGATGTCTCGCTTAGCTGCAGGTGAAACTCGAGCTAGCATTGCAGCCAGTGAGCGAAGTCACGCACACAATGTAAAGTATCGCCTGAATCGAATCTTTAAAAAGATGGACGCTCGCAACGCTGAACAAGCCCTTGTGCTTTTCACACTGCTTGGCCTGCATGAACAGTAGTTGAGCAGGCCTTTCAAACCGGGTATCAGTTGCAAATGCGTCCATGCTAGGTGCGGAAAACACTGCGTTGGCTCAAGATCGCACTGCCCAGATGTCTGTTAAGGCTCGCTTTCACCAAGTATAAAACAGCCAGTCGAGGAGGTGAAACCATCTCCCCATTTCAACTACCGTCTCGCTAATTGGTTATTGAAAAGAGCAGCCAATGCTTCGAGATTGTTGTGCCCATGGAAGATGGCGGGCACGGTTGTATCTTCGTTTCGATGTGACGCATAGTGGGAGAAATTCTCAACTAACATTGCCTGAATCCGGCTTACCTGAGCTTCGATTCATTATTTTCATGAGTTCGAGAAGCTGTCGTTTCTTGTCGTCACCCTTCTCGAATTCTCGAACTTCAGTTCGATCCCTGTCTCGGTGTGGGGCACCAAAGGGGACACCTGAGCCTGTTTTGGCATCCAGAAGCCAAGAATATGGCTCTAGTATTGTCTTTTTTCCGACAACCCTGCGGTTCGAGAAGGCGTTTTCAAGGAATGCCCTTTTTTCGTGCGGTTTTAGGTTTTCGTAAAGCCCTATAAGGCTTTTTAAGAGTTCGATGAACTGAATGGTGTTTGCCTTGATTTCATCGAGATCAGGAAGGTTTTGCAGCTCCTCGCGTAAATGGGCGATGGTAAGTGTCACTTGCCTTTTCTTGGCGAGATAGGTCTCGTTGTCGAGAGTACCCTCAATCAATAGGTCAGCAGCACGGCTTAGTGCCTGTTCTGCAGAGCTGATACGAAGCTCTATGGAGTTTCGCAGATCTTTTTGGGCTATTCGATCTTGTGAGTTCAGCCATGCCTTCTCCAAGGCTTCTCCCTCCTCAGGTGCAATTTGATATTTGGTCAAAGCACAGCGTACGGAGGCATTCAGAACGTCTTCGCGGATGGTTTTCGTTTCGCAGTCGCTCCGTTGGCAGCGGTAATAGACATGCTCTTTTTGCAGTTCCGGCGACATCGGGGCCTCGCAAAGACCGCATCTAAATAGCCCCTGAAATAGGTGGTTGTGTCGGGTGATCTTGGGCCCACTGCGTCCCGTCTTGATGTCCTGCACCCGTCGGAACAAAGATGGTGATATGAGCGGTTCGTGGATCCCTTGATAGACTTCACCTGACCGCTTGATCTCAATAATACCTGTGTAGAACCGATTGTTGAGAATGGTCTCAACACCACGCATGCTGACGGGCTTGCCCCCATGATTGCGTAGGCCGCGCTGATTCATCTCGGAACATAGGCTGCGCAACGAGTGTTGACCGGTTCCATAGAGCTCGAACATTTCTTTAATCAAGGGTGCTTTCTGGGGGCATGGTGTTTTGGGCTTGCCTTTGCCGTTGTTTTGATAGCCGACAGGTGCCTGGAAAGGGAAAAGCCCCTGTTTAAGACGACCGTCTATGCCTTTCTTGGTTTCTTCACGCAGATTGCGAATAAAGTCAGAAGCGATTACGGCCAACATGTCTGCTGTGAGCCGCCCGCCTCGTGTCGTGAAGTCCAGACTTTCGGTTGCGATGTACACATCAATCCCCTGGTCGGGGAGCTCAGACACGATTGACCAGTCCTTCAGGTTGCGCGCAGAGCGGTCGATCTTGTGAATAATCAGCCCGGACGCTTGCCCCCGTTTGAGTTGGCGCAGCATCTGATTAAACACAGGCCGCCCGCTCTTGGCAGCGGTCTCTTTTTCTTCAAACCAATCGGTAACATCGAGATTGTGGCGACTCGCAAAATCTAGGATTGCATCCTTTTGCTCTTTCAGGGAGACGCCCTCACCTTGCTTGAGGGTACTAACCCGGATGTAGCCAAAGCAAGTTTTCATAGGTCATTGGGAGTATTTTCAGACTCTACCAGATCCTCGGGATCTGTCGAATCCGGCTCAACCTTCCAAGGCCAGGACCCTTCTGCCAGCATGCGTTGATACACTCGGCGGCAGAGTTCAAGGTGGCGTTCCAAATGTTCATCTTTATCCATACTCCCAAGCCTACGTGGGTGCGGTAATCCAGCAAGATACCAGCCTTATGCACAGCTGGGTATCCGCGTGGGTCTTGCATGGATATGCGACTGGCGTAGGATTTCTTGCGGAAGATCTTGATGCTTGAGCTTAGCCTTACCACCGGATCGGGATCGGGGCTTGGAGGGGGTTCCCCCCTCCATCGCCTGCACCACGATCCCGATCCGGTGGAGGAAGAGGTATGAGAGAGGTTCAAGCGGACCAGCGTAGAGCAATCTGGTGACCTGCGGGTCATCGGCTTAGCAAGTTAGTTCATTTGATCTTTATGCAAGAATTTTCACAGTGCCTGGCACAGAGCCGCCACAAGGCGGGCCTGAGCCAGGCTGACTGCGCCCACCTGCTGGGCGTGTCCCAAAGCCGAATATCCCGGCTGGAGCTGGGCGAGGTGACGCCAACAGCGATGGAACTTTGCGGTGTCGCGGTGCTCTTTGGCCGTTCAATGGAATATTTGGCCGAACCCCTGTTTCAGGACCGGGCCTTGGTCATTCGACAACGCCTCCTTGACCTGCCCGAGGTTCGAACCGGTTGGCTGGGTCGTTTTGCCAGAAACAACATGCTGCATCAGCTCGAAGAGCGTGTTGAACGTATTCTCTCTGCCTATGAGACCTAAAGGACGGATCCTCGCCATGGCTGTGGCCAGTGGTCGGGTTGGGCACGTGCTGATTGAACGCGGCCAGGTGATCGATAAGGGGATGTCCTCCACAGCTAGCCAAGACATCGCAGAGGTTCGGAGGTTTGCTGCCCGACGCATTGAGCTGTTGCGACCCGATATAATTGTGACAGAGAGGCTTCCAAACGACTCCAAGAAGGGCCTTAAGACCCGCATGGTGATCACTGCGATGACGGCCGAGGCTGAAGCTTCTGAGCCGCCCAGTCTGGTGGTTGAACGTGTGCGTCGCACCCACAACCGGTTCGAGGAAGCCGCGCAACTCTGTCGCGTCTATCCCGAGATGCAAATCCTACTGCCGCGCAAACGCAAACCCTGGGAATCTGAGCCCAAAGCCCTGATCTATTTCGAGGCCCTGGCTTTGATTGAAGCAGGCTTCGCGCAATTGACCTAGGCCGGACCGTTTCAGCTGCCAACTCGCCCTTCGTGGGGTGCGTCCGAGATGGTCTCGGGCGACCACCCCATCGGAGGATTGCGAGATGGAGAAAGAAGACAAAGTAGATGCTGGCTCAATCGGGTCTGTACCGGTCTGCGCTGAGTGTGGTTCAGAGCGGGTGGTGACGGATGCCTGGGCCTGTTGGAACCGGGTGTCGGGCTTGTGGGAGCTGGAGAACAGCTTTGACGAAGCCTATTGCTATCAATGTGACGCTGCGACCCGAATACGCTGGATACGGCCTGAAGAGCCGCCAAACCGATTGGTGCGGGATCTCAATGATGCGTTCCGACAGCACGGGTCAGGCAAAGGCTCGATCATGGTGACACAAGGCATATCTCGTCTTGGAGCCGAGTTCGTTGCAAGGGTTATGAAGGCTGTGCAGCAGTACAACGATTACTCGGAGGACAATGATCCGTGGGGAGAACATGATTTTGGTGCGATTGAGATCGAAGATCTGAAAATCTATTGGAAGATTGATCCCTATGATCTTGAGCTCAAAGAGCTATCGCCCAATCCGGCTAATCCTGAGGTCACACATCGTGTGCTGACCGTCATGCTGGCCAGCGAGTATTGAAAATAGACCGCCTCTTTCGAGAGGCGGTTTTCTATTGCAAAGGCAGCGTATCCACCGTGAAGGCCCGCCGACGCTCTCCGTCCTGCATCATGCGCAGATAGGCGCGGTGATTGGGTAGGTTGATCAGATCGCTATTGGTTACTGTCTCAAGCTGTGCGGCAAAAACTAGTGCATCTTGCGGCCCCACCCGAAACGCCATCAGACTGCCCACATTGCCCTGGATGGCCTGAAACACTTCCCGCTCGACCTGAGCGACATGTTGATGCACCAGTGTCAGTCCCAGCCCGTATTTGCGGGTCTCAGGCAGCATCTCGGCAATGGCTGAGGTGGTGAAGGCGTGGAACTCGTCTACGTGTACGAAGAATGGTCGACGTGACGCGGCATCTGTTCCCTGACGACTGAAGGCGGCGTTGACCATGCTGGCCACAATCAACCCGCCCAGAATGTTTGCTAGGCCCCCACCTAAGTGCCCCTTGGCCAGGTTCACAATCAGCACCTGCCCTTCATCCATGATCCGTCGAAACCGCAAGGGGGTCTTTGGTTCACACAAGGCCTGTCGCACCGTGGGGTGGGCCAGAAACGCTCCGAGCTTGTTGGCGATGGGTGCCACCCCATCCAGGGTGGATTTGTAGTTCATCTTCGGGAACTCTTCTTGCCAGAAGAAGCGCAGCTGCGGGTCCTGCACGTTGCTCAACATCTGAGCCCGCAGATGTTTGTCCAGAAACAGCGGCAAGACGTCCCGCAAATCGGCTCTGGGCTGATCCAGCAACGTCAAAACGGCATGGCGCATCAAATGCTCCATCCGCACGCCCCAGGCATCCGCCCATTGCTTCTTGAACGCATCGATCAAACCGGAGGCGACCAACGGGCGATAGCGCGAAGGCACTGACGTGAGCGGGTTGTATCCATAGGCGCAGTCCGGGTCAGCAGGTGCCCACAGCATTGCGTGATCCCCGAGCCGCGCAGCCAACGCTTCGGCCAGATCGCCATGGGGGTCTATCAAGCAAAACCCAATCCCATTGCCTGCGTCCTGCAGGGCCAGATTGGACAGAAGCGTCGATTTCCCAGTCCCGGTCTGCCCGACCACATGCAAATGCATCAGCCGATCTGCCAGTTTCATCCCAAACGCATATCCACCCGAGCGATCCCAGGCATGACCCAGGACGCTCACCTTTGTGTACACCGAACTCATCGGGTCAAGGATCACGTCGAAACGGTTGGTCCGCTAGGTGCACGACAGGGGGTATGGGCGGAAAGTGTGAATTCGCTGCAGGCGCAACAAGGGGTCTTGGAAACCGACTAAGCAGGCGCTCAGCATGATGCGTTTTAAGCCTTATCTGACGAGAACCGGGTAGTTTGGGTAGACGCCGAACTTCTTGATTTGCTCCAACCCCGGGCTCGAACAACGATAGGCCCTTACCGTGCTCTCGGTTAGGGGTATTGGTGTTGGGACTCACACAGCCCGGCCATCTGTGAGGAATTATCTCGATAAATCAGCTTGAAGTTGTGTTTGGTTTGCTTGACCAATGGCATATCGAGACTCGTAGGCAAGGCTACTCAAATTGACCAGTTCAAACGTCACTAATATTCTTCATCTGACTGACCTCCACTACAAGACCGACCGCTCATACGATCAAAACATTGTCCTTGGTGCTCTGCTTGCGGACATTCAGCTGCTAGCGAAAAATGTGGGGGAACCTGACCTGATCGTTTTTTCTGGTGACTTGGTTCATTCTGCTGACGACACCAATACTTATGACAAACTCTATGATGAGTTTATCGAACGACTTCTGAAAGTCACAAATTGTGATCATTCCCGGCTTTTTCTAGCGCCTGGTAACCATGATTTGCATAGAAGTGCCGTCAAAACAAATCGAGACCAGCAGGAAAAACTGGTGGTTGAATTCACTGACAGAAACAGCTTGAACGCCGCGTACCTTGGAGGTCAACTAACAAAGTTTGCACAAGATAAACTGTCTGCATACTTTGACTTCTCAGAGTTCTTTGAACGACCTCACGAACTCTATTCCAATGAATTTGGAAGTGCTCATGACATACCTGAATTAGGAATAACCGTAGTCAGTTTGAACACAGCTTGGCTCGGATGGGCCGGACTGGACAAATTAAGTGACGCAGGTCTGTTAGCTTTTCCTGAAGCGGTACTTACTGAAATTATAGCTGAAATTCAGAAAGATCGGTTTGTAGTTTTCAACTATCATCACCCAGATTTTTGGCAGAACGATGCTTCCAGCTCAGACTTCAAAGACCTACTCGATAAGACTGGCGATCTGCTTCTCTTCGGCCACGTTCACGATCCTAGACCAGCAACGGTCGGTCACAGCAAACAAAGTTTGGTTCAGAACCAAGCGGGAGCACTCTATACATGGCGGCAAGATCGCTATTTGGGTTACTCTATGATCCGGGTCTCGCCGAAAGAAAAATTCGCGCACGTCATTTTGCGATCATACTTTGATAAACGAAGAGCGTTCGACGCTGCGAGCAACATCAGTGATACTGGTGGAAACTATTACTCGTGCGATAGGGCCGAAACTTTTTTCAATAGCGTAATTGATGCAGGTAGACTCGCAACATTGAAAGCTTGGGTCGCCAACGAAGTCAAAACCAAAGCTACCGAAGATTACTCTGAAGGCGTTTTGGAAAAACCGACCCATGACGTTTTCGTGCCGCCCCCACTGGTGCGTCTCGTTCTAAAAGATTTAGACAAAGAGAATGATCGCCCGATTTTTGTTGAACAACCTATTAAATTCGCTCAAATAATTGATAGTGAACATAATTTTATCGTTGAATCGCTGCCAGAACACGGAAAAACATCGTTGCTTAACCAACTCTGCATCGATACGGCGGTACAGGCAGGTCAGAAAAACAGCCATCGCCATCTAATACCAGTAGTATTGCACTTTAACGACTTTTCACCCGGTACAAAGAGAGCGGAAAAGGCTGTTAGAGATTGTCTTCCGGGCTTACCGAACGGCTGTACTATTGAGAGCCTTTTGGCTGACGGTTGCTTCACACTCTTCATCGATGACCTTGCGCGAACTGATGGAAAACGCCTTGAAGAGCTCCGTAAGTTCATCTCAAAATACAAGAAGAACCGCTTTGTAATTACAACTACGGCTGTAAAACGAAAGGCTGGACTGGTCCCCGACTTTGGCTTTAGTGCGAATTTCGAGCAAGTGGTCCTTAAGCAGTTCCGCAGAACTGACTTAAGAAAACTCGTTCAAAAAATGGACGATGGAGGTGTTTCAGAAGAAGAGCTGCTAGATCGGGTTATAGCCAAACTAAGAGCAATCAATGTCCCTGCCACGCCGATAAATAGCTCACTATTGGCTGATATTATTTCTCGTGACAAATCTTTCTCTCCGTTAAATCGACCCACTCTCATTGAGAGATTCATTGAGACCCTTCTTGAGAAAAATTCCCTCGGTGAAGTTGAGCGGAAAAAGTTCGACTTTACGAACCAGGTTCACTACCTTGGTAGTGTCGCAGAGCATATGTGCCGCGAAAATAAGTATGTATTTCAGTACGATGAAATATTTCTCTTCACTGATAGCTACCTAAAAGGTTTGGGGCTGAACTTTGGAGCGAAAGATATAATAGACAATACAATTGCGTCCAAAATCTTCCTCAGTCGAAAAGGGAGTGACTTAATATCGTTCCGATTTAGAGCTTTTCTTGAGTTCTTTGTTGCCGCTCAGATGCGCAACAAAAAGTGTTTTCGAGATTGGGTGCTGAATGACCAGCGTTATTTAAGCTATATGAACGAGATTGAATACTATGCAGGGTTGGCAAGAAATGATCTTGAGCTCCTTCAATTCGTATCAAGTAAACACATTGAATATCATGATGACCTATTTGGAGCGGACTTCCAGAACTTATTCAAGAGCATAGATACCACAAAGCTACCATTGACTTTGGAAGACAACGAAAAGTTCGCGGAAGAGTTGGCTGGGCAATTACAAGAAGCTCCTATGTCTCAGTCTGAAAGAGATGAAGTCTTGGATGCAGAGCTGCCGCGAGACGCAGAAGGTAGGCAAGAGGTCTTTCGACCTCAGGCCGACGACATTCCTTCCAAGTATATGATATCACTATTTATTTATACAGCACTGGTTAAGAATACTGAGCTAATCGAGGATACTGAAAAGCGACTACATCTTGCGAATGTGCTTAAGAGCTGGGCTTCGACTATCTTGACGTCATTTTTCCTCATACCGAACTTGGTGAAGAACAGAAAGATGACGATCAACGGACTATCCTACATCGTGTCGTATCCTCATGATTACACCGACGATCAGGTTGCAAAAAGCATCGCGATCAATCTGCCCAAAGAGGTTGGTCGTCTTGTATTCTTGCTGCTTGGCACTGGCAAGTTGGAAGTTCAGCTTTCGCAAAAGACTATGCAGGAGACCGATGAACCTGACTTAGTCGAGTTCCTAAGGTGCTGCCTCCGTATTGATCTACGGTTGGGGGAATGGTGGAAGCTTCCACGACAGTTCTCGGACCGGGTAAAAGGCAACAAGTCCTTGCAGGAGACGATGCTGAGTAAGGCGACAGAGGTGTATCGGTTGGGATCAGATCCACAACCCATTCAAAACGAACTGGAGGATGAGATTGTTGATATTTACTCGTCCGTATATGCCGTTTCCAAGGGCAAGCGTGCGGAACTTCGAAACCGAAAGAAGAAGTCCATGCAACGAAGTAGGAATCTCAAGCGCTTGACCGCGAAGTTGCCCGGCTCTGACAATGATTAAGATGCGTCACTCCAAAGACTGCCTTGCATCGATGTGAACCGTGCTGAGCTTGCCGAAGGCTGATTGATCTTCGTTACACGGCCATGTCTGACCTTTCCAGAGTTGCGTGAGAGTTCACTTCCGCTTCGGGGAATCTGCGGTGTGGCACTGTATGGCAAGTTCAAAGTCCGGAAAGGGCCGTCTGGCGCGAAGCTTTCGCAGGCGCAACGAACGTCTTCTTCCCGCCCCTGGTGTGCCGATCGTCCATGTCCGCTTCGGGCTGGGAGGTGCCATTGGGCGCGGGTCGCACGAATGTCTGCAATGGGCCGCTCCCTCCCATCACCACATCCTATCCGCAATTGCCATTTCCTCAGCTCCGACGGCGTTCGCATAGATCGCTGTGGTGCTCATGGAGGCGTGTCCCATCCACTTTTGCAGCATGTTGAGCTGAACGCCTGAACTCAAAGCATGGATGCCGTAGCCGTGGCGCAACCCCTTGGGGCAGGCCTGCTTGCCTTGGATACCGGCTCGTCGCATGACAGACTTCACCCAGCGATAGGCGGTGGCGCGATTGAGGGGATGCCCCGGAGGCCCCCAGAGGGGCCAATCGGGATACGCAATGGGAAGATTATGAGCCCGACCAATCAGCTCAGCCAGATCCGGCGGAATGGGGACTTCCCGATAAACCTGAGAGTTGCGACGCTTAAGGGTGCGGAACGTAAGGACCCGAGCCTCGAGTTGCACTGCGTTAGTAGTCAGTTCCAATGCTTCAGAGATGCGACAGCCGGTATAGAGCAAAGTTAGACAGAGGCTGGCAATCTGTGGCTCGCACGCGAAAGCAACATTCGTAAAACGGCGACGCTCTTCCGCGTTGATGTAGAGCCTACGATGGGCGTGATCATAGAGCCGCATTTGCGACGACTGATGGCGTGACGTGGACATGGAATGGCCCCGGCTGACCCCTGTTGCGAGGATCGCATTCTACGCTAAATCGCGCCTGCAACAGTATTCCCAATTCTGTTGCACGGGTTGAATTAGAACGTATTTACAGAGGCTTATGGCCGGATAGTATTCAGTTTAGCGCCGGATCTCCATCCGCACAACGCCAAATCCCGTGCAAAACCAGGGGTGTCCAAAATTGGGAATACTGGTGCAGCCCGAGAGGGGGTGAGTTGCGCGTGTTTCTGGGGCGAGGCCTTCCTTTTTGCTATCTCAATGAGGCGCCTCATGCGTGTTTATCTGCCCCTTCCTTCATTTTCTCGATCCGTCTTCAAGGCGCCTATTCCGACCATTCTTGCTCTGTCGCTCAGTGGCTGTGCCGCTGCCCCATTGCTCAGTGTCGGGGCCACCACCGCAGCTATGGTGGGTGAGCGTCAGGCTATCGTAAAGACCCATACCAGTTATAAAACTGAGGTCATGAGCATGAACTGCACGGCCCTACGTGACGAGTATGCCAAGCTAGGCCGCAATCCCTTGGGAGCCTTATCTACCTCCAATACGAACCGCAAAGTCATGGTCTATGAACGGATGCGTCAGCGTGGGTGTCGTTTGCCTAAGTAATTGGAGCGGTGCGTGTCTCTGGACTGAGCTTCAGCCAATTCACGCGTCATCCCTTTAGTACGCAATCTGCTTTTCAGATGAAGTGTTGTGGCGAAGGTCGCGAGCCGACCGTCACTGTGACCGCGTCGATAGAGCGAAGGCATCCGTCCAGACCCAGTGCTCATACCTATGGGTGATTTGGCTGTTCGATCACACAACCCTTGAGTGCTCTCCGCTTCCGGTGCAGGATGACTGGGATCTCAGGGGGACATTGGTGGAGAAAGACATTGGCTGAGCAAATGCGTTCCTACGCGACAGCCCGCACGCTGTTTTCCATTGCGGAAATGGCGGGCTGGATAGTCGTCGGTTTGAGTTTTCTGATCGGGTTGACCCTTGCCGGAACGGCGGGAAGGTATGCTTCTGGGACGGAACGGTTCTTGCTCTTTTTGGCGGGAGCCAGCGGGTCTGTGGTCGGCATATTAATTGTGGCTGCGGTACAAAACTGGCGCGCTGGCGTTGATACGGCTGAATACACCCAGCAGATGCTTAAGATCGCCCGAGACCAGCTTGACGTGTCGCGTCAGTCTCTCAAATCCAATGCGCCTCCTCAAAGCTTCTTCGACGCACAGGCAGACCAGACGCCCGCTGCCCCGCCGACAAGGTCGAGCTTCGCGTCTGCCCCGGCCCCTGCCAAACCAGAACCGTCCCTGGCAATAGAGTCGTCTTCGCCAAGCCCTGACAAGATTGAACAGATCGACGGCAAGTACACCTACAACGGTATCCCCTTTGACAGCCTTGAGAAGGCGGAGCGCTATGTGGAGCAGTTCGGTCGCAGACCTTTGCCTGGAGTGACCAGACCCGGATGACCCCCATAGGACCCCCCAACCTCTATGGGGGTCGTGTATGGGGCGACATACCCGAGCACTCCTGAACATAACTTCACAAATAGGGGCGACTTTTCTTCATGACTTTACCTGCTCTCGCAGCTTCACCCACCACCCCAAATGCAGATTGTCGTCTGCCCGGCATTCCCTGATGCGTGTCACCATAGATCATCAAACGATCCGCAAGGGCGTGCTCTTAAAGACCACCTATTACGAGGTTTCTCTCACGGTGGCTTTCACCCATGAAGAAAAGCAGATCATTCGGCAAAGGGGCTTGCTTAAGACCAAACTGGTTGATCGCCGCCCGGCCAATGCGAAGGTAGATGATCGGGACGAGAAGTTCGAGCTGAGGGTCGAACACTTGATGGACGGCAGAGCGGACCGCTTTCTCTGTGCAACACCGTCAAAGTCCAAGATCTATGAGGAAGACCTGCTGGCTGTGCTTGAGCAGATGAAGCGTTGGCTGGACGACAATGCCGAGACGGGCTCCCGAACCGTGGTGGAGTTTTAATGGCGCGTACCAGCGGAGATGACTTCTTTGGGGTCTATGCCTCTGCGGTCATTGTGGCGTCTTTTGTCGGTCTCGCACTTTTTGTGACACCCTTTTTGATCCTGGGCGCTGCACTGTATCTCGGGATCCGGATGTACCGCGAGAGCCCCAAACGGCTGGAGCGACTGGCCCGCGAAGAGACCGAGCTCCTCTACAATCACGCCCGATCGGGTACGGTGCGGCTCACAGAGTACGAAGTTGAGGAGGCCCTGTCTCAACACTGGCCCAAAGATGTCCCGGTCGCCTTGACGATCCAACTTTTAGACGTGGGCAAGGCGCTCTTCGCCCAAGAAGGGCTCTCGCCCGAGATCCCACCACCACCGTCCTTGTGCAACACCGTCGAAGGCGCGCGCTATCGCGATAGGTTGGCACGGATAGGCCAGGCGCGAAGTGACCGGTCAATGGTGCTCTCGGCCTTGGAAGTGATCTCACAAAGCCTGGCCCCAATTGCACGGGCTGTGCCACCGCTTGATGGTGATGTGCTTGTGGAGGTCACGCAGTTTGTGCAGCCGCTCGGACAGGCCGCGCAGGAGGTCGTCGCACCATTTTTCCAGGAGAATGAGTACAACCACTTCAAAGCCCTGCGCACGCAGCTGGACGCGAACCTGCAAAAGACCCACCGGACGCAACCGATCTTTCCACGAGACTACAAGGCGGACGATGTGGTTGAGACCTATCTCGCCGGAACTCTGCTCAAAGAGCTCTTCGCGCTGCGAACCCCGTTCACAATCCCCGAGGCCCGAAGGTTCGAACACACCCATATCGTGGCAGGCTCGGGTCATGGCAAAACACAGACACTCCAGTATTTCATCGGGAAAGACTTGGAAGACGTGGTGCGGCGCGACAAGTCGGTCATCGTGATCGACAGCCAGGGTGATCTGATCAACACAATCCTTAGGGCCAAAACCTTGCCTCCGCATCGGGTTGTGCTGATTGATCCGGAAGACATCGAGTATCCGGTCAGTTTGAACCTCTTCTCGGTCGGTCAGGAGCGGCTGAACGGATACAGTGCTTTGGAGCGTGAGCGCCTGACCAACTCGATCATTGAGCTTTATGACTTTGTGTTGGGTTCACTTCTTTCGGCAGGGATGACGGCAAAGCAAAGTGTGGTGTTTCGCTATGTCACCAGACTGATGTTCCATATCCCCGACGCCACCATCCACACATTGCGAGAGCTGATGGAGTCGGGCGGTACGGAGAAGTATCGCGACTATATCGAGAAGCTCGAAGGTACGCCGCGCCGATTCTTTGAGACCGAGTTTGACAGCAAGGAGTTTGCCAACACCAAGACGCAAGTGCTGCGCCGTCTTTACGGTGTGCTGGAGAACCAGACCTTTGAACGGATGTTCTCGCACCCGGTCTCGAAGTTCGACATGTTTACCGAGATGAATGCAGGCAAGCTCATCTTGATCAACACCTCCAAGAGCCTGCTGAAGGAACAAGGTACCGAGATTTTTGGGCGGTTCTTCATTGCCCTCATCGCCCAGGCCGCACAAGAACGTGCAACCTTGCCTGACAGTGACCGACTGCCGGTAATGGTCTATGTCGATGAGGCTCAGGACTATTTTGATCAAAACATCGGTGTGATCCTCAGCCAGGCCCGTAAATACAAGGTCGGCATGACACTGGCCCACCAGTACCTCGGTCAGCTGTCAAACGGGCTACAAGAGGCCTTTGAGGCCAATACATCCATCAAACTGGCAGGGGGTGTCTCCGCTCGTGATGCGCGAGCTTTGGCAGGACAAATGGCGACGGAGCCCGGTAAGATCCAAAGCCAGCCCAAGGGCACCTTCGCCACCAATATTCGTGGCCTGACCCAAAACGCGGTGCCGATCAGCTTCCCGTTCTTTGTTCTGGAGAACTTGCCACGTGCGACAAAAGAGGAGGTCGCGACATTGCGGCAACACAGCCGCACCGCCTATGCGGAGCCATGGCAGCCCATGGAAGAGCAAGAGGGCACGCAAGGCGACGACCCGGCTGAGCCACCTTCCAAAATCGACAGTCAGGACCCCACAAATCTCTCCAGTGAGCTATAGGCGCCCTACAATTGGGGCATGCAAAGTTCAGATCGCCTTGGCCGCGCCACGTTTTACCATATCGCCCCGCAACACGATGTACGCCCCACTGAGCGCGAGATCCGCTGGCTGCAACATATCGAGCGTCACGGTCCTCAAAACTCCATGTATCTCTGCAAGCTCACATCTGACACGCATCGCTGTAAGGATACGGGGCTCAGGCAACTGCAAAAGCTGCGGGCCGGGGGCTATCTGTGCCTGCCACCGCAGCAACGGGCGACGGAACGCGCGGCGTTCAATCCCTATATCTATGACCTGACCGAGCAGGGACGCTGTCATCTCATGGATCAGGGCCAGCAGACCGCTTCAGTGCGTCCCACCGGGCATTGGTGGCATGGCTACACAACGTCATGCGTTACGAGTTCCATCGATATCACCGCATCAAAGCTGGGGATCGACTACATCCCGGCCCATGAGATTCTAGCCAAACGCAATACCAATTTGGCCATTCCTGTTGGGAGCGCCCGATTAATACCAGACCAGCTCTGCGCCCTGAACTATGGTGGTGCCTATCTGGCTTTCGCCTTGGAAGTGGATCGAGGCACAGAACCCAAAACATCACCTGCAAAACGTAAAAGCTATGCTCGTTCGATCGCGCTTTACCGCGAACTCATAGCAGGCAATATCTACAAGTCGCATTATGGCCTGAGCGCCAACATGCTGGTGCTATGGGTGTTCAGGAACCTCAGCGATGAGGCCGCGTTTCAAAGCTTGCTGCAGAACGAAAGCCCCTACTTAAGGCAAGCGGTGTTGACAAAGACTGTCAGTAAGAAGCTTCTCTTTGGCCCACCGGATGAGAGTCTGCTCACCGAGCCCTGGAACCGCTGTGGGTACCCAGCCTTTATCTTAGCCAATCCATAAAAAGGGCGGCTGAAGTGTGCACCTCCAGCCGCCACGTGCTCCCAAAGAGGAGCGTCGTTCAGGTCACTTGCGGTCTTCCAGCCGACGCTTGAGCCACTCCAGCACTTCGTCTTCAACCCATCCCACTCTGTTAGGGCCAAGCTGTACCCGTTTGGGGAATAAGTCGGCCTTTTCCAGACGTGCAATATGCTGCGGCGAGTACAGGACCAACTCCTTCAGCTGGCGTTTCGATAGTATCCTCATCACGATCTCTCCTTGATTGAAGAGCATCGCGATGCCCAGGGTGAACAAAACCTAGGTGGAGCAAAAGCTATCAGTCTTGGGTGAATCGTCAAAGAGATTTGACAACTATGAATAGAAACGCCGAGGCTGTGACTGGCCTTAGCGGGAAACTGGATCTTCACAAGTTAGACGAATTGGGATTTATCCGCGGTGATGGCTGCGGCGATACCTCACAAAGTCACGATGGCGCCTCCTCCCAGATCGATGAGGATGTCGCTTCATGCGCTATGCTCGTGTTTCTTTCAGGTGCAGAAATAGCTTGACGCATTGGAGCCGACGTAAAGGTCGCGGTCCGCTTTGACGAGATTGGCACAAACTAGTTTTGTGTCGCTGAGGTCGCGGTCTTCGCTGTTCTCGTAGGATGTGTAGATTCAGCTAGAATAATTTGCGTCGCGGAGCGCTTGCACAGTTCTACGCTTGCCGTTGGCGGGGTCTTTTCGGTGATGAAGGTGTCAATTTCCGATAGTGTTGCGATTTGGATGGGCGCCTTGCGTTCAAACTTGGAACTGTCGGCAGCAAGTATGACTTTGTCGCTTCTACGAATAATGGCCTTACTGACTCCGACTTCACGAATGTCAAAGTCAAGAATTTCACCTTCCATGTGCAACGCTGAACAACCGATGACGGCCAGATCGAAACGAAACTGAGAAATTGTTTCGCGTGCCAGAGCGCCGATCAATCCCCCATCGCTAGGGCGTAGATTCCCACCTGTTACGACGACCTCGACACTTGGATGATCGGAAAGAATGTTCGCAATGTTGATATTGTTCGTCACGACCAGAAGGCCACTGTGATTGAAGAGTTCTGCGGCAACAGCCTCGGTGGTCGTACCAATGTTCAAAAACAACGAGCAATCGTTGGGGATGTGCTGTACGCACTCCCTTGCGATGTCGAATTTTTGCGGTTGGTTCAGTTCGCGACGATCAACATATCCGATGTTGGATGTGTTCGATGGAAGGATAGCGCCGCCATGCACCCGCTCTAAATCTCCGGCATCGGCGAGTTCTGTCAGGTCGCGGCGAATGGTCTGCGGCGTAACTTGAAAGTGCTCGACCAATTGATCGACTGTCACTTTTCCTTCGCGCCGAGCGATGTCGATGATTTCCGGTTTTCTAAGTGTTTGAACCATTGGTCTTCTCCATGCTCCTACCAGGGAGCGGCCCGTTCAGGGTAGTACTGTTGGTGCGCGAATCGCAAAAAGAAATGTTCGAATACATTCATTTATAGCGCCAACGTGGCAAATTTCTTTCGATTCCCAAGATTCTTTCCTTTACCAATCAATGTCTTGGCGCAATATGTGCTGCAAACGAACATATTTGTGTTCCATATGAATTCGTTTTTTGTAACAAATGGCCTGCATCTCGGAGGAACGGTGCGTGGGAGGAAATCAATGAAACGGTCTTTCGATCTCCTAGTGATCGGTGGTGGGATAAATGGTTGTGGTATCGCTCGTGATGCCGCAGGCCGCGGCCTGAATGTCGGATTGGCGGAGATGAATGACATTGGCTCGGCGACCTCGGCTTCCTCGACGAAATTGTTTCACGGCGGGCTGCGCTACCTAGAGTATTTCGAGTTCCGTTTGGTACGTGAAGCGCTGATTGAACGCGAAACCCTCCTGCGAGCTATGCCGCATATTTCTTGGCCGATGCGGTTTGTGCTTCCATACCATGAAAGCATGCGGTTTGACGCCACCACACCTACGTCGAAATTACTGGGTCTGGTCATGCCTTGGATGAAGGGGCGCCGCCCTGCGTGGCTGATCCGTCTGGGCCTGTTCATGTATGACCATTTGGGGGGGCGCAAGATTCTGCCCGGCACCTCGAGTGTCGATCTACGTAACAGCGCAGAGGGTAAACCGCTGAATGCGAAGTTCGAGAAAGCCTATGAGTACTCGGATTGCTGGGTTGAAGATTCCCGTCTGGTGGTCCTGAATGCCCGCGACGCCGAAGCACGCGGCGCTACGATCATGGTCAAAGAGAAAGTTGTTTCTGCCGATACAGTCGATGGCATGTGGCACGTAACCTTGGAAAACACTGAAACTGGTGTTCAGCGCATGGTGCATGCCAAACTTTTGGTGAACGCAGCTGGCCCTTGGGTGGGCGACGTTCTGCGTGGTACGTTGAAAAGCAACCATCAGGGCGGTGTACGTTTGGTCCGTGGCAGCCACATCGTGACAAAGCGCCTGTTCGATCACGATAAATGCTATTTTTTCCAGGGCACCGATGGGCGGATCATTTTTGCGATTCCCTATGAAACGGATTTTACGTTGATCGGCACCACAGATGCCGAACATAAGGACGCCTCGGTCAAACCCGAATGCACCCCTGAAGAACAAGACTACCTGATCAATTTCATCAATCAGTATCTCGATGCTCCGATTGCGAAGAAGGATGTGGTATGGACCTACTCTGGTGTCCGCCCGCTGTATGATGATGGTGCGTCTACCGCAACGGCGGCAACGCGGGATTACGTGATCAAAATGGATAATAGCCGTGCGGCACCTGCGCTGAATGTGTTTGGCGGAAAAATCACCACCTATCGTTGTTTGGCCGAAAGCGCATTAGAGGAGATTCAGAACATCTTCCCGAGCATACCTGGCCCTTGGACGGCTGGTGTTGCATTGCCCGGCGGAGATTTTCCTGTGGATGGCGTTCAGGAGTTGATCGGCCACTTACAGCAGAAATACAGCTTCTTGACTGAACGCTGGGCTACGCGCCTTGTGCGAGCCTATGGAACCGAAGCGGCGGTGATGTTGAAAGACGCAACCGCCAAAGAGGACCTTGGCGAGGATTTCGGCGCAACGCTTACGCAGCGTGAAGTCGAATGGCTGATGGATCACGAATACGTGCACGAGGCGGCAGATGTCGTTTGGCGCCGTAGTAAACTTGGGCTGCGCATGAGCGCACCGCAGATCGCAGAGCTGGATGCGTGGATAAAGGCGCGTCTGAGCAAGACGCAGTCTGCCGCCGCAGCAGCTGAATAAGGGGGAAGGGATGGCGTTAGAGCTAAAGAATGTGTCGAAGATCGTGAATGGGGTGACGCATATTTACCCGACCGATCTGACACTAAGGAAAGGGACGATGAACGTTCTTCTGGGGCCGACCTTGTCGGGCAAGACGTCGCTTATGCGTCTGATGGCCGGGCTGGATGCGCCAACCGATGGACAGATCCTGTGGCATGGGGACGACGTTACCGGGATGCGCGTGCAGGACCGCAAGGTCGCCATGGTGTATCAGCAGTTCATCAACTACCCGTCGATGACAGTGTTTGAAAACATCGCGTCGCCGCTGCGCCTGTTGGGCAAGTCGGAGACAGAGATCAAAGCAAAGGTTCAGCAGGCAGCTGACCTGATGCAGCTTGGGCCAATGCTTCAGCGTAAGCCCCTGGAACTGTCTGGTGGTCAGCAACAGCGCTGCGCCTTGGCGCGCGCGCTAGTCAAAGACGCCGGTCTGGTGCTGCTGGACGAGCCTCTGGCCAACCTAGACTATAAGCTGCGCGAAGAGCTGCGGGTTGAAATTCCGAAGATCTTTGAAGAGTCGGGCGCGATCTTTGTGTACGCTACCACTGAACCCGAAGAGGCACTTTTGCTGGGCGGGAATACCGCCGCGATGTGGGAAGGCCGTGTGACCCAGTTTGGGGTGACACCGACCGTCTATCGTCAGCCGATTGATGCCACGACCGCGCGCGTCTTCAGCGATCCGCCAATGAACTTCTTGAAGGTCAGCAAGGCTGGCAACAAGATCATGTTTGGCGATGGCCAAACGGCGCTTGCGACCGGTCAGATGGCGGCGTTGACTGACGGGCGTTACATCGCGGGCTTCCGGCCAAACCATGTTGAGATCATTTCGCACACCGAAGGTGCGATGGAGTTTGACGCACAGCTGATCGTGACAGAGCTGACCGGCTCGGAAACCTTCGTTCACCTGGATCACCACGGTGAAAAATGGGTTGGTCTTGTGCACGGCGTGCATGACCTTGAATTGGGCGCGCCTCTGAAGGTCTATCTGGATCCGAGCCATGTCTACATCTTCAGCGAGAACGGCGATCTGGTCGCACCCGCATCGTACGCGTTAGCGGCATAAGGAGGAACGCAGATGGCTAAAATTACACTCGATAACCTCGCGCATTCCTATTTTCCAAATCCGCGAAGTGAAGATGACTTTGCATTGAAGGAACTGAACCACGTTTGGACCGATGGCGAGGCTTACGCCCTGCTGGGGTCGTCTGGCTGCGGCAAGTCCACGCTGTTGAACATCATTTCGGGTCTGTTGACCCCAAGTCAGGGCCGCATCCTGTTTGATGATCTGGATGTCACCGGCGCTTCGACTGCTGATCGTAACATCGCACAGGTGTTCCAGTTCCCGGTGGTCTACGACACGATGACCGTGCGTGATAACCTGGCGTTTCCGTTGAAAAACCGGGGGGCCAGCGCACAGTATATCGCCAGCCGCGTACAGCAAATCGGCGAGATGATCGGCATGGAGGCCGAGCTGGACAAACGCGCGCGCGGCCTTACGGCGGATGCCAAGCAAAAGATCTCGCTTGGGCGGGGCATGGTGCGTGAAGACGTGAATGCGCTGTTGTTTGACGAACCGCTGACGGTGATCGACCCCCATATGAAGTGGGAGCTGCGCACGCAGCTCAAATCACTGCACCACGAGTTCGGTCACACCATGATCTATGTGACGCATGACCAGACCGAAGCCCTGACCTTCGCCGACAAGGTGGTTGTTATGTACGACGGTCGCGTGGTTCAGATTGGCACGCCCGAAGAGCTGTTCGAGAAACCCGAACATACGTTTGTTGGGTATTTCATCGGCTCGCCCGGGATGAATGTGATCCCGGCCACGGTCGAAGGGAACACGGCGGTTGTGCATGGCGCGACGGTCAAAATTGGTCAGGCATTTGGATCGCTGAACGGCAAGGTGGAAATTGGGGTGCGCCCTGAATTTGCCAAGCTGACAGATGGCGAAGGCCTGCCTGTGAAAGTGCGCCGCGTCGAAGACGTTGGCCGACATAAAATTGTGCGCGCCGACCTGTTTGGCAACGACATCAACATCGTGGCCAGCGAAAGCGAAGTGATCAGCTCGGATATGAACCGGGTGACCTTCGATCCGGCCCGCGTGAACGTTTATGTAAATGACTGGCTTCAGGAGGGGGAGGCAGCCTGATGGATAAGACACTCAATCAAAAGGCATGGTTCCTGGTACTACCGGTTCTGGTGCTGGTCGCCTTCTCGGCGGTGTTGCCGGTGATGACGGTCGTGAACTACTCGGTTCAGGATACGTTCGGGAACAACAAGTTCTTCTGGGCGGGTCTGGAATGGTACGCTGAGATGCTGCAATCGGAACGGATGTGGGATGCGCTGGTGCGTCAACTGATGTTCTCGGGCATCATTCTGGCCATCGAAGTGCCGTTGGGTATTTTCGTTGCGCTGCACATGCCCAAAAGCGGGTTTTGGTCCAGCTTTTGTCTGGTGCTGATGTCCTTGCCGCTGCTGATCCCGTGGAACGTTGTTGGCACGATTTGGCAAATCTTTGGTCGTGTCGATATTGGCCTGCTGGGCTATACGCTGGACCTGCTTGGGATCGAGTATAACTATACACAGGATATATTCTCGGCCTGGGCGACGATCATCGTTATGGATGTGTGGCACTGGACCTCTCTGGTCGCTTTGCTCGCTTTTGCCGGCCTGAAATCCATCCCGGATGCGTACTATCAAGCGGCCAAAATTGATCAGGCGTCACGTTGGAATGTATTCCGCTATATCGAGTTGCCCAAGATGATGGGCGTGCTGATGATCGCCATCCTGCTGCGCTTTATGGACAGCTTCATGATCTACACAGAGCCGTTCGTCGTGACCGGCGGTGGCCCCGGCAACGCTACAACCCTGCTGTCGATCGACCTCGTGAAAATGGCACTTGGTCAGTTCGATCTGGGCCCGGCTGCTGCGTTCTCGATCATGTATTATCTGGTCATTCTGACGATCTCGTACGTGTTCTACACCGTCATGACCGCCATGGACAAAAAGGAGGGCTGATCAATGACTGACGCAACTATTCAAACCCTGACAGCCCCCAAAAGGCGCGCAAAACCTCGGTTCAGGGTCAAGACCTCAACGGTCGTGATGAGCCTCTATCTGCTGTTCATGTTGTTGCCGATCTACTGGCTTCTGAACATGAGCCTGAAAACCAACACAGAGATCCTGAACACCTTTACCCTATGGCCTAATGATCTGACATTGGCCAACTATGCGACGATCCTGACGGATCCGGCCTGGTACATGGGGTATGTGAACTCGCTGATTTATGTGGTGTTGAACACCGCGATCAGCCTGATGGTGGCGCTGCCTGCGGCTTACGCTTTCAGCCGGTATACCTTCATGGGTGACAAGCATTTGTTCTTCTGGTTGCTGACCAACCGCATGGCTCCGCCTGCTGTGTTCGCCTTGCCGTTCTTCCAGCTGTACTCGTCTGTCGGCCTGTTCGATACACACATTGCTGTGGCGTTGGCGCACTGTTTGTTCAACGTGCCTCTTGCTGTATGGATCCTTGAAGGCTTCATGCGTGGAGTCCCCAAAGAGATCGACGAGACGGCGTATATCGATGGTTATTCCTTCGGAAAGTTCTTCGTCAAAATCTTCATGCCCCTGATTTCGTCAGGTATTGGTGTGGCTGCGTTCTTCTGCTTCATGTTCAGCTGGGTTGAGTTGTTGCTGAGCCGCACCCTTACCACTGTGGACGCCAAACCAATCGCGGCCATCATGACTCGGACCCAAGGCGCAGCCGGTATTGACTGGGGCGTATTGGCCGCCGCCGGTGTCCTGACGATCGTGCCCGGCGCCTTGGTCATCTACTTCGTACGTAACTACATCGCCAAGGGCTTTGCCCTAGGCCGCGTGTAACCGGAAACAGGAGGACAAACACATGGATTGGATGGCTTGGACTTGGCCGACCGCCGCGTTCTTCATCATCATCGTCACGACGCTGGTTATCTTCAGCGTTCTGGCTGTCAAATTCCCCGAAACACCCCGCAAGGGCGTGTTGGGAATGGAGACGACGAGAGGAGATCGTCTCTTTATCACACTGCTCGGCTCGGCCTTTATCAATTTGGCCTGGCTGGGAGTGGTCAGCGTAAACCAACCATATGCGCTGGCAGTTTGCATCGCTTATGCGCTCGTCGTTTTTCGGTGGGTCTAAGAGAAGCAAGGCGGCACCCCTCGGACGTAGCGGGTCTTCGGGGTGCCTTTTAGAAACCAGAGTTTCCGATAGGGAGGAAATAATGAAATTATCGCTTAAATCAAGCACAGCTGTGGTCTTGGCCACTGGTATGCTAAGCGGACCTGCTTTTGCAGACATGGATGCCGCAAAAGCGTTCCTGGATGGTGAAATTGGCGGCTTGTCTGTGTTGTCACGGGCCGAGCAGGAAGCTGAGATGAAGTTTTTCATCGACGCAGCTGCTCCGTTTGAAGGCATGGACATCAAAGTGGTCTCAGAGACCATTGCGACCCATCAATACGAAAGTGAAGTCCTTGCACCTGCATTCGAAGCCATCACTGGTATCAAGGTCACTCATGACCTGATCGGCGAAGGTGACGTTGTTGAAAAGCTGCAAACGCAAATGCAGTCGGGTGAAAACATCTATGACGCCTATATCAATGACTCCGACCTGATCGGTACTCACTGGCGCTACAAGCAGGTGCGTAACCTGACTGACTGGATGGCTGGCGAGGGTTCTGAAGTGACCCTGCCGACACTGGACCTCGAAGACTTTATCGGGACCAGCTTCACCACTGGCCCCGATGGTAAATTGTACCAATTGCCGACCCAGCAGTTCGCGAACCTTTACTGGTTCCGTTACGATTGGTTCAACGATCCCAAGAACCAAGAAGATTTCAAAGCCGCTTTTGGCTATGATCTTGGTGTTCCGGTCAACTGGTCCGCTTATGAAGACATCGCAGAGTTTTTCACCGGACGTGATCTGAGCCACCTGGGTGTGGATGGCGAAGTCTTTGGTAACATGGACTACGGTAAAAAAGACCCGTCGCTGGGCTGGCGTTACACTGACGCGTGGATGTCCATGGCTGGCATGGGCGACGCAGGTGAGCCGAACGGCCTGCCTGTCGACGAATGGGGTATTCGTGTAAACGAAAACTCGCAGCCAACCGGCTCTTGCGTGGCGCGTGGGGGTGCAACTAACTCGCCTGCTGCTGTTTACGCTGTGAACAAAGCGATCGAATGGCTGCAAAAATACTCGCCGCCTGCCGCTGCTGGTATGACGTTCTCTGAAGCGGGCCCAATCCCGGCGCAGGGTAACGTAGCTCAGCAGATGTTCTGGTACACTGCCTTTACTGCGGCCACCGTAGAGCCTGATCTGCCTGTGATGAACGAAGATGGCACGCCCAAATGGCGTATGGCACCTTCGCCGCACGGGGCATACTGGAAAGAAGGCCAGAAGATTGGTTACCAGGATGCAGGTTCGTGGACTCTGATGGAATCCACCCCGGTGGATCGTGCCAAAGCGGCTTGGCTCTATGCCCAGTTCGTGGTTTCGAAAACCGTCGACCTGAAGAAATCGGACGTAGGTCTGACCTTCATCCGCGAGTCGACCATCGACAGCCAGCACTTCACCGATCGTGCTGACAAGCTGGGCGGTCTGGTAGAATTCTACCGTTCGCCTGCCCGTGTTCAGTGGTCGCCCACCGGTACCAACGTTCCTGACTACCCCAAGCTGGCACAGCTGTGGTGGCAGAACATTGGCGACGCAATGTCGGGTGCCAAGACCGCACAAGAAGCTTTGGATGCACTGTGTTCCGATCAGGAACGTGTTCTGAGCCGTCTGGAACGTGCGGGTGTTCAGGGAGACCTTGGTCCCAAACTGAACGACGAACAGGAAGCCGACTACTGGTTCTCGCAGCCTGGCGCACCTTACGCCAAGCTGGACAACGAGGACGAGACTCCGGTCACCGTCTCCTATGACGAGCTGATCAAGTCTTGGCAGTAAGTCTCCTCCCCGACGCGGGGCGCACACCAATCGTGTGCCCTGCGTCACTCATACATCTATCTCACTGACGGCGCGTAGCCAGACTGAACCTTGGGGCGGTGTTGCCACCGCTCTCTTTTTCGACGCCCTTTGCACTGACGAGACAGCGAAATGAAATACGTAATGGCGATTGATCAAGGCACCACGTCCACCCGGGCCATCTTGTTTGACGAAGCGCTGACCCCGGTCGCAACGTCGCAAGAAGAATTCCCGCAAAATTTCCCGCAATCGGGTTGGGTGGAGCACGACCCCGATGACTTGTGGGCCACCGTTGCCGGCACCTGCCGTGCAGTGATTGAACGCGCCGGGGTTGATGCAAAAGACATCATTTCCATCGGAATCACCAACCAGCGTGAAACAACCGTGGTTTGGAACAGATTCACCGGTCAGGCCATTCACAATGCGATTGTCTGGCAAGACCGTCGCACGGCGGATTATTGCAAGAGCCTCCGCGAAGCGGGCCATGCTGGTATGTTCGCCGACCGCACCGGGCTATTGGTCGATCCCTACTTTTCCTCGACCAAGTTGAAATGGATTTTGGATCATGTCGACGGAGCTCGTGATCAAGCGCGTCGAGGAGAACTTCTGTTTGGCACGGTCGATACCTATCTGATTTGGAAGCTGACCGGCGGTAAAGTTCACGCAACTGACGCCACTAATGCTGCACGCACGATGCTTTATGACATCCGAAAGGGTCGCTGGAGCCAGACCATCTGTGACCTTTTTGACATCCCGGTCGAAATGCTGCCCGAGGTCAAAGACAGCGCCGCCGATTTCGGTTCCAGCCGAGCAGATCTGTTCGGTCGTGAAATCCCGATTTGCGGCGTTGCCGGGGATCAGCAGGCGGCTACTTTAGGGCAAGCTTGTTTTGAGCCAGGTATGTTGAAATCCACCTACGGCACAGGATGTTTCGCGTTGTTGAACACAGGCAACACGCCGGTGCAGTCAAAAAACCGCTTATTGACGACCATCGCCTATCAGCTGGACGGTAAACCGACCTATGCTTTGGAAGGGTCGATCTTTATCGCGGGCGCCGTGGTGCAATGGCTGAGAGATGGGCTGAAGATCATCCGCGAGGCTTCCGAAACCCAAGGATTGGCCGAACAGGCTGACCCGGCGCAATCGGTGGTTCTGGTGCCTGCCTTTACCGGACTTGGCGCGCCCTATTGGAACCCCGAGTGCCGGGGTGCGATCTTTGGCTTGACGCGTAATTCGGGGCCAAATGAACTGGCCAAAGCCGCGCTGGAGAGCGTGGCCTATCAGACGCGCGATCTGTTGGACGCCATGAAGGCTGACTGGGTACCCAAAGGAACGCGCCAGGTGCTGCGCGTCGATGGTGGCATGAGCGCTTCAGATTATGCCATGCAGTTTCTGGCTGACATAATCGGCGCGCCAGTGGACCGGCCCAAGGTGCTGGAAACCACGGCGTTGGGCGTGGCCTGGCTAGCTGGCATGAAGATAGGGGCGATGCCCAGCCAGCAAGAATTTGCCAATGGCTGGGCGCTGGACCGAGAGTTCCGCCCATCAATGGCACCTGATGAACGCGATGCCAAACTGGACACATGGCGTCGTGCTGTTACCTCAACTCTGGGGTACTAACATATGTTACCCGCTACACGGTTTTCGATTTCGCTGCCTACAAGGGTGCAGTTTGGCGATGGTCAGCGTACGGCGCTGGTACGGCACCTGCCAAAGGCCGAGGGTGTGGTGGCGTTTGTGCGCGGGCAATCCGGGGCGGCTTCGAATGAGGTTTCCAAGGATCTGCGCAATCACGGCTTCGTCTTGAATGAAGTCATTTGCCCCAAAGAGCCAACAGTGGCGTCTGTCAACAACGCCGTTCGCTCGCTGGAAGGGTTGAACGTAGTGGCGGTCGTCGCCTGTGGTGGAGGATCAGTCCTGGACACCGGGAAAGCACTCAAGCTGTGCTTGTCTGCGGGGGTGTCCCTTTCAGATGATCTATCAAATGTACCTGAGAGCGTTTTGGAACGATCTTGGCCGTTGCCCTTGATTGCCGTGCCTACAACGGCTGGCACAGGGGCCGAGGTCACTGCCAATGCGGTTCTGGGGCTACCCAGTGCGCAAACTAAGCTGAGCCTGCGTGGACTTGCACTTTGCCCTGATGTCGCCTTGGTGGATCCACTGCTACTACAGGGAGCACCTGTAAACGTTTTGCTGCATGCCGCGCTGGACGCTGTTGTTCAAAGTATCGAGGCCTTCTGTTCGTCACATGCGACGCCGTTCACTGACGGTCTTGTAGCCTCTAATCTAGAGCTAAGTCTGCGTGCTATGCGGAGTGTCCAAGACACGAACGCTACGGGTCCGCGCCGGAATTTGGCCTGGACAGCCCTTTGCAGCGGAATAGCTCTGGCCAACGGTGGATTAGGAGCTGTGCACGGTTTGGCTTCCGTTTTGGGAGGGCGCTATGACGCACCGCACGGTGCACTTTGTGGCCGACTTCTGGCGCCAGTGCTACGTCGCAATTTGGCAAAGACCGCTCCGGGATCTGTCAACCATGTGAAGATTGATCATTGCGTCGAGGCGATTGGACAAGTGTATCCTCCGCATGCTGGAGCCGATGAGTTGTCCGGTTTTGAGGCTTGGCTCGCAGCTAACAACTTGCCACGTCTGCGTGCTTTCGGGCTTCGCAAGCAAGACTTTGAAGATATCAGTGCCAAGGCGATTGCAGCTTCCTCCAGCAGGAAGAATCCGGTCACCCTGGAGGCTGAAGACTTTCAAATCATTCTCGATGCCGCTCACTAGGAGACACACATGTCTAAGCCCCCGCGCAACACAAAAATCGTCGCCACCCTAGGTCCGGCCTCTTGCGATCCAAATGTCGTCCAGAGCTTAGCTGAGACAGGCGTTAACGTCTTTCGTCTGAACATGAGCCACGGTGATCACAGCACGATTGCTGCCATGCACAAAGCGGTTCGTGATGCTGAGCGCGTCTTAGGACGTCCAATCGGAATTCTCGCGGATCTACAGGGCCCTAAAATTCGTTGCGGCGAGTTTTCCGAAGGGCCGTATTTGCTGCGTCCCGGGCAGGAGTTTACCTTTGATACGGAGTCGCAGCTAGGAAGCGCTGAACGCGTTCAGCTTCCGCATCCCGAGGTCATCTCCGCTCTACGTGAAGGGTCTGCTATTTTGGTGAATGACGGCAAGATAGAAATGCGTGTGGAGAAGGCACACAAGGAACACGTGCTCTGCAAGGTTGAGATCGGGGGTGAAATCTCGAATCGCAAAGGTGTGAATCTGCCAGATGTGATGCTTCCCCTGAGTGCGCTTAGCTCCAAAGATCGTGCAGATCTAGAGTTTGTAAGTGACCTGGGGGTGGATTGGCTGGCCCTGTCTTTCGTGCAGCGCGCCGAAGATGTGGCCGAAGCTCAGGCTCTACTCAAAGGGCGCGCTAAAATTGTCGCCAAAATCGAGAAACCCGCTGCTGTCGAGAATTATTCGCAGATCTTGCGGCAAGCCGATGGGATAATGGTTGCACGCGGGGACTTGGGGGTTGAGATGCCTGTGCAGGAAGTCCCGCGCATTCAAAAGAGTTTGCTTGCGCAAGCCAAAGCCGCAGGCAAACCCGTCATTGTTGCAACGCAAATGCTGGAAAGCATGATTGAAGCACCTGTGCCGACACGAGCGGAAGTGTCAGATGTTGCCACGGCGATCTATGATGGGACGGATGCCGTCATGCTGTCGGCCGAAACCGCAGCGGGGAAATTCCCCCTTGAGGCAGTGCGTGTCATGGTCGCAGTTGCCCATGAGACGGAAAACGATCCAAGATACGCTGCGCTGATGAAAGAGCGCAGTGACGATCTGGACGATCTTGATACTTCCCACGCCATCGCTGCGGCTGCGCGAGAAATCTCAGACCGCGCTCGTGTTTCAGCGATCTGTTGCTTCACCCAATCAGGGACGACAGCGTTTCTGGTGGCGCGTGAAAAGCCCGCAAAACCGATTGTCGCGATGACGCCAAACGTCCAAACCGCGCGGTTACTCACACTTGTCTGGGGGCTGCGAAGTGTTGTCGTTCCTCAGGCGGAACATTTCAGAGACGCCGTTCAGTCAGCGTCTGAGCAGTGCAAACAATTGTCATTGGCTCAGCCCGACGATGAGGTCGTTGTTACCGCTGGCGTCCCGATTGGTCAGGCCGGCACAACCAACATCCTAAGGGTCACCCGCATATAAATGCCCTAAGGAGTTAAGCAATTAAAAGGAGAGTCTCCATGACCGTAAAAGTAGCCATCAACGGCTTTGGGCGGATTGGGCGTAACGTTCTGCGGGCGATCGTGGAATCGGGTCGCACGGATATTGAGGTCGTTGCGATCAACGATCTGGGTCCGGTGGAAACCAACGCGCATCTGGTGCGGTTTGACAGTGTTCATGGCCGCTTTCCCGGCCAGGTCACCAGCGGCGATGACTGGATCGACGTCGGGCGCGGCCCAATCAAGGTCACGGCCATCCGCAACCCGCAGGATCTGCCTTGGGGCGACGTCGACATCGCGCTGGAATGCACCGGCATTTTCACCGCCCGCGACAAGGCCGCGTTGCACCTGGAAAACGGCTCCAGCCGGGTGCTGGTTTCGGCCCCCGCAGCGGGCGCCGACAAGACCATCGTTTTCGGCGTCAACCACGACAGCCTGACCGGCGACGACGTGGTGGTTTCGAACGCGTCCTGCACCACCAACTGCCTGTCTCCGGTGGCCAAGGCTCTGAACGATGCCATTGGAATCAAACGCGGATTCATGACCACGATCCACAGCTATACCGGCGATCAGCCGACGCTGGATACGATGCATTCTGACCTCTATCGCGCACGTGCTGCGGCGATGTCGATGATCCCGACCTCGACCGGCGCGGCCAAGGCGGTGGGGCTGGTTCTGCCCGAGCTGAACGGCAAGCTGGACGGCGTAGCGATCCGCGTTCCGACCCCGAATGTGTCGGTCGTAGACCTGACGTTTGAAGCCACGCGCGACACCACAGTCGACGAGGTCAACGCAGCGATCAAAGCCGCCGCAGACGGCCCTTTGAACGGTGTTCTGGGCTATACCGAAATGTCCAACGTGTCGGTCGATTTCAACCACGACCCGCATAGCTCGATCTTCCACATGGATCAGACCAAAGTCATGGACGGCAACATGGTCCGCATCCTCAGCTGGTACGACAACGAATGGGGCTTTTCAAACCGCATGGCCGATACAGCGGTCGCACTGGGCAAACTTACCTGAGGGACTACCATGAGCATCATCATCGACATCATCGGCCGCGAGATTCTGGAC
>NZ_AQQY01000002.1 GCF_000671395.1 Actibacterium atlanticum | reverse complement strand
ATGAAACTGTTCGACATGATCAAGAAATTCCACAACGACGAATCCGGCGCTGTAACCGTTGACTGGGTTGTTCTGACCGCTGCTGTGGTTGGCCTGGGCTTCGCTGTTATCTATGCAGCCGACGATGGCATGACCACTCTGGCAACTGCTATCTCGACCGAAGTTGGCGGCATCACCCCCGACGCTGGCAACTAAGCCAACGTTCGGCTGACGCCGATCTAATAGAACGCCGCGCCTTCGGGCGCGGCGTTTTTCTTTGTTCAGAATATCTTCAATTTAGGCAAAATCCTCGCAATCCCGCCATCTTGTCGCCCCGATTGAACGGCATAGAGTTAATAGCCCACAAGGGTCAGCGACAGCTGTCCCGCGTTGAGTGGTGGAGGCGTAAGAGGTACGAGGTCGCGATGCGTGCATATTTTTCAAAGTTCATCACCAGCGAAAGCGGTGCTGTCACGGTCGATTGGGTCGTGCTTACGGCGGCCGTTGTAGGGCTTGGCTTCAGCGTTATTCTTATCTTTGCGAACGGCAATCAAACGCTGGCAGACAACCTGTCCACCCATGTCGGCGGGCTGACCGTGGATGCGGGCAACTAAAACTGTCCCCATCGCCCGATTGTCTCGGATTTGACTGAAATCCTTTGTTTGGACACGGGCTGTCCCCGTTTTGGCCGCAATTCGCGACCAAACTGGATTGGACCAGATATGTGATCCGTCCAAGGGCGGAATGTAACCAGGATCAAGAAAGGAATCGTCATGCGTATGCTATTTGGAGTCGTGCTGCTGGTGGGTGTGGGCCTGGCCGGTTTTGCCGTCTACATGGCGCAGGGCTATATTTCTGAAACCCAGAGCGCATTGGCCCGCGAACGTGCAGCCAAGCAGCAGCAGATTGAACTGACTGACATCTATGTTGCCGCCCAGCCTGTTAAATACGGTGAGACGATCACCGCGGAACAAGTCATTCAAATCAAATGGCCCGCGGCCAATCTGCCCGAAGGGGCGTTCCAGACTGCCGAGGATATCTTTCCCGAAGGCGGCCCGGAATTTCGCACTGTCCTGCGCGCGATTGAGGCCAACGAGCCGATCCTAGCTGTGAAGGTCACCGAGCCGGGCGCTGATGCCGGGATTACCTCGCGCCTATCAAAGGGCATGCGTGCATTCGCGATTAATGTGGACGTAAGCTCGGGCGTTTCGGGCTTCTTGCGCCCTGGTGACCGTGTCGATGTCTATTGGACCGGTGACATGCGGGGGTCGGGCGAAAACGTACGCCGCCGTCAGGTGACCAAGCTGATTGAATCAAACGTGCGCCTGATTGCTGTCGACCAGACGGCAGATAGCGACCGCATGAACCCCATGATCGCCCGTACCGTGACCGTCGAACTTACCCCGCAACAGGTGGCCGCACTGGCCCAGGCACAATCCAGCGGTAAGCTGTCGCTTTCACTGGTTGGCGCTCAGGATCAGACGATTGCCGAAGCCGTCGAAGTGGATCAGCGCAGCTTGTTGGGTATTGTCGAAGAAGCCGAAGTGGCCGAGGCACCCAAGGAAAAGGTCTGCACGATCAAGACACGCAAAGGCTCGGACGTGGTCGAAATGCAAATCCCCTGCACGAACTGACAAATGTTCGATTATCTAAATTTTATGCGGCCTTCCCTTGGGGTGGGCCGCATTTCGTTTGAGTGACAGAGATCACGATGTTGCGACTTATCCACATAAGTTATGCTCCTCAAACGCTTGATTCTTGCAAAAAAATGCAAAGTAGCGCATTCTGCAACGTAATCCGGGCAAAAAGACCCATCCCCATTCGTGATCAAAGAGGCAGGATCACATGTATATAAGTAAAATAATCAAGGCAGTAGCCATTTGCGCTGCTGTTTTCACCGGTTCGGCTTTGCAGACCCACGCCGAGACGCTTCGCGTCATGGAGGGCGGTGTATCAAGCAAACTGAATGTGCCGATGAACCGCGCCGTGGTCGTCGAAAGCGATGTCGTGTTCGCTGAACTTTCCATCGCGAACCCGTCGATCGCTGATATCTCGACCCTGTCAGATCGAACAATTTATGTTCTGGGCAAACAACCGGGACGAACAACACTGACGCTTCTGGCGCCAGACGGGCGACTGATCACCAACGTAGAGGTCCGGGTGACCGCCGATGTTGGAGAACTGAAAGAACGCCTGCGCGAAGTGTTGCCCGGTGAACCCATTGAGGTGCGTCCCGCGAATGATGGTCTGGTGCTTTCGGGCACGGTTTCATCGACCGCCGCGATTGACCGCGCGCTGGATCTGGCGCAACGCTATGCCCCGGAACGGGTGTCCAACCTTATGGTCGTGGGTGGCAGTCAGCAAGTCATGCTGAAAGTGCGCTTCTCGGAAATGAGCCGGTCGGTTCGTAAGAGCCTGTCCTCAAGCATCGCCGTTGGCGGTGGCGGCAGTGACGTTGCAGGCGTGGGCGGATCGGGCACCTATACGGAAGGCTCGAACCTGATCAACCTGTTTGACGGCGATGACACCACCTCGATCTCGCGTTCCAGCGAATCCAACGGTGTATTCTCTCTGGCCATCAACGCAGGCTCAGTTCAGCTGGGAATCCTTCTGGAAGCCCTTGAAACCAAAGGGTTTGTCCGCACATTGGCCGAACCCAACCTGACGGCCCTTTCGGGCCAGCGCGCCTCGTTCCTGGCGGGTGGGGAATACCCAATCCCACTGGTGGATGACGACGGACAGGTTTCGGTAGAATTCAAAGAGTTTGGTATCAAGCTGGAGTTCACCCCCCGCGTCGTGGGCAAAAACATCAACCTTGAACTGCTGACCGAAGTCAGCGGGATCGACTCGACGATCACTTTCACGAGCGGCAACCTGTCGATCAATGGTTTCTCGACCCGTACAACCAACACCACCGTTGAACTGCAAGATGGCGAAAGCTTTGCAATTGCCGGCCTGCTGGAGGATGACTTTTCATCGTCGGCCGGTCAGGTACCGTGGCTGGGCGACATTCCGGTTCTTGGATCGCTGTTTCGCAGCTCGAACTACCAGCGGTCGCAAAGCGAGCTGGTCGTGATCATCTCGGCGCATCTGGTCACACCGACCCGGGGCGAGGCCTTTGCGCTACCCACGGATCGCGTGCAACCCCCGACCGAGAACGAGCTGTTCTTGTTTGGCAAGGTTGCCTCGGATCGTGCCCCCAAAAAAGGGGCCGCTGGCGAAGTGGCGCGGCAGGACTTTACCGGTTCCTATGGCTATGTGATGGAGTAAGAAAATGCGTGCAAAGATCACACTTCTTTCCGTCGCAGCCCTTACCGGGCTTGGCGCCTGCAGCCCCTCTTCGGTTACCAACTTCTACACCGAAGCCGGTGCATCGCTGGATGGTGGCGACTTCGGCAACTCGACCATGGGCAACTTTCAGGCGATGACCGGCGACGGTGCCGCGATCGTGAATCTGTCGCGCCGGTTCTCGACCGAAGCGAACACCACGATCAACTTCGCCTTCAACAGCGCGGCACTGGATGCGCAGGCGCAACAGACTCTGCGTCAGCAGGCTGCCTGGATCGCGCAGTATCCGCAGGTTCGGTTCCGCGTCTATGGCCACACCGACAAGGTCGGCTCAAACAACTATAACAAACGTCTGGGCCTGCGCCGCGCGCAAACCGCCGTGAGCTATCTGGTAAGCCAGGGAATTGACCGCAGCCGTCTGGAGGCAGTTGTATCGTTCGGGGAAACCCAGCCGTTGGTTCACACCGAAAGTCAGGAACGCGCCAACCGCCGCACCGTCACCGAGGTGTCCGGGTTCATCAAACCGCGCGAGCAGACGCTGGACGGGAAATACGCCCTGTTCAACTATGATGAATACGTTCGCAGCGCCTATGAATCGGTGCCCGGGACGACAGTTGAAAATGACTCGGATGGGGCCGCCGAAGAGCGGTAACGTCAGCCACATAATGTGCCAAAGGGCGGGTCCAAATGGGCCCGCCCTTTTCGCTGAAATCCAAACAATTACGGAAATTCAGCCGTAATGTTGCCCAGATTGACGCGCATCTTAGGTCCCGAGGTAGCAGATTGCGCGGTTCCGAATCGCGCCGAGGGGACTGAAATAACAGGCGAAACAACCGTTTTGCAGGGATTTCACCCTTCGTAACTGAAGGATGAAGGCACATGACGAGTAGCGCACCAGAGCAGATCGAACCGGCACCGATTACGGCCTGCACCATTTCGCGCGATGTTCAGAACTTCGATCTGTTGATTGAAGATATGGAAACCGAGCTGGGTGAAAGCTGGGGCGATCTGTCGTTCCAGGATGCCGCCGCGTTTCTGAAACAACCCGACGCGAGCGAGCTTGAATTCGTCGCGATCGCTGTGGATGAGCAGGATGAAGACATCATGCCTGCCATTGGCGATCTGATCCGCAAATCCAAGGACGCAGGCATCAAAGTCATTCTGATTGCCGAAGATGTCAGCCCGATTGCCCTGCACCAACTGTTGCGCCTGGGCGCTGATAACTTTGTGCCCTATCCCCTGCCCGAAGGGGCCCTGCACGAGGCGATTGAAAACCTGCGCCAACCCGAACCCGTGGTGAACGCCCCCGCCTTGCCCGAAGGCACGACTGTTCCTGAACTGGCTGCAGGCGGATTTGGAAGCGGATCCCACAACGGCGCCGTCATCCCGGTGCACGGGATCGCCGGTGGCGTTGGCAGCACCACGTTGGCCGTAAATCTGGCCTGGGAGCTGGCCACGATCAGTAAAGAAGACCCGCCCAAAGTGTGCATTCTTGATCTTGATCTGCAATTTGGCTCGGTCTCGACCTTTCTGGATATGCCGCGCCGCGAAACGGTGTACGAGCTGTTGGCAGACATCGCGTCGATGGATTCAGACAGTTTCCGCCAAGCGTTGCAGGTCTATGATGACAAGCTGCATGTGTTGACTGCGCCCGCTGACATCCTGCCGCTGGATCTGATGGGCGGCGAAGATGTGCAGAAACTGATCGAAACCGCCAAGGCGCATTTCGATTTTGTCATCATCGACATGCCGACCACGCTGGTTCAATGGACAGAGTCAGTGCTTGGCATGGCCGATATCTATTTCGCCGTGATGGAACTGGACATGCGGTCCGCCCAGAACACGCTGCGCCTGATCCGCGCGTTGAAAGGCGAAGACCTGCCCTATGAAAAGCTGCGTTTCGTTTTGAACCGCGCCCCGAAATTCACCGATCTATCCGGGAAAAGCCGCGTCAAACGCATGGCGGAAAACCTGGACATCGACATCGAGCTGCAAATGCCCGAGGGCGGAAAAGCCATCGTGCAGGCCTGTGACCATGGTCTGCCACTGGCGGCGACTTCGGCGAAGACACCGCTGCGCAAAGAAATTCAGAAGCTGGCGCAATCCATGTTCGAACACGCCCATGTCAGTGATCTGGCCGCCGCGGAATAACGGATTGTAAAGGTAAAGGTACGCCATGTTCTCTCGCTATCAAAAAAGCGCCCCGGCCAAGCCAAACGGCAAGGCCCCGCCCCCGATGCCCGCGCAAAAACGTGCGGCAACCACTGCCACGATGGCGGCCAAAAAGGCGCCGGCCAAGGCCGCGCCCGCAGATAAGGAACGCAAACGCAAAGAGCGTTTGGGCGAGATCAAGCTGGAGCTGCACAAGCGCCTGCTGGAAAACCTGAACCTTGCCGCGCTGGAACATGCAACGGAAACCGATCTGAAGGCAGAAATTCAGTCGATCTCGGCTGAGGCACTGCAAGAGCTGGGCGTCGTTTTGAACAAAGACGAACGCGCGACCCTGCATCAAGACCTGTTCGACGAGGTTATGGGGCTGGGGCCGCTGGAACCGTTGCTGAAAGACGAAACCGTCAACGATATTCTGGTCAACGGGCCGCAACAGATTTTCGTGGAACGCGCCGGTAAGCTGCAGCTGACGGACATCACCTTTAAGGATGAAAAGCACCTTTTGCGGATCATCGACAAGATCGTGACCGCTGTGGGCCGCCGTGTTGATGAATCTAACCCTTACGTTGACGCCCGTTTGCAAGATGGCTCGCGTTTCAACGCCATGGTCCCGCCGATTGCGGTGGATGGCTCTTTGGTGTCGATCCGTAAATTCAAAAAAGACAAGCTGGGCATCAAGGATCTGGTCAATTTCGGCGCGTTTACCGATGAAATGGCCCTGTATCTTGAGGCCGCTGTCGCCTGCCGTCTGAACGTCATCGTTTCGGGTGGTACCGGTTCAGGTAAAACGACCACGCTGAACGCGCTGTCGTCGTTTATCGACGACGCCGAACGTATTCTGACAATCGAGGATACGGCAGAACTTCAGCTGCAACAGACCCATGTGGGCCGAATGGAAAGTCGCCCGCCCAACGTTGAAGGCAAAGGCGAGGTTTCCCCGCGCGACTGTCTGAAAAACGCCCTGCGGATGCGCCCTGACCGGATCATCGTGGGGGAAACGCGTGGCGAAGAAGTGATCGACATGCTGCAGGCCATGAACACCGGCCACGACGGGTCGATGACCACGATTCACGCCAACAGCGCCCGTGACGGCATCAGCCGTCTGGAAAACATGATCGCCATGGCAGGGATTGAAATGCCGCTCAAAGCGGTGCGTTCGCAGATTGCATCGGCTGTGAACCTGATTGTGCAGGCCTCGCGCCTGCAGGATGGCTCGCGCCGGATGACCTCGATTACCGAAATTACCGGCATGGAGGGCGAGGTGATCTCAATGCAGGAAGTGTTCCGCTACGAACGCCTGGGTCTGGCCCCGGATGGCAAGATCATCGGACGGTTCAACGCAACCGGTGTGCGCTCGCATTATTCGGATCGCTTCCGCCAGTGGGGCTATAATCTGCCTGCTGAAATCTTTGAACCGGTCGAGGGATAAGAGCGATGGAACTTAGTGCAGAACCAGTCATCTATATCCTGATCTTCGTTGGCGTTCTGGCGCTGGTCGAAGGTCTGTACCTGACGGTATTTGGCAAATCTATCAGCCTGAACAACCGCGTGAACCGCCGTTTGGACATGATGGAAAAAGGCGCCGGCCGCGAAGAGGTTCTGGAACAGCTCCGCAAAGAGATGAGCCAGCACATGAATTCGGGCGGCATTCCGCTTTATTCAATGCTGGCGGACAAAGCGCAGAAGGCGAATATCGCCTTTTCGCCCAAGCAGTTGGTGATGGTGATGATCCTTGTGACCATCATGGCCTTTTTGGGCATGACGATCGGCACCTCAGCCGCATTGCCGATCCGGATATTCTTGTCGGTCGCGATGGGTGTGGGCGGCGTGTTTTTCTGGGTTTCGCGCAAGGCCAAAAAGCGCATGGACCTGCTGGAAGAACAACTGCCCGAAGCGGTGGAGCTGATGGTGCGAAGCCTGCGCGTAGGGCATCCGTTCGCCTCGGCCGTGGGGATCGTGGCGAAAGAAGTACCCGATCCGCTGGGCACCGAGTTTGGCATGATTTCGGATGAAGCCGCCTATGGCCGCGACATTTCAGAAAGCCTGAAAGATTTGGCCGAACGCATGGACATGCAGGATTTGCGCTTTCTGGCCGTGGCCGTGACCATCCAACAGCAATCTGGGGGTAACCTGGCCGAAATCCTTGAAGGTCTGGCACGTGTGATCCGGTCCCGCTTCAAACTGTTTCGCCGCGTCAAAGCCATCACCGCTGAATCGAAGTGGTCGGGCATGTTTCTGTCGGCGTTCCCCGTCATCGTGATCCTGGTGATCAGCGTGCTGAAGCCCGACTATTACGACGAAGTTAAAGACACTGCTCTGTTTATTCCGCTGGCGCTGGCCGTGGGAACATTGCTCGCCGTGAACTTCATTTTCATGAAGATCATGGTCAACATCAAAGTGTAAGGGACCGCGACTATGGGTATCATCAGCTCTGTGAACGACATGCTGGTCGACAAGTTCGGCACCCTTGGCCCGCTGTATGCGCTGGGTCTGCTGGGCGTGTTGTGCATCGTTGCGACCTTGCCATTCGTGCTGAACCGCAAGCCTGATCCGTTGGACAAGCTGCGCACCGAGGTAAAACCACAAACCCGCCCCAGCAAGAATAAGAAAGACGAGGGTGTGAAAACCCTGCGCCCCAGCAGCAAATCTACGGAAAAACTGGATCGCTTTGCCGACTTCCTCGAGCCCCAAAGCGAAGAGGAATACTCTGCCGCGCGGCTGAAGCTGCTGCGCGCTGGCTATCGTACAAAAGGTGCCGTACGTGCCTTTCACTTTGCGCAGTTCGCCTTGGGGCTGGGTTTCCTGTTTCTGGGTGTCATCTATGCGGTGATCACCTCGTCGACCAAAGGCGACGGGATGTCGACACAAGCCTTGATCCTGTCGATCCTGCTGCCCGGCGGTATGGGATATTATCTGCCAAAGTACTGGGTCGAACGCCGCCTGCAATCGCGTCAGGAAGAAATCACCAACGGCTTCCCGGACAGTCTGGACATGATGCTGGTCTGCGTTGAAGCCGGTCAATCGCTGGATCAATCCATCGTACGTGTGGCTAAAGAGATACGCGCCGGTTTCCCGGCCCTTGCCGAAGAATACGAAATTGTCTCGCTTGAAATGAAAGCCGGTAAAGACAAAGTTCAGGTTCTGAAAGACATGGGCGAACGATGCGGCAACAATGACGTGGCCTCGTTTGTGACGGTGCTTGTGCAATCGAGCACGTTTGGTACGTCAATCGCCGAAGCGCTTCGGGTTTATGCGGCAGAAATGCGTGACAAACGCGTGATGCGCGCCGAAGAGAAAGCAAACAAGTTGCCTACCAAGCTAACTTTGGGCACGATGCTGTTCACGGTGCCCCCGCTTCTGGTCGTCCTGATTGGCCCTTCGGTCTATCGCGTTGCTCAGATGGGGGACTTGATGAACAGGTAATATCGTGACGCCTAAGATACTGATTGCAGCAAGTTTTTTATTGGCCGCCTGTCAAACGACGGGCGGCCTTTCGCCGGTTCATGAAGGGTTCGAGGCCCCTGCGGGCACGCCCGAGGTCACCCAAGCCGTCGACGGGTTGATCGTTGGACATCGGCTGATGGCAGCGGGTGAATTCGAACTTGCCCTGCGTGCTTACTACCGTGCAGCGGGGGAAAAAGGACTGAACGCGGATGTCCTGTCAGCCCTTGGATCAGCGAACCTGCGACTGGGTCGGCTGGGCCAGGCCGAAAAACTGTTGCGCGACGCCATCAAGCAGGACCAAAAGTTTCCCCCTGCCTGGAACAACCTTGGTGTTGTCTTGATGGAACAAAACAATACGGGCGAAGCCCGGCTGGTTTTCCAAACCGCCTTCGCACTGGACAGTGGCGGATCAGATCAAATCCGCGAAAATCTGCGCTTGGCTATCGCAAAATCTGAAAATCCCGCGTATTATGAAGCCAATAACGATAATTTCGAATTGGTGCGGCGGGGCGACGGGCAGTACCTGCTTCTCTCCACACCATGAGGACAGAGCAGTAAAGGACGCAAAAATGCGCCACTTTATCCTTGTATCCGCTTTGAGCGGCGCAGTTGTGCTATCGGGATGTGGTCATGAAAAGACCCGCGAAGAAGCAGATCGCGCCATTCAGGATGTGATCTCGTCGGACGAAAGCAGCCTGAACGAGATCATGCAAAGCGTCGCTGATCCCAACGAAGCGATCTCTTACTTCAAGACCGCGTTGATCGAACAACCTGATCGCATTGATATGCAACGCGGGTTGGCCCGGTCTTTGGTGCGCGGCAAACGTCACACCGAAGCCGCCTCTACCTGGAAACAAGTGGTCAACCACCCCGAGTCCACCTCGGACGATATGGTCGACTATGCCGACGCGTTGATCCGCGCAGGTGACTGGGATCTGGCGGAAAAGGTTCTGGATGACGTTCCGCCCACGTTTGAAACCTATAAACGCTATCGCCTTGAAGCGATGATCGCCGACGCGAACAAGGAATGGAAGAAAGCCGACAGTTTCTATGAAACCGCCGTCGGGCTGACGACCCGCCCGTCCAGCGTGCTGAACAACTGGGGCTATTCCAAGCTGACCCGCGGCGATTACAAAGAGGCCGAGCGCCTGTTCGTCGAGGCGATCACCTATGACAAGTCGCTGTTCACCGCAAAGAACAACCTGATCCTGGCGCGCGGCGCACAACGCAAGTACCAGATGCCGGTGATTGACGTGTCACAGATCGAGAAAGCGCAATTGCTGTATACGCTGGCGCTGAGCGCGATCAAGCAAGGCGACGTGGCCATTGGTCAGGGCCTGCTGGAAGAGGCCATCGACACGCACCCGCAGCATTTCGAAGAAGCCGCACGGTCTCTGCGCGCGCTAGAATCCAACGTCACGAACTGAGTCCGACATGATTGAAAACGCGAATTTCGCCATGTGGGCCTTGCCCTTCGCTGCGCCGATCTGCCTTTGGGTGGCCTGGAGCGACATGAAAACGATGCTGATCCCCAACAAAGCCGTTCTGGCGTTGGTGATCGTTTTTGCAGTGATCGGGTTTTTGGCCCTGCCGTTTGAAGCCTATCTGTGGCGCTGGAGCCATCTGGTTGTCGTGCTGATCGTCGGCTTTGTGATGAACATGCTGGGCCTGTTGGGCGCAGGCGATGCCAAGTTTGCGGCTGCGATGGCGCCCTTTATTGCCCTTGCCGATGTCACGCAATTCGCCATCCTGTTTGGGATCGTGCTGTTGGCAACCTTCGCCTTGCACCGTGTTGCCCGCCTTACTCCGTTGCGCAACGCCACCCCCGGTTGGGAAAGTTGGGAACGTAAAGAGTTCCCCATGGGGTTGGCTCTGGGCGCGGTGTTGGTGGTTTATCTGGCCCGTTCCGTCTATTAACACGCCCCGAACACGCCCAATTCTTGCCACAGGCTTTGACTATGCTCTGCTGAAACCTACGCAAAGGGTGAGGCAGAGCAATGAATATGCAAACTCAAAACGTGATGGCCCCGCCGGCGCCGCGATCTCTGGCCGAGATGCAACTGCCGATGGTCATGATGCGCGATATCTTGTTGAAAACGATTTTCCGCAAGAACATGGAGAACGTATCTTCCATCGCCAAAGGCATCTGCCTGCCCGTGCCCGTCACTCAGGAATTGGTCGATCTGGCCCGCAGCCAGCGCCTGCTTGAGGCCACCGGCACCATGCACGCCAACTCGGGCAATGAGATGGGCTATCAGCTGACGGATGCGGGTAAAGCCCGCGCCTTGGACGCGCTGGCGCAGTCGGAATACTACGGTGCCATGCCGGTGCCCATGGCGGTTTACACCGAACAGGTCAAACGCCAGTCGATCCGCAACCTTCAGATCACCCGCGAACAGCTTACCGGATCTATGGGCCATCTGATCTTGCCCGATGACCTGCTTAGCCAGCTTGGGCCGGCTGTTTCCGCCGGGCGCTCGATCCTGATGTATGGCCCGCCGGGCAACGGTAAATCGTCGATCTCGAACGGGATTCGCGATGCGTTGGGGGATAAAATCTATATCCCGCGCGCGATTGAATACTCGGGTCAGGTGATCACGGTCTATGACCCGATTGTCCATTCCTCGGCCGAAGAACTGGTCGATGACCCGAACTCTTTGCGCCGACGCACCGGCCTGTTTGACACGCGGTATGTGCTGTGTGAACGCCCCACCGTGATGACGGGCGGGGAACTGTCGCTAAGCATGCTGGACTTGGTCTACAACCCCACTGCGCGGACCTATCAGGCGTCTTTGCAGTTGAAGTCCACCGGCGGCGTCTTCATCGTGGACGACCTTGGACGTCAGGCCGAACCACCGCAGGCACTGGTGAACCGCTGGATTGTGCCACTGGAAGAAAGCCGCGATATTCTGGCGCTGCAGTCGGGTGAAAAATTCGAGGTGCCGTTTGATACGTTGGTTATTTTCTCAACCAACTTCCATCCGAACGAGATTTTCGACAAAGCGGCGTTGCGCCGGATCTTCTTTAAGATCAAAATCGACGGCCCCGACCAAGAGGATTTCTTGAAAATCTTCGCCCTGATCGCGCGCAAAAAGAAGATGCCGCTGGACGAAGACACGCTGATCTATCTGCTGCAGGAAAAATACCCGACAATCGACAACGTTTATGCGAACTATCAGCCGGTCTTCCTGATCGATCAGATGATCGCCATCTGCGAGTTTGAAGGCATCCCCAACCAGATGTCCCCCGAACTGATCGACCGCGCCTGGGCAAACATGTTCGTGCGTCAGGAAGAGATCATCCACTAAGCCACCAGCAGCCCGCTTTCTTCGACGTGAGAGCGGTAGTTGCGGCTAACCGGCACCATGGCGCCATCTTCCAGTTTCAGGAACAGCCGCCCCTTGTCGATCATGTGCCCCACAATGGCATCACGCGCCACCCAGTGCGAGCGATGGACCTGCATGCCGGGGGTTTCGGTTAGTTCTCCTAACGCGTCTGAAAACCGCATGCGCAGCGTGCTTGTCCCGTGTTCGGTATAGACTTCGACGCAATGATCCCCGGCGCAAAGCCGCAAAATACGTCCGCGCATCTCTGGCTCCAGCCGTGCAAGAAGACGGACCTCATTCTGATGGGCCATCGGGGTATGCGCCGAAATCCACAGGTTTCGGGTCGTCGTAACCGCAATGGCAACAAAGAAGATGGTAACGGCCAGTGCCTTCAAATGTGGAATCTGATCCTTGAACCCCGGCATCAGCGCCACACTGCCGTGATAGAACAGAGGCGCTAGAATCGTCGACATGATCACCGCATGCACCAGCGATTTCACCAGCCGGTGCGACTCTGTCATGAAGTGTTCCACGATCAGCCTGATGGCGCAGCCCGTAACTATCGACAGGGCCACCACACAGCCCCAATAGGTGGCGCGCGTGGGCAATTCCAGGGCCATATAGGTGCCAAATGGCCCCGAATACGAGACGATCGCGGTAAGGAACAGCCAAACGATCAGCAACAGTGGAGACCGAAAAGTGTCTCTAAAATCAGATACTAAACTTCTCATTACTATACCGTTTACAAACTCGCCCCATAGAGTCGAAACCATCTGGGTAACGCAACCCAACAAATGTCACGGCGATACAACCATAACCTGAGCCAGAACATAGAAACTATGTTGTTAAGATAACAGGGGAAAAAGTTAACGTTTTTCTCGCAGCGTCAGGCCGTCAGGCCCTCTGGCTCGGGCAAACCGTTGGCACGGCAACAAGCCGTTACGGTATTGGCAAGCAGGCAAGCGATTGTCATCGGGCCAACGCCGCCGGGAACAGGGGTGATTGCCCCCGCAACTTCAGCGCAGCTGTCAAAATCACAATCGCCAACAAGCCGGGTTTTGCCTTCGCCCTTCTCAGGCGCATCAATCCGGTTGATACCCACATCAATCACCGTGGCCCCCGGTTTGATCCAGTCCCCCGTCACCATCTGCGGGCGCCCCACGGCGGCGACAACAATGTCAGCACCACGGCACAGGGCCTCGATATCCTTGGTACGGCTGTGGGCGATGGTGACGGTGCAACTGTCGCGCAGCAGCAGGCTGGCCATCGGTTTCCCCACAATATTAGAGCGCCCGACAACAACCGCGTTCAAGCCCGACAGGCTGCCGTGGTGATCGCGTAGCATCATCAGACACCCCAGCGGCGTGCAGGGCACCATGGCCTTCTGGCCCGTCGCCAACAGGCCAACGTTCGAAATGTGGAATCCGTCCACATCCTTTTCAGGCGAAATCCGGTTGATCACCAGGTCTTCATTCAGATGAGAAGGCAGCGGCAACTGCACAAGAATACCGTGAATTTCAGGGTCGGCATTCAGCTTGTCCAACAGCGCCAGCAAGTCTTCTTGGGATGTATTCACAGGCAGCTTATGTTCGAAAGAGTTCATCCCGACTTCGATCGTTTGCTTGCCTTTATTGCGTACATAAACTTGGCTGGCCGGGTCTTCCCCCACCAATACCACGGCCAGACCAGGGATCAGGCCATGCACCTCTTTCAGACGCGCCACATGGCCTGCAACTTTTTCACGTACCGTCGCCGCAAAAACTTTGCCGTCAATCCGTTGTGCTGTCATTGCTTATCTCCCTGATCACCCGCGCCCAAGACGCTCTCTTCGCGCGCGATCGACCAATCGATCAGATGGCGCCACAACGTTTCCGTAAGATCCGGATCCAGACCTGCGTCTGTGGCCCGTGCGCGCACGTTGTCCACCACCTCTTCTACCCGCGTTTCGATGCGGGCAGGCAGGTCTTCGATTTGCTTGAGCTCCACGGCCCGGTCGATATAGCCGGCGCGACGCGTCAACATCGCGACGATCTGATCATCCAGAAGGTCGATCTGACGGCGTAGTTCTGCCATGGTTGCACAGTCACGTGCCGGGATCATCCCGTTCTCCTCGCGCAGTTTCACCCTTCACATATTGCACTGCAGCGCGGGCCTCAAGTCATGAACTTGTTTGTTAAGAGTTTACCATCGCCTACGGTTTCAGGGTGAAGAACAACCTGCGAAACGGCAGCACCGCACTGCCATCCGGGTTCAACGGATACACCCGCGCCATCGCCCCGTCATACGAGGCGACAAACCCCTTTTGCTCGTCCTCGGACATCTTCGCCAGAAAGGGGCGCATCGCTGTTGACTGAGAGAAATGGCGCACCGGGTGCCCCTCGTCGACGGCGCAGAGCGTCTGGAAATAGGTTGTTTCCCACATCCGGACCTGCCCCAAAGGCGACAGCATTTTCTGATAGTCCTCGGGCGTTGAAACCGGTGCGCGCCACCCCGTGAAATCGAACCGGTCCGGGTACATGTTTGCGGCAATGAGGCGCAGCGCGGAATGCGAGGGGGCTTCGTATTGCCGGGGCATCTGAACCGCCAACGTCCCGCCCTTGGCAAGGGTACTGGCCCAGCCTGCAAAGAGCGTTTCATGATCCGGCAACCAATGGCAAAGGGCATTGGAAAAGATCAACGCGGGCGCGCTATCCGAATGCCAGTCCACCGCATCCGTCAGGGTCAGCGCGTCGTAAGCGCCGGTCTCTTCGGCCTGCTCAAGCATTGCCGGAGAACTGTCCACACCCATCAACGAATGCCCGGCAAAACGGTGTTTCAGCACGGCCCCAACGGCACCTGCCCCGCAGCCCATATCGACCACCGGTCCGCCGGGCAGATCCTCGACCTGCGCCAAAAGGTCCATGGCAGGGCGCAAACGCAAACCCCGAAACCGTGCATAGGTTTCGGGGTTCCAGTCGTGCCGCTGTGTCTGGCTCATGCTGTGGGTTCGGGCTCCATCCCGCCATCAGACGAAGACTTAGGCTTGGTCTTAGGAATGGCGGTCACCGAAGGGGCGTTGCCGCTGTCAGACGAAGCATCATCATCATCGTCACGACGCAGGGCTTCACCCGCGATCACCTTGGTGATTTCGCTGCCGGTCAGGGTTTCATACTCCAGCAGACCCTGGGCAAGGTTTTCCAAGTCCTGCGCACGTTCCGTCAGGATGCGTTTGGCGGTGTCATAGCCCTCGTCGACCAGTTCTTTGATCTTATCGTCGATCATTTTCTGGGTCATGCCCGAGTGGCTGCCGCTGCTTTGGTAATTGCCAAGATAGCTTTCGTTTTCGTTGGCGTAGTCAACGTATCCCAGCTCCGAGTCAAAACCGAACTGCGTCACCATCGCGCGGGCAATCCGGGTGACCTGCTGAATATCGCTGGCCGCGCCCGAGGTCACATTCTCGGCGCCAAAGATCAGCTCTTCGGCAACACGCCCGCCCATCGCCATCGCGATTTTGGACTTGTACTTGGTATAGCTGACCGACAGCTGATCGCGTTCGGGCAGGCTAAGAACAAGGCCCAGCGCCCGGCCACGTGGAATAATCGTCGCCTTATGGATCGGATCATGTTGCGGCACGTTCAGGCCCACAACAGCGTGCCCGGCTTCGTGATAGGCGGTCAGTTTCTTTTCATCCTCGGTCATGACCATGGAGCGCCGTTCGGCCCCCATCATCACCTTGTCTTTGGCGTTCTCAAAATCTTCCATCGTCACGAAACGACGGCCGACACGCGCCGCCATCAGGGCGGATTCATTCACGAGGTTCGCCAGATCAGCGCCCGAGAACCCGGGCGTGCCGCGCGCGATGATGCGCAGGTCAACATCAGGGCCAAGCGGCACCTTGCGGGCATGGACACCCAGAATTTTCTCGCGGCCTTTGATGTCAGGGTTAGGCACCTGAACCTGACGGTCAAAGCGACCGGGGCGCAGCAGCGCCGGGTCCAGAACGTCAGGACGGTTGGTCGCAGCAACGATGATGATGCCTTCGTTGGCTTCAAACCCGTCCATCTCAACCAGCAGCTGGTTCAGGGTTTGCTCGCGCTCGTCATTGCCGCCGCCATAGCCGACGCCACGCGAGCGGCCCACGGCGTCGATCTCGTCGATGAAGACAATACAAGGCGCGTTTTTCTTGGCCTGTTCGAACATGTCGCGCACACGGCTTGCACCGACACCCACGAACATTTCAACAAAGTCGGAACCCGAGATGGTAAAGAAGGGCACGCCAGCCTCGCCCGCAATCGCGCGGGCCAGCAGGGTTTTACCGGTACCCGGAGGGCCCACCAGCAGCGCGCCTTTGGGGATCTTGCCGCCCAGACGGCTGAATTTCTGCGGGTTGCGCAGGAATTCGACAATCTCTTCCAGCTCTTCCTTGGCTTCGTCGATGCCCGCGACATCGTCAAAAGTCACCCGGCCATGCTTTTCGGTCAGCAGTTTAGCGCGCGACTTGCCAAAGCCCATCGCGCCGCCTTTGCCACCGCCCTGCATGCGGTTCATCAGGAAGATCCAGATGCCAATCAGTACCAGAAAGGGCAGAAGCGTTCCCAAGTAGGAAACCAGCCCGCTGCTTTCCTGAGGTTCAGCCTCAACATTTACATTGCGCTCGAGCAGTCGGTCGGTCAAATCCACGCCCTGCGGAACGATCGTTGTGACGCGGGTACCATCGGACCGGGTCACAAAGGCTTTCTCTCCGTCCAGCGTTACAGCGCTGACATTCCCGGAATCGACACTCTCCAGAAACTCACTGTAACTGATCGTCGTCGACGACGAGGCCGGCTGGCCGCCGCTAAACAGATTGAACAAGGCCAGGATCAAAACAAAAAGTACGACCCAGAAGGCGATGTTTCGTGCGTTGCCCACGATATGCTCCTTAGAATAAGAGCCGGATAAAACCGGTATCCCCCTAAAATAGAGATAACAGGCGCGGGTTCAATGCGATTCCAGATATTGAATCAGGCTTGATCGCTCTTTCGTCAATTTTGCCTGCCATCCATTGGGCAATCCAGCCAGCGGTGCAGCGATCAGCCGCGCGTCCTGCCACACGGCGGGTGTGGCCAATAGCACTGTCCGATGCAGCCCGGTATCGCGCCAGTCCGGGCAGGCTTGCAGCCCCAGTTCCCCCAACGCGGCAATGTAGGCATCTGGGGCATCGGGGCCTGCCAGCTGCCAACGCCCATCCCAAAGCTGACCGACGGGGCAGCGTGTTTCGCGCACAGCGTTAAATTCACGCAGGATCACCATCTGACCTTTACGGAGCATCAACAGACACCCACAAAGGCTGCGGGTTTCGCCCGCAACCACATCCTTCAGGGTCGCGCGCAACGCCTCAAATCGCGGGCGATACGCCGCACCCGAGACATAGGCCAATGCGGCGGCGGTCAATCGCAGTTGGGTCTCTGGCGCTGCACTTTGCAACTTTTCCAGATCGACACTCACTGATCCGGCGCATTCCGTGCAACTTCGCAAAGCAAGATCAATCGCAGCGCCTTGCAAAGCCGTTCGCGCCATGCGCAGACGTTGTGAGGTATCGGCAAATGTCGCGGCGTCGATCCCCAGATCACCCAGCACCTGCAAGGCCTGCCGCATCCGGACCCGATCAAACCGGGTATCGTCATTGGACGGGTCTTCAATCCAGTCGATATTCTGCCCAGATAGGTGATCTCGCAGCTCAGAGCGCCTGAGTGCCAGCATTGGGCGCAGCCACCGCTGCCCCGAGGCGCTAAAATCCGCCCGCATCGCAGACAACCCATCCACGCCAGAGCCACGCGCCAGACGCATCAGAAAGGTTTCGGCCTGATCGTCCATCGTGTGCCCCAAAGCAACCGCAGCGATGCCATGGGCCTGCGCCCAGGTCGCGATCAGCCCATATCGCGCCTCGCGGGCCGCGGCCTGCAGGTTCCCCTGCCCGTCCCAGCCTTGCCATTTGAGAATGTCGTGGGGCACGCCCATTTGGGCGCAGACCTGCGCGACAAACGCGGCTTCTTGCGCGGCCTCTGCCCGCAGACCGTGATCAACCGTGATAACCCGCAGCGGAATCTTCAGCTGCTGCGCCAGATACAGCATCGCCATTGAATCGCTGCCGCCCGAAACGGCCAGCCCAAGCGATGACGGCAAGTCAGGGGGGAGTCCGGCCAGAAACCGCGCGGCCAGATCAATGCCCGCCATAGGCCTAAGAGCAGCCCAGCGTGGTCATGGCGGCCCTGGCGTCAAAAGTGATAGGAGCATCAGGGAAACGCGCGCCGACCTCACCAAGGGTCACGCATGCTTCCTGCGTTTGGCCAAGGTCCTTCAGCGACATACCCAAACGATACAACGCATTGGGGGCCAGTGCCCCATTGGGCGCCCCCGAGAAGCTTTCCAGAAACGCCCGTGCAGAATCCGCCGTCTGCCCCAGTTGGGACAAAGCGTCACCTCGATGATAATGCGCCTCGCTGCTGAGCGGGCCTCCGGGGTAGGTCACTGCAAAGACCTGAAACTGTTCAGCCGCGCTTTGGTAATCCCCCGCATTCAACGAGGCCATGGCGCGGTCAAAGTCTGCTTGTTCACCCACGGCGAACTCGGCCCCTGGTGTCTGCGTCTGAGGGACCGGAACAGCCGGCGCAGCGATTTGCCCGCCCCCCAGCGTGGGCGTATCGCCCAAGGTGCCAATGTCACAGTTTGGCTCCAGCTCACACAGACGGAATTCAAGATCGCCAACGCGGTTGGTGCCATCACGCACCACGCTGTCAACGCGGAATTCAAGCTGTTCGGTCTTGGCCGTCAGACGTTGAAGCTGGGCCTCAATCGCATCGACGCGCTGCAAGGTGGTGCCCGAGGCGGCGTTGCCCGCCACCCCGCCAGTGGTCGAAAGCTCTTGTTTCAACCGCTGAATATCGACATAGAGCACCGACAGTTGCTGACGGATATCGGCCAGCGTCTCGCTTGATTGCGCCTGCGTCGGAGCCACCGCCCCGCCCAACATTGCGACAACACACGCAGCAGTCAAAACTTTCATGATGTCAGCCCCTTAGCTGCCGTTCCCTGCAGAAACCACTGTCACACCACGCCGGTTCTGTGCATAGCATGCCTCGTCGGAACAAATCTCAATCGGGCGTTCCTTGCCATAGCTGACTGTGCGCACACGGTTGCCCGCAACGCCGCGGGACACAAGGTACTGTTCAACCGCACTCGCACGGCGCGCGCCCAAAGCCAGGTTGTATTCACGTGTACCTTGCTCGTCAGCGTGACCTTCAACGATGGCGCTGTATTCGGTGTACTGAAGCAACCAATTGGCCTGAGCATCCAGCGTCAGGATCGCAGCATCTGTCAGGGTCGATTGGTCCACCTCAAACCAGACACGGTCGCCCACGGTTTGCTGAAAATACGCGGCCGAAGCCGGATCGCCTGCCGCGCCCAGATCACCTGTGCCGCCAGTGCCATCGCCGCCGCCAAACTGCGCCGGGTCGGTACAGGCGCCAAGGCCAACAAGTGCCACCACCATCAGGAATTTCGAAATCAGGTTCATTTTATCGACCTTTTTATACTGCCCATTGCCCGCAATCATAACGCGACGGGGGATGAAAACGAAGTGTTACTGCAACAGCGGCGACCACGCGGGGTCCGAAGCCGCCGTGGGCACCGGAACTTTACGCAGATTGCGCCCTGAAACATCGACCGAATACAGCGCCGATGTGCCGCCTGCGCCCGACCCTTGCCGCATAAACATAATCACGCGGCCATTGGGGGCCCAGCTGGGGCCTTCGTCAAGAAACGAGGCCGTGAGCAGGCGCTCTTCGGATCCATCCGTGCGCATCACGCCAATATGGAAACGCCCCTGATTTTGTTTGGTAAAGGCGATCATGTCACCACGTGGCGACCACACCGGGGTCGAATAACGCCCTTTGCCGAAACTGATCCGCTTTGGCTCTCCGCCCGTGGCGGGCATGACATAAAGCTGCTGGCTACCGGAGCGGTCCGAGGTAAAGACGATCCGCTTGCCATCGGGGGAAAAGCTGGGGCCTGTTTCGATCGACGGGGCAGTCGTCAACTGTTTGCGGGCGCCCGAGGCCAGATCAAGCGTATAGATATCCGTGTTCCCGCCGCGCGACAGTGAAAACACGACCGTGTTGCCATCGGGAGAGAACCGCGGCGCAAAGGTCATGGTACCCGGCTGGTCCGCCAAAGCGCGGCGCGACACGCTGGCCACATCCATCAGATAAATCTGCGGAAAGCCGGTTTCATAGCTGGTGTAAAGCACCCGGTCGCCTTTGGGGGAAAACCGCGGCGCCAGAACCAACGCACTGGAGTCCGTCAGAAATTTCGAATTTGCCCCGTCGTAATCCATCACCGCAAGACGTTTGGCACGATTGTTCTTGGGGCCGCTTTCCGCGATATACACCACCCGGCTGTCGAAATAGCCGCCCTCGCCGGTGATCCGGCTATAGACCTGATCGGCGACCTTATGCGCGACACGCCGCCAGCTGTCAGATGTACCAGCAAACTGCAGGCCGCTGCCCAAAGGCGCATCGGCGTAAACATCGAACAGACGGAACTTCACGTTCATCCGCCCATCGCCCGCCACGGACACCGCGCCGGTGATCAGCGCCTGCGCGTTGATCGCCTTCCAGTCGGCATATTGCACCGGGCTGTCAAAGCTGGTGACCTTGGCGATATGGGCGCTGCCGGGGATTTCGCGAAACAGCCCCGTGCCCACAAGATCGGCCACCACCACGGCGGTAATGTCGCGTGCCAGTTGCCGCGCCTGCGGCGTTTCGGCGACGAATTCTGGCGCGGCAAAGGGCAGTGGTTCGACCACCCCCTGATCAATCACGATCCGCAGCGGGCCACCTTGGGCGACCGCGGGTTGTACCGTCAGGCCCATCAAGACCAGCAGAAGGCTCAAAATCCGTAACATCACTTGATCCTCATGTTCGACGTGTCAAATACCATCTCGATCTCTTTCCAGTGACCGTATTTTTCAAGGGGCAGCGGATATCCGCCTTTTTGGCAGCGCAAAACTGCGCGTCGCGCGGCCTGAAAGGCGCTTTCCACCGCGCGTTCCGAGCCACCGGTGTTGGACACCATCCGCAAGCTGTTCGATTTCACGGTGCCGTCTTCATTCATTGACATGGCCAGGGTCACGGTGATCCGTCCCGCTTCCGATCCAACATCAACCACCCAGCAGGAACTGACCGCCACGCGTAAAGCATCGCGTTCGCCCTGCGTAACTGGGGGGCCAAGCGGCGCCGTGCCATTGCCCGAGGTGGTGGGCGAGGTCTGGCTTTGCGCCGCCTCAGCCAACGCCGCCGCAATTGCATCGCTTTGCGTGGGCGACGGGTCCGGTGCCGGGGCAGGCGCGGGCCGCGACGGGCGCGGTTTGGGGCGCGGGGACGCGGTCAAGACACTACTGCGATCAGGTTGGTCGGCCTCGGTCACGATTTGGGTCGTGGCTTCTTCGGGGGCGGTGCTTTCTTCGACAACGGGCGCGGGTATCGCGGCATCCGCAGACGGCACGGTCGCCTCGGCCACTGTATCATCAACGGTCGCATCCAAAGGCGGTGCCGGTGCGACCTCGGGGGCGACACGCGGCGCGGGGCGCGGCGGGGTCGGTTCCGCGATGACTGGGCTGGCGGGCGCTTCAATCGGGGGCGTCGGCGCCGTCGGAGCGGTGTCTTCGACCTCGGTCACTGGCGGGGTTTCAATATTGCTGACGTCCGGCGGTGTCTCGGGCACCGGCTGGGTCACCTCGGGCGCTTGGGCACGGTCGGGCGCGGTTTCAGGCCGGGGCGAGGGAACCGGCGAGACCGGATCAGGCGCAGGCGGCTGAACAGGTTCTTCCACGGCACGCGGGGCCGAGGCCGGCGCATTTAGCGCCGCGAATTCTTCAGCCGAGACCAAAGACACCTGTGCCACCTCCAACGGTTCGGGCGGGGGCGCGGAAAAAATCCCCCCCACCAAAACCCACAGGATCAGCCCGCCATGGCCAATCCCTGAGATATAATAGCCGGTCTTCACGCGCCTATCCGCCCTGCCCGTCCAGGCTGGGTCCGCCGGTGTCTGTCACCAGCCCAATATTGTTAAAGCCTGCAGCGTTCAGCGCGCCCATGACCTGCGCAACGCGCTCATAGGGGATCGCACCATCTGCCCGCAGGAAAATCTTGTCGCTGTCGCGTTCTGTGGCCACGGCGCGCAGCTTACCGATCAACTCGGCGGCGGCCACTTCTGTGGTCTGCACCATGATCACGCCATCGGCTGACAAGGTGATGGTCAGCGGCTCTTCTTGTTCAGATGGCAAAGCCTGCGCCGCGGTTTCCGGCAATTCAACCGGCACCCCCACGGTCAGCAACGGCGCTGCCACCATGAAAATGATCAGCAACACCAACATCACATCCACAAAGGGCGTGACGTTGATTTCTGACATGGCGGCCGCACGTGCCCGTCCACGCGCCCTGCGTCTCCGGTTGCCGCCACCTGACTTTTGCACCACACCCGCGCCCATCGTTCAGCTGTCCAACTGGCGCGAAAGGATGGTTGAAAATTCGTCAGCGAAGGCCTCGTAGGTGCCGATGATACGGTCACTGTCTGCCGACAGCTTGTTGTAGAACACCACCGCCGGGATCGCAGCCAACAGGCCCAGAGCCGTCGCCAGCAGAGCCTCGGCAATGCCGGGGGCAACCACCGCAAGATTGGTGTTTTGCTGCAAGGCAATCTCTTCGAAGGCATTCATGATGCCCCAAACGGTCCCGAACAGGCCCACAAATGGCGCCGTCGAGCCGACTGTCGCCAAAAACGACAAACCGCCATTCAGAGCCTCGGTTTCCTTGGCGATGGCCACATCCATCGACCTATCAATCCGCGGCGCGGCACCCGGGATCATGCCGCCGTCTTGCCGATGGCTGCGCCGCCACTCCATCATTCCGGCCGAGAATATCCGTTCGGAAGCTGATTTTGGCTCTGCCCCGATCTGTTCAAAGAGTTCGTCCAACGGTTCACCTGACCAAAAAGCGCGGTCAAACGCATCCGATTGGCCGCGCGTTCGGCGGTAAGTCAGGGATTTTTGAATAATGATCGCCCAGCTCCAGAACGAAGCAACAATCAAAAGGATCATGACGACTTTTACGGCGAAGCTCGCACGCGCAAAAAGGGCGAGCATGGAGAAATCGATCTCCTGCGCCATCGCAAGGGTTTGGGTTTCCATTTGCCTGCTCGTTGTTAGGCCGCGTTTGTGCGGCTCTGATTACGAGCAAGCCTACAGTGTTTTAAGGGGAATTGCCAACACAACTGCGTCAGCGCGGGCTTATGCCAAGCCGCGCGCAAATTGTTGGCGGTTCTCCGCCGGAAGCGCCATCGGCATGCCGGTTTTATCAACACAAACGATCATCACCGTCGCCTTGAAGATCAGTTCTTCGCCGCGCCACAGGTTTTGATCCATATAGACCCGCGCGCCGGTGATTTCGGTCACGATGGTTTCGACTTCCAGCTGATCATCATACCGCGCCGGGCGCAGATAGTCGGCCTCGACCCGACGCACGGCATAATAAACACCCTGCTCAGCACCCAGTTTGCCCTGATCCAACCCCTGCTCGCGCACCATTTCCGAGCGCCCACGTTCGATAAATTTCAGGTAGTTGGCATAATAAACAACGCCCGCCATGTCGGTGTCTTCGTAAAAGACGCGAACGGGAAAACGGTGACTCATGAGGAGGCTCCTAAACGCGCAAACAGGCGCAGTGCGTGGGATGTGTCCTGCGCGCTGGCAGGCATGACCGGATCATAGCAGGCGCGGATTACGTCGGCCACGTCCGGGCGCAAAACTGTGCTGCCGTTTTCCAACCGACCCAAGGGGCTTTGATCGGCAAAAGCCTGATCGCCCCATAACAAAATCACCTGCACCATCTGCGCAAGCGCCAAATCCTCGGCCGCCATTTTGGCCAGCGTGTCATCCATGCGCAAAAATACAAAGGCCGCCTGAATGGCGCCGTCATCATCAAAGCGGAAGAACCGATACTGGTTCGCCCCCACCCCTTTCAGACGCGCCACCTGATCGGTCAAATCAGGGACCAGCTGATCAAGGTTAGGGGTTTCCAGCAGCTCATCCCACTCGCGGAAGAAGAACACCATCAGGTTGGCGCCCAGCTCGGGGTCGGTTTCGGCCATCTTGTGACCAGCCAGCGCGACCACCGCCTCGCAAGCCCCTTTAATCACCTGCAGGGTCTCTTCCTCGACCCCGAACACGATCGGTACAATCGGGCGCCCCCAGCGGGCAAACAGGTAAGATCCGTCGGTACGGGTGAACAGCTGTTCAATCTGGTCGGGTGTCATGGGCATCTTCTTGGCGCAAATTCTGGTCTGGGCTTAAAGCCTTGAAGCCTAGCCGTCAAACAACCCGCCCTGCCCCTGTTGCGGCATGGGCAGACCCAGATGGGACCAGCTTTTGGCTGTCAGAACCCGCCCGCGCGGGCTTCGCTGGATCAAGCCCTGTTGCAGCAGGAAAGGTTCAATCACCTCTTCCAACGCGTCACGGCTCTCGGATAAGGCCGCGCACATGGTTTCCACGCCCACAGGGCCACCGCCAAAATTCTCGGCGATCATGCTCAGATAGCGCCGGTCGGCACCGTCCAGCCCAAGATGATCGACGCCCAGTCGGGTCAGCGCATTGTCGGCAATCGCCTGTGTGATCCGACCATCACCTTCAACCACCGCGAAATCCACCACCCGGCGCAGCAGCCGCCCGGCAATACGCGGGGTACCGCGGGCGCGTTTGGCAATTTCGCGCGCGCCCCCGTCATCAGCGGGCACGCCCATCAGGTTGGCGCCCCGGGTGACGATCTCGTGCAGCTCTTCCACCGTGTAAAACTGCAACCGTGTCGGGATACCAAACCGGTCGCGCAGCGGCGTGGTCAGCAGCCCCAAACGGGTGGTCGCCCCCACCAGGGTAAAGGGTTGCAATTCAATCCGCACGGTGCGCGCTGCAGGGCCTTCGCCGATGACAAGGTCCAGTTCGAAATCCTCCATCGCCGGATACAGCACCTCTTCGACAACCGGGTTCAGACGGTGAATTTCGTCGATAAACAGCACGTCATTGCGTTCCAGATTGGTCAGGATCGCCGCCAGATCGCCCGCCTTGGCCAGCACCGGCCCTGAGGTCATACGAAAATTCACCCCAAGCTCGCGCGCCATGATCTGCGCCAGCGTAGTTTTGCCCAACCCCGGCGGGCCGTAAAACAACGCGTGATCCATCGCCTCGCCCCGTTTGCGGGCAGATTCGATGAATATTTTCAGGTTGGCGCGGGCCTCAGCCTGACCGATGAAATCATCCAGCACCTGCGGGCGCAGGGCGCGGTCTGCATCTTCGGGGCGGGGTTCGGGGCGCAGGGTCGGGTCGGGTTCAGACATGCCTTACCCCTTCGGCGCCAGCAGTTTCAGCGCAGCCCGGATCAACTCGGGCGTGGCGGCATCGGGCGCATCGCTTGCCGCCTGTGCCACGGCCTGCGCCGCCTCAGATGGGCCATAGCCAAGATTGGACAGGGCCGACAAAGCTTCGGCCTGTGACGCGGCGGGCGGGGTTGCAACAGGTTTGACGGCGGGTTTGTTGGGTTCGATCACCTCGGGAACCTCGGGCGCAGGCCCTTCAAGCGCATCCGGCAAGCTGCCCCCCATCGCCATGACTCCCGGCGCTTTGTCCTTAAGTTCCATCACCAAACGCTGAGCCGTTTTGGGGCCGACCCCGGGCGCGGCCTTAAGCGCGGCCCAGTCGCCCAAAGTGATTGCGCGGCCTACGCCTTCGGGGCCGAGAGTGCCCAAAATCGCGGTCGCCGCCTTGGCGCCAATCCCTTGCACGCTCATCAACAGCCGGTGCCATTCCTTTTCAATCAGACTTGGAAAGCCGAACAGCTGCAACAGGTCTTCGCGCACCAGCAAATCAGTATAAAGCGACACGGCCTCGCCCGTGCCCGGCAGCGCCGACATGGTGCGTTCAGACACGTACACAATGTAGCCCACCCCGCCGACGTCGATCAGCACGTGATCGGCAGCGCGGTACTCCAGACGGCCTGAGATTTTCCCGATCATGACGCCCGCCTGACTGCCGCTTCCAGACGCCCGGCACTGCGCGCGTGGTGCGCATGACACAAGGCAATCGCCAGAGCATCGGCGGCATCCGCCCCGGCAATTTCGACACCAGGCAATTGCAACCGCACCATGTGGTCCACCTGCTTCTTGTCGGCGTGCCCCACACCGACAACGCATTTCTTAACGGCGTTGGGGGCGTATTCGCCCACCTCAAGCCCTGCCTGCGCGGGCACCAAAAGGGCCACCGCCCGGGCCTGACCCAGCTTCAGCGTCGCCACCGCGTCTTTGTTAACGAAGGTCTGTTCCACCGCCGCTGTGTCGGGCGCGTGACGTGCAAGCACATCAGTCAGCTGCGCGTGCAACGACAACAGCCGCCGCGCCAGATCGCTGCCTTTTGAATGACATATACCGTTGGCCACATGGGATATGCGCGAGCCGTTCACCTCAATGACGCCCCAGCCCATGTTGCGCAACCCGGGATCAACCCCCAATACGCGCATGCTCGACCCTCTCTTTTTATCGTTGCCCCAGAACTAGCACGAAAAGAGAACATCGGCCAGAGCCTATGCGGTTGCGCCAGAGGGATGACAGTTTTCCATATGCACGTTTTGCATGCTTGATATGCAATTTTAGCCTCTTGTTTGGGCGATTTGAAAACTTTAGCTCTCACTCAGGGGCGCAAAGCCCCCCTCCTTCTATGATTGGATAAAGAAATGACTGCTCTGAGCACCCATACTGCTGTCCCTGCTGGCCGTAGCGCTACAGGGCTCGACCGCCTTTTTGCCCGCGTGGCGATCTGGAACAACAACCGTCAAACGCGTCGCGCCCTGTCAAAGCTGACCGCGCGCGAACTTGACGATATCGGGTTGAAACGCAGCGACATCGAACGCCTGTTCTAAGCTGGCGACATCGTCAGAATGCGAAAACCCACCCGGGCAACCGGGTGGGTTTCTTTTTTAACATTGCACTCGTGACCAACCAACAAGGCAACTGTCGTTGCCCTCCCCAATGGAATGATCTTAGCCCTTAAGCTGTGTGGGCGATGTCAGCACCAGTTCAAACAAGCCGGCCAGCCACTTGGTCGCCATATCCGGCTGCATCACATATGCGCCGATCTGTTCGACCATGGGTCCGTTTTCCAACTGCGCCACCCGGGTTCGATAGTCCAGTTCGCCAACATGCATGAACATCAGCGCCTTCAGCACCATTCCCGATGCCACGATCAACATCAGAGGGCGTAAGAAATTCGACTGACGCGGGCGCGCCGTATAGGCCGACCGGCCCAGAGTTCCGTGGGCTTCAAACCCGTGACCACGACGATGGGCGCGCTCCACGCGGCGCAGTCGTCGATTAAATTCATGATATTGCGGATCAGCCATGATCGCGCGCTCCTAACACATAAGATACCAAGGCAATTATGCGTTAGAAATAAGGCGAAACTGTGCCCGAAAGGTCAGGTTTTACGTAAACAAAAAGTTGTCCAATCCCCGATTTCGGAGCGGCTGTGAACAATGAACCCGTTCTCTTGGTAAACGGCCTCTATTTCATTGGCTTGCGCGTTCAGGATGCCAGACAGAATCACATACCCATCTTTTGCCACATTTTCGCCCATTTCCGGGGCTAACGCGGCCAGCGGGCCTTTCAGGATATTCGCAAAAACCAGGTCAAAGGGCGCTGCCGCGCGCAGGTCCGGGTGATCAAAACCAGCCGCCTCAACGCAGCTGACGCGCCCTTCCAGACCATTTGACGCAACGTTGGCCCGCGCCACGTCCACCGCGACCTGATCAATATCCGAGGCCAGCACCGGATCTTTCCAGATCTTGGCGGCGGCCATGGCCAAAACGGCGGTGCCGCAGCCAATGTCGGCAACCTTGCGACCGACAAACCCGTCCTGCGCCAAGGCGTCCAACGCCCGCAAGCAGCCCAGCGTGGTGCCGTGATGACCGGTGCCAAAAGCCATGGCAGCCTCGATCAACAGCGGGATCACCCCGTCGGGCACGTTTGCCGCATCATGACTGCCATAGACAAAAAACCGCCCGGCCTCGACAGGGGCCAGTTCGCGTTTAACCTTGGCAACCCAATCCACATCGGGCAGCTCCGAGACAACGAAATCCTTGGCGCCATGCATTGCGGCCAACAGCGCCAGCCCGGCGGCGTCAGGCTCTTCGGTGAAATAGCCGCCCACTTCCCATATGCCTGAATCGTCTTCGATCTCGAAAACGCCGACACCGGTAGGTTCGGGGTTCAGGCGCTCCATCGCCGCGCCAAGCGCCTCGGCGCTGGCTTTGCCATCAAGTGTGGTCAGGGCGGTAAAAGTCGGCATGATCTGGCTCCGGTCGGGAAAACTCCCCGCCGCCTATGCGTCCACGGGGCTTTGGTCAAGCGCTTCGACAGCCTGACGGGTCAGAACCTCGATTGGCTGACTGGCGTCCAGATTGATTACAGGCTGTTTGATCTGCTGCAGCCAGCGCTCATGCCCGGCGCGGCTGCGCCCCCAGAATTGCGGGTCATCATATTGCATGGCCCAGTCCAGAAAGCTGTGGAAGGCCCCGGCCTGATCCCCACCCGGCTCGATCCGCTTGCCATAGCGTTTGCGCTCACGAGAGCGCAACCGCGCCAGGCGCATGCCAGACGGCAGACTCAGAAAGATGACATGGGTCAGACGCGGAATAATCGGATCCCCCCAGCCCGCGAACGAGCCAGACAAAATCCAATCAGACCGCGGCAGGAACAATTGCTCCATCATTTCAAGGCGCGCACGCACAGGGCGTTTGTCGCGAAACGCCGGGTCTGACGGCATCCAGTAAAAATCGTCCGTATCAAACGCCTGGGTCGCCAGTTTGCTGGCCATGGCCCGTGCCAAGGTCGATGTGCCCGACCCGCTGGCTCCCATGATGTGAATCCGACGCCCCTGATCCATGCTAAGCCCCCGTGCCAATCGGGCAGCTTACCCCGGTGCCGCCCAGCCCACAGTATCCGTTCGGGTTCTTGGATAGGTACTGCTGGTGATAGTCCTCGGCCAGATAAAGCGCATCCAGCGGCGCAATCTGGGTCGTGATCTGGCCCAGGCCCGCCTTGCTGAGATGCGGTTGAAACGCGGCGGCGCTGGCCTTTGCGGCCTCAAGCTGCGCCGCGCCAAACGTATACACCGCCGAACGATACTGCGTTCCCCGGTCATTGCCCTGCCGCATGCCCTGCGTCGGGTCGTGCCCTTCCCAGAACACCCGCAGAAGATCATCATAGCTGATCCTGTCAGGATCATAGGCGATCCAGACCACCTCGGTGTGGCCGGTTTTGCCCGAGCAAACCTCTTCGTAGGTCGGGTTCGGCGTATAGCCTCCGGCATAGCCGACACCGGTCAGCCAGACACCATCAAGCTGCCAGAACATCCGCTCGGCACCCCAAAAACACCCCATAGCGACGACCGCCTGTTCGATCCCGTCCGGTAATTCCGCCAGCAAAGGCCGGTGAAAAACATGGTGCTCTGCGCCAGTCAAAACAGGCTGAGCCCGGCCCGAAAGCGCCTGTTCAGGCGAGACCATTTTATCCTTGTCCCCAAAGATTGAGAGCATGCGCGACTCCTGAATTCACAACATCTTAACAAAAGATATGTGCAGTTGCAGAAAAATCTAATGCGCGGGGGCTGCGAATCGTTTTCTGAGCCGTGTTTCGTGGCCAGGTTCGGGGTGGCGCGGGATCAAAAGGGCCAGCACAAGCGACACAGCCGCCATCCCCGCAGCCAGTCCAAACACCGACCCGGGCGAGGCCACCCAGAGGTACCCAAGCCCTGCGGGCAGGAACACCGCCGCGATATGATTAATGGTAAAGGCCACCGCCGCTGTCGGCGCGATATCCGCCGGATCAGCGATCTTTTGGAAATAGGTTTTCAACGCGAATGCCAGCGCAAAGAACAGATGATCAATCACATATAGCGTCGCCGCCAGCACAACGCCCCAGCCAAAGTAATAGATGCCGCCATAGGCCAGGAACACGACAATCAGCCCGACATATTCAAACGCCAAAGCCCGGCGCTCGCCCCAGCGGGCCACGGCTTTGCCCATCAGCGGCGCGAAGATCATGTTGGCAACAAAGTTGATCAGCAGCAACGCGGTGACCTCGTGCACTTCAAAGCCAAAGCGCTCCACCATCATGAACGCGGCGAAGACCACGAAAATCTGCCGCCGCGCGCCCGACATGAATTGCAGCGCGTAATACAGCCAATAACGTTTGCGCAACACCATGTGGCGGCGCTGCGCATGGGGGGCCTCGAACTGCGGATAGGCCAGAAAGCAGAACGCCACCAGGGCCAGTGTCACGCCCCCCGCCGTCAGGTAGACGATGTTGAAGGACAGATCGAAAGTCTTCCATCCGACCACCAGAATGCCATAGGCCGCCAAGGACGCCGCCGACCCGGCCGCCACCAGCCAACCCAGCAATTGCGGCGCCTTATCCCGCGCGATCCATTGCAATTGCAGCGACTGGTTGACCGTTTCAAAATAGTGAAACCCGATCGAGCTGAGCATCGTCACCGTCAAAATGCCGCCAAAGCTGGGAAACCATGCGGTCACGGCCGTCGCGGCCCCCAGCAGCACCAGAGCGATAAGCCCCAGAACCTGTTCACGCAGGAACATCAGCAGGGCCAGGACCCCGACGGCCAGAAAACCCGGAATTTCGCGCACTGTGTGCAGCCAACCGATCTCGACACCGGTAAACCCGGCACGTTCGATGACGAAGTTGTTCAGCAAGGCGGACCACGTGGCAAAGGACACCGGCATCGCGATGGACATCAGGATCAACAGGGTCACGGGGCGGCGCCAGATCGGTAATTCAGACGCGCGCTCGAGGGGAATGCGTTCAAACATGTGCCTGCTTTACGGTCTAGCCCCTCAAAAAGCGAGGCCCCAGCCGCACAGAGCGCTCTGCACCGCCGCACAGTCGGCACGAATATGAATATGTTAAGGCAACTCTGATCTGGATCAAAGCATCGGCGTGCCGGTTCCGGCAAGACCCCCTGCAAGTTTCGGGGGAGAAGCAACATGGACATCCTGCCCATCGTCGAGCGGATCGGCGAAGCACCCACCGCCGCCCTTTTCGGCCTGATCACCGGCGTGATGTTTGGCGTCGCGGCACAACGGTCTCGGTTCTGCCTACGCGCCGCTACGGTCGAATTCGCCCGTGGCGGTCTTGGTCGCGCGGTGGCCGTCTGGCTTCTGACTTGGTCAACCGCTGTGGTCTGGGTGCAGGGCGCACAGTTGGCCGGGCTAATGCGGGCCGAGGACGCGCGCATGATGGCTGTTGCCGGATCATGGTCGGGCGCGGTGATCGGCGGGTTGATGTTTGGCGCTGGCATGGTGCTGGCACGCGGCTGTTCAGGGCGGCTGCTGGTGCTGGCTGCAACGGGTAACCTGCGTTCGGTCATGTCGGGGCTGATTTTCGCGGTTGTCGCGCAAATGAGCCTGAAGGGCTGGCTGGCACCGTTGCGCGACTGGCTTGCCGGGCTTTGGGTGACCCCCGAAGGCAAGAACGTTAACCTTCTAAAGGCCCTTGGCCTGCCTGACACTACCGGGCTTACACTGGGCCTTCTGGCCGCAGTTCTGGCCCTTTGGCTGGCCCGCAGGAACCAGATCGGCGCGCGCACCCTGATCTTTGGCGCTGGCGTTGGATTTGCCGTTGCCGTGGGCTGGGTTCTGACATTTACCCTGTCCAGCGTGGCCTTCGATCCCGTGCAGGTCGAAAGCGCCACCTTCTCGGGGCCCTCCGCCCACACCTTGATGTTCTTTCTGGATCGCACCGCAGTGCTGGAGTTCGACATCGGGCTGGTGCCCGGCGTGGTGATCGGCGCCTTCCTTGCGGCCGCTTGGGGGCGCGAGCTGAAGTTCCAGGGCTTTGAGGGTGAAAAGAACATGCGCAAGGCGATGTCCGGCGCGGTGCTGATGGGCTTTGGCGCGATGTTGGCGGGTGGCTGCGCCATTGGGGCCGGGGTGACCGGTGGGTCAATCTTTGCCGGCACTGCCTGGTTGGCGCTATTTTGCATGTGGATCGGTGCGATCATCACCGATTATCTTGTCGATCAACCCGCCCTACGCGCCACCGCCTGATCACAAGCGCTTCACGAAAACGCGAGCATCGGGATTATTCCCGGCGCCGCGGCGTCTTTTGTCATGTCGGTTGCACGTTGCTTCCGACCATTTGAGACAAAGGACACAAGCTATGAACGTCAAAACACCCCTGGCCCTGGCCACCGTTATTGCAACCGTCGCCACCACTGCTTTCGCCGCCACCGCCATCCAAACCGGCAACAGCGACGCGGGCACCATCCTGACCGATGGTGATGGCATGTCGCTCTATATCTTCGACAAAGACGCAAGCGGCGTTTCGAACTGCTATGACAATTGCGCCGCAGTCTGGCCGCCGCTGAGCGCCTCAAAATCCGCCAAACCCCAAGGCGACTTCGGCATCATCAAGCGCAAAGATGGCGACCTGCAGTGGACCCATAAGGGCATGCCGCTTTATACTTGGGTCAACGACGAAGTCGCAGGCGACATTACCGGTGACGGTGTGAACGGCGTCTGGCATCTGGCCCGCCCGTAAGGAGCCCCTTCCATGGCCGTTCTGAACGAGATCGAAGCCCTCATCCCCGATCTGCGGCGCTATGCCTGCGCATTGCTGCGTGACCGCACCGCCGCAGACGATCTGGTTCAGGACTGCCTGGAACGCGCCGTCGCCAAATTGCACACCTATTCTGGCGATGGTGCGTTGCGCCCTTGGCTGTTTCGCATCCTGATCAACCGCCACCGTGACCTGATGCGCCGTGATCAGCGCGCCGGGCATCTGGTGCCGGTCGATGATCTGGTCACCGAACCCGCCAATGCAGCCACCCAAGACGCGCACATGGCGCTGCGGGAAACCAAAGCCGCCATTGATCGCCTGCCCGAGGATCAACGCCGCGCCCTGCTGCTGGTCGCCCTCGAAGGCGCAACCATTGACGAAGCGGCCCAGGCGCTCGACATTCCCAAAGGTACGCTCCTGTCGCGCCTTGCCCGCGCGCGCAGCAGCCTGCGCCAAATGACCGGACGCGAGGGGGCCTCCTCCCCGCGCCCCCTCCACAAGAGCTGACCCATGACCCAAGCCCTAACCCAAGAAGAGCTGATCGCCTATTTCGAGGATGCGCTGCCCCCAGACAGCCGCGCCGATATCGAAGAGCGCCTGCGCCATGATCCCCAGGCCCAGGCAACCCTGGCCGAATGGGCAGCGCAGAATGAACAGCTGCAAGCGCTCTTCCCGGACATGTCAGACGATCCGATCCCCGCGCATCTGACCGCCACCTTGCGCCCCACCCCGCGCCGCCGCCCGATGCTGGTTGCGGCCATGGTCGCGCTGTTCGCCGTCGGGCTTGTCGGCGGCTGGACCGGGCGCACCCTTATTGGCCCCGGCCCCGGCCACATCCAATTGGCGCAAGCCGCCATCTCGGCCCATGACACTTTCGTGGTTGAGGTCACCCACCCGATCGAGGTCCCCGCGTCCGACCGCGCCCATATGGACAGCTGGATGTCCAAACGTATCGGCCGCCCGATGTCGCCGCCCGACCTTGCCGCCACTGGTTTCACCCTGCTGGGCGGGCGCATCCTGCCCGGTGCACAAAGCGCGGCTGGCCTCTATATGTATGAAAACGCCGAGGGTCAGCGCATCACGCTCTACATCACCCAACAAGACAGCCAGAACAGCGCTTTCCGCTTCTCCGCAGGCGGATCAACCCAAAGCCTGCACTGGAACGACAATGGCCTGGGCTTCGCGCTCACGGGCACTCTGCCACGCGATGCGCTGAAAACCATGGCCAAACAGGCCTATGACCAGCTGCTGTAACGCAACATCGCGGCGCCACCCGCCTGAGCGCCCCTATCGGGGGCGCGAGGCATCTCTTGGCGCCAAAGGCGCCGCAATTTAATAAAAACTCAGCGGATCAATGTCGATCTGAACCCGCAGATTGGCGGGCGGCTTAAACTGCCCTGACCACGCCCGCAACGCCGCCTGCAACGGCGCGGCCTTATCGGCTTTAACCAACAAACGCACCCGATGATTGCCCCGCACCCGCGCAATTGGTGCAGGCGCGGGCCCATAAACCTGCGCGCCAATCCGGCGCAGCGGCGCATCTTCGCGCGCCATCGCGTTGCCCAGATCAAACACCGCCTGCAGATCCGGCCCCGACAAAACCACCCCCGCCAACCGGCCATAAGGCGGCATGCCCATGGCTTTGCGCTCAGCGGCCTCAGCCGTCCAAAACGCCTCTTCATCGCCCGACAAGATTGCCCGGATCACCGGGTGCTCGGGCTGAAAGGTCTGCAACAAAGCCAACCCCGGTTTTTGCGCCCGCCCTGCACGCCCCGCAACCTGCCGCATCAAGGCAAAACTGCGTTCCGCCGCGCGCAGGTCTGACCCCTGCAAACCCAGATCGGCGTCAATCACCCCGACCAGCGTCAACAGCGGAAAATTATGCCCTTTGGCCACCAGCTGCGTGCCGATGACAATATCCGCCCCGCCCGCAGCAATGGTTTCTATCTGTTCTTTCAGTGCGCGGGCCGAGCCAAACAGGTCCGACGACAAAACCGCCACCCGGGCCTCGGGCCACAGCTCTGCGACCTCCTCGGCCAAACGCTCCACGCCCGGTCCCACCGGCGCCAGCTTCCCTTCGGCCTCGCAAGAAGGGCACACCTCGGGCACCGGTTTGCTTTCACCGCATTGATGACAGATCAGCCGCTTCTGGAAGCGGTGTTCGACCATCCGCGCATCGCAATGGTCGCAACCAATTTGATGCCCGCAGGCTCGGCAAATGGTCACCGGGGCATAGCCGCGCCGGTTCAAAAACAACAAAGCCTGCTCGCCCTTTGCCACGCGATCGCTCACCGCCGCCTGCAAGCTGGGCGAAATCCAGCGCGACGCCGGTAAATCCTCGGCCCGCATGTCGATCGCCCGCATTTCAGGCAGCACCGCATCGCCAAACCGCGAGGTCAGATCAAGCCGCGCGTACTTGCCCGCCCGCGCATTGGCCCAGCTTTCCAACGATGGCGTGGCCGAGGCCAGCACCACCTGCGCCGACGCAAAAGACGCCCGCAAAACAGCCATATCACGCGCATTGTACAAAGCGCCGTCTTCTTGCTTGTAGGAACTGTCATGTTCCTCATCCACGATGATCAGCCCCAGATCGCGGAACGGCAGATACAGCGCCGAGCGCGCGCCAACCACCAGCTGCGCGCCGCCTTCACCGACCATTTTCCAGCACCGCCGCCGTTCGGTCATGGTGACGCCTGAATGCCACTCGGCGGGCCGTGCGCCAAACCGCGCCTCGACCCGCGTCAAGAATTCAGACGTCAAAGCAATCTCGGGCAGCAAAACCAGCGCCTGTCGCCCCTGCGCCAGACATTCGGCCACGGCTTCCAGGTAGACCTCGGTCTTGCCCGAGCCGGTCACCCCTTTCAGCAGGGTCGCGCCAAAGGTGCCGCTGGCCACGCCTGCACGCATCTGTACAGCGGCCTGCGCCTGATCCTCAGTCAGCACTTTGCCTGCGCGGGCCGGGTCCAGACGTGGGTATGGCAAATCGCGGGGGCTGTCTTGTTCCAAAACCGCGCCCAATTTGACCAGCCCTTTCACCACCGAGTTGGTCACGCCCGCCTGACCTGCCAATTCGCCCATGGTGAACGCCAGATCGCCGTAGCTGTCCAACACCTCAAGAACCCGACGTCGTGCATCGGTCATCCGGTCTGGCGTTGCTGGGCCGCGCCGATAGACCTTGCGCATGGCAGGACCGCCGCCCAACCCCGGCGCGCGGGTCGCCAGACGCAGCATCGCAGACAAGGGCGTCAGCGTGTAATCGGCGGCACGCACCAGAAAGTCGCGCATGTCCGCGCCCATGGGCGCCACGTCCAACACCCGGTTGACGCTGCGCAGCTTGGCAATGTCATAGCCGCCTTCGCCCGCGCTCCAAACCACGCCCAGCACTTTGCGCGGGCCCAAAGGCACCTCGACGAAATCGCCGACACCGCAACCACCTTCGGGCGCCAGATAGTCCAGCACCCGATCCAACGGCTGCGCCGTCAGCACCCCAACCCGTGATCCTTGTGTGAATTCGTCCCGCATCCGCGCCTTTACAAACCTATGGCTTTTCCCTGCCTGCCCCATGATGTATCAGAGCCGCAAATCAGCGCACAGGCCCCACAGGAGACCCGCTATGAAATTCTTTGTCGATACCGCCGATGTCCCCGCCATTGCCGAACTGAACGACCTTGGCATGGTCGATGGGGTGACCACCAACCCGTCGCTGATCATGAAGTCTGGCCGCGACATCATCGAAGTCACCAAAGAAATCTGTGATCTGGTCGATGGCCCCGTGTCCGCCGAGGTCGTTGCGACCGAAGCCGACGCCATGATCGCCGAAGGCCGCAAGTTGGCGCAGATCGCAGAAAACATCTGCATCAAAGTGCCGCTGACATGGGACGGTCTGAAAGCCTGTAAGGTGCTGTCCGACGAAGGCAATCAGCTGAACGTGACCCTGTGTTTCTCGGCCAACCAGGCGCTGCTGGCGGCCAAGGCGGGCGCGACCTTTATCTCGCCGTTTATCGGCCGTCTGGACGACATCAATCTGGACGGGCTTGAACTGATCGAAGACATCCGCACGATCTATGACAACTACGGGTTTGAAACCGAAATTCTGGCGGCCTCAATCCGCACTGCCAACCACATGAAAGAATGCGCCTTGATCGGTGCCGATGTGGCCACTGCCCCGCCGAATGTTATCAAGGCCATGGCCAACCACATTCTGACCGATAAGGGTTTGGATGCTTTCCTGAAAGATTGGGAAAAAACAGGGCAGAAAATCCTGTAAACATGGTGTAAGGTCCCTGCAAAAGACCAAAGAGGCACCGATGAGCAGCACGGCCCTGACCGAAACCAAACTGCGTGACAAGATCATCGCAGATCCCGATGTTATCCTTGAAGACGCCGATCTGATGCGTGCGTTGATCGCCGCCAATGACAAAAGTCTTGGCACCAATGTGATCGACCTGCGCGGGATCGCGATGGAACGGCTTGAGGCGCGACTGGAGCGCCTTGAAGATACGCATCGCTCGGTCATCGCCGCCGCCTACGACAATCTGGCGGGCACCAATCAGGTGCATCGCGCTGTTTTGGCGCTGATGGACGCGGCTGACTTTGAAAGCTTTCTGAAAGTGCTGGCCGATGAGGTCACCGATATCTTGCGCGTCGACAGCATCCGTCTGGTGCTGGAAACCGCACAGGACGATGACAATCCTGCCGTGCGCAAACTGGGTGATGTGCTGAGCGTCGCCGAGCCCGGCTTCATCCACAGCTACCTGTCACAGGGGCGCGGCAGTGCTGATCGTCAGGTCACCCTGCGCCAGATGCAGCCCCAGGACGAAGTGGTTTATGGCGAGGCCGCCGGGTGGATCCGCTCTGAAGCCTTGCTGAAACTGGATCTGGGCGAAGGCCGTTTGCCGGGCATGCTGGCGATGGGCGCTGAAGACCCGAACCAGTTCTCTCCCAGTCAGGGCACCGATCTGTTGTCCTTTTTCGCCGGGGTGTTTGAACGCAGCATGCAACGCTGGCTGTCATGAGCCATACGCTGTCGCCCGCTGCGCGTGATGCGTTGCAGGCGTGGCTGGATTATGAACGCGCGCTGAAATCTGCTTCGGACAATACAATCAAAGCCTATGCTACTGATGTGACAGGGTTTTTGGCCTTTCTGGCGCAGCATCTTGGCGGCCCGGTTGGGCTGAAACCTTTGGCATCCGTCGCGCTGCGCGACATGCGCGCTTGGATGGCGCATGAACGGGCCCGCGGCGTGGCGCCCCGATCTTTGGCGCGATCTTTGTCGGCGGTGAAAACCTTTTATCGCTGGCTGTCCCAGCGCGAAGGCTTTGACGCAACGGCCGTGTTGTCGACCCGCGCGCCGAAGTTCCAGAAAAAGCTGCCCCGCCCCCTGTCTGAAGACGCCGCAAAAGCGATGATCGACACGGTCGGCCTGCAAACTGAACGCGATTGGGTGGGCGCGCGCGACATCGCAGTGGTGACCCTGCTGTACGGTTGCGGCCTGCGGATATCCGAGGCATTGGGCCTAAAGGGCCGTGACGCCCCCCTGCCCGAAGCGCTGGTGATCAAGGGCAAGGGCGGCAAGGAACGCATGGTGCCGGTTCTGCCGGCCGCGCGCGCGGCGGTCGAAGAGTATCGCCGCCAGTGCCCCCATGAACTGACGTCGGATGCCCCCCTGTTTCGCGGCGTCCGCGGCGGGCCGCTGAACCCGCGTCTGGTGTCGGGGGTAATGGCCAAAGCACGCGCGCAGCTGGGCCTGCCTGCCAGCGCCACACCCCACGCCATGCGCCACAGCTTTGCCACGCATCTGCTGTCAGCGGGCGGAGACCTGCGCGCCATTCAAGAGCTGCTGGGCCACGCCCGCCTGGACACCACTCAAGCCTATACAGCCGTCGACACCGCACATCTGCTGGACGCCTATGAAAAGGCCCACCCCAAAGCGCGTTCCAAATAAGAACAGGGCGCGAAGTTCCCTTCACGCCCTGCCAGAAATTTTCTTTGGACAGGCTTATCCCAGCGCGTCGTTGCAGCGCTTACAGGTGCCCGCGTGGCTGTGGTTCCCCACGTCAGGCAGGATTTTCCAGCAGCGTTGGCATTTTTCGCCTTCGGCCTTTTCAAAGACCACTCCCACGCCATCAACCTCGGGCATGCGGAAGGCTTCGGCCGGGCTGGGGTCGCCCGACAGCACGATATCCGAAGTGATGCACACATCCTCAAAATCCACTGACTTCAGCGCATCCAAAGCCTCGCCATCACGCACATGCACCACCGGGGCGGCTTCAAGCGACGCACCGATCACCTTGTCACGGCGCTGGATTTCCAGGGCCGAGGTCACCACGCGGCGCACCTGACGGATTTGCGCCCATTTGGCGGCCAGATCAGCATCCAGCCAATCGGCAGGCGTATCGGGGATATCGGTCAGATGAACCGAGCTTTCATCGCCGGGATACCGCTCCAGCCAGACCTCTTCCATGGTGAACACCAAAACCGGTGCCAGCCATGTGGTCAGGCGGTGGAACAGGATGTCCAGAACGGTCAGCGCCGAGCGGCGGGTCAGGCTATCCCCATCGCAATACAGCGCATCCTTGCGGATGTCGAAATAGAAGCTCGACAAGTCCACCGTGGCAAAGTTGAACAACGCCTGGAACACGCCCTGGAAGTCATACGCATCGAACCCGGTTCTGACTTTCTGGTCCAGCTCGGCCAGACGGTGCAGAACCCAGCGTTCCAGCTCGGGCATCTCGGACGGGTCCACCCGCATGTCTTCGGTAAAGTCGTTCAGCGAGCCTAACATAAAGCGCATCGTGTTGCGCAAACGGCGATAGCTGTCCGCGACCCCTTTCAGGATCTCAGGGCCAATACGCAGGTCGGCAGTATAGTCCGACTGCGCCACCCAAAGGCGCAGGATATCGGCGCCGTATTGCTTGATCACCTGCTCGGGCGCGACGGTATTGCCGAGCGATTTGGACATCTTGTTGCCCTTCTCGTCCAGCGTAAACCCGTGCGTCAGCACCCCACGATAGGGCGCGCGGCCCTTGGTACCGCACGATTGCAGCATTGAGGAATGGAACCAGCCGCGGTGTTGGTCGGTGCCTTCAAGATACAGATCGGCAATCCCGTCTTCCGAGCCATCCTCGCGGTCACGCAGAACGAAGGCATGGGTCGAGCCAGAGTCGAACCACACATCCAGCACGTCAAACACCTGCTCGTATTCTTCGGGGTTATAGTCATTGCCCAGGAAGCGTTCCTTGGCGCCTTCGGCATACCAAACGTCGGCGCCTTCGGCCTCGAATGCCTCGCGGATGCGGGCGTTGACGGCCTCGTCGCGCAGCAAGAACCCCTCATCCGTGGGCAACAGGCCCTTTTTGGTGAAACAGGTCAGCGGCACACCCCAGGCACGTTGACGGCTGAGTACCCAGTCCGGGCGCGCTTCGATCATCGAATACAGACGGTTGCGCCCGGTCTGCGGCGTCCACTCCACCAGCTTGTCGATCGAATTAAGCGCGCGCTCGCGGATGGTTTTGCCATGCGCGTCCTGACCGTCACCAACGGCGCGGTCAATCGCGGCAAACCACTGTGGCGTATTGCGGAAGATCACCGGCGCCTTAGAGCGCCACGAATGCGGATAGCTGTGTTTCACGCGGCCACGCGCGATGATCCCACCGCACTCAACCAGCTTGGCGATCACGGCATTGTTGGCCTTGTCTTCCTTGCCTTTGTGGTTGAACACTTTCAGCCCGGCAAAGAACGGGACATGGGGCAGGAACTCGGATTCCTCGCCCACGTTGTGGGTCATCCGGTCGATCCAGTTTCGGGCGACGAAACATTCATAGTCGTCAGCACCGTGGCTGGGCGCGGTGTGTACGAAACCTGTGCCCGCATCGTCGGTCACATGGTCGCCGTCGATCATCGGAACGTCATAATCCCAGAACCGATCCGCGCCTTCCAGCCCGTAAAACGGGTGTTTCAGATGCATGCCTTCAAATTCTTCACTGCGCACATCGCGCACGCGGGTGAACTTGGTCACGCGGGACTTGCCCAAGGCATCCTCGGCCAGCGCATCGGCAAACACATAAAGATCGCCCGGCTTGGTCCAGCTTTCCTCTTCGGTTTCATCCACCTGATAAAGCCCATAGGCAATCTTGGGATTATAGGCGACGGCCTTGTTGGACGGGATCGTCCAGGGGGTCGTGGTCCAGATCACCACGCGCGCTTCGACCAGATCACGGCTGTGGGTGTCCAGCCCATGACCGCGCACCACGGTGATCTCAAACGGCACCCAGATGGTGTGGGACTGATGGTCGTGGTATTCAATCTCGGCCTCGGCCAGCGCGGTCTTTTCGACCGGCGACCACATCACGGGTTTAGACCCCTGATACAAAGTGCCGTTCATGAGGAACTTCATGAACTCGTCCGCGATCACGGCTTCGGCATGGTAATCCATTGTCAGATATGGATTTTCCCAGTTCCCGGTGATGCCGATACGTTTGAACTCGTCGCGCTGAATGTCGACCCAGCCTTCGGCGAACTTGCGGCATTCCTGACGGAAGTCGACAACCGGTACATCGTCTTTGTTGCGGCCCTTTTTGCGGTATTGCTCTTCGATCTTCCATTCAATCGGAAGGCCGTGACAATCCCAACCGGGCACGTAGCGCGCGTCCTTGCCCATCATCTGCTGGCTGCGGACGGTCATGTCTTTGAGGATCTTGTTCAGCGCGTGGCCGATGTGCAGGTGACCGTTGGCATAGGGCGGGCCGTCATGCAGGGTAAAGGGCGTGCGGCCCTCTTTCTCGCGCAGCTTGTCATAGACGCCAATCTGCGCCCAGCGCTCCAGCCAGCCGGGCTCGCGTTTGGGCAATCCGGCGCGCATGGGGAAATCGGTTTTGGGCAGGTTCAGCGTGTCTTTGTATTCGGGGGTGTCGGCGCACATTTTATGTGGTCCTTGGCAGAGAATTTCAGTCTGGCGGAGGGGCGGCGCGAGGTCTCAAACGCCTTGTCCCGGCGGCTCGTGTGATCAGAGCGCCGGGCTGATAATTCGAATAATGATCGCGGCAATGTGCATCATCATGGGGGCGGTTATAGGCGGCTGCGCCACCGGGGGCAAGGTGGCGAAACGGGCCATGCACAAGTGATGCACATTGCATGCACATCCTATGCATACGCCTGTGCGCACGCGCCCTCTTGTCAATCGCGCCCGCGCCGCGCAAGGATACGCCATGACCAGCGCCCTGCCCCCCAAGTTCGACATCACCCGCGAACAGATCGAAACCGTCGTCGCGGCCTTTTACGCCCGTATCCGGCACCACCCCGGATTGGGGCCCGTGTTTGCGGTGCATGTGAACGATTGGCCGTCGCACGAGGCCAAGGTTGCCGATTTCTGGGCCAACGCCATTCTGGGCGAACGGGTCTATGACGGCAGCCCGATGCAAGCGCACCTGGAGGCTGGCAACGTCCGCCCGGGCATGTTCGAAACCTGGCTGGCGCTGTTTGATCAAACCCTGGCCGAGGAACTGCCCACCGAGGTCGCCACGCCGTGGTCCGCGCTGGCCCACCGCATCGGCCGCAGCTTGCGCGCAGGTGTGGTTGAACGCGAGACCCTGCCGGGTGGGGTGCCGAAGCTGATTTGAGGGTGTCCCCAGTGACCTTTTCAAAACCGCAATTCTTGCTCGTTTTGATGGCAGCTTTCGCCGTTGGCTGGATCACGAACACTTATTCCACCCCATGGCACCTCCGCGAGATACCGCATCTGCTGGCATGGGGAGAGCGCTTGAAAGCAATGAACTCGGTCGGGCGCGACGGCCATTTCTCGGGCGATCGGTCTGCGTTTGAAGAACGTGGGGATTGTCTGCCGAACGCGCAGCTTGTCTGGTTGCAAAGCAATGCAGCGAAGGACGCTGTAAAGGCGATCTGGCGGTGTGAAACCACCTCTGGCACCGGGCGCACGATTTTGGGCGAGATTTCAGCCCAGGTGGCGAGGGGCAGCTCTTCGGACACCACCTATGCAGTGGGCGTCGACTATCTACCCAATGACCCCGGAATGGGTAAGCTTGCTATCATTCCCGTCAACTGGGACAGGTTCTGAAGGCGCATCCCAACAAAGGGCGGCGCCCGTCACGGGGTGGGCGTGAAACGCCCGCCCATAGGGCGGGGCGGGCGTTGCCCGGTCCACTGCGTGCACCGGGCTAAGTAGGTCAGGCGTCTTTCCCAAACAGCCCTGTCAGCGCGCGCGAGACCAGTTTGCTGACGCTGGGACGTTTAGTGGCTTGGAAGGGCAGCGGGCGGCAGACCTCAATCGCGGCGACGCCGACGCGGGCGGTGAGGGCGCCGTTGACCAGCCCCTCGCCGAAGCGGCGCGAGAGTTTTGACAGCATCCCGCCCCCGGCGATACTGCCCAGCATGTCGTCGCCCACGGCGACCGCACCGGTGGCGACCAGATGGGTCATCACCGCGCGGGTCAGGCGCAGGTTGCCCAGCGTGCCGGAGCGCCCGCCGTAAATCTCGGCGATGCGTCGGATCATCCGCAGGTTGGCCGATAGCGCGGCGATCAGATCGGCTAGCGCCAGCGGCACGAGGGCGGTGACAGTGGCGACCTGACGGGCGGCGGCTTCGACCTCTTTAATGGCCGCGGCGTCCAGCGGGGTCATCAGTTCGACCTCGGCCAGCCCTAAAAGGCCGTCGGCGTCCAGAACCTCCCCTTTACGGTCGGACAGACGGGACTTGGCCCAGCGCAACTCTTCGCGGCCTGCGTATAGCCGCTCGACACTGGCGACGACCTTGCGGGCCTGCGCCAGATCGCCGGTGGTGGCGGCCTGTTGGGCGGCTTTGTGAACGCCGTCCAGACGGCGCAGGCGGGCGAAACCGGCCAATTCACGCAGGGCCATCAGGGTCAGGCCCAGAACGAAGGCCGCCAGTAAGATCAGCGCGGCCCCGCCCAAAATCGGGTTGCGGGCGATCAGGTTGGTGACGAAATCCCACGCCGCGACCGAGGCTGCGAATCCGATCAGCGCCAGCGTGGCGGACCAGAAGAACCGGGTCAGGCGCGAGGGTTTGCGCGCCGCCACCTGAACGACCGTTTGCATGGCGCGGCCATCGGGCACGGGGGGCGCGGTGGCGGGGGTGACCTGCGGCGTTTCCTCGTCGAGGTCGATCAACACGGGGCCTTTGGTCATAGGCGGTCTCCGATCAAAAACTGCGCGGCGCGGTCAAGGCGGATGTGGGGCGGGCCGTCGCCCGGCGGCAGGTCCAGCACGGCGGGGGCAAAGCGCATGATCTGGTAGTCGGCGCCCAGCCAATCCTCGGCCCCATCGCGGGCGGGGTTGAGGATGCGCGAGGGGTCTCGCGGCAGCTTGCCGGGATAAAACGCCGCCTGTTTGCCGCCCTCCAACAGGGTGCCGCGCACGCAATCGAGGGTCTGACCGTTGTGATCGCGGGTTTCCTCGACCGTGGCGCGCAGGGCGGCGATGGACATGGCTTGGGTCTTGGCGCCCGCGAAATCGGCGCGGTCACGGGCGTCGCGCAGAAGCGCCTCCATGATCGCGGTCAGTTGGGGGTGTTGGGCGTGGTGCAGGTGGTCGGCCTTGGTGGCGGCGAATAGGATTCGTTCGACCCGTTTGCCCAGCAAAAGCTTGGTCAGAAACGCGTTGCGACCGGGGCGGAAGGCACCAAGGATGTCGGCCATGGCGCCGCGCAGATCCTCAACCGCCTGGGGGCCGGCGTGGATTGCGCCCAGCGCGTCTACCAGCACCACCTGCCGATCAATCCGGGCGAAATGATCGCGAAAGAAGGGTTTGACGACGCGGCGTTTGTAGGCCTCGTACCTTCGTTCCATTTCGCGCCAGAGCGACCCGCGCGCGGGCGCTTCGGGGCGCGGCAGCGGCGCGAAGGTCAGCGCCGGAGAGCCCTCCAGATCGCCGGGCAGCAAGAAACGGCCCGGCGTGCAGTCGGAAAAGCCAGCCTCGCGTGCCTCTTGCAGATAGCTGCGGAAAGTGGCCGAGAGCGCTTGCGCGACGGGTTCGTCCAGCCGGGCGTTTACGTCGGTGCCTGCCGCTTGTTGCAAGAACCCCTGCGCCAAATCGCGGCCCTGAGCGCGCGATAAGGTTTCTTCGGCCCATTGGGTGTAGGATTTGTCCATCAATCCCAGATCAAGCAGCCATTCGCCGGGGTAATCGACGATGTCCAGATGCACGGTGCGCGGGCCAGACAGGCCGCCCAGCAGGCCCGAGGGCTGCACCCGCAAAGACAGGCGCAGTTCAGATACCGCGCGGGTGCTGTCGGGCCAATGCGGTGTCGCGCCGGTCAGCGCGGCCAGATGGGTTTCATAATCAAACCGCGGCACGGTGTCGTCGGGTTGGGGTTGCAGATAGGCGGTTTGAATGGCCCCTGCCCCGGCCAGCTGCGGCATCCGCCCGCGATCCATCAGATTGGCGACCAGCGAGGTGATGAACACCGTCTTGCCCGCCCGCGATAGGCCGGTGACGCCCAACCGGATCGTTGGCTCAAACAGGGTTTCGGACACGGTGTCGCCGATGCTCTCAACCCCGCGCGCCACGCTGTCTGCGATATCGCCTATACCCACGGCTGCCCTCATACTTTCGTTACAGGCAAGATAGGCACCCTGCCCGCCCAGCGCTACCCGGCAATTGCCATTGGCGCGCGGGCGGGGTAACCGGGGGCATGCCCAGATATGCACTGAAAGTAGAATATGATGGCGCGCCCTTTGCCGGGTGGCAGCGACAGGCCGATCAGCCCTCGGTCCAAGGCGCGATTGAAAGCGCCTTGGCCAAGCTGGAGCCGGGGCCGCATACGATTGCGGCAGCGGGGCGCACGGACGCGGGCGTGCATGCGACGGGGCAAGTGGCCCATTGTGATCTGCAAAAGGATTGGGATGCGTTTCGGCTTTCTGAGGCGCTGAATTACCACCTGAAACCGGCGCCGGTTTCAATTTTGGTGGCCGCAAGGGTGGATGAAGAGTTCCACGCCCGGTTTTCGGCATATGAACGGCAGTATCTGTTTCGCCTGATCAGCCGCCGCGCGCCGGTGACGCATGAACGCGGCAAGGTCTGGCAGGTGCAGCACCCGCTGGCGTTGGAGCCGATGCAGGAAGCCGCCAACCACCTGTTGGGGCGGCATGATTTCACCACGTTCCGGGCGTCAATCTGTCAGGCGGCCTCGCCCGTCAAATCGCTGGATGAGCTGCGGATCGAGGCGTTCGATATCCCGCACGGGCAGGAGTTTCGGTTTCATGTCCGCGCGCGATCTTTCCTGCACAATCAGGTGCGCAGCTTTGTCGGTACGCTGGAGCGTGTCGGCGCCGGATCGTGGGCGCCGGGCGACGTCAGAACGGCGCTGGAAGCCTGTGACAGGGCTGCGTGCGGGCCGGTCAGCCCACCGCAGGGCCTGTACCTGTCGAAGGTCGGCTACCCGGACGATCCTTTCGCCGGGTAAGGCCAGCTTACTTTGTCAGGATCAGTTTGCCCGCACGGGTGATGCGCAGGGTGTAAATCTTGTCGTCCAGTTGAATGCTGGCCTGTTTGCCACCCGCGGTCAGGTCACGGGCGTTGTGCAGGGGTTGCATCGCGGCCGGAGCGGCGGCGATAATTTCTTGCTGAATGCTCATTTTGTCCATCCGTCTACTGCTGTTACGAGCGCCGAAATGCCTTTCCGTGGGCCACGTGAGCCGCGGGCGGATGGGTCGAGGTGTCTCAGTTCCGGGTCGGTCTGTTTCGTCGGGGTCAGGGGTATTCCCGACCGCGCAGGTTATTTCTGACAAAAACTATAAGAATAATCAAGGGTAATTTTTCCCTTTTAATTACGGCACCTTACAGGGGCACCCCCAAGGGGCTGACGCCAATCACGGGGCCGTGCAGAACGATCAAACCCAGATAGATCAACAAACCGACGGCCACCCGACTCATCCCTGCGCGACTGGGTTGGGCCTGTCGGTTTGGCGTAGCAAGCTGCGCCCAGACCTGATGCCCGAGCAAGCGTTGTTTGCGCCGGTCGATGATCCGCATGCCCAGCGCTGCGAAGCCCGCGAAAACACCAAACAGGATCACATGCGCCAGATTGCCATTTGGCAGGATATGCGACAGTGCCCATAGCATCAGCGCCACCAGCAACGGGTGGCGCATCCAGCCGATGATGCCGGGGTTGGCCGGATCGAATTGATCGTTCTGCGCGCCGCCAAAGGACAAAGGGTTGGGTCGCCCGACCGCCAACGCGGCGATGAGGACAGCAAGGGTCATCAACAGCAGGGTCACATGATTTTGCCATGGCGCCCAATCCCACAGGGGCACAAAGGGCGCGCGGTTTGCGGCAACAATCAGCCAGGCAAGCACGGCGATGGACAGCAGAGAGTATCCAACCCCGAACCCCGCAGCACCAAGACGCGTTTTGAGCCGGGCTTTGACGGTGGGACGCACCGGAATACTGTGCGACAGGAAAAACGTGATGAATGCCGCGATGAACTCTGCCCAGCCGGTCATGGTGCCTCCGATCTTTGCGCCAGCCTAGCGGCGGGGGGCACCGTCAACAAGGCGTCAGCGTTGCGGCATCATCGCCTGAAACCAGCGGATCGGAAGGTATTGCCCTAGGGTGAAAATCCAGGCGAAAGGGCGTGGGAAGCTGGTGGAAAAGCGGCCCGATTGCATGGCGCGCATGACGTGATCGGCGGCGCTGTCGGGGGTCATCAGCTGCGGCATGTCAAAGTTGTTTTTCTGGGTCAGGCGGGTGTTGATAAAGCCCGGATTTGCCAGTTGCACCTGCACCCCGGTGCCACGCAGGTCGGCGCGCAGCGTTTCACCCAAATGCATCAAAGCAGCCTTGGAGGCACCGTAACCAATCGCCCCGGGCAAGCCCCGGAACCCGGCCAGCGAGCCGACCAGCACGATATGGCCCGCATCGCGCGCCGCCATATCCGGCACGACCTGCCCCAATACGCGCAACGCGCCGTTGAAATTAACCTCGGCCATGCGTTCTACAGCATCGGCATCCCAGTTTTGCGCCGTGACCGGCTCGTAAGCACCCGCACAATAAATCACGCCATCAACCGGGCCGATCTGCGCAGCGGCTTGGCGCACCGAGTCCGGGTCCATCACATCCAGAGCCTGCGCCGAGATGCCCGCCGTCCGAGCCAGATCTGCAAGGCGCTCGGCCGACCGCGCCGAGGCCACAACCCGCGCGCCCGCGTCAGCCAGTTTCAGCGCCAAGGCGCGGCCAAGCCCTTCGGAAGCGCCGATCAGCCAGAAGGTTTTGCCATGAAAAAGATCAGTCATTGGCCGGGCGCATCGTTGCGACCAGTTCAGCCACTTTGATCCCGTATTTGCGCATTTCAGAGCGGTTCATGATCGCGCCATTGTCCATCAGATACATCCAGTCGGTGACCGAAAGAACATGTCCGCCCGCATCCTCGGGCAGGCGGATACGATAGTTCATGCGCACGGTAGACCCTGATTGAACCCCCGTCGCCGTGCCTTCGATGTCATCGGCCGTGGCGCTGAAGTTACCGTCATTGCCCAGCGCCAGATGCCATTCACGATGTTGGGTCTTGCCGGTGGAATAGGTGAAATCCTCTTTCAGCGAGCCGCGCGCGCCCTCCCAGCTTCCGTTCATCTGGGCAATGAACCGGCTGTCGACGCGCCCGAGCGGGCCATAGATGATGCCTTCGCACAGGATCGGGCCGTTCAGATGCTTGCGCAGGTCAAAGGCTGGACCGGTGTCCGCGTAATGCGCCGGTTGCTGAGCGCCAAAGCCCATCATGCGGCGGCTCAGCGCCCAAAGCGCGACCAGAGCGGCCAGAAAAAGGATCAGCTCAAGCATGGGACATCTCCACCTGCACAACGTCGGTTTGACCAACCGCGAAAGCCGCCGAGCAAATCCCCAGATAGTAGCGCCAGCTGCGCAGGAACTCTTCGCCATAGCCCAGCTTGCTGATTTTGGCGGCGTTTTGCTCAAGACGGTCCTGCCAGAGCGCACAAGTGCGCGCGTAATCCTGACCGAAGCCATGGATTTCCCGGACTTTCAGACCGGCCAAATGGGCATGGCCACGGATCACCTTGTCAGACAACAGCATGCCGCCCGGGAAGGTGTAGTGGCGGATATAGTCCGACCCGGCGCGATAGATCGGGAAATAGTCATCGGGCACCGTAATGGCCTGCACCATGGCGCGCCCACCTTCGGCCAGACGCGCCTTGAGCGCATTGAAATAGGTCGGCCAATAGCGCTCACCGACGGCCTCGATCATTTCAATCGAAACGATGTTGTCATAGGTGCCGGTTTCGGCGCGATAATCCTGTAGCTTGATCTGGGCGCGCCCATCCAGCCGCGCATCGGCATAACCTTTCTGGTTGGGCGAGATCGTCAGCCCACTGACTGCACGCCCCTGATCGGCGGCGCGTTCGGCAAAGCCGCCCCAGCCACAGCCGATCTCGAGCACCTGTTCGCCATCGGTGAGCCGGTTCAGGATACGGTCATATTTGCGCGCCTGCCCCTGTTCCAAATCGTCGCTTTGATCAAACAGCGCCGAGGAATAGGTCATGCTGTCATCCAGCCAAAGCTGGTAAAATTCGTTCCCGACATCGTAGTGGGCATGGATATTCCGTGCGGCGCCGCGTTGGGAATTGGCGCGCAGAACGGTGTTCACCATGCGGAATTTCACGCGATTCCAGAAGCCGCCATAGGTATAGGGGCCCATGGCATCCATGTTCATCAACACCACCTCGGTCAGGTCTTTGATCGAGGTCGTATCCCACAGACCTTCGGTGAACGCTTCGCCCATGCCGATGTCGCCGCGCGCGGCAGCTGTGGTGACGACCGACCAGTCATGCAGGGTCAATTCGGCCTCGGGTTGGCCGGTGCCGAAATGGTAAACTTCGCCCTCGGGGGTGCGCAGATGCAAGCTGCCCTTGGTGATCTTTTCACAGCTCTCAAGGAACTCGTGCTTTACGCGTTTGGTCAGGAACAGCATCAGGTTACCTCTTTCGTTGGGGGCGCGGGGCGTGGGGTGTAGCGGGCCCCCTTCAACTTTAACCGCAGCGCCTGCCAATAAATCAGGGCGACGGTGCGCAGCGCCCCAAGCGGGCGGCGCAACGACATGGTTAATATAGCACGATTTCCCAGCGGCTTGCGCGCGCCGGTCAAGGTGGCGATCACACCTTCGTTTCCGTTGCGGTGCAAAATGCGGATCGCAATTTGGCCGGGACGGATATTGAAGGCAAATTCATAGTCGCCCGCGATGGTCTGAAACGGCGAGACGTGAAAGCATTTCTGCGCTGTGATCGTGTCCGTGGGGCCGATGGGGGCAAAGTCGGGCAGATGGCACAGGTACGAGTGCCGGTCGCCGAAGGTGTTCGAGACCTCGGCGATTACCGCGCGCAGATCGTCGCCCTCCATCGCCAGCCAGAAGCTGACCGGGTTAAACCAATAGCCCAGATAGCTGGGCTGAGCGAGCAGCAGGATGGTGCAGCCGTCGGGCAGGCCGTGTTCGTCAAAGACCTCTTGTGCCCAAGCCACCCCCTGGCCTTCCCCGCGCTTGCCGCCGTGGTGGCGGTCATGGATGGCGGTCAGGTTAAAGCGGTTGCGCGAGAACAGCGCCGGGTGCTCTGCGCTTTGTGGGTCGATCAGCATGTAATCGACGCCATAGCGGAACGCATGGCTGACTGATCCCAAACGCGAATGCACCGTGGTGCCACTGATATGTTGGGGCGCAAGGTTCATACTGTTTCGCGTTCCATCATCCGGGTGATGCGTACAGCGCTGGCAAAACCGTCTTCGTGGAAACCATGCCGGGTATAGGCGCCTGCGAACCACGTGTTGTTGGCACCTTGCATTGCCGTGAGCTCTTTTTGTGCCCGAAGGGCGGCGCGGTCGAACACCGGATGACGGAAGGTTTCCTGATCATAGATCAGATCTTCGCGGATTTCCGTGGCCGGGTTCAGGGTGACAAAGAGCGGGTCATCCTCGGGGATGTTTTGCAGCCGGTTCATCCAGTAGCTGACGCCGATGGCGGTTTCCTCTTTCGTCGTATCCGCCTTGTAGACCCAGCTGGACCAAACTTTGCGCCGCTTGGGCATTTGGCCTTCATCGCAGTGCAAAACCATGTGGTTATCCTGATAGCGGATCGCCGAAAGCGCCTTGGTTTCAGCCATCGTCGGGTTGGCCAGCAGGCGCAGGGACTGATCGGAATGGCAGGCCATGATCACCTGATCAAAGTTTTCGGCCGCGCAGCCCTTGGCATGGATCGTCACCAGCCCGTCCTGACGTTCGACCGATTGCACCGGGGTGCCGGGGCGCAAGGCGACCCCGCGCCCACGCAGGTGCTGCTCCAGCCGGCGGACATATTCAACCGAGCCGCCATCGACCGTCCACCACTGATGCTGCCCCGAGGGGCTGAGCAGCGCGTGATTGCGGAAGAACTGCACCAAGGCGCGGGCCGGGAAGGCGCGGATTTGTTCTGTGGGCGTCGACCAGATCGCGCCGCACAGCGGGGTCAGGTAATAGCGCTGAAACCAGTCACCCAGTTGCAGCGTATCCATCAGTTCCCCGATGGTGGTGTCATCATCCTTGGCCAGGGCCTCGGCCCGCGCATTAAACCGCAGCACATCGCGGATCATACGTGGGAAACCGGGGCGCAGCAGGTTGCGCTTTTGGGCAAACAGCGCAGGCAGGTCGCGCAGCCCGTATTCGATCCGGCCATCATCAATCGTGGCGCCAAAGCTCATGTCGGATTTAACAACCGGCACGTCCAGATCGCGGAACATGCGGGTCAGGTGCGGGTAGTTGGCATAGTTGAACACGATAAAGCCGGTATCGACCGGCTGATCGCCGCGTTTGCCTGCCACCACGGTACGGGCATGGCCGCCCAGACGCGGGGCGGCCTCGTACAATGTCACCGCATGCGTGGGCGCCAGCAAATAGGCCGCCGCCAGCCCGGATATCCCGCCGCCAACTATAGCGATGCGTTGCGGATGGGATGAGAGGGCATCGAATGACATAAGCTTTCCTTTACTGCGTTATAAAGGATACGCGCCCTTCCCCCCCGTGGATCAATGTTTTTATCGTTTTTTCAAGGATTAAACCCCAAGGCACCAGCGCATCACCGCCTTTTGCGCATGCAGACGGTTTTCGGCCTCGTCGAAAATCACCGAATGGGGGCCATCCATGACCGCGCTTGTGGCTTCTTCGTCGCGGTGCGCGGGCAGGCAATGCATGAACAAAGCGTCGGGTTTGGCGTGGCTCATCAGCAGCTCGTTCACCTGATAGGGGCGCAGCTGGTTGTGGCGGCGTTCACGGGCCGATTGCGGATCATGCATGCTGACCCAGGTGTCGGTCACGACCAGATCGGCACCGGCAACCGCGCGCACCGGGTCGCGTTCGATTTCAACCCGGGCGCCCTTGGCGCGGGCTTCTTCGACGAACACCATTTCGGGGTCCAGCTGCGGCGGGCCGGCAAAGGTCAGGTCAAAGCCAAACTGTCCGGCGGCATGGGCGAAACTGGCAAAGACGTTGTTGCCATCGCCGCACCACACGACCTTTTTGCCCGCGATGGGGCCGCGGTGTTCCTCGAAGGTCTGAATATCGGCCATGATCTGACAGGGGTGGGTGCGGTTGGTCAGCCCGTTGATCACCGGTACGGTGGCGTGTTCGGCCATTTCGAGCAGGGTTTGCTCTTCAAATGTGCGGATCATGATCAGGTCAACATAGCGCGACAGCACACGGGCGGTGTCGGCGATGGTTTCACCATGGCCCAGCTGCATGTCATTGCCCGACAGAACCATGGTCTGACCGCCCATCTGGCGCACGCCGACGTCAAATGACACCCGCGTCCGGGTGGAGGGTTTTTCAAAAATCAAAGCGACCATGCGACCGGCCAGCGATGCGTCAGGGTCGGCGGCGCCACGGGGGTGCCCATTGCGGGCTTCCTTCATCGCCTTGGCGTGGTCAATCATACCCCGCAGTTCAGCGGGATCGGTGGCGTTGATGTCCAGAAAATGCTTCATCTTATCGTCCCTCAGGCGGCTGCGACGGCCCGCGCGGCCTGATCGAGCCGCGCCAATGCTTCGTTGATGTCTTCGTCTGTAATGTTCAGGGCGGGCAAAAGGCGCACGACCTCTTGGGCGGCGGGCACAACCATGATGCCCGCGTCATAGCCCGCCTGCACCACCTTGGCGGCGCCCGGCTTGGTTTTGAGCCCCAGCATCAGGCCAGAACCACGAACCTCTTCGAACACGTCGGGATGCGCGGCAACCAGCCCTTCCAGTTTCTGGCGCAACAGGCCCGCCTTGCGGTTGACCTCGTCCAAAAACGCAGGCTCTGCAATGGTTTGCAGAACTTTCAGTCCTACGGCACAGCCCAGCGGGTTGCCGCCATAGGTCGAGCCATGGGTGCCCGCGACCATGCCGCTGGCGGCCGTTTCAGTGGCCAGCACAGCCCCCAGCGGAAAGCCCCCGCCGATGCCTTTGGCAACCATCATGATGTCGGGCGAAATGCCGGACCATTCATGGGCAAACAGCTTGCCGGTGCGGCCGACGCCGCATTGGACTTCGTCGGCAACCAGCAAAGCGCCGGTTTCATCGCACAGATCGCGCAGGCCTTTCAGGCACTGATCCGGTACGGTGCGAATGCCGCCCTCGCCCTGCACGGGTTCGATTATCACGGCGGCGACGGTCGGGTCTTGCATGGCTTTGGTCAGCGCGTCGTGATCGCCGAATTCAAGCTGTTCAAACCCGGGCAAAAGCGGGCCAAAGCCCTTGGTCATTTTCTCGGTGCCCACGGCGGCAATCGCGGCCGAGGAGCGCCCGTGAAACGCGCCGGAGAAGGTCAGGATTTTGATCCGTTCCGGCTGACCTTTGTCGAACCAGTACTTGCGCACCATCTTCACCGCCAGCTCGCACGCCTCGGTGCCCGAGTTGGTGAAGAACACCGTATCGGCAAAGGTATTGGCAACCAGCGCATCGGCCAGCGCGGTCTGTTCCGGGATTTCATAGAGGTTCGACAGGTGCCAGATTTTGCCGGCCTGCTGCGTCAGTGCCGCCACCAGATCGGGGTTGGCATGGCCCAGCGCATTCACCGCGATCCCGGCGCCCATGTCCAGAAATCGGCGCCCGTCCTTTGCCTCCAGCCACGAGCCTTCGCCGCTGACAAAGCTCAGCGGGGCGCGGTTATAGGTCGGCAGGATCGACGAGATCATGGGTTTGGTCCTTATAAGAAGCCCGATTGGTGCCAAAGGCATGGGGGCAAGTCAACGATGTAAGGGGGTTAGAGCGCAATAAAGCGCAATAGGATCAGGGCCGGCGGCTTAGCGTCGGCGTCGCGTCTGTGTGATATGGGCGCGTTTGATCATGGGCGCTGGCTACAGCGATTGCGCGCCCATGTCCAGAGCTGGGTTCAGGCTTTCAGCCGATAGCCACGGCGCAGCCAGTGCCAGCACAGGCCAAGGATGGCCGCGGTGCTGGCCCCGCACACGCTCAGCCCCAGCCACGCAGAGCTGTCCGAGGTGCCCAACACGCCATAGCGCATGCCATCAATCAGATAGAAAATTGGGTTGAAATGGGTGATCACCTGCAGCGCCTTGGGCAGGCTTTCCACCGAATAGAACGTGCCGGACAGAAAGCTTAGCGGGGTGATGACGAAATTGGTGATCGCCGCCATTTGATCAAACTTGGCGGCATAGATCCCGGCAATCATGCCCAGCCCCGCCATGAACGCCCCGCCCAAAAGCGCAAAGATCAGCGCCCAAAGCGGGTGCGCGACCCCCATGCCCAGAAACAGCACCATCGCCAACAGGATCGCGATTGCCACGAACACCCCGCGCGCCATGCCCCCGATGACATAGCCTGCGACCAGCTCGCCCGCGGACAGGGGCGGCATCAGCGTATCCACGATATTGCCCTGAACCTTGGCAATGACCAAAGAGGACGACGTATTGGCAAAGGCGTTTTGGATCACTGTCATCATCAACAGCCCCGGCGCCAGAAAGTTGACATAGGGCACGCCCATGACCTGGCCCCGGGTTGGGCCGATGGCCAATGAGAACACCGCCAGAAACAGCCCGGCCGTGACCAAAGGCGCCGCCACGGTCTGCGTCCAGACCGCCATAAAGCGATAGATTTCCCGTTTGCACAGGGTGGTCACACCCAGCCAATTCACCCGTCCGAAACGTCGAACACCCATAGAGGTTGAATTCTGCATGGATTTCCCCCAAATATGCTGGCCCAGAGCCAGTGCTGTGGGCTTGTATCCCGTCGGCACCGCAGAATAGAATAGGGCACCGCCGGATGTCACTTAATCGTACCACCGGGTGCGATCAACCGGCCAACAGCCAAAGGAACGATATGTCCTGGACCGAAGAGCGCGTCGAGACGCTAAAAAAAATGTGGGGCGAGGGTCAGTCGGCCAGCCAGATCGCCAAAGAGCTGGGTGGTGTCACCCGCAATGCGGTGATCGGCAAAGTGCACCGCCTTGGCCTGTCGAACCGCTCGGGCGGCGGCGGTAAACCTGCTGCCAAGGAAAAGGCCGCGCCCAAGGCTGAAGCAGCGCCCAAGGCAAAGCCCGCACCCAAGGCAAAGCCTGCGCCCAAACCGGCTGCTGAACCTGCCAAAGCGGCAGAGACCATACCTGCGCCGATCCCGGCCCGCAAAGCCATCATTCCTGCCGGTCAACCGCTGCCGCCCCAGCCCTCGGCCAACGAGATCAGCCCCGAAACGCTGGCCTCGGCCCGCGAGGTGGAAAAGAGCGCGAAGAAGCTGTCGTTGATGGAGCTGACCGAGCGCACCTGCAAATGGCCCATTGGCGACCCGGCGACCGAAGAGTTTTGGTTCTGCGGCCTGCCAGTACAGTCGGGCAAGCCCTATTGCGAGGTCCATGTCAGCGTGGCCTTCCAGCCGATGAGCGCCCGCCGCGACCGCAAACGCTGATCGGCCGTAGATTGTGACCAGAAAAGGCCCGCCTCTGGCGGGCTTTTTGCTGTGCATTGCCCTGTCCTGCGCTAAGTTCTGCCCATGGTTTCGTTGTTAAAGCACCCGGTTTACGGGCCTTTGTTCGCCGCGCAGCTGGTTGCGCTGACCGGGACGGGCCTGATGACCATCGCGCTGGGATTGCTGGCCTATGATCTGGCCGGACCCCATGCCGGCGCGGTGCTGGGCACCGCCTATGCGATCAAGATGCTGGCCTATGTGGGCCTGTCCCCCATCGTTCAGGCCTTCACCGAGCGTTTGCCCCGCAAGGCAGTGTTGGTCGGTGCAGACATAATCCGCGCCGCCGTCGCACTGTGCCTGCCCTTTGTGGAAACGGTCGGGCAGGTGTATCTGTTGATCTTTGTGCTGCAAGCGGCCTCGGCCAGTTTCACCCCGACCTTTCAGGCGCTGATCCCTGACGTCCTGCCCGATGAGGAGGACTATACCAAGGCGCTGACACTGTCGCGTCTGGCCTATGAGCTGGAAAACCTGCTGAGCCCTGCGATTGCTGGCCTGTTGTTGCTGGTGATCAGCTTTAGCGGGCTGTTCGTGGGGACGGTCATCGGCTTTGGAGTGTCCGCGCTTCTGGTCATTCGCACCCCCCTGCCCGCCCGCCCGCGGCGTGAAAAACCGGGGCCGTTCTGGCGGCGCGTGACCCGGGGAGGCAGGATTTATCTGGCTACGCCCCGGCTTCGCGGGCTGTTGGCCCTGAACCTGTCTGCGGCGGCGATCGGGGCCTTTGTATTGGTGAATACGGTGGTCGTGGTACGCGCAACCTATGATCTGCCTGCCCCCTATCTTGCGCTGGCCATGGGGGCCTTTGGGCTGGGGGCGATGTGCGCTGCTTTGATCCTGCCGGTGTTGTTGCGACAGGCCGGAGACCGGATCGTCATGCTGGCCGCTGCCTGCGGGATGGTGGGTGTCAGCCTGGCTCTGGGCCTGTTCACCGCCCTGTTTGGATGGCCCGCTTGGCATCTCATGCTGGCGGTATGGCTGGGGTTGGGGGCGTGCTATTCAGGGGTGATCACCCCTGCGGGCAGGTTGATCCGCCGCTCGGCGCATAACACGGATCGCCCGGCCGTTTTTACCGCGCAATTCGCGCTTTCCCATCTGTGCTGGCTGATCACCTATCCGTTGGCAGGATGGGGAGGGCGCGGGCTGGGCCAGAGCACGACACTCATCCTGTTGGGGCTTATCGCGGCTGGCGCGCTGTGGGCGGCAGGGCGGTTGTGGCCTGCAGGGCAGGACCGCGCCCCCGAGCATGACCATTCAGACCTGCCACCGGATCATCCGCACCTAAAAGCGCATCCAATGTCAGACCACGGCCACCGCCACCGCCTGATCATTGATGAAATCCATCCGCATTGGCCGCGCTAGCCGCGACTATTGGTTGCCTAGTCGTTCCAGAAGTTTTTCGCGCAGTTTCTCGCGCGCGCTTTCCTTAAGTTCTTCTTTGCGGGTCTCAATCTTTTCTTCGACCCGTTCCTTGACGGCGGTTTCAGCATCCAGTTTCAGTTTTGGTGCATCCCAGCTGCCGGTCACCCGCAGGGGGACTTTCAAGCTGCGCTCGGCATCATTGCGGGCAAAGGCGACCGGGATCAGGCGGTAATCCAGCACCTGCGCCCCGATCCCAACGGTGCCTTTGCCGGTGGCCTTGATGCGCGGGCCATCCAGCACGAAATCTTCGTTGCTCAGCACACCGCCCGCAATGTCAAACGTCGCCGTGACCTTGTCAAAGACAGTGCGCCCCGAGGCATCGCCGCTTTGATCGCTCTGATAGGCTGACGCAAGGTCGACCCCCAGAAACAATCCGTCCGAAAACGAAAGCGCGCCCGACCCGGACAGGCTGTTGGCCAGTGCAGCCTCGGAATTGCCCGAAGCAAGGAACTTTAACTGCGCGGCACCTGTGCCCGTCAGTTTTTCATAGCTCGCCAGTTCGCTTAGCGCAGGCTGCAGGGCCAGACCGTCCAGCGACAGATCCCCGCCCACCGACAGGCCCCCGCGCCCGTTGATCACAAACTCGCCTGTGATCAATCCCTCATAGGCGCGCAGCTCGCGCAGATCAAAGACCAGACGGCGGTCCGACAGGGTGACCAGCGCGCGGGTCGCGTTTAGCGTCAAACCCGGCAGCTTCACCCCCTGCGCGCTTAGCGCGATGGACGCATCCACCGCCGCCAGCCCCGACACATCAATCGGTGCCGTGGACCAGCCCGAACTGGCCGCGCCCGCGCCGCTGTCCGTTGCGCCGCTTAACGCGATCAGATCCAGCACCCCCGTCGACAATTGCCCGTTCAGCTTGGGGCGTGCGCCGTTGGGATCAACATCTAAAGCACCCGACAACGTGTTTCCGGCAAAGCCAATCACCCCGTCGCGCAGATGCACGGTGCCCTGTGGCGCAAGCGTGACATTGCCCTTGGCCGAAACCGTACCAAGACCAGATGGCAAATCGGCGCTCTGTCCGGCCAGCGCCAGCACGGGGCCCAGATTTGCCGCGCTCAGAGACAGCGCGCCCTCGGCGGCCAAAGGCTCCAGCCCCGCGCGGCCCTCGAAACTCAGATCCGCCCCCGCCAGATCGGCCTCAAGCTTGACCGTGCTGACATCGCCGTTCAACGCCGCACCGAAATTGCCCAGTGCGAACGCGGCCTGCGCGCTCTGCCCGTTCATCAGCCCGGAAAGCGACAATTTGGCCGGTCCGTTGAAATCTGGCACGCTGAGCGACAGGTCCAGTGCATCGATCGCGTAATCGGCGCCGCTGGCGCGGTCGATAAACCGCACAGAGCCGTCGCTGATCAGGGCCTGATCAATGGTAAAGGCCGTGGCCGTGCCGCTGGCTTCGCCACTGTCAGCCGTTGCGGTGCCCGCGCCAAACTCCCAGTTGGCCAGACCCTCGGCCGAGGTTTCCAACAGGATCTGGGGCTGCACCACCTGCAGCTCGCGGATCACGATATCCCCTTTGATCAAGGCTGCCGGGTCCAGCCCGATCCGCATGGTCTGCGCCTGCAACATGGGCTGATCCGAGGCCCAGTCGGCATTCGACAAAGCCACCGGCCCCGCCTGAATGCCAATCTGCGGCCAGATTGAGGGCTTGATGCGCCCCTCCAACGTCAAAACCCGCCCCGTCGCCGCCTTCACCTGATCGCTGGCCAACGCCGCGATCTTATCGGCCGGCAGCAAGAACACCGCCCCCACCAGCAAAGCGGCCAACAGGACCAAGGCAAAGAAGCTACGGATCAACCAGCGCATGACGCACCCCCACTAAATCACGTTCAAGGGTAACCTAAGCAGGCGCAGAGCAGGCAACAACCTTGAAACGCGCCTGACCCGAAGGGTGGGCGAGAAGCGCCCGCCCTGTGGGGGCGGGTCGGGCGCTCGCGATGCTGTGCATCGCGCATAGATTGACGCAACCGGAACCGCTGCCGCAGGCCCAGCGCGGCCTGCGCTTTGTGCCGAGCCGAAGGGTTAATAGATGTTCTATTGGGCCAATTTACCTGAAGCGCAGGTGATCAAGCGGACGAAGTTCAGCTGGCCTTTAACAGTGTTTTGCGCCCCTTCCGTGAGGCGCATCGCCCGGCCCATCACCGCGCGCCCCGCTCCGCTTCCTTGTTAATCGATACCTTGTTGGCCGCGAGGTAAACGTCGATATCATTTAAAGCAGCGGAAAGCGCGGTATTCTCCCGAGGCCAAGCCAAGATCCCTGAAGGCAATGGCCCTCTCAAATATATCCTGCTTGCCTCAAAGGGCAGCACAATCCGAGTCGTTTCTCGATAGCAGACATATCGTGTCTGCTGCGACTCGCACTCATAGGCAACGTCAGAAGACAGATGTGCGACGAGGCCCGCCATGAATTCTGAGTTCAGATCATCCAGTCGATACTCGACGACCTCTGTATTATGGGCTGGCATCAAGAAACTGAGCTGCACAGTCAATATGACGAAGTAAACCACTGGCAGGGCTATCCCTCCAAGCAGCAAAAATGATGTATGCTTGCGTGTCAGCACATGAACATCTCCCGTACGAAATAACTCGGTCTGCGAGGAAACTATGCCGAACCCGGAACGCGACCAAATTGCATTAACCTATCTCTTTGCTAGGCTAGGCATCTTTAAATTGGCGTTGCGACAAATCCTTTCGCATTCGGAGAAAAGTGTAAATGGAACTAACGGATTTAGACGAAGTTCTAAGCGAATACGTCGATCAGCTTGAGAGTTCAAAGGCGGGAATACAGCAATGCCTCTTTGCATATGAAAACCGGTGCAAAGTGTTGATTTTGGAGATTGGGCAGAAGCACTCCTACGGTGAATCCGACGTCAAATTCGATGAGCTGCTTGCGATCCAAACAACGTTGTCCAAATTGCTGTTTGGCGCCGGCGTTCAAATCGGCAAGAAGCTGGAAGCTCTGGTCAGAGAGTTTGATCGGTTGGATGATCCCGACGTACGGCGCTACTGGTTCGACAAATTCCAAGATGGTCTTACGTGGCCAGAGTACGCGTGACGTCAAAAGAACCGGGAAGAACCTTCTTTTGCAAAGACCGTTTGCGAGAAGAATTCTCAGACCTCTTCCCGGAATGTGAGTATCACAGTGAGTTCATAGCGTAGCGAATCCTTGTGGACCGAATGGAATTGTGAACGGAAGACATCTGAACTCTGCGATATACCAGCATCAGCCTCTGTGCACTAAAGTAAAGGATGCCTCCGCAGAGAGTTGTGCGTGGCACGAACACTCAGGAAATCGACTGAAACCGCCGAAAACTTGTGGGAGGTTCAAATTATGACAGAACGCGCAGCCCGATTTGAAAAGTATATTGATAAAGCAAAGTCAGGGGGAACGCTTTCTAAAGATGAACTAACTGATATTATTCAAGTTTTCTACGGCCCAATAGAAGTACAATCGTACGAAAGCCTACTAGCTTTCGCGTTGGTCTTTCCATTCGAACAAGATCATTTGGACAGGTATAAGGACCTTTTTGCCTGCTTCAGACAGCATGACACCATCGAGACCAATCTCAGCGATAGGTCCGCAGCCGTGATCACCGCTGTGTGTAATTACTGGAGCGGTTCAGCCTTGTTTGAGGCAGAGCTACGCACAGTATTGAAGGACTGGCCATGGGAAGATTGGCCCGACACATGTATCCGGGCCGCATCCTCGTTCGGTGGTTTGATTTATGAAAACCAATCCGAAGCAATGTTCGGGTACCTAAAAAAGATCGCTTCAGACAAGTTCGATTATGTGGAAGCCCTTGAAAAAGAGGTTCTGGCCAGGTCTCTGATCGCGGCGATCATCGGATTTCGGAAGTCACCAAAGAAACTGGCTTCTCAGATCAAAACAAAGTCTGACATCAAAAGGCTTTCTCTAGACCGGCGACCTTGAAGCCTATGCAAGCTATATCACCTAGTACGCTTTAAGCGCACTGGCGGCGCAACGCCCCTATTCCCAAGCCGCCCTTGCGCCGCTATACGCCACCCCATGTCCAGCAATCCGCCCGACCTCCGCCCTGATCTTGCGCCCAAAGCGCGCATTTCCGACACCGCCCGCGCCGGCCAGCCGACTGTCGGCATGGTCTCGCTTGGCTGCCCCAAGGCGCTGGTCGACAGTGAGCGCATCCTGACCCGCCTGCGGGCCGAGGGCTATGCGATCTCCCCCGATTACGGCGGGGCCGATGCGGTGATCGTCAACACCTGCGGCTTTCTGGACAGCGCCAAGGCCGAAAGCCTTGAGGCCATCGGCGAGGCATTGAAGGAAAACGGCAAGGTGATCGTGACCGGCTGTTTGGGGGCCGAGGAAGACTACATTCGCGGCACGCATCCCAGCGTGATGGCCGTCACCGGCCCGCATCAATACGAACAGGTGCTGGACGCGGTGCACGGCGTCGTGCCCCCCGCCCCCGATCCGTTCATTGATCTGCTGCCCTCCAGCGGCGTCAAGCTGACCCCGCGCCATTACAGCTATCTGAAAATCTCCGAGGGCTGTAACCACAAGTGCAAGTTCTGCATCATCCCTGACATGCGCGGCAAGCTGGCGTCGCGCCCGGCCCATGCGGTGCTGCGCGAGGCTGAGAAACTGGTGGACGCGGGCGTCAAAGAACTGCTGGTGATCTCTCAGGATACCTCGGCCTATGGCGTCGATATCAAACACGCCGAGGACCGTGGCCACCGCGCCCATATCACCGATCTGGCCCGCGATCTGGGGTCGTTGGGCGCGTGGGTGCGGCTGCACTATGTCTACCCCTACCCGCATGTGCGCCAACTGATCCCGCTGATGGCGGATGGCCTGATCCTGCCCTATCTGGACATCCCGTTTCAGCACGCCCACCCCGACGTCCTGAAACGCATGGCCCGCCCCGCCGCCGCCGCCAAAACGCTGGACGAAATCCAGGCATGGCGCCGCGATTGCCCCGACATCACCCTGCGCTCGACGTTTATTGTGGGCTATCCGGGTGAGACGGAAGAGGAGTTCCAAACCCTGCTCGATTGGCTGGACGAGGCCCAGCTCGACCGCGTCGGCTGCTTCCAATACGAAAACGTCGACGGCGCGCGCTCAAACGCCCTGCCCGACCACGTCCCGGCCGAGGTCAAGCAAGACCGCTGGGAACGGTTCATGGAGAAGGCGCAGGCGATCTCCGAGGCCAAGCTGGCCGCCAAGGTCGGTCAGGTCATGGATGTGATCGTCGACGATATTGACGAAGACGGCATCGCCACCTGCCGCACCAAAGCCGACGCCCCCGAGATCGACGGCAACCTGTTCATTGACGAAGGCACCGAGGGGCTGTCGGTCGGGGATATCGTCAGCGTAGAAGTGGACGAAGCGGGGGAGTATGACTTGTGGGGTTGCCTGCACTAAGCTTGCGGCCCAGCATCTTGGCCCTCACCGACTTCTGATACAGCGTCGCGAATTTTCGGTGCTGGCTTTCGCCAAGCCGAAAGGTTCTGACCGATCTCGCGGTAGAACTCAGGCACCAGTGTCTCAAGCTCTGATACGAAGTTGGTTTGTTGCGTAAACTTCGCACCAAGCCGACGGGCCATGTAAACATGGAAGCTGACAACCTGCAGATCATTCTTGTCACGTTCGCAAAGCTCAGGTTCTTCACGAAGATCTATTAGGCTATGTACAGTATCTTCGCTTCGGCCGGGCCAAGAAAACTTGATGAAGACCTCTCCTGCATTTTCCGTCCTCAGTTGCCTCAACAACCAGTTTAACCGCGCTTTAGATGACTTTCTGTCCTCGGGTGCCCGCAGGCTCATTCCGACTTCCAACGTCCGACGATTTAGGTCAGCGGTAACCGTCAAAGGCGCAGCGGCATCTGGAACATCTAAATTGACACCTAGCTGATGCGCTTCTCTCAACGTCTGAAGCTCATCTTTGAGCCGCTCCGCCGGATCCTTCAAATGCTTCCTAGAGAGTTTTTGGTGTACTGCCGTTTCAGTTTCTCGGCTTAGAATCAACGACAAATCTTTCGTCTCCTGATGCCAAGCATCTAGAACCACTCCGGCCTCTGGAGACTTCGCCAAAATCTTACCACCAGCTGAAATGTGCCTATTCAACTCACTCCATTCTGGCGGCATCCGGTCAAACCCTTTTATGCCGGCGCTTTCATGGGTGAGAAACCGCATTAACTCCTGCAACAGGACAGACTGGTCACTGTCTTTAACTTCATCATTGCTCAGCAATAGATCCGCTGCCGTTCGGATGAACATCCAAGACCAGTGATAGACCGGAATCTTTGACCGGCTCTTGCGAACATCTTCGACAGGGTGATGATCTGGAGTGGTCGCAAACTGATTTGAAATAGTGATGATGCAATCGATGCTGTGCTCTTTTGCGATCAATCGATATCTATCTATTTGCTCCGCAGTTATATGAGCGTTTCCAACCTTGGCCTCCACCATAGCGCGCCATTCTCGTGCGCCCGTTCTTATGACGATCAACCCGTCTGGGCGGTCCTTTGCCACCACTTTCTCACCCTTGAAAACGATCTCGGTGTAGGTTGCAACGCTAGATCGCTTTCCCACACGCTGCCCTATCGAACTCAACAGTTCTGATCCGAATTCATTTACGAGCGTCATGCATGCCAAAACGATAGACGTGGTTCGCCCTTCCTTAGACGTTGTGGCAAGTACTGGGAAAAGTCGCGCAACCTCTCCTTGGCTTAGATAATCGGGTCGGGCCATTGAATATCCTTTCGAAATCAAGTTGAGCGTAATGTCTATTGCCTCTGCATTTCAACCCTAGGGTATGCGCCCCTAGCTCAACGCAATCAGCTTCACTCACATGCGAACGCCACCCTCTGTTTCGTATTGCCTAACCGCCGCATTCCCGGTTACCTCCCCAAACAGGAGGACACCCCATGAACAAGAACTACAAAGACCTGCTGGCCGCCGCCCATGCGGTGATCGAGACCGTCCCGACGGACAAAGCCATGGGGATGCTCAAGGACGACAACATCGTCTTCGTCGACCTGCGCGACCGGCGTGAACTGGAACGCGAGGGCCGCATTCCCGGCGCCTTCCACTGCCCGCGCGGGATGCTGGAGTTCTGGATCGACCCCGAAAGCCCCTACCACAAAGACATCTTCGCGCAGGGCAAAACCTATCTGTTTTACTGCGCCTCCGCTTGGCGCTCGGCGCTGGCCACCCAAACCGCACAAGACATGGGGCTGACACCCGTCGCCCATATCGCCGGGGGTTTCTCGGCCTGGAAACTCAACGGCGGCCCTGTCGAAGACGTCTCAGCAAAGTGACCCAGACGGGCGCAGCCCGGATGGCGCCCGCGCGGCCCTCAATGGGGCGCAAGGGCGCGCCCTAGGGTTCGCGCAGCGCTTCGCGGGATTTGTACAACGGTTTCAGCAGGTACTTCAGCACCGTCTTGGCACCGGTTTGCAGCTCCACCTGCGCGCGCATGCCGGGGCGAATTTCGATGTCTTGGTGACGCGATAAAAACTCTGACCCGTCCACCTTCAAGCTGACCTTATAAAACGGCTCGGCGCGCGGGTCGCGCTCATCCTCGAACGTATCAGCAGACACGAAATCAACCTGCGCCTTTAGCGTGCCATAGATCGTGTAATCATAGGCCGTCAGCTTGATCGTCGCATCCTGACCGCGCTCGACGCTGGCGATGTTTTCAGGCCTTACGCGGGCCTCAACGAACAGCTCTTCGCCCAGCGGGATGATCTCAAAAATCTCTTCCCCCGGACGCACCACGCCGCCGATCGTCGTCACAGACAGGTTGTTGACGATCCCACGCATCGGGCTGGTGATCACCGTGCGCGCCAGCTGATCCTGCGCCAGCCGCAATTCCTGGCGGCGCGAAGTCAGATCCTGCAAGGTCTTTGAATACTCTTCAGCCAGATCCAACTCGGCCCCGGTACCGATCTCATTGTACTTGATCTGCGCGTCAGACACCGCCTTTTTGGCGCGGTTGACCTCGACCAGCGCCACAACCTTCTGCTTATAAAGCTTTTGCAGATTGGCCAGTTCCGATTGGGCCTGTTCCAACACCTCGCGCGCGCCAGACCGGCGGCTGGCGTAATCGGTTTGGCGCGCATCCAACAGCGCTTTCTCCGAGGACAGAATGCTGGGTGAACGTGCCGCCAGTTCCGGCGCAACGTTAAAATCAAACGCGCCTTCCAGTTCGGCCTCCAGCCGGTGTTGACGGATTTCCAAAGCGTCGATCTGATCCTGCAAGTCTTCGGCCGTGGTGCGGAACTTGGTGTCTTGCAAACGGCCCAGAACCTGCCCGGCCTCCACCAAAGCGCCCTGCCCGACGTTCAGTTCCGCCAGTATCCCGCCTTCAAGGTTCTGGATGATCTGCGCGCGCGACGACGACACCACCTGCCCATCTGCGCGCACGATCTCATCGACCGAGGCAAACGCGGCCCACAGGATGAACAGCACAAAGGCCAGCCCGATCAACCGGATGATCCGGCTGGAGCCGCTCAGCGCTTCGTCCATCGGGGCGTCAAAGGTGCTCATCCTTCGGCCCCGGCAGAAAGATGCGCCAGAACCTGATCGCGTGGACCATCGACAACCATGCGACCGGCCTGCAGGATCAGCGTGCGGTTGGTCAAAGACAGGATCGGTAAGCGATGCGTCGCGACGACTGCGGTGCGGCCCTGCAGCCAGCCTTCCAAGCGGCTGACCAAGGTGCGTTCCAGCGTTTGATCCAGTGCCGCAGTCGGTTCATCCAACAGCACAACCGGCGGGTTTTGCAGCCAAAGCCGGGCCCAGCCGATGGATTGGCGTTGACCGATCGACAAGCCTTCGCCGCCGTCACGTATTTCAAGATCCAGCCCTTTGTGATGGCCACGCACAAAGGGGCCAAGCCCGGCAAAATCCAACGCGTCCAGCAGCCGCTCGTCATCGCCCTCCAGCATGTGCAGGTTCAGGTTGTCGCGCAGGGACCCGGCGATCAATCGCACCTCTTGCCCCAGATACCCAATACCCCGCCGCAGGTCGCGCGGGTCGATCTGCGCCATGTCGGTGCCATCAATCAGGATACGGCCCTGTTCGGGGGCATAGAGCCCCGAGAGCAGTTTGAGCAAAGTCGACTTGCCCGAACCATTCGCGCCCAAAACCGCGACGCGTTGCCCGGGTTTGATGCCGATGCCCGGCACATCCAATGTGGGTGCACCATCGGCGTCGTAACGGAACTGAACCTCGCGCAGCTCAAACGCGCCTTGCAGCTTTTCGCGGCGCAAATAGCTGCGGCTTTCGTCTTTTTCCTGCTCGGCGCCCGCAATGGCATCAAGGCTTTCCAGCGCGCCTTTGACATTGCTCCACCGTGCCATGGTGGCGGCGAACTGGGTCAGGGGCGCCAGAGTGCGGCTGGTCAGAATGCCGGTTGCGATGATCGTGCCGACGGTAAATTCACCCGCGAAAACCAGATACGTCCCCGCCACGACGGTCAGGATATAGGTCGCCTGCTGCACCCCCTGCGACCAATAGGTCAGCATGCCAGACAAGCGGCGTTGCTCGGCCGAGGCGTGGCTGGATACGGCGTTCAGCTCGTCCCACAGACGCATCACGCGCTCTTCGCCGCGCTGGGTTTTGACCGTGTCCAATTCGGTGATGACCTCATGCAGCAGCCGCCCCGCCTTGGCCGAGGCGCCTTGCGTTTGACGCGTCAGCGCGATCATCCGCTTTTGCATGAAATAGGCAGGCAGCAGCATCAGCACACCGCCTAAAACGATCAACCAGACAATCGGCCCCGCGATTGAGGCCACCAGCAGCAAGAACACCAACACAAAGGGCACATCGGTCAGCGTCGCGATGGTGGATGACGTGAAAAACTCGCGCACCGCGCCGAAATCGCGCATCGCGGCAAACAGGCCCGAGGGCGGCAGCGGCTTGCGGTCTGATCGCATGCCAATCAGCCGTTTCATCAGGTTGTGCTGCACGGACAGTTCGACCTGACGGCCCGAAATATCGGTCATCCGGGCGCGCGCCAGCTTCAAAGCGCCCTCTAAAGCGATGGCCAGAAATGCCCCCACCGCCAAGACCCAAAGCGTGGCCTGAGACTGATGCGGAATCACCCGGTCATAGACTTGCAAGGAAAACAGCGCGACAGCCACGGCCAGCAAGTTGGCGACCAGCGCCCCTAACATGATTTCGGTGACTTGCTTGCGGTATTTGGGAAACTCGCCCCAGAACCAATGGTTTTCCACGGCGGCGGGCACATGGCGTTCGGTGATCTGACGCAGCGAGGAACGCCCTGACAGGATCGTGCCGGTGAAATGCGGGGTGAATTCAGACAGCGGCACCTCGGTGCGGTTGTCGGGGCAACTGGTGTCGAAAATCTCCAGCACGTCGTCGCGCTGACCCAGCACCAGAACACACTGGCCATTGGCCATCATCGCCAGCGCGGGCCAGCGATGCGGCGCGGGGGTGATCTTGTTGCTGACACGCGGTTTCACACCCGTTTGCGCCAGCGCCTTGGACAGCGCACCCACACTTACATCACCGGGGGACGCGGCCCACATATGTTCCGCAATATCAGACACCGCCGCCTGTTCACCGTTCAGTGACGCAAGAATCGCAATCAGCGTTGCACGGTGCTGAATGCGACTGGCCGTGCCCTCGACTAACGCACGAATGGCCGCCTCCTCGGGTGAAGGCTCTGGCGGTTGGACCACATTTGCGGGCGCGGGCTTGGGCACAGGCTTGGCGGGGCGTGGGGCCGCGCTTGCAAGGGTCAGATGAACGGGCTTCTTGCTCAAATTGCATCCCCGTCTGCCAAGACGCCACGATCCCGTGCCAGCTCCAGCTGGATCAGGATCACCTCATAGCGCGCTTCGATCAGGGCCTGTTCGCGCGCGACCAGTTGTTCGTAGAAACCAATCACGTCCATCACGGATTTATGCCCGGCCTCGTACTGCTTTTCGAGCAAGGCAAAGGTTTTGCGGTTTTCGCGCACCAGCTGGGCATTTTCGGCCTCTTGCCGCTGAAAGGACGCAAGGCGCTGTACCATCCGGCTTTCATTGCGGCGCGCGGCCTCTTCGGCCTCTCCGACCTGCCGCGCAGCGATTTCTTTGCTGGCTTCAATCGCCTTCATCTGCGCACCAGTACCAAAGCCCAGCGGCTGATCCACATCCAGCGTCAAAGCGCCGGTTGTTCCGCCATCGGCAACATTGGCCGAGGCCGTCAGCCCGGGCAACAGCCCGGCATTGGCGGCCTCTGCCTGCGCAATGGCGCGCTTGGCTTCGGCTTGCGACTTCAGCACCGACAAAGCCTTGGCGGATGGCACCTTTGGCAACGCAAGCTGGTCGGGGATCGCGTCAAACCCCTGCCCTGTCATGGCGCGCAGTTCCGCGCGCGATGTTGTTGCGGCCTCTTGCGCGGTGGCCAAAGCCGCACGCATATCGCTGAGCTTGCCTTCGACCACCCGCTGGTCTGACATATCCGAAACGCCGCCGCGCACCCGGCCCACGACAACGCGTTCCAGTTCAGACATTCGGGCCAGCGCACGGCTGCTGACGCCCGCTGTCTGTTCGGCCTTCAACGCAGTCAGGTAAAGCGACAAAGCGGTGTGAACACGGTCGTTCATATCGACCGACAGGTTCACAGCGGCCACTTCGACATCTGCCGCAGCAAAGGCGCGTTCTGCCTTGCGGCGACCGTTGTCAAACAACACCTGTTCCAACAGGATTCCCGCCACCAGATCCCCCAGCGAGGTCAGGCTGACGCTCGGCCCAAGCGTGGGCAACCAATTCTTGGATTTCGCCTCGGCCCGCAGGCGCGCTGAACGCAGTTCAGACTCAGACGATCGAGACGAGGCCGCAAGGGCCGCACGCGCCACCGTGTCATAGGCGCTGCCATCTGCCAGAACCGACTGACGCACCATCAGATCAGATATGATCTCGGATTCCGTATCAACTTTGGGGGTATCCAGATCGGTTTCCGACCGGGCCACTTCGGCGCTGTCGTCACTGCGAAACGAGGGTATTTTGAACTCGGGCAGGGCCATGTCTTCCATGCAGCCGCTCAGCGCAGCCACCATGGCGAAACAGGCCGTAAACCGCCCCAGTTGCCTCATCCCGTGATCTCCCCCTTCGCGCAAACAGCGTGATGCGTTGGGAGGCGCAGCATCCGCAGCGCCGCCCCCTGGTTTTTTAGATGATTACGTTGATGTCCTGTTCGACGATCAGCGTCGCACCGCTGTCGCCCACGGTATAGACATCATAGGTCTGGCCATCGATATCACGGGTATCGCCGGTCTTGATCGCGCCCGACACGTTCAGCGTATCGTCCGCGCCGCCATGCACCGTCAGTTCATCGCTGGTGCCCGACATGGCAAGAATTTGCGCTTCGGACAGGCTCAGGTCAGTGTCTTCCGCATATTCCAGGTTCAACGCCGAGATATCAAAGCCCGCCAGACCGGTGTTTTCCACCGTGCCCGCGTTGGTGGCATTGTCTTCCAGCACCAGCAACGTGCCCGAGCTGTTGCCCGCCGCGTCCGAGCTGGAGATCACCAGATGGGTGCCATCCGACACCGGGCTGGCAAAGGTGAACTCGGTTCCAAACACGGGATCGCTGGTCTGAACGTAATTTGGATCCCCAACCGCGCCATTGCTTTCCAGCGTATTGACCAGATAGTCATCCGCCGAATTTTCGGTCGAGAACCGGCGTACGTCCTGTCCGCTGAAGGTCACTGAATCCACGTCGGGTGTGTCCACCTCGGTGTCCACCTGGAACGTGTCTTGCAGGGTTTCCGTGTTGCCCGCCAGATCGGTGGCCGACACGGTCGCGGTTGCCTCATAGGTGCCTTCGGGCAGGCTGCCTGCGGCATAGGTCACCGACCAGTTGCCGTTCACGTCCACATCTGCCGTTTGGGTCACGCCTTCGACGGTCACCTGAACGACTGCGCCGGGTTCAACTGTGCCGGTCAGGGTGACCCCTGCCGCCAGTTCCGCCGCATTGATGATATCATCGGCGGTCTGATCGGTGGCGATGGCCAAGTTATCGACGTCCGTATCCACCGCAACCGAGTCATTCAACACCGAAACGTTGCCCGCCGCATCTGTCGCCGTGACGGTGATCGGCGCGTTATAGGTGCCGGTGGGAATATCCGTTGCGGCGAAATCGACGCTCCAGTTGCCCGCGCCATCAACCGTGGCCGCATGGGTGACAGCGCCCATTTGCACCGAAACCGTTGATCCCGGCTCGACCGTGCCAGTCAGGGTCACGCCATCAGCGCGTTCGCCTGCATTGATCACATCATCGCCTTCGATCAAAGCGCCGCTGGTGGCAAAGTTTTCGACCAAAGTGTCCAGATTGACCGTGTCACTGGCCGAGGCAGAGTTCCCCGCCGCATCCGTGATCGACGCCGTCACCGGCAGTGTGGCGTTGCCCGTGGGCACATCCGCCGCCGCGAAGGTTACTGACCAGTTTCCAGCCGCATCCGACACCACCTGTTGGGTGGCTGTCCCAAGGCCGACGGTGACCGTCATACCCGGTGTTGCCGTACCAGAAATATCGACCCCGCCATCGCGTTCGACAGCGTTGATTGTATCATCAATTTCAATTGGTTGGCTCGAAAGAGCCACCTGGCCAGCAATGGTATCCACACGCAGCGATGAACTGGCCGTGGCCGTATTGCCCGCCGCATCCGTCGATACGACCGACACCGTTGTGTCGTATTCCCCGGCAGGCAGGCTGCCTGCCTCGAAGACGGCGCTCCAGTTGCCATTGTCATCGACAGTCGCGCTGCGGGTGACGCCCGCCACGGTGACCTCTACCGAACTGCCCGGCTCGCCGGTGCCGGTGATGGCCACGGCCGAACCCGCCTCGGCGGCATTCAGGATGTCGTCACCGCCCGCCTGACCCGAAGCAATTGCGACAGCATTTTCGGTATCGACCTGCACCGTATGGGAGCTGGAGGCCGAGTTGCCCGCCGCATCCGTCGTGGTGATGGTCATCGTGCTTTCATAGGTGCCGCTGGGGATATCCCCCGCCGCGAAATTCACCGACCAGCTGCCATCATCGGCCACAGTCGTGCTGTAGGTTGCACCTTGCAGTTCTACGCTGACGGTCGCACCCGGCTCGCCGGTGCCGTTGATCGTGACGCCATCGCTGCGTTCTGCCGCGTTGATCACATCATCGGTTTCAACCGCCTGCACTGCCGCCGCAGGGGCAACAGTATCAACGACCAGCGTGTCGCTCACAACGGTGACGTTGCCACGCGCATCGGTGGTGGTGATGGTGACCTCGCTGGAGTATTCGCCCTCGGCCAGTTCGCCCGCGGCATAGGTCACCGACCATGTGCCATCATCGCCAACCGTGGTGGTCTGGGTCACCCCCGCGATCGACACTTCGACCGTCGCGCCCGCTTCACCCGTGCCCGAGATCACAGCGCCCGCGCTGTAGTCATCGCCGTTCACCAGATCGCCGGTGCTTTGCGTGCCATCCTGCACGTCAATCACGGGGGCGGTCAGATCAATATCAACGCTGGGGCCGTCCAAGGTGAAACTGTTGCCCTGCGGATCAACCACGGTCACCACAGCAGCGTAAACACCATCCGCAGGCATATCGCCCTGCGCGAAGGTCGCGCTCCAGGTACCATCATCGGCGACGGTGGTTGTGACCGTCTGGCCGCCGATATCCACGGTCACCTCTGATCCCGGGGCGCCAGTGCCGGTAATGGTGACGTCTGCATCAGCCGTCCCGCCAACAATGCGATCCAGATCGGCGTCGTCCACGGTGGGGGTCACGGGCTGGCCACTGCCACCGCCGCCGCCACCCAAAATCGTGCTGCCAACCACGGCCGCGCCGCCAATACCAACAGCCGCGCCAAGCCCGCTAAGCGCCGGAGCGATCAGCGGCGCCACAACCGGCTCTACGCGTTCGACATCCAGAAAGACCAGCTGGTCATAGGCGCTCCACTTTTCGCCCACAGCAACCGAGGCATAGTCCGCATCCAACACACCGGATGCCGCGTCTTCCAGCTCGACTTCCATCAGCTGGCCGTTTTCACTCAGATAAAGCTGCTTTTCGCCTGCCTGTATCTCTACATAGTACCCCTTCAGGACCAGGGTCTCGCCATTGGCCAGAACCACATGTAGATCATTTCCAACCCGTTTATAGGCCGAAATATCCGATGCACTGAGGTTAAGAGAGATATCCTTGCTAAGCCCAACATAGGCTTCATAAGAATTTGCTTCAGTAAGATTGCTATAACGTACCGTACCCGCAGAATCGCGGACGGCAAAACCGACACTACCCATAACTATACCGCTCGTTGCTGCTCGGGCCCTTAAGGACCCTTGTTCATTCTGACGCGAAGGTAACCCGAACGAATCACCTTTGCTAGCAAAATTGTATGGGCAGCCCCCAAATGTGGTATTTTTGCGGTGGAGTCCCAGATATTTGGGGCGCGTTCTTCATCCAGTCCGAGTCGTGTCAGGGGAAATGCCCCCTTAGATTGAGCAGTGCCTTACCCGGCGCGGCCCATCAAACCGGGCAGAACCCGATCCAACATGGTCGCAATCGACACACTCTGCCCATCCATAACGGCCTTGGACGATATCACTGACACCAGCCGTGGTTCTTTGCCATTGCGCAGGGCAAAGACCGGCGCGCCTGAGGCGCCGAATTCAACCTGGCACGACATCACCAACACATCCATGCGCCGCGCCAACACATCACAGGGGATTTGCAGCTGCGGGTTCTGAGTATCCGGGCGCGTATAGGACACAACCCCAACCAGCTCGCCCGCGCCGGGGCGGCTGTCCAGCTGTAACGGGCGCACAGATTTCCCCGAAATCGGACGATCCAGCGTCAGTACGGCAATGTCGTGCCCCAACTGGGCATTGCCGCGCTGAAAGCGATAGTCAGGGTGGACGCGGGCGCGCGCCACATTTCGGCGGGCCTTGACGCTGCCCCCCCGCAACCCGGCCAAAAATTCGATGTCTTCTGCGTCCAGACGTTTGCCTGTACGTTGATCAAACAGGCAATGTGCGGCTGTCAAAACGACTTGTGCGGATATCAGCGTGCCCGTGCAGCTGCTTTGCCCGGCGATGTTCAATCGACCAACGGCATCCAGTTCGGGCCAAGGCATTCTCTTTTCCTGAGCGTTTCCCGGCCCCACCAGACCAAACACAACCAAACACACTGAAATAAACGTCCGCATGAGACCTCCTGTTCACTAGGTCCCATGCTCGGCGTCTGTTGGGGCGGTATTATGGCAAATTAGAAGTAACTTTTTGATCTCCCCCGCCCGGGGGCGATCCGTGTTTCACAGCTGTATTTGCTCCAAAACCGTCTTAATAGGGCAGAATTCGGGCAGGCTGCGCGCCCCGGCGCCCTGTTTGGCCATCCAGCCGATGCACCGCGCCGACTGATCGCAATCGCAGCACGAGGCCACCATCTGTGCATAGTCATCCCGTTTCAGCGCCCCACAACGCAACGCGCCGTTGATATCCAAGCCAATACTGCGCGCCATCCCCTGAGTCAGCCAGAAGTGGCGTGACAGGCGGCCATCCAGTTCCATCTCATGCCTCCGAATCCGTCGGGCGCATTGCCTCCAGCAAAGCTTTGTTGCGGCAAAAGCCCGGCGCCGTGTCTGCTCCCCGGTCATGGTTAAGCGTCAGAAACTGCTGACACGCGCCCTCTTCCAGACAGGTCGTGCAGCGCAGCACTGTTTCGTGCAGATCTTCCGGGGTCATGCGGGCCGTCATCTGCTCTTCGGTCAGATCCACGCCCAGCGTTTCGGCCATGCGCTCTACCAGTTCGGCATGTTTCTCAAGTCGAGATAGTCCCAGCATCACTCTGTCTCCTTGTTGGTCGCGCACCCCAAGGAAACCAGCCCGGCGCCCAACGCGCCTTGATACGTGTCAAAGACCTGCAGCTGTGCGGGCAACCGCCTGTTGACGCTCGGCATTTGGGGGGTGGGTGCCTAAAAACTGGTCACCCGGGTCGGGGATACGCGCGAAATACAGGGCGCCGCGCACCGGATCATAGCCCGCCCGGTCGGCAATCCGCGTGCCCAGAACATCCGCTTCCAACTCCATCTCTTTAGAAAAGGTTCGGGCTCCCAGCCCGGCGCCCAATTGCGCGGCCTGATCAATGGCCTCCTGACTGCCCCCCCGCGAGGCCACAATCCCCCCAAGCAGCGCCGCGCCCAAGGCCGCCGTGCGTTGGGCTTTCGGGATATGCGCCTCGATATGGTGCGCCGCCTCATGCCCAAGGATAAACGCCAGCTCGTCCGCGTTGCGCGCCTCTGCAATCAAAGAGGCGGTAAAGGTGATGCGCGGGCGGCCCGACCGCTCAAGGCTTTGAAACGCGTTGGGAGGCTCGCGCGGGTCGGTTTCCACCACAATGCGAAAATCGCAGTTCAACGCGGGTTGCAGACGCTTGCACTCGGCCTCGGCCACAGGCTCCACCCGCCGCACAACATCCGAGAATAAGCGCGTGGCCTCCTCGGGCGCCAATGTCGGCCCCGCTGCGGCAATGGCCTGCGGCGAAGGATCACGCACGGTGCTGACGCACCCGGCCAGCAGGGCAACCATCATCAAACTGAAAAAGCGTATCGTCATGTGTCAAACATACGCGCGGCCGGGACGATTTCCACTCACATCCCCGCCATCAGCGCTTCCCATTGGCGTCGCTGCGCCCTAACCTGTTCGCATGTTTACAATCGAACACGAATTCGACGCGACCATAGTCACCATCATGGATGAGGGCGAAGGCCATCTGCAAGAAGATGTGGTCATCCACGCTTTTGAGGAATGCATCACCGTCGAACAGCATGACCCGCATACCGACCGGACGAATAAAATCACCCTGTCGCTGGCGCAACTGGATGAACTGGCCGCCGCGCTGGATTTGCCCGAAGGCGTCTATCGACTGGCGCGCGACAAAAACGGCAGGCCCAAACAAGACGAGCCTAACGCCTCATAACGGCCTCATAGCAATCCGGGGGCCGGTCGGCACCTGCTCGCGCAAATCCTGCGGCAGCCGCCCCTTCCCTCGGCGCGACACAACGCCTATTGAAATGTCAGCCACGCGGGTGCCGCCCGCGCCAATGCGCCGTCAGGCGCCCCTATCTCTTGGCCCCGCAGGGGCCGCAATTTGGCAACAGCCCCTTGAAGCGGCGCGGGATGCAGCAAAAATCATCCCCACCAAACCGGAGAACTCAATGCCCACCCGCAACCAAGCCGCCGTCGACTTTCTGACCACCCGCCGCTCGTGTCCGGCCAAGCTGCTTAAGGCGCCCTACCCTGACCGTGCCCAGCTTGAGCCCCTGCTGACCATGGCCGCCCGCACCCCCGACCACGGCAAGCTGGAACCCTGGCGTTTCATCGTGCTGCAGGGCGCGGCCCTGACCCGTCTGGCTGATCTGGCAGAACCGGCCGGCGCAGAGGCTGGCATTCCCGAAGACAAGATCGCCAAGGTTCAAACCGCGTTCGCCAGCGCCGGGTTGATCGTCGCCGTGATCTCCTCGCCCAAACCCTCGGAAAAAATCCCGCTGATCGAACAGGTTTACTCTGCCGGGTCCGTCTGCCTCGCGCTGGTCAATGCGGCTCTGGCCTCGGGCTGGGGGGCAAATTGGATCTCCGGCTGGGCCGCCTACGAAGATCGCTTCCTTCAACCCGGACTGGGCCTGACCGCAGGTGAGACCGTCGCCGGTTATATTCATCTGGGCAGCTGTGACAGCACGCCCCCCGATCGCCCCCGCCCGAACCTGAACGCCATCACCCAATGGGTCGATCAGTGATCTTTTCCGATTTCGCCAAAGCGGTCAGCCAATTGTCAGACCGCCGCTTTCGCCGGGTTCTGTGGCTGGGCCTTGGCCTGACCGTGATCCTGCTGGTCGCGATCACAACGCTTTTTGTCGGGCTGATCGAGTGGTTCGTCCCCGACGAATCCTTCATCCCCCTGATCGGCGAGATATCCTGGGCCGGCGACTTCTTGTCCGGCGCTGCGATCCTGCTGATGCTGATCCTGTCGATCTTCCTGATGGTACCCGTGGCCTCGGCCTTTACCGGCCTATTCCTCGAAGACATCGCCGAGGCGGTCGAAGACAAACACTACCCCAACCTGCCCACCGCACCACGCACCCCGTTTTACGAGGCCTTCCGCGACAGCGTGAACTTCTTTGGCGTGTTGATCGCCGTCAACCTTGTGGCGCTGATGCTGGCAATTCCGCTGGGGCCCATCGCACCGATGATGTTCTGGGCCGTGAACGGTTATCTTCTGGGGCGCGAATATTTCCAGATGGTCGCCATGCGACGCGAAGGGCGCAAAGGCGCCACCGCCCTGCGGCGCAAACACTGGTGGCGGGTCTGGATGGCGGGCACGCTGATGGCGATCCCACTCACCGTGCCGCTGATCAACCTGTTAATCCCAATTCTGGGCGTGGCGACCTTTACTCACCAGTACCACCGGCTGGCAGGATCGTCAGCTCGTTAAGCGGATCAAAGTCGCGGATAGAGATCACACCGGAAACGATGATCCCGGCAATGATCGCCCACAACACCACGGTGATCGCCGAAACAATCAACGCGGTGCGTCCGGGGTTGAAATTCACCGGCGCGCTGGCATGCGTACCCGGCTCAACCTGACCCTCATCCCCCTGCGTGCGCCGACGCAGCGGCAAGGTGATGAACAGAACCATGAACCAGATCACGGCAAACAGAACCAGCGCAGCGGTGATCGTCATCAGACTTGCTCCAGTTCCACCAGGCACCCGTTGAAATCTTTGGGATGCAGGAACAGCACCGGCTTGCCGTGGGCACCGATCTTGGGCTCACCCGAGCCCAGAACCCGCGCGCCCTCTTCTTTCAGTTTGTCACGGGCAACGATGATGTCGTCGACCTCATAGCAGATGTGGTGAATGCCACCGGCCGGGTTCTTTTCAAGGAACCCGTTGATCGGGGATTCATCGCCCAGCGGATACAGAAATTCGATTTTGGTGTTGGGCAGCTCTACAAAAATGACCGTCACACCATGATCCGGCTCGTCCTGAGGCGCGCCGACATTGGCACCCAACGTGTTGCGATACTGCGCCGCGGCGGCCTCCAGGTCGGGCACGGCAATAGCGACATGGTTCAAACGTCCGATCATAACATTCCTCCAGAATCCGGTCTGGCGCAGGTTATGGGGCGGTGCAGCCAGTACCGCAAGGGAAAACCCTTCAAATTTATCTCAGTCGCTTTACCGCGAATTAAGCAATCGTGGTCTCAAATACTCCCAGAGACAGGAGGCTGCCATGACCGACGAATTTGATGTGCTTACCCCATTTCGCCCTGCCACACCTGGGCGTCCGCTGACCGGGCTGACGGTTCTGGCCGTCGAAGACAGCAGGTTCGCCTCGGAGGCTATGCGCCTGCTTTGCCTGCGATCCGGTGCGCGCATCCGCCGCGCCGATTGTCTGGCCTCGGCGCAGCGGCACCTGCGGGTCTATCGCCCCACCGTGGCAATCATTGATCTGGGCCTGCCCGACGGCTCGGGCGAAACCCTGATTGAAGAACTGGCGCAGGCCAAACCGCGCGTCCCGGTGATTCTGGCAACCAGCGGGGATGATAATGCTGAACAGCGCGCGCTTGACGCTGGCGCGGACGGGTTCCTGTCAAAACCATTGGCCAGCCTGGCTGAATTTCAACAGGCCATTCTGGGTCATCTGGCCGATCAGGCGCAGGCAGCAGGCCCGCGCGCCCTGCCCGGCGAAGTGGTCACGCCTGACCCGTTCGCATTTCGTGATGACATGGTTCAGGCGGCCGAAATTCTGGCAGAACATCAAGACGGTCGGCGGATGCGCTATCTGGCACAGTTTCTGACCGGGGTGGCGCGCGCCGCACGGGACATGCCGCTGGAACATGCTGCGACGCGTCTGGATGAACGCACCCGTGCCGGGCTGACCGCGGAACAGACCGTGATGCAGATCGCCAGTCTGGTGGATGCCCGTATCAATGCGACGGGCCCGGTCTAGCTAGTTGCCCAATACCGGGTCTGAATTGATCCGCACCAAGGCGGTCAGGTCGGACAGGCGTTCGATCTGTCGCCCATCGGCATCGAAATTTGACGGCGAAAGCCAAACCTCCATCGCCTCTTTCAGCGCGGGCCATTCCTTGTCGACGGCGGCCAACCAGGCCGTATCACGGTTGTGGCCTTTAACCACATCCGCCTGCCGGAAAACGCCCTCAAAGCTAAAGCCCAACCGCTGCGCAGCCCGGCGCGAGCCATAATTCAGCGCGTTACACTTCCACTCGACACGGCGATACCCGGCCTCGAACGCCCATTTGATCATCAACAGCAACGCCTCGGTCGCAGCGCGGCTACGCTGCATGCCCGTCGCCAGACAAATAGAACCGATCTCGATCGACCCGGCGCTTGGCGCGATCCGCAGATAGCTGCCGACCCCGCCGAAATGGCCGGTTTCCAAGTCTTTGAACGCATAGAATACCGGATCATCAAGGCTTTCGTGCTCGCGCACCCACCGATGATACTGCGCCGCCGAGGAGAACGGGCCAATCGACATATAGTCCCAGATCCGGTCATCGGCGCTGAACCCGCGATGCAGATCACCCGCATGGCGATCCGCGCTTAACCGCTCAAGCCGTACATATCGACCGTCAATCTGATCCGGCCCCGGTGCGGGCGGCGGTGTCCAGCCCGGTACCGGCAGGCCCAACTCGCGATGCTCTTCCATTGCCGTTTTCTCCCTGACTGCACAAAGGTCTAGCAGAAAACCGGGGCCACGAAAGCCTCAAAGCGTCAGGTCAGGCACGCCCCCCATATCCAGTCCGGGAAAGACGACCTGTTCAAGCACATCACGGGGCAACCCAAACATGCCGCGCATGGTCGAGGCCGCGTAGGCACGCACATCAGCTGTCGGCATCAGATCGCGCCCCTTGTAAAGGTCGCGCTCGCCCAGACCGGGCCAATCGCCATACACCTTGCCACCACGCAATGCGCCGCCCGCCATCACCATGGCCCCGCCGGTGCCGTGGTCGGTCCCGCCCGAGCCGTTCTCGCGCGCGGTTCGGCCAAATTCTGTCATGGCAACCACCGCCGTCTGCCCCCAGATCGGGCCCAACTCGGCCTTCAGGGTCAGCAACACGTCCGACAAAGCCTGTAGCGGCGGTTTGATCCGCCCGATCTGGCGGTTGTGCGTATCCCAGCCTCCCAGCGAAAACGCCGCAATCCGGGTCGCCCCCCGCAGGCGTGAGGCGGTAAACTGCGCCAGCTTCTGGTGCCCCGGCGCGCGCTTGCCCCCGGCCATCATCGCGGTGTCTTCCTCTTCTTCAAGGCTCTCTACAATCTGCACCGCATCGCCAAGGGCATCGGCAAACAGCGGGTCCGAGGCCGCCACAAGACGCATCAAATCCCGCGTTTGGGGCGACAAGGCCAAGTTCGTGTCCGGCACCCAAGACGCCGCCTGCGCCTGCCCCGACAAGATCAACATCTCGCCTTGCCCCACCGAATAGGCCGTTTCCGCCGCCAAATCGGGCGTGACCTGCAACAAGCGGTTCAGCCAGCCGTCCCGGATCGTATGCGTGCCCTCTTCAAACCCGGTGCCCGCCTCCAGCAAATCCTGCCCGTCAAAGTGGCTGCGTTTGTCGCGATATGGCGTCGACACCGCATGGGCAAAACCCAACTCTCCGGCGCGCCACATCGGCATCAAGTCGGCCAAAGCCGGGTGCAAAGCATAAAACCCGTCCAGATCAATCGCGCCCCCGGCTTCGCCGGTCAAAAGCGTCGGCCGTGCCGCCGCCAGCGCCCGGTCGCCGTAAGGCTGCACAACATCCACCCCATCCATGGCACCGCGCAAAATAATCACCACCAACCGCTGATCCCAAGGCGCCGCAGCCAGCGTCACAGGTGTCAACAAAGGCGAGGCCGCCGCCGAGCACCCCAGCGCCATGAACCCACGTCTGGAAAGGGAAACTGCCATGACTTACCTCCGTTGAAACTGCGGTGACGTCAGCACCAATGCCACGCCCACCGACCGGTTTTCCGCCCCCGCCACAGCGAAGTTAAGCGCGTCATTTGCCATCGGCCCAAGGGCGCGCTCCAGCAACGCGCGCGGGTCAGGCAACTTGGCCAAAATATCTTCAGGCGCGCGCAGGGCCCAGTTGATCCGCACCGCCAACGCCGGCGGGGTGATCCAGTACGAGGCCTCCTCGGGCAGGCCATCAGGGCCACCCGGAAATTCCCAGTTCTGACCCATCGCCCGCATCGGTTTATAGTAGCGGCGCAAGACATCCTTGTCGTCATGCTCGGACATGGTGCGCGGCGAAACCGCCAATGCCCGCAGGCTGGCCGCAATAAAATCAAACGGTTGGCGCGCTTTGCCCAACTGTGCCGCCCATGCGGCGGGATGTTCCAGCAGCGCGCTATAGGTTGCCGTCAGATCACCACCGCTGCGCAAATAGGCCTGCGCGACATGTTCAACCAGCGCCTGCTCAGGGACATCCGCCACGAAATGCACCGCCAGTTTCCAAGCCAGATGCCGGGCCGTATCCGGATGCACGGCCAAATCTTCCAGCACTTCGTGAATGTCGTTCAGATTCGCATTCCGGCCGCCATAGCTTTCACCCAGAACCGTTTCTGAACCCGGTTCAGCAATGTTGTCCCGAAACACGAATGTCCGGTCAGATTTCACGCTCAACCCGGTGAACAGCTCGGCCAGCTGGCGCACATCATCTTGCGCATATGCCCCGTCCACACCCAGCGTGTGCAGCTCCAGCACCTCGCGGGCAAGGTTTTCATTCAGCCCGCGTTTCCCGTTCTTGGCCCCGTTGGACCCGGGCCCGATGGAGCGAAACTGATCCAGATACAAAAGCATCATCGGATGGGTCACTGCCGATTTCAGCAGGTCGGCAAACCGGCCCGCCAGATGCGGGCGGATTGCCTCTTCGATATAGGTCGACACCAACTGCTTGGTCAGCGCCTGTTTGCCCCGCACGGTGAAATGATCGCCCCAGAACCGGGTCAGCCGCTCGCGAAACGCATCTTCTGACAATGCGGCCCGGCTCAGCGCCGTGTTCAGATACATCATCTGATCCCGACGCACCCGTTTGCGCAGGGCTTTGTTCAGGGTGACGCCCTCCATATCGCCGGACTTTCGGAGCTTGTTCAGGCGCTGGTATTCCACCAGCAATGGCGTCCGCGTGGCATAAAGATCAATCGGCCAACGCTGCGCCGCCCGATCCCGCGCGCCAAGGCGCGCGATGATCTCGCCCGCATCCGCAGGCGGGTTCAGGTCGGGGTTGTGGCCATAGCCAAACCGGATTTCCGCCAGCCGGGAGTCAAAACGCATGCGCGCACCTTTGCGAACCAGATAAGCGTGATACGCCCCATGCGGGCCTATCTGTCGTTTATATAGCAAAACGGGCGGCGGTTTTCACCGTCCGCCCGCGCAATCTTACACCCGTTGGCGAAAATTTACTCTTGTTCGATGACCCGCAGCGAAAGTTCGCGCAATTGCTCGTTTTGCGGCTCGGATGGGGCGTTCATCATCAGGTCTTCGGCGCGCTGGTTCATCGGGAACATCATGACCTCGCGGATGTTCTGCTGATCGGCCAGCAGCATCACGATACGGTCGATGCCCGCAGCACAGCCCCCGTGCGGCGGCGCGCCATATTGGAACGCGTTCACAAGCGCACCAAAGCGTTTTTCGACCTCGTCCTTGCCGTACCCGGCAATTTCGAACGCCTTGAACATGATTTCCGGCTTGTGGTTCCGGATCGCGCCCGACACCAGCTCATAGCCGTTACAGGCCAAGTCATACTGATAACCCAGCACGTCCAGCGGATCGCCTTCCAGCGCCTCCATCCCGCCTTGCGGCATCGAGAACGGGTTGTGCTCAAAATCAATCGCGCCGGTTTCCTCGTCCTTTTCGTAGATCGGGAAATCGACGATCCAGGCAAAGGCGAACCGGTCTTTGTCGATCAGGTTCAGTTCCTGACCAATCACATCACGTGCCTTGCCCGCGATCTTTTCAAACGAAGACGGCTTGCCACCCAGGAAGAACGCCGCATCGCCCACACCCAGACCCAGCTGCTGGCGGATCGCCTCGGTGCGCTCGGGGCCAATGTTTTTGGCCAGCGGACCTGCGGCTTCCATGCCACCTTCGACCTCGCCGGATTTCAGCTTGGCTTGGGCTTCTTTGACTTTGATGCCCAGCTCCTGCGCCACGGCATCGGCGGTTTTCTCGCGCCAGAAGATGTATCCCATGCCCGGCAGGCCCTCACCCTGGGCGAATTTGTTCATCCGGTCACAGAACTTGCGGCCACCACCCGTAGGCGCCGGGATGGCGCGCACTTCGGTGCCTTCTTGCTCCAGCAGCTTGGCGAAAATCGCAAAGCCCGAGCCGCGGAAATGTTCCGAGCAATCCTGCATCTTGATCGGGTTACGCAGGTCCGGCTTGTCGGTGCCGTACCATTTGGCGGCATCTTTGTAGGAAATCTGCGGCCATTCCGCATCGACTTTACGGCCCCCGCCGAACTCTTCGAACACGCCTTGCAGCACCGGCTGGATCGTGTCGAACACGTCCTGCTGGGTCGCAAAGGACATTTCCAAATCCAGCTGATAGAAATCCGTGGGCGAGCGATCAGCGCGCGGATCTTCGTCACGGAAGCACGGCGCGATCTGGAAGTATTTATCAAAGCCCGACACCATGATCAGCTGTTTGAACTGCTGCGGCGCCTGCGGCAGGGCATAAAATTTGCCGGGGTGCAGGCGCGAGGGCACCAAGAAGTCGCGCGCGCCTTCAGGGCTGGATGCGGTGATGATCGGCGTTTGGTATTCGCGGAAATCCAGATCCCACATGCGCTTGCGCATGCTGGCCACCACGTCGGAACGCAGCTTCATGCTTTCCTGCATCACTTCGCGGCGCAGGTCCAGAAAACGGTATTTCAGGCGGGTTTCTTCAGGGTATTCCTGATCGCCAAACACCATCAGCGGCAGCTCTTCGGCAGCGCCCAGAACCTCGATGTCGCGGATGAACACCTCAACCTCGCCGGTGGGGATCTTGGGGTTGATCAGGCTTTCGTCGCGGGCCTTTACGTTGCCATCAATGCGAATGCACCATTCAGAACGGACCTTTTCGATCTCGGCAAACACCGGGCTGTCAGGGTCAGCCATCACCTGCGTCACGCCGTAATGGTCGCGCAGGTCGATGAACAGCAGACCACCATGGTCACGGACACGGTGAACCCAGCCCGACAGGCGGACGGTCTCTCCGACGTTGCTTTTGTTCAGCTCGGCGCAGGTATGGCTGCGAAAGGCGTGCATGGCAGATCCTTGCGGTAATATCGTTCGTCGCGCCGATACACCCGCCTTGCGGCCCAAAGTCAAGTCGCGCCGGGGCACGAGGCGCGAAATCGCGGCGAAAGCACCCAAATAACCTCTTGGCGGGCCGGGGATTGATGTTGAAAAGCTGCGAAAGAACGTGCCGCTTTGCCCATGCATCCAGCACTCCGGGTTTTGTAAACACTGTGATTCAAGCCCCATCCCGCGCCGGGCTGGACAGAATCCCTGTTCGTTCTAAACTTTGTCCATCCGGGTCAGGTGCCCAGCGCACCGAAGTGGCATGGGGGATATGATGTGGGGAAAAGCGCTCGATAAAAGTCTGCGCCAACTGATCAAAGAGGGGCAATTGCACCTGCATATGCCCGATGGCTCTGTGCAAACCTATGGTCCGCCCGATGACTCTCCGGTGCACCTGTATCTGCACGATGAGTCCCTGCCCCGCAAAATTCTGATGAACCCCGACATGGCCGTGGGCGAAGCCTATATGGACGGCACCCTGACCATCGGCAATGATGACCTGCACGGTTTTTTGGGCACGGTTCTGCGCAATCGCGGCGCGGGCCATACAAGTACCGCGCTCAAGCTGAATGCGATGCTGCGCCAGATGATCCGCCACCTGCAGCAATACAATCCCGTCGGGCGCGCCCAGCAAAACGTGGCGCATCACTATGATCTTTCAGCCCAGCTCTATGATCTTTTTCTGGACGAAGACCGGCAATATTCCTGCGCCTATTTCAGAACGCCCAGCGACACGCTGGAACAGGCACAGGCGCAAAAGAAAGAGCATATCGCCAAGAAGCTGAGGATCGAACCGGGCATGAAAGTGCTGGATATCGGCTGTGGCTGGGGTGGCATGGGCCTGACACTGGCGCGCGAGTACGGCGCGCAGGTGCTGGGCGTGACGCTTAGCGCAGAACAACACAAGATCGCCACCGCCCGCGCCGCCGAAGCCGGTCTGGCCGACCGCGTCCAGTTCCGCCTGACCGATTACCGCAAGGTGCAGGGCCAGTTTGACCGCATCGTTTCGGTGGGCATGTTCGAACATGTCGGCCTGCCCCATTATCGCGAATACTTCCGCCATGTGCGCGACTTTCTAACCGAAGACGGTATCGCGCTGATCCACACCATCGGGCGCTCAGACCCGCCTGGCTCTACCAGCCCGTGGGTGCAGAAATACATCTTCCCCGGCGGCTATGCCCCGGCCATGTCCGAAGTCATGAAGGCGGTGGAAAAAGAGCGCCTCTATGCCACCGATGTTGAAGTCTGGCGCCTGCACTATGCCTATACGCTGCGCCACTGGTACGACCGCTTCACCGCCCGGCAAGACGAAGCCGCTGCACTGTATGACGAACGGTTCTGTCGCATGTGGCGCTATTATCTGGCCGCGTCTGAAATGACCTTCCGCCTGCGCCAACAGGTGGTCTTTCAGTTCCAACTGACCCGCCAACAAGACGCCGTGCCCCTGACACGCGACTACATGGCCTAAAACGGTCGCACCACATTGCCCGAATAAAAGAACACGCCCAGCCCCAGCGTGAAAATGATCCACCCGGCAATGGCGTGCAGCAATACCGCCAATGCGAAACTGCGCCGCCATTCATAGGCCCATGAAAAGATCAGCCCGCCAAAGAAGGTCATAAAGGCGACGGTCCAGCTCCAATACATCAAATGCGCCAGTGAAAAGACCACCGCATTGATCAGCATCGCGGGTTTTCCCACCGCAAACAGCCCGCCATAGCGCCGATAAAACAGGACCCGGAACACCACCTCTTGCGGCAGGGCCGACAGAATCGGGTAAAACACGATGATGATCGGCAGCATCATCGGCTGGGCGCGCAGGATGTTGAAAAATTCTTCGGGGCGGGTCAGGCCCAGCGCCGCAGCGGCAACCATCAGCGTGACCCCGGTGAAAACAGCCACAACGCGCCAGTCGAATCCGTCCCGCCACCGCAATTGGTGCCAAGCAAATCCCGGCGTCAGATGCAGAAGCGACAAACCGATCAACATGGCGATAAATAACGCCGGAAAGATCAACGTCGGCGGCATGAACAGTGCCACACCCAAAGGCACCAGCACATAGAACCCGATGAACTCGGCCCACAGCCGCAGCCGCCCGGGATTTCTGATACGGGAAATATAGGTTTCGCTCATCACACTGCCCTCTGTTTCCTGATATAAGGGCGCAGATCGGAAATGCACCCGGCCCAAACCGGATTCGCACCGCGCGCAAACCGCGGGGTGCGTGGTTTTTCGAGAATCCGCGCAAGGGGGGCTTGCGCCTGTGTTTTGCTTGGCTATAACCCCCAAGATTTTGCCAATCGCCGAGGGTCGTACCATGCCTAAAAGAACCGATATCAACTCCATCATGATCATCGGCGCGGGGCCAATTATTATTGGTCAGGCCTGCGAATTTGACTACTCGGGCGCGCAAGCCTGTAAAGCGCTGCGCGAAGAAGGCTACCGGGTGATTCTGGTCAACTCGAACCCGGCGACCATCATGACCGACCCCGGACTGGCCGATGCGACCTATATCGAGCCGATCACCCCTGAGGTCGTCGCCAAGATCATCGAAAAAGAACGCCCCGATGCGCTGCTGCCCACCATGGGCGGGCAAACCGGCCTGAACACCGCATTGGCCGTCGAAGAAATGGGTGTGCTGGATAAGTTTGGCGTGGAAATGATCGGCGCCAAACGCGACGCCATTGAAATGGCCGAAGACCGCAAGCTGTTCCGCGAAGCGATGGACCGTCTGGGCATCGAAAACCCCAAGGCCACCATCGTCACCGCCCCCACGAAAGAGGACGGCAGCACCGATCTGGACGCCGGGGTGCAAATCGCACTCGACGATCTGGAAGAAATTGGCCTGCCCGCCATCATCCGCCCCGCCTTTACCCTGGGCGGCACCGGCGGCGGCGTGGCCTACAACCGCGATGACTACATCCACTATTGCCGCTCGGGCATGGATGCCTCGCCGGTGAACCAGATTCTGGTCGATGAATCACTTCTGGGCTGGAAAGAATACGAGATGGAAGTCGTGCGCGACCGCGCCGACAACGCCATCATCGTTTGCGCCATCGAAAACGTTGACCCGATGGGCGTACACACTGGCGACTCCATCACCGTCGCCCCCGCCCTGACCCTGACCGACAAAGAATACCAGATCATGCGCACGCACTCCATCAACGTGCTGCGTGAAATCGGTGTGGAAACCGGCGGCTCGAACGTGCAGTGGGCCGTGAACCCTAAAGACGGCCGCATGGTGGTGATTGAGATGAACCCGCGCGTGTCGCGCTCGTCTGCACTGGCCTCCAAAGCCACCGGTTTCCCGATTGCCAAGATCGCCGCGAAACTGGCCGTCGGCTATACGCTCGATGAGCTGGACAATGACATTACCAAAGTCACCCCGGCCAGCTTCGAGCCGACCATCGACTATGTCGTCACCAAGATCCCGAAATTCGCATTCGAAAAATTCCCGGGCTCAGAACCGCACCTGACCACCGCGATGAAATCGGTGGGCGAGGCCATGTCGATCGGCCGCACCATCCACGAGAGCATGCAAAAAGCGCTGGCCTCGATGGAATCGGGCCTGACCGGTTTTGATGAGGTTGAAATCGAAGGCGCCCCTGACAAGGCTGCCGTCACCAAGGCGATCTCCGTCGCCACGCCCGACCGCCTGCGCACCATCGCGCAAGCCATGCGTCACGGCCTGACCAACGATGAAATCATCGCCGCCACCGCCTTTGACCCTTGGTTCCTGGACCGCATCCGCGAGATCGTGGACGCCGAAGAAGACGTGCGCAAGAACGGCCTACCCGTGACCGAAGAAGGCCTGCGCGCGCTCAAGATGCTGGGCTTCACCGACGCCCGTTTGGCCAATCTGACCGGCCGCGACGAAGCACAGGTCCGCCGGGCGCGCCTGAACCTTGGCGTCACCGCCAGCTTCAAACGCATCGACACCTGCGCCGCCGAATTCGAAGCGCAGACCCCCTACATGTACTCGACCTACGAAGCCCCGGTGATGGGCGACGTCGAATGCGAAGCCCGCCCCAGCGACAAAAAGAAGGTCGTCATTTTGGGCGGTGGCCCCAACCGGATCGGTCAGGGGATCGAGTTTGATTACTGCTGCTGTCACGCCTGTTTTGCGCTGACCGACGCAGGCTATGAAACCATCATGGTCAACTGTAACCCCGAAACGGTTTCAACCGACTATGACACCTCGGATCGCCTGTATTTCGAGCCGCTGACCTTTGAACACGTGATGGAAATCCTGCGCGTGGAACAGGAAAACGGCACACTGCACGGCGTGATCGTTCAGTTTGGCGGCCAGACCCCGCTGAAACTGGCGAATGCTTTGGAAGCCGAAGGCATCCCGATCCTGGGCACCACGCCGGACGCCATCGACCTTGCCGAAGACCGCGAGCGTTTCCAGGCGCTGGTCAATGAGCTGGGCCTCAAACAGCCGAAAAACGGCATCGCCTCCACCGACGCCCAAGCCCTTGAGATCGCAGAGGAAATCGGCTTCCCACTGGTCATCCGCCCGTCCTACGTGCTGGGGGGCCGCGCGATGGAAATCGTGCGCGACATGGCCCAGCTGGAACGCTACATCGCCGAGGCCGTGGTGGTTTCCGGCGACAGCCCGGTCCTGCTTGACAGCTACCTTTCCGGCGCGACCGAACTGGATGTGGATGCCCTGTGCGACGGCAAGAACGTCCACATCGCCGGCATCATGCAACACATCGAAGAGGCCGGCGTGCACTCGGGCGACTCCGCCTGCTCGCTGCCGCCCTACTCGCTGTCCGCAGACCTGATCGACCAGATCAAGGCGCAAACCAACGCGCTGGCACTGGCGCTGAACGTTGTCGGCCTGATGAACATCCAGTTCGCGATCAAGGATGGCGATATCTACCTGATCGAGGTCAACCCCCGTGCCTCGCGCACCGTGCCGTTTGTGGCTAAAGCCACCGACAGCGCGATTGCCTCGATTGCGGCGCGCATCATGGCCGGTGAAAAGCTGACCGACTTCCCGCTGCGCCCTGCCGACAAAGCCGGTCAACCCGCCGCCGATCCGATGACGTTGGTGGACCCGAACATGCCGTGGTTCTCGGTCAAAGAGGCCGTCATGCCCTTCGCCCGCTTTCCCGGCGTCGACACGATCCTTGGCCCCGAAATGCGTTCAACCGGTGAAGTCATGGGGTGGGATAAATCCTTCCCCCGCGCCTTCCTCAAGGCGCAGATGGGCGCAGGCGTCACCCTGCCGACCGAGGGCAAGGTGTTCTTCTCGATCAAGGATGACGACAAATCGCCCACGCTGGTCGAAACCGCACAAACGCTGGTCGATCTGGGCTTTGAAATCGTCGCCACCCGCGGCACCGCGTCCTTCCTTGAAGGCAACGGCATCGCCTGCGAAGTGGTGAACAAAGTCTATGAAGGCCGCCCCAACATCGTCGACACGATGAAAGACGGCGGCATCCAGCTGGTCATGAACACCACCGAGGGCGCACAGGCCGTCAACGACAGCCGCGAAATCCGCTCGGTCGCGCTCTATGACAAGATCCCCTACTTCACCACCGCCGCCGCGTCCCACGCCGCCGCGCTGGCGATGAAGTCCCGCGAAGAAGGCGACGTCGACGTCCGCAGCTTGCAGCAGTAAGCCGACACCCTAACGTCGCGCATCCAGCCAGCTCTGGATGCGCGGATCGTTGGCAAATTCGGCAATCCTGAACTCAAAAGACTGACCCCCGCAAAAATCCTCTTTGGCAAGAACCGCTTCGGGTTTCACCCAGAACTGCCAGCCCGCGCTATCCGAGGGTGGCCGATTTTCGATCGCATCACAGCTCAGGATGTTGATATTGGCTCGCGCCCCTGGGTCGCGCACCGACGTAGATCGGATCACTTGCCCGCCCGCATCGCGGACGGCCTCGGCCAGCGCCAGGCTTGCCGTGTAATCCACCGGATCACTCAGCGTCGCGTCATCAGAATACGGCGGCACTGTCAGATCCAGCGCCGCATCCGCGCGATATCGCAGCTTAAAACAGGTGCGCGACACATGCCCGTTTGGCGGGGCGGTGTCCGGGCTTTCCGCATAGAAAAGCAAGGCATAGAATGCCGTCTCAGCCGCTGCCGTTTCCAGATTCTCTGCCGCGTATAAAACCCCGCGCGCGTCGCCCGCACGCCGAAACCGCGACGAAACCCGCGGCACATAACGAAACGGCGTGAACAAAAGGTAATGCAGATGGGCGCATTCGACGGGCACCGGCGGCTTGGACGCGTCCAGCAGCTCTTCCAGAATGCTCTGTTCCTCCAGATCATCCACCAATTTCATGCTAGAAGCCCGGTTTTGATCTTCGGCGAACCGAACCGCCGCGCCCGCCATCGGCGTCAGGTCAAAGGGGGGCACGGCGTTGGTCCAGATAGTCCATCACATGCACCAATCCAGCGACCGACTTCATCGCGTCAATCGGTGCGTGCCCAAGCACCACATTATGATTGCGCAGCCAGCTTGCTGCAACCGCCTGATCTCCGCCGACAATCGCGTCAAGCGAGCGGAATATCCGCACAAAATAAGCGGCCATATTGCGGTTCAGCGGGCGGTCAGGAAGCACAGCCCCATGTTTGGCAACAGCCGATATCTTGGCTTCGGACAACCCTAGGATTGCCGCAAGCTCTACCTGACTCACATCCATCAAACTGGCCGCACGCATCACCGCCTTTGTCAGCACGGCATTGGGATCAGGCTGATCTCCACGATCCGAGTTAAACTGGGTGCGCATGAGAAACCTCCCAGAGTTCGGGTTCACCTCATAGGGTGAATATCATACTTAATTGTGAATTTTTCAAGCATTATCTTCACTTGCGAACAAGCATATGATTCAACCCTCCTCAATCCCCATCTCGCCCAGCTTGCGCTTGGTATCGCCCCAGCGCGGTTTGGCCTCGCCGTCGCGCATCACCTCTTCGGGGCGCAGGATGTAGTCGGTGGTGTCTGGCCCGTCGATCAGCTTGGCCAGCCGCATGTGCATGAACGCCCGCAGAACACGGTTCATGCGCGGCTGATAGCCCGGCCCCAGCGCTTTGAAAAACTTCACCACATCCGCGTCCAAGGCAATCGTCACGCGGGTGCGTTTCACATCGCGCTTATCATCGTCATTGCAAATCTGATGCCATTCACTCGGCAACGCCCCCAGCAGGCCCAGACGGCTGTGCAGGTCATGCTCGATCATGTTCAGCGCATCGACGCCGTAACTCCAATGCAGCCGCTCGGTCTTGGTCATCTTGTCGGGTTCTACCTGTCGCATCATGGGCTCCTTTCACCGCCCAATCTGCCGCCCAATGGTTAACGCCCGGGTGCACAATCGTGCGCATGGGTTGTGCATCGGATGTGCATCGCTTGTGCATGCCCTGCCGCAACGTAAATTCGGGCGCCGCTTGACCCCTGCGCAGCTTTGCCCTCCCCTCAAACCATTAACGGGTGGAGGGGATTTTCATGACGCAGGCAGCTATCACCGGCAGCGGGGTGTTCACCCCCGATCAGGTCATCACCAATGATGAGCTGGTCACCGCCTTCAACGCCTACGCCGACCGGGTAAACGCTGAAAATGCCGAGGCCATCGCGTCGGGCGCGGCGCAGCCCGTCCCGCAGTCTTCGACCGAATTCATCATCAAGGCCTCGGGCATAGAACAGCGATATGTGCTTGATAAAAAAGGGATTCTTGACCCGGACATCATGCACCCCGTGCTGGCCGAGCGCCCCGATGACACCCCCAGCGTGATGGCCGAAATGGGCGTGAAAGCCTGCCAGACAGCGCTGGATCAAGCCGGAGTGAACGCCGATCAAGTGGATGCCGTGCTGGTCGCCGCGTCAAACCATGAACGCGCTTACCCGGCGATTGCCGTTGAAATTCAACAACTTCTGGGCTGCGGCGGGTTTGGGTTTGACATGAATGTCGCCTGTTCCTCGGCGACATTCGGCATTCAGGCCGCCGCAGACATGATCAAATCCGGCAGCATTTCCAAAGCCTTAGTCGTGAACCCCGAGATTTGCAGCGCCCATCTGGAATGGCGTGATCGTGACTGTCATTTCATCTTTGGCGACGTCTGCACCGCCGTGTTGCTGGAACGGGTCGCAGACGCAAAGGGCGCTCATTTCGCGATCAGATCGACCCGCTGCGCCACGCAGTTTTCCAATAACATACGGAACAATAACGGCTTTTTGCGCCGCACCCGCCCCGGCGGGATGGAGGATCGCCGTGACATGCAGTTCATGCAAAACGGCCGCAAGGTTTTCAAAGAGGTTCTGCCGTTGGTGTCCGACCACATCCTGACCCACATGAAATCCGAAAACGTCCAAGCCGTTGATCTAAAACGGCTCTGGCTGCATCAGGCCAACAAGACCATGAACGATTTCATCGGCAAAAAGGTGCTTGGCCGCGCGCCGGAACCGGGCCAACAACCCAATATCCTGCAAGACTATGCCAACACCTCTTCCGCAGGGTCGATCATCGCTTTTTCCAAGTATTCCAGCGATTTGGCATCCGGAGACCTGGGGCTGATCTGTTCTTTCGGGGCTGGATATTCTGTTGGCTCTGTCATCCTTGAACGCCGCAGCTGATCCGCGACGCCCGCACAAGACACCTTTGGTAAAGCTTTTGCGCAGAGATTGAAGGCTCCGCATCAACGCTTTGGGCGATGTCAGCCAGACTCTTCTTCAAGGTGAAGTTTCATATCCAACAACACCTCTTGCAGGGCTACGGTTTCACGCAACAGGCGTTTGGCCTCGTTGATGGTGATGATCCCGTCCTCGATCGACTGGCTGTATTCCGACATCAACATGGCAAACCGCTGTGACAACGCCACGACGTCGGAATTGACCCCGCCTGACGAGTCGTCGTTTTTTGACGCCTGCTTGTAAGACAGTGTGATGCCTTTAAGCTCGGCCAATGCCGTCGTGACATAGGGGAAACTCGCCTCTTGCTCTAGCGCCGCAACCGCGTCCACCGGCATGAAACGGTCCGAATGTTCCTCGGCGTCCGAATAGTACCGACCAAGGGTCGCTTTGGAACGACCGGTCAGTTTGCAGGCGGCTTCGATACCCACATCCTTTACCAGCGCCTCGCTATGCTTCTTCAAATAGCTTCCGACCCCTGCCATACTTTTCCACCTGTTAACTCAGTCTTCATTTATGGGCGGGGAATGCCCGCACCCTTTTCCCATTAATAGGGAAAAACACTTTTGTCATATATTAATCAATCCCGTTGCGGCGGGATTGGTGCGAGTAACCGGCCTTTCCCTAACGTCGGTTCGAGTAAAGGCTGCCCCATGGCCCCCCGGGGGAGGGTGCTACTCCGGCCTTGATCGGAAACGTGGCGGCAGCCTTGCCTTGAGCATTATTAGGTGATGTTTATAAGTCTTACAGGCCTGGTCGTTCCCTTCTGCGGGGGCGGTTGGGCCTGTTTTCCGTTTGGCCCTTGAATGCCGCGCTGTGCAGCGGGATAAGCGTATATGGCCAAGCTTTACTTCCATTATTCGACAATGAATGCAGGGAAATCGACAATCCTGCTACAAGCCGCGCATAACTATCGCGAACGCGGAATGGAGCCGTTTCTAATGACGGCGCGGCTGGACAACCGGGCTGGCAAGGGGCGCATCGCCTCCAGAATCGGCATCGGCGATACCGCAGCATTGTTTCAAGAAGATGATGATCTGTTTGCGATCCTCCGCCGCAGATTAGACCAAGGTCCCTGTGCTTGCGTATTTATCGACGAAGCACAATTTTTAAGCAAAGATCAGGTTTGGCAGCTTGCCCGCGCGGTGGATGACCTAAGGGTACCCGTGATGTGTTACGGGCTGCGGGTCGATTTTCGGGGGGAATTGTTTCCCGGTTCGGCCGCCCTTTTGGCGCTGGCAGATGAAATGCGCGAAGTACGCACGATCTGTCATTGCGGTAAGAAGGCCACGATGGTGGTGCGGCTTGGTGAAGATGGCAAAGCGTTGCGTGATGGGGCGCAGGTGCAGATTGGCGGCAATGAAACCTATGTGTCGCTGTGCCGCCGCCACTGGCGTCAAGAGATGGACCGCTAGACCGCGTTCGGCAGGGCCTCGCCCGCCAGATAAGCCCGGATATTATCGACAGCCATCAGGCCCATCGCGGTGCGTACCTCCAGCGCGGCCGTGCCCAGATGCGGCAGCAACGTGACGTTCTGCATCTGGATCAGCGCATCGGGCACCTTGGGTTCAAACTCATACACGTCCAGCCCCGCCCCTCTGATCTGGCCGCTTTGCAACGCGGTGATCAAGGCAGATTCATCCACCACATCGCCACGCGAAATATTCACGAAATGCGCCGATGGCTGCATCGCGGCAAAAACATCTGCCCCGATCAGGTGATGGGTTTGCGTGCCCCCGGGCACAGCCACCACCACCACGTCCGCCTGAGCGGCCACATCATTGATGCTGTCCAGTTGCGTTGCAGGAAGATCTACCGATTTGGCTGAGCGATTAAAGAACACGACATCCATGCCAAACCCAAAATGACAGCGCCGCGCGATGGCTTGCCCGATCCTGCCCATGCCAATGATTCCCACGGTTTTGCCTGACACATGCTGCCCCAGCATCTGGGTCGGGTGCCAGCCTTCCCATTTTCCAGCGCGCAGGGTTCGTTCACCCTCGCCCACGCGGCGGCATGACATCAGGATCAACGTCATCGCGATATCCGCCGTGGCATCTGTGACGGCGCCCGGCGTGTTGGTAACAGCGATGCCTTTCGCCGCGCAGGCCGCCGCGTCGATGTGGTTATAGCCAACCCCGAAATTCGCCAGAAGTCGGGTGCGGGGCTGATCGACAGAGCCCAGGATATCCGCGCTGAACATATCGCCCAACGTCGGCAGGATCACGTCATACCCGATTAACGCGGCGCGCAGTTCATCGCCGGTCATCGGCAGGGTCTGGGGCCGCACGGCCACGTCCCCCAAAGCGCGGGCGGCGTCGATTACGGGGTCCGGTAAGGGGCGCGAGATCAGGATGCGGGTCATCAGAACATCTTCCCGCCAAGCGGCACATCCAGATCGGGGCGCAACAGCACCACTTCGCCATCCTCATCAGGCAGGCCCAGAACCAACACTTCCGACATGACCGGGCCTATCTGGCGGGGCGGGAAGTTCACCACGGCCAGCACCTCTTTTCCGACCAGCTGATCCAGATCGTAATGTTTGGTGATTTGCGCCGACGATTTCTTTTCGCCGATCTCGGGGCCAAAGTTAATCCACAGCTTATAGGCCGGTTTGCGGGCTTCGGGGAAGGGCTCGGCCCGGATGATCCGACCGACGCGGATATCCACTTTGGCGAAGTCATCAAAGCTGATCTGGCTCATCTCGCAAGCTCCCTGCCCCTATCTGCCGCAGCTTTGACCGCGCGGCTCAGCAGATCGGGAAAACCGGTGTCAGGGTTCATCAACACCTCAAGCGCGGCGGCGGTTGTGCCTCCGGGCGAGGTGACATTGACCCGCAGTTGCGCAGGGTCGTCGTCGGCGTCTTCGGCCAGTTGCCCAGCCCCGCCAACCGTGGCCTTGGCCAGTTTCATCGCCAGATCAGCGGGCAGGCCCTGCGCGACGCCAGCAGCGGCAAGCGTTTCGATCAGGTGAAAGACATAGGCAGGCCCCGAGCCTGAAACCGCCGTCACCGCATCCATCTGGTCTTCGCCATCCAGTCGCACGGTTTGCCCGACCGCCGACAGCAGGTCTTCGGCCAGATCCAGCGCATCTTCTCCCGCCTGCGCATTGCCCACGATTGCAGTGATGCCACGTGCAATTGCAGCCGGGGTGTTAGGCATGGCGCGGATGATCGGAGTTTCAGGCCCCAGCATGTCTTCGAACAAAGCAATCGGTGTGCCGGCGGCGACTGAAATGAACAGCGTTGCGCCATCGCCGTATCTGGCGACGTCCGGCAGCGCTTCGCGCATCATTTGCGGCTTTACAGCAACCAAAAGGATGGCGGGGCTGTCGGGCAAACCGTCGTTCAAATGCAAGCCCTGCGTCGTCAGCCCTTGCAGCCAATCCGACGGATAGGGATCAATCACCCAAACCGACGAGGCCGGCACGCCCTGCGCCAGCCAGCCCTGCAACATGGCTGATCCCATCTTACCGCAGCCCAGAAGCCCCAGACCGCGGCGATGTACGTCTTGCATATTCATGGTGAACCCCGTTGTTGATCCGGGGGGCAGGTTAGGCGCGCCCGTAGGCCTCTGCAATGGCAACCTGCATGGCTTCCTCGGGGGATTGATCCGTCCAGGACACCAGTTGGAAAGCGGGGTAGTAGCGCTCGGATGCCCCCACAGCGGCGCCGATCAAACGATCGATCTGTTCGGCGGTGGTGACCTGCCCGCCCGCCATGACCAGACCATAGCGGTAAACCATCAATCGCTGTTCATGCCAGTAGGTGAACGCCCCGGTCCAGCATTGGTCGTTGGCACGGTTCAGCGCCTCGTAAAGTTGGGGAAGCTTGTCTTCGGGCGGGTCCATTTCAAAGGTCGAGATCATCCGAAGCGTTTCATCATAGGCCGACCAGGCCAGGGTGATGGAATAAGTCCGCCACTGGCCCTCTACGGCCATGGCGATCTGATCATCATGCACCCGGTCGAACTCCCAATCATGGTGCTCGGCGATGTGTTCAACGATGTCGATAGGGTGCAATTCTTCGGTGTGAAGGAATTCTTCTGAAAGTGACATGCCCGGCCTCTTTTGTTGTAGCCACGCGGGATGGCAGCCCCACAAGGCTTAGGTGCCTGCTCTAGGTGCGGCGTGTTTCGCCCAACACCCTTACTAGATATGGTGTTACGAAAGGGCGGACCTGTAAAGGGCTAATTTCGAGTTATCAACAGGAAGAGGGGTTTAGCGCGCATTGACGCGCAACAAGTCAGCAACCGGCCAGACGTGTTGAAAAAGGGATGTGAGCATCTGCTAACCGCGCAAAATCGCGTCGCCCATCCAGACCAACCGGCCCAGCAAGCGGGGCTCGGACGCCTTTGTAGAAAAGGCGCGTGCGGGGCGCGCATCCCCCCAGGAAATCACGATCATCTCAGGGTCTTGCCAAGTGATGCGCGCCAGCGCCAACTGCCCGGCCTCAATCAGCCCCCAGATGTGATTGCTGCCGTCACGGGCCGCTTCGCAATCCAACAAAGCGAACCGCTCCCGCCCGTCCCAAGGGGCAATCACCACCGAAAGATGCTCTGGCCGCAGTTCGTTTTCGGTAAGCCAAGCTGCGGACAAGCCCACCGGCGCCATGCCACGTTTGCCACTAGCGGGGTGCCAAGGAAACGGCAGCATCGCACCGGCCTGCCCGGCGGCAGGCTGTTCAAAACTGGTGGAGGATTGAGAAGGTGCGTCTTCGGCCATACCAAACAACTTCTGCCCCGAAGCCGGACCGAATGAGACCGGCACCGAGAGATACTCAAACAATGCGATCAACCGATCAAAGCTGGGCATACGCCCGGCGCGGATGTCGCGAATCAAACCGTCGTGGCCGACAACGTCCATAGAGGCGCGCCGTGCAGACACGCCTTTCTTTGCAAGCCCATCTTCGACGAGCTCACGTATTCTATTGGCCATCGCCGCAGATCGCGCTGGATTTAGCATCATTTCGGCGCACAATGACACGCCGCTCACGACAAATAAATCAGCTAAGGCCCATAAGGCATATTTTCCTTGTCGTTTCAAGATAAATATGCCTTAAGTTGCGCAGATCAAATACAAGATCGCGCATTACGACAGCACCACTCATTGAACAATGTTCATACAGCGAGTAGCAAATTGAACAAAAAAGATAATTCCAAAACCGAGAGCAATGTTATTACGCCCTTGTGGCCGAACACTGCTGCAACCCAGACCGATGTCGAAACGGATCATCTCAGCGATTTGCGTCAAATTCTGCGCGCCGCAGAGCTGGCCCATTTTGCAATGCACAACGCCCAGAACGCGGCCGAAAGAGACAGCGCCACGATCCGTTACTCGCGTACTCTGGAGTCGATGTTCAAACAGCTCAGCGCGCTAAGCCGCGCTGGCGGACTAAGCGCCGGGGAATTTTCGCTGCGCTAATTGGATGCGTTAAGCCTGTTACTTGGCTTCCAGCGCCTCAATCCGGGCTTTCAACGCTTCATTTTCTTCGCGCGCCTTCTGTGCCATGGCCCGCACCGCGTCAAACTCTTCACGGGTTACGAAATCACGATCTGCCAACCAGCGCTCGATCATCGAATTGAACGCGGTCTCGGCTTCGTCCTTGGCGCCTTGCGCCACGCCCATCGCATTGGTCATCAGCTGCGACATGTCATCGAAAAATTTGTTGCGACTCTGCATTTGCGCCTCCGGCGTTACATTTGATCCCTATATGGGCTGCAAGCGACGTAAGCTCAAGGTTGACTTGCGCCGCGCCCAACAGGCAAGAGGCAGATATGCAAGCAATCTGGTCCTACCCCGATATCAGCCCTGAAATCTTCTCGATCTCGCTTTTCGGGTTCGAATTTGCCCTGCGGTGGTACGCGATGGCGTATATCGTTGCGCTGATCGTGGGCTGGCGTCTGGTGGTGCGCCTGATGAAGACGCCGCGCCTTTGGCCCGGACAGACGGCACCGATGACGCCCGAGCAGGTCGAGGAACTTCTGACTTGGGTGATCTTTGGCGTGATCCTGGGCGGGCGACTGGGCTTTGTGCTGTTCTATAAACCGATGCACTACCTGCAGAACCCGTTGGAAATCCCGATACTGTGGCAGGGCGGGATGGCGTTTCACGGCGGGCTGTTGGGTGTGATGCTGGCGCTGATCTGGTTCTGTCGAAAACACGGGATCATACTATTGTCAGCCGCCGATGCTTTGGCTGTGGCGACGCCGTTGGGGCTGTTCTTTGGTCGAATGGCCAACTTTATCAATGGCGAACTTTGGGGGCGCGCCACGGACGTACCCTGGGCGATGATCTTTCCCACCGATCCAATGGGTCTGCCCCGCCATCCCTCACAGCTTTATGAAGCGGCGCTCGAAGGTCTTGTGCTGATGGTGGTGATCCTGTGGCTGGTCTTTGGGCGGCATTGGTTAAAACGCCCCGGGCAAATCACCGGTGTGTTTTTCGCAGGCTACGGTTTGGCGCGCATATTTGTAGAGCTGTTCCGGCAAGCCGATGCACAGTTCGTAACGCCGGACAATCCGGCGGGATGGGTCATCCACTCGGGCGGTGTAGGGCTATCACAGGGTCAGTTACTGTCTCTGCCCATGGTCGCCTTTGGCGTCGCCCTGATCGTGATCGCGCGCCGCAAAGCATGACGGAACTGGCTGACATTCTGAAACGCCGGATCGCGGCGCAGGGGCCGATCAGCCTGTCGGATTATATGGCCGAGTGCCTGCTGCATCCCGATCACGGCTATTACGCCACGCGTGATCCGTTCGGGCGGGGGGGGGATTTCATCACCGCCCCCGAGATCAGCCAGATGTTTGGCGAGATGATCGGGCTTTGGCTGGCGCAGTGCTGGATGGATCAGGGCTGCCCCACCCCCTTTACGCTGGCCGAGCCCGGGCCGGGCCGTGGCACTTTGATGGCGGACATCCTGCGTGTAACGGCTAAGGTGCCCGGCTTTCTAAAGGCGGCCAACGTGCATCTGATCGAAGCCTCTGAAACCCTTGCTGGCATCCAACAAGAACGTCTCGGCGACCACAACGTCACTTGGAGCGATACGATAGACGCTTTGCCACAGGCCCCATTGTTCCTTGTTGCAAACGAGTTCTTCGATGCCCTGCCCATCCGCCAGTTCCAACGCGACGAAAAAGGCTGGCGCGAAGTTCAGGTAGCGTTGAAAGATGGCGCGCTGTCGATGGGTTTGTCGGCGCCCGCGCCCATTGCCGCGCTAGATCACCGGCTGGGGGATACAAACCCGGGCGACATCGTCGAATTTTGCCCGGCCGCCGCCCCGATCACCGCGCAGATCAGCGCCCGAATCGCCGCCCATGGCGGCGCAGCACTGATCTTGGATTACGGCGATTGGCGGTCTTTGGGTGATACGTTTCAGGCATTGCGCGATCACAAACCTGTGGACGCATTGGCAGAGCCGGGTCTTGCGGATCTGACCGCCCATGTCGAGTTTGAAGCCGTCGCAAAGGCGGCGGTGGGCCTGCAAGTGCCGCAGATGACGGCTCAGGGTGTATTTCTGGAACGCCTTGGCATCACCGCACGCGCACAGGCCTTGGCCCAAAAGCTGCGCGGGGAAGCGCTGGAAAATCACATTTCCGCACATCGCCGCTTGACCCATCCCCAGGAAATGGGAACGCTCTTCAAAACGCTGGCGCTGTTGCCCAAAGGCGCGCCTACACCACCCGGATTTGCTTCATGAGCCTTGAAATACTGACAAGCGATGAGTTGCTGCCTCTTAGGCATGGATTTTTCACCCGCCGTGGCGGGGCGTCTTCGGGGGTGTTCTCGGGGCTGAATTGCGGTGCCGGATCGTCGGACCTGTCCGAGGTGGTTCGGATCAACCGTGCCCGCGTAGCGGCCGCGATGGAGGTGGCCCCAGACGCGTTGATCGGGGTGCATCAGGTGCATTCCGGTGATGCGGTAGTCGTTCAGGCGCCGGGCCAAAGCGGTAAAACCGCAGATGCGGTTGTGACCGACAAGCCCGGTCTGGCGCTGACCATCCTGACGGCCGATTGTCAGCCCGTGCTGTTTGCTGATGCCCGGGCGGGCGTGATTGGCGCGGCCCATGCCGGTTGGCGCGGCGCGTTGGATGGTGTTCTGGAAGCGACGTTGGACGCAATGGAGGGGCTGGGCGCCCAGCGCGCCGATACCGTTGCCGTGATCGGGCCCTGTATCAGTCAGGGCGCTTATGAGGTTGGGCAGGAATTCCTTGAGGCCTTCTTGGCAGAAGACCCCGACCACCAACAGTTCTTTGCGAACGGCGCCCGTGACGACAAATACCAGTTCGACCTGCCGTCTTTCGGTTTGCACCGGCTACGCCAAGCGGGTGTTGGGGCGGCCTCTTGGATCAACCATTGCACCTATCACGACCCTGACCGGTTCTATTCTTATCGTCGCACGACCCATGCGGGCGAAGCAGACTATGGTCGGCTGATCTCGGCGATCCGGCTGTAAGGCCATATTTCTTTCACGCCTTGACCCCAAAATGACACATTCCCGGCCACAGACCCGCCCCATTGCGTAATCAATATGGGTCCAACGCCAGTTATGGCACGAGGACAGAAACAATCGCGCAAGCCCAAAGGGCGCGCAGGTCAGGAGAGAGCAGATGAAAAGCAATCGTCGTTGGATGAAGTGGGTTCTGGAAGAAACCGCCAAAGAGACACCCGACCTGCCGTGGACCCGCAGCCAAAAGCAGCGCCGTCGCGAACCGGCCCCGAAACTGCGCGTTGTGGCACGGGCCTGACCCACGCCCACCGCCGACTATTTATACAGCCCCCGCACCCTGTGCGGGGGTTTTTGATTCGGACCGGTGAGAATCAGAATAAGGCGGGATTAACCGCCGTTTCGGAAACAGTGATCTGACACGCCCCGCATTGCGGGCGATCCAAGCGCCAAATCCAGCAAAATTTTGACAGGATCAGACAAATTGAGGCAAATTCAGTCTCAACAAGTTCGTCTGCGTATCCGGTGGGGGCCGTTGCAGATGTGACAGCCTCAAGGACTGTTCGCATGTCGTACCCTCGCCTTCCCGACGCCAGCCTCGCGTCGGATACCCGGGCCTCCAAGCCCACTCTCTCGACGGTTAGTCCAGACCGGCAATCTCTGCGCGCCACGCCTCTGACGCGCAAATATGAGATTGCCGGTCTGACACCTTCCGGCCATCGGATCGACACCACGGTGACGGCCCCGGCCACCCCAGATTTTGAAACTGCTTTCGCCTCCTATGCGCGCGGCACTTTGATCCCGACAGAATACGGCCCGACCGCTGTTGAGGATCTAGAACCCGGCATGGAGATCGAAACCGTAGATAATGGCCTGCAAAAGCTGCTTTGGATCGGCTCTATGCAGGTGTTCCCCGATATGCCCGGCCTGAACAATGACGACAGTCGCCTGATCCGCATTTCAGCAGACACCTTTGGTATCGGGCGTCCGATGCCCGACCTGATGCTGGGACCGCGCGCAAGGATGCTGTTCAAACATCAGGGCTGTACCACGATGTTTGGCACGCCCTCGGCCTTTGCCCCGGCACGCGCATTTGTGGATGGAGTGAACCTGATCGACATACGCCCGGTCACGCCGGTGCGCACCTATCATCTGGCGTTTTACGGGCAGCAAACCCTGCGCGCCAATGGTGTTGAAACCGAAAGCTTCCATCCCGGCGAAAGCGCCGATCAAATGATGGATCGCGCCAGCTGGGATGTGTTCACGGGACTGTTTCCGCATGTGCGCAATATGGCCGACTTTGGCCCGATGCCCCTGCCCCGGATTACGGCGTTTGAATTTGAGGGAATGCGCGCGGCTTAAGCGCTCTGCGCAATCCGCGCTTCCAGCACATCGAACGGCACGCCCGGCTCGTCCTTGGCGCCACGGATCACAAGCGAGGTCTTTACGCTTGCCACATTTTCGGCGGCGGTCAGTTCTTCGGTCAGGAAGGTCTGGAAAGTCGACAAATCCGGCGCCGCGCATTTCAGGATGAAATCCACCTCGCCGTTCAGCATGTGGCATTCACGCACAAGAGGCCATCCCCGGCACCGCTCTTCGAACGCTGACAGATCAGCCTCGGCCTGACTTTGCAGACCGACCATGGCGAACACCTGAACCTCAAAGCCCAGCTCGCGGGCATCGACATCAGCGTGATAGCCCCGGATAAACCCAGATTCTTCCAAGGTGCGAACACGGCGCAAACACGGTGGGGCGGAAATCCCCACACGTCTGGCCAGCTCTACGTTGGTCATTCGCCCATCGGCCTGTAATTCGGCCAAGATCATGCGATCAATCGGATCGAGTTTCGAACCCGGCATCCCTGTCTCCGTTTTTTGCGGATACTACGCCGGGCAATATCCGAGCGCAATAATATTTCGCGGTGGCGCAACTTTTTTAAGTATTCTAAAAACGCGACGCAATGCCCTGCGCAGGGCACTTCTTCGTGATGTGATCTCTCTCTTTAATGCCGCAGGCGACGGGGCTATATGCTCTGGGGATAAAAAACGGAAAGGGGCGGTCATGGGTGACACGCGGCATACCAAACTACTGATCATCGGGTCCGGCCCGGCAGGCTACACGGCGGCGGTATACGGCTCGCGCGCGATGCTGGAGCCCATTCTGGTCCAGGGTATTCAACCCGGTGGACAGCTGACCATTACCACCGAGGTCGAAAACTGGCCCGGCGAAGTCGAAATCCAAGGCCCCGACCTGATGGTCAACATGGAAAAGCACGCCCGAGAAGTCGGAACTGAAATCATCGGGGATCACATCAGTGATCTGGACCTGTCCAAACGCCCCTTTACCGCCAAAGGCGACAGCGGCACGACTTACACGGCCGATGCGGTGATTTTGGCGACCGGCGCACAGGCGCGTTGGCTGGGCATGGAATCGGAAGAAGCGTTCAAAGGTTTCGGCGTGTCGGCCTGTGCCACCTGTGACGGGTTCTTTTACCGTGGTCAGGAAGTGGTCGTCGTGGGGGGCGGCAACACTGCGGTCGAAGAGGCCCTGTTCCTGACAAATTTCGCCTCCAAGGTTACGCTTATCCACCGCCGCGACAGCCTGCGTTCAGAGAAGATCCTGCAAGACCGGATTTTCAAGAATGAAAAGGTTGAGATCCTTTGGGATCATCAGCTGGACGAGGTGTTCGGCACGGACATGCCAAAAGGCGTCGAAGGCGTGCGCGCCAAGAACGTCAAAACCGGCGAAATAACCGAAGTGCCCTGTAAGGGTGTGTTCATCGCGATCGGCCACGCGCCGTCCTCGGAACTGGTGAAAGATCAGCTTGAGACCCATATGGGGGGTTATGTGGTGACCAAGCCGGACAGCACTGAAACCTCAATCCCGGGAGTCTTCGCTGCGGGTGATCTGACCGATCACAAATATCGTCAGGCCGTCACCAGCGCTGGCATGGGCTGCATGGCCGCGCTTGAAGCAGAACGCTTTCTGGCTGGCGCCGAGGACTGAGGCCCGCCGCCAGGCATCCGATAGTGAACAATGATCCCGATCGCGTTTAGACTTTGAGTAGACACTCAATCATGCCCGAGCGCGTCGGGATCGACAGACCATTCTCATCCGTATCCGTGGAATCGTTGAAACCTTGCACGATCTCGATCTCGCCGGACCGGTTGGGTTGTGTCGAACACATCTTTTCGACGCGCGACAAGATTTCGCTATCGCCAGCCAGCGATGGGTTCCACTGAATGATCAGCACACCGACCCCGTTAAAGGATTCGATCCCGGTCACCTTGCGGATACCGATCTGATCATTGGGGTTGGGAAACAGCTTTTGAACTTCGTAGGTGTCGTCAGCTGCGACAGGTGTCGGCGCTGCTGCGAACAAGGCAAATGCACCAACCATGAAAGATGAACATAGTTTTTTCATTTTGATAGGTCCTGTAAGTTCCTAATGGCGTCAGGTTTCTCTCTTTGAAAAACACGTCACTTGATACTTTCACAACAATGTTCAAACCGGTTGTTGACGCGCGACAGGTTTCCCCGGTCGACACTCAAACAACGCAGCCCAAACAGGCCTTCGAACAATTCTGAAGTGTTTAGCGGCACATCATGGCACTGGAGAGTTCAAAATAAGGGCATTGTGAGGGAAATATTTCCAGTTATGGGCGTTTTCGCGTTCTTTATGCCGCAGTTGCAAAACAAGCCGCCCGAGCAGTTGAAATTGCGCCCGAGACGGTTTACGCCGCCTTCAAGCATGCACTTCAGGGGGAAGCATGCTATTTGAATGACCCAAAATCGAGTTACGACATGTCCATGCCAAACCTCGCTCCCATCCCGGAGCTCTATGTTTCCCACGAAAGCGCGCTGAAACTTAAGGACGAAGCTGGCAATCTGCCTAGCTGGGACCTGACACCGCGCCAAATTTGTGACCTTGAGTTGCTTATGAATGGCGGTTTCAACCCGCTGAAAGGCTTTTTGACCGAAGAAGATTACGACGGCGTTGTTGAAAACATGCGTCTGGCCGACGGTTCGCTGTGGCCGATGCCCATCACTCTGGACGTTTCGGAAGAGTTCGCCGAAGGCCTGGAGCCCGGTCAGGACATCGCCCTGCGCGACCAGGAAGGCGTTCTGCTGGCCATCATGTCGGTTACCGACAACTGGGTGCCGAACAAAGCCAAAGAAGCTGAAAAAGTCTTCGGTGCAGACGATCTGGCCCACCCGGCTGTGAACTACCTGCACAACCACGCTGGCAAAGTGTATCTGGGTGGCCCCGTCACCGGTATCCAGCAGCCCGTGCACTATGATTTCCGCGCCCGCCGCGACACTCCCAACGAGCTGCGCGCCTATTTCCGCAAGCTGGGCTGGCGCAAAGTGGTTGCGTTCCAAACCCGCAACCCGCTGCACCGTGCGCACCAGGAACTGACCTTCCGCGCTGCGAAAGACGCGCAGGCGAACCTGCTTATCCACCCCGTTGTCGGCATGACCAAGCCGGGCGACGTGGATCACTTCACCCGCGTGCGCTGCTACGAGGCCGTTCTGGACAAGTACCCGCAGTCGACCACAACCATGTCGCTGCTGCCGCTGGCCATGCGCATGGCTGGCCCGCGCGAAGCTGTTTGGCACGGTCTGATCCGTAAGAACTTTGGCTGCTCGCACATCATCATCGGCCGCGACCACGCAGGCCCGGGTAAAAACTCGGCAGGCGAAGATTTCTATGGCGCCTACGACGCGCAGGATCTGTTCCGCGAAAACGCCGAGGAAATGGGCATCGAAATGGTCGACTTCAAGCACATGGTTTATGTGCAGGAGCGCGCCCAATACGAACCTGCCGACGAGATCGCCGATAAGGACGAAGTCACCATCCTGAACATCTCGGGTACAGAACTGCGCCGCCGTCTGGCCGAAGGTCTGGAAATCCCCGAGTGGTTCTCCTTCCCCGAAGTTGTGAAAGAGCTGCGTCGCACCAAGCCGCCGCGCGCCCAACAGGGTTTCACCGTGTTTTTCACTGGTTTCTCGGGTTCGGGCAAATCGACCATCGCCAACGCGCTGATGGTCAAGCTGATGGAAATGGGCGGTCGCCCGACCACTCTGCTGGATGGCGACGTTGTGCGTAAGCACCTGTCCTCCGAGCTGGGCTTCAGCAAAGAGCACCGCGACCTGAACATTCAGCGTATCGGTTATGTGGCCTCTGAGATCACCAAGAACGGTGGTATCGCCATCTGTGCCCCGATCGCGCCCTATGCTGCGACCCGCCGCACCGTGCGTGAGATGATCGAACAGTATGGCGCTTTCGTCGAGGTCCACGTTGCGACCACCATCGAGGAATGCGAGCGCCGTGACCGCAAAGGCCTGTATAAACTGGCCCGCGAAGGCAAGATCAAAGAGTTCACCGGCATCTCGGATCCCTATGACGTGCCTGAGAACCCCGAACTGCGCGTTGAAACCGAGAATGTCGACGTCGACAACTGCGCACATCAGGTTCTGCTGAAGCTGGAAGCGCTGGGCCTGATCGGCCTGCAGTAAACAGCTGACAGTTAAAATCTTAAAACGCCCGGTCCCGGCCGGGCGTTTTCTATTGCGAAGCGACGGCTTCGTCGCCGTGTTTGGCCTGCCCCAAGTCCCATTTGATCGCCAAATCGCTGAGATGTTTCAGCACCTCGCGCAGCTCCTGCCCGCGCGGACTAAGCGCATAGGACACCTCGGGCGGAATCGTTGGCTTGTAGTCTCGGTTGACGATCCCCGCGTCTTCCAGCTTGCGCAGGCGATCCGTCAACAGACGTGATGAAACCCCGGGCACCAGCCGCTTTAATTCACCAAATCGCAACGTGCCATGGGTCGACAGGCGCCACAGGATGAACGTTGTCCAAGGCCCTGAAATAACGCGCAAAAGCCCGTCCATCGGGCAGGATATCGGTGCTTCTGAAAACTTCATTCGGCCATTCCTCATTTGGTTACTTTAAAATACCTACTTTTATAAAATAATCAAATCGCTACCTGTATCTTCAGATAACAAATTTGGAGAAAATCAATGCCAACCTCCCGCAAAGTTGCTGTGGTCTACCACAGTGGATATGGCCATACGAAAGCTCAGGCCGAAGCCATTTCCGAAGGCGCTGCCTCAATCGAAGGCGTCACCGCCGAGCTGCTGGATGCAGACAGCGCCGCCGCCGACCTGCCCGCATTGGAAAGCGCCGATGCCATCGTGTTTGGCTCGCCGACCTATATGGGCACTGTCTCAGCCCCGTTTAAGGCGTTCATGGATGCCTCCTCGGCCGTATGGATGGAACAGGGCTGGAAGGATAAGATCGCCGGTGGTTTCACCAACTCGGCCGCGCAGGTGGGTGACAAAACCGGCACGTTGCAGACCCTGTCGGTCTTTGCGGCGCAGCACGGGATGATCTGGGTTGGGCTGGACCTGCCGCCGGGCAACAATACGACGCAAAGCTCGGACGACAGCATGAACCGCATGGGCGCCAGCCTGGGCGCGATGGCGCAATCGCTGGCCGATGCCGGCCCCGATATTGCTCCGCCTTCGGCAGATCGCAAAACCGCGCATCACTATGGCGCACGGATTGCCCAGGCCGCCCTGCGCTGGAGCGCATAAACAAAACCGCCCGGGGAATCCCCGGGCGGTTTTCATTGAAATCAATGCTTTAATCAGTGCACGCTGACCGGCGCGAACTCATTCTGACGCGCCAAGATAAACGCCATGTGCCGCTCTTTCACCAGCGCCAGCCGTTCGCCATCGCTGTCATGCACGGCATAGAGCGTCTCTTCGCCCTCCAGCTGTTCTTGGACTTCCTCGGGCAGATCAGACACATCCACTTCGCGGACATAAACGATCCGGTCCTCGGGCCCATCTTCAGCCGAGAAGATAATTTCGTGTTCTGTATCCATCATGAACCCTTTCTACCGCGTACTGATCTTGATTTTTTGGACCACAGTCTCGGGTGCGGCGCGTTCCAGATCCACATGCAACAAGCCGTTTTCCATCGCGGCACCTGCCACATCGACCCCGTCCGCCAACACGAACGAACGCTGAAATTGCCGACCTGCGATACCGCGATGCAGGAACACACGATCACCCGTGTCATCGGCCTGACGTCCGCGGATCACCAATTGGCGGTCTTCTACGGTGATCTCAAGATCATCGTCGCAAAAGCCCGCAACCGCCAGCGTAATTCGATAGCTGTTTTCAGAGGTTTGCTCGATATTGAAGGGCGGGTAGCCTTCATTCCCGGATTTCGCATTGCGTTCCAGAAGACGTTCAAGCTGCTCAAAACCCAAAAGATAAGGGTGCGAGCCAAGGGTAAGTTTTGTCATCGCGCAAGTCCTTGAAGAAGCGACCTGTTTCCAGTGGCCCCGCCCGTGCGGCGACCTTTGGTTAAGATATGGGGAAGAATTGCTGTCATGCAAGGCCACCCTTCCCGCAAGCTCTGAAAAACGCTATGTTACGGGTCTGGACCCTGCCATGAGTAAGCTAACAGCCAATGAACATCGCCAGCGAAATGGAAACCGAAGAGATTCTCCGCATGAAGCTGGAGGTGCTCAAACGGGAACACCGTGATTTGGACGAGGCAATCACCGCCTTGGAAGAACGCGGCGGCCTGTCCGATCAGTTCACGATCCGGCGGTTCAAAAAGCAAAAACTGACGCTCAAAGACCGCATTGCAGCGATCGAAGACCGCCTGACGCCCGACATTATTGCGTAGCCGCCCCATATGGCTATAGTGCGCGCTCTCGCAGCGTAAGAGGGCCGCAATGAGCGACATTTCCGTAGGCATAATCATGGGCAGTCAGTCCGACTGGCCGACCATGAAACTGGCCGCCGATATTCTGGATGAATTGGGTATCGCCTATGAGAAGCGAATCGTCTCGGCACACCGCACCCCGGACCGTCTGTGGGAGTATGGCAAAACCGCCGTGGATCGCGGCCTGAAAGTGATTATCGCAGGGGCTGGCGGTGCGGCGCACCTTCCGGGCATGATGGCGTCCAAGACCCGCGTGCCGGTGGTTGGCGTGCCGGTGCAGACCAAGGCGCTGTCGGGTGTCGATAGCCTTTATTCCATCGTGCAGATGCCCAAGGGGTTTCCAGTGGCGACTATGGCCATCGGCGCAGCAGGCGCGGCCAATGCGGGCCTGATGGCAGCTGGCATTCTGGCCACTTCCGACCCTGAATTGGGCGCACGACTGGACGCATGGCGCGACGCGTTGGCGGCGTCGATCCCCGAGGTGCCCGTCGATGACTAACCCTCTGCCCACTGGCGCGACGATTGGTATTTTGGGCGGCGGTCAGTTGGGCCGGATGCTCTCGGTCGCCGCGTCACGCCTTGGTTTCAAATGCCACATCTTTGAACCGGGTGCGAACCCGCCCGCCGGTCACGTGGCCGATGCGGTCACCACCGCCAGCTACGAAGACGACGCTGCGTTGCGCGCCTTTGCGGATGCGGTCGATGTGATCACCTATGAGTTCGAAAACATCCCGACCTCGGCGCTGGACCTGTTGGAAACCCTGCGTCCGATCCGTCCGGGCCGCGAGGCGTTGCGCGTCAGCCAGGACCGTCTGGTCGAGAAAGAGTTCCTGGCCGGTCTGGGCCTGAAAACCGCCCCTTTTGCCGATGTCGCCAGCCGCGCCGATCTGGACACGGCGATGGAAACCGCTGGCGTGCCCGGCATCCTGAAAACCCGCCGCTTTGGCTATGATGGCAAGGGGCAGGCCCGGATCATGGAAGTCAGCGACGCGGATGCGGCCTTTGAGGCCATGGCCGGTGCCCCCGCCATCTTGGAAGGGTTTGTTGATTTCAGCCACGAGGTGTCCGTGATTGCCGCGCGCGGTGTGAACGGTGAGGTCGCCTGTTTCGACCCCGGCGAAAACGTCCACCGCGATGGCATCCTGCACACCACCACCCTGCCCGCCCGCCTGTCGGGCGCCCAGCGCACCGATGCGGTACTGCTGGCCGGGCAAATCCTGAACGCGCTGGACTATGTCGGTGTGATGGGGGTTGAGCTGTTCGTGACGCCCAAGGGTCTGATCGTGAACGAGATCGCCCCGCGCGTGCACAATTCAGGCCACTGGACACAGGATGGCTGTGTCGTGGACCAGTTCGAACAACACATCCGCGCCGTGGCCGGTTGGCCCTTGGGCGATGGCAGCCGCCATTCGAACGTCGAGATGCTGAACCTGATTGGCGACGATATGGATCAAGTGCCCGAGCTGGCCAAAGACCCCGCCGTCGCGTTGCATCTTTATGGCAAGGCCGAGGTTAAAGCAGGCCGCAAGATGGGTCACGCCAACCGGGTGCTTGGCGCGGCTTAAGCTTTCGCGCGCATCGACAATAGCACGCCGCCCAAAACCAGGGCGGCGGCAATGGCGAAACGGATGTCTGGCAGTTCTGCCAGCACCACAAAACCGCCAAGCGCCGCGATCAAAGGTACTGTCAGCTGGGCGACAGCGCCCCGTGTTGCCCCCAAATCCGGCAAAATCGTGTACCACAACGCATACCCCAGCCCAGAGGTAATCGCGCCCGACAGCACGGCATAGGCCACGCCCAGCCCGGTGATCGCATCGGCACGGAAAGCGAAAACCAGCGCGGCAATCGGTACCGCCAGAATGAAGTTGGCCGCGGTGGCGTTAAGCGGTTTGCTCTCTGCGCGCCCGTTCAACGAGTAAATGCCCCATCCAATGGCAGCGGCCAGCATGAACAACGCAGGCACCGAAGCCGGTGCGGCGGCGCTCCCGGGCCACAAAAGCACAGCCAGCCCCGCAAAAGCCACACCAGACCCGGCCCAGCGCAAAGCGGGAATGGGCTCTTTGGCAAGGACGGCACCAGCAAACATGGTTACCTGCACCCCACCAAACAGCAACAAAGCGCCCAAACCGGCGGGCAGGCTGATATAGGCAAAGGAAAAGCCCAGCATATAGACCGCCAGGGACAACACACCAGTCACACGGCCGGGCGCGCGCAGGCTCAGGCCGCCGGACATGATGCTGAGCCCCGCAAGAACCACCGCACCCGCCACCAATCGGATCAGAGCAAATGCTGCAGGCCCCATGGACGCGTCGGTCAGGGCCAAACGGTTCAGCACCGAATTGGCGGCGAAGGCGATCAGGGTGAGAACGGTCAGAAGGATCAGGCGCATGGGGCGATCATGACTACAGTGCGCCCAGATACCAGCCCCATCTTAGGCGCATACGCAAATGTTATTGCGCCTCGGAAAATGCGTCAGGGTAGCTGAGCGCCGCTTTCAGATGCGCGGCTTCGGGCGCCAAGGGGTAAAACATGGTGTATTCCTTGGCATAGGGCGTGGTCAGGTCCGCCGCCGCGGCTCGCGAGAACCCGAAACGCTCATAATACTCGGGGGCCCCCAACACCACGACGCCTTGGGACTCATGGCTCTGGCGCACCATATCCAAACCATGCTGGATCAGCTTTGAGCCAACGCCCCCGCCTTGGGATTTCTGGCGCACCGCAACCGGGGACAGGGCCCAAATGCTGTCTGGTACCAGCATCCGCGCAAAGGCGATATAGCCCATAATCCCTTCGTCATCTTCGGCCACCAATTCCAGCGCCATCGCGCCTTCATCGCGCAGGCGCTGCACCAAACGTGCCTCGGCAGGGCCTTCAAAGACCGTGTCCAGCAGAATGGATATTTCCAGCACATCGCCTTGTGCCACGGGCCGCAGGTTCATTTTTACAGGCTCTGTTGTTGGTGGAACTGTCACTCTTCGATCCATTTTTCTATGGCCCTGCAGAACAGAAAAGCCGCAATGCTGCACTGCAAAAATTGTAACGCAAATTACTGCAACTGCGAGCTAAAAATTACTCTATTGCACAAACAGCACGCAGAAAGTGAACTGTCCAGTTTGCACTCAACCCACACCCAAAAGAAAAAGGGGCGCCATTTTGGCGCCCCTTCCCTAGTCATTTGACCGGCAGATTACATCATGCCGCCCATGCCGCCCATGTCGGGCATGCCGCCACCGGCCGGAGCTGCGCCCGGCTTCTCGGGCAGGTCAGCAACCATGGCTTCGGTGGTGATCAGCAGGCCAGCAACCGATGCCGCATCTTCCAGAGCGGTACGGGTCACTTTGGCGGGGTCGATCACGCCGAACGAGAACATGTCGCCATATTCTTCGGTCTGTGCGTTGAAGCCAAAGGCAGTGTCGTCGCTTTCGCGAACTTTGCCGGCCACAACAGCACCGTCAACACCAGCGTTTTCAGCGATCTGACGCAGAGGCGCTTCGATGGCTTTCTTGACGATGGTGATACCGGCGTCCTGATCAGCATTTGCGCCGGTCAGACCTTCCAGTGCCTTGCCGCCCTGAACCAGAGCAACACCACCACCAACGATGACGCCTTCCTGCACAGCAGCGCGGGTTGCGTTCAGTGCATCGTCAACGCGGTCTTTACGCTCTTTGACTTCCACTTCGGTCATGCCACCAACGCGGATCACGGCAACACCGCCAGCCAGTTTGGCAACGCGTTCCTGCAGTTTCTCACGGTCGTAGTCCGAGGTGGTCTCTTCGATCTGAGCGCGGATCTGAGCAACACGTGCTTCGATCTCGGCTTTCTCGCCAGCGCCGTCCACAACGGTGGTTTCGTCTTTGGAGATCTGGATCTTCTTGGCGGTGCCCAGCATGTCCATGGTGACGTTTTCCAGCTTCATGCCCAGATCTTCCGAGATGACCTGACCACCGGTCAGGATCGCGATGTCCTGCAGCATGGCCTTGCGGCGATCGCCAAAGCCCGGCGCCTTAACAGCAGCGATTTTCAGGCCGCCACGCAGTTTGTTGACAACCAAGGTCGCCAGCGCTTCGCCTTCAACGTCTTCTGCAATGATCAGCAGCGGTTTTTGCGACTGGATCACCGATTCCAGCAGCGGAACCATGGCTTGCAGCGACGAGAGTTTCTTCTCGTGCAACAGGATCATGCAATCGTCCAGCTCGGCGATCATCTTGTCAGGGTTGGTCACGAAGTAAGGCGACAGGTAGCCGCGGTCGAACTGCATGCCTTCGACAACAGTGGTCTCGGTTTCCAGACCTTTGTTCTCTTCGACGGTGATAACACCTTCGTTGCCGACTTTCTGCATCGCGTCTGCGATCTGACGACCGATTTCGTCTTCGCCGTTGGCCGAGATGGTGCCAACCTGAGCAACTTCGTCGCTGTCTTTAACTTCGCGAGCGGCGTCTTTGATGGCTTCAACAACCTTGGCAGTTGCCAGATCGATGCCGCGCTTCAGGTCCATCGGGTTCAGACCAGCAGCAACCTGCTTGAGGCCTTCTTTCACGATCGACTGGGCCAGAACGGTCGCGGTGGTGGTGCCGTCGCCAGCTTCGTCGTTGGTGCGCGAAGCGACTTCTTTAACCATCTGCGCGCCCATGTTCTCGAACTTGTCTTCCAGCTCGATCTCTTTGGCAACGGAAACGCCGTCTTTGGTGATGCGCGGGGCACCGAACGACTTGTCGATGACAACGTTACGGCCTTTGGGGCCCAGGGTCACTTTCACGGCGTCGGCCAGAATGTTGACGCCTTTCAGCATACGGTTACGGGCGTCGGTATCGAACTTTACGTCCTTAGCAGCCATTGTGCTTGCTCCTGACTAAATTTGAATTCTTTGAGAAAGGGTCTGTCTTACGACAGGATGCCCATGATGTCGGATTCTTTCATCATCAACAGCTCTTTGCCGTCGACAGTGACTTCCTGGCCGTTCCATTTGCCGAACAGCACGCGGTCGCCGGCTTTGACGTCCAGCGCGATGCGCTCGCCGTCTTGGTTTTTCAGGCCTTCGCCAACAGCGATGATCATGCCTTCAGCGGGCTTTTCTTTTGCGCTGTCGGGAATGATCAGACCACCAGCAGTTTTTTCGTCGCTCTCAACGCGCTCGACCAGCACTCGGTCGTGAAGCGGAGTAAATGCCATCTGTGAACGCTCCTTGGTTCATCTGTTGTTTCAGGTATTAGCACTCACCTCCGACGAGTGCTAACGCGAAACAGTTAGGGATAGCGAAGACCCGAGTCAACAGCCTTGAACCGAAAAAGCGCGCCGCGCCGCAGCGCTGAAAACGCCCAGGTGGCAAAAGAAAAACGGGCCCCGTGGGACCCGCATAAAAACCATTGCAGTAATAGCTCTATTGAACACTGGTGACCTCGCCCTTGTAACGGGAACCGCTAGAGGACTTTCGATCATACTTCACGTTCCATCCAATCTCAGGCGCCCAATAAGACGTATACGTCGCTTTGTAGCTGCTGCCATTTATGCCACGCATAACTTCTGTGATTTGGTAGGCTTGGACCGTGCCAAACGCGAGCTTGACCTTTTGCAGCTTTCCAACGGTGATCGTCGACACACGCACCCGGCCGTCTTTCTTGCGCTTAAGGGTGACCTGCACGGTCTTGCCGGTCTCTAGGGGCCAAAGTTCTGCATATGCCTTCTTGTCATAATTGTAGCTATCACCCCCGCACACCCAACAAGCTGGAACAAAGTTTCGGGTCTTGGATTCGCCCTTTCTTTTATATTTGCCAACGTGCCCACGACTGCTGGCCGCCTGCACGGTGTTTGTGCCCTTTTCCCGCGTTCCATCCGAGGAAAGCGCTGACCAGCTCCATGTGATGCGCGTTCCCGGCTTCGCAAAATCAGCCGCCCCGGCTGCGGCAGGATGGGAAACTACGGCAACAAACGCCAACGCACCGAAAAAAGAGCGCAGAAAGTGAAGGGTCATACAAATCTCCTAAAAAACGAGTTCGACAGAATTGTATGAAACGGTACCGGGTATCGGGTTTGCGTCAAGCTTTTCGATCAGAATTGTGAAGCTAAGAAGATGAGTTGCCCAGCGCCTCAACGCCCTTTGGCGTCAGCTGATAAATCCCGGTCTCTACACGTTCGAACCATCCATAATGATCATCTGCCATCATGCGGGTCGCCACGGGCACATCGCAGGCCTTGGCCACGACCGCGCCTTTGGTGGCGCCGTGCAGTTCCAGATACTGCGCGATGCGGATGGCATCTTGTCTATAGGCAGTCATCAGCTTGGTCTTCGAGGTTCCACCGGTGTTTGGATCCCCCTCGCGTCGTGCGAACTCGCGCAGTAAGCGCGCCTTACGCGGTTTGCTTTGGCGCGGGGCATAGGGGCCCGGGTCCAGATGGGGTTCAACCAACCCGTCTTTCAGTCGCACCGTCAATAACCCAAGGCCCAATCGCCGACACAGGGTCTTGTTTTCGGCCAGCGCCTTCTGAAACCGTCGCCCCTGCCCGCGTGGCACCGCGATATAAACCGTATCACTAAGCGACAGCCGCGCGATGGCCTGATGGATCAATGTCAGTGAAAACCCGGTTTTCATTTCCACGATTACCGGTTCTTCTTGGGCTCGACACGCCACAATATCCGCACCACAAACCTCGGATTTCACCTCATAGCCCTGCCCCTCCAGAAATAGCTTGAGGGGCGGATACAGATCGGTTTCGCGCAGATTTACCATAGCACCACTATGGCCTGACCCCTCCACGGCGCGCAAGCACGCGGCATTTATGCGGCACCGCAGCATCCGTTAGCGCCAGCGCTCGTGACAAGCGCCCCCAGCCCCCCTATAAGAGCGCCCAAATCAATCTTCGACACGGGACATATCCTCCATGACGATCCAAGTATTTGGCCACAAATCCCCCGACACCGACTCGACCGGCTCGCCCATTATCTGGGCCTGGTACCTGTCCGAGATCAAAGGCACCCCCGCCGAGGCCAAGCTGTTGGGCGAACCCAACACCGAAGCCGCCTTTGTGCTGGAAAAGTGGAGCCTGGACAAACCCGCCATCATCGACGGTGTCGCCGAGGGCGATGCGGTTGTGATCGTCGACACCAACAACCCGGCGGAACTGCCCGACGCGATCAACGACGCTGATGTGCAGGCGATCATCGACCACCACAAACTGGTTGGCGGTCTGGAAACCAAAGGCCCGATCGACATTACCATCCGCCCGCTGGCCTGTACCGCCACCATCATGTACGACCTGATGGGTGACGACGCTGACAAGATGCCCGACAACATCAAAGGCGCGATGCTGAGCTGCATCCTGTCGGATACGCTGGAATTCCGCTCGCCCACCACCACCGACACCGACAAAGAGCTGGCCACCAAGCTGGCTGCAGAGCTGAACATCGACCTGGGCGCCTATGCCTCGGAAATGTTCGAAGCCAAGTCCGATGTCTCGGCCTTTTCGGATGCTGACCTGATCCGCATGGACAGCAAGCAGTACGAAGTCGATGGCACCAAGTTCCGCGTCTCGGTTCTGGAAACCACCGCGCCGAAACTGGTTCTGGACCGCAAGGACAGCCTGCTGGCCTCGTTCGGCGATGTTGCCTCGGAAGACGGCGTTGACGAAGTTCTGCTGTTCGTTGTCGACATCCTGAACGAAGAAGCCACCCTGTTCGTGCCCAACGATCTGGTCAAAGGCGTTGCCGAGAAGTCGTTCGATGCCACCGTTGACGGCGACACCGTTGTTCTGCCCGGCATTATGTCGCGCAAAAAGCAGATCATCCCGAACCTTAAGGTCTGATTTGTTTTACATCGATTTGGGAAAGGCGTCCTTTGGGGCGCCTTTTTCTTTGCTCGTCGCCATCTGGCTGTGACACAACATCTGTAGTGGAGTGACATCGCCAAGAGGCCCCGATGACCCAAGATCTCACGACAATTGAAAGCGAAGGCTTTCGTGCCACGGTCTCGGCTCTAGGAGCCGAGCTGCAAAGCCTGTCCACACCCGACAACGACCAGTTGCTGTGGCATGGCGACCCAAAGTGGTGGGGCGGGCGGGCACCTTTGCTGTTTCCCATCGTGGGCCGCGCACCAAACGATCAGATCGCCGTGGGCGATCATCGCGCGCCCATGAAACAACATGGCTTTGCCCGCCGAAGCCAGTTCCACCTGGTCGCGCAAACCCCTGAGAGCTGTACCTTCGAGCTGCACGATTCAGAGCAAACCCGCGCGGTCTATCCTTTTGCTTTCTCGCTGGCGGTGCGCTACCGACTGTCGGGAAACAGCCTGCAAACCGCGGTTGAGGTGACCAACAACGACACCGCCCCGATGCCCTTCGGCTTTGGCTTTCATCCCGCCTTTGCGTGGCCCCTGCCGGGGGCCGGGGGGAAAGCACACAGGGTAAAACTGCACAACGGGGCCGAACCACCCATGATCCGCCTGCAAGACGGGCTGGTGCCGCCCGAGCGCCACCCTTCCCCCTTTGTCGCTGGGCAGCTAACGCTGTCGCCCACACAGTTCGATGACGACGCAATGATCTTCCCTGAAGGTGCGGGCGGCACCCTGAGCTATGGTGTGGAAAACGGCCCGCAGTTGCACTTCAGTTTCGAGAACCTGCCGAATCTGGCGCTCTGGACCAAACCCGGCGCACCCTACCTGTGTATCGAGCCTTGGCACGGCATGGCCGCCACAACGGCAGACGACCCAGAAATGGCCCATCGCCCTTACTGCGTCACCCTGGCGCCGGGCGCCACAAGCCGCTTTGCCTTCAACATCACCATCGCCCTTTAACCGCACCACTGGCCAAACCCTTCTGCGCCCCCTAACAAGAGGGCACCCAATTCTGCCCGAGGCGACCATGACCCAGATTATCGAAAACCTATCTGAAATCTCTGCGCAATATGACGCCCTGTTCGTCGACCTTTGGGGCTGTGTCCATGACGGCGTGACCCCGTTTGAAAGCGCCGTCAAAGCGCTGCAGGACTATCGCGCGCAGGGTGGCATTGTGGTGCTTCTGACCAATGCGCCACGCCATCGCGCGTCTGTCGCCGAGCAGTTGGGTATCATCGGGGTTGCCGACGACGCTTGGGACACAATCACCACCTCGGGCGATTCGGCACGGGCCGCGATGTATCGCGGGGCTGTCGGTCAGAACGTGTTTTTTATCGGCAATGCCGAGACCGATCTGAACTTCTTTGACCCGCTGCAAATCATTGAAGACCCGGTTGAGATCACCCGCGTGCCATTGGATCAGGCCGAAGGTGTTGTCTGTACCGGCCCGTTCGACGTGCATGCCGACCCTTCTGCGCTTAAGGCCGAGCTGCTCTATGCGAAAACCAAGGGCATGAAGCTGTTGTGCGCCAACCCTGATATCGTTGTGGATCGGGGTGAAACACGCGAATGGTGCGCAGGTGCTGTGGCGCAGCTTTATTCCGAAATGGGCGGTGAAAGCCTTTATTTCGGCAAACCCCACCCGCCGATCTATGATCTGGCGCGTCGGCGGTTGTCGCAGGTCGCAAAAGTAGCAGATGACCGAATCCTGTGTATTGGTGACGGCATGGCCACGGACGTGCGGGGCGCCATGGGGGAAGATCTGGATTGCTTGTTCATTTCCGGGGGGTTGGCCGCCGCAGAAACCAAAACCGCATATCAGCCTGATCCGACCGCATTGGAGACCTTTCTGGACAAGGAAATGATCGCTCCGCGCTACACAATCGGGAAACTGAGGTAGAGAAACCGCACGGCAAGAAAATTGCGTCGGATATGCACATTTAGTCTTATAATTACCTTTGCATTTGCATAAATGGTCATGCACCTTTATGCTGCACCGCAACATGAGCGACTCGATGAGCGATAGAATGCTGGATAATCTGCCCCGCGGTACAATCTGTATCGAAGACATGGAAATCGGTATGAGCCGGTATCTGCGTAAGGTCATCACGGACGAAGACATCGAAAAATTTGCCGATGTCTCCACCGACCGCAACCCCGTGCACCTGGACGATGACTATGCTGAAAACAGCATGTTCCACGGGCGTATTGCCCATGGCATGCTGACAGCCAGCCTGATTTCGGCTGTGATCGGCGAACAGCTGCCCGGCCACGGTACGGTGTACATGGGGCAGACGCTGAAGTTCATTCGCCCCGTGCGCCCCGGCGATACGGTGCTGGCCGAGGTTAAAGTCACCGACATTGACCATCATAAACGTCGTGTACTGCTTGAATGTGTGTGCACGGTGAACGATAAGCCGGTATTGATAGGCGAAGCCAAAGTACAGGCGCCCAGCCGCAAGCTTGACTGATTTCGTGCCCATCCCGGCACGACCGGGATGACATGAAGACATACACGACCTGGACAACTCATCCTGAATCCGATCGCGGCGCTGTCGTTGCGATCGGCAATTTTGATGGGGTTCATTTGGGCCATCAGACCGTCATCGAGATTACCCGCGCCGAGGCCACGCGACGCAAAGCGCCACTGGGCATTCTGACGTTTGAACCCCACCCGCGCGAGTTTTTCGCGCCCGACGCCCCCGCATTTCGGCTGATGAACGCCAGCGCCAAAGAGCATCGCCTTGCGAAGCTGGGCATTGATCAGCTGTTCCAATTCCCGTTTGACGCGCAGATGGCCGCGCTTAGCCCCGAGGCTTTTGTCCGCGAAGTGCTGGTGGATGGTCTTGGTGTCAGCCATGTGGTGGTGGGCGCCGACTTTTGCTTTGGCAAAGCCCGCGCTGGCAGCGCAGAGGATCTGAAAAGCTTCGGCCAGAAGTTCGGTTTTGGTGTAACACTGGTGCCGCTTTTAGCCGGAGGCAGCGTTACCGTGTCTTCAACCGCGATCCGCAATGCACTGGCGGATGGCCGCCCCAAAGACGCCGCCGCCATGTTGGGCCACTGGCACCGGCTGGAAGGCCCTGTGATCAAAGGGGATCAGCGCGGACGGCATCTGGGCTTTCCCACGGCGAACATATCCCTGGAGGGGCTGCACAAGCCGCGTTACGGCGTCTATGCCGTGCTGGTCGACATCCTTGAGGGCCCGCACAAGGGCACCTACCACGGCGCCGCTTCCATTGGCGTGAAACCGATGTTTGGCGCTGATAGGCCTAATTGTGAAAGCTTCCTGTTCGATTTCGACGGAGATATCTACGGGACTCCGGTCTCGGTCGGACTGATCTCTTATCTGCGCGATGAACAAACCTTCGACAGCGTCGATGCCTTGGTTGAACAGATGGGCAAAGACTGTGCGCGCGCCCGATCCATCCTAAGCGCACTGTGACCCTTTCCCTGTCCTGCCCGGGGCGCTACGGTGCGCAGCCATGAACAAACCGCCCAAAGCCCCCAAGCTGCGCCCCCGGTTCTGGGAGCGCGTGCCCCTGCAAAAGATGTCCCCGCCCGAATGGGAGGCCTTGTGTGATGGCTGCGGCAAGTGTTGCCTGAACAAACTGGAAGACGCCGACACCGGCGAGATGGTGTTTACCCGCGTTGCCTGTCGGCTGCTGGATGATGAAACCTGCCGCTGTACGCACTATGAAATCCGCAAGCAGATCGTTCCCGAATGCGTGGTTCTGACGCCCCAGAACATCGAACAGAACGCTTACTGGATGCCGCGCACCTGCGCCTATCGCCTGCTGTGGCAGGGCAAGCCGTTACAAGATTGGCATCCGTTGATCAGCGGCGATCCGAACAGCGTTCATAAAGCCGGAGTCTCCATGCGCCACGCCACTGTGGGAGAGATGGAGATTCCGGTTGAAGACTGGGAAGATTACGCCGTCGATGACGACCGTATCTAGGCGCTAAAGCTTGCCCTGCAGGTGCAGGTCCAAATGTTCCAGCCGGTCCTGCCCCCAGAATCGTTCATCCCCAACGATATAGAACGGCGCGCCAAAAACACCGGCGCTGACTGCTTCTTCCAGATTACGGGCATAGGTCTCCGCCCCGACAAGCAACCCACTGTCGGCCAACGAAGGGTCAAACCCGGCCTTCGCTAGACAGTCGCGCACCACTGCGTCGTCAGCGATGTCGCGATCCTCGGCCCAGACGGCACGCAGAAAGCTTTGCACCAGCGCGCCGACGTCTCCGCCGCCGGCCTGCTGCGCAGCAATCACGGCATAAGAAGACGGCGCAGCATTGGGCGGAAAGAATTTGGGTTTTTCGTTCAACGGCACGTCATAAAACTTGGCAAGGCGCCGAAGCTCCTGCAGTCGATAGACCTGCCGGTTCTCGTGGCGTTGTGGCGGTGGTGTCCCCCCGGTGCGCGCGAACAAGCCGATCAAATCAAGCGGCTTATAGGTGATCTGGCACCCATGTTTTTGTGCGATTTGCTCCAGACCGTCCCCGGCGAAATAGGTGAAGGGGGAAAAGGTCGAAAAATAGTAGTCAATTTGCGTCATATCGCAGCCTCCCTACCGCTCAAGGTTTGGCAAGACGGTAACCGGGTGGTAAGCGGTGTCAACGTCACGATTCTGTCATCTGGACCCACATAGCAGGACCACGCCATGTCTTCCGTCACCGAACCCAAACTGATCTCGGGCAACGCCAACCGCCCCTTCGCCACAGCCGTCTCGCGCCGCATGTCGATGCACCGCGGCATGAACATCGGCCTGGTCGATGCGCGGGTCGAACGATTTAACGATCAGGAGATTTTCGTCGAGGTCTATGAAAACGTCCGTGGCGAAGACATGTTCATCATCCAGCCGACATCGCGCCCGGCCAATGACAACCTGATGGAACTGCTGATCATCGCCGATGCGATGAAGCGGTCCTCGGCCGGTCGAGTGACCGCCGTGATCCCCTACTTTGGCTATGCCCGCCAGGACCGCCGTACCAAGGCCCGCACGCCGATCAGCGCCAAACTTGTGGCTAACCTGATCGCCGAGGCCGGGATCGAGCGCGTATTGACCATGGACCTGCACGCTGCTCAGATTCAGGGCTTTTTCGACCTGCCGGTAGACAACCTTTATGCCTCGCCGGTGTTCGCGCTGGATATCAAGCACCACTTCAAAGGCAACATGGATGACATCATGGTTGTTTCGCCCGATGTGGGCGGCGTGGCACGTGCCCGCGAACTGGCGCAGCGTATCAATGCACCTTTGTCGATCGTTGATAAGCGCCGTGAAAAGCCAGGTGAAGTGGCCGAAATGACCGTGATCGGCAATGTCGAAGGCAAGCGCTGTATCATCGTGGACGACATGTGCGACACGGCTGGCACGCTGTGCAAAGCCGCCGAGGTGCTGATCGACGCAGGCGCGACCGAAGTTCACGCCTATATCTCGCACGGGGTCATGTCGGGCCCCGCCGTGGAACGGATCACCAATTCTGTCATGAAAAGCCTGGTGATCACCGACTCGATCGAACCCACCGAAGAGGTCAAGAACGCGCCGAACATCCGGATCGTTCCGACCGCGCCGATGTTTGCGCAGGCGATCCTGAACATCTGGCATGGCACCAGCGTGTCGTCGCTGTTCGACACCAAGACGCTCGAGCCGATTTACGAAGGACTGTATTCTATTCAGGACTGATCGGCGCCTAGTATAGCTCCCAGTCATCCTCGTACGGGTGCTCGCCTAGGGCGAACCAACTGGCGCGCACCCGAGCCACTCGGGTGTCGCCCCAGGTTTTGAAAACAATCTCAAACCCATTGGGGGTGATGCGCTCGGCTGAAATGTCAGCGCGCGGGTTGGTCATCTTATCCATATCCCACATCGTCATCGATACCTGAACCAAAGGGGCGGTGCGAAACTTTTGGGAAAAGCGCACAGGCATGCGTGTGGCACGAGGCCCATGCCCCGACCACATAGGGCCGTCATTTTCAAAGTCAGAAAACAGCACTTTGCTGCCCTGCTCGACATTCAGGAAACGCGCATCAATCTTTGGCATCCCTCACTCCTCCTCCCAAGGAATATCGGGCCAATTCGACAAGAATTAGGTCCAAAAAAGGCAAAAGCCCCGCCAAGATAGCGGGGCCTTCGCAAATCGTAAGAGGTCCGACAGGCCCTTAAGCCATATCTGACAGCAGCAGCTCCAGATCGGCGACGAACTTGGCGGCGGCGTCTTTATCTTCTGCGGCGGCGGCCTCAGCGGCGGCTTTCGCGTCGGTGACGACGTCTTCCAGGTCAGCCTTGGTCACCACATCACCCGCATGAGCGCGCTCAGCAATGACCGAAACGGTGCTTTCGGTAATCTCGGCAAAACCGCCGGTGACGACAAAGTCTTTTTCACCGTCGGCGCCCAGAACCTTCACAACACCGGGGCGCAGCGTCGTGATGACCGGGCTGTGACCCGGCATCGCCGTCAGGTCGCCATCGGCGCCCGGGATCTGGACCTCGGTCGCGTCGAACGAAGCAAGGCTCCGCTCGGGCGACACCAGATCAAATTGCATGGTCTCAGCCATGGGTCACTCCTTAGGCTGCTTCAGCAGCCATTTTTTCGGCTTTCTCGATCACTTCATCGATGTCGCCAACCATGTAGAACGCGCCTTCGGGCAGGTGGTCATATTCACCGGCGACCACAGCTTTGAACGAAGCAATGGTTTTTTCCAGCGGAACCTGAACACCGTCCGAGCCAGTGAACACTTTCGCAACGTCGAACGGCTGCGAGAGGAAACGCTGGATCTTACGGGCGCGCGCCACGGTCAGTTTGTCTTCTTCCGACAGTTCGTCCATGCCCAGAATTGCGATGATGTCCTGCAGCGATTTGTAGCGCTGGAGAATACCCTGAACTTCGAAAGCCACGTTATAGTGCTCTTCACCCAGAACAGCCGGGTCCATCAGACGCGACGAGCTGTCCAGCGGGTCCACAGCCGGGTAGATACCCAGTTCCGAAATCGCACGCGACAGAACGGTTGTGGCGTCCAAGTGAGCAAAGGTGGTTGCAGGCGCGGGGTCGGTAAGGTCATCCGCAGGCACATACACGGCCTGGATCGACGTGATCGAACCCGATTTGGTCGAGGTAATACGTTCCTGCATCGCACCCATGTCGGTGGCCAGCGTCGGCTGGTAGCCCACGGCCGAGGGGATACGACCCAGAAGCGCCGACACCTCGGAACCTGCCTGAGTAAAGCGGAAGATGTTGTCGACGAAGAACAGAACGTCGGTACCGGACTGGTCGCGGAACTGCTCGGCCAGGGTCAGGCCGGTCAGAGCAACACGCGCACGGGCCCCCGGAGGTTCGTTCATCTGACCGTAAACCAGAGCAACCTGCGATTCTTCCAGATTGTCGGGCTTGATCACGTTCGATTCGATCATCTCGTGGTACAGGTCGTTCCCTTCACGGGTACGCTCACCAACACCCGCGAACACCGAGAAACCCGAGTGCACTTTTGCGATGTTGTTGATGAGTTCCATGATCAGAACGGTTTTGCCCACGCCGGCGCCGCCGAACAGGCCAATTTTACCACCCTTGGAGTAGGGGGCCAGCAGGTCGATAACCTTGATGCCGGTCACCAGAATTTCCGAAGCAGTCGACTGCTCTTCGAATTCCGGGGCGTCTTGGTGGATCGCGCGGGTCTCGGTTGCGTTTACCGGGCCCTGTTCGTCAACCGGCTCGCCGGTGACGTTCAGGATGCGGCCCAGGGTCGCGTTGCCAACCGGCACCGAAATCGGTGCGCCGGTGTCGGTCACTTCCTGACCGCGGACCAGACCTTCGGTCGCGTCCATTGCGATAGTACGTACAGTGTTTTCACCCAGGTGCTGGGCTACTTCCAGAACCAGGTTCTTACCGTTGTTGTCGGTGGTCAGTGCGTTCAGAATCTCCGGCAGGTGATCCTCGAACTGCACGTCCACAACGGCGCCGATGACCTGGGTCACTTTGCCTTTTGCGTTTGCCATGTCTTGTCTCCGGTTCCTTTAGAGCGCCTCGGCGCCCGAAATAATTTCGATAAGCTCGTTGGTGATGACGGCCTGACGCGAGCGGTTGAACTGAATGGTCAGGTTGTCGATCATGTCGCCAGCGTTGCGCGTTGCGTTGTCCATCGCGCTCATCCGGGCACCCTGTTCAGAAGCGCCGTTCTCCAGCAGTGCAGAGAAGATCTGCGTTGCAACACCACGGGGCAGCAGATCGGCCAGGATTTCCTCTTCCGACGGTTCATAGTCGTAAAGGGTCGAGGCTTCCGCGTCGCCTTCAAAGGCAGCGGGAATGATCTGCTTCGCGGTCGGGACCTGACTGATCACCGACTGGAAGGTGTTGTAGAAGATGGTGGCTACGTCGAACTCGCCGTCGTTGAAACGGGTCAGCAGGCCTTTGGCGATGTCCTGTGCGTTGACATAGCCAACGTTTTTGACTTCGCTCAGGTCCACGTGATCCACGAACAGATCTTCGTAGTCCCGCTTCAGCTGTTCGCGGCCCTTCTTGCCAACGGTCAGGATCTTGACGGTCTTGCCGGCGGCTTTCAGCTCTTCGATCTTGGCGCGTGCCATTTTCACGATCGAGCTGTTGAAACCACCACAAAGGCCGCGCTCAGAGGTCATGACGACCAGCAGCTGAACCTGATCGCTGCCGGTACCCGACAGCAGTTTGGGCGCGCTGTCCGAACCGGCCACCGACGCTGCAAGACCACCCATAACGGCGTTCATGCGATCTGCGTACGGACGACCCTGTTCAGCAGCCTCCTGGGCGCGGCGGAGCTTAGCCGCCGCGACCATCTGCATCGCTTTCGTGATCTTCCGCGTCGACTTGACGCTTTCGATCCGATTTTTGAGGTCCTTAAGGTTAGGCATCTATTCGATCCTTACCCCCGCCCTCAGGCGAAATCTTTCGAGAATTCGTCGAGCGCTGCTTTGATCTTGTCTTCCAGCTCACCTTTAACCTTACGGTCGTTGTTGGTGATGTCGTCCAGCAGATCAGCGTGCTTGGAACGCAGGTGGTTCAGCAGGCCGGCCTCATAGGCGCCAACTTCGGTTACCGGAGTTTTGTCCAGGTAGCCGTTGGTGCCTGCGAAGATGATGCAGACGATCTCAGCGTTGGTCAGCGGCGAGTACTGCGGCTGTTTCATCAGCTCGGTCAGGCGTGCACCACGGTTCAGCAGCTGCTGGGTGGCGGCATCCAGGTCCGAACCGAACTGCGCAAAGGCAGCCATTTCGCGGTACTGAGCCAGCGACAATTTAACCGGGCCAGCAACCGAGGACATCGCTTTGGTCTGAGCCGACGAGCCCACACGCGAAACCGACAGACCGGTGTTCACAGCAGGGCGGATACCCTGGTAGAACAGCTCGGTTTCCAGGAAGATCTGACCGTCGGTGATCGAGATCACGTTGGTCGGAATAAACGCCGAAACGTCGCCACCCTGGGTTTCAATGATCGGCAGTGCGGTCAGCGAGCCTGCGCCATGATCTTCGTTCAGCTTTGCCGAACGTTCCAGCAGACGCGAGTGCAGATAGAAAACGTCACCCGGGTAAGCTTCACGTCCCGGCGGACGACGCAGCAGCAGCGACATCTGACGATAGGACACAGCCTGTTTCGACAGGTCATCATAGATGATCAGGGCGTGCTTGCCGTTGTCACGGAAGTATTCCGCCATCGAGGTTGCGGCGTAGGGGGCCAGGAACTGCATCGGAGCGGGGTCCGAAGCGGTTGCAGCAACAACGATCGAGTATTCAATCGCGCCGGTTTCTTCCAGCTTTTTCACCAGCTGAGCAACGGTCGAACGTTTCTGGCCGACAGCAACGTACACACAGTACAGTTTCTTGCTTTCGTCATCGCCAGCAGCGTCGTTGTACGACTTCTGGTTCAGGATGGCGTCCAGAGCAACGGCGGTTTTACCGGTCTGACGGTCGCCAATGATCAGCTCTCGCTGGCCACGGCCGATCGGGATCATAGCGTCAACTGACTTCAGACCGGTTGCCATCGGCTCGTGCACCGACTTACGCGGGATGATGCCCGGCGCTTTCACGTCAGCGATCGAGCGGTCCGAAGTTGCGATCGGGCCTTTGCCGTCGATCGGGTTGCCCAGACCGTCTACAACACGCCCCAGCAGAGCGTCGCCAACCGGCACGTCCACGATGGCGTTGGTGCGCTTTACGGCGTCACCTTCTTTAATGTCACGGTCCGAACCGAAGATAACAACACCAACGTTGTCGACTTCCAGGTTCAGGGCCATCCCGCGGATACCACCGGGGAATTCGACCATTTCACCAGCCTGAACATTGTCGAGGCCGTGAACACGGGCGATACCGTCACCAACGCTAAGCACGCGGCCCACTTCGGCGACTTCGGCCTCTTGGCCAAAGTTTTTGATCTGCTCCTTGAGGATCGCAGAGATTTCGGCTGCTTGGATACCCATTATCCGACCTCTTTCATGGTGTTCTGGAGTGCGGCAAGCTGCGAACGGATCGACGTGTCGATCATCTTCGAGCCCACTTTGACGATAAGACCGCCGATGAGACTTTCATCGACGGCCAGTTTAACTTTTACATCTTTGCCAACGCTGGCTTTCAGCGACGCGGCAAGTTTGTCTTGTTGCTCAGCGGTCAGCGCCTTGGCGGCGGTGACTTCTGCCGTGGCTTCGCCTTTTTGCTCGGCGATCATATCGCGAAGCGTGGCGGCCAGTTGCGGCAGAACAAACAGGCGACGCTTGTTGGCCATCAGGCCCAGCGTATTTGCCACCAGTGCCGACAGACCCATTTTCTGGGCGACGGCGCCAATAGCGGCGGCCTGCTCTTCGCGGGAGTAAACCGGCGAAGTGATCAGAGCGTCAAATTCAGCGCTGTCAGCCAGGGCGGCCTCCAATGCGTCAAGATCACTCTCAAGTGCTGCAACCTGATTATCTTCATTGGCCAGATCAAATACGGCCTTGGCATAGCGCGCGGCGATGCCGGTTGAGATCGAAGCTGGTTCGGACACGTCCACCCTTTCGATGTCTGCGGCCCCTTGGATGCCGCGAATGCGACGGGGCAGTTCAGGCCTTGCGCTACACACAGCGCAACGGCGAAATCGGCGTGGGTGTAGCAGAGCAAATCAAGCCAAGCAAGCGCCTGAACACCATTATTTGACTGCGCCGCCCGCTTTGATGAAAAGGGCAGCGCTAACAGGTTGGTTAGGACATTTCCGCGCTGCGGCAACCTGTCCAGTTTAGGGTAAGGATTCATTGCGCAAAGCGGGCTTAGCCCCCGGCTTTGCGACCCCTTCCAGAACTTCTAGCGGGCGGCGCACTGCTTGGGTCAATCCGGGCCCTGCAGGGCGATAAACCCGCTTTGAAGCCTCAACCATAACGACGCCACCGGCATAGTAACTGCTCAATTGGCGGCCAAACTTCTCCCAGAAAGGGGATGTGCGCAGCCAGAATCGCTTGGTGCTGGGCGGGGCGTAGAGCGCGGCGCGATGCGATTCTGGTTGAAATCCGTTCGCTTTCAACAGGCCTTCCAACTGCCCTAATGAATAGGGTCGCCCAAACCCAAACGGGGTCGCATCGCGCCGGGCCCACATGCCGGACCGGTTCGGAACCACAAACAGCACCCGACCGCCGGGCCCAAGAACACGTGCGGCTTCGTCAAGCACGCGGGCGGGCTGCTCGCTGGTTTCCAACCCGTGCAGCATCACCAGCTTGTCGACCATACCGTTGGGCAAAGGCCACAGGGTCTCTTCAGCTAAGGTCGAGACATTTTCAGCGCCGGCGGGCCAAGGCATAACCCCTTGCTGGCCGGGCATCAGGCTGATCACACGACGCGCATCTTTCAGATAGGGGCGTAGCAAAGGCGCCGCAAAGCCGAATCCGGCAACGGTTTGCCCTTTGGCCTCGGGCCAGAACTGCAGCACCTGATCACGGATCGCACGCTGCGCCACCCGCCCAAGCTTGGTGCGGTAGTAAAAGTTCCTTAGATCGAGAACATCCAGATGCATTGCGGCGCGGCCCAGGATCAGCGACAGTCATAGTCACCATACCCCGAGCGAAGAAGAATACCATGCCCCTTGAGATCGTCACGCTGCCCGTTCTGAAAGACAACTACGTCTATTTGCTTCACGACGCCCAAACCGGAGCCACGGCGGTGGTCGACGTGCCCGAGGCTGCCCCGGTAATGGCGGCTCTGGATCAGCGAGGCTGGAACCTGTCGCAAATCGTATTGACCCACCACCATTGGGATCACGTTCAGGGCGTTGATGAATTAAAGGCGGCAACCGGCGCTCAGGTGATCGGGGCCAAGGCCGACGCACATCGCCTGCCTGATCTGGACTCGGCAGTGAGCGAAGGAGATACGGTTTCGATTTGTGGAGAACCCGCGCAGGTGCTGGATGTCTCAGGCCATACGGTCGGGCACATTGCCTATCATTTGCCCGAAACCGGCGCAGCTCTGACCGGCGACAGCCTGATGGCTTTGGGGTGTGGGCGGTTGTTTGAAGGCACGCCCGACATGATGTGGAACAGCTTGTCCAAACTGGCCGCCCTGCCCGCTGATACCATCGTCTGTTCGGGCCACGAATATACGCAGGCCAACGGAAACTTTGCCGCAACCATTGAACCGGACAATGCCGCGCTTATGTCACGAAGAGAGGCAGTCTCTGCGGCGCGTGTCGCGGGGCAGCCCACAGTCCCCTCTGTTCTGTCAGAGGAGTTGGCCACGAATCCCTTCCTGCGCGCTTCCCTCCCGCAGGTCAAAGCTTCGCTTGGGATGGCCGACTCCTCTGATGCAGAAGTCTTTGCCGAAATCCGTCGTCGCAAAGATCGTTTCTGACCCTACCCACCGGTTTCACACCCGCAAAAACGCCCAAAATCTGCCCTCTTCTCGCATCTTGAGCAAAATTTGATCAGAAATCACTTGAAGACGGGCCATAAAAACCGAACCTTAAGTCTATGAGGCCACCGTTGGGGTTGGGCCCGACCCACTCCCACCGCCGTACAGGAAAGGAGCACGACTGTGCCTTCGTTTTCGAATTCTCTTGAGCAAGCCATCCATGCCGCACTGGCATTGGCCAACGCACGCCGGCATGAACTGGCGACCCTGGAACACCTGCTTCTTGCCCTGATCGATGAACCAGACGCTGACAAAGTCATGAAAGCTTGTTCAGTTGATCTGGAAGCATTGCGCAACACATTGGTGGAGTTCATCGACGAAGAACTCTCGACTTTGGTAACCGAGATTGAAGGCTCCGAAGCGGTGCCAACCGCCGCCTTCCAGCGCGTCATCCAGCGCGCAGCGATCCATGTTCAAAGTTCAGGGCGCACAGAAGTAACCGGCGCCAATGTGCTGGTCGCGATCTTCGCTGAACGCGAATCCAACGCCGCCTATTTCCTGCAGGAACAGGATATGACCCGCTATGACGCGGTGAACTTTATCGCCCACGGGGTCGCCAAGGACCCCAGCTATGGCGAGGCAAGGCCGGTGTCGGGCGCCCCTGATTCTGAGGAGGTGGAAACCAACACCGCCGCCGAGGGTGAAGATAAAGAAAGCGCACTGGCTAAATACTGTGTCGATCTGAACGCCAAATCACGCGCCGGGGACGTCGACCCGCTGATCGGTCGCAGCCACGAAGTCGAACGTTGCATTCAGGTTCTGTGCCGTCGCCGCAAGAACAACCCGCTTCTGGTGGGAGATCCGGGCGTGGGCAAAACCGCCATCGCCGAAGGTTTGGCCCGCAAGATCGTACAGGGTGAAACCCCCGAGGTTCTGGCCGAATCCATCATCTATTCGCTGGATATGGGCGCGCTGCTGGCCGGCACCCGGTATCGCGGCGATTTTGAAGAACGTCTGAAAGCCGTCATGACTGAACTGGAAGAGCACCCCGACGCGATTCTGTTCATCGACGAAATCCACACTGTTATTGGCGCCGGGGCAACCTCGGGCGGGGCCATGGATGCCTCGAACCTGCTGAAGCCAGCATTGCAGGGCGGCAAGCTGCGTTGCATGGGGTCGACCACTTACAAAGAGTTCCGTCAGCATTTTGAAAAAGATCGCGCGCTCAGCCGCCGGTTCCAAAAGATCGATGTCGTGGAACCCTCGACCGATGATGCGGTGAAAATTCTGAAAGGGCTGAAGCCTTATTTCGAAGATCACCATCAAATCAAGTACACCAATGATGCGATCAAAACCGCAGTGGAACTGTCGGCGCGCTATATTCATGACCGCAAGCTGCCCGACAAAGCGATTGATGTGATCGACGAAGCCGGTGCGGCGCAGCATCTGATCATTGAAAGCAAACGTCGCAAGACCATCGGCGCCAAGGAAATCGAAGCCGTCGTGGCCAAGATTGCACGTATCCCACCCAAGAACGTCAACAAGGACGATGCGGCGGTTCTGAAGGATCTGGAGCCGACGCTTAAACGCGTGGTCTATGGTCAGGATGGTGCGATTGAGGCGCTGACCTCGGCGATCAAACTTGCCCGCGCCGGTCTGCGCGAACCTGAAAAGCCGATCGGGAACTACCTGTTCGCGGGTCCCACCGGGGTCGGCAAAACCGAGGTTGCCAAACAGCTGGCTTCGTCACTTGGAGTTGAGTTGCTGCGGTTTGACATGTCCGAGTACATGGAAAAACACGCTGTTTCCCGTCTGATCGGCGCGCCTCCGGGCTATGTCGGGTTTGATCAGGGTGGCCTGTTGACTGACGGAGTCGATCAACACCCCCATTGCGTCCTGCTGCTGGACGAGATGGAGAAAGCCCACCCCGACGTCTACAACATTCTGTTGCAGGTGATGGATAACGGTCAGCTGACCGACCACAACGGCCGCACGGTAGACTTCCGCAATGTGATCCTGATCATGACCTCGAACGCCGGGGCTGTTGAACAGGCCAAAGCCGCGATCGGCTTTGGGCGCGACCGTCGCGAAGGCGAAGACACCGCCGCGATTGAACGCACCTTCACGCCCGAGTTCCGCAACCGTCTGGACGCGGTGATCTCGTTCGCGCCGCTCAGCAAAGACGTGATTATGCAGGTTGTCGAGAAGTTCGTCCTGCAGCTTGAGGTTCAGTTGATGGACCGCAACGTCACCATCGAGCTGATGCCAAAGGCCGCCGAGTGGCTGGGTGAAAAGGGATATGATGACAAGATGGGCGCGCGTCCTCTGGGCCGCGTGATCCAGGAACACATCAAAAAGCCGCTGGCCGAGGAGCTTCTGTTTGGCAAGTTGGCCAAGGGCGGTGTCGTGAAGGTAGGCGTCAAGGACGACAAGATCGACCTGATGATCGAAGAGCCGGGCAAGCGGCAAATTTCTTCCAAGAAAAAGCCACCGCTGCTCACTGCCGATTGATCCGCGCTGTTTTGATCCCAATATTGCTCTCCCCCGTGGCCTCCGCCGCGGGGGAGTTGCTTTTAAACCAGCCCATCGACTGCGCGCTGGGGGACAACTGCTTTATTCAGCAATTCGTGGACCGCGATCCGGGGCCGGGAGCGGCGGATTTCACCTGTGGGCCCCTCAGCTATGACGGCCATAAAGGCACCGATTTCGCCCTGCCCTCTTTGCGCGCGATGCATGATGGGGTTGATGTTCTCTCTGCGGCGCCCGGCACCGTCACGGCGCTGCGCAACGACATGCCTGACACCGGCAAAGCCGGTGGCGTACCCCAGGGCAAAGACTGCGGCAATGGGATTGTCATTCGCCACGGCGGCGGCTGGGAAACCCAGTATTGCCACCTGAAACAAGGTTCAGTCATCGTGACCAAGGGCCAGCGCGTCGCGAAAGGCACCGTGCTGGGCGAGGTCGGCTTTAGCGGCACGACAGAGTTCCCGCATCTGCACCTTTCGGTTCGCAAAAACGGCGAAGTGGTCGATCCTTTCGCCACCGACCCTGTCACCTGCCAAACCGCGGATGACACCGCACTCTGGCAGCATCCGCTGCCCTATGAACCCGGCGGTTTGATCTCCGTGGGCCTGGCAGACCATGTGCCCGAATACAGCCAGATCCAAGCCGGAGAGGTGCCCACAGCAAGCCTGATGGCGCCGGCGCTGGTCGCTTGGGGCTATGTCTTTGGGGGGCAAAGGGGGGATGAAGTGAAATTGACCATTGAAGGACCCGACGGTCAGATCATTGATCACGCTGCAACGGTCCCCCGCCAACAGGCCCAACTTTTTCGCGCCGCAGGGAAAAAAGCCCCGCCATCAGGCTGGTCTGAGGGGCGCTATACGGTGACGGTCGCCTTACACCGGAACGGGCAGATCATCGACTCCCAGGTGCGCACATTCGAACTGCGCTAGCGTTCCGTCAGTTTCAGCTCGATCCGCCGGTTCTGGGCGCGGGCCTGTGGTGTATTGGCCGGGTTTACCGGCTGGTACTCCCCAAACCCCGTCGCGGCCAGACGGTTGGGCGGAAACCGCAAAACCTGAGTCATGTAGCGCACGACAGAAAGCGCGCGCGCCTGGCTGAGCTCCCAGTTGTCCGCGTAAAGCGCCCCACCAATCAGTGGAATGTTGTCAGTGTGGCCGTCCACACGAATGATCCAGTCGATCTCCGAGGGGATATCACCCGACACCTCGGCCAAAATCGCGGCAACGCGGGCGATCTGCGCGCTGCCAGCGGGCGCCAGATCCGCTGAACCGGGTTCAAACAGCACCTCGGAGGAGAATACGAATCGGTCCCCGACGATCCGCACACCTTCGCGTCCGGCCAAAACCTCGCGCAGTTTGCCGAAAAATTCCGAGCGGTAATTCTCAAGATCTTTCGCCTCGGCCTCAAGGCGTTTGCGCTCGGCTTCCTCCAGATCGGCGCGCGCGCGCTGTTCGGCGGCGACCTGCGCCAAGGCGCTGTTAAGCTGCGAGCCAAGGCTTTCCAGCTGCACCTGTGCTGCGACGTCGCGTTCCTGAGCGGCGTCCAGCAAACCTTGCAGCGATCCCAATTGACCCCGCAATGCGGCGATTTGCTGGTTCAGCAACGCGATCTTGCGCTGGCTTTCTTCCGATTTTGCCTCGGCCCCGGAAAGAGCCGCGCGCGCGGCTGCCAGCAAGGCATCTTGTTTTTCTGTATCGCTCAACAGGGCTTTGGCCGCGTCGAGTTCCTCTCCCATCTGGCTGCGCGCCACTTCAGCGGCAGCCAGAAGAGTCAGGGTTTCTTCGGCCTTGCGGCGTTGTTCTTCCAGCGCCAGTGTCATTGCCGTCAGTTCGGTGTCAGCGTTTTTCAGACGCTCGCGAAGGGCTTCCGCGGCAGCAACTTCGGCCAACCGCGACAACTCTTCTTCGCTCAGCTTTGCTTCCAAGTCCGCGACCTGCGCCGCCAAAGCAGCGTTTGAGCTGGCAGCCTCGGCGGCATTCGCCTGCATCTCTGCGACCATGGCTTCCAGTGCTTCGCGCTGAGCCGCGGCAAGACGGGCAGCCTCTTCCTGCGCGTCCACCTCGTCGCGCGCGGCCGCAAGGGCCAGCTGCAACTGCTCTTGTGCGCTCAACAGCTCTGCGCGTTCGGCTTCCAGCGCCGCCCCCACCGCCAAGGCATCATCGCGTTGCGCCAGAAGGCTTGCCACCTGCGCCTCGAAACTGGTGATCCGAGCCTGCGCCGCATCAAGGGCCTGTTCCCGATCCGACAGCTGTGAATTCAGCGTCGAGATCAAAGCTGCCTGTGCTTCTGCTTGGGTGGTAAGCGTGCCAAGCTCTGTTTCAAGCGCCGCGCCGCGCTGCTGTTCAAGCCCCAACGCCTGCGCCAGTGCGGTCAGTTCGGCGTTCAGTTCGATCAGTTCGTTCTCTTGGCCCGAAATCGTTTCGCGCAGCACGAACTGCACGATCATAAAGATCGACAGTACGAACATCAGAACCAGCAAAAGCGCGGTCATGGCATCCACGAAACCGGGCCAGATAGAGGACTGCAACCGTTGCCCTGTTCGCCGTGTCAGGGCCATGGCTTAACGCTCCGGCACTTCGGTGGCGTCGCGGATCACCTGAATCAGTACCGCCAAGTCGCCACGCAGATCACCCAGCGATTCCTGCCGCCCGGCCGAGATTTCTTCTAGAATCCGCAACAGCTGCACGTCAATCGAGCGCAACCGCATCCGGCTTTCGGCATCCACATGGGCAGCATCTTCGTCAGGGCGCCCTTCCAGCGCAGCGACTATCCGGTCCTGCCCCTGCGCGATTTGCGCCAGTGCCGCGTCTGAGTTGCCCCCGCCGTCCAGCTTGGCGGCCAGATGTTCCACTGCCGTCGCCATCGCCACAGCGCGTTCATCGGCCTGCGCGCTGGCGACCTGCGCCTGCATGACCATGTTTTCAAGGGTTTCAAGGCGGGCCGCCATTTGACCCATCACGCCGTGCATTGCATCGGCGTCGCCACCTTCGGCACTGCTTGACGAATAGCCCAGCGTTGTGATGGTCGATAGCCATTCTTCCAGCTCGCGGTAGAACCGGTTCTGTCCATGGCCGGCAAACAATTCCAGCAGCCCCACGACCAACGACCCAGCCAGCCCCAGCAAAGACGACGAAAACGCCGTGCCCATGCCGCCCAGCTGTGCTTCAAGCCCGCTCATCAAGCGATCAAAGACCTGAACGCCCGTGTCGCTTTCGGATGGCGCAAGAGAGCGGATCGTATCCACCACGGCGGGCACTGTCGTGGCCAAGCCGTAGAACGTGCCCAACAGGCCCAGAAAGATCAGCAGATTTACGATGTAACGGGTGATATCGCGGGCTTCTTCGATCCGGGTGGCCACTGAGTCCAGAATCGAGCTGGCGGCGCTGGCGGGGATCTGCAGGCGCATGTCACGAGAGCGCAACAGTGCCGCCAGAGGCGCCAACAGGCGCGGCGCGTGCGTGAATTCATGCCCGGGCCGCGCCTTGGTAAAGCCCTCGATCCAATTGACAGAACTGATCAGCTGAACCACCTGCCAGAAACAGGCCAACACCCCGATTGCAAAGACAAACAGGATCGCTCCGTTCAGATAGGGATTCGACAAAAATACCGACGCCACGCGCGGCAGCGCGACATAAGCACCAAACCCGACCAACCCGACGACGATCAACATCGTCAGAATTTGGCGCACCGGTTGGGCGAATTTCGGCTCGGCCTCTAAATCGGTCATGCCCATGGGTGGTTTCCTGACCTGTTCATTCTTGGCGCCAGACTAGGCCAAGGCAGTAGTTGCGACAACAAACATTTGTGTAACGGTGTCAGAGGTGCCCGGTTGCCAGTATTTCGCGCACACGCGCGTGCAGCCAGCTTAGCTCTTCATCAGCAACGCCCAACTCTTCCAAATGCAGGGCCGTATTATACAGGTATTCGGTATTCGGGCCGCGCGCGCCATGGGCGCGGGCGATAATATGGGCTTGGTCTTCCAGCGGAATCTGGCCGCAATACTGTGGGTTGGCGCGGTCGATCACATAGGTCACCGCCTGCACGCCCTGCCCGTCGGAAAGTGTCAGATCGTGGTTAATCTCCAGATAGGCGTCTGACACCAACTCCCGTTCGCGCAACCCGGCCAAAGCCACCTGTTCGGTTCCCGGCGCAACCCGAAATGCCAGACCATGGCACGAGGCCCCCTGCGCGCGATCCAGCGCCAAAACCAGCCCCGGCCGTTCCTCGGTTCCGCGGTAATGGAAGGATCGCATGCAAAAAGAGCGATGATAGCCATCCAGCCGCGCCAGCTGTTGTTCGGCCACCTCAAAGCCGGGGTTCCACATCAGTGACCCGTACCCAAACACCCAAAGCGGCTTGTGCGCCATCGCGCTGGTCCTCCATCTTTCAACCCTGTAAACACCAGTGAGCCGGGTAAGAAAAGGATCAACCACGATGCGCCGCATGATTGCTCTTGTTGTGATTGTTTCGGCTCTGTGGGGCGTCTACTGGTTTGTCGCCGCCTCGGGTCTGAAGTCAGCCATTAACACTCAGTTTTCACAATTGCGCACGTTGGGCTGGTCGCTGGAATACGACAGCTTGTCAGTACAAGGTTTTCCCAGCCGGCTGGACACGCGGGTGCAAAATCTTGAACTTACCGCCCCTCGCAATGCCTTCAAATGGCAAGCCCCCTTCTTTCAGGTCTTCGCGCTTAGCTATCGTCCCAACCATGTGATCGCTGTCTGGCCCAACGCGTTTGCAGTGGAAACAACTGCAGGCGCCTACGATGTCACCCATCAGGACCTGCGTGCAAGTCTGCGGCTGGAGGCCAGCACCGATCTGGCGCTGGAGCAACTGGTTATCGTCGGGCAGGACCTGCGGTTTGATTCCGCTGATGTGGGGCAGGCCAGCGTGCAGGCCACACAGCTGTCTGTGCGCCCCCTTCCAGCGCGGCCCGGATATTACGAATCCGCCCTCGAGCTGGATGAGATTGTCCCGATGGCATCCCTTGCCGCGCAGCTTGGCTGGGCCAGCGACACACCCCTTACAATCTCGCGCGCTTTTGTGAACGGCGAATTTCGCTTTGATGCCCCGCTGGATCGTACGGCGTTGACCGACGGCCCCCTGCAACTGCAAGAGGCCACGGTGACCCGCGCACATCTGAGGATCGCGGACACTGTACTCAACCTGTCGGGTGAACTTAGGATCAGCCGTTTCGCCCCGCCTGAAGGCAAGGTGCAGTTGAACGCGACCGGCTGGAAAGCGCTTTTGGCGCAGCTGGACCCCGCCAAGCTGGATACTGAAACACTGACCAAACGGCTGACCGCGATGGTGGGTGAAGATGAAGAGATCGCGCTGAACCTGACTTTGCGCGAAGGTTTCATCCACTTTGGGCCTATTCCCCTGATCCCTGCCCCGGACTGGCGCCTGCCTTAACGGCAGTAAGACCCCGAACCATGTTTGGCAGTGTCAAAGTGGAAATGATCCTTGTGATACTTGTCTGCATCGGGGCCAAGCACCGTGCCAAAGGGGCCGCAGGCCTTGGCATGGATGGTCTTCAACAGCTTGCCTTCGGCTTTGCTGTTCCAGTGTTTCAGAACAGAAATCGACGATCCGTTCTTTAAATTGATCGCGGAAATGTCGATGGCCTTGCCCTTGCCGTGTTCAGAAATCTTGGCTCCGGCCTTGTGGTTGCGGGTCCGGCAGGAATAGTGCGCGGCAACCTGCAACGACGACACGCCGCCGCCCAGCCGCTTCATTGTGGGCTTCACCCCATCCACAACCCAGGTTTTCAGGGCCTTCGCCGTGGTGCAATCCATATGCGAGGGCGTGCTCAGCGCCACCCCGTCAACGCTGAAAACCTCGACCGGGTTCGACACCCCGCAGCCAGACAACTTGCCAGGGATCGGTGCAATCTTGCGGCCCTGAATGCGCTTGTCGCCGCAAATCTTGCCCACCTTGCCTGAAGTCACCGCGACCGTTGGCGCCGGGGTGACCACCGCCGCCTGAACAACTTGTGCCCGGGGGGGGCGCGGGCGCGGGAATGGCGATTTCACAACGCCCCCACGCGCGACCTGCACCGCGACCAGCGGGGCCGGGGCAACCGCCACAACACCGCTTGGGCGCGGGCGCGGGCGCGGCGTGTCTGCTGAGGGGCCGAATACCGGCGGGCGATAGCGACTAAGAGCCGGCTGCGTCTTGGTGATCTCGGGGCGCGGCTTGGGAATGGGAGAACGTTCAAGCGCCAGCGCTCCGGTCGCGGCGATCAGCATGATCGCCATGGCGGAGGTCAGCGCGCGCCGCATCAGTCGCTTGCCTTCGTGCGGCCAAAGTCCGGCGCGGCGGTATCCTGACCCGCTTCGATGATGCCACGGCGAATGGCACGGGTGCGGGTGAAGTAATCAAACAGCTCGTCGCCGCTGCCCGTGCGGATAGCGCGTTGCAGCGCGAACAGCTCTTCGGTGAAACGTCCCAAAATCTCCAGCGTCGCGTCCTTGTTGTTCAGGAACACATCGCGCCACATGGTCGGGTCCGAGGCCGCAATCCGGGTGAAATCCCGGAAACCAGCTGCCGAGTATTTCACCACTTCGCTGTCGGTCACACGGCGCAGATCGTCTGCGACCCCCACCATCGTATACGCAATCAGATGCGGCACATGGCTGGTAACGGCCAGCACCAAATCGTGGTGATCCGGGTCCATCTCTTCGACATTGGCACCCATGCCTTCCCAAAGCGCACGCAAATCCGCGACGGCCTTCGGGTCAGAGCCTTCGACGGGCACGATCAGGCAAAACCGGTTGTCGAACAGTTCGGCAAAGCCGGAGCGCGGGCCCGAATGCTCAGTGCCCGCCAAGGGGTGGGCCGGTATGAAATGCACGCCTTTGGGGACATGCGGGGCGACGGCATCGACCACGGCTTGCTTGACCGAACCAACGTCGGTCACGGTCGCGCCCTTAGACAGATGCGGCCCGATTTCCGCCGCGACCGCAGACATCGCGCCCACGGGCACACAGAGCACGACCAGATCCGCGCCCTGCACGGCCTCGGCGGCGGTTTCTGTAATGCGGTCGCATAAGTTGATTTCGGCTGCGATCTTGCGGGTCTCGGCGGAACGGGCGGTGCCCACGATTTCGCCCGCCAACCCGGCGCGCCGCATGGCATGCGCCATCGACCCGGCGATCAGACCCAGACCAATCAGAGCAACGCGCTGATAGATCACGCTCATGGCGCAACCCCTTTGAACTGCTTGACCGCATACACGACGCGACGGCAACTGGCTTCATCCCCCACCGTGATGCGCAGACAGTTGGGCAGACCATAGCCCCCCACGCGACGTACAATGATGCCTTCCTTCTTCAAGAAAGTATCACAATCGGTGGCTTCCTGCTCCGACGCAAAACGGGCCAGAATGAAATTTGCGGTCGAGGTGTCAGAAGGGATGCCCAGCTCGGCCAGCGCTTCGGCCAGCCACGCACGCAACCGCGTGTTTTCGCTACGGCAACGCTCGACGAACTCGGTATCGCGAATCGCCGCCTCGGCGGTGGCCAGCTGGGCAACCGACAGGTTAAAGGGCTGACGTATACGGTTCATCACATCAATCATGTCTTTGGGACCATAGCCCCAGCCGATGCGCAAACCGCCAAGACCGTGAATTTTGGAGAAGGTCCGGGTCATCAGCACATTGTCACAACTTTCAACCAGACCAGCCCCGCCATCAAAGCCTTCGACATATTCGGTATAGGCGCCGTCATGCACCAGAATACATCCCTTGGGCAGGCCGGTGGCCAGTCGCGCGACCTCGTTGCCGCCAATCATTGTGCCGGTCGGGTTGGCCGGGTTGGCAATGAACACGATCTTAGTCTTGTCCGTACAGGCGTTCAGGATCGCATCGACATCAACGGTACGTTCGCGCTCGGGCACCCGCACAGGCACCGCGCCGACCATATGTGCAAGGATCGGGTACATCGAGAACCCGTGTTCGGTATAGATGATCTCGTCCCCAACCCCGGCATAGGCTTGGGTGACAAACTGCAACACCTCATCCGAGCCAGCACCACAAATGATGCGGCCGGCGTCCAGCTTGTGAACTTCGGCAATGGCTGCGCGCAGGCTGGCGTGATCGGTCGGCGGATAACGATGCAGCTCGTGCCGGGCACGGGCGAAAGCCTCTTTGGCCAGCTCTGAGGTGCCAAACGGATTTTCGTTCGACGACAGTTTCACAACGTCTGTCACGCCCTCGATGTTGGATTGACCGCCCTGATATAACGCGATCTCCATGATCCCGGGCTGAGGTGTGATCTGGGTCATTGCCTTACTCCTAATGTCCCGGTTCTAGCCCCCCAAGCAGGGCAAGACCAGATGCAAAGGGGAAAAGGCTGTGAACCCTTAGTATTTCTTGGCGGATCGGGCTGTCATCCAATCCATGGCGGCCATAAGCACACCCGAGGCAACGAAGACCATATGGATGACAACCATCCATTTTAGTTCGACCTCTTGGACCGGGGAGCCGTTCTTGCCGATCTCCATGAATTGCTTAAGCAAATGGATGGCCGAGATCGCGACGATAGACGCAATCAGCTTCATCTTCAGCCCGCCAAAATCGACCGTGCCCATCCAGCTGGGGCGGTCCCCGCCATCATCGATGTCCAGTTTCGACACGAAGTTTTCGTAGCCAGAAAACAACACAATCACCAAAAGATTGGCGGCCAGTGTCAGGTCAATCAGGGTCAGTACCACAAGGATCGCCTTGTCGGCGGTCATGCTAAGCACCTGCGGGGCGTAATAAAGCAGCTCGCGGCAGAAAACGATCGTCAGCATACCAAGGCTGACCACCAGCCCCAGATACATCGGTGCCATCAACCAGCGCGAGCCAAACAGAGTTTGCTCAAAACTGCGTTCCAAACCCGATTTATCGGCCATTTGCTGCGTCTCCTGTATGTCCCGCTCTGCGTTGCGGTCCTGTCTTAAAAAATAGCAGGCCGCGCCGCAATGCGGCACTGTGTTGCGAACGCAGAAAGTTTCAGGGTGTGACAAAGCCTGTTTCGCAGGGCATTCTCCCGGCCCGGGCCTACGGTTTCATTATTGGTTGCGCGCATCTGGCCTTTGGCGGCCGCGCTTACACAGGCTGTGTTCTGCGTGCCCGGCAACTTTTCAGGACCTGAGCCCGTTCCGCCAGCCCCAATCAGAAAAACCTGCCACAAAGGGCGGGTTCTCCGAAATCATGCGTGATGCGACATAGATGCACGTTCCGGGCGGTACGGCAAAATCCCGTCGATACGCCTACCTGAAATTGCCCCCCGCACATGTCAACGGATCGCACCTCAATCGTCGCGATAACGCAGAAGCCGGACGTCTCCGGTCTCGATCTCAACCGCATACAGCCGGTAAGGGCCTGTGTGCGGGTAACGGCTCTGCTCTGTCCCCAAGGCCTCCAGCAACAGCCACCCATCGCGATACATCAGGGGCGTCAGGGGTGGGCCGTATTCATTGCCAAAATCAAACAGGTCCGTCAGGCCCGGAAAGGACGTAATTGGGATCATGGTGGTTGCTTTGGAGCCGTCCAGGCCAACGATCTTGATCTCGCCCGGGCGCGAAAACGCCCCGGTCAGGACTAAAACCTGATCGCGCGCGTCGAAATGCAGCGTCGCTGCATCATACCCGTCCAGACCGGCGATGATTGACCAATCGCCCGACAGGGTATCGACCGCGTAAATGACCCCTTCGCCACCGTAGGTGACCCCAAAAAGCGTCTGCGACTGGGGATCGTAGGTGCCTTGAACGGGAAGTAAGATATCTGGCATGCTTTCGGGAACCGGAAACCGTGTGGCCCCCGAGCCGTTGCCGAGCGTAAAGCCAGACGGATCAAACACCACCTCCCAGCTGCCCTCCGCGGCACCGGTTTCAAGCCAATGCTTCAATTCAACCGGCAAATCCTTGGTGGCGCCCACATGCGCGCTTAGGGGGTTGCGACCGAATGCCGGTGTCAACAGATCGACCTGATCAATTGTCATGGGCGCACCGCGGAACACGTGCTGGCTTTGAAAGCTGTGAATGCGATGGGTCGCCAAGTCCTGCGTGAGCTGTTCGACCATGGCGCGAAAATCTTTCCCAACCGGTCGATATACCAAAGGCAGATCGGGCATGCGGGTACCAATCATCGGGATTCCTGACAACAGCACTTCGCTGTCTCTTGAGACACGCCCGCCCATGAATATGCCGTCGACAAACGTATCCGGGGTGGTTTCCACCTTCCACCGCAGCGGCCCGCCTCCAAGCAGGATCAGGCTGACATTCTGACCCGGGCGATCAACCAGAACATGGGCCTCGGGCAGCGCATACAAGTCATCGGGTGGCTGCCCTTTTCCCACGGCTACGATATGCACCTCTTGCCCGACCAAGGCAGTGCCGGACATCACCAGCACGGCTATGACTGAAAAGAAAAGCATTCTGACCATGGCAGATCCTGCGCGTCGTCCTGACCGAAAGAGCCGGGCAAGACCAGCCTATCAATTTCCCGGTCTTGCGTCGACTATACGGCGGGCGGGCGCGCGAGGCTGCCAAACGCAACCAACAAAAAACCCGCCACAAAGGGCGGGTTTTCCGTAAACTTGACAGGTGCGGCGAAGATTAGTTCTTCGCGTAGAATTCCACCACCAGGTTGGGTTCCATCATCACCGGGTAAGGCACGTCCGACAGGCCGGGGGTGCGGGTGAAGGTGGCGGTCATTTTGCTGTGGTCAGCTTCGATGTAGTCAGGCACATCGCGCTCGGCCAGCTGAACGGCTTCCAGCAGAACGGCCAGTTGCTTGGAACGATCACGCACCTCAACCACGTCGCCTTCCTGAACGCGGTACGAGGGGATGTTCACGCGCTTACCGTTGACCAGAACATGGCCGTGGTTCACGAACTGACGGGCCGCAAAAACGGTGGGCACAAACTTGGCGCGGTAAACAACAGCGTCCAGACGGCTTTCCAGCAGACCGATCAGGTTTTCACCGGTATCGCCTTTAACACGCTCGGCTTCGCCATAGATGCGGCGGAACTGTTTTTCGGTCAGGTCGCCGTAGTAGCCTTTCAGCTTCTGCTTGGCGCGCAACTGGATACCGAAGTCCGACAGTTTGCCCTTGCGGCGCTGGCCGTGCTGGCCGGGGCCATATTCGCGGCGGTTGACGGGCGACTTGGGGCGACCCCAGATGTTTTCGCCCATGCGGCGGTCAATTTTGTACTTGGCAGACGTGCGTTTGGTCACGGCTGATCTCCTTCGTTAGGGCGCTGCCCGATGGCAGCTATGAAGGGCGTTGTCCTTTGGCCGAAGCCCGACAGGCATCCCCTTGCGAGGGCCACCAACACCAATGAAATACCCGGCCTTTTCAGACCGGGTGGCGCTTATTGTCATCGTCCCGGAACAGAGTCAAGCACCGGGAACGAAAAACGGATTACTGACGCAACCCGCCTTCGTGCTGCAAAATGGCGGCTTCGGATGTGGACAGGTTGCGACGGGCGAAATCGCCATAGCTGAATGGGTCAGCGTCGACACCGGGGCATTGCTCCAGAAGCCGCGATCGTTGATCCGGCAACACCGTATCCAACGAGGTGTTCCCCGGATGGAAGCTTTCGGTTTCAATCCCGTTTGCCCAGACCACCTGATGTCGCTCAAGCATGATATGCACATACGAGACTTCGCGCAGTGTGTGATCCACCAGAATAGAGCGGTCGTTAAGCAAATCTTGCGCCGCGACCAGCACTTCGGGCGTCTGAAACAGCATCTCGGCAGCACGGCCCTTGATCAGCATGCGGTGCTGAGGCGAGACGATAAGATCAGGTTCAGGACGGTCCTGGCCCAAGGCCCCGGCACGAATACGGATCGGGCGCATATGGGGCATGGCGTACAGGCGCGCGCCGGACATCCGGCGCGAACCGGCCCACAGCACTTCTTGCACACCGTCATCTTTGGTGTGCAATTTGTCACCTTCACGCAGGTCTTCGACCCGGCGGCGCCCCTCGGGCGTATCAATCAGCGTTCCCGCGGCAAAGCAGATCACGCCACCCTGCCCGTCATCAGCTTGCGGTTTCGCGGAATGATCAGAAATTTCGCGCACGACCCACATCTGCGTTCCCTCTGCTGGTAATTCGTCGATAAACATCAACAGTGGCGGGCGCCCGGCACCCGTACTGATTTCAGTTGCGGTGTAACTTTGCGCCCCATCAGTCACCACGAACCCGCGATCAAACAAAAGATCGCTGGCCGGATCGTCGATGGATCTGGAAGGGTCCAGTGCTGCACCGACAAGTCGATGCACCGTGCGTGCTGCCCGTTTGCGAAGGTCTGCCTCTCCTTCGGCGCCACCTAACGTGACAAGGTCGCCCGGCCCATCAAGCCGCATGGCCTGACCAACGCGCCGCCAAGATGCGCCAACTTTCAGCACATCAACGGGCGCCGCCCGCACCCCGTCTACTTCTGTTTGCGCCCAAGGAATGACAAACGTGCCGCGATAGCCCGTTTTCATACCTATAAGCCTGCCTCAATTCTTTTTTATTACCGGCAGGTTAACACGCGTTGTTAAAGTTGCAAAGCGTTTGATTGTTTTGAGAGTCAAAAATTCAGCCGCACATTCACTGTGCCTACAACCTGTTCATCGCGCTGCTGATCAAATTCTTTGCTCATCCAGGTCACCCCGTAAAACAAGCCCAGCTTTTCACCCTGCCAGTTGATCCCGGCCCGCAGACGCGAGCGGTGATCGCTGAGCGTATAGCCATCCGAGGCAGGCAGAAGGTTGCTGTGCGACACATAGGCGATATCCCCGCCCAGCACGAAAGAGGTGCCTGTGGCACCATCATAGGTGCCGCTGTAAAGGTGGCCGGTAGCTGCATCGCGGATCAACAGGTTGCCGCCGTCAAACCCGCCAAAGATCAGATCGCTGCCGACCCGCACAAAGGTTTCCACCCCGGCCTGTGCCTCGACAAAGGGACGGGCTTCGACCACAGCGCCCATCGGCAGGGGCATCGTGGCAGAAACGGTGGCAGTGGGGAAAATGTCGTTGGGCAACTGATTGGCCGCCGCCACGCTGGGATCATCCGCGCCAAGCAGTTCATGGGTCCATTCCTGAAAACCAGAAAGGCCGGTCTGAGGGCCAACCAAGACCAGATCACCGCCAACGGTGTAATCCACCAAGCCGCGTGCAAAATGGGTATGTGCGCCAAAGGATAGCACGCCCGCATAGCGGCGGTCATTGGGGGGCGCGACCGGTGCGGTCAGGCTCTCGGGCGTGTAAATCGCACTGCGAAAGCGATATTCGATCACATCGCCGAACCCCTCGGGCTGACCGCCGCCCCAGCTGTACCCGCGCACCATCGAAACGGTGTAGGAATCCGTCAGCCAGCGATCTTCGCCATCCCCCAGAAAGTCGTTGTTAAAGATAGTGCCCCAGCCCAAGGTCTGTCGCTCTTGCGCCTGCGCTGGCAACCCTGCCATCGCCAGCCCGCACGCCAAACCCAGCGCTGCCCAATTGGCCGCTTTCATGCCTGTCCCCGATCGTTTTTGTTCGTCTGCTCTTTGGCCGCAAGATACCGAATCGCGCGAATCTCGCCAAGCGCAGAAATACCCTTGCAGCCTTATTTTGCTTCCTTGGGGGACTTTGGCGGGAAGTTTTGGCCAGAAAGTGGTCGAAGCGGGGTGTTTTTCCGGCTAAGCAACCGCAATGAGCGAACAGCCAGAGTTTGAAATTTTCCTTGCCGCCACGCCGGGGCTGGAAAGCGTGGTGCAGCACGAAGCCCGCGCTCTGGGCTTTGCGGCGCCCAAAACCGTGGCCGGCGGCGTATCGTTCATGGGAAGCTGGCCGGATGTCTGGCGCGCCAACCTGACTTTGCGCACCCCCAACCGGGTGCTGGCCCGCATCGGCGGTTTTCGCGCTATGCACTTGGCGCAGCTTGACAAACGCGCGCGTAAATTTGGCTGGGCGCAAATATTGTCGCCCGACCTGCCCGTCAAGGTCGAGGTCACCTGCAAACGCTCGCGCATCTATCACGACCGCGCCGCCAAGCAGCGCATCGAGACCGCCCTGCGCGAAAGCGCGGGTCTCCAAATCGACCCGGAGGCCCCCCTGCGCCTGATGACCCGGATTGAAGATGACCTATGCACCTTCAGTCTGGACACCTCGGGTGAGCCTTTGCACAAACGCGGCCACAAGCAAGAGATCGGCAAAGCGCCCATGCGCGAAAATCTGGCCGCCGCTTTTCTGCATCAATGCGGCTATGAGGGGACAGAGCCGGTGTTGGACCCCATGTGCGGTTCAGGCACCTTCGTGTTAGAGGCCGCCGAGATCGCGATGGGTCTTTTGCCCGGGCGAAGCCGCAGTTTTGCATTTGAAAGCTTCGCCAGCTTTGACCAAGGCGCGTGGGATGCGATGAAAGCGCAAACCACACCCCGCCACACCGATCTGCGGTTCTATGGATCAGACCGTGACACCGGCGCCGTGCACCGTTGCGGCGCCAATGCCGCGCGCGCCGGTTTGACCGACATCACACAGTTTGATCACTTCGCCATCAGTGACCGACCACGCCCCGAAGGGCCACCCGGTCTGGTCATCGTCAACCCGCCCTATGGTGGTCGGATCGGGAATAAGAAACTGCTCTACGCGCTCTACGGCGCATTGGGCAAAACCCTGCAGGAACGGTTCAAAGGCTGGCGGGTGGGCATCGTCACATCCGAGGCCGGGCTGGCCCGCGCCACGGGGCTGGCTTTCAAGCCCCCAGGCCCGCCAATCCCGCATGGTGGCCTTAGGATCAAGCTATACCAGACCGCACCGCTTTAGCCGCACTTTGAATGACCGCAGCTGGGGCAGGTCATGCAGCCCTCGACCATCTTCATGCCAAACTCGCCACAGCTGGGGCAGGCAGGGCCGCGCGGGCGTTCCCCCACTGCCATGGCCTCGGCCTGCGGGTCAGCCTTCAGGCCCATACCCTCGCCTTCGATAAAGCCGATGGTGACCAGATGGCGCTCAATCACGCCGCCAATCGCCGCCAGAATCGACGGGATATACTTGCCCTGCATCCACGCGCCACCGCGCGGGTCAAACACCGCCTTCAGCTCTTCGACCACAAACGACACATCGCCGCCGCGCCGGAACACCGCTGAAATCATCCGCGTCAGCGCCACCGTCCAGGCGAAATGTTCCATGTTCTTCGAGTTGATGAACACCTCAAACGGGCGACGATGGCCGTTGATCACCACGTCATTGACGGTGATGTAAATCGCATGCTCGCTGTCGGGCCATTTCAGCTTATAGGTATTGCCTTCAAGGGCTTGCGGGCGGTCCAGCGGCTCGCTGATATAAACCACATCCGCACCACTATCGACCTCAGGCGCCTTTTCGGTTTCTTCAGACACACTCAAAACCGAGCCTGTCACATCGTTCGGGCGATAGGTCGTGCAGCCCTTACAGCCGGTCTCATAAGCCTCCATATAGACGTCCTTGAAGGCTTCAAAACTGATGTCCTCGGGGCAGTTGATGGTCTTGGAAATCGAACTGTCGATCCACTTTTGCGCCGCAGCCTGCATGCGCACGTGATCCAAAGGCGCCAGCGTTTGGGCGTTCACAAAATAGTCCGGCAGGTCTTTGTCGCCAAACTTTTCACGCCACATCTGAACGGCGTAATCGACCACCTCTTCTTCCGTGCGCGAGCCATCTTTTTGCAGAACCTTACGGGTGTAAGAATAGGCAAAGACCGGCTCGATCCCGCTGCTGACATTGCCCGCATAAAGACTGATCGTGCCCGTCGGTGCGATCGAGGTCAGCAAGGCGTTGCGCACCCCGTGCTTGGCAATTGACGCCCGGACGTCATCATCCATATCGCCCATATGCCCCGACGCCAGGAACTGATCCGCATCGAACAGCGGAAAGGCGCCCTTCTCCTTGGCCAAGTCCACCGACGCCAGATAGGCGGCGCGGGCGATCCGTTGCAGCCAGCGCTCGGTCTGACGCGCCGCTTCCTCTGAACCGTACCGCATGCCGACCATCAGCAACGCATCCGCCAAGCCCGTCACGCCCAAACCAATCCGCCGTTTGGCTTGAGCTTCTTGTGCTTGTGCCTCCAGCGGGAAGCGGCTGGCATCCACCACGTTGTCCATCATCCGCACCGCGGTGGCGACCAGATCATCCAGCTGATCCTCGTCCAGATCAGCCCCGCCCTCAAACGGGTCTTTAACCAGACGAGCAAGGTTGATCGAGCCCAGCAAACACGCGCCATAGGGCGGCAAAGGCTGCTCGCCACACGGGTTGGTGGCCGCGATGGTCTCGCAATAGTTCAGGTTGTTCATCGCGTTGATCCGGTCGATGAAAATCACCCCCGGCTCGGCATAGTCATAGGTCGCGCGCATGATCTTGTTCCACAGATCACGGGCCTGCACCGTATGATAAATCTTGCCGTCAAAGATCAGCTCCCATGGGCCATCCGCCTTGACGGCCTCCATGAACGGATCGGTGACCAGCACCGACAGGTTGAAGTTGCGCAGCCGCGCCGGGTCTTCCTTGGCGGTGATGAAGGCCTCGATATCCGGGTGGTCACAGCGCATCGTCGCCATCATCGCGCCGCGGCGCGAACCGGCCGACATGATGGTGCGGCACATCGCGTCCCAGACATCCATGAAAGACAAAGGCCCCGAGGCATCTGCCGCCACGCCTTTCACATCGGCGCCGCGCGGACGGATGGTGCTGAAATCGTATCCGATGCCGCCGCCTTGCTGCATCGTCAGCGCGGCCTCTTTCAGCATGTCAAAGATGCCGCCCATATTGTCGGGCACGGTGCCCATGACAAAACAGTTGAACAACGTCACCGAGCGCGCTGTCCCCGCCCCGGCGGTAATCCGACCTGCGGGCAGAAATTTGAAATCCTCAAGCGCGGAATAAAATTTGCCTTCCCAATCACTTGGGCTTCTCTCAACCTCGGCCAGGGCACGGGCGATCCGGCGCCAGCTGTCTTCGACCGTCAGGTCAATGGCGGTCCCGTCTGCCTCTTTCAGGCGGTATTTCATATCCCAGATCTGTTCAGCGATCGGAGCGGTGAAACGGGTCATGGCAGCTTCCCTGGCAGCAAAATTCAAGGGCTACCACAATAGAATTTTACTGGATTTCGCGCAAGATATAGTTGCCGCCAATTGCGGGTGCACTATCATCAGCGCATGGGCAAAAGTGACAAAATCAATCTCGTGAAACTCTGTGTCGGCGTAGAAAAGGTCGAAGACCTGATCGCCTGGCAGGCCCATCGGCGCGCGCAATTTCCCGGCACGCCGACCCGCCACGTCACACGCATGTGGCCCAAACGCAGCGATGAATTGCTGAATGGCGGGTCGATTTACTGGGTGATCAAAGGCGTGGTGCAGGCCCGCCAAACCGTTCTGGACCTGCAAGAGGTCCGGGGCGAGGACGGCATCCGCCGCTGCGCCATCGTGCTGGGTGATGATGTCATTCGCACCCAACCCGCACCGCGCCGCGCGTTTCAGGGCTGGCGCTACCTAACGCCCCAAGACGCCCCTGCTGACCTGCCGCAATCGCGCGCGTCAGAGGATGTTTTGCCCCCAGAACTGTCGGCCGCGTTGGCCGACATCGGGGTCATCTGACGGCGCAAAAACCGCCATACACAAGTCATGCACAACGCATGCACAATCCATGCATACGCGATGCGCTTACAGGCTGATGTCCAACTTGGCGATCAGCGCATCATAGCTGGCGCGCATCTCGTCGCTCCAGCCGGTGCGGCGGCCCCTAAACAGCGTAGCCTGCGATTGGTGAATGCTACCGTCCGACAGGATCTTCAGATGGTTGGCGCGCAGGGTTTCCCCGGTTGAGGTGATATCGGCGATGGCCTCGGCGGTCAGGTTTTTGACGGTGCCTTCGGTCGCGCCTTGGCTGTCAACCAGCTGGTAATCTGCCACGCCAGCGTCGCGCAAGAACTCGCGCACCAGACGGTGGTATTTGGTGGCGATCCGCAGACGGAAACCGTGCTGCGCGCGGAACGCAGCCGAAGCCGCATCCAGATCGTCCAGCGTATCGACATCGGCCCAGCACTTGGGCACGGCGATGATCAGATCGGCATGGCCAAAGCCCATCGGCGAAAGTGCGCGGAGCTTGTCATCCCAATCGGCGATTTTTTCGCGCACAAGGTCCGAGCCCGTAACGCCCAGATGAATACGCCCTGCCGCCAGTTCGCGCGGGATTTCCCCGGCAGACAGCAGCACCAGTTCGATCCCGTCAACCCCGTCGACGGCCCCGGCATATTCGCGGTCTGAGCCGGTACGGCGCAGGCTGACATCACGGTCGGCGAACCACTGAAAGGTTTTTTCCATCAGCCGGCCTTTGGAGGGCACACCAAGTTTCAGCATCACTTGCCCCCCTTGGTCAGCAACAGGACCTCGGCCGGGCGCACGACCCCGCCGACGGCAGGCATGGCCTGCCCCAATACGCCGGTCAGCGCATCATAGCGCCCGCCACTGGCGACAGGCGGCAAATCGAGCCGGGTCTCGTTGTAGAACCCAAACACGAACCCATCGTAATATTCCATCGTGGTGCGGCCATAGCTGGCCTCGAAATCCAGATTATCGACATCGACCCCCCGCGCGCCAAGCGCGGCCAGACGTTTTTCAAGCCGCTCAACAGCATCGGCAATCGCGGGCATATCCACCGCAATATCGCGCAGCTGTTCCAGCGCGTTGGGTGCGGTTTCGCGCAGGCCAAGAATTTGATCGAGGATTTCAAGTTCCGTCTGCGACAACGCTGCGGCGGCGGCATCTTCTTGCAGGGCCTCAATGCGCGCGGCGACTTCGGCCTGACTGCGCAGCCCAATCGCGGGACCATTGGCGGCAAGCACCGCGTCAACGCCCTGTTCTGCAACCTGCGCCAGCAGGTTTTGACGACTGGCCGGCGCAGGACTGCGCCCGCCGAACCGGTCAATCAGCGCGCGGAACCGGCGCGGTCGCCACAAGTGGCGGCGCAGCGCGGCCTTGCGTTTGTCGGTGGTCGAAAGCCCGTCCACCGCCGCCAGCAAAATGCCCATGTCGCCGGTCGCGGCGCGCAGGCCCAGCGGCGAGAGCACCTCGTCAAACAGCGCGAACACATCGGCATCCGCCTGTTCGCGGTCGGCGTCGCCGAACTGCTCATAGCCCACCTGAAAGTACTCATTGGGGCGACCCTGTTCGTGTTCCTGTTGGCGGAACACCTTGCCCATATAGGTATAGCGGCCCTGATCGGCGCCCTCGTCCAGATGCATCCGCACCACGGGCACGGTGAAATCGGGGCGCAGCATGACCTCACCACGCAGGGGATCCGAGGTCACGTAAGCTCGGGCGCGGATGTCCTCGCCATAGAGGTCCAGCAGCGTGTCGGCGGGTTGCAGCATGTCGGTTTCGACAGGCAGCGCCCCGGCGCCTTGGAAGAACTTAAACAGCCGTTCCGATTGGGCGCGAATTTCAGCGTCAAACCGCATCGTTTTCGCCTTCGATGATGGCGCGGATGCGGGCGACCATATCGGCGCGCGACACTTCGAACTGGGCGGGCTGGGATTTCCATTCCTCAAGGCTGGCGCTTTGGGCAATCTTGGCGCCCAGCACCAGATCCTTGACCTGCACCACACCGCGCTCGGCCTCGTCGCTGCCTTGAATGACCGCGACGGGTGACTGACGCTTGTCCGCGTACTTCAACTGGTTGCCGAAGTTCTTGGGGTTGCCCAGGTAAACCTCGGCCCGGATACCGGCTGCGCGCAGCTCGGCCGCCATGGCCTGATAGTCTGCCATGCGGGTTTTATCCATCACCGTGACCACAACGGGGCCTTGCTCAGACCCGCCCATGCGGCCCTTGGCGCGCAGCGCGGCCAACAAGCGATCGACCCCGATTGAGACGCCGGTGGCCGGCACGGCTTGCCCGGTGAAACGCTTGACCAGATCGTCATAGCGCCCCCCCCCGGCGACCGAGCCAAACTGGCGCGGACGACCCTTTTCATCTTTGATTTCAAAGGTCAGCTCGGCCTCAAACACCGGGCCGGTGTAATAGCCAAGCCCGCGCACAACGCTGGGGTCGATCTCAACCCGGTCCGGGCCAAATCCCTGAGCAGCCAAAAGCTCAGCGATGGTTTCCAGCTCGGCAATGCCCTCGGCGCCCACTTTGGATTCGCCTACAGCCGCGCGCAGGTTTTCGAACGTCTGCGCAGCGGTGTCGGCTTTCGACGTCAGGAAAGCAATCACCGGCTCTGCCTGATCGTCCGACAGGCCCACACCGTCGATATACGCGCCCGAGGCATCCAAGCGCCCCTTGCCTAGCAACTGGCGCACGCCGTCGGCGCCGACTTTGTCGAACTTGTCGATGGTGCGCAAAACGTCGTCGCGGGCGGCGTCATCGCTCAGACCCATGGTCTCCAGAACGCCGTTCAAAACCTTGCGGTTGTTGACGCGCACGATGTAGTCACCACGCGGAATACCAACGGCCTCCAGCGTGTCAGCCAGCATGCCGCAAATCTCGGCGTCCGCGGCCACGCTTGCCGAACCAACCGTATCGGCATCACACTGATAAAACTGGCGAAACCGCCCCGGCCCCGGCTTTTCATTGCGCCAAACCGGGCCCATCGCATAACGGCGATACGGGCTGGGCAAATCATTGCGGAACTGTGCCGCGACCCGCGCCAAAGGCGCCGTCATATCATAACGCAGCGCCAGCCAATCGCCGTCATCTTCCTCCTGCCAGGCGAACACACCAGCGTTCGGGCGATCCACATCGGGCAGGAACTTGCCCAGCGCCTCAACCGTTTCAACGGCCGAGGTTTCCAGCGGATCAAAGCCATGACGATGATACACCTCGGCAATCGTGTCGAGCATCGCTTTGCGCTCTGTCACATCCACCCCAAAGTAATCGCGGAACCCTTTCGGGGTCACCGCCTTGGGGCGCCGGGGCTTTTTGTCCTTGGCCATCATGCTATCCATAGGTTGCAGTGTCGCGCGCGGCATAGCGGATGGGGGCAGCCGGGGCAAGGTCGGCTGGCCATTCGCCCCCATTTCGCGCTAAACCGCCGCAATCAACCAACGGAGCCCTCCATGAGCGACGACCGCCTGACAAAACTGGAAACCCGCGTGGCTGAACTGATCGCCACGACCGAGGACCTTTCCGATATCGTCGCCCAACAGGCGGATGAAATCGCCCGCCTGACCAACCGCGTACGGATGCTGAAGGAGCGCGAGGCCGAACGCGAACTGACCGACGGCGCCTCCGTGCCCTTGGCCGATCAAAAACCGCCCCACTGGTGAGCCACCCACCCGAGGCGCCATAGGGGCGCCGAGACATCTCTTGCGCCCAAAGGGCGCGCAATTTGGTTACACTTCCTCGACCTGCACCACACCGGGCAGCGACTTCAACGCGCCTTTGATCTGCGGGTTCAGCGGGAACTGGTCGGGCAATTCCACCGACACCTCTCCGGGCAAAGCAGGGTCCATGAGGCAAAACTGCACCGGTCCGCGCGATCTGATTTTCTCATTCTTGGCGCGCTCCAGCAAAGATTGCACCGCTGCCACCGCCGCCACATCATCGGCGAAAATCTTCAACCCCATCGACCCGGCATCGGCCACCACCGCGTCCACGGGCGTGACGGAATTGGCCAACAGTTTCAGCTGATCGCTTTCCAATTCGGCCTTAACGCTCAGCACGACATTAGCGCCGGTTTCCAGAAAATCGCGGGATTTCTCCAACACCTCTGAAAACAGCGTGACCTCGTACAGCCCGGTTGGGTCTGACAATTGGGCAAAGGCAAACCGGTTGCCCCGCGCTGATTTACGTTCCTGCCGCCCCGCCACCGATCCGGCCAGACGGGCCACAAACGCCCCGCCCTGTGCCTTGGCGGCGACCTCTTCCAATGTCATTACCTTCTGGCGGCGCAGCGCGGGCATGTAATCATCCAGCGGATGACCCGATAGATAAAACCCAATCGCCTTATGCTCTTCGGCCAGACGCTCATTTGGCATCCAATCGCCCACGGGCGACAGGCGCGGCTCGGGCAGGTCATCCCCTGCCTCGCCAAACAGCGACACCTGATTTGAGGCGCGCTGTTCATGGATCGCGGCTGAATAATTCACCAGCGCGTCCAGATTATCAAATACCCGGCGCCGGTTTGCGTCCAGCTGATCAAACGCGCCGGCCCGCGCCAGCATTTCCATCGGGCGTTTGCCGATACGTTTCAGATCGACCCTGCGGGCAAAATCATAGAGCGTGGCGAAAGGTTTGCCATCGCGCGCCTCTTCGATCAGTTTCATCGCCTCGGCGCCGACGTTTTTCAGCGCGCCCAGCCCATACACCAGCTCCTGATTCACCACTTTGAACACCGCGTCCGAGCGGTTCACGCAGGGCGGCACAATCGGGATATCCAGCCCGCGCCGGACTTCCTCGGCATAGACTGCCAGCTTGTCGGTCAGGTGGATATCGCAGTTCATGACACCGGCCATGAACTCGACCGGGTGGTTGGCTTTTAGCCAGGCGGTTTGATAGCTGACCACCGCATAGGCGGCGGCGTGGGATTTGTTGAAACCGTAGTTGGCGAATTTCTCAAGAAGGTCGAAAACCTCGGTCGCTTTTTTCTTATCGACCCCGTTTTCCGCCGCGCCCTTTTCAAACTTGGGGCGCTCGGCATCCATCGCCTCTTTGATCTTTTTACCCATCGCCCGGCGCAGCAGGTCAGCGCCGCCCAGCGTGTAATTCGCCATCACCTGAGCAATCTGCATCACCTGCTCCTGATAGACGATAATACCCTGAGTTTCCTCAAGAATATGATCGATCAGCGGGTGAACGGATTGCAGATCCTTCTGGCCGTTTTTTACCTGACAATAGGTCGGGATGTTTTCCATCGGACCGGGGCGGTACAGCGCCACAAGCGCCACGATGTCTTCGATACAGGTGGGCTTCATCTGGCGCAGCGCGTCCATCATACCCGAGCTTTCCACCTGGAACACAGCGACCGTTTTCGCGCTGGCGTAAAGCTTATAGGTGGGCTCATCTTCAAGTGGGATGGCGTTGATCTGGTTCTCGGCCCCCTCGGCCGGTTCATAAAGCTGCGTGCCATCGGCGGCCACGTGCAGAGGGCGACCCTGGGCGTGGATTTGCTCAATCGCGTTTTGAATCACCGTCAGGGTTTTTAGGCCCAGAAAGTCAAACTTCACCAGACCGGCCTGTTCGACCCACTTCATGTTGAACTGGGTGGCGGGCATATCGGAACGCGGATCGCGGTAAAGCGGCACCAGCTGATCGGTGGGGCGGTCGGCGATCACCACGCCCGCGGCGTGGGTGCCGGCGGAGCGCAGCAGCCCCTCGACCTTCATGCCATATTTCAGCAGCCGGTCGACGACTTCTTCGTTGCGGGCCTCTTCGGCCAGACGGGGTTCATCGCGCAGGGCCTGTTCAATGCTGACGGGTTTGACGCCCTCAACCGGGATCATTTTCGACAGGCGATCTACCTGCCCATAAGGCATCTGCAACACGCGGCCCATGTCGCGCACCGCCGCCTTGGACAGCAAAGCGCCAAAGGTGATGATCTGCGCCACCTTGTCGTCACCGTATTTGTCCTGCACGTATTTGATCACCTCTTCGCGGCGATCCATGCAAAAGTCGATGTCGAAGTCGGGCATGGAGACCCGTTCGGGGTTCAAAAAGCGTTCGAACAGCAGGCTGTAGCGCAGCGGATCAAGGTCGGTGATGGTCAGCGCATAGGCCACCAGTGACCCCGCGCCCGAGCCCCGCCCCGGCCCCACCGGAATGTCATTGTCCTTGGCCCATTGGATAAAATCCGCCACGATCAGGAAGTAGCCGGGGAAGCCCATGCCTTCGATGATGTCCAGCTCAAAGTCCAGCCGTTCCTGGTATTTTTCCACAGTGTCAGCATGCGGGATCACGGCCAGGCGCTCTTGCAGGCCCGCGTTTGCCATGCGGCGCAGCTCGGCGACCTCGTCATCGGCAAACTTGGGCAAGATCGGCGCGCGTTTTTCCGATTTATAGGCGCAGCGCTTGGCAATCTCGACGGTGTTTTCCAGCGCTTCGGGCAGGTCGGCAAACAGCGCGGCCATTTCCTCGGGCGTTTTGAAATAATGCTGCGGTGTCAGACGGCGGCGGGCTTCGGATTGATCGACATAAGCCCCCTCGGCGATGCAGATCATCGCGTCATGGGCCTCGTACATGTCGGACTTGGGGAAGTAGACATCGTTGGTGGCGACCAGCGGCAGGTCCATCGCATAGGCCATTTCGACATGGCCGCGTTCGGTTGCTTGTTCAGCCTCGGTCAGCGCGCCGCCTTCGCCGGGGTGACGTTGCAATTCAACATAGAGCCGATCCGGGTAAGTCGCCGCCAGACGTTTCATTAGCGCCTCGGCCTTGGGGGTTTGTCCGTTTTGCAGGAACTGGCCAATCGGCCCTTCGGGGCCGCCGGTCAGACAAATGACGCCCGCCGAATACTGCTCCAGCTCGTCCAGCGTCACATGGGGCAGCTGGCCATCGGTGCGCAGGTACAGGCACGAGTTCAGCTTTTCGAGGTTCATATACCCCGCCTCGTCCTGCGCCAGCAGGACCAGCGCCGCAAAGGGCCGGGGCTTTTCGCCCGGCGCGGGCGGGTCAAATGCGACATCGACCTGACAACCCATGATCGGCTGAACCCCGGCGCCTGAGGCCAGCGTGGAAAACTCCAACGCCGCAAACATGTTGTTGGTGTCGGTCACGGCGACGGCGGGCATGCCCATGTCGGCGCAGGTTCCGGCCAGTTTCTTGACCCGCACCGCCCCTTCGAGCAACGAGTATTCGGTGTGCAGGCGCAGGTGGATGAATCGCGGATCAGTCATGGCCGCCACGCTACCCCGGCCATGGAGGCGGGGGAAGGTACGAAGTGATGCCGTGGCGAAACTCTTGCCCTGCGGCGCAGTGGTCGGGCAGCATCCGGGGCGGGAGGATGGCAATGAAACGCTTAAGGATCATGGCCCGGCATGACAGTGTCATTGCCATGGCGCTGTTGTTTGTGGCCGGGACAAGCTGGCTGATTTTAAACGGCGGAGCGCTGGTCTGGGCCTGTGTGCCCATCGGTATCGGTCTGCAACTGCTGAATGAATACAATATTCACCGGCACCTGTTTCACCTGAAACCGCCGCGCAATCAGATGTTCTTTAACCTGCTGTACCGCGCCCATTATGGCCATCACGACTTTCCAACCTGCGAAAAACTGTTGTTTGTGCCGATCTGGTTCGCCTTGCCGATGGCGGGCGTGAACTTTGCATTGGTCTATGGCGTTGCATCCCTGTTGGGCCTGCCCGCTGCCCCTGTCGCCGTGGCGGTGGTTTTGGTGGGTGGGGTCGGCATGTTTCTGGCCTATGAATGGTTCCACATGACGGCACATATGAATGCGCGCAAAACGGCGGCGGAGCGGCGGGTGACCCAGCTCCATGCGCAGCACCATTTTCGCGACTTTTCGAAGTGGTTTCATGTCAGCCCCGGGGGCGAGATCATCGACAAGGCGCTTGGCACGGCAATCGACCGCGACAGCCTGCGCCAGCAATCGCGCATCGAGTTCATCACCACGCTGGGCCTGCGCCCCGATGACCCGCGTTTGCTGAAGGCGCGCGCTCGTTTCGCGCAAATGGCGGGACTAAGCGCACAAGACCTGCAACGCGCCGCGCAAATGCCCGCGACGGCCCATAAAACAAACTGAATGGCCTGAATCCTGCCCATTTTTTGACCATATGGTCTAAATCCGTGTAGGCTGAGGCATGAAACCGTTGCATTGGCCCGCCCTGAAGGCTTGGTTTGCAGGGGTTTGGTCGCAGTTGCTCTCTTTCTGCCGCATCGGGTGAGCGCTTTGGACCGGGGAACAGACAGCGGCGGATGACAGACATATGGATGTCTCGTTTTTACTGAATGGTCAGCCGGTATCCCTGCGGGATGTCTCGCCGACGCAGACCTTGCTGAACTGGTTGCGCGAAGAGCGTGGGCTGGTTGGCACCAAAGAGGGCTGCAACGAGGGCGATTGCGGCGCATGCACGGTCAAGGTGACCGACGTCGATGGCGCGAAGGCGCTGAACGCCTGCATCCTGTTTTTACCGCAGTTGCAGGGCAAAGCTGTGCGTACCGTGGAAGGGCTTGAAGGGCCCGATGGCGCACTGCACCCTGTGCAGCAGGCGATGATTGATGAACATGGTTCGCAATGTGGTTTCTGCACGCCGGGGTTTGTCATGTCGATGGCGACAGCCCATGGCACCGGCGACACTGATTACGACACAGCGTTGGCCGGAAATCTGTGCCGCTGCACTGGCTATGCCCCGATTGTGCGGGCCTGCGAAGTGGCGCAAGAGCTGCCCGAGCCAGACTGGATGGAAGAGCCGCTGGATAGCGTCCCGGATGTGGCATGTTCGCCTTTTCTGCCGCAAAGTGCGGATGAACTTGCCGCATGGTATGCCGAAAACCCCGACGCCACTTTGATTGGCGGGGCGACGGATGTTGGGCTTTGGGTGACCAAACAGTTGCGCGATCTGGCTCCTGTCGCGTTTTTGAACGGTTGCTCAGACTTGCAACAGATCGAGGTGGGCGAGGACGCGATCCGCATTGGAGCGGGGGTCACGATCACCGATCTGGCGGCGGCCTTGGTGCCCCTGTACCCCGGAATGCGGGACGTTTTTCATCGCTATGCCTCGGTCCAGATACGTAATGCGGCCACGATCGGCGGGAACATCGCTAACGGCTCGCCCATTGGTGATGGACCGCCCGTGTTGATCGCACTGGGGGCGGAACTGACCCTGCGCAAAGGAAATGAACGCCGTTCCATTCCGCTGGAGGATTTCTTTATTGATTATGGAAAACAGGACCGCGCGCCGGGTGAGTTTGTCGAAAGCATCACCATCCCGCGCAAGCCGAGCCAACTGCGGGCCTATAAGCTGAGCAAACGGTTCGATCAGGATATTTCGGCCGTGTGCGGCTGTTTCAACGTCGTGGTTAAGGACGACATCGTGGCCAGCGCTTGCATTGCGTTTGGCGGCATGGCGGGCACCCCTAAACGGGCGACACAGGTTGAAGCGGCGTTGCTTGGCCAGCCGTGGACGATGGACACGATCAACGCAGCAGCCCAGATGTGGGCGCAGGATTTCACCCCTATGACCGATATGCGCGCCAGTGCGGACTATCGGCTGGAAACCGCAAAGAACATGCTGACCCGGTACTTCCATGACGTGTCGGGCGCAGCCATCGCGGTGCGGGAGGTCTCGGTATGAGTGTCGCCAAACCCCTGCCCCATGACGCCGCTCGCCTGCATGTGACGGGGCAAGCACGGTATGTTGACGATATTCCCACGCCCGGCAATGCGCTGCATCTGGCCTTTGGCATGTCTGAGATCGCTCGTGGGCGGATTTTGGCGATGGACCTAAGCGTGGTGCGCGCCGCCCCCGGTGTGGTTGCCGTGCTGGTGGCTGAAGATCTGCCCGGCGCGAATGATGTCTCCCCGTCGATCCATGATGAGCCGCTGTTGGCCGAGGGCGAGGTGTTCTATCTGGGTCAGCCGCTGTTTTTGGTCGCCGCCGAAAGCCATCTGGAAGCGCGCAAAGCCGCGCGCTTGGCCAAGGTCGACTATGAAGAACTGCCTGCCATTCTGACGATTGATCAGGCAATGGCGGCGGACTCGCGGTTTGAAGACGGTCCGCGCATTTATCAGATCGGCGATGCCGACGCAGCCATGGCCAAGGCGACGCATGAGATTGACGGCTCGATGGAGCTGGGTGGGCAGGAACATTTCTATCTGGAAGGTCAGGCCGCCATGGCCGCGCCGATGGAAGGTGGCGACGTTCTGGTGCATTCCTCAACCCAGCACCCGACAGAGATTCAACACAAGGTGGCCGAGGCCCTGAACACCGACATGAACGCCGTTCGGGTCGAGGTCCGCCGCATGGGCGGGGGCTTTGGAGGCAAGGAAAGCCAAGGCAACGCTTTGGCGGTATCTTGCGCCGTGATTGCGCAGATGACGGGCCGCCCCGCCAAGATGCGCTATGACCGCGATGACGACATGATGATCACCGGCAAGCGGCATGATTTCCGGTTGGATTACCGCGTCGGGTTCGATGAGACGGGCAAGGTGCAAGCCATTGAATTCACACAATATGCACGCTGCGGCTGGGCGTTGGACCTGTCGTTGCCGGTGGCCGATCGCGCCATGTTGCATGCCGATAACGCCTATCACCTGCCGCACGCGCGGATTGTCAGCCACCGCTTGAAAACGCATACCCAATCGGCCACGGCCTTCCGTGGATTTGGCGGGCCGCAGGGCATGGTCGGCATCGAACGCGTGATGGATCATATCGCCCACCATCTGGGTATGGACCCGCTGCAAGTACGGCAGGCGAATTTCTATGAGAATGGCCAGAAAACGCCCTATCACATGGAGGTCGAAGATTTCATTCTAGATCAACTGGTGCCCGAGCTGGCGCAACAGGCCGAGTATGAAAAGCGGCGCAAAGCCGTGGCCGAATGGAACGCCCGAAACGATGTTCTGAAAAAGGGCATCGCCCTGACGCCGGTCAAGTTCGGGATCTCGTTCACTTTGACCCATCTGAACCAGGCGGGCGCCTTGGTGCATGTTTATTCTGATGGTTCAATCCATCTGAATCACGGCGGTACTGAAATGGGCCAAGGCCTGTTCCAAAAGGTCGCACAAGTGGCAGCGAGCTGTTTTGGCGTCGATGTCAGCACCGTCAAAATCACCGCGACGGACACGGCAAAAGTGCCCAACACCTCGGCCACGGCGGCGTCCTCGGGTTCTGACCTGAACGGTATGGCGGTCAAAGCCGCCTGTGACACGATCCGCGAGCGAATTGCCGAACACCTGTTGCCCGACGCGCCGCGCAAGGTGCATTTCGCGGGCGGCAAAGTGTTTGTCGGTGACGAGGAAATGACATTTGCCGAGGCCGCGGCCGCGGCCTATCAGGCGCGGGTGTCGCTGTCCTCGACCGGGTTTTATAAGACACCCAAAGTCGAATGGGACCGGATCAAAGGCGAAGGGCGGCCGTTCTTCTACTTCGCCTATGGCGCGTCAATCACCGAAGTGGTGATCGACACCCTGACCGGCGAAAACCGTATCCTGCGCGCCGATGTTTTGCACGATGCTGGCGCGTCGTTGAACCCCGCCTTGGACATCGGGCAGGTCGAGGGCGCCTATGTGCAAGGCGCCGGCTGGCTGACGACCGAGGAACTGGTTTGGGACGACAAAGGGCGGCTGCGCACACACGCGCCGTCGACCTATAAAATCCCGGCCTGCGCGGACCGGCCTGATATTTTCAACGTGTCCTTGTGGGACAAAGGCCGCAACGTCGAGGAAACAATCTATCGCTCTAAAGCGGTGGGGGAGCCACCCTTCATGCACGGCATATCGGCTTTGCTGGCCCTGTCAGATGCGGTGGCGGCCTGCGGTGACACCTATCCCGATCTGGACGCGCCGGCGACGCCTGAATGCATTTTGAAAGCCGTTCAAAAGGTGCGCTCATGACGATCCGACCTGATGAGATTGCGGCAGCGATTACCGTCCATGGCCCGGTCGTGCGGGTTGTGATGGCCGATGTCAAAGGCTCCTCCCCGCGCGAGGCGGGGACCGCGATGCTGGTGTGGGAAGGTGGCCAAAGCGGCACCATCGGGGGCGGCGCTTTGGAACTGCAAGCGGCACAAACCGCCCATGTTTTGCTGCGCGACAACGCACCACCCCGGCTTGAACGTTTCGCCCTTGGCCCATCGTTGGGTCAGTGCTGCGGCGGTGCGGTCACCTTGGTGAGCGAGGTCTGGGACAAAGCCAAACTGGACGCACTGCCCCAGCAGACCCGCGCGCTGAACCTGCGCGGGGGCGACATGCCCCTAAGCGTGCGCCGCGCCTTGGCGCAGGCCCGCAATGGCGCTGCGCCCACAGGCACCCTGTTGATGGACGGTTGGCTGATTGAACCCGTCGCCCCGCCCGCAAGCCCGTTGTGGATTTACGGCGCGGGCCACGTGGGGCGCGCATTGGTCAATGTGCTGGCGCCTCTGCCTGATCTGGCCATCACATGGGTCGACACGGGCGCGGACCGGTATCCCAATACCATCCCTGCTAATGTGACCCAACTGGTCGCCACCGACCCGGCGCTGGTGTGCGCACACGCGCCGCAAGACGCGCAACACCTGATCCTGACCTATTCCCATGCGCTGGACCTTGATCTGTGCCACCAGTTGCTGCTGCGCCCTGCGGCAGGCATCGGGCTGATCGGGTCAAAAAGCAAATGGGCGCGCTTTCGAAACCGCCTGACAGCTCTGGGCCACTCCGCAGCCCAGATTAACCGCATTCAGTGCCCGATCGGGGACCCGAGCCTTGGCAAACATCCACAGGCCATTGCCGTGGGCGTCGCCAGCGCGCTACTGTCATCCCGCATCGCCCATTCAGCCGCAAAGGACGCCACCGCGTGACATCTCTGCTGACTTTAGAGGGGCTGACCAAGGCCTATCCCGGTGTCGTCGCCAATGACGACGTGTCGTTCGAAATTGCACCGGGCGAGGTGCATGCATTGTTGGGGGAAAACGGTGCGGGCAAGTCGACCCTTGTGAAGATGATCTACGGGTTGGTGAAGCCAGACAAAGGCAAAATGACGCTGAACGGCGCGGTGTTTGAACCGGCCGAGCCGCGTGCCGCCCGCGCCGCTGGCGTGGCGATGGTGTTTCAGCACTTTTCCTTGTTCGATGCGCTGAGCGTGGCGGAAAACATCGCGCTTGGCATGGAAAACCCGCCCAAGATGGGTGACCTGGCGGCGCGCATTCGTGAGGTATCCGAAACCTATGGCCTGCCTTTAGACCCCGATAAGGTGGTCGGTGATCTGTCGGCGGGCGAGCGTCAGCGCGTGGAAATCATCCGCTGCCTGCTGCAAGACCCGCGCCTGTTGATCATGGATGAACCCACCAGCGTTCTGACCCCGCAAGAGGTTGAAATTCTGTTCAAAACCCTGCGCCAGCTCAGCGCCGAGGGCACGGCGATTTTGTATATTTCCCATAAGCTTGAGGAAATACGGTCGCTGTGCGACGGTGCCACCGTGTTGCGGCTTGGCAAGGTCGTTGGCCGTTGCAACCCGCGCGAAAAATCCGCCTCGGAATTGGCCGAGATGATGGTGGGCAGCGCGTTGACCCCACCGTCGCGCGCCAGCACCGATTTTGGCGAGGTGGTGCTGGAGGTTTCCAACCTGTCGATCCCCTCGCCCAACCCGTTTGGCACCTCGTTGAAAGACGTGTCTTTGACCCTGCGCGCGGGCGAGATTCTGGGCATCGGCGGGGTTGCGGGCAACGGGCAGGACGAATTGCTGGCCGCCCTGTCGGGCGAGGCGTTGGCGCCGCGCGGTGCCGTCACCCTGCATGGCAATGACATCAGCCAGATGGGCCCAACCCCGCGCCGCCATATCGCGGTTCTGGCCGCGCCCGAAGAACGGCTGGGCCATGCCGCTGCGCCGGACATGAGCCTGATCGAAAACGCTTTTCTGACGGGGGCAGATCGCGAAGATCTGCACAAGAACGGCTTTGTAAAATGGCCCGCTGCCCGCGCCTTTGCGGAAAAGATCATCGAAGGGTTCGACGTGCGCACGCCGGGGCCACACAATGCTGCACGCTCACTTTCGGGCGGCAACCTGCAAAAGTTCGTTATCGGGCGCGAGGTGCTGCAACGTCCCGAAGTGTTGGTGGTGAACCAGCCGACCTGGGGTGTTGATGCCTCGGCCGCGGCGGCGATCCGCCAGTCGATCATCGACCTGGCACAAAACGGCACGGCGGTGATCGTGATCAGCCAGGATCTGGATGAACTGATGGAAATTTCCGACAATTTCGCCGCATTGAACGAGGGGCGTTTAAGCCGCCCCCGCCCCGCGCAGGGGCTGAGCATCGAAGAGATCGGATTGATGATGGGCGGCGCCCACGACATGGAGGTGGCCCATGTTGAGGCTTGAGAAACGCCCGACCCCGTCAAAAACGTGGTCCTATGCCACGCCGGTTTTGGCGGTGGTTCTGACGATGATCGCCGGTGGCATATTGTTTGCCATGCTGGGCAAGGACCCTTTCCTGGCGATCAAAACCATCTTCTGGGACCCGCTGTTCAACGAACAATTCGCCAGCTATTCCCGTCCGCAGTTGTTAGTGAAATCGGGGCCATTGATCCTGATTGCAATCGGCCTGTCTTTGGGCTTTCGCGCGGGGATCTGGAACATCGGGGCCGAGGGCCAGTATATCATCGGTGCGATCTGCGGCGCGGCGGTGGGGCTGGCGTTTTACCCGATGGACGCGTGGTTTATCTTTCCGCTGATGGTGATTGCGGGGGCCTTGGGCGGCTTGCTGTGGGCGATGATCCCGGCATTGCTAAAGACCCATTTCCGAACAAACGAAATTCTTGTGTCGCTGCTCTTGGTCTATGTGGCCGAGCAGCTCTTGGCCTCGATGGCGTTGGGCGCGTTGCGTAACCCAGAGGGCGGCGGCTTTCCCGGCTCGCGTAATCTGAAACAATACGAGGCGGCTTCGAACCCGGAATTGATCGCCAATTCGGGCATGCACTGGGGCATCGTCGCCGCGTTTATCGCGGTGATCGCGACTTATATCCTGCTGAACCGCCACATCCTTGGCTTCCAGATCAGGCTGACGGGGGAAAGCCCGCGCGCGGCACGGTTTGCCGGGGTGAACCCGACCGCATTGATCCTGATTTGCATGGGCACCTCGGGCGCTTTGGCGGGTCTGGCGGGCCTCTTTGAGGTTTCAGGCCCTGCTGGGCAGATCAGCATTGATTTCAACCAGGGATATGGTTTCACGGCGATCATCGTGGCCTTTCTGGGCCGTTTGAACCCAATCGGCATCTTGCTGGCCGGATTGCTGATGGGGCTGACCTATATAGGCGGAGACTTGGCGCAGTTCATGCTGGGCCTGCCTGCCTCGGCCATTCAGGCGTTTCAGGGAATGCTGTTGTTCTTCTTGCTGGGGGTCGATGTGCTGACCAATTTCCGTATCCGATTTGGCAAAGTGGAGGCCGCGTGATGGACCTGTCTGCGATCAACCCGCTTGTACTGATTGCCTCATTGATGGTGGCGGCTACCCCGATCCTTCTGGCCGCCATTGGCGAGCTGGTGGTGGAAAAGGCCGGGGTTTTGAACCTTGGTGTTGAGGGGATGATGATCACCGGCGCGATCTGCGGTTTCGCCATCGCAGTGGAAACCGGCAGCCCGGCGTTGGGCTTCATCGCCTCGATGATCGGGGCGGCGCTGTTGTCGCTGATCTTTGGCTTTTTGACCCAAGTCCTGATGTCAAACCAGGTGGCCACCGGACTGGCGCTAACCCTGTTCGGGCTGGGTCTGTCGGCGCTTTTGGGTCAGGGGTATGTCGGAATCAAACCCCCCGCAACCCATGACATCAACTTTGGTTTTCTAACCGAGATTCCGGTAATCGGGCCGATCCTGTTCACCCATGACATCATCGTCTATGCCTCGCTGGCGCTGATCGCAGCGACCTGGGCAGTGCTAAAGTTCACCCGTGTTGGTCTGATCCTGCGCGCGGTGGGCGAAAACCACGATGCCGCCCATGCGCTGGGATACAAGGTCGTGCGCATCCGCATTCTGGCGATCATGTTTGGGGGCGCCTGTGCAGGGCTGGGCGGCGCGTATCTAAGCCTTGTGCGTGTGCCGCAATGGACCGAAGGCATGACCGCAGGCGCGGGTTGGATCGCGCTGGCGCTGGTGGTGTTTGCCAGCTGGAAACCTCTGCGGGTGCTGGTCGGGGCCTATCTGTTTGGCGGCATCACCGTGCTGCAGCTGAACCTGCAAGCCGCCGGGGTTGCTATCCCTGTCGAGTATTTGTCGATGTCGCCCTATCTGATTACCATACTTGTGCTGGTCATCATGTCGTCGGACCGCTCGCGCGCGGCGCTCAATGCGCCCGCCTCGCTGGGCCGTGTGTTCCATGCCTCAAGCTGAGGCGTATCTCTCAACCAAGGGCCGAAACAGGCCCGCACCAACAGGAGAAGAAGTAAATGAAACGCAGAATGTTGCTGGGCGCCGCCGCGGCGCTGGGTCTGGCTGCCGCGACGGGCGCCTATGCCGCTGACCCGACCAAGGTTGGCTTTATCTATGTCGGCCCCGTGGGCGATGGCGGTTGGACCTATGAGCACAATCAGGGCCGTCTGGCCGTAGAAGAGGCCTTTGGCGATGCGGTTGAAACCGTCTATCAGGAAAACGTGCCCGAAGGGGCCGACGCCGAACGCGCGATGACGCAAATGGCGCTGTCGGGCGTTGATCTGATCTTCACCACCTCGTTTGGCTATATGGACCCAACCATCGCCGTGGCCGAGAAATTCCCGAACGTTAAGTTCGAACACGCCACCGGCTATAAGCGCGCTGACAACGTCAGCACCTATTCGGCCCGCTTCTATGAAGGGCGCGCCGTTCAGGGCACCATTGCTGGTCACATGACCAAGTCGAACAAAATCGGCTATATCGCGTCCTTCCCGATCCCCGAAGTGATCCGCGGCATCAACTCGGCCTATATCCACGCCAAGAAGGTGAACCCCGATGTCGAGATGTCGGTGATCTGGGCCTACACCTGGTTTGACCCGGCCAAAGAGGCCGACGCCGCCACCGCGCTGATCGAACAGGGTGCTGATGTGATCTTGCAGCACACCGACTCGACCGCGCCGCAAGCGGCCGCTGAAAAGGCCGGTGGCGTGATCACCTTTGGTCAGGCATCGGACATGGGCGAATTTGCCCCGCTGCCGCGCGTGAGCTCGATCATCGACGACTGGGCACCCTATTACATCGCCCGCACCAAGGCGGTAATGGACGGCACCTGGGAAAGCACAGACACTTGGGATGGCATCGGCGCTGGCATGGTCGGCATTGGTGAGATCTCGGACGCGGTTCCTGCCGAGGTCAAAGCCGAAGCGCTGGCGATGAAAGACGCGCTGGCCGACGGCAGCTATCACGCGTTCACCGGCCCGTTGAACAAGCAGGATGGCTCGGCTTGGCTGGCTGAAGGGGAAGTGGCCGATGACGGCACGCTGGCTGGCATGAACTTTTACGTCGAAGGCATCACCGGCGACATCCCGCAATAAGCGGCGCTGACTGAAAGATCGAAAGCCCCGCCATATGGTGGGGCTTTTGCGTTAATGGCTGAGCTCCTGAAACCGTTCGAACATCATCCGGTATTCGGTGGGGATATCGCGAAACGACAAGATGCCCGCAGGTTTGCCATTCTCCAGCACCGGCAGGTGGCGAAATTTGCCGCCGATCTTGGCGGCCAGCGCATCGCTGACGCTGTCTTGCATATCCACGGTCACCGGATCGCGGGTCATGACCTCGGACACAGGGGTTTGTTTTACATCCAGACCCGCCGCAACTGCGCGATAAACCACATCGCGTTCGGTCAAAATCCCGGCCAAGGCCCCATCGGGGGCCAGCACCAACACGGCGCCAATCCGGTGATCCATCATCATTTCGCACGCCGTTTGCACTGAATTGCTGTCCGGCACGGTGTAAAGCGTGCGACCTTGCAAAATGTCTTGAATGGATTTGATCAGCATACGGTCCTCCGTGATCTGTCGCGGATGGGATAAGTGTTTAGCACCCACGCCCGTCGCGCTGGATGACACAGGTCAAATCATGCCAAACATGCGACTTTGCGCATGTGATTTGACGCGGATCAAAGTCCCCAAGCCCGATCCATGCTTTGAACGGCGCATTCCAAGAACAGGAGCCGAGTATGAGCTGGACCGCAAAAAGCACCGATATCAAGAACCAGTTGCGCAATCTGAACAAGGTTGTGCCGGGCATGGCCAAAGGCTTTCAGGCGCTGTCCAAGGGCGTGAAAGAGGGTGGCGTTCTGGAATTCAAACACAAGGAATATGTCGCCCTAGGCATCGCTGTGACGCAAAAATGCGAACCCTGCATCGTGCTGCACATGGAGGCCTTGGTGCGCGTCGGTGCCAGCCGCGAGGAAGTGGGCGATGTGCTGGCCATGGCGGTTCAGATGGGCGGAGGCCCGGCCATGATGTATGCCGCCAAGGCGATGGAATGCTTTGACGAACTGACTGCCAAGGCACAGGCTGCCGCCTGATCCGCGTTGCGGGGAAGATTAACGCGGCTCTCCCTCTCACGGATGTCATGAACTCGGGCTATGGTCGCCCCAAATGGCCCATCTGTGGCCCGACATTATCCCGGAGGTATTCTCATGTCGCTTCTTGCCCTGTTGCAGCAATCTCAAAACGGTCAAGGCCTGGGTCAATTGGCCAGCCAGTTCGGGCTGGACACTGATCAGGCCGGTGGACTGGCGGAAATGCTGGCGCCTGCGATTGGGTCGGCTGCGAAACAGCAGGCCGAGGCCGGCGGTCTGGAAGGCCTGCTGGGCGCGCTGAAAGGCGAAGGCATGGGCGCGATGTTCGACGATGCCACCGCAGCCGCCGCGCCCGAAGGCCAGAAAGCCGGCATGGATTTCCTGCAAGGGCTTCTGGGCGGCGAAAGCAACGCACAGGAACTGGCCACCGAAGCCGCAAACCGTTCGGGTATTGATGCAGGCACTGTGGCGCAATTTCTGCCCGCACTGGCCGCGATGTTGCAAGGTGGGATGCAAAAGAACATGCCCGACAACGCCATTGAGGGCATGATGTCGGGCCTGATGGGGGGCGGCACGCAGTCGGGTGGCGGTTTGGGCGGCCTGATTGGTGGCCTGCTGGGCGGCAACAAAGGCGGCAGCGGCCCTGACCTTGGCATGCTGACCCAAATGCTGGATGCCGATGGTGACGGCTCGCCCATGGATGACATCCTGGGCAAATTCCTGAAGTAATCAGCTGGGTTCGGCGCGGGTTTCGCGCCGAACCCGCCAGATGCGCCACGCCATAAAGACGACTCCAAAGGCCAAACCAATCAATCCTGCAAGGTAGCTTGTGTTGTGCATGAACCCGGCGCGCACAAACGGGGCCGGATCAGACAGACCGGTTGGAACGTACATCAGGTGATAAAGGTCAGGCGGCACCGTAAACAGCAAGCTGGCAAGTCCTAACCCCAAGGTCAGCCCCACCACCAGAATCGCCGCCATGGCAAAGGTTTTTGCCGCCCGCGCAGCCCCCGGGATCGCTATGCTGAGCAAAGCAATCGGTGCCCCGATGATCAACCCCATCCACCAGCTGGCGCGCCACCCCACGATCGCGGCGCCCAAGCGCCCGTGCTGATCTGCCGGGATGCCAAACTGGCGGAACTTGAACGCGTGGAAATAGTCCGGCCCAACGCTATAGCTGATCTGGTTATGCACCGCGCCATAAAGCCCCGCCAACAGGCAGGCACCCAGCAGCAGAAATGGCAAAAGCAACAGGCGGGTCACAGCATATTCGGCACGACCAAATCCGGCGGCCGGTGCCCGTCGGCATAGGTTTTGACGTTGATGATGACCTTCTCGCCCATCTCAACACGCCCCTCGCGCGTGGCTGATCCCATATGCGGCAGCAGGACCACATTGGAAAGCTCGCGCAGACGGGGATTGATTTGGTGACCATGTTCGAACACATCCAGCCCGGCCCCGGCGATTTCGTCCGCCCGCAACATGCGGGTCAGTGCGTTTTCGTCAATCACTTCGCCGCGTGAGGTGTTCACGATCACCGCATCCGGCTTCATCAGCTTCAGCCGCCGCGCGTTCATCAGGTGAAAGGTCGAGGGCGTATGCGGGCAGTTGATCGAGATGACATCCATCCGGGCTACCATCTGATCAAGGCTTTCCCACCATGTGGCGCCCAGCTCTTCTTCGATGTCCGGGTGCAACCGGCGCCGATTGTTGTAATGCACCTGCATGCCAAAGGCGGCGGCGCGGCGCGCAACGGCCTGACCGATCCGGCCCATGCCCAGAATTCCCAGCCGACGCCCCCCGACACGCCCCCCCAGAAACGCGGTCGGTGCCCAGCCTTCCCAACTGCCGCTTTGCATGACGCTGAGACCTTCGGGAATTCGGCGTGTCACAGCCAGAATCAGCGCCATAGTCATATCGGCGGTGTCCTCGGTCACCACACCGGGGGTATTTGACACCAGAATTCCGCGCTGACGGGCCGTGTGCACATCAATGTGGTCAACCCCCGCACCATAGTTCGCGATCAGTTTGAGCCGATCCCCGGCGGCGGCCAGCATGGCCTGATCAATCGAGTCAGTGACCGTGGGCACCAGAACGTCGGTGCGTTTCATGGCTTCGACCAGTTGTTCGCGGCTCATCGGGTGATCATCCGCGGAAAGCTCGACGTCGAACAGCTCCTTCAACCGGGTTTCTACCACGTCGGGCAACCGTCGCGTAACGACAACACTCAGGCGTTGAGCAGCCATGAAGCGCCTCCTCGTTCTTTCCAAGCCACGTCCTTAATGGCAAACTGTCAAGGAACGGGGCACAGCACAAGACCCCAATCCCTTAAAGGCATGCGCCCCCTTGCCGGGCGCGAGTAGGAAATGCAACGCGTAGTGATATTCATGATCGTGGCTCTGGCCATGGTCAGTACCAGTGCAGCACAAGAGCGCGGGCCGGTGACAAACCTGCCCTTGCCCCGGTTTGTGTCAATGAAAGCCGCCGAGGGCTATGCCCGCCACGGCCCCGGCAAGACGCACCGGATCGACTGGGTCTATAAGCACCGAAACCAACCTCTTGAAATTATTGCTGAATACGGACACTGGCGCCGGGTCCGTGACCGGGATGGCGCCGGGGGCTGGATGCATTACTCGTTGCTGTCAGGGGTGCGCACCGTGCTGGTTGAACAAGACATGCTGGAGCTGCGCCGCAATCCTGAACCCTCTGCCCCGGTTATGGCGCAAGCAGAACTGGGCGCGATTGCACGGCTGGAAAAATGCGTTCTGGACTGGTGCCGGATCAGCGCCGACCGACGCACCGGTTGGGTGCCCAAACAGGCTTTGTGGGGTGTCGCAGCCGAAGAGATCGTCGAGTAACCGCCACTTGCCCGTGGCGCGGCAACGCGCTAGCCCTTGGGTCATCGATACTGACCGAGCACCGCCCATGCCCACCAACTCTCTTCGTATGAACCTGTCTGCCGGGATTGCCTCTGTCTTGGTGGCACTGACGCTGGTGCTGTTGAAAACTTGGGCGCTGAGCACCACCCAAGCGCTTTCCATCGCCGCCTCGCTTGCGGATTCGGCCTTGGATCTGATGGTGTCACTGGGGGGCATGGCGGCAATATTCTATGCCGCACGCCCGGCGGATGATGACCACAACTTCGGCCACAGCTCGGCCGAAGATCTGGCCGCGCTGGCGCAATCGCTGTTCATCTTTGTATCTGCCGGGGTGATCTTCTGGGCCGCTGTGCGCCGCTTGCTGAGCGGTACGCCTGAACAGCTGTTGTCCGAGGGGCGCGGCATGATCGTGATGGCAGTTTCCATCGTTTTGACCGCGTCCTTGGTGATATGGCAACGCTGGGTCGCCGCCCGTACGGGCAACAAGGTGGTACGCGCTGACAGCCTGCACTATCTGGGCGATTTAATCCCCAATATCGGCGCCATCATCGCGCTTTGGGCCTCGGCCCAGTTTGGCTTTGTCGGGGTCGACAGCGTGGTGGCGTTGGGCGCCGCCATGATGCTGGCCGTCGGTGCCCTGCGGATCGGCAAAGGTGCGTGGGACGCTTTGATGGATCGCGGTGCGCCGCCCGAGGTGGTCGAGGGCATCGCCACCATCGCGCAAACATGGCCCGGCGTGTACGGCTTTCACGATCTGCAAACCCGCACCGCCGGCAGCAAGATTTTCGTGAACCTGCATATTGAACTGAACGGAGATCAATCCCTGCACGCCGCCCATGCCATCGGCGCAGGGCTGAAACGCGCGATCATCGCCGCCTATCCCAACGCCGAGGTGATCATTCACAAAGACCCGGTCTACGACGCGGATTAGGTAGAAAAAAGATTTTTTGATAATTAAGTTTTCAGCTTCAAGTACCTAAGCTCCAACCAATTCAAGAAAGATTTCGTGCCCCCCTAAGAACACTATCGTGGGCCTGATGCTTGTTCATGAAGTCGTGAACCCTATCCGTCTCTTGGGCCAGTTTCAGCATCCGGATCCACCACCCCAGATGCATCAAGAATGTAAAGGGTTTTTAACTCGCCGTCAGAAGTTCTGGACGGCTTCGCGGACACTTCGAGAATACCTTTTTGAGCAACAGCATCAGTGTAAACGTTACCTTCCTCAGAAAACGCAGGGTCACGCACATTAGCGGTGATGAACTTACCAGGCTGATCCGGGTGCTCGACTTTCAGTTGTCTATTGTGGTGAATAAGACCATCAATGCGCAAGCGCATTCTTTCCATATCTCCAACCTCAAGTTTATCTTTTGACCTGATCGCATCAGCCATCGGTACATCGATCTGATGAGTAAGAAGAAGCGGCTCTTCTGTACTATCCGCTATCAACGAAACCTTGTCCGCAGACTCCCCTACTGGAGCAACAAAGTTCTTTGCTGGCGATTTCATTTTGTCCAAAACTTCCAACATGAAATCCTTCGTTCGCTGTTCGCTCTCTGCATGGCTCTTGTGAACGTCCTTTGACATTTCCAAGATAACTTGCAAATGCGGATCAGCGTCTTTCTGTCTACCTCCTACCATGCTCGTAACCCAACTGATCCAGTGCCACAGAAATTCTGCTGCCTTAGTGTAGAACATTTCGTGAACAATTGGCAACGCCACTGCTGTGAACGGAGCAAGATATACCACCCATTCAAATGAGCCCTCTTCAGGCTCTTGCGCGACGATCCGCATAGGAAAGCGCTCTCCCTTTCTAGGCACTCGTTGGTCAGAAAGGGCTATTAGACCTGTATTTGCGAGCTTGTCCAATCCAAGAGCAGCCTCTCCGAATGCACGAAGATCGAGCATATGCTTGTCAGCATCCAGTCCAGCATAGTGGATTTTAAGTAAAGTTGACATAAAGACCCCTCGCACAACTCAAGGGAGCGTAAGCCGATTTCTGATTACCCGTCAATCAATCCGTTTGTAAGGGGGCTAACCCCAAAATCTGGACTCTAAGCCGCCAGCCCGCGCCCTTTCAGCAGGGCCTCGACCCCCGGCATGCGACCGCGGAATTGTTTGTAGAGCGTGTCTGCCTCGACCGAGCCGCCGCGTGACAGGATGTTGTCCTCAAGGCTTTGGGCAATGCCTGCGTCAAAGGCCGATCCGGCCTCCTCAAAGGCGGCAAAGGCGTCGGCGTCCATGACCTCGGACCACATGTAGCTGTAGTAGCCCGCCGAGTATCCATCGCCCGCAAAGACATGGGCAAAATGCGGCGTGGCGTGGCGCATGCGGATGGCGTGGGGCATGCCGATCTCGGCCAAAACCTGCGCCTGCGCAGCCATCGGATCGGCGGGCGGCGTGCCTTCGTGGAAGGCCAGATCAACCAGCGCCGAGGCCACATATTCCACCGTCGCGAACCCCATGTCATAGGTTGCAGCTTTCAGCAGCCGGTCCAACATGTCTTTGGGCATGGCTTCGCCGGTATCGGCATGGGTCGCGAATTCCGCCAGCACTTCGGGTACTTCCAGCCAGTGTTCATAAAGCTGACTGGGCAATTCGACGAAATCGCGGGCCACTGACGTGCCCGAGATCGACTCGTAGGTCACATCCGACAGCATCTGGTGCAGGGCATGGCCGAACTCGTGGAACAGGGTCCGCGCATCGTCATAGGACAAGAGCGCCGGTTCCCCGTCGGAAGGTTTGGCGAAGTTGCACACGTTATGCACCACCGGCGTCACCACGCCGTCGAGTTTGCTTTGCGAGCGGCTGGCCGAGCACCATGCGCCCGACCGTTTTGAGCCGCGTGCGAAATAGTCGCCGATGAACACCGCCACGTGGGTGCCGTCGCGGGTGACCTCCCATGCGCGGACATCCGGGTGGTACATCGGCGCTTCCAGCTCTGCGAATTCCAACCCGAACAGGCGGTTGGCGCAGGCAAAAGACGCCTCGATCATCCGTTCCAATTGCAGATACGGCTTCAGCTCGGCCTCATCCAGATCGTGTTCTTCCTTGCGGCGTTGCTCGGAGTAATAGCGCCAGTCCCAGGCCTCTAGCTGGCCGTTGATCCCGTCCCCGTGCATCCGGGTTTCCAGCGCTTCGGCATCTGCCTCGGCGGCGGCGCGGGCGGGCGCCCAGACATCCATCAACAGGCCGCGCACGGCGTCGGGGGTTTTGGCCATCTCGGTTTCCAGCTTGTAGCTGGCGAAGTCGGCATAGCCCAACAACTGCGCCCGTTCATGGCGCAAGGCCAGAATTTCGGCAGCAATGGCGCGGTTGTCGGTTTCGCCGCCATTGGCGCCGCGCGCGACCCACGCCTCGTAAGCCTTTTCGCGCAGATCGCGACGCGGCGAGAATTGCAGGAAGGGCACAATCAACGACCGCGACAGGGTCACCACTGGGCCATCTGCATCCTTTTCCGAACCCGCTGCACGGGCAGCGGCCACCACAAAGTCGGGCAAGCCGTCCAGATCGACCTCGGCCAAGTCCATGAACCAATCACGTTCATCTGCCAGCAGGTTCTGGGTGAACTGCGTGCCCAGCACGGCCAGCCGCGCCTTGATGTCTTTCAGCCGATCCCGCGCCGCGCCCTGCAGCTGCGCCCCCGCCCGTACGAACCCACGACGGGTCAGCATCAGGACGCGGGCCTGTTCATCGGTCAGGTCCAGAGTCTCGCGGGCTTGCCACAGCGTTTCGATCCGCGCGAACAGAGCGGCATTCATGGTGATTTCGGAGGAATACGCCGCCAGCTTGGGCGCAAAGTCGCGCTGCAGCCCATCGCGCACGTCATTCGCATCCGCCCCGGCCAGCGAATAAAACACCCCCAGCATCCGGTCAAAACCCTTGCCCGCCCGTTCCAGCGCGTTGATCGTGTTATCGAAGGTCGGCGCATCGGCATTGTCGGCAATCGCCATGATGTCAGCGCGGGCTTCTTTGATCAGCGCGTCAAAGGCCGGGGCAAAATCGGCATCTGAAATCGCCTCAAACGGCGGCAATTCAAATTGGGTATTCCAATCGCGCAAAAACGGGTTCGACATGGGCAATCTCCTTTGCGCTCAAGCTAGGGGTGCGCAAGGGGGATTTCCAGCCCTGTCATGCACCACCGCAGACCGGGCAGTCCCCACGGGGTTTGAGCTTCATCACCCGGTTTTCGGCGTAAAGCGCGTCATAGATCATCAGCCGCCCGCGCAGGCCTTCGCCGGCATTCGTGATCTCTTTGATCGCTTCGACCGCCATCATAGAGCCAACCACGCCAGGCAAGGCCCCCATAACCCCCGCCTGCGCACAGGAAGGCGCCAGGCCCGGCGCGGGGGCCTCGGGAAACACGCATTCATAGCACGGCGCGCCCGACCCCGGGTGATAGAGGCTGATTTGCCCCTCCCACTGAGTGATTGCGGCGGAAATCAGGGGTTTGCCCAGCGCCACCGCGACCCGGTTTACCATATAGCGGGTGTCGAAATTGTCGGTGCCATCAAGGATCAGGTCATAGTCAGCGAACAACGCCGCGGCGCTGGCCTCGTCCAGACGTCGCTGATAGGGGCGCACCGTGACATAGGGATTTATGGCCGCCATCGCGCTTTGGGCCGAAAACACCTTGGGCATGCCAATCCGGGCATCCGCGTGGATCACCTGCCGTTGCAGGTTTGACGCGTCGACCGTGTCATCATCTACAACGCCAATGGTCCCAACCCCGGCGGCGGCGAGATAGAGCAACAGGGGCGAGCCAAGCCCGCCTGCACCGATCACCAGAACCTTGGCGTCTTTCAGCGCTTTCTGCCCCGGACCGCCTACTTCGCGCAGCACGATATGGCGGGCGTAACGTTCCAGTTCAGCCTCGGAAAACGCGCCTTGGCGGGGGGGCTGTTCGGGCGCCGGTTGCGCGCGTGCTTTCAGCCATGTCAGGCCCGCGCGATAGATCACGACCACAGCGGCCAAAAGGCCAACGGCCAGCCATTCCTCTTTGGTGCCCCCAAGCGCCTGTTTCAACGCGTGCCCTTCGGGGAACAGCAGTTGCACAAACATCACCGCGACATAGAGAAGCCCAACCATCAACCAGCGCGCCCGCATCGACACTTTCATGAAGTGCCCCATGACGAACAAACCAACTGCGGCCAGAAGGACGATCAGCATCAGTTGCGGCCCGTAGAGCCAAATCCGCCGGTACCACGTTCGGTATCGCCCAGCGCTTCGGTCAGCGTGAAGCTGGCCTGCACAACCGGGGCCACAACCATCTGCGCGATCCGGTCGCCATGCTGGATCGTATACGGCGCATCGCCCAGATTGATCAGGATCACACCCAAAGGCCCGCGATAGTCGCTATCAATGGTGCCTGGTGTATTCGGGAGGCTGATCCCGTGTTTCAGCGCAAGACCTGAACGCGGCCTGATCTGCACTTCGAACCCATGCGGAATTTCCATGCGCAACCCTGTGGGGATCAGCGCCCGTTGCAGCGGTTGCAGGGTGATACCCTCGGCCCGCGCTTCCTGTGGCAGGTTGGCGCGCAGGTCGGCGCCTGCCGCACCAGTGGTTTCATACGCGGGGATCGCGATGGACATATCGGCACCCGTGTCCCGGATCAGCTTGATTTCGGGGGTCATGTCAGGGCCTCAGCGATTTTGGCGGCTAACTGGCGGGCGACGGTGTCTTTGTCCATGCGTGGCCAGCTGTCCGCGCCCGCGTCCGAGATCACCGTGACGGCGTTCTCATCGCCGCCCATGATGCCGGTTTCGGGGGACACATCATTGGCCACGATCCAGTCACATCCCTTGCGGTCACGCTTGGCGGTGGCGTGGGCAATCACGTCATCGGTTTCGGCGGCAAAGCCCACGACCAATTCGGGGCGGCCCTTGGTCATCTGGCTGACGGTGGCCAGAATGTCGGGATTCTCGGCGAACTCAAGGTCCGGCATCCCGCCCTTGGTTTTCTTCATCTTGCTGTCAGAGGCATTCGCGACGTGCCAATCGGCGACAGCGGCAGCAAACACCGCCGCATCAGCCGGCAGAGCGTCCTGAACCGCGTCCAGCATTTGTTTGGCGGTTTTCACCCGCACGACTTTCACGCCTGTGGGCGGCGAAACATCTGCCGGGCCGGTCACAAAGGTCACCTCTGCGCCCTGCGCCGAAATGGCCCGCGCCAGCGCCGTACCCTGCGCCCCTGAAGACCGATTGGCGATATAGCGCACCGGATCAATCGGTTCATGCGTCGGGCCAGAGGTCACAATCACATGCTTGCCCTTAAGCGGCCCGTCGGCCAGCGCGGTTTCAACCGCCGCTACGATGTCAGGCACTTCGGACATGCGACCGGGCCCGTATTCACCACAGGCCATTTCGCCCTCATCCGGGCCGACAAACAACACGCCATCTTCGCGCAGCTGGGCGACGTTGCGCTGACAGGCCGGGTGTTCCCACATGCGCACGTTCATCGCAGGCGCGACCAGCACCCGCTTGTCGGTTGCCATCAACAGGGTCGAGGCCAGATCGTTGGCCAGCCCACCGGCCATCTTGCCCAACAGGTCCGCCGTGGCGGGCGCCACAACCACCAGATCAGCCGCACGGGACAGTTCGATATGTCCCATCTCGGCTTCGTCGGTCAGGTCAAACAGATCGCGATACACTTTGTTCGCCGCTAAGGCCGAAGTCGACAGGGGGGTTACAAATTCTTCGGCCGCTTTGGTCAGAACCGGCACGACCTCTGCGCCACGTTCACGCAGACGGCGGATCAGGTCCAACGACTTAAAGGCCGCGATCCCGCCGCCGATAATCAACAAAACGCGTTTGCCTGCCAGCATGCGTGCACTCCCTTAGGCTTTCCCAATGTCTAGGGCGCGCGCGGGCGCGATACAAGCTTCCTTGCTGATGGCGCCGAGGGGTCGGATGCTACTCTTGCGGTTTTGTAAAGACCGCGCAGGGGTCTTCACGCGGCACCGGTTCGGTGATCAGCCACAGATCAAAAGGCTGCGGCGTGTCGGGCAAGTCTTCAAACTGCGCGATGGACAAAACGTCGACATCGGGTTCTGCCAAAGCCAACGCTGCGGGCATCCCCCAATCGTTGCGCGCATGGCCATTGCCGGTGATTACCACCACGGGCGCGCCCAAGTCTTGCAGTGCCAGCCGGACCTGTTGTGCCAGCATCGCGTCGCGCAGGCGTTGCGATTCAACCATGCCGCCCAGCATTTGTTCGGGCAATGCGTTGCAATGGGCCTCCATTTGCAACGCTTCTCGTGTCGCCTGCATGGCGTCGGGCAATGGCTGTTGCAAAGCGAAATCCGCGGCGCCCTCTCCCAGAACAGAAGCAGCCCCCTGCATGACAGAGGCCCGCAGCTGTTCACGAGGCACGCCGCCGCCATAGATCGCGGCATTCGGCGCGGCCGTGAAAATGGGATAATAGAAACCAAAATCCGGCCAGCCCAGACTTGCCCAGCCCAGTGCCCGCTCCAGCGTTTCTTTCGAAGCCCGATTGGCGGGCGTAACGGCCGCGGCGATGTCCGCATTGAACATCTCAAACACGATGGCCTTGGGGCCGATCGCCGCAACGGCCTGTGCCTGATAAGCGTGATGAATCGGATTGTCGTGCACTTCGCCCAGCACATAAACCTGTGCGGGCGGCAAATCCTGCAAAGCGTCCGGCATAATTTCAGTGGCAATCGCCGGCGCCGCGCTTAGAACAAAAGCGAATGTAAGAGTTTTCATACCAACAGGTCTTGCACCTGTGATCCATGAGTTTCAAGGCTCTTGCGCATCTTGCCAAAAGCAATGGCCTCAAGCTGGCGCACCCGTTCCTTTGACAGGTTCAGTTCCTGACCAAGGCTTTCCAGAGTGCGCGGTTTATCCGTCAGCCTGCGTTCGCGCAGGATAAAAGCCTCGCGCGCATTCAGCCCTTCCATCGCTTCGGCCAGCCAGCCGCGTAACACCAGACGATCGCGGGCATGGGTCACCTCGGCCTCTGTGTCGGTATCCGGGTCTTCAAGCGTGTCGATCCATTCCCGTCCTTCATCATCAGACGCCTGCGTGGCGTTCAACGAAAAATCCGAACCTGACAGCCGCCCTTCCATCAGCTCCACATCTGCGACCGAAACGCCCACTTCGGACGCAATCATGTGACGCAACTGATGGCTGTCCAGCTTCTCTCCGCGCTGCTGGGCATCGCGCTCCAAGCCCGCTTGGACCCGGCGCATATTGAAGAACAGCGATTTTTGCGGCGAGGTAGACCCCGTGCGCACCATTGACCAGTTACGCATGACGTAATCCTGAATCGACGCTTTGATCCACCACACTGCATAGGTCGAAAAACGCACCCCGCGGTCTGGGTCAAATTTGTCGGCAGCTTTCATCAGGCCAAGGCTGGCCTCTTGCACCAGGTCATTCATCGGGGCGCCGTAACGTTTGAACTTTGCAGCCATGGACACGGCCAAACGCATGTAGGCGGTGATAAGACGGTGCAGCGCCTTCTCATCACGCTGATCGCGCCAGGCGCGGGCCAGGGCCTGTTCAGTTTCGGCATCCAACATCTCGGCCTTCATGGCGCGGCTGGTCAACGTGCTGGAGTGATCAAGAGGCATGATATTCTCCGTCTGGTCGGTGATATAAAGGCTACGCGACGGGGGGCGGACTGGATCAAAAATTGTTCCATCACGCACCCTGATATCTGAATCCACAATTCATCATTTGGAACCGGGGCCGGGTGCATCCTAAGCTTCAACACATGACATATACGCTCTATATCGGTGACAAATCCTTCTCTAGCTGGTCGCTGCGCGGCTTGCTGATGCTGGAAAATTTTAACCTGCCCTATCGTTCGAAAAATATCGGCCTCTATTCGGGGCACATGGCGCAGGATATGGCCCCCTTGGCACCGGCGCGCCTTGTGCCCGTGCTGCAAACGCCCGAAGGCGATGTGGTGCAAGACACCCTGGCCATCGCTGAAACTCTGGCCGAACGCCACCCCGACGCCGGGCTGTGGCCCAGGGACGCGTCTGCCCGCACCTTCGCCCGTTGGATCGTGGCTGAAATGCATTCCGGCTTTGGCCCGCTGCGCGAAACCTGCCCGATGAACCTGCGACAAGCGATTGACGGGTTCGATGTGCCCGAAGCAGTGTTGCGCGATTTGGAGCGCATTGAGCTGCTCTGGTCGACCGCGCAGGAACGGTTTGGCCGCGCCGACAGCCCGTGGCTGTTTGGCGACTATTCGCTGGCCGATGTGTTTTACGCCCCGGTCGCGGCGCGGATCGCGGGCTATGGCCTGCCTGTTGGTCCAGCCGCACAAGCCTATGTTCAGGCCCATCTGTCGGATCCGGCCTTTCGCCGCTGGCGCGCCGAGGGATTGTGCGTCTCTTATGATCCGGTGCCCTATGAGAACGCCTTCCCGGCGGATGCCGAACGCCGCCCCTGGCCGGGCCCCGCGCGCCTGCCCGCCCGCGCCATCGACCATGGACCGTCAGAAAACGCCACCTGCCCCTATTCGGGTGACCCGGTCACAGATTTTCTGGAGCTTAATGGTCGCGTCTTTGGCTTTTGCAACGCGTTTTGCCGCGACAAAACCGTGAATGACGCCGCTGCCTACCCGAAATTCATGACCATTTACCAATCGTAAACCATGCTGAGCTAGCCGTTAACCATTGCGTTAACGGAGAGAGACATGGTCGCGCGCGCCTATACGGTGGCCTTTGAAGGGGTCGACGCCAAATTGGTTGAGGTCCAATGCGCCGTCTCGGCCGGGTTGCCCTCGTTCTCCATCGTCGGCCTGCCTGACAAGGCTGTGTCCGAGGCCCGCGACCGCGTGCGCGCCGCGCTGTCAGCGATGGCGTTGGCGCTTCCGTCGCGCCGGATCACCATCAACCTATCGCCCGCCGACATGCCCAAGGAAGGCTCGCATTTCGATCTGCCCATCGCCATGGCGCTGTTGGCGGCGCTGGACGTCATCCCGACCGACGATGTCGAACAAACGGTGGCCTTGGGCGAGATGTCACTCGACGGCTCTCTGGTGCCCGTGATCGGCGCCCTGCCCGCCGCGATGGCCGCATCGCAAGCCGACCGCGCGCTGTTATGCCCCAAAGCCTGCGGGGCCGAGGCCGCGTGGGTGGGTGACACGCAGGTGTTGGCCGCCGGGTCGCTGGCCGATGTGGTGCGCCACTATACCGGCCAGTCCCCCCTTGCCCCGGCCGACCCGGGCGAGGTGCGCGTTGACCCAACCGCCCGTGACCTGCGCGATGTCAAAGGCCAGGAACGTGCCAAACGCGCACTGGAAATCGCCGCCGCCGGGCGCCACCATTTGCTGATGACTGGCCCGCCTGGCTCGGGCAAATCCATGATGGCGGCGCGGATGCCTGGCATCCTGCCCCCCATGACCCCGGCTGAGGCGCTGGAAACCTCGATGATCCATTCCCTAGCCGGGTTGCTGAACGAAGGCGGCATCTCGCGCACCCGTCCGTTTCGCGAACCCCATCACACGGCCTCGATGGCGGCGATTGTCGGCGGAGGGCGCGGCGCGAAACCCGGCGAAATCAGCTTGGCCCATAACGGCGTTCTGTTCATGGATGAATTCCCCGAATTCCCCCGCACCGTGCTGGAAACCCTGCGCCAACCCATCGAAACCGGCGAGGTCGTGGTGGCGCGCGCCAATGCGCACATGCGCTACCCGTGCAAGTTCTTGCTGGTCGCCGCCGCCAACCCCTGCAAATGCGGGCAGATGACTGACCCGGCGCTGGCCTGCTCCCGCGCGCCCAATTGCGGTGCGGACTATCTGGGCCGCATCTCTGGCCCGCTGATGGACCGGTTCGATCTGCGGATCGAGGTGCCCCCGGTGGCCTATACTGATCTGGACCTGCCCGACAGCGGCGACACCTCGGCCCAGGTCGCCGGGCGCGTCGCCACCGCCCGTGCGGTACAAACCGCACGGTTCGAAGGCACGCCGGAATTGCGCTGCAACGCCGATGCCGAAGGCCAAATGCTGGAAGAAATCGCCACACCAGATGCCGAGGGGCGCGATCTGCTGCAACGCGCGGCCGAGAAATTCCGCCTGACGGCGCGTGGCTATCACCGCGTGCTGCGGGTGGCGCGTACCATCGCCGATCTGGATGGGTCAGAACAAGTCAGACGCCCGCATGTGGCCGAGGCCGCAAGCTTCCGCCTGATGACCGGCAGCTAGTTTTCGTTGCGCGCGAATAAGCGTACCCGGATGTGCCCGGCCAATTGGCTTAGGGTTACACGGGCCTCGGGCAGAAGATTGTGAAACAGCGGCCAAACGTGCGGCAGGCCTGCTTCTAGCCGCGTCACAACCTGCACCCCATCGCGTTTCAACCGCGCCGCCATGTTCACCGTGTCGTCCCGCAAAATCTCGGCGTGGCTGGCATAGAGATACACCGGCCCAGCCCCCTCAAATGACGCATAGAGTGGCGAGGCCCTCGGATCACGCGGATCAGCGCCGTTCAGGTAACCTTTGGCGGTTTGCGGCATCTTTTCGGGAGGCAACATCACCTCGCTGGCGTCATTGTCACGATGCGAATCCGCCGATACCGTCAAATCCGCAAAGGGTGAAAAGGCGAAGGTCATCGCCGGTTGTGCCAGACCCTCACGACAGATCCCGGCCAATAAAGCCAACGCCAGCCCGCCGCCGGCACTGTCACCACCAATCACGATCTGAGCGCCCTCGAACCCGCGTGCCAACAGCGCTTTATAGGCCGCAAGCGCGTCATCATAGGCCGCTGGAAACGGGCTTTCCGGCGCTTTGCGATAGTCAGGCAAAACCGCGGGCATACGGGTCAGTTTTGCCAGCTGGCCCATCAACGCCCGGTGCGTGGTCGGCGACCCCATGAAATACCCGCCGCCGTGAAAGTACAGGATCACATAGTCATCGTCGCAGTGTTTGGGCCGCACCCAAAGGGCGGGGACATGCTCCAGACGGTCGGCTGTAAACTTGGTGCCACGCGGTGCGCGGAACCAAAGTTTAGACTTGAAGGAAAAAGCCCGGCGTAGCTTATCTGGCGAGGCACCGCGTGCCAGCCAGGGCCGCTCAAACCAGCTGAGCGAAAGGTTGAGAACGGGGCGAACCCAGCTCATCCGCGCTTTGCCTCAATCGCCTGCCAAACCTTTTGGGCAATGTTCACGCCGTCAAACCGCTCCAGCTCTTGAATGCCGGTGGGCGAGGTCACGTTGATTTCGGTCAGGTAATCGCCGATCACATCGATGCCGACGAAGATCTGGCCATGTTCGCGCAGCACCGGGCCGATGGTCTCACAAATCTCACGGTCGCGATCGCTGAGCGCGACTTTTTCAGGTCGCCCGCCCACGTGCATGTTCGAACGGGTCTCGCCCGCTTGGGGCACCCGGTTGATCGCGCCCACGGGTTCACCATCAACCAAAATCACGCGTTTGTCGCCGTTTGACACGTCCGGCAGAAACTTCTGCGCGATCAAAGGTTCGCGTGAGATGCCGGTGAACAGTTCGTGCAGAGACGAAAGGTTGCGGTCATTGGGATCCAAACGGAACACGCCAGCGCCGCCATTGCCATAAAGCGGTTTAAGGATGATGTCGCCATGGGCGTCTTTGAACCGGCGGATCGTGTCCAGATCGCGGGCGATCATGGTGGGCGGTATCAATTCAGGGAATTGCAATACCAGCAGTTTTTCCGGGAAATTGCGCACCCAAAACGGATCGTTCACCACCAGAGTCTGCGGATGGAGCCGCTCCAACAAATGGGTCGTTGTGATGTAGCCCATGTCAAAAGGAGGATCCTGCCGCAGCCAGACCACGTCATAATCACTCAGATCAACATCCTGCTGATCGCCCAGCGTGAAGTGATTTCCCACTTCCCGGCGCACCGTCAGCGGCCAGCCCCGCGCCATGACCTTGCCACCGTCCCAGTAAAGATAGTCCGGCGTGTAATAAAACAGCGTATGTCCACGCGCCTGCGCCTCTTCGGCCAAGCGGAACGTACTGTCTGCATTGATATCGATGGCCTCAATCGGGTCCATCTGGATGGCGACTTTCAACGACATGTAAAACCCTCCAAGTCTGGAGTTCTACATGGCCTGCCCGGCGCCACGTTGCAACGGCAATTCACTAAGCGCCCAAGGCGCCCTCGCGAATGTCGACCCGCCCCATGCCGTCAACCAGCGCTGCATCAAACCGCATCGGCGTCAGCTGCCCCATTGGCAAACGCTCCACAAACTCTGACGCTGCCATGAATATCCGTTCGATCTGCTGCGTGCTGATCTTTGCTGCGGCGCCCGCGAAATCCTTGCTTTTCTTGACTTCGACAAAAACAATCTCGTCCCGATCCCGAGCGATCAGATCGATCTCTCCGCCCTGCCCACGCCATCGGGTTTCCAATACCTGCAGGCCGCGCCTTTCATATTCGCGCCCCACGCAGCTTTCTGCTGCCATGCCCGCAAGGTAGGACTGTTTTCCACTCACGATCTGTTTACTCCTCTCGCGACAGCGCCAAAGCCGCCTGATATACGTCCCGGCGTGGCAGGTTCAGCGCCGAGGACACCTTAGCCGCCGCATCCTTGACCGACATATCCGCCAGTGCTGTCCGCAATGCGTCTTCGATCTGTGCGGCATCGGCTTTCTGGCCTTCCCCGCGATCGATCAAGACGACAACTTCACCTTTGACCTTTCGATCAGCATAGCTTTCGGCCAGCGATCCTAATGTGCCGCGCGCCGTTTCCTCGAAACGTTTGGTCAGTTCGCGGCATATCACCGCGCGCCGCTCTTCTCCGAAACATTGCACACTGTCGGTTAATAGTTTCCCAACACGTTTGGGAGACTCGTAAATCACCAGCGTTGCCCCGCTTTGATCGAGACTTTGGAGCCACTTTCGCCGCGCAGAAGACGAAGTAGGTGCGAATCCGGCAAACAGAAACCGATCACTGGGCAAACCCGAAACAGTCAGCGCGGCCAACACCGCCGATGGCCCCGGTGCGCTTGTTACCGGCAGATCGGCCTCAATCGCTGCACGCCCCAGCTGATAGCCGGGGTCAGCCACCAGAGGCGTCCCGGCTTCGGAGGCATAGGCCACGGACTTGCCTTCGTTGATGGCCCCCAGCAGCCGGTCGCGCACGCCCGGGCCGCTATGGTCGTGATAGGCCACGACGGGTCGGCCATTTACCGCCACACCGTGCAGTTGCATCAGGTGTTTCACCGTCCGCGTATCTTCGGCGGCGATCACATCAGCCGAGGCCAGGATATCCAGCGCACGCAGTGTAATATCGCGGGCGGTTCCGATCGGAGTCGCCACGAAATACAGTCCGGGCGCCAAAGGCGTTGCGTCAATTTGCACGGGGAATTTGAACCTTCCGAGAAACGTTTACTTGCCCCGCCGGAACGCTTAGTGTCTGGCGCGACACCGGGCCCCTGAGCCTGACAGTTTGGAGTGTTTCGCTATGTTCGCCGTTTTCCGTGCCGCCCGCAAGTCCGTACGCAGCGGGTTAATTGCCCTTTCTGCCGCTGTTTTAGTGGCCGCATGTCAACCGATCTCGACCACGGGCGGGCCTTCGATCAATACCTCCAAACCTGTGCCTGTGGCACTGTTGGTGCCCGGCGGTTCGGGCCAATCCGGCGATGAAGTGCTGGCCCGTCACTTGCAGAATGCGGCCCGGTTGGCCTCAAGCGATCTGGACGGCGTTCAGATTGATTTGCGCGTCTATAACACTTCCGGTCAGGCGGATCAGGCTGCGGCGATGGCAACCAAGGCCGTGAGCGAAGGCGCAAAGATCATCCTTGGCCCGCTGTACGCGCAGAATGCCAATGCCGCGGGCGTGGCTGCCGCCAACCGAGGTGTGAACGTTCTAAGCTTTTCAAACAACGCCGAGATCGCAGGCGGCAACGTTTTCGTGCTGGGCCCGACGTTTGACAACACCGCAAACCGGCTGGTGCGCTATGCCGCGCGCAATGGCAAAGGCAACCTGATGATCGTGCGCGACGGCAATGTCGCAGGCGAGGCTGGCGCCGCCGCTATTCGACAGGCCGCAGCCAATTCAAGCGCGTCGATTGTGGGCGAAGCCGCTTATGAGTATTCGCAAAACGGTGTCGTGCAGGCTGTGCCTGTCATCGCCAACACGGCCAAAAGCACCGGCGCACAGGCACTGTTCCTGACGGCGGATACCGCAGGGTCGTTGCCCTTGCTGACACAGCTGCTGCCGGAAAACGGCATCAAGACCGACACTTATCAGTATATCGGCCTGACCCGCTGGGATATCCCGCCGGAAACGCTGGCGATCCCCGGGGTTCAGGGGGGCTGGTTTGCCCTGCCCGATCCCGCACTGAACGCCCAATATAACTCCCGTTACCAAGCCGCTTATGGCGAACAGCCTCACCCGGTTTCGGGTCTGGCCTATGACGGAATCGCCGCCATCGGCGCACTTGTGCGTCAGGGCAAATCCGATGCGCTGACGGCGCAGGCGCTGACACAGGCCTCGGGCTTTGCTGGCGTCAACGGCGTCTTCCGTTTGCGCCCCGATGGCACCAATGAACGCGGCCTTGCTGTGGCCGAAATCCGCAATAATCAGGTGGTTGTGATTGACCCTGCCCCAAGAAGCTTCGGTGGCGCCGGATTCTGATCCGGCCCACGCCCCGTCCCTGCCGCAAACGGATCTGATCCGCCCGGCATCCGAAATTTTCGACCAGATCGCCTTTGACCGCGCCTTTGACAAGGCCGCGGACAGTTGTGCTGACGCCCGCGCCATTCGTGACGCTGCCGTCAAATTGCTGCTCGAGGCCCGCAAATCCGGCAACGAAGCCATCGCCGAAGCTTTTGCAGCTTCGCCCTTTGCAGCCCGCAAAGTTGTGCGTTCGTACGCGTATCTGACCGATTGCATTGTCACCAATGTCTACCAGATCGCGTTGCGCCGCCTGCACCCGCAACAAAGCCCAACCGAGGGCGAACGCATCGCCTTGTTGGCTGTAGGCGGGTATGGTCGCGGGGAAATGGCGCCACAATCGGATGTCGATCTGCTGTTCCTGACGCCCTACAAGATCACCCCCTGGGCCGAGAGCCTGATCGAATCCATGCTCTATATGCTGTGGGATCTGCGGCTGAAGGTAGGGCATTCGTCGCGTACGATCAAAGACTGCGTCCGGCTTGGCCGCGAAGATTACACCATCCGCACCGCCCTGCTGGAACACCGCTTTCTGTGCGGCCACGCGCCGCTGGGCGAAGGGCTAAGGCAAACCCTCCGGGACGATCTGTTCAGCAATACCGCTGCCGATTTCGTCGAAGCAAAGCTGGCTGAACGGTCTGAACGCCACCGCAAACAAGGCGGCCAGCGCTATATGCTGGAACCCAATGTAAAAGAGGGAAAAGGCGGTCTGCGCGACCTGCAATCGCTGTTCTGGATCGCGAAATATGTTCACGATGCCGAAGACGCCACCGAACTGGTCGATCTGGGGGTTTTCACCCCAGAAGAAGATCAGAACTTCGACCGGGCCGAAGAGTTTCTCTGGGCCGTGCGTTGTCATCTGCACCTGATCGCCAACCGTCCGGTCGATCAATTGACGTTTGATATGCAGATCGAAGTTGCCGAGCGGATGCAATACACCGATCACGATGGGCGCCGCGCGGTTGAACACTTCATGCAGGACTATTTTCGCCATGCGACCCATGTGGGCGAACTGACCCGGATTTTCCTGACCTCGCTCGAGGCCATCCATGTCAAACAAGCCCCCTCGCTGATCGGGTTCTTCCGCCGCAAACGTCGGGCCAAGGCCGGTTACAAGATCGAACATAACCGCCTGATGGTCGATGATGAGGCCACGTTCTTTGAGGACAAGCTGAATATCCTGCGCATCTTCGAAGAGGCCCTGCGCACCGGCACGTTGATCCACCCCAACGCGATGCGGCTGATCTCGTCGCATCTGGACCTGATCGACGATAGTTTCCGCCGGGATCCCGAAGCGCAGCGCATTTTCATCGACCTGATGCTGAAACACGGCAATCCTGAACGTGCGCTGCGTCGAATGAATGAGCTGGGTGTTCTGGCCGCGTTTATCCCCGAGTTTGAACCCATTCAGGCCATGATGCAGTTCAACGTTTACCACAGCTACACGGTTGACGAGCATACGATCCAGACGATCTCGGTTTTGGCCCAGATTGAGCGCGAAGAGCTGCAAGAAGAGCTCCCGGTTGCCAGTCGCATCCTGAAGCGCGGGGTCAACCGCAAGATCATGTATATCGCGTTGCTGCTGCATGACATTGGCAAAGGCCGCCCCGAGGATCACTCGATCCTGGGGGCGCAGATTGCCAAAAAGGTCGCGCCGCGTCTGGGGTTGAAACCTAAGGAATGCGAAACCGTTGAATGGCTGGTGCGCTATCACCTGCTGATGTCGGATACGGCGCAAAAGCGCGACATTTCGGACCCGCGCACAGTGCGCGAATTCGCCAAGCTGGTCAAAACCACCGAACGGCTGGACCTGCTGACGGTGCTGACGGTTTGTGACATCCGCGGCGTCGGCCCGAATGTATGGAACAACTGGAAGGCCCAGTTGCTGCGCAGCCTGTTCAGCCAGACCCGCGAAGTGCTGGAAAACGGCATGGAAGCGCTGAACCGCAAGACCCGCGAAAGCGATGCCAAGAAAGCCCTGCGCGCGGCTCTGCCCGATTGGCAGCGCAAAGCGCTTACTGCCGAAGTGGGCCGCCATTACAGCCCCTATTGGCAGGGTCTGCCGACAGAAACCCATGCGGTGTTCGCAGGCCTGTTGAAAGACCTGCCCGATGACGAAATTCGCATCGATCTGCACCCCGACGAAGACCGCGACGCCACCCGCGCCTGTTTCGCACTGGCCGATCACCACGGGATTTTCTCGCGGTTGGCCGGGGCCTTGGCGATGGTCGGGGCCAACGTGGTAGACGCGCGCACCTATACTTCGAAAGATGGCTATGCGACGGCGGTGTTCTGGATTCAGGACGCCGAGGGCGCCCCCTACGAGGTCAGCCGCCTGCCGCGTTTGCGCGATATGATCGACAAAACGCTGATGGGCAAAATCCGTCCGCGCGACAAGTTGGCCAGCCGTGACAAAATGTCGAAACGCGAACGTGGGTTCGAATTCCCGACTGCGATCACCTTCGATAATGACGGCTCTGAAATCTATACGATCATCGAGGTCGATACCCGCGACCGCCCCGGATTGCTGTTTGACCTGACCCGGGTCTTTGCCAAACACAACATCTCGATTGCCTCGGCGGTGATCGCGACATACGGGGCGCAGGTCGTGGATAGTTTCTATGTGAAAGACCTGTTTGGGCTGAAAATTCACTCCAAACTCAAGCAGGAAGCGCTTGAAAAGAAACTCCGCACCGCAATTGAAAAGGGTGATGAAAGGGCACGCAGCTGATGCGCCCGATCCGGCTGATCCAGGGCTTCCTGACCGTTGGAGGGTGGACTCTGGCCAGCCGTATCTTGGGCTTTGTACGCGACATCATGATCGCTGCCTATCTGGGCACCGGGCCACAGCATCAGGCCTTTGTCATTGCCTTTTCGCTGCCTAACATGTTCCGCCGCTTCTTCGCCGAAGGCGCGTTCAACATGGCCTTTGTGCCGATGTTTTCCAAACGCCTGGAAGCCGGAGAAGAGGCCGAAACATTTGCCCGCGACGCCATGTCGGGCCTGTTGGGAATATTGCTTTTACTAACGCTGATCGCCCAGCTGGCGATGCCTGCGTTGGTGCTGGCCATGGCCAGCGGGTTCGAAGACGAGCTGTTCGATCTGACCGTGTTCTACGGCCGGATCGCTTTTCCCTATATCCTTTTCATATCATTGGCCGCCTTGCTGTCGGGAGTGTTGAACGCGGCGGGGCGTTTTGCTGCCGCAGCGGCGGCGCCGGTGTTGTTGAACGTGGTGTTCATTGGCGCGATGACCGGCGCGGCGATTCTGGGGGCTGATATTGGCGACACGCTGATCTGGGCCGTGCCCGTGGCTGGCGTCGCGCAACTTGCGCTTGTCTGGCACGCCGCCCGCAAAGCCGGGTTCACCGTGGTGCCGCATCTGCCCCGCATGACGCCCGAGCTGAAACGCCTAGCCATCATCGCAGCGCCCGCTGTGTTGGCAGGGGGCGTGGTGCAGGTGAACCTGTTGGTGGGACGTCAGGTCGCCAGCTATTATGATAGCGCCGTCTCCTGGCTTTATAACGCCGACCGTTTGTACCAGCTTCCGTTGGGCGTGGTGGCAATTGCCATCGGCGTGGTGCTTTTGCCCGATCTGTCGCGCAAGCTGAAGGCTGAAGATGGCGATGGTGCGCGCCATTCGCTATCGCGCGCGGCCGAGTTCTCTCTGGCTCTGACCCTGCCTGCCGCCGTGGCCTTGGTGGTGATCCCAGCGCCTTTGATTTCGGTGCTGTTCCAACGCGGCGCTTTTACAGCGGCGGACGTCGGGCCTACGGCTTTGGCCACGGCGATATACGGCATTGGTATGCCGGCATTTGTGCTACAAAAAGTGCTGCAGCCCGTGTTTTACGCCCGCGAGGACACCAAACGCCCCTTCCATTACGCTGTTGTGGCAATGGTGGTGAACGCGGCCTTGGCCATAGGTTTAGCGCCCGTAATCGGGTTTATCGCAGCGGCCATCGCAGCTTCGGTCGCGGGCTGGGCGATGGCAGCATTGCTGTGGGTTGGCTCGCGCAAAATGGGGGCCGACGTGCAACTGGATGCCCGGTTCTATGGACGGCTGCCCCGGATCATCGCGGCTTCGGCCATCATGGGAGCCGCGCTTTGGCTTGCCGAGGCCGTCTTGCACGAGGCGCTTTATACCGACACGTTGCGTTATGGGGCGTTGGCCCTACTTATCGTGATCGGCAAAGGCGTCTATCTGGCGGCGGCGCATGCGACAGGAGCGTTGCGCCTTTCAGAACTGAAATCTTCGATGCGCCGATAGCATATGTTATCAAGCGGCATTGGCCTTTGGCCAATAAGAGATTGTTTGATTGGTGCCCAGAAGCACCCTAGCGGTGTTTGATCCGCGCGCGCACCCTGCTCCAGCCTCCCGGACTAACGATGAACGACAGGGCAAAGCCTGCGACAAACCCGGCGATATCCGCGACCCAGTCATTGGTGCCGCCAAACAGCAGGGTAAAGATCAGCTGTATTCCCATCAAAAAGGCGATCAGCGTGAAGGCTTGATACTGGCTGCTGCCTTCCACCCCGAACTTGATCCAAAGAAGAAAGGTATAGGCGCCGATCAGCCCATATACCGCAGGGTACCCTCCGACCAAGGGCCGCATATCATCCAGCACCAGCCCATAGGCCGCCGCCCCCGCAAAGGCAGAGCCGAAAAAGATGACCAGAACCGCCGGGGCCGAAAAGATGCGCCCCACCATATTGCCCAACGCCAAAAGGAAAACGATCACGAAAATCGTCTGGGTGAAGCTGTAGTTGACGAAAACATAGCTGAACATGCGCAGCAAGGCGCCGCCGCCCATATCCCCCGTCGCCAGCATCCGGTCAAACAGGGGGCCGAAGAAGCCGTAATCTTCTATCGCGGACAATCGCCAGCCCACAGCATTCGGACCACCGACAAATCCGCGAGTCCCGGCACTGAAGGCCAACTCCAGCAGAATGATCGGTGTTGCCAGTGCCCAGACGATGGGTGGCAATGGGTTCACGGGCGGAGCGTTGGGGTCAGTGTGCATCAAAGCCTCTTGGTTGACGGGCGCGCCCCCCATGGGTAAGCGAGCATGACATGAAATTCCAGACGGAGAATGCATCATGACGGAGGTGGTCCACACACCGCGCGTCTTTTCAGGCATCCAGCCCTCGGGCGGCCTGACCCTTGGCAATTATTTGGGTGCGCTTAAGCGTTTTGTCACCACCCAGAATGCAGGCGACAAAGAAACCATCTTTTGCATGGTCGACCTGCACGCCATTACCGTCTGGCAAGACCCGGCTGATCTGCAACATGCCACGCGCGAACTTTGCGCCGGGTTCATTGCCTCGGGTATCGATCCGGAAAAGTCGATCTTGTTCAACCAAAGCCAGGTGCCCGAACACGCACAACTGGCCTGGATCTTTAACTGCGTCGCCCGGATGGGCTGGATGCAGCGTATGACCCAATGGAAAGATAAGGCGGGCAAGAACCAGCAAAACGCCTCGCTGGGTCTGTTCGCCTATCCCGCGCTGATGGCGGCCGACATTCTGATCTATCACGCCACCCATGTGCCTGTGGGCGAAGACCAGAAACAGCACCTCGAACTGACTCGCGACATCGCGATCAAGTTCAACAATGACTTCGGCGTTGATTTCTTCCCGGTGACCGAGCCGGTGATCGAGGGTGCCGGCACCCGCGTGATGAGCCTGCGCGATGGATCGAAGAAAATGTCGAAATCTGATCCCTCAGATATGTCGCGCATCAACCTGACGGATGACGCCGACACCATCGCCAAAAAGATCCGCAAGGCCAAGACCGATCCGGAACCGCTGCCCGACAGCCTGGAAGGGCTGGAGGACCGCCCCGAAGCCCGCAACCTGATCAACATCTATGCAGGACTGTCTGACCAAACCGCCGAACAGGTAATCCAGCAAGTCGCAGGCCAGCAATTTGGCACGTTCAAACCCGCGCTGGCGGAACTGGCAGTTGAAAAACTGTCGCCTATCTCAGCGGAAATGACCCGCCTGATGCAGGACACGGCCGAGATCGACCGCATTCTGGCGCGTGGCGCCGAACGCGCCCGCGACCTTGCCGCACCGATCCTGAAAGAGACCTACAAGATCGTCGGAATGGTCGGCGCCTGACGCCCGCCCGACGCGCCTCAGGGCGCGGAGACATCCCTTAACCGCCCCTCAAGGGGCGGTTTCCTTTTGACTGCATTTTCGCACAAAAACTGTGATTATGCGGGCCTTTTGCGTCAAGCCGCACAGACATATCCTCAGGCCAACACGTTTAAAGGATTTGACCATGCCCCTTCACCCCAACACACGCGTCGGACACATCCATCTGAAAGTTTCGGATGTTAACCGCGCAATCGCATTTTACAGTGGCGTACTTGGCTTCGATGTCACCCAACGCTACGGCAGACAGGCCGCGTTTTTGTCGGCTGGCGGCTACCATCACCACATTGGTCTGAACAGCTGGGAAAGCGCGGGGGGCACACCGCCGCCTCCGGGTCATACCGGCCTCTATCACACTGCCTTCCTCTATCCTGACCGTGCCAGCCTTGGCGATGCTCTGGCCCGCGTGATTGAAGCCGGGATTGATCTGGACGGCGCGGCTGACCACGGCGTATCCGAGGCAATCTATCTACGGGACCCGGATGGCAACGGGGTCGAACTCTATCGCGACCGCCCAGAATCCGAATGGCCTCGTACCGCAAATGGGGACCTTGCAATGGACAACGCGCCGCTGGACCTTCAGGCGCTCCTGGATGATCGCGCCAGCTGACGTCACGAAAGCTTTGCCTGAACGTCACCTAATCGAGTCATCGCGCCCCTAGCCTGTCCCTACCAGGTCGCCAGGTGCGCCCTCGGTGCGGTCACGTCTCTTGTGCCCCCAAGAGCCACGGATACACCCCATCCGACCGCAGTGCTTTCGGGCGCCCACACCCGCAGCACCCGCCCCTGGCCCCCGGCCGGGGGCAAGTTGTGACTGGCCCCCACGAAGGCAGAAGTCTACAATCCGGATCAAAACGACACCGGAGAACCAGATGGCAACGGGCACAAACATCCGCACCTACTTCAACGGCACCTGGCACAACGAAGATCTGGCCATCATGCGCGCCGCCGATCACGGCAGCTGGCTGGGAAGCACGGTGTTTGACGGGGCTCGGTTCGTGAATGGGCTGACCCCCGATCTGGAGCCGCATTGCGCCCGCGTCAACGCCTCGGCAAAAGCACTGATGATCACCCCAACGGTCACGACACAAGACATGGTACAGATCGTGCTTGAGGGTCTAAAAACCTATCCCAAGGACGCCGCCGTCTATATCCGCCCGATGTATTGGGCGCTGCATGGTGGCGATCTGGGCGTAAACCCAAAACCCGGGGCCACCGGATTTGCCATCTGTCTGGAAGAAATCCCGATGGCCCCGCCCGAGGCCGCAACCACCCTAACCACCACCCGCTTTCGCCGCCCGGTGATGGAGGACGCCGTGGTCAACGCCAAGGCTGGTTGCCTGTATCCCAACAACGCGCGGATGTTGATGGAGGCCCGCGCCAAAGGCTTTGGCAACGCGCTGGCCGCAGATGCGCTGGGCAATGTGGCCGAAGCCGCAACCGCCAACGTCTTTATGGCCCGGGATGGCGAGGTCTTGACCCCTATCCCAAACGGCACATTTCTGGCCGGGATCACCCGAGCCCGCCACATCAAGAACCTGCGCGCTGCGGGCGTAACGGTGCATGAAACAACACTCAGCTTCGAGGACTTCAAACAGGCCGATGAAGTTTTCCTTTCAGGCAATATGATGAAGGTCACCCCGGTCAGCGCTTTTGAAGACCGTCAGTACCAAATCGGCCCGATCACCCGCATGGCCCGCGAAAGCTATTGGGATTGGGCCGCCAGTGTCTGACTGGCGCAACAGCGCGCTGACGCTCGCCATCGGTGCAGTTGGGGCGCTTCTGGCTTGGGCCATCAATATGCCGCTTGCGTTTCTGGCCGGTCCCGCCGTGGCGGTGGCGGGCGCCGGGATCGCCGGTGCGCCTGTCGTCATCGCCCGAACGCTGCGCGAAACCGGTTTCGTTCTGGTCGGTCTGACGATCGGTTCCTTGGTCACGCCCGATAGTATCGACGCCATGCTGCGTTGGCCCATTGCCTTTGTGTTGCTTGTGGCGCTGACGTTCCTCACCCCTTGGGTCGGCCAGTGGGTTCTGACGCGCAGTTTGGGCTTTGACGACAGGGATGAGGCCTTTTTGGCCTCGTCGCCCGGGCACCTTAGCCTTGTGGTGGCCCTGGCCGACAGTCTTTCCCTGTCAGTCACCCGCCCCACAGTGCTGGCCGCAATCCGCGTGCTGACGCTGACATTATGCGTACCCTTTGCCGCGCGGATGGCCGGGCTTGACGTTGGCCCCGGGTTGCAATCGGGCGCGCATGCGGCGCCCTGGCTGGCCATAGCGGCCCAGATCATTGCCACCCTGGCGCTGGCACCGCTGCTTGGCCGGATGCGCTTGCCTGCCCCCTATCTTCTGGCCGCGATGATGATCGGCGCGACAACCCACCTGACCCAGTGGGTGGATGGCAATATCCCGGTCTGGCTGTCGCAATGCGTGTTGGTGCTGATGGGCAGTCTGATCGGCACCCGTTTTGTCGGAACCTCGCTGCGGGCCATGGGTGCCAATCTTGGTACCGGCCTTTTGATCGTTGGGCTTTCAACCGGTCTGGCCTTGGTGTTTGCCCTGATCGCCGCGCCGCTGTCGGGCCTGCCTTTGCTGGACCTTCTGCTGGGCTTCGCACCCGGCGGGCTTGAAACCATGGTCATTGTCGGTGCGGCAATGGGCGCCGATCCCAGCTTTGTCGCCGCCGCCCATGTGTTGCGCCTGATCGTTCTGGCGCTAATTCTGACGGGCTATGCCACCCGCATGTCCCGACGCGACAGCCCATAGACTTGTGACCAAGGCTGAGGCACACTGCCCCTGCTGGAAAGGACGATCATGCGTAAATTCCTGGTCATACTGGACGACAGCCGCGAATGCCTGAACGCGATGCGCTTTGCCGCCTTGCGGGCCGAACACACGGGCGGCGGTGTGGTGATCCTGTCTGTGATCCCGCCAGATGAGTTCAATCACTGGATCGGTGTCGGCGACCTGATGCGCCAAGAAGCCCGCGAGCGGATCGAAGTCCATTACGAAGTCTTCGCCAAATGGATGCGCGACAAGCACCAGATTGATCCGCAACTGGTGATCCGCGAAGGCGAGGCCGTAGATCAGATCATGTCCCAAATCCGCGACGACTCGGAAATCGGGGTTCTGGTTCTGGGTGCGGGTACCAGTAAGAAAGGCCCCGGCCCCTTGATCACGCAGCTGTCCAAAAACTCGGGCGCGTTGCCAATCCCGATGACGGTCGTGCCCGGTGATCTGCCCAAAGAACGGCTCGAGGCAATCTGCTAACGTCTATTCAGACTTTAACTTGGCCCGGTGTGCCGCCGCCTTGGCGCGGTTGCCACAAACCGCCATCGAACACCAACGCCGCTTGTTGTTCTTGCTGATATCCTTGAACCACATGGTGCAGGTTGGCCCGTTGCACTGCCGTACCCGTTCGGGCGCATCTTCGGCCAATAGCTCGGCGATGGCGATGGCAATGGGAACCAGCAAATCTTCGGGCTTCTCCATCCGCCAAACACGGCGCAGCTGGGGAACTTCGCCAGTCTGCAACAGCTCGAGATGGCTGTGTTCCTTGGCAAGGATCGAATTGACCTGATCAAAGATCGCCGGATCGCCGTCATTCATGTACCGCCTGAACTGCTCGCGCAGCGCCCGCGCCTGCACCGCGATCTTGTCAGGCGCTGTCTCGGCCAAAGAGCCCGCTTCGGCCAGCCCCACATCGTCGAGCCATGCGCATAGGTCCGCGCCATTCTCAAGCCACTCGATCTCTTCGCCCTTCGGCGCGCCGATGGTGTTCAGAAAATCCAGCGCCGGGTGGTCAGCGATGATCATGGCGGGTGGTCGCATGGTGGCTCCTGTGCGTTTGATCACAAATACGTAACCCTCAATTTCAGGTTTGACAAGTTATCCGCACAGCAATAACCGTCTAAATACACTTTATTCAGTTACTAGGAGCATCCCATGCCCAAACTTCTGCACATCGTCGCCTCGCCCCGGGGTGAAAACTCGAAATCGAACGCGCTGGCCCGCGCCTATATCGACGCGGCCAAAACCGCGGACCCGTCGCTTGAGATCGACACGCTGGACCTGTGGGCCGAAGACCTGCCCGCCTTTGACGGCGACCCCGCTGCTGCCAAGATGACTTTCTTTGGCGATGGCGAAATGGACCCGGCCAAACAAACCGCTTGGGACAAAGTGGCCGAGGTCACCAACCGCTTTCTGGCCGCAGATCACTATGTCATCGGTGCGCCCATGTGGAACGGTGGCGTATCCTACCGTCTGAAACACTACATCGACATCATCACCCAACCCGGCCTGCTGTTCGGGTTTGACCCGGAACAGGGCTATTTCGGCCTGCTTGAAAACAAAAAGGCGACAGTCATCGCCTCCAGCGGCGTTTGGGCCCCCGGCGCAGACCCCAAATATGGCTCGGATTTCCACTCCAGCTATCTGGAATGGTGGCTGAACATGATCGGCGTGACCGATATCGAGATGATCCGGTTCCAGCCCTCGCTGTTGACTCAAGACCCGCAGGCTGGCTTCGACGCCGCACTCACAGAAGCCCTGCGTCTGGCGGCCTGACCCCGGCCGCCCCGGTGGCCCGATCTCCCGTCGGGCCACCCCCTTAGAACCATTCTAAACCTTGACACAAAGCCCCCAAAAGCGCATATCCGGTAAGCACATCGGAGGCCCCATGTTTATTCAAACCGAATCCACACCGAACCCCGCAACGCTGAAATTCCTGCCCGGCCGTGACGTGCTTGGCACAGGCACCGCAGATTTCCCCAGCGTTGAAAGCGCGGCCAGCTCGCCGCTCGCAACGCGTCTGTTTGCCGTGATCGGCGTGACCGGCGTGTTTTTTGGCTCGGACTTCGTGACCGTCACCAAGTCCGATACGGTGGAATGGGATCACATCAAACCCGCTTTGCTGGGCGCGATCATGGAGCATTTTCAAACCGGCGAACCGGTTCTGTCTGCCGAAGCTTCCCCCGCCGCTGGCCATGCGGATCATGACGGCGAAGACGGCGAAATCGTTGATCAGATCAAAGAGCTTCTGGACACCCGCGTGCGCCCTGCCGTGGCACAAGATGGGGGCGACATCACCTTCCATGGGTTTGAACGCGGTGTGGTTTACCTGCACATGCAAGGCGCCTGCGCTGGCTGCCCGTCGTCGACCCTGACGCTGAAAATGGGCATCGAGAACCTGCTGCGCCATTACATCCCCGAAGTGACCGAGGTACGCCCGGTTGCCGCCTAAGCCGCTGATTTTGGGTTTTGACACATCGGCCGCGCATTGCGCGGCCGCTTTGCTGTCGGGCGATACGGTTTTGGGCAGTTTCCACGCGCCGATGACCAAGGGACAGGTAGAACACCTGATGCCCCTGCTTGAAAACCTGCTGGCAGAAACGGGCCACACTTGGGCCGATCTGACTGCGCTAGGCGTTGGCGTCGGCCCGGGCAATTTCACCGGCATCCGCATCGCCGTATCTGCCGCGCGCGGCCTGGCAGTGTCGTTGGATATCCCGGCCGTCGGAGTGACCGCATTCGAAGCGCTGGCCCACGACCTGCCCACCCCGGTTTTGGCCACGGTCGATGCACGGCGTGGCCAAGCCTATGCCTGCGTGATGGGCCGCGAAACAGAAGAACCAATGCAAACCAGCCCTGACACCCTACCCGCCGACATGGCGGGGCTGAACTGTGTTGGCCATGCCTCTACCGACTTTGCTGCACAGACCAGCGGCGATCCTCTGCCCCCGCGCTATCCTTTGGCCGAGTCCATCGCCCGGATCGCCGCAAAACGTTGGCAAACGACCACCACCCGTCCTGCACCATTGTACCTGCGCGCCGCTGATGCCGCCCCGGCCTCGGATCCGCCGCCGGTGATCCTGCCATGACTCCTGCCCAACTGGCCGCTCTGCACGCCCTGTGTTTCACCGTGCCGCGCCCTTGGTCCGCAGACGAGTTCACCGACCTTCTGGACAGCAAAGGCGTGTTCGTCCAAGGCGACGGGCACGGGTTTATTCTGGGCCGTGTGATCGCCGGAGAGGTCGAATTGCTGACGCTTGCCGTTCATCCCAAAGCCCGCCGTGCCGGGATCGGGGCGCGGCTGCTGGCCGGTTTTGAACAACACGCACAAAGCCAGGGCGCACAGGATGCGTTTCTGGAAGTCGCTGCAGACAATACCGCGGCCCGCGCATTGTACGAAAACGCGGGTTACGCCAGTGCCGGGCTGCGCAAAAGCTACTACCAAGGGCCACGCGGTGCCCATATTGATGCGCTGGTATTGCGCAAATCCTTTACGCACAGCTGACGCTACGTCACGGCCAAACCTTACCGAAAAGTCAAAAATCGGTTGACCCGCATTCCCGCCTGCGTCCTAAATTGCGCATGATAATCCAAGCCGGGGGCGGGCGGTGACAGGGCGTATTGCCTTTGCGTCTGAACCTTCCGGCAAACCAACCGGGAGCTTAACCATGACCCTGATGCGTACCTTCCTTGGCGCAGCAGCCACGCTGGCCCTTGGCGCGACTGCCGCGCTGGCCGAACCTGCCGTGATCTTTGATCTGGGCGGCAAATTCGACAAATCCTTTAACGAAGCCGCCTTTAACGGCGCTGAACGTTGGGCCACAGAAACCGGCGGCAAGTATCTTGAAATCGAGATGCAATCTGAAGCCCAGCGCGAACAGGCGCTGCGCCGCTTCGCCGAAACCGGCGCCAACCCGATCATCACCACCGGCTTTGCCATGGCTGACCCGGTGGCCGAGGTCGCGCCAGATTACCCCGACACCAAATTCGTGAATATCGATGGCTTCCTGCCTGAAATTCCGCCCAATGTGCAGATGATCGTGTTCGAAGAACATCAAGGCAGCTATCTGGTCGGCATGTTGGCAGCGATGAAATCCGCAAACGGGACCGTCGGTTTTGTCGGCGGCATGGACATTCCGCTGATCCGCCATTTCGCCTGCGGCTATGCCCAAGGGGCGAAGGCTGTGAACCCTGACATCAGCATCATTGCAAACATGACCGGCACCACTCCGGCGGCGTGGAACAACCCTGTAAAGGGCGGTGAACTGGCGCAGGCGCAGATCGCGCAAGGCGCAGATGTGATCTATGCTGCGGCTGGCGGTACTGGCGTGGGCGTGCTGCAAGCTGCTGCCGACGCGGACATCCTGTCGATCGGCGTTGATAGCAACCAAAACCACCTGCACCCGGGCAAGGTCCTGACCTCGATGCTGAAACGCGTCGATGTTGCGGTCTATAAGTCGATGATCGCCGGAGATGCGCTGGAAACCGGCTCCATGCAGGTGCTGGGGCTTGCAGATGACGGCGTGGGCTATGCCGTGGATGAAAACAACGAAGCCCTGCTGTCCGAAGAAATGGTCGCTGCCGCCGAGGGCGCCAAAGCCAAGATCATTGCCGGTGAACTGGACGTGGTGTCCTATTACGCCAATGACAGCTGCCCGGTTCTGGATTTCTGATCGGACCCATATAAACCTACGGGCCGCGGCTTTGGCTGCGACCCGCCTGCCTGCAAGATCCCGCCAAAGGAGGCCCGCGTGACCGCCCCCGCGATTGAACTCAACGGCATCTCCAAAGCCTTCGGCCCGGTGCAGGCCAACAAAGATATCTCTATCCGGGTGATGCCCGGCACGATCCACGGCATCATCGGCGAAAACGGTGCCGGTAAATCCACGCTGATGAGTATTCTCTGTGGATTTTACAAAGCCGACGCCGGCGAGATTTTCATCAATGGCACCCTCACACCCATCCCCGACAGTCAAGCCGCGATCCGGGCCGGCATTGGCATGGTGTTTCAACACTTCAAACTGGTGCAGAATTTCAGCGTGCTGGAAAACATTATCCTTGGCGTAGAAGAGGGCGCGCTTTTGCGCCCCTCGCTGGCCAAGGCGCGCAAAGAGTTGCAGCATCTGGCGGATGAATACGAATTACGCGTCGATCCTGACGCCCTGATTCAGGATCTGTCTGTCGGGCACCAACAGCGGGTGGAAATCCTCAAGGCGCTGTACCGCAAGGCGCAAATCCTGATCTTGGACGAACCTACCGGCGTGTTGACCCCGGCCGAGGCCGATCAGCTGTTTCGCATCCTTGAACGGCTGCGCGCCGAAGGCAAAACCATCATCCTGATCACCCACAAACTGCGCGAGATCATGCATATCACCGACACGGTCAGCGTGATGCGGCGTGGGCAGATGACCGATACGGTCAAGACCAAAGACACCAACCCGCAGCAGCTGGCCGAAATGATGGTGGGCCGCAAAGTGCTACTGCGCGTCGACAAAGCCCCGGCACAGCCCGGCGCGAACGTGCTGGAGGTCGACAACCTGCGCGTCACCGACGACGACGGGGTTGATCGGTTGAAAGGCATCTCGCTGAATGTCCGCGCGGGGGAAATTCTTGGTATCGCGGGGGTGGCGGGCAATGGCCAGTCCCATCTGATGCAGGTGCTGGGCGGGATTACGCCGGGTACCGGAACCGTGCTGCTGAACGGGCAGGAACTTGACCTGACCGGCAAAAGTTCAGACGGGCGATCGCGCCGCAAACGCGGCATCGCCCATGTGCCCGAAGACCGTCAGCACGAAGGGCTCATTATGGACTTCAGCGCATGGGAAAACACGGTTTTCGGGTATGACGATGATCCGGCCTATCAGGCCAACGCCCTGTTGATGGACAATGGCGCAATCCGGGCCGAGACCGCCGCCAAGATGGAACGTTTCGATGTGCGCCCACCTGATCCGCAGCTGGCGGCCAAGAACTTCTCGGGCGGCAACCAGCAGAAAATCGTTCTGGCGCGCGAAATCGAACGCAACCCCGATTTGCTGCTGGTCGGCCAACCCACCCGCGGCGTCGACATTGGCGCGATCGAATTCATCCACAAACGTTTGGTCGAACTACGCGACGCGGGCAAAGCGATCTTGCTGGTCTCGGTCGAACTGGAAGAAATCCTGTCATTGTCTGACCGGATCGCCGTGATGTTTGATGGTCAGATCATGGGCGAACGCCTGCCCGGCGAAACCGACGAAAAAGAGCTGGGCCTGTTGATGGCCGGCGTGCGCGAAGAGGCCGCCTGATGAGCAAAATGCCTAAATGGGCGGATATCGTCCTGATCCCACTGATCAACCTGATGTTGGCCTTTGCCCTTTCTGCGCTGGTCATTCTGGCGATCGGCGAAGACCCGGTCGAGGCCTTGATATTGATGGTCAAAGGGTCTTTTGGGTCGACCTACGGCTGGGGCTATACGCTGTATTACACCACCAACTTTGTCTTTACCGGATTGGCCGTGGCCGTGGCTTTTCACGCCGCCCTGTTCAACATCGGCGGCGAAGGACAGGCACAGCTGGGCGGCTTGGGCGTGGCGCTGATCTGTCTCTATCTGCCGTGGCCCCACTGGAGCCTTGCGCTGCTGGGGGCCATGCTGGGCGCGGCAGCCTTTGGCGCGGCCTGGGCCGCGATTCCGGCCTGGCTGCAGGCCAAGCGCGGCAGCCACGTGGTGATCACCACAATCATGTTCAATTTTATTGCCGCAGCGCTTTTGAACTATGTTCTGGTCAACCTGCTTCGCCCGCCGCGCGCGCAGGACCCCTCCAGCGCGAAATTCCCCGAAGTCACTCATCTGCCCACATTACATGACATTCTGTCGCCCCTTGGCATTTCCTTTTCGAAATCCGCCCCGGCCAACATCACCCTGTTTCTGGCCATCGCCGCCTGTTTCGGGGTCTGGCTGCTGATCTGGCGCACGCGGTTTGGCTATCAGCTGCGGGCCTTTGGCAAATCCGAACCTGCTGCGATCTATGCCGGAATCTCGCCCACGCGGATCATCATGATTACCATGCTGATTTCAGGCGGGTTGGCCGGGTTGATGGCCGTCAACAACGTGATGGGCGAGGCCGAAAAACTGGTGCTGAACGCGACCGAAGGGGCGGGTTTCATCGGCATCGCCGTGGCGTTGATGGGGCGTTCGCACCCCTTTGGCGTGGCGCTGGCGGCACTCTTGTTCGGGTTCCTGTACCAAGGCGGCGCAGAACTGGCGCTCTGGACAGACATCCCGCGTGAAATGATCGTCGTCATTCAGGCCTTGGTGATCCTGTTCACCGGCGCTCTGGACAACATGCTGCGGATGCCACTGGAGCGGGTATTTCTGGCGCTGCGCTCGGAGGGAAAGTGATGGATTACGCAACCCTTCTGCAAGTGGCCGATTCAACCGTGCGCCTGTCGGTCCCGCTTTTGCTGGCCTGTCTGGCCGGGCTTTATTCAGAACGCGCAGGCATTTTTGACATCGGTCTGGAAGGCAAAATGCTGATGGCTGCTTTCACTTCGGCCGCCCTCGCGGCGGTAAGCGGCTCGGTCTGGATCGGGCTTTTGGCCGGGATCGCCTCGTCGATGCTGTTGGCAGGATTGCACGGGCTGGCCTCGATCACCTTTCGCGGCAATCAACTCATTTCCGGCGTGGCGATCAACTTTCTGGCCTCGGGGCTGACCGTGGTGATCGCCCAAGCGTGGTTTGAACAAGGCGGCCGCACCCCATCCCTGCAGGGCGCGGCCCGTTTTGAACCAATCACCCTGCCCCTTGCCGAAACCTTGCAAGGCGTGCCTGTTTTCGGCCCGCTCTATGCCGAATTGATTTCGGGGCAAACGGCGCTGGCCTATGTCGGCTTTGCCATGGTGCCCCTGACGTGGTGGCTGTTGTTTCGGACCCGGTTCGGCCTGCGCCTGCGCGCGGTGGGCGAAGCCCCCGAGGCCGTGGACACCGCTGGGGTCTCTGTGATCCGCATGCGCTTTGCTGCTGTTGCCATTGCAGGCGTCCTGTGCGGTCTGGCCGGGGCCTATCTGGCGACTGCGCTGCAGGCCGGTTTCGTGCGCGAAATGACCGCCGGGCGCGGGTTCATCGCCTTGGCCGCCCTGATCTTTGCCAAGTGGCGCCCATGGTACGCCTTGTCTGCCACCTTGCTATTTGGCCTGCTGCAGGCGGTTGCCTTGCGGTTCCAGAACATCGACATCGGCACTTTTACCGTGCCGGTCCAGTTTATGGATGCCCTGCCCTATATCCTGACGGTCGTGATCCTTGCCGGATTTGTGGGCAAAGCCATCCCCCCCCGGGCGGGCGGTGAACCCTATGTAAAAGAGCGGTAAAACCCACCCACCTGCTCTTGTCGCGACGCAAATCGCGGCGTAGCGTGAACACATGCAGATTTATCTCCCCATTGCCGAAGTGTCGGTCAATGCCTTCCTGCTGTTCGGGCTGGGCGGCATGGTGGGAATACTGTCAGGCATGTTCGGCGTGGGCGGCGGCTTTTTGATGACGCCGTTGCTGTTTTTCATCGGCATTCCGCCCGCCGTGGCCGTCGCGACCGAGGCCAACCAGATCGTCGCCTCGTCGTTTTCCGGCGTGCTGGCGCATCTCAAACGAAAGACCGTCGATTTTCGCATGGGCTTTGTGCTGATGGGAGGCGGCATCGTCGGGGCGGCCCTTGGGATCGTACTGTTCAACTTTCTGCGTAGCCTCGGGCAGGTCGAGCTGCTGGTCAGCCTGTGCTACGTCGTCTTTCTGGGTGTGGTCGGGACGCTGATGTTCATCGAGAGCCTGCGCGCCATCCGCCGCACCCGTAATCCGGGCGCTCTTCCCCTGCCGAAGCGACGTCAACGCAGCTGGGTGCACGCCCTGCCCTTCAAAATGAAGTTCCGTACATCCGGGCTGTATATTTCGGTGATCCCGCCGCTGCTGGTGGGGGCTTGCGTCGGCGTTCTGGCGGCGATCATGGGCGTAGGGGGCGGTTTCATCATGGTCCCCGCGATGATCTATATTCTGGGGATGCCAACCAAGGTTGTCGTTGGCACTTCGTTGCTGCAAATCATCGCGGTCACGGCCTTCACCACATTGATGCATGCGACAACCAACCAGACCGTCGATATGGCGCTGGCGCTGTTGCTGCTTGTCGGGGGTGTGCTTGGGGCGCAGATAGGCACCCGGATCGGGGTGCACCTTAAGGCCGAACAACTGCGTATTCTGCTGGCGCTGATGGTTCTGGGCGTCTGTTTCAAACTGGCCTTTGATCTGCTGGTGCAACCGTCCGAGCTGTTCTCGATTGGCACAGGAGGGGGGCACTGATGCTGTGGCGCGCGCTGATCCTGACGCTGCTGTCCGCCCTCCCCCTGCATGGGGAGGAAGTCGTGGCTGGCCTCAGTCAGGCGCGCGTATCAATCAACACCACTTTCAGCGGCTCTGAAATTCTGATCTTTGGCGCCGTCAAACGCGAGGCCCCCCTGCCTACAACCGATCTGGATGTGATCGTAACCGTATCCAGCCCGCTGGCCCCCGTAACCGTCCGAAAAAAGGACCGTCGACTGGGTATCTGGGTCAACACGGACAGCGCCCAGATCGACTATGCCCCCAGCTTTTACGCGGTGCGCGCCACCAAGGCTTTGTCTGAAATTCTGGCCCCGGCGCAGGATTTTGAATACGGGATTTCCATTCCACGGGCGATCCGGGCGTCACGGGCACAGATCGTTACGCCTCAAAGCTCCGAGTTTTTGCAGGCGCTGATCCGCATTCGCAGCAACGAAGGGGCGTATCAGCAAGCCCCAAACTCTATCGAGCTGACCGAGGACACGTTATTTCGCGCCAATATCGCCTTGCCCGCAAACCTGACCGAAGGCGACTATAAGACCCGCATCTTCCTGCTGCGCAACAATCAGGTGATCGACGCCTACGAGACAACGATTGATGTGCGCAAAGTCGGTCTGGAACGCTGGATTTACAACCTCGCCCATCAACAACCCCTGCTTTACGGTTTGCTGTCTCTGGCGCTGGCCATCGCCGCTGGCTGGAGCGCCTCGGCGGTCTTCCGGTTGTTCAGGGGATAAGGCGCACCGGACAGGTCCCAGACCCACTCCGCTGCGCCCGTTTGTTCAGCCCAAACTCAGGCTGCGTCTTGTGCCGGAGGCTCTTTCGCGCCGGTCATAAACGCAACCGCATCCGACATTGTGTAGTCCTTGGGGTCGATGGTGCACAGGCGCTTGCCCAGCCGGTGAATATGGATGCGGTCGGCAACCTCGAACACATGGGGCATGTTGTGGCTGATCAAAATGATCGGGATGCCACGCGCCCGCACGTCCTGAATCAGCTCAAGCACTTTGCGGCTTTCTTTCACGCCCAGCGCCGCCGTCGGTTCATCCATGATGATGAACTTGCTGGCAAAGGCTGCAGCCCGGGCCACCGCCACGCCCTGACGTTGACCGCCCGACAGGGTTTCGACCGGCTGCTTGATCGACTGCACGGTCATCAGACCCAGCTCGGTCAGCTTGTCGCGGGCGAATTTCTCCATCGCGGGCTTATCCAGCATGCGCAGGATTTTCCCCATCCAGCCTTTCTTGCGGATCTCACGCCCGGTGAACATGTTGTCGGCAATCGACAAAGCGGGCGATAGGGCGAGGTTCTGATAGACGATCTCGATGCCCATATCGCGGGCCTCAATCGGCGAGCTGAACTTGACCGGCTTGCCCTCGATCAGGATCTCGCCTTCGTCCGGGATGGTCGCCCCGCAGATCGCCTTGACGATCGAGGACTTCCCGGCGCCGTTGTCGCCAATAACTGCCAGAACCTCGCCAGCGCGCAGTTCAAAGTCGGAGTGGTCGATCGCGGTCACGTGGCCATAGCGCTTCACGATTCCGCGGGCTTGAACAACAGGTGTCGTCATTATGCTGAAACCCTTCTGATCCATTGGTCAATTGCGACCGCGATGATGATAAGCCAACCGATGGCAAAGACCTGCCACAGCACGTCGACGCCCGACAGACGCAGGCCCGAACGGAACACGCCCACGATCAACGCGCCAAACAGCGCTCCCATGATCGAACCGCGCCCGCCAAACAACGAGATGCCCCCGATAACCACAGCGGTGATACTGTCCAGATTGCCCTCATAGAACGACTGCGGCGAAATCGAACCAACCCGGCCAATCGAGGCCCAGCCGCCCAACGCACAGACGAACCCGGCCAGACCATAAACCGACAACAGCGTGCGGTCCGTGCGGATACCCGACAGGTCGGCGGCCTCTTTGTCGTCGCCAATGGCATAAACATGGCGGCCCCAGGCGGTTTTGTTCAGCATGAACCACAGCACGATAAAGACCACGATCATCAGCAAGGCGCTCAGCGTGATCCGCGCGCCGCCAATGTTGAACGCAGCACCAAAGAATTTCAGGAAGGGCGCGTTGGTGTCGATATCTTGTCCGCGAATGGATTGAGCCCCCGAGAGCCACAAAAGCAGCGCATAGAAGATCGACCATGTGCCCAGTGTGGTAATGAAGGGTGGCAGTTTGATGCGGGTAATGAACCAGCCGTTCATCACACCGGCCCCAACACCGCCAGCAAGGCCAACCAGAATGGCCAGACCCGAAGGCACCCCGGCAAACACCGCCAGATTGCCCATCACCACCGACATCAAAACCATGATCGCTGCGACCGACAGGTCAATGCCCGCGGTGATGATGATCAGCGATTGCGCCGCCGCCAGAATGCCGATGATCGACACCTGTTGCAGGATCAGGCTGAGGTTGAAAGCCGAGAAGAACTTCCCGCCCGCGATAAGCCCAAAAGCGATCAGACTGATGACCAGAACGATCACCGGAACAAGCGTAGGGTTGTTGTGAAGCAGATGCTGAATGCGTTCCAGCACCGTGTGTTGATCGGTTTCGAACGAGGCAACCTGGGTATCGCTTTGATCCAGGGTCTGTTCGAAGTCCTGGCCTTTTGAGGCCGGCGTCGTGGTGTCTGACATGACTATCTCCCTTACCGACAAGCCTAGCTGCGGCATCAGATTCCGTCAAAGTAGCGGGTGAAAATGGTAAGGCAGGGCCACCTCTGGCCCTGCCTTAGACGTTAGATGCGGGTTAGCCCCAGCACTTCTTGAGGCCCTCTTCGGACGTCAGCGAGGGGATGCCCTCTACCGGCGTGTCGGTGATCAGCTCGACACCGGTGTTGAAGAAGTCCAGACCTTCGGTGTTTTGCGGCTTGTCGCCGGTTTCGGCAAAGGTCTTGATGGCTTCGATGCCCTTAGACGCCATCAGCAGCGGGAACTGCATCGAGGTCGCGCCAATCACGCCACCAGCAATGTCGCGCACGCCCGGGCAACCACCGTCAACCGAAACGATCAGAACACCCTCATCCTTACCAAAGGATTTCAGCGCCTCATACGCACCAGCAGCAGCCGGTTCGTTGATGGTGTAGACAAGGTTGATATCGGGATCGACCTGCAACAGGTTTTCCATCGCGGTGCGCCCCCCGTCCGACGAACCATCCGTCACGTCGTTGCCAACGATACGCGGGTCATCTTCGTCACCGATGTCGGTCGGGTCTTTGATGTCGATACCAAAGCCATGCAGGAAGCCGTTGTCGCGCTGGTAATCCACCGAGATTTCCGATGCGTTCAGGTCCAGCAATGCGATCTTGGCGTCGGCGGCTGCGTCGCCCATTTTCGCCTTGGCCCACTGACCAATCAGAACGCCCGCTTTGAAGTTGTCAGTCGCAAAGGTCGCGTCAGCAGCATCGGCCGGTTCCAGCGCAGTATCCAGAGCGATCACCAACGCGCCCGCTTCGCGAGCCTGGCTGATCACCGGCACCAAAGCGCGGCTATCGGTCGGTGTGATCAAGATGCCTTTGGCGCCCGACGCGATGCAGGTTTCAACAGCTGCGACCTGGGTTTCGACGTCGCCGTCATACTTCCCGGCAAAGGTCGACAGGTTGATACCGTTGGCTGCGGCGGCTTCCGAAGCACCCTCTTTCATCTTCACGAAGAAGGGGTTGGTATCGGTCTTGGTGATCAGGCATGCGTTCACTTCGGCAGCGGCGCTACCGGCCATCGCCATCAGGGCTACCACAGATGCGTTTACAAGGGTTTTCATAGTTTCCTCCCATTAAATGTCTTTCCAAACTGCATGCCGAAGTTTCCTTCGAATGCACACCTGCGCTGTCCTCACCCATGCAGGTTGGACCTTAAAAAACCTGATTCTGCTGGCCGTGTCAATTTGTTTGTTAACTTTACTAACTAACAATTCCGCATTATCTTTCCAATCAGGGTAGGAGGAATTATGGTCGGTCTTATGGATGGGTCAGAGATTCAGGAACGTGGCGCGGGCGTCAACCAACGCGGCATTCGCGACTATAACGAACGCCTGATCCTGTCGATTCTGCATCGTCACAAAACGGTCTCGGCGGCGGATATCGCGCGCCGCACCGGATTGTCACGCCCGACTGTCTCGACAATTCTGCGCAATCTTGAAAACGATGGTCTCATCATTCGCGGAGAGCCCGTTCGCGGAAAGATCGGCAAGCCCTCTATCCCTATTCAGCTGAATCCCGATGGCGTGTTCGCCTTTGGCATCAAGATCGGGCGGCGCAGTGCCGACCTCTTGCTGCTGGATTTCACCGGGCGGGTGCGCGGTCAGCTAAAGACAAGCTATGAATATGCCATGCCCGACGCGGTATTTGGCTTCTTAGATAACGGCATAAAAACGCTGTTGGCTGACCTGCCCGAAAATCTACACCCACGTATTTGCGGCATCGGAATCGGCACGCCGTTTGAACTGTGGAAATGGCACGATCTGTACGGTCCGGCTGCTGAAAAGTTTCGGTCATGGAAAGACATCGCCTTTGCTCAGGAAGTTGCCCGTTTCAGCGCCCTGCCCGTCTATGTGGTGAACGACGCCACCGCAGCCTGCCACGCCGAACACCTGTATGGGCGCGGCAAGGACTACCGTGATTTCGCCTATTTCTTCATAGGCTCTTTCATCGGCGGCGGGGTGGCCCTGAACGGCACTGTGCTGGAAGGCAATCAGGGCAACGCCGGGGCCTTGGGGGCGATGCGCACCACGGGCCCCTTGGGCGAAAGCCAGCAACTGATCGACACCGCGTCCTTGCACCTTCTCGAAGCGCGGCTGGTCGAAGCTGGGCTCGACCCCGAGCTGATGTGGCGACAGCCGCAGGACTGGAGCAACCTGACACGGTATGTTGAGCCGTGGATCGGTGAAACGGCTCAGGAACTTGCCAAGGCCTCTTTGTCGATCTGCTCGGTTATTGACTTCGAAGCCATCATCATCGACGGCGCCTTTCCCGGGAATATCCGCGATGAACTGGTCGAACGTGTGCGGCGCTATCTTGTGCATCAAGACAAACGCGGCCTTATCGCCCCCGCGGTCGAAGCCGGCATGGCCGGAGAGAACGCCCGCGGCATCGGCGCTGCAAGTGGCCCGATCTTTGCCCAGTTCTTGCTGAATACAAACGCCGGGCTATCGTCAATCTAGGGATCAGGCACCCGATGTTGCGCCCGCCTGCCAGCGCCAGACCGGGCCGCGACAAGACATCGACGCCGACACTGGCCATGACAATGGAGGTCATCATGGATACGCACGACGCCGGATATCCACCCTACTTTGATCAGGACTCTTGTGATCTTGATGCATTCAAGGACCTGACGTCGCGACGTTTCACACTCGATATGGCGCCCCATGCGATGGCGGTCGAAAAGAACGTGCCCATCTACGACATGGCGCAGTTAAGACCCGCGCTGAACGATCCCAAGGCGCGACGCGGACTGCTGGCGGAGTGGGGGTGGGTGCTGGGCCAATCGGCCGGGGTCATCGCCCTCAAAACTGCCTACGTGGATACCTCGGTGATTGATCGCGCCTCGGATGTCTTTCGTACAATCATCGCTGATGAACGTGCCCGCGGCGCCGGGGCTGGCGATCACTTCGCTGCCGCCGGGGCCAATGATCGGATCTGGAACGCGCTGCAAAAACACTGCCTGCACGATCCCGAAGGCTTTGCGCTGTATTTTGGCAATCCGGTGATCGCCGCCGCCTGCGAAGCCTGGCTGGGGCCGCATTACCAGATGACCGCGCAGGTCAACCAAGTGCGCCCCGGCGGCAAGGCGCAACAGGCGCACCGCGATTATCATCTGGGCTTTCAAACGGCAGAAATGGCGGCGCAGTTTCCGGGCCAGACCCATCTGCTTACCGCGCGCCTGACCTTGCAGGGCGCCGTCGCCCATTGCGACATGCCCCTTGAAAGCGGGCCCACCAAACTGTTGCCGTTCTCGCAGTTGTACGAGCCGGGCTATCTGGCGTTCCACCAACCCGATTTCGCCACCTATTTTGACACTGCCTGCATTCAACTGCCCCTGTCCAAGGGGGATGCCCTGTTTTTCAATCCGGCACTGTTTCACGCTGCGGGCGAAAACCGCACGTCAAACATCGAACGCATGGCCAATCTGTTGCAGGTGTCCTCGGCTTTTGGCCGCGCCATGGAAGCCGTGGACCGCTGCGCCATGTCGCAAGCCCTGTATCCCGCGCTGCTGACTTTGCACCGCAATGGGGGGCTGACAGAACCAGAACAACACGCCGCCATCGCGGCCTGCGCCGAAGGCTATGCCTTTCCGACCAATCTGGATACCGCCCCCCCCATTGGGGGCAACGCTCCCCAGACGCAGGCCGACATTCTGCGCCGCGCGCTGCACGACAAGACCGACCCAGCCGCCCTGAACGCCGCCCTCGCCGCGCTCCGCGCGCGACAGTTGGCGTAACCGCACATACCGTCGCGGCCGCGACCGTCTGCCATGCGGGACTCCTCAGCGGGGCCAAATGTGGTATCTAATCCAATGGCCGTCCCCCCGCGCTAATCGCGCGCCATCACGGCCCCCGACGCCACCTGAATCACGGAGCACAGCGCACAATGGCCGAATTTGCACAGTACCCAAGCTTGAAAGGAAAAACCGTTTTCCTGACCGGTGGCGCCAAAGGCATCGGGGCGCAAACCGTACGTGCCTTTGCGGATCAGGGCGCCAAAGTCGGGTTTGTTGATCTTGATGCCAAGGCAGGCGAAGCCCTGCTGGCCGAACTTGGCGGGCCGCATGCGTTCGAGGTTTGTGATCTGCGCGACATTGATGCCCTAAAGGCGGCTTTCACGGCCCTTACCGCCAAACTGGGGCCCGCGCAGGTGCTGGTGAATAACGCCGCCCATGATGACCGCCATGACTGGCGCTCCGTCACACCCGAATATTGGGATGAACGCCTGCAGACCAATCTGCGCCATATGTTCTTTGCCATCCAAAGCGTCGCCCCGGCGATGATAGAGGCCGGCGGCGGGGCGATCATCAACATCGGGTCAAATTCATGGTGGGAAGCCGGCGCCGGTTTTCCGGCCTATGCCACGGCAAAATCCGCCGTGCACGGGCTGACCCGGACCATGGCGCGCGAATTGGGCGATCACCGCATTCGCGTCAACGCCGTCGTCCCCGGCTGGATTATGACAGAACGCCAAAAAGAACTTTGGGTCACGCCCGAAGCCCTGACCAAACAGCTGGACCGTCAGTGCCTGCCCGACCCGGTAGACCCGGTATATGTGTCCCGGATGGTGCTGTTTCTGGCGTCGGATGACGCGGCCATGTGCAGCGCCAATAATTTCATGGTCGAAGGGGGCTCGATCTGACCCTAACCGCGCCCGATATAGGGCATCTTGGTCGCCATCACCGTCATCCACTGCACGTTTGCTTCGGGCGGCAACGACGCCATATGCCAAACCGCGCGGGCAACGTCTTCGACATCCATGGTCGGCTGCACCGGCTTGCCCTCGGCTTCCAGACGCGCCGTCAGGTCTTCAACCAGTTCCGTACGGGCATTCCCAATGTCGATCTGGCCGCAGGCAATATCGAAAGGGCGCCCATCCAATGACAAAGACTTCGTCAGCCCGGTAATCGCATGTTTGGTGGTCGTATAGCAGACAGAACCGGGCCGCGGGTTATGGGCTGAAATCGAGCCATTATTGATGATCCGCCCGCCCTGCGGCGCCTGCATGCGCATCTGGGCAAAGGCCGCGCGGGCGCACAGGAACATGCCATGCAGGTTCACCCCCATGACCTGTTGCCAGTTCTCTAGGCTGATCTCGTCAATCGGGGCCTGTTCACCAAACATCCCGGCATTGTTGAACAGAACATCCAACCGTCCAACAGAGGTCACGAACAGATCAAACGCTGATTGAACCTCGTTCACATTCGTAACATCCGCCTTCAGAACATGCGCATTGTCATAGCCCTTGGCCAGCGCGGCAAGCTTGGCCTGCCCGCGTGCCAGCAGCCCCACCTGCCAGCCCTCGGCCAGAAACGTCCGGGCAACCGACGCGCCGATGCCCGAACTGGCCCCGGTAATCAAAATAGAACGGCTCATGTCTGGTCCTCCTCAAGCGCCAAGGGCACAGGCGCGCTGCGCAAATCCGCAGTGGTCAGTGGCTCGGCCGGGCGCGCCAATCGGTTGCGCACCACCCAATGCAACCGTTCTTCGGCGCGGGTGATCGCAACATAGGCCAGACGTTTCCACAGGGGCTGGCCCGCTTCAACCCGGCCCATACGCGCAGCGGCCCACAGATCAGGGGCAAACACCTGCACCTGAGACCACTGGCTGCCCTGCGCCTTGTGAATGGTCACCGCCGCGCCGTGCAAAAACGCCGCTCCCATGTTGGCGGCAAAGGGGATGAATGGCTCTTCTTCGTCCGGCATTTCGATCTTGATGATCGAGGCCGCCGAAACCTGCGGGTCCTCGGCCCCCACAACATGCAACCGTGAAAAGCCCGGCTTGCGCCCCGGCCCCAAATACACAACCTGCGCGCCCTTGATCAGCCCGCGCGCCTCAAGATCCAGCCGTTTCTTGCGATGTTTCAGCGGCAACTCGATCCCGTCGCAAATCAGCGGCTCGCCGGGCAGCAGCTCGTCCGCCGGCGCGCCATAGGCGGCGCGAAACGCATGGATCAGCCGGATACGCGTTGCATTGCGCCACACCAGAACCGGCGAGCGCGACATCAGCGACGCCTCCACCCGCTGCGCCATCACGACCCGGTCGTCGCGCTGTGCGATCTCTTCGATCATCCGTTCAAAGGCGTCGAACTCCAGCTGGGGGTCGGCCAAAGCATGGGCCAGATCAAGGATCGGGTTATCTCCGGTCTGGCGATGCACCCGATGCAGGATCAGCTGCTTCTTTTCAGGCAACGCGTCAAATACCATCTGACCCGACTGGTTCACCGGCGCCAACTGTGCCGGATCACCGAACAATACCAGCGTCGGGAAAATCTCCTGCAGGTCCTCGAACTGCCGTTTATCCAGCATCGAGGATTCGTCGATAAACCCGATATCCAGCGGGTCTTCGCGCCGCTTCCAGCCGGTGATGAAATCACTGCCCCGCAAACCGGCCGCTGCCAAAGCACCGGGAATCGACTTGTTGGACTGGTAAAACGCATGGGCGCGGTCCAGCGCCTGATCGGTCAGCCCCTCAATCTGGGGGCGCTCCCCCTGCCCGGTCAGCCACTCGGCGATTTTTTCGTATTCAGGGTCGTAAACCGGCGTGTACAGAATGCGGTGAATTGTGGTGGCGGGCACGCCCCGCATGCGCAACACCGAGGCCGCCTTATTGGTCGGCGCAAGGATCGCCAAAGTGCGTTTATCGCGCCGTTTGCGACCTTCGTAATCGCCCGAGACAACTTCAACCCCGGCAGACTCTAACGCCTTGTAAAGCTGCGCCAAAAGCAAGGTTTTTCCCGAACCGGCCTTGCCGACAACAGCCATCACCTGCCCTGATTTACCCTCGGCCATCGGGGTCAGCGTATCATCGTCCAAATCCACCCCAACGCCGCGCAACAGCTCGGCGATGCGGTCATGGGCTTCGGCCTGATCATCAGAGTAGGAAATCGCAGGTATCGTCATGGCGCGGAGCCTACTTGCCCCCGCGCCCCCCGACCAGTGCGAAACCGCCCGTGCTGTCCCTTAATGTCGGGGTGGCAACTTTTGCATGGCCATCATCACCGCCCCGGCATCCGGCCGGGCAGACAGTTCTTGCGAGGCCACCACCAGCGTTTGCTCCAGTTGCGTGGCCAAATCGTCTAACCCGTTCATCTGCGCAAATGTCCGCAGATCGTTCAAAATTTCGATAATCCAGTCTTCTGTCATAGTGACCACTTTGCTTTGCGCGCTCCCATTGATTCAACCTTAACGTGAATATTTCAGCCGCAAAGCGCTTTCAGGTGGCGCAACCGGGGCAATTGAAAGGCATTTTTGACCAGACGGCCAAAGTTGCTGACAGCAAGCAGGCATTTTCGCAAACCGGTCATGCGGCACAGCCGGTACCGGTGGCGCCAACCCATTGATAGTTTCGCGCAGAACACATTTCTTCGCACAGGTCTTTGCTATGCAGCTTTCCGGTCTTTTGCGCCTTGGGGCGCTGGTCTTCACCGCCGTGACCTGCATCGTGATTGGCGACACCGCAGGCAAGGTCCTGACGGCACAAGGCGCCAGCCCCTTCTTTGTCGCCTGGACGCGATTTGGCGTCGCCGCGTTGGTGTTGCTCCCCTTCAGCGGCTTTCAGATGCACGAACTGCGTCACCTGCAGGACTGGCGCGTCCTGTTACGCGCGGCTTTCATCATCGGCGGGATCAGCTGCATCCTGACCGCGCTGAAAACCGAACCCATCGCGAATGTCTTTGGCGCCTTCTTCATCGGGCCGGTGGTGTCGTACGTCCTGTCGATCATTTTTCTGCGAGAACGCCCCTCGCCCCTGCGCGCGGCGCTGCTGGCGCTGGGATTTGCGGGGGTGATATTGGTGGTCAAACCCGGCTTTGGCGCCTCGGGCGGGATTTTCTATGCCGTTGCTGCGGGTACATTTTACGGCGCCTATCTGATGATGACCCGGCTTACCGCGGGCCTGTACCGCCCCCGTTTCCTACTGATCTCGCAATTGATGATCGGTGCGCTGGTTCTGGCCCCGATGGGGCTTGGCACCGCCCTGCCTGCCTTTACCCCCCAGATCAGCATCCTGATCGCCATCAGCGCATTGGGATCAGCCGCTGGCAATTACATGCTGGTGCTGGCCAGCAAACGCGCCGAGGCCAGCCTGATCGCCCCCCTTGTCTACAGCCAGTTGATCTCGGCCACGGCGCTGGGCATCTGGGTGTTCAACGACTGGCCCGACGCCCTGTCATTGATCGGGCTTACGCTGATCCTTGCCTCGGGCTTTGGCTCTCTGATCGCCCACCAGCGCGACACGCCAAAATGAAAACACCCCGCCACGGACAAGCCGGGCGGGGTGCCTTAGCGATTTGAGGACGGATCTTAGCCCTTCCCGGCTTCCAGCACCTCGCTAAGAGTGCGCAGGCCGGTTTTGGGGGCCTGCACCAGCACCGACATGTTGCCGGGCTTGTGCTCGTTTTTGTACATTTTGGTGTGCGCCTGCGGGATTTCGTCCCACGGGAACACTTCCGACATGCACGGATCCAAACGACGCTCGCACATCAGGCGGTTGGCCGAAGCAGCCTGTTTCAGGTTCGCAAAGTGCGAGCCCTGCAGACGCTTCTGGTGCATCCACATGTAGCGCACGTCAAAGGTGGTGTTGAAGCCCGAGGTACCAGCGCAGATCACAACGATACCGCCCTTTTTCACCACCAGGGTCGACACAGGGAAGGTCGCCTCGCCGGGGTGTTCGAACACCATGTCAACGTTCACCCCCTTACCGGTGATGTCCCAGATGGCTTTACCGAACTTGCGGGCTTCTTTCAGCCATGCGTTGTATTCGGGGCTGTTCACTGTGGGCAGCTGGCCCCAGCAGTTAAAGTCCTTACGGTTGATCACGCCCTTGGCGCCCTGATCCATCACGAACTGACGTTTGCTTTCGTCCGAGATCACACCGATCGCGTTGGCACCAGCGGTGTTGGCCAGCTGGATCGCATAGGAGCCCAGACCACCCGAAGCACCCCAAACCAGAACGTTCTGGCCCGGACGCAGTTCGTGGGGGTGGTGACCAAACAGCATACGGTATGCGGTGGCCAGGGTCAGGGTGTAACAGGCAGCCTCTTCCCAGGTCAGGTGCTTGGGACGCGGCATCAGCTGCTGCGCCTGCACTTTGGTGAACTGGCTGAACGACCCGTCGCCGGTTTCATAACCCCAGATACGCTGGGTCGGCGAATACATCGGATCACCACCGTTGCACTCTTCGTCGTCACCGTCGTCCTGGTTACAGTGGATGACAACCTCGTCGCCCACTTTCCAGTTTTTGACCTTGTCGCCAACTTTCCAAACGATGCCCGAAGCATCCGAACCAGCAATGTGGAACGGGTCGCCGTGCACGTCGAAAGGCGAAATCGGCTGACCCAAACCGGCCCAAACGCCGTTGTAGTTCACGCCGGCGGCCATCACCAGAACCAGCACTTCGTGGCTGTCGATATCCCAGGTGTCGACGACTTCCTGCTTGAAGGATTCTTCGGGCACACCGTGACGGTCGCGGCGGATTGCCCACGCGTACATTTTCGGCGGCACATAGCCCATGGGGGGCATTTCACCGATTTCGTACAGTTCTTTTTCGGGGGCGTCGTAGGTTAGGATGTCGGTCTGGTTGTCGAGTGCCATCAAAGCCTCCATGCATCAGTTAGAGTTGCGCCGCATCGCAGAATCAACGCGGCCTTTGCAACGGGAATTAATGGCCTCTTCGCAACAATGCAATCACCAAAAGGTCTATTTTGTAATTTTATGTCTTTGCCGTTGCGGAAATTCCGGTGGGTGAAACAGCTGTATATGAATAAAGCCTGAAAAATACATTTCAGCGCTGCCGCCGCAACGCAGCGAATTGACAAAGCCATAAAGTTCCACTTATCAATCCCCTGACGAAAGAAAGTTACAATACCCGATTCACGAGGCCCTCTATGACCGAGACCCAGAAAGACCGCCCCTGGCTGTTCCGCACCTACGCCGGGCACTCCACGGCCAAAGCCTCGAACGAACTCTATCGTGGCAACCTCGCCAAAGGCCAAACCGGCCTGTCCGTAGCTTTCGATCTGCCGACCCAAACAGGTTACGATTCGGATCACGAACTGTCGCGCGGCGAAGTGGGCAAGGTGGGCGTGCCCGTCTGCCACATGGGCGACATGCGTGCGCTGTTTGACCAGATCCCGCTGGAACAGATGAACACCTCGATGACAATCAACGCCACGGCGCCCTGGTTGCTGTCACTGTACATCGCCACCGCCGAGGAACAGGGCGCTGACATCTCCAAGCTGCAGGGCACCGTACAAAACGACCTGATCAAAGAATACCTGAGCCGCGGCACCTATATCTGCCCGCCCAAGCCGTCGCTGCGCATGATCACCGATGTCGCCGCCTATACCCGCGAGCATCTGCCCAAGTGGAACCCGATGAACGTGTGTTCCTATCACCTGCAAGAAGCAGGCGCGACGCCGGAACAGGAACTGTCCTATGCGCTGGCCACCGGCATCGCCGTGCTGGACGATCTGAAAAATAAAGTCCCCGCCGAAGCCTTCCCCGCCATGGTCGGCCGCATCTCGTTCTTTGTGAACGCCGGCATTCGCTTCGTCACCGAGATGTGCAAAATGCGCGCCTTCGTGGAACTCTGGGATGAAATCACATCCGAACGCTATGGCATCGAAGACCCCAAATTCCGCCGCTTCCGTTATGGCGTGCAGGTCAACTCGCTGGGTCTGACCGAACAGCAACCCGAAAACAACGTCTACCGCATTTTGATCGAAATGCTGGCTGTGACGCTGTCCAAAAAGGCCCGCGCCCGCGCGGTGCAGCTCCCGGCGTGGAACGAGGCCCTTGGCCTGCCCCGCCCCTGGGATCAGCAGTGGTCGCTGCGTATGCAGCAAATCCTGGCCTATGAAAGTGATTTGTTAGAGTACGATGATCTGTTTGATGGCAACCCCGCCGTCGACAGAAAGGTTGAGGCGTTGAAAGACGGGGCACGTGCCGAGCTGGCGCAGATCGACTCCATGGGCGGTGCCGTAGCCGCCATCGAATACATGAAGTCGCGCCTGGTAGAGAGTAACGCCGAGCGGATCACCCGGATTGAGGGAGGAGAGACCACAGTCGTGGGTGTGAACCGCTGGACGCAAGGCGAACCTTCGCCGCTCACTGCCGGTGAGGAGGCCATCATGGTCGCCGATGCAAAAGCCGAGGCAGATCAGATTGCCCGTCTCAACGCCTGGCGCGAGAGCCGTGATGAACAAGCTGTTCAAGCGGCTCTCGCCGAAGTTCGCGCCGCCGCGGCGTCGGGGGCCAATATCATGGAACCCTCGATCAAAGCCGCCAAGGCCGGGGCGACCACCGGCGAATGGGGCGATATGGTCCGCACCGCCTTTGGCCAGTACCGTGGCCCGACCGGCGTATCCAAGAACCCCTCCAACCGCACCGAAGGTCTGGAAGAAATCCGCGAACAGGTCGATGCCGTCTCTACCAAGCTGGGCCGTCGCATCAAGTTCCTGGTCGGCAAGCCCGGTCTGGACGGGCACTCCAACGGCGCCGAACAAATCGCCGCCCGCGCCCGCGACTGCGGCATGGATATTTCCTATGAAGGCATCCGCCTGACACCCGAGGAAATCGTAACCGCCGCCAAGGAAGAAGACGTGCACGTGATCGGCCTGTCGATCCTGTCAGGCAGCCACATCCCGCTGCTCGAAGAACTGATGCAGCGTATGAAAGACGAGAACCTGACCCATATCCCGGTCACCGTCGGCGGCATCATCCCCGATGACGATGCCGAGCGCCTGCTGGCGATGGGCGTGGCCAAGGTCTATACGCCCAAAGACTTCGAGCTGAACCGGATCATGTTCGACCTCGTTAGTCTGGTCGACCCCCAGCCCGCCGCCGCCGAATAAAAGAAAGCGCCCCAAGGGGCGCTTTTTTATTTCTATGTACGCTCGGGTGTTGTTCGCACGGTCGTATGCATCAACGAAGTTTTCATTTCTTCTTTGAATTGCGCGATCTCGCCGCCATAAATTACGTCACCATTTCTTCGCCAGGACTTTGCTGCACGAGTATTCGCGATGACGACCCCAAAGATTATCCAACACAAGAAACAACGCGATATAGAAGAGCTTGCCCGCATCTTCCCCAACGCACACATAGAGGAATACCCGTGGTTCTCAGCCTATTTCGGATTGATCGACTATCAGTTCTACAAGCCGTTCTCTTGGCAGCACGAAATAGAGGAAATGGCGCATATCGGCGACAAAGGGCCAGATGCCCTTATGTTCAGCACCAAAGATGGCTTGTATCTTGTATGTGGTGATTGGCTCGCCGAAGACATTCAGGAAAATCTTGATCAACTCCCGCTGTCCGACCGTTTTTCCAGATCTTTCTACGCCCTCTTCGGACGAGCGCTGCACAGATTTAGGGATTGGCAGATCGCGAAACGACGACTCCCGGAACACCCCCTTGAGTTGCTTGAATACGAACAGGGTGTCTACTGGGAAAGAGCACTTCACCCTTGTGATGCAGTCGACGAACTCCGAAAACATATCCGAGCCAAAGGGAAGGCCCGAGAAAACGTCTCGCTTTGCATCCCTGACGGCACCGCAGACCGTGCGTCTGAAAGCTGGAAAGACTTACTGGACGAGAATAAAACCGCGCTAAGCGATTTGGCTTCACGGGGCGGCGGACTCGAAAACTCCCGGAACCTCACCGTTCAGGTACTTCTGGAAAACGATGGAATAGCCTACAATGTGCGACGGCTCTTTCTAATGGCGGTCCCTCAGAGCATTGCATTCCGCGCCTATACTTCGAAGGACTTGGGGGGCCAGGGCTATTGGTTCGAGTTTGAATCCGATCAGGTGAAAGATGTCGCGACACTCACTGACATTGAGTGGATCATACGAAAGGTGACAGAGGATATTCCGTCCAGCGTTACCTCTTGGGAAATGAAGCGTGCACAAACCTAGATGCCAACTTAGATCCCCCAAACTTGATCGAAACCCGTTTTCGCGGGACAATCAGGGTGGGAGGATACCATCATGAACCAGATCGCAATGAAGGCCCGCGTCACCGGGCGTGTGCAAGGTGTCGCATTCCGCGCCTGGACCCAAGCCATGGCGCAAAAGCTCAAACTCACCGGCTGGGTGCGCAACGACGAACGCGGCGCCGTATCGGCCCTGTTCGACGGCGACCGCGACACCGTACAGGAAATGATCAACCAGCTTTGGTCCGGCCCGGGGGCGGCCTCGGTGCAAAACGTGCAAACCGAACTGGCCGAACACCGTGACAGCCGTGCGGGGTTTGAAATCAGAACCTAAGGCAAGCCCCAAGGGCACCCGCCCTATTTCTTGGACACGGCCCCTACGAAAGAGCCGCTCCAGTAATCTGTCGACGTCAACGTGAAATAGATTCCCAACTCGTTGAAGAACACGTTGCCGCCGGGCACGATGTTCGTGGTTTTGCCGCCAACCGGGGTCACATCCAACCCTTCGCCGGTAGTCACCTTCAGCATGACCATCGGCTTTGGCCCGTCGCACAGCATCGCGGGCGAGGCAAATTTCACGCCAAACGCCGGGTTGTTCGCAACCACATCAAGACAGCCATTCACAGGCACGATCAGATCTTTCGGGGGCGTGGCGGCTTTGGCCGTGCTGCCCTGCGCGGCACCTGTCACGGGAAGCAGGGCAAGAATATCGTCGATGCTTGGGCTGATACCGGGTGCCCCTGCCGGACCCGTAGCACCAGCCGGTCCTTGCGGACCCGTTGCGCCGACCGGCCCGACCGGCCCAATCGCCCCTTGCGGTCCGCTGTCGCCTTTGGGGCCGCGTAATATGTCGGCATGATCATTCGCCAGCCGCGCAGCCACAGCCGCAACTGAAACACTTTCCCCGCCACTGCCAAGACCGGCAATTGTGCCTTCCAAATCGGAAAGTGCCTGCTCCAGCTCAGCGATCCGTACGTCGTCTGGCGCGCCCCGTTTCAACTGGCCGATTTCGCCGTCCACCTTCGCCAGCTGCGCGCTCAACGCGTCAAGATCTTCCAAAAGATCATCCCGCACGCCTTCCAGTTCGACGATGCGTTCGACATATTGATTGTCGTGCAGGTTGGCCTGACTGTCAGCGGTCAGCTTGGCCGCTCCAAATCCGCCGATGGCGCTTACGAAGGCAGCGCCTGCTGTCACAAAGAGCCCTGCTTTATTGTCGGTCATTTCTTGTCAAAACCCTAAAATAAACACACCGCTGACATTCAGCATTCTCGACAATGGCCCGTCAACAGTACAGTCGCAACCCAGCTTGCATATGCATCACATGTGCATAGGATGTGCATCACTTGTGCATGCGCACTTTCGCCATTCCAAAGGGGCTGCAGATGACCATCCACATCGGGGCCGAGCCGGGCCAGATTGCTGAAACCGTGCTGCTGCCGGGCGATCCCTATCGCGCCCGCTGGGCGGCGCAGACGTTTTTGCAAGACGCCGAGCTGGTGAACGAGGTGCGCGGGATGCTGGGCTATACCGGCACGTGGAACGGGCATCGGGTGACCATTCAGGGCTCGGGCATGGGCATGCCCAGCCTGTCGATTTATGCCAACGAATTGATCCGTGATTACAACGCCCAAACCCTGATCCGCATCGGCTCCTGCGGCGCAATGCAGGCCGATGTGAATATCCGCGATGTCATTTTGGCGATGACGGCCTCCAGCCTCTCGACGCCCTCATCAGGGATATTCAAAGAGTTCAACTTTGCCCCGCCCGCGGATTGGGGCCTGCTGAGCGCAGCCGCGCAAGCCGCTGAATCCAAAGGCATTTCCACCCATGTCGGCGGGATTTATTCAGCCGATGTGTTCTATGACGAACGCCCCGACCTGAACGAGCAAATGACCCGCCACGGTATTCTGGCCGTCGAGATGGAAGCGGCCGAGCTGTATAATCTGGCCGCCCGCTATGGCCGCCGTGCGCTGGCGCTGCTGACCGTGTCCGACCACCTGCAAACGCACGAGGCCCTGCCCGCGGACCAGCGCGAGCAAAGCTTTGGCGACATGGTGGAAATTGCCCTGACCGCCGCCTTCGCCTAACCCCGCAAGCGGCGTTTTCAAACTGCCATTTCGGCCCACCGCAAAGCGCTAAAACAAAGCAGAAACAACACCTTGCGGCCTTGTGACGCCTGGTTTTTGTGGCTTTTAGAACGCCATATCACTGATACAGCCTGTGCGCTTTGCGCGGGCTTGTGTCAGGTCACGCCACGGCCTTCGTCATGGGCACGTCAATCTGGTGATGCGCAGCCAAGACATTCATCGCGGCATCGGCAGCTTCACGGCCTTTCTTCACGAAATGCGCGGTGAAGAAATCGATATGCTCCTGTGTCGGCTGAAAGTGGTGCGGCGTCAGCGAGACAGACAGCACCGGCACACCGGTTTTCAAGCCCACATCCATTAACCCTGTGACCACGGCTTGCGACACGAAATCATGCCGATAGATGCCACCGTCGACCACCAGCGCCGCCGCCGCGATCGCATCATAAGCCTTTGTTTCCGCAAGCTTTTGCGCCATTAACGGCATTTCAAATGCACCAGGCAAATCAAACACGTCGATCTGGGCGTTGATGTCCAGTTCATCCAGGCGCTGTTGGAATCCGACCAAAGCCTGGTCAACGATTTCAGCATGCCATTGCGCCTTGAGGAAGGCGAATTTAGGGGATTTTGTCATTGCTCTCGATCCTTTCAAAATGACAGAATCCCAGAGCGTCAGAAACGACCGGACCATCAGCCCCATCGCTCCATTCTCTACCATCCGGACTTTAACCGTCGGCCCCGGAATTTCACCGGTGTCTGCTGACCCACTCCGAAAAGTGGCGCTCGCGGGCTGTAACCGCCGGTGGGGAATTTCACCCCGCCCTGAGAATGGCCCGTATTTAGACGATACCCGGACGCGCGTCAAAATCATTGTCGATCACACAGCGATCACAAAATGATCCAATGCTTTTCTTGGCGCGGCTTCACGTCGCGACCTGAGGAATGGACCGAACGCCCCTCTTCCACTAGATTCATTCTACCGGGTTGCGGGAGGAGCATGAACAGGTGTTTCTAAGCGTCTTCGATATCTTCAAGATCGGCATTGGGCCTTCCTCGTCGCATACGATGGGGCCGATGACCGCCGCTGCGCGGTTCCTGAAACGGTTGCGCACAGACGACGACGCGCTTCGATCCATGTCTGCTGTTCAGGTGTCCTTGCATGGCTCGCTGGCCTACACCGGAAAAGGCCATGCTTCGGATCGGGCCGTCATGTTGGGGCTTTTGGGCTTTCTTCCCGACGCGGTTGATAGCGATTTGGCCGCAGCCGCTTTGGCCAGGTTGCATGACACCAAGACGCTGGACATTCTGGGCACCGGTGCCGTGTCTTTCGACCCGGAAAGTGATCTGATCTTCGACTTTGGCCCGGCGCTTGCGCTGCATGCCAATGGAATGAAAATGCGCGCTATGGATGCGCAAGGCGACACGTTGGTCGAGGAAACCTATTATTCGGTTGGCGGTGGCTTTGTGATGACCGAGGCCGAACTTAGCAGCGGTAAATCGAACAATAACAATGATCTACGCGCCAAGAAACAGGCGCGCGGGTGCCTGTATCCGTTTGGTACAGCGCAAGAGATGCTGCAAATGGGCGAAGAAGCCGGGCTGAGCATCGCCCAGATGAAACGCGCCAATGAAGAGAAAATCATCGGGGTCGAAGCCCTGTCTGAGGGGCTTGAGAGGGTTTGGCAGGTGATGGATGCCTGCATCGCGCGCGGGCTGCAACAAGAGGGCACGCTTCCGGGCGGGCTGAAGGTGCAGCGTCGGGCGCGCAGCATCCATCAACGCCTGATCGCTCAGAAAGGCTCTAACAGTCAGCAACCCCATGAAATCAACGATTGGCTGTCTGTCTATGCCATGGCGGTAAATGAAGAAAACGCTGCCGGGGGGCAGGTCGTGACCTCGCCCACCAATGGCGCAGCCGGGGTGGTGCCGGCGGTGATCCGATACTACCGCGATCACTGCACGGGCGGCACCCGCGAAGGGATTGAAACCTTCTTGCTGACTGCTGCCGCGATCGGCGGGCTGGTTAAGCACAACGCCTCCATCTCAGGGGCGGAATGCGGCTGTCAGGCCGAGGTCGGCTCGGCCTCGGCAATGGCTGCGGCGGGTCTGTGTGCGGCTCTGGGCGGCAGCAACAGTCAGATTGAAAACGCCGCAGAGATCGCGCTTGAACACCATCTGGGCCTGACGTGCGACCCGGTCGAAGGGTTGGTGCAGGTGCCCTGCATTGAGCGCAACGGCATGGGGGCGATCAAGGCCGTGTCAGCCGCGTCCTTAGCCCTGCACGGCGATGGCGCACATTTCATGCCCTTGGACAACTGCATAGAAACGATGCGCCAAACCGGCGCGGACATGGCGGAAAAGTACAAGGAAACATCCTTGGGCGGATTGGCTGTAAACCTACCTGAATGCTGACCGGTCAGGCGACCCCTTGCGCATGGTGCTCTGCCACCTGTTTGCGCGAAAGGAACAACATCGAAGGGTGCGCGATATCATGGTCGGCGATCAGCTGAGTCAGCTCACTCGCAGGACACGAGAAGCTCCGCTGATCGGGTGTTTCTGCGCGGGACACGATCTGAACCTCGGTATCATGCAGAAGGTGTGCCTGCTCTAATAATTCCACAATCTGTCCGGCTTTCGAAATGCCCATATAGACCGCCACGCGGGCACCACTGTGCAGATGCGTCACCCATTCCGGCGGCGTCGACGCGTCCGCCTTGTGCCCGGTCGTCAACACCAGCGCATCGATGCGTCCGCGCTCGGTCAGGAAGGTGCCGGTGGCGGCAGCGGCGGCGCTGGCGGCGGTGACACCGGGGACGATTTCGACCTCAATCCCAGCGGCGCGCAGGGCGTCGGCCTCTTCGGCGCCGCGGGCAAAAATACCGGGGTCACCGCATTTCAGGCGCACCACGCGTTGCCCGCGTTTGGCTGCCGATACAAGCACGCTGTTGATCTGGGCCTGCGGCATGGAATGCGCGCCGGGCGCCTTGCCCACATAGACGCGTTCAGCATCGCGGCGCGCCAGTTCCAGTAGCTCAGGATCGACCAGACGGTCGTAGAAAATGATATCGGCCTCTTGCAGCCGCTGCACGCCGCGCAGGGTGATCAGATCACGACTGCCGGGGCCCGCACCCACCAGCGCGACGGGGGCCGACTGGGCCTCAGGGATGCTGCCGGTTTCAATCGTGTCCTTCAGCAGCTGGGCGGCGTCACGTTCGGCGCCACGGGCGTGGGTCTCGCGCACCGGGCCGTCAAACACCCAGCGCCACAGATCGCGGCGTTGGCGCGGTTGCAGACGGGCCGCGGCCTTGTCCCGCAAACGACCGGCCAGCGCGGCCAGATCGCCCAGGCGCGGCTCCAGCCGTTCTTCGATTTGGGTCTTGATCTGACGGCCAAGGACGGGCGCGGTACCTTCGGTCCCGATGGCCACCACAACCGGGTCACGGTCGACAATAGAAGGGGTCACCGCGTCGCACAGATCGGGCTGGTCGACGACGTTGATCAGCGCCCCGGCTTCATCTGCCAGCGCGTGCAGGCAGGCATCGGTTGCCGGGCAACCGGTGGCCACAAAAACCAGTGCGGTGCGTTCAAAAACAGCCGGCGTGATGGCACCTTGAACCCAGTTCACTTTCCCAGCATCCGCCAGCGCGGCCAGTTCATCGTCCAGCTCGGGCGCAAGAATATCAATCTGCGCTTCGGTCTTCAGCATCAGTCGGGTTTTCTGCGCTGCGGTTTCTCCGCCGCCACAGATCACCACGCGGCGGCCAGACATTTTCAGGAACATCGGGAAGGTTTTCATCGGGGTATCCTTTTCAGGCGGCCAGCTCGGGCGAGCGGCTGTGCCAGAGTTCCTGCGCCATATCGGGGGCTTTGTCGGCGGCGATGCCACAGGTCATCAACGCCAGCGCGGCGGTGCCGGTAACGCAGGCGGTGGCGAAGTCATCTTGGGCCGCGCCGGTCCACAGGTCTTGCGGGCTGGGCAGGGGCAAGTCGGGGTCATGCAAGCGGCGATTGGCTACAATCAGCGCGGGGATCTGAGTTTCAAAAGCCACGCCGTCACGCAGACCCAGCAGTTCAACGGACTTGGCAGGATGTCTCTCGAACTCTCCGCCGCCGCCTTTGATCACCGAAAGTGCGCCCTGCCCCAGCAGCGCGGCAGCATCGGTTTGCAGCTCGCGGTACGAGGGGTGAAAAACGCCCTGCACCATGGCGGGCGCATTGGCAGGATTCATCATGCGCAGAACGGTGTTCAGGCAGGACCGCAGTCCCAGCACATCGCGCAGCTTCAGCAGCTCTAACGCGGGGGCGTGCAGATGTTCGGCGGAAACGTAAGCCACGCCGCCATCGGCCAGCGCTGCCTGCGCCTGCGTGGGCGTTTCGACCAGCGGAATGGCCAGATCGGGCAGCGCACCCCGGACCGACGCAAGCGGGTTTTGGTGCGAGTTCCACCCATGCAACAACACCGGGAAGCCAGCCTGCGCCACCAATTTGGCGGACAGCAGGAACCACGGTGCGCCACGGGTGCGTCCCGCCGCATAAGACGGCCAGTCCAAGGCGGCGGGAACGGTGTGCCAGCCCTCCTCAAGACTGGTCTTAAGAACATCGGTAAAGCCTGCGATCTCGGCCGCGCTTTCGCCGCGATAGCGCATCAGCATCAGCAGCGCACCGACCGCTTCAGGGGCGGCCTCGCCGGATAGGATCAGGGTCATGGCCTCGCCCGCTTCTTCGCGGGTCAGCGCCCGCGCCCGCGAGGGGCCGCGCCCCAGAATGCGGATATAAGGTGCGAGGGTCATTCCGCCGCGACCGAAGCCTGCGCGTTGGCGATCAGCGCCGCTAGCTCCGGTTTGCACGAGCCACAGTTGGTGCCGGCACAGGTGCGTTCGCCAAGCGCGGCCACGGTGGTGGCCCCAGCAGCGATTTCCGTGCGCAGCGTGTTCACGCCCACGTCGAAACAGGCACAGACGGTCGCGCCCGGATCGGCAACGTTTGCGCCAGCGCGGCCCGCCAAGGCCGACAGCGACGAGATATCTTTTTGCAGCAGTCCCGAGACATAATTGCGCGCCACGGCCACGGGCTGGGCAGCAGCAAAGAACAGCGCCTCGATGATGCCGTCCTTGTGGAAGGCCACGCGCACAGCTCCCGAGGAAGCATCCTCGAACACGGCGGCGGCGGCATCTGTCTGGCCTGTGACCATGCGGGCTTTTGCCTCCCAGTCGTCGGGCGCGTTCACACCGGCCAGTTCCGCGCGCCAGCCAGTGTGGCTGGGGGCGATTGCGGCATAGGCGGTTTGCGGCGCCAGAGGTTGCGTCGATACAACAAAACCATACCACGCCATGTCGGCGCGTTTAAGGGCCACCGGCGTATCTTTACTGGCGGGCTGCCCCGAGAACGGGTCGGTCACAGCGGCCACCAGCGGGTTGACCCGGCCTGCGGCTGCTGTTTGGGCGGTCCAGTGCATGGGCACAAAGACCGCCCCCCGGCGCGCGTTGGACGTGATCAACACGCGCACGATGGCTTGGCCCTGATCGGTGGTCAGCTGCGCCAGATCGGCGTCGTGCAGACCATTGGCCAGGGCGTCTTCGGGATGAATTTCGACGAAAGGTTCGGCCAGGTGCGCGGCCAGACGGGCGCTGCGCCCGGTGCGGGTCATGGTGTGCCACTGGTCGCGGATGCGGCCGGTGTTCAGCGTCAGACCGTCATAGGACTTGGGCGCAGGCGGGGTGATCGGCAGCATCTTGGCTTTGCCACCGGCGTGATAGAACCCGCCTTCGGCAAAGAAGCGCCCGCCGGTGTTGCCATCGGTCGGCACGGGCCACTGGATCGGCTGCAGATCGTCATAGGCCGCGTCAGAAAGCTGCGCCAGACCGCTGATGTCAAAGTCGCGGGCGAAGGTTTTACCCAGCGCAGACAGCGCCGCATATTCGCGGAAGACCGCGGCCTCGGAAGCATAGTCGAACCCGCTGTAGCCCATGCGGCGCCCGACATCGGCGATGATGTCCCAATCGGGGCGCGCAGTGCCCGGCACGGGCAGGAACTTGCGTTGACGCGAGATGACGCGCTCGGAATTGGTGACGGTTCCAGATTTTTCGCCCCATCCGGTGGCGGGCAGCAGAACATGGGCCAGATCGCCGGTATCGGTGCGTTCCAGAATGTCCGAAACTACGGTGAAGGGCACCTTTTTGATCGCTTCGCTCACACGGGTGGCATCGGGCAGAGACACCGCCGGGTTGGTCGACATAACCCAAAGGGCTTTGATCTTGCCCTCTTCGCAGGCGCGGAACAGATCTACCGCTTTCAGGCCCGCATGGGTGCACATGGTGGGGCTGTCCCACGCCTGTTGCACGGCATCACGGTGGGCTTCGTTTTCAATATCCAGATGGCAAGCCAGCATGTTGGCCAAGCCGCCCACCTCGCGCCCGCCCATGGCGTTGGGCTGACCGGTAACCGAAAACGGCCCCATACCAGGGCGGCCAATGCGGCCGGTGGCCAGGTGGCAGTTGATGATGGCGTTGACCTTGTCGGTGCCAGCCTCGCTTTGGTTCACGCCTTGCGAATAGACGGTTACGACCTTTTCGGTCTTGGCGAACATGTCATAGAAAGTGGCCAGATCATCGGCGCTGACATCGGCCTGCACCGGGTCCGAGGCACGCGCAGCAGAAACCGCAGCGTCGAACCCATCAACATGGGCATCCACATAGGCCTGATCGACGCAGCCCGCATCCACCAGATGGGCCAGCAGGCCGTTAAAAATAGCGCTGTCGCCGTCACTGGTGACGGGCAGGTGCAGATCGGCAATATCGCAGGTGGCGGTGCGGCGCGGGTCGATGACCACGACGCGCATCTGAGGCCGGGCAGCCTTGGCGGCCAGCAGGCGCTGGAAGATCACCGGGTGGCACCATGCCAGGTTGGATCCGACCAGAACGACCAGATCGGCCTGTTCCAGATCTTCATAGCAACCCGGAACAGTATCAGTGCCAAAGGCGCGTTTGTGACCGGCAACCGACGAGGCCATGCACAGGCGCGAATTAGTGTCGATATTTGCCGAGCCGATGTAGCCCTTAATCAGTTTGTTGGCGACATAGTAATCTTCGGTCAGCAGCTGACCGGACACATAGAACGCCACGCTGTCAGGGCCGAATTCATCGACGGCGGCTTTGAATTTGTCGGCCACCAAACCCAGCGCGGTATCCCACGTGGTATCAGCACCGTTGACACGCGGGGCCAAAAGGCGGCCTTCCAGCCCCACGGTTTCATTCAGAGCAGACCCTTTTGAACACAGCCGCCCGTAGTTTGCAGGGTGGTTGGCATCGCCTTTGACTTTATCAGGCGTGGCAAGCACGCCGCAGCCGACACCGCAATACGGGCAGGTTGTGCAGGTCTGTGTCATGCGGCGGTCCGATTGTTGAGGAACTCCACATCCAGGAGGACACGGCCCTCTTCAACACGGGCCGGATAGGTCGCGACCTGGCCTTCATCCGCTCCCTGGGCATGACCTGTTTCCAGATCAAACACCCAGTTATGCAGCGGGCAGGTTACCTTTGCGCCATGCACGATGCCTTCGGCCAGCGGTCCTTGCTTGTGCGGACAGGCGTTATCCAGCGCGTAAACCTCGTCCTTGGCGGTGCGGAACACGGCCACACAGCCAAAGGCGGTTTTGACAACACGCGCACCGCGCGGGGCGATGGCCTCTAGCGGGCCAATGTCGATCCAGTCGCTCATTCTGCGGCCTCCTGCACAAGGTTTGCAATCGGGGCGTAGGTTTCAGCCTTGGTTTCGGCATGTTCGGCCCACGGGTCTTTGCGATAGACGCTTTGCGAAATCTCGAACCGTTCCACCAACGCCTTGCGGGTGGCTTCGTCTTCGACCTGCTCTTTGACCCAGTCCAGCCCGACCTTGGCGACCCATTTATAGGGGCGGTCCAGGTACTTGGCGTTCTCACGATAGAGCTGCATGAAGGCGGTTGCGTATTCCAGCACCTCGTCTTCGGTGGTCAGATCGGCCAGACGTTCGGTCTCTTTCACGTCCATACCGGCGGCACCGGCAACACCAAGCTGATAGCCACTGTCGACACAGACAACGCCGATGTCTTTACAGGTGGCTTCGGCACAGTTGCGCGGGCAGCCCGACACGGCCAGCTTGACCTTATGCGGTGTCCACGAGCCCCAAAGCTTCTTCTCAAGCTGGATACCCAGACCGGTGCTGTCTTGCGTGCCAAAGCGGCAGTGATCACGACCGACACAGGTTTTGACCGTCCGCAAACCCTTGGCATAGGCATGACCCGAGACCATCCCAGCCTTATTCAGGTCAGCCCAAATCGCTGGCAGGTCTTCGCCTTTGACGCCCAGAAGGTCGATGCGCTGACCGCCGGTGACGTGCACGGTGGGCACGTTGTACTTGTCGGCAGCATCGGCAATCGCGCGCAGCTCATCCGGGGTGGTCATCCCGCCCCACATACGCGGTACGACCGAATAGGTGCCATCCTTCTGGATGTTGGCGTGTTTGCGTTCGTTGATGAACCGGCTTTGCGGATCGTCAGCATATTCCAGCGGCCAATCGGCCAGCAGGTAGAAGTTCAGAGCCGGACGGCAGACGTGGCAGCCACACGTGGTCTTCCAGCCAAGTTCCTGCCAGACGGCGGGCATGGATTTCAGTTCCTGCGACTTGATCAGACGACGCACGTCTTCGTGGGTCAGATCGGTACAGCCGCACATGGGCTGTTCGGTCGGAATGACAAAGTCATCACCCAGCGTTGCGCCCAGAACCTGCTCTACCAGACCGGTACAGGTCCCACACGAGGCCGAAGCCTTGGTGGTGGCGCGGATGGCACCAAGGTCGTTCGCGCCGTCTTTGATCGCGGCTACGATATCGCCTTTGCATACGCCGTTGCAGCCGCAAATTTCTGCGTCATCCGGTAAGGCTGCAACGGCCGCCATAGGGTCCAGGGGTTCGCCCCCCTGGTATGCCGGCCCAAAGATCAGGGTTTCGCGCATGTCAGAGATGTCGGTGCCATCTTTGATCATGCCGAAGAACCAGTTGCTGTCAGCGGTGTCGCCGTACATCACGGCACCGATGACCTTGTTTTCTTCGATCACAAGGCGCTTGTAGACGCCCCGTGCAGGGTCGCGGAAGACGATGTCTTCGCGGGTTTCACCATCGGCGAAGTCCCCTGCGCTGAACAGATCACAACCGGTGACCTTCAGCTTGGTGGACACTTCTTTCTGAACGAAAGCGGCCTCTTCGCCCGCAAGGGTCGACGCCACAACCTTAGCCTGATCATAGAGCGGCGCAACAAGGCCGAAGATCGCACCGTTGTGTTCCACACATTCGCCAACGGCCAGAATGTTTTCATCCGAGGTGACCATCTGGTCATCCACGCGAATGCCCTTGCCCACGGCCAGTTCAGCCGCCTGACCAAGTGCCACGTTGGGGCGGATCCCAACGGCCATGACCAGCAGGTCACAGGGCAGCTCGGTGCCGTCGTCCAGCATCAGGGCTTTGACTTTACCGTCTTCGCCAACGATCTCTTTAGAGTTGGCCGAGCACATCACCTTGATGCCCTTATCGGTCAACGCCTTGCGCAGCAGATAGCCTGCGGCCTCGTCCAGTTGACGTTCCATCAGGTGGCCCATGATGTGCACCACGGTCACATCGACACCTCGCAACGCCAGACCGGCTGCGGCTTCCAGCCCCAGCAGACCCCCGCCGATGACAACGGCTTTGGCTTCGGGCTTGTCGCCCAGAGCGATCATCGCGTTGGTATCTTCCAGATCGCGGTAAGCAATCACACCGTCCAGATCATGGCCCGGCAGCGGGATGATGAACGGGTTGGAGCCCATGCCCATCAGCAATTTGTCATAGGCAAGCACGTCACCGTTTTCGGCGGTGACGGTCTTGGCCTCTTTGTCGATGGCAACGACCTTTTCGCCGAACCGGCAGGTAACACCGTTTTCTTCGTACCACTCGGCAGTGTGGGTGACGATCTCATCGAACGTCTTTTCACCCGACAGCACCGGGGACAGCATGATCCGGTTATAGTTCCCGCGCGGCTCCGCGTTGAACAGCGTTACGTCCCACCCCTCAGGGTCTTTCGCAAATAGTTCTTCAAGGGCGCGCCCCGAGGCCATACCGGCCCCGATCACGACAAGTTTTTTTACCATAGTTTCCACCAGGGTTTCTTGGCTGCAGGCGCAGTTTCGGCCGCAGCGATCACAGTTTCTTCCGCAGCAGAGGGATAGGCCGCGTCAATCATCACACCAGACAGGGTGGTGTAGGCCCCAACCCACGCTTCTTTCAGCTCGGGCGTGAAAGCATCACCCAGACCTTTTTCCAGGGTGAAGATCAGTGCTTCACCAACCGGCTGGTAATGCTCGGCCTTGACGCCATAGTCGACGTGCTTGACTGCCAGCTGCTGGGCCACCGGTACAATCTTGTCCAGATCCTTAAGGCCGTTCACAACCACACCAAGGGTGGTCATCAGCTTCTTGCCCTGCTCTGAAAGGTCGCCTTTGAACATCGGCTTTACTTCCGGTGCGATCTCGAAAAGACGGGTGTAGAAAATATCCGCTGCTGTTTCCGCGATCGGGGCTACTTTTGCAAAGCTTGCCTGGATCATATCGATCTGGGTTTCATTCATGTCCGTTACTCCGCTGCTATGGCTTTTGCCGGTTTTGGCTTGGGTTTCGCGCCATGTTCGTACTCTTCAAGGAAATCGAGAACTTCCTGGCGATAAGCATAGTAATCAGGATGCTCTAGCAGGGCCTTCCGGCTGCGCGGGCGCGGAAGGTCAACATCTACAATCTTGCCGATTGTGGCCTGCGGGCCGTTGGTCATCATGACCACCCGGTCAGCCAGAAGAATGGCTTCGTCCACATCGTGGGTCACGCAGATTGCGGTCACCTTGGTGCGGTCCCAGACTTCCATCAATACTTCTTGCAGTTCCCAGCGGGTCAGGCTGTCGAGCATGCCAAACGGTTCATCCAACAGCAGCAGCTTGGGCGACAAAGCAAAGGCACGGGCGATGCCAACACGTTGCTTCATGCCGTTCGACAATTCGCTGGCTTGTTTGTCCATGCTGTCGCCCAGACCGACGCGTTCAAGGTAATACTCCACCACGTCCTGACGTTCAGCCTGGCTGGCTTTGGGGTATACCTTGTCCACGCCGATGGCGACGTTTTCCTTGGCGGTCAGCCAGGGGAACAGGTTGGGCGACTGGAACACCACGGCGCGCTCCGGGTCAGCCCCCACAACACCGCGACCATCAAGGTTGATAACCCCTTTCGAGATATCGTTCAGCCCTGCGGCCATGGTCAGCACGGTCGATTTACCGCAGCCCGAGTGACCAATAAGCGAGATGAATTCACCTTTGTTGAGCTTCATATCGAAATCCTCAACCACGGTCAGCGGACCTTTGGGCGTCGGATAGATCTTATGCAACTGCGAGAACTCAAGGTACTTGTCGGTCCGCTGGCTACCCTCGGCCTGCACATCGGCCTGCGCCTTGGGCACATTGTGGATCGCGGTGACGTCGGGCAGGATTTTAGAGCCTTCGACTTTGGCTTCGATCCCAACATCCATCAGGTATTTGGTCACGGCGATACGCAGCTTTTTGAAACCTTCGTGGTGGTTCATTTCACCCCGATCACGCGGGCGCGGGATGTTTACTTTGAACTCGTCGCCCAAAGTCCCATCCGGGTTCAGCGCGATGATGCGATCGGCCAGCAGGATGGCTTCGTCCACATCGTTGGTGATCAACACACAGGTCTTTTTGTCTGCATCCCAGATGCTTTCGATCTCATCTGCCAGATTGGCACGGGTCAGTGCGTCTAGTGCCGAAAGCGGCTCGTCCAGCAGCAGCATTTCCGGGTCCATGGCCAATGCACGGGCCACGTTCACACGTTGGCGCATACCGCCCGACAACTCGGCCGGACGACGGGTGGTTGCGTGGCTCAGCCCGACCATCTTGACGTAGTGGTCGACCTTGGCCTGCTTTTCCGCCTTGGACATTTTCGGGAACATGGTGTCCACGGCCAGCTGAACATTGCCGTTCACCGTCAGCCACGGCATCAGCGAGTAGCTTTGGAAGATCACACCGCGCTCAGGGCCGGGGCCGGTGATCGGCGCGCCACGATAAGTGACCTCGCCTTTCGTCGGCATTTCCAGACCGGCCATCAGGTTGATCAGCGTGGTCTTGCCGGTGCCCGAGAAGCCCAGGAGAACGAGGAACTCGCCCTCCTGAACCGACAGGTTGATGTCTTTCAGAACGTCGGTCTTGGCAGTGCCTTCACCGAAGCCTTTAGAGACGTTTTTGAACTCTAGTACAGCCATGTCGATCACCGGTTGTTCGAGAAGGTGAACAGGGACTGGATGGCGTACATCAGGCGGTCCAGCAGGAAGCCGATGATGCCGATGGTGAAAACGGCCACCATGATCTTGGCCAGCGACTGCGAGGAACCGTTCTGGAATTCATCCCAGACGAATTTGCCAAGGCCGGGGTTCTGGGCCAGCATTTCAGCGGCGATCAGCACCATCCAACCAACACCCAGCGACAGACGCAGGCCGGTAAAGATCAGCGGCAGAGCCGAGGGCAGAACCAGCTTGGTGATCTTGGTATAAGTGTTCATTTTCAGAACCTTCGACACCGACACCAGGTCTTTGTCGATGCTGCTCACACCCAGCGAGGTGTTGATCAGCGTGGGCCACAGCGAACACAGGGTCACGGTGATGGCCGAGTTCAGGAATGACTTGGTGAACATGCCGTCGTTGGTGACATAAACAGCCGAGACAACCATGGTCACGATCGGCAGCCAAGCCAGAGGCGACACGGGCTTAAAGATCTGGATCAGCGGGTTCATTGCGGCGTTCGCTGTGGGAGACAGGCCCGCCATGATGCCCAGCGGGATGGCAAGCACCGACCCGATCAAGAAGCCGAAGAACACGGTCTGGATCGAGGTCCAGATCTGATCATAATAGGTAGGTTTGCCGGTGTAGACGCGCTCTTTGACTTTGTCTTCCTTACCAGCGGCGATGAACTTGGCGTTGCGTTCATCCTGACGCTCGTAGAATGCGGCGGCTTTTTCGCGCTCGCGGACGTGGTCGGCGTGCAGGTTTTCGACCTGCTCCCAAACCTGAACCGGGCCGGGGATCGCACCCAAAGAGGTTTGTACCGTCGGGGCCAGCGAAGCCCAGACAAAAAGGAAACCGGCAATGGCGATTAGCGGTACACCCAGCAGACGCCAGATCTCTTTGACCTGCGCGCGCGGGTTATCACCAGCGGCTGCCTTCAGAACAGGGGTGGCCCATGACAGGCCCAAAACCTGAAACCAGGCGTCGGCTTTGTTGATGCGGGTGAAAAGCTTCGCACGGCGGGCTTCTTTCGCTTCGGCCTTGCTCAGCGCTTCTGGGTCGATAGCAGTCATTGCGGGGTTCCTTGAGACTAAAAAGAGAGAAGATCGTGGGCGGTGTTAGCAGGCCGCCCACGATCCATAGAGGGTCAGGCGTTAGCCCTGGATTTCGTTACCAACGACTTTCTGTTCGCCTTTCAGGCCAATCGGCAGGCTTTCCAGGTAGGCGTTGGGGGTTTTGCCGTCGTAGGCGATACCGTCGATGATGTCTTCGGCAGGGGTCGGGGCTTTGTAGCCGTCGGTGTCGAAGTCAAACATGTCTTTGGTGGCCAGGCCGTCGTCGATCAGGCTTTCAGCAGCAGCCAGGTAGATCGAAGGCTTGTAAACCGACTTGGCAACTTCATCGTACCAGCTATCCGGCTTGTACTCGGCGATCTGACCCCAGCGGCGCATCTGGGTCAGGTACCAAACAGCGTCCGAGTAGTAAGGGTAGGTTGCGTTGTAGCGGAAGAACACGTTGAAGTCGGGAACTTCACGCTTGTCGCCTTTTTCGTACTCGAAAGTACCGGTCATCGAGTTGGCGATCACGTCGTAGTCAGCGCCCACGTATTCCGAACGCGACAGGATTTCCACAGCTTCCGGACGGTTGGCGTTGTCGTTTTCATCCAGCCACATTGCAGCGCGGATCAGAGCTTTGGTGATCGCGATGGTGGTGTTGGGGTTGGCTTCCTGGAACTCAGCCGACAGGCCGAAGACTTTTTCCGGGTTGTTCTTCCACAGTTCGTAGTCGGTAATGACCGGAACGCCGATGCCTTTGAACACAGCCTGCTGGTTCCACGGCTCACCTACGCAGTAACCATAGATGGTGCCAGCTTCCATGGTGGCGGGCATCTGCGGCGGAGGGGTTACGGACAGCAGAACGTCAGCACCGATCTGACCGGTGATGTTTTCTTCCGAGTAGAAGCCCGGCTCCAGGCCACCAGCTGCCAGCCAGTAACGCAGTTCGTAGTTGTGGGTCGACACGGGGAAAACCATGCCCATGTTGAAGGGCTTACCCTGGTCTTTGTAGGACTCAACAACCGGCTTCAGCGAAGCAGCCGAAATCGGGTGCTGCGGGCGGCCATCTTCCATCAGCGGAACGTGCGGCTTCATCTGTTCCCAGATTTCGTTCGACACGGTGATGCCGTTACCGTTCAGGTCCATCGAGAAGGGGGTGATGATGTGGGCTTCGGTACCAAAACCGATGGTCGCAGCCAGAGGCTGACCAGCCAGCATATGCGCGCCGTCCAACTGACCGTCAATCACGCCGTCCAGCAGAACTTTCCAGTTCGCCTGAGCTTCCAGAGTAACGAAGAGGCCTTCGTCTTCGAAGTAGCCTTTTTCATATGCCACAGCCAGCGGGGCCATGTCGGTCAGCTTGATGAAGCCGAACTTCAGCTCGTCTTTCTCTACATCCAGCAGCTCTGCAAACGCCGGCGCGCTCAGCGCGGTCGTTGCGGCCAGAGTGTACATGGCGAGTTTCTTCATATTGCGTTTCCTTCGTTACAGGTCGTCAGGGGCGCACGGCCCATTGGCTAAAAAAAAACCGCCCAGACCAGCAGGCGCCAAAGGGAGGGAGGCACCAAGGGTCTGAGCGGCGTCGCTCTTTGTATTCCCCGTCTGTGGGGAAAGAATGGAAGGCATCCTCGCCTTCGCGTTGACATATCTTTAACGGATGTTGCTGCGACGCGGCGATTGGAAAGTCCTATTTCTTAAGGCTTTCCAACCTCGGTTTTTGCGTCTGCACAAAAAATGAGCGTCAGGAAAGGCTCAGGTCGAAAACGGCAGCATCGAAAAAACGGTCCGGTTGGAGAATCAGCCCACCACGCGTAGATGCCACAGCCGTCGGATGCGCCAGCGCGCCTTCCTGCTTTTCGGACGCTCCGGGCAGATCAATCCCGGCATCCCCCATGACCTCACGGTAGAGATCACTGCGGAACACATCGCGGGCGGTCTCCATCACGCTGTCATGGGCAAGACCGTGCCTGCGGGCCAAGCTTGCGCCGATCCATTGCGCCTGCGAGCGCCACGGGAAGTTGGCAGCCCCTGCATGGAAATGTACAAACCCCGGAACCTCGATCCCAAGCGAGCGCGCCTGCGCCAGAAGATGCCCCTTCATGGCACGATCCACAACATCGGCAGGCATCGCCAGATATTCCCGCCGCGCCAGAATATCGGTCGCGATTTCGCGGTTGCTGGGGTCGCTCAACCAGCGACCAGCGGCATAGACCGCGCGCATCAAGGCGCCAGCCTGATCGGTGTTTTCGGAAATCCAGTCGCGGCGCGCGGCAAGCACTTTCTCCGGGCTAAAGGCCCAGATCGAGCGGCCCGTCAGAATCAGTTCGCCGGCTTCGGCGTCCACGGCACGCGACCCCCAAGGCTCGCCCACGCAGAATGCATCGACCTCGCCGGTACTCAGCGCTTCGGACATCATCGGTGGCGGAACCGAGCTGATCTCGTAGGGAATGTCGCGATCCTTGAGCCAGTATTCCACAAGCTCGCGGTGCATAGAGAACGGGAAGGGTACGCCAAATCTGATCGGACCATCGGCGGCGGCCTCAAACGCATCGGCGGCGCTCTGGGCATCCGTCAGGTCCGGGGTCCAGCCCCGTGCCCGCATGCGTCCGACAATATCATTGCTGGCCGCAATCACATTGCCATTCACCGACAACACCATAAGCGCATCAACCTGTGCACGGACCCCGCCAAGCCCCAGCGTCATCGCGATGGGCATCGGCGACAGCATATGGGCCGCCTGCAAGTGCCCCAGCACCAGCAAATCCCGCAGCGCTGACCATGAAGGCTGTTTGAGCAGCTCCAGCTCCAGCCCCTCTTTGGCGGCAAAACCCAATTCGTGCGCGATGACAAGTGGCGCACTATCAACCAGCGGAACGAAACCGCAATGCAACCGGCGCCCGCTCATCGCAACAACTCCGAGGCTGTGACCAGCGCCTGCGCGACGTCGATCATACGCTTGCCCTGATCCATCGCGGTTTTGCGCAGCAGTTGATAGGCCTCTTCTTCGGTCAGGCCTTTGGCGTGGATCAGCAGCCCCTTGGCCCGGTCGATGGTTTTACGTTCGGCCAGTGCCTGCTTTGCGGCATCCAGTTCAGACTGCATCTGACTCATGATGCCAAACCGTGCGATGGCGGTTTCAAGGATCGGGCGAATGCGTTCGCCTGACAGCCCACCGACGACATAGGCGCTCACGCCCGCCTGTACCGCGGCCGAGGAAAGCTCGGGGTCGCTTTGATCTACGAACATGGCCACCGGGCGCTGACGCGCGCCTGAGGTTTCGCTCAGCGCTTCAAGGCTGTCGCGGCGTGGATTGCGAAGGTCGATCAGAACGACATCAGGATCGATATCATCCAAGGTGCGGGTCAAAGAGCTATCATCCGCGATCACAGTGACATCCGCCCACCCGCTTTCATGCAGGGCTTCGGTGATCACCTGTGCGCGGGCCTGATCTGGCTCTACGACAACAATTTTCAATGGTGCTGGCATGCGCCCCGGTTATCAGCGCTGATCCGGATTGTTATTGGCACATATCATCGCAGCGGCGCTTTTTTTGGCAGAAGCACCCCCATCGCCCAATATTGCGCCACCCCAAACAGGACGCGCACATCAAATAGGCAACTCATGTCTCGCGATGCCTAAAAAGAGCTGTACCACCCCACAAAAAGGCCCGGACCATGTTCGAAACTGCCTGACCCCCAGCGATAGTCACCGCGATACCGAACCCCTGCATGAATATCGCCGCCCGGCAACGGCCAGCGCAACTTCACCCCAAGCCCGGGTTGCAGCTTGTTGTTATAGCTGTTGTCATCTTTGTCCCATGACAGGTTCAACGCAACAAACGGCGACAGCTGCCATTTGTTGCCGGGCAAATCCAGCCGCGCCGCGTATTCAGCACCCGAAGTCACCACGATGTTGTGGTCACCATCTGACAGCGTATCGGGATAGGTCAGGTTGGCCCAGATTTTGAACAGGGTCGCATCATGGGGCAGCCCCCACATACGCGCCCCGGCATCGACCTTTTGAAAGTCGATATAGAAATAGTCGATCAGAAACCGCCAACCCTTTTCATGCGATCCGCTGTGATACCGTTCATACCAGTCATGGCGCAGTGTGAAGGTCAGACTGCTGTCCTTGCCCATCTTCAACTTGTAAGCCAACCCAACCCCCAGCGTCTGGGCGTTGTTGTAATCATATTGAACACTGTCGCTGATGAACTTACCGCGCAGAAAAAACGATAGCCCCTGTGGCCCAAAGGCGTAATTGGCCTTCGCCCAAGCCTCTATCATCGCGTTGCCAGTGTCATCATCTTGCTGACTGTTCGGAAACCGTGCGATTCCTCCGGTGGAAAAAGTCAGCCGATCGCTGGCCAAGGCAGGCGCGGCGCATAGGCACAGAAAAAACAGGACGAGTCTAACAAGATGGCACATATCATTGTGCCTAAGCGCAGGGGCTTAAAATTGTCTGAGCGAGGGATCAAAGAAAACGGGTTTCTTCCAACACGTCGGGCAAATCGTTTTCATACAGGATCACATCCTCGGGCCGCATATCTTGTGCAAAAAGCGCCTTGGCCTGATTGAACGATGCGACTGGATGCACAGCCATCTGACCGGCATCCAATGCCCCCGTGAAGCTTTCGATCCGCGCTGGGTTTACCGCATAAACCACATCGACAAGCCCGTTGCAGTGCTCCCCCAAACGGGTGTGGACGGCGTCATGCTCCGGCCCCAACTCGGCGATGCCGGGGGTGACCAAAATCGCGCGCCCCCCGCGTTCGCGTGCCAGGTCGTGCATCACAGAAACGGCGGCCTTAAAGCCGTTCTCGTTGGCGTTATAGGCGTCATCCAGAACCAGCGCCTGACCGGGGCTTTCGACCCTTTGCAAGCGGTGCTTGATCTGCGCCACGGTGGCGGTGAAATGCGGCAGGTCCGCCACCACCTTCGGGTCGACGATCAGAACCATCACAACCGCAAGGGCCGAGTTCAGCACGTTGTGATCCCCAAGCAGCGGCAGAGTATAGGTTATGTCGGGGATCGCATCCCCGGCCAGCGAAATGGTCCAAACCCCACCTTTTCCAGCCTCGGCCGTCACAATCACATCAGCGTCTTTGAACCCGACCGAGATCACCTGATCAGGGGTCGCGGCCTTCAGTTTCTGGAACGGCGCATAGCGCAGAACATCGGCGTTGATGACAGAGGTTCCGCCGCGTTTGGTGACCTCTTCGACAAGCTCGGACTTGGCAACGGCGATGGCCTCGACGCTGCCGAAGCGTTCGGTATGCGCATCGCCCACTGCGGTAACGATCCCGATAGAGGGCTGGGCAAAATCACACAGCCGTTTGATCGAGCCGATGCCATAAGCGCCCATCTCGGCAATGAAATACTTATGTCCCCATTGCAGACGCTGGCGGATGTGCCGGGTCAGGCCCAGCACCGTGTTGATCGACCCTTTCGAATAAAACACCGGGCCCGACGCCTCCAACAATTCTGCCAGAATGTGCTTTACCGTGGTTTTGCCGAAAGAGCCCGTGATGCCAATCGTCATCGGCTCCATCCGCGCAAGTTTTTCGCGCGCTTGGGTGACGTACCCGTCATTGATGCGGGTCTGGAACGGGGTCAGGATGCGATTGGCCAGAATCTGGGTTAGTGGCACGATCTGCACCGCGATCACCGCAAGCCACAGCCAGCACACCGACAGAACGAAGGGCACCACCAAAAGAGCCGCGGCAAGCGCGCGAATACGGCGTACCCGTTCCGTCAAAACCAAGGGTTTCTTGTACTTGTAGCGGCTTTCGTCCCAACCGATATAGCCCAGCGCGGCGGCGACAATCAGAAAGCCCAGGGTGGGCGCAAGACCCAGCAGCATGGCGATAATGCCCGCCACGATCACGACAGAGGCGCGCACATCAAACAGCCGCACTTCGCGCAGCGCTGTCAGGTAGCGCACACCGTTATATTCCTCTTGCTGGAAATATGTCAGCAGCGTGTGCATGCGATGTTTCAGGAAATAGGCAAACGCGGCGGCGAACAGGGCTTTGGCCAGAAAAATCATGCGTGACCTCCGACTAGCTGTTCTTTCAGCACCATCGCGATTTGATGCCTTCCGCGCGTCAGGATCGACAGGTGATCAAACTCGGGGCATTCGATATAGGCCGAATTCGAGATCAGCCGGTGCAAGATTTTTCCGACCTCGGGCGGGGTTTCGGTATCTTTACCGCCATAGATCAGGGTGGTGGGGCACGTAATGGCGCCGACCGCATCGGATTGATCCTCTTGCACCGTTTTCACGAAAATATCGCGCAGCCCCAAGTCGCGGCTTTGCACGTAATCGGGGCTGCCGTATTCGCGTTCCAGAGCAATCAACGCGGCCTCATCCACGGCTTGCGCCTTCTTGCGCTTGAATTCGCGGCTGCGCCAGCTGCCTTTGATCTGTTTCCACTTGGGCACGGGGCGCTTGACGCCAGCCGCACCCGCCAGAACCAAGGCCTTTATCGGGCTGTCCGGCATCGCCGCCAACCGCAGCCCAACCCGTGCGCCAAAGCTGTGACCGACCCAGATGTAATCGCTGACCCTCATGCCGTTCAGATGCGCGCGCAGGCAATCGGCGTATTCCTGCGTTCCCCAGGTGCCATCAGGGCGCGGGCTGTCCCCGAACCCCGGCAGATCCAGCAAGACGCACCGCGCATGCGGCGCGATCAGTTCCGCGATGGCAATGAAATCAGCGTGGCTGCGCGCCCAACCGTGGGCGAATACCACGCAAGGCGCATCCTTGCGGCCCAATTCGGTGCTTGCGATTTCGACCATTCCCTCGAACCTTGCCCTGTCGCCAGCTTGATGTGGCGTTCTGTTGTCTGTCGCAGTAGAACTACCACCACATGTTGCAACATTCTAGGACGCAGCCCCCGTGAAGAAGCTAAATGTCGCCGTGATCTTTGGTGGCCCCTCGCAAGAGCATGACGTCAGCGTCGTCAGCGCCCAGCAGTTGATGGATGCGGCCGATGTGCGGCGCATCAACGTGGTGCCGGTTTACATGGATTTCGAGGCACGGTTCATGCACGGTGCGAAACTGCGCGATGTGGCGGCGTTCCGGCCCCGTCCGGGGGGCTTGCGCGAGGTCACCTTTGGCTGGGATGATATGGGGCCTTGCCTGAAATCCACCGATGGCAAGTGGCGCCAAGGGATCGACTGCGCCCTGCCGGTGTTCCACGGACCAACCGGCGAGGACGGCCGCATTCAAGGGATGCTGGAAATAATCGGCATCCCCTGCACCGGGTTTTCGGCGACCAACTCGGCCCTTGCGATGCGTAAAGACGCCACCAAGGCCATCGTTGCCACTGCTGGTGTGAACGTGCTGAACCACGTGATTGCCAACAAGGCCACCTTGCGCGATGCCGAAGCCCTGCGCGCGCGGGTCGATGCCGAGGTCGGCTATCCCGCGATCGTGAAACCCGCCAATCTGGGATCAAGCATCGGGGTGGGCATCGCCAAAGACGCCGAGACCCTGATCGCATTGGTGCAGGCGGTGCTGCGCCAAGATAGTTACGCGCTGATCGAGCCCAAGGTTGACCCGCTGGTCGAATATAACATCGCCATGATCAATGAAGGCGGTGAAACCCGTCTTTCCGCCATTGAACGCCCCAAAACTGATGCCGATCTGCTGGATTTCAAAGAGAAATACATGGCTTCGTCCGATGGAGGCCCGCCCGCCAAAGGCTCGGGCGGCAAACTGGGCGATGCACCCGCGCTGTCACAAGGGATGCTGTCGCTGACCCGCGACATCAACCCCGACATCCCGGACGCGTTAAAAGCACGCATTCACGATTTCGCCCGTAAGGCGTTTTCCGTATTGGGCATGCGGGGCGCCGCGCGGATTGACTTCATGCACAACCCGGATACGGATGCGCTTTATTTCAACGAAATCAACCCGATACCCGGATCCTATGGGTTTTTCCTGTGGGAGGCCGCCCATCCACCGCTGTTGTTCAGCGAGTTGATCAATCATCTGGTCGCTGAGGCCATCGGCGACACGCTAAAATCGTTCGAAGACCCGGTGCCCGAAGGGGCACATCTGCTACCGCGATAGATCCAACAGGTGAAAGCCATCATGGTAGATTTCGCCATCAAACGTGGAAACCTTACCGCGCGCACCCTCGGCCACGTATGACACATGCACCCAGCCGTATTCGCCGCAGCTTGGGTCGAACTTTTCTAAGATCAGCTCATCAAACGGGGTGTTTTCCATGATCCAGCGGGCCAGCTGATCGTTGCGGATGCCGCCCATCATGATGTCTGCCGCCTGCCCTATTTGATGCTGCGACTCTGGAATGCCGCCCACCAGCGCGTTTAGCTCTGGGCAGCGATAACCGCTGGTGATGAACAGCGGCAGATCAAAGTGATCAATCGCCGGGTTCAGCACATTCACGCACAGCCCGCGCAGGTTTTCGATTACCTGCGCATCATGGGGCATGTTGTAAATGCCCTCGGCCTCGGCGGTTTCGCTGTAACACAGTGTGTGCAGATCCAGATGTGTGCTGAGCATCGGATTGTGCGGGTTAGATTTGTATTGGCCTGTCATATTGCGCCCCTGCATGCGTTGACTTTGAACATACCGATCATGCATGACCAATCAAACATGCGGAGTTCCTTTTAATGCCAGCACTGATGCTACAGGGGACCGGCAGTAATGTCGGCAAATCTATGTTGGTGGCCGGCCTGTGCCGGGCAGCCCAGCGGCGCGGTCTGCGTGTTGCTCCGTTTAAGCCGCAAAACATGTCGAATAACGCCGCCGTCACGTCGGATGGGGGCGAGATTGGTCGCGCGCAAGCGTTGCAGGCGCTGGCCTGCGGGTTAGAGCCGCACACCGATATGAACCCCGTGCTGCTGAAGCCTGAGACGGACGTTGGATCGCAGGTCGTGGTGCAGGGCAAACGCCTGACCACCGCAAAAGCCCGCGAATATGCCAAGCTGAAACCGCAACTGATGGATGCGGTTCTAGACAGCTTCAACCGCCTGAAAGCCGCCCATGATCTGGTGATTGTCGAGGGCGCGGGCAGCCCGGCTGAGGTCAACCTGCGCAAAGGCGACATTGCCAATATGGGCTTTGCCCGCGCCGCAGACGTGCCCGTGATTTTGGTGGGCGACATCGACCGGGGCGGGGTAATCGCCCAGATCGTCGGCACGCAGGCGGTGATCGACCCGGCGGATGCGGCGTTGATCCGGGGATTTGCGATCAACAAGTTTCGGGGCGATCCCAGCCTGTTTGACGATGGCTATGCGTTGATCGAACAGTGCACCGGCTGGCGCGGCTTCGGCGTGGCGCCTTGGTTCGCGGATGCGTGGAAGCTGCCTGCCGAGGACGCGCTGGATATTGCCGGGCCAACAGGCACAGATGGTCTGCATATTGTCTGCCTGCGCCTGTCCCGCATCGCCAATTTTGATGATCTTGACCCGCTGGTACAGGAGCCCGGCGTACGGCTGACCATGCTGGCTGCCGGTGAAGCGATCCCCGGCGACACCGATCTGGTGATCATCCCCGGTAGCAAATCCACCCGTGGCGATTTGGCCTTTCTGCGCGCCCAAGGCTGGGACATTGACCTGCAAGCGCATCTGCGGCGTGGCGGTCACGTTCTGGGTATCTGCGGTGGATATCAAATGTTGGGACGGTTGATTTCAGACCCTGATGGCCTCGAAGGCCCGGCAGGTACGGACGAGGGTCTTGGCCTGTTGGACATTGACACCACGATGACAGCAGACAAACGTCTGACCCAAGTCACCGCCACCCATGCCGCCAGCGGTAACCCCTTTAGCGGCTATGAGATTCACATCGGGCGCAGCGATGGCCCGGACCGCGCCCGCCCCTTTGCCCATGTCGATGGCCAACCCGAAGGCGCCATAAGCGCCGATGGCCGGGTGACCGGCAGCTATCTGCATGGGATGTTCAGCGATGACGCGTTTCGCGCGGCGTGGCTTGCGGGGTTCGGGGTGCAAGCCGCGCAGAGCTCGTATGGCGATACGGTTGAATCGACGCTGGATGCGCTGGCGGACCATCTGGAACAGCATCTAGACGTTGACGGCCTGCTGGCCCGGGCGCGATAGAAAGGATCAAGATGTTCGACAACCTGACCCTGACGCCGACAACCGGCGTGATCCTTGTGCTGGTGATGATCTTCGCCGGGCGCGCTTTTCGCGAGAACTGGAAAGCGCAGGGGCCAAACTGGGTACTGAAAGCGTGGCTTTATGGCCTGCCCGCCGCCGCGGCTTTCGCGGCCTTGGCCTTTATCCCGCTGGAAATCGGTTAGTCGCTGAACTGTTTGACCATTTGCTGGGCGCGTTTGCACGCCAGCTTGTCACGCAGCGGGCTGTCGGGATCAATGTCCTTGCTGCACACAACGCATTTGTCCGCCCCAGAGATCGCATTCAACCCGCCGCAGCTGCCTTTGATACGCTTGTTCATGAAAATAACGCCAAGCGACATGCCCAGCACGACAAGCAGCAACAGGAAGAAGGCGAAAACGAAGGTGGCCATGGCGAAATCTTTCGGTATCCAGCTTGGAAGTGACTTAATCGGTTTCCATCAGTTTTTCAAACGCACTGCTGGCCCTGGTCACGAATTCGTTTTCGCTCCCCGCCGGTGCGCGTGAAATAAAGTACACAGCAAGGTTGTTGGCTTGGGCAATGCGCAGACCGTCTTCATCGCCGACAATCATCATTGCCGTGGCCCAAGCGTCGGCTAGCATTCCGCTGTCAGCAATAACGGTAACTGAGGTCGTACGGTGCGTCACCGGATAACCCGTCGTCGGGTCGATCAGATGCGAATAGCGCACACCGTCTTGCTCAAAATAATTGCGGTAGTCACCCGAAGTCGCCATGCCCTTGTCACTGACAGGCAGGATCATTTCAATGGCGCGCGCTTGGGCATCGGGGCGCTCAATGCCAATAAACCAGGGTTTGCCTTGCGGATTCAAACCGGCGGACACCAGATCGCCACCGATCTCAACCAGGTACCGTTCGATCCCCAGCTCGCGCAACACTTCAGCGACCGCATCTGCGCCATAACCCTTGGCAATGCCCGACAGGTTAATCGAGGCTTCAGGCAGGGACTTGGCCAACATCTGGCCCTCCAGCGATAACAGGGTGCCCTGCCCGATCTGGGCTAACGCTGCGTCAATTTGACCTGAATCAGGGATCGGATCGCCCGGTTTTTTGGCACCAAACCCCCACAGATCAATCAGCGGGCCAAGGGTGACATCGAACTTTCCTTCGCTCGCCACATGCACCTGATTCGCGCCTTGCACGACATGGGCAAAAGCCGATGAGATACTGACAGGTGCGATGCTATCAGAAGCGTTGAACAAAGAGACCTCGGAATTCGGGTCCCAGTTCGACATGCTGGCATTGACTGCTTTTAGCTGTGCTTCGACAGCGCCGAGCAGCTGTTCGCCGGTCAATTCGCCGGGCACGTCCACGGCGACGATATTGTAAGTTGTCCCCATGGTCTCACCCGACAGACGCAGGGTCTCGCCCTCATCCTCGGACCAGAAACAAGCGCTTAGGGTGACCAGCGCCATGATCGCCAAAAAATGCCGCATAACGCGCACCTCTGTATGACACGGAATGCCCGCCAGATGTCACTTCGTCGCAAAACTGTCAACCAAACCGCGCGTTGTTAGCGCTGCAGTGCAAAAAGCAGCGAAAATCAGCCGTTATTGCGTTGCTCTTAGTACTTTTTGGCAATAAACGGTGGCCCTAGGCGATGCAGCGCACGCGGGAGACTCCGCGCCCGGCACCGGGCTGGAGGTGGTCAGCTGTAGAGGCCAATGTTTGACAGACCTACAGCAGATATCCAGCGGAGCACATGTCAGAATTCAGACTAAAAAAAGGGCTGGACCTGCCCATCAGCGGTGCGCCCGATCAATCCATCTCCGAGGGCCCCGCGGTAAATTCCGTCGCCGTCGTGGGGGCTGATTACATCGGCCTGAAACCAAAAATGCTTGTCGCCGAGGGCGACAGCGTGAAGCGCGGGACACCGCTCTTCTGCCACAAAGATTCGCCTGACGTTGTCTTCGTCGCGCCCGCCACTGGCCGGGTCCGCGCGATCAACCGCGGCGCACGCCGTGTGTTGCAAAGCGTGGTGATCGACATCGACGATGCCGCCGATCAGGGCGTCGCGTTTGAACCCCTGCCGCAGGATGCAAGTGACCAATTGGTCGCACAAAAGCTTTGTGCCTCAGGACTTTGGACTGCCTTCCGCACGCGCCCCTACTCTAAGGTGCCTGGTGCAGACGAGCGTCCCGCCGCGATTTACGTCACCGCAATGGACAGCGAACCGCTGTCGGCCAATGCCGAGATCATCATCGCCGAACGCGACGAAGATTTCGAGGCCGGGCTTGAAGCGATCACCAAACTGACCGAGGGCACGACCTATGTCTGCCACGAGGTTGGCACGACCGTTCCGGGCGCTTCCGTGCACGGGGTCGAGGTTGCCGCCTTTGCCGGCCCGCACCCCGCAGGCCTGGCTGGCACACACATGCACTTCCTTGAACCGCCTTCGGCCACCAAGACTGTCTGGACGATCTCGTATCAAGACGTGATCGCCATCGGCGCCTTGGCCCGGACCGGTTACCTGAACCCGTCGATCGTGGTTGCCCTGTGCGGCCCGCGCGCTGCGAATCCCCGTTTGATTCGCACCACTATGGGCGCCAGCCTGACCGATCTTCTGGAAGGTGAGACCACCGAGGACGCACAGCCCGTACGTACGATTTCGGGGTCGATCCTGTCGGGACGTCAGGCCGAGGGACCGTTTGGTTATATTGGCCGCTATGCGCGTCAGATCACCCTGATCACCGAGGACAAAGAGCAGATCCCGCTGGGTTGGATCACCCCGATGCCCAGCAAGTTCGCTGTTCAGCCGGTTCTTGGCTCGGCGTTTTCGAAAAAGCTGTTCAACCTGACCTCGAACCTGAACGGCGGCCGCCGCGCAATGGTGCCCACCGGCACGTTTGAGACGCTGATGCCGCAGGATTTCCTGCCAACCCAGCTTCTGCGCGCGTTGATCGTGATGGATACGGACACCGCCCAGGCTTTGGGTGCGCTGGAACTGGACGAGGAAGACCTCGGCCTGTGCGCCTTTGCCTGCCCCGCGAAATATGAATACGGCGAAGCCCTGCGCGACAGCCTGATCAAGATCGAGAAGGAGGGCTAAGCGATGGGATTGCGTAGTTACCTCGACAGTATCGAGCCGAACTTCCACAAGGGCGGCAAATACGAAAAGTATTTCCCCATCTACGAGATGGTGGAATCGCTGATGTTCACCCCCAAGACCGTAACGACGGCTGCGCCGCACGCCCGGTCTTATGTGGATATGAAGCGGATCATGACCTACGTCGTGATCGCGACGATCCCCTGCATCCTGATGGCCATGTATAACACCGGCCTGCAGACCAACGGCGCCATTGCGGCACTGGGGGACAGCGCCGCCACCGGCTGGCGCGTAGGTCTGTTGCAGGCGCTGGGTTTCTCGCTGAACCCGGATAGCCTGATCGCCAACATGGCGCATGGCTTCTTGTACTTCCTGCCGATCTACCTGACGACGCTGATCGTTGGTGGCATCTGGGAAGTGCTGTTCGCCACCGTGCGCGGCCACGAGGTGAACGAGGGCTTCCTTGTGACCTCAATGCTCTATGTGCTGATCATGCCCGCATCGACACCGCTGTGGCAGGTGGCTTTGGGCATCTCGTTCGGTGTTGTCATCGGCAAAGAGGTGTTCGGCGGCACAGGCAAGAACTTCCTGAACCCCGCGCTGACTGGCCGGGCCTTCCTTTACTTCGCCTATCCCGCCAACATGTCGGGCAACACAGTCTGGACGCCGGTGGATGGCTTCTCGGGCGCAACCGCGCTGGGTGTAACCGCTGCTGACGGCGTTCAGGCGCTGGCTTCACAGGGCATCTCCTGGTCGAACGCCTTCTTCGGCTTCATTCAGGGGTCGATGGGCGAAACCTCGACCCTGGCCTGTCTGATCGGTCTGGCCTTCCTGCTGGTGACCAAAATCGCCAACTGGCGCCTGATCGTAGGCTGCATGGGTGGCATGATCGGCTTTTCATTGCTGCTCAACGTGATCGGGTCGGACACCAACCCGATGTTCGCCATGCCGTGGTACTGGCATCTGGTTGTGGGCGGCTATGCTTTTGGTCTGGCCTTCATGGTGACCGAGCCGGTGTCCGCCAGCCACACCAATATGGGCCGGTACTGGTACGGCGCGCTGATTGGTTTCATGGTTGTGATGATCCGTGTGATCAACCCGGCCTTCCCCGAAGGTATGATGCTGGCCATCCTGTTCGCCAATATCTTCGCCCCGCTGATCGACTATTTCGTCGTCCGCGCAAACATCAAACGGAGGGCTAAGCGTGTCTGAGCAAGCGCCCAAGGGTTTCTTTGCCCGTTTCAAAGAACTTCCCGTCGACTCGACGCCCAAAACGATCTTCGTGGCCGTCACCCTGTGTCTGTTCTGTTCGATGATCGTGTCGGTCGCTGCCGTGTCGCTGCGCCCGGTGCAAGAGGCGAACAAAGTCCGCGACAAGCAGGTCAACATCCTGCAGGTCGCTGGCCTTTATGAAGACGGCGTCGACGTGGCCGAGGCTTTCGCAGCCTTTGAACCCCGTGTTCTGGAACTGGCCAGCGGCGACTTCAGCGCCGATTTCGACGCGACCACCTTTGATGATCGCGCCGCTGCCGATGATCCGGAGCTGAGCCGTGAATTGGTTGAAGACCCCGCTTCGATCGGTCGTCAGGCCAACTTTGTCACCGTCTATCTGCTGAATGACGATGCCGGAAATCTGGACAAGGTGATCCTACCGCTGCACGGTTATGGCCTGTGGTCGACCCTGTACGGTTTCATCGCCGTCGAGGAAAACGGCAACGACATCTACGGCCTGCAGTTCTACAGCCATGCCGAGACCCCCGGTCTGGGCGCCGAAGTAGACAACCCGCGCTGGAAATCGCTGTGGAACGGTAAGCGTCTGCATGACGACACCGGCACCCTGGCGATCACCGTCGACAAAACCGCACCTGCGGCAGGCGCCGATTTCCACATCGACGCGCTGGCCGGTGCCACGCTGACCTCGCGCGGGGTCGATAACCTGGTGAAATTCTGGATGGGCGAAGAGGGCTACGCCACCTTCCTGGCCAAACTCAAAGAGGGGGCGGTGTAATGTCTCAGACCAAGAAAGAACTTCTTGTCGACCCACTCGTCGACAACAACCCGATCACGCTGCAGGTTTTGGGTCTTTGCTCGGCCCTTGCGGTGACCTCGTCGCTGAAAGTGGCTTTGGTTATGACCATCGCTGTGACCGTGGTGACGGCTTTCTCGTCGATGTTCATCTCGATCCTACGCAACCAAATCCCCGGCTCGATCCGGATCATCGTGCAGATGGTCATCATCGCGTCGCTGGTGATCCTGGTGGATCAGGTGCTCAAGGCTTACGCCTTTGAGATTTCCAAGACCCTTTCGGTTTTTGTGGGCCTGATCATCACCAACTGTATCGTGATGGGCCGTGCCGAAGCGTTTGCTATGAAGAACCCGCCGATGGCCTCGTTCATTGACGGCATCGGCAACGGTTTGGGCTATGGCCTGATCCTGATGCTGGTGGGCTTCATCCGCGAGCTGTTCGGTTCGGGCTCTCTGTTCGGCATCACCATTCTTGAGACCGTCAACAACGGTGGCTGGTACGTGCCCAACGGCATGCTGCTGCTGCCCCCGTCGGCCTTCTTCGTGATCGGCCTGCTGATCTGGGCTTTCCGCACATGGAAGCCCGAACAGGTCGAAGAGCGTGACTTTAAAATTCAAACGGCGGAGGCACACTGATGGAAGGCCTAATCGCTCTGGCCGTAAAGGCCGTCTTTGTTGAAAACCTGGCGCTGAGCTTCTTTCTGGGGATGTGTACCTTCATCGCCGTGTCGAAGAAAATCTCGACCGCGCTGGGTCTGGGGATCTCGGTCATGGTGGTGCAAACCATCACCGTGCCGGCGAACAACCTGATCCTGACCTACCTGCTGAAACCCGGCGCGCTGGCCTGGGCTGGTTTCCCGGATGTCGACCTGACCTTCCTGGGTCTGATCAGCTACATCGGGGTGATCGCGGCGATGGTTCAGATCCTTGAGATGACGCTCGATAAGTACTTCCCCCCGCTCTACAACGCGCTGGGGATCTTCCTGCCGCTGATCACGGTGAACTGCGCTATTCTGGGTGGCTCGCTGTTCATGGTGGAACGCGACTATAACTTCGCCGAGGCCACTACCTATGGCCTGTCCTCGGGCTTTGGTTGGGCGCTGGCGATCACCGCGATGGCCGGTGTGCGCGAGAAGCTGAAGTACAGCGACATCCCTGACGGCCTGCAAGGCCTTGGCATCACCTTCATCACCGCGGGCCTGATGGCCATGGGCTTCATGTCCTTCAGCGGCGTGAAACTGTAAGGGGGCTCTGACAGATGGACACATTTATCCTAGGCGTTGCCCTTTTTACTCTGATCGTTCTGGCGCTGGTCACCATCATCCTCGCTGCCCGTTCGAAACTGGTGTCGACGGGCGATGTTCAGATCACCATCAACGGCGAGAAAACGGTTTCCGTGCCCGCTGGCGGCAAGCTGCTGCAAACACTGGCCGAACAGAAACTGTTCGTGCCTTCGGCCTGCGGCGGCGGCGGCACCTGTGCCCAGTGTAAGGTCAAGGTGCATTCGGGTGGCGGCTCGATCCTGCCGACCGAAGAAAGCCACATCACCAAACGTGAGGCCGCCTGTGGCGACCGCCTGTCGTGTCAGGTGGCCGTCAAACAGGACATGGAGATCGAGGTTCCCGAGGAAGTCTTCGGCGTTAAGAAATGGGAATGCACCGTACGTTCCAACGAAAACGTCGCAACTTTCATCAAGAATTTGGTTCTGGAACTGCCCGAAGGCGAAGACGTGAACTTCCGCGCCGGTGGCTACATTCAGATCGAGGCCCCGGCCCACGCGCTGAAATACACCGATTTCGACATCGAAGAGGAATACCGCGAGGATTGGGACAAGTTCAATCTGTGGCAGTATGAATCGACCGTATCCGAGCCGATCGAACGTGCCTATTCGATGGCGAACTACCCGGATGAAAAAGGCCTGATCATGCTGAACGTGCGTGTGGCCTCGCCACCTCCGGGCAGTCAGGGCATCCCGCCCGGCCTGATGTCATCCTACATCTTCAACCTGAAGCCGGGTGACAAGGTCACCATCTCGGGTCCATTCGGTGAATTCTTCGCCCGCGACACCAACAAAGAGATGGTCTTTATCGGCGGCGGTGCTGGCATGGCACCGATGCGCAGCCACATCTTCGATCAGCTCAAGCGTCTGGAAAACCGCGACCGCAAAATCACCTTCTGGTATGGCGCGCGTTCGAAACGCGAGATGTTCTTTGTCGAAGATTTCGATGGCTTGGCGAAAGATTTCGACAATTTCACTTGGCATGTCGCCCTGTCGGACGCCCTGCCCGAGGATGATTGGGGTGGCTACACCGGCTTCATTCACAACGTGCTGTTCGAGGAATACCTCAAGAATCACCCGGCACCGGAAGACTGTGAATACTACATGTGTGGCCCGCCCATCATGAACCAATCGGTGATCAACATGCTGCTTGATCTGGGTGTCGACCGCGAAGACATCATGCTGGACGACTTCGGCGGCTAATCCTGCTGCAATTGAACAAAAAAGGCCGGTATCCACTGTGATACCGGCCTTTTTTCATGTGCAAACACGGGCATCATACTCGGCGTCGCAGTTTTTGAAAATATACATGGTCATTGTTGAAATTTTCCGCCTAGACTGAAGGCAGGGAAAGATTCACGCGGTCAACGGCTGGGGAGAGCCAGACCGCATTGAAGGAGGAGAGACCATGGCCCCTACATCCTATCAGGCGCCCCATAAAGGCGACGCAGACCACAACCAGACCTACAGCCAGTCCACCGGAAGCGCGATGTCATCACAACAGTCCACCGTGGGCGACATCCTGTCGGGCAAAGGTCAGGATGTCATCGCGGTCCGCCCCGGTGACAGTATCGCTGATGTAGCGACGTTGCTTTCGGGCAAAAAGATCGGTGCCGTCGTGGTGCGCGATCAGACCGGCGCGATGGTCGGCATTCTGTCAGAACGCGATATCGTGAATCAGCTGGCCAAAACGCCCGGCAGCACGCTGTCGCTTCGGGCGCAGGACCTGATGACCACCGGCATACAAACCTGCGCCCCGTCTGAGATACTGACGGCAATTTTGAAACGCATGACCGAAGGTCGGTTCCGCCATCTGCCTGTCATGGATGACGGCCAGCTGATTGGGTTGGTATCCATCGGTGATGTAGTCAAACACCGCTTAATCGAACTGGAATATGAAGCGCTTAAAATGAAGCAGATGATCGTGGGTTAACCGCCCACACCTGCCCAAAAGAGAACCCGCCGGTTTCCCGGCGGGTTTTTTTTCGTTCTAACGCCCGCTGGCCTTAATCCAGAAACGCTTTTTCCACCACGTATTGGGCGGGTTTTGAGTTGGCGCCTTCGGTCAGTCCGGCGGCCTCGAACAGCTCTTTGAGTTCCAGGTTGAACGCCAGGTTGCCGCAGATCATCGCCCGGTCGGTGTCGGGATTCAGCGGTGGCACGCCAAGGTCTTCGTACAATTCGCCCGAGCGCATCAGGTCGGTGATGCGGCCCATTTTGGGGCTCTCCTCGCGGGTCGTGGTCGGGTAATAGCGGATCTTGTCGGCAAAGCCTTCGCCCATCAGTTCCGCCAGCATTTCATCCTGTTTGATGCTTTCGATCAGCTCGGCGCCATAGGTCAGCTCACCGACCTCGCGGCAGGTGTGGGTGATGATGACCTCGTCGTAATCCTCATAGGTTTGCGGCTCGCGCAGCAGGCTGGCGAAGGGCGCAAAGCCGGTGCCGGTGGCAAAGAACCACAGGCGTTTGCCGGGCAGCAGCGCGTCATGCACCAGCGTGCCGACGGGCTTGGGGCGCAGGATGATCTCATCGCCCACCTTGATGTGCTGCAGCTTGCTGGTCAGCGGGCCGTCGGGCACCTTGATCGAGTAGAACTCCAGCTCTTCGTCCCAGCTGGGCGAGGCAATGGAATAGGCGCGCAGCAACGGCTTTTGCTTGCCGGTTTCGGGGTGCGGATCACCCATCAGCCCGATCATCACGAACTCACCCGACCGAAACCGCAGGCTGGCCGGGCGGGTGCAGCGGAAGCTGAACAAACGGTCGGTGTAATGGGTCACCTCGGTGACGGTCTGCGCGTCGGGGAGGGTAGGCACAGCCTTGGCCGGTGCCGCAACAGGGGTGCTGTCATTCATCGGTAAAATCCTTCTGCGCGTCAGGCCGTGCCGCGCACGCGCGATTGATAGTCATGCGCGCCCCATTCGGCGCGGACTTTCCATTGGTCCCACGGCTGGCGTTCAGCCAGTTCAGGGGAAATCTCGACCTCGTCAAAGCCGGACCGGCGCGCCATGGCGTACTGGTCTGCCAGCACATGGCCACGCGCGCGCAACTTGCCCGTAAAGCCCATCAGGCGCAGACGCCGGGCCAGCGTAAAGCCACGGCCATCGGCAAAGGTCGGGAAATCAACCCTGATGGTCTCCAGACGTTCCAGCACCTCCTGCAACACCATCGGATCGGCATCCGAGGGCAGGTCTACCGCGCGGGCGGCATTGCTGGTTTCCAGTTCTTCAACGGTTACAAAGTCGTCGGCGCCCGTGTCGGGGGCGAAACCGTTATCGGTCACGATTGTATTCATGGGTTTAACCTCCTCCATCGGGGGGTCTTTGGGCAGCGGACCGCGCACGATCTTACCGTTCACAAAATGGATGCCGCATTCTTCTTTGTCCTGATCGCGCCAACGACCCGAACGGGGGTCTTCGCCAGGGGCAACCTTCGAGGTACAGGGCGCACAGCCAATCGACGGATAGCCCTTTGAGATCAGCGGATGCCGCGGCAAGCGGTTGTTGATCATATAGTCTTGCACATCCTGCGGCGTCCAATGCGCCAGCGGATTGACCTTGATGCGCTTGTTGCCTTCGTTTTCAAAAAACTCCAGCGTCGCGCGTGAATTGGACTGGAACCGTTTGCGACCCGTAATCCAGGCATCGAAATTGCCAAGCGCCCGTTCAAGCGGTTCAGTCTTGCGCAGATCGCAGCACGCATCCGTATTGGTCTGGTGCAGCAGACCTTCGGGATCATGCGCGGCCACAGCATCCGGGCGCGCACGGATGGTGCGCACGTCGGTCAGCCCCAGCTGCGACGAAACATCCTGCTGATACTTCACGGTTTCTTCGAAAAGCATCTGCGTGTCGATGAACAGCACAGGGGTGCTGACATCCAGCACCGAGATCATGTGCAGTAGCACCACCGATTCCGCCCCGAAAGACGACACCAGCGCAATGCGCCCCACCTGATCATCTTTGAGCGCACGCCCCAGCACATCCAGCGCGCCATGGTTGGCATAGCGCTGGTTCAGATGTGCGACGCGTGCGTCAATGTTCGTTTCATGCGGCATGTTTTCGCTTTCCCGTGTCATCGGGGTAAAGCGCCGCTTTGAACGGCTCTGCCCCGAGGCGACGATAGGTTTCGAGGAAGGTTTCCTCGGCGTTTTCGCGGACATCCAGATAGGCCAGCATCAGACGCTCAATCGCAGGAACGATTTCGGTGTACGAGAACCCCGGACCGGCGCGTTCGCCAATTGTGGTGGTCTCGGAACCGTCGCCGCCCAGCGTGATCTGATAGTTTTCGACACCGGCGCGGTCGAGTCCCAGAATGCCGATATGACCGACATGGTGGTGCCCGCAGGCGTTGATGCAGCCCGAGATTTTGATCTTCAGATCACCGATTTCATGCTCCAGCTTCAACGCGTCAAAGCGGGTCGAAATTTCCTGCGCGATCGGGATCGAGCGGGCGGTGGCCAGTGCACAGTAATCCATCCCCGGGCATGCGATGATGTCCGAGATCAGGCCGACGTTGGCCGTGGCAAGACCAACCGCGCGCAGGCGCGCGTGGATTTCAGGCAGGTGCCGTTTGTGCACATGCGGTAGAACGATATTCTGTTCGTGGCTCACGCGCAGCTCGTCATGGGCGAACTCTTTGGCCAGATCAGCCATAACGCGCATTTGGTCACTGGTTGCATCACCCGGCGTCTTACCGTGCGGTTTCAACGAAATCGTGACAATCGCATAGCCGGGCTGGCGGTGCTCGGCCAGGTTGGTGTCGGCCCAAGCCCGGAACACCGGATCATCGTTATAGGTGGCGTCAAACAGATCGGTCGGCGCGGCGCTGAATTCAGGCGCAGCAAATTGCGGCGCAATCTGCGCGAACAGTTCACGGTCGGCACCGTTAAACAGCGCCTTGCGGGTTTTGAACTCTTCCTCGACCAGCTTCTGGATGGTTTCCAGGCCGTTTTCATGCACGGTGATCTTGATACGTGCCTTGTATTTATTGTCGCGACGACCCAGCAGGTTGTAGACGCTGACGATGGCCTCAAGGTAGGGCAGGATGTCTTCCTTGGGCACAAAGCCGTTCACAACTTTACCGACCATCGGCGTGCGGCCAAGGCCACCGCCTACGATCACTTCAAAGCCCACCTCGCCCGCATCGTTGCGCACGATCTGCAGGCCGATGTCATGGGCCTTGACCACGGCACGGTCATTCGGGGCGCCGGTGACGGCGATCTTGAACTTACGCGGCAGGAACTGGAATTCCGGGTGATCAGTGGACCACTGGCGGATCAATTCGGCCCAGGGGCGCGGGTCTTCGATCTCGTCGGCGGCGGCACCGGCGAAATGGTCCGAGGTCACGTTGCGGATCGTGTTGCCCGAGGTCTGGATGGCGTGCATTTCGACATCGGCCAGAGCCGACAGCATGTCCGGCACATCCTGCAGCTTGGGCCAGTTGTACTGGATGTTCTGACGGGTGGTGAAGTGGCCATAGCCCCGGTCCCACTTGTCGGCAATAAACGCCAGCTGGTTCATCTGACGGCTGCTGAGCGTGCCATAGGGCACCGCGACCCGCAGCATGTAAGCATGCAGTTGCAGGTACAGACCATTCATCAGGCGCAGGGGGCGGAATTCTTCTTCGGCCAGCGATCCGTCGATGCGGCGTTCTACCTGGCCACGGAACTGGGCCACACGTTCGCGCACAAAGGCTTCGTCAAAGTCGTTATACTTATACATTGCTGGCCTCGGCTTGCTGTGCATTGGCATAGGTCGAAGGGCCGCTGACGCGGAACTCTTCGCGGAAATGGGTCGGCTCGGGGCCGTTGTCGCCCAACTTGGCATCGGCCAGATAGGCGCCCACAATCACGCTCTGCTGGCTTTCGGCCTGCGACAGGCGGGCGTTGGCGGTGTCTTCGTCGTCCAGATACTCGGCCTCGCTGATGTTGCGGGTCCAGCTGTTGTCGGCGGTCTGCCAGACAACATCGCCCAGCAAAAGATCATTCGCGGTCACGACTTTGGGGGTAAAACGGCGCGGCATTAGACCTGCTCCCTCAATTGCGGATTATATTCGATAAATTCGGCGGCGGCGCGGGGCGCAAGGCCCAGCAAGATTACGGCGGGGCCTTCGATGCCCTGCAAAACATCAGGCAAGTCGGCCAGAGTGGCAGAGCGCACGCATGTATCAGACCGCGAGACGTTTTCAACCACACTCACAGGCATCGCAGCATCAGCCCCGTGCATCAGCAAACGCCCCTGCACAAAACGCGCACTGCGCTTGCCCATATAGATTGCAGCGACCTGACCGGCCTGCGCCAAAGCGCGCCAATCATGATCGGCGAATCCCTTTACGTCATGCCCCGTCAGCAGGCGCGCCGAGGCATTTCGCCCGCGTTTGGTGAGCGACTGGCCTATCTGGGCGACAGCAGCAGAGGCAGCCGTGATCCCGGGCACAACCCGCCAGTCGATTCCGGCAGCGGTCAGTGCGTCCAGCTCCTCATCCAGACGACCGAAAATCCCGGGATCCCCGCCCTTCAGGCGCACCACATGGGCGCCAGCGCGCGCGTGTTCGATCATCAGATCGTGGATCTTTTCCTGCGGGGTCGAGGGGCCAAAACCGGTTTTACCAACATTGATGATATGGGCCTCACGCCGGGCCAGCTCCATGATCTGCGGGCTGACCAGACGGTCATGAATCACCACATCGGCTTCGTCCAGCAGACGTCGGGCCTTCATGGTCAGCAGATCAGGATCGCCCGGCCCTGCGCCCACGACGTCAACGCGACCCGCAGCTTCACCTTTGGCAAGGTGATCTTGCAAAAGCGTTTCCAAGGCTGGGGGGACAGCGGTATTTCCGCCCTTTTCCAAAGCTGCCGGACCGGACTGGAAATAGTAGTCAGCCCAGAAATCGCGACGCGCGCGGCCAAAGGGCAGTTTTTCGGCCAGCGGACGGAAGGCTTTGCCAAGACGGGCCAAAACCCCGGTCGATTGCGGAAGCTGCTCTTCCAGCCGCGCCTTGATTGCGCGGGCCAGAACCGGCGCCGCCCCTTCGGTGCCAATCGCCACCGTCACCGGATCACGGTCGACAATCGCAGGGGTGATAAAAGCACTGTCTTCCAGATTATCGACCACATTCACCAGATGACCACCCTCGGTCGCCAGCGCAACAATCTGGGCATCCCTGATCGGGTCTTCATCCGCTGCATAGATCAGTGCAGCGCCGTCCAGATCAAACCGTGTCAACGCGCGACGATACAACGTCAGCCGACTTTCTTGCGCCCATTCCTTAATCTCTGCGGCGGGATCAGCGGCGAACACAACAAGTTTCGCCTCGGTCTTCAGCAACAGACGCAATTTCGCAAGCGCAGCATCACCGCCGCCCGAGACGACGATCTTCCGGTCCTCAACGGCCAGATATATGGGAAAATGTTTCATCCAGTGCGCTCCTAGCTGCACGCTAGATAGACGAATTTCCCACAAAGTGGAGGGTTCAGGGATGACTATAGGAACGAATACAAAAGAAACCGCCCATGGTGGAAAAATTTCTCCCGTCTAGCTCTAAAACCGAAACTTTAGGCCTGCAAGGTCGGATCATGGTTGGGTCTGCAGGTGGCGTGGGCCAAAACAGATTCGCTGTTTGGTTCAAGCGTTTAGGAATTCAACCTTGCCCGCTTCGATCTTCGCGGCCGTCAACTGGCCCGTGGCATAGGCCCCAGTATCAATGGAAATCCGACCATTGCGGATCTGCGGTTCTGGCATGATTGTGTGGCCATGCACGACCCACATGCCGTCCGTCCGGTTTTGGCGCATAAAGTCCGGATGGCCCCATGTCAGCACTTCGTCGGCCTGATTCTCTATTGGCACTGCCGGGTCTGCCCCCGCGTGCACCACAGCAACATTGCCGCTGACCCATTTGCGCGGCAACGAACGCAGCCAGTGTTCCTGCTCAGCGCCCAATTGCTCGCGCAATGCATCCCGGGCATCGATTAATTGCGCCTCTTCCGCGCGCTGATGGACCCCGCGCACCCCAAAACTGGCAAGCGTTTGCAGCCCCCCGTGACGCAGCCAGCGCGCACCGTTCCGCGCCGGATCATCCAGAAAGTTCAGCATCATTTCCTCATGATTTCCCATAAGGAAGGTAAACCCATGCGTGTTTTCTTTGTTTGCGTTGTGAACCCCGTGAAGCAGCGATAGCACCTGCGCGCTTTGCTCGCCTCGGTCCACGTAGTCCCCCACACAGACAACCTGATATTCTGACAAAGCCGCAATCTGCGTGAACAGGCGCTCGGCCAACAGCAGTTGCCCATGGATATCGCCAATCGCAACAAACGCTTTTTCAGGCGCTATCGGCGGCGCACGAAAAGGCGCTGGTTCAGGGGTATTTTTGCGGCCGATCCGCCTTAGAAACTTCATGGGTCTTATTATCCACCGCAACGCAGAAAAATCCAGCACCGACGAGGGCCTGATCTCACGCGCCCTTTCTAAAAAAACCGGAGTTTTCCTACAGGGGAAAAAACCGAAACTTGCAGCCCTCGCTGGTGCAGCATGAAAATTTCGTTAATAAACAGCTTAGTTCACCCCGCCGATTCTGCATCTGCAAAAGCTTTGGCTGACAGATTAGCGCCCAATTTTTAATCTTTTTCGCTGTTTCGCGTTCTGAAACATTAACGTTTCGTGAAATTTTAGGTGCTGAGATTTGGGCCGCTCGGAGTCCACTCGACAAAGCTAAACGCGGCACGTAAGTAGTAGGCAATGTCAGAGCCGATGAGACGCCTTTCGCGTCTTTGAGGAGTGAACTTTGGCAACGTGTTCGTGAACTTGTTTCAGGGCATTCCCCCGGAACTCCTAATTGATAGGTGGGTATCGGTTTGAAAAACGCTGTATTTGATTTTTTTACTAATACGACAGAAATCCATGCGCCTCAGGTCGCCAAGACCAACCTATACACTCGGTTTGGGAAACGTGCCTTTGATCTTGCTTTCGCAATCGCAATTCTTCCTTTGGTTGCACCGCTCGTTCTGATTCTATGGGCTCTGGTACGACTTGATGGCGGCCCCGGTCTTTACTCGCAAAAACGCGTAGGGCTGGATCGCAAACAGTTTGACTGCTGGAAATTGCGCACAATGGTCGTCGACGCCGAAGCGGTGCTCACTGAACTTTGTGAAAAAGACCCGGAAATCGCGCGCGAGTGGCATCAAAACCAGAAGCTCGCAAAAGACCCACGCATCACCAAAGTCGGTCGCTTCCTTCGCGCAACCAGCTTGGACGAGTTGCCTCAAATCCTGAACATCCTGACCGGCGACATGAGCTTTGTCGGCCCCCGCCCCTTTATGTCTCAGCAAATGCAGATGTATGAGGCCGCGGGTGGGCGCAGCTACTTCGACATGCGCCCCGGGATCACCGGCTGCTGGCAGGTTGTCGGACGCGGGAAAACTCAGTTCTCGGATCGCGTACATTTCGACGACATGTACCACAGCAAACTCAGCTTTAAGTATGATCTGACTTTGATCCTTAAAACCGTCGGCGTGGTCGTTAAGGGTACAGGCACCTGAACCCTGCTTCCTGACGTTCTTAAAACTGAACACGACACAACATCCGCCCCTTAAACTTACGCATATTTTTTAGGCGCTGAGATTTGGGGCGGTGATACATTTTTGACATTCTCTCTTTGCTCTCTGGTTATCCCGGATCAATCAGTCGATGATCCCCCTGATGAATACTGCAGCGCCAAAGACGGTTCCGCCCCCTTCCATGATCGTGTTTACCGATCTGGACGGAACCCTGTTAGACCACGATAGCTATAGCCACGCGGCAGCCTTACCCGCACTAAACAAATTGCGCGCGTTGCAGGTTCCTGTGGTTCTGGCGAGTTCGAAAACAGCCGCTGAAATCGCAGTGCTGCGCCACGAACTGGATTTCGACCATGTTCCAGCGATCGTCGAGAACGGCGCAGGGGTTTTGCCCGCTGGGACGGAAGCACCGCAACAAAGCACAGACTATACGAAGTTGCGCACTGCATTGGCGCGCCTCCCGATCGATCTGCGGTCTGGATATCAAGGCTTTGGCGATTGGGGGGACGAGGGCGTGGCACACCACACCGGCTTACCGATGGAGCAGGCCAAGCTTGCAACCCAGCGCCAATTTTCAGAACCGGGGTTATGGACAGGCCCTGAGCACCTGAAACAAGAGTTCCTCGACGCTTTGGCACAATCGGGAATCGCGGCGCGCGAAGGCGGGCGTTTTTTGACACTGTCCTTTGGCGGCACGAAAGCTGCACAGATGGGCGCAATCCTAGCGCAATATGAAACTCCATTTAGTGTCGCCCTTGGCGATGCCCCGAACGACGTTGAAATGCTGGAAACTGCCGATCTGGGTGTGGTGATCGCCAACCCACATCGCGCGCCCCTGCCCCAACTGGCGCAAGAAACCCAAGGTAAGATACTGCGTACCGAACTTGCTGGCCCTTCGGGCTGGAATCAGGCGATGTTAGAGATCATCGCGCAAAGACATCTGGAAGAAAGAATACCCACCAATGGCTGATTTTCATCAAAACGGGAACCTGGCGACGCTGCACAATCTGCGCACCACCACGCCCGAGGCTCTCTCGCGCGAGCTGGAGAGCTTTGCTCAGAACCGCAAGATCAGCCTGATCCTGCCGTCGCTGTTTTCAGAACTCGAAGGCGAAGCATTGCCCAAAATCCTGGACGAGCTGGCGACGGTGCCCTACCTGCACCGGATCGTCATCGGGCTGGACCGTGCTGACGAGGATCAATACCGCCATGCGATGAAGTTCTTCAGCCGCCTGCCGCAAGAGCATGTGGTGATCTGGAATGACAGCCCGCGTATGAAAGCGATCCACCAGCGGCTGGGAGATCAAGGGCTGGACCCGGGCGAACCGGGCAAGGGCCGCAACGTATGGTTCTGCATCGGCTATACACTGGCCTGCAAAGACAGTTCCGTTATCGCGCTGCATGATTGTGACATCATTACCTATAAGGCCGAAATGCTGACCCGGCTGGTGTACCCGCTGGCCAATCCGAACTTTCCCTACCAACTGTCCAAAGGCTTTTATGCCCGCGTTGGCGATGGCAAGCTCAACGGCCGCGTCAGCCGCCTTCTGGTCAGCCCGCTTTTGATTGCGATGCAAAAAGTCATCGGCCCGCGCGATTACCTCGATTTCCTGCGCGCCTTCCGCTATCCGCTGTCGGGCGAGTTTGCCATGCGCGTGGCACCGGTGCCCGATCTGCGTATCCCGTCGGATTGGGGGCTTGAGGTCGGCGTGCTGTCCGAAGCCTGGCGCAACCTGGCGCCCAAGTCTGTCTGCCAGGTCGAGATTTCTGACAATTACGACCACAAGCACCAGCCGGTGTCCGAAGAGGACGCCACCACCGGCCTTTCGCGCATGTCGATCGACATCGCCAAGTCGATCTACCGCAAGCTGGCCGCCGACGGCACGGTGTTTTCCGAGGAAATCTTCCGCTCGCTCAAGGCGACTTACTATCGCTCGGCACTAGATCTGCTGGAATGCTACACCTCGGACGCCCGCATGAACGGGCTGCAGATCGACCGCCACAAAGAAGAGAAAATGATCGAGCTGTTCGCACAGAACTTGACCAAGGCCGGCCAGATCTTCCTCGACAATCCGGCCGAGCAACCCTTCATCCCGACATGGAGCCGTGTCCACGCCGCCGACCCCGCGCTAATGACCGACATGCTGCGCGCGGTGGCGGATGATTATGATGAGTATGGGTGAGAGCTAAGGTTGGCAACGATCTAGGTAGAGTTGCCGTTTAATTGCTGTGCGAAAGTGAGGGTGTTTACTTCCATCTCGGCATTCTCACAGAGGAGGAGCGATGACAATAGATTCAGACCTATTTGTTTGGGCAGTCAAGAGCCTCAACGGTGAGATAACACGAGAGATGAGATTGGTTGCGCTTCGCGCAGTTGGTCGAAAGTACACGTTTCGATATTACCTAGACCGTGAACCTACTGATTTTGTTAGGGAACAGGCCGAAATCGTTGCGGTCAACTTTGATGCAGGCCTTCTTAATATCGAAGAGCTGAACATAGAGTTTGTGAAAACCTCCGAGCCTTTAGGAAAACTTGACAATCTAGACGCGGCGCTTTTTCGAAGATGGGAGAACGACAAGGGTGGCGTAATCCCTAATCCCTGACATCTAAACCTGACCGCTTTGACCTCAAAGCTGCCAACCCATCAAACCCGGTTCGTAATCCACCGGCACTGATACGGCGCCAGTTCGATGTCTTCGCCGCCGTGGGCGATTTCCTCGCCGGTCAGCAGGTCGATCCAAGTCTCGCCACTGATCAGGTTGATCGACAAAGGCGAAACAGACAGCGTATCTTTTGACACGTTATGCAGCGCAAAGACCGATTGATCGCGCTCCAGGCTTTGGCGCCAGATGCCAAAGATACGTTCATCCAGATGCAGCGTGAACTGCGTGGCGTTCGGGTGGAAGGCGGGTTGTTGGCAGCGGATGTCGATGCGTTCTTTCAACCCGTTCAGCACCCGCGCGTGAACAGTGTTCAAATCATCCAATTTTTCACGCAATTGCGTGTAATCCCACCGGTGTCGGTTGATCGCGCGGTTGACGCCGGTCTTTTCAACGCCTTCCTGATCGTTCGGCGTGGCCAGCAGCGAATGGATGTAGAACGCAGGGATACCCTCCAGCGCCATGGCGATGGTCTGGCTGCACAAGAAGCGGTCCACCTGCCACTCGTCCTCCCCCTCAAACGTGCCTTTGAGCGCGTCGAAATAGGTGATGTTCAGCTCATAGGGGGCCTCGCCGCCATCCGGCAGCGCCCGCATTGATACGCGCCCGCCGAAGTCTCGGACGGCTTGGATGATCTGTTGGCGCTCTTCTTCGGGCAGAATGCCCTCGGACGGGCGCATACCGATCCCGTCATGCGACGCGGTGAAATTCAGATATGCACAACCCAGCTGCGCCGGCGGCATGGAAACCTGCCACGCTTTCAAATGCTTCGCCGTCCCGCTAAGCAACGCATGCAGCAGCAAAGGCGGCAGGGTGAAGTTATAGATCGCATGGGCTTCGTTGCGGTTGCCGAAATAGGATAGGTTTTCGACATTGGGCACATTGGTTTCGGTCAGCAAAACCAAAGGTTCGATCGCGAAGTCGCACAAGGTGCGCATCAGTTGCACGATGGCATGAGTCTGCGGCAGGTGAATACAGCTGGTGCCGATTTCCTTCCAGATGAAGGCGACAGCGTCCAGACGGATGATCTGAACCCCATTGTCGATATGCAGCCGCATGATCCGCAGGAATTCCAGCAGAACCTCGGGGTTGCGGAAATCTACATCGACCTGATCGTGGCTGAAGGTACACCAGACATGCTTGTCGCCATTCGCCGTTGCTACCTCGCGCAACAGCGGATTGGTGCGCGGACGAACGACCTTGCTCAGGTCATCCTCGGGCAAGGCTTCAAAGAAGAATTTGTCAAAGGGTTCGTGGCCCTGACGATATTCATTGAACCACGTGCCCTGACTGGAAACATGGTTCAGCACCAGATCAGACATCAACTTGAAATCATCCGAAATCCGCCGGATGTCGGCCCAATCTCCCAGATGCCGGTTCACCGCGCGGTAGTCCGTCACCGCGAAACCATCATCCGAAGTGAAAGGGAAGAACGGCAGGATGTGAACCGAGCCAATTGAACCCTTCAAATAACGGTTCAAAAAGTCATGCAACAAATCCAGCGGCTTATGCTGACCGTCAACGAAACTGTTGCCATAGGTGATGACCATCGCATCAGACGAGGACCAGAGCTTGTTGCCCGGCGCGCGCGCGCGTTTACGGCGCGGCGTCTCATCGGGCCAAAAGGCTTCGATCACTTTTGAGGCCATAATGTTGGGTTCAACATCGGGATAAATCCGGCCGATCAAGTCGGCCACCCGAACGGAGAGGGTCGGCGGTGTGCTGGTCATAGGCTCTGGCTTCGAGATCTTTCGATCAGATAGGACTGTTTCAGGTGCGAAGACAAGTGATTAACGGCACTTGCCCGAAAGCCGGGCATTGGCCCGCGATTTAAGCAACTTATGCAGGTGGCAGCACCAGAATTGCCCGGAAATCATTCACATTGGTCAAAGTTGGGCCGGGCACCACCTGATCCCCCATCTTGGCAAAGAATGTATGGCTGTCATTGCGGCGAAGCGCGTCCGTGGCATCCACCCCTTTGGCTGCGGCGCGCGCCAGAGTATCAGGACCGATGATCGCCCCGGCCACCTCGGCCGCGCCATCCACACCATCCGTGTCGCAGGCAATCGCGTGGATACCCGCCGCCCCATTCAAGGCCAGTGCTAAAGCCAGACTGAACTCGGCATTTGGCCCCCCCACACCATCCCCGTTCCGGGTCACGGTGAACTCTCCTCCTGACAACAGTACAACCGGCTGGTCGCCCGGTTTCAGGGCATCCCGGACCTGCATCGCCAAAGTCGCCTGTTCTGCCGCGGCGTCCCGGGCCTCGCCCTCTAACGCATCGCCAAGAATACGCACGCTACACCCTGCGGCCTCGGCCTGATCTCTTGCAGCGGCCAGCGATTGGGACGGGGCTGCGACAACCACATTTTCGACGCGGCTCAGCCTGACATCCCCTGGCGCTACAGGGTCGCCGCCGGCCTCCAGATAGGCGCGAATACGGTCCGAAGGCGTTACTTTCCAATGCTTCAGGCAATCCAGCGCGCGCTGCGCATCGCCCGCATGGGCCACCGTTGGGCCGCTGGCAATGTCTGACGGATCATCGCCCGGCACATCCGAAATCATCAGCGTCAGCATGCGCGCCGGATAGGCCGTCGCCGCCAGACGCCCGCCCTTTACGGCGGACAGTTCTTTGCGGATTCCGTTGATGTCACCAATCGGCGCCCCCGAGGCCAAAAGGTCCTGCGTCAGCGCTTGCTTTTCGTCCAGCGTAATGTCGGCTGCGGGTTGCACCAACAAAGCTGATCCCCCGCCTGAAATCAGAGCCAGAACAAAGTCATCCTCGCCCAATTCGGACACCAAACGCGAAAGGTGTTTTGTGGCCTTGGCGCCCGCAGCATCGGGCACGGGATGGGCGGCTTCGACGATTTCGATCTGCTGCGTCGGACGGGCGTAACCATATCGCGTGATCACGAAGCCGTCTTGCGGCCCCCAAGCGGCCTCAACCGCTTCGGCCATCCGGGCCGAGGCCTTCCCCGCACCGATCACCACAACACGCCCCGCGGGACGTTCGGGCAAAGCGTCTGGCACACAATTCATCGGGTCCGCGACGTCCACGGCAGTGTCAAATAGGCCGCGCAGGAATACGGAAGGGGCATCAAGTGTCATGGAAAAATCCGGAAAGCTGTTTGGTAAAGCTTAGCCCGGAGTTTCCGGCAGGCTCAACGCAAAAGCAGCGCGTCTTCCAAAGGAAGGTTATCTGCCACCAAATCTTTCAGGTTGATCTTATCAAGTGCCTTGTAAAACTCGGCCAGAGCACCTGACAAAGCACCGCGCAACTTGCAGCAGTCCGCGATCGGGCAGGTGTTCTCTTCGCGGGCAAAGCATTCGGCAAAGGGCACGCCGGATTCCAGGATCCGAAACACTGTGCCCACCGAAATGTCTTCTGGTTCACGTTCCAGGGTGACTCCGCCGTTGCGTCCACGCGTGGTGCGCATCAAGCCATGATGGCTTAGCGCGTTGATCACCTGCGCCATATGGTTTTCCGAGGTGTTGCAGGCCTCGGCGATGTCGGTCTTGCGAACCACACGGCCCGCATTTACGGCGCAATACATCAAAGCGCGCATGGCAATATTGGTGCGTGTGGTCAATCGCATGGGTGATACTTTCCGTCGCAGGCAGATTAAAGTTTCATTCCTGATATAGCATTGACCCGCGCCAGAACTTGATCAAGATCATACACCGCGCGCGGGAAAGTCGTATTTGCGGCTCCTATTTTGTCCAAATTGGCGGGAATCAGGTCCATTTCAGCTGAATCAGCAAAAGACTCTCGACTGACCCGGCTGATTGCTCCCGGACAGAAGCAGGTACGCTGGGCAGGCCGGATCGCAGCGACCAGCAGCCTGCTGTGGTTGGCCCAAGCCGCTTTGGTCGCGTTGGCGATAAACGGGTTGGTGCAGCCCGAAACAGCGACCCTTCCCATCTGGATTGCAGTTATCGGGTTTGTCGTGCTGGGCGGTGCGCGCGCATTTGGCGTCGCATGGTCGGGCCAGTTGGCCTTTGACGGGGCTCAATCGTGTCTGCACACCGAACGCACACGGTTGATCGCCCGGGAAAGCGGCCGCACCGCCGAAGACAGCGCCCGCCAGCCTGCAGCGGCCATCGCCACCTTAGCGGCCGAGAAACTGGCCCATCTTACGCCCTATTTAACCCGCTACGCCCCGGCGCGGGCGCGCGTCATGGTGGTGCCTTTGGTGATCCTTGTTGTCGCGCTGTCCATGTCCTGGGCCGTGGCTTTGGTTCTATTGATTGCCGGTCCATTGATCCCGGTTTTTATGGCGCTGATCGGCATCGCCGCCAAATCCGCAAGTGAGCGCCAAATGGCTGAGCTTTCGGATATGAACGTGCTGCTTCTGGAACGCCTAAGCGCCTTGGTCGACATTCGTTTGCTGGCCGCGCAGGACCGTACAATCGCACAGTTTGAACTGTCGGCCGAAACGTTGCGCCGCCGCACGATGGAAGTTCTGCGGATCGCCTTTTTATCGTCCACGGTCCTGGAACTGTTCGCCGCCATCGGCGTCGCGATGGTAGCGGTGTATGTTGGCTTGTCGCTGTTGGGCGAGGTCAGTTTCGGCAGCTATGGAACGCCGCTCAGCGTGTTTCAGGGCGTGTTCCTGTTGCTACTTGCGCCGGACTATTTTCAGCCGCTGCGTGATTTGGCGGCAGCATGGCACGACAAGGCCGATGCCGAGGCTGTCGCGAAGGAACTTGCCAAGCTTGAAGAAGCTGAACAAACGCATTTCATCGGCACAGGATTGCCCGCGCCCGCTCTGCAATCAGGGCAGTTGTCCACCCATACGCTCAGTCACCAGATCAGTTCCGCACGCAGCATTGTCTTCCCCGACTTCAAGGTCGCGCCGGGGCAGATACTGGCGATCACCGGTCCAAGCGGCGCTGGAAAAACCACTCTGTTGCGGTTGCTGGCCGGGCTAAGCACACCAAGGACCGGCGAGATCAGAATTGATGGCTACCCCCTGACACAGGATAGCGCCGACGCTTGGCGAAAGTCTCTGGGTTGGATGCCACAGACGCCGCATTTCCTGTCGGGCAGTCTGCGGGCCAATTTGACACTGTCGCACCCGGCTTCCCAATCCCAGATTGAGTCTGCGCTTCAGTTGGCCCATGCAACACAGGTGGTGCGCCGTCTGCCCAAGGGGTTGCAAACCCGCTTGGGGGAAAACGGCGCCGGCCTGTCGGGGGGCGAGGCCCGGCGCATCATGTTGGCGCGCGCGGCCTTGGGGCAACCCGCCTATGTACTGGCGGATGAGCCCACCGCAGATCTGGACGATGCGACGGCTCAACACGTGATCAGCGGCCTAGAGCAGCTGCGCCAAACAGGCAGCGGCTTGATCATGGCAACCCATGATCCCGTTTTGATCGACTGGGCCGATCAGGTGGTGCAGATCCCATCCGGAGGCCACTCATGAGCGCGCTCTTGCGGATTTTTGCGCTGATCTGGCGCAGCGAGCGGGCCTCGATGGCACGTGGCAGCCTGATGGCCGTCATCGTTCTGGTGGCAGGCGTCGCCTTGTTGGGGTTATCAGGATGGTTCATTACGGCGGCGGCCGCGGCAGGGCTGGCCGGAATGGGCATCTTGTTCAATATCTTTGCGCCCAGCGCCGGGGTGCGCCTTTTGGCCTTGGGCCGGACGGGCGCCCGTTATGCTGAACGGCTTTGGACCCATGACGCGGTGCTTAAAAGCCTGACGCATCTGCGGGTACGCCTGCTGGGGGCTTTGCTGCGTCTGCCCTACCCGCGTCTTGCGCGGCTGCGCGGCGCCGAAGCGTTGAACCGGCTGGTTGCCGACGTCAACGCCTTGGACGGCATCGCGCTGCGTCTATTCATCCCAGCCATCGCGCTGTTCGTGGTGTTGGCGGTCGGCTTCACCACCTTGTGGATACTGGTCGACGTGGCGGTCGCAGCTTGGGTCATAGGCAGTTTTTCCGTCGGCGCAGGCAGCGCCTATATCTGGGTGATGCAGCGCGCTGACAGGCCATCACGTCTGGCAGAGAAGGCGCAACAAGCGTTTCGGATACGCTTGATTGATACGTTGCGCGCCCGCGATGACCTGCTGGTCTATGGCCGCTTCAGCGATCAGAAAGATGCCATTCACGCCGCCGAAACCCGCATGGTCACGCAACTAAGACAATCCGACCGGATCGAACGGCGCGCCGGGTTCATCCTGTCTTTGTGCGCAACGCTGGCTGCAGCCGGTGCGCTTTGGATCGGGGCGAAGTTGGTGCACCAAAATCTGGTTAGCCCGGCTCAGGCGGCGCTTGGGTTCTTTGCCGCGCTTGCCTTGGCCGAGACCACCGGCGCATTGCAACGCGGCTTGGCCGATTTTGGGCGGATGCGGCATGCGGCGCGTAATGTGACCCGTTTGATGTCTACGCCGGCGCAGGCCATCCCCTCTGCCGCCCAGCCCGACCGCACGCGAACCACGGATGCCCTGCGCCTGAGCAACGTAAGCTACACCCATCCGGGCGCACAACGCGCCGTCATACAGGGGTTTGACCTGACCTTGCAGGCCGGACAGATCATCGCGTTAACCGGCCCCAGCGGGTCCGGTAAAAGCACGATCCTGTCTTTGTCCGCCGGGCTAGAGAACCCTAACGCCGGGCAAATATCCCTGTTTGGTCAAGACATCGCGAAGTTGTCTGAATCGGAGCTGCGCAAGAGCATCGCGTTCTTGCCCCAGCGCAGCGTGCTGCTTGGAGCATCGTTCTTTGAGGCGCTCGCCCTTGCCGACCCCGACGTGACGGAAAACACCGCATGGGAGGTTTTAGCCGCGGTATCCCTTACGCAAACAGTCGCGGAACGCGGCGGTCTGCACGCCCCTTTGCTGGAAAACGGTGCCGGGCTTTCAGGCGGCGAACGTCGGCGCCTTGCCCTAGCGCGCACCCTTCTACGCAAACCAAAACTGCTTCTGCTGGACGAACCGACCGAGGGGCTTGATTCTACCACCGCGCGGGAGGTTTTGGCCGGAATTCGCGCGTTCTTGCCGCACAGCAGCATTCTTGCTGCGTCGCATCGTCACGCCGAACGATCATGGGCCGACCACGAAACCCCTGTTTCTTAAAGAAACATTTCATATTCATATTTGTTTGATCGAAGTCAAAGCGCATTTGTCGCGTTCTCTTTACCGACAGCATTAATATGCATTCAAGATGCGCAATATTAATTCCGGCAACTGGAGATCCGCACAATGGAACTCGGCATCGTAGAGCTGTCACGGCTGCAATTCGCCACGACGGCCATGTACCACTTCTTGTTTGTCCCACTTACCTTGGGGCTTTCGATCATCGTCGCCATCATGGAAACCGTTTACGTGATGACGAACCGCCCCATCTGGCGGCAGATGACAAAATTCTGGGCCACCCTGTTTGGTATTAACTTCGTGCTGGGTGTGGCCACCGGCATCACGATGGAATTTCAGTTCGGCATGAACTGGTCTTACTACTCGCACTATGTGGGGGATGTCTTCGGCGCGCCTTTGGCGATTGAAGGTTTGATGGCCTTCTTTCTTGAAGCCACATTTGTCGGGCTGATGTTCTTTGGCTGGGACAAGATGTCGAAAGTCAGCCACGCGATTGTCACATGGCTTGTCGCCATCGGGTCGAACTTTTCGGCGCTGTGGATTTTGATCGCCAATGGCTGGATGCAAAACCCTGTCGGCGCAGAGTTCAACCCGATCACCATGCGGATGGAAATGACCAGCTTCTTTGACGTGATGTTCAACGAAGTTGCGCAGGCCAAATTCGTGCATACGGTTTCGGCGGGCTATGTCACCGCCTCGATATTCGTGCTCGGTGTGTCCAGCTGGTACATGTTGAAAGGCCGCCACCTTGATCTGGCGCGACGCTCGATTGCGGTCGCCGCCAGCTTTGGCTTGGCTTCGGCTTTTTCCGTCGTGCTGCTGGGCGATGAATCCGGATATGCCGCGACCCACACGCAGAAGATGAAACTGGCCGCGATTGAGGCCATGTGGCACACCGAAGAGGCCCCTGCCGCCTTCACGCTGGTCGGACTTCCCGATCAAGAGGCCCGTGAAACCCACTATGCGGTACATATCCCATTTGCGATGGGGCTTATCGGCACGCGGTCGTTGACCCAGGAAATGCCCGGAATCACCGAACTGGTTGAAGAGGCCGAAGGCCGCGTGCGCAACGGTATTCTGGCCTATGACGCGCTGATGGATATCCGGGCGGCCAAGACCGAAGCCACCCCGGCCATGATCACCAAATTCGAGGAACACTCGGCCGATCTGGGCTTTGCCATGCTGTTGAAACGCTATGTCGAAGATCCACGCGACGCAACCGAGGCACAGATCAAAATGGCGGCGGATGACACGGTTCCGGGTGTGTTCCCGCTGTTCTGGTCGTTCCGCCTGATGGTGGCGCTTGGTTTCACCTTCATCGGGGTGATGATCTATTTCTTCGTGCGCACATCGTTTTACGGCATGCGCTATCCTCGCTGGGCCCTGCGCGGCGCGGTGCTGATTATCCCAACGCCGTGGATCGCTGCTGAACTGGGCTGGTTCGTGGCTGAATTCGGCCGCCAACCCTGGACAGTAGACGGGGTGCTGCCCACGGCCATGTCGGTTTCGAACCTTTCGGTGGGGCAGCTGCTCTTCACGCTGGCGGGCTTTGTTGTGTTCTACAGTGTGCTCTTCGTCATCGAAATGGGGCTGATGCTGAAATACATCCGCAAAGGCCCGGTCCAGGATGTTGCAGAAACTGAAGCCTGGAACGCCAACCGTGACCGGAAACTCAATCGCAACGGGGCTGCGGCCCAACCGGCGGAGTAACAACAATGATCCTGCATGAATTGATCGACTTTGAAATCCTTCGCGTGATCTGGTGGGCGCTTCTGGGCGTGTTGCTGATCGGCTTTGCCGTCACTGATGGCTTTGATCTGGGGATCGGGGCGATGCTGCCCTTCGTCGCCCGTACCGATGTGGAACGCCGCGTGGCGATCAACACCATCGGCCCGATATGGGAGGGCAACCAAGTGTGGTTCATCCTGGGGGGGGGCGCGATTTTTGCGGCATGGCCCCCGCTATATGCCGTCAGCTTTTCGGGGTTCTACTTCGCGATGTTCCTGATCCTTGCGGCGCTGATCCTGCGGCCGGTTGGGTTCAAGTATCGCTCCAAACGCGCCGACAAACGCTGGCGCACGACATGGGACTGGGCGCTGTTTGTCGGCGGCTTTGTTCCTGCATTGGTGTTCGGGGTCGCCGTTGGCAACGTGTTGCAAGGCGTGCCGTTTCGCCTGACCGAAGATCTGATGACGGTTTATGAGGGCGGCTTTTTTGGCCTGCTGAACCCGTTCGCGCTGCTGGCCGGGTTGGTATCGCTGTCAATGCTAATCATGCATGGGGGCGCATGGCTTTCGCTGAAAACCACCGGCCCCGTGCAAGACCGCGCCCGCGCCTATGGGTCCAAGGCGGCGCTCGCGACAATCGCACTGTTTGCCTTGGCCGGTCTGTGGCTTGCCTTTGGCATCGAAGGATATCGCTTCACCCACGCCATCGACACGTCCGGCCCCTCCAACCCACTGTTGAACGGTGTGGCCCGGCAAGGGTCGTGGATGGGGGCCTATGCTGAACGGCCATGGATCGCCATCGCCCCGGCGTTGGGCTTTGCCGGTGCCGCGATGGCCCATGTGCTGATGCGCAAGGGCTATGAGGTGGGCACCCTGCTGGCGTCGAAGCTGTCGATCTTCGGAATCATCTCGACCGTCGGGCTGACGATGTTCCCGTTCATCCTGCCCTCCAGCATCGACCCGACCTCGTCGTTGACCGTCTGGGACAGTTCGTCGTCCCACCTGACCCTGTTCGTGATGCTGGTCTCGGCCGTGATCTTCATGCCGCTGATCCTTGCCTATACCTCGTGGGTCTACAAAATCCTGTGGGGTAAAGTGACCGAGGAAGACATCACCGCCCATGGCGACACCCTGTACTAAGAAGGAGCAAAGAACATGTGGTATTTCGCTTGGATGCTTGGCCTGCCGCTGGCGGCTCTTCTGGCTGTTGTGAACGCAATGTGGCTGGAGCTGAACGAAGACAATCGCGCCTTTGACGAGGCCGACTAAGCACGCATCAATCAGAACCGGGGCCACGTTGCCCCGGTTTTCTTTCGATAAAGACGTATCTTCAATATGCGTTTTTGATTTGAGTCAAAGTCGCGGCACACTTTCGTATGCAATATTTCGAATGTTAAATTCGGAGTGGATGCATGACCAATCTCAAATCTGTCCACACCACCCGCCGTGCCCTGTTGGGCATGGCTGCGGGGGGTGTGGCTTTGGCTGCTGTCGGGGCGCCAGCACAAGCCGCGAAAACCAAGACCTCGGCTAAAATCGTGATCCTTGGGGCTGGTGCGGCGGGCACGGCCTTGGCGAACCGGCTGGTGGACCGTCTGGACGGGGCGCAAATCACCATCGTGGATGGCCGCAAGAAGCACCTCTATCAGCCGGGCCTGTCATTGGTCGCCGCAGGGCTGAAACCCGCCAACTATACCGAGTCTACGACCAAACAGTGGTTGCCCAACAGCATCAACTGGGTCCAAGAGGCCGCCGCAGAAATCGACCCCGAGGCCAACAAAATAACCACCACAGGTGGGACTAAACTGGACTATGACTATCTGATCGTCGCAACCGGCCTGACGCTGGATTACGATTCGATCGAAGGGTTCGACATGAGCCTGATCGGCAAGGATGGTGTTGGCTCGCTTTATGCGGGCCCCGAATACGCCGCCAAAACCTGGGACGCCGCTGGCAAATTCGCCGAAGAAGGCGGTGTGGGCCTGTTCACCCGCCCGGGCACCGAGATGAAATGCGCCGGAGCCCCGATCAAGCATACCTTTCTGATTGACGACATCGCCCGCCGGGGTGGCAATCGTGGCAAGGCGGATATTACTTACTTCGCCAACAACAATTCTTTGTTCGGCGTGCCCATCGTGGCCGAGAAGATCCGCATGGTCTTTGGCGACCGGGGCATCAATCACGAATACGGGCATGTGGTGCAGGCCATTGATCCGGGGGCCAAGAAAGTCACCTTTGCCACCCCGGATGGCGATTACGAGCGTGACTATGACTATGTGCATATCATCCCTCCCCAGCGCGCGCCCGATGTCGTGCGCAACGCGGGCCTGTCCTGGGCCAACAAATGGGAGGATCAGGGTTGGGTTGAATGCCACAAAGAAACCCTGCGCCACCTGCGCTATGACAATATCTTTGCCGTCGGCGACGTGGCCGGTGTGCCCAAAGGCAAGACCGCCGCATCGGTCAAATGGCAGGTACCGGTGGTCGAGGAACACCTGATCGCCGATTTCGAAGGCAAAACCTCAGACGCTGCCTACAATGGCTATACATCCTGCCCGTTGATCACCCAGATCGGCCGCGCGATGCTGATCGAGTTTGACTACAACAACGACCTGACGCCCTCGTTCCCCGGCGTGATCGCCCCGCTGGAAGAACTGTGGATCTCGTGGTTGATGAAAGAGGTCGCCCTGAAGGCCACCTATAACGCCATGCTGCGCGGCAAGGCCTAAGGAAGGAACCTGAAGATGAAAGAACTCACGCTTGAAACACTATTCGCCGTGTTCGAAGAAATCTTTGGCCGGGGTCTATTCTGGGGCATGGTCGCGGCGGCGGTGATCGTAACGCTGGCCTATGTTTATGTGCTGGTGCGCGACCGCTCTATGTCGATGCAGAAGTTCCTGCTGGCGCAGCTGTCGATGCCGTTTGGTGCGGTGCTTGCCGTCTGGTTTGTCATGTTCATGACCAACTCGGCGCTTTCCGACATCGGAGGCCCGGTTGATGTGATCGTGCTGCTGGGCGTTGCCGGGATGGGGGCGGTGGGCATCGCCATCCTTGTTTACACGGCGCAATCCCTGATGCGCGGCAGTTCGGAAACCTGAGTTACGGGCCTGCCTACCGGGGCCGCCCAAACACAAGGCTCAACGCGAACACCGTGGCAGCGCAAGCAACGATCGATGGACCGGCGGGCGTGTCCATCCAATAGGACGCGCCCAAGCCGCCCAGCGCCGCAACCACGCCCATCACCACGGCCAATACCGCCATCAGCTCGGGACCACGCGCCCATTGGCGCGCCGTGGCGGCCGGGATGATCAGCATTGCGACGATCAACAGGGCACCGACCACCTTGATCGACACCGCAACCACGATTGCCAGCGCAAGCGTCAGGATCAGCTGCTCTCGTTTCGGGTTGATGCCTGACGCCTGCGCCAGTTCAGCGTTCAGCGTCGCGGTCAGCAATGCGGACCACCGCCAAACGATCAGCCCCAAGAGCAAACCTGCGCCCCCCCAAATCAGGGCAAGGTCGATGCGGGTCACTGCCAAAATATCGCCAAACAAATAGGCCGTCAGGTCCACCCGGACTGAGGGCAAAAACGACACGCCGACCAAGCCAAAGGCAAGGGCTGAATGGGCGAGCACCCCCAAAGAAGTATCCGCCGCCAACCCACGATTGGTCAGAAGATGAACGGCAAAGGCCATCACCACCGCAGCAAACAAGGTGCCAACCATGATATGCGTTGAAAAGGCCAGAGCCAGAGCGACACCCAATATCGCCGCGTGGCTGGTGGCGTCGCCAAAATAAGCCATACGCCGCCACACGACAAAGCACCCCAATGGCCCGGCTGCCAAAGCCACACCAATGCCCGCCAGCACCGCGCGGATCAGAAAGTCGTCAAGCATGGTCGTGGTCGCATTCGTCGTGGTTGTGATCATGGCTGTGCTGATACAGCGCCATTGCGCCGCCCGTTCCGTGGCCAAAGAGGGCGCGGTATTCGGGCGCATTCGAAACAATCTGCGGCTTGCCCTGACAGCACACATGCCCGTTCAGGCAAATCACCCGGTCGGAATCGCTCATCACCACATGCAGGTCATGGCTGACCATCAACACCGCGCAACCGGTTTCTTCCCTGACGTCTGCGATCAGTTTGTAAAATGCTGCTGTGCCGGGTTGATCCAACCCTTGCGTGGGCTCATCCATGATCAGGATTTGCGGTTTCCCCAACAGGGCACGCGCCAAAAGCACGCGCTGAAACTGCCCGCCAGACAGCGTATCCAACTGTTGGTTCAGCACATCTGATACCCCGACATGTGTCAGCATCAGTTCAATCTGCTTGCGGCTGTGACGATGCGGCAGGCACAGGAATCGTTGCACCGTGATCGGCATCCGCCCGTCCAAAGCCAACCGTTGCGGCATATAGCCAATGCCCAAGCCGCGTTGATGCTGAACCTTGCCCGCGGTGGGCGGCAGCTCTTTCAACAGCGCCTTCAGCAATGTCGACTTCCCCGAGCCATTGGGCCCGACGATGGTCACGATCTCACCAAGGTCTATGTTGAAGTTGACGCCATGCAACGCCGTACGGCCACCATAATTGACCCCCAGATCGGTAGCCGTGATCAGGCTCATACCGCCTCCGCGCATTTGGCACACAGGCCCGAGGCTTCGACGTTGAACCGCTCGATCTGAAAGCCATCCAGATGCGCCGCCTCTTGGATGGCTTCGGCAACGACGGTGCCTTTGGCCTCGGCAACCCGGTCACATCCGGTGCAAATCAGAAAAACGGGGCGGTGGGGTTGTCCGGGGCTCATGCAGGCAGCAAATGCATTCAGACGGCGAATACGATGCGCGAGCCCATGCTCTACCAAAAACTCTAATGCGCGATAGGCAACCGGGGGCTGCTTGGCGAACCCGTCTTCGGACAGGCGCTCCAATACGTCATATGCGCCCAGCGCTTTATGGCTTTCCAACAGAATCTCGAGCGTGCGCCGGCGCACCGGGGTCAGGCGAAGACCGCCCTCTTCGGCCATCTTTTCGGCGCGCGCAAGAACGTCACCACTGCACTCCGAGTGATCATGATCGGCAAAAGCCAGTGATTTTTCTGCTGTCACGATTTTAGCCCTTGACTTGTTACGTTATAACATAACACCTACTGACGCATACACAAGACCTTCCTGCGGAGAGACCCATGCGACTTCCTATTTGCCTCACAACGGCCCTGCTTGCCACGCCTGTTTTGGCTGATGCTCCAAAAATCGTGACAGATATCCCGGCCGTGCACTCTTTGACGGCGATGGTCATGGGCGATCTGGGGAATCCAACACTGCTGTTGGATAAGGGCGCGGACCCGCACCATTTCCAGCTTCGCCCGTCGCAGGCACGCGCCTTGTCAAACGCCGATCTCGTGATTTGGATGGGGCCCGAAATGACCCCGTGGCTGGAGCGTGCGCTGAAAGGGGCCGAGACAGCACAGCTTGCACTGCTTGACCTGCCGCAGACCATGACCCTTGAATTTGGTGAGGGGCACGAGGACCACGACGAGCACGGCGATGAAGAACATGATGAGCATGACGAGCACGATCACGAAGAGCATGCGGACCACGACGATCATGACGATCATGATCACGAGGAGCATGCCGGTCACGATGACCATGACGAGCACGAAGAGCATGCAGATCATCATGATCATGATCACGAGGGCCTTGACCCGCATGCATGGCTTTCCCCGAAAAATGCTCTGATCTGGATCGAAGAGATCGAACACAACCTTTCGGAAGCTGATCCCGAGCACGCTGCGACCTATGCCGCGAATGCCGCGGCCGCGCACGAGGCGGTGACCACAGCCAAAGCTCAAGCCGAAGCAGCACTGGAAGTTGCCCATGACGTGCCGTTGATGGTGTTCCACGATGCCTATGGCTATTTTGCGGCTGCCTTTGACCTGACCATCGTCGAGTCGATCAGCGCAGGCGACGCGGCCAAACCCGGCGCGGGTCATCTGGCCGAGCTGCGCGAAGAGCTGGAACACGACAAAGTCGCCTGCATCTTCCCCGAAGCACAGCACGATCCGGCCTATGTCACTACGTTGACCGATGGGCTGGACACCAAGATTGGTGCCATCCTTGATCCGTCGGGCAGCTCGTTGGAGCCAGGCGCGGATCTGTATCCGACCCTTCTGACAACGCTGGCATCAAACATTGCCGATTGCGTCAGCACTGCGAAATAAGGCAGGTTGCGGCCAAACCCGATGGGAGAGGCCGCAATGACCCTTGATCACTCAGATTGGATCGCCCTGTTTGGCGCGGGCGCGCAATTGTCCATGTGGCATATGCGGGGCGATCAACTGGTCTCGAAAGAGCACGCTGCTGAGTTGCCGTCTGACACGCCCGTCATCGGATGCGGCATTGGCAAGACCGAGCCGCGCGCGGTGCCTTGTGCCCCCCTGCCTGATCGCCTGTCGCCTCAGATAATTGAGGGGCGAAAGATGCATCTGGTTGCCCCGCTGCGCAATGCATCCCCCCTGCACCTGACCAAAGGGGCCGAGCTTGAAATCGCCGGATTTGTTGCATTGAACCCGGACTTTGATGGCGTGCTGTGCATTCCGGGGCCAAGCACCATATGGGCCCATATCAGCGCACAGGAGGTTGTCAGTTTTCAAAGTTTCGCCACCCCAAAGCTCGCCGCAGCGCTTAAGGCAACCGATGTTGAAACGCTGGATGAAACGACCCTGTCAGATGTCATGACCCGACCTGAACGGCTGGCCGGACGGCTTGATTCGGCGCAGGTGTCAGGCGATGCGGCGATGATGGCCTCGGCGCTGATTGGTGCCGAGCTGGCGGCGACGCGCCCTTACTGGCTGGGCCAACAGGTGGCGTTGATCACAGGAGGCGCGCTGACATCGCTCTATGAGGCAGCAATCAGCGCTCAGGGCATGCCCCCGTTGCGAAAAGACGGCGCCGAAATGCAGATCGCGGGCCTGTGCGAAGCCCGCAAACGCCTGACCGTTTAACTGCCGCGATAGGTGGAATACCCATAGGGCGAGAGCAAAAGCGGCACATGATAGTGCAGGCTTTCGTCGCAGACCCCAAAGCGGATCGGGATCTGGCCAAGAAACAGCACCTCGTCTTCGACCTGCCCCGAGTTTCGCAGATAGTCTTCGACCTGAAAGATCAGCTCATAGTCTCCGGCCTTCATTTCGCCTGCGGGCAGAAGGGGCATATCCGTGCGACCATCGTCATTTGTCACGGCCTCAGCGATCTTGCGGTGACTGTTGCCCGACACCCGATAAAGCAAAATCGTGATGCCTTGGGCGGGCACGCCGCATGCGGTGTCCAGAACGTGAGTGGTCAGATAGCCTTCGGCCATTCGCTTTTTCCTTTGTCACGCGCGCCCCGCGTATGGGGCGCGCTTTGGGTCACATCTTCAGAATTCCACCACCGCGCGGATGGATTTGCCTTCATGCATCAGCTCAAACCCTTCGTTGATCTGATCCAGTGACAGCTTGTGGGTGATCATGGGATCAATCTCAATCTTGCCGTCCATATACCAATCGACGATCTTGGGCACATCAGAGCGCCCCTTGGCGCCCCCAAAGGCAGTCCCACGCCACACGCGCCCGGTGACCAGCTGGAAAGGCCGGGTCGAGATTTCAGCCCCCGCAGGCGCCACCCCGATGATGATGCTTTCGCCCCACCCCTTGTGGGCGCATTCAAGCGCGGTGCGCATCACGTTCACATTGCCCGTGGCATCAAACGTGTAATCAGCGCCACCTTTGGTCAGATCGACCAGATGGGCGACCACGTCACCATCCACCTTCGAAGGGTTCACAAAGTCGGTCAGCCCGAACTGGCGGGCCATATCCTCTTTGCTGTCGTTCAGGTCAACGCCAACAATCTGATCCGCACCCGCCATACGCAGGCCCTGAATGACATTCAGACCAATGCCTCCCAGCCCGAACACCACACAGCGAGAGCCAATCTCGACCTTGGCGGTGTTGATCACCGCACCTATGCCCGTGGTGACGCCGCAGCCGATATAGCAAACCTTGTCAAAGGGGGCGTCCTTGCGAATCTTGGCCAGCGCGATCTCAGGCACCACCGTATGATTGGCAAAGGTCGAACAGCCCATGTAATGGTGAATCGGCGTGCCATCCAGCATCGAAAACCGGGTCGAGCCATCGGGCAGCAGCCCCTGCCCCTGTGTGGACCGAATCGACTGGCACAGGTTGGTCTTGGGGTTCAGGCAGTATTCGCATTCGCGACATTCCGGCGTGTACAGCGGGATGACGTGATCCCCAACCTCAAGGCTGGTGACACCTTCACCGACCTCAATCACCACGCCTGCGCCTTCGTGGCCCAGAATCGCGGGAAATATACCTTCAGGGTCATCACCCGAGCGGGTAAATTCATCGGTGTGACACAGGCCGGTCGCTTTGATCTCTATCAGCACCTCTCCGGCCTTGGGGCCCTCAAGGTTCACGTCCATCACTTCCAGGGGTAGGCCCGGGCCCATGGCCACAGCTGCACGTGTTCTCATCCTATTCCTCCCAGCCGCCAAACAGCGCGGCAATGTAAAACTACTGGAATGCTAGCGCCTAAACTGGCTGCGGCACAATCAATTCTGGTGGCCGCCTGCTTCAATAAAATCCATACCCTGCGCGATGTCATTGGCGATGGCATCGACAAATGCGTCTTCGTCACCTTGATCCAAAGCTGTCATCGCCGCCCGATGATAGTCATGCGCAATGTTGGTTGCGCCATACATCGTACAGACTTCACGCATGCTGGGCGCATAAAGCATCCACAAGGTTTCAACCAAATTCAGCATCACCGAAGCTTCGGCCCGCTTATAGATGTAAAAGTGGAAATCGAAGTTCCCCTGCGCATAGGCCCGGATATCGTTGTCTTCAATCGCCTGGTCCAATGCATGATCAATGCTGCGCAGCGCCGCCCGTTCTGTGGCCGAGAAACGGGGAAAGGCGCGCCGGGCCAGCTCGCACTCCAAACTGGTACGTGCAAAGCGGATGTCGCTCAGGCGTTGGGCATCTGGCACCGGGACTGCGATGGTGCGGCTATCAGTAAACGCCAGCACACCTTCGGCAACCAGCGCCCGCAGGGCATCGCGCGCGGGGATAACAGACACGTCGTGTTCCTCGGCCAATTTGCGGATCGAGATTTTCTGCCCCGGGGCATACCCCCCGGAAAACAATGATACCCGCAGCGTATGCTGCAGGTCATCTGCGATCGTGTTGGGTCGGAATGAAGTTGATGTCGTGTCTGCTGGCAAATGCTTTCCCCTGTCCGTGGTAAACTCTTAGGCAATTTGAGACGTTTGTGCTTGTAAGCGCAAGGATCACGAGGTTCTTCTTGAGAAGTTTCGAAACGCAGTGTAGCGTTTCAGTGTTATAACACATCAACCCTCGCCTGACGAGGGGCCCGACAGGAGTATGAAGCCATGCGCAAATCCCGCCTTCCCATTTCCCGCCGAAACCTGCTGCAAGGCGCAGCAGCAGTTGGCCTGACCCTGAACCTGCCCAAAGGCGCGCGCGCCGAAGGTGGTCAGGTGAACTTCTACAACTGGGACACCTATATCGGTGAAACCACACTGGATGATTTCACCGGTGCAACCGGCATTGATGTGCAATACGACCTGTTCGCCGACAATGACGAACTGTTCGCCAAAATGCGCAACGGCAATCCGGGCTATGATCTGATCGTGCCAACAAATGACTATGTTGAACGTATGATCCAGGCTGACATGCTGGTGCCGCTGGATCACTCGAAAATCCCGAACATGAAGAATCTGGATCCCGGCTTTGCAAACCCGGCGCACGACCCGGGTCGCAAATACACCATGCCGTATATGTGGGGCACCATCGGCATCGGCTATCGCAAGTCTGCCGTCTCCAAAACGCCTGACAGCTGGGCTGACCTGCTGACCTCGGATGAATACGCCGGCCGCATCGCCACCCTCAGCGAAGCCCAGACCGTCATGCAGATGGCGATGAAGCTGATGGGCAAGTCGCTCAACGATTGGACCGATGAAAACATCGCCGCGGCTGAGGCCATGATTATCGCGCAAAAGTCGCGCATCACCGCCTTTGCACCAGACAATGGTCAGGACCTGCTGCTGGCGGGTGAGGTCGATCTGGCCATGGAATGGAACGGCGACATCCTGCAAGCCATGGATGAGGATGACGACATCGGCTACGTCGTGCCCAAAGAAGGCGGCCTGTTGTGGGAAGATGACCTGTGCATCCCAGCCGGCGGCCCCAATCCCGAAGGTGCGCATGCACTGATCAACTACATTCTGGGTGCCGAGGCCGGTGCGGCCATCGCCGATTTCATCTACTACGCCACCCCCAACACAGCCGCGCGCGCGCTGCTGGGGCCCGAGTATAATGAGAACCCGGCAATCTTCCCCTCGGGCGAGGCCATGGCCAACTCCGAAGTGTCGATCTTCCCCGGTCAGGACGTCATCGCCAAAATCGATGCCGCCTGGACCCGCGTGAAAGCGGCGGGCTGATAAGCCAGCCGGGCGCGGGGCGGGGGTCGATCCCCCGCCCCGCGCCTCCCTCCTTTTCCCAACCCCATTGATGCCCCATGGAAAGCTTCCGCAAGAACATCCGCGTCTTCTTCGCCTTCTTCGGCCCCACCGCCGGATGGCTGATGCTGTTCTTCTTTGTGCCGCTGGCAATCATCTGGGTTTACAGCTTTGGCGAAAACGTCTCCCTCACGGAAATCAAGACCACCTGGACGCTCGAAAACTACAAACGCCTGTTTGAATCCGAGATTCTGGTGCTCTTCTGGCGCTCGCTGCTGCTGTCGGTGACCTCCACCGCGATCTGCCTGCTGATCGGCTATCCGCTTGCGCTGGTCATCGCCACCGCTTCACGCGGGGCAAAACCTTGGCTTTTGCTGATCATCATTCTGCCCTTCTGGACCAACCTTCTGATCCGCACCTATGCGCTGCTGAACATTCTGGGCACCCGCGGGCGCCTGAATGATCTGCTCGAATGGTTCTGGAATCTCGGCGATGGCGCGTTGGATCTGATTGGGCTGGGCGCGCTGAACCTGCTGGGCGAAAGCTTCGTCCCGATCAAGTTCCTTGGAACGCCATTGGGTGTGGTGATCGGCTTGGTCTATGTGCACCTGCCCTTTACCGTTTTGCCGATCTACTCCGCGCTGGAACGCCTTGATCGCAACTATCTTGAGGCCAGCCTTGATCTGGGCGCCAGCCAATGGCGCACCTTCCGCTCGATCCTATTGCCACTCACCATGGTCGGTGTCGCCACCGCCGCGATCATCACCTTCATCCCAATGCTTGGGTCGTTCCTGACGCCCGACATGCTGGGGCGCGGGCAGGTCGACATGATCGCCAATGTGATCTCGCGCCAGTTCAAATCGGCCAATGACTGGCCCTTTGGCGCGGCGCTGTCGCTGTTCCTGCTCTACATCACCTTCATCCTTCTGGCTCTGCAGGCCATTTACGAGATGCGCAAAGGGGGGCAACGCGATGGTTAAACAGCGCCGCAACCCGTTCGACTATGCCGGTAAGCCCTCGATGCGGCTGATCTTCCTGCTGGGCACGATCTTCCTTTATGCCCCGATCATTGTGATGATCATCTTCTCGTTCAACAACTCGCGTCGCGGCGGGAATGTGATCTGGAAGGGCTTCACCACCAAGTATTACGAAAAGGCCTTCAACAACGACAGTCTGGTTGAAGCCTTCGTGAACTCCTTGACCATCGCTGTGGTGTCGACGGTTTTCGCCGTTATCCTGGGGGCGATGACCGCTGTCGTGCTGTGGCGTTTCCGCTTTCCGCTAAAACCCGTGTTTAGTGGCATGGTGGCCCTGCCCATCGTGATCCCGGAAATCTGTATGGGTGTCAGCCTTGCGGTGTTCTTTTCCGCCATAGGCTTCCAGATGCCACAGGGCACGCCCTATCCCTTCAACCTGACCAACATCATCATCGCGCATATCACCTTTTCCTTCCCCTTCGCGGCCATGGTGATCCGAACGCGCCTGTCCAGCTTCAACCGCGAGATGGAAGAGGCCGCCAAAGACCTCGGCGCATCCGAATTCCAAGTGTTCCGCGACATCCTGCTGCCGCATATGCGCCCCGGCCTGATCGCGGGCGCGTTGCTGGCCTTCACGCTGTCCTTGGATGATTTCGTCATCACCTTCTTCACCTCAGGCCCCAATACCGTGACCTTCCCGGTCAAGGTTTACTCGATGGTGCGGTTTTCCGTGACGCCCGAGATCAACGCCGCCTCGACCATCCTGATCCTTGTCACGCTGGTCGTGACCGCCCTTGCCATGCGCTTCCAGAACATCGGAGACACCGAGAAATGAGCGACGCCCCGATCATCTCCATCCACGACGTGTCCAAGTATTTCGGTAATTTCACCGCGCTGGAAGGCATCAATATCGACATCATGCCGGGCGAGATTTTCGCGCTGCTTGGCCCCTCGGGCTGCGGCAAATCCACGTTGCTGCGGATCATCGCCGGGCTGGAAACCGCATCCTCGGGCGTGGTGCAGATCGGCGGCGAGGATATGACCGACATCCCCGCCAACAAGCGCCCGGTGAACATGGTGTTCCAAAGCTATGCGGTGTTCCCGCATATGACTGTGGCCGAAAACGTCGCCTACGGCCTAAAGCTTGAGAAACTGCCCAAATCCGAGATTGGCCCGAAGGTGCAAGAGGCCTTGGAACAGGTCCATCTGGCCCCTTTCGCCAACCGCAAACCCGACCAGCTGTCAGGGGGGCAACGCCAGCGGGTGGCGCTGGCCCGTGCGTTGGTGAAACGCCCGCGCGTGCTGTTGCTGGATGAACCGCTGTCGGCGCTGGACGCCAAGCTGCGCGACGCCATGCGCCTTGAGCTGGTTAAGCTGCAAGAAACCGTCGGCGTGTCCTTCGTGATGGTCACCCACGACCAGTCCGAGGCTTTGGCCATGGCCGACCGCGTCGCTGTGCTTGACGCCGGACGCCTGCGCCAGTTGGGCACCCCGGCCGAGCTGTACAAAGCCCCGGTGGATCGTTTCGTCGCGGATTTCATCGGCTCGATCAACATGTTCGACGTGACCGGCGTAGAGGACGGCGCGCTGCTGAGCGATGTATTGCCTCCCGTTGCCCTGCCCCCGGCCCAAGGCGAAAAACAAACCCTTGCTGTGCGCCCCGAACGGGTGCGCGTTGGCCCTGACGCGCCTGAAGGTGCCATTGCGGTGAACGGCCGGCTGGGTGATGTGGCCTTTCAGGGCATGAACTCGATCGTCGAAGTCCGGGTCGAGGGCCACCCGTCAATCACCGCTCTGGTCACCGAGGCCGATGCCGACCAGCTGATGAAAACCGCGTTCGGATCAGACATCTGCGCCTGGTGGCGCCCCGAAGACATGCTGGTGCTGCCCGACAGCGCGCTTTGAACATGCGGGCCCCGCGCCCGCCAATACGATCAATAAGTGAGGTTTCCCATGACCATTCTGCATAACTTGCCCACGCAGGATCTTCAGGCGCTTGATGCGGCCCATCACATGCACCCGTTCACCGACGGGGCGGAACTTGCGGCCAAAGGCGCGCGGGTGATCACCCGCGCCAAGGGCGTCATGCTGCAAGACAGTGAAGGCGTGGATATTCTGGATGGCATGGCCGGGCTGTGGTGCGTCAACATCGGCTATGGGCGCGAAGAACTGGCCAATGCCGCCCACGCCCAGATGCAGCAGCTGCCTTACTACAACACGTTCTTTCAGACATCGCACCCGCCGGTGATTGCCCTGTCGCAGAAGCTGGCAGAGCTGGCGCCCGGCGATCTGAATCATGTGTTCTATGCCTCAGGCGGGTCAGAAGCCAATGACACCAACCTGCGTCTGGTGCGCCACTACTGGGCCACCAAAGGCAAGCCTGACAAGAAGGTGATCATCGCCCGCAAGAACGGCTATCACGGTTCAACCGTTGGCGCGGCGTCGCTTGGTGGCATGTCGGGGATGCACGCGCAGGGCGGCCTGCCGATCCCGGATATCGTCCATATCGACCAGCCTTATTGGTGGGGCGAAGGCGGCGACATGTCGCCCGAGGAGTTCGGCCTGGCCCGTGCCCGCCAGCTGGAAGCAATGATCCATGAAGTTGGCCCCGATAACGTCGCCGCCTTCATCGCCGAGCCGGTGCAAGGCGCCGGTGGCGTGATCGTCGCGCCCGATACCTATTGGCCTGAAATCCAGCGCATCTGCGACGACTATGACATCCTGCTGATCGCAGATGAGGTCATCACCGGATTTGGCCGCACGGGTAACTGGTTTGGCAGTCAGACCTATGACATTCGCCCTGATATCATTACCACCGCCAAAGGCCTGTCATCGGGCTATATGCCCATCGGCGCGTCGATCCTGTCGGACGAGGTCGCGCAGGTGATAGACCACGGCGGCGACTTCAACCACGGCTATACCTATTCAGGTCATCCGGTGGCCTGCGCTGTGGCTTTGGAAAACCTGCGCATCCTGCAGGAAGAACAGATCATCGAGAAGGCCGCCGCCGACACAATACCCTACCTGACCGAGAAATGGGCGCAGTTGGCCGATCATCCGCTGGTCGGCGAAACCGTCAACAAAGGGCTGATGGCCGGGCTGGCGCTGACGCCCGACAAAGCCGCGCGGGCCAAGTTTGCATCTGACCCGGGCACCGTGGGCTTTCGGTGTCGCGAACGGTGCTTTGCCAATGGTCTGATCATGCGCCACGTGGGCGACCGGATGATCATCGCCCCGCCTCTGATCATCTCGCGCGATGAAATCGACACGCTGTTCGAACGCGCGGTTCAATCGCTGGACGAGACCCTCTCGGGCCTTAAAACAGACGGTATGATGGTGGCGGCCTAAGCCAGTCGGGGAAATGTCTAAATTCGCGAATTTCCCCATTGACGCCCCCGCGTCGTTCGCTTAATCAGCCGCTCACCGTGGCGGAGTAGCTCAGGTGGTTAGAGCAGCGGAATCATAATCCGCGTGTCGGGGGTTCAAGTCCCTCCTCCGCTACCAATTTTCCCAGAACATCATATATCGCAGCCGCGAAACGCTGGTTCGTGGCCGCTTAAAGCGTCGCGCAGACGGTGCGAATGATGTCTTTGAATGCGCCCTCAGATGCCGTCTGCTTTTGTTCGATCCGGCTCAACATCCCCACGGGCCGCAGAATGGTCGGGTTGTCGATGGGTTTGAAAACCACGCCGCGATCCGGGTACGAGGCCAGCGCAGAACGCGGCAACAGGGCCAGGCCCATTCCCTCGGACACAAAGTCCAAGGCAGTTGTCGAACGACGGATTTCATAGGCCCACAAAAGCGGCAAGCCCGCCCGCGCCATTGCCTCGTCTATCAAAAGCCTGTTGCCGGTGCCCCGCGCAGGCACAATCAGATCTTCATTGGCGATGTCGGTCCAGTTCAAACGGCGTTGCGCGACCAGCGGATGGTCCTTTGGCAGAACCAGCACAATCTGGTCGTTGAACAGGGATTCAAACCGGGTGTTTGGCTCCAGTTCCGGGATCGAACAAATGCCGAAATCCGCCTCGGCCCTCGCAACCGACTCTGCGACAGCGTTGGCGGATTGGTCGAAAAATCGAAACCGCGCGCCGTGGCCTTGGCTGCGGAACCTACGGATTGCTTCCGGAATTATCAGCTTTGCCACGGTTGGAATAACCGCCACCGTCACCACCGCATTGCGTTGGTAGGCATAAGCGACGCTTTCATCGCGCATGGCCGATGCGGTTTCCCGCGCATCGTCCAGTATCGCCTCGGCCCGTGACTGTAACCGCTTGGCGGCAAGCGTGGGTTTGACCGCACGCGTGGTGCGTTCAAACAGCACCGAATCCAAGGCCGTCTCTAACTTTTGCACCCGACGTGTGACCGCAGATTGCGAAAGGTTCAGCCGCTCGGCGGCAAGATGAAATGACCCGGTTTCCTTGACTGCAAGGAAGGCTTCAAGATCGGCGAAGTCATAATTGATGCGCATTACGCATTAATTGCGAAAAATCCAACATTGGTCAATTTATTATCCCGTTGGTATCCCGGTTTCAAAGGAAGCCAGAACATGACCAGCCCATATGACATTGCAATAATCGGTGGTGGAAACGCTGCACTTTGCGCCGCTATGACGGCCGCTGAGGCTGGCGCCAAAGTGTTGATTCTGGAAACCGCGCCCAAGGCCTATCGGGGCGGTAATTCGCGCCACACCCGCAACTTTCGCTGCATGCATTCAGGGCCGCTTGGCCCGTTGGTCGAAAGTTACAGCGAAGAGGAATACTTCGCCGATCTGATGAAGGTGACCGCAGGCAAAACCGACGAACATCTGGCGCGTCTGGCCATTCGCACCTCGGAGGAGTGTTTGCCATGGATGCAAGAACATGGCGTTCGGTTTCAGCCATCGCTGTCGGGCACACTGTCGCTGGCGCGCACCAACGCCTTCTTCATGGGGGGCGGAAAATCCCTGGTGAACGCCTATTATCGCACCGCTGAAAAGCTGGGTGTGGACGTGCTTTATGAAGCCGCCGTGACCCATCTGCAGCTAGACAGCGATCGTATCGCATGGGTCGACTATACCCACGCGGGCCAAAGCCACCGCATCAGCCCCAAGGCCGTTGTTGTCGCCTCGGGCGGGTTTCAGGCCGACACCGATTGGCTGACCCGTGCCTGGGGGGAACCTGCCAAGAACTTCCTGATCCGTGGCACACCTTACAACCGCGGTGTGGTCCTTGCTGATCTGCTGGAGCAGGGCGTGCAATCCGTGGGCGACCCCACCCAGTGCCACGCCGTCGCCATTGACGGGCGCGCGCCGAAGTATGATGGCGGCATCGTCACCCGTCTGGACTGTGTGCCATTTTCCATCGTCGTCAATAAAAACGCAGAACGCTTCTATGACGAGGGCGAAGACACATGGCCCAAACGCTATGCGATCTGGGGGCGGTTGGTCGCCGCACAGCCTGATCAGGTGGGGTATGTGGTCATCGACGCCAAGTCGCTAAACCTGTTCATGCCCTCGGTCTTTCCGCCGCTTAAGGCCGACACGATCGAGGAACTGGCCGTCATGATGGGCCTACCTGCCGATAAGCTGCGCGCAACCGTAGAGGACTTCAATGCCGCCTGTGGGGATACCTCCAACTTCCACCCGACCGAGCTGGACGGCGTGACCACCACCGGGATCACGCCCGCAAAAACCAACTGGGCCCGCCCGATCACCGAGCCGCCGTTCTATGGCTATTCGCTGCGGACCGGGGTGACCTTCACCTATCTGGGGCTCAAGGTCGATGACACCGCGCAGTGTTCAACCAAGGATGGCCCGATCAAGAACCTTTGGGCCGCGGGTGAGACAATGGCAGGCTCAATTCTGGGCCAAGGCTATCTGGCCGGATACGGCATGACCATCGGAACCGTCTTTGGACGCATCGCAGGACGAGAGGCCGCTGCCTATGCAAACTGATCTGCTTCAAGAAGCCCGGCGACAGGCCGAGATTTGCAACGCCTGCCGCTATTGCGAAGGCTACTGTTCAGTCTTTCCCGCCCTGCACCGCGAACGCGCCTTTGCGGATGGCGATCTGACCCAGCTGGCCAACCTGTGCCACAACTGCCGGGGCTGCTATTACGCCTGCCAATACACCGCCCCGCACGAGTTTGACCTGAACCTGCCCAAAGCCTTGGCCGAGGTCCGTCGTGACAGCTGGGAAAGCTTTGCCTGGCCCGGCCCTTTTGCCCGATTGTTCCAGACCCACGGGTTGCGTATCGCCGTGGTCACCGTTCTTGGCTTCGCCCTGCTGTTCTGGGCGATCCGCGCGATAGGGTCCGCCGGGGGCGATGGCTTTTATGCCGCGCTGTCCCACAATGCGATGGTGGCGATCTTTGCCCCGGCTTTCCTGTTCCCGCTGTTCAGCCTTGCGCTTAGCTTGCGCGCCTATTGGAAGTCGGTTGGCGGCCAGCCCCTGCGCCTGTCGCATATCACCGGCGCTTTTGGTGCCGTTGCCAAGATGAAAGACCTTGCCGCAGGGCATGGTGATGGCTGCAATTTTGAAGACGAAGACCGCTTTTCCCACGCTCGGCGTCATGTGCATCAGGCTGTGATGTATGGGTTCCTGTTGTGCTTTGCGTCGACCTCGGCGGGCACGGTCATGCACTATGTATTCGACATGCACGCGCCTTACGGGCTTTTCTCTCTGCCCAAGCTGCTGGGTGTACCGGGGGGTATTTTGCTGACGGTTGGCACCACGGGCATGGCAATGCTGAAACTCAAGGCCGACCGCAATCTGGCAGATGCCAAAGCATGGGGCGGCGAGATGGCCTTTATCGCGCTGCTTGGTTTCGTCGGCCTCAGTGGGTTGATGCTCTATGCCCTTGGCAGCACGGCCCTTATGCCCGTCCTGCTGGCGTTGCATTTGGGGGCGGTACTTAGTTTCTTCCTGCTGACGCCATACTCGAAGATGGCACACGGGTTCTATCGCCTGACGGCGCTGATCAGGGAGGAGCAAAACAAAAGCCCCACCCCCAATCCCAAACCCGCAGCTGCCGCTTGAGCGGCCAACACACATACCCAAGGAACTTCCGGCCCCAGCGGCCGGTTTTTCCGTTTTCAAAGCCCAAGGAGTTTCCCAATGTCTGAGATACTCAAAGGTCGGCTACTGACCGCGGTTTCCGCTCTTGCCGGGCTTGCGGTGTTTTACTTCACGGGCCTGCCGCTGCCCTTTCTGTTTGGCCCGATGGCGGGCTGTCTGGTGGTCGCGTTGGCGGGGGGCAAGCTGCAAGGGTTCGGGCAGGTCTCGGTCGGCGCGCGCACCATATTGGGCGTGGCCGTCGGCGCAACCATCACCCCCGCCGTTTTGGCGCAACTGCCGCAGATGGCCGGGTCAGTCGCCCTGATCCCGATCTATATCGCCTTGATCGGATTGGTCGGCGTGCCCTTCTTTCGCAAAGTCTGCGGCTTTGACACGGTCACCGCCTATTACGCCGCCATGCCCGGCGGTTTGCAGGACATGATCATTTTCGGACAAGAGGCCGGAGGCAACCCGCGCATCCTGTCCCTGATCCATGCCACCCGGGTTCTGATAATCGTGACCGTCGCACCGATCCTTCTGACAAGCCTTTACGGTGCGGGCTTGACCAACCCCATCGGTCAACCCGCCGCGGATCTGCCAATCCACGAACTGCTGCTGATGGCCGCTGCCGCCTTGATCGGCTGGAAAGGCGGTGTGCGCGTTGGCCTGTTCGGGGCCTCGATCCTTGGCCCGATGATTGCGGCTGCGGCCCTGTCCCTGACTGGCCTTCTGCACAGTCGCCCCCCGGCCGAAGCCATTCTTGCCGCGCAGTTCTTCATCGGCATCGGAGTCGGGGTGCATTATGTCGGGGTCACATTGGCCGAGCTGCGCAAGATCATCGCGGCTGGGGTGGCCTTTGTGCTGATCCTTGCGGTGCTTGCGGCCTTCTTTGCACAGCTGGCGAACCTGCTGGGGTTGGCCCCGGCAATTGAGGCCTTCTTGGCCTTTGCGCCCGGCGGTCAGGCCGAAATGACGGTACTGGCGATTGTTGCAGGTGCGGATCTGGGCTTTGTGATCGCCCACCATCTGGTGCGGATCGTTCTGGTGATCACCGGTGCCCCAATCGTGGCGCGTTGGGTTACGACGCGCTCCAAACCTCGGGATTGATCATGTGGGTCGGTGCGCCGCTGGCATAGGCATTGATCTGATCGAAGATATCGCCGAACTGCAAATCAAACTCGTCCTCGGTGACAAAGCCGATATGAGGGGTGCAAATCAGGTTTGGATGCGCCAACAGCGGGTCCGTTGGGTCGCGCATCGGCTCGGTGTCGAACACGTCGATCGCGGCTGTGCCGGGGCGCCCCGCGTTCAGCGCATCCAACAAAGCCCCCGGCTCGATCAAACCGGCACGAGAGGTGTTCACAAACAGCGCGTCCTCGCGCATCAGCGCCAGGTCGCCTGCAGTGATGATGCCTTTGGTGGCCGGTTTCAAACGCAGATGCACCGATACCACGTCGCTCTCAGCGAAAAAGACCGCTCGTCTTTTGGCCACCGTTTCGCCGTCTGCTTCAGCCCGCGCGCGACCCGCGTCAGACGCCCACCAGACCACCTCCATGCCAAAGGCCTTGGCATAGCCTGCCACCGCTTTGGCAATTCGGCCATAGCCATACAGGCCCAGACGGCGCCCATGCAGTGTCTTGCCAACCCCCATCTGCCAAGTGCCCGCCTTGGTCGAAGCCATTTGCGCCGGGATCTGGCGCATTGCCGCTAAGACCAACCCCCAGGTCAGTTCCGCCGCCGCATAGTTGGTGGACCCAGCCGGCATCTTCGAACTCAACACCACGTTATTGGCAGTGCAGGCAGGTACGTCGATATGCGGGTAAACGCTGCGCTGACTGATCAGTTTCAGGTTCGGCAGGCGCGCCAAAAGCTGCCCGGTGATCTTGGTGCGCTCACGGAACAACACCAACGCCTCGGCCTCGGCCAGACGGGTCGCCAAAAGGTCAATATCCTCGACGTGATCGGTCCAGACGGTCACCTCATGGCCATCCAGTTTGGCAAAACACGGCAATCCACGCAGTGTATCAAACCAGTCGTCAAGGATATGGACTTTCATAACCGCCCTTTCGGTCAGTAATAGGCTTGTATGGCGCGGGCCAGTCGGTCGTGCAAATCCGACAGGCGGTGCGTTTCACCATCGCACGAGGCCATATCGACCCCCGGCTTGGCGAGCTGTGCGCCGATGGCGTCACGCAGCGCTTTCAGCTGCTCCATCGCTGCGCTGATCTGATCTTGTGCTTCGTGTGAGGTCATTTTCAGGCTTCCTTAATGTGCCAGCAGAACCGGAATGTCGATTGCACGAAGTATCTTGGCCGTTAAGCCGCCAAGGAAGTCTTCGCGGAACTTAGAGTGCTCGTAAGCGCCCATCACAAGCAGGCAGGGGTCGTGATCGCGGGTGAACCGCAGCAATGTCTGAGCAACGTCGCCCTGCAGGGGCAGATCATTGTGCTGGGCATCAATGCCGTGGCGCGACAGGTGGGTAAGAACATCGTTCATCGGACGCGGCAACGGGTCGTCACCAACAGTGAGTACCGAAACCTTACCCTGATCCTCAAGCAGCCCCAAACTGTCCGACAAGGCCCGCGCCGAGGCCCGACTGCCATCCCAGGCCACAGCCGCATGCGAATGCTGCGCGGTGGCGTCATAGCCCATTGGCACCACGACAAGCGGGCGCCCGCTAAGCAGCGCGATGCGATCCGGGTGAATGGTGACATGTTCATCAACGGATTCAGTCTGATCCTGCCCAACGACGATCATGTCAAATCCGCGTGCGCATTCCGACAAGATCGCATCGACACGGCCCGCAGCCCGCATGAAATGAAGCCTGTCCCCCAGGTCCAACTGGGTGCGATAGCTTTCAAAACGGGCCTCGATCTGCTCGATGATTTCAGCGTTCGCGTCCTGAATAATCTGCTGTGCTTTAGCCGGAACCCAGGCTGCGCGGCTGTTGACGGCCTCGTGGGTGCTGTGGGCCAGCACCGCCGTGACATGACCCCCGTTAGCGCGCACGAGGTTGGCGGCATAAAGCAACGCCGACGCGGCGCTTTCCGTGCCATTAAAAGCAACGAGGATATTCGTCATGCTCATGGGTCAGTCCTCTTTTTCGGCCCAGACGGAACTGGGTACATAGACATGGCCATCGGCCAGCTTGCGTGCCGTGCGCAGCAACCCGGCCGAGTTCAGCGCGAAACCATTGTTGGCAGTAAAATCGACCAGCACGCTGATCGTGCCTGACGCATGCTCCAAAACCACATCGCAGGGACTGTCTGAACTGCGTTCCAGCATGCCATCTGCAATGGTGCCCGGTGTCAGCGCGCATGAGGCAAGGCATTGGGCGCCGGTGACGGCCATCGTTGGGTGGGTCTTCCACGGCATGAAGTATCGTGCGGCGATGGTGCCGCCGTTTTCGGCGGGGGCAAGCAGGCCGAACTTGGGTGTGACGGACTTGGACACATCGCCCATGCCCATCAGCTCGCCTGCCTTTCGGCGGATCGCCTCCATGCGGTCAAAGAACGCTTTGTTGGCGTCCAGCTCGGCGGCGCTTTCGTGGCCCGACAGCCCGAAGTCCGTCGCCCGTGCGATGACCACGGGCATCGCCACGTCCATGCAGGTGACCTCGATGCCGTCGATCACATCGCGCAGTTGACCGGTGGGCAGGAACGCGCCCGTGGCCGAACCGACCACGCCCATGAACTTGAGCAAAACCGGGGCCGCGGTGCCGGGGGCGCCGGCGATTGCCGTGTCGCCCTCATAGGTCAGCTCTCCGCCGGGCGTTTCGACCTGTGCCACAACCTGGGCGCCGGTGTTGACGGCGCGGATTTTGATCTCGGTGATGTCCCCGGTGGGGTCAATCAGGCCCATCTCAAGCGCGGCGGGGCCGACACCGGACATGATATTGCCGCAGGTGGGTTTGAAATCGACCAGCTTTTCTTCGACAGAAACCTGCGCGAAGAAATAGTCGATATCGGCCCAGTCGTCATCGCTTTTGGAGAGCATGGCGACTTTGGTGGTGACGGCGGCGCCGCCGCCGATCCCGTCGATATTAAGCGGGTGACCTGAGCCGACGGCGCTGATCAGCACCTGTGCCAGCGTGTCCAGATCCTCGGGCAGGTCCGCGCGCAGGAAGTAGGGCCCGCGCGAGGTCCCGCCCCGCATGAAGGTATAGGGGATGCCTGTCTGGGTCATTTCAGCGGCCACGGCAAGTCTACCGCCCCCTGCAACAGACCCGGCGGGAAGTCGCGGTTCAGCGCGCCTGCCATCAGGCACATGAAGCCGATGCCGCAGGCGGTCAACAGCAAGGTCTTGCCCCAGCCCGCCCCTGCGCGCACCCGGAAGAAGGCGACAAGGAAGCCGATCAGCGCCAGAATGAAGCCCACGAACCAGGTCGCCGCGATCAGACCGGCGAACCAGGCCAGCGTTGACCAAAGCCCATAGGGCGCATCGGCGTCCTCACCTGCGATCTCTTTGTCGGCGAAGATGCTATCGCCCTCAGGGCGGCGCATCATCTGGAACAACAGGATCAGACAGCACGCCAACGAGAACCCACCCACGACCAACGGGATCACCTTGTCGGTCATGTTGTAGTCAGGGATCATATTGGCATTGATCAATGCGAAGGTCAGGTACCCCGCAATCACCAGCAAGAACACCAGCGGCGCGCGTTTCGAACCAGATTGCACATCCCCTTCGGCCATAATGGCTTTGGCCTGACGAATGCCCAGCACCACTGAAACCAGCGTGATGATGATCAGCACGATCACGATCGGGCTGAAGATATAGTCGATCCCTTCCTCAAAGCTTTTGCGAAAGCGAAAGCTGGCAATCTGGAACGCTTGGTTGGTGAATTTTTCAACCGGGTTGGACAACACGAACCCGATCAGGAAAGCCGGGCGCGACCAGTCAAAGCGGCGCAGGAAAATCCCGATCAGACCAATGACAAACAGCGCCAGAAGGTCTTCGAAGTTCTGCCCGGACTGGAAAGCCGCAAAGCTGATCAGCATGAACAGGAAAGGTGCCAGATAGGTGAATTTGATGGTCGTCAGCTTGGCGATACCGCCCGAAGCGCCGATGCAGATGATCGTACCCACCACGTTCGCCAGGGCCAGCAACCAAACGATCGAATAGGTGATGTCCAGATTGTTCTTGAGCATGCCGGGGCCAACTTCGATGTCGCCCGAGCCCAGCAGGGCCACAGCCCCGATGAAGATCGCCATGGAGCCAGATCCGGGGATGCCGAACAGCAATGTGGGCACCAGCCCGCCGCCCTCTTTGGCGTTGTTACTGCTTTCCGGCCCGATCACGCCGCGCACTTCGCCTTTGCCAAAGTTCGATTTGTCTTTGGTGGTCTGAACCGAATGGCCATAGGCAATCCAGTCCACGACCGAGCCACCAAGGCCGGGGATCACGCCCACGACAACACCGATGATCGAACAGCGGATCGACAGCCAGATATTGGCGAACCAGTCTTTTACGCCATCAAACCAACCGGCACCAAGGCTGGCGCCTTTGGCGATAGAACGGTCCTGACGCAGCAGCGAAACAATTTCAGGCACGGCAAAGATACCCAGACCAACGATAACCAGCTTCAGCCCGTCGGTCAGGTAGGGAATATCATAGGTGGCCATGCGCAGGCTGCCGCCCGCGTCGGCCTCGCCGATGGTGCCGATCATCAGGCCAAGCCCGGCCGCCGCCAGCCCCTTCAGCGCGATGCGACCGGCCAGAATGGCGACCATCGACAGGCCAAGGATGGTAATCATCAACATCTCGGGCAAGCCAAAGGCCAGCACGATGGGGCGCGCCACCAGAATGAAGATGGTCAGGAAACTGGCACCGACCAGCCCGCCAAACAACGACGAGGCAAAAGCGGCGGACAAGGCCCGCGCGGCCTCGCCTTTCTTGGCCATTGGGAAGCCATCCAGCACCGTTGCCTGTGATGCCGAACTGCCGGGGATGCCCATTAAAACCGATGCGAACGTGTCTGAGGTTGGCACCACGGCCACCATGCCGATCATCAGCGCCAGCCCAAGGATTGGGTCCATGCCGAACATGAAAGGCAGCAGCAGGGAAAGGCCTGCGATGCCTCCCAAACCGGGGAAAACGCCAACGGCAAGCCCCATCACAACGCCCAGAACAAGATAGCCAAGAACGACAGGTTGCAGGATCAATGCCCACGCGTCACCAAGCGCAGGAAGTGCGGTAGCGAACATCTCCATAGGACTCGCTTTCAGTTAGATTTTTAAGTTGGAAAGTGGCGCGCCTCTGGGAGAGCAAAGGCGCGCCGAGTTAGAACTGGTGTTACTTCAGTTCAACGCCGTAGGCTTCTTTGAGCCAGGTCACGACGAATGCTTTTGCTTCGTCAGGTACGTTGGTCGCGGTGCCCAAAGCAGTCTGGGCGCCTTCACCGACAAAGACATCGTATTTGCCAACGCGCTTCGAAGAGATTTCGGGGAAATCCGGACGGCTGCGCACAGCTTCAAACGCGGCGGTGTAGGTATCGATTACGTCCTGCGGTGTACCTGCGGGCAGGAAGGCCAGTTTCTGCACCGGGAAACCCGAGATGAAGAAGGCTTTCCAGGCATCCCATGCTTCACCCGAGGTTTCGCAACCATCCGTCGCTTCGCAGACCTCTTTGAAGGTCGCAATTTCGGGGAAAGTCGGGTCGCGCACGATGTTGCCATCGGCGTCCAGCGCACCCCAGGTCATCATAGGAACAGCGGTGCCAGCTTCGACCATGTCGGCCGAACCCTTCAGGTAGCCCGACGAGGTCTGATAATCGATGTTGGCTTCGCCGCGCTCAAACATCAGGCGGCCATCGCCACGGCCTTTGATGCCAAACACCGGCTCGACATTCATGCCCAGCATTTCCCAGGCCAGCAGCGGCACCAGATCAAGACGGGTCGCGCCCTGCGAGCCATAGATAAAGTCGGTGTCTTTCAGCGCATTGGCCGAGCCATCAAACTTCGCGCCGTCTTCGGCGTTCAGATAGGCCACACCACCGGTGCCCGACGCCATCACAGCGTTCCAGTCATTGTACTCATAGCGTACGCGCGGATCGCCCAGCAGATACGGGAACTGGGTGGACCCCGACGAGCCAAACAGCAAGGTGCCATCTTCGTGCTCTTGTTCCTGGAACCAGTTGGCGCCCTTGGTCGACCCTGCACCGGGCATGAACTTTACAACAACAGTGGGGTTGCCGGGCAGCTCTTCGGATAGCAGCGGTGCGAAGAAGTTGGCCCATTTGGCCGAACCACCGGTTTCCGAGAACGGGATCACCCATTCAATGGTCTTGCCCGAGAAATCAACCTCGGCAGCGGCGGCGGGCGCGGCAATACCGGCAGCGGCAATCAGGCCAACAACAGCACGGCGCGTGAATTTGGAAATGGTCATGTATTCCTCCCTAATGACCAGTCAAACACAGCATCTCCTCCAAGGCGACAGTGTCTGACCAAATACGGGGATTGATTCCCCTTAAGATCTGCGGATCATGAGAGGCCAACCTTGCGTGAACCTTGCGGAACCAAAAAATGCGTATCGTCATCGTCGAAGACAATGAAACGCTCGCTAAAGCGATTTCCTATCGTCTGCGTGACCGTGGCCATGCAGCAGATGTGCTGACCAGCGGCGACGAAGCCGATGCATTTTTGGCTCAGGAAGGTGGCGATCTTGTTGTGTTGGATATCAATCTGCCCGGAAAAAGCGGCCTTGAAATTCTGCAAAATCTGCGGGCGCGAGGCGACAATTGCCCCGTCATTCTGCTGACAGCACGCAGCGAAACCAGCGACCGAGTCGCCGGGCTTGATCTGGGCGCCGACGACTATTTGGTCAAACCTTTCGAGATGGATGAACTGGAGGCCCGAATCCGCGCGCTGTCGCGCCGCAAGAACCTGGAATTCGGGGCAAAGGAAACCATCGGCGTTGTCACGTTTGACCGCACCGCCCGACAGGTCACCGCCTGTGGAGAGCGGCTGGACATTCCCCGCAAAGAGCTGGCCGTGCTGGAATGCCTGTTGGATCGACGCGGTCGGCTGGTGTCAAAACCGGCGTTGACAGATCACGTCTACGGGATTGGCGCAGATGTTGATGACACGGCGGTCGAACCCTTGGTGTCGCGCCTGCGCCGCCGCCTGGCCGAACATGGGGTGGTCATCAAAACCGCGCGCGGGCTTGGGTATATGCTGGAAGAAACCCCGGCATGAACAATGTTTACTCGCTGCGGCAAAGATTGTTCGTCCTGATCCTGACCCCTTTGCTATTGATGGCGCTGCTGCTTGGATACTGGCGCTTTACCGTGGCGCAGACGACCGCAGAAGAGCTGTTCGACCGCTCGCTTTTGTCCGCCGCGCTTGCCATTTCCCGTGATGTGGCGATTTCGGGCGGGGATGCGCTTTCGCCCACGACCAGTGACCTGATCAGCGACGCCACCGGCGGCGAGGTTTTCTATCATGCGACCGGTCCGGGCGGGATCTATGTGACAGGCTATGCCTATCCGCCTGCCGGGACCGTCACCAACCGCGCAGATATTCACGCACCGGTCTATTTCGAAGCACAGTACCGGGGCGAAACGGTGCGCGTGTTGCGAATTGTCGAACGCGTGGCCATCGACGGCGTGACGGGCAATGCCACGGTAACAGTGTGGCAACGCATTTCTGATCGAAGCCGGTTCGCCGCCGAGCTTGCCTTGCGCGCTGCCGGTTTGATCGGTGTTCTGCTTTTCACGCTGGCGCTTGTGGTGTGGTTCGGGGTTGCATTGGGGCTGCGCCCCTTGCTTGATCTGCAACAGGCCATCGCGATCCGGTCACCGAACGATCTAAGCCAAATCAAACGCGCCATTCCGATCGAAGCACAGGGGATCGTGGAAACACTGAACCGGCTGTTCGCCAAGGTCGAAGACAGTATTGCCGCGCATCAGGTGTTCATTTCGAACGCCGCGCATCAGTTGCGCAATCCGGCCGCTGCGGTCCAATCCATGGCCGAAGCCCTGCAGGACTCGCCGACCCCGGCCCAGCGCGATCAGCGGATCGACGAATTGGTCGCCGCCGCGCGGAACTCCGCCCGCGTCGCCGATCAGTTGCTGTCAATGGACCGGCTGCGCCAACCCATGCCAGACGGTCACACCGAAACCTTTGACCTGACGCAAGAGCTTCGGACCATCTGCGCCGAGGCCGGGCCAAGCGTGCTGCGACACAACATCGACTTCGAACTGATTGCCCCGGAGCATCCCGTCGATATCCACGGGGACCGGCTGTTCATCGCTGAAGCGATCAAGAATCTGATCGACAATGCGCTTAAACATGGCGGCCCGGACTTGACCTCCATAACCGTCGACCTGCACCCGGATGACACAACCGCAATGGTCACAGTCATGGATGATGGGAAGGGACTATCGCCCGAAGACAGCGCGCTGGCTCTGGGCCGCTTTTCACAGGTCGAACCGTCAGAAGGCAGCGGCCTTGGTCTGGCGATTGTCGTCTCTGTTGCGGAACGCCACGATGGCTCTTTGGTCATCAACCGGGTCGACAAAGGCGCCAGCGTGACACTGCGCCTGCCCCGCGCCAAATAGGCTACCCAGCGAATGGACCACCGGCCGCTGCCAGCCGGGCACGTCATCGCAACCGCAAAAACTTGCTGCAAACGTTCAAATCAGGTTATCCTCAGGGCTGGCGCTGTCTACTGGGAGGAGGTGCGCCGTGCTTGAACAGGCCTTACTGCGAGACATGCAGGGCCGTGCCATTGAACAGGCCGGCCCCACTGCGTCCGATGACTGGGACGAAGTTCAGGAATTTTGCAGCCAGGTTTATATGCCCTATCGGGTGCGACCGATTGGAAAGCTGCTGAAACCTGATGCGACCATGCGACAAGCGCAGGTAGGGCGCGTGACCCTATCGCGGTTCTCTTACGGGGTTCCGATCCGCCTGACTGAATTTGACCCCGAAGCGGGGAATGTTCTGGTGCTAAATACCCTGCGCGGGGCCTTGCGACACAAACAAAACGCGCAAAGCGATGCGGTGACCGCCGCCGGCGACAGTTTCGTCGTGGATTGCAGCCGAACAGATTACTGGCTTGAGGGCGACGCGCAGCATCTTCAGCTAAACTGCACCATCCCGCACGATGTCCTTGCTGAAATCGCGCAACGCTGGTTTGGCTTTGTTCCCGATGACGGGCTGTGGACTAAACGTATTGCCTTTGGCGGCGGCGGATCGCGCTGGCAAGCGCTGCTGGCCTATGTGGCGCAATGCATTGATCAAAGCGCCCAAGTTGCAGGCGACACAGCGATGGCACGCCATCTGGAAGAGCTGCTGTGCGTTGATCTTCTGCAGGCCTGGGCGCAAGGCGCGGGGATATCACTCACCGATGGCGCACGCGGCGCGGCCCCCTATTACGTGCGCCGTGCCGAAGAAATCATGGCGAATGACGCCCAGAACGCCCCCACCATCGGTGAGGTGGCTCAAGGGGTCGGCGTATCGGCGCGGACCCTTTCAGGCGGATTTCGCAAATATCGCGGGATTTCACCACGCGAGTTTCTGCGCGACCGCAGGCTCGACGGCTTGCACGCGGAGTTGCTGAACGCCCCTGAAAACGCCACCGTGACGCAGATCGCCGCCGAATGGAACTATGTGAACTTCGGCGCCATGTCCCGGATTTATCGCCAGCGGTTCGGGGAAAACCCATCACAGACCCTGCGTCGCAGACGCCGGTTGAGCTAGTTTTCTTCCGGTTTCGAACAAAGACTTCCGTGATCGAATAGCGCAGGCGGGCGTCATCCCCCACCTTGCCAAACCAATCTGTTTGGCAAGGGAGGAAACCATGACAGATCTCAATTCAACGCTCGATGCGGTACTTGGCAGGGTTGCAAGCGGCAATGACGAAGGCTCAGACCGGGTGCCCGGCGTGGTGGCCATGGTCACTGATCGTGACGGCGATATCTATTCAGGCGCCGCAGGTCAGCGCCGGTTTGGTGGCGATACCCCGATGTCCGAAGACACCGTCTTCGCAATCTTTTCCACCACGAAAGCAATCACTGGCACCACCGCTTTGCAATGTGTCGAGGAGGGCCTGCTGGATCTGGATGCCCCGGCCAAAACCTATGCGCCCGCGATCGGCGAATTGCAGGTGATCGACGGGTTTGATGACGCGGGCCAGCCGATCCTGCGCGCGCCCAAATCCGATGTCACGACCCGGCAACTCATGCTGCACACGGGCGGCTTTGGCTATGACTTTTTCAGCGAAACCTACAAACGTCTGGCCGAAGATTTTGAACAACCCAGCGTGCTGACCAGTTCGCGGGCCGCGCTGGAAACACCGCTGCTGTTCGATCCGGGTGCCAAATGGGAATATGGCACCAATGTGGATTGGGTTGGCCAGGTGGTCGAAGGCATTCGCGGCAAAAGACTGGGCGCGGTGATGCGCGAACGGATATTCGATCCGCTTGGCATGGACGAGATAGGTTTTACCCGCACCCAAGCGATGAAAACCCGCACCGCCACCATGCATGCGCGCGACACATCGGGCGCTTTGGCACCGATGGATGACTTTGCCTTGCCTGACGACCCCGAGGTCGATTTTGGCGGCCATGGGCTTTATGCAACGATCCCCGAATATATGAAGTTTATTCGCATGTGGCTCAATGACGGGGCCGGGCTTCACGGGCAGGTGCTGAAACCGGAAACCGTGGCCTGGGCTGTTCAGGACGGGCTGGAGGCGCATCAGAAGGTCGGCATGCTAACCGGTGTGATCCCCGAGCTATCACATGACGCTGAATTCTTCCCCGGGGATCCAAAGGGCTGGAGTTACACGTTCATGGTCAACCATGAACAAGCCCCAACAGGACGCCCGGCGGGGGCCATCGGCTGGGCCGGGCTTGCCAATTCATTCTATTGGATTGATCGCAAGAACGGGGTTGGTGGCTATTGGGCGACCCAGATCGTGCCCTTTGGCGATCCGGTGTCTTTCCCCGGATACATGGATTTTGAAACCGCGCTCTACAATGCCGCCGTTCAGGGCAAGGCCGCCTGAACACCGTCCACCATCATCCAATTCAGCAGGCGGGGGCACAAGATTCCCGCCTGTTTTCGCACGAAAGCCGCGCTTCAGGCGCTTTCCCTGACCACAAGCTGGCCCCGAAAATGGTTAAGCGCGCTGTTGTCGGCAGTCCCCCTGAGAATCTCTACCAGCCCTTCGGCCATCGCCGTCAGAGGTTGGCGGTAGGTGGTGATCTTATAATTCGGGCTGTCGACCTGCGGGATGTCATCAAACCCGGTAACCGCGATATCCTCGGGCACACGCAGGCCAAGTCCGTACCGTAGGGCATCCACAGCCCCCATGGCGAGCGCATCATTTTCGCATACAATGATATCGGGCAGGTCTTGAACAGAGCGATCCACAAAGGTGCCGTGGATAAGGTCATAGGCCAAACGCGCATCGTATCTATCCGCGACAAGAAAATCCGGCGTTTGACCGAACTCGTTGCTCCAACGGCGAAGGAAAGTCTCTTTGCGCCCCAGATGCGCCGACGAGGTTTGCGGGCCAGCAAGAAACAGGGGTTTCCGATACCCCCTCTCGATGACGTAGTCGGTGATCGTGTCCATCGCCGCCACATCATCACAACAGACCGAGATAGTATCCGGGTTTTCGGATGAACGCGCAAAGACGATCAACTTGCGCACACGACGCGCGCCCTGGGCCGTTGCCAGATTAGAGTCGTTGAACTGAATGCCGATAACCACAGCCGCATCAACACGCCTCTGGCTCGCACTCATAAGGGCCGCAGAGGTTTCGGTGTCGTTCGCCGTGTTCACAAGCAAACTGTCCCAGCCGTGTTTCCGCAGGATTCGTGTCAAACGTTCAAGCATCACCAGCTTGTGCGGGTTGGCGAAGTCGTCAACCATGAGGCACACGAGGTTGCTGCGATCCGACGCCAGGCTGGCGGCCAGCAAGTCAGGAAGGTAGCCAAGCGTATCGGCCGCCTGCATTACTTTTTCGCGGGTTTTGGCCGAAATGGACGCTTCCTTTTTAAAGGCGCGATTCACCGTCCAACGTGACACACCCGCAAGTTTTGCCACATCATCGGCAGTCACCTGATAGGTGGCTTTGTCACTGCTGGCCTTGTCTGTTCGATCTTCCATATCCCGAACCGTAGTCGAAAAACACCGTGAATCCAATCTCTCTGCACGCGCGTGCGCCAACCTTTTTGCACGCGCGTGCAGAAAGTGATTGCACGCGCGTGCAAAAAGGCGGTAATAGTTTGGAAAAGCCACAGAATCGGGCAAGGGAGGATTCATGTTGAAGGTAGGGCTTCTCGGCGCTGGCCGTATTGCAATTGTACACGCCAAGGCAATCACGGCACATCCCGATAGTGAACTCGTTGCGGTGTCGGATGTGTTCCCGGAAAACGCAGAGAAGCTGGCACAGACCTTTGGCTGTGCGGTGCGCGCGACCGAAGATATCATCGCAGACCCGGAAATCGGCGCAGTTCTGATTGCAACATCCACGGACACGCATTCAAATCTGATCGAACAAGCCGCCGCAGCCGGTAAAGCCGTATTGTGCGAAAAGCCTGTTGACCTGAGCCTTGAGCGCGCCCGCGCCTGCCAAGCTAACGTTGAAGACAGTGGCAAGCCGGTAATGATCGGGTTCAACCGCCGATTTGACCCCAACTTTGGCGCGCTGAAAGACGCACTGAATGCGGGCGATGTCGGCAAGGCAGAGCTTTTGTCAATTACGTCCTTCGACCCAGCGCCGCCGCCCGTAAGCTATATTAAGGTCTCTGGCGGATTGTTCCGTGATATGATGATCCATGACTTTGACATGGCGAACTTCATCATGGGGGCTCCTCCGGTGACGATCTCTGCGGTCGGCAGCTCGATCGTTGATCCGGAAATCGGAGCAGCAGGCGATGTGGACACCGCCGTGGTGACCATGACCTATGCGGATGGCAAAGTTGCGGTCATCAAGAACTCGCGCCGGGCCGTGTACGGGTACGACCAACGGGTTGAATTGTTGGGGTCTGAAGGGCTCTTGCAGGCGCAGAACATGCTCGAGAACACCTTGGTGAAGTCAACCATCGCGGGCGTCACTGGTGCCAAGCCTACGTATTTTTTCCTTGAGCGCTACATGCCGTCTTATGCGGCAGAGTGGAGCGCATTCGTCGACGCCGTAAACGGGGGCAAAGCGCTGCCCGTAACCCTTGACGATGGTGTCGCTGCACTGGCCATGGCCGAAGCCGCAACCCGTTCGGTCGCCGAGGGTAAACCGATCAACCTGGCAGATGTCGGGTAATATGAACTTCCTGCGCGGGCAACGGCCCACGCGTCTAGGAAAGTGGAGGAGAATTTCGCGCGCCGCCAGTCGGCTCTGCGATACGAAATTCGGCGCAAGCCGGATAGTTCTGGCCAAAAATGGCCAATCATATGAGTCACTCATACCAATTGGGAGGAATTGAAATGAAGAACCTCATCAAAGGCATCGTTGCCGCGTCGGCAATCGCTGTCGCCGCACCGGTGGCAGCACAGGACATCATCGTCGTGGCCCACGGTCAGGCGAACGACCCGTTCTGGTCGGTTGTCAAAAACGGTGTCGAGGAAGCGGGCCGCGATACCGGCGTGAACGTCGACTATCGGTCCCCGGAAACGTTCGACATGGTTGCCATGTCGCAGCTGATCGATGCTGCGGTAAACCAAGAGCCTGACGGGCTCATCGTTTCGATTCCTGATGCTGATGCGCTTGGGCCGTCAATTGAACGCGCCGTGGCCGCCGGTATCCCGGTGATTTCGATCAACTCGGGGTCGGATGTTTCAAAAGGCCTGGGTGCCCTGCTGCACGTCGGTCAGGACGAATTCGACGCGGGCAAAGCCGCTGGTGAAAAACTGGCTTCGATGGGTGGCACCAGCGCCATCTGTGTGAACCAGGAAGTCGGCAATGTGGCGCTTGATCTGCGCTGTGCTGGTTTTGCCGAAGGCTTCGGCGGTGCGTCAAAAGTTCTGCCCACCACCAACGACCCGACCGAGATCGAGTCGAAAGTGGCCGCTGCACTGGCGTCGGATGAAAGCATCGACACTGTGATGGCTCTGGGCGCCTCGACCGCTGGTGAACCTTCGGTTGCCGCTGCGAAAGCGTCGGGCCGCGACGTGAAAGTTGCTTCGTTCGACCTGTCGGCAAGCTTCCTGCAGTCCGTTGTTGCCGGTGACGCCGCCTTCGCCATCGACCAGCAGCAGTTCCTGCAAGGCTACCTGTCGGTGAATTTTCTGGGCCTGCACGCCAAATACGGCCTGATGCCCGGCGGTAATGTGCCTTCGGGTCCGAACCTGATCACCGCTGACAAAGCCGGTCAGGTTGTGGATCTGTCCGCCAAAGGCATCCGCTGATCCGGCTCTGCTTGGATCACTAAACATCGGAACGGCACTGCGGTGCCGTTCCATCTAATCCGGGAGGGAAAAATGAGCGAAACGACCCCAGAGGCAGTGGATGAACGGCTAAAGTCCGAACCATTCTTTGCCAAAATGATGAAACGTCCAGAGCTTGGCGCGATTGCAGGTGTAATCCTGGTTATCATCTTCTTTGCTCTGACAGCAGACAGCGCGATGTTCAGCCTGTCGGGCGTCATAAACTTCATGACACCTGCTGCCCAACTGGGAATTCTGGCGATCGGGGCCGCATTGTTGATGATCGGCGGCGAGTTCGATCTGTCCATCGGTTCAATGGTCGCCTTCGCGGGTTTGTTCTTTGGGGTCTGCGTTGTGACCTGGGGCCTGCCCCTGATCATTTCGATCCCCCTTACCTTTGTATTTGCCGCCTGTGTCGGCGCGGTCAACGGCAACATCGTAATCCGCTCGGGGTTGCCATCCTTTATCGTAACGCTGGCGTTCTTGTTTATCCTTCGCGGCCTGTCTCTGGTTGGCCTGAAAATGGCAACCGGTGGCTCGACCCAGCTGCGCGGAGTGCGTGACACCATCGAGGGCGATTGGCTGGCGCCATTCTTCTCGGGCGATGCTTTCCCTGGCCTGTTCCTCTGGCTTGCCGACAACGGCTTTGTCGCCACTTTCAAAAGCGGCGCCCCCAAAGTGCCCGGCATTCCGGTGGAAATCCTTTGGTTCATCGCGATTGCACTGGCTGCAACCTACATTCTGCTGCGCACGCCTGCGGGCAACTGGATTTTTGCTTCCGGCGGGGACACCACCGCAGCGTCTAACTCGGGCGTTCCGGTGAACCGCGTGAAAATCTCTTTGTTCATGCTGACCGCTTGTTGTGCCGCACTGGTTGCCATCATCACTGTGATGGATGCCGGTTCGACGGACGCCCGCCGCGGTTTCCAGAAAGAGTTCGAAGCCATCATCGCGGCCGTGATCGGGGGCTGCCTTTTGACCGGCGGCTATGGGTCGGCCATCGGTGCCTTCTTCGGCTCCATCATCTTCGGCATGGTGGTGATTGGCCTGACCTACACCGACTTCGATCAGGACTGGTTCCAGGTCTTCCTGGGCGGCATGCTGCTGATCGCTGTTCTTTTCAACAATGCGATCCGCAAACGCGTCACAGGGGAGCGCTGATATGACTGACGACAGCAAATTCCATCACGGCGACCCGACAGCCCATATTCATCCCGTCGTCGAGATGAAGAATATCGAAAAGCACTTCGGCAACATTATCGCGCTTGCCGGCGTAAGCTTCGATGTGAAACCGGGCGAATGCCATTGCCTTCTGGGCGATAACGGCGCCGGCAAATCGACATTCATCAAGACCATGTCGGGCGTGCACAAGCCAACCAAAGGAGAGATCTTCTTTGAAGGCAAGCCGATGAACTTCAACACGCCACGTGATGCGATGGAGGCCGGGATCGCCACCGTGTTTCAGGATCTGGCCATGATCCCATTGATGTCGGTGACCCGTAACTTCTTCATGGGGCGCGAACCGACCAAGGGCAAAGGGCTTGGCAAACGTTTCGACACAAAGTTTGCCAACGAAGTCTGCGTGGAAGAAATGCGCAAGATGGGCATTAACCTGCGTGGCCCGGATCAGGCCGTCGGCACCCTTTCGGGGGGGGAGCGCCAGACAGTTGCCATTGCTCGCGCGGTCTACTTCGGAGCCAAAATCCTGATTCTGGACGAACCGACATCGGCCCTCGGGGTGCGTCAAACCTCGAACGTTCTGGCGACCATCGACAAGGTCCGCCGTCAGGGGATCGGCGTGGTCTTCATCAGCCACAACGTGCGTCATGCCTTGGCGGTGGGGGATCGTTTCACGGTACTCAATCGCGGCAAGACCCTTGGCACGGCGGTACGGGGTGAAATCACCCCAGAACAGCTGCAGGACCTTATGGCCGGCGGTCAGGAATTGGCTTCGCTCGAAGGCTCACTTGGCGGAACGGTCTAAAAATTCCTCCCCTGGGTGGGCAGCATCCGCGTTGCCCACCCCTTGAACACTGTTCCGCATGCCCGGGACTCCTCTTGAAATTCGCTGTCTCGGAGACCGTCTGCTTATGCAGAAACTGCTCGACACACCTTTTGGCGCTGCTTTGATCGGCACGGGAACTGCTCTCAGACTCCGCGAGGGGTCCCAGGTCCACCCCGACTTAAAACATCAGCTCGTACGCGAGCGCATCCTTCATGCAAAGGCCTTTTCGGATGACCGGCCTGTGACAGTGGACACCTAAGATGACGACCAAAACTCTCGACGTAATCACCATCGGCCGCGCGGGCGTTGACCTCTATGGCGCCCAAATCGGCGGGCGGCTCGAAGATATGAGCTCTTTTCGCAAATACATTGGCGGAAGCCCGACAAACATTGCCTGCGGCACCTCCCGTCTGGGTCTGAAAACCGGACTGATCTCGCGGGTGGGCAACGAACACATGGGCCGCTTCATTCTTGAACAACTGGCCCGTGAAGGTGTCTCTACTCAAGGCGTGAAAACCGACCCCGACCGTCTGACAGCGCTGGTAATCCTTGGAATTCGTGATGAAGAACAGTTCCCGTTGATCTTTTACCGGGAAGACTGCGCCGACATGGCACTGTGTGAAGATGACATCGACGAGGCCTTCATCGCCAGTGCTCGGGCCGTCGTTGTCACCGGAACGCATTTGTCCAACCCCAAGACCGAAGCCGCCGTCACCAAGGCGCTTGATCTGGCGCGCAAGCACGGGTTGCGCACGGCGCTGGACATTGATTACCGGCCCAATCTGTGGGGCGTGCTTGGCCACGGCGACGGCGAAAGCCGTTTTGCCGAAAGCGCGGAAGTGACGCAAAAACTTCTGTCGACCCTGCACTACTTCGATCTGATTGTGGGCACCGAAGAAGAATTCCACATCGCAGGCGGATCGACCGATACCTTGGCGGCTTTGCGCGCCGTGCGCGAGAAATCTCAGGCGGTGCTGGTGTGCAAACGCGGCGCGCTGGGGGCCTCGGCCTTCCAGGGCGCGGTTCCAGCCAGCCTTGACGATGGCCAGACAGGGGAAGGTTTCCCCATCGAAGTGTTCAACGTGCTGGGCGCAGGCGACGGGTTCTTCTCGGGTTTGCTCAAAGGTTGGATGGCGTCGGACGGGCTTGATGACGTCGATTGGCCCATGGCGCTTAAATACGCCAATGCCTGTGGGGCCTTCGCCGTATCCCGCCACGGGTGTACACCCGCCTACCCCTCTGAAATCGAGCTGGCGTATTTCCTTGGCCGTGGCGTGGTGCAGAAAGATTTGCGCAATGATCCCGCGCTCGAACAAATTCACTGGTCCACCACGCGCCATACACGCAATTCTGGGGATTGGTCCAACATGCGTGTCTTTGCTTTCGATCACCGGCTGCAGCTGGAAGAGATGGAAGGTTATGACCTTAAGAAAGGCGCGGCATTCAAAGAGCTGTGCCTGGATGCGGCGTTGCGTGTTCAGGGAAGCGAAACCGGTTACGGAATCCTGTGCGACAACCGGATCGGACGCAGTGCGTTGCATCGGGCCTCAGGTTCGGGCCTGTGGGTCGGCCGTCCAACAGAATGGCCCGGCTCAAGGCCGCTGGAACTGGAACCTGAACTTGGTTCAGACTGTGGCACTCTGGTCGAATGGGCCGCCGAAAACGTCATCAAATGCCTGTGTTTCTGTCACCCGGACGATGCACCGGAAACGCGCGCCGCACAGGAAGAAACCGTCAAGCGCCTCTTTACCGCGGGTCGCCGCCATGACCTTGAGTTTCTGCTAGAGGTCATTCCATCGAAAGTGGGTCCCGTTGATGACGACACCACCCCCACCTTGATCCGGCAGTTTTACCAAGCGGGCGTCTATCCCGATTGGTGGAAACTGGAACCGCTGAAAACGCACGAAGCGTGGGGCAAAGCGGTCAGTGCCATTGAAGACTACGACAAATACACCCGCGGCATTGTGGTTCTGGGGCTCGACGCACCAGAAGAAGAACTTGCCGCATCCTTTGAAGTCGCCGCCGCTTTCGATCTGGTCAAGGGGTTCGCAGTGGGGCGCACGATTTTCGGTGATGCCGCGCGCGCATGGATGAAAGGCCAGATGGACGATGCCACAGCCGTGGATCAGATGTCTGCCCGCTATGCCCGCCTATGCAAGGTGTGGGACACCGCCCGCGCCAAAGCCCGCCGCAACGCGGAGTAAAGGAGAAATCTCATGAGCAAGACAATCCGTTTAACCGCTGCGCAAGCCATGGTGAAATGGCTCTCGGTGCAAATGACCGAAGAGGGCGAACGTTTCATCGAAGGCATCTGGGGCATTTTCGGTCACGGCAACGTGGCTGGTCTGGGTGAGGCGCTGCAACAGGCGGGCGAAAGCTTCCCAACGTGGCGTGGCCAGAACGAACAGACGATGGCCCATACCGCCATCGCCTTTGCCAAGGGGATGAAACGCACGCGGGCGCAGGCCGTGACCTCGTCTATCGGGCCGGGTGCGACCAATATGCTGACCGCAGCCGCACTTGCGCATGTAAACCGTCTGCCCGTGCTGTTTATCCCCGGGGATGTCTTTGCCAACCGCCGCCCGGATCCGGTGCTCCAACAGATCGAGAATTTCGAAGATGGCACACTGTCTGCCAACGATATGTTCCGCAGTGTCAGCCGCTATTTCGACCGTATTTCGCGGCCCGAGCACCTGCTCACCTGCCTGCCGCGCGCGATGGCCACAATGACCGATCCCGCAAGCTGCGGCCCGGTCACGCTTGCTTTCTGTCAGGACGTGCAGGCAGAAGCCTTCGATTATCCCGCAGAGTTCTTTACCCCCAAGGTCTGGCGCATCCGCCGCCCGGCCCCTGACCCGCGCGAGATTGAAGATGTCGTCACCCTTATCAAGGCTGCCAAGACTCCTGTGATCGTCGCAGGTGGGGGCGTGATCTACGCGCAAGCCGAAGACACATTGGGCGCTTTTGCAGCGGCACATAACATTCCCGTCGTAGAGACACAGGCAGGCAAGTCTGCGCTGGCACAAAGCCACCCGATGAACTTTGGCGCCTCTGGGGTTGATGGCTCGGCAGCGGCAAACAAGATTGCAGCCGAGGCAGATCTGGTGATTGGTGTCGGCACCCGGTTTCAGGATTTCACAACCGGTTCCTGGGCGTTGTTCAAGCAGGCAAACCGAAAGCTGGTTTCGATCAATGTCGCGGCTTACGACGCCGAAAAGCATGGCGCGCTCCCGGTTATGGGCGATGCGAAAACCGCGCTGGAAGCCATTGGCGCGGCGCTTGGGGATCACAAAGCAGCCCCCGTGGATCAATCCGCACGCCAAGCTTGGCTTGACGCTGTGACCGCCCATTGCGCACCGCGCCAGAACACCCCAACCGACTATCGCCCGCTGGACGCCGAAGTGATTGGCGCCGTCCAGCGCGCAACCGATGACACAGCCATCGCCATGTGCGCAGCAGGCACAATGCCGGGCGCATTAAAGCTCTTATGGCAACCCGCGCAGGGCGGCTACCACATGGAATACGGTTTTTCGTGCATGGGCTATGAAATCGCCGGGGCCATGGGGCTAAAGCTCGCCCGCCCCGAGCGTGAGGTCATCTGCTTTGTCGGGGACGGCTCTTATATGATGGCCAACTCCGAACTGGCGACTGCAGTGATGCGGCGGGTGCCGTTCACCGTTGTTCTGACCGACAACCGCGGATACGGCTGCATCAATCGCCTGCAAACTTTGGTTTGTGGCGGGCAGGCTTTCAACAACATGTATGTGGATTGCAACGTCGAAACCCAACCTGAAATCGACTATGTGGCCCATGCCGCGTCCATGGGCGCGCACGCCGTGAAAGCCACCGACATCGCAGACCTTGAGTCGCAAATCGCCGCCGCGCGCGGTCGGGACATTCCCACAGCAATCGTAATCGAGACCAGCGCCAAAGAGGGCCCCGGATTCGAGGGCGTCGGCCACTGGTGGGACGTTGCGGTGCCCGAAGTCTCTACGCAGGAGGGCGTGCAGGCCTCCTTTGAATCCTACCTAAAGGACCGCCAGCGTCAGCGCCTGGTCAACTAGTCGACAACACTCTTTCCCGCATGGAGCGACCCCCATGATTCAATTCGGCACAAACCCCATCGCCTGGGCCAATGACGACGATCAAACCCTTGGTGCTGATATCCCGACAGAACGCATTCTGGCCGAGGCCGGTCACCTGATCGGTTTTGACGGGATCGAGAACGGTCACCGCTGGCCGCAAGACGATCCTGCCGCCCTTAAGCAGTTGTTGGCCGGGTATGGGTTGCAGTTCATCTCGGGGTGGCACTCGCTTAACCTTCTGGCCCATTCCGTCGAAGACGAGAAAAAAGCGATTCAGCCGCATCTCGACAAACTCAAGCACAATGGCTGTAAGGTCTGCATCGTCTGCGAGACGTCCAACTCGGTTCAGGGGCTCTCCAAACCCCTGACAGAACGCCCCACGCTTGACGCGGCGGGCATGCAGGACTTTGCCAGCAAGGTCGAAGAAATCGCGCAGTACTGCGCTGATCAGGGCATTGATCTGGTCTATCACCACCACATGGGAACCGTCGTCCAAAGCCCCGAAGACATCGACGCTTTCATGGCGGCGGTCGGGCCTGCGACCAAGCTTCTGTTCGACGCGGGCCATTGCTATTTCGGCGGCGGCGACCCGGCCGAGGTGCTGTCCAAATACGCCTCTCGTGTCGCGCATTTCCATGCCAAAAATGTGCGCCCTGCCGTCCGCGCAAAAGTGGAAGCCGAAGGGTTGTCCTTTATGGACGGGGTCCGCAGCAGCGTCTTCACCGTACCCGGAGATCAAGAAGGAGGCATCGACTTCGAGCCGCTTCTGAAAATCCTGAAGGAGGCCGATTATGACGGCTGGATTGTCATCGAAGCCGAACAAGACCCCGATCTGCGCAATCCGCTCATGTATCAAACACTTGGCCTGCATACGCTCAAGCGCATCGCTTGCGATGCCGGTCTTATCTGAGGAACACCCCCATGCCCGATCTTTTGAAGCACCCCTTCGGCACCCATGGCAAGGTGCATCAAATCACGCCCGAGAGCGCGGGGTGGCGCTATGTCGGCTTTGATCTGATCCGTTTGCATGCGGGCGAAACCTGGTCTGAAAAGACCGGTGACAATGAGGTGATCCTCGTGATGGTCGAAGGCAAGGCCAAGATCAAAGCAGCGGGTAAGGATTGGGGCGAGTTGGGGGATCGGATGAATGTCTTCGAAAAGACCCCGCCTCACTGTCTCTATGTTCCCAACGATAGCGATTGGTCACTGGAAACCACAACCGAGGCCACCATCGCCCTGTGCAAGGCGCCCGGCATTGGCGGCCACCAAGCGCGGCGGATTGGCCCCGACGGGATCACGCTGACACAGCGTGGTGAAGGCTCAAACGCGCGCTTTATCAACAACATCGCGATGGAGAACGAAGACTATTGTGACAGTCTGCTGGTGACCGAAGTTTTCACCCCTGCGGGCAACTGGTCTTCCTATCCCAGCCACCGCCACGACGAAGATGACTTCCCCCGCATCACCTATCTTGAAGAGACCTACTATCATCGCCTCAACCCCGCTGACGGCTTTGGCATTCAGCGCGTTTATACCGATGACCTAAGTCTCAACGAAACCATGGCTGTTCATGATGGCGACGTGGTGTGCGTGCCCAAAGGTCACCATCCCTGCGGTGCGCCCCACGGCTTCGAAATGTATTATCTCAATGTGATGGCTGGACCCAAGCGCAAGTGGCGCTTTGTCGCCGCGCCCCCTGTTGCGCACCTGATGTAACGGCGCCCCATGGCGCTTTTCCTGGATCAAAACGGATACTGAAATGACCTCACCTTTTGCTTTGGCCGCGTGTGCGGAAATGCTGTGGCAGGACAAACCCATCGATTGGCGCGTTTCGCGGCTCAAGGAAATGGGGTTTGGTGTCGGCCTGTGGAACTGGCCCGATCATGATTTGGACAAGCTCGAAGCGACGGGCGCCAACTTCACGATCATGAACGGGTATCTGCAAGGGCGGCTCTGCGACTCCGAGGGGGCGGATATGCTTATGGCATCGGCGCGGGAAACGGCGCAAGTTGGCAAGCGGCTTGGTGTCGACCGGCTGAACCTGCATGGCACAGGGCTTGGTGACGGCGGCATCCCAATCCCGCAGCATGGTGCTTTTGCGCCGGGTATGTTCGGGCGGGCCATCGATACGCTCAATGGTATTTGCGATATGGCCGAGGAAGAAGGGGTGACCTTCACGCTCGAAAACCTCAACCTGCTCGACCATCCGGGCTGCCCATTTGGCAGCACCGAGCAGGTGCTCGCGCTGGTCTCAACGGTCAACCGTCCGCAATTGCGGATCAATCTGGACCTTTATCACACCCAGATCGGCGAAGGTGACCTGATCCGATGGTGCGAGGCCTGCCTGCCGTGGATCGGTGAGGTGCAAGTGGCCGACAACCCCGGACGTTGCGAACCCGGCACAGGCGAGATCAACTATGCCGGCGTTGCCAAGGCGTTGCTCGACATGGGCTACAACGGCCCCGTGGGAATGGAAGCATTCGCGGCCAACGATCCCGAAGACGCACTGAACGCTTTCCGCGACGCTTTCACGATCTGAATGTCGTAGAAAACGCCGAAAACACCGGCGCGCCCGCCCTTTTTGCAAACTGGATTGCCGCAAAACCACCCGGTTTTGCGGCCCAAAGGCGTGTGTTTCACTGATCGCCCCACGCGATGGCTCTCAGCCACCTTCAAACACATGGCGGAACGCGCCCTCATGCGCCGCGCAAACCCTTGGTAAATATGGATAAATTTGGCTTCACCTGAAAGCGCACAGTCCTTGGACGGGTTTTCACCAACCTGATTGGTCAGCCCACGAAAACAGACGATCGCAACCCGAAAACAGCCTGAATAATCAAAGCCTTAACGGACATCTCAGTTGGACATTTGGGAATGGCGCGCTGGGGAGGATTCGAACCCCCGACCCCTTGATTCGTAGTCAAGTACTCTATCCAACTGAGCTACCAGCGCGTGGAGGCGTGATTTAGACCTGCAGCCCGGGCTTTGCAAGAGCTATTCGAAAGAAATCACAGACTTTCTTCAAGTTCGTTTGCCCCCTTGGGCAAGCGGATGGTGAAGGCAGTGCCGGTTTCGTCAGAATGCTCCAATTCCAGACGCCCACCGTGGCCGCGGATCAGCTCGGCCGAAATCGCAAGTCCCAGCCCGGTGCCGCCTTTGCGGATACCGCCCTGAAACGGCTGGAACAGAAATTCGCGCGCTTTGGGCGGCAGGCCGGGGCCGGTATCGCGGATGCGGATGATCCATTCATTGTCATCTTCGGCGGCCCCGATACAGATTTCGCCCGGCGCCCGGCTGGCGACAATCGCCTGTCGCGCATTGCGGATCAGGTTGGAAATCACCCGGAACAGTTGCTCAGGATCGGCCCGCAGCGTAAGCCCCGCAGGCACGTCTTCCGAAAAGCTGATGTCATGATCGCCCGCGGCCAGACGTTCGCTATCGACCACGTCATTGACCAGCAGCGACAGTTGCACGCGATCCAATGCTGGCGCGGGCTCTTCGGCCTTGCCAAAGGCCAGCGTGGTTTCGCACAGGTTCACCGCACGGCTGACCGACCGCACAATCTTGGGCGCGGCGCGCTGCACGGCCGGATCGTCTGACAGTTCCATGCGGTCGGCAAACAACTGTGCCGTGGTCAGGATATTACGCAGATCATGGCTGATCTTGGCCACCGCCCCGCCCAGCTGCGCCAGACGCTCCTTTTGCTTCAGCGCCCCGGTCAACTGGGTTTCCATGGATTTCAGGGCGACTTCGGCCTCGCGCAGTTCAACCAGCGTCGCCGAAGGCACGATGATCCTGCGCGCATCCTCGGGCGCCTGAGCATAGGCCTGCATGGCGCCGACAACGCCCCTGATCGGCTGCACCAGCAAGCGCCGCACGGCAAAGAACAGCAAACCCGCCGTGATGATCGAAATCACCAGCGACAACACCAAAATCCGCAAGCCATAGTCAATCATCGCCGCGCGCAGCGGCTGGCTCTGCATCGTGACCTCGATCAGCTGGCCGCCATCGCGTACCGGCTGGCCCAGCACCCGGATCACCCGTTCTTCTGTGTCCAGCAGGCAGGCCAATGCATCGCGCATCAACTGCCAGGCGGTCACATCACGCAGATCATAGCTTTGATAGATCGGTTGCGGCACGGGCGACGACAAGATCAGCTGACGCATTTCATCGCGCCTCAGAACAACGTTCAATACGCCGGCATTGCTCAACAGCTCGGCCTCCAGTTCGTCGTCGATCATGTCCTCGGCGGCCGAAGACGCCAACGAGGCAATCTGCGCCCGTTCCAGACGCAACAGCAGGTAATCTTCGCGGAACCGCGCAATAGAAGGCACAAAGATCAGCACTTCGGCCAGCATGACGAAAGCCACCGTCAGCATCAGGAACCGGCCGGAAAGAGAATTTAGTACCATAATGCCCGCGCGTTTAAGGGATCAGCTTCTGGACGGTGCGCACCACCCGCTTCACCCAAGGGTTTTCAAACAGCTTAGGGGAAAAATAGGCACCCGCGGCACGTTTGTTAAGCTCTTGTAAGGTCGGATAAGGCGCAACCATGTTGGCGACGGCGGTCATCTTTAGACCATTGGCAATGGCCATGGCCCAGGGCGCGATCAGTTCACCTGCTTGGGCACCTGCAATTCCGGCCCCTACCGGCTTGCCTTTGACCACCATCACCTTGATCAATCCGGCTGTTTTGCCCGTGGCAATCGCGCGGTCATTACCTGCGTAATCAAACCGCGCCACGGTCAGCTTGTCGCCATAAGTCGCGCGCGCCTCGGCCTCGGTCAGGCCGATCTGGGCGATCTCGGGGTCGGTATAGGTGGTGCGGGGGATGTGATCCTCGCGGGCTTTGCCGGGCAGGCCCATCAGAATGGATCGGATCACCACCCCGGCGTGATAGCCCGCCACATGGGTAAATTGCATCCCGCCCGCCGCATCGCCAATCGCATAAATGCGTTTGTTGCTGCTGCGCAGGTCAGCCCCCACCTTGACCCCGGCGCGCGTGGTTTCCACCCCTGCGGCCTTAAGGTTCAGTTTTTCCAACGCCGGTTTGCGGCCCACGGCCACCAACAGGTTGGAGCCCTGCACGTTGCGGCCATCGGCCAATTCAACCGTGATATCACCCGGCGCGCCTGACACCGACTGGGCGCCCTGCCCTTCGATGATCTCAACACCCTCGGCGCGCAGCTTGTCCAGCACCACGGCGGCCAGTTCCGAGTCATCGCGACCCAGCGCCTTGGCGGCCTCGATCACCGTAACCTTGCTGCCCAGCCGCACATGGGCCTGCGCCATCTCCAAACCAATCGGCCCGCCCCCGATGATAATCAGATGTTCCGGTGCCTCGCGCAGATCAAACAGGGTCTCGTTAGTTTCAAACGGCACCGTGTCCAGCCCCGGAATGGGCGGCACAAAGGGCGTTGACCCCGTTGAGATCACAAACCGGCGCGCCGTAATCACCGTATCGCCAGCCTCAAGTTCCGTTTCCGAAATGAACGTGCCATAGGCCTGAATGACCTTCACGCCCAAGCCTTCGAACCGCTCGACACTGTCATGGGGTTCAATGGTGGCAATGGTGGCACGGACATGATCCTTGGCGGCGGCATAATCCACCTTCGGCTCAACGCCAGCCACGCCAAAGGCATCGCCGCGCATCGCCTGCGCCTTGGCCCCGGCCGCCAGCAGCGCCTTAGAGGGCACACAGCCATAGTTCAGGCAATCGCCGCCCATCTTGTGGCCTTCGACCAACACGACGTCAGCGCCCATCTGTACGGCCCCTGCGGCCAGGGACAACCCGCCCGAACCCCCGCCGATGATGCACAAATCCGTTTTGATACGTTTCATGATTACAGCTCTTTCTTGCGGATGGCTTTGATCAGGATCGGCAGCGCCGCCAAAACCGCCAGCCCAAGGATCGGTCCAATGATATGAGGCTCGAATATAATGCCCAGATCAGGTGTTTCACCGCGGGCGAACACCTCGGACAAACCGGCCCCCACCGATGTATAAACAACCGTGCCCGGAATGATGCCCAGAAAGGTCGAGATCACGAACCGATGCAAAGGCACTTCAAGAAACGCCGGGATCAGGTTGGCCAGAAAGAAGGGCACCGCCGGCACCAGACGGATCAGAAACAACATAGACCACTGGTTCTCATCAATCCCGTCCTTGATGCGTTTCACCGCACCATCAGCGTTTTCAAGCTTGGCGCCCAGCTTGGCCCCCAGCCCCCAGCGCGCCGCCAGAAAGATCGCCGTCGCCCCCAACGTGGCACCAACCACATTGAACATCGCCCCCGGGAAGGTGGCAAACAGGAAACCTCCTGCCAATGTCACAATCGTCGCCCCCGGCAACGAAAACGCCACCACCAGCGTATAAATGGCCACAAAGCCCAGCACGCTCAGCACATAATTGGCATCGCGAAAGGCGATCAAAGCCTCTCGGTTATCTGCCAATGCCTGAAACGACAGATAGTCGCGTAACGTAAAGGCGCCAATCACCGCCACAACGCCGATGGCGATCAATGGCAGGACATGCGTCCCTCGGCTGCCCTGTGATGGCTGTGTCTGCGACATTTGCGCTCCTTTGCGTGGTTGTTGCAGCACAACATGCGCTACCCAAGCGCGCTGCAACAGGCCGATCACGGGCGCTTGATCCGGGGTGATCCAATATTGCAGTTTTCGACCGGGTCAGGGGGGTAATGTTACAGGAAGCCCAAGTTTTTTGCCGCATATGACGGAAATGTTGCGAGAATTACCCTCAGGCGAATTGACTTGGCGCTTTTGCGGCTCTAAAGACCGGGCTTCGAATAGCACACGCGCACGAATCCACCGGGGTTCAGGCGCATCATGACGGAGCCCGCGCGATGAAACGCACTTACCAACCTTCGAACCTGGTTCGCAAGCGCCGCCACGGCTTCCGTGCGCGCATGGCCACCAAGGCCGGCCGCAAGATCCTGAACGCACGTCGTGCCAAGGGTCGGAAGTCGCTCAGCGCTTAAGATCTCGCCGAAAGGCAATCGGACTATGACACCGCCGGAGGCTCATGTGACCGACCCAGACCGGGAAGGCGCGGAACAGCCCCCGGCGGTTTCCGTCTGTCTGAAGACCCTGCAAAAGCGGGCCGATTTCCTGCTGGCCGCCCGCGCGCGCCGTCAGGCCACCCCCGGCTTTGTGATACAGGCCCGCAAACGGGCCGAGGGCACGCAAACCCGTGTGGGGTTCACCTGTTCCAAGAAAGTCGGCAATGCCGTCGCCCGCAACCGCGCCAAACGCCGCCTGCGCGCGCTGGCACGCGAGGTGCTGGCCCAGCAAGGGAAACCGGGCTGGGACTATGTGCTGATCGGCCGCAAGGACGTCACCGCAACCCGCGACTATATGCAGATGGTGAAGGACCTGACCCGCGCCCTGCAAAAGCTGCACCCATGAGCCCCCTTGCCCATATCGTCGCCCTGCCCGTTCGCGCCTATCGGCTGCTATTTTCGCCCTGGGTCGGGCACGGATGCCGGTTCCAACCCACCTGCAGCGCCTATGCGCTGGAAGCGCTGGAAAAGCACGGCGCGTTCAAGGGGGCGTATCTGACGATCAAACGCATCGGCCGCTGCCACCCCTTGGGCGGCGATGGCTATGACCCGGTGCCCGATAAAGACACAGATTAACGCAGCAAACAGCTGGCCGGCCCCGTCGACAGCCCGACATAGCCGCCACCGCGATAGCCCGCACTGCGCTTGCGCAGGGTCGCTGTGTTCGGATCAGATGGGTAGTTCACCGTGAAATACTCGGTCCAGCCCCAGCTCGCTTCGCCGCCATGCGGCCGCAGGAAGGACTTGTCCTGACCACGCGACGCTGCCCCGCCATTGGCAAACAACGTGCCCTGCCAATTCACCACTACCTGATACAGGCTGGTACCCTTGCCGGCCTTATAGTCAAACAGATTCCCCCCGATCCGCCGGATCGCATGGGCCGTCATCACCAGATCTCCGATGGTTTTGTCTTCGATCCGCACGCCCCAGTCATCTGGCAACTTGCCACGGTAAGGACCGGTCAGGGACTGCCCGTCATAATATTCGCTGAACGTGCCGTTGGACTTAAAGCGCTTGGCCACCTTGTCATAATCGCGCATCCCTTCATCAAAGGCTTTCTTATTGTGGCTGGCGATGCCCCAATAGACGTAAGCCGTGGCCGCTGCGGCCACCGTGTCAGGCCAGCGGTCACTTTGCTTGGCCCCCCATTTCGTGAAATGCGAGGTTTTCCATAACGTATCCCCCCATTTCACCACCGCCTCGCGTTGGCCGGGCGCCCAGCCGCCCCGGTGGTCGACCACATTGACCGCAAGGGCGACGTTCTTCAGCAGAACCGAGGCCCAATGCGCCGGATTCGACCCAGACCCGTTCCAATCCTGCTTGGTATAGGCCTTGGCCTGCGCCAGAGCGGTCATTTCTTTGGCCAGGTTGCGCGCCTGAGTCGGGCTGGCCATGGCACTGGAAATGGCGCGGTTGAACCACTCCAACGTGTCATTCAGCTTACGTGTATGGCTGCCGCTGTGGCTGGTGCGGGTGATCACAAGCGCACTGGGCGCTTTTCCCACGGTCGAGCTACGGCAGTACCGGGTGCTGTTGTAGTTGAACAAAACCGCCGGTTTTCCGGTTTTCGTCAGCGCCTTAAATGCGCCGCTTGCGCCCGACCCATTCAGCGCAGCCGCATCTATCGGCGCCGAGAACCCTAGAACCGCGATCAATACTGCAATCAGTAAACGCATCTCTCCCCCTCCTAATATCTTTGTCGAATGGGGAAAGCTTAGCTCAGGTCGTTAAATTCACCTAATCCAGCCCTATAAGCGGCGATAAACGAACTCGGGCACGTCCAGCGGGTTGGTGTCCTGCACCAGCATCGCATCCAGCGCCGCGCGCCCGGGCGATTTGCGGCACACCGGATCGGTGGCGCTGGCGTCGCCCAGCACAGCCATGGCCTGACAGCGACAGCCGCCAAAGTCGATCTCTACCCGCTCGCAGCTTTGGCACAGGTCGGGCAGCCAATCGGTGCCGCGATAGGCATTAAACGCATCACTGCCGTACCAAATCTCTTTCAGCGGCTGCCTGGTGACGTTCGCAAACTCCAGATGCGGAATGGTTTCCGCTGCGTGGCACGGCAGCACCGTGCCATCGGGCGTCACATTCAACCCGGTCGAACCCCAGCCGTTCATGCAGGCCTTGGGAAAGTCCGAATAGTAATCAGGCGGCACAAAGTCGATCACCAGCTGGCCGCGCAGACGCTCAATCGCCTCGGCCACGGTGCCCTTGGCCGCGTTGACCTGCTCCAGCGACGGCTGCAACGCCGCGCGGTTCTCCAAAGCCCAGCCCTGAAACTGCACACAGGCGACCTCAATGCGGCGCGCACCAAGGCGCAGGGCCATGTCTAACGTCGCCTCCAGATCATCAAGGTTCTCGCGATGCATCACCGCGTTCAGCGTCAGCGGAAAGCCGATCCGCGCGATGTGTTCGGCCACATGCATCTTGCGGTCATAGCCGCCCTTATAGCCGCCAATCCGATCCGCGATCTGGGCCGTCACCCCTTGCAACGACAACTGAATATGATCCAACCCGGCGGCGTCCAGCGCCTCAAGCCGTTTCGGCGTCAACCCGATGCCCGAGGTGATCAGGTTGGTGTACAAACCCGCCTCCCGCGCGGCAATGACCAGATCAATCAGATCCGTGCGCGCCGCAGGCTCGCCCCCCGACAGGTGCAACTGCAACACGCCCATGTCGGCGGCTTGCCTGAACACATCGGCCCACTGGTCCGTCGTCAACTCGGCATCCTTGCCGATCAATTCCGTGGGGTTCGAACAATAGGGGCAGGCCAACGGGCAACGATGCGTCAGCTCGGCCAGCATGGCGATGGGAGGGTTAACCATGGGCGCACTCCACCAATCGCTTGTCAAACAGATCACCCAGATAGGCCAACACATCCTCAAGGATCATTGCCTTGGGCGCGTCGTAATCCTTGGCCAGACCTTCGGCGATCATATCGACCGAGGCCTGCCCATCCACGCGCCCCAACACCGCCTTGCCGATGTCATCCAACATCAACACCCGTTCAGGGCCCAACAAGACCTCAACCCCGCGCACGCGGTCGAACTGACAGCGCACCCCGCGCGGCAAAAACGGGATGTCCGAGGCCTTGATCACAGCAGCCCCTCACCGGGTTGCCACGCGCCGGGCGGAATGCGCCCCGGATCGACATAGGCCGAATGCAGCGCATCCAGCTGCGCCCACAAGACCTCGGTCTTGAAGGTCAGCGCCGCAGCGGCGGCATCCTGATCGCGTTTTTCAACCGCATGATCCAACACCCAGGCCAAACCAAAGGCCACATCCTTGGGGGCCTCTGTCAACCGATGCTGGAAATAGGACATGGTGGTGGGGTTGGCGAAATCATAATGCTCAAGCAACCCTGCGATGCGGTTCTTGTGAATGCCCGGCGCGAACAGTTCGGTCAGAGACGACGCCACCGCAGGCAACAAAGGCTGTTCGCGCACATAGCGCACATAGGCGTCCACCGCGAACCGGGTCGCCGGCAGCACCCCGCGCGCCGAAGACACATAGTCCGGGTCCAGCCCCACCCCTTCGGCCAGCTTCAGCCAACGCACGATCCCGCCGGTGCCTTCCTCGGTGCCGTCATGGTCCTCGATCCGGCTGCGCCAGATGCGACGCAGGTTCGAATCCTCGACCCGCGACAAAAACGCCGCATCCTTCATCGGGATACGCGACTGGTAATAATAGCGGTTGATCACCCAGGCGCGCACCTGATCCGGCGTGCAGCCGCCCGAATGTAGCAAATGGTGAAACGGGTGCTTGTCATGATACCGCTCGGCGCCGATCTGGCGCAGGCGGGCCTCAAAATCTTCGCGGCTCTGGGCGCCGTCACTCATGGGGTGATCTCCATCCCGTCAAAGGCAATCTGCCAACCGGCCTCCAGCACCTGCGCGCGCTCGGCGCTGTCTGGCTGCCAGACCGGGTTGGTGTTGTTGATATGAACATAGATCTTGCGGCATTGCAGCCCGGAAAGACGCTCTAGCGACCCACCGTCACCGTTCATCGCCACGTGCCCCATCCGCGCGCCGGTCTTTTTGCCGGTGCCGGTTTGCTGCATCTCGTCGTTGTTCCAGACCGTGCCGTCAAACAGAAGCGCATCCAGATCGGTAAACACATCCAGCAACCAGTCCGGCAGATCGGCACAGCCGGGCACATAGGCCACACGCTTGTCTGCGGTCTCCAGCATCAGCCCCACGGTCTGCTCGCCCACCGCTTTCAGATCCAGATCGTCGCCTTCCAGAAACAGCGCCACTTTGCCGGGCACCGAAAACGGCGTGATCGTCAGACCGGGCGCCGCTTCGAACGGCGTATCCAGCGCGATCCGGGTGCGATCAACAATCTGGCGATCCAGCACCTCAAACACCGAGTTGCTTTCCAGAATGTCCTGCCCGGATTGCGTGGCAAACACGGTAAAGGCGGTTTTTTCGCGCAGGGTCAGCAGGCCAACAATGTGATCAATATCACCATTGGTCAGCACCACCGATGAAATCGGCGTGTCGCGCAATGTTTTCGGATGAAGCTGCGGGATACGTTGCAGCTGACTGCCAATATCGGGCGAGGCATTCAGAACCGACCAGTTCTGGCCATCAGCGGATACAGCAATCGACGATTGGGTTGAAACCGGAATCAGGCCCGCACGGGCATCTGAGCAGTTTTGGCATCCGCAGTTCCATTGGGGCAGCCCCCCACCGGCGGCCGCCCCAAGGACAACAATGTGCATGTTGATCAGACGTTAGATTACGTCGCGATCCGCGCCACGGTCGTCATCTTCACCGGGGCCGTACATGTTGATTTCCATTCCGCACTTGATCTCGCGGGCGATAGGTTTGTTCCAGGACATGATGTTCCTCCCTCATGCTAACCTCAAAAGACTGACCGCACGGCGGGTTTGAAACAACATAGACTTTGGTCGGGGCGCTGGCGGGTGCATTTCGCATATGCATGGAATGTGCATCGGATGTGTATGGGTTGTGCATGCGCCCTTTTTGCGCTGCTGGCCCGGCGTGGGGCGCCACAGGCCTTAATCCGCCGCGCGGCCCTTGCCCGCTTGGCGCAACAGCAGTAAAGCCCCTTTCATGCTTGATGATTCTGATGATATCCACCCGCTGTTTCACGGCGCACCCTCGACCACCGAGTTTAAAAAGCTGCGCAAGCGAATCGTGCGCCACACCCGCGAAGCCATCGAGCAATACGGCATGATTGAACGGGGTGCGCGCTGGCTGGTCTGCCTGTCGGGCGGCAAAGACAGCTATACCCTGCTGGCGATTCTCTATGAGCTGAAGTGGCGCGGCTTGTTGCCCGTCGATCTGCTGGCCTGCAACCTTGATCAGGGCCAGCCGGGTTTTCCAGCAACCGTTCTGCCCGCGTTTCTGGAAAAAATGCAGGTGCCGCATCGGATCGAATACCAAGACACCTATTCAATCGTGATGGATAAAGTCCCCGAAGGCCGCACTTTTTGTGCACTCTGCTCTCGGCTAAGGCGCGGAAACCTTTACCGTATTGCGCGAGAAGAGGGCTGTTCGGCCGTGGTACTGGGCCATCATCGCGACGACATTCTGGAAACCTTCTTCATGAACCTCTTTCATGGGTCTCGTCTGGCCACCATGCCGCCCAAGCTGGTCAACGAAGAGGGTGATTTGTTTGTCTATCGTCCGCTGGCGCATGTGGCCGAAGCCGATTGCGAAAAATTCGCCACCGCGATGAACTATCCGATCATTCCCTGCGATCTTTGTGGTTCGCAGGACGGCTTGCAGCGGCAACAGGTGAAGATGCTGCTGGACCAGTGGGAGTCCAACCACCCCGGACGGCGTCAAAAGATGTTCCGCGCGCTGATGAACACGCGCCCGTCGCATCTGCTGGACCCCAAGATTTTCGATTTTGCCGGTCTGATGCGCAGCGACCCGGACGAAATTATCGAAAAATCTAATGAAATTCCGTCCTTGCGTTAACTCGCCAAACAGAACCTTTCCATAGCGTTCGCTGCAGTAGGCAATCTTGCCAAGAACTGACTAAGGACGCTTTGCCGATGCCCCGTGCCGCCGGCCAGAACCTCGCCCGCATTCGTGCGGCTATGAAAACCGCCTTGGGGCTGCCGCAAGGTCTGGCTTTTCTGCCAGCCCTGACTCTGGCGGCATTTTGGCTGGGCGGGGAACACGCGCTGCTTGTAACAGCGTTAATTTTTCCGTTGCTTGTAACGGTCTTGAGCCACCACTCCTCAGCGTCAACAGCGCCTGAAATTGAACGGGACCCGCTGACCGGGCTTGCCAACCGTGAAACGGTCGTTGCTTCTCTGGGCCGTTCTTTCAGAAATAAGGAACCTGCCAAACGCAAGACCGCCGCAATTGTGCTTTCGCTTCAAGGCATTGACGATCTGGGGGATCGCTTCGGCTCTGCCGCCGTAGAGCTTGCCCTTGAACGTGTGTCTGAACGGCTGTCGACCATCTTGCGCGACGAAGATGTCCTGGCCCGCATTCAAAGCCGCTACTTTGCAATCGCCCTTTCTGCTGCGCGGCGCACCGATCTGGAAGCCGTGCTGCAAATCACCGGACGCCTGCAAGAAGCCGTGCGCGAACCCATCTCGCTGGAAACAGCGACGGCATATTTGTCATCCTCCGCCGGGTTTTGCCTGCAGGATCGCGCCCCTGCTCCGGATGGTGAAGAAATGCTGAAAGCCGCCGAAGTTGCCATGCGCGAGGCCGTGCATTGCGGCCCTGGAGCGATTCGCGCCTTCTCCGCCGAAATGCAGGAGGCCACAGCACTGCGTCGTGATCTTGCCGAAGAAATCACCCATGCCCTGAACGCTGGCCAGATCGTGCCTTGGTTCCAGCCGCAAATCTCGACCGACACCGGTGAAGTGACCGGGTTTGAGGCCCTTGCCCGCTGGGTCCACCCTGCGCGTGGCGTGATATCCCCCGGCACTTTCCTTGCTGCGATTGAACAGGCCGGGCTCAGCGAACAGTTAAGCGAGCAAATGCTGTTCCATTCCCTTTCCGGCTTACGCGCCTGGGACAATGCCGGAATCCGCGTGCCTTCGGTTGGGGTGAATTTCTCGGGCGCGGAACTGCGCAATCCCAAACTGATCGACAAAATCAAATGGGAGCTTGACCGCTTTGACCTGACGCCAGATCGCCTGACGGTCGAAGTTCTGGAAACCGTTGTGTCACACAGCCGGGATGACATTATTTCGCACAATATCGCTGGCTTGGCGAAACTTGGTTGCGGTGTGGATCTTGATGACTTTGGCACCGGGCACGCTTCGATCTCGTCGATCCGCGGCTTTACCATCCGGCGGCTCAAGATCGACCGTTCCTTCGTCACCGATCTGGATCAGGACCGAGAACAACAAGATATGATCGCAGCCATTCTGACCATTGCTGAGCGCTTGCATCTGGAAACGCTGGCTGAAGGCGTGGAAACTGTGGGAGAGCACGCGATGCTGTCACAACTGGGATGCGGCCACGTTCAGGGCTATGGCATTGCGCGTCCGATGCCATTTGAAGACACGATTGCGTGGATGCGCCAGCACGCCGCCAAGTTGGAAAAGGCGGCCGAGTTGGGCCGGAAGGCAGGATAACCCGGCCCGGGCGGGCGAAACGGGGTAAAATGGCTTGACCTTCGCCTCTAGCTTCTGTTGAACCACCCTCACCTTTCCAAGGAGATGGCGGCCTCAGATGGACGATCAGAATAAGAACCTAATCCTCGCTTCCGTGCTCAGCTTTGTGGTGATCCTCGTGTGGTTCCTGCTGTTCCCCCCCGAGGAGCCCCAGCAACTGACTCCCGAGCAAGCTGCCGCCGAAGGCAACCTGCTGCCCCCGGCCGCCGACGCGCCCGTGGCGCAAGCCGCCACCACGGCAGAACCGGCGCCCCAACCGGCGCAGACTGCCGCACGCATTGATATTGATACACCGCGACTTGCTGGCTCCATCTCGACCATGGGTGGGCGCATCGACACGCTGTCGCTGAAGGACTATCGCCAGACCCTGGCTGAGGACAGCGACACCGTTCAGGTTCTCAAGCCTCAAAGCGCCGACTATGCCTATTTCGCCCTTTATGGCTGGGCGCCGGGTGGCGATCTGGGCTTCGAAGACGTCCCGGGGGCCAATACCATCTGGACCGTGGAAAGCGGCGCCAGCCTGACCACCTCGACCCCGGTCATCCTACGTTGGGACAATGACAAAGGCCTGACCTTCCGCCGCACGATCAGCGTGGACGAAAACTTCATGCTGTCGGTCACCCAGTCTGTACGGAACAACAGCGCCGCAGGCGCCCGTCTGGCCCCGTATGGCCGGATCGAACGCCATGGCGAACCCGATGACTTGAAAGGGTTCTTCATCATCCATGAAGGTGCCATTCGCCAAACCGGCGAAGAGCTGACCGAGCTGAACTATAAGAAGCTGCGCAAACTGGATAATGACGCCCGCTGGGGCGCCAATGCCGACGTCGAGGAAGTCGCCGGAAACGGTTGGATCGGCTTCACTGACCACTATTGGATGACCACGCTGATCCCGCAAAACGATCAGCCGTTTACCTCGGTGATGAAATACAATTCGGCGCAGGACATCTATCTGACCGAAGCTCGTATGCCGACTGTTGATCTGGCCGCTGGCGCCAGTGCCGAAGTCACCACCCGCCTGTTCGCCGGTGCGAAAGAATGGGAAACCATCAAATCGTATGAGGCGGAAGACGGGATTTACAACTTCGTCAACTCGATTGACTGGGGCTGGTTCAGCTTCCTGACCAAACCGATTTTCCGCCTGTTGCACATGCTGAATGGCATGATCGGCAACATGGGCTGGGCGATCATCGCCCTAACGCTGATCATCAAGGCCGTGCTGTTCCCGCTGGCGTACAAATCCTATGTCTCGATGGCGAAGATGAAAGAACTTCAGCCCGAGATGGAGAAAATCAAAGAGCGCACCGGCGACGACCGCCAGAAGCTGCAACAGGAAATGATGCAGCTGTATAAGAAGGAAAAGGTCAACCCGGCGTCGGGCTGTCTGCCGATTCTGTTGCAGATTCCGATCTTCTTCTCGCTCTACAAGGTGATCTTCGTCACCATCGAACTGCGCCATGCCGAATGGATCGGCTGGATCAAAGACCTTTCGTCGCCTGACCCCAGCTCTATCCTGAACCTGTTTGGCCTGCTGCCCTTCGCCACCCCCGGGCCCGAATCGATCTTTGCGATCGTATCGCTGGGCGTGCTGCCGATCCTGCTGGGCATCTCGATGTACCTGCAACAAAAACTGAACCCGGCCCCCACCGATCCAACGCAAAAAATGATCTTTGCCTGGATGCCCTGGGTGTTCATGTTCATGCTGGGCAGCTTTGCCTCGGGTCTGGTGGTCTACTGGATTGCGAACAACACAATCACCTTTATCCAGCAGTACACGATCATGCGCAGCCAGGGTTATAAGCCTGACGTGCTGGGTAACATCACTTCGGGCTTGAAGCGTTCGTCCAAGGAAGACAAGTAATGCCAGCTCTGGCCCAAATCTGGCGCCACCCCATCAAAGGGGTGGGTGCCGAGGAATTGGGCCAGATCACCTTGTCTGAAAACCGCCCCTTACCGTTGGATCGTGCTTGGGCGATCTTGGCGTCAGGAACCGAGGACACCGGGGAATGGCAACGGTGCGGCAACTTTGCGCGCGGCTGTTTGGGCCCGTCCCTGATGGCCGTAACCGCGGTTGTCGATGGTGATCTGATCACCCTCAGCCACCCGGATCAGTCCGACATCACCGTGAACCCCGAAACCGATGCGCAGGCTTTGGTCGATTGGGTCGCGGCGATCTATGACCCCGAACGCCCTGCGCCACATACTTTGGTGAAGGCTCCTGAAACCGGGATGGCAGATGCGGCGTTTCCCTCCGTGTCGATCCTGGGCCGGGCCTCGCTGGACGCTTTGTCGGAAAAGGCGGGCCATGCAATGGATCCGCGCCGGTTCCGGGGCAACCTGTGGCTTGATGGGCTGGCCCCGTTCGAAGAACTGGGCTGGGTTGGCCGCACCCTGCGCATCGGCGATACCGAACTGCGTGTCGACGAAAAGATAGACCGCTGTCGCGCGACCGAAGTTGACCCCAACACCGGTCTCCGCGACACCAACACGCTGCAACTGCTGCGCCAGCACTGGGGCCATATTGATTTCGGCGTCAAAGCCGTCGTCACCAAAGGCGGCGACATCGCCACCGGTGACAAGGTCGAGGTAATCTGATGAAACCGCTCCCCTTTCCCATCGTTGAACAGCCGGACGCCGCAAGCCTAGAACGCGGCCGCAAGCTTTTTGCTGGTGAAACCGACTTCCTGAAAGGTGTGGTGGCCATGGATGGCCTGCCCCCTGCAGACCGGCTTGAAGTGTGCTTTGCCGGGCGTTCGAACGTCGGCAAATCCAGCCTGATCAACGCCCTGACAGGGCGCAAAGGATTGGCGCGCGCCTCGAACACGCCGGGGCGCACGCAAGAAATCAACTATTTCACCACACTGGGTGGCCCTTTTCTGGTCGACCTGCCCGGCTATGGTTATGCCGAAGCCCCCTTGCCCGTGGTCGAAAAGTGGCAACGTCTGCTGAAGGCCTATCTTTCTGGCCGCCAGACCCTAAGACGGGCCTTTGTTCTGATTGACGCACGCCACGGGGTAAAAGCCGTGGACGAGGAAATCATGGCGCTTCTGGACAGCGCGGCGGTGACGTTTCAGGTGGTTCTGACCAAGGCCGACAAGGTCAAAGCCAAGGATCGCGACAAGGTTTTGAACCAGGTTCGTGCAGCGCTTTCAAACCATCCTGCCGCTTATCCGGAACTTGTGGTGACCAGTTCGGAAAAAGGCGACGGCATCGCAACCCTGCGCGCGATCATTGCCGGGATCGAATAGCCCACAGCAAATGCCCTTGGCACAAGCCGCCAGCTGTTTTACCACTCCTCAACCCGAGGACCAAAAATGAAGACACAAAGCATGCACCGCGATTGGATCGCCACCGCCCAGACCCTGTCCAAAGCCCTGCCCTTTATGCAGCGCTATGAAGACGCGACCGTCGTAGTAAAGTTCGGCGGCCACGCGATGGGTGATGACGAGCAGATGGCCAGTTTCGCCCGCGATATCGTGCTGATGCGTCAGGTCGGGATCAACCCCGTGGTCGTGCATGGCGGCGGGCCGATGATCAACGAAATGCTGGACAAGCTTGAGATCAAATCCGAGTTCGTGAACGGCAAACGCGTGACGGATGCCGCCACCGTGAAAGTGGTGGAAATGGTTCTGTCGGGCCTTGTAAACAAGCGGATTGTGCAAGCTATCAGCAGTCAGGGAGGCAAGGCCGTGGGCCTGTCGGGCAAAGACGGCAACCTGATGTTCTGCGAACAAACCAACCCCGATCTGGGCTTTGTCGGCACCCCGACGGAGATGAACACCGATGTGCTGCGCAAGCTGTTTGAGGCCGAGATCATCCCCGTGATCGCCCCCTTGGGCATGGGCCGCGACGGTGAAACCTTCAACGTCAACGGCGACACCGCAGCCGGTGCCGTGGCCGCCGCGCTTGAGGCCGATCGCCTGTTGTTGCTGACGGATGTGGCTGGCGTGAAAGACGCGCAGGGCGAAGTTCTGACCGAAATCACACCCGAGCAAATCCGCGCGCTGACCGAAAGCGGCGTAATCGCTGGCGGCATGATACCCAAGACTGAAACCGCGCTGAATGCAATAGAGGGCGGCGTGCGCGCCGTGGTGATTCTGGACGGGCGCGCACCGAATGCCTGCCTGCTTGAGCTATTCACAGAGCATGGCGCAGGGTCGTTGATCCGTCCGCAACGCTGAAAGATTGTGTCGGCGCGCTAAGCTGTGCAAAGATGACCGGGAACACGGAAGTCCTTGGTAAAACCGCATCATGAGCCTGCGCCTGATACTTGTCCGACATGCCAAGTCCAGCTGGGACGACCCTGCGCAGACGGATCATGATCGCCCGTTGAACCGACGTGGTCAAAAATCCGCGCCCTTGGTTGGAAAATGGCTGGCAAGCAATGCCCACATTCCGGCCGAGGTGGTCAGCTCTACGGCGCGCCGCACTCTGGAAACATGGGAGCGCATCGCCCCTGCCTTTCCCGACACAACCCTGATGCGACGCGACCCGCGGCTCTATCATGCGCATGTTGCGACGATGCTATCGGTTTTGCACGGCTGTGCCGCGTCACCCGTTATGATGTTGGGCCACAATCCGGGTATTGGAGAATTTGCCGAACGTCTGCTGGCCAATGCCCCCAAACACCCCCGTTTTCGGGATTATCCGACCTGCGCCACGCTGATCGCCGAGTTCGACATCGCCGATTGGGCCGAGCTAAAGCTGGGCACGGGGCGCGCATTGGACTTTGCGGTTCCTGCCGATCTGGCATGAAAAAACCCGGCGCAAGGGCCGGGTTTTTCAGCTTCTTGAACTTAGTTCAGTGACCCAAAATCTGGCTTAGGAACAGCTTGGTACGTTCCGATTTCGGGTTGTTGAAGAACTCTTCCGGTTCGTTCTGTTCCACGATCTGGCCCTGATCCATAAAGATCACGCGGTTGGCCACCTGACGGGCAAAGCCCATCTCGTGCGTCACGCAAAGCATGGTCATACCCTCTTCGGCCAGTTCGATCATGGTGTCGAGCACCTCTTTGATCATCTCTGGATCAAGCGCAGAGGTCGGTTCGTCAAACAGCATGATGCGCGGCTTCATGCACAGCGAACGCGCGATGGCCACACGCTGCTGCTGACCGCCCGAAAGCTGGCCGGGGAACTTGTTGGCCTGATCCGGGATCTTGACCTTTTCCAGGAAGTGCATCGCCGTTTCCTCGGCTTCCTTCTTGGGCACTTTACGCACCCAGATCGGCGCTAGCGTGCAGTTCTCAAGGATCGTCAGATGCGGGAACAGGTTGAAGTGCTGGAAGCACATACCAACTTCTGACCGGATCTTGTCGATGTTCTTAAGATCCGAGGTCAGCTCGGTTCCGTCCACGATGATGCTGCCCTGTTGGTGCTCTTCCAGACGGTTGATACAGCGGATCATGGTGGACTTACCCGACCCCGACGGCCCGGCGATCACGATGCGTTCGCCTTTGTGGACGGTCAGGTTGATATCGCGCAGCACGTGAAACTGCCCATACCATTTGTTCATATTGACGATTTCAATCGCGACCTCTTTCGAGACTTGCATCTTGGAGCGGTCGATTTGACGTTCTACGGCTACATCAGACATGAAAGCCTCCTTTTAGCGGTGTCCGGTCTGAAGCTTACGCTCCAGCGACATGGAATAACGGGACATGGAGAAACAGAAGATCCAGAAGACAATCGCGATGAAGCCGTAAAGCTCCCATACGATGCCGTTCCAGTCACTGTTGGATCGAATTGCGTTCGAAATCCCAAGCGGGTCGTTCAACGCCACGATGGAAACCAGCGTGGTGTCTTTGAACACCGAGATGAAGTTCGACACGATGCCGGGGATCGAGATCTTCAGAGCCTGCGGCAGGATGATCTGCCGCTGCGCCTGCCAATAGGTCAGTCCCAGCGCATCCGCAGCCTCGTACTGGCCCTTGGGCAGGGCCGCCAGACCACCCCGGATCACCTCGGCGATATAGGCTGCGGTGAACAAGGTCACCAGAACCATCACCGCGACCACCGGGTCAAGGTTGACCGAACTGGGCAGGAAATACTTCAGCAGGATCGTCGCCACAAAAATCAAGGTGATCAGCGGCACACCGCGAATGATCTCGATAAAGCCGGTCGACAACTTGTTAACGATAAACAGGTTCGACTGACGCCCCAGCGCGAGGAAAACCGCGATCGGAAGAGAAGCCACAATGGCCACGATCCCGATGGTGATCGACAACACAAAGCCCGAGATTTCACGTGAGGGCACTGGTTGCAATTCAATCGGGGCAACAGCGTTCAAACCGCTTGAAACCGGTGACATGGCAAAGAACACCAGCACACCTAAAACCAGCAACGACGCGGGTATCGCGATCAGGCTTGAGACTTCTTTTGCGACGGCGCGATAGGCGAAAACCGCCGCAATGATGCAAAGCGCCAATGTCAGCGGCCCCCAGATCGACCCGCCCCAGATCAGCCAAGGATACAGGAAGATCGACGCGGCTGTTGCGATATACAGCCCGCGCGGCAGGTTGGGATAGAGGATCGGCGACAGCGCCAACAGGATCAGGGCGAGGCCCACTATCGGGCGCCAATAAAGACCTTCATGCAGGTTCCCGAAAGAATACCCAAAGATCAATTGATCCCAACGGTCCGTAACCACCGCCCAACAGGCGTACTCGCGACCATCCGCATAGCGTTCGGCGAACATGGCGCGACATTCTGTCAGCGACCCTGCATCCCAGATGCCAAACAGGACCCATGGCAGAATATTTGACAGGATAAGCGCCAGAAAGCCCAGGGTGAGGAGTGTCAGGATCGAATTGCCAACCGACGAGAACAGGTTCTCACGCAGCCAACCCTGCAAGCCGACACTTGACGCAGGTGGCGTCTTTTGTGGCAGCATTTCGGTGCGAACAAAGGAAAGTGTATTAGACATTCTTACCGCTCCACCAATTTGACGCGCGTGTTGTACCAGTTCATCCCAGCCGAGATCAGAAGTGAAATGGTCAGGTAGATCGCCATCAGCATCAAGATTGCCTCCATTTCGCGACCGGTCTGGTTCAGCGTGATACCGCCCAGGGTAGACACCAGATCCATGTAGCCGATGGCGACAGCCAGCGAACTGTTCTTGGTCAGGTTCAGGTACTGCGAGATCAGCTGCGGGATAATCACCCGCAATGCCTGTGGCAGGATCACAAGGCTCATGGTGCGGCCCGGACGCAGGCCCAGCGCGAACGCCGCCTCGGATTGCCCCTTGCTGACGGACTGGATGCCCGAACGCACGGCTTCAATGATGTAGGTCGTCGTATAGAGCGTCAGACCCAGCCAAAGACCGATCAAGGGGGCGCTCATATTGACGCCACCTTTGAAGTTAAAGCCTTTCAGCTCGGGTTTGCCGATGTGAAAGCCCATGGCAAGCAGCGCGGCCAACAACGGCACAACGATGATCGCAACGTTCGCCCAAGTTGTATCGGGGCGATCCCCGGTTTCCACCTGAATGCGGTTCGCGCGGGCGTTGTTCCATCGCGCAGCATAAACACCACCGAACAGGACAACGAGCAGGACCAGCAGCTCGATGCTCATGTTAAAGATGCCAAGGTTCAGGTCGCCCAGCGGGCGGCTAAACAGAGGTTCGGGCAGGTAAATCCCGCGATTGGTCACCGCAACCGAGTCATTCAGCAACATCGACGCCGTGGCGTTGTCACCCCGGAAGTCACGCGGTTGTGGGGCGATGGCCGTGATGGTGAACATGCAGACGAAAATCCACAGCAACACGGGGATGTTGCGGAAAATTTCGACGTAGACGGCAACAAGCCGCGATACCAACCAGTTGTTGGACAGGCGCAACACGCCGCCAATAACACCCAGAATGGTCGCGGCAACGCAGCCCATGAAGGCCACCAGCAAGGTATTCAACAGACCAACCAGAACGGCGCGTCCGTGACTGTCTGTGGATTTATAGTCAATCAGTCGCTGGCTGATGTCATAACTGGCAGTGTCGCCAAGAAAATCAAACCGCAACGGCTTGCCCAGGGCGGCCAGGTTGGTGGCGGCGTTGCCTGCCAGCCAACCCAATGAACCCAGCACCATAACAAGCACAAAAATCTGGATCGTGATTCCGCGATATCGGGAATCGTAGAGCAACATGGAGAACTTGAAGCTCTGCTTGGGGGGGGAAGTCATATCAGACATAGATCACCTTTGCGTCCTGACGAAGACGTCGGACCCCTTTCGTCACATCGGCATTCAAAGAGAATAATCGCAAGGGTAAAGGACAAGGGGCGCCCAAGTGGCGCCCCTTACCCATGTTCTTACCGGAACGGCGGCGAGTATTGCAGGCCACCTTCGGTCCACAGCGCGTTCAGGCCGCGCGGCAGGCCGATCGGAGTGCTTTCACCGATGGTTTTCTCGAAGATCTCACCGTAGTTGCCAACGGCTGCGATCGCACGAGCGGCGTAGTCATTGTCCAGACCCAGCATCTCGCCCAGGCTGCCTTCGGCACCCAGCAGACGGTTGATCGACGGGTTCTCGGTGCCTTTCGACAGTTCGGCAACATTGGCCGAGGTCACACCGTGCTCTTCAGCAGCGACCAGAGCGTTCTGGACCCAGCGCACGATGTCTGCCCACTGGTCATCACCGTGACGCACAGTCGGGCCCAGCGGCTCTTTCGAGACGATTTCGGGAAGGATGATATAGCTGTCCGGCGCTTTCAGCGAAGCACGTACACCGGCAAGCGCCGAGGCATCCGTGGTGTAAACGTCGCAAGCCCCTTCTTCAAAGAAGGCTTTTGCTTCGGTGGTGCCGCCTACGGGCAGGGGCTCGTAGGTCATGCCGTTGGCACGGAAAAAGTCAGCCAGGTTCAGCTCGGTGGTGGTGCCGGTCTCGATGCAGACAGTTGCACCTTCCAGTTCCTTTGCAGACGCAACGCCCAGATCTTTGGGCACCATGAAGCCCTGACCATCGTAGTAGTTGATGCCTACGAAGGTGGTTTTCAGGTCGACATCGCGCGAGAAAGTCCAGGTGGTGGTACGATACAGCAAATCAACCTGACCAGCGCTCAGCGCGGTGAAACGGTTTTTCGACGACAGTTCCACATATTCGACAGCTTCGGTGTCATTGAAGATTGCAGCGCCCAGAGCGCGGCAGAACTCAACGTCGAAACCGCCATGCTTGCCTTCGGCGTCGCGCGACGAGAAACCGAGGGTCCCTTCAGTCACACCGCAGTTGATCTTGCCGCGCGCTTTGATGTCATCAAGCGTCGAAGCTGATGCACCAACTGCGGCAAGGCCCGCAACGGTTAGCGCGCCAAGAAATACGGATTTGTTCATGTTAACCTCTTCCTGATGGACCACTCTATTGAGCGGATTTATCGCCCGTTTCGGGCTTGGATAGCATCTGCCGGAATTTTAATCCCGTCCAGTGCTATAACATTGGGCGAATTTCGGGGAATGCGTCAACCCCGAGATTCAGCTTCACAAGCCGACTCTCGTCCTTACGGAGCGTCGTTGACCAATTGATTAAATTTCAGGCGGATTTTCGCGGCTTTATGCTGCACCTGCATTCGGATTAGCAAGTTCATAGAAACTTGCGGCATGCAGGAACTCGAGTCGCTTCGACTCGGCCAGAGCAGTGGCTTCTTCGTCCTCTCCCCACTGCTCTTCCTGCCATGTCTCATCAATGCGGGACAGGCCCCAGAGTTCATCCAGATCCGCCCAGCCGCGCGTGGCCGCCAGTCCCAGAATCAAAGACCCCGAGATCGAAACCAGATCATGCAGCCCTGCCAGTTGGAACGGGGTTTGCGCATGCACCTGCTTGGACAGGTTCGCCAGACTGTCTTCGGGTTGCGCCACGGGAATCACGCCACTGGTCACGTTCAGCGGCGCCTCAAATTCCTGTTTGGCACGCTCCAACAGCGGATCCCAGCGATCTTTCTGGCGTTTGACCAGCGTGTCGGGGCCGTCAGCGCGGTAACACAACAAATCCGAGCCACCATAGGCTGCGATAAGATCAGCGACTTCCGCAAACTGAGGCGTCACTTTGTCGATTGCGGCATTGGCGGATCGTGTCACCGGCATGGTGCGCGGGTCTATCTGATCTTCCTGTGCGCCCCATTCCTTTGCCACGGCAAGCGCCATGGCCATGCTGGGCATCACCAACGGAGATTTGGCCGGTGTCTTGATCGCACGCCCGTCCAAGGTGACGGAAAATCCGCCTTCAACCTGTGTGGCGTCGGCCTTTTCCCAGAACCGTTTTGCTTTCCAGTCGCTCATGGGTTTCTCCAGATTTGGTCCAGCGCCGGGATCAACTCGGCGAAATCGTGCAGCACATGCCGTGCTGGGGTCAGATTTGCAACCCCGTGATACCCCCAGCTGACACCAACCCCGGCCACGCGCGCGGCTTGGGCCATCTGCATATCAAAGCTGGTGTCACCGATCATCACCGCATCGCAAGCCTCTACCCCGGTTTCCGCAAGTGCCGTCAGAACCATCGACGGGTGCGGCTTAGAGGGATGATGGTCGGCCACCTGAGTGGTTACAAAGTATCGGTCTAACCCGTGCGCGGCCAACAAATGCCGCAGCCCCTTTTGCGACTTGCCCGTGGCGATGCCCAACAGCACGTCATCGCGGGCATGCAACTGTTTGATAGCCTCCATAGCACCGGGATAAAGCGGCACCGGCGACGTTCCTGCCCGATGCGCCGAATAAGTGGCTTTATAGCCATCGACCAACGTTTCAATCTGGGCCTCGCTTGCGTCAGGCACCAGATGGCGCATGGCTTGGGGCAGCGAAAGGCCGACGATGCTCAGCACATCGCTGGGCACGGGCAGGCCAGCAAGGTCAAACGCCCCTTCCATTGCGATGCGGATATGGCCCTGACTGTCTGCCAGCGTGCCATCCACATCAAAGATTGCAAGTTTCAGGCGGGTCATTCCAGATCTTCGAACGGATCCGCAGGCACATCATTTTCGTGCCACTCAAGTGACTTCCATGTGCGGATCATGTGCTCGGGCATTTTGGCGGTGATGTTCAGCCGCGCGCCGGTTATCGGATGCTCAAGCGAGATCGAGCGCGCATGCAAATGTAGTTTGCGGCTGATCTCGCCGCCCAGCTGTGCGCCCCAGCCATCGCCCAGATTTTCCTGACCCGAGCCGCCGTACTTGCCGTCGCCAATGATTGGATGGCCCATCTCGGCAATATGCGCACGCAACTGATGGGTGCGCCCGGTGATCGGCACCATGGCAACCCAGCTTACCCGCCCCCCCAGCGCAGACAGCACGGCATAGTCAGTGACCGCGCGCTTTGCGTCGGGTGTTGTATCCACCTGTGCGGGGTGGATGCAGTGCATTTTCTCACCCTCGCCCTTGGCACCATGCCCGGGGGCTTTGACCAGCCCATAACGGATGGTCCCCATCGAGGGGCGCGGCTGCCCGGCCACGGCAGCCCAGTAAATTTTACGCGTGTCGCGCGCACGAAAGGCGCTGGTCAACTTGGCCGCAACGGCGCGTGTGCGCGCAAGCAGCAGAACACCCGAAGTGTCCTTGTCCAACCGGTGCACAAGGCGGGGTTTTTCATCAAACCCGAATTTCAGCGCCTCGGCCATGCCATCCACGTGGCGTATCTGTTTGCTACCGCCTTGTGTGGGCAGGCCGGGCGGTTTGTTCAGGGCAATTATGTGGTCGTCGCGATACAACACACAGGATTGGATCAGCTTGGTATCGGCATCCGAAACCGGCGGCTTGGCCGCCGCGGTGATCTGCCCGGGTTCGGGCAAGGGCGGCACGCGCACCGTCTGCCCGGTCTCGACCCGGCTGGCCGGTTTGACCCGCCCGCCATCAACGCGAATTTCACCCTTGCGGCACATCTTTTCGATGCGGCCCTGACTGATATGGGGAAAGCGGCGGCGAAACCAGCGATCAAGGCGCTGATCATCTTCGTCAGCGGTGACTTGCAAGGTTTGAACACGGCTCATGAGAGCACCCCGCGTGCCAGGGCCAGCCCGGCGATCAGCGCCAGAACCGACAAGGTAACCGAGGTGATGACATACAGCGCTGCTGTCGCGACCTGACCGCGTTCAAACAACGTGACCGCATCCAGTGAAAAGGCTGAAAAGGTGGTGAATCCGCCCAGCACTCCGGTCATCAAAAAGGGCGCGAAACGATTGTCAAACTTCAACGCCAAAACCACCGCCAGAGCGCCCATCACGAAAGAGCCAACGACGTTCACCGTCAGCGTCCCCCATGGAAAACCATGCCCCATTATCCGGGTCGCCAAAACGCCCGTCATATACCGCCCGCTTGCGCCGATTGCGCCGCCAAGGGCCACTTGTGCCAATACTGCCATCATGGGGCCTTACCTCTGCGCCAAGGCCCTTAATGTCAAGCAAATCAAGGGGGTCAGTTCGACTTGCGGACCCATTTCCAACCGGTGATCATCGGTTTGATAAGGTCCTCGCCCTTGTAGCGCTTGTAGAAGATGATCGCGAACAGGTGCAGCACAACCAACAGCAAGATCAGTTTCGACGCGATCTCATGTATTTGCGAGGCGCGCCGGTTGGCTTGCGCACTGACCTGATCAGCCAGCGGGCCGACATTGATGAAATCATCAGGGTCGGCGAACAAACCAGATCCGGTCTGGGCAATCAAAACCGCCAGAATGGCAAAAACCGACAGCGCACCAATGGGGTTGTGACCGGGCCAATAGCTGGGTTCGGGCTTGCGCAGCCCCGCAAGGTATCCAAACGTGGTTTTCGGCCCATAGATGAAATGGCTGAAACGGGCGGGGGCCGGCCCGGCCAGCCCCCAGATCAGCCGAAATACCAATAACGCGATCACGCAATACCCGGCGTAGAAATGCAGGGTCATGATATTGGGGCCAAACTGTCCCAGATACCACGCGGCACCAACGCAGATCACCAAAGACCAATGGAACAGGCGCAACGCCGGATCCCACAGTTTCACGCGGGTAAGGTCTTTGGCGGACTGGTCGGCCATCTTCATCCCCTCTTACTTGGCGCGATAATCGGTGTGGCACCCCTTACAGGTACCGCCCAACGTGCCCAAGGCACCCGCCATTTCGCCCTGCCCTGCACCGGCAACCGCCTGCATGGCCATGGCGGCTTCTTTAAAGGCTTTGCCCTTGGCGGCTACACCTGGGAAATCCTCCCAGATCGCAGGCAGGGCACGGGTGCCTTCTGCATCCGCGTTGGATGTGCCGGGAATGAACAGGTGGCCCAGATTGTAGGTGGTCAGTGTAACAATGTTGTCAGCAGCAACCTGAGCCGCATCAGAGTCATAGTCGACCTCGCCTTTGGCCATCCCTGCCAGAATGCCCATATTGGCACCGATCAGCTTGTAATAGCCCTGACGCGCCTTGATGGTGTCCTGAATGGGGTCAGCCGCAAAAGCAACGGTCGGAATGGAAACGGCCGCGGCCATAGCCGCGATAACGATTCTTCGCATGGGGGGACTCCTAGCTACCTAAATATTGTGGCCCAGATAAAACGGGGCTGATGTAACAATCCGTCGAAGAATTCACTAAAGACAATATATTTTCGAAACAGTTCACACAGATGTGCGATCTATTGCCGTTTGGCACGCAATTTGGCGAAATAATCGACACGGCGTTTCAGTTCACGTTCGTACCCGCGCTCTACAGGGGTGTAATAAACACCGTGCTTCATCCCTTCGGGAAAGTAGTCCTGACCTGAAAACCCGTCCTCGGCGTCGTGATCATACTTATAGCCATCGCCATAGCCTTGATCCTCCATCAGTTTGGTCGGCGCGTTCAGGATATGCTTGGGAGGGGGCAGAGAACCGGTTTTAGCCGCTGCGGCCCGCGCGGCCTTATATGCCTTGTAGCCAGCGTTGGTCTTGGGCGCCAAGGCCAGATAGATGACCGCCTGAGCCAAAGCCAGTTCCCCTTCGGGGGATCCAAGCCTTTCATATGTTTCCCAAGCGTGCAGGCACACGCTTTGCGCTTGCGGGTCTGCAAGCGCGATATCCTCGACCGACATACGAGTCAGGCGCCGCGCCAGAAAACGCGGATCCTCGCCGCCTTCCAGCATCCGGGAAAACCAATACAGGGCCGCATCCGGGTCCGAACCGCGCACGGACTTGTGCAGCGCAGAAATCAGATTGTAATGTTCGTCGCCCGATTTGTCGTACACTGCGGCGCGTTTCATCAGCCGCGTCGCCAGCTGATCCGCCCGCAAAGGCGTGTCTACCTTCCACGCGACGACCTGCTCAATCAGGTTCAGCAACGCCCGCCCGTCGCCATCGGCCATCTCCAGAAGCGCTTCGCGAGCATGGCCATCCAAGGGAAGTTTGACCCCCAACTCCCCCTCGGCCCGCTGCGCCAAAAGCTCAAGATCGGCCAGCGACAAACGTTCCAGCACCAGAACCTGTGCCCGGCTTAGCAACGCAGCGTTCAGTTCGAAACTGGGGTTTTCGGTTGTGGCGCCAACCAACAAGATCGTGCCGTCTTCCATATGGGGCAGGAAGCCATCTTGTTGCGCTTTGTTGAAGCGATGGATTTCATCGACAAACAAAAGCGTGCCCCGGCCGTTCTGGCGGCGCAATTTGGCGGCCTCGAACACTTTGCGCAATTCGGGAACGCCGGTGAAGATCGCGCTAATCTGCACGAAATGCAGATCGGTTTCATCTGCCAAAAGACGCGCAATTGTGGTTTTCCCCACGCCCGGCGGCCCCCAAAAGACCAACGATGACAGGCTGTTTGCCCCCAGCATCACGCCCAAAGGCGCGTCCGGCGCAAGGATGTGATCCTGTCCGATCACCTCGGCCAGCGCACGTGGGCGCAATCGATCCGCTAAGGGGCGTGGCGCGGTGTCGGGTGTGCCCGGAGTGTCAAACAGATCAGCCATAGGCCACCCTAAAGCGCGACATGCGGCAAGTTCAATGCCCGCCGCTTAGATACGGAACCGCAACAACCCACGTTGACCGTTGCGCAGATACTCCACCGACCAACTACGGCCATCCTTACGCAGTGCGCGTTCGGCGTCTTTGGTGCTTTCGATTGTGGTTTTGTTGATCCGCAACAGCACATCACCGCGTCGCAGGCCAACCCGCCCGACGACCGCTCCGGGGTCCAACACCAGCACCCCCTTGGTGTCCGGGTTCAGACCAAGCTCATCGGCGACTGCCGGGTTCACGTTGACGAGCGTCAGACCGGCCAGCGTGTGACCTTGGGAGACGCGGAAAGGTTCGCGCGGCGGAAGATCAGGGGCGGTCATCATCGCGACTTCTGTCGCGCGTATGTGGCCCTTGCGCAGGTACTCGATTGCAAGTGCACCGCCGATGCCTTCAGCGGACATACGGAAGTTCATTTCTTGGGGCGTGTTTACCGGCGTGTTGCCGATGGTCAGAATCACATCGCCTGTGCGCAGCCCGGCCTTGCGAAACGGGCTTGCCGGGTGAAGCTGCGTGATGACCACGCCTTCTGGCAGGGTCATGCCCAGAGCCTCTGCCAAGGACGCGTCCACGGGTTGCGCCGATATCCCGGCCCATGGGCGCGCAAAGCTGGTATTGCCGGCCTCGGCCTGCTCTACGAACCGCGCGACCAGATTGGCCGGGATGGCAAAGCCGATGCCGTTAGACCCGCCCGAACGCGTCAGAATAGCGGTGTTCACCCCCACCAGTCGCCCTTGCATGTCCACCAACGCCCCACCAGAGTTGCCGGGGTTGATCGCCGCGTCGGTCTGGATGAACAGCCCCCGGCCACTGCCTACCGACACGTTGGACCGGGCCAGACCAGAAACAATGCCACCCGACACGGTCTGGCCAATGCCAAACGGGTTGCCGATGGCCAACACCAGATCACCAACCTCCATCGTGTCAGAATCGCGCAACTTCAGCGCAGGCAATCCCTGCGCACCTTCTAGCGCCAGTATGGCCAGGTCAGACTCTTCATCCGCCAGCAGAACTTTCGCGGCAAACTCGCGCCGGTCATTCAACACGACCCTGATCTGGTCTGAATCGCCAGCCACGTGGAAATTCGTGACCACGATCCCATCGGGCGACAAAATCACCCCCGACCCAAGCGAGTTCTTCATTCGTGGTGCGGTCTGCCCGCGAAACAGCTGACCAAAGAACGGGTCATTGGCAAAAGGGCTGCGTTGAGCGGCGACCAGTTTCTTAGCGTAAATGCTGACAACCGCAGGCGCAGCCTGTCGAACCACCGGCGCATAGCTTAGCGTCACCTGCGCCTGACTGTCGGGCACAGATTGTTGGGCGGGCGCAGATTGCGCCATCATGATCGCGATCACAAAGACAAGTAGCTGGCGCATCGGAACCTCCGCAGTAATGGTGGGTTCGATATGCGCCTGCCAGCCTATTTATTCAACAGGGTGCTCCCCCCGGGACAGGCCCGGAGGGACGCAAGGTCGGTTGTTAATGCAGGTTCGCAGCAAAGTTCATTGATACGACCTGGTTCTTGATCCCATCAATTTCCATTACTGGCCCCATCGCTGTCATATCCACGCCAACGCGCTTGGCCCACAAGGGCCAGTTTGCGTTCAGCAAAGTCAGGCAGCTGGTGGCCCCAAGGCTTCGCGCTGCTTTTGTCAGTTCCAGCACCAGCTTAAAGTAGATCGGTCGACGCTGCGCCAAAGGCACTGCCTGCGACACAAACAACCGCGAGCTTTCCCAGATCATGTCCGACACTGGGGCCTCGTCATACAGAAGGTTCGAAGGAATGGTATCCAACAGCCCGTTCTGTGCATCGCGGATCATATAGGAATAGATGCCACATTTCGCCGTGGTCGGGGTCAGACGGTTGCCTGCCAGAACCTGACCAAGTTCGTCATGTACAACCACCCAGCGGCTGGCTGGGGTATCGTATTGGTCATATTCCATGCCCAGAGCCTCGGGCAAATCCCATTTGTTCTGCTCAATGAACAATTCACGCCTTGCGCGAAGCATATTCGCGAAAAGCTCGCCATGGTTGTGTAGATTTTCGAAAGAGAGAGTCGTGGTAAGCATGATAGCCTCCTGCAAAGTTTGGTTAGGGTTGATTACCTTGCGGAGGGCGAAACACGCTTAGAGGAGCCTGTATTCCTTTGCTCTCTGGATAGCCTCGGCTGTGGTCCGCGCCATGAGACGCTGACGAGCCGAATTTAACCGAGCTTTTAAAGCGCTTTCCGATATGCCTAGCTTTGCGGCCGCAGCCGCGTGTCGGTCGCCACCCGCAATGCACTTTAGCGCCTCGACCTGAGCTTTTGTAAGCTCTTGCGGTGGCTCGGTCATATCATGAAGACGACGAACGACTTGTTCGATCTCTTTGATCTCTTCGTCCTGAAATTCCCGATCTGCTCGCGCCACGCTTGCAATCGTCCTGGAGCTTATTGGGCCACAGGAGACCGTTGCGCCATATAATAGCCCGAACCTTTCAGCTTCTTTCATGATGCCGAACGGATCGGGTAGTCTTTTGTTACTCCACCGCGTCGCCCCGGTGGTTGCAAACCCCCACGCGACCACAGGATCGCGCAGGACATACCCATTGTCGGTATAGTAGTTCAGCCATTCCGTATCATAGGTCTGGAACGTCATAAGCGGCGAAGTGAACCGAATATGCAGACCGATGTTGTATCCCTTGGGCGCCAGGGAATCCAACAAACGAAGCTCACGATCAAACACGGACTTTTCGAACATGTCTTTTTAGACAAGTTGCGTCAAATGCAGTCAACCTTAAATTGATGTATGTGAGTCGCTGTTTCAATTCTCTGGAGTAATCCGTGAAGGCCATACATCCAACACTCTTTATGCAGCTTATGAGCCTGCCCAGTTCCGTGCGTACGGACCTGCTAGAGTTGCTTGGTGCGACACCTGTCGAAGACGCGCAGCTGCGCGAAATGCTGGCCGAAGCCACGGCAAGTTTGGCTGATTCAGATATAAACGAGCCCGTTCCGGCCATATGATTTGTCTTTCTTATCTCTAAAACGCAAAAACCCCGCCAGACTGGCGGGGTTTGCGTTTGATCGCACTGGGCGGCCTTATGCGTCTGCAGCTTCTTCAGCTTCAACGCGGGCACGGTCAGCAGCACCTTTGGCGTCAACATCACGGTCAACAAACTCGATGATCGCCATCGGAGCCATGTCACCATAACGGAAGCCAGCTTTCAGGATACGCACGTATCCGCCCTGACGCTCAGCGTAGCGCGGGCCCAGAACGTCGAACAGTTTCTCGACATACTGGTCTTGTTTCAGCTGCGCGGCGGCCTGACGGCGCGCGTGCAGGTCACCACGTTTGCCCAGAGTCACCAGTTTCTCTACGACGCGGCGCAGTTCTTTGGCTTTGGGCAGGGTGGTTTTGATCTGTTCATGTTCGATCAGAGAACCGGCCATGTTGGCCCAAAGGGCCTTACGGTGTTCGTGGGTGCGGTTCAGGCGACGATAGCCTTTTGCGTGACGCATATCTTTGTTCCTTTGGTCTCGTTTTGCTTTGTCTGGCCAGCGATGCGTGTCACCGACTCTCCTTGGGGCAGATGCCCGGAACTACAAAGAGGCCCGAAGGCCTCTATGCCCCGCAAAACCAAGCGGAATCGCGGATGCGCGTTGGTATCTTAAAGAACAGACCGAAGCAAGCCCCTGCCGACCCGTCTAAATATCCTTTTGCGCCATGCGTTTCGAAAGCTCTTCTGCGCTTTCAACCCGTTCGCTGTAGCGGTCGGTCAGGTGCTCTTTGATGTCACGTGTCAGAAGGGTGAATTTCACCAGTTCCTCCATCACGTCGACGATACGCCGATAATAGGGGGACGGCTTCATGCGGCCGGCGTCATCGAACTCGGTAAACGCCCGCGCGACCGAACTTTGGTTCGGGATCGTCAGACAGCGCATCCAACGGCCCAATATTCGCATCTGGTTCACCGCGTTGAAACTCTGAGAGCCCCCTTCCACCTGCATCAATGCCAACGTCTTGCCCTGCGTTGGCCGCACCGATCCGATCGACAGAGGAATCCAATCAATCTGCAGCTTCATGACTGCAGACATGGAACCATGGCGTTCAGGCGAACTCCAGACCATCCCCTCTGCCCATGTAACCAGATCGCGTAACTCCTGCACCTTGGGGTGGGAAGCATCTGCATCATCCGGCAACGGCAGCCCCGACGGGTTGTAGACACGTGTTTCACAGCCGAGTTTTTGTAGAATGCGCGCGGCCTCTTCGTTTACCCGACGCGAGTATGACTGTTCGCGCAACGATCCGTGCAATAGCAAAATGCGCGGTGGATGTGTCGACGCCAGCGGCGCACCCAAAGCCCCAAGGTCGGGCTGATGAAGTTGGTCCTCTACAAGGTTCGGCGTTTCCAAGTCAGGCATTCTCTTGCAGTCCCACGTCAATCATTTGGCCAACTCACCCTGGTGTCATGGCACATTTTCCCGGCCTTGGCCGATTCTACTTTCGGCGAACTTAGGTGGGGTGACGCGGGCGCACAACAATTATTTCAACTATTGTTGAGATATCTTGTCACGGCACAAAAAAGGGCAGCGCTTGCACGCTGCCCTGAATTCTTAGCCGGGTTCTTTTGATCAGAACTGATCTTCGAACTTTTTGGCCAGATCTTCGATGTTCTCGGGCGGCCATTCCTCGACATCCATGCCAAGGTGCAGACCCATGCCCGAAAGCACTTCTTTGATCTCGTTCAGCGATTTGCGGCCGAAGTTCGGAGTGCGCAGCATCTCGGCTTCGGTTTTCTGGATCAGATCGCCGATGTAAACGATGTTGTCGTTCTTCAGGCAGTTCGCCGAACGGACCGACAGTTCCAGCTCGTCTACCTTCTTCAGCAGCAGCGGGTTGAACTCCAGACCATCGTCTTCGTCCTGGCGGCCAGCGGCTTCCGGCTCGTCGAAGTTGACGAAGATGGTCAGCTGGTCCTGCAGGATGCGCGCCGCAAAGGCGATTGCATCTTCGGGCGAGACCGAACCGTCGGTTTCGACCTTCAGGGTCAGCTTGTCATAGTCCAGAACCTGACCTTCACGGGTCGGCTGCACGTCGTAGGCAACTTTCTTGACCGGCGAGTAGATCGCATCGATCGGGATCAGGCCGATGGGGGCATCTTCGGGCTTGTTCTTGTCAGCCGAAACATAGCCTTTGCCGGTATTCACGGTCAGTTCCATGAACAGATCGGCGCCGTCATCCAGGTGGCAGATCACGTGGTCTTTGTTCAGAACTTCGATGCCAGCGGTCTCCGAGATCTCACCAGCGGTGACAACGGCGGGGCCTTTGGCAGCAATCGAAACGCGCTTGGGGCCTTCGGCATCCATGCGCAGGGCAACGCCCTTGAGGTTCAGAACGACATCAGTGACATCTTCACGCACGCCCGAAATCGACGAGAATTCATGCAGCACGTTGTCGATTTGCACCGAGGTGATCGCCGCACCTTGCAGCGACGACATCAGCACGCGACGCAGCGCATTGCCCAGCGTCAGACCAAAGCCACGCTCCAGCGGTTCAGCCACTGCGGTGGCCTGACGCGCAGGGTCGTTGCCCGGCTTCACTTCCAGTTGGGTCGGCTTGATAAGTTCTTGCCAGTTCTTGTGGATCATGCCTGTCTCCTCAATTCTTGTTGTGCGCCCATGTCCAAAACCACACAACGCCCGAGGTAAAAAATGACGTACCGGGCAGCGGGAAACCCCCACCGCCCGGCAAAATACTCAGATCAGACGCGGCGGCGCTTCGGCGGGCGGCAGCCGTTGTGTGCAATCGGGGTCACGTCGCGGATCGAGGTGATGTTGAACCCAATCGCTGCCAGAGCGCGCAGCGCCGATTCACGACCCGAACCGGGGCCCTGAACTTCGACTTCCAGCGTCTTCACACCGTGGTCCTGTGCTTTCTTGCCTGCATCTTCAGCAGCCATCTGAGCAGCATAGGGGGTGGATTTCCGCGAGCCTTTGAAGCCCATGGTGCCAGCCGACGACCACGAGATCGCGTTGCCTTGCACATCCGAGATCAGGATCTTGGTGTTGTTGAACGAGCTGTTCACATGCGCCACGCCAGCGGCAATGTTCTTACGCTCTTTTTTCTTCGTACGAATCTTTTCGCGTGCCATTGATCAGACCCTCCCTTACTTCTTCTTGCCGGCAATGGCCTTTGCGGGGCCTTTGCGGGTACGAGCATTGGTGTGGGTACGCTGACCGCGTACGGGCAGGTTACGACGATGGCGCAGACCGCGGTAGCAGCCCAGATCCATCAAACGTTTGATGTTCATCTGCACTTCACGGCGCAGGTCACCTTCAACGGTGAAGTTTGCGTCGATGTGCTCGCGGATGGACAGAACTTCGGCATCCGAAAGTTCGTTAACGCGGCGGGTGCGGTCAATGCCTACTGCCTCGCAGATCAGTTCTGCGGAGTGGTGACCAATACCAGTGATATATGTCAGTGCGATCGGGACGCGTTTCCCGGTCGGAATGTTGACGCCTGCAATACGTGCCAAGACGATCTTTCCTTTGGTTGCGGTTCCGTGTTTCCAGAACCTTTTTTCACAACTCAAGCCCGAAAGCGGTAAACCTTCGGGCCTGGACGAATCTTGTTTGGATATCCCCGCTTTGCGCAGACCCTAACAAGACGATTCTCTTCGAGAGGGTCTGCGTAGGGCCTTTTGCGCGAGCGGTCAAGTGGCGATTTACGCCTTGTCAAGAACTTCCTGAATCGACGCCGAGACGGCATCAATTTCAGCCAAGCCATCGACCGAGGTCAGCTGACCTTTGGCGTGGTAATAACCGATCAGCGGCGAGGTCTGCTTGTAGTAAGCCATCAGGCGCACTTTCAGGCTTTCCTCATTGTCATCGGCGCGGGCAGTACCGCCAGCGGCAACGGCTTCTTTGGCGCGGTTGACGATGCGATCAACCAAAACCTCGTCATTGACCTCAAGCTCAATAACCGAATCCAGCGACTGGTTCACTTCTTCCATCAGCTCGCCCAATGCATCGGCCTGAGCCAAAGTGCGGGGGAAACCGTCGAAGATGAAGCCGCCCTCGGCGCCCTCTTCCAGCTTTTCGCGGATCAGGCCAATCACGATCTCATCGGTGACCAGATTGCCAGCGTCCATCACGGCCGCAACGCGCTTGCCCATTTCGGTGCCGCTTGTGCGTGCCGCACGCAGCATGTCACCGGTGGACAGCTGAACCATGTTGCGGGTGTCAACCAAGCGCTGAGCCTGTGTCCCTTTGCCGGCACCCGGCGGTCCAATAAGGATAATGTTCATCGACGAGCGGGCCTCTTTTTACGCTTGCTCTTGCCGCGCAGTTGCGACTTTTCGATCAAGCCTTCGTATTGATGCGCCAGAAGATGCGACTGCACCTGCTGAATAGTGTCCATGGTTACCGACACGACAATCAGCACGGAAGTCCCACCAAAGTAGAACGGGATCGCCGCCTGCGAGCGCAGGATCTCCGGCAGCAGACAGACCAGAGCCAAATAGCCCGAGCCAAGCACCAGAATACGCGCGACCACATAGTCCAGATATTCGGCGGTGCGCTGACCGGGGCGAATGCCTGGAATAAAACCGTTCTGGTTTTTCAGGTTGTCGGCCACATCGTCGGTCTTGAAGGCGACGTTGTAGGTATAGAAATACGCAAAGAACACGATCATGGATGTGAAGAACAGCAGATAGAGCGGCTGACCGGGGCCAAAGTAGGCCAGAATGGTCGACATGACCGGCCCGGCGTTCGAGCCTGAGAAGGTGCTGATCGTGGTCGGCAACAGCAGCAAAGAGCTGGCAAAGATCGCCGGGATCACGCCTGCGGGGTTTACCTTGACCGGCAGGTGCGAAGAGCCACCGTCGTAAACTTTCATCCCAACCTGGCGGCGCGGATACTGAATGTGGATTTTGCGCAGGGCGCGCTCCATGAACACCACAAAGGCCAGAACCACCAGAACCATCAGGATCACCCCGATGATCAGCGCCGGTGACACAGCGCCCGAACGGCCCTGCGACAGGAATTGCGCCAGTGCGGCGGGAATTTCAGCGATGATACCCACAAAGATGATCAACGAAATACCGTTGCCGACGCCGCGCGCGGTGATCTGCTCTCCCAGCCACATCAGGAACATTGTGCCGCCGACCAGCGTAATCACGGTGGCCGCGATGAAATAGAAACCAGGATTGGTCACCAGTTCACCCGATTGCAGGCTGACAGCCAGACCATAGGCTTGGAAGGTCGCAAGCAGGACGGTGCCATAGCGGGTGTACTGGTTGATCTTTTTGCGGCCCTGCTCGCCCTCTTTCTTCAGCTGTTCAAGCTGAGGCACCATCGCTGTCATCAGCTGTACGATGATCGAGGCCGAGATATACGGCATAATGCCCAGAGCAAAGATGCCCATCCGCCCAAGCGCGCCGCCCGTGAACATCGACAGCACGCCGCCGATGCCTTGGCTGGCTTGCTCCATAAACTCGCGAAGCGCGTTGCCGTCGATGCCCGGTACCGGGATATAGGTGCCCAGACGGTAGACGATCAAAAGACCAATGGTGAAAAAGATCCGCTGACGCAGCTCGGTTGCCTTACCAAAGGCGCCCCAGCTCATGTTTGCGGCCATTTGCTCTGCTGCAGATGCCATATTGCCCTGTCTTTCAAACTGAAACGCCGCCAAACCGTTTTCCGGTCAGGCGGCGCTTGGAAAACTTGAAACCGATGTAAGCGGCCTTGGCGCCGCTCACAAGGTCTTATTCAGCCGCTGCCGCAGCCGTGACCGAAAGCGAACCGCCAGCTTTTTCGACAGCTTCAACAGCCGACTTCGAAGCGCCGGTGACCTGTAGGGTCACCTTGGCGGTGATCTCACCCTTGGCCAGAACGCGCACACCGTCCAGTTTGCGGCGCACCAAGCCCGAAGCGACCAGAGCGTCTTCGGTGATGTCCGAACCGGCGTCCAGCTTGCCAGCGTCGATGAATTTCTGGATCAGGCCCAGGTTCACAACAGCGAACTTCTTGCGGTTGGGCTTGTTGAAGCCACGCTTAGGAAGACGCTGGTAGAGCGGCATCTGGCCGCCTTCAAAGCCTTTGATGGCCACACCCGAACGCGACTTTTGACCTTTGATACCACGGCCACCGGTTTTACCAGTGCCCGAACCGGGACCACGACCAATGCGTTTGCGGGGTTTGGTTGCGCCAGGATTGTCGCGCAGTTCATGCAATTTCATATCGCTTCTCCTTGCCGGATGTGGCCCACGAAGCGTAACGGGCCAGCCACGGCTTTTCTGATTGTTGATTCTGCGACCTGTTCAGATCACCGGGTGCGTATAAACGACACCACCCAACCATGCAAGCACCCCGACGCGCAACGTGATGGCACCCCTCTGCGGTGCCCCCTAGCCCGTCAGCAGCGGCTCTTCTTCGATCACAAACCTCTCACGTCCCAGCACGCCTTTGGCTTGATGCCTGAGTTCAGAAAACGTCCTGAAGTCAGTTTTGACATCCCCCAGTGACGGCCCGAGTTGCAGGATATACCCTTCGGCGAAGGGCTCAACGGTCACACCGATCGCTTCCAGTTCCTCAGGCATTCCATTTTGAACAAACTCTTTCGGGAAGTAGTTCACCCACCCAAGGTTGAGGGTCTTCTGCCTCCGAAGCGGTCCGAAAGTGCCCCGAATAAAACTGCTCCATGCATCTTTTTGGACCATTTCCGGAGAGCGATATCCACTTTTAATCTGCTCTGGGGTAATGGTGTAGCTGTAGTCTGGTTCCAACTCTGGCGCGCCAACGTAGTGGAGGTAAGCTTGGGTCGGTTTATAAAGGCGACACCAGGCCTTGAATGGCTGCAACAGGTCAACATCCGGTCGATAATTACAGGTCAATCTAACAAATGCTGGAAGTAGATTGCCCTTAAGAGTCTTCCCTAAATGACCAAATGCACCCCTTGCCTGCAACGGCTTAGCACGACGCCAATGCAAGTCAGAAGCAACGCTTTCTGGTTGCTCTCCCCAATCTTCGGCACCGACGGCCCATAGGGGTTTAACATCCTCAACTGTGTCACAAGGCAGCTTTTTGCGCAGGTCCGTGTCATTCAGGCCTACGCGTTCAGGGTGCAGTCGTGGATCGGCATCGTACAAAACCTGCAGTGCAAGCCGCCCAAACTCCCAACTATGCGTTGCAAGCGGAGACGTCAGGGCAAGTTGTACGCGGGGCTTAGGTGGCATGGTGGGGTGTATAGTGGGCCCAAAGGGCAAAGGGCACAACCCTGAGAAAGCGCTGCCAACACCTCAGACACCTTCCGGGAGACTTCTTAAGGGATGAAAGGCGACGGGTGTTGCGATGATCCACAAACACAAAACGCCCCGCATCGGCGGGGCGTTGAACTCGGATCGTAATAAGCGCTTAGGCGCCGTAGGCGTGCTCGTGCGCGATGTTCGGGATTTCAGTGCGACGTACGCCCAGATCATCCAGTTCACGATCGCTGAGGCTATTCAGCTCGTGTACGATGTTTGCATAGGTCTTGCGCGCCTCAATGGCGGCTTTCAGATCTTCCACAGTTTTGCGGACGTTGGCAGTGATGAACTGGCCCAGACCGGCGGATTGGATTGCATGTGCCATAGTAAGTACCTTTCAGAGGAGCGGGCGGTAAGTCCCAGCGTTGATCTAATTTCCTCTCCCTGCCTCATAGATAGACCGACAGGTCAGCGCTAACAAATGCCGTTTCGGTCTGCCCGCCATGCATTTTCTGCAATGCAGCATTCAGCGTATTTCCGAAGTGAAACAAAAATGTCATTCGACTGAGCAGCGCAATCAGTGCGACATCGGTAGGTGTTGCGACACACTCGTATTAGTGCAATCACAGGTTTCAAACATTCGTCAAAGCTATAACTATTGGAGAGTTGAAATGGGTTTGGTAAATTACGTCGGTGACGACTCCACCTATTACGGAAACGGGTGGTTCAATTTCTTCATAAAAAGCTCCGGCGACGCGCGGTATGAAGGTGCCGGGATTTTCAACTTTTATTCCGGCGGATCTGGCAATGACGTTTTCATGGTGACCGGAGGACTCAATTACTTTTTTTCTAGCTCCGGCAATCCAGATATCCTCGAACTTGCCGCGGACCAAAGCCACACAGTGTTTCTCGATTGGGATGGGGGTTCGTATGATAAAATTGATCTTTCCCGGATTGGCGTAAGCGATTTAAGCGATCTCGACTTTTCGTTGACGGCCGAAGGCGTCTTGATCGAAGCTGGTGACAACTCGGTTCTTTTGAAGAATTACTACAACATTCTCCAAATCGGTGCCGACGACTTCTATTTTGAAGAAGACCGGCTGGACTTCGAAACCTTGTCTTCACCTGACAGCGATACCGACTGGATGCCCGATGGTTACGGTGGGCTAAGCTGGTCTAACTTTGCATTTCTTGAAACGGATGAGGCACAATCCGAGTCTGGTTTTCTGACGGAAAGCGGATCTGTTGCCATTTATAACAGTGCTGGAGAAGCAGCTTACTTCTGGACCGAAGATGGCACGAACTTTGATTTCGAGTCTTTTCACATGTCAGCCGCATGGGAAGAAGAGCTCTATGTAACAGTTGTCGGGTACGATGACGGAGTTGAAGTAGGCCGAGCATACTTTTCCGCCCACAACAGCGAATCCCAGTATTACGAACTCGGCTACCAGTTCGATTCGGTAGATGCCGTTGAATTTGTGTTTGCCCCGACCTCTCAAGCCTCGATCGACGATCTGCTTATCCTTTTCTGATGGGCCTTGCGCCGCACAGGCTCAAACAAAAACGCCCCGCAGTTTCCTGCGGGGCGTAAAATATAATCTCGAAAATCGCTTAGTCGCGCTCTTCGATGATCTCTACCATGTGGGGGATCTTGGCGATCATGCCACGCACGGCCGGGGTGTCTTCCAGCTCGCGGGTTTTGTTCATTTTGTTCAGGCCAAGGCCAATCAGGGTTTGACGCTGTTTGGCGGGGCGGCGGATCGGCGAGCCGATCTGTTTTACGACGATGGTACCCATAAATCCGTCTCCTTATGCGTCTGCGGTTTCTTCAGCCGCAGCAGCCGGTGCTTCACCCTTGTTCAGGATGTCAGCAACCTTTTTACCACGACGCTGTGCAACCTGGCGCGGCGAGCTTTCTTTGGTCAGGCCGTTCAGGGTCGCGCGGATCATGTTGTAGGGGTTCTGCGAGCCGATCGACTTGGAAACCACGTCTTTCACGCCCAGCATTTCGAACACGGCACGCATCGGACCACCGGCGATGATCCCGGTACCTTCAGGTGCGGTACGCATGATCACTTTACCAGCGCCATGACGACCTTCGATGTCGTGGTGCAGGGTGCGGCCTTCGCGCAGCGGCACGCGGATCAGCTGACGCTTGGCTTGTTCGGTTGCCTTGCGGATCGCCTCGGGTACCTCTTTGGCTTTACCTTTGCCAAAGCCCACGCGACCTTTTTGGTCACCAACAACAACCAGAGCAGCAAAGCCAAAGCGCTTACCACCTTTTACGGTTTTCGAAACACGGTTGATCGCAACCAGACGATCGGCGAATTCCGGGTTTTCTTCTTCGCGGTTGCGACCGCGGCCCCGGCGATTTTCACGTTCTGCCATTTGGACAGTCCTTTTTAAGGTGGCGCTTTGGCGCCGTTAAATTCGATCCCAGTGACGCAAGCGCCCCGGATCATCGGGGCGGCGCGTGAACGCCGCCCTCAAGATGTTTAGAACTTCAGACCGCCTTCACGCGCAGCGTCGGCCAGAGCCTTCACCTTGCCGTGAAACAGAAAGCCGCCACGGTCGAAGTAACATTCTTCGACACCGGCTTTCTTGGCGCGCTCGGCGATTGCCGCACCCACCTTGGCTGCTGCTTCGACGTTGTTCGTGCCAACCACGCCCAGATCCTTCTCGGTCGAGGAGGCCGAAGCCAGGGTCACGCCCTGAACATCGTCGATCAGCTGCACGCTGATGTTCTTGTTCGAACGGTGCACCGACAGGCGCAAGCCGCCGACGTTCCGCTTTTTCAGTTTGTTCCGAACGCGCAGGCGGCGCTTGAGGAACAGTTCCCGTTTGCTGTTTGCCATTTTCTGCGTCCTTACTTCTTCTTGCCTTCCTTACGGAAGATGAACTCGCCCTTATAGCGGATACCTTTGCCCTTATAGGGCTCGGGCTTACGCCATTCGCGGATGTTCGCGGCAACCTGGCCAACCAGCTGCGAGTCATCACCTTCGATGATGATTTCGGTCTGCTTGGGGCAGGTGACAGTGACACCAGCGGGCACTTCGAAGTTAACTTCGTGCGACAGGCCAAGAGAAAGCTTCAGGGTGTTGCCCTGCATCTGGGCGCGATAACCAACACCCTGGATTTCCAGCTCTTTCTTGAAACCGCCTGTGACACCCTGAACCATATTGGCGACCATGGTGCGCGACATACCCCACTGCTGGCGAGCGCGCTTGGAGCTGCCACGAGGAGTGATGGTCACAACATTGTCGTCAACGGACAGGGTCACGTCGTCGGTTGCGGTGAAGCTTTGGGTCGCTTTGGGACCTTTAACTTCGATGGTCTGACCCGACACAGTAGCGGAAACGCCACTGGGCAGCTCGACCGGTTTCTTACCAATACGAGACATTGCCAGACCTCCTTAGAAGACAGTGCAGAGCACTTCGCCGCCAACATTGGCAGAGCGTGCAGATGCATCCGACATCACGCCTTTCGACGTGGAGACAATCGACACGCCCAGGCCCTGACGGACCGACGGGATGTCACTGGTACCCATGTACACACGACGGCCAGGCTTAGATACGCGCTTGAGTTCGCGGATCACCGGGATACCTTCGTAATACTTCAGGCTGATTTCGATTTCGGGCAGACCACGGTTGCCTTCCACCTTCTCGTAACCACGGATGTAGCCTTCGTCCTGGAGTACATCCAGAACCCAAGCACGCAGTTTCGAAGCCGGGGTACGCACGGTGGACTTGCCACGTAGTTGTGCGTTGCGGATACGGGTCAGCATATCGCCGAGAGGATCATTCATAGACATCAGTAACCCTCCTTACCAGCTCGACTTAACCATACCGGGGATCTGGCCATTGGAGCCCAGTTCCCGCAGCATGATACGGCTGACCTTCAGCTTACGATAGTAAGCGTGGGGACGACCGGTCAGCTGACAACGGTTGTGCAGTCGGGTTGCCGAGCTGTTGCGCGGCAGTTTCGCCAGTTTCAGACGCGCTTTGAAACGCTCTTCCATCGGCAGATCTTCGTTGTTCGCGATCTCTTTCAGCGCAGCACGCTTGGTAGCGTATTTGTCCACCAGCTTCTGACGCTTCTTTTCGCGTTCGACCATTGCTTTCTTAGCCATGTTCTCTCTCTCCCGCGGCTTAAGCGTTGAAGGGCATGTTGAAATGCTTCAACAGGCTCTTTGCTTCCGCGTCAGTTTTCGCGGTGGTTGCGATGACGATATCCATGCCCCAAGGCTCATCAACTTTATCAAAGTCGATTTCGGGGAACACGATGTGCTCTTTCAGACCGGTGGCAAAGTTGCCACGACCATCAAAGCTGGGCTTCACACCACGGAAGTCGCGGATACGCGGCATCGCGATGGTGATCAGACGATCCAGGAATTCGAACATACGGTCACCGCGCAGGGTCACCTTGGCGCCCATCGGCATGCCTTCACGCACGCGGAAGCCAGCGATCGAGTTCTTGGCGGTTGTCATCAAAGCCTGCTGACCAGCAATCGCGGTCAGATCAGCCACAGCGGATTTGGCTTTTTTGGTATCTTTAACAGCGGCACGACCACACCCGATGTTCAGCACGATCTTGTCGAGCTTCGGGATCATCATGTCGTTCTTGTAACCAAACTCTTCCTTCAGCTCAGCGCGGATCGATTCCGCATACAGAGCCTTCAGGCGCGGGGTATAAGTTGCAGCATCCAACATCAGACGGCCTCCCCAGTGGTTTTTGCAAAACGCACCTTCTTGCCGTCTTCCTCGCGGAAGCCAACGCGGGTTGCTTTGCCGTTGCTGTCAAGCAGAGCCAGGTTGCTCAGGTCGATCGGCACCGCGGTGGGGATGCGGCCGCCCTGGCTGTTCTGGGACTGGCGGGTGTGACGTACGGCGATGTTGATGCCATCAACCACGGCCTTGCCGGACTTCGGGTTTACCGACGAAATCTCGCCTTCTTTACCCTTGTCCTTACCGGCCAGTACGACGACCTTGTCGCCTTTTTTCAGTTTAGCAGCCATCTTACAGCACCTCCGGGGCGAGCGAGATGATCTTCATGAAGTTCTTGGCGCGCAGCTCACGAACAACCGGCCCGAAGATACGGGTGCCGACGGGCTCGCCAGCGTTGTTCAGGATAACGGCTGCGTTGCGATCAAAGCGGATCGCGGTGCCATCTTCACGACGGACTTCTTTGGCAGTGCGTACGACGACGGCCTTACGGACGTCCCCTTTTTTAACGCGACCACGCGGGATGGCTTCTTTAACCGAGACGACAATAACGTCACCTACGGAAGCGTACTTACGCTTGGAGCCACCCAGAACCTTGATGCACTGAACTCGGCGAGCGCCAGAGTTATCAGCGACATCCAGATTGGTCTGCATCTGGATCATGTGGTTTCTCCCGACCTTTGGGGACTTAAGTTATGCCCCAGGGTTTCGATCATACTGATCAGTAAGCGCCTGACTTAGGCGATCACTTCCCAGCGTTTGGTCTTCGAAATCGGTGCACATTCCTGGATACGGACGGTGTCACCAACTTTGAATTGGTTGTTCGCATCGTGAGCCCGGTACTTTTTGGACTTACGGATGGTTTTCTTCAGAACAGGGTGTGTGAAGCGACGCTCAACCGAAACAGTTACGGTTTGTGCGTTCTGGTCGCTGGTCACGGTGCCTTGCAGGATACGTTTGGGCATTTGTCAGTGCTCCTCTTACTCTGCTGCTTCAGCAGCTTTTTGGTTCAACACGGTCAGTACGCGGGCAGCGTCACGACGGACGACACGCATACGAGCAGTGTTTTCAAGGGCACCGGTCGCCTGCTGAAAACGCAGGTTGAAGGATTCTTTCTTAAGAGCCGCCAGTTCCTCACGGAGCTGTTCGGGCGTCTTGTCACGCAGTTCTTGGGCGTTCATCGCCTTTTCCTTTTCTCAAACACCGGCCAGCCCCTGATTTGACAGGGTGACATAAGACCCGGTGGTTCAATGACAAACACGCGATTCCCTTGGCAGGGTTTCGCGAGATGCCGCTCTATAAGGGGGATAGGGGGCCGGGGCAAGGAAAACTTTGCAATTCCGGGGCAAAGAGCCGCGCCCTCGCCTGTAATATAATCTCGCCTCACTCGCCGCGCTAGGCTAAGACAGCCCCATGGCCGATATCAAATCTCTCTTCGTGACCCGCCTTTATCACGCCAAGCTGTCCGAGCATGGCCCCAAGATCGACGCTGAGGAACTGGATGCCTCGTGCATCACCATCGCCGAGGATGACGAGGCCGGGCAGATTTGGTGCGAAGAGAACGCCTATCCCGGCTATACCTCTTATGCCTCGCTGACCGACCTGCCCTGGCGCTTTCCGATCTTCGCCGATCTGGTCAAGGCCCTGGACCTGCACGTTGCCGAGTTCGCCAAGGACCTTGAGTTCGATCTGGATGGCCGCGAATTGCAGCTGGAAGACCTGTGGATCAACATCCTGCCCGAGGGCGGCACGCATTCCTCGCACCTGCACCCCCATTCGGTCATCAGTGGCACCACCTATGTGGCGATGCCCGACGGGGCCAGCGCGCTGAAGCTGGAAGACCCGCGTTCGGCCCGGATGATGGCCGCCCCCGCCCGCCGCAAAGACGCGCGCGAGGATTTCCGCACCTTCATCTATGTCAAACCGCAGGTCGGCGACGTGCTGCTTTGGGAAAGCTGGCTGCGCCATGAGGTGCCGATGAACATGGCCGAGGCAGAGCGGATCAGCGTCAGCTTCAACTACAGCTGGGCGTGACATGACCACGCTCTACATTGACGCCGATGCCTGCCCGGTAAAGGCCGAGGCCGAGCGCGTGACAACCCGCCTGCGCGTGCCGATGATTCTGGTCTGCAACGGCGGGCTGCGCCCGTCGCAAAACCCGTTGGTGACTCTGAAGGTCGTCGAGGCTGGTCCGGACGAGGCCGACAAATGGATCGCCGACAATTGCGGCGCGGGTGATGTGGTGGTGACGTCTGACATCCCGCTGGCGGATCGCTGCCTGAAAGCCGGCGCGCAGGTGATCCAACCCAATGGCGAGGTGTTCACGCTGGCCAACATCGGCCCTCGCCTGGCGACCCGCGACCTGATGCAAGACATCCGCGCGTCTGACCCGTTCCACCAAGGCGGCGGCAAGGCGTTCTCCAAGGCAGATCGGTCGCGGTTTTTGCAGGCGCTGGACGTGGCACTGGGTAAGGCAATGCGCACATCCTGAAGGCTAGAACCATCGGCGGGTTCGTTCGCGATAGGCCGTGTAGCCATCTGGAAACTTCTGGGCGAGGTAACGTTCTTCTGGGCGGATCATCCAGAAGTCCAGCACAAGGCATGAAAGCAACGTCGTCGTGATCAGCCAGCCTGAATCCACCGCCAAGGCCCCACCCATTCCAGCAATAGCAGCGCCAAGATAGTTGGGGTTGCGCGACCGCGCAAAGGGGCCGGTTGTGATCAGCTGCGTGGTTTCTTCGCCCGGAAGAGAGGGCTGCTCAGCGTTATCCAGCTCCCGTTTCGCGCGGTTGATCAACCAGAAACCAAAGACAAACAGCCCCAACCCAACCACCAGCCCGACAGGGCGCCAAACGTAAAGCGTGGTCGGCCAAAGCCATTCCGCAACAAGGCCAAGCGCCAACAGCGGAAAGATCACAACATCCGAGATTTTCCACGGGTGTTCATGCGCTGCGTGGGGTGCAGTGGCTGAACTTTGCGCATCGTCGTTCATGGAAGACCTGCCAAAATGAAAGTGCCCCCGCTGTATACCAGCAGGGGCACTCTAATTACAGCACAGGTAGGCAAGCCTACTGGTGACAGCAGTAAACGGGAGCCAAGGCATCGATATAATTTGTTTACCCTTTGTTCTTGAAATTGCGCAACCCGCGCCCACCTAGGGTTGAGCGATAAACAGAAGGACAGTTGAAAATGGCAAAGAACACCAAACAAACCTCGAAAAAGATTGCTTCCCGCGCATCCAAGACACTTCGAAACCCGCGGGCTTCAGCCACGGCCAAAAGCCTCGCCGGATCGGCACTTGCGCAATCGAGAACCGGGAAGCAAACTGGTAAAAGAATGGAAACCAAAGCCTCCAAGGTGGTGACCGGGAAAGGGTATGGAAGCAATACTCGAAAGCTTGCTGGCTCAGTCTTATCCCAATCAAATAAGAAGCGATGATAGTCTGGAAGGCAGGCCGCTTCAGAGGCCCTAAACAATGAAACCCCCGCCGGTGTCCCGGCGGGGTCAATTCTTTCAGCTTTAGGCTTGGCTTACCAGTCTTCGCGAACCACCACGCGGCATTTCACCGGCAGTTTCATCGCGGCCAGGCGCAGGGCTTCGCGGGCGGTTTCTTCATCGACACCGTCGATTTCGAACATCACGCGACCCGGCTTTACCTTACATGCCCAGAAGTCGACCGAACCTTTACCTTTACCCATACGAACTTCGGTAGGTTTCGAAGTTACGGGGGTGTCGGGGAAGATACGGATCCACACACGGCCCTGACGTTTCATGTGACGCGTCATGGCACGACGGGCGGCTTCGATCTGGCGGGCGGTTACGCGCTCGGGCGTGGTTGCCTTCAGACCAAAGGTACCGAAGTTTAGGTCAGAACCGCCTTTTGCCAGACCGTGGATACGGCCCTTGTGCATTTTGCGGAATTTTGTGCGCTTTGGTTGCAGCATTCACTTCACTCCTTAGCGACGGCCGCCAGCGCCACGGGGCGCGGGACCTTCCTGGAGAGCTTGCTGGCGACGATCACGAGCAGCGGGATCGTGCTCCATGATTTCACCTTTGAAGATCCAGACTTTGATGCCGATAATCCCGTAAGGAGTCATTGCCTCCTCGTGGGAATAGTCGATGTCAGCACGCAGTGTGTGCAGGGGCACGCGACCTTCGCGGTACCATTCGGTACGTGCGATTTCAGCGCCACCCAGACGACCAGCAACGTTCACGCGGATACCTTCGGCACCCATACGCATGGCGTTCTGAACCGCACGCTTCATCGCGCGACGGAACGAAACACGACGCTCAAGCTGCTGAGCAATCGATTCAGCAACCAGCTGAGCGTCCAGCTCGGGCTTGCGTACTTCGACGATGTTCAGGTGCAACTCGCTGTCGGTGATGTTCGCCAGCTTCTTGCGCAGACCTTCGATATCGGCGCCTTTTTTGCCGATGATCACGCCAGGACGTGCAGTGTGCACGGTGACGCGGCATTTCTTGTGCGGGCGCTCAATGATGACGCGCGACACACCGGCCTGTTTGCACTCGGTCTTGATGAAGTCGCGGATCGCGATGTCTTCCAGCAGAAGATCACCGTAATCCTTGGTATCTGCGTACCAACGGCTGTCCCAGGTGCGGTTGACCTGAAGACGCATGCCGATCGGGTTTACCTTATGTCCCATTAGGCTTGCTCCTCAACTTGACGCACCTTGATGGTGATTTCCGCGAACGGTTTCAGGATCTTGCCGAAACGACCACGGGCGCGCGGACGACCGCGTTTCATGGTCAGGTTCTTGCCAACCCAAGCTTCAGCGACGATCAGTTCATCGACGTCCAGGTTGTGGTTGTTTTCAGCGTTGGCAATAGCCGACTGAAGACATTTCTTCACATCCACAGCGATACGCTTTTTCGAGAAGGTCAGATCAGACAGTGCCTGTTCAACCTTCTTGCCACGGATCATCTGTGCAACCAGGTTCAGTTTTTGCGGCGAGGTACGGAGCATGCGAGTTTTCGCCATTGCTTCGTTCTCGGCCACGCGACGGGGGTTCTTATCCTTACCCATGACCAGTTACCTCTTCTTCGCTTTTTTATCCGCAGCGTGACCATAGTAGGTACGCGTTGGCGAATATTCACCGAACTTCTGGCCGATCATGTCTTCCGACACGTTGACCGGGATGTGCTTCTGGCCGTTGTAAACGCCAAAAGTCAGACCCACGAATTGCGGCAGGATGGTCGAACGACGCGACCAGATTTTGATGACTTCATTGCGCCCGGATTCCCGTGCCTTCTCAGCTTTCTTGAGAACGTAGGAATCGACAAAGGGGCCTTTCCAAACAGAACGTGCCATGTGTTAACGGCCCTTCTTCTTGGCGTGACGCGAGCGGATGATAAGCTTCTGCGACGCCTTGTTCTTGTTACGGGTGCGGGCACCCTTGGTCGGCTTACCCCAGGGGGTAACCGGGTGACGACCACCCGAGGTCCGACCCTCACCACCACCATGGGGGTGATCGATCGGGTTCATCACGACACCACGCACCGAGGGGCGGATACCTTTGTGACGGTTACGACCGGCTTTACCCATGTTCTGGTTGCTGTTGTCGGGGTTCGACACGGCACCAACGGTGGCCATGCATTCCTGACGCACCATGCGCAGCTCGCCCGAGGACAGGCGGATCTGAGCGTAGCCACCATCACGACCAACGAACTGAGCATAAGTACCAGCAGCACGAGCGATCTGGCCGCCTTTGCCCGGTTTCAGTTCGATGTTGTGGATGATGGTACCGATCGGCATGCCCGAGAACGGCATTGCGTTACCCGGTTTGATGTCGGCCTTGGCCGAGGCGATCACAGTGTCGCCAACGCCCAAACGCTGCGGGGCCAGGATATAGGCCTGCTCGCCGTCTTCGTATTTCACGAGGGCGATGAACGCAGTACGGTTGGGGTCATATTCGATACGTTCGACCGTGGCTGCAACGTCGAATTTGTTGCGCTTGAAATCCACGATACGATAGAGACGCTTCGCGCCACCGCCGCGGCGGCGTTGCGTAATCCGTCCGGTGTTGTTCCGGCCGCCCTTTTTGGTCAAACCCTCAGTGAGAGATTTAACCGGACGCCCTTTCCAAAGCTCCGAACGGTCGATCAGCACCAGCCCACGCTGGCCCGGCGTCGTCGGCTTATACGACTTGAGTGCCATGCTTTCTGTCTTCCGTTTAGCAACTGCGGGGGTGACCCGCAGGGCGGTTCCCCGCCTATGTTAGCCCCCCGAAGGTGGCCGATGTATAGGGCCCCAAAGGTCCCAATTTCCAAAATCAACGGGCCCCGGAACGAATCCGAGGCCACGCGATGGGCGGGGTATAGGGGGAATCATGGGCCGTGTCTATAGGTTCACTATTAAAAACAAGGCCCATCAGGCACCGGCTACATGGTTATGCCGGGGCCGTAATCTCTTCGCTGGCTGGGCTGAATGTCGCGACGATGGTCGAGATGATTGCGACTTGACCACAGATCACCGCAGGCCAGATCAATGGGAACTCGGGCACAAAGTACTTTTGCGGCCCAAAGGAGGCAGCGGCCATCAACGCCGCCAGCACCGCCAGCCCCTTTCCTGCCCGTGTCTGTGGCGTCAACAGCATAGCCCCCAGCGCCGTTGCCACGCTGGCCCCGATGAAGGGCGCGATCCCAAACAACGGGGTCGCGACGGGCGGGTGGGGTTTGATGCCCGCGTAAAGTGCGCTGAGCATGATCAGTTGCAAAACAATCAAAGCAGACAAGGCCGCAACGCTGATGGGGTGTTTGATGGGGGTCATTTTCGGTTCCTTCACTAGACCGTACACATGTGTACTGTTGCACCCATCCGTATTGATGTGTACGGTTTGCGTCAAGCAAAACTTAAAAGGCCACGATGACAAAGACCCTCCGCCAGGACCGCGAAGACCGCATAGAACAGGCCACCTATGAGCTGCTGGCCGAGAAAGGCTATGGTTCCACCTCGATGCTCAGCATTGCCAAACGCGCGAAATGCTCGAACGAGACGCTCTATAACTGGTACGGCGATAAGGTCGGCCTGATCCGAGCACTGGTCTCACGCAACGCCGAGCAAGCCCGCACCCTTTTGGAGCAAGCGCTTGAGACGGAAGGGAGCGCACTGGAGGTACTGGATCAGTTCGGCCCGGTTTTGCTGGGTATCCTGCTGGGCGACAAAGCCGTCGCTCTGAACCGCGCCGCCGCGGCGGACGCCAGCGGAGAGCTGGGGGCCGAGCTTGCCGCCTCGGGCCGGGGCGTGATCGCACCCCGCCTTGGGGCGTTGCTGGAACGCGCGATCGCATCCGGTGAAATCCCCACCTCGGACGTTCAGGCGGCGGTGGAGCTATACCTTGGCGTGCTGATCGGAGACCTCCAAATCCGCCGCGTCATCGGCGCCCTGCCCCACCCCAACGACGCCGAGATCACCCGCCGCAACCAACGGGCAATCCGCGCGCTGAAAACCCTTACGCGCTGATTACACGAAGCCGCGCATCGACGACGCGCGCGGTGGCGATCTACCAGATGTGCGGGGCAGTTTATCCCGCCACGCCTTTAAGACCCTTCAATCGTATCGCTACAAATCAAAATCGCCGCCGCGTCGGGGCGCGTCGTCGATGCGCGGCGGCCTGCGGCCTTGATTCCGCCCTAAACGTCTTTCCAATTTCTCCCGACGCTCCAAATGCCGACATACTTGGACACCCAGCGCGTGAAAGACTTGGCTATCTCAGATATTTCACCGGTTTCATGATCCCAGAGGTACACACTCCCTGACACGACGCCGTGAGACCCCACTCTTCGTCGATCAAAACAAAATTGGTTTCCGTTGCTGTCGCCCGCGATACATATCAGCGTTTCAGGCAGACCAGCTTCTTTCCATCCCTCGGACTGTTCCATTACGCCGTCAGGTGAGTACAGTTCAGACAAGTCCGCCAGAGACCTTCGTCTGTCGACCAAAGCTGTTATCAATGCGAGCGTTGGAGAAAGGCATCCAACCTGCGTTAGTGCAGACTTATAGTCTGCTGGTAAGCTCACACCCAAAGAATACTCCTGGCGCTCAACGTCTGCTTGCACCACGCGTTGAGGCGGATGGTCTGGGTGGCACCACTTTCGAGCAAATTTTTCAAATACTTCGGTCACGGCGGCTTCCGTTAGCTAGTAACAGCCTCTTCGCTTCACAGTACCTCACACCAGGCAAATCTACTCAAGCTGCTTTCTATATAGAAAAAGCCCCCACCTTTCGGCGGGGGCTTTCTAACTTTCAAAAGGCGTTCGACTTTTACAGACCGGTGGTCACGTCGATGGTGTTGCCCTCTTCCAGGGTAACATAGGCCTTTTTGACGTCTTTGCGCTTACCAGCCATGCCGCGGAACCGTTTGGTTTTACCCTTGGTGATGGTGGTGTTTACCGCTTTGACCTTAACACCAAAGAGGGTCTCTACGGCCTCTTTGATCTGGGGTTTGTTGGCGTCGATTGCCACTTCGAACACAACTGCGCCGTTTTCGGACGCCATGGTTGCTTTCTCGGTGATGATCGGCTTGCGGATCACGTCGTAGTGTTCAGCTTTTGCGGTCATTTCAGGCGAGCCTCCAGAGCTTCGACACCTGCTTTGGTGATCACCAGGGTGTCACGTTTCAGGATGTCATACACGTTCGCACCCATCGAAGGCAGGATATCCAGACCGGTGATGTTGCCAGCAGCCTTCGCGAAACCTTCGTTCACGTCAGCACCGTCGATCACCAGCGCACGCTTCCAGCCCAGGTCTTTGACCTGTTTGGCCAGAGCGGCGGTCTTGCCTTCGGTTTCAGCAGCTTCGATCACGACCAGTTCACCGGCTTTCGCCTTGGCGGACAGAGCGTGCTTCAGACCCAGCTTGCGGAATTTCTTCGGCAGGTCGTGGGCGTGGCTGCGTGGGGTCGGGCCTTTGTAGATACCACCTTTGCGGAAGATCGGCGCGTTGCGGTCACCGTGGCGAGCGCCGCCGGTGCCTTTTTGGCGATAGATCTTCTTGGTGGAGTACGAGGTTTCCGACCGGGTTTTCACCTTGTGGGTGCCCTGCTGCGCTTTGTTGCGCTGCCAGCGAACCACGCGGTGCAGGATGTCAGCACGGGGCTCCAGACCGAACAGGTCTTCGGACAGTTCCACGGAACCGGCTTTGCCGCCGTCCAGCTTGATCACATCAAGTTTCATGCTTCGCCTCCTTCTTCAGCAGGAGCTTCTACAGCTTCAGCTTCGGTTGCGGCTGCTTTGATGGCAGCGGGGAAGGCCAGACCGTCAGGCGCGGCTTTCTTGACCGCATCCTTGATGGTGACCCAGCCACCTTTCGACCCCGGAACGGCGCCTTTGATGAACACCAGGCCACGATCGGCATCGGTTTTCACCACTTGCAGGTTCTGGGTGGTAACACGGGCAGCACCCATGTGACCGGCCATCTTCTTGCCTTTGAACACGCGGCCCGGGTCCTGACACTGACCGGTCGAACCGTGCGAACGGTGCGAGATCGAAACACCGTGCGTGGCGCGCAGGCCACCAAAGTTGTGGCGTTTCATTGCACCGGCAAAGCCTTTACCGATCGAGGTGCCCGAAACGTCAACGTACTGACCTTCGAGATAGTGGTCAGCCGAGATTTCAGCACCCACTTCGATCAGGTTTTCGGGGGCAACGCGGAATTCAGCAACCTTGCGCTTGGGCGCCACGCTCGCTTTCGCGAAGTGACCACGCATCGCAGCCGAAGTGCGTTTTGCCTTGGCCGAACCAGCACCCAGCTGAACCGCGGTATACCCATCGGTTTCAACGGTGCGCTGTGCGACCACTTGCAGGTTGTCCAGTTGAAGAACGGTCACAGGAATCTGCTTGCCGTCTTCCATGAAAAGCCGGGTCATGCCGACTTTCTTTGCGATTACACCAGAGCGCATCTGTTATGCCCTCCTTAAACCGAAATCTGGACGTCAACGCCAGCAGCCAGGTCGAGCTTCATCAGCGCGTCCACGGTCTGCGGGGTCGGGTCAACAATGTCCAGAAGACGCTTGTGGGTACGGATTTCCCACTGATCGCGCGACTTCTTATCTACGTGGGGGCCACGCAGAACGGTGAATTTTTCGATCTTGTTCGGCAGGGGAATCGGGCCACGGACCTGAGCGCCGGTGCGCTTGGCGGTGTTTACGATTTCCTGTGTGCTGGCGTCCAGAACACGGTAATCGAATGCCTTGAGCCGAATGCGAATGTTTTGCGACTGCATTGTCGTTAGCCTTTCGCGGCTTGGAGTTGATAGGAGGACCGCCGGCTCATTCCGGCGGCCCTCTTCGAACCCAGAGGGTTTTCTTTAATCGACTGGCTTAGTCGATGATTTTCGAGACGACGCCCGAACCGACGGTGCGGCCGCCTTC
>NZ_AQQY01000001.1 GCF_000671395.1 Actibacterium atlanticum | reverse complement strand
AGAACGTTACGCCCAATCCGCCCAAAGCCGTTGATGGCTACTTTTACGGTCATTTCAAACCTCTTGATTGTGGAGAGAGACAGCGGCCTGGGCCACTGCTTGCGGCGTGATGCCGAAATGTTGGTAAAGCTGCCCAGCAGGGGCCGAAGCACCAAAGCCGGTCATGCCGATGAAGGTGCTGTTTTCGCCCAGGATCGCATTCCAGCCTTGCTGTACAGCGGCCTCGACCCCGACGCGGGGGGCATTGCCCAGCACCCCGGCGCGATAGGCCGGGTCTTGTTGCGCGAACAGTTCAAAACACGGGGCCGAGACCACCGCCGCGTTGATGTTCAGCTCGGCCAGCATGTCGGCTGCTTTCAGCGCGATTTCGACTTCCGAGCCGGTGGCGATCAGCGTGATGTCACGCGGCCCATCCGCCCCGCGCAGCACATAGGCTCCGCGTGCAGTCAGGTTGTCGCGGGCGTGATCGGTGCGCACTGTCGGCAGGCCCTGACGGCTCAGCGCCAAGGTTGACGGCGTGCGCGATTGGGTCACGGCAATTTGCCATGCTTCGGCGGTTTCCACCGCATCGCAAGGGCGAAACACCAACATGTTGGGCATGGCGCGCAGGCTGGCAAGGTGTTCCACCGGTTGGTGGGTCGGGCCGTCTTCGCCAAGGCCGATACTGTCATGGGTCATCACATAGGTCACCGGCAGGCCCATCAGCGCCGACAAGCGCATCGCGCCGCGGGCATAGTCGGCAAAGCACAGGAAGGTGCCGCCATAGGCCAGAAAGCCGCCATGCAGGGCGATGCCATTCATCACCGCCGCCATGCCATGTTCGCGGATGCCATAGTGTATATAGCTGCCGCCATAGGTGTCCTTGCTGACCGGGGTCATTTCGGACGTACGGGTGTTGTTTGAGCCGGTCAGATCGGCCGAGCCTCCGACCGAATTGGGCAGGGTGGCATTGATCACCTCAAGCGCCATTTCCGAGGCTTTGCGGGTGGCGACTTTGGGGGCGTCTTTGGACAGCTGTGCTTTGTAGGCGCTGATCGCTTTGTCCAGCGCTTTGGCATCTGGGCCGGACAGGCTGGCGGTGAAATCCTTGCCCATGGGGGAGGCGGCCAGACGGCGTTCCCATGCGGCACGGGTGGCGGCGCCGCGTTTGGCGATGGCCTGCCAGGCTTCATAGACCGGTTGCGGGATTTCAAAGCGCGGGTGAGGCCAGTTCAGCGCTTCACGGGTTGCCGCGATTTCATCATCGCCCAGCGGTGCACCATGGGTGGCCGAGGTGCCCTGTTTGTTGGGCGCGCCATAGCCGATGATGGTGCGGCAGGCGATCAGGCTGGGGCGGGGGTCACGGCGGGCCTCGTCAATCGCATCGGCGATTTCGCCCGCGTTGTGGCCGTCAATCGACAGAACATGCCAGCCTGCGGCGGCAAAACGCGCCTTTTGGTCGGTCGAGGTGGACAGATTGGTGGCACCGTCGATGGTGATCTTGTTGTCATCCCACAACACGATCATCCGCCCCAACTGCCAATGGCCCGCCATATCAATGGCTTCGTGGCTGATGCCCTCCATCAGGCAACCATCGCCGGCGATCACATAGGTGTAGTGATCGACCAGATCGTCGCCGAAACGGGCGTTGTGCATGCGTTCAGCCAAGGCCATGCCCACAGCGGTGGTGATGCCCTGACCCAGCGGGCCGGTGGTAGTCTCAATCCCGTCGGCATGGCCATATTCGGGGTGACCGGCGGTGCGATAGCCGAACTGGCGGAAGTTGCGCAGCTGGTCCATATCCATATCGCCATAGCCCAGCAGGTGGTTGATTGCATAAACCAACATCGAACCATGCCCTGCAGACATGACAAACCGATCGCGATCAGCCCAGTTGGGCGCTTTAGGATCAAGCGTCATAAAGCGGTTGAACAGCACAGCAGCCACGTCAGCCATGCCCATCGGCGCGCCGGGGTGGCCGGAATTGGCGGCCTGAACCGCATCCATGGTCAGCGCGCGAATGGCATTGGCCATCAGGGTTTCGGTGGCGGGTTTCACAGACATTTCATTCATGGGAAAGCCTCCTCAGGCGCGCTTGGACTGGCTGACAAGCCGGTCGATCATCGGGGTGAAAATCAGCTGCATGGCCAGATCCATCTTGCCGCCGGGGATCACGATGGAGTTTGCCCGGCTCATCCAGCTGTCGTGGATCATCGACAGAAGATAGCTGAAGTCGATGCCGCGCGGGTTGGCGAAGCGGATCACCACAAGGCTTTCATCCGGGGTAGGGATCCAGCGGGCGATGAATGGGTTGGAGGTATCCACCACCGGGACCCGCTGGAAGTTCACATCCGTATGGGTGAACTGTGGGGTAATGCAGTGCACATAAGCGTGCATCCGGCGCAAAATCACATCGGTCACGGCCTCGGTGGTATAGCCACGCTTTTCCTTGTCGCGGTGGATTTTTTGAATCCACTCAAGGTTCACCACCGGCACCACACCGATTTTCAGATCGGCGTGTTTGGCCAGATCGACCTCGTCATTGACCACGGCGCCGTGCAGCCCTTCGTAAAACAGCAAATCACTGTCTGAATCGAACTCTTGCCAGCCGGTGAATTCGCCGGGGGGCACGCCAAGACGGGCGGCCTCGTCATCGTCATGCACATAGTGGCGGGTTTTGCCGGTGCCCGTTGCGCTGTAGTCGCGGAACACGCGTTCCAGCTCGGCCAACTCGTTGGCTTCAAAGGAAAAATGACTGAAACCGTGATCGCCCGAGGCATAACGGCGTTCCAGTTCGGCCTTCATATCGGCGCGGTTAAAGCGGTGGAACGCGTCGCCTTCGATGCTGACGGCTTTGACGCCCTCGCGCCGGAAAATCTGATCGAACGTGTGTTTGACGGTCGATGTGCCAGCCCCCGAAGAACCGGTGACCGAGATGATGGGATGTTTCTTGCTCATGTTTTGGTGTCCTTAAGCGCGGAATAACCCGCGCGAGCCAAATAGGGCCGAGACCTCGCCTTGGGGCAGGTCATGATAGGCGGCGACGCGGCCAACTTTTTCGGGCGAGCCGAATACGAAGGGCGTGCGCTGATGCAGAGTGGTGGCGGTGTGATCCATGATCCGGTCATGGCCATCGGTGGCCTGACCGCCGGCTTGCTCCATCAAGAAGGCAATCGGGGCGCATTCATAGACCAACCGCAGGCGACCGTTTTCATAGCCCGGGCGCTGATCGCCGGGATACAAAAACACCCCGCCTCGGCTGAGAATACGGTGGGTTTCGGCAACCAGAGACGCCACCCAGCGCATGTTGAAATTGCGTTCGCGCGGGCCGTCTTCGCCTGCCAGACAATCGTCAATATAGGCGCGTACGGGTTGCGGCCAATGGCGATAGTTTGACGCGTTGATCGCGAATTCGCGTGCTGTTGCCGGGACCTTGACAGCGGCATCGACCAACAGCCAGTCGTTGCTATCGGGGTCCAGCAAATAGGCCTGTGTACCTTGACCAAAGGTGACCATAAGCATGGTTTGCGGACCATAGATGATATAGCCGCCCGCCAGCTGTTCTGTGGCCGGGCGCATGACGCTGCTTTCGGCATCGTCCTTGGCATCAAAGATTGAAAATATCGTTCCAATAGAAACGTTTACGTCAATATTAGAAGAGCCATCCAATGGGTCGATTGCAAGGGTGTAAGCGCCGTTTTGATCCAGCTCGATCACGTCTTCGCGCTCTTCGGAGGCATACCAGCGGACAGAGGCATCGCGCAGCCGTTCCGCAAAGGCCTCGTCTGCCATGATGTCCAGGGCCTTTTGACCATCCCCACCGGTGTTCGTGCCCACTTCTGCACCCAGCTTGCCGCCCAGGGGGCCGCGTTGGATAAGATGCGATAGCTGTGCAGCGACGTCGCAAAGCGCCCCCATAAGGGGTCTGAGCGCACTTGGCACATGGGCCGATGTGGCGATCGGCTGTTGGTCTTGCATGATGTCCTCCCCGACATTGCGCTTTTGGCGCGATGGGGTTGATCATGTGCAAAATGATTTGTTATTAAATTTAAATAGGCGAAACCAGCGTTAGAAAAAATTAAATGACAAAGCCCGAAGCCATTACTTTCAAGCAGTTGCGTGCTCTTTCTGCGGTCGCAGCGTGCGGCTCGATAACGCAGGCCGCGGCGCAGATCGGGCTGACGCCGCCAGCGGTGCACACGCAACTGCGGCTTCTGGAGGAGAATTTCGACTGCAAATTGCTGAATCGCGGGCCTGGTGGTGCGTCAAAAGCCGGGGCGACGCTGACCTTGCAGGGCGACTCTGTGCTGGCGGCGGCTCAGGTGATCGAAGCGGCGTTGGAAAGCTGCGCGCAAAAGGTACGCGCCTTTAACGAAGGCATGGAGGGGGCGGTCGTTTTGGGGGTCGTATCCACCGGCAAATACTTTGCCCCGCATTTGGTGGCGCTGTTGAAAGAGGCTTTCCCACAGGTCGAGGTCGTTCTGAAGATCGGTAATCGCGATGTGATCATCGCAGCGCTGCAGGATGGAGCGCTGGACCTTGCGATCATGGGGCGCCCGCCGCGCCGGCCCGAAGTGGTCGCCGTGCCATTGGGTCCGCACCCGCATGTATTGATCGCCCCACCGGAACATCCTTTGGCGCAGCAGGATATGGTTTTGCCGGATGCCTTGTTTAAAGAGGTGTTTCTGGCCCGCGAAGAAGGGTCGGGCACGCGCATATTGATGACTCGCTATCTTGATGCGCTGGGATATGGGGCGCCCTATAAAATGATCGAGATGGGGACCAACGAAACCATCAAGCAATCGGTGATCGCGGGTTTGGGGATCGCGATTATCTCGCGTCATACGGTGACTGAAGAACTGCGTTCAGGGCGCTTGGTTGAACTGAAGGCCGACAGGTTGCCGTTGTTGCGACAATGGTTCCTGATCCGTCGCGCTGATCACGCGCCCAACCCGGCCACGGCGCGGGTAGAAGCGTTTATCGAGGCGCAAAACGGCGCGTTTTTGCCCAACTGATCAGCGGCGCAGGCTGATGATCCGATCCGCCAGCACCGCGGCCGAGGTCCGGTTGTCGACGCCCAGCTTCTGGAAAATCTGTTCCAGATGCTTGTTCACCGTGCGCGCGCTGAGGGTCAGGATTTCAGCGATATCCCGGTTGGTTTTCCCCTGCGAGAGCCAAAACAGCACTTCGCCTTCGCGGTCTGTCAGGTTGAGTTCCTGAGTCAGCAATTCCTGCGGGCTGTCATGGTCGGGCATCGACAGGCGCACCAAAATCTCTTTGGTTGACGACCGCCCGATATAGGTCAGGCGCAGGCCAAGCCGTTCAAAAGCGGGCACTTTAGAGACCGGCAAAGTGACGGCTTGCGACAACCATTGGATCAGCGGCTCCATCGCGCCGTTGCCCCCCATGTCTGTCAGCCCGGCCTGTTCCAGGGCTTCCATCGCTTTGGGCGAGGCCCAGACCAGCGCGCCATCTTCGTTCAGCGCCAGCACGGCGCGCCCGGAACTGTCCAGCGCCTCGCGTGCGCTGCGCACCATTTTGGAGTTCAGCATATGCACCGTGACGCGGGCGATCATCTCGTCGATTTCCACCGGTTTGGTGATGTAATCCACACCGCCGCTTTGCAGGCCACGCACAATGTTTTCGCGATCCGTCAGGCCGGTCATAAAGATGATCGGTGCATCGGTTGCGATGGGGGCGGCTTTCAGGGTGCGGGTGGTTTCAAACCCGTCCATCCCGGGCATGATCGCATCCATCATGATCACGTCGGGTTGCACCCGTTTGACGAGTTCGATGGCCGAGGCCCCATCGCGGGCGACCAGCACGGTCATGCCGATTTCTTCAAGCGCCGTGGACACAAACCCCAGCGCTTCGGGATTGTCATCAACGACCAGCGCGATGTTATGGGTGGATGGATCAAGCGGCATGTTGCTCGGCCCTTTCTATGAGTTTGCGCACGCCGGTCATGTCGAACTGGTCGATACGGCGACGCAACGAGAGGCTGAGATCGGGCGGGATTTCCCCGGCGGCCTCAAGCGCGCTGAGCTTATCACGGATCGCTTTGGTGTGGCCGATGTCGGCCAGTTCAAGAATATGCAGCGCATCCGAGCGTTTCAGAACAAGCGGCGGGGCAGGAGGGGCGCTTGGCGTGGCCTGTTCAGACAGCAGTTCGACTTTCAACAGGGCGCAGATACGTTGCAGCAGATCATCCAGATTGTAAGGCTTGGCAATGAATGCGTCGCACAGGGCCGAGCGCGCCACCGGTTTTTGGGCATCCGAGGCATGGCCCGATATCATGATGATCGGCGTTGTGGCGTGCATGCCTTCGCGCAGGGCCTGTGCCAGTTGCCAACCGTCCATACCGGGCATGGCGATGTCCAGAATGAACAGCTCCGGGCGGATGTCATGCAGCATTTCCAGCGCCAATTCGGCATTGGGCGCCTGAAGCACCGAAAAGCCGATGGGGGACAGGTAGTTTTCCACCAGCGACAGGTGGTTCAGATCGTCGTCCACCACCATCAGCGTGCGCCGCGGCCCGGTATAGCCCGCCGCCGAAGTGCGGATGGCATCGGCGGGCGCGGTTTTATCATGCGCGATCGAAGGCAGCATCATGCGCACCCGAAACAGGCTGCCTTGGCCCGGGGTGCTGTCGACTTCGATTTCGCCGCCCAGAATTTCCACCAGCAGCTTGGTGATGGTCAGCCCCAGCCCCGAGCCGGTTGCCATTGCGCCGCGCCCACGTTCAAACGGGCGCCAGATACGATCCATTTCTTCGGGCGCGATCCCGGTGCCCGAATCCGCCACCTCGATCACTGCGACTTCGTTGCGGTAATTCAGCGTCAGACGCACGTGGCCCTGATCGGTGTAACGGATCGCATTGGACATCAGGTTGATGATGATCTGACGCAGGCGTTTTTCATCACAGGCGACCCAGTCGGGCAGGACACCCCGGGTTTTAATGCTGAATTCCAGCCCCTTCTCGCGCGCGGTTTCTTCAAAGATCGAGGCCACCTGATGCAGGAAGGTGCGCAGGTTGATGCGGTCGCGGGTTAGCTCCAGCCGGCCGGCTTCAATCCGGCTGATGTCCAGCAGGCCCTCGATCAGACCGGCCAGATGTTCGGATGAGCGGCGGATTGTCGTCACCGCGCCGCGCCGTTCTTCAGGGATGCGGGGGTCTTTTTCCAGAATTTGCGCGAAGCCATAGATCGAGTTCAGCGGTGTACGCAATTCATGGCTCAGGCCGCTCATGTAGCGGGTTTTGGCAAGGTTGGCGGCTTCGGCCTTTTCCTTGGCGTCTTGCAGGGCGCGGTCGGTGCGTTCGTGGGCGCGGACCTCGCGCAGCAGGCTGTCGGTTTGTCGGGTGGCTTCTTCGCGGGCTTTGGCCTGACTTTCATGGGCAAGAATAAACATCCACACGCAAATCCCGATGATGATCAGCATGACGCAGAAGATGATGGTCAGGGCGGCGTCGAAATTGGCCTGATCGCGAAAGCCCCGGATCATCAACAACAGACCGCCAAAGCCCAACGCCAGCCCCGTGGTGGCAAAGCCAAACATCGACAGGCGCGACATCAGCGCCTGCGCAACGGGTTCGGGGAACAGGCGGTTGATCAGCGCCGCAATCGTGTTGTCCAGCCGGGCCTCGGGTTTACAGGCGTCCCGGCAGGTGCTGTCCAGCGTACAGCACAATGAACAGATTGGCCCCTCGTGAAACGGGCAGTGCGTCATGTCTTCAGCGTCAAAGCGGTATTCACAAACCGAGCATTCGTGCAAGCCGGGCTCGGCGTTGATGGGCGCGCGGGCGATATAGTATTTGCCCTTTGTTGCCAGCGCGATCACCGGCGCCATCACAAAGGCCGTGCCCAGCGCGATCACCGGCGAAAGCGCTTGGGGCAGCTCCCCCAGCACCCCGGAGTAGGCGATCAGCGAGATCACACAGGCCGCGATCATGGCGCCGATCCCGACCGGGTTGGCGTCATAAAGGTGAGCGCGGCGGAACTCGATCCCCTTGGGGCTGAGCCCCACCTGTTTGTTGATCACCAGATCGGCCACCAGCGCGCCGATCCATGACAGGGCCACATGGGAATAGAGCGCCAGAATGCTTTCCAGTGCCTTGAACACGCCCAGTTCCATCAGGATCAGGGCGATGGCAACGTTAAACACCAGCCACACAACCCGGCCCGGATGGCTGTGAGTCAGGCGCGAAAAGAAGTTAGACCAGGCGATTGAACCCGCATATGCATTGGTAATGTTGATCTTAAGCTGTGACAGGATCACGAACACGCCCGTCAGCCCCAGAACGATCCACGGGGTGTCGATCACCTGCGCAAAGGCGGTGTAATACATTCGGGTCGGATCCGAAGCCTCGGCCAAGGGCACGGCTTCGCGCACCGCAAGGGTTACCAGATAAGACCCGGCCAGCATTTTCAGAACGCCCAGAATCGACCAACCCGGACCGGCAGCAATCAGGGCGCCCCACCATTTGCGTTTTTCGGCGGCGGTTTTGGGCTCGGGCAAGAAGCGCAGGAAGTCGACCTGTTCACCGATCTGGGCAATCAGAGAAAACACCACGCCCGCCGCAGCCCCGACCATCAGGATGGTTGAACGTTCCTTGATGTCGGGTTCTTGCCCCGGAAAGCTGGTCCAGGTGTCAAAGTCATAGCCCACAAAGGCCAAAAGCACGAAGGGCAGGATATGCAGCACGACCCAAAGCGGTTGGGTCCATGTCTGAAACGCCGAGATTTTGGTAAAGCCCTTGGCCACCATCGGGATCACGATCAGCGCGCTGATCAGATAGCCCAGCATCAAGGGCAGGCCGAAACAGAACTCCATCGCGAGCGCCAGAATGGCGGCTTCAAGCGCGAAGAAGATAAAGGTGAAACTGGCATAGATCAGCGAGGTCACCGTCGAGCCGATATAGCCAAACCCGGCGCCGCGCGTCAGCAGGTCGATATCTACCCCGTGTTTGGCGGCGTAATAGCTGATCGGCAGGCCGGTCAGAAACAGGATCAGCCCGACCAGCATGATCGCGGCGACCGCGATGTCAAAGCCATAGACAAGGGTAATGGTCCCGCCAATGGCTTCGAGCGCCAGAAACGAGATCGAGCCAATGGCAGTGTTTGCCACGCGGCCATAGCTCCACTTGCGCGCCCGCCGTGCGGTAAAGCGCAGCGCGAAATCTTCCATCGTTTCGTTCGCGACCCAGCGGTTATAACGCCGCTTTTCGGTCGTGGCCTTCAAGGCTGTCACCATCGGGAACCCCCGTTCGTGTTGATGAGTCAGCCTCTTGCTCAGACACGCGCGTTTGTGTCTGCGCCCTCCCTCAAGAGTCACTCACCCTATTCCCGAAATCACTATGGGGTGGAAAAACGCGCACTCACATACGTCATTTAACGTATACTGCGTCGCAGCATTTTCCGCAAACCTGATGAGGTGAGGGCGGAAAGCATGTCGCCCGGGGTCAACTTTGATGAAGTTCTAGGAGGCGATATGTCCAACAAGAAACCCACCAACCTGAACAATGGCGTCAGCCGCCGGGCCGTGCTGGCCGGGGGTGCAGCTGCGCTGACCGCGTCGCTGTTTACGCCCAAGGCGCTGCGCGCTGCCGATTACCCGACCGCCGAGGTAAACACCACCGGTCTGGCCGTTACCGACGACACCGTGACCATCGGCATTCTGCACTCGATCACTGGTACCATGGCGATCTCGGAAACCGGGTCGGTGCAGGCGGAAAAACTGGCGATTGAACAGATCAACGCTCAGGGCGGTATTCTGGGTCGTAAGATCGAATACATTCAGGAAGACGGCGCATCCGATTGGCCGACTTTCGCGGAAAAAGCCAAGAAGCTGCTGGTGAACGATAAGGTTGCTTCGGTCATGGGCTGCTGGACCTCGGCGTCGCGCAAAGCGGTTCTGCCCGTGTTCGAACAGTATAACGGCTTCCTCTACTACCCGACCTTCTATGAAGGCCTCGAAGAGAGCCCGAACGTGATCTACACCGGCCAAGAGGCCACGCAGCAGATCATCGCCGGTCTGGATTGGGTCGCCAAGGAAAAAGGCGCCAAGAGCTTCTATCTGCTGGGTTCGGATTACATCTGGCCGCGTACCTCGAACAAGATCGCACGTAAGCACATCGAGAACTTCCTGGATGGTGCCAAAGTCGTGGGCGAGGAATATTATCCGCTGGGTCACACCCAGTTCAACTCGGTCATCAACAAGATCCGCCTGAAGAAACCCGATGTGATCTATGCGATCGTCGTGGGTGGCTCGAACGTGGCGTTCTACAAGCAGCTGAAAGCCGCTGGTATCGACATGACCAAGGAAGATCCGATTGTTCTGACCATTTCCGTGACCGAGGACGAAATCCGCGGCATCGGCGGCGAGAACATCGAGGGTGCTTATGCCTGCATGAAGTACTTCCAGTCGCTGACCAACGACAACAACATCGAATTCGTCAAAGCCTTCAAAGAGATGTGGGGCGACGACATGGTGATCGGCGATGTGACACAGGCCGCTTATCTGGGTCCGTGGCTGTGGAAAGCCGCTGTCGAGGCTGCCGGTTCGTTCGACGTAGACAAAGTGCGCGCCGCCACACCGGGTATCGAGCTGACCTCGGCCCCCGAAGGCTATGTGAAAGTGCACGAAAACCATCACCTGTGGTCCAAAACCCGTGTGGGTCTGGCCAAGGCCGATGGGCAGTATGACGTGGTCTTTGAGACCGCTGACCTGGTTGAACCCGATCCCTTCCCTGAAGGGTATCAATAAGGGTTCGTCCCTGGGGGCGGTCCAGTTACCCGGACTGCCCCTTCCCATTCATCCGATGATCTAATGCAACCGGCCGCCCGGAGGTATGCCGATGTTTTCTGACTATTCGATGAGCGAGCTTGGTGCGATCTTTGCAATGCAGGGGTTCGCCGGGCTTATTCTCTTCTCTGTCTTTGTCCTTATGGCGCTTGGGCTGGCGATTATTTTCGGCCAGATGGGCGTGATCAACATGGCCCATGGCGAGTTCATGATCCTGGGCGCATATGTCACCTATCTGATGTCGAACCTGTTTTCGGCCTATATGCCGGGGCTGTTCAGCGCCTATTTCTTCGTGGCGATGATATTGGCCTTTATCGCATCCGGGGCGCTTGGGCTGCTTGTCGAATGGGCGATGATCCGGCACCTCTATAAACGACCGCTTGATACGCTTTTGGCCACTTGGGGCCTGAGCCTGATCCTGCAACAGATTTACCGCAGCGTCTTTGGCGCGCGCGAAGTGGGCGTCACCATCCCTGACTGGATGATGGGGTCAATGCCGGTGACCGACCTGATTGAGGTGCCCATCAACGGCATTTTCGTGATGGTTCTGGCCGTCAGCATCTCGATCGCTGTCTACGTGCTGATGTTCAAATCCACATGGGGCCGTCAGGTCCGTGCGATCAACCAAAACCGCGTGATGGCGGGGGCTGTGGGCATCAACACCGAATGGACCGACCGTCTGACCTTTGGCATCGGCTGCGGTGTTGCGGGGGTTGCTGGCTCGGCCTTTACGATGATCGGCTCCACCGGTCCGACGGCAGGGCAGCTGTACATCGTCGACACCTTCCTTGTGGTGGTCTTTGGCGGCGCGGCCAGCCTGCTTGGCACCATCGCCAGTGCGTTTTCGATCAGTCAGGCCCAGTCGATCATGGAGTTCTTCCTGTCTGGCTCGATGGCCAAGGTTCTGACGCTTCTGACGATTGTCGGCATCCTGATGATCCGTCCGCAGGGCCTCTTTGCCCTCAAACTGCGCAAGTAATCGGAGAGCATAATGGAAACCTCAAACCGCTTTCTTTCCCGCTCTGAGATTATCGGCTTCGCCGTGCTCGCCGCGGTCATCTTCATCGTACTTCCGGTGGCGTTGGACACCTTCCGTCTAAACCTTTTCGGCAAATACCTGACCTATGCCTTTGTCGCTGTCGGTCTGGTGCTGTGCTGGGGCGCGGGGGGCATCCTGAGCCTTGGTCAGGGCGTGTTTTTCGGGCTGGGGGGATATTGCATGGCGATGTTCCTCAAGCTTGAGGCCTCGACCCCTGAAAACACGGCCATCCAATCCACGCCCGGCATCCCCGATTTCATGGACTGGAACCAGCTGACGGCGCTGCCCGCCTGGTGGCAGCCTTTCAACAGCCTGGCTTTTGCATTGTTGGCGGTGGTTGCGGTGCCGGTAATTTTTGCCTTCATCATCGGGGTGGCAATGTTCACCCGGCGGGTGGGTGGCGTGTACTTTGCCATCATTACCCAAGCCTTTGCCGCGATCCTGACGATCCTGATCATCGGTCAGCAGGGGTATACCGGCGGGGTCAACGGCATCACCGATCTGCGCACCTTGCTGGGCTGGGACATCCGCACGGATGAGGCCAAAGAAATCCTGTACTACGTCAACGGGGTCCTGCTGTTTGCGGTGCTGTTCGCGGCGCAATACGTGCGCAAATCCAAGCTGGGCCGCCTGTTGATCGCGATGCGCGACCAAGAGGACCGCGTGCGGTTCTCGGGCTATAACGTCGCCAACTTCAAGATCTTCGTCTTCTGCCTTGGCGCCGCGTTCGCGGGCATCGGCGGCGCGATGTTCACCCTTCAGGTTGGCTTTATGTCGCCGACGCTGGTGGGCATCGTACCGTCAATCGAGATGGTGATCTTCTGTGCCGTCGGCGGGCGCCTGTCGATCCTTGGCGCGGTCTACGGCGCGCTGGTGGTGAACTGGGCCAAAACCACATTCTCGGAAAGCTTCCCCGAGCTGTGGCTGCTGGGTCTGGGCGGATTGTTCATCGCTGTTGTGATGGCCTTCCCCAACGGTCTGGCCGGTGTCTATGCCGAACACGTCGCCCCGCGCATCGCCAAGCTTTTCAACAAATCCGCAGGCGATGACATGCCCGGCGCGGCCAAAACCCCAGCCGAATAAGGAACGCGACAGATGACAGTACACAACCCAAATTTCGTGCTGATGGTCGAGGGGCTGACCGTGTCCTTTGACGGGTTCAAAGCGGTGAATGACCTGAGCTTTTATGTCGAACCCAATGAATGCCGCGTGATCATCGGCCCCAACGGGGCGGGCAAGACCACGGTGCTTGACCTGATCTGCGGGCGCACAAAGGCGACCTCGGGCTCGGTCAACTTCAAGGGGCAGGAACTGCTGAGCATGCGCGAAGACCAGATCGTGCATGCGGGTGTCGGTCGCAAGTTTCAGACTCCTTCGGTTTACGAAGATCTAACAGTCTTTGAGAACCTCGAGCTGAGCTATCCCAAAGGCCACGGCGTCTTTGGCGCGCTGACCTTTCGCCGGGATGACCCGGTCAAGGCGCGGATCAAAGAGATCGCCGAGACGATCTTTCTGGACGATCAGCTTGATGAAAAAGCGGCCTATCTGAGCCACGGCCAAAAGCAGTGGCTGGAGATCGGCATGCTGCTGATCCAAGACCCGGAACTGTTGATGCTGGATGAACCTGTGGCCGGCATGTCGGTGGCGGAACGCAAGAAAACCGCCGAGTTGCTGAACCGCATCATTCAGGACCGCAGCGTGATCGTGATCGAACATGACATGGGCTTTGTCGAAGACATCGCCACCCGAGTCACCGTTCTGCATCAGGGCAAGACCCTGTCGGAGGGCTCGATGGAGCGCGTGCAGAATGATCCCAAAGTCGTCGAAGTTTACCTGGGCCATTAAGGAGAAATCACATGCTGGATGTAACTGATCTGCGCGCGGCCTATGGCGAGTCCGAGGTGCTGCATGGGTTGGACCTGAAGGTCAAACCCGGCGAAATTGTTGCCATCATGGGACGCAACGGCATGGGGAAAACCACGCTGATGAAAACCCTGATGGGGATCGTGCCGGAAAAATCGGGCGGCGTGGCGGTGGGCGAGGATGCCGTGACCGGTCTGAAATCGCATCAACGGGTCGCCAAGGGCATCGCCTATGTGCCGCAGGGGCGGATGATTTTTTCCGCCATGACGGTGCAGGAAAACGTGGAAACAGGGCTGACCGTGACCGGCAGCAAAAAGGTACCCGACGACATATACGAGCTGTTTCCGGTGCTGTTGGAAATGAAATCGCGCCGGGGCGGCAACCTGTCAGGTGGGCAGCAGCAACAGCTGGCGATTGCCCGTGCACTCGCGTCAAACCCCAAGGTGCTGCTGCTGGATGAACCGACCGAGGGCATCCAGCCGTCGATCATCCGCGAAATGGCCCGCACCCTGCGCAAAATCCGCGATCAAAAGGGGTTAAGCATCATCGTGTCAGAACAGGTTCTCAGCTTCGCGCTGGATGTGGCCGACCGCGTGATGGTGATCGAAAACGGCGAATTCGTACACGACAGCCCGCGCGACGGGATCGACGAGGCGAAAGTCTCAAAATTTCTATCCGTCTGAGCAACTACAAGAAAGGACAGTCCTATGGCAGATACGCTTATTTCGGTCGACCTGAGCGAAAGCCCGCACACCAATGAAAACGTGCACAACCGATGGCACCCGGATATTCCGATCAATGTCTGGGTAGAGCCGGGCGACGATTTCAAGATCGAAACCTATGACTGGACCGGCGGTCAGATCAAGAATGACGATGACGCATCCGACGTGCGTGACGTCGAGCTGGAGCAGGTGCACTATCTGTCGGGGCCCATCGGCGTGAAGGGCGCAGAGCCGGGCGATTTGCTGGTGGTCGAGATCCTGGATATTGGCGCCAAAGAAGAAAGCCAGTGGGGTTTTAACGGCTTTTTCTCTAAGCAAAACGGCGGCGGCTTCCTGACCGAACATTTCCCCGAAGCGCAGAAGTCCATCTGGGATTTCGAGGGTATGTTCACCAAGTCGCGCCACGTGCCGGGCGTGAAATACGCTGGCCTGATCCACCCCGGTCTGATCGGCTGTTTGCCGGATCGCAAGATGCTGGACATGTGGAACAGTCGCGAAAAGGCCTTGTTCGACACTGATCCTGATCGCACCCCGCCGCTGGCGGCGCTGCCCAACACGCAAAGCGCACATATGGGCGCGATGAAGGGCGAAGAACGCGACGCCGCCGCCGCCGAGGGCGCGCGCACCGTGCCCCCGCGTGAGCACGGCGGTAACTGTGACATCAAAGACCTGAGCCGTGGCTCCAAGATCTACTTCCCGGTTTATGTTGATGGCGCGGGCCTTTCGATGGGCGATCTGCACTTTAGCCAGGGCGATGGTGAGATCACCTTCTGCGGCGCGATTGAAATGGCCGGCTGGCTGCACCTGAAGGTGAGCCTGATCAAAGAGGGCATGGACAAGTACGGCGTGAAGAACCCGATCTTCAAACCTTCGCCCATTACGCCGAAATACGATGACTTCCTGATTTTCGAGGGGATCAGTGTCGATGAGCAGGGCGAGCAGCACTATCTGGACGTGCATATCGCCTATCGTCAGGCCTGTCTGAACGCCATCGAGTATCTGAAGAAGTTCGGCTATTCGGGCGCGCAGGCCTACGCGATCCTCGGTACCGCGCCGGTGCAGGGGCATATCTCGGGCGTGGTGGATATTCCGAACGCCTGTGCCACACTGTGGCTGCCCACCGACATCTTTGAGTTCGACGGCATGATGCCCAGCCCCGATGGGCCGACCAAGTTCCTTGATGGCTCGGTCGACATTCCGCTGGCGCCTGATCTGTAAGACTTTCGGGGCGGCGTTGCGGCGCCGCCCCGCACTGACCAAAGGACGAACCCAATGCCCGTTTACGAATACTATTGCGATGATTGCGGCCCGTTTGAAGCGCTGGCGCCGATGTCGAAATTCTCGGAGCCCTGCGCGTGCCCGGATTGTGAAAAGACCGCGCCACGTGTCATGTTGACTGCGCCGAAACTGTCGATGATGGACAGTTCCCGCCGTCATGCCCACGCTACGAATGAACGCAGTGCCGACAGCCCGAAGAAATCTTCTCATGGGCCGGGATGCGGTTGCTGCGGCGGCGGTCAGAAGAAGAACTCCAAGACGCTTTACCGCCCGGATGGCTCTAAGAGCTTCCCGACAAAGCGGCCCTGGATGATCTCGCATTAAAAGCTGCCCCTGTGCGCGCAGGGGCTTTGTGTTACACCGTGGCCCAATCGAATCGAGGGCCCTTTGGTGAGCAACACAGCATCCCAGGCCGCGCGGCTCAGCGTGGCGCCGATGATGGACTGGACAGACCGGCATTGTCGGTATCTGCACAGGCTGATGTCTGCGCGCACCTTGCTGTACACCGAGATGGTGACAGCCCCAGCGCTGGTGCGCGGCGGGGCGCTACATTTGCTGGACTACAACGCCGAAGAACATCCGGTGGCTGTTCAACTGGGCGGCTCGGACCCGGCTGAACTGGCCGAGGCGACGGCGCTCTGTGCCGCGCATGGCTATGACGAGATCAACCTGAATGTCGGATGCCCGTCGGACCGTGTGCAATCGGGTTGTTTTGGTGCGGTGCTGATGGAACGCCCCGCGTTGGTGGCCGAATGTGTTTCCGCGATGATCCGCGCCAGTAATGTTGAGGTCACCGTGAAGTGCCGCATCGGCGTGGACAAGCAAGACCCCGAAACCGTGCTGCCTGATTTCATCGCCCGCATGCGTGATGCGGGTGTCACGCGTTTGGCGGTGCATGCGCGCAAAGCGTGGCTTCAGGGGCTTAGCCCCAAGGAAAACCGCGATATTCCGCCGCTGGATTACGATCTTGTCCTGCGGATGAAGCAGCAATTTCCGGATCTGCATATCTCGGTTAACGGCGGGATCGAAAGTTTGGAACAGGCCAAGGGCTTTCTGAAGGATGGGCTGGACGGGGTGATGATTGGGCGCGCGGCTTACCATACGCCCTGCGACATCCTTTTGCGCGCGGATCATGAAATCTTTGGCGAAGCTGGTGTCAAAACAGCCCATGATGTGGTGCAGGAAATGCGCCCCTATATCGCCCGACATGTCGAACAGGGCGGCAAGCTGGCGCAGGTCACCCGTCATATGCTTGGCATGTTTACGGGGCGACCGGGCGCGCGTCATTGGCGCCGGGTGCTGTCAGAACACGGGCATCGCGCCGGGGCAGGGCTTGAGGTTCTGGACGAGGCTTTGTCACATATCCCCGAAAAGGATTGAGCTTACGGTGCTGGCGGGGTTATCTGACCAAAACGGAGCCCACCCATGCCTGATCTTGCGACCCTGGTCCCTCTGACTGCTGTGCTTCTTGCCATCGGAGCCTTTGCCGGGCTGATCGCCGGTTTGCTGGGGGTGGGCGGCGGCATCGTCTTGGTGCCCGCGTTTTTGTACACCTTCACCGCGCTTGGATATGACAGCCCGCAGTTGATGCAGATTTGTCTGGCGACGTCTCTGGCGACGATCATCGTGACCTCTTTGCGGTCCGTGCACAGCCACAACAAAAAAGGCGCGGTCGATTGGCAGGTGCTGCGGGACTGGGCACCCGGGATCGTGGTAGGGGCGGTGATTGGCGTTTTTGTGGCTTCCAGCCTGCGCTCAACCGTGTTGCAGGGCATCTTTGGCGTGCTAGGCGTTTGCATCGGGCTGTATCTGGCCTTTGGCAAGCCGCATTGGCGCATCTCGGATAAAATGCCCGGTCTGTCGACCCGCGCACCCGTGTCGTCATTGGTAGGCTTTTTGTCAGTGTTGATGGGGGTTGGCGGCGGCTCTTTTGCGGTGCCGACAATGACCCTCTATGGCCAGCCCATTCACCGGGCCGTGGCAACCGCAGCCGGGTTTGGCGTTGCCATCGCGCTGCCCTCGGCGATTGGGTTCCTGATGGTGTCTATCCCGGCCGACGTGCGCCCGCCTTATACCATTGGAGCAGTAAACCTGCCTGCCTTTGGTCTGGTGATCTGTATGACGTTGATCACCGCGCCAATGGGGGCCCGGCTTGCCCATTCCATGAACCCAAAGCCGCTTAAACGGGTGTTCGCCCTGTTTTTGGTCCTTGTTGCCCTGAACATGCTGCGCAAAGCGCTGGGGCTTTAACTTTCTTGCGAAAAGATACGGATGCCGCGACGGAAACTGCGTGGCGCCGCGTTTCTCACTTACATCAACGCGAACAAGTGAGGATCAGTTCATGAACGTTAAACCTATCGCATTGGGCGTACTTATCGCTGCTACTTTGGCCAGCGGTGTTCAGGCACAAACCCCGGGGCAGGGGCGCCAGATTGCCAAGCAAATTGCTGCGGACCTGGGCCTGCAACGCAAAGATGTCAAAAGCTGCGTAAAAACGCTGGATAAACCAGCGGAACGTGGCGCGGCGACCGATGAACAGCGCGCCGCCAACAAAGAGAAGCTCATCACCTGTCTGCAGCAGGTCAATCCTGATCTCAGCGAAGAGCTGATCTCGGCGACAATTGACAAGTACCGCCTGCAGTAAAACAACCCGGGCGGCGCCCGTCAGCTGCGATCCCGCAGTTTCGCCGCCCGACCCCCGCGCCGTTTCTTCAGGCGCGGTGCGCGGTCTGGCAGTTCTTGCATGATTGCAAGACGGGTGGCGTTATCCATTGCTGACCAGCCGCCGATTTCCTGCAAAGTGCGAAAGCAGCCGGTGCAGATTTGCTCTTCGGGGTGGATGGTGCAGAGTTTTACGCAGGGCGAGGCGATCTCGTCGCGGGCCCAAACCTGATCATCGTTCATGCGCCACTTCCCAGATGATTTATGCGATCCAGCGCGCCTTGCAAAATATAACCTGCGGCGACGTGATCAATGACCTCGGCCCGGCGCCGCCGAGAGGTGTCTGCCTCGAGCAAGGCCCGTTCCGCAGCCACGGTTGAAAGCCGCTCGTCCCAGAACCCGATCGGCAGGTCGGTCAGGTTGGCCAGATTGCGGGCAAAGGCGCGGGTCGATTGGCAGCGCGGTCCTTCCGAGCCATCCATATTACGCGGCAATCCCAGCACGATTCCGGTGACATCGCGTTTGGTCAGAATTTCAAGAAGCTTCGTGGCATCAACGCCAAATTTCTTGCGGCGGATGGTTTCCAGCGGGGTGGCGACACTGCGCAGCCCGTCAGACACGGCAACGCCGATGGTCTGGGTGCCAAGGTCAAGCCCGGCCACCGCCTTCATCGGGGAAAGCGCCGCGTTGAAAGCTTCAAATTCTTCGTAGACCGGCATTTATTCCAGCCCGGCGCGATTTGCCTCGGCGCCGATCACCGATAGGGCAGCCTCGTTTTCGGCAAAGACCTGCTGGGCCTCGGCCCAGATCGCGCTGGCGCGTTCCGTATCGCCCAGAATACCCAAGGCCCGGATCAGCTGAGCCCATTCCTGCGGCGAGCCGCCTTCTGTGGCCAGACGTTCACTCAGCCCATCGACCATGCCTTGGATCATGTCGGCCTGTTCTTCAGCCGTCATATCCTGAGCGGCCTGCATATCTTCGGCGCTGGGGCCACGCGTGGCGGGCGCAAGGGTCGGGGGCGTGTAGTCGACCCCGGCCCGGAATGCCAATTCTTCGATCCCGTTCTGGATCGCAGGAACCCAGGGGTCGTCGGCGTTGCTTTGCGCCAGAAGCTGGCTCCAGATACGGAAGGCAAAATCCGGGCGGCCGGTCTGGGCGTACATCAGGCCCAGATAAAACCGTGCGCTGCCTTCGGTTGGGTCTTTGCGCAACGCCTGATCAATCGCGCCTTCCGCTTCGGGTGACACATAACCGTTGGTCGCCAGGATCATCATGTCCGCCATAAAGGCAAAGTCATCGGCGGTGGCCTCTTCGCCCAACAGGCTGATCATTTTGGACTGCGCGGTATAGGCGGCTTTGAGGTTGCCCAATGCGGCCTCGTTTGAGGCCAGAAGGCGCAGGCCTTCGGCATCGTCGGGGCGTTCGGCGACCACGTCTCTTAGGTTCTGCACCAGCTCTTCGTGACGCGGGTCGTTTTGCTGCGGAGAGGGCGGGATGCGCGCCTCGGCCTCGGCCTGACGAAGGCGGTTGGCGCGCGCCTGATCTGCGGCGTCCTTGCGGGCCTGCAAGGGCATATCCGGATAGCCCGGTGTACCGATGGTGTAATACAGCCCAGCCGAGCCCCCCAAGACGGCAACAAAAGCCGCAAGTGCCAATACACGCGTGCCGGTCGGTGTTTTGACCGAGGCGTCCTGACCGGATTGCAGGGCTTTGTCGGCCTCAAGAATACGTTTGGAAATTTCCAACCGGGTGCGCTCGGCATCCTCCGGCGAGATCACTCCGCGAGCCAGATCCTTTTCCACCTCGCGCAGCTGGTCCTTATACACCTTCAGGTCATAGGCAGCGGCGGGGGCGGCGTTGTCACGCGCGCGCCACAGGGTCAGGGCAAGAATAGCGGCCACAAAGGCGGCAATGAGTATGGCAATCAGCCAGAACAGCATGCGGGTCTTCCTCTTGGTTCCCACGCATGTAACCACTGCGCGGGTCGGACGAAAGAGGGAAACCACGTTCAGTTCGCGCTTGGGCGCCATGTCGCAGGAGGCGTGGCAGGGATGCCATACCTATGGGCATTGGTTAACGGCTCTGTTGACCAATTAGGCTAAACCTATAAGATTCCAACAAAAGTTCGATAAAAAACGAGCAGGCAGGACATTGAGAGACTTTGAAGAACAGGCGTTTTACAACAAACGCACGCGCGAAGAATATGGCGACGCCCTGATTGGCGAGTACATGAAAGATTTCTGGGATTGGTATTCCGATAACCTGGAAACCGCACCAGCCGTGGACGGCGATGGCATGATGACATGCCTTTCATCGTTCGGGTCGCGCAAGACGAAGAATATCGCCCGCCGCGGTATTGCGGGATATTATCGGGCCAGAGGCAAATTCCCTGATTTCCAAAAGCCCAAAAACTTCACCGAAATGACGTTGCTTAACAGTATCGTTGCGCCGCTTCCTACGGTCATTCCCGCCGACAAGTTGAATGTGGGAAACTACATCCCGCAGCATCGTCGCGACTTTGTGCGCCCGGCCAAGGTATTTCGCAGCTTTAGCAGTGCCGAAGAGCTGAATTTTGATGGGCTCGCGCCCGGCAGTTACTTCCTTAAGGCCAATCACGGCAGCGCACAGGCTGAACGTATAACGCTTCCGATGACGCCAGCAGAGCTGGAAAGCCTTCGTGAAAAGACCGAATTTTGGCTGAGCAAACCCTATGGTTTGAAGTCATCGCAGTGGTGGTATCGGCTGATCGAACGCAAAGTCTTTGTCGAAGAAGACCTGTGCCGCGTGGCTGGCGAACCGATCCCGGACTTCCGGTTTCACTGCATCAATGGTCAGGTTGCGCTGCTGCAATTGGATCTGGGATTGGGAAGCGACGAGCGTAATAATCCGATCTTTGATGGCGATCTGAACTATATGCCCCATGATTTCCTGCGCGATAATCTGGGCGAGGTCGAACTGCCAAAGAATGCCGAACTTGCCCGCGACGTGGCAAAAGAAATTGCCGCGCCTTTCCCGTATGTCCGCGTCGACATTTACGTGCGTGATTCCGAGATGATCCTGGGTGAATTGACGTTTCTGCCAAACTCAGGCCGTCGTAAAATTCTTTCAGACGAGATCAACGATCATCTGTGCAGTTTTTGGAACCCGATGCCGCAGGTTGTTGGGATTGCAGCCTGATTTGATCAGGCTGCAAGGTCTTTCCATGGCGCGCAAAGGTCGACCCAGCTGTCGTCCTTTGCATAGCCCAGCTTTTTCAGCGCATCGCCATATTCCTGGACATAAATCTCGGCAATTTCGCGCGGAAGCTTGGTGACCCACTGGGCGGCTTTGCCCGACTTGATGTGGCGCGCCACGATATCTTCGCGGTTTTCCTCGGCGGCCAATCCGCCAAACAGGCTGTTTTGCCAATAGATATCGACAATCTTGTCGATATCGAGCCCCTCTACACCAAGGTCTTCCAGCGTTTTGCGGAACAAGCTGCAATCCGTGTCATTGATCAAATCCTCATATCGCAACTCGGCGGCGTGAGGGTTGTCATAGGACCATTTCAGCATTTCTTGCACCGTATCGTGGTGTTTGTGGCGCATTTCAAACTCTAGCCGAGCCAGATCATCGGGCAGGGCATTCAGAAAGTCCTGATAGTTCAAGCCACCCCATTCATCGCGCTTTTCGCGCAGGAACTTTTCGTTCCCAAGTCCGGCGGTGCGATGATAGCGCATGCCCGACAGCAGGATATCGCGCGGATCGCGGATGATGTGGATAAAACGGGTGTCTTGCCGCTGAACCAATTCTTCGGGGAAGGTCGTGTGCCAGTTCAGCAAGACCGCAGGCCCCTCGGCAGGCAGGTCACTTAGGCGTTTTTTACGATAGCACTGCATCGTCGGTACCTGCAGATCGTCGGCGACTTGCCGAAAGACCTTACGCATCCAGATCGTACCGGTTTTGTGATGCGTGCCGATGCCCAAGAACCTGACGTTCTCGGGATTATCCTTTGGGGGCGGGGGGAGTTCTTGCTCTACCTCCTCGAACGCGCCGGTTTCAACAAAGGTCGCCCATTGCGGGTCTTGTAGCTGATAGTCGATGGTGCGCCGGGCGCTGTCCAATGCTGCATGCTGCAATGCGTTCAGGATCGGGTCTTCCAGCAGGCGATCCATTTCCTGCTGCAGGCCTTCGGTACGAATGGAGGTATCTTCAAACGCGTTCAGATCGAATTTGGGCCAATAAGAGGTGTCGATACGATCTTTGTTCTTGGAATTTGCTGTGCCGCGCAAACGCTTCAGCAGGAACTCTTCGCGCGATTTGACAGCATAGTGATTGATCTGCCCAAAAGCATAGCCCACCTGACTGGCATTCGTCCGCCAGCCGTTCACATGCAGTGCATCCCCCAGATCGCGGCCCGATCCGTTGAACCATGTGGCCATATCTGCCGTGACTTCACGGTCTTTATAGAACTTCGGGCGATGAACCCCGAAATAATCAAACACTTTCGGACGGAAGATGGTTTTGAACCCCCAGACAAGGCCGTTTTCAGGCTTGTCCAACGTGCAGCCGCGCGTAAAGCGTTCCGTCACCGGTTCGGGGCGCATCTGCGTTTGTCCCGCCGAGCCCATCAACCGCCAGTTCAATGAGATCGCGTCAGCCCCTTCGCAGGCGTCAAGCAGATCGTCGACACGGCCGTCGCCCACGCGGATGTTCATGAATTCATCTGCGTCGATGATCAGCACCCAATCGGCATCGCGGGTCAAATCCATCTTGCCCGCGCGGCTATAGGCGGCGCGCTGCGGGTCCATGCCCGGGCCAATCGGGTTGTCGAAATGGTGTACGATGCCCAGCTGATCCAGCCGGTTCAGCATCAGGTTGGTGCCATCGGTGCAATCATTGGAAAACAGCACAAAATCATCAAAGCCGATCAGCCGGTGATAGGCGATCCACTCGATCAGATAAGGCGCCTCGTTTTTCATGGTCGAGACGACGATCTTGCGGCCGTGATTGCTCATGACGATTTTCCAGCCCGCTCTTCCGCCCAGGTTTCACGTACCACTTCACCCCGTGCGCGCGCGGCGCGATTGCGCGCCTGACGCTCTTCGCGTTCTTTTTTGCGGGCGGCGCGGGCGCGTTCTTTTTCGTCGTCCAGCTCTTTCTTGATGGGGTCGTCCGTCTGGGCGTCTTCATAGGGGTTTTCGTCATCAACCAGCCCGGCGGCTTTCTTCAGCGCGGCACGGGTTTCGCCCTTTTTGGCGGTCTGGCTGCGGGAAATCATAAGGGCGATTTCGCGATCCGGAATGCCGGATTTCCGCATCTCTTCGACCTTGTCTTGCCATTCTTTGGGAAGGTGCTGGGTAAACAAAATCTCATCCAATTCATCAATGCCGACTTGCGAGGCCTCTTTCAAAGACGTCAGCCATTCATCATACTCGCCCGTGGTACGCAGCTTGTCGACCAGCGCCTGATGGAACTCATATGCTTTGTCCTGCAATGCGCGCAGCTTGGGGTCTGCCAACATTTGTTCCATGATCTCGCGCACCGGTCCAGCGTGACGGGCGGCGTTGTTGGCCTCGATCTCGTTGCGATCGAAAATTGCGAAATAGGCGGCGTTATACTTATCGGCTTTCTTGTTCACATTGCCGCGCATGCGGCGCAGAAGATAGGCCTCGTAGCTTTTGACGGCATAGTGGTTCAGCTCGACCAGATCATAGCCCAGCGTCGGCTTGGTCGAGCGCCAGCCAGACAGATTGAATTCCTTGGGCATGGGTTCGCCCGAGCCATTCACCCAATGCTGGGCCAACATGGCGCGCGCATTTTCGGGCTCTTGCTTGGCTTTTTTGATGTGCGGGCGGTGAATGCCCAGTTTGATCTGATCATAGGGGCGGAACAGGGTCTTCACCCCCCAGCCGCGTTTGAACATGTCCGGCGCTGCCTTGGTAAAGCTTTCGGAAACCAGACCAGGGTTCCAATCGGTGATCTCGGATGATCCAAAGAACCGCCACGTGATCGCCATCGCGTCTGTGCCGTCGGGCATCGCCGCCATCAGGTCGGGCAGGCGGCCGTCACCGGTTTTGATCGACAGAAACTCATCCGCGTCCATGGTCAGGATCCATTCACTGTCCATGACCTCGGGGTTTTTTGTGGCCAGCGCGAGCGCGTGGGGCTGAGGCTTTTTATCCTCGGGCACGACATTCTCGAAATGTTTGCAATAGCCCAGCTCTTGCAACCGGATCAGCATTTCATCGGTGCCGTCGGTGCAGTTGTTGGTGTAGACGCAAATGTTATCGAAGCCCAGATAGTGGTGATAGGCGACCCATTCCACCAGGCAATGCCCTTCGTCCTTCATCATCGAAAGGATGGTGTGTTGATGTTTCGCAGATTGCATCGCGTCCTGTCCCGTTATCCCGCATTATTGAAATGCGACTGCTGCCCGTACTCATACGCATCAAACCGTTCAGAAAACATGACCGGCGTAATGATGAGACCCGCTTTTGCGCAGGTTTGCCATTGTTTCCGTAAAGGATACAGTTTGTTAGCCAAATGTCGAGGCCCGCTCAGGGGGAGGATTGGAAATTATGCCGCATTTTTCGGCGCTTGCTTTTTCAATCGGCTCTTGACCTTTTCTCTCAGAAACCGACATTTGTGTGCAAATTGAACCCGCGAACCGAAAGGGCTTACCCAATGGCTTTCGAACTTCCTGATCTTCCCTATGCACATGACGCGCTGGCTGACGCTGGCATGTCGGCTGAGACGCTGGAATACCACCACGATCTGCACCACAAAGCTTATGTCGACAACGGCAACAAGCTGATCGCCGGCACCGAGTGGGAAGGCAAGTCGCTGGAAGAGATCGTCAAAGGCACCTATGCCGCTGGCGCCGTGGCACAGAACGGCATCTTCAACAACGCCTCGCAGCACTGGAACCACATGCAGTTCTGGGAAATGATGGGCCCCGCAGGCAACACCATGCCCGGCGAGCTGGAAGCCCGCATCGTTGACGCCTTTGGTTCGGTTGACGAGTTCAAACAGCAGTTCTCGGCTGCTGGCGCTGGCCAGTTCGGCTCGGGCTGGTGCTGGCTGGTGGTTGACACCGACGGCACGCTGAAAGTCACCAAAACCGAAAACGGCGTGAACCCACTGTGCTTTGACCAAACCGCGCTGCTGGGTTGCGACGTGTGGGAGCACTCCTACTACATCGACTTCCGCAACAAACGCCCGGCCTACCTGACCAACTTCCTGGACAAGCTGGTCAACTGGGAAAACGTCGCCGAGCGTCTGTCGAACGCCTGATCGCGTTTCCGACCGTGAAAGAATTGAAAGCCGCCCTTCGGGGCGGTTTTTACTTTGAGTTAGCTCAGTGCTGCGCCCCAGACACATTCAAAGCTTGCGACGCTAAGGTTACAGTAGGGAACGGCAATCGCACCGCTTGCACTGTTCATGAATTCCCCAACGGCGTTTGCCGCTGGGGTCATAGTGTTGCAAGAACGTCGCTAACTGGTGTTACATCATCCAGCTTATGGTTAGTCACTTATTTTTTTGCGTGTGTGCCAAGCGCCTTCTTTGCACTGTTGATACCAGTTTCCGACTAGTTCGATTGTGCTGCCATGTGAGTAAATCCCATCAGCGTACTCGCAAGTCTTAGAATGGCCACCCTCCCAAGCGCCGGTTACATTACACTCTATGAAAGTGCGATGAGACCAAATCCTGGAACTTGGCGAATATTTATCGCCCTCGTATATACAAATGGCCTTTGTTAGATGCTTTTCTTCCTCGTGATTTTCCTACTAAACATAAAAAACTTCGTCCTGTACTTGGAACGAAAACTGCTTTTCGAGAATGGAAAAATACTTCTATGACAACAAGAAACCAGATTGAGCTTTCCGAAAGCCCAGATGGTACTGTGGGAATGCAATCAGTTCCCGCAGAAGGGGGGGCGTAAATCACCAAGATTCATTTCTCCTTCCCCCAAGATATTGATCGCCGGTCGTATGAAATGCTTATGAAAACGTTTGCTGCATCGTTATTGTTATTTGCTCTCATGAAAGGCTGTGATGAATTCTCCGGCGAAGCTCTGAGAGCTAGCCTCCCGTTAGAGCTTCAAAACTCACAGATTCTGTTTGCAGAGCGAGAGTACTTTGTTTGTGCGCTAGTCGCAGTCGAAGGGCGAGCAGAAACGAAGCCCGGTACGTTGCCTTATGGGTTTTCGGATTGGCGCCCCCTTCCGATCAGCGGCAAAGTCGTGGAAAATTCAATAGTCTATCGAGTTTTGAGTGCTGGTGAGAGGTGCTGGACACGCGAACTCACTGGACGAACGGGGATGTCATCAATTTGGGACTATAACGCAAAGGGCGATGGTTTCTTTGCAAATCGCGGCGGCATCCTTGTAATATTTGATGTTACTAGAGACTTATATCTTGTCGTGGATGGTTAAGATGGTTTTCAAGTCTGATTTCCAAGCCTGAAATTAGATCATCTGAGATACTGAAGGTCTTTGAATACAACTTTCACGACCTATTGATGTCAACTCAACGCTGTTTTCAAAGCAACCATCAGCCCGTTCACAGTGTCACACACCCGGTAGAAATCCTTGATGCTGTCGTCGGCAAAGCCCTCAGCCACGATATGGTCAATCAGCGCCAAAAGCGGGTCCCAGTAGCCATCGGTGTTCAGCAGCAGGATTGGTTTGTCGTGCAGGCCGATTTGGCGCCAGGTCAGGACCTCGAAAAACTCGTCCAGTGATCCGGCCCCGCCGGGCATCACCACGATCGCGTCCGAGTTCATGAACATCACCTTTTTGCGCTCGTGCATGTTCTCGGTGACGATGAAGGTGGACAGGTCGCGCTTGCCGACCTCGCGGTCAAACAGATGCACTGGGATCACGCCGAAGGTGGCCCCGTCATGCGCCTGTGCGGTGCGGGCGATACGGCCCATCAGCCCAACGTCTCCGGCGCCATAGACAAGCCGCCATCCCGCTTTGGCGATGGCTTCACCCGTATCTTGTGCGGCCTGCGCATACGCGGGTTTCACCCCATCCCGAGAACCGCAAAAGACGCAGATGGATTTTGGTGACGGACTCATGATTTGCCTCAAATTTTTCGGTTCTGGACCCTTGATAATCAGGTTGCTATGGTCCGGCAAGCGCGACCCGTGGGGAATTGGCGCGCAGGGGGAAACGGATTATGGCTCTTTGGGCAAAACTTGGCGTGGGTGGTCAAGCCTCGCTGGTCGGTGCGGTTGTCGCTGCGGTGGGCGGCGGGGCCTACTTTTACAATCAGGCGCAGCGCGAATTGATGCAGGTAGAGCCTGTCGTGCTGGCGCCTGAACCTGCGCCGCAAGCGGTTGTGCCCCAAGACCCTGAACCTGATCTGCTGCCTGATCCACCGGGGTTTGATGTCGTGCGTGTCGCCCCGGGAGGCGGGGCGCTGGTGGCCGGGCAGGGCGCTGCGGGTAGTTTGGTTCTGGTGCAGCTGGATGGAGACGATGCCGCCAGTGCGCAAACAGATGCCAATGGCAAGTTCGTTGCGCTTTTCGACATTCCGCCCAGCCCTGATGCGCGGGTGCTGTCGCTGGTGATGGTTCTGGACGACGGTGCCCGTATCCCGTCGCGCGATACAGTTATTCTGGCGCCTGTGGCCGAGCCAGCGCCCGAACCGGCGCCACTGGACCCGCCACAAGTTGTTGCACAGGCCGAAACCCAGCGTGCCCCGGCAGTGCTTTTGGCGGATGACACTGGCGTCAAAGTGCTTCAGCCCGCGCAGGAGGCCTCTGAGGATGTGAGCGTGGTGATTGATGCAATCTCTTACGGGCCTAAGGGCGCTGTGGTGATTGCAGGGCGCGCCGCCGCTGGCAGCATCGTACGGCTCTATCTGGATAATGCGTTCCTGAACGAGGTTCCGGTATCCGAAAGCAGCGCCTGGGAATTGCGTTCTGAGGGGATATCTCCGGGGCTTTATACCCTGCGTGCGGATCAAGTGGACGATAGCGGCAAGGTGGTCGCGCGATTTGAAACACCGTTCAAACGCGAAGCCCCGGCAGAGCTGGCGAAAGTGGTGCAGTCTCCTGCGCAGCCAGCGCCGGCGTCGCCCGCTGCGTTGCAGCCCTTGGCAGAAGCCGCGCCTGAGCCGCAACCTGATGCTGCACCGGTTGCTGCGACAGACGTTGTCGTTGCCGAGGTCGAAACCCCGGCTGAACCGGCCCCAAAGGCGCAGACTGCGCCCTCATCCGCGCCGACAATCGCGCCCAGCCCCCCAGAGGTGTCTCTTGTCACTGTTCAACCCGGCGGGTCTTTGTGGCGGATTGCAAGCGATGCCTATGGCGACGGTCTGCTTTACGTGCAGCTTTACGAAGCCAATAAATCCCAGATCAAGAACCCGGACCTGATTTATCCCGGTCAGGTGTTCGAAGTTCCGAAATAAAAAAGGGCCGGGTTAACCGGCCCTTTGATTATTCAGCGGCGCGCATCGGATCATTCGTTTGGGACGCTTTTTCATCGTCATCCGAAAGCGCCAACCGCAGGGCTTCGATCTGTTCTGAATTGTCCTGCGCCGTGGCGGTTTCGGGTGACTCTTCCCACAGCAATTCGGTCGTTTTGACACGCCGGGTCGCGCGGCTGAGCGCCAGATCAAGCGCGGTGCGGCTTTTGGGGCCGCCCCATATTGCGTGAATGCGGCGTGCGCTGCCTACGAGGATGGTCCAGAACCACACCCGCAATGCCAGCAATGACGGGGTAAAGATCAGCGTTAAAATCGTGGCAATGCCAAGGCCAAACACCACTGCCGTTGCAAGCTGTTTCCACCACAAAGCGGTGGGGCTGTCGATGGAATAGCCGCCGTTGATGAAATCAAAGCTCAGCCCGAACATCATCGACGACAGGCCTGCCATCGTGGTCACCGTGGTCAGCAAAACCGGGCGAATGCGGGCCTCGGCGGTGCGCACGATGGCCTCGATCCGGGGCATATAGCGGCTGTATTCCTGATAGGTGTCGATCAACACAATGTTGTTGTTCACCACGATCCCCGCCAAAGCCACGATCCCGGTGCCGGTCATGATGATCGAGAAGGGTTGCCCCATCACCATCATGCCAATCAACACGCCTGTGGTGGACAAGACCACCGCCAGCAGCACCAGTGTGGCGTTGTAGAAACTGTTGAACTGCGCCAGCAAGATGATGAACATCAGCGCCAAAGCCCCGGCAAAGGCCTGCGACAGGAAGGCCTGGCTTTCGGCCTGATCCTCTGTGTCGCCCGTCCATTCCCATTCGACCTCGGGTGAAAACGGCTGCGTATCCAGCCATTCGGTCAGCAAGGCGATGCGCTCATTGGGGTTGATCGGGGTGCCATCCTCGGTGGTTGTTCCATCTTCCACACCGGCCTTCACGTCAAAGTACCGGGTCTGGCTGATCCGGTCGATCCGACCCAGACCTTCAACCGGTGTGCGGGTGATGAAGTTGGACAGCGGCACCAACCCTTCGGTCGTGCGCAGCTTAAGGCTGTCCAGCGTAGACAACAGGCGGTCCTGTTCTGGCAGGCGCACGCGAATTTCGATTTCGTCGTCAGACGAGGGCACGCGCATGGTGTCCAGCAACAGGCCGCGGGTGACCAATTGCACCATGCCGCCCACGGTGGCGACATCAGCGCCATAGCGCCCGGCCTCTTCGACATCGACATCAATCTGCCAGTCAATCCGCGGCAGGGGCAGGCTGTCTTCGATGTCTTTCAGGGACGGGGTCGTATCAAACTTGGCCCGGGCAATGGCGGCAGCTTCCTGCAGGGCCTCCCAATTGTCGGAACGCATGCGCAGGTGCACCGGCTTGGCCGAGGCGGGCCCCATGGCCAGATCCAAAACTTCGGTTTTGATGCCGGGCAGGGTGGCCATATCGGCGCGCAGTTCCTCCAGCACGATGTTGCCATCCAGATCGGGGCGGTCTTGACGGTCTTCCCATGCAACCAGTTCAATCTGGATTTGACCGATCGTGTCCAGCGGCGGTTGTGCGCCGCCGGTGTTGTTGTTCAACCCGCCTTCACCGGCAAAGGCAAAGGTGTTGTCCACGCCCGGATGGCGCAGAACGATTTCTTCGGCCTGACGTACCAGCGCGTCTTTCTGATCCAACGAAAGGTTGCCACGCGCGCGGACATAGATGATCGCCTGCTCTGGCTCGGATTCCACAAAGAATTCGACACCATTGTTGTTAGCACCATAGAGGCCAAACACGGTTACCACCGCAAATATGACCGCCCCGATTGAGACAACCGGCATGATCGGGTTGCCCGCGATAAAGTGAATGAAATGGCCAAAGACCGAGCGCCGATAGCCCGCTTTGATTTTTTTGCGACGATGTTGAGCCTGAACGGCCGTCATCGTGACCGAGGTGCCCGCCGCACCCAGTGCAAACAGCAAGGCGCCCAGAACAACGCCGCCAAGACCAGCCTCTGGATTGCCAGTCAGATACCCGGGATTGATCATCTGCATCGCCCCCAAAAAGGCGATGAACAGGGTGATCGGCACCAACACGGCCCGCGCGGCCCAGGGGAGGGGGCGCAGCAGGGCGGCGGTGTTGTCCAAAAGGCGCGACCAGCGGCCAGCGACACCGCCGACAACCGGCAGATAGATCAGCGCCACCACCAAAGACGCCGACAGCACAAAGATCAGCGTGACTGGCAACATACCCATGAACTGCCCCGGAACACCGGGCCAAAACAGCATCGGCAAAAAGGCGCATAGCGTTGTCGCGGTCGAGCTGACAATCGGCCAGAACATGCGTTTGGCGGCGTCCGTAAAGGCGTGCATCGGCCCCACGCCCTGTGAAATCCGCCGATCCGCATATTCCACCACAACGATGGCGCCATCCACCAGCATGCCCACGGCAAGGATCAACCCGAACATCACGATGTTGGAAATCGCCACATCCATCAGCCCCAGCAACACGAAACACAGTAAGAACGAAGTCGGGATCGCAAAGCCCACCAGCAGCGCCGAACGCGATCCAAGAAAGGCCAGAACCACGATCATCACCAGTGCAATCGCGGTCAGAACCGAACCTTCCAGCTGCGACACCATCGAGGCAATCGTATGCGATTGGTCCATCGAGGTGCCAATGGTGATGGTCTGTTGCAGTTCAGCAGGCCATTCGGCCTGTTCGCGTTCCACCAGCGCACGAATTTCAGCGGCGGTGTCGATGATATTGAAGCCTTTGCGCTTGACCACCTGAAGCGCCAAAGTGGTTTCGCCGTTGAACCGCGCGGTTCCGGCGCGGTCTTCAAACGTCAGACGGATGTCGGCCAGATCGCCCAGCGTAACCACCCGGTCGCCGTTCTTTTTAACCGGAAGGTCATACACATCCTGAGAGCTATCAAAAGACGACGGAATTTTTACCGAAAAAGCCCCCGACGCGCTTTCGACTTCGCCTGCGGCAATCAGCTGGTTGTTGTTGACAACAACCTGAATCAGCTCGGCGGCGGTGACATTGTAAGCTTCCAGCCGCAATGGGTCGATCACGACTTCCAGCATCTCGTCCCGCTGCCCGGCCAGACCGGCCTCCAGCACCGCATCCAGCGATTCCAGTTCATCCTGAAGGTCCTTGGCCACCCGCAAAAGCGTGCGTTCAGGCACATCCCCAGACAGGTTCACAACAAGAATGGGGAATTCCGAGAAGTTGATCTCGTCCAGATGATACTTGTCCGCGCCTTCGGGGAACTCCGCCTCGGCGGTATTCATCGCATCGCGGATATCGGCGATGATCTTGGTCTTGTCCCAGCCGAACTCGAATTCCAGCACGACATAGGCGTAGTTTTCCAGGGCGGTTGCCGAAATTTTATCAAGCCCGTCCAGATCGACAAGCTCGGCCTCCATGGGTTTGACCAACAGTTTTTCGGCGTCTTCCGCCGAAATACCGGGAAACGAGACCGACACGAAAATCGCCGGAATTTCGATGTCAGGCTCGCCTTCTTTGGGCAGGCCCACATAGGCCAAGGCCCCGGCGGTCAAAGACATGACCACAAATGCCAGAACCATTCGGGCGTGTTTCGCTGCCCAGTCAATAATGCCGGTCATTGGGTCAAACTCTCAAAGCTTGGGGCAACAGGAACGCCGTCAATGACGTATTCCTGACCGATGGTAATGACATCTACTTGATCGGCAGGGCCCTGCACCCAGATACCGTCCGCCGAGTCGCGCAGGATTTTCACAGGAACGAATTGCGCCAGATTACCGGCATCGATGATGCGAACCCCCACGGCGCCCGTATCATCCAGCGTTAACGCGGATTGCGGCAACAGATGCGCCTGTGCATCGCCCGACGACAGCACCATTTCAACCGTCTGCCCATCACGAATGGCCAGATCAGGATTGGGGATTTCAACTTCGACCCGGAAGGTGCGGGTGACCGGATCGGCAGAACGACCAAGGAAGCTGACCATGCCGCTGACTTCTGTGCCGGTGGACAGGCGCGCGCCGCCCATCGAACCAAGGGTTACTTTGTTAACTTCGGTTTCGGGCACGAACCCGACAAGTTTGATCGTATCCAGCTGGATGACAGTTGCGCAGACGGCGCCGGGCTGCAGCAGCGTGCCCAGCTCGGCGCTATCGGTTTCCAGCACGCCGGCGAAGGGAGCGGTGATGGTCAGGCGTTCGATTTCTTTCTGAGCCGCCGCAACAGCTGCTTCGGCAGCCGAGATCCCGGCGCGGGCAGCATCCAACCCGGCCTTTGCCGATTCAATCCCGGCCTGCGCCGAAGACACAGCCGCCGCAGTTGATGCGGCGCGGGTTTCAGAAGCATAACCGGATTTGCGCAGCTCGATCGCCGCCCGGTCATTGATCTCTGCTTCGCTCAACGATGATTGAGCGCCGGTCAGACGCGCCTGAGCCTCGGGCAGACCCGCACGTGCCTGAAGCAATGCTGCCTGTGCCTGTGCCAGATTGGCGTCCCGGGTCCCCGGGTCAATTTCGCACAGAACCTGATCTTCTGCCACCAGCTGCCCTTTGCGCAACGGGGCCGAGATCACCCGGCCCGAGGTTTCCGCCAGCACAGCAACTTGACGTGCGGCTTCGGTCTGGCCGCGCACTTTGACAAACTCGGCGATTGCGCTGGCCGACGAGTGAACAGCAACAACCGGAACAGCGCTGACCTGATCCGCGGGCGTTTCTTCTGCTGGCGTTTCGTTTTGGGCTTCTTCTGGAATGTCGCGCCCGGCAAAGTCCAGAACGTCATCTCGTTTTAGGACGAGCATATAGAGCGCAACGATGACCAAAGCGGCCGTGATGAAGGAAATAATACGCATTTTGCTCCCTAGGACTGCTCCGCTGCATGGGCGGTTAGAACTTTTATTTCTATATCCGTATTCGGCGATCTGCCGCAGTTCGTGGACCCCGAAATTGCGGATAGTGAACTGTCTGGTTCAGCTTACGAATTTAGGAGCTTTCCTGCAATAGGCAAGGGGCCGCATACGGGGCTTGGCAATCTTGCGACGCATGGGTTAAGACTGCTGCGCAACACCCGAAGGCGCAGAGAGGCCTAAATGAGCAATCCCGAAAGCTTTATTGATGAAGTCAGCGAAGAAGTTCGCCGTGATCAGCTGTATAAGTTGATCCGCCGGTACGGCTGGATTGCTGTGGCTGCTGTGCTTTTGATTGTTGGCGGCGCGTCTTTTTTAGAACTTAAAAAAGCGCGCGAAACCGCTGCGGCGCAGGCTTTGGGCGATGCGACTCTTGCCGCGATGCAATTGGAAACACCCGAGGCCCGGCTGGAAGCTCTTGGCGCGATAGAAGTTGACGGAGAAGCCAAGGCGGTGATCGCGCTGTTGGCCGCAGGACAGGAGCTGGGTGCCGGCAATACCGAGGCCGCAGTGGCGCAGTTTGATAGTGTCATCAACGACCCGGCCGTGGCGGAAAGCTATCGCCAGCTTGCGACTTTGAAAAAGGTCATGGCACAGGGCGACACCGCCAGTGCCGAAGCCCACCGCGCCGCACTGGCGCCGATGACGGCTGCCGGGCAACCCTTCCGTAATGTTGCCCTGGAACAACTGGCCCTTGTCGAAGCCCAGGCGGGTGAAACCGAAACCGCCATCGCGCTGTTGCGGCAGGCCTATACGTCCAGCGATGCGACAGGTGACTTGCGTCAGCGCGTCTCTCAGTTGATTGTGGCACTTGGTGGCGATTTGAACGCCATAGAATAACGGCACAGCTTTGGTTGTGTGTAGCAGGGGGCAGTGATGGTGAAGTTTAGCCAAGGGATTGGGGCTCTGGCCGTGTTGGGCCTTTTGGGCGCATGTAGCGACCGTGAGCTGATCCTTGAAGGTGAGCGCATCGACGTGCGTGACTCGCTGATCGTAGAGTCCACACCCGAAGATGGCGCCGACGAAGCGCCCTCCCAAGATCAGCCCCTGATCTCGGCGGCCATCACTTTGCCGTCTCAGCAGACACTGACAGACTGGCCGCAGGTCGGCGGCAACAGCGCACATCTGCCGGTCCATCATGTGTTTGGCAGCACACCGACAGCGGTGTGGAACAGTTCCATTGGCGCGGGCGAAAACCGCAAATACCGGATCACCGCCACCCCCATTGTTGCGGATGGTCGGGTGTACACGCTGGACTCGCGCAGTCAGATTATGGCCCACAGTACCTCTGGTGCCCCGCTCTGGAGCGCTGATCTGACCCCAGCCTCGGAACGCAACCAAGACGCCACGGGGGGCGGTTTGGCCTTTGGCGATGGCATGGTTTTTGCCACAACCGGCTTTGGCCAGTTGATTGCACTGGATGCAGCGACCGGGGCGCAGCTTTGGGTGCAAAAAGCCAACGCCGTGATGTCAGGTGCGCCGACGTATCGTGATGGCATTGTTTATGCCGTGTCTCGCGACAACAGCGCTTGGGCGATCCGGGCCGAAGATGGGCGCGTGCAATGGCAACTGCCGGGCACCCCGTCGGCGGCGGGCATGATTGGTGGCGCTGCTCCGGCATTGTCTGACCGTCTGGCCGTTTTCCCATTTGGCTCTTCTGATCTGGTGGCGACACTGCGCAAATCCGGCATTCGGGTCTGGGCGGCATCTGTGGCTGGCCAGCGCCGGGGGCGGGTCTATGCAACGGTCAGCGACATTACCGGTGATCCGGTGATCGCGGGTGACCGTATCTATGTATCCACTCAGTCGGGCCGCACAGTGGCTTTGGCTGCTGCGGGGGGAGAGCGGATCTGGACCGCCGAAGACGGCGCCTATAGCCCGGTTCTGCCGATGGGTGGTTCGGTCTTCCTGGTATCGGATGAATCCAAGCTGGTGCGACTGGACGCTGAAACCGGCGAACAGGTCTGGGCGATTGATCTGCCATATTTCGTGAAGGAAAAGCCGAAAAAGTTCCGGTCTGTCTTTGCGCATTATGGCCCTGTCATGGCCGGAGGGCGCATCGTTGTGGCCTCGGATGACGGGATGATACGCTTTTTCAATCCCGAGGATGGCAGCCTTGTAAACAGCGTTGAAATCCCCGGCGGTGCCACCACGGACCCGGTGATCGTGAACGGCACGATGTACGTGGTGACAACCAAAGGGCAACTCTACGCTTTTCGCTGACGCGCGAATGGTGTAGGGCGACGCTCTGAACCGTTTCGGAGCATTCCATGAGCTTTACGCTTGCCATTGTCGGGCGGCCCAATGTGGGCAAGTCCACCCTTTTCAATCGCCTTGTCGGGCGACGTCTGGCGCTGGTCGACGACCAGCCCGGCGTGACGCGTGATCTGCGCGAAGGCGAAGCGCGGATCGGGGATCTGCGGTTTACCGTGATTGATACCGCTGGCTTGGAAGAGGCCACCGATGAAAGCCTACAGGGCCGGATGCGGATGCTGACCGAACGCGCGGTGGAAATGGCTGATATCTGTCTGTTTTTGGTGGATGCACGCGCCGGGGTCTTGCCTGCGGATGAGGTCTTTGCCGACATTCTGCGCCGTAAATCCGCCCATGTGATCCTGGCCGCCAACAAGGCCGAAGGCAACGCCGCCGACGCGGGCGTGCTGGAATGTTACGCGCTTGGTCTGGGCGAGCCAATCCGCATGTCCGCCGAACATGGCGAAGGCCTGAACGATCTATACACCCAACTGTCACCGCTGGCCGAGCAGTTCGAGGCCCGGGCCGCCAAAGATGCGCCTGACGTCGATGTTGACGTCGATGAAGATGGCGAAGGGGACTCGCGCACCTTTTCTGACACCAAACCGTTGCAGGTTGCAGTTGTGGGGCGCCCCAATGCTGGGAAATCCACACTTATCAATCAGTTGCTGGGCGAAGATAAACTACTGACCGGCCCCGAGGCCGGGATCACCCGGGATGCGATTTCCACCCAGTTCAGCTGGAAAGGCACTCCGACCCGTATCTGGGACACCGCTGGCATGCGCAAACGTGCCAAGGTGCAGGAAAAGCTTGAAAAGCTGTCGGTTTCCGATGGTCTGCGCGCGGTGAAATTCGCCGAGGTGGTGATCGTGCTGCTGGATGTGAACATCCCGTTTGAACAGCAAGACCTGCGGATCGCCGATCTGGCCGAACGCGAAGGCCGCGCCGTCGTGATCGCCGTGAACAAGTGGGACCTTGAGGGCGAAAAACAAGACAAGCTGAAAGAGCTGAAAGAGGAATTTGCCCGCCTTCTGCCCCAGCTGCGCGGCGCGCCCCTGATCACAGTTTCCGCCAAAACCGGACGCGGCATGGATCGCCTGCACGAGGCCGTCCTGCGCGCCCACAGCATCTGGAACACCCGTATCAGCACCGCCCGCCTGAACCGCTGGCTAACGGGGATGCTCGAGGTGCACCCGCCGCCCGCACCCGGCGGTCGCCGCATCAAGCTGCGTTACATGACACAGGTGAAAACGCGCCCGCCGGCGTTTGTGGTGATGTGCTCGTTGCCCGAAAAGCTGCCCGACAGCTATCGCCGCTACCTGATCAACGGGCTGCGCGAAGATTTCGACATGCCCGGCACGCCGATCCGCCTGACGATGCGCTCACAGGCCGACAAGAACCCCTATAAGTCGAAGAAGAAATCGACGCCGTCGCGCCTGCGCAAACATCTGGGCAAGAAGCCGCACGGGGAGTAAGGGCCAATAGGCCCATTCCGCCGTTAAAGGTGTTTTTCAAAGAACAGGTCGGGGTAGGGGTCGTTGTTGAAGCGATCAATCTGGGTCCAGCCCATAGTTTGATAGAGCTTCACCGCCTCAAATAACGTGCTGTTGGTGTCCAGGCGAAGGACCTCGATGCCCAGATCTCGGGCGGCATCCTCGGCGGCGGTCATCATGCGCCGGGCCAGTCCCAACCCGCGGGCCGCAGGGGCGATCCACATGCGTTTGATCTCGGCCAGTTGCCCACCGTTGCCTTTGACGCCAACACAGCCCACCGGCATGTCCCCCAACCGGGCCACGACAAACGTCCCATGGGGGTGTTTCATTTGCGACAGGTCCGGGTCGCCTGCTTTCTTGAGGTCAAACTCGACATTCAGGCGCGCGCCCAGTTCCATCGCATAGGCGTTCAGGCAGGTGGTCGCGAGGTCCGAAGCATAGTCGATTTCTTCAAACACGATCTCTTCGCGCGACAGGGCGATTGTGACGATATCCATCGCTTCCAAAAGGCGCGGCGCGTTCTTATGTCGGTTCAGGATTTGCGCGGCGCGTTCGTCTGAAAGGGTTTCATAAATGTCGAACTCGGCCTGCCCCTTGCGCGTTAGGGTCGCAACGCGGGCGCGGCGGTCCTGTGGATGGGGGGAGGTTTCGATCAGTCCTTCGGCCTCAAGACTGCGCAGCAACCGGCTGAGCAATCCGGTGTCCAGTTTCAGCACGCTGCGAATATCCGCGACGTTCTGATACCCCAGCCCAATGGCGTTTAGCACCCGCGCCGCGCCAAGCGGGCGGCCGCGATCCAGAAACGAGTCTTCAAGCGCGCCGACCTCGACCGCGACGGCGCGGCCAAAGTTTCGAATACGGGTGATTTGATCTTGATCCATATGGCTGACTTTAGTCAGCTATAATCCCGGATCAAGAGAAAACGCATTGCGCCTTAGAAAGTCACAGAACCGAAGCGGCCCCCGTCGTTGCCGGGCCAACCGTATCACGGAAGGTTTGGAACAGCTCGCGCCCGATGCCGTGCTGGTTGGCGCTTAGGTCGGCCACCACCGGGGTGCGGCTGTCGAAGTCTTCGGCCAGAACCTCCAAAGTGCCGGCGACAGCGTCCAGACGGACGATATCGCCATCGCGAACCTTGGCCAGTGGGCCGCCGTCCGAAGCTTCGGGACTGACGTGGATCGCGGCCGGAACTTTGCCCGAAGCGCCCGACATGCGGCCATCAGTGACCAGCGCCACTTTCAGGCCGCGGTCTTGCAACACGGCCAGCGTGGGTGTCAGGCCATGCAATTCGGGCATACCGTTTGAACGGGGGCCTTGGAAACGGACGACAAAGATTGTGTCGCCGGTGATTTCACCAGCTTGAAACGCGGTTTTGACGGAGGCCTGATCATGGAACACGCGGGCAGGGGCCTCGATGATGCGGCGCTCCTCAGAAACGGCGGACACTTTGATCACGCCACGCCCCAGATTGCCCGACAGGCTTTTCAGACCCCCGGTGGGCTGGAACGCGCTTTCGGTGGGGCGCAGGATCTTATCGTTCAGGGTTTCTTTGGTGCCTTCGGTCCATTCGACGCTTCCGTCGACCAGCTTGGGTTCCTGCGTATAAGAACCCAGCCCGTCGCCCGCGATGGTTTTGGTATCCGGGTGCAGCAGACCGTCATCCAGCAGCTCGCCGATCATAAAGCCCAGGCCGCCAGCGGCGTGGAAATGGTTCACGTCGGCCAGACCGTTGGGATAGACCTTGGCCATCAGCGGCACCACATCCGACAGGGCGGCGAAATCGTCGATGTCCAACTGAATACCGGCGGCGCGCGCCATGGCGGGCAGGTGCAGCACCAGGTTGGTGGAACCACCGGTTGCCATCAGCCCGACAATGCCATTCACGAAAGCCTTTTCGTCCAACACCTCGGACGCCGGGCGGAACTCATTCCCCGCTGCTGTGATCGCCAGCGCCCGTTCGGTGCTGGCGGCGGTCAGGGCATCGCGTAGGGGCGTGCCGGGGTTAACGAAACTGGCGCCGGGCAGGTGGAGACCCATAAACTCCATCAGCATCTGGTTGGTGTTCGCAGTGCCATAGAATGTACAAGTGCCGGGCCCGTGGTACGAGGCCATCTCGGCCTCCATTAACTTGTCGCGCCCGACTTCGCCGGTGGCGAACTGCTGACGGACTTTGGCCTTTTCATCGTTGGGCAGGCCGCTGGTCATCGGGCCGGCGGGCACAAAGACGGCAGGCAGGTGGCCAAAGGTGGCGGCGGCCATGATCAGCCCCGGCACGATCTTGTCGCACACACCCAGATAGATCGTGGTGTCAAAACAGTTGTGGCTCAGGCCAACACCGGCGGCCATGGCGATCACATCGCGCGAAAACAGCGACAGTTCCATCCCCGGTTGGCCCTGAGTCACCCCATCGCACATTGCAGGCACACCCCCGGCGACCTGAGCCGTGGCACCTTGGGCGCGGGCGACCTCGCGGATCAAGTTGGGGTAGGTTTCAAACGGCTTATGGGCCGACAACATGTCATTATAGGCCGTAATGATCCCGATGTTGGGTGCTTTCCCACCAGCCAGCGTGCCTTTGTCCTGCTCCATCGCGGCAAAAGCATGTGCCTGGTTGCCACAGGTCAGGTGCGCGCGCACAGGGCCCTGATCAATGGCACCTTTCATGCGGTCCATATAGGCCTGACGACTGTCGCGAGAGCGTTCAATGATATCTTGGGTGACCTTAGCGATGGTGGCATTAAGCGGCATGCGCGTGGTTCCTGAGCTGTGGGTGCTGTCTAAGGTTCCATATCAATGATGAAACCTGATAGCGCTAACGTTGCTATACTTCCCACAGATATCTCATGGATTCAACCACCCGAAACCAGATTAATCAATGTTTTTTACATAAACGCTTGGCCGAGAAGCAAAGCGCAATTCTGGAAACAAATTAGGAAATGCAGGTCCGATTGTTTCATTCTAAGCATTCAGAGCAAAGGCCGGGAGAAGTTCACGTAGGGTAAGTTTTCAGTGGCGGGTGTAGAGGGTAAGATGCTGTAATTATGAGATAATTAATGTTTCTCATATGGAAACGAATTGTTTAAGCCCCGGTCGCACCTGCCAAATGTCCCTAAAATGCAGATAGTTTTCCTCAATTTTGCCCGAATTCGACATCAATTTCAGAGCTACGCAGAACTTCAAAGCGTGAGGCAACAGGGCACGAAGCCCGAATGGAGTTGAGAAATGAAACTGATCCGCCTTTCCATGGTACTGACCGCCGCACTCGGTCTGTCGGCCTGTGCGACAGTTGACACCGCAACGCGTAATGCACCGATCATCACCCCCGTAGGTGAAGCGGTGATCGCAGATGCAGGGCAGGTTCAAACCAGCCCGCAGCAAGCTTACGCTGTGCAGCAAATCAATGTGCGCGTGCCCGAAACCCTTAAGGTTTCAGAGGCCAACAGCTATTACCCGCGCGCAGATATCGTATGGCGCGAAGACCCGTTGGGTGATCGCTTTGCGCAGGTGAAAACCATCGTGCAGAATGCTGCGAACACCGCTGTGTCTGGCATGAATACCGGGCGTCCGGTGATTGTGGACATTCAGCTGACGCGCTTTCACGCGCTGACGCAGAAAACCCGTTACACCATCGGTGGCACGCATGACATTCACTATTACATCACCGTGATGGATGCCCAAACCGGCACCAAGCTTGAAGCGCCGCGCCTGATCGAGCTGGAATTTGATGCTTATGGCGGTGCGCGCGCTCTTGAGGCCATGAGCCGCGGCGAGACGCAGAAGGTGCGTATCACCCAGCATCTGATCCAATCAATCCGCCAGGAAATGGGCTATCGTAGCGCTCCGGCGGCGCCGCAACCGCTGAACCTGTCGGCAATCAGTTCGCGCGGGATCTGATCGGGCCTTTCCCGCATCGCAAAGAACGCTTAAGAGGGCAGCATGACACTGCCCTCTTACCCTGTTGTGCGGCTAAAGCCCAAGGCCAATGCCCGCGCCATTCGTCACGGTTTCCCGTGGGTCTATGCCAATGAACTTGTCACGGACCGTCGGACCAAAGCGCTGAAACCCGGCACCATTGCGGTGCTGGAAGATGACGCGCGCCAGCCCATCGGGCTGGTCGCCGTGAACCCCAACTCAAAGATTTTCTGCCGGATGCTAGAGCGGGACTTGAATGTCGCCGTCGATGAAGCCTGGCTGATCGAGAAGCTGCGTACCGCGCTGGAATTGCGCGAACGCCTGTATGATGCGCCGTTCTATCGTTTGATCCACGCCGAGGCCGACGGTCTGCCCGGTGTGGTGGTTGACCGGTTCGGCGATACGCTGGTTGTGCAGCCGAACGCCGCTTGGGCTGATGTGTTGCTGGAGCCCATGGTCGACGCGCTGGAACGATTGACCGGGGCGCGTAACATCGTGATGAACGGATCGGGGCGCGCCCGTGGGCTGGAAGGCTTGACCGAGGAAACAAAGGTGATGCGCGGTGCTGTCGATGCGCCCATCCCGGTTGAGATGAACGGCGCCACCTATATCGCCGATGTGATGGGCGGCCAAAAAACCGGCCTTTTCTATGATCAGCGCCCCAATCACGCCTTTGCCGCACGTCTGGCGGAGGGCGCGCAGATGTTGGATGTTTTCTCGCATGTTGGCGGGTTTGGGCTGGCGGCTTTGGCTGCTGGCGCCACGCATGCCACGTGCATTGACGGGTCTGCGTCGGCACTGGATTTGGCCGAACAAGGCGCCGTTGCTATGGGAATGGGCGACAAACTGACCACCCGCAAGGGCGACGCGTTTGATACCATGACTGCGCTAAAAGACGAAGGCGCGCAGTTCGATTTGATCGTGTGTGATCCGCCTGCTTTTGCACCGTCAAAGCCTTCTCTCGAAGCTGGGTTGCGCGCCTATGAACGGGTTGCGCGTTTGGCCACGCCGTTGGTGAAACCGGGTGGGTATCTGGTTCTGTGTTCGTGTTCGCATGCGGCAGAGATGTCCAAATTCCGCGGCGCCTGCGTGCGCGGCATTGGCCGCGCGGGCGGCACAGCGCAACTGTTGCACACCGGATATGCCGGGGCGGACCACCCGCAGATGCCACAATTGGCGGAAAGCGGCTATTTGAAAGCGTTGTTCTTCCGTTTGATGCCATGAAGGTTTTGCTGGACGCTTGCGTTCTGTACCCAACCGTTTTGCGTGAAATCCTGCTCTGCGTTGCGGGGCAGGGGCTGTTTACCCCCTTGTGGTCGGATCGCATCCTTGAAGAATGGGCCCGCGCCGCCCGTAAGATCGGCCCCGAAGGCGAGCCACAAGCGCGGGCTGAAGTCGCTCTTGTGCGCGCCAACTGGCCGAAAGCCAGTGTACAGCCGCGCGATGCTGATCTGGCGCGGCTTTGGTTGCCGGATGAAAACGATGTGCATGTTCTGGCCGCAGCGTTGGCGGGCTCAGCTGACACATTGCTAACCTTCAACGCCAAAGATTTTCCACGTCATACCTTGTCAGAAGAAGGGCTAACGCGCGAGGCGCCTGATCAATTTCTGTATGATCTTTGGCTCAGTAACGCCGGAGCGGTGGAAGACTGTGTGAACAAAGTCCATGCTACGGCGCAAACCATGGCGGGCGAACCCCTGGCAAAGCGCGCTTTGCTGAAACGAGCGCGACTGCCGCGTTTGGGCAAAGCTTTAGCCTAGGTCAAACGCCAGCGGCTTTCATTCTTTTCGATGGCTTCGATGCGCTTTGCCGTGGGCGGGTGACTCATCAACCACGCGGGCATTGGGGCGCGGTTATCCGTCAACGCATCTAGCTTCTGAAACAACGACTTTTGCGGTGCCGTGCCAATTCCGGCTTTGACCAGCAAAGCGCTGGCATAGGCGTCGGCTTCGTATTCGTCGCTGCGCGACATGCCGGCCGCTAAAAGACGGGTAAGCGCATTTGCGATATGCACGCCCACGCCGGGGATCACGCGTGACAGAACCATGCCAAGCGCCACACGCATCGCGTTTTGCCCGGAAAAGTCGATCATCCGGCGGCGCGAATGCCCCAACGCAACATGGCCCAGCTCGTGTGCAATAACGCTGGCCAGCTCTTGCGCGCTGACTTCGCCCGCGCGGAACTTATCGTAAAAGCCGCGGGTGATGAAAATCCGCCCGTCGGGAGCGGCCAAACCGTTCACCGGCGCAATTTCATAGAGATGAACCTTGATGCGGGGTAAATCCAACGCCTTGGCAAGGCGCTGCGTCACGGCGCGCAGATTGGCATCCGCCAGCTCGGTCGAGCGTGCATCCAGCTCACGCGAGGTGCGCCAGACCGAAAACCGGTACATGATCAGACCGTAAAGCACCGGCAGTAGGATCGGGAGCAGTTTTATCATGCTCTCGATATGGGCTTTAGGGCGTCGACGGGCAAGCCTGTATCAGGCGATCAGTCCGAAATCGAAGTTGTCAGCGCCCAGATCGTCCGGGTCCAACCCGATGATGAACACCCTGTCGCCCGAATTTCCGGTCAAACCGGACAGGTTAATTTCAGTCGCCCAACCACGATCATGGATGAACGGATCCAACGTCGCCAAGTCGCTGGCATAGGCGCTCAGGTCAATGACGTCATCCGAGGCGCTGAAATCATGGATGAAATCCATACCGTCACCTTCGGAGAAGACAAAGGTATCGCTGCCCGAACCGGCGCTGTAATCGCCGCCCCAAAGGTGATCAACACCTGCGCCACCTTCCAGAAAATCATCGCCATCGCCCCCAATCAGCTTGTCGCGATCCGCCCCGCCTGACAAAGAGTCTCCCCCTGCGTCGCCATAAAGTGAATCCTGACCCGTGCCGCCAGAAAGAAGATCATCGCCATCGCGACCATACAGGATGTCATCACCCGCCAGACCATCCATAACGTCGCCCCAGCGTGTGCCATACATCACCCCACCACTGTCCCCATTCACAAAGGTCTTGGGCGTGAATTCAGATTGATCCGCAATGGCTTCGTTGCGGTCAGGATCGCTTTCCAGCTCATAGACATGGATGTAATCAATGCTAAGCCCGTCAGAGAAGTCAGTGGTTTCATCCGGGTTTCCGGTCCAGGTGGAATCAACGATTAGCGCCGTCGCCAGATACATTGGCTCGTCTATCGTGTTGGGTTCTGTGCGTACCAAAACGCCATCGACGTACCATTCGATCGTATCTTCGGTCCAGAGCAGCCCATAGGTGTGATACCCGTCGCTTAAGCCTGCAATATCAAACGCTTCGCTGTCATCCACCCCATCATTCCAGACATTGGTGTAAAGCGTATCCGCGTCATTTCCCAAAATTTCGAACACGTCGATTTCAGCGCTCCAATCGCCATCTTCGGGCAGCAGAAAGAAGGCTGACAGAAACCCCTGTTCATCCGGCACATCGGCGCGGATTTCGATATAACCGGAAGAGGCCGCAAAGCTGAGTTCGGTCGTTAAAATGCCCGAGCTATAGGCTTGCCCATCGGCCAATGCCTGCTGTTCTGGCGTTAAAGGCGTCGCGGTGATGGTGATGGCGCCGTCTGCTACGTCAAACACTTCGGGCAGATCGGCCTGGTCGGGATCGGTAAAGTACTGACCTTCGCCATTGGCTTCGGCCCAGCGGCCATCATGCAGGTGCGGCGCATAGGAAGTTGCCCAGACACCGTCCACATTGTGACCCGCGTAATAGGCCGGGTCTTCGCTGAATTCTTCTGCGAAGGTCAGCACATATGCTGCGTCGTCGATTGTTATTTCGCTGGGGGTATTGGGGGGTAGGGGCATGATTTCCCTCCGCTAAAACTCGATTAACCTTAATACTCGCGTTAAGGTTAATAAAAATATCAGCGCGCGCAATCATAGCGATAATTTATGGTTAACGCCCCAGCGTTTTCATACCGCGTTCGATCCCTTCAAGGGTCATGGGAACCATGCGGTCTTCGAAAATGTCACGGATCATCGCGATGGATTGGGTGTAGTCCCAATACTTTTCCGGCACCGGGTTCAGCCACATGTGGTTGGGCCACTTCTCCCGTGCACGTTCCAGCCAGGTCTGGCCCGTTTCTTCGTTCCAGTGCTCATTGGCGCCACCGACATAGGCAACCTCGTAAGGGGACATGGACGCATCCCCTACAAAGATGCACTTATAATCGGAGCCATAGGTATTAAGCACATCCCAAGTCGGCATCTGCGCGTTCCAACGTCGGGCATTATCGCGCCAGACGCCTTCGTACAGACAGTTGTGAAAGTAGAAATACTCCAGATGTTTGAACTCGGCCCGGGCCGCCGAAAACAGTTCTTCGACCAGCTTGATATGCGGATCCATCGAGCCGCCGACATCCAGAAAAAGCAAGACTTTAACGGCATTTCGCCTTTCGGGTCGGGTCTGGACGTCCAGATAACCATGATCTGCTGTGGCTCGGATCGTGCCATCCAGATCCAGCTCTTCTGCTGCGCCATCACGCGCCCAGCTGCGCAGACGTTTCATCGCCACTTTGATGTTGCGGGTGCCCAGTTCGACACTGTCATCAAGGTTCTTGAACTCGCGCTTGTCCCAGACTTTGACCGCGCGTTTGTGGCGGCTTTCTTTCTGCCCGATGCGCACGCCTTCGGGATTGTAGCCATAGGCCCCAAAGGGGGATGTCCCGGCGGTGCCGATCCATTTATTGCCGCCCTGATGGCGCCCTTGCTGTTCCTCAAGACGTTTCTTCAACGTCTCCAATAGTTCTTCGAACCCGCCCAGCGATTCAATCTCGGCGCGCTCTTCGGGTGTCAGCATCTTTTCGGCCATCTTTTCCAGCCACTCAGCGGGCAGTTCAATCGCCTCTAGAACCTCGTCAAAGCTGATGGACTCAAGACCTTCGAAACTGGCAGCAAAGGCTTGATCAAAGCGGTCCAGATTGCGTTCGTCCTTCACCATGGACAGACGCGCAAGGTAATAGAACCCTTCGACGTCATAGGTGACCAGACCGGCCTTCATTCCCTCCAGAAAGCTCAGATATTCCCGCAGGCTGACCGGAATGCCAGCGTTGCGGAGGTTCTGAAAGAAGGGAATGAACATGACTTACAGCAGACGTTCCAATGCAACGGTGACAATCATGCCCAACAGGCCAAAAGCGATGCCGTAAACCACAGCATATTGCGCGATATCAAAGGTTTTGCCTTTGCGGCGGCGCGCAAGAAACGCGCCCCAAACTGCGCCCAAAACCAGCCCTGCGATTACGATCATTGCACTACTCTCCTGGGTGATAGCGCAGCGATTTCATTCAGCCGCGCACGCACTTCTGCATCCGAGCCGAAGCCATAGCGCGCCCAGCCCAGACTGTCGAGCCGAACCGCGCGTGCCTCTGATGTGCGTCCCAGCTGTTCCAATGCTTCGGATTTGATCATCAGCATCGTTGCAAGCAACGCGGCGTTTTCGCTGGCGGCGACGGGTGACAGGTTGGCATTGATAACGGCCAAGGCGGAATCAAACTGGCCCACTGAAAGCGAAAAGGCGGCTAAGTGCATGGCAACATGGGCCTTTTGAATTTCCATCCCCGGCCGAGCACCATAGAGCCGTCCGGCCTCTAGAAAGCTGGACAGGGCCAGTTCAGGGTCGGTGGACAGGCTTAAGCGACCCTGTGCAAACAGGCTAAAGGCCATGCGATTGTCACGCCAGCCGGCCTTGCTGGCCAAAGCCACGGCATTGGTCGCGGCTGCTTTACGGCGCGAACTTGTTGTGTTTGGCCCAAGGGCAACCTCAATCTGATCAATCCAGGCGCGCGGGGTCGGCGAAGAGGGGCCAATGCCGCGTCCAGCACCGCCGGGGTTCAAGCGTGCCAACAGGGCGGGCAGGCGTTGCGCTGCCTGGCTGCGGGTCATGCCGTTTTGCAGTTCAGGCGCATAGTATGCGCGCAGTATCAGCATGTCGAACCCGGTCAGGACCGTATGAAAGTTGTCATCATTGAAGATGGAATCAGGCAAGGAATACAGATCATTGAGCGGTCCTAATGCCTGTGCCAGCTCTTCGTGCAGACAGTCGCGGATTTCTTGCGGGCTGACATCCGAAGGCAGGAAGATTGCGGCTTTTTCTCGTGTCTTCAGGGTGGTCCAGTCGATGGTGCTGCTGCGACGGGTGCGTTTGTATTCTGCCCAGCTGTTCAGACGCGGCACAACGAAACATGCGGCCTGTGGCACAAGACGCTGAAGCTCCTTATGGGGCAGGGCCTCGATTATGATCTGCGCTTCGTCGCGGTTTTGCGTGCGGTCAATGTCAATTCCTGCTTCACGCCGCAGCCGCGAAAGCAAGGCGCCAAGATCGGAATGCAGGCTCGAAGGCGCGCCGGGCGCAACATGCACCTGAACCGGGCCTTCAAACCGGGTCAGATAGGGGATCGCCCGACCGCTTTCCATCATGAAGCTGAGGTTCAGGAAATCCTCGGCGATGGCAGCGTTGCTGCGCGCAGGTGCAACCACCCTCGGCGCGGTGAACTTCTTCATCGGCGGAAGAGCAAGCCCAGCCCCGTGACGCAAGGGGACCTCGGTGATCGGTGCGGTACAGGCAGACAGAAAGGCGACAGCAAGAATTGCCAGTTTAAGCTTCACGTCAAGTTACTCTCGTACATATTTGATAAAAGGCGATAACTTGCCAACACGATCGTACAACTTACGCGCAGTTTCGTTGAAATCCTGCGTCGTCCAATACACATTCGGTGCGCCCAGATGATCGGCCTTTTCATAGACCGCCTCGATTAGGGCGCGCCCCACTCCGTGCCCACGCGCAGCGGGCAGCGTAAACAAGTCTTGAAGGTAACATACCTTTTCGACCTTCCACGCATGATAATGCAAAAAATAATGAACCAAACCCACAGCTTCGTTATCAAGCTGTGCGATCAACCCCATCGGTGTCATCGGGTCGTTGTCCAGCAGCCGTTCAAAGGTCTTTTCATAGACCTCGGGCGGCACGGTAGAATCGTAAAATTCCAGATATCCAGTCCATAAATGCTGCCAATCATCGCGGTCAGACGCGACGATGGGGCGAACGGACAAGGAGGCAGATTTCTGACGCACAGTTTAACCCGATAAATTGCTAGGGGCTGGATCCCAAATCAGCAAGGTGACGCAAGGGCAGGAATAGGGCAATGTCGCGACTTTAGCGCTGACCGCGCCGCGCCATAAAGGCCAGCCGCTCAAACAACTGCACATCCTGTTCGTTTTTCAGCAGAGCGCCATGCAGCTTGGGCAGGGCATTTGCACCGTCTCTGCGTAAATCTTCAGCACTCAGATCCTCGGCCAACAGCAGTTTCAGCCAATCTAGAACCTCGCTGGTCGACGGTTTCTTTTTCAAACCCTTCATCTCGCGCAGTTCGTAGAACTGCGTCAAAGCAGCTGTAAGAAGGGCGGGTTTCAGCCCCGGGTGATGGACCTCGACGATCTTTCGCATCGTGTCCATATCGGGAAAACGGATGTAGTGAAAAAAGCACCGGCGCAGGAAAGCATCGGGCAGCTCTTTTTCATTGTTTGATGTGATAATCACCACAGGTCGGGTCTGGGCGCGCACGGTTTCGCCCGTCTCATAAACGTGGAACTCCATCTTATCGAGCTCTTGCAGTAGGTCATTCGGAAACTCGATATCCGCTTTGTCGATCTCGTCGATCAATAGAACGGTTTTACCTTTGGCTTCAAATGCTTGCCAGAGTTTTCCCTTGCGGATGTAGTTGCGTACATCGTTGACACGTTCGTCCCCCAACTGGCTGTCGCGCAACCGGCTAACGGCATCATATTCATACAGACCTTGCTGGGCACGGGTGGTGGACTTGATGTGCCATTCGACCATCGGGAGGTTTAGCGACGCCGAAACCTGCTTGGCCAATTCGGTCTTGCCGGTGCCTGGCTCGCCTTTGACCAACAAAGGGCGTTCAAGCGCCACGGCGGCGTTTACGGCGACCGCAAGGTCCTCGGTTGCGACATAAGACTCCGTCCCGGAAAATTTCATTTCGGTACCCATTTTGATGTGCGTCATTATCTTGTCGATAGCAGACCTATAAAAAGCCTGAAACCCTCGCTATATGCTAGTGACAAGGTCGCGCCATTGCGGTACACGCGGCGCCAGAAGCAACGGGTAAAAACAGACAATGACATCCAAACCCGACCTGCGAGAAGGACAAGGTATGAAAGCCGAAGTTTTCCTGCCGGATGACTATCGTCCTGCTGAGGACGAGCCATTCATGAATGAGCGTCAGCTTGAGTATTTCCGGCGCAAACTGCTGACCCTGAAAACCGAATTGTTGGATGAAAGCAAATCCACCATCGAAGGTTTGCAGGATGGCACCAGAAACATCCCCGACATTGCTGATCGTGCCTCAGAAGAGACCGATCGCGCGTTGGAACTGCGGATTCGCGACCGTCAGCGCAAGCTGGTCTCCAAAATCGACGGTGCGCTGCGCCGTATTGATGAAGGCGAATACGGCTATTGCCAGGACACCGGCGAACCAATCTCGCTGAAACGTCTGGACGCGCGTCCGACCACGACGCTGAGCCTGGAGGCGCAAGAGCGCCACGAGCGTCGTGAAAAAGTGCATCGTGACGATTAACTTCGCCACTTTGGCGTCTCGATAGGAACGACGGGGTCTTTCGGCCCCGCCTTGAGTGTTCAGGAAAGTCTGACGTGCTGATCGGGCGCAAATTTACCGTACTTGGGGCCGGCATCGGCGGATTGGCCGTGGCCACTGCGCTGGCGCAGCGTGGCGCGCGTGTGACCGTATTGGAGCAGGCCGAAGCCATCCGAGAAGTCGGCGCCGGTTTGCAGATCAGTCCAAATGGGGCGGTGGTCCTGCGCGCATTGGGCTGTGGCGATGCGCTTGAACATGCGGGGCTTTCCGGGCAGGCGGTACATCTTCGTGACTATCAAAACGGCAAGCAGGTCGCCTGCATTGATATTTCGGGCGCGCAACCCGGGTACTTCTTTGTACACCGGGCAGATATCGTTGATCTGCTTGCCAAGGCCGCGCGCGACGCGGGGGTGAAAATTCGCCTGCTGCACAAGATCACTGATGTGAACCTGAAAGGCGATCACGCCTGCCTGACAACGGCGCAGGGTGCCAAGATCAAATCTGACATGGTGATTGGCGCAGATGGTCTTCATTCGGTGTTGCGCGGGGTCTTGAACACTGCTGCACAGCCCAAGTTCACAGGTCAGGTGGCGTGGCGCTCTGTTGTACCAGCCAAGGGGCAGCAACCCCCGGTCGCGACAATCTACATGGGGCCGGGGCGTCATTTGGTGACGTATCCGTTGCGCGGTGGCAAGTTCACCAACATCGTTGCCGTCGAAGAACGCGATGACTGGGTCGATGAAGGCTGGAGCCAACAAGATGATCCCGACAATCTGCGCCGCGCTTTTCAGGACTTCTCCCCCGAAGTTCAGACGCTGCTGAGCCGGGTTGAAACGGTGCATTTGTGGGGATTGTTTAAGCACCCGGTCGCCCCGCATTGGCATAACCATGCCGCCGCTATTTTGGGCGATGCAGCGCATCCGACTTTGCCCTTTATGGCCCAAGGTGGGAATATGGCGTTGGAAGATGCTTGGGTCCTGGCGTCTTCTCTGGCGCAGCATGACACGCCCGCCGCCGCATTCGCGGCGTATCAGGCCGCGCGTCGGGATCGTTGCCAACGCATTGTTGATGCCGCCAGCAAGAACGCCCGCAACTATCACCTCAGTTTTCCGCCGCTGCGCATCGCCGCGCATACGGCGCTGTCTGTGGCCAGTAAAATCGCCCCGTCCAAGCTGTTGGGCCGGTTTGATTGGATTTACGGACACGACGTCACCCAACTGCACGGCTAATCCTTCGCATCGTGGGGCTGGTTTTCGCCAGCGGCCACGCTAATCTGTCGCTAACAGACAGGAGAGGCCATGGCCCTAGAAGACGCATCCAAAGAGGTCGATAACGCCGTCATCCGCGGGCCGTATCGCGGGCTGTCATATGAAAATACTTTTGGTGGCGCCACGTCCTTCATGCGCCGCGCTTATTCCAAAGATCTGACAGGTGTCGATCTGGCGGTAACCGGCGTGCCGTTTGATCAGGCGGTCACCAACCGGCCCGGCGCGCGGCTTGGCCCCCGCGCGATCCGCGAGGCCAGCGCGCTGCAAGCTTTTGATCCGCCTTATGGTTGGGGCTTTGACCCGCTCAGCGATTTTACCATCGTTGATTATGGCGATGTGGCATTTGACTATGCCAATGTGCCCGCCTTCCCTGAAGTGTTAACCAACCATATCAAAGGGATACTGGATGCAGGCGCGGCCAGCCTTACCTTGGGCGGAGATCACTACATCAGCTTTCCCATCCTGCGGGCCTATGCTGAAAAATATGGCCCGATCTGCCTTTTGCAGTTTGACGCCCATTCTGACACATGGGCTGATGATGACATGTCGCGCGTTGATCATGGAACCATGTTCTATAAGGCGGTGAAATCCGGCCTGATCGACCCGGCGCACAGCGTGCAAGTCGGCATTCGCACGGTGAACGAAGACACGCTGGGTGTCCCCACCATTGATGCGCGCGAGGTTCACGAAAAAGGCCCGCAAGCCGCGGTGGCAAAGATCAAACAAGTGCTGGGCGATCGCCCGGTCTATGTCACGTTTGACATTGATGCTCTGGATCCGGCCTTTGCACCGGGTACCGGTACGCCGGTTTGGGGCGGGCTGACCTCGGCGCAGGCGGCGATCATGCTGCGCGATCTGGCCGGGATCAATATGGTCGGCGGCGATGTGGTTGAAGTCTCTCCGCCCTTTGATACCACCGGCGCCACTGCTATCGCCGGCGCCCATGTCGCGACCGAGCTGATGTGCCTGTATCTGTGGAACAAGAGATGAGCGGCAAGGTGTTTTACGTACTCTCGACCCTGATTGCGTTTGTTTTGGCCTTCGGCGTTTTCATCAGGTTCAACCCAGTGGACGCGGGCGCCTATCACCGTCAGGTCGCGTTTACCGGAAACAGCCAAGGAACCAACAGTTTCGGCGTTGAAATCCCGGCGGGTACAGACCCACAGGCAATGTTCGAACGCGCCGCCTTGATGATAGCCGATGCGCCCCGCACACGGCCCTTGGCAGGCGACCCAGCAAAAGGACATGTAAGTTTCGTCACCCGCTCGCGGGTTTGGGGGTTTCCTGATGTGACCAATCTGTGGCTCAGCGGGGGGAGCTTGTTTTTGCACGGGCAGGCGGTATTTGGCCAGTCGGATTTGGGCGTAAATCGCGCCCGCTTAACTGGCTGGCGCCAGGCTTTGGCGCAGGGTGGATGACAGGCAATCCTTGCCCGTTGGGCGCCACATCGGATTGTTCTGAGACATTTCACATCGCGCCATAAAGGCACGGTTGTCGACATACAGACAAATTTCCTGCCCCAGCTCGATCCGGGCGCCGGTTTTGTCGGTGCAAAAGCAATCAATCCCCGTACCCGATTGCCGGGGGGTGGTATCGGCCAGCGCCATCGTGCTGCCCATAACAAGGATCAAAATGCTGCGCATGAACTCAAGTATAGCACGGAAAACCGCTTGACCCCAGTTCGTACCTGACCGACACCAAGACATGGTTCCTTTCGATAAACTCAGTCAGATCACCCAGCGTTTTGAGTTCCTTGAGGCGAAGCTGTCACAAGGCGCCGATTCCGATTTCGCCGCGATCAGTCGTGAATACGCCGAGCTCAAGCCCGTGGCTGAAGAAATCGCAGCCTATCGACAGGCGCTTGACGATCTGGCCGAAGCCGAGCTGATGCTCGATGATCCCGAAATGCGCGAGCTCGCCGAGGAAGAACTGCCTGATTTACGTGCCCGCATTCCCGAAATGGAACAGGCGCTGAAGCTTTCATTGCTGCCAAAAGACGCCGCCGATACCCGACCAGCGATCATCGAAATCCGCCCGGGTACCGGCGGGGACGAAGCCTCGCTTTTTGCGGGCGACCTGCTGCGCATGTATCAACGCTACGCCGAAGCGCGTGGATGGAAGTTCAACATCCTTGAAGAAGCGCAAACCGAACTGGGCGGGATTAAGGAAGTCACGGCAAATGTGCAGGGCGACGGGGTGTTTGCCCGACTGAAATTCGAAAGCGGCGTGCACCGGGTGCAACGCGTGCCCACGACCGAAAGCGGCGGACGTATCCATACCTCGGCTGCGACGGTGGCTGTTTTGCCCGAGGCCGAAGAGGTCGATATCGCAATTCCTGCCAACGACATCCGTATTGATACGATGCGCGCCAGCGGGGCAGGGGGGCAGCACGTCAACACCACGGATTCTGCGGTGCGGATTACCCACTTGCCGTCGGGGATTGTGGTGACCAGCTCGGAAAAATCCCAGCACCGCAACCGCGAGATCGCCATGCAGGTGCTGCGTACGCGGCTTTATGATCTGGAACGCCAGAAATTGCATGATGAACGTTCAGAGACGCGAAAGAGCCAGGTCGGTTCGGGCGATCGGTCTGAACGCATCCGAACCTATAACTTCCCGCAGGGGCGCATGACCGATCACCGGATCAACCTGACGCTCTATAAGCTGGATCAGGTCATGCAGGGTGATCTGGACGAGGTTATCGACGCGCTGATCGCCGATGATCAGGCCGCCCGTCTGGCCGAGATGGAAGGATGACCGGCGCGCAAGCTCTGGCGCAGGCGATCAAGACGTTGCGCGCAACCGGAGTGCCCGACGCCCCGCGTGACGCGCGCAGGCTTCTGGCGCACGCCATGGGCATCACGCCTGACAGGCTGACACTGATGGTGCAGGATGACCTAAGCGAACAAGCGGCCGGTGCCTTTGACGCGATGATCACACGCCGCGCCGCCCGCGCGCCGGTTTCCCACATCATCGGGCGCCGCAGCTTTTATGGGCGGGATTTCATCGTCAGCCCCGATGTGTTGGACCCAAGACCAGAAACTGAAGAACTGGTTGCTTTGGCCTTGCAGGCTCCTTTCGAGCAGGTTTTGGACTTGGGAACCGGATCTGGATGCATCCTGCTGACGCTGCTTGCAGAATGCCCCACGGCGCGCGGAATAGGCGTGGATATGTCCCCCGAAGCCCTGCGCGTGGCTCAGATGAACGCTGATCATTTGCGGGTGAACGCGACGTTCAAGACCTCAGATTGGTTTGAAAACGTCACCGGACAGTTTGATCTGATTGTTTCCAACCCGCCTTACATTGCGCTGAATGAAATGCCGGATCTGTCGCCTGAACTCTCGCACGAGCCGCAGATCGCCCTGACCGACAAGGCCGACGGGTTAACGGCCTATCGCGCGATATCTGCCGGGGTGGGGGCGCACCTGCGCCCGCGCGGGCGCGTTTTGGTGGAAATAGGTCCCACGCAGGCGGCAGCAGTCATGAACCTTTTTACCCGGGCAGGGCTTGAAAACGTTCAGGCCCATGCCGACCTTGACGGAAGAGACCGAGTAATTTCGGCCACTGCCCCGCTAACCTAATGGAAATATTATGGTGATTGGCTGTGTAAACACGCCACATCATGGGGTCAGGCGTATTTTTCACTTGTCATGCTATCCTTGGACCGGGTATCCAGAAGGTACGAGGTGACGGATACACAGTGATGTCCCCCTCGGATGTAAGCCAAACAATGCCGGTTCCAAAGTAATGCTGCGGTAAAGCGCAGTATGGGCCGAAAAGCCAAAACAAGGCTGGACTTAGAAAAAACTATGAGATCATCGAAATCACGTTCGCGGTCGAAGTCGAACCGTTCGCGCTCCATGGGCAACATCTTAAACCGGGTGTTTGACAGCTCGGGCCCTGAGGGCAAAGTGCGCGGCACGCCGCAACAGATTATTGACAAGTACAACCAACTTGCCCGCGATGCGCAGCTCAGCAATGACCGCGTCGCCGCCGAAAACTTTCAGCAGCACGCCGAGCATTACGCGCGTTTGCTAAGTGAAGCTCAGCGCGAGCAGGAAGCCCGGCGTGAGCAGCAAGAAGCGCAGGCCCGTGAACGCCAGCAGCAGCAGGCAGAGCGCCGCGAACACCAGCAAAACGCCCAGAACGCGCCAAAGGCTGAGGATACCCCAAAGCCCGAAACGCCCCCCGCCGCAGCATCGGATAACGATGTTTTGGATGTGGTTGAAGGTGGCGCTGGCAGCGGCCTTGTGGAAACGCCCGAGGCCAAACCGGCCCCGCGCAAACGCAGCCGCAAACCGTCAAAACCCAAAGAGACCGCCGCACAGCCCGGCGATGATGTTCCGCAGGCGCCCGCCGCGGAATAAGCGATCACCCCCTGGCGACTTCGCGCGCCAGGGCGCAAAACTGCTCCAGTGAAACCTGTTCAGCGCGTTCCGTCGGTTTGATCCCGGCGGCAATCAGCCTGTCTTCGATATTGGGGGCGACGCCTTTCAAGCTGGCGCGCAGCATCTTACGGCGTTGATTGAACGCAGACGCGACGACCCGGCTTAAGACCGCGCCATCAGCAGGGTAAAGTGGCGTATCACGCCGCGTTAGATGTACCACCGCCGAGTGGATTTTCGGCGCAGGGGTAAAGGCTTCGGGCGGCAGGGTCATGGCGATACGCGCGTCAGCGCGCCATTGCGCCAGAATTGCCAGTCGCCCATAGGCCTTGGAGCCGGGCTTGGCCACGATCCGTTCTGCCACTTCTTTTTGAAACATCAAAGTCAGGCTCTGCCAGAAGGGCGGCCATTCTTTTGGCGTTAGCCAGCGCACCAGCAACTCGGTGCCCACGTTATAGGGCAGGTTCGCCACCACGCGGATCGGCGCGCTTAACCGGTCGCTGGGGTCCAATTCCAAGGCGTCGGCGTTGATGACGTCCAGTTTACCTGGATAGGCGGCCTCGATTTCGGCCAGGGCCGGCAGGCAGCGCGCGTCTTTTTCAACCGCCAACACGCGGCGCGCGCCTTCGGCCAGCAAGCCACGGGTCAAACCGCCGGGGCCGGGACCAATCTCAAGAACATCACATTCCGTCAAATCCCCAGCCTGACGCGCGATCTTGGCGGTCAGGTTCAGATCCAAAAGAAAGTTTTGCCCCAAGGATTTCTTGGCACGCAACTCGTGGGTGTTGATCACGTCGCGCAGGGGCGGAAGGGAGTCGATCGTGCTCATGTCGTGCGGGCCTTTGCCATTGTGTCGGCCATGTTTAGCGCCGCAATCAGGCTGGTTGGATCTGCACGACCGCTGCCTGCGATGTCAAACGCGGTGCCATGATCCGGCGACGTACGGATGAAGGGCAAACCAAGAGTCACGTTTACGCCTCCGGAAAAGTCGATGGTCTTGATCGGGATCAGCGCCTGATCGTGATACATGCAAATCGCCGCATCGTATCCGGCGCGCGCCTGTGCATGGAACATCGTATCAGCAGATCGCGGGCCCGAAATATGCAGCCCATCGCGGTTGAGCCGCTCAACTACCGGGGTGATCAGCGTGATTTCTTCGGTTCCCATTTTGCCGCCTTCCCCTGCATGAGGGTTCAGCCCCGCCACCGCAAGGCGCGGGGTTTCGACGCCAAAGTCGCGGATTAATGCATCATGGGTGATGCGCAGGGTTTGCTCCAGAAGCTCCTCGGTCAAGGCACCCGCCACGTCTTTCACGGCCATGTGGATGGTCACGGGCACGACGCGCAGTTCATCGCAGGCCAGCATCATGACCACGTTTTTCACACCGGCCAAAGAGGCCAGAAACTCTGTATGACCCGGATAGGCAAATCCCGCCCCATCCTGAAGAACCTGTTTGTGAATGGGGTTGGTGCAGACAGCGCTGGCGCGCCCTTCCTGCACCAGTTCGACCGCGCGGGTGATGGCGGTCATCACTGCAGGCGCATTGCGTAAATCGGGTTGCCCGGGTTGCGCCGGAACCGGGAAGGGATGGCGCAGAACCGGCAGCGCCGTGGCTGAAACATGAACCGCGTCCATCGGATCATGGATTTCCTCATGCGCGGTGCCGTCGGGCAGATGCGCCGGATCGCCGATCCAGAAAAAGGGCAGGCGGGCACCAAGGGTCTGATGCGCCTTGATCGAAAGTTCAGGGCCAACACCGGCCGGGTCGCCACAGGTCAGCGCGATAGGCGGGCGAGTCATGGCTGGCGGATGATCGCATCAGCTTTGAGCTCTTCCATCAGCCCGTCAGCATAGGATACCAGACGTTGGTTGGTCAGACGCAAACGGATGGCATCGCGGTCAATGTCTTCGCCCAGTGTTGGCGTGCGACCACAAAGCATCAGAACAGAAAGGTTGCCGTTGCCCGGCAGAAGGATGGCCTCGTCATTGTCCATCTTCGCCAGTTCCAGCGCGACATCGGCGGGGAGTTCAGCCACGGCGACGGCCTCGCGGATCAGGTTCTGTTCTGGTTCCCCTTTTGCGACACCATAAAGATCATCGCAGGTGTCGATCTGCGACAAGACCTTTTGGGCCCGCTGGGTTTCGTCGGCAGGCATCAGATAGCGGGCATATTCCACGGCCAGAGTTTCTGGTTCCGTTGGATCGTTCTCTTCAAGTGCACGCAGCTGGAACAAGGCGATTGCATTGGGAATAGGGATCGGGTCGGTCACAGCACCCGGCGCCAATGACAATACCTGACCGCTGATTTGCGGTGGCAGGTTTGCCAGATCAATCCAAGGTGTGCGGCCCCCGGCGCCCGCAGTACGCGAGGCAGAATACTTGCGCGCCGCAGCCGAGAATTCAGCCGTGCTGTCGATGCTTTGGCTTAGTTGCTGTGCCAGTTCTTCGGCTTGGGCTTTGAACTCGGGTGTATCGGCGCGCAGAATGATCTCGGCCAGCAAAACACGCGCATTCCCCTGTTGGGTCGACAAGGTGATGGCGCGGTCGATTTCCGCTTCGGTGACATTCAATCGTCCGGCAAACCGGGCGCGAACAACTGCGCGCCAAGCGATCGACGGCGCCACGAAATCACGAAAGGTTTCACCGGCAATGCCGACTTTGTTAAGCTCACCGATAAACTTTTCGGTTGTCAGGTTGGCCCGCCCCGCAAATTCAGCCATGCCCGCGGCAATTTCTTCCTGAGAGGGTTCAATCCCCAGCTGCGCAGCAGCGTGGTCGCGCAGGCGGTCCTCGATCAGGGCGTTCAACGCCTCTTCCTCTAGGTTGCCGGGGGCGTTCAAAAGTCTCAGAAACTGGACGCGCTGATCCACTTCCCAGTTGGTGATGGCTTTGTCATTGATAATCAGGCGCGGCGCAAAGGGACCACCCTCTTGTGCCACGGCACCGATCCCGGCCATGGCAAGTCCAGCGGTGAGTATCAATATGCGGGTCAGTCGGGTCATTCTGGCCGTCCGTATGCTCGTTTTTTATGTCTCTTAGCGGATACAGCTGCGGCGATAGCTTGACGAAGCCACGCGGTTGCCGAACCCGTTCAGCGAGATTGTCAGACCGAAGTCCGTGGATGGGTTTACACTAGTCGAGGATGTAAAGCGACGCGAGAGTGAAAGATCAACCGTCACGCATTCGTTTTGGTATTCCAGTCCAACACCGGCCTCCGCAGCACGCCCGCTGACAAAGTCGTATCGCCAGTCGGCTTTACCCGTCCAGTTGTCATCCAACCGATAGGCCATGTCGAAATCCCATTCCGAGGTGTCGTTGGGGCGGTTATCCGTCACATCAGCCTGTTGCCAAATGTAAGACGAAGATAAATCAAGCCGGTCGCGCACCCAATCCATACGAAGCTCGTTGCGGGTAAAGGTAAACTGATCATCAAAGATGGCGCGGTTGGTGAACTTGAGATTGTCAGCCGTCGCAATCTGTGTTGCCAGCAGCCAGTCCGAGGATCCGCCAGACAGGCCCGAGCCATTTGAAAACTGACCCAGGTCCTTGTCGCGCACGATCCGGCCCACGGTAACCCCTGTAGACCAGCCTTGCGGCGCATAATGCGTCCAGCTTAGACCCAGATTGGCGCGCAGCCCTTCCTCGTACACGTCAGATCCGGCGAAACGGGACAGGGAAAACAGGTTGCCTTCATCAAAGGAAACGCTGGTGCTGTCTTCGTTAGGCACGGTAGCATTGTCCATGTCACTCCAGACCAGTTGAACGACGGGTTCAAGAACCTGATATCCGCCTCCTTGCGTGCCACGTGCCCATGGCCAGCGCAGTTCGGTCGCAACAAAGGGGGTCAGCCGCGTGATGGGGCTGGCGGTGCCGCTGTCATCCGAAATGGAATAGTAATCCAGCGCCAGTTCACTTTGTGCTGCCAGCTGCAAACCATTTCCAAACAGCCAGTCACGGCGCCAGCCTGCATTCAGTGACAGGCGAGCCTGATCCCGCCCGGTGATGTCGATATCCGAGGTCCGTTCAAAGGCAAACAGTTCTGCCCCAAGCGTCGCGACCCCTCCGATACCGGGCATATCGTATTGGTGTTCCCAGCTGGCGGCTGTGACCAGGCTGGGAATGTCGGCGTTACTTTCCGAGCTACGCAGCGTGTAGTAATGGGTCACGCTGGCATTGATTTGCGAGTTGCGCTTTGTGCGGCTGATCTCGACAAAACTGTCCAGACGATCCGCATCTGAATAGTCGTATTCAAGCAGATAGGCCGGGTCTGACACGGCTTCGATATTGAAGCGCAGTTTAAAGTCGCGCGGCAGATCGAACTGCCCTTCGCCAAACAGATATTGCCGGGTTTCGCCGGGCAGCACGTCATCACGTGACAAGGCGCCGTTGAATTCTACATCGCCGTGGCGGAAGGCTTTGCGCAAACGCAATTCCAGAGTGCGGGTAAAGTCATGGGCCAGATAGGGCGTCAGGGTCAGATCGGCATGACGGCCCAACGTCAGGAAATAGGGCAGTTTCAGACCAACCCCGACCTGATCGTTGATCCGTACCTCTGGTGTCAGAAACCCGTTCGCGCGTTTCAGTGTTGGATCAGGAAGGCGTAGACGCGGCAAATAAAACACCGGAACGCCAGCAATCTCAAACCGGGGGTGATCAAAGAACAGTTGTTGTTCCAGCGTGTCATGAACCACGCGGCTGGCGCGAATTTGCCACAGCGGCACGGGGTTTCCACGACAGATGGTACAAGACGAGGCCACGGTTTTGTCGAGCACCGTATAGCGCCCATCTACACGCAGGATTTCAGCCGCGGCCAGCTGAAGTTGCTGATCCAGCACCAGCCGCGCCGAACGCAGCAGGCCCTCGGATAGATCGGCGTTAATCTGCGCGGTTTCAGCGGTGATGACACTACCGCTCTGGGTAACGATCCGCATCGGGCCTGTGATGTTCAGCTGATCGGCGGTTCGATCATAGACCACCCGCTCGGCCAGCATGCGATAACCATCAAATAGAATCTCGACCTTACCTTCAGCAACAAGAGTGCCATCGGCTTCGATGGCTACGCGATCAGCAATCAACGAAGCGACACCCTGTGCCGAGGCTGCCCCTGCCATCGTGATCAGCCCCATCCACAAGGCCAGTATGCGCATCATCGCCCGCATGCTTATCCGTCCTCCAGATGCAGCAATAGCCCGGTCGCCAACATGATGCCAATTATTGGCGGGCTCCACGCGGCCATGGCAGCGGGAATCTGCCCGCTTTCGCCCAGAACCTGCGCGAAGTTGCGCAAAAAGAACAGGCCCAAACCCAAGCCAAGCGCGCCCATGACCATCACGCCTGTACGGCCAAACCGGGTGTGGCGCATGGTGAATGCAGCAGCAATCATCAGCATGGCGACATAGATCAGGGGGAGGGCCAGTTCCATTTGCAGCCAGACTTGGTGCTTTTGGGTTGAAAAGCCGGCGCGCTGCAGATTGTCGATGAATTCAGGCAAATCCCAAACAGGGATTTCCGAAGGCGCGCCGAAACTGTCGCGGATACGCTGACGCGTAAGGTCCGACGGCAGTTCCAGGCTTTGCGACGACACCGCATTGGCTTCGGGATTGATACCTGCATCCGAAAGATCCCAGACCTTAACGTCGCGCAGGTTCCAGGCTCCGTTTTCAAGCCGTGCACTGGCAGCATGAATGCGCTGAATCGGGCCGCTTCCCGATGCAAAGGTCATAAACGTGGCATCAAACAGTTGCGTGCCATCGCTGTTGGCCCGGCTGGCGCGGATCACCATCTGCCCCTCGGGGGAGCCTTGGCGCAACCACAGGCCTTCACCTTGCGCCAGCGACAAGACTGAACTGGCCTGACCACGGTACTTACCTGCTTTCAGGTCGTATTGTTTCGACGTCCCGGCAACAAAAGGGTTGAACACCACGACGGTGAGTACCCCGACGGCAAAGGCGGCAACCACAGGCGCAATCAGGCTGCGGATGGCAGAGCGCCCCGAAGCCCGCGTCACCACCAACTCTGATGTGCGCGCAAGATTCAGGAACAGTGCCAAGCCTGTCAGCAGGACCACCAGTGGCAGGATAGAATAGAAAGACCCCGGCATGTTCAGCGCCGCCAGACCCAGTGTCTGGGTGAACGAAACAGAGACATCTGCGAACTCTCGGGTTTGTTCGAGCAGATCAATCAGAAGCATCATGGCGCAAAAGCTGGCCCCGACTGCAAAAAACATGCGCAAAAACCTACGAATGAAATAGATATGCAGCCTCATGCGCGCCCCCGAGAAGGTTGGCGTTTCTGCAAAATCGTAGGTTTATCGCTGATCCAAAGTGTCATTACCGCAAGAACCGAACTTACAATCCCGGGCAGGTAAAGTCCGAACCAATATCCGGCCTTTTGCAAGGCCTGTTCAGCCATGACGTTATAGACAATCTTCAGCAGGATCACCAAGGCAACAGCCACTAAAATCTGTCGCCAAAACCCGAAGCGGCTATAGGCGCCCAGCATCAGGGTTGCAAAGCCAATCAGGCATCCCGCTAGGCCCAACAACGCCTGTGCTATTCTATCATGCCCTTCCATCTGGAACTCGGCTCGAGTGCTGCCAACCAACTCCACCAACTCTGGTGGGGCGGTGATCAGTTCGATCGTGGTCAGCTCGAAAGTATTGGGCTTGCGTGCCTTTGGTGCACTGAGAAGGCCTCCGATATCAAACACGGATTCCGAAAAATGCGTCACGGACAGACGATTATCACCCTGACTTTGCGACTGGGCCATACCATCAAACATCAGCAGTTTGGGGCCAGAGCTGCTGGCAACCAAAAGGGCCCGAGAAGCCGAGTAGGCCGTACGGCGTTCAGCGTTTCGATCATCCGACAGAAAAATATCGTGCAGCTCGCCCTCGGGTGTGATGTCCCCGATAAAGAAGGTCACGCCATCGGCTGGATGCAGGAAACTGCCTTTGGTCAGCAATTTCGAGGTGACGTTACTGGCAATCTCGACCTTTCGTTCAACCAGTTGCTTGCTTGCCAATGGCACCAGAAAATTGGTTAGAATCAAAATCAGAACGGTCACAAAGATGCCAAGTGTCGCAACCGGTCGCGCCAGTCGCAAAGACGAGAATCCCATCGTCTGCGCCACCACCAGTTCGCTTTCGCTCATCAAACGGTTCACGCAGTACAGCGTCGCTGCAAAAGCGGCGATCGGCAGCACCAGACGGATCACATTGGGCAAGGTCAGCGCTGTGAACTGAAGGAAAACAAGGGCGGATTGCCCGTCACCTATCAATTGGTCAAACAGACGTACCGCCTGATTCAGCCAGTAAACTGAAACCAGAACAAGCGCGAAAAACCCGAACAGCACAAGTAGCTGTGACAGGAAATAGCGATCGAATTTCGGCACGCAGTCCCCCCAAGGACTAGACTTAACGGCGCGACCCTAGACCAAATGCGGCGCAGGGAAAACTGCTATCTGGTCAAGGGCGCGGGCAGGGGCTAGGTTTCGCCTAAACCAATGTTGGAGAACGCCATGACAACCCCGCCCGAAATCAATTTCACTGAAACCGATCTGGACGCCATTGCCGAGGCGGAAGGGCGCGTTGCGGTGTTCATCGGCGCGGAAGGCAAAATGGATGCCGGTGCGCGCCGCGTGAACAAACTGACCCGCGGCGCTTTGGCCCGTTTCGTGGAAAGCGAATCCTTTGAAAAGTTGAAAACGGCGCAGGTTGCGTCCCTGTCTTTTCCCACAGGTATGGCCGCCAAAGCCGTCGACGTGGTTAAACTGGAGCGTCGTTGCAGCCTTGAAGAGGCGCGCAAGGCGGGCGCAGCCTTGTCTAAGCGGCGTGGCGGCGACGACTGCCTGTTGCTAACCGGTCCGCATGGCAAAACCGCCGAAATCGCCTATGGGTTCGCACTGCGTGCTTACAGCTTTAACGAACACAAAAGCGGCGATAAGCCGTCCGTGGGCAAGGCCGTGATCATGTGCTCGAAACCCGAAGAGGCCGCGGCAGACGCCAAAGATCAGGCCGCATTGGCCGAAGGTGTATTCTTTACCCGCGATCTAACGAATGAGCCCGCCAATGTCCTGACCACCGATGATTTCGCCGCCCGTCTGGCCGCGATGCAGGAAATCGGGCTGGACGTCGAAATTCTTGAAGAAGACGAGTTGGAAAAGCTGGGCATGCGGCTTTTGTTGTGTGTGGGGCAAGGCTCGGTCAGCCCGTCCAAGGTTGTGGTGATGCGCTGGAACGGCGGCAACCCCGAAGACGCGCCTTTTGCGCTGGTCGGTAAAGGGGTCGTATTTGACACTGGCGGGATCAGCCTGAAACCAGCTGGCGGCATGGAAGACATGACCATGGATATGGGCGGTGCTGGTGTCGTGTCGGGTGTGATGCGGGCTTTGGCGCTGCGCAAGGCCAAGGCGAATGTTGTTGGGCTTGTCGGTCTGGTGGAAAACATGCCGTCAGGCAACGCAACCCGTCCTGGCGATGTGGTGAAATCCATGAAGGGCGATACTGTCGAGGTTATCAACACCGATGCCGAAGGCCGTTTGGTTCTGGCCGACGTGCTTTGGTACACACAGGAACGCTTTAAGCCTGCCGCGATGATTAACCTGGCCACGCTGACAGGCGCGATCATCATCGGGTTGGGGCATGAACATGCCGGGGTGTTTTCCAACAATGATGACTTCGCAAACCAGTTCATCAAAGCTGCCAGAGCCGAGGGCGAAGGCGCTTGGCACATGCCCATGGGCGCGGCCTATGACAAGCTGATCGACAGCCACATCGCGGACATGAAGAACACAGGCGGACGGCCCGCAGGTTCGGTCACGGCGGCCCAATTCCTGGGTCGGTATGTCGAAGATGATGTGCCGTGGATTCATCTGGATATCGCAGGCGTCGCCAGCGTGAAGTCGGAAACCGCCTTTGCGCCCAAAGGGGCGACAGGCTGGGGCGTGCGGGCGTTGGACCGTTTGGTGCGCGACAAGTTTGAGGCCGAATGAGCGTCCTCTTTTACCACCTGACCCGTCAGCCGCTTGAGTCGACCTTGCCCATGCTTTTGGGCAAGTCGCTTGAGCGCGGCTGGCGCGTAGCCGTGCGCGGCACCAAGGCCGGGCGCATGCGCTGGCTGGATGAACGTCTGTGGTTGATGGGCGAAGAAAGCTTTCTGCCGCACGGTTTGGCGGGCGGCGGGTTCGATGGCGATCAACCCGTTTTACTGACCACCCAATCCGACATGCCCAATGCGCCTGATTGCCTGATGCTGGTCGATGGCGCCGATTTCGCCCCCCAAGATGCGCAGGGTTTGGAACGGGTCTGTATCCTGTTTGATGGCAATGACCCGGATGCCGTAACCCTTGCCCGTAGACAATGGAAAGCCACCACAGAGGCGCAGCTGAAAGCGCAGTATTGGTCGGAAGAAAGCGGTCGCTGGCAGATGAAAGCCGAAACCTAGCGTGTCAGGATCATCGTGTCGCGTGTGAACTCAACCCGTTCAAAACGCTGCAAATACCCCATGCCCATAAGGGATTGATCCATTTCGCCGCCGTTAACCCAGGCGCGCACGCCAGTATCCGATATCCCACCGACAGAGATTTCGTCCAACCGCACTGAGGCCGTTTTGACAACGCCATTCGCTGTGCGCGCTTCACCAAAAAAGTTCAGATCTTCGGGCGGCAAGCCCACGCGCGCGGCATCATCTTGCGTCAATACGATCTGCCCGGCGCCGGTATCCACGACAAACTGCACCGGTTTTCCGTTTACCTCGGCGGTCAGATAGAAGTGCCCATCGGGCGCGCGGGGCAGTTCTATGCGGCCATCATCTGCAAACACAGACTGGCGCGGAACAGCCGTGTGGCGAATGTCTCCCCAAAGGCCAACGCCCGCGATCACACCCAGAAAAATCAGGCCCCAGACCGCAGCCTGTTGCAACATCTGACCTGCACGGTGGCGATTGGCGACGATGAAATATCCGCCCACAGCCACCAACAACATCAAAAGATAGATCATACGACCGATCTGATCGCCATCCATTCAGGGCCTCTTGGGTTTATTGCGCACAGCTATAATGTAGGAAACTTGCCCCAAGATACGAGGGGCACAAGGCCGCAGGGGGCGTTTACCCTTCGGCGGCCTCCAGCTTTTCGACGGCGGTCAGCCATAGTGCCTCGGCCCGATCCAGCCCCTCCATCACTTCGGCGTATTTCTTGTTCCAGGTTTCCAGCTCGGAAACGCGGCCATCTTCGTACAGGGCCGGATCGGCCAATTTAACCGCCAGCTTGTCACGCATGCCTTCGATCTTGGCGACCCGGTCTTCGCATTTGCGCAGCTCACTGCGCAGCGCCTGAACCTGATCGCGCGAAGCCTTTTTGGGCTTGGCTTTAGGTTTATCGGCCAATGCGGGTTTATCGCTGGACAAAAGCAGTTTGCGGTATGCTTCCAGATCTTCTTCGTAGGGTTCAACCGTGCCATTCGCGACAAGCCACAACCGATCCGCCGCCATCGACAGCAGATGCATGTCGTGGCTGACCAAAATGACCGCACCAGAGTAGGCGGTCAGAGCCTCAACCAAAGCCTCACGCGATTCAATATCCAGGTGGTTGGTCGGTTCGTCGAGGATCAGCAGATGGGGCGCATCCAGCGTGGCCAGCAGCAACGAAAGCCGCGCCTTTTGCCCCCCCGACAGACAGCCAACCTCGGTTTCGGCCTGATCAGCGCCAAGGCCGAACCCGGCCAGACGCGCGCGCAAGCGGGCAGGGGTCTCAGTGGGGCGTTCGCGCCGGATATGCTGCAGGGGCGTTTCGTCGATGTAGAGCTCATCCACCTGATGCTGCGCAAAATAGCCGATCCGCAACTTGGATGATGTGCGCATTGCCCCCGACATCGGGTCAAGCCGACCCGACAGCAGCTTGGACAGGGTCGATTTACCCTGACCGTTCTTGCCCAGCAGGGCGATCCGGTCATCCTGATCAATCCGCAGGTTCAGTCGTTTCAAAACCGCGTGGTCTCCATACCCGACCGAGGCACCCTCAAGCGCGATGATGGGCGGCGAGAGTTCCTCGGGGCTTGGAAAGCTAAAGACAACCCGCGCGGCATCTTCAGGCGCGGTGATGGGCTCCATTTTCTCAAGCATCTTCACGCGGCTTTGCGCTTGTTTGGCTTTGGTGGCCTTGGCTTTGAACCTGTCCACGAAACTTTGCAAATGGGCACGACGGTCGGCCTGCTTTCTGGCGGCGGCAGCTTGCACAGCGCGCTGTTCGGCCCGCTGGCGGGCGAACTGGTCATAGGGGCCGTTCCACAAAGTCAGTTGCCGGTTGTCCAGATGCAGGATGGCGCCAACGGCACGGTTTAGAAGCCCACGATCGTGGCTGATGATCAGGACAGTGTGCGGGTATTTCGCCAGATAGCTTTCCAGCCAAAGTGCGCCTTCAAGATCCAGATAGTTGGTCGGTTCATCCAACAACAGAAGATCGGGTTGGGCAAACAACACCGCCGCCAACGCCACGCGCATACGCCAGCCGCCGGAAAATGCAGAACAGGGTTGGCGCTGTTGGTCTGAGTCAAAGCCAAGCCCCTTCAGGATCGCACTGGCGCGACCCTCTGCAGACCACGCATCGATATCGGCCAACCGGGTCTGAACCTCGGCTATTCTATCCGGGTCGGTCGCGGTCTCGGCCTCGGCCAACAGGGCTGCGCGCTCTGTATCAGCGGCAAGCACCGTATCCAGCAACGACACATCGCTTGAAGGCACCTCTTGCGAGACACCACCAATGCGGGCGCGGGACGGCAGGCTGATGTCGCCGCCTTCCAGCGTCAACTCGCCCCGGATCAAGCGAAACAGCGTGGTCTTGCCTGCGCCATTGCGCCCAACAAGGCCAACCTTGTGGCCAGTGGGAATGGTGGCTGAAGCGCCCTCAAAAAGGGGGCGGCCTTCGACCGAATACGCGATGTCTTGAATCCTCAGCATGCGCCGGGTGTGCCGCATGCCGCCCGCGCCGTCAATCGCCGCTTTTCAAATCACAGGCTGCATGCTATCGGGGCGCCGATATGTTGCCGCAAACGCGGCCCCACCGAGTAAGCAGGATAAGACACATGGCCATTCAGCGCACTTTCTCGATCATCAAGCCCGACGCCACCAAGCGCAACCTGACCGGCGCCATCGCCGCCAAGCTGGAGGCCGCTGGCCTGCGCATCATCGCTCAGAAACGCATTCACCTGACCAAAGCTCAGGCTGGCGTGTTCTACGAAGTGCACAAAGAGCGCCCCTTCTATGACGAACTCTGCGAGTTCATGGCCTCCGAGCCGATCGTTGTGCAGGTTCTGGAAGGCGAAGATGCCATTGCGAAAAACCGCGAAGTCATGGGCGCCACCAACCCGGCCGAAGCTGCTGATGGCACCATCCGTAAGGAATACGCCCTGTCGATCGGTGAAAACTCGGTCCACGGTTCGGACGCCGAAGAAACCGCGGCTGTTGAAATCGCCTATTTCTTCTCGGGTCTGGAACTGGTTGGTTAAGCCACCTGTCGTATAACGATTTCAAGGGCTGCCTTTTGGCGGCCCTTTTTCGTTTCAGGGTCTTTCTACAACGCCAATTTGATCGAGGATCTTTTCGATCCCGGCCAAGGGGGCAGGGGCCGTACGCGCCTTGATCGCATCAAACCGCTTGCGCAGCGCGTCCTTCTCTTTGCCCTTGCAGTCGTTCCACGGACGGCCCTGAAGGCCCATTTCGATCACGTAGTAAGCAATAAAATGCGGGCGCGCGCCGTTTGCCAACAGTTTGGCATAAGCCGCGTCGGTGCCAATTTCGCGCAGTTGCTCGGCAGTCTTGATACCCACGCGCGCGAAGGCTTGCTCCATCGCGGGCCCAAGATTTCGGATTGAAGAAATTGGTTCAGTCACAAGATCATCCTCATGACTGCAAATTAGCCCGCTTGGGCAGGTTGGTCAAAGCTCAGATCGAGGCGAAATCCTTGAAAGTGAAACCATTCTTAGGGGCTGGTTTCTCTTTCGTTTTCGCATTGCGATCCGGTTTTGACGCGGGTTTTTGAGCCGTTTCCGACTCCGGCTTCATGTGTTCTGGCATGTATCTGCTCCTTGCTCAGAACTGGTTAACTAATGAACTCATGACCTCCAGCGCCTCTGACGGGCGCTTGTTATAACAGTGATCCACAATTTCGCGGCGCAAAGGGGGCGCAAATATGGCAAGAATGTGGCCTTCATTTAAAACCATGCCTTTTTAAGATGAATCTTTCGTTGAACTGTTACATAGTTCAGATATTCATGAATTATGGAATTAACCACCGCATCAGAAAGTCTTACGACCCTGGGCCACGAAGGCCGGTTGACCGTGTTTCGTCTATTGGCGCGACGGGCCCCGGATGGCGTACGCCCGATGGAAATGGTGCAAGCGCTTGGGATGAAGCCAAACACGCTGTCCGTGTATCTGTCGGCGCTTGAAAGGGCCGGGTTGGTGACCTCGCAGCGGCAAGGAAAGTCTGTGTATTATCGCGCCCAGATGAACCGAATGGGCGCGTTGGTGGATTTCCTGGTGGCAGATTGCTGTCGGGGACGGCCGGACCTTTGTGCAACGCAGACGGCCAAGGCAATGTCTAGAGGACCTCTTATGTCAGAGACCTTTAATGTTTTGTTCATCTGCTCAGGTAATTCGGCCCGGTCAATCTTTGCCGAAGCGCTGTTGCGCGATATGGGGCAGGGCAAATTCAACGTCTTTTCTGCGGGGACAAAGCCCCAATCAGAACTGAATCCTTTCGCCGTGGAACTGCTTGAACGCAGTGGCCATGATGTGACGGGTTTGCGCTCTAAACACATGTCCGAGTTTCAGGCCAAAGACGCCCCGGTGATGGATTTCGTCTTTACCGTCTGTGACACAGCTGCCAACGAAGAATGTCCGCCTTGGCATGGCCAGCCCCTGACCGGTCATTGGGGGCTGCCCGACCCGGTTAAGGCCGCCGGAGAGGACGCCGAGAGATCGCTCGCCTTTGCCGAAACCTATGGCCAAATGCGCCGCCGGGTCATGGCTTTTGCCGCGCTGCCCTTTGATCAACTGGATCACCTGTCGCTACAAAAACGGGTCGATGAGATCGGCCAGATAGATAATGAGACGGCTTAAGGCCGCTTGCTAAGTTAAGGAATAATAGATGAAAGTTGCAATCAACGGCCTTGGCCGGATGGGCAAACTGGCACTACGAAACATGATCGATCAGGGCTTTGATGCCGAGATTGTCTTGGTGAACGACATAGGTGGCGACATCGCCCAGCATGCGCTTTTGCTGGAGTTCGATACGGTGCATGGCCGCTGGTTGGCGGATATCAGCCATGACGATGACCACATCACCGTCGACGGCCAGAAAATGCGTTTCACGCAAGAGCGCAACATCGCTGATCTTCCTCTGGTCGAACTGGGTGTCGATCTGGTGATTGATTGCACCGGTGTGTTTAAATCCAACGCCAAGCTGGCGCCGTATTTTGACGCTGGGATCAAGAAGGTTGTGGTGTCTGCCCCGGTCAAAGAAGACGACGTGGCCAACATCGTATACGGTGTAAACAACGACGTTTATAATGCTGATAAACATAAGGTAATCACCGCTGCAAGCTGCACCACGAACTGCATCGCGCCGGTGGTCAAAGTGATCCGCGAGCACCTGGGTATTGCCCAGGCCAGCTTCACCACCATCCACGATGTGACCAACACCCAAACCATCGTCGACCGGGCACACAAAGACCCGCGCCGCGCGCGTTCGGCGCTTAATTCGTTGATCCCTACCACGACCGGCTCGGCCAAGGCGATCATTCAGATTTTCCCGGACATGGCAGGCAAGATCGACGGCCACGCCGTGCGGGTGCCATTGTTGAACGCCTCGCTGACCGACATTGTGTTCGATGTTGAAAAAGACACCACCGCCGAAGAGGTCAACGCGCTGTTTGAAGCGGCCTCGAAGGGTGAACTTGAGGGCATTCTGGGCTATGAGCCCCGCCCTCTGGTGTCGTGCGACTATACCAATGATGACCGCTCCACGATCGTGGATGCCATGTCGACCCGTGTCATCAACGGGAAACATGTGAAGGTGTATGCATGGTACGACAACGAATGGGGCTATGCCTGCCGTCTGGCAGATGTCGCCCGCATGGTCGCGGCCTCGCTGTAAGGAACCAATCCCATGGATCAGGCAAAACCGCAGGGGATGGCGGCCTACATCGCTGTGACGGCGGCCTATTGGGCGTTCATGCTGTCGGATGGGGCGTTGCGGATGTTGGTGCTGTTGCACTTTCATACGCTGGGCTTTTCGCCAGTACAGCTGGCCTATCTGTTTTTGCTCTATGAGTTCATGGGGATGGTTACCAACCTGTCGGCAGGCTGGATCGCGGCGCGGTTTGGCCTGACCTCGACGCTCTATGCCGGGTTGGCGTTACAGATCGTGGCGTTGGCGGTGTTGGCGCAGTTGAACCCCGCGTGGGGTTTGTGGGCCTCGGTCGCCTTTGTCATGGGCGTGCAGGGGCTTTCGGGTGTCGCCAAGGACTTGGCGAAGATGTCGTCGAAATCAGCGGTGAAACTGTTGGCGCCCGAAGGGGACGGCGCCTTGTTCCGCTGGGTAGCGGTGCTGACGGGATCGAAGAACGCGGTCAAAGGGGTTGGCTTTTTGCTGGGCGCGGTGCTGTTGGGTGTGTTGGGCTTTGTGGCGTCCATCTGGGCCATGGCTGCCGTTCTGGCGGTGATCCTGATCGCGGTGGCGGCCTTCATGCCCACGGGTCTGCCGCGCGGCAAGAAATCCGCGAAGTTCAAAGAGGTGTTCTCGAAAGATCGCAACATCAACCTGCTGTCGGCCGCGCGGATGTTCCTGTTTGGCGCGCGCGACGTGTGGTTCGTGGTGGGTATCCCGGTGTATTTCTATGCGGTGCTGTCGGATGGCACACACGAGGGCAACCGGGCGGCTTTCTTTCAGATCGGCACCTTTATGGCGTTCTGGATTATCGCCTATGGCGCGGTACAGGCATGGGCGCCGAAGCTGTTGAAAGCCAAAGATAAACCACTCGCAGAGATGAACACACTGGCCGCGACTTGGGTCGGCCTGCTGGCACTGATCCCGGCGGCATTGGCGCTGGCGGCCTTGGTGGGCGGAACGCCGCAAGCCTGGCTGACCCTGACATTGATCGCCGGGTTGATGGTGTTTGGCTTTGTCTTTGCGGTGAACTCGTCCCTGCATTCCTATCTGATCCTGGCCTTCACGCAAAAAGACCGGGTCACGATGGATGTGGGGTTTTATTACATGTCCAACGCGGCGGGGCGGCTTTTGGGCACGCTTTTGTCGGGGCTGAGCTATCAGTTGGGCGGGGTGCCGGCGTGCCTGGGCACGGCGGCGGTGATGGCGGCGCTGAGTTTCCTGTTCGTGCGCCGCCTGTCGTGATCAGCCCCAGTTCCAGATCGCGGGCACAAAGCGATAGCCATCACCATCGCGCATGATGTGGCCCACGCCGGGGAAGGGGAAGTGATAGCCCAATACGGCGATGCCGTCAGTTGCGGCCATATCCAGCAGCTTTTTACGGGTTTCACCGGCCATGGCGCCGTCCATATCGAAGCCGCCATGCCATTCAGGGCGTTCGACACTGACATAGGCATGCGTCATCGCATCCCCCAGCGCGATCAGTTGTTGCCCGTCGCTTTCAACCACGATGCTCATGTGATTGAGCGTATGGCCCGGGGTTGAGATCATCCGAACCCCCGGCGCCACCTCAAACCCATCAGATCCACGGTTCCATTCCAGCCCTTCGGTGGTCAGCGAATTCACAGCGCCAACGATAAACTGCTGATCCTCGGGCGCGGCGGCGGCGGCCAGCCCATCCTGCATCCACCAATCGTACTCTGCGCCACCGATGAAGTATTCGGCATCGGGGAAGAGCGGCTCGTCAAAGTCGTCGCGGATGCCCCAGATATGATCGGGGTGGGCGTGGGTGATAACCACATGGGTGATGGAGGACGGGTCGATCCCGGCAGCGTCCAAATTTTCCATCAAACGGCCTGCGGTTTCCATAAACCGCTGGCCAGAACCGACATCAACCAGAACCACGTTGTCATCTATTTCGATCACGACATGATTGGTGTGAGAGTAGTTCTGCGTAAGCGACAGTTGATGTGATTCCAAAAACGCGGCGATTTCGGCTTCTGACGCGCTGGAAGACACCCCCATTGCAGGCAGGCCCAGATGACCATCCGAAACGACAGTCAGCTTGGCGGTGCCGATGTTAAAGCGAAAGTGCGACGGGTTGCTGCGCCCTGTGGGGGCCGAGACCTGCGCCAACAAAGGCGCAGGCAGGGCAAATGCGGGGGCCGCGGCGGCCAGTTTAAGCAACGCGCGCCGGTTAAAGGTCAATCGGCTCATGTGGTCCTCCCATTAATACATTCGCAAGTGTATCTTTGATTGGCGGGCAATCAACCCATCGTTTGCGAAAGGGAAGGGGACCAGTTTACTGAAAGGCGCAGCCGGATTTAATGCCCAGCTTTTTGAAGATCATCGCCGCCGGGCAAAAGCCGGTAAAGGCGGCTTGCAGCATGTTCACGCCGATAAACACCGTGAACCAAGCCCACATTGGTGAAACATACACGGTCAGCAATACCGAGATCAGCGTCATGACGCCAGCGAAAGCCATTACAGCGCGGTCGAGAGACATATCGTGCTCCTTACTTTAAGCAGGTGTTTTTACCTACTTAAGCGAGGCGCATATAATATTCAATATACCGAATGCGTTATGCGACACCTTGTGCAATCAACCCTTTGGCAAGGTCGTGAAACGGTTTGGCCTGCGGGGCTTCAGGGTCTGACAGGGCCAATGGCGTTCCGCTGTCGGCGGCTTCACGCAAGGGCAGGGCAAGCGGCAGCTCGGCCAGAACCGGTACACCCAGCTTTTCGGCATCGGCGCGTACGCCGCCATGGCCAAATATATGTTCTTCGTGACCACAGGCAGAGCACACATGCGTAGACATGTTTTCGATCATACCGAGGATTGGAACGTTTAACTTTTCGAACATATTAACGCCCTTACGCGCATCCAAAAGGGCGATATCTTGTGGTGTTGATACAATTATCGCGCCTGTGAGGGGAACTTTCTGAGCCAGTGTCATCTGCACATCCCCGGTGCCCGGGGGCAGATCAACGATCAGCACATCCAGTTCACCCCATTGGACGTTTAGAAGCATTTGTTGCAAAGCCCCCATCAACATAGGACCGCGCCAGGCCAGCGCCTGATCTTCGTCGACCATCACCCCCATCGACATCATGGTGATGCCATGCCCCTTGAGCGGCAGGATGGTCTTGCCGTCAGGCGAGGCGGGTTTGCCTGAAACACCCAGCATCCGGGGTTGCGAGGGCCCGTATACATCCGCGTCCAACAACCCAACCTTGCGGCCCTGCACCGACAAGGCGGCTGCTAGATTGGCGGCAACCGTAGATTTGCCAACCCCTCCCTTGCCCGAGGCCACAGCGATGATCTGAGCCACGCCGGGCAGGGGCTGAGGCCCGGGCCGGGCGCCGGCCTTGGGTTTCAGGCTAAGCTCTGGCGGCTTCTTCGGGCTGTCTTTGGGGGCGCTGTGGGCGGTCATGACGACCGAGACTTTGCCAACCCCGCTGACCTGTTCCAACGCCGATTTAGCCGCCTCTTGCACGGGTGCCATCTGGGCTGGCGCGGCGTCGCCGATATCCAGAACAAAGGACACATCCCCCGCCTGAACATTCAGGGCCTGCACCATGCCTGCACTTACAATGTCGCCCCCGGTTGCGGGGTTTTGAACCTTGGAAAGTGTGGCCAGTACTGTGTCTTTTGTCAGGGGCATGAGGTGTTTTCCTTGCGCGTTTAAGCTCCTGTCTCACATAATTCAGACGGGGCAAAGTGCAATTAGGCGTCATTGCACACGGATACGTGACATATTCGCGCGGTGACATGTTATCTCGCAGATGGCAGATCATAGCCAAATCACAGCGGAGCCCCCAATGCAGACCTCTCGTACCAAGTTCGGAGAACAGACCCCGCCCGCCATCTTTCCCAACATGATGGGTCTGTTTGGGCTGGGGTTGGCCTGGCGACAGGCTGAACGGGCGTTTGCCTTGCCACAGGCGTTTTCTCAGGTGGTACTTGGGGCGGTGACACTGTTGTTTTTGTTCGGCTTTGTGGCGTACCTGCGCAAAGTCAGTCGGCGCCCCGGTGTTTTGGTGGATGATCTGCGCGTTCTTCCCGGGCGCGCCGGTATCGCGGCGATGACGCTGTCTTTGTATCTGTTAGCGGCAAGTCTGGTTCCGGTGAACGCTGAAATCGCGAAACTTGTTTTGCTGATGGGGCTGTTGATCCACCTCATCGTTGTTGTGCTGGTCCTGCGCGTTCTGTTTACCGGCCCGGCAGAACAGCGGCAGGTGACGCCGGTCTGGCATTTGGTCTTTGTCGGTTTCATCATTGCCCCGCTCAGCGCCATTCCATTGGGCTATCAGACCGCTTCAACAAACATCCTTTTCACCACGGGTGCCGTTGCGGTGGCCATCTGGGGGATCAGCCTGTGGCAATTGATTAGTCGGATACCCCCAGCGCCATTGCGCCCCTTGTTAGCCATCCACCTTGCCCCGGCTTGCCTGCTGGGCACGGTCGCTGCGATGTCGGCCCAGATGACCGTTGCCTATGTGGCAGTGGCAATGGCGGTGCTGATCCTGCTGGCCCTGTTGACAGGTGCACGATTCCTGACGCAGGCCGGGTTCAGCCCGCTGTGGGGGGCCTTTACCTTTCCGATCGCGGCCTTTGCCAATCTGATGTTCGCCATGGATTCCGCTGCAGGCGGCACGACCTTTGCGCTGATAGGAATCCTTGCGCTGGTCGCTGCATCGGCCATCATTCCGGTGATCGCGGTCAAAGTGTTTCAGGCCTGGGCCAAAGGACAACTGGCAGTGAAAACCAACGCCGCGCGTGCATAAGGGCTTTCCTTTCTGCCCGGTCCATGAAATAGGGAGGCGTCAAACGAAAACTCCCAAGGAGCTGATGCCATGGAGATTCGCGAGGCGCTTACCTTCGACGATGTTTTGCTGGTTCCGGCCGCAAGTTCCGTTCTGCCGTCCACGGCAGACACCACCACCCGTGTGACCCGTTCGATCAAGCTGAACATTCCTCTGCTTTCGTCGGCGATGGACACCGTGACTGAAGCCCGCATGGCGATTGCCATGGCGCAGGCCGGTGGCATGGGCGTGATCCACAAGAACCTGTCGGTCGATGAACAGGCCCGCGAAGTACGCCGGGTCAAACGCTTTGAATCGGGCATCGTTTACAACCCGGTGACGCTTAAGGTGAACCAGACGTTGGCCGACGCCAAAGAGCTGGTCGCGCGTTACAACTTCACCGGTTTCCCAATCGTCGACGAAGACAATCACGTGGTTGGTATTCTGACCAACCGCGATATGCGCTTTGCCACCAGCGATGACACGCCCGTCTCGGTGATGATGACCTCAAACGATCTGGCGATGCTGCAAGAGCCCGCCGACCTCGAAGAAGCCAAATCGCTGATGAAGGCGCGCCGCATTGAAAAGCTTCTGGTGACAGATGCGCAAGGCAAACTGACGGGTTTGTTGACGCTGAAAGACACCGAACAAGCTGTGCTGAACCCGACCGCCTGTAAGGATGATCTGGGACGGCTGCGCGTTGCGGCGGCGACATCGGTTGGGGATTCGGGCTTTGAACGCTCGGAAGCGCTGATTGACGCGGGCGTCGACGTCGTGGTGGTCGACACGGCACACGGGCACTCTCAAGGCGTGCTGGATGCGGTGACACGGGTCAAGAAACTATCGAACCAGGTACAGGTCATTGCAGGCAATGTCGCCACGACCGAGGCGACACAAGCGCTGATCGACGCGGGCGCAGATGCGGTTAAGGTCGGGATCGGCCCCGGCTCGATCTGTACCACCCGGATGGTCGCAGGTGTGGGCGTACCCCAGCTGACAGCGATTTCAGATTGCGCCAAAGCGGGCAACGCGGCAGATGTGCCGGTGATTGCCGATGGCGGCATCAAGTTCTCGGGCGATTTCGCCAAGGCCATCGCGGCGGGCGCGTCCTGCGCCATGGTTGGCTCGATGATCGCAGGCACGGATGAAAGCCCGGGCGAGGTGATCCTGTATCAGGGCCGTTCGTTCAAATCCTATCGCGGTATGGGTTCGCTTGGCGCCATGGCGCGCGGCTCGGCTGATCGCTATTTCCAAAAGGATGCCGCCAGCGACAAGCTGGTGCCCGAAGGGATTGAGGGGCAGGTGGCCTATAAAGGGTCGGCGGGTGCGGTTGTGCATCAGCTGGTCGGAGGCCTGCGCGCCGCCATGGGCTATACCGGCTGTGCCACGGTCGATGAGATGCGCCAGAACTGTCAGTTCGTGCGCATCACCGGCGCGGGTCTGAAGGAAAGCCACGTGCATGATGTTCAGATCACCCGCGAAAGCCCCAACTATCGTGTTGGTTGATAATTCAATGGGTTATGCTGCACCTCTCATAGGTTCTCTGAAAGGTGTGGCATGACTCCCGCCGCGCGGATCGCCGCGGCGATTGAAATTCTGGATAGCTTTTTGGGCGAGGCGCCAGCAGAAAAGATACTGACCACCTGGGGGCGTAATAATCGCTTCGCAGGGTCCAAGGATCGCGCAGCAATCCGCGATCATGTCTATGACGCGCTGCGCAATCTACGCTCCTATGCGGCTCTGGGCGGCGCACAGAATGGTCGCGCCATCATGATCGGAGCGCTAAGGGCACAGGGGCAAGATCCGGCCAGTATGTTCACGGGCGAAGGCCACGCGCCCGCGCCGTTGAACAGCCAAGAGGCCGAATTCAAAGCGCAGGAACTTCCGACAGACATTGCTCTGGATTGCCCGGAATGGCTGATCAAGCCTTTGCAAGACAGTCTGAACGAAAATTTTGAGCCGGTGTTAAAGGCGCTTAAGCAACGTGCACCTGTCTTCTTGCGGGTGAACCTGCGCAAAACGACTATTCAAGATGCGCAAGATGCTTTGCAACAAGAAGGTATCGACACCGCGCCTAACGCCCTGTCACCCACCGCGCTTGAGGTGTTGACCAATCCGCGCCGGGTGCAAAACAGTCAAGCGTTCAAAGATGGCCTGGTTGAACTGCAAGACGCCGCCTCCCAAGCTGTTACGGATATGGTGCCACTTAGCGCCACAGATAAAGTGCTGGACCTATGTGCCGGGGGCGGGGGAAAGACGCTGGCCATGGCGGGGCGTGTTCGGGCGAATTTCTTTGCCTATGATATTGCGCCTCAGCGCCTACGCGATTTGCCTGTGCGTGCGGCCCGCGCGGGCGTGGACGTGACAGTTTTGTCCGACCCGGAACAGGAAGCACCGTATGATGTTGTCCTGACCGATGTGCCCTGTTCCGGATCGGGTGCATGGCGGCGCAACCCCGAAGGAAAGTGGCGGCTTACACAGGCGCAGCTTGAAGATCTATGCGATACGCAAGCCAAGATTTTGGACCGCGCTGCGACGCTTGTCGTGCCGGGCGGGTATTTGGCCTATGCGACGTGCTCGCTGCTGACATGCGAGAATCAAGATCAGATTGAGGCCTTCCAGAAACGAAATCCCGGTTGGGAGCACTTGATGTCTCGCAGCCTGACGCCGTTGGACGGCGGAGACGGATTCCACCTAACCGTGTTAAAACGCGTTTAAAATACTTTACACGCAACCACAGGTTGCTACGCTGTTCCTGTTAATCTCGGTTTAAGCAGTTTCATCCGAAAGTGCGGGATGAGAAACGCAGCGGAGGCAGCACATGTCCTTGAGCGAGGCTTACGCAACTCCAGTTGCCCGTGGCGCCTTAGGGCTCTCGCGGCACAGTCTTGGTATATTGCTTGCCGGGGCGGCGCTTATGGCGGCCTCAGCTCTTGTAACGTTGCCCGGGTTAAAAGTTATCTTTGGTGTCGCATCCGGTTCGGTGCTGTCATTGCTATTGGTTGTAAGATGTGTCGCAGCCTTGGCCCGGCAACACCCGGGAAAGCTGGTGAAAGGTTTTGCCGAAAATGATCCCACACCGGGCCTGTTGACCAATGCCGAAGGTGAAGTTTTGTGGCACAATCAGTCTGCGAAGCGCCACTTTTCGTGCCCTGGCCCCGAAGGCAACCTGCTATATGCCGCGCTTTCAGCCCATTTTGCCAACCCGACCCCGATCATTTTTCGGCAATTGACCCGCGCGCAAAACCACAGTTTTGGATCTGAAGAGCTTGAGACAAAAAACGGTCGTTTACGGATCAAAGTTCACCGCGTTGCAGATATCTATTACTTCTGGCGGCTGAATAATGTTCCCGCCCCTGCCTCTGTGGGGATCGGTCTTCCGGAACTGCCAGTTCTGACCATCGAAAACACCGGAAAGGTGCTTTCGGTCAATCAGGCAGCGCATGACATTTTGGGGGGCGGCGCGCAGCGCTTCAAAAATATCCTGCACCCAAATCCGATGACTCCCGGGGCGCAGCTGGACCTTTCCGGGCCTGAGGGCCCGGTCCCTCTGCGGATCATCAGTGTCACCCGCGTAGAGAATACCCATGCGGTGGCTTTTGTCCCGTTGGAACATGGTCGCAACGATTCTGATGAACAGTTCTATGACACGCTGCCCGTGGCCTTGTTGCATCTTGATGTGAACGGAAATGTAAAAATGGCGAACCGTCTGGCCCGGCATTTGCTGGACATCGAAGGGGCGGGCGCACAGTTGGGGGATCTGGTGGAAGGGCTGGGACGGTCGGTTCTGGACTGGGTTCAGGAAGTCGCCCACAATCGGACGGCCAGCCGTGTCGAGGTATTGCGCGTGCGCCGCGATGACCGCGAGCTGTTTGTTCAGATTTCATTGAAACGGATCATCACAGACGGGACTCCCGGCATCATGGCTGTTTTGCATGATGCGACGGAGCTCAAAACCCTTGAAGCGCAGTTTGTGCAAAGCCAGAAGATGCAGGCAATTGGTCAGTTGGCCGGTGGAATAGCTCATGATTTCAACAACTTGTTGACAGCGATTTCGGGCCATTGCGATCTTTTGCTGTTGCGTCATGATGCGGCAGACCCGGACTTCAGCGACCTCATGCAAATCAACCAGAACGCCAATCGCGCGGCCAGTCTGGTCGGTCAACTTCTGGCCTTTTCACGCAAGCAGACGCTCAAACTTGAGCCGGTTGATCTTCATGACACCCTGACGGACCTGACACATCTGCTCAACCGATTGGTGGGGGAGCGGGTCAGGCTAAGCGTGTCGCATGATCCATCGCTTACACCGATCCGGGCGGACAAACGCCAGCTAGAGCAAGTGATCATGAATCTGGTCGTCAATGCGCGGGACGCGATGCCCGATGGGGGCGAAATCAGAATTCAGACGGCGCAGCTTCATCTGGAAGACGAACTGCGCCGGGATCGCGCCAGCGTCGCGCCCGGGGACTATGTGTTGGTCCGCGTCAGTGACGATGGCGTGGGCATTCCCAAAGACAAGCTGATCAAAGTGTTTGAACCGTTCTTCACCACCAAAGGGGTGGGGGAAGGAACCGGTCTTGGCCTGTCCACCGCTTATGGCATTGTCAAACAATCGGGCGGCTTCATTTTTGTTGATAGCACGCCGGGCAGTGGCACCTGCTTCACACTTTACTTTCCGGCCCACTCGCAGGGGCAGGTCGAACACAAACCTGAACCGGATGCCCCGATGGTTTTGACACCGCCGGTGGCGGTTCCCAGCGCCGCGCCCCTTGAGCTGGAAACAGAACCACGCAGCAGTGAAGGTGTTGTGCTGTTGGTCGAAGACGAAGCACCAGTGCGCGCCTTTGCCTCGCGGGCGCTGCGTATGCGCGGATACACCGTGCTTGAGGCCGAAAACGCGGAACAGGCTTTGGATACGTTGAAAGACGAACGGATCGAAGTCGACGTCTTCGTCACCGATGTCGTCATGCCCGGTATGGACGGCCCCAGTTGGGTGCGCAAAGCCTTGGAAACACGGCCAGATACGCGTGTTGTGTTTGTTTCGGGCTATGCCGAGGAAGACTTTGCCGACAATCAGGCCCGCATTCCAAACTCTGTGTTTTTACCCAAGCCTTTTTCTTTGGGGGAATTGACGTCAACCGTACGCGAACAGCTGCATTAAATTCGCTCTGGTCGCCGACCCGCCAGGACTGCTTCGTGCAATTTGAAATCAGCCATAAAACGCAGCCGGAATGCCTCTTCGAGGGCGGGTGATAATTGCGCCTCTGCATCCGGTGAAACATTTCGCCGCGTTGGCTCTTCTATTTTTCGGCCCAAAGCGTCTGACAGAAAGGCACGCATTTGGTCCAGTTGCTCATAGGCGAACAGATGGTCGATCAAAATCTTTCCCGTCGCGTCAGAAACAAACCGGCTTTGCTGCCCGACATGGGCCCAGCTGGGGCGCTGTTCTTTCATGTAATCCAGGACAAACTGGTCAAAGCTGATATGCGCCGTCGAATTGGGATGCCCGTCTAGATCGGCGCGCTGGCGATATCTGTACCAGCTGCGCAACCAACTGATTGGCTCGCGAATGACCGCCATCAGCCGGACAGGTGCCCCGCCGTCCGCCTCAATCACCGCGCGGTATTCGTGGTTAAACCGCTCAGGTCGCATGTGTTTCAGCTGAGGTGGCTCGGGAATTTGAAAATCGGCGATATCCTTCAGCGATTCCATATAGGCTTCGGTGCCAGTTTTAGGGACACATAGGAAAACCAGTCGCGCCTCCCGAAACAACATCATCGCTTTAATCCCATGTTTCCAATTTTCTTTAATTCATAAACTAGTCCTTAACCCTCCGTGTAGAAACATCAATTTATAGAAAATTCTTGTAATGTTCTGCTTTTGGTCTCATAAGGATATGAGAACAAGAGGCGAACACAGGCAATCATTGCCGCCCGCTACCGGGTGTGGAATAAGGGTGAAAACAATGGCGACCGCGGATCTTCTGAGCATGAGCGACAAGCGCAACACAGACAAACAAAAGGCGCTTGATAGCGCTTTGGCCCAAATCGAACGCCAGTTCGGTAAAGGCTCTATTATGAAAATGGGCGCCGACAGCCCCGTGGCCGAGATTGAGGCGACCTCGACCGGCTCTTTGGGCCTCGATATCGCACTTGGGATCGGCGGCCTGCCAAAAGGCCGGATTGTCGAAATCTATGGCCCGGAAAGCTCGGGTAAGACCACTTTGACGCTGCATTGCGTCGCTGAAGAACAGAAAAAAGGTGGCGTTTGCGCCTTTGTGGATGCGGAACATGCGCTCGACCCCCAATATGCTAAAAAGCTGGGTGTTGATCTGGACGAGCTGCTGATCTCGCAACCCGACACCGGCGAACAGGCCTTGGAAATTGTCGACACGTTGGTGCGCTCAGGCGCTGTCAGCATGGTTGTGGTTGATTCTGTCGCGGCTCTGACCCCGAAATCGGAACTAGAAGGCGATATGGGCGACAGCTCGGTTGGGGTGCACGCCCGACTGATGAGCCAAGCCATGCGCAAACTGACTGGTTCGATCGCACGTTCAAACTGCATGGTTGTGTTCATCAACCAAATCCGCATGAAGATCGGCGTGATGTTCGGTAGCCCCGAAACCACCACCGGCGGCAATGCGTTGAAATTCTACTCCTCGGTTCGTTTGGACATCCGCCGTATTGGCGCGATCAAAGACCGTGACGAAGTGGTCGGCAATGCCACCCGTGTTAAAGTTGTGAAAAACAAAGTGGCGCCGCCATTCAAGCAGGTTGAATTCGACATCATGTATGGCGAAGGCATTTCCAAGATGGGTGAGCTGCTGGATATTGGCGTCAAAGCCGGGGTCGTCGATAAGTCAGGCGCTTGGTATTCTTACGGCGATGAGCGCATCGGGCAGGGGCGTGAGAACGCCAAGACCTTCCTGAAAGAACACACCGAGATCGCGCTTGAGATCGAAGACAAAATCCGCGCCGCACATGGGCTGGATTTCGACATGGATCGCGACGACGAAGCGCTGGTCGAAGACTAAGCCAAATCACATCGTAAAAGGGCCGCGCCAGCCAGCGCGGCCCTTCTGCTGTGGACACCTTTGCCGCGCAGGGCTAAACGGGATTGATCCGTAAGAAAAAGCGCACAGGGGCCCGCACGATATGGCAAGCCTGAACGACATCCGTTCGACATTTCTGAACTACTTTGAACGCAACGGGCACGAGGTGGTCGACAGCTCACCGCTGGTGCCACGCAACGACCCAACCCTGATGTTTGCCAACTCGGGGATGGTGCAGTTCAAGAACCTGTTCACCGGCCTTGAGACCCGCGACTACAAGCGCGCCACGACCTCGCAGAAATGCGTCCGCGCTGGCGGCAAGCACAACGATCTGGATAATGTTGGCTATACCGCGCGCCACCACACGTTCTTTGAAATGCTCGGCAATTTCAGCTTTGGCGACTATTTCAAGACCGAGGCGATCCCCTTTGCATGGGAACTGCTGACCAACGATTTCGCGATTGATAAGGATCGCCTGCTGGCCACCGTCTATCACACTGACGATGAAGCCGCCGAAATCTGGAAAAAGCTGGGCCTGCCGGATGATCGCATCATCCGCATCGCAACCAGTGACAACTTTTGGCAGATGGGTCCGACCGGCCCCTGCGGCCCCTGCACCGAGATTTTCTATGATCACGGCGACCACATCTGGGGTGGCCCTCCGGGTTCGCCCGAGGAAGACGGAGATCGTTTCATCGAAATCTGGAACATCGTTTTCATGCAGAACGAGCAGTTCGAAGATGGCTCGATGCGCGCTCTGGACATGCAGTCGATTGACACCGGCATGGGGCTGGAACGGATCGGCGCCTTGCTGCAAGGCAAGCATGACAACTATGACACCGACCTGATGCGCGCCCTGATCGAGGCCAGCGCCAACGCCACCAGCGTTGATGCAGATGGCCCCAAGAACGTGCACCACCGGGTGATCGCCGATCACCTACGCTCGACCTCGTTCCTGATCGCCGATGGCGTGATGCCGTCCAACGAGGGTCGCGGTTATGTGCTGCGCCGGATCATGCGCCGCGCCATGCGTCACGCCCACCTGCTGGGCGCCAAAGACCCGCTGATGCACCGTCTGGTGCCGGCGCTGGTCACCCAAATGGGCGCTGCATACCCCGAACTAGGCCGCGCGCAGGCGATGATCGAAGAAACCCTGAAACTGGAAGAAACCCGTTTCATCCAGACGCTGGATCGTGGTCTTCGTCTGCTGGATGACGAGCTTGGCAAACTGCCCGAGGGCGCCGCGCTTCCCGGTGAAGCGGCGTTTAAACTCTATGACACTTACGGTTTCCCGCTGGACCTGACCCAAGACGCGCTGCGCGAAAAAGACCGTACCGTTGATACCGACGGGTTTGATGCTGCGATGGCGGAACAAAAAGCTAAAGCCCGCGCCGCATGGGCGGGCACCGGTGAAAGCAAAGATGCCAAGATCTGGTTCGATCTGGCCGACAAATTAGAGCCGACTGATTTCCTGGGCTATGAGACCGAAACCGCCGAGGGGCAGGTTCTGGCCTTGGTCAAAGACGGCGCTGAAGTCAGCGAACTGACCGTCGGCGAAGAGGGCTGGATGGTCGTCAACCAAACCCCGTTTTACGCTGAATCGGGCGGTCAGGTGGGCGACACCGGCACCGTGTTGAAATCGGATGGCTCGGGCGTTGTCTCAAACACGCAAAAGATGCCCGGCAATCTGTTTGCCCATCGCGTGACACCCGCCAAGACCGCGCTGGCCGTAGGCGACGCTCTGGAGCTGCGTGTCGATCACGCGCGCCGCTCCAGCATCCGCGCCAACCACTCGGCCACGCACCTGTTGCACGAAGCCCTGCGCGAGACGCTGGGGGATCATGTAGCACAGCGCGGGTCGCTGAATGCGCCGGACCGTCTGCGGTTTGACTTTAGCCACGCCAAGGCGCTGAGCGCCGATGAACTGACCAAGGTCGAAAGCGATGTAAACGCGTTTATTCGCCAGAACACCCCGGTGGAAACCCGCATCATGACCCCAGATGACGCGCGCGCCATCGGTGCGCAGGCCCTGTTTGGCGAAAAGTACGGCGACGAAGTGCGCGTGGTCTCGATGGGCAAAGCCGCGACCGGTAAAGGCGTGGGGGGCGACACCTATTCGATTGAACTGTGCGGCGGCACCCATGTGAAACAAACCGGTGATATCGGCCTGTGCGTGGTGTTGGGTGACAGTGCGTCATCCGCCGGCGTGCGCCGGATTGAGGCGTTAACAGGTCAGGCGGCGCTTGATCACCTGATTGGCCAGCAACAGCGCTTGGGCGCGGTTGCAGACATCCTCAAAACCAGCCCGGCCGATGCTGCTGAGCGTGTTCAGGCGCTGGTCGATGAACGCAAAGCGCTGAACGCCGAGCTGGCCCAGCTGCGGCGCGATCTGGCGATGGCAGGCGGGGCAGGCGGCGGCGCACCCGAAGCCGAAGAGGTGAACGGTGTTAAATTCTTCGCGCAAGTCCTGACCGGCGTGTCGGGTAAGGACCTGCCTGCACTGATTGACGAGCATAAAACCCGTTTGGAAAGCGGCGCAGTGCTGTTGATCGCCGATGCCGGCGGCAAAGCGGCCGTAGCCGCTGGCGTGACTGCAGACCTGACCGACAAGCTATCGGCGGTTGATCTGGTCAAGGCTGCCGTCGTTGAATTGGGTGGCAAGGGGGGCGGTGGCCGCCCGGATATGGCGCAGGGTGGGGGCAAGGATGCTGCCAATGCGGACGCCGCGATTGTCGCCGCAAAAGGAGTGTTGGGATAATGGCAGCGCTTTGGATCAGTCATATCAACGTGACCAACCCGGATCAGTTCGCCAAATATGTTGAACTGGCCGGGCCGGCGATCCGCAAACATGGCGGTGAATTTCTGGCGCGTGGCGCGCGTTTTGTTCAGCTGGAAGGCAACAAGCGCGAACGCAACGTGGTGGTGCGGTTCGAAAGCATCGAAGCGGCCGAGGCTTGCTACAACAGCCCAGAATACCAAGAGGCCGTAAGCCACGCGCGTGGGGCCTCGGAACGGGACTTGATGGTGATCGAGGTCACGGAACCTTAATAGGGGTTCTTTGGGCTGCGGTCCGCCGACAGGCTTTGTTGGCGGCGCTCGACCAATAATTCGATCGCATCGGCCAGATGCTCTTCGGCGATATTATAGTCACCGCGTGCCACGCGCAGGCGGTGCGCCTCGATCATCACATCGGCGTGGGTACACCCTTCGGGAGGAAAGAACTTATAGCTGGCCAACTCTATCAGCAGGCCCAGCGGGTCTTTGAAATAGATTGAGTCCATAAAGCCACGATCCCGCACGCCTGAATGGTCGACCCCACGTTCATCCAGCCGCGTAACTACCTGAGAAAAAACCGCTTTTGATACGTTGAAGGCCACATGGTGCACGCAGCCCGGCTCGGTCGGGGTGCGGGTTGGGTCGGGGGTGCGGGTCTCATTGGTGAAGATGGTGATCAAGCGCCCATCGCCCGGATCGAAATACAGATGGCCTTCGTCAGGATTGTCCAGATTGGGCTGATCAAAGATGAAAGGCATGCCCAACAGGCCTTCCCAGAAATCTATGGATGTCTGCCGGTCGGCGCCGGTCAGCGTGATGTGATGCACGCCTTGGGTTTGTAACTTGCGCATGAGCCCTCCGCTTTGCTCAAACCCTAGCGCGTCCGCTGCAAATGAAAAGCGACATTGGGCGTAATCCTGCGGTTTAAGTGCCCTTAGGCAAAGAAAAACCGGCGCCCGAAAGCGCCGGTTGGTTGGGGCCTTGATGGGGCTGGAGTTACTCCTCGGGCAGAACCAGCGACAAAATGATCGCTGACAGACCTGCCAGAGTAATCGGCGTGGCCACCACTTGTTTCAGAAAGTTCGGCAAGTGTTGCGTCGCATCCGGCACAAGTGTCACGCCCAAGCTGAGCCCGAAGGACACGGCCATGATATAGACCTTGCGCTTATCAATCTCTTGCGTGGCCAAAATGCGGATGCCCGCGACCGCGATGGTGCCAAACAGCACCAGCGTTGCGCCGCCCAGCACCGGCTTGGGCACCAGCAAGAAGGCCGACCCGATGATTGGGAAGAAACCCAGCAACACCAGAATGCCCGCCGCATAGAGGCCAACATGGCGGCTGGCGACGCCGGTCATCTGGATCACCCCGTTGTTTTGCGAAAACGTGGTGTTGGGGAAGGTGTTGAAGATCGCGGCAATCCCCGAGTTCACGCCATCCGCCAGAATGCCGCCTTTGATGCGTTTCAGGTAGGTTGGGCCCTCAACCGGCTGGCCTGAAATGACCGAATTAGCGGTCAGGTCGCCCGAGGTCTCAATCGCCGTCACCACAAAGATAAAGGCGATGGGCAGAAACAGCCAGAAATCGAAATCCAAACCGTATTTGAACGGTACCGGCACAGCGACCGCAGGCGCAGAGCCGAAGCTGGCGAAGTTCACCTGACCCAGTGCAGCGGCCACAATGAACCCGATCACAAGGCCGATCATGATGGCCGAAATACGCACCATCGGCCCGCCATAAAAGGTCAGGGCCAGAATGCAGACCACCACAATAGAGCCCATCATCAGATTGATCGGCAGGCCAAGGTTTTCACCCGCCCGCGCGCCGCCCGCGAAGTCAGTAAAGCCGACTTTGACAAGGCTGAGACCGATGACCGTGATCACGATCCCGGTGACGGTTGGGGTGATGATCTTGCCCAGCTTGTCGACGAATTGGCTGAGAATGATCTCGACGAAACACCCGGCCAGCGACAGACCGAACAGCATCGCCAGTATCTCTTTGGGGCCACCGCCCGCGCCTTTGACGGCAAAGCCCGCCGCCAGCATGGCGCCCAGAAAGGCAAAACTGGTGCCCTGAAGGCTGAGCAGACCCGAGCCAACCGGCCCGAAGGTTTTACATTGGATAAAGGTCGACACGCCCGAAACGAACAGCGACATGGCGACCAGATAGGGGATCTCGGCCCCCAGCCCCAGCACCCCGCCGATGATCAGCGAGGGCGTGACGATGCCGACAATCGACGCAAGAATGTGTTGAAAAGCTGCCAGAGCGCTTGGCCCCGGCGCGGGTTTGTCTTCGAGCCCGTAAATCAGTGTGGAGGTATCGCTCATGGCGCAGCTCTTTCGTTGACGTTTCAATAACGAAAGCCTTGCGCCCCAAACGCGTATGCGCGACACGCGCTTTGGACCAAACAGTAAAAACGCCAGCAGTTGGTGTAACTGCTGGCGTTTCAGGGGGCGAATGCCCTTGATTTAAGCGATGGTTAACCCACGACCTTGGACATGCGCTTGCGCTCATGCGGGTCCAGATAGCGTTTGCGCAGGCGGATCGACTCGGGCGTGACCTCGACCAGTTCGTCGTCGTTGATATAGGCGATGGCCTCTTCCAGCGACAGGGTGACGGGGGTGGTCAGGCGCACCGCCTCGTCCGAGCCAGAGGCCCGCACGTTGGTCAGTTTCTTGCCTTTCAGCGGGTTCACTTCCAAATCGTTGTCGCGCGAATGCTCGCCGATGATCATGCCCTGATAAACCTTCGCCTGCGCGCCGATCATCATCTTGCCACGATCTTCGAGGTTCCACAGCGCATAGGCCACGGCCTCGCCGTCTTCCATCGAGATCAGAACACCGGCGCGACGGCCCGGGATCGCGCCTTTGTAGGGCGCCCAGCCGTGGAACACGCGGTTCAGAACGCCGGTGCCGCGGGTGTCGGTCAGGAATTCACCGTGATAGCCGATCAACCCGCGCGAGGGCACGTGGGCGATGATCCGGGTCTTACCGCCGTTCTGGCGCATCTCGACCAGCTCGCCTTTGCGGGTGCCGGTCAGTTTCTCGATCACCGCGCCCGAGTATTCGTCATCCACATCAATGGTGGCTTCCTCGATCGGTTCGATCTTCTGGCCGTCTTCTTCGCGCATAATCACCTGCGGACGGGCAATCGACAGCTCAAAGCCTTCACGGCGCATGTTCTCGATCAGAACACCCATCTGAAGTTCGCCACGGCCGGATACTTCGAACGCTTCGCCGCCCGGTGTGTCGGCGATTTTGATGGCCACGTTGGATTCTGCTTCTTTGTACAGACGGTCACGGATGACGCGCGATTGCACTTTCTTGCCTTCACGACCTGCCAGCGGACTGTCGTTGATGCCAAAGGTCACGGTGATGGTGGGCGGATCAATCGGCTGGGCGTCCAGCGGTGTGTCCACAGCCAGCGCACAGATCGTGTCGGCCACGGTGGCTTTCGACATGCCAGCCAGGGTGACGATGTCACCGGCGGTGGCCTCGTCGATGTCAGCGTTTTGCAGGCCGCGGAAGGCCTGAATTTTGGTGACGCGGAACTGTTCAATCTTCTGGCCGATGCGGCTGATCGCCTGCACGGTGGCACCCACGGCGATACGACCGCTTTCCACGCGGCCGGTCAGGGTGCGGCCCACAAACGGATCGGAGCCCAAAGTGGTGGCCAGCATGCGGAAGTCGTCGTCTTGTTTGTGCACCTGCTTGGGCTCGGGCACGTGGTTGACGATCAGGTCAAACAGCGCGTGCAGGTCTTTGCGCGGGCCGTCCAGTTCATGATCGGCCCAGCCGTTACGGCCTGAGGCATACATATGTGGGAAATCCAGCTGGTCATCGGTTGCATCCAGCGAGGCAAAGAGATCAAACACCTCATCCAGCGCGCGGTCGGATTCCGCATCGGGCTTGTCGACCTTGTTCAGCACAACGATGGGGCGCAGGCCCAAAGCCAGCGCCTTGGAGGTCACGAATTTGGTCTGCGGCATCGGGCCTTCGGCGGCGTCCACCAACAGCACAACACCGTCCACCATGCTCAGGATACGCTCAACCTCGCCACCAAAGTCGGCGTGGCCGGGGGTGTCAACGATATTGATCCGGGTGTTTTTCCATTCGACCGAGGTCGGCTTGGCGAAAATGGTGATGCCGCGCTCGCGCTCCAGGTCATTGCTGTCCATGGCGCGTTCGGCCACGGCTTGGTTTTCCCGAAACGCGCCCGACTGTTTCAACAGCTCATCCACAAGCGTGGTTTTGCCGTGGTCAACGTGGGCGATGATGGCGATGTTGCGCAGATCCATGGGTACGTGCCTTATCCTGAGTTGCCGGGGCCATATCGTGCGTGTGCAGAAAAAGCCAGCCCTAATGCGTAGCAGTGCTGGAGAAGAGGTGGATCACCAGTACCCCTGCGATGATAAGCCCCATGCCGATCAGCGCCGCCAGATCCAGTTTCTGGCCAAACCACAGCCAGCCGATCACGCCAATCAGCACCACGCCCAACCCGGACCAGATCGCATAGACCACGCCCACCTGCATGTATTTCAGCGTGTGCCCCAGAAAGTAAAACGCCAGCCCATACCCCCCGACCACCATCAGCGAGGGGATCAAGCGGGTGAATTGCTGACTGGCTTGCAGGGCCGAAGTGCCGATGACCTCGGACACAATCGCCGCGATGAGAAAGATGTAATGTTTGGGCATGGCTTACCTTGCGATATATCGGTCGCGGCGGTGGTTCGTCGCGATGATGATATTCAGCACGACTGCGCCCAGCAGCGAGGGCAAAACCACTTCAGTGGAAAACAGGATGAGCGCAAGGCCGAACACGCCCGCATCAAAGATCAACTGGGTCCAGCCCGCTTTGAAATTGAACCGATCCTGCAGATACAGCGCGACGATCCCAACACCCCCCAAGCTGGCGGAATGGCGAAACAGCGCCAGCAGACCCGCGCCCGCGCTGACCCCGGCCAGAACGCCCGCCGCGTAGGGGTTTAGCGCATCAATGGTGATCAGCCGGGGCAATAGTTCCGTAAAGACCGACAGCAGGCCCACAGCGGCAAAGGTTTTTAACGTAAACCGCCAGCCGATCCGCCGCAGCGCCAGCCAGTAAAACGGCAGGTTCAACACAAAGAACACCGCGCCAAAGGACCAGTCCGACACATAGGACCCAATCAGCGACAGGCCCGCGATCTGCCCGGTGATCAAATCGGCGCTGTGCAGAAACTGAACCGAGATCGCCACCAGCAGCGTGCCCACGACCAACCCCTGGATATCCTCCAGCGGCGAGTGCTTTTCGGGACGAGGGGTTGAGAGCAGCATAAATCTGCTTTGGGATGTTTCGGGCCACTTGTCCAGCCCGAACGCGGCGTTGGCTTAGCCTTGTTTGTTGGCTTTGCTGAGCGCCTCTTTTTCCGCGCGCGAGATTTTATCGTCCAGAAACTTACGCCCGCGTCTCAGCGCCAGACGGATACGGATCGAGGTCATATAGGCCTCTTGCGCCGTGGTAGAGGCCGCTTCCAGCACATCCGACACCTCGCGGATCAGCCGGTCATCGCCCAGCTCATCCGCGGCCAGTATGACGTCGCGCGCCAAATCATCGGCCATCTTGTCGGTGATTTCGCTCATGTCAGCGCGTGTTTTCGGTCAAACGACGGCGAACATATTCGTCAACGCTGCCGATCATCGTGTCCATGTGCGGATCTTCAAAGAAGTGCCCGGCACCTTCGACTTCCTGATGGGTGATGGTGATGCCTTTTTGCTCGTGGAGCTTATCCACCAGCGTGCGGGTATCCGCAGGCGGCGCAACACGGTCGGCAGCCCCGTTGATGATCAGACCCGAGCTGGGGCAGGGCGCCAAGAAGCTAAAGTCGTACATGTTGGCCGGTGGCGACACAGAAATGAACCCGGTGATTTCCGGGCGCCGCATCAGAAGCTGCATGCCAATCCAGGCGCCAAAGCTGAACCCGGCGACCCAGCAATGCTTGGCGTTCTGGTTCATCGACTGCAGGTAATCCAGCGCCGATGCGGCATCGGACAGTTCACCGACACCCTGATCATATTCACCCTGACTGCGGCCCACACCACGGAAATTGAACCGCAAAACGGTAAATCCCATGTTGTAGAATGCATAATGAAGGTTATAGACCACCTTATTATTCATGGTGCCCCCAAACTGCGGATGGGGGTGCAACACGATCGCGATCGGTGCGTCTTTTTCCTTCTGGGGGTGGTAGCGACCTTCGAGCCGCCCTTCGGGGCCGGGAAAGATGACCTCGGGCATGTATGTCTCTTTGACTTACGGGGCCCGTCTGGCGGGCGCCTGATTATAATAAACCCGGCGTTTCACGCCGGTTGCGGGTTGTAAGGGAGGTAAAGACCCTGATGCCCACAGTCAACAGTTACGGGGGGATTGAGCGATGAAACTGAGTACGAAGGGCCGATATGCGATGGTTGCGCTGGCCGATCTGGCGCTTCAAGCGGGCGATCAGCTGGTGTCTTTGGGGGAAATCTCGAAGCGGCAAGACATTTCGCTGCCCTACCTTGAGCAACTGTTCGTGAAATTGCGCCGTGCCGGTTTGGTCGAGTCGGTACGGGGCCCGGGTGGGGGCTACAGGCTTGCCATGCCTGCCTCGGAAATCCGCGTATCTGACATCTTGGGCGCGGTCGATGAAACCGTTTCAGCCATGCACAAAGGGGCAGGGGCCTCGGGCGCCAGTTCCGGCTCGCGGGCGCAATCCATGACCAACCGGTTGTGGGAGGGGCTTTCGGCTCATGTATATGTATTCCTACACCAGACCCGCCTGTCTGACGTTGTGCGCAATGACCTGACGCCATGCCCGGCTGTACCCAACCTGTTTGAGGTCGTCGACGACGCATGAGCCGCACCTATCTGGATTACAACGCCACCGCGCCTTTGCGCGGTGAGGCGCGCGACGCGATAATCGCCGCGATGGATGTGGTGGGGAACCCTTCCAGCGTTCATGCCGAAGGGCGCGCGGCCAAAGCGCTGGTGGAACGCGCCCGCGCGCAGGTGGCCGCAGCCTTTGGGGCGGACGGGGCGGATGTGATCTTTACTTCGTCTGCAACCGAGGCCGCAGCGCTGGCGTTGATGGGTAAGGATGTGCACGGCGCAGAGGTTGAACATGACGCGGTGCTCAGCTGGGTCTCTTCCGATCTGGACGTGGCAAGTACAGGTGCGGTCACCGTGCCCGACCCGGCGCACAGCACCCTTCAACTGGCGAACTCGGAAACCGGTGTGGTGCAGAATTTGCCCGAAGGATTGCTTTTGTCAGACATGACGCAAGCCTTCGGCAAAATCCCGGTCGCCTTCAACTGGTCCGGTTGTCAGATGGCGATGATCTCGGCCCATAAAATCGGCGGGCCCAAAGGCATAGGCGCACTTGTCGTTAAACGCGGCACCGACATTCAGGCCCATATCAAAGGCGGTGGTCAGGAAATGGGTCGGCGCTCGGGCACCGAAAACGTCATTGGCATCGCCGGTTTTGGCGCAGCGGCCGAAGCGGCGGCCCGTGATCTTGCCGACGGCAAATGGGCGCAGATCGAAAAACTTAGAAACATTCTAGAAAATTCGATTGCGGAAGTGGAAAAACATACTATTTTTGTCGGCAGTGGGGAGAACCGTCTGCCAAACACCTCTTGCTTTGCCGCTCCGGGCTGGAAAGGCGAGACACAGGTGATGCAGATGGACCTTGCCGGGTTTGCAGTTTCGGCTGGCTCGGCGTGCTCCAGCGGCAAGGTCCGCGCCAGCCGCGTGTTGCGGGCCATGGGATATGACGACGAGGTCGCCTCGAGTGCGATCCGCGTGTCTCTGGGGCCGGACACAACCGAAGATGAAATTCATCGCTTTGCCGAGGTCTGGCTGGCGAAACATAAAAAATTCCGCGCCCGCGCGGGATAACAGACGCGAACAGGACGCGCGCCGCACCGGCGCAAGGAAGGGAAACGATATGGCACAGGTTGAGGAAACCCAGGTCAAAGAAGGGGTTGATCAGGAAACCGTCGATGCGGTGAAGTCGATCAACACGTATAAATACGGCTGGGAAACCGATATCGAGATGGAATACGCCCCCAAAGGCGTGAACCCCGATATCGTGCGTCTGATCTCCGACAAAAACGACGAGCCCGAATGGATGACCGAATGGCGTCTGGCCGCCTTTGCCCGTTGGGAAAAGATGGACGAGCCGGATTGGTCGATGCTGAAATACCCGACCCCGGATTTTCAGGATCAGTATTACTATGCCCGTCCTAAAAGCATGGAAGAAAAGCCCAAGTCGCTGGACGAGGTCGATCCCAAGCTGCTGGCCACCTATGAAAAGCTGGGCATTCCGCTGAAGGAACAGATGATTCTTGCCGGCGTTGAAGGCGCCGAGGATATGCCAGCAGAGGGCCGCAAGGTTGCCGTGGACGCGGTGTTTGACTCGGTGTCTGTGGGGACGACCTTTCAGGACGAGCTGAAGAAAGCTGGCGTGATCTTCTGTTCAATTTCGGAAGCGATCAAAGAGCACCCTGAACTGGTCAAAAAGTACCTGGGCACCGTGGTGCCTGTGACCGACAATTTCTATGCCACGCTCAACAGCGCGGTGTTCTCGGATGGCTCGTTCGTATACGTGCCTCCGGGCGTGCGCTGCCCGATGGAACTGTCTACCTATTTCCGTATCAACGCGGAAAACACCGGTCAGTTCGAACGCACCCTGATCATCGCCGATAAGGGCAGCTATGTGTCTTATCTGGAAGGCTGCACCGCGCCCCAGCGCGACACCGCCCAGCTGCACGCCGCTGTGGTTGAGATCATCATCGAAGAAGACGCCGAGGTGAAATACTCGACCGTTCAGAACTGGTATCCCGGTGATGAGAACGGCAAAGGCGGCATCTATAACTTTGTGACCAAACGCGCCGATTGCCGTGGGGATCGGTCAAAAGTGATGTGGACGCAGGTTGAAACCGGCTCGGCCGTGACCTGGAAATACCCGTCCTGCATCCTGCGCGGCGATGAATCGCAGGGCGAGTTTTACTCCATCGCGATCACCAACAACTACCAGCAGGCCGATACCGGCACCAAGATGATCCACCTTGGCAAAGACACCAAGTCACGGATCGTTTCCAAAGGTATTTCGGCTGGTAAATCGCAAAACGTTTATCGCGGGCTGGTGTCCATGCACCCACGCGCGCAAAACGGCCGCAACTACACCCAGTGTGACAGCCTGCTGATCGGCGATAAATGCGGGGCGCATACCGTGCCTTACATCGAAATCAAGAACAACTCGGCACGGGTCGAGCATGAAGCAACCACATCTAAGGTGGATGACGACCAGCTGTTCTATTGCCGCGCCCGTGGCATGGACGAGGAAGAGGCCGTCGCGCTGGTCGTCAACGGCTTCTGCAAAGAGGTGCTGCAAGCCCTGCCGATGGAGTTCGCCATGGAAGCGCAGCAACTGGTGGCGATCTCGCTGGAAGGGTCTGTGGGGTAAGCAATGTTTGGCGGGAAGGGCTGGCATAGCAGACAGGTGGACGCCGAGCGCGACCTCAACAGTGCGCGTGAGCCTTTCGCGTTCATCAACCTGTTAATGGGCGCCTTTCTGGGGTTCGTTGCCGGGGGGATTGCTTCTATCTATCTATCTTCGGCTTGGTCCAACTATGTTCCGATTGTCGGCCTCATTGCCGGAGGTCTGATCGTCATTGCATTGGACGTGCGGCTTTCGCTGAAAAACAGCCATGAGCACATGACCCAAGCACAGGCGCGGTGGGATGAGAAAGAAGCCGAAACGCAACGCAAAATCGCTGAAATGCAAAAGAAGAGCTCGCGCATTCCTAAGGTCGAACGGAAATGAAAGCGCGTAGCGGCCAAACCAAGGTGAAACCATGATCGTCACAACAACCCCAACCGTCGAGGGCTACCAGATCGCCGAATACAAAGGCATCGTGGTGGGTGAGGCGATTTTGGGCGCGAATGTGTTTCGCGACATCTTTGCCGGGATCACCGACATCATCGGAGGGCGCTCGGGTGCTTATGAGGAATCGCTGGCCGAGGCCCGCGATACCGCGCTGAAGGAACTGGAAGAACGCGCCGCTGAAAAGGGCGCAACCGCTGTCGTTGGGGTCGACCTGGATTATGAGGTCATCAACAACATGCTGATGGTCTCGGCCTCGGGCACGGCGGTGGTTTTGGGATAAGAATTCGGGCGCAGGCGCGCCCATGGGAAACAACGCCTGAACAGGGCGCAGAAGGAAACGTGAAAAATGTTGGAAATCAAAAACCTGCACGTCAAACTTGAAGAAGAGGATAAAGCTATCCTCAAAGGTCTGGACTTGACGGTCGAGGCCGGCAAGGTGCACGCGATCATGGGCCCCAATGGCTCGGGCAAGTCGACCCTGTCTTATGTTCTGTCCGGCAAGGACGGCTATGAGGTCACAGACGGCAGCGCCGAATTGCTGGGCGAAGACCTGCTGGAGCTGGAACCCGAAGAACGCGCCGCCGCGGGCCTGTTTCTGGCCTTCCAATACCCGGTCGAAATCCCCGGCGTGGGCAACATGACCTTCCTGCGCACCGCCGTGAACGCCCAGCGTAAAGCACGCGGCGAAGAGGAACTCTCGGCCGCTGACTTCCTGAAAATCATCCGCGCCAAGGCAAAGTCGCTGAAAATCGACGCTGACATGCTGAAACGCCCGGTCAACACCGGCTTCTCGGGTGGCGAAAAGAAGCGCAATGAGATCCTGCAGATGGCCATGCTGGAACCCAAGATGTGCATCTTGGATGAAACCGACTCGGGTCTGGATGTGGACGCCATGAAACTGGTGGCTGAAGGCGTGAATGCCCTGCGGGATGAGGGCCGTGGCTTTCTGGTGATCACCCACTATCAGCGCCTGCTGGACCACATCAAACCTGATGTCGTGCATATTCTGGCCGATGGCAAGATCGTCAAAACCGGTGGTCCTGAACTGGCGCTGGAAGTTGAAAACAACGGCTATGCCGACATTCTGGCGGAGGTGGCGTAATGGCCCTGCCGCAAGTGAAACAATCCGCGCTTGAGGCGCGGCTGGAAGGGCTGAGCCTGCCGCAAACTGGGGCATGGCTTGGCATGGCGCAATCAGATGCCCTGACCCGGCTAAACGCCATGGGCCTGCCTGCGCCGCGCGATGAATACTGGCGGTTCACCAACCCCACGTCTTTGACAGCACCCGTACCGACTCCGGCTGCCTTGTTCTCCCCACAGGACGAAGCCCCGATGTTTGACGCGCTGGACCGGTTGAAGCTGGTCTTTGTGGACGGTGTTTTTGACGCTGATGCCTCGGACGAGATCGCGCTGGAAGGGCTAGAGATTGAACGTCTGGCAGAAGCTGGTCAGGCTGACATCCATTGGGCGAAAGACATCTATGGCAAGCTGGAAGAGCGCGGGCAGGACCCGGTTCAACGCCCTCTGGCGACGCTGAACACTGCGTTTGCCACTGATGGCGTGTTGATCCGTGCCACTGGCAAAGTGTCAAAGCCCGTTCAACTGGTTTATCTGCATCAGGATGAAAACTCGGATGCGATCCTTCACCACGTGATCCGCGTGGAAGAGGGGGCTGAACTGACCATTCTTGAGAACGGCCCGGCCGCAGCGCGCTTTAACAAAGTGATGGAAGTAGACGTCGCTGACCGCGCCGAGTTCCACCATGTCCGCACCCAAGGGCGCGACCATGAACGCCGCGCCGCAACCCATATCTTCGCGCGCCTTGGTGCAGAGAGCCTGTTCAAAAGCTTTACCATGACCGCCAATGGCGTGATGACGCGCAACGAAGTGGTGATCGAGCTGACCGGCGATAACGCCAACGCCCATGTGGCAGGCGCCTGCATGGGGGATGGTGATTTCCATCATGATGACACAGTGTTCATCACCCATGACGCGGTAAATTGCGAAAGCCGTCAGGTGTTCAAGAAAGTGCTGCGCAACGGCGCTACCGGCGTCTTCCAAGGCAAGATTCTGGTGCAGCCCGGCGCGCAAAAGACCGACGGCTATCAGATCAGCCAGTCGTTGCTGTTGGACGAGAATGCGCAGTTTCTGGCCAAACCGGAACTTGAAATCTATGCCGATGACGTGGCTTGTTCGCACGGTTCGACCTCGGGTGCGATTGATGAAACCGCTTTGTTTTATCTTCAGTCCCGCGGCATTCCGCATGCAGAGGCAACCGACCTGCTAACGCTGGCTTTCCTTGCCGAAGCAATCGAAGAGATCTCCAGCGAGGAAATCGCTGACGACATTCGTGATCGTCTGGAAGCCTGGTTGTTGCGGCGGCGCGGCTAAGCATGGCCGTCACCCAAGACATCCTGCGCAGCTACCGCCATCCAAGAAAGGTGATGCGGCAGCTGCTTCAAAAAGGCCAGCGCGAGGATCGCGTGCTGGTTTTTTTGATGGTGGCCTGCTTTCTGATCTTTGTGTCGACCCTGCCCAAACTGGCGCGTGACGCGCATCTGGACCAATCTGCAACCTCTGTCCCGTTGGATGCGCGGATTGGCGGCGCGCTGTTGGGGTGGATGTGCATTGCCCCTTTGTTTTTCTACGTCATGTCCGGCGTAAGCCACTTTCTGGCGCGATTGCTGGGTGGCAAAGGGAGCTGGTACTCGGCCCGCCTTGCGCTGTTCTGGTCGCTGTTGGTGGTCGCCCCTGTGTGGCTGTTCTACGGTCTGGTCGCGGGGTTTGTTGGCGCGGGTGCAGCACAAAACGCCGTGGGCTTGATCGTGGCCCTATGCTTTGCCTATCTGTGGGGGGCCTCCCTGCGCGAGGCCGAAACTGCACCTGAAAGCTGATCCAATGAATCTCTCGATCAAATTGTTTTGGGATCTGATGATCCAAAGCATCACCCGCCCACGCGAGGGCGCGCGTGCCGTGCTGAGCCTGCCGATACCACCGCAGGCATGGCGGATCGGGCTGGCCTTGGTCGTTGTCTTGGGCATGTTGCTGACACAACTATCTGATCGCCTGTTGGGCGGCGGCATCGACCCGATCTCGCAGCTGTTTCGTGCTTCGCCTATCATGATGGCTCTGATCATGGGCGGGCTGACGTTTCTGACAGCGTGGCTGATGTATTTCATCGGGCTGAAGTTCGGCGGGATGGGAGATTTCGAGGGCGCTCTGGCGCTGGTCGTCTGGCTGCAAACCATCTTGTTGGTCTTGCAGGTGATCCAGTTCATCGCGCTTTTGTTCTTCCCTCCATTGGCTGTGTTGCTTGGACCGGTTTCCTTGGTGCTGTCCTTGTGGCTGACCACCGCCTTCGCTGCGGAACTACACGGGTTCAAGTCTCTTTTGCCTGTATTCATCGTGATGATCTTTACCGCCATGGCCCTTGGCATGGTGATCATTGTGGTTATGTCCCTTCTGGGGTTCACTTCGGCCACCGGAGGCTTTGAAAATGTATGATGTCCACAAGGTGCGCGGCGATTTTCCGATCCTGTCGCGTGAAGTGAACAACAAGCCACTGGTCTATCTGGACAATGGGGCTTCGGCGCAAAAGCCGCAGGTGGTGATTGACGCAATCACGCAGGCCTACTCGATGGAATATTCCAACGTGCATCGCGGCCTGCACTATCTGTCTAACCTCGCGACAGACAAATACGAGGCCGTGCGCGGCACGATTGCCAAGTTCCTTGGTGCTGCAGATGAAGACGAAATCGTGTTCACGTCGGGCACGACCGAAGCGATCAATATGGTCGCCTATAGCTGGGCCATGCCACGGCTGGAAGCGGGCGACGAAATCATCTTGTCGGTGATGGAGCATCACGCGAATATCGTGCCTTGGCACTTCTTGCGTGAACGTCAGGGCGTGGTGCTGAAGTGGGTCGATGTGGACGCCAATGGCGATCTTGATCCGCAATCCGTTCTGGACGCCATCACCCCCAAGACCAAGCTGATCGCTGTCACCCATATGTCCAACGTGCTGGGCACTGTTGTGGATGTGAAATCCATTGTGACTGGTGCCAAGGCGCAGGGCGTTCCTGTGCTGGTCGATGGCTCGCAAGCCACCGTGCATGCCCCCGTGAATGTCGATGACATCGGCGCGGATTTTTATGCCATCACCGGGCACAAGCTTTATGGCCCCTCTGGCTCGGGGGCGATGCATATCCGCAAAGACCGCATGGCCGAGATGCGCCCCTTTCTGGGCGGTGGCGACATGATCAAAGAAGTGTCCCGCGACGAGGTGATTTATAACGACCCGCCAATGAAGTTCGAGGCGGGCACACCAGCCATTGTGCAGCAGATCGGCTTGGGCGTGGCGCTTGAATATATGATGGGCCTTGGCATGGAAAACATCGCGGCCCATGAACGCGCATTGACCGATTATGCCCGAACCAAGCTGACTGGGCTGAACTGGCTGAACATTCAGGGCCTGTCACAGACCAAAGGCGGCATCTTTAGCTTTACCCTGCAAGGGCCCGCGCATCCGCATGACATTTCAACCGTGCTGGACAAAAAGGGCATCGCTGTGCGCGCCGGTCACCACTGCGCCGGTCCGCTGATGGATCATCTGGGGGTCACAGCCACATGCCGTGCGTCCTTTGGGCTCTACAACACCACGGACGAGGTCGACAAACTGGTCGATGCGCTTGAGCTCTGCCACGAGCTGTTCGCCTGAATTATCCATTGCGGGGCAGGGGGCTATGGCCTATATCCTGCCCTCAACGCACCCATAGCTCAGCTGGATAGAGCGCTGCCCTCCGAAGGCAGAGGTCAAAGGTTCGAATCCTTTTGGGTGCGCCATTTTTTTCCGAAAACCCCATCTGATTGGCCAGCTAGTTGCGCTGGATTTCCAGACAGGCGCGCAGCCCGTGGGCGCCGGTTTCGAAATACAGCCGACCGCCGTGTTGTTCGGCGACGGTGGCAACGATGGTCAGGCCCAAGCCGAATCCGTCGATCGTGCTGGTGTTGTCGCCACGTTTGAACGGCGCGATTACGTCGTTGATCGCCTGGGCGGACATGCCCGAGCCTTCGTCCTCGACCACGATCAGCGCGTGATCCGCGTTGGCTGTTAATTCAACCACGGCGCGGCGCCCGTATTTCAATGCGTTGTCGATCAGGTTGGATACGGCGCGCTGCAATGAAATTATGCGGGCTGTGACCAGAATGCGCTGTTGTTCTGGCAAGGCACCGTGACCCGACTGCCCGGTGAAAAGTACACGCCCACCTTCAACCAGCTGTTGGGGGGCGGCGCGCAGGGCCACGGGTTTGCCCATATCGCAATAATCATCCACCAGCGCCTCGACCAACGAGGTCAACGAGACCTTGCGCGGCGCCTCTGAACTTAGTTCAGCACGGGTGTAGGTCAGAACACTTTCAATCATCCCCGTCATGCTGTCGATGTCACTTTCCAGCTTATGACGCAGGTCTTTGTCTTCGATCAGTGCGGACCGCAGCCTGAGCCGCGTTGCTGGGGTGCCCAGATCATGGCTAACCCCAGACAGCACCATGGCGCGCTTTGAAAGCTGCGCGCGCTCGCTTTCCAGATACGCGTTCACCGCCGCCACGATTTCGCGCAACTCGGCCGGGCCGCGGGTCGTATAGCTTTCAGGGCCACCAAGACGGCGGCGCCCGCGCAATGCCCGCGAAAAGCGGTCGAAATGGGCCGAGACGTCAATCAGCCATGTCGCCAGTGCCGCCAAAAGGGCCAGTGCCAGCAAAGCCGCGGGCAGCCGTAGATCGGTTGGTACGGCCTCACAGCCCCAAATCGAGGCACCGTCTATGCGCCACCAAGTGCCGTCACCGAGGTTCGCAAAGATCATCGGGGCGCTGCAATAGGTCGCCAAAAGCCGCGTCACATTACCGAACTTCTCTGCCGCGGATGCGCCTTTTTCAGATACCAATTCCGACACCGAATAGGGCAGCTTGTCGGAAACGATGCCCAAGGTCAGGATCGGCCCACTGACCGGATGGCTGACATCGGTCAGGATTGAAACATTGGTCACGTAAGATGGGGTTGGCAAACCGGGCAAGCGCGAAAACGCCCCTGCATCTGCCAGCACTGCCTGATCTGGCTCCAGCGCCGTTGCGGTCACGCCATTGGGCATTGGGGTGCCCATCCGCAGGGCCTCGTGCACGCTGATGCCGGTGACATAGCTGCGCGTCAGATAGCTTTGCCAAGCCTGCGATGAATAGAACCACGCCCCGCCGACCGCCAGACCGGCGACGAATGCGGCAAACATCAGCGTCATGCCAATACTGCGCAGGCGAAAGCCATTTTTCATGCGTCACTGCCCATATCGACATCGACATCCACCGAAAAGACATAGCCAACGCCGCGCTCCGTGCGCAGCATCTGGGGATCTTTCGAATTATTCTCTATCTTCGAGCGCAGCCGCCCAACCAGCACATCAATCGCCCGGCCCGAGGCATCATCCGGCCCCTCGCCGGTAACATCCAGCGCTGCGGCGATCTCCTCCCGGGTCAGAGGGATGTGTGGGTTCGCCAGCAGGACTTTCAGCAAATTGGTTTCTCGCTTTGACAGGGCCACCTGAAACCCTTCGGGGGATCTGACTTCGTCACGTTTGCCATCATAGATCCACCCGCCAAAGGTAAAGGTCGCGATACTGCGCCGATAGGTCAGCGAGGCACTGCGTTTTGCGCGATGTAAAACGGCACGCACCCGGGCCAGCAACAGCTCGGGGTTGAACGGCTTTGCGATGTAGTCATCTGCCCCCACCTCATAGCCAGCCATGCGGTGATGGTCTGCCGATAATGCCGATACCAAAATAATCGGCACATCCTGTTCACGGCGCAGTCGGGCGCAGATTTCGACCCCGTTTTGATCGCCCAACATGACATCCAGCAAAATCAGGTCGACGCGCCCACTGTCCATCTGCGCGCGGATCGACTCTTCGCTGTCGCAGGGCAGGGCGATAAACCCGTTTTGACGCAGGAACTGCGTCATCATGGATCGCGTTTCCACATCGTCATCAACGACCAGAAGCCGTGGAATCGTCATTCTTGTCCTCCCATTGGGCCGTCCTCCCGACCCCACGTTGGGCTTGTTTGTAACAGCGTGCAACAAAATCAATGCTTGCGTAACATCACGTAACAAAACGAGCTGATTTCTAACGACATCCCATCTGGGGGGCCTGTTCTCGTGTTGCGTGAACAAGGCCGTTGTCGGCATGGTTGCGATAGCGCTACCGTGAAGGTGGCTGCAAATGGGAGGAATTTCTGATGAAAACAACCGTATTTACGGCCGTCTCGGCTATTGCTTTAACGCTGGCTGCGCCTGCTGTGGCAGAACCGCAGGCCGAAGTTCTGCATTGGTGGACTTCGGGCGGCGAAGCGAAATCTGTCGCAGTTTTGCAAAAAGAGTTTGCTGACAACGGCGGCACATGGACAGACATGCCAGTGGCCGGTGGCGGCGGTGATGCTGCAATGACCGCGCTTCGGGCGCGCGTTTTGTCGGGCAACGCCCCGACCGCCGTTCAGCTGAAAGGCCCAGCCATTCAGGAATGGTACGAAGAAGGCGTTCTGGCCGACATTTCTGCCGTAGCCGAGGCCGAAGGCTGGGCCGATGTCCTGCCTGCGTCGATCGCGGGCCACATGAAGTGCGATGGCAACTGGTGCGCTGCACCGGTGAACGTTCACCGTGTCGACTGGATTTGGGCCAACGCAGAGGTTCTGGCCGCCAACGGTATTGAAATGCCCAACAGCTGGGACGAATTTAACGCCGCTGCGGACAAACTGGCCGCTGCAGGCATCACACCGCTGGCCCACGGCGGGCAAGCTTGGCAGGACGCCACCGTATTCGAAGCCGTCGCTCTGGGCATTCTGGGCGCAGACGGGTTCCAGAAGGCTTTTGTCGATCTGGATATGGAGACGCTGAAATCCGATGGCATGGTCGCCGTATTCGACCAGATGCGCAAAATGCGCGGCTATGTCGATGACAACTTCTCGGGCCGCGACTGGAACCTTGCGACAGCCATGGTGATGAATGGCGAGGCCGGCTTCCAGATCATGGGCGATTGGGCCAAGGGCGAGTTTCTTGCCGCTGGCAAAGTGCCGGGCGATGATTTCCTGTGTGCCTCGGTGCCCGGTGACGGGTTCCTGTATAACGTTGACAGCTTTGCCATGTTCGACGTCAAAGGCGACGATAAGCAGGCCGGTCAGGCGCTGCTGGCAGAACTGATCGTGGGTAAGAACTTTCAGGAAGTGTTCAACCTGAACAAAGGCTCGATCCCGGCCCGTGTCGATGTGGCATTGGACGCGTTCGACAGCTGCGCGCATCTGTCGGCCAAGGATATGACAGACAGCGCCGACAACGGATCGCTTCTGCCGTCTTATGCCCATGGCATGGCCCTGCGCGGAGCGCAGTCAGGTGCGATTACCGATGTGGTAACGGCGCATTTCAACTCGGACATGTCCTCGGCTGAGGCGGTTCAGATGTTGGCCAACGCTGTTCAGAACTCCCTTTAACACCTCCCGGGTCTCGCGCATTCAGCGCGGGGCCCGCCAAAATAAGGGCCGTTACAATGACCGAATGGCTTGAACGTCATATTCCAAAGATGGTGCTTGCCCCATCTTTCATCGCGATCCTGGTGTTCGTTTATGGCTTTATCGCCTGGACCGCCTGGGTTTCGCTGACCCGCTCGAAACTTCTGCCAAAATACGAAATCAAAGGGTTCATCCAATACGACCGCCTGTTCGACAGCCCGCGCTGGGACACGGCGATGGGCAACCTGTTTATCTTTGGAACGCTGTTCATAGTGACTTCAATGGTGCTGGGGCTGCTGCTGGCAATCCTGCTGGATCAGAAAGTCCGTACTGAAGGCGTGTTGCGCACGATCTATCTCTACCCGATGGCGCTGTCGATGATCGTCACCGGCACAGCATGGAAATGGATCATGAACCCCGGTCTGGGGATCGAAAACATGGTCCGTGGCTGGGGGTTTGAAAACTTTAGCTTTGACTGGGTGATTAACCCTGACAGGGCGATCTATGCGGTCGTCATCGCCGGTGTCTGGCAGGCATCTGGCTTTGTCATGGCGCTGTTTCTTGCCGGTCTGCGTAGCGTCGACGGCGAAATCATCAAAGCCGCGCAAGTCGACGGAATCCCAAGTTATCGCATCTATTCGGCGATCATCATCCCGTCTATGGCGCCGATCTTTCTGTCCGCTTTCATCGTACTGGCGCATCTGGCGATCAAAAGCTTCGATCTGGTGATCGCCTTGACCGGCGGTGGCCCCGGTTATGCCACTGACCTGCCTGCGACCTACATGTATGCCATGGCGTTTTCTCGCGGCGATATCGGGCAGGCGGCAAGCTCCGCCATGGTCATGATGGCCGTCGTTTTCGCGATTATCGTGCCGTACCTCTACTCTGAACTGAGGGTGAAGAAACATGACTGATCTTGTCATCAACCCGACCCAAAGCCGCCCCTGGGGTAAAATCCTGCTGCGTGCATTGCTTTTCGCACTGCTGGGCCTGTTCGCCCTGTTTTACCTGATGCCACTGTTCGTGATGGTCACCACATCGTTGAAAAGCCTAGAAGAAATTCGTACCGGCAGCCTTATCGCCTTCCCGCGTGAAATCACGTTTGAGGCATGGCGCACCGCGTGGTCAGGGGCCTGTACTGGCATCCAGTGTGAAGGGCTGCGGCCGTATTTCTGGAACTCTGTCGTGCTGGCAATTCCTGCGGTACTGATCTCGACTGTCGTGGGGGCGCTGAATGGTTATGTGATCGCCCAATGGCGTTTTCGAGGGGCAAACCTGATCTTCTCGTTGCTATTGTTTGGTTGCTTCATCCCGTTTCAGGTGGTGCTGCTTCCGATGGCACGCATGCTGGGGCTGATGGGGCTGGCGGGCACGATCCCGGGCCTGATCTTTGTCCACGTGATCTATGGCATCGGCTTCACCACGCTGTTCTTCCGCAACTATTACGTCACCATCCCGCAGGAACTGGTCAAAGCCGCCAAGGTCGACGGCGCTGGGTTCTTTCGGATTTTCTGGTCGATCTTCCTGCCGCTGTCGCTGCCGATTATCGTGGTTACCGTCATCTGGCAGTTCACCCAAATCTGGAATGACTTCCTGTTCGGGGTTTCGTTCAGCCAGGCCGGGACACAACCCGTGACCGTCGCTCTGAACAACATCGTCAACTCCACCACCGGTGTGAAAGAATACAACGTAGACATGGCCGCCGCGATCATCGCCGCCTTGCCAACCCTTCTGGTCTATGTTGTCGCCGGCAAATACTTCATCCGCGGCCTGACCGCCGGATCCGTGAAAGGCTAAACCCATGGCTCCTATTCTGGATATCAAGAACCTCTATAAAAACTATGGCCCGGTTGAGATCCTTAAAGATATCAACGTGGCGATCGAGCCGGGGGACTTCCTTGTGCTTGTCGGGCCGTCGGGCTGCGGTAAGTCTACCTTGCTAAACTGTATCGCAGGGCTGGAACCGATCACTGATGGCACCATTCACATCGGCGGGCGCGACATGACCCATGTCAGCCCCAAGGATCGCGACATCGCCATGGTGTTCCAGTCTTACGCGCTTTACCCAACCATGAGCGTTGCCAAGAACATCACCTTTGGCATGAAGGTGCGCGGCGTGGATGCCGCCACGCAAGAGCGCAAACTACAAGAGGTCGCCGGGCAATTGCAGATCGAACAGCTGCTTCACCGGCGCCCTGGGCAGCTGTCCGGCGGGCAGCGTCAGCGGGTTGCGATGGGGCGCGCATTGGTGCGCGATCCTAAGCTGTTCTTGTTTGATGAGCCGTTGTCAAACCTTGACGCCAAGCTGCGGGTTGAAATGCGGACCGAGATCAAGAAGCTGCACCAAAACCTAGGTGCAACAATGGTTTACGTTACTCATGACCAGATCGAAGCGATGACGCTTGCAACCAAAATCGTGGTGCTGAAAGGCGGGATCGTTCAACAGATTGGCTCTCCGGCGGAAATCTACAATCGACCCGCCAACCTGTTCGTGGCCGATTTCATGGGCAGCCCGGCGATGAACCTGATCCCGGCACGGGCCAAACCAAACGGCACGGGCACTCAGATTGAAATCAGTCGCGACGGAGAGGCGCCGCTGGTCTTGACCGACACCCAAGCGCCCGATCTGCCCGAGGATGTCATTCTGGGCCTGCGCCCGGAAGATATCGCTGAAGCCGGGTTCCGGGCGGGTGAGTCTGTGCAAAAGGCAGAGTGTCTGATCGAAATGGTTGAACCGGCAGGGGCTGACACCTTCGTTGTGTCCCATCTGGGAGGCAAACAGGTAACAGCGCGCTTACATGCAGAAACCAGCGCCCAGTCGGGCAAAACCCTGCCTCTTGCTTTTGACCTTAGCAAAGTTTCCTACTTTGCCCCCGAAAGCGGAGACCGTTTGAATTGACCAGCACACGATTGGTTGCTGATGTCGGCGGTACCAACACCCGTCTGGGCCTGACTCTGGACGGGGTATTGCGCCCCGATACCATCGAAAGCTTTCGAAACGACGGGTTTGACAGTTTCGACTCTGTTCTGGCGCGCTACCTTAGCGCCAGAACAAGTTTCGACATCTCGGATATGGTTGTCGCGGTCGCGGGCCCGGTTGACGATGGGAAGGCAAACCTGACCAACCGGGGGTGGAGCTTTGACCAGTCTTTGCTGTCGCGACATATTCAGGGCAACGGTGTCAAACTGCTAAACGATCTGGCGGCTCTGGGGCAGGCCAGTGCGCAGCTGGGGCCCGATTGTGTGTCTACTGTATTCAAGCCAGACCAACCGGCAAACGGCAACGGTCAGGCCCTGATCGTAGGGGTGGGGACGGGGTTTAACCTGTCACCCGTTCTGATCGGCGACGGGCAGGTCACCAATCTGAACGTGGAATACGGGCATATCAGCTTGCCTCAAGACGTCGCTGTGCTGCTGAACGCTGCAATCCCCAAGGCGTCATCACGTTTCAACACCATCGAAGAGGTTTTTTCAGGCCGTGGCTATGCTGGTTTGTTGCATGAGTCTGGTATTTCAACCGTCGCGTTTGACCAGATTTATGCCCGGTTATTGGCAACGCTAACGCGCAACCTGACCATGGCTTTCCTGCCCAGAAACGGCATTTACTTTGCCGGCGGCGTTGCCCGTAACCTTCTGTGTTCAGACGCTAAAAATGAATTTAGCGGCCTGTATCAAAGCCCCTTTACGTTGAACACTGTGCGCCTCGTACCGGTCTATGCGATCCTTGACGATGCGGCCGCTTTGAAAGGGTGCGCCGCCTATCGTGCCTAGGCCCAGATCCCATCGCGCCTTGATTTGCATCATAGGCCGGTGGATTGGCCTGCTGCAGGTTAGATGCAGGGAGGAGTGATTCAACACGCGAAAGGGCGCGTCATGTTTTCACTCAAGGGAAAGAAAGCCCTGATACTGGGCATCGCAAATGAACATTCTATCGCCTATGGCTGTGCCAAGGCACTGAAAGCGCAGGGCGCTGATCTGGCGATCACCTATCTGAACGAAAAGGCTGAAAAATGGGTGCGCCCTTTGGCCGAAGATCTGGGGGCCGAAATCATCGCGCCGCTAAATGTCGACAACGACGGGCAGTTCACCGCGCTGTTTGATCAGATCAATCAGCAATGGGGGCGTATCGACATCTGCCTGCATTCCATCGCCTTTTGCCCGATGGACGACCTACACGGCCGTGTCACCGATTGTTCCCGGCAGGGATTCACACAGGCTATGGATATCTCGGTTGGCTCGTTCATCCGACTTGTGCGGGCGGCGGAACCGCTTATGGCGGATGGCGGGACGTGCATGACGGTCAGCTTCTATGGCTCTGAAAAGGTTGTCGAAAACTACAATGTCATGGGGCCGGTCAAAGCCGCTTTGGAAAGTGTCACGAAATACATCGCTGCCGAGCTTGGCCCCAAAGGCATCAGTGTGCATGCGCTGTCACCCGGCCCTTTGATGACCCGCGCGGCCTCGGGCATCGCCCATTTTGACGACATGATGAAAGACGCCGCTGACCGGGCTCCGACGCATCAACTGGCCAGTATAGAGGACGTCGGCGCCTATGCCGCATTCCTTGCCTCGGATGCAGCGAAGAACGTCACCGGCGGGGTGCATTACATCGACGGCGGCTATCATATTGTCGGTTAGGCCCGCAAAGCTGTGCCCGCCGCGTGGCCCGAGGACCAGGCCCATTGGAAGTTATACCCGCCCAGCCAGCCGGTGACATCGACAACTTCACCGATAAAATAAAGGCCGGGCACGGTTTTGCTTTCCATTGTGCGGGCGTTCAGCCCGTCGGTATCAACGCCGCCAAGGGTAACCTCGGCGGTGCGATATCCTTCTGATCCGGTGGGCGTCAGATGCCAGCTGTGCATCTTGCTTGCCAGATCGCGCAGCTTTGTGTCGCTGTAATCCGCCATATTTCCGTCTAGTGACCAGATGTCACACAGGTGTTGGGCAAGTTTGCTCGGCACAAGCGCACCAAGAACGGTGTTCACCGACTTCTTCCCGGCTTCAGAACGCAGTTCACGCAGGGCCGAGAACGCATCAACATCCGGCAGCAGGTCCAGCGCGATGGTATCGCCTTCGCGCCAATAACTGGAAATCTGCAAAATGGCAGGGCCGGAAAGACCGCGATGGGTAAACAGGGTGGCCTCATCAAACGACGCCCCGTTGGCCCGTGCCTGCGTGGCAAGCGATGTGCCAGAAAGGGCGCTGAACCGATCGCCAAAGGTCAAAGGCACAAGGGCAGGGCGGGTTTCGACAATCGTATGCCCGAACTGTTCGGCGATCTTATAGCCAAAGCCGCTGGCGCCCATTTTCGGGATGGACTTACCACCGGTGGCCACCACCACGTTCAGGGCCCGCAAAACCCGGCCATCCGAGAGAGACAGGGCAAAACCGCCTTCGGTTTTGGCGATCGCGGTCACGGTTGTCTGCAACCACAGCTCGGCCCCGGCCTTGGTCATTTCCGACAACAGCATGGTCACCACGTCGCGGGCTGTGTCGTCACAAAACAGCTGACCCAGCGTCTTTTCATGCCAGGAAATGCTGTGTTTTCCCATCAGCTCGACAAAATCCCACTGGGTGTAGCGCGCCAGAGAGGATTTAGCGAAGTGATTGTTTTGCGAGATAAAATTCTCGGCGCTGGCGTACATATTGGTGAAGTTGCAACGCCCGCCGCCCGATATTCGGATCTTTTCCCCCGCCGCTTTAGCGTGGTCAATCACCAAGGTATCAGGCCCCGCATGCGCCGCGCACATCATACCTGCAGCCCCAGCGCCAAGGATCACCGTTTTGTATGAAAGCCGTCCTGCCATGACGCGCAGATGCGCCTAAGCCACCCGCGCCGTCAAGTCACATCGAGAAACTGGTGCCACAACCGCAGCTGGCCGTGGCGTTTGGATTGTCGATAACAAACCGCGCGCCAATGATTTCATCCGTAAAGTCGATAACGGCATTGGATAGGAAGGGCAGGGACACGGAATCGACCACAACCTTTTCCCCGGCGCCTTCAAGCACCAGATCATCAGCCTCGGCGTCGTCCAGTTTGATTTCATACTGAAACCCTGAACACCCGCCACCTTCGACGGCCACGCGCAACACCTTTCCCTGCGCGCCCGCGCCGATCTCGGCAAGGCGTTCAAAGGCGCGTTCGGTTACCTTTGGCGGCAAGGTGATGTCCATGGTGAAAATCCCGTATCAATCCTGTGACGTGTTCAATATATGATCGAAGATAACAGGCCACAAGAAAAGGCAGAGAAAATGGTGGCACCCTATGCGTGCGATCCCGCACAATCGCGCGGGCGGCTCTATCCCGAAGAGATCAGCACCTTTCGCAGTTGTTTCCAGCGCGATCGGGATCGGATCATCCATGCGTCAAGCTTTCGGCGCCTGAAACATAAGACCCAGGTGTTCATTGAACACGAGGGAGATTACTTTCGCACCCGCCTGACCCATTCGATTGAGGTTGCACAGGTGGCGCGCACGATTTCGGGCGTTCTGGGGCTGAACCTTGCGCTGACCGAAGGGGTCGCGTTGGCGCATGATCTGGGCCATACGCCGTTTGGGCACACCGGCGAAGACGCGCTGGAATTGCTGATGGAGCCTTACGGCGGGTTTGATCACAACGCACAGGCGATCCGGATCGTGACTTCGCTGGAACGTCACTATGCCGATTTTGACGGGTTGAACCTGACATGGGAAACCCTTGAAGGCATTGCCAAACACAATGGGCCGGTGACCGGCGATCTGCCTTATGCGCTGTCTGAATATAACGCGCGCCATGATCTTGAATTGCACACCCATGCCAGTTGCGAAGCTCAGGTGGCGGCGCTGTCTGATGATATCGCCTATAACAACCATGATTTGCATGATGGCCTGCGGGCTGAACTCTTCTCGACCGATGAGCTGGCCGAACTGCCCCTACTGGATGGCTGTTTCGCCGCCGTTGATGCCAAGTATCCCGGGCTGAACTATTATCGCCGCCGCCACGAAGCCCTGCGCCGGTTTTTTGGCATTCTGGTCGAGGATGTTCTGGATCAGGCCAAAGCCAATCTGGCTGCTCTGGACCCAAAATCGGCCGATGATATCCGCCATGCCGGGCGACCGATGGTTCGGTTTTCGGATGAGGTGTTCGAAAAGCTGAAAGTGATCCGCGAGTTCCTGTTTTACCGCATGTACCGCGCGCCTTCGGTTGTTGAGATGCGCAAAGTTGTTACCAAACAGGTCAACGAGCTGTTCCCTCTGTTCATGGAACAACCCGATTTGCTGCCAAAACAATGGCGCAAGGATGTGGCTGACGCAGGCGACGAAACCACGCTGGCCCGGATCGTATCTGATTACATTTCGGGAATGACGGATCGGTTCGCCATGCAGGAACACTCCAGACTAATCGCCAGTGTCTAGACCCTTGCCCTGAACGAACGGATCGGCAAACTTGTCGGTCAGGTAACGAGGAACGCGTGATGGCAGTAGCAGCAGATGGGGCAATGACCCCGGTAATGGCCTTCGCCCTTGTGGGCGCTTTGGGGGTTGGGTCGCAATGGTTGGCGTGGCGTTTGCGCATGCCGGCGATTGTTTTGATGCTGCTCGCCGGGCTGATGGTTGGCCCGGTTCTGGGGTTTTTTGACCCGGTGCGCGATATTGGCCCGTTGATGGGGCCGATGATATCCATCGCCGTCGCGATCATTCTGTTTGAGGGCGGGCTGACGCTGAACCTGCATTCACTGGCTGACGCGGCCAAAGGTGTGCGGCGCCTGGTCATTGTCGGCGCGCCGGTGGGCTGGGTCGCTTCGGCCCTGTCATTGCACTATGTTGCTGGTCTGGGTTGGCCTGCGTCTTGGGTCTTTGGCGGCATCATGATCGTCACCGGCCCCACGGTGATCGCGCCCCTGCTGCGCTCGGCGCGCCTGAAACGCCGCCCCGCCGCCTTGTTGCAGTGGGAGGCCATCGTCAATGACCCGGTCGGCGCATTGGCCGCCGTGCTGGCCTTTGAGGTGGTGATCGTGATGAACGCCGCCACCACGCCCGGCCACGCCGCGCAAGAGCTGATCATCGGCATCGGTTTCGCGGCCATCGTTGGGGCAGCTGCGGGCTGGGGCATAGCACAAGGGTTCCGCCGCGCCTTGGTGCCTGAATACATGAAAGTCCCTGTGCTGTTTGCCGTGCTGTTGGGCGCGTTTGCTCTGTCAGATGCGGTGCTGCATGAAAGCGGGCTGTTGGCCGTAACGGTAATGGGCCTGTGGATCGCCAATGCCGATTTACCGTCTTACGTCGAGCTGCGCCGGTTCAAAGAACACGCCACGATCTTGTTGGTTTCGGGGGTGTTTATCCTTCTGGCCGCGTCGATGAAGCTGGAAACACTCGCGATGCTGGACTGGCGCGCGGCAGCGTTTGTGGCCTGTGTGATTCTTGTGGCGCGGCCTTTGACGGTATTGTTGTCGCTGGCCTTCACCGGGTTGCCGGTCCGCGAAAAGCTGTTGGTTGCCTTCACCGGCCCGCGCGGGGTGGTTTTGGTGGCCGTGGCCGGGCTGTTTGGCGAACGTTTGGCGGCGATTGGCATCACCGATGGCGCGCAAATCGCACCGCTGGCCTTTGCCTTGGTCGCGGCCACCGTTGTGTTGCACGGATTCACCCTGACCCCGCTGGCGCGCGCTCTGGGCCTGACCGGCGGAGAGGTCTCGGGCGTTGTGCTGTTGGGCGGTTCGCGCTGGTCTTTGGGGCTGGCGCAAGCCCTGCAAAAGATCGAAGTTCCGGTGCTGATCGCCGACCGTAACCGCAGCCACCTGCGTCATGCGCGCGAGGCCGGAGTGCCGACCTTCTATGGCGACATCCTGTCTGAGGGCGCTGAACACCACCTTGAAATGGCCCCTTATGGCATGATCATCGCCGCCACCGACAATGACGCCTATAACACGCTGGTCGCCACCGATCTGGCACCCGAGTTTGGCCGCGACAACGTGCATCAGGTCAAACGGCCGGGGCAGGGGATTGCCCGCCACGCCTTGCCACCGTCACTGGGCGGCCAAGCCATTGGCGGTGACGAAGGTTTTGCCGAGCTGGACCGCAAGATGCGCGCCGGATGGCAGTTCCGCACGCCGAAGATCAGCGAAGAGTTCACCCTGACACATTGGCGTGAAATGAACCCCGAAGCCGTACTGCTGGGCCGCCTGACGCCGTCTGGCGATCTAAGCTTTGTAGCCGATGACCCCGAGCTTAAACTGCCCCATGACAGCACGCTGATCACCATGGTGCCGCCCGAACCGCCAACGCAGGATTGACGCCGCTTGTGCCCGTGGTAAACCGCCGGGCAACCAAAGGATGCCCGAAATGAACCTCTTTACCGAACTGCGCGCGCTGGTGATCGACAGCCTGACCCAAATGGTGGCCGAGGGTGTGCTGCCCGAGGGGCTGGATTTCAAGAATGTTGCGGTGGAGCCTCCGCGCGATGCCGCTCATGGGGATATGGCCACTAACGCCGCGATGGTGCTGGCCAAACCCGCCAAGATGAAGCCGCGTGACATTGCCGATGCTTTGGCCGCCAAGTTGGCCGCCGATGATCGGATTGCATTGGCCGAGGTTGCGGGCCCGGGTTTCCTGAATCTGCGTCTGGCGCCTGCGCTGTGGCAGGGGCTGGTCAAAGCCGTACTAGAGCAAGGCGCCTCTTTTGGCCGCTCGGACATGGGGCAGGGCGACAAGGTGAACGTCGAGTATGTCTCGGCCAACCCGACCGGGCCTTTGCACGTGGGCCACACCCGTGGTGCGGTGTTTGGCGACGCGCTGTGTAGCCTGTTGGATTACGCAGGTTTTGACGTGACCCGCGAATATTACATCAACGACGGTGGCGCGCAGGTCGATGTTTTGGCGCGCTCGGTCTATCTTCGGTATCTCGAAGCGCACGGTGAGAAGGTTGAATTCCCTGATGGCACCTATCCGGGGGATTATCTGGTTGCGGTCGGTGAGGACCTGAAAGCCAAGGTGGGCGATGCCTATGTTGGCAAAGGCGAAGACATCTGGCTGGACGAGGTGCGCGAGTTCTCTACCGAAGCGATGATGGATCTGATCCGCGCCGATCTGGCCGCCTTGGGCGTCGAAATGGACGTTTTCTATAGCGAAAAATCGCTCTATGGCACGGGCAAGATCGAAAGCGCCTTGGAAAGCCTTGAAAACAAGGGCCTGATCTATGAAGGCGTGCTTGAGCCGCCCAAGGGTAAGATGCCCGAAGATTGGGAACCGCGCGAACAGACCCTGTTCAAATCCACCGAGCACGGGGATGACGTTGACCGCCCTGTCAAGAAGTCGGACGGTGCCTGGACCTATTTCGCCCCCGATATCGCCTATCACTATGACAAGGTTTCGCGCGGCTATGACCAACTGATCGACGTTTTTGGCGCCGACCACGGTGGCTATGTCAAACGGATGAAGGCCGCTGTATCGGCTCTGTCAGACGGCAAAGTGCCGCTGGACATCAAGCTGACGCAGCTGGTGCGCCTGTTCAAAAACGGCGAGCCGTTCAAAATGTCGAAACGGGCGGGCAACTTCGTGACCCTGCGCGACGTGGTCGATCAGGTGGGCGCCGGTGTGACCCGTTTTGTCATGCTGACCCGGAAAAACGACGCGCCGCTGGATTTTGATTTCGACAAGGTGCTCGAACAATCCAAAGACAACCCGGTTTTCTATGTGCAATACGCCCATGCGCGGGTGTGCTCGGTGCTGCGCAAGGCGACCGAGGGCGGCGTGGCCGTGGATGACCCGACGCTTGCAGGGGCCGACCTGTCGAAACTGGACCACGAAGCAGAACTGGCTGTGGCCAAGAAACTGGCCGAATGGCCGCGCATTGTCGAAATCGCTGCCCGCACGCACGAGCCGCACCGGGTAGCGTTTTACCTCTATGAGCTTGCCTCGGACCTGCATTCGCTGTGGAACCGCGGCAATGATCTGCCTGAACTCCGCTTCCTGCAAGAGGGTGACGCGGCCACATCTCAGGCGAAAATTGCGCTGGCCCGCTCCGTGGCCGTTGTTATTTCCGCCGGTCTTGGTATTCTTGGTGTGACGCCGCTGGAAGAAATGCGCTGAAAAACAAGCGCAAACCGCAGCGTCGAAGGCAGGCAAGACAGTTCGGGTTGCACGGTTAAACCGCGCGGCCCGTCGACGGCGAGGCGGGTATGGCAGACATCGACTACGACGAATATCACACAGAACCTCAGGCACAGCCGCGCTCTGGCGCTGTGCAAAGCATGGTCACCTGGGCCGGGGCTTTGACCTCGGTTGGACTGGTGGTTGGGCTGGCTGTTTGGGGTGTTCAGCTGACCATGCGGGACGTGTCAGGCGTCCCTGTGGTGCAGGCATTGGAAGGCCCGATGCGCGTGGCGCCGGTTGATCCGGGCGGTCAACAGGCCGATCATCAAGGTCTGGCCGTCAATCAGGTCGCCGCAGAAGGCGAAGCCGCAGAACCCGCAGATCGCTTGCTATTGGCGCCAAGCCCGGTTGATCTGGCAACTGAAGATGCGACGCCAGCTGCGCTCCGCCCGGTTCCGCGCGTCGAAACCGCCGCAGCGCCCGCGACCACACCCGACACCGCGCCCGAACCCGCCCCGCAGTCACCTATTGTGGCGCCCGAGGCCGTTGCCGCCGCTTTGGCGTTGGCGCAGGAGATTTCGGAAGGGGCGACGCCGCTGTCGCCGCCGGTTGAGCCAGTTCAAACCGCTGCTGTCGCTCCGGCACCGGCCCCAGCGCCCGCACCCGTTGCCGTGCCTAAAGTGTCTGGCCTGCAAAGTTCACCGCGCCCCAAACCGCGCCCGGCTGTTGATCTGACCGCATCGCGCCCGGCCCCGGCAAGCGTTTCTACAGAAGTCAGCGCCACCTCTGTCGCGCCCGGGACAAATCTGGTGCAGTTGGGCGCCTTTGACAGCCCCGAAGTGGCGCGCAATGAATGGCAGCGCCTGTCGGTCAAATTCGGAAGTCTTCTGGAAGGAAAACAAAGACTTGTCCAATCAGCCGTAAGTGGTGGGCGCACTTTTTACCGCCTGCGCGCCGTGGGTTTTACGGACTTGTCTGATGCGCGCCGCTTCTGCGCTGCGCTGACCGCAGAAAAGGCTGATTGCATTCCGGTGGTGTCTCGTTGAGCGCGCCCGGAGCTTACATTTTTGGCTGCGAAGGGCTACGTCTGAGCGCAACGGAAAAAGCCTTCTTCGCTGAAAGTGACCCGTTGGGGTTCATTCTGTTTGCCCGTAACGTCGACACTCCTGATCAGCTGCGCTCTCTGACAAGCGAACTTCGTGACTGCGTTGGGCGTGATGCCATGATCCTGATTGATCAGGAGGGGGGGCGCGTCGAACGCCTGACCGCGCCGCACTGGCGCGAATGGATCCCGCCGCTTAGTCAGGTTGAAGGAGCCGCAGAGGCCGCAGCTGAGATCATGAAACTGCGCTATCGCGTGATTGCGGCCGAGCTGCGTGCGGTAGGGGTCGATGTAAACTGCGCCCCTTGTGCGGATATCGCCCGGCCCGACACCCACCCGGTTCTGTACAACCGCTGCTATGGGATGAACCCGGTTCAGGTGGCCAAGATTGGCCGCGCGGTGGCCGATGGTTTGCTGGCAGGTGGCGTGCTTCCGGTGCTTAAACATATCCCCGGCCATGGTGCTGCAACGGCTGACAGCCATCTGGAACTACCGCGTGTCGATCTGCCGGCACAGACACTGTTTGACGAGGATTTCAACGCGTTCAAAGCGCTGTCAGACCTGCCCTTGGGCATGACGGCGCACGTTGTGTTCGAAGCACTGGACAGTGTTCACTGCGCGACAAACTCGTCGATTGTGCATCAGATCATGCGTAAAGATATCGGGTTTGACGGGCTGTTGATGAGCGACGACATTTCTATGCACGCGCTATCGGGTGACATGCAAAACAGATGTGAAATCGCGTTGGGCGCGGGCTGCGATATCATTCTGCATTGCAACGGCAAGATGCCGGAAATGCTGGATATTGCAAAGGCTTGCGGCGCCCTGAACACCGCTGCTTTGACCCGCGCTGATGCCGCTCTTGCCCTTCGTGGCGCGCCTGAAGACCCTGTCGATTTGATCGCGCAGTGGGATGCCCGCATGGCTGTGACCCATGTCTGAGCCACAGCTGCCTCTGTCTGTCGCCGAACGGGTCGAGGCGGAATCGCTGATTGTTGATGTGGATGGGTTTGAAGGACCGTTGGACGTTCTTCTGACGCTGTCGCGCACACAGAAAGTCGACCTGCGCAAGATCTCGGTCATGCATCTGGCGCAACAGTATCTGGCTTTTGTGGAACGCGCCAAACAGCTGCGCCTGGAACTGGCTGCGGACTATCTGGTGATGGCGGCTTGGCTGGCGTTTTTGAAGTCACGACTTCTGTTGCCACCGGACCCCGAAGACGAGGGGCCGTCGGGCGAAGAACTGGCCGCCCACCTGGCCTTTCAGCTGGAACGCCTTCAGGCGATGCGGGATTCCGCTGCACGTTTGATGGGGCGAGACCAGCTTGGCCGCGACTTTTTCGTGCGCGGTATTCCCGAGGATGTCACCCGTGTGCGCAAAATAACCTATACGGCTACGCTGCTCGATCTGATGCAGGGTTACGCCCGCATCCGTACCCGCGACGAATTCCGCCCCTTTGTGATGGATCGTGATGCAGTATTAACCATGGAACAGGCGCTTGAGAGCATGCGCCACTTGATTGGTTATGCTGGAGATTGGACAATGCTGGTCAGCTACCTGCCTGAAGGTTGGCACACAGACCCGCAAAAACGTCGCTCGGCCACTGCCGCTACGTTCGCCGCATCGCTCGAACTTGCCAAGGCCGGGGCGATAGAAATCAAACAGGGCGAAACCTTCGCTCCCATCCAAATACGCAGGAAGCCGGATTAATGGCCGAACCGCAAAGTGACGAACAGACCCTCTTTGAAGCGCCGCCCATGGGTGAACAAGAGCGCATGGTCGAAGCCGTGCTGTTTGCCAGCGCCGAGCCGGTCAGCGTGGCTGATTTGAACGCCCGTATGCCTCATGGCTGCGACGCGGCCGAGGCCTTGCACCTGCTGCGCAAACGCTATGAAGGACGCGGCGTGCGTGTGGTGAAAGTAGGGGACGCCTGGGCCATGCGCACCGCGCCTGACCTTGGTTTCTTGATGCAAAAAGAAACGGTTGAAACTCGCAAGCTGAGCCGTGCTGCAATCGAAACCTTGGCGATCATTGCCTATCATGCGCCCGTCACCCGCGCAGAAATCGAAGAAATTCGCGGCGTGAGTGTCAGCCGCGGGACGATTGATCAGTTGCTTGAAATGGAGTGGATCCGTTTTGGGCGCCGCCGCATGACACCGGGCCGTCCGGTGACCTTTGTGGTGACACAGGATTTTCTGGACCATTTCGGCCTGGAAAGCGCGCGCGACCTGCCTGGGCTCAAAGAGCTGCGCTCGGCCGGGCTGCTTGAAAACAGACCCCCGCCCGGAAATCTGGGCGAGGACGAAAATCCCGAAGACGAAGACCAAAGCGATATGTTTGAGGACGACGCCTGAGGAGGGTCGAAACAATGAGCAACCAGATGATTAATATGGTGATCCGCATGATCACCCGAAAGCTGATCAATAAAGGTGTCAACAAGGGGATTAACATGGCCGCGACGCGTGGCCGCGACCCGCAGGATATGACGCCCGCAGAACGTCAGCAGGCCAAGAACGCCCGCCAGCAGACCAAAAATGCCAGAAAAGCGATGCGGGTCACACGCAAGATCGGCAAATTCTGAACGGTGCTCAGGCCCGGAAATGCTTGGACAATTTCAGCCCTTGGCCCTGATAGTTTGACGCAATGCCCACGCCGTACAATTCGGTTGGGCGTTGTGCCATTTTCTCATAGACCAACCGTCCGACAATCTGGCCGTGTTCCAGCACAAAGGGCGCTTCGTGGCAGCGTACTTCAAGCACGCCGCGTGCGCCGGCTCCACCGGCTTCGGCATGGCCGAAACCCGGGTCAAAGAACCCTGCATAATGCACGCGGAATTCTCCGACCATCGCTAAATATGGTGCCATTTCAGCAGCATAGAGCGGCGGAATACACACGGCTTCACGGCTGACCAAAATGTAGAAAGCGCCGGGATCAAGGATGATCTGACCGTCTTTCGTATGGATCGGTTCCCAGTAATCGGCCGGGTCGTAATGGTTGATCAGATCCAGATCAATCACCCCGGTGTGGGGCTTGGCGCGATAGCCAACCAAGTCACCCTTTGCCGGCTCCAGATCAACCGAAAAGCCCAGCCCCTCGGAAATGACCGCCGGGCCGCCAGTGACCAGCGGGGTCTTGGCATGCAGGTCCTTCAGCGTGGCATCATCCAGAATGGCCTGACCGCTGCGGAACCTGATCTGATTCAATCGCATGCCCGGGCGCACTTTGACGGAAAAGCTGCGCGGGCAGATTTCAGCATAAAGCGGGCCGGTATAACCTGCGGGAATGCGGTCAAATTCTGTGCCACCATCGGTGATTGTGCGGGTCAGAAGGTCAAGACGCCCGGTCGAAGACTTCGCATTCGCCACCGCCTGAATTGACTGGGGCAGGGCGAGGCTCTCCATCAGGGGCACCACATAGACGCAGCCCTTTTCAAGCACCGCACTGTCGGTCAGATCAATCTGATGCATCTCAAATTCTGACAGACGATCCGCAACGCTGCGCCCTTCACCCGCCAGGAAAGAGGCCCGTACCCGATAGGCCACATTGCCCAGTCTTAAATCCAGAGATGCAGGTTGAACCTGAGCCGCTTCGATCGCAGGCTGACCGGCAAGAGCGCCAGTTTCAATCATGTTTTCAATGGCTTGCGCAGGCAGTACGCCGATTTGATCTTCCATGATTCCCCCTGTGACCCCCTTAGATATACAGAACCGCCCGGTGCTGATGCCAGCACGGGCGGTTCGTGTATTTGGTCGGGCTAGCAGGACTCGAACCTGCGACCTTCCGTCCCCCAGACGGACGCGCTACCAGGCTGCGCCATAGCCCGACGTGAAGCGCTTCATACCATTTCTGCGCGTGGGGGCAAGACAGAAATCTCAGAATTTTCAAAGGATCATGCCCCGGATTGCATTCGGTCCCGCAACGCCTTTAAACGGCTTAGCGTACTCTGCTTTTGAACATCGCTTGCGGCCTGAAAACGGCTGCGCGCAGCGTCACTCAGAACCAAGGACCGAAGACTGATAACCTGTGCCAGTTGGTCTTCATCCGTCGGATCATCGTCGGGAAGGCCAACACCAAGCGGGGCTCGGGCAGGGGCAGCAGACGGGGCCTCGGGCGCAAGACGGGGCTTGTTCTTGGGCAACTCGACAACGTTGTCGCTGAGCGGGGCCTCTTCGACATTTTCTGCCATCGGCGCTTCGATTGCGTCTTCGCCATCCAGCGGCTGCGACAACGCCGAAACCTTCTTAACACCCTGTTCCCGGAGCAGTTTTTGCGCCCCACGAATGGTCATGCCATCTTCGTGAAGCAACTTCTTGATGCCCCCCAGCAACAGCATATCCGCCGGGCGATAATATCGACGCCCACCAGCACGCTTCACCGGTTTCACTTGATTGAATTTGCTTTCCCAAAACCGCAGCACATGGGTCGGAGTTTCAAGCCATTCTGACACCTCGCTGATCGTGCGAAAGGCGTCTGGTGACTTTTTCTCCATGTGCGCAGTCCTTACTTACGGTTCCCTGCCGCAACCTTATCTTTCATCAGGTGCGAGGGGCGGAAAGTCAGGACACGGCGTGGCGAAATCGGAACTTCTTCGCCGGTTTTCGGATTGCGGCCCACGCGGGCGGCCTTTTCACGTACGGAAAAGGTTCCAAAAGACGAAATCTTGACTTGCTCACCACTGACCAGCGCGTCCGACATATGCTGCAGGATATCTTCTACCAGCGTCGCGGATTCATTGCGCGACAGACCAACCTCACGAAACACAGATTCGCTGAGGTCCATTCGGGTCAGTGTTTTGCCGGCCATTTTTCCACCCTGGGTCAATAATTCTTCAATTGATCCCTAACTTGCGCTGGAATTGATTTCCGAGTCAATATCAACAGCTTGCAGATCAGAGTTTGCGCAGCTTTTTACCAGCGCACCACCACGGATCCCCATGCCAGACCACCGCCAATGGCTTCGGTCACGACCAAATCACCCTGTTTGATCTTGCCGCTGGCCTTACCAACCGACAACGCCAGGGGGATCGACGCCGCCGAAGTGTTGCCGTGGTCCTGAACAGTGATGATGACCTTGTCCAACGGCACCTGCATACGTTGCGTGGTGGCCTTGATGATCCGCATGTTGGCCTGATGGGGGACAACCCAATCCACGTCGCCACTGCCCAGCCCGGCCTTCTCTAGCGCGGCATGGGCGGTTTTCGCGAGTTTCTCAACCGCGTGGCGGAAGACTTCCTTGCCAACCATGCGCAGATGGCCGGTATTTTCCGAAAAGACACCGCCATCGACATAGAGGATATCGCGGAACTGACCGTCCGAATTCAGGTCGGTCGACAGAATCCCCCGATCCTGAGCGGTCCCGGCACCTTCTTGTGCTTCCAGCACCACAGCCCCAGCACCATCGCCAAACAGCACACAGGTGCCACGGTCTTCCCAGTCCATCAGGCGCGAAAACGTTTCGGCCCCGATCACCAGAACCCGTTTGGCCGTGCCCGCCACGATCAGCGCATGGGCATTGGTCAGCGCATAGACAAAACCGGCGCAGACGGCCTGGACATCAAAGGCAAACCCGGCGGACATCCCGATTTTATCCTGCACCATGGTGGCACAGGACGGAAAAGTGTTGTCAGGGGTCGAGGTTGCAACGATGAGCGCATCAACATCATCAGGCTTCAGACCGGCATCTTCCAACGCGGCCAGCGCAGCGTTTGCGGCCAAGCGAGAGGTCGTTTCGCCTTCGGCGGCGAAGTGGCGGCGTTCTATACCAGTGCGGGCGCGAATCCATTCGTCGTTTGTATCGAGGGATTTCTCAAATTCTTTGTTCTCAACGACACGTTCCGGCAGGTAATGCCCTACGCCTTTTACTACGGCCCTGATGGTCATAAATTGTCTTTCACCTCTGGCCCTTCTGCACCTGCATCTTGGCGCGGCGCCGTGGCCGATGCAACCCGTGCTGCCAGTCTTTCTGAAAATCCGCTTTCGCCCAGCTGGAACGCCAGTTTGACCGCGGCGGAAATACCGGTCGCGTCGGCCGAGCCGTGCGACTTAACCACGGTGCCGTTCAGACCTAGGAATACACCGCCATTCACCCGGCGCGGATCAATCCGCTTCTTCAGCCGTTGCATCGAGGTGTAGGCCAGCATCGCCGCGATCCGCGACAGCGGCGTATGGTTAAACGCCGCGCGCAGCAGTTGAGAAATCAGACTGGCGGTGCCTTCGGCGGTCTTTAGCGCCACATTGCCGGTAAACCCATCGGTAACGATCACATCGACCTTGGCCGACGGGATGTCTCCGCCTTCGACAAAGCCAACGAATTCATAATCGTTGCTTTTTGCGTTCGCGGCGATCAGGTCATGGGCGGCCTTCAGCTCGGCCCGGCCCTTGTGTTCTTCGGTGCCGACATTCAGCAGCCCGATACGCGGATGGCTAAGGGCCAGACCATTGCGGGCATAGGACGCGCCCATAAGCGCATATTGCAACAGGTCATCTGCATCGGCGCGGATATCGGCGCCGACATCCAGCATCACGTTGAAACCACCCCGGTTCTTTGACGGCCACAGACAGGCGATTGCCGGGCGGTTCACCCCAGGCAACTTGCGCAAACGCACCATCGACAGCGCCATCAAAGCGCCGGTGTTGCCACAAGAAACACAGACCGATGCGTCGCCATTGCGGACCGATTCAATCGCAGACCACATGGACGACCCTTTGCCGCGCCGCATCACGTGGCTGGGCTTGTCATCCATTTTGACAACGGTTTCGGCATTGCGAATCTCGCACCGTCCGCTCAGCACACGTTTCTTGGCGACCAGCCGGGAAAGCGTATCCTCGGGGCCGTGCAGGATGAATCCAATGTCAGGGTTCTTTGCTGCAGAACGTGCGATGCCGGCAACCACAGCTGCCGGCCCACGGTCGCCCCCCATCGCATCCACCGAAATAACGGTGGAGGGGGCAGGAATATTAGCCTGATCGCTTGCAGAAGACATGAGTCAGGCTCAAAGCCCCAAAGCTGGGGGCTTACGCCGCGTCTTCGTCCAGATCAATCTCGTCGGCCTGCGCAACGACTTCACGGTCGTCGTAGTGGCCGCAGGCACCACACACGTGGTGGGGGCGCTTCAGCTCGCCGCAGTTGGGGCATTCTGCCGGGTTTCCTGCAACCAGGGCATCATGCGAGCGACGGTTACCGCGGCGTGACCGCGTGATCTTATTCTGTGGGACAGCCATGTCACAACCTCGGGTCTGGGGACCATAGCCCCCGCATTTTTCTAAGAAATGGGTGCCGCCGCAGCCCCTTGGCGCGTCGTCTTTCCCATCATGTAAACGAGGCCGGGAACATACTCGGATTTGGGCGCGGCGCAAGTGTTTTTTGTTATTGCCACGCTCAGGAGTTACCCTCGTCCTCTGGGCTGCCTTTTAGCAGCTTATTTTTCAATTCTGCAAGGCCTGCGAAGGGTTTGGTATCTTCGTCCTGCATCGGGTCGATTCCGGGTCCGGCAAAGGTGGATTGCGACAATTCAGCCGATTCTGCGCGCGGGTAAAGCGGCACGTGCAGCGCCAGTGCTTCTTCCATCACCAAATTCAGGTCCAAAACCTCGGGGATCAGCTCGATACTTTCATCTTCGGGCATTTCCATTTCTTCGCCGGTTTCGCGTTCTTCGATCTTGGCGACGTAGCGATTGCTTATATCCACGTCGATCCGGGTCGAAACTGGCTCCAGCGTCACCACACAGGGCTGCACGAGTGTCGCGCCCAGCTTTGCAATCAGGTGCCAGTCTTTCTTGCCATCCGGGTGCAAGGCGCCCTCAAAACTGAGCTTGCGCAACGACACCAACCCCTGCCGTTCAGCGATCTGCGCACGCTGATCAGCGTCAGGAGCCAGTTTAAACCGATGACTTTTGCCCTGGCTCAGCCCGGGCATACGCAATTGAGTGTCTGTGCTTTGGGTCACGTTAACGTTCCATTCTTGAACCGGAGCCATTCCTTCTATAAGCCGATACGGAGCAAAGAACGGCATGACAAGGGGTCGGAATGCGAAACATCCGGGGGGTGCGGGCAATAACTTGCGCAGGCGTGGTTGCGCTGGTGCTGTCAGGTTGTACGCCAATCGTCGATCGCCATGGCTATGCGCCATCTCAGGCCGATCTGGAAACACTGATCGTTGGTGTCGACAATCGGGATTCGCTGCGCGAACTGGTCGGGCCACCGTCAGCGTCGGGCATCGTAAATGAAGACGCTTGGTACTATGTGCAGTCCGTGCACAACACGCGCGGCTTTACCGCCACCAAAGAAGTCTCGCGCACCGTTGTCGCTGTCAGCTTTGATGACGCGGGCACCATCAGCAACATCGAACAATACGGTCTGGAAGATGGCCGGGTGATCGTGTTGAACCGCCGCGTGACCGACGACAACATCAAAGGTGTTTCGTTCATCGCTCAGCTGTTGGGCAATGTCGGCAACTTCACCGCAGAACAGTTCCTGGATAACTAAGCGCTTATTCGGGCTCAAATTTCAGCGCCACACCGTTGATGCAATATCGCAACCCGGTGGGCGCAGGCCCATCGGGAAAGACATGGCCCAGATGGGCCTCGCAGCGGTTACAGTGCACTTCGGTCCGGCGCATGAAAAAGCTGCGGTCGTCTTTTTCGCCAACCATTTCAGGGTCCAGAGGCTGATAGAAACTGGGCCAGCCGGTGCCACTTTCGAACTTTGTGGCCTGTTCAAACAACGGCGCATCACAGCAAACGCAGGTGAACACTCCGGCCTCTTTCGGAAAGTCATCATGGGTGAAAGCGCGCTCAGTGCCGTGTTTGCGCGTCACTTTATATGCCAAATCAGACAGCTGTTCGCGCCATTGGGCATCTGTTTTGGTGATCTTGTCGCTCATCCCGTTTCCCTTTCGTCAAATACCTGTCACATCTTGTGTGTTATGGGCCACCAACCATATGTAAGCTGTCGGACACAATCCGCCAGAGCTTAGAGGAACGCGCCCATGTTGGCATTGCGCAAAGGTCGTTACGTTGCCCGCTTCGCCCAAACCCCGGCGGATGTGCGCGCGGCGCAGAAATTACGCGGCCTGTCGTTTCGTGGCAGCGGCGCAGATCGCGACATATTTGACGATATCTGCAAGCATATCCTTGTCGAGGAAGCCAAATCCGGCACATTGGTTTGCTGTTTCCGCCTGCTGCCACTGCAGGACGGGGCGCAGATCGATCAAAGCTATTCCGCGCAGTATTACGAGTTGTCCGCGCTGCATCAGATTGACGGCCCGATGGTTGAAATGGGCCGGTTTTGCATTCACCCGGATTGGAAAGACCCCGACATTCTGCGCGTCGCATGGGGGGCAATGACCCGCTATGTGGACGAGGCAGATGTCGAGATGCTGTTTGGCTGTTCTTCGTTCAAAGGCACCGAGGCAGACACCTACATGGATGCCTTCGCGCTGCTCAAGGAAAAACATCTGGCACCCAAACGATTCCTGCCACGGATCAAAGCGCCCAACGTCTTTAAATTCGCGCAAAAACTGCGTCAGAAAAAACCCGACGCCAAACAGGCGCTGGCAGGCATGCCCCCTTTGCTGCGGACCTATCTGATGATGGGGGGCTGGGTGTCAGACCACGCGGTGGTCGACCGCGATCTGAATACGTTGCACGTATTTACCGGGCTCGAGATCAAAGCGATCCCTCCGGCGCGCAAACGCCTGCTGCGGGCGACGGCAGGTTAAAAACCGACCCGTCCGCGCGGGTCGCCGTTTAGCGTCAACCAATCGGGCCAGCCCACCAGCCACTCGATCCCGGCCAGCACCAAACAGGCCACAATGATCCCGATCACCAACTTCACCCGCGCCTCGGATGGGGGGCGGCGCGCCCATTTGGACATGCGCAGAAGATGGCGGGGATTCATTCGGTAAACCGTACTTTGCCGATAAAGGGCAGGTTGCGATTGCGTTGGGCATAATCAATGCCATACCCCACGACAAATTCATCGGGGATCTCAAACCCGGTCCAATCGGCCTTGATTTCCACCTCGCGCCGAACCGGTTTATCCAACAACGCACAGACCTTAAGCCGCTTTGGCCCACGCCCTTCTAAAAGGTGCAACACGTGGCTAAGGGTAAAGCCTGTGTCCACGATATCCTCGACCACCAGCACATCGCGCCCGGCAATTTCACCGCGTAAATCCTTCAAAATGCGGACTTCGCGCGAACTTTCTGTGCTGTCGCCATAAGAAGACGCTTCCAGAAAATCGACCTCAACCGGCAGGTCCAGCTCGCGCACAAGATCGGCGATGAACACGAAAGAGCCGCGCAACAGCCCCACCACAACAAGCTTGTCGGTATCCCCAAAATGGCTGCGAATATCGCTGGCCAGTCCCTCAATTCGGGCGGCGATCGTCTTGGCCGAGATCATCTCGTCTATGTCATAAGGTCTCTGCATATCGGCTGTCCCTTGATCTTTGGCGCGTTTTGGCTGAAATGACCCCTCACTGATACCAGCTTTGCGGGCCCATGCCGACCCATACTGACACCAAAGACCTGCCCTATTCTGCCGCACAGATGTTTGATCTGGTGGCAGATGTTGCATCATATCCGCAATTCCTGCCCTGGACCGCGGCCGCCCGGATCCGCAGCCGCAAACCGATAGAGGGCGGCGAGGTGATGGAGGCCGATCTGGTGATCTCGTTCAAGGTGTTTCGTGAGAGATTCGGCAGCCGGGTAAAACTTTTCCCGCAGGAACGCCGCATCGAAACCGACTATCTGGACGGGCCCTTCAAACACCTGCATTCCACGTGGGAATTCACCGATCTGCCTGATGGCGGCTGCCGCGTCGCCTTTCACGTCGATTTCGACTTCAAGAACCGTGTTCTGCAAGGCGTCATTGGCGCAGTGTTTCACGAGGCCATGCAGCGCATCGTCAAAGCGTTCGAGGACCGGGCAGACGATCTGTATCGCAGCTAACCGGAATGCAAAACGGGCCCCGATGGGCCCGTTTTAAGTTTATGTGATTGGCTTACGACGAAATGTCGTAAGCGCGCTCGCCATGGGTGGTCAGGTCCAGACCGGTTACCTCGGTCTCGGCATCGACGCGCAGCGGGGTGATCAAGCTGACCAGTTTGATCAGCACCACGCTGACCACCACGGTGAACACACCCACCACGGCCAGGCCGCCCAGCTGCGCCGCCCAGGAGCCCGCACCAAAGGCCGCGATCATGATCGTGCCAAAGATGCCGCCTACGCCGTGTACGGCGAAGACATCCAGCGTGTCGTCGATCTTCAGCCCATTGCGGATCAGGTTCACGGCTTCCTGACACAGCACACCGGCAACCGCGCCGATGATTAGCGCCTCAACAGGGCCCACAAAGCCCGACGCCGGGGTAATCGACGCCAGACCCGCGATGGTGCCCGTCACGATCCCAACCAGAGACGCTTTACCATATTTGATCTTCTCCCACAGCGCCCATGACAGCGACGCGGTCGCGGCCGAAATATGGGTCACGGTCAGCGCCAGTGCAGCGCCACCATCCGCCGCCAACTGCGAACCGCCATTAAAGCCGAACCAGCCAACCCACAGCATTGCTGCGCCGATCATCACGTAGCCGGGGTTATGGGGCGGGGTGGTGCGGTCTTTGCGCGGACCAAGGAACACGGCAATCAACAGCGCCGCGATGCCGGCCGTTTCATGCACGACGATGCCCCCGGCAAAGTCTTTGACACCGGTCTCGCCAAAGATACCGCCGTCAGACAGGAAGCCTCCGCCCCAGATCCAATGGACGACCGGCGCATAGCACAGCAGCATCCACAGGGACGAAAACAGCAGCACAAAGCCAAAACCGACACGTTCAACATAGGCACCCACGATCAGCGCCGGGGTGATGATCGCAAAGGTCATCTGGAACGCAAAGAACAGGATCTCGGGCAGGGTGCCTGCAAGGTCCTCGGTTCCTACGCCCAACAGCAAGACCTTCCCAAGCCCGCCCCAATAGGCACCACCATCGCCAAATGCGATTGAATAGCCCGCAACAAGCCAAAGCACGCTCATCAAGCAGGCAATGGCGTAAACAGCACCAAGGCTGTCGCAACGATGATCCAGGCGGTATCCGCACCGTTCATTGAATTTCCCCTTCCGTTTTTATTGCGGCGCAAAAAGCAGCAATTAAGAGGTCAAACAAAGGGCTATGGTGTCATTATGTCGATTATTTAGTGTGCGTTTTGTAGATCGCATTACTTTCGGGCGCTTTATGCGCCCTTTAGATTACTTTTTAATCTTTTGTGAATCTTGGGCCAGGCGCGCCTCAAGCAAGCCCAGAGCATGCTCCACCGTCGCGCGGCGCACATTCTCGCGCCCCAGAGCTCCGAACTCTTGCGTTTCAGTCCAGACACCTGCCGTATTGGCAATACCAAAACACACGCGCCCTTCGGGCTTGTGGTCAGACCCGCCCGGGCCGGCAATCCCCGTCACAGCAACCGTCAAGCCAGCGCGCGAATGGCGGAGCGCCCCAAGGGCCATTTCTTGTGCGACCTGCTCGGACACCGCACCAAACTGGCGCAAGGTATCTGCCTTCACGCCCAGCATCTGCATTTTAGCGGCGTTGGAGTAGGTGATGAAACCACGATCAAACACGTCAGAGCTGCCCGCGACCTCTGTCAACGCACCGCCGATCAGACCGCCGGTGCAGGATTCCGCTGCTGCCAGCAAGACGCCAGCCTCGCGGGCCAGCTCAAGCACGGTTTGCGCAGGACCATAGGTCATAATGCCAAAACCCCGTGATAGAGACCGGCCAAGACAATGACACCGATCCCGGCGAACACACCCGCGATCAGATCATCAAGCATCACGCCCATCGCGCCGCCCTTGCGGTCTGCCCACCCGACCAGCCATGGCTTCCAGATGTCAAACAACCGGAACAACACAAACGCGGCAACCCAGCCGGGCCAAGGGAAATTCCAGCTGTCCAGCCCCGCCATTGTAAAGCCAAGCGAGGGCGCCAGCATCGCCAACCACTGTCCTGCGACCTCGTCGATGACGATTTCGGACGGGTCTTTTTCCGTGCGGGTTTCCAGATCACGGGCAATCGACCAAAACCCCAGAAGCGTCACCAACACCGTCGCTACAGCCAGCAGGACAAAGCCGCCCAGCCCATGCAATACCAACGCGACCGCAACCGCCGCCGCTGACCCCCAGGTGCCGGGCGCCGGGCGCAATTTGCCGATGAAAAAGAAGGTGGTGAGCGCGCGGATCATACTGTTTCTCGTTTTCGATTGGTTAAGTCGGCCAAGTTCTGACCAACTTGTCATCTATTCGTCTACGCGCTGCCACGCATCGGGGCAATGGGGCAGATAAACGTGGCCATTTGCATAAATTTTAATCGCCATACGTATTGTGGCGCGATAATGGGCGGGTGGAATTGACTCTGAATTCATCAGAGCGCTAATCCGATCATTGATTGCACAAGGATTGAGCATTTGGCCATAAAACTGGCAAGCACATCATTGTCCCCCCCGGTTTTCCTGGCCCCGCTGGCCGGGATCACAGACTTGCCGTTTCGTAATCTTGTCTCAAGCTTTGGGGCTGGGCTGGTGGTGTCTGAAATGGTGGCCAGTCAGGAAATGGTGCAAGCAAAACCCGGTGTGCGTGAAAAGGCCGAGCTGGGCTTTGACAGTGACAACACCGCCGTGCAGCTGGCAGGACGCGAAGCCCATTGGATGGCCGAGGCCGCTCGCATGGTCGAAGACAACGGCGCTCAGATCATCGACATCAACATGGGGTGCCCGGCCAAGAAGGTTACCAGCGCAAGCGGGGCAGGGGCTTCGGGCTCGGCCCTGATGAAAGATCTGGATCATGCGTTGACCTTGATCGAAGCTGTGGTGAACGCTGTTTCAGTGCCGGTTACGCTTAAGACCCGTCTGGGCTGGAATGATGCACTGCTGAACGCGCCGGAACTTGCCAAACGCGCCGAAGATGCCGGCATCCAGATGATCACCATCCATGGCCGCACCCGGTGCCAGTTCTATAAGGGCGCTGCCGATTGGGCGGCAATTGCAAATGTGAAGCGGGCTGTCAGCATTCCGGTCATCGCAAATGGGGACATTCTGGGCGCTGATTCCGCCCGTAGTGCTTTGCAGCAATCAGGCGCTGATGGCGTGATGATTGGGCGCGGCGCTCAGGGGCAGCCCTGGCTTTTGGCGCAGATCGCCAACGACCTGTTTGATGCACCGCAGACGGATGCCCCCCAAGGCGGGGCGCTGACCGAACTGGTGTGCACCCATTACGACGCCATGCTGTCGTTTTATGGCGAAGAGCTGGGCCAGCGCGTCGCACGCAAGCATCTGGGCTGGTATATGGATCACACCCAAACCCCGGCCAACCTGCGCCGCGCAGTATTGACCAGCCCGTCAAGCGCACAGGTTCTGGCACTGCTGCCAGAGGCCCTGAACCACGACCACAGGCAGGCCGCATGATGTTTGAAAAAGACGCCATATGGTCGGCCCTGCCAATGCCGACACTGGTGCTGAACGGCGACAACACGATTGCGCGGGTTAATCCCGCGGCGGAGTCCTTTCTTTACCGCTCGCGCCGCTCTTTGCGGGATAAACACCTGTATGACGTGGTCGAGATTTCGATCCTGAACGAAGCCATGTTGGGCCGGGTTCGCGCCAACCAATCGCCCATGGTGTTCAACGACCTGAACGTACAGGTGCCGGGCAAAGCCTCGGTTCAGTGCCACGTGCAGGTAACCCCGTTGGGCGAGGATGACGATACGCTGCTGCTGCTGATTTCCCCGCGCGAGATCGCGGGCAAGCTGGACCGCGCACAAAGCTCTAAATCCGCTGCGAAATCAGCGATCGGGATGGCCGAAATGCTGGCTCATGAAATCAAGAACCCCCTGGCGGGCATCACCGGCGCGGCGCAACTGTTGTCGATGAACCTGCCGCCAGATGACATGGAACTGACCGACCTGATCGTGACCGAATGCCAGCGCATCGTGAAGCTGCTGGAACAGGTCGAACAGTTTGGCAACCTGCGCCCCCCCGAGCGCAAACCCGTCAACCTGCACGATCTGCTGGACCGCGCTCGCAAATCAGCCGAGCTGGGTTTTGCCGCCAATGTGCATTTCATCAGCGACTATGATCCATCTTTGCCCGCCACCATGGCCGACGGCGATCAGATGTTGCAGGTCTTTTTGAACCTGATCAAAAACGCGGCCGAAGCCATTGCCCGCAGCGGCCAAGGCTCGACCATCCGTATTCACACCTTCTATGATCGCTCCTTGCGCCGTTTAATTGCCAGCGGCGAGACCATCCCGGTACCGCTGCAGATCGAGATCATCGACGACGGCCCCGGCCTGCCGCCTGAAATCGCGTCAGAAGTGTTTGAACCCTTCGTTTCAGGCCGTGAGAACGGCACCGGGCTTGGCTTGGCGCTGGTGTCAAAGATCGTGTCTGAAAATGATGGCCTGATCGCCACTGAATCCGCGCCTGGTCGCACGGTATTCCGAATTTCGTTGCCCTTGGCCCCACGGGCCAAACCTCTCTCCAAATCCAAAATATCGGAGGATAACTGATGGACGGTACAGTTCTGGTCGCAGATGACGACCGCACAATCCGTACAGTTTTGACCCAAGCCCTGACCCGCGCCGGGTGTAAGGTGCACGCCACCTCCAGCCTGACCACGCTGATGCGTTGGGTTCAGGAAGGCAAAGGTGATCTGGTGATCTCGGACGTGGTCATGCCAGACGGCAACGGGCTGGAAATGCTGCCCAAGATTAACATGGAACGCCCCGGCCTGCCGGTGATTGTGATCTCGGCGCAAAATACGATCATGACCGCCATTCAAGCGGCCGAGGCCGAGGCCTATGATTACCTGCCCAAACCGTTCGATCTGCCGGACCTGATGAAACGCGCAGCGCGTGCGCTGGAAACCAAGCGCCGTGCCCCCGCCGCGCCCACCAGCCCGCCGCCGCGCGAGGAAAACGAAGATCTGCCCATGGTCGGGCGCACGCCGCAGATGCAGGCGCTGTATCGTCTTGTTGCGCGCGTGATGAACACCGATCTGGCGGTGCTGATCACCGGTGAATCCGGCACCGGCAAGTCGCTGATCGCCCGTGCGATCCATGACTTCTCTGACCGCCGGAACATGCCCTTCGTGGCCGCTTCAGCGTCGGATCTAAGCGGCATGGATGGCCCCTCGGATCTGCTGTTGCGGGCCAAGGGGGGATCGATCCTGTTTGACGAGGTGTCCGATCTGGATGCCGAGGCCCAGGCACGCATCGTGCGTATGCTGGACAGTTTCGGCGATAAGGCACCGCGCATTATGGCGACGTCGCAGACCGATCTGATGAACAAAATGGAGTCGGGCGAGTTCCGTCAGGACCTGTTCTATCGTCTTGGTGGGGTCACGGTGAACGTACCCAGCCTGCGCGAACGCGTTGATGACATTCCGCTGCTGGCCGATCACTTTCTGGGCCGTGCGGAACGCGAAGGCTTGCCGCTGCGCCGCTTTGCCGAAGATGCGATGGAACTTATCCGCGCCTACAGCTGGCCCGGCAACGTGCGTCAGCTGGAAAACACTATTCGCCGCCTGATGGTGACATCCTCAGAAGAGGTCATTGCGCGCACCGAGGTCGAAATGGTGCTGGGCAACCAGCCCGAGATCGAGCCGCACGTCGGTGGTGGTGAAGGCGAAAAGCTATCAGCTTCGGTCGCCAAGCACCTGCGCCGTTACTTCGATCTGCACGGTGGGGTTCTGCCACCACCGGGCCTCTATGCCCGCATCCTGCGCGAGGTCGAACTTCCCCTGATCGAGATCGCTCTGGACGCGACCGGCGGCAATCAGGCCAAATGCGCCGATCTGCTGGGGATCAACCGAAATACTTTGCGTAAGAAGATCACTGACCTTGATATTCGCGTGACTCGCCGCCGCAAGTTGATGTAAATACGCAACACGAGCGTTGCCCTTTGGCCGCAAACCAAAGGGGCGCAAGTCAAAAGCCCCGCGTATGACCGCGGTGCAGTATTTACGAGGGAATTGTGCTGACCAAAGCGCCGAGCACGACGCTGGACCGGCTGATGAAGCTGCGCCGCATGCGGCGTTGGGGCAATTTTGCCACGCTCAGCCTTGTTGTTCTGGGGCCAGCGCTCGCTATTTTGACCCTGCTTTTGTTGGGGCCGCTGGATCACAGCGCAAACTCGGTTGTTTTGCGCCTGACGCTGCTGGCCGACCTTGTCTACATCCTGACCGTGGCAACACTTGTGGCGTTTCGCGTCGCACAGATGATCTCAGCGCGCAGGCGCCACTCGGCGGGGTCGCGGCTTCACCTGCGTCTGACCGGCGTCTTCGCCATCGTTGCGCTGATTCCAACCGTTCTGGTGGCCGTCTTCGCCGGGCTGACGGTGAACACCGGGCTTGAGGGGTGGTTTTCAGATCGGGTGCGCCAGGTTGTCGGCTCTTCACTGGAGGCCGCGCAGGCCTATGAAGATCAGCACCGCGCCGATTTAACCGAAGACGCCCAGGCCGTTGCTGCCTTTTTGAACCTTGCACGGCAGAGTTCATTCTTCTTGTCCGATGCCGAGGTGCGCCGCCTTTTGACCACCGCGCAGGGGCAGGTGCAGCGCGGCTTGAAAGAGGCTTACGTCATTGACGGCACCGGTGAAATCAAAGCGCGCGGTGAACGTTCCTATCTGTTTGACTATGAGCTTCCCAGCCCGGCGCAAATCGCCCAGGCCGAATTGGGCGATATTGTCCTGCTGCCTGATCTGCCAAATGACGAATATCGCGGGTTGATCAAGCTGTCCGCCTATGTTGACCGCTATCTTTACATCACCCGCATCGTTGATGGTGAATTGCTGGCTTTGCTGGATGAAACGCAGGAAACCGCACTGTTCTATCAACAACTGGAAGCCGACCGGGGACGGCTGCTGTTTGAATTCGGCCTGCTTTACATCGGGTTTGCCGTGATCCTGATCCTTGCCGCGATCTGGCTTGGCCTGTGGTTCGCAGAGCGGCTGTCACGCCCTGTGGGGCGCCTGGCTGGCGCAGCGCAACGGGTTGGGGCAGGTGATCTGGATGTGCGCGTGGTCGAGGAAAAAGGCGATGACGAAATCGCCATGCTGGGTCGAATCTTCAACCAGATGACCAAGCAACTTAAGGTACAACGCAGCACCCTGATGGCGAACAACCGCCAGATCGAAGATCGTCGACGTCTGTTCGATTCGGTGCTCAGCTCGGTTACCTCGGGGGTGATCGGACTGGATGAACAGGGCCGAGTCGATTTCATGAACCGATCAGCCCGACGATTGCTGGACATGGAAGATCTGGACGAACACCCACCGCTGGAAGCAATGGTACCCGAATTTGCCGGGCTGTTTGACCGGCTGCGCGGCTCGGGCGCGGAAACGGCCCAGAAGGAAGTTCGCCTGCTGCGTCGAGGCGCGATGGAAAATCTGCTGGTGCGCATGGCCACGCGGCGCGACGAAAAAAGTCACCTTGTGGGCTATGTGGTTGCCTTTGACGACGTGACCGATCTGGTATCGGCCCAAAGGATGGCCGCATGGGGAGACGTCGCGCGCCGGATCGCACATGAAATCAAGAATCCGCTGACCCCGATCCAACTGTCGGCCGAACGGATCCGCCGCAAATATGGCCGAGAGCTGGGCGATAACGCCGAAGGCCTAAACCAGATGACGGACGTAATCGTGCGTCAAACCAATGACTTGCGGCGCATTGTTGATGAGTTTTCCAAGTTTGCCCGCATGCCCGAACCCGACCGCCGTATCAGCGATCTGACGGCGCTGACTCGTGATGCTGTGCTATTGCAGGAAGCCGGCCAGCCCGGCGTGACCTTCCACGCGGACCTTCCCGACGCCAGTATCATGGCCGAGCTGGACGACACCATGATCACTCAAGCCCTGACAAACTTAATCAAGAACGCCGGGGAAGCCATTGAAAGCCTGCAGGAAAATGGGGCTCCAACAGGTCATGCGCCTGAAATCCGTGTCACCATGGAACCCAGTAAGAAAAACGTCACGATCCGTATCAGCGACAACGGCATCGGTCTGCCAGAAGACCGCGCCAAGCTGTTTGAACCCTATGTGACGACCCGCAGCGAAGGCACCGGTCTTGGCCTGTCCATCGTGAAAAAGATCATCGAAGAGCATGGCGGCACCCTGGCGCTGACCGACGCCAATATATTTGAAAACAACAGCCATCGAGGCGCACAGGCGGTGATCACCCTGCCGCGTCTCGATGACACCGATCTCCGCGCAACGACCGCGGCGCAATAGCAGTAAGAGGTACCCATGGGCGATATTCTGATCACGGACGACGAGCGCGACATTCGCGAGCTGATCTCGGATATTTTGCAGGACGAAGGTTACACCACCCGCCTCGCAGCGAATTCAGATCAATGCATTCAGGCGATTGAGCAAGAGCCCCCGGCACTGATGATTTTGGACATTTGGCTGAAAGACAGTCAGATGGATGGGATCGACATCCTGACCAAGGTTAAGCGGGAAAACCCTGAAATCCCGATCGTAATCATTTCGGGCCATGGCAACATTGAAATCGCTGTCGCGGCGATCAAACAAGGCGCGTATGATTTCATCGAAAAGCCCTTCAATATTGACCAGCTGCTGGTGGTGATACGCCGGGCAATGGAGACCTCGCGTCTGCGCCGTGAAAACACCGAACTCAAACGCGGCGATAGCACACCGGCGGAAATGATCGGCTCCAGCTCGGCGTATAAAACCCTGCGCGGGCAGTTGGATAAGGTGACAAAATCAAATGGTCGGGTGATGCTGACCGGCCCGGCGGGCAGTGGCAAGGAAATCGCCGCGCGCTACATCCACGCCAATTCCAACCGTGCCTCGGCCCCGTTCACCGTGGTGAACTCGGCTTCGATAGAGCCCGACCGTATGGAAGAAGTGCTGTTTGGCCGTGAAGACGGTGAGCGCGGGCAGGAACCCGGCTTGCTGGAACAAGCCCATGGCGGGGTACTGTATTTCGATGAAATCGCGGATATGCCACTTGGCACCCAGTCCAAGATTTTGCGCGTCCTTGTTGATCAGCAATTTCAACGCGTTGGCGGCGCAGGTAACGTCAAGGTCGACATCCGGGTGATCTCGTCCACCAACCGTGATCTTGAAAAAGAGATCAACGCCGGCGCCTTCCGCCAAGAGCTGTATCACAGGCTGAATGTGGTCCCGATCAACGTGCCCGCCCTGGATGAACGGCGCGAAGACATCCCCGAACTGGCGGCTCATTTCATCGATCTGTTCAACCAAAGTCAGGGCCTGCCGCAGCGCCCCTTGAGCGACGAAGCAAAGACCTTGTTGCAGACGATGGAATGGCCCGGCAACGTGCGCCAGCTGAAGAATGTGATCGAACGCGTGTTGATCCTTGGCGATGGCAATGGCGAAATCGCGGCGCAAGAGTTGCCTGAAACCTCGGAAGCCCCAACCGAAGAGGGCCGTGTGGTGTTGTCCAGCTCGTTGGCGACCATGCCCCTGCGTGAAGCGCGCGAATTGTTTGAACGCGAATACCTGCTGACGCAAATCAACCGCTTTGGCGGGAATATTTCGCGCACCGCGTCTTTCGTGGGGATGGAACGTTCCGCGCTGCACCGAAAGCTGAAATCGCTGGGCGTCGTCACCAGCAACAAGGCCGGGGCACGGGTCGCCCATGTCGAAGAGGAAAGCGACGCGTGATTGACCACCCGCGCCGCATCTGCAAATGATGCGTCTGATATGGCAACCGGGGCCGAAGCATGAAAGTGATCATTTGCGGGGCAGGGCAGGTGGGCTGGCAGATCGCCCGCCATCTGGCCAGTGAGCGCAACGACGTCACCGTCGTCGACAACGATGCCGATCTGGTGCGCCGCGCCACCGATACGCTGGACGTTCAGGGGGTGGCTGGCTTTGCCTCTTATCCTGACATTCTGGACCGGGCCGGGGCGCGCGATGCCGATATGATCATCGCCGCGACCTATTCTGACGAGGTCAACATGGTCACCTGTCAGGTGGCCCATTCGGTTTTTGCAATCCCGCGCAAAATCGCGCGCCTGCGCAGCCAAAGTTATCTGACAGCGATTTATTCCGATCTGTACCGGCGTGACCACATGCCCATCGACGTGGTGATCAGCCCCGAGCGCGAAGTGGCCGAGGCCGCCTTGCAGCGTCTGGCTGCCCCGTCCGCCTTTGATACGGAATCTTTTCTGGACGGTGAGATGCAGCTGCTGGGCATCACCATTGATGACGATTGCCCGGTCATCAACACGCCTCTGCGACAGCTGACCGACCTGTTTTCAACCCTGCGGGCGCTGGTGGCCGGTATCCGGCGCGAAGGGTCTTTGTTTGCCCCGGAATCCGGCGATCAGCTGTTCCCGGGCGATCAGATTTACTGTTTTACCCATCGCGACGACGTCACCCGCACGCTCGAAATTTTCGGTAAATCCACCAAGCAACAGGAACGTGTGGTGATCATTGGTGGTGGCAATGTTGGGCTGGTTGTAGCCCAGACGCTGGAAAGCCAGACCCGCCGCGTGCGCGCCAAGGTGATTGAAAAGAACCGCACCCAGGCCGAAGTGGCGGCTGATGCGCTGGAACGCACCATCGTGCTACATGGCGATGGCATGGACGTTGGCCTGTTGGCCGAAGCCAGTATCGACAAGGCTGACGCCGTTTTGGCGGTTACCGATGACGATAAAACCAACCTTCTGGCCGCGGTGCGTGCCAAGGCCGAAGGCTGCCCAATGGCGATCAGCCTTGTCAACGATCCATCCCTTGTGCCGATGATGGAGCCGCTGGACATCGACGCTTATATCAACCCGCGCTCGACCACAGTCAGCTCGATCCTGCGCCACATCCGGCATGGGCGCGTACGCGGGGTGTATTCAATTGGCGATGCCGAGGCCGAGGTGATCGAGGCGCAGGTTCTGTCGACTTCGCCCATCGCAGGCAGCCAGATCCGCAACATCGACTTCCCGCAAGGCGTGATGGTGGGGGCTCTGCAAAAGGGCGACAAGCTGATACGCCCCAAGGGCGGCACCCGCGTGGACGAGGGAGACATCATCCTGCTATTCAGCCTTGCCGCCGACGTGCCCGAGGTAGAACGTCTGTTGCAAGTGTCAGTCGATTTCTTCTAAGCCGATGCATCGCATCCTCAACATCCCGCTCATGGTGATCCTGATGGGGGTCGGGGCGACGGCGATGCTGGTGCCTGCCTTCTATGGGCTTGCGGTGAATGACCATCTAAGCGCCCGAGCCTTTGGGTATTCAGCTTTTCTGTTTTATTTCATTGTGTTGATGGTCGGTCTTGCGACCTATAACAACAAAAACCGAAACGTGGCGCGCAGCCATTTGCTGGCACTTCCTTTGGCCTATGCCGGGCTGCCTCTGATGCTGGCGGTGCCCTTTAATGAAGCCGTGCGCGACACGACTTTTGTGAACGCCTATCTTGAGATGGTTTCAAGCCTGACGACCACCGGCGCGACCTCTTTTGATGATCCGGCCCGGTTGCGCGATTCGGTTCATCTGTGGCGTGCATTGGTCGGCTGGATGGGCGGTTTTTTTGTCTGGGTGACCGCTTTGGCCATTCTGGCCCCAAAGAACCTTGGCGGGTTCGAGGTTATTTCAAGCGCCACCATCGGCCGCGGTGCCCGCAAGATAGAAGAGCATGTTCGAAACACCGACCCGCGCGCGCTGTTGCTGCGTTATTCGCAACAACTTCTGCCGATATATACCGGGCTGACAGGGGCGCTTTGGTTGGCCCTGATCCTGTCGGGGGAATCGGCCTTTGTTGCCGCGTGTCATGCCATGTCGACCTTGGCGACCAGTGGTATCTCCCCCATTGGCGGGTTGGAAAATTCGACGACTGGCTTCCCGGCTGAGCTTCTGATCTTTATCTTTTTCATCTTTGCCCTGACACGTCAGACCTTTACGCCGGATACGACCAAACAGGGGCTGCGCCGTTTGCGAAACGATCCTGAATTCATGTTGGCTGGATTGATCGTCCTGTGTGTGCCGGCGTTTTTGTTCTTTCGCCATTGGCTGGGCGCCTATGACGTGGACGAGCAGCAAAACCTTAGCGCGGCGTTGCATGCGGCGTGGGGCTCTGTTTTTTCGGTGATGTCGTTTTTGTCGACCACCGGGTTTTCGTCAGCGGACTGGGAACTGGCGCGCAATTGGTCCGGCCTGCAAACCCCGGGCTTGGTTCTGGTTGGGTTGGCTTTGGTGGGCGGTGGCGTGGCCACAACAGCAGGTGGGGTGAAACTGCTGCGGGTTTATGCACTTTACAAACATGGCCTGCGCGAGATGGACAAGCTGGTACATCCATCTTCGGTTGGCGGCGCAGGCGCACTGGCGCGACACATCCGGGGGCAGGGTGCCTATGTGGCCTGGGTGTTCTTTATGCTGTTCGCATTGTCGATTGCCTTGGTGATGACGGCGCTGGCCCTGACCGGCCTGTCTTTTGAAACGGCGACGATCCTGACCATTTCGGCGCTTTCAACCACCGGCCCGCTTACCCAGGTCGCCAGCGCAGACCCGATCAGCTTTGCAGCGCTTCCCGAAGCCGCCAAGCTGATTCTTTCAGCCGCAATGGTGCTGGGACGGCTGGAAACACTGGCGATTATCGCGCTTTTGAACCCCGAGTTCTGGCGTCAGTAAAGCCGCACCCGATAATCATCGCGGAAAAGTAGGGTCTTAGGGCTGGTATATCGCGGCGGGCTCGGACATAAATTGGGAACAGACGCGAACATTTTCCGGCACAGCGGAGAATCGGCAATAGCTATAAGGCAAGAAAAACAATGGCTGGCGATAAACAAAACTTGCAAGATGCTTTTCTTAACCATGTGCGAAAGACCAAAGTTCCGGTCACAATTTTCCTGATCAACGGGGTGAAGCTGCAAGGCGTTATCACCTGGTTTGACAATTTCTGCGTGTTGCTGCGCCGCGATGGTCAAAGCCAATTGGTCTATAAGCATGCGATTTCCACGATCATGCCCGCACAACCAATCAACCTGTATGACGGTGAGGAATAATTTCCGACCTGACTGAGCACAGCACCGCGCTAACCCGCGCTTGGGTGCTGCATCCCGACATTCATTCCGACCGCGAACGGCGCCCTGCCGCCCCCGCGCTCGAAGAAGCCGTGTCATTGGCGCTGGCCCTACCGCATCTAGAGGTGGTGGGATCTGACGTCGTGCCCTTGCCCAAGGCACGCCCCGGCCTTCTGTTTGGCCCCGGCAAGATCGAAGAGCTGGCCGCCAAATTCAAAGCGCATGAGGTCGATCTGGTGCTGGTCGATGGTCCGGTCACGCCCGTGCAGCAACGCAATCTGGAGAAGGAATGGAAGGTCAAGCTTCTGGACCGCACCGGGTTGATTTTGGAAATTTTTGCCGACCGCGCCCGCACCCGCGAAGGCGTGTTGCAGGTGGAACTGGCGGCGCTGTCCTATCAGCGCACGCGTCTGGTACGCGCCTGGACCCACCTTGAACGTCAGCGGGGCGGTCTTGGCTTTGTCGGCGGCCCCGGTGAGACCCAGGTCGAGGCTGATCGCCGCGCCATTGATGAGGCCATCGTGCGCATCAAGCGGCAGCTGTCCAAGGTCGTGAAGACCCGCGATCTGCACCGTGCCGCACGCAAGAAGGTGCCGTTCCCGATTGTCGCTTTGGTAGGCTATACCAACGCCGGGAAATCCTCGCTTTTCAATTACTTGACCGGGGCCGAGGTGATGGCCAAAGACATGCTCTTTGCCACGTTGGACCCAACCATGCGCGCCGTGACCCTACCGACAGGAAAAGAAGTAATCCTGTCTGACACGGTGGGGTTCATTTCCGATCTGCCGACGCAACTGGTTGCGGCGTTTCGCGCAACCTTGGAAGAAGTCCTCGAGGCTGATTTGATCCTGCATGTGCGCGACATCGCCCACCCCGACAGCGCCGATCAGGCCACCGATGTGCTGGCGATCCTGAACGATTTGGGGGTGGCGGAAGACACCAAACAGATCGAAGTCTGGAACAAGATCGACCTGCTGGACCCAGGTGATCGCGAAGGTTTGCAGGTAAAAGCGGACCGCGAGGAAAAAATCTTCACCATGTCAGCGATCACTGGTGAAGGGGTGGACCCCCTGATGCAGGCGGTCACCGACGCGCTGGACGACGAACGTTTCACCGCAGAGGTCAAGCTGGACTTTGCCCAAGGCAAACAGCGCGCGTGGCTATTCAACGAAGGCATCGTAGAGCATGAGGTTCAGGACGAGGAAGGTTACACCCTGACCGTGCACTGGACCGCGCGGCAGGAAAAGGCCTTTAAGGGGCTTTAAGCGAACCGGGCAGGAATGTCAGCCAGTTCCCCATAACCCGTGAAACGCCGCTCAAAGGCCAAACCTAACCGTGCGGCGCAGTCCTGGGCCATAGCTGTCAGCGCGGCGTCATCCGTTTGCGCCTGATAGATCAACGTCGTGTAATTGCCGAAATACATCGACAAAAGCTCGGGGTGGCGATCCAGCCCCAGGGGTTTCCAGACAAAAGCATCGAACTGGCGCACCAGAAAGTCGGTCAGGTAGAAACAGGTGGCCTCGTCCCGCGCGGCGAATTCCTCTAGCCCGTCGTAAAACGCATAACAATGCGGGCCGGCCATCATCTGCACACCTAGCCGGTCACAGGTCGCCTGCAACTGCCCGCCGGTGCCGCAATCGGCGTAAACCACGAACACATCGTCGTAATCGTCCCGGCGCGCCAGAACGGCACGTTCGACTGCGGGGGCGATCTGATCGGGGCGGTTGTGCAGATCGGCGGGCAGGCAGTGCAGGTCACAATGTGCCCAGCCCGGACCCGCCATCATGGTGCGCAACTCACGCGCCAAAGCCCCGCAGGCCAGTAAAAGAATGCGGGGCTTCATTGTCATCAGGCAGCTTTGGCCGCGATCAGCTGTTTCGCCATTTCCACGGCGACGGCGGCGTCTTTGCAATAGGCATCTGCGCCGATAGCGGTGCCGAATTCCTCGTTCAAAGGCGCGCCGCCGACCATGACGATATAGTCGTCGCGCAGGCCTTGCTCTTTCAACTCGTCGATGACGATCTTCATGTAAGGCATGGTCGTGGTCAGCAGGGCAGACATGCCCAGAATGTCGGCGTTGAACTCTTTGCAGGCGGCGATGTATTCTTCGGCCGGGTTGTTGATGCCGATGTTTTTGACCTCAAAACCTGCGCCTTCCATCATCATCGTCACTAGGTTCTGGCCGATGTCGTGGATGTCGCCTTTGACGGTACCGATGACCATCTTACCCATGCGCGGCGCGCCGGTTTCAGCCAGCAAGGGCTTCAGAATCGCCATGCCCGCTTTCATCGCTTTGGCGGCCAATAGAACCTCGGGCACGAACAAGATACCATCGCGGAAGTCATTGCCCACCACGGTCATGCCCGCCACCAACGCTTTGGTCAGGATGTCATAGGGCACCCAGCCGCGTTCCAACAGAATCTCAACGCCCTCGACGATCTCTTCGGCCATACCGTCATAAAGGTCGTCCTGCATCTGTTCGACCAGCTCACCGTCATCCAGTTCCGACAGGATGATATCTTCTTCGTCTGACATTTCCGTTCCCCTTAGGGCTGTTCTTTCGTTGATCATAGCAGGGTTTTCACCCACCGGGCACTGGCCCGGGCGCCGTTAATGTTCTATTTATGTTCTATGTCGAGTCTCGAGCATCATATCCCGGCTGAGCGCCGCAAGGGCAGGGCCGCGGCCAGCAATGACGCGGGCCGGTTTGAGCCTTACGCCCGCGTGCCCGAGCACGATGGCTGGGACATTCCCGAAGACCTGCCCCCCATCAGAACCGAGCTGCGCGAGGAACGCGCCACGCGTATCATCACCCGCAACCGCTCGCCCGACATCTCCTTTGACCGCTCCATCAACCCGTACCGGGGATGTGAACACGGCTGTATCTACTGCTTTGCGCGCCCGACCCATGCGTATATGGGCCTGTCGCCCGCGATGGATTTCGAAACGAAACTGATCGTCAAACCAGACGCGCCCGAACGGCTGGCGGCGGAGCTGTCGCGCAAATCCTACAAGCCCGCGATGATTGCGATTGGCACCAACACCGACCCCTACCAACCGGTCGAGAGGGACCGGGGCTTGATGCGGGACATTCTGCATGTGCTGTCCGATTTCAACCATCCCGTGGGCATTGTCACCAAGGGCACGTTGATTGAACGTGACATTGATCTGCTGGCGCCCATGGCGCAGCGCGGCTTGGTGCGGGTGGGTCTGTCGGTGACGTCTCTGGACGCCAAGCTGGCCCGAAAGCTTGAGCCGCGCGTGCCCGCGCCGCAGCGCAGGTTGAACACGATCAAAGCCCTGTCCGATGCAGGCATTCCCGTTCGCGTTATGATCGCGCCGGTGATCCCGGCGCTGACCGATCACGAGCTGGAAAAGATCCTGGCCGAGGCCGCGCAGGCGGGTGCCGTCGCCGCCAGCTGGATCATGCTGCGCTTGCCGCTTGAGGTCGCGCCGCTGTTTCGCGACTGGCTGCACCGCCATTACCCGGATCGCATGGTCCGCGTCATGGGACATATCCGCGATATGCACGGGGGCAGTGATTACGCCGCTGATTGGGGAAAACGGATGCGCGGGCAGGGGCCTTATGCCAAATTGATCGGCGCACGGTTTCGCGCCGCGCAGGCCCGACTTGGCCTGGCGGACCGGCTGGATCCGCTGGACATCACGCAATTTCGCGTGCCCCCGCGCCCCGGCGATCAGCTGAGCCTGTTTTGACATCTTATCCCCGACGACGACGACGCTGACGCGATGGCGCGGGCACGTCATCGCCTGTCCCATCCGAGGCCGAGCTAAACCCACCCAAACGCGCCGCGATTTCGTCCAGCGTCGGGCGCTCGCCCCGGGGCCGGGTTTCCAGCGCTTCGCGCATGGCACGCAGGTGCTCGGGCATGGTGCCACAGCAACCACCGATGATCGTGGCACCGCAATCGCGGGCCAGCACGGCGTAATCGGCCATCAGCTCAGGCGTGCCATCATAATGAATATGGCCGTCTTCGTATTTCGGAATCCCGGCATTGCCCTTTGCGATGATCGGGGTCTCGGTGCCCGCAGCGGCAAAGCCCAGCACGGTACGCAACAGATCAGAGGCCCCCACACCACAGTTCGCGCCAAAGCCCACGGGCTTATAATCCAACTTGTCGACCATCTCGGCCATCGCGGCCGAGGTCACGCCCATCATGGTGCGTCCGGCGGTATCAAAGCTCATGGTGCCACACCAAGGCATTTCCGCGCGCTGAAACGCATCGGCGGCGGCTTTGAACTCTTCGGGGGCGGAAATGGTTTCAACCCACAAAACATCCGCGCCGCCTTCTTTCAGGGCTTCGGCCTGTTCGTGAAACATTTCAACAGCCGTGGCGTATGACAGGGTGCCCATCGGCTCCATGATTTCACCGGTCGGGCCAACCGAGCCTGCCACAACAACCGGGCGCCCGGCGCTCTCGGCGACTTCGCGGCCCAGCTCAGCGGCGGCAATATTCAGTTCGCGCACGCGTTTGTCGGCTGCGTGCAGCTTCAAACGCGATGCATTGCCGCCAAAAGAGTTTGTCAGAAAGATATCCGAGCCAGCCTCAACCGCACCGCGATACAGCGCGCGAATCTTGTCGGCTTCGTCCACGTTCCACAGCTCTGGCGCATCACCCGAGCTAAGCCCCATGTTAAACAGGTTGGTCCCGGTCGCCCCGTCGGCCAGCAGCCAGTCACGGGTTTCAAGTAGTTTTGACAGGGCATCAGCCATCGGAGTTCCCCTTTCTGGGATCTTTTTGCGCGCGCGTTGCGCCTCAAGTGCCATGTTCGACGCCAACGCGCAAATTGATTGTAGTCATAATCATCTTGAACCCCGCGCATACTGAGCCAAGAAAAAACGCGCCCCGAAGGGCGCGCTTTGCTGTTTCCAAATGATGTGGAAATCAGACTTCGTTCATAATCTGGTCTTTGGCTTCAGCCAGTGTTTCGGCCATTTTGGCGCGAATGGCGGCTTCATCTGCCTTGCTACCCAGATCGCCCGACACCTTGCGGAAGACGTCTTCGTGGCCAGCTTCTTCGAAGTCCGAGCTGATCACCTCTTTGGCGTAAGCTTCGGCATCGTCGCCGGTTTTGCCCAGCAGCTCGGCGGCCCACAGGCCCAGAAGCTTGTTGGCACGTGCTTGTGCTTTGAACTTCATTTCTTCGTCATGGGCGAATTTGTTTTCAAAAGCGTGTTCACGCTCGTCGAAGGTGGTCATTTTACCTTGGTCCTCCAGAATCCAGTTGTATTGTATTTAGGCGATTGGGGCGCCGGTGCAAAGGGGGGCTAAGCGCTACCATGCGGGGAAAAACGAGATTTTGCGCACCAGCTTGCCCTGACCAGCCCCTTCGCTTAAGAGAGGCCCATAAAAGGGGCCAACGCGCCCCCATGATCCGGAGCACCCATGGCACGCCGCAAGAAAATCTACGAAGGCAAGGCGAAGATTCTGTATGAAGGCCCCGAGCCGGGCACCATCGTGCAGTATTTCAAGGATGACGCCACCGCGTTTAACGCCGAAAAGCACGATGTGCTGGATGGTAAAGGTGTGCTGAACAACCGCCTGTCCGAATTTTTCATGCTGGGCCTGAACCAAATCGGCGTTCCGACGCACTTCCTGAAGCGCCTGAACATGCGCGAACAGCTGGTGCGCTCGTGCGAGATCGTGCCGCTAGAAGTGATCGTGCGCAACTATGCCGCGGGTTCGATGGCGAAACGTCTGGGTCTGGAAGAGGGCCAAGCCCTGCCGCGCCCGATGGTCGAGTTCTCCTATAAGGATGACGCGCTTGGCGATCCTCTGGTGCCCGAAGAATACATCATCAGCTTTGGCTGGGCCTCGCAGCAGGATCTGGATGACATCGTCGCGCTGGCGCTGCGGGTCAATGATTTCATGTCAGGCGTCATGTATGGCGCGGGCATCAAGCTGATAGATTTCAAGATTGAATTCGGCCGCGTCTATGAAGGTGAATTCATGCGCCTGATCGTTGCCGATGAAATCAGCCCTGACAGCTGCCGCCTGTGGGACATCGAAACCGGCGCCAAGCTGGATAAAGATGTGTTCCGCCGCGATCTGGGCAGCCTGACGGATGCTTATACCGAAGTGGCCCGCCGCCTTGGCGTGCTGCCTGCCAACACTGGCGCCCCCAAACCTACGCTGATCAACTAAAGGAACCGCCACGATGAAAGCTCGTGTACATGTCATGTTGAAAAACGGTGTTCTGGACCCGCAGGGCGAGGCCGTGCGCCACGCGCTTGGCACTTTGGGGTTTGATGGCGTCGAAGGGGTCCGTCAGGGCAAGGTCATTGAATTGGATCTGGCCGAAACCGACGCCGCCAAGGCCGAAGAAACCGTCAAAGACATGTGTGAAAAGCTGCTCGCCAACACGGTGATCGAAAGCTACTCGGTGGAGATCGCCTGATGCGCGCCGCTGTCATCCAGTTCCCCGGTTCTAACTGCGACCGCGACATGGCTGTGGCCTTGAACCAGGTTGCAGGCAACGAGAAAACCCAAATCGTCTGGCACAAGGAAACCAGCCTGCCCGACGGGCTGGATATGGTGGCCATTCCCGGTGGCTTTTCGTTTGGGGATTACCTGCGCTGTGGTGCAATCGCGGCGCGTTCGCCGATTGCACAGGCGGTTGTCGATTTCGCCAACAAGGGCGGCTATGTTCTGGGCGTGTGCAACGGCTTTCAGGTGCTGACAGAAACCGGCCTGCTGCCCGGCGCTTTGATGCGCAATGCGGGGCTGAAGTTCATCTGCAAACCGGTGGACCTGACCGTCGAAACCAACAATAGCGATTTCACCAACGGTTATGATGCGGGTGCAACCGTGATCTATCCGGTGGCCCATCACGACGGCAACTATAATGCCGACGCTGAAACGCTGGCGCGTCTGAATGGTGAAGATCGGGTTGCATTTCGCTATGCTGACAACCCCAATGGCTCGACGGAAGATATCGCCGGCATCCTTTCAGAAAACCGTCGTGTGCTGGGGATGATGCCGCACCCTGAACGCTGCGTCGAAAATGCCCATGGCAACACCGATGGGGCGGCGCTGTTCCGCGCATTGGCGGGCGCTATGGCGCTGACATAAGTCAGGTTGCTTGCCGCGCCGGGCAGGGGGGCTTAAATTCCCCCTATGTCACGCCAAACATCCATCGCTTTGACGACCCCGCCGTTGAAAGGCGCCAGCATGCGCCTTCGGGTGGTGATGGTTGCGTTTTTCGTGGCTGCCGTGGCGGTGGTCTGGGTGACCAACTCTTTCCTGAGCGAGCGGTTTACCAACGACACGCGCAACCGCGCCAATGTCAGGCTGGCGCTTTATTCAGGCAACATTCTGTCTGAACTTCAGCGCGCCTCGGTTGTGCCCCTGTTGTTGTCACAAGACCCAACCCTGACTGGCGCCCTGCAAAACAGCGACTTTTCGCAAAGCTCGCAACGGTTGATTTCTTTTATCGAAGAAATCGGCGCGGCCTCGCTGCTGCTGCTGGATTCAGAAGGACGGGTCGTCGCCGCCTCAGACCGGGCGCGGATCGGCACCAACCTGCGCGGTGCCGCCTTCTTTGTTGAAGCGCAGCGGTCAAATGACACCGTATTCAACGCAGACCGCAACGAACAAAACGCGTTCGAGTTCACCTATTCGCGCAAAATAACCGTGGATCGCCAGATGATCGGGGCGATCGTGGTGTCGGTGGATTTGGGGCAGTTCGAACGCAGCTGGGCCGGATTTTCCGAGGCGGTCGTGGTGACCAACTCGGAAGGTCAGATCATCCTGTCCACCGAACCGCGCTGGCGCGGCCTGACCGAAGGCGAAGCCATGGAAGCGCGCTCGGCACCGACAGCGATTCAACGCGCCATTCAGGCCACCACCGACTGGACGTCGCTGCCGCCTGACGCCTATGTGCTGGGCGAGGCCGTCATGCGCAATGAATCCCGCATCCTGTTTCGCGGTTGGCACATGGTCAGCTTTACGACCTACAGCTCGATCCGGGAAAAAGTGAACGCGGTTTTGGCGCTGGAAATCATGGCCTTTGCGATTTTGCTGGCGCTGACCTTCTATTTGATGAGTCGCCGTGCGCAGTCGCAATCGGTGTTTTTCCAGCGTGAATCGGCGGAACTTCGCGCGCTAAACCTAAGGCTACAGCGGGAAATTGCCGAACGCGAAAAGGCCGAAAAGAACCTGGAAGTGGCGGAACAAACGCTTGCGCAAAGCTCCAAATTGGCGGCCCTGGGCGAAATGTCTGCCGCCGTCAGCCACGAGCTAAACCAGCCCCTCGCAGCGATGAAGACCTATCTGGCCGGGGCACGCCTGTTGTTGCAGCGGCGGCGCTCGGAAGAGGCGCTGTCCTCGTTCCAGCGGATTGACGATCTGATCGAACGCATGGGCGCTATTACCAAACAGTTGAAATCCTATGCCCGCAAAGGGGGTGACGCCTTTGAACCCGTTGATTTCAAAGGAAGTGTGTCCTCGGCCCTGTCGATGATGGAGCCGCAACTACGTCGCCGGGACGTCACCATCACGCGCAGTCTGCCGGATGCGCCCGTGTTGGTAATGGCCGACCGGGTGCGGCTGGAACAGGTGATCATTAACCTGCTGCGCAACGCGCTGGATGCCACCAAGAACGTCAGTGAAGCGCAGATTGATCTGCTGCTGGCCGCAGGCGAAACCGCTACGTTGACGGTGCGCGACAATGGCCATGGCATTGATGATCTGGACGCCTTGTTTGAGCCTTTCTACACCACCAAATCCCCGGGCGACGGTGTCGGGCTGGGGCTTGCCATTTCGTCGGGTATCGTCAACGACCTTGGGGGACGGCTGACCGCGCATAACGGACGCGGCGGCGGCGCAGTTTTTGAGGTACAGCTGCCCATCCTTGATGACGAGCAGTCAGAAATAGAAGCGGCCCAATAGGCCCAGAAGGAGAGCAACGATGAATCGCGGCATCAAGATCGCCATCGTAGATGATGAGCAGGACATGCGTCAGTCGATCAGCCAATGGCTGGCCCTGTCGGGATTTGACACTGAAACCTTCGCCTCGGCAGAAGAAGCCCTGAAAGCCATCGGACCGGATTATCCCGGTATCGTCGTCACCGACATTCGCATGCCCGGCATGGATGGCATGGCGTTTCTGAAAAAGCTAATGAGTCAGGACAGCGGCTTGCCGGTGATCATGATCACCGGCCATGGCGATGTACCGATGGCCGTCGAGGCCATGCGTATTGGCGCCTATGACTTTCTGGAAAAGCCCTTCAATCCGGATCGCATGACCGATCTGGCCAAACGCGCCGCACAAATCCGTCGTCTGACGCTGGACAACCGCGCACTGCGGTTGGAACTATCAGACGGCACCGTGCTGATGAAAAAGCTGATCGGCACCTCGCCAGTGATGGAACGTCTGCGCGAAGACATTCTGGATCTGGGGCAGGCCGATGGCCACGTCCTGATCGACGGGGAAACCGGCACAGGTAAAACCGTTGTCGCCCATGCCTTGCATGCGGTTGGCCCGCGTGCCGGGCGAAAGTTCGTGCAACTGTCCTGTGCTGCGTATGGCGAAGACGATCTGGCTGCGCGTTTGTTTGGCCCGGTGCCGGATGGCGTTTCCTTGCCGCTGGTCGAAGAGGCGCGCGGCGGCACCCTGTGCCTTGAAGATATCGAATCTCTGCCGCAAGCGCTTCAGGCCCGGTTGCTAACCTTTATCAATGATCAGGGCACCCCGGCCGAAACCCGCATCATCGCGGTATCTAACCTGCAAGAGCCGGGCAAAACCTGTGAAGACGTCCTGCGCCCCGATCTGTTCTTCCGTCTGGCGGCGATGAAAATCACCCTGCCGCCATTGCGTACGCGCGGAGAGGATGTGCTGACCCTGTTCACACGTCTGTCCGAGCAATTCGCCGAGGAATACGGCTGTGACGCCCCCGAAGTCACCGCACAGGAAGCCGCGCAATTATTGCAGGCTCCTTGGCCGGGCAATGTGCGCCAACTGATCAATGTGGCTGAACGCGCCGTGCTGCAAAACCGGCGCGGGTCAGGCTCGATTGCAAGCTTGCTGATGTCGGACAACGAAGAGATGCAGCCGGTAATGACCACCGAGGGCAAACCGTTGAAGGAATATGTCGAAGCCTTTGAACGCATGTTGATCGACAACACAATGCGCCGCCATAAAGGGTCTATCGTCAGCGTGATGGAAGAGCTTTGCCTGCCGCGCCGGACCTTGAACGAAAAAATGGCCAAATACGGTCTCAGCCGCGCCGACTATCTGTAAATTGAAGGGTTTGACGCCAGATCCGTGGCGTTAACCCCTTGATTACGAAAAACACCATTGTCATTTACCTATAAGCGACGATAAGGTCGACAAATGTCAAAAGGCGTGCCCTGAGCCGCCGGACATCATGAGTTTCGCTGTTTTTATGAAACGCCCCGCAGTTTGCGGCCCGCGCATACAGACAGACCGATTTGGCCCTCGGGCCACCAGTACGCCCCTGACAACAGGGGTTTCTAAGCAATAGGTGCCTTTCTTCAGTAAGGCATCGAGGAAAAAACCGCGATGGAACGCGTGCGCATAAACAGGCAACGAGCAGGCGGGCAGACAACTGCCCCCTCGTGTGCTGTTATGCCCCGTCCCCAAGCCCAAACAAGACACCACCCGCAACGCCCCCGCCCACTTGGGCCCGGGCGCTTGCCGCGGTGCAAAGAGACAACATGGCAAAGAAAATGCTCATCGACGCCACCCACGCCGAGGAAACTCGCGTGGTCGTGGTGGACGGAAACAAGGTTGACGAGTTCGACTTTGAATCAGTCAACAAACGCCAGCTTGCTGGCAACATCTATCTTGCAAAAATAACACGGGTCGAACCGTCGCTTCAGGCGGCCTTCGTGGATTATGGCGGAAACCGCCATGGCTTTCTGGCGTTTTCGGAAATCCACCCCGATTACTATCAGATTCCGGTCGCCGATCGCGAAGCGTTGCTGGAAGATGAACGCGCCTATGCCAAAGCTATGGCAGAAGACGATGAAAAACCTTCTGGCGGGCGGTCACGCCGTCGCCGTTCGCGGTCACGCTCTAAGGCCAAGCCCGAAACGGCTGCTGAAACAGCCGAAGCAAACGTCGTCGAAACCGCCGAATCCATCCCGGGAATGGATGTGGTTGACCTGACAGATGATGCCTCCGCGGCGGATGTCGCTGACGCCGTGGTCGACACGCCCGAAGATGCGCCGGTTCAAGTCGCCGAGGCAGCGCCTGTCGACACCGTAGAGGATACAGCGGTTGAAGCCGATCCAGTTGCGGTTGCCGAGGCAGAGGTTGAAGCCCCCGTTGAGGTCGCCGAAGCCCCTGAGGCATCGGATGACACTTCTGACGAAGACAAGCCCGGCCCTCAGACCATGGCTGCTAAGATTTCGGACACCGAAGATCAGGTGGTAACGGCGGAGGTTTCTGACGAAACTGATACCGCGTCTGACACCGAGGCCGAGACTGACGCAGGTGAAGAAACCACCGAAGAATCCGCCGAGGAAACGCCCGAGGTCGAAACCGCCCAAGACGATGCTCCCCAAGAGCCAAATGGCGAGTCGAGCGAAGACGCCGAGGACGAGGCGCTGAGCCATGCCTCTGAGCGCGACGAAGACATTGAATCGGTTGCCGAAGAAGACGTTACCGAGGAAATCCGCACACCGCGCAAGCCGCGCCCCAAGCGCTACAAGATCCAGGAAGTGATCAAAGTACGCCAGATTCTGCTGGTGCAGGTCGTCAAGGAGGAACGCGGCAACAAAGGCGCGGCCCTGACGACTTATCTGTCGCTGGCAGGCCGCTATTGCGTCTTGATGCCCAACACCGCCCGGGGCGGCGGGATCAGCCGCAAGATCACCAACGCCACCGACCGTAAAAAGCTCAAAGAGATCGCGGGCGAAATCTCGGTGCCTGAAGGCGCTGGCCTGATCATCCGCACGGCAGGAGCCAAACGCACCAAGTCGGAAATCAAGCGCGACTACGAATACCTGATGCGCCTGTGGGAACAGATTCGCGAGCTGACTCTGAAATCGGTCGCCCCCGCGCCGATCTATGAAGAAGGCAACCTGATCAAACGCACCATCCGCGATCTCTATAACCGCGAGATCGATGAAGTGCTGGTCGAGGGCGAAGCCGGCTATCGCGTGGCCAAGGACTTCATGAAAATGATCATGCCGTCCCACGCCAAGAACGTGAAGCAATATACCGACCCGCTGCCGCTGTTCGCGCGCTATCAGGTCGAAAGCTACCTGGGCAGCATGTTCAACCCGACCGTGCAGCTGAAATCGGGCGGCTACATCGTGATCGGCGTGACCGAAGCTTTGGTTGCCATCGACGTGAACTCGGGCCGGGCCACCAAGGAAGGTTCGATTGAGGAAACCGCGCTGAAAACCAACCTGGAGGCCGCCGAAGAGGTGGCACGCCAGCTGCGCCTGCGCGATCTGGCCGGTCTGATCGTGATCGATTTCATCGACATGGAAGAGCGCCGCAACAACACCGCCGTTGAAAAGCGGATGAAGGACAAGCTGAAGACGGACCGCGCCCGCATTCAGGTCGGTCGGATTTCCGGCTTTGGCCTAATGGAAATGTCGCGCCAACGTCTGCGCCCCGGCATGATCGAGGCCACAACCCAGCCGTGCCCCCATTGTCACGGCACGGGCCTGCTGCGCTCGGATGACAACCTTGCCCTGCAAATCCTGCGTCAGCTGGAAGAAGAAGGCGTGCGCGGCCGCACCAAAGAGGTGCTGATCAAAGCGCCGATTGGCATCGTGAACTTCCTGATTAACCAGAAGCGCGAACATATCGCGCAGATCGAAGCGCGCTATGGCATCTCGGTCCGGGTCGAAGCCGACCCAATGCTGATCAGCCCCGATTACCATCTGGAGCGGTTCAAAACCGCTACGCGCTCGGTGCCCGAAGTGACCGCGCCGGTGATTTCGATTGATACTTCCGACATGCCCGAGATCGAAGAGGCCGAGGTCGTGGGAGAGCCAACAAGCGAAAGCGAAGAGACCCCGGCGCCCAAGAAACGTCGCCGTCGTCGTCGTCGTCGTCGCTCGTCCTCCAGCTCGGATGCCCAAACCACCGAGTCGACGGAAGACACCGCATCGGAAGGCGAGGCTGGCACCGAAGCAGAAGCACCCGCAGAAGCCAGCGAAGAGGGCAGCGAAGAAAAGCCTAAATCGTCGCGCTCACGCCGTCGCCGTTCGCGCTCTCGCTCGCGCAAAACAACCGACGAGACACCGACGGATACCGCTGCAGAGAGTGAACAGGCTGCCGAAGCCAGCCCCGAAGCCGAAGCAGACACACCTGCCGAGGCAGAGGAGGTCGCACCGGAAGCCGTACCGACCGAGGTCGCGCCTGTGGCCGAGGAAGAAGCCCCCGTCGAAGACACTGCAGATGCGCCGGCAGAGGTTGTCGAAGCCCCCGCCGAGGACACACCGCATGACGAGGTTGCACAAACCGAAGAGACCGCACCCGAGACCCCGGCAGAGCCTGAACCGGCCCCAGAACCCGAAGAGCCGGTTTTGGAAACCGCCGAGCAGGCACCGGCCGAGCCGCCCAAGCCCAAACGCCGCGGTTGGTGGTCAAGATAACGCATTCGATCACGCCGGGGTTCGCCCCGGCGTTTTCATGTGACAATCCTCCACATGTTTGTGACCAGCCGTTGGGTGACCCCGTTCATCAGATGCGGTAAGGGAGGATGAAAAGGGGACAGCCATGTTCGGAATAGAGCTGATAGACGCAGGGCTACTGCCTGCCATGATCATCGCGCTGGTCGCAGGATTGCTGAGCTTTCTCAGCCCCTGCGTGTTGCCGATTGTGCCGCCCTATCTGGCTTATATGTCTGGCATCACCATGAGCGAGCTGGGCAATGAAGACAGCCCGCGCCGCCGCGCGGCCTTGGCACCCGCCGCGTTCTTCGTTCTGGGCTTGTCGACAGTGTTCCTTTTCCTTGGCTTCACGGCTTCGGCCTTTGGGGCGTTCTTTCTGCAAAACCAGAACCTTTTCAATGTCTTCGCAGGCGTTGTTGTGATGGTTTTCGGCGCGCATTTCGTTGGCGCCTTCCGCATCCCCTTTCTTGAACGCGAAGCCCGGATCGACGCGGGCGACAAGGGCGGCAGCGCTTTTGGCGCCTACCTTCTGGGGCTGGCCTTTGCCTTTGGCTGGACGCCCTGTATCGGCCCGCAACTTGGGGCAATCCTGTCACTGGCCGCTTCCGAGGCCTCTGTGGCGCGCGGCACGGTATTGTTGGCCGTCTATGCCGCTGGGCTTGGCATTCCGTTCTTGCTGGTCGCCGCGTTCTTCCCACGCCTGACCGGGCTGATGGCGTGGATGAAACGCCATATGGAGCAGATAGAGCGGATCATGGGCCTGCTGCTGTGGACCATCGGCCTGCTGATGCTGACTGGGGGATTCTCGCGCTTGTCTTTCTGGCTGTTGGAAACCTTCCCGGCTCTGGCCACCCTGGGCTGATCCGGCTTACTTTCGCCAAAATCCCGCGCTATCCTGCCTTTAACCAAAACGGGCAGAGCGCGACAGATGGACAAACCAGCGCAAAATCAGGTCAGGCATCGCCGGGTGTTTTACATCCCCGGCTATGATCCCATTCACCCACGCCGTTACCGCGAGCTCTATCGTAAAGAGGGCGCCGCGCAGGGTGCTATTTCGGATTACTCGGTGGCGCTTTCGCCCAAAACCGGCGGCGGGCGCTATGGCTGGCATGTAACCGGCCGGATGGAGGGGGCCGAGGTTGAAACCGATATCGAGGTATTGGTCTGGTCCGACATCGTCCGCGACTCGATGGAACAAGGGATTTTCGCCACCTACCTGCAACTGATCCGCACGGCATGGGCTTATATCGGTTCGGGTGCTTTGTTTGCGCTGATGCGGCTGCGCAAAGGGCCGATCATCGCGGCGCTTTACCCGATCTTCATGTTGATCTTCCAGCTCATCGCGGCGCTTCTTTTGGCACGCGCCGCTGGCCACCTTTTATCGCTCAGCACCATCCCCTTTGTCGGCTGGCTGGGATTGGGCGTCGTCTGGCCGGTTCTGGAGCAGTTTCGAAAAATCGACAATAAGCTGTTCGCCTATTACCTGATGCACGACTATGCCTATTCGGCGCGTTCCCAAGGCGCCAATCCGCCCGAGCTTGAGGCCCGCATGGCCGAGTTTCGCACGGTGATCGCCAAAGCCCTGACAGAGACCGACGTCGAAGAGGTTCTGGTGGTTGGCCATTCTTCGGGTGCGCATCTGGCCGTGTCGATCCTGTCTGATCTGATCCGTGCAGGCGAAGTACCCGCCAATGGCCCGGTCCTGTCCTTCTTGTCGCTGGGGCAGGTGGTGCCGATGGTGTCATTCCTGCCCAAAGCCGACCGGCTGCGCGCTGATCTGCATTTCCTGTCGGCGCGCTCGGAGCTGAGCTGGCTGGACGTGACCGCCCCGGGCGACGGCTGTGCGTTTGCGCTTTGTGATCCGGTCAGCGTGTCGGGCGTGGAACCCGAAGGCAAGAAATGGCCGCTGGTGATCTCGGCCGCGTTTACCCAGACCCTGTCAGAAAAACGCTGGAAGGAACTTCGCTGGCGGTTTTTCCGGCTGCATTTCCAATACCTGTGTGCCTTTGATCAACCCGGCGATTACGACTATTTCCGCATCACCGCTGGGCCACGCACTTTGGCGGACCGGTTTGAAGGACGCAAACCCTCGCAAAGCCGCATTGATGTACCTGCCTCGCGTTATCGGTCGATGGCCGCATGATGCACCCGCCGAAACCTGCTTCGCGGCCTGAAAAAACCTCGCTTTGGCGATACGTAAAGCTGTTTCGCGATGACATTCTGTCGGCCCAACCAGCCAAGCTTTATCGCGCCAAAATGGCTGAATTCAAAACGCCGTTCTTTCGGTCGTACTTGGTGAACCAGCCAGATTTGATTGATCTGGTGCTAAAAGAGCGCCCCATGGATTTCCCGAAATCCAACCGAATATCCGAAGGTCTTCGGCCTTTGTTGGGGAACTCGGTGTTTTTGACCAATGGCGAGACATGGCAACGCCAACGCCGCATCATCGACCCTGCTTTCGAAGGCGGCCGCCTGCGCGATACCTTTCCGGCGATGGTCGCAGCGGGGCAGGCGGCGGCGACGCGGCTGGCGGATGGGGTACAAGAGATCGAGGCGCAGACAAGCCATGCCGCCGCCGATGTGATCTTTCGCACGCTGTTTTCGATCCCGATCGAACATGAGATCGCGGCGCAGGTGTTCAGCGAGTTTCGCGATTATCAACGCACCCAGCCGATCCTGAACATCGCCGCCTTTGTGCCATTGCCCAAATGGATGCCAAGGTTTCACAAAAAACAAACGCGTGTTGCTGCACGCTCTATCCGCGCGCTGATCACCCAGTTGACCGAACAGCGGATGGAACAGATCAGGGCCGGCACCGCCCCCGACGATCTGGCCACCAAGATCATGACCACCAAGGACCCGCAAACCGGCGAAACTTTCACCACGCAGGAAATGGTCGATCAGGTCGCGATCTTCTTTTTGGCAGGGCATGAAACATCGGCCAGCGCACTGGCCTGGGCGCTGTATTTGCTGGCCACGCACCCCGAAGCCCAAGCGCGCTGCGCTGAGGAGGCCGCTGATTTTGGCACCGATCCGCAATTTGCGGATATGTCGAAACTGCGCTTTACCCGTGATGTCTTCCGCGAGGCGCTCAGGCTCTATCCGCCCGTCCCGATGATGGTGCGCGAGGCCACGCAGCCAGAACATTTCCGCAATCGTGACGTGCCCAAGGGCAGCCAGATTGTCCTAAGCCCTTGGCATGTGCACCGGCATGAATTGTTGTGGGACAACCCGGATGGCTTTGATCCCGACAGATATGCAACGCCAGAAGGCAAGGAATGCCTGCGCCATGCGTTTATTCCATTTTCCGCCGGGTCCCGTGTGTGTACCGGCGCAGGGTTTGCCATGGTCGAGGGGCCTCTTTTGCTGGCCACGGTTTTGCAAAAATGGCGGTTTGACCCCGTGGCTGACAAAGTGCCAGACCCCGTTGCCCACCTGACTGTGCGGGCACGCGACGGGATATGGTTACAGGCTATTGCGCGGGAATAAGCCGGGTAATCCCGATGGAACCTGCGCGCGCCAAATCCGGGTCCAGCGACATCGGAATGTATTCGCCCCGGCGCCATAGCTCTCCCAAATCATCGTAATGACGCGAAAGCGGATGGCCGGACTGCCCGGTCGAGATCACAAAAACCGAACTGTCAGGATCGGCAAAGTCATAAACACCGCGATAGGCTGCGGCATGGACGTTGGTAAACGGGGCAGGGTCTTTGCCCGAGGTACGACCGCGCTGCAAGGTATTATCCCCGCCCGAGGTCGACTGGCGGATATTCACCAGCCATTTCAGCACCGGCAATTCACCAAGAACCGCGTGGTCATGGCGCGCGACATGCGCATTGCCCCAGCGCAGGCTCTCTAACGAGCCACCATGGGTCTCGCCAATCCAGATCAACGCCTCGTCCAGCGCGATCCGCGCGATGTCGACACAGCTTTCCAAAGCGGTGGACTGCTTTACATCGCACCAGCTGCCGGCGCCATCGACATCCCGAAAGACCCGTTCAATGAACAGCGGCTCGACATGCGCTATTTCCCCGGCAAGCGGCCCCAGATCATCGCGGATCAGGCGATTTTGCAAATGGCGCATCCAGGCGGCATAGATCAGCGGCTCGGGCATATGCTCGTTCATCTCGCCGTTCCAGTTGGCCAGCATCTCAAGCGCCTGCTCTCGGAGCCGTTCTGGCGTGCCATCAACAGCGGGCTTGCCGGTGAACCAAAGATCGCGTGCCACCAGGGGCAACAGCGAGCGGGCTGAAAAACTGACAGTATCCAGCTGTGCCTGAATAAAGCTTTCGCGGGTGTGAACCTCGCGGCTTTCCATCAGTTTGCGCCAGCGTTGAATGCGCTGGCTATCGCCCCAGACGTAACTCAGGTGCAGCGGGAATGGCCGGTCTACAGTCTTGTTGTTGGTGTTGCCCAGAATGCCGCCTTGCGGATCAATGAAACGCGGGTTGGCGGCGTAAGGGAACATGCCTTGCCAGCGGTTGGCGGCCTCCCATCCGGGCGAAGGAATGCGGCCTTGCGAAAAGTGTTCAGACGAACGGCGCGGCATTTGCCCGACAACCTGCAACGCAATCGAGCTTTGGTCGGCCAACATCAGGTTTTGGGCCGGGGCATGCCACAGCGCGGCCGCTTCGATCGCCTGTTCAACACTGCGCGCCTGCATGATGCCGTTGACCGCGCTGATGGTGGTGTCGTTTGCCCCCAAAGCAGTCCAGCCCACGGCCACCACATGCCCCGGCGGGGTAATGGTGCCCAGATCGAAATGGCTGGAAGGCAGAACCGGGCCGTTTTCCGTCCAGCGCAAGGTGATGGTGACTGGGCTGTCATCCTTGACCTTGATGATCGTGCGGCGGGTTTCAAACGGCTTATAGCCATCTGGCGTCAGGTACTCTTCGGGGTTTTGTGGGTTCAGCTTTTCGATGAACAGATCCGTGTCGTCCAGATAGGCCGTGGTCAGCCCCCATCCCAACGCATCCGAACGCCCCATAAGCAAGGTCGGCGAGCCGGGGATGGCGCCGCCGATCACCGCACCGGTCGAAAGTTCCAGCCGCGCCAGATGAATGGTAGACGGGGCCGACAACCCCAGATGCGGATCATTGGCCAGAATTGACGCGCCCGCCGCCGACCGGTGCGGCGCGGCGGTAAAGGCATTCGAGGCCCCCGACAGGCCCCGCGGACGGATCGGCATCAGCGGGTCGCGCGGGGCCGCGCCCTGGGCATAGCCACGCGGCGCCGTGGGAAACAACGCCGCATAGTCGGGCAGGGCGGCCACGCCGGGGCCGGGTACATCAGGCAGAATATCCTGCACGCGCGCATCAGGCAGCGCCAAAGACAGGCGGGCACGCAAAACCTCTTCGTCCAGATGGCCAGACAACTGCAGCGCCATTACTTTGCCGATAGCAATGGAATCTGCCGGTTGCCAATAGGATATCTGATTGGAAAACAGAAAGAATTCCGGGGCACCGCGACCAAGCGCGCGTTCATTGACCTGAGCGATCCGCGCATTGACGCCGCGCGCATATGCTTCCAGCGCGCGTGTCGTGGCTTCATCCTGTACCGACACGGATTTCAGCGCCAGATTGTACAGATCAAAGCGGCGCAGCACCTCGTCTATGCGCAGGGTACGGGCGCCAAACAGTTCGCTAAGTCGGCCCTGTGCGGTGCGACGCAGCATGGTCATCTGCCACAGCCGATCCTGCGCATGGGCATAGCCAAGCCCGAAATACACATCGCCATCGCTGTCACCGAAAATATGCGGCACAGCTGACGTGTCGCGCACAATTTCGACCGGCCCGGAAAGGCCCTGAAGCGTGATCTGAGCATCGTAATCGGGCAAAGACCGCGAGGCCAGGTAATAGACCGCAAGGGTAAAAACGCCGATCAATACGACAAGCGCCGTGAATATCCGCAAGGTCCAGCGAAACAGGGTGTGCATAGGTGACTCGGTTCTGGTGTGCCGTGGTTGAACTGCACATTACGACAGCGTCACCGGCTGTGAAACATCACATGGCATAAGTTTGCCGCCAGAATTGAAAAAGGCCCGCGCAAGGCGGGCCTTTGAACCGTGGCAAAGCTTCGTTTAGGGGATGATGCGGGTGTATTTCGTGCCTTCGACCGAGGCCCCAAGGATCAGACCGGCCTGACCAAAGACCACAGCGATAACAGGATCCAGCGCCGTGATGGTTTCAGCCGACAGGTTACCGCCCTGATCATTAAAGGCATATTCCAGATCGCCACCCGCAGACCAACCGGCGCCGCGACGGAATTCAGACAGTGCTTCATCCGTCATGAAGAACAGGGCATGCGCATATTGCTGCGCGCCTGCCTGAAAGCCAAAACTGGCCTGCGCGGCCGAGTAGTAATCAACAGGGACGTTGTCGATACGCAGCGCGCCGCGCCCGTAAGACCCGCCAAACAGAAACCCAGCTTCTGTTACCAAAGGCATCCACAAGACGCCCTGAGCCTTTTGCTCCAGATCGACCGTGCCCGGATAGCGGCTGAAAAGATACTCGCGCGTGCTGTCGACCCGCGCATCCAACGTGGCAGCGCCATTAGAGCCCACACCATTGCCGCACCCGGCGGTCATGGCCGTGGTCGCTCCGGCGCCCAGCAGAAATGTACGACGGTTACAAAACGTCATGGTTTGATCCTCGATTTGCCTCAACTCGGCCTTTTGCGGCCGTTGCCAATAAATATAGGGGTTTTTTCAAAGGCTGTCACCAAGTCTTGACGGTTACTGGCGGAAACATGCCTTTGTGCGCATCCCAACGTCTGAGGGCATTTGACGCAATTTCGGGCACCAAATTCAGGCGATACCCCCTAGAACTCTGTATCACCTGTGCTATCAACCGCGCCATCTGCTCAATTGGGAACACGGGGTACATGCCATGACCACCCGCAAACGCATCGTCTTGTCCAGCGACCACGCCGACATTCAGCTGCGCCAGAACATCGCCGCCCATGTCACCGCTGCCGGGTTTGAGGCCATTGACATCGGCCCCACCACATCAGAAAGCACCCACTACCCCAAGCATGGCGAAGCCGCTGCCAAGATGATCGCAGCGGGCGAGGCCGATCTGGGCATTATCGTCTGTGGCACAGGGCAGGGCATCATGATGGCCGCCAATAAGGTCAAAGGCATCCGCTGCGGTGTGTGCTGCGACACGTTCTCGGCCAAAATGATCCGTCAGCACAACAATGCCAACATGCTGTCGCTGGGCGCACGGGTGATTGGCGAGGGGCTGGCGCTTGAGATCGTTGATGCCTTCCTGAACGCCGAATTCGAAGGCGGCCGTCACGCCACCCGTGTCGACATGATCACCCAGATCGAAGGGTAAGCCCGATCAGCCCTGCGCCAGCAGTTTCGCGACGCGCGGGGCGAAATAGGTCAGGATGCCATCACAGCCAGCGCGTTTGAACGACAGCAGGCTTTCCATCATCACCTTGTCGCCATCCAGCCAACCATTCTGGGCGGCAGCCATCAACATCGCGTATTCACCTGACACCTGATAGGCAAAGGTCGGCGCCCCAAAGGCATCTTTGACGCGGCGGCAGATGTCCAGATAGGGCATCCCGGGTTTGACCATGACCATATCCGCGCCCTCTGAAAGATCGCGTTCAATCTGGCGCAGGGCCTCATCCGAGTTGGCCGGGTCCATCTGATAGGTGTTCTTGTCGCCTGTCAGCGCGCCCGAAGCGCCGACCGCATCGCGGAAAGGGCCATAAAAGGCTGACGCATATTTGGCAGAATAACTAAGGATCGACACCTTGGTGTGGCCCGCGGCTTCAAGCGCACTGCGCAAAGCGCCGATGCGACCATCCATCATATCCGACGGCCCAAGGATATCGGCGCCCGCTTCGGCCTGCGCCAAGCCCATCTTGACCAAAGCCTCGACCGTTTCGTCATTAACGATCTCGCCGTCCACCACAAAACCGTCATGGCCATTGGCATTATAGGGATCCAGCGCAATGTCGGTCATTACGGCGATTTCCGGCACGGCCTCTTTGATGGCGCGAATGGCCCGGTTGGACAGGTTATCCGGGCTCCAGGCCATGGCGCAGTCCAGCGTGCGGTCCGCCAGATCGGTATAGGGAAAAATGCAAATCGCAGGAATGCCCAGATGAGCGGCCATACGCGCGGCATCAACCACCTTATCCACTGACAGACGGTTCACGCCGGGCATGCTGGGGATCGGCTCTTCGATTCCTTCGCCTGCGCGCACAAACACCGGCCAGATCAGATCGCCCACCGTCAGGGTGTTCTGACGCACCAGATCACGAAGCGCAGGCGTCGCGCGGGTGCGGCGCAAGCGGGTGGCGGGATAGGGGGCCTGTGTGGGGCGCATGATCGGGCTCCTTGCAATCTTTCCCATTGGGTCGCATGGATAGGCGTCTATCTCAAGGGTAGGAATCATCTGTGCACGCCGCTAAGTTGCGCGGCAATGCAGAAAACCAAAGGGGCCGGGCCGTGGAATCCTATAGAACCGTGTTCGAAGTGATCGATATGCGATCCTTTTCGAACCTGTGGTATTGGATCGCTTTAGCGGTGGTGTGGTCTTCGGCCTCGCACTGGGTACTTGGCGTGCCGTGGGATCTGGTGCAGCGCGCAATGCGCAAAGGCGGCCAGGCCGAAGCCGACTTTAACGATATCACCCGAATTAACGTAAACCGAATTCTCTATATTGCTGATATGTCAGGTCTTTGGCTGATCGGCTTTGCCTCGTTCTTCCTGACCTCGATTCTGGTACTGGGCTGGTATTTCTGGATCGAATTTTGCCAGGCGATCTTTATGATTGCCTTCCCCATGTCACTGGTCGGGGGCTTAAGCATTCGTACCGCACGCAAGGTCGACGCCTCGGGAATTCAAGGCGAAGACCTGTATAAAAAGCTAAGACGTCAGCGGCTGATCACTCAGGTGATCGGGATGATCTCGATCTTTGTCACGTCGATCTGGGGCATGTACCTGAACCTCTCTGTTGGCGCATTGGGCAGCTAAACCATGACACAGCACATCACCGTCGGTGGCGCACCCGAAGGGTTTGACGCGCGCCTGATCGCGCAGGAAATGGCCAAAACCGGCAAGCCGGTGCTGCACATCGCGCGCGATGACAAGCGCATGGCGGCGATGCGTGCGGCGTTGCGGTTCTTTGCGCCTGAGGCGGTCGTGCTGACCTTGCCAGGGTGGGATTGCCTGCCGTTTGACCGGGTGTCGCCCAATCCGGATGTCTCGGCCGCGCGGATGGCGGCTTTGGCGGCACTATCGTCAGGGCTGAAGGGGCCGTTCGTACTTCTGACAACCTTGTCGGCCGCCACGCAACGTGTGTCGGCCCGATCCTTGTTGCGCGAATCCAGCTTTGCCGCACAGGTCGACAGCCGAATTAACGAAGAGGCGCTGCGTAACTTCTTGACCCGCATGGGGTTTTCGCAGACCCCAACCGTGATGGAACCGGGCGATTTCGCCATTCGCGGCGGCATCTATGATATCTATCCGCCGGGCCAGTCCGGCCCCGTGCGTCTGGATCTGTTCGGCGATGTTCTGGACGGCATCCGCCGGTTTGACCCGGTCAGCCAGCGCACGACACAGACGCTGAAACAGATTGAGCTGTCTCCGGTGTCCGAGGTGGTGCTGGACGATTCCTCGATCACCCGGTTCCGCCAGAATTACCGCATCGAATTCGGCGCGGCGGGCAGCGACGATCCACTGTATGAGGCCGTCAGCGCGGGACGCAAACACCAAGGCATGGAACACTGGCTGCCGTTCTTTCACAAAGAGCTGGAAACGCTGTTCGACTACCTGCCCGAAGCGTCAGTCATGCTGGACGATCAGCTGACCCCTGCGCGGCTGAGCCGTTGGGAAAGCATCGAAGACCAGTACGACACCCGGCAAGAAGCAATGAAAGCCAAGTCGCGGATGGATACGGTCTATAAGCCGTGCCCGCCGGGATTGATGTATCTGGACGATCCTGCATGGGAAGCCGCGATTGCCGGCCATCGTGTGTTGCAGATGCACCCGCTGGCGCAAGGCTCTGGCCCCGGCGTGATTGATGCGGGTGGGCGGATCGGGCGGAACTTTGCGCCAGAACGCGGGCTAGAACAAGTTAGCCTTTTCAGCGCACTAAAAGACCATATTCAAGCGAAGCGCGAAGATGGACCTGTAGTTGTTGCCAGCTATTCCGAAGGCGCCCGCGAACGTCTGCAGGGCCTGTTGGAGGACGAAGGCATCAAAGATGCCACTTTAATCAATGACACGCGCGAGATTGCGGCGGGCAAAACCCTGTACCTGTCGGTCTGGGCGTTGGAGCACGGGTTTGAAAGCCCGAACCTGACGGTGATTTCAGAGCAGGACGTTCTGGGCGATCGCCTGATCCGCGCCCCTAAGAAACGCAAACGGGCTGAGAACTTCCTGACCGAAACCCAATCGCTGTCAGCCGGTGACCTGATTGTGCATGTCGAACATGGGGTGGGGCGCTACAAGGGGTTGGAGACCATCACCGCCGCCGGCGCGCCGCACGAATGTCTGTCGCTGGAATACGCAGGCGGGGATCGGTTGTTCCTGCCCGTTGAAAACATCGAGCTGCTTAGCCGATATGGCCACGAAGAAGGCCTTTTAGACAAGCTGGGCGGTGGCGCGTGGCAGGCCAAGAAGGCCCGCCTGAAAGAACGTATCCGCCAAATCGCGGGCAAGCTGATCCGCATTGCCGCCGAACGCGCCCTGCGCAGCGCGCCCATTCTGGAGCCAAACCATCACATGTGGGAGGCCTTTAGCGCCCGCTTTCCCTATCAGGAAACCGAAGATCAGCTGACCGCGATCGAGGACGTTCTGGGCGACATGGCTCATGGCAGCCCGATGGACCGGCTGGTTTGCGGCGATGTCGGCTTTGGCAAGACCGAAGTGGCCATGCGCGCGGCCTTCGTGGCCGCCATGTGCGGTGTGCAGGTGGCGGTGATCGCGCCGACCACGCTGTTGGCCCGCCAACACGCGAAATCATTCAAAGACCGTTTCCGGGGCTTCCCGCTTGAGGTCCGGCAGCTGTCGCGGTTTGTGTCCACGACCGAGGCGTCAAAAACGCGCGCCGGGTTGGCGGACGGCACGGTGGACATTTGCATCGGCACCCATGCGTTGCTGGCCAAGAACATCAGGTTTAAAAACCTGGGCCTGCTGATCATCGACGAGGAACAGCATTTCGGTGTCAGCCATAAGGAACGTCTGAAGGAAATGCGTTCAGACGTGCATGTGCTGACTCTGACCGCCACGCCGATCCCGCGGACGTTGCAGATGTCGATGACCGGCGTGCGCGATCTGTCGATCATCGGCACCCCGCCCGTCGACCGCCTGTCAATCCGTACCTATGTGTCCGAGTTTGATGCGGTCACGATCCGCGAGGCCCTGCTACGCGAACATTATCGCGGCGGGCAGAGCTTTTACGTAGTGCCCCGCATCAAAGACCTGCCCGAGATCGAGGAATTCCTGCGCGATCATGTGCCCGAGGTCAGCTTTGTCATCGCCCACGGCCAGCTTGCTGCCGGAGAGCTGGACGAGCGTATGAACGCCTTTTACGACGGCAAATATGACGTGCTGCTGGCCACCACGATTGTGGAATCCGGCATCGACATCCCCACCGCCAACACCATGGTTGTGCACCGCGCCGATATGTTTGGCCTCGCGCAGCTTTATCAGATCCGTGGCCGGGTTGGGCGCTCTAAAACCCGCGCTTACGCCTATCTAACAACTCAGCCCCGCAAACCCTTGACGCCGCAGGCAGAAAAGCGTTTGCGCGTACTTGGCAGCCTGGACAGCCTGGGCGCCGGGTTCAACCTGGCGGCTCAGGATCTGGACATTCGCGGTGCCGGGAACCTGGTGGGCGAGGAACAATCCGGCCAAATGAACGAAGTCGGGTTTGAGCTTTATCAATCCATGCTGGAAGAGGCGATTTCCAAGATCAAATCCGGCGAGGCCGAAGGCCTGCCCGATGATGACCAATGGGCGCCGCAGATCAATCTGGGCGTGCCGGTTCTGATCCCCGAGACTTACGTGCCTGATCTGGACGTGCGTCTGGGCCTCTATCGCCGATTGTCAGACCTGCACACCAAGGTCGAGCTGGAAGGCTTTGCCGCCGAGCTGATCGACCGGTTTGGCAAACTGCCCAAAGAGGTCAACACGCTGCTGTTGATCGTGCGCATCAAGGCGATGTGCAAAAAGGCCGGTATTGCCAAGCTGGATGGCGGACCCAAGGGGGCGACCATCCAGTTCCACAACGACAAATTCGCCTCACCCACCGGGTTGGTTGAATTTATTCAGGCGCAAAAGGGTCTGGCCAAGGTCAAGGACAACAAGATTGTCGTGCGGCGCGACTGGGCCAAAAGCAGCGACAAGATCAAAGGCGCCTTTGCCATTGCCCGCGATCTGGCTGAAAAGGTTGTGGCCGAACGTAAGAAGGCGCGTAAAAAGGCCTAAGCCTCTTCGCGGGGCATCAGAAAGAACAGCACGCGCGCCACCGCGACGGCGCTCAAAAGTCCGATGCCAAGCGGGATCGGTGTGCCGTCGAAGGCCAGTCCGACGGGCACAGCGATCAGCAAGGACAACACGGTTGCCGTCGCCCCGATAACCGAGGCCGCCATGCCAGCGATATGGCCCAGCGGTACCATGGCCAACGCGTTCAGGTTGCCGACGGTCAGCCCCAACATGCCAAAAACCGTGATCTGCCAGAGAATAAACGCCGGAAAGGCCGCCCAAGCGGGCCACAGCCCCAGCCCATACATCACGAGCATGACCGCCGAGACCGCCACCTGCACATTCAGCGAAAAGCGGATCAGCACCCGCATCCCCAACCGGCCCACCAGCTTGGCATTCAACAGACTGCTGGCCCCCGCCATCAGTGCGATAAAACCGAACCACAGGTGGAAATGCTCGCCTTCGTCAAAGTAGATGTCGAACACCTGTTGGGTGGAGGTTAACATCATGAACAGGCAGCCGAAAATCAGCGCCTGTACGAAAATCGATACAGTGACAATGCGGTGTGAAAAAACCTCGGTGATGGCCTCGACCAACAGGCTCAGTTGCAGTGGGCGACGACGTTCGGGCAGCAAGGTTTCACGTTGGCGCGTGCCGAACCATGTGATGGACACCACCGAGAACACCACGAACAAGCCAAAAATCAGCCGCCAGCTGCCCAACGCAATTACAAACGCCCCCAAAGTCGGTGCCAGCGCAGGCAACAGGGTAAAGATCATCATGATAAACGAGGTGATCCGCGCCATATCGCGACCCTCATAAAGGTCGCGGACAATGGCCAGCCCAACGACACGCGGCGCGGCAGCGCCAAAGCCCTGAAACACCCGCGCGATCAGCATCAGCTCTAGCGAGTCAGCAAACGCAGCAACGATCGAGGCCACAATATACAGTGCGGCACCGGAAAAGATCACGGGGCGCCGCCCAAACGCGTCAGACAGCGGGCCAGTAATCATCGTGCCCATGCCCATGCCAAGGATAAAACTGCTGATGATCAGTTGCGCTTTGTTCAGCGCATCGGGTGTCAGCTCGGCCCCGATCTCGGGCAGGGCAGGCAGCATGGCATCTACGGAAAAGGCGATGGTGGCAAACATCATCGCGGTCATGGCGATAAATTCGCCCGATTTCAGACGTGCGGGAAAGGGCATTAAGGATCTTTCAAAAAGCTGCCGCCTTTATCAAGGCGAACTGCTCAAAAAGCCAGTGCACAATGTGCAGAGCGGGGCTGCGTCAATGCACAGGTTGCTCACCGGGGTTCAAAACCTCGTCAATCACCTGCTCCCACAGTTCCGTTGGTTGGGCGCCAGGCAGAACATGCTGATTATGCACGATAAAGCAGGGCACACCGGTGACACCGCGCTGGCGGGCATGGGCATCGCGGGCGCGGGTGTCTTCGACATCGGCATCGCTGTCCAGCAGACGCTGAACCAGATCAGAATCCATCTCAGCCCGTTTGGCGATGTCGATCAGCACTGCTTTGTCGCCAATATCCAGCCCCTGCTTAAAATACGCCTCGAACAGGAACGAGACCACAGGCGTCTGCCGCCCCTCAATCCCGGCCCAATGGATCAGACGGTGGGCATTCAGCGTGTTGGGGGTGCGCTGGATGGCGCCAAAATCTATCTCCATGCCTTCGGCTTCGGCCCGTTCGACGATGGGGCGGTAAGCATCCAGCGCGCCCTGGGTGCCGCCGAACTTGGCCTCAAGATAGGCGCGGCGCTCCATGCCACCTTCGGGCATTTCGGGGTTTAACTGAAACGGGTGCCATTCAATGGTGAACGGGTGGTCGGGATGCGCCGCCAGCGCGCGGTCCAGATAGGTTTTTCCGATATAGCACCACGGGCAGATCGGGTCAGACAGGATATCAAGTTTGATCATGATCGGCCTCCCAGCCTTCCCGCAGAGCGCGGCGGTTCAATTTGCCATTACCCCCCTTGGGGAGGGACTCCATGTGCACATAGATGCGCGGCTGCTTATAGCGCGCCAGATGGTCGACGGCATAGGCTTTCAGGGCGGCCTCGTCGATCACATCTCCGGTATAAAAGGCGGCGATGACGGTGGTGTCGGCCTTGACCTGCACTTCGGTCGCGGCGACCTCGGTAATTTGCGGATGGGCGGTCAGGGCGGTTTCGACCTCAATCGGCGACACACGGAACCCGCCCGCGTTCATCATGTCGTCGTTGCGCCCCAGATAGGTCACGGCGCCATCAGCAGCCATTTCGACCATGTCGCCGGTCAAAAACCATTCGCCCGCGAATTTTTCACGGGTCTCACCCTCGGCCCGCCAATAACCCAGCATCAGCCCCGGATCGCGGTTGCTGATCGCCATCTGGCCCGGCTCACCGCGCGTAACGGGCTGCATATCAGCGCCCAATACCGCCAGACGCCGCCCCGGTTGCGGATAGCCAGAGCTTTGATCCGGCGCGGGCTTAGCGGGTGATCCTGACAGATAGGTTGAACATTCCGACATGCCCAAAGCCTCGTAAACCCGCGTGCCGGTCGCATTGTTCCAAGCTGCACGAACAGCGGCGGGCATCTTTTCACCCGCCGAAAGCCCATGGCGAAGCGTGGGCAGCGTCAAGTTTGCGTCTTGCTTGAGGACCTGCCGATAAACCCCCGGCGCGGCGGCGAAAATCGTTGCCTTAAACTGAGTCAGGAGTTCCGGCAGAGCCGTTGCATCAACGCCGCTTTCGGGGATCAACGCGGTGGCGCCGATGGCCCATGGGTCCATCAATCCGGTGCCCAATGTGTAGGTCCAGTTGAACGCCCCGGCATGGAGAAGCCGATCATCGGGCTTCAGATCGTACCACCCGTTCCACATCATCCGCCGCGCCCAGATCGCGCGGTGGGCATGCAGCACCCCGCGCGGTCGGCCACTGGTGCCAGATGTGAAAATCATATAGGCGGGGCGGTTCGGATCGCCCATCACGTATTCGCCCGGCGCATGTTCAAACAGCGCTTCAAGCGCTTTGGCATCCAGTACCGGCGCGCAGTGGTCGGGCAGAGCGATCCCTTTGCCTGCGATCACCAGCGCCGGGTCAACCTGATCCGCCAGCTTGGTGATCTCTTCGGCCGTCAATTGCGCGGCCGTGGGCACGGGCAAAAGACCCGCCGCAATCGCGCCCAGAAAGGCAATCGGAAAATCCACAGTATTCCCCAACCGCAGCAACACCCGCGCACCGGCGGGCAAGCCCATTGCCCTGAACCCGCCCGCGACGCCCAGAACCGCTTTCTCAAGCTGTGCATAGGTCCATCGCTGCGCCCTGGTTGGCGATACAACCTCCAACGCGATCTTGTCGGGCTGACCGGCAGCGTGTTGCAAAACATACTGCGCCAGATTGAACGGCGCGGGGCACGGCTTGGGCAGGGTTTCGTCATAGATCGACAACATGGGATATGGCCTATCGTCGGCTCAGCGCGGTTGCAAGGGTCGGAGGCGGGCATTAGGTGTTGGCCTATGGATGATGAGACCCAACCCAGCCTGATCCGACTGGCCCGTGCCTCGGGTGATGCGACGCCGGTAGAGCCGGTCAATCTTGGCCCCCGCGTGCGCGAGCTGCGCAATGCGCGCGGCTGGACGCTGGAGCAAGCCGCCAAAGAAGCCGGGTTGGCGCGCTCGACCTTGTCCAAGATCGAAAACGGCCAGATGTCGCCAACCTATGAGGCGCTCAAGAAACTGGCCGAAGGACTGGCGATTTCCGTGCCGCAGCTGTTTACCCCGCCACAACGCAATCAGGTGTCTGGCCGGATGGCGGTGACCAAGTCGGGCGAGGGTGCAGCCCATGCCACCACGACCTATGAGCACGAGCTTTTGGCGGGTGCCCTGACCAAGAAACAAATGCTGCCCTATCGCGCGCGTATCCGGGCGCGATCATTCGAAGAATTCGACGGCTGGGTGCGCCATGATGGCGAAGAGTTTCTGTACGTACTGACCGGTGTTGTGAAGCTGCTGACCGAGTTCTACGAACCCGTGGAAATGCGCCGCGGCGACAGCGCTTATTACGATGCCTCCATGGGGCATAACGTGATTTCGGTCAGCGAAGAGGATGCGACCATCCTGTGGGTGACGTCTCTGGTCTGATCAGGCAAACCAATGCCGGGTGCGGTTGGCAAACCAGACCAACGACAGCATCACCGGCACCTCGACCAACACGCCCACAACCGTCGCCAAAGCCGCGCCTGAATGCAGGCCAAACAACGAGATCGCAACGGCGACCGCCAGTTCAAAGAAGTTCGACGTGCCGATCATGCAAGCCGGGGCGGCGATAGAATGGGGCAGGGCCAGTTTACGCGCCGCCACATAGGCCACCGCGAAAATGCCATAGCTTTGGATCATCAGCGGAATGGCGATCAGAACAATCGCGCCGGGTTTGGCCAGGATGGTTTCGGCCTGAAACCCAAACAGCAAAACAACTGTCGCCAACAACCCGACTGACGACCAGGGTTTGAGCCGATCCAGAAATCCGTCCAGCGCGTCGGACGCGCGGTTTTCAAGGCTGCGCCGGGTCAGCGCGCCCGCAACCAGCGGCAAGACAACATAGAGCACGACCGAGATCAGCAGGGTCTCCCACGGCACCGTGACGTCCGAAATGCCCAGCAGGAACGCCGCAATCGGGGCAAACGCGAAGATCATGATGACATCGTTCACTGAAACCTGCACCAGCGTGTAGTTGGGGTCACCGTCGGTCAGTTGGCTCCAGACAAATACCATGGCCGTGCACGGGGCCACGCCCAGCAGGATCATCCCGGCGATATATTCGCCTGCGGTTTGCGGATCGACCCAGGGCGCGAACAGCACCCGAAAGAACAGCCACCCAAGCGCTGCCATGGTGAAGGGTTTGACCAGCCAGTTGATGATCAGCGTCAGCACCAGTCCGCGCGGCGACTTTCCCACATCCTTGATCGCAGCAAAATCGACCTGCACCATCATCGGATAGATCATCACCCAGATCAGCACCGCGACAACAAGGTTCACGTGCGCCACTTCCAGCCCCGCCACAGCCACAAACAGCTGCGGCGCCAGATTGCCCAACAGCACTCCGGCCAGAATGCTGAGCCCAACCCAAACCGATAGGTAACGTGCGAAAATGCCCATGAAAGGCTCCTTGGTTCAGGCTGACAGAGAAACAGCGCCCGCTATAGGGGGGCGCTGTAACAGGTTCGTGACAGTTTTATGTCTCAGAACGCGTCGCGCACAATGCGAGAACTGGCCGAGATATCCTCGCCAATACCCTCCACGGTGCCGCAGGCCGCAACTATCGTCATTGCGGCGATCAGGATGTATTTTTTCATGCTCAGTCCTCTGAATGCCACCAGATGTCAGGCAAAAAGCCGCTCCAGTCTCCGTAGATCGAGATAGTTTCGGGGTACTTCAGGTTTTTGTCATAGGCAAGCCGCGAGCTGCGCGAGAACCAAATCGGGATCACATAGCGACCCGTCGTCAACACCCGGTCCAAAGCGCGGGTGGCCGCGACAAAGTCATCCTGACTGCGTGCGTTCAACATCTCGTCGATCAATCCATCGATTGCAGGACTGTCAGCACCCATCCAATTGCGCGTGTCGGGCTGGGTCACACCTGCCGAGCCCCAATAGAGGTTCTGTTCATTGCCGGGGCTTAGACTTGTGGAGCGCCGATAGTAAGTCATATCGAAATCATAGGGCTTGGTACGTTCGATATATTGCGCATTGTCGATAGCCGTAACTTTGGGAAAAATACCTAGCCGCTTCAACGCTTCGACATAGATATCAATGATCATCTGCGGTTCAGCACTGCCTTGGTTCAGCAGGATTTCAAAGGTAAAAGGCGTGCCATCAGCGGCTCTCATTACGCCGCTATTGTCGAGGACATACCCGGCCTCCTCCATCAGCTTTATCGCTGCGCGCAGGTTTCGGCGGTTGCTTTCCTTCCCGTCCGATGCGGGCAGGGCGTAGCCCTCCAAAGCGCCGGGCAATAGGTCATCGGCGTACGGCATCAGGAAGTCTTTCACCCGGCCTTTTGCCGCGCCATCGGTCTTCCCCAGTACCGAATTCGAAAAGTACGAAGTGATCCTTGGTTGTGTCCCGTCGTTCAAGGTCTGATTGATAAACTCATAGTTGAAAACCTCAATCAGCGCCTGACGTACGCGCCAGTCCTTGAACATTGCTCGGCGCGTGTTCATCACAAAGCCCCGCATGCCAGAGGGACGTTGGTTAGGAACTTCGGCCTTAACGATGTCGCCTTTCTGAACTGCAGGGAAACTATAGTTTGTCATCCACTTCGCAGCATTGCCTTCGCGATAGGTGCTGATCAGCCCCCCCCGGAATGCTTCGAACACCACATCACCATCTCCGTAATATTCATACAGGATCGTGTCAAAATTCATCGTGCCCCGGCGCAAGGGTAAATCGTTACCCCAGTATTCAGGATTGCGGTCAAGATTGACGTAGCGACCATATTCAAAGTCCCCAATCACATAGGGGGCAGAGCCAATGGGCACCACGTCATTGCTGCTGTTCTTAAAGTCCAACCCGTCCCATTGGGCCTTCTTCAGGATCGGGCGCAGGCCCATGATCAGTGGCATCTCGCGATCGGGTTCGTTAAAGGTGATCCGCAGGCTGTGTTCGCCTGTCGCCTCAATCTTTTCGACTTTGTTCCAAGCGTTGCGATAGCGTCCGGCACCTTGGGTACCCAGAGTCTCAAAAGACCAGATCACATCTTCGACCGTCACTGGGCTTCCATCCGAGAATCGGGCCTCGGGCCGCAGGGTGAATTCGACCCAATCGCGGGCTTCGGATGTCTCTACCGATTCGGCCAGAAGACCGTAGAGCGTAAAAGGCTCATCCCATGAACGGCCCATCAAGCTCTCAAATGCATAGATCCGAACCCCATAGGGCGCACGGCCTTTGCGGATGAAGGGGTTCAGGCTGTCAAAGCTACCTTGTTCGCCCAACACGATTTTTCCGCCCTTGGGCGCATCGGGGTTCACATAGGGTAAAGACACAAAATCCGGGGGCAGGGCGGGGTCCCCATACATAGCTATGCCATGTTGCGGTTCAGAAACGGCGAATCCTGTGGATAGAATCAGAGCCAGCGCGGCGCCTGCTGCGCGCCGAACGCGGAAAAACTTTGGTCTCATTTGTGCAACAATCTCTCGAACCCCTGTTTTCATTAGGCCAGAGCCTAAGCAGGGTTTGCTGGGTTTTCAAACTTTTAACTTGGACCTGAGCGGCGGATTGCGTATAAAGAGTGCACTGCTCGATAGGTTTCTTGCCTGTATGAAACCTGCCTCAATAACTTAACGCCCGCTTCGTGCGGGCGTTTTTTTTGCGCAGATGTCCGGCATGGATGCGCGTGCAGAATATTTCCCCTCAACCCGCGCATTCGCACGTGCAAACACCAGCCCCATACCGCATAGTCCGCCGCAACACTATTCAAGGGGCAAGAGGAGGCCAGCCGTTATGAGTCTGAAGGGAAAAACCGCCGTTATCACCGGGTCGAACTCGGGCATCGGTCTGGGCGTTGCACGTGAACTGGCCAAAGCGGGTGCGGACGTTGTTCTGAACTCTTTCACCGACCGTGACGAGGACCACAAGCTGGCCGAAGACCTGGGCGCCGAACTTGGCGTCACCGCGCGCTATATCAAAGCGGACATGTCCAAGGGCGACGAATGCCGCGCGCTGATCGAACAAGCAGGGCGCTGCGACATCCTGGTGAACAACGCCGGCATTCAGCATGTCGCGCCGATTGATCAGTTCCCGGGTGATAAATGGGACGCGATCATTGCGATCAACATGAATTCAAACTTCCACACCATGGCCGCTGCCCTGCCCAAGATGCGCGAAGCCGGTTGGGGGCGCGTTGTGAATGTGGCCTCGGCCCATGGATTGACCGCCTCGCCGTTCAAGGCCGCTTATGTCGCAGCCAAGCACGGTGTGGTTGGCATGACCAAAACCGTCGCGCTGGAAACCGCCGAAGAGCCGATCACCTGTAACGCGATCTGCCCCGGCTATGTTCTGACCCCGCTGGTCGAAGCGCAGATTCCCGACACCATGAAAGAATACGACATGAGCCGCGAAGACGTGGTGCGTAACGTGCTGCTGGCGCGCCAGCCTTCAAAGAACTTCGCCACGACAGAACAGATCGGCGGCACTGCCGTGTTCCTGTGCTCAGACGCCGCTGCACAGATCACCGGCACCACCATCAGTGTCGATGGCGGCTGGACGGCGCTATGACCGATCAGCCAGAGGCCGGACGCGACAAGTTACAGATCGACAATATGTTTCTGTGTGGCTCACGCTTTACGCGCGTGAGCCTCAAGGAGTCCCTATTTCAGGATGCCCATCTGATGGCGGCTCAGTTTGACGATGTGAACGCCGCTGGGCTTGTTTTCCATAATGCCAACCTTACGGACGCGAAGTTTTGCGATGTGAACATGTCGAACGTGGTCATTGATGGTGCAAATCTGCAAGGTCTGGCGATTACGAACGCGAATATCGCTGATATGACGATTGATGGAGTTCGGGTTAGTGATTTGATCGCGCTCTATGATGCGCAGCAGGGCAATGACGACTAAGAAACGTATCAATCTGGCCCTGCAGGGCGGCGGCGCCCATGGTGCATTCACCTGGGGCGTGCTGGATCGCATCCTTGAGGATGACGACATCGAAATCGCCGCGATCACCGGCACCTCGGCCGGGGCGCTGAACGGGGCCGCCGTTAAGGCCGGTCTGGCGCGGGGCACGCGCCAGGATGCGCGTGATAACCTTGATTGGATGTGGGATCAGGTCGCCGGGGTTGGAGACAGCCATCTGGCGCAGTGGTTGACGGATTTCATACCTGATACCAGCCCCTGGACCCAGATGATGCAGATGGCGATGCCATTCTCGTTGACGCAAACCGCCGCGCAACTGGTCAGCCCTTATTACTATGGTCCGCTCTATCGCAACCCGCTGCAATCGGTGGTCGACAAGTTCGACTTTGAAACGATCTGCTCTGACAAAGGGCCGCGACTGTTCATTGGGGCGACGCAATTGCGCAACGGCAAGGCCCGGATTTTCACCCGGGATGAAATCTCCACAGATGCGATTTTGGCCTCAGCCTGTCTGCCGACCGTGTTTCAGGCCATCGAAATCGAAGATCCCAAGACGGGTCACAAAGAATCCTATTGGGATGGCGGTTACAGCGCGAACCCGCCGCTTCACCCCCTGTATGACCCCGAACTGCCGCGTGACGTGGTGATCGTAAACATCAACCCGATGCATCGGAACGAGATTCCAAAAACGCCGCTGGATATCGAAGACCGGATCAACGAAATCAGCTTTAACGCCGCACTCCTACGCGAGTTGCAGGTGCTGCAAGCGGTACAGAGGGTCCAACCCGAAGAGGGCCCGATTGGCCGGGTTCTGGTGCATATGATCTCGGATGATGCGCTGATGCGGTCCTTGTCGGCGGAAAGCAAAGCCATGCCTGACCCAGGGCTGCTGCGGTCTTTGAAAGAGGCCGGGCGCGAGTCCGCCGATATGTTCCTTGAAGACCATAAACCAGCGCTTGGCGTTGAAAGTTCGGTCAATCTGGATGCGCTGCTGGATTAAAGGCTCAATAGCAGACCCAAAGCAATCGCCCACATCACCAGCCCCACGCCGATGTCAAACAAACGCCAGGCGCGGGCACTTTGCATGATCGGGGCCAAGAGCCGCGCGCCATAGCCCAGCCCAAAGAAAAAACTGAACGAGGCCGCGATAGCGGCGACGCCAAAGGCAAGCTTTTGGGGCAGGGGGGCAAACTGGGTTGAAACCGCTCCGATCAGACCCAGCGTGTCCAGATAAACGTGGGGGTTCAGCCAAGTGAACGCCGCTGCAGTCGCGATGGTCTTGCCCAATGACGCGGACTGACCTGAAAGCGCCATGCTGTATTCACCCTTGTAAGCCGCATGAAACCGCATCGCGCCGTAGACGATCAGGAACGCGGCCCCTGCCAGTGCCATGATCATTGGCAACGCCGGCCATTGCTCGACGATTGCGCCGAACCCGGCCACACCGGCGGTGATCAGTATGGCGTCCGACACGGCGCAAAACAGGCACAGCCAGAACACATGCGTCCGCAGCAACCCCTGACGCAAGACAAACGCGTTCTGTGCCCCAATCGCCAAGATCAGCGAGAACGCCGTGGCGTATCCGGTGAGAGCGGCGGTGAACATGGTTTACTGCGCGGGGGGCGTCAGCGTGGGCGGGATGTGGCCGTTTTGATCGGGCGGATACACCAACCCAGCCGAGATCACCAGCTTGGCCGCGTCCTCGGTGCTCATGTCCAGGATCACCACATCTTCGCGCGGGACGAACAGTAAAAAGCCCGAGGTCGGGTTGGGCGTGGTTGGCAAAAAGACCGAGATCAACGGCTCATCTCGCGGGATTTTGCGGTCGATTTCACCCTTTGTGGTGGTCGAGATAAACGCGACAGCCCAGATCCCCTTGCGCGGGTATTGCACCAGACAGGCTTGATCAAACGAGGTTTCGGTCTGCGCCAAAACCGTTTCTGCGATTTGTTTCAAACCGTTATAGACCGATCTTACCACGGGCATACGGTCAACCTGACGTTCCGCCCACACCAGGAAAGAGCGCCCGATAAAGCCTTTCATCAGCCAGCCGATGATCAGCGTGAACAGTAAGAAGAACACCACGCCAACGCCGCGGATGTTCACCGTGATCCGATCTTCTGGGTTGGTGTAGCCCAGAAGGCGGTTGATCACCTCTTCGGGTTTATAGATGTCGGGCACGAAGGGCAGGACGAAGCTGTCGACCCACCCGATCAGGGTCCAGAACAGCCAGACGGTTACGCCAATCGGTGCGATAACCACCAAACCTGTCAGAAATGAACTGCGCAGCCAGCCCAGAAACCGGCCAACAAGCCGCGCGATCAGCGGGGCGCGGTGGCGCTGTTCATCAGATTCGTCTTTTTCAAACATGATCGTCCCACGGGCTGCTCAGATCGTATGTAAGCCGCTGTCCGGGTTACTACAACCTTGGTCTTAGACCAAAGCTCAATCAGCCGTTTGAAGGGTGATTTCCTGCGCGATTTTGGCTGCAAGCCGGGCGTTGTTCAGCACCAGCGCGATATTGGCCTCAAGCGAACGCCCTTGGGTCAGCCCATAGATACGAGACAGCAGGAAAGGGGTGACCTCTTTGGCACTGATTCCCTGCGCATCCTGCAGCGCAGCCTCAATGATCGGGGTGATCTCATCAGCGGGGATTTCAGCCTCAACCGGGATCGGGTTCGCCACCAATTGCCCGCCGGGCAAGCCAAGGCGCGCGCGCATCAGGTGGGCGGCAGCAATTTCACCCGCATCATCCATCCGCAAAGGGGCAGGCAGGCCAGAACTGCGCGACCAAAAGGCGGGCAGCTCATCCCTGCCATAGCCAATCACCGGAACGCCCAGAGTTTCCAGCACTTCTAGCGTTTTGGGCAGGTCCAATATCGCTTTGGCCCCGGCAGCCACAACCGTCACCGGGCTTTGCGCCAATTCCTGAAGGTCGGCGGATATATCGAAGGTGTCTTGCGCGCCGCGATGCACGCCGCCAATGCCCCCCGTGGCAAATACATGAATGCCCGCGAGGGCAGCACAGATCATCGTGGCGGCGACGGTCGTGGCACCGGTCCAGCCCTGCGACAGACACGCGGCGATATCCGCCCGGCTGATTTTGCGCGCGTCTTGCGTTTTTGCCAAAGCCTCCAGCCGTTCATCCGTCAATCCTATGCAGATTTCCCCCTTCATCAGGGCAATCGTCGCAGGCACGGCCCCCGCATCGCGCACGGCTTGTTCTACCTTGCGCGCGGTTTCCAGGTTCTGCGGATAGGGCATCCCGTGGGTGATGATCGTGCTTTCCAGCGCAACGATGGCGCGGCCTTGGGCCTTGGCGGCGGCGACCTCGGGGGCGATGTTCAGGGGGGCGGTCATGCGGGGCTTTCTCCGGCAACGTATTGGGCGGCGGCTTGCAGGGCTTGATCCAACGCGGCGTCCCGCGCGGTTCCGGCCAGTTCTGCCGCGATATGGGCGGCCATGAATGTATCCCCGGCGCCGGTGACACGGGTGACCAAAACCTTGGGCGGGGTACGTTCTAACAGGCCTTCGGCGTCGGCCAAAACCGCGCTTTCACCGCCATCTGTCACCAACACCCGATGCGCGCCGCGGGCGATAAGGGCCTTAGCCGCCTTCACCGCAGTTTCGAACTTGGTGAGGCAGATCAAACCGGCCTCTTCACGGTTCAGATAGATCGTGGCGCGGCTGTGGGTCAGCAGCGGGATCAGCCGTTCGGCTTTGCCGGGGCTGGCAGGCGCCACGCGCAGATCAGCACGGGCAAAGGCAGGCGAGCGCGCGATTTCGCCCAGCAAGCCCTCGGTCAGATTGCCATCCAGCGCAATCGCGCCATCATAGGGCAGGGCAGAGGTGCCCAGCGGGCCATCCATGAGCGGTGCCAGGACTTTGTCGCCCGCGGCTTCCAAAGAATGAGCATCGGCCAAGGCCGCGACCAGCCCATTGCCGCCCTCAATTGCCATATACCGGTCGGTGGGCAGATCGGCAGAGCGGTAAATATGGTCGGTGGCCAGCCCCATACGCGTGCACGCCTGGATCAGCTCTTCGCCCTCGGCATCTTGCCCAACGGCACTTAGCAGCGCGGGACGCAGGCCAAACCGGCGCAGGGTCATGGCGATGTTCAACGCCACGCCACCGGGCAAACGGGTGATCCGCCCCGGCACGTCATAGCCCACGTCCATCCGGCGCGGCGTGCGCCCGATCACGTCCCACAGCACCGAGCCAATACATAGAATATCTGGTTGATCCGTCATAGAACCGTTCATGGCCTCGGTTTTGCCCTTAGACAAGGATGAAATCAGGGCAGGGGGGTTGCATCCTTTCCGACAAGGCGCTAAACGCGCGGCACTTCACAGGCGAGGCTTGGGCCCTGCAGGGAGAAATCCTGCAAAGGTCCGCCGGTTGGGCAACTGCCCTGATGGCTTCGCCAAGGCGCAAACCGGAAAAGGAAAAGATTATGGCGCTTCCCGATTTTTCGATTCGTCAGCTGCTTGAAGCTGGCGTTCACTTTGGTCACCAGACCCAACGTTGGAACCCCCGCATGGGTCCGTATATCCACGGCTCGCGCAATGGCATCCACATCATCGACCTGACACAGACCGTTCCCATGCTGGACCAGGCTCTGCAGGCCGTTCGTGACGTTGCAGCCCGTGGTGGCCGCGTTCTGTTCGTCGGCACCAAGCGTCAGGCCGCTGGCGCCGTGGCTGAAGCCGCTGAGAAATGCGCACAGTACTACATGAACCACCGCTGGCTGGGCGGCACGCTGACCAACTGGAAAACCGTTTCCCAGTCGATCAACCGTCTGAACACCATCGACGAAGCTCTGGCATCCGGCGCTGAAGGCCTGACCAAGAAAGAGCGTCTGGGCATGGAACGTGACCAGGCCAAACTGCAGGCGTCGCTGGGCGGCATCCGCGAAATGGGCGGCCTGCCCGACCTGCTGTTCGTCATCGACGTGAAAAAAGAAGATCTGGCTATCGCCGAAGCCAACAAACTGGGCATCCCGGTTGTGGCTGTGGTTGATACCAACTGCTCGCCCGAAGGCGTGGATTACGTGATCCCCGGCAACGACGACGCTGCACGCGCCATCGCAATGTATTGCGATCTGGTGTCGCGCTCGGCTCTGGACGGTATGTCGGCTCAGCTGGACGCCGCTGGCGTTGACATCGGCGCCATGGAAGAAGCGCTGGTCGAAGAAGTCGTCGAAGAAGCTGCTGAAGCCCCCGCCGAAGCCTGATCCACGACTGTCACGGAATTGATACCGGACGCAGGTAGCTGCGTCCGGGACCGCTTAAATATCTGATGAGGAGAGCCGAAATGGCAATCACCGCAGCATTGGTAAAAGAACTGCGCGACAGCACCGGCGCAGGCATGATGGATGCGAAAAAAGCGCTGACCGAAACCGACGGCGACATGGAAGCCGCTGTTGACTGGCTGCGCACCAAAGGTCTGGCGAAAGCCGCCAAGAAATCGGGCCGCACCGCCGCCGAAGGCCTGGTGGCCGTCGCTGTTGAAGGTGGCAAGGGTGTCGCTGTTGAAGTGAACTCGGAAACCGACTTCGTTGCGAAAAACGCTGAATTCCAGGGCATGGTTGGCGGCATCGCCAAGGCCGCTCTGGGCGTGGCTGACGTTGAAGGTCTGGCTGCTGCCGATCTGGGCGGCAAATCGGTTGCCGATACCCTGACCGACAAAATCGCCACCATCGGCGAGAACATGACCCTGCGCCGCATGGTTGCAGTCGAGGGCGATCAGGTTGTGACCTACATCCACAACCCCGCTGGCGACGACATGGGCAAAATCGGCGTTCTGGTTGCTCTGAAAGGCGACAACGAAGCCTTCGGCAAGCAGGTTGCCATGCACGTGGCTGCTGCAAACCCCGCCTCGCTGAACGAAGATGACCTGGACCCGGCTGTTGTTGAAAAAGAGCGCGGCATCCAGATCGAGATCGCACGCGAATCGGGTAAGCCCGAGCAGGTGATCGAAAAGATGATCGTCGGCCGCATGAAGAAATTCATGGCTGAAGTCACTCTGGTCAACCAGTCGTTCGTTATCAACCCCGACCTAACCGTTGGCGCTGCTGCCAAGGAAGCCGGTGTTGAAATCGTTGCATTTGCCCGCGTTGAAGTTGGCGAAGGTATCGAAAAGAAAGAAGAAGACTTCGCAGCTGAGGTCGCCAAAGCCGTTCAAGGCTAAGCCTTTCTTTCAAAACGATTTTACGGCCTGCCTTTCGGGGTGGGCCGTTTTCGTTTCTGCGATTGAAAACTAAAAAACGGTGCAGCCGGGCGGGCTGCACCGTCTATTTCGCATCGCACCATTGGGGATGAGGACGCTGCGATTTTGCCAACTTACCGGCGGACTATACACCGGTAAGTCAGCATTCCGGAAAACCGGATAGAGAAGACGCCAGACGAAAAAGATGCCGGTCATCCGATCCAAAGTTCCAAGGCCTAATCGCCACCACTCACGGAACACAACCAGAATGCATACAAACGTTACGTCATAACAGTCAGGGATTCCCTACCTATTGGTAAAATCTTTGTGTCAGCTATCACCAACCAGATTGAAAATCTGGCTTTGGTAGGAAGCTTTCAGCACGGCCTGCGCCGTCGTATCCACGTTCAGCGCTTCGCGTGCCAACCGCAGGTGTTTTTCAACCGTCGCGCTGGTCAGCCCCATGATCGTAGCGATGTCTTGCGTGGTCTTTCCTTCGCCGACCCATTCCAATGCCTCGCGCTGGCGCGGCGTCAAAGACCGGCGCACACCTTTGTAAGGCAGCGAGATCATCTTCAGATGCGCGGCATCTGAAAATAGCTTGATTGTGCGTCCATGGTCTTGCCAGAGCGCATCAACCTGATCTTGGCTGACCTCGGGATTGGCGGCCAGACCAACCGCGCCTTTCGCACGCGAACTGCTGTCTTTAAACGCAACCGTGTATCCGGCTAATACCTTGTAACTAATGTTAAAATCTAAAACTTTACGCTCGGCCTCATCCATTTCGCCGCTGGCCGCACGCTTTGCGATATAGCTCCAGGAACAAGCGCCAGTGTTCTGCGCAGCCCACTTTACCATCGGCGCATTGTAATACAGACGGTTGGTAAAAAAGCCGCGCAGGTACTCTTTGGGGTAGTTAGACAGGATCATACTGTCTTCGTATTCGCCCAAAGAGCTTTGCGTCAGAAAGCGCGAAAAACCATACATCACACGATCAAAACCAAAGTCTGAATAATAGTCGAGCATTTCGCTCCAGACTTCCTCGACTGTATTTGCAGCAATCAGACTTTCCAGCGCGTCAAGCATCAAGCCTCCGCCAGCAAATCCGCCATCGCAGACAAAGCCAAAGCATAGCCGCTGGCGCCAAAGCCGCAGATCTGACCCACAGCTACCGGTGCGATCCAGCTTTTGTGGCGAAATTCTTCGCGCGCATGAATGTTGGACAGGTGCAGCTCAATGACCGGCAGGTCAATCGAGGCAATCGCGTCCATCAGCGCAACAGACGTGTGGGTGAGGGCGCCTGCATTCAAAATGATCCCCGCATGAACCGCTGGCGCGGCGTGGATGGCGTCGATCAAGACACCTTCGTGGTTCGACTGGCTGAATTCGATGCTCAACTCCAGCTCGTCCGCCTTCGTCTGGCACAGTTTCTCAACGTCCGCGAGAGTGGTCGCGCCGTAGACCTCGGGCTGTCGGGTGCCGAGTAGATTCAGATTTGGACCATTCAGAACCAAAATCGAAGTCATTGCAAATCCCCAAAATTTTCGCAGTTTTAGTCGCGAAAACACGTATGTGTCGAGAAGATATTGCAAAAAGGAGATCTTCAGGAAAACAGCAAAGTTAAAATCTTACAAAATCACAGGCACAATTTATGGGAGACTTCGGCAGGGCGGTGACAGACTTTTGCTGGGCACCAATAGCTAAAAGACATTAAATATGCAAAACAAGTGTCTGTTTTATTGCAATATATTAGGCTTGGCGCGGTCTTTGGTCCAGTGAATTTATTTACATAATACCTATTATAAGATTACCATACATGCCGTTACATAAAGGAAATGCGCCAGGGATTTCTCCACAAAGCGCACCGCCCCTTTAATAGTAGGCTGTCTAGAGAGCTTAATAACATTGGGGGTGACCCCTCCGCGTTCATCTCACTGATATTTATATCATTTCTTACGATTCGGGCCAAGCCAATCAGCACGAATTACCGCAGAAAATGCGCTGGAATCGTTACCAATTTGCTGTTGAGGTTGTCATACACGGTCGATGTCAGGATCATGTTTACATCCAGGGTCGGGTTTAAATCCGAGAAATACAAAACAGCGGGCGCCGACTGGTGTTCTGGCCATTCTGGAACCCTGCGCCCCTTGGGCATGCCTTCACGTGGAAAGCCCATATTGCCGCTTAACCCGGCGTTTTCGGCAACGACCATCATCACCGGATACAGATTTCGTGGCGCGGGCTCCCCTTTGATCAAACGATAGTAGAGCGCGTCGATATAGTGCCTGAACATTTCAATCTTTAAAATTTCTTCCTGTGTGCCCAGTCCCAGCGTGAATGGTTCATCCCCGAACTGGACTAAACGACAGTTTCTGACCGAAACCGTCTGTGCCACCAGAAAGCTAGTGCCCCGCTTCAGCTCACATTCGCTCAACTCTATCGTTCGGAACGCGCGTCGCATCGCAACCGGGAGTTCATCGGGATCAATCTCGATGCGAAACCCGCCCTTGATGACCGAATCCCAATCCACGCGCCCTACCCGCTCTTCGGTTAGGACAAATTCGGTCGCGGATACATGGCGCGGCATGTCCATGTCGCTTACCAGATTGGTGATCCGCGCGTGATGGTCGGGCACCGCAAGAAAGAATTTGTCGTTGGCCTTCACGTCGGACTGCGCCCATTTCGTGATCTCGTCAATCATCAGAGCATCGGGCGCAACCTGCCAAAGTTTGCACCCGACCATACGCAGACTTGCCCCACTTTGATGAGGCAGCTCGCCCCCCGCATGGCCGCTATCAACCAGATCAAACAACTCAGAAGCGGCGGAATTCTGTTTGGCTGAGTTTACCAAAATGCTTGCCAATTGCTGTGCGTCCTTCGGAACAATCGGCCCGATCACAACCGTGCCATTGGAAAAGACGTTTTCAAACAAGGTCTGCGCCCGCGTATCTACCAGCTGGATCGCCGCCCGCAGACCCGTACTTCTATGTGACCTATCCACCAGCACGCGGGTTTCGCGCAGCGTGATACGACGTGAGGCCGCCAGCTTCAGGATTGGGTCCCCTTCCCTTTCACTGCGACGGAACTGACAGTTGTCGATTTCGATCGACTTACCGCCAAAGGCAGAAACGCCGCTTTGATCTTTCACCCCTTCAAAGGTGATGCCATCCAGCTTGACATTCAGGCAGGTGTCAAAGGCCAGCCAGTCTTCCAAATAGATCGTTACCGGTGCTGCATCACAGGCTTTCAATGACGCAGATTGCAGCTGCGACAGGGCAGAAATTTCCTTTAGGGGCCAGACATACCGCCCCGGCGTAAACGCCAAAGACACCCGGCGCGGCAAGGTATCATCCTCTTTCCCGTCGGGCGTGGGCATTTCCATATTCCGGATCGCTTGCAGCGCCTGTTCCAGCGTCGGCAGGGTCATCAATGCCTTGTTGCGTTGCGCCACGTCCTCGCTGACGCGGTCCGGTCGTACAGTGATCGTGCAACCGTTATGGGCCAACAGGCAGAGCCGTTCCAATGCCTCCTGCACGGTCTGGCCTTCGTCGATGTTGCATAGAGACAGGTCGCGCGACAAGGTGACATCATCCGTAGTCAGATGGGTCAGATCCGGGAACAACGGGCGCAGATCGGTGACACCTGTGACCTCATCTTCAGCGACCTGAACCTCGGCCAGCCCCACACAATACGGCCCCCAATTAAACGGTGCTTCAAACCGTGCGACACCCCCGTCGCGCGGCCAGAGGATATCGCCGGTGCGGGCGCGCGCGGCGCAATACCAAGTATCCCCCTCGGCCAAGACGCCTTCAAACCGGACCACCAGACCATTTTCCAGCGCCGTGTCGGAAGTATCGGTATCCAACCCATTGGATGTTCCGTTGCTATAGTCAAAATCCCAACGAGTCAGCGTGATGGGGGCTTGCATGGTGCCAAAAGCCGCCGCAGCTTCGGGCGTCAGGCTGACAGACCCATCCGGATTATAGCTGAGCTGCCCCAGAACCCCTGCCCGGTTGAACTGCCGCTCCAGTTTGCCTTTGATCTCGATGGTGCAATTGGGATGGAACTTACGCTGATCATCCGTCGGCTCTTCAAGCAGGTAAAACGCCCCGTCTTCTTCTTGCAGATAGGCACGGACATCATCGCGCGCCCACTTAAAGGTAGATTCCCCAGCGTCCCCCCCCTGATGGATTTCGACGATATAGTTGAAATTGCCATGGCGGCTATAGCCGCCGGATTCGGCGATATGGCAGTCATCTGCTTCGGCCAGATGATCATCGGCGATATCAAACGCCGCAAGCGCATCGCGCGGGGTGCTTTTGGGGCATGGCACGAAATGCCCGTCTCTCAGAAACCCGGGAATGAACTGTTCGGGCACCCCAAACAGGTCAGCAACTTCCGATTTTGGCACAAGGCTGAACTCGACCACGTTGCGCCGACGCCCCGCCGTGTCCGGCCCGCCAAGCGCCGGGTCGCGCAGGCTTGGGTCATCCAGATAGTCCAGCTCGCTTTTCTGGCAGTGGGCCAACAGGATATGGGGCCCCTGCCCCGTACCGTCCTTCAGCAAATCCGAAACGGACAGATTAAGCGGCGCATCCAGTTCATACCGAGCACCATGGACATACATACGCCCGGCCCCAAGGGTAACGACATCTCCCGAGTAGGTCACCCTGAACCCCGGTGCTTTCTTTGGAAAGCCGATCCGCCCAATCACATCGACCAACGCCCGTTCGCGGGCATCAGTCTGCAGGTCATCCGCCTCGTTCAGATCGGCGGCGACGATGGCGCGCCCGGCATAGAATGTGACCCCGTCATAGCGCTTGCGGATGCCGAAGGCCGAGCTCTCACGTCCCTTGTCGCCAATCATGTCTCATTCTCCCAAATGTCAAAGATCGCCCCGGCAGCATAACCAAAGCGCATGTATTCACGGCGCACCCGCGCCAGGTTGTTCAGCCGCGCGGTGCTGCGTAAACGATTGCCCACACCCATCTCCTGCCCGTCATCCGCGCCTGAAAAAATCCGCTTGTCCGTATCGAAAGACAGGTGCATGAACCCCGGCTGCCCCAGCCTCAAAGAAGTAAACCGAGGCATCGGCTCGACCGTGACACAGGCGAAACGGCGGGGCACGCGGGCCTCTTCGGGCACATAGCTGTAGCGCACACAACCACGATCCAGCCGTCCAATCTTGACAGGCGGTGAAGCCTGATTTGCACGTTCGGCAATAATCAAACTGTTTTGAATGCCCGCAATCCCGGGGTCAGGCTCGGGGTTAATGTCCAAGGGCGGCACATCCATACGCGGCCCGCCCCCGACTTCGGTCGCTATTATCCGGCCCACAATCGTGCTGCGCAGCAGGTTCAAAACATTGCCTGTTTCGTCCTCATACACTGCCGAAAAGCTGGGGCCCGCAGCCAGAACAAGGCTGTCCTGAATGGTCAGCTCGCCATCGGCGGCCATGGCAATCGGATCGCTGATACAGCGGCTCAGCTGCATCCCCTGCCCGTCTGACAGTTTCAAAGCAGAGTAATTCTGCTTGCTGGGCACCCCGCCAGAGTCGCGACCAAGCGCCAGCAAGGTACAGTCCTCGATCTTTACCGCCGGCGTTATCTTGGATCCGACAATCATCAGCGGGCGCACATCTTTGAACCGCAACCCCGACAACACGATCTCGTCTTGCTGGGTCTTGATTATGACCTTGCGCTGTCCGCAATCAATCGTTGGGAAAGCGCCCTCGTCAGCCACCAGACGTCGGATATTCTTACCTAACCTTATTTCAACGATCGGATCACCGGGCGCGCTGGTGACGGCAAGCTTATCGGGATCTGTAAATAGATTGCCCAGATCATCCACCTTCAGCGTTTCGGTGCGCGGAAAGACGATTGAGCCATCCGGGTCGGCAGCTGGGACCAATGCGGCGCTGCGCTCGTGGCCGCCAATGGCGTGGGCGCGCCCCCGGTGCCAGAACACAAAGACCTCGTCCGGATCGTGAAAAGGCCCGGTTTCAGGCAGGGAAAACCGGCCCAGCTCGGGGTCAACCAACAGCTTGTTCGGGTGTGGCGCATGCTGCCACTTGCCGGGTGCGTCGGGGAAATCCTGCAGGGTCGCCGCCTTGATCAGCGCGGGCGGCACCGCAATTATGTCACCACCAAAACGCATGTGAATGGCAAAGGATTTCTGCGCCATCATCGCGCCATCCGTGGTGAACCGCGATGGGTCTTCGTCCAGCATCCAGCGGGTGATCTGCATGGGCATATCTGCCTCATCCGCGCGCGAGGTCAACGAGACATCCTGAACTTCGGGACGCTGGAACAGCGGTTCGTCCAACCCAAGCGTGCTAAACCGGTAGTACTCCGGCTGAACCGGGTCAGGCTGCACGGATTCTCCGACATAGCCGGCGCTGGGCGTGCCATGAGCGGTGGCTTCAAACGGATACAGGTGCAGGCCGATATTGGGCAGGTTCCAACGGCCATAGCCGCCTTCGATCTGGCCAAACTCGGCCGAACGCGGGGTCACATCGCCAGCCGTGTTTACCTTGGAATGTGCAACCGGGTCGCGCAGATTGGCGGTGCCGCCCGGATTCATCCGCACGCGCGCCATGCTTTCGGTTGTCGCCATGCGCGACCAGTATTCAACCGCCCGCACCGGCCAGCCGGTGGCGCCGCGCGTTGCGTATTCCAGTGCCGCCAATGTTCCTTTTGCGCGGCGCAGAGCCAGCGTTGTGGCGATCCGCGCACGGTCACTCTGGGCGTCGCCGATGTCCTCCATTTCCGAGGCCCCGACCAGATCCCCGATATAGGGGATCACCCAAGGGGCGCAGGTTTCGATGAAATTGTCGTCGTAAAGCGCCTCGATGTCTTCGCGCAGGATCTGACCTTCGCGCAACAATACCGACAACAGCGACTTAAGCGGACCATGATCGCCGGGATCGAGAAGCGGGTGATCTGGCGCAAGACGGGTCTGATTTGTCTTCCCCTGCTCGTAATCACGCAGCCGATGCAGGGCCGGGAGCAGCGCGTAAAACTCGTCAAGACGATAGGCCATCAGAACACTCCCAGCACGATGGGTTCATCCGACAGCACGATCAGCTCGCCACCTTGCAAAGCCCCCTGCCCGCCTTGGCGCGGCAGATGCGCTCGCAGGATATCGGCCCGCACCGGCGGGTTCGCGACGCGGTGCAACAAATCAAGGTCAACACCGATCACCCCGTCCACCCCTTGCAGGACTGAGACAACCTCGCTGGCGCGCAGCGGCGCCCCAACAGCGCGGCACTCAAAGCTGAACGCAGTTCGCAATGCTGCGCGCGCCGCGTCAAAGACCGGCCCCGTGCCACCACTTTGGGCGGTATAGTCGGGGTCGATCCTAAGCTTGGCAGACACGACCGCCCCCACCACACGCGCAGAACGGATCACCACGCCGGTTCCCGACGGCGCGGCCTGTTCGATTGCCGCCTTCAGATTGGGGATCACACCGCTGTCAATCGGCAGAGGGTCAGGCGTTTCCCCCGCGACGCTCAGGAACACCGTCTGATTGCGGCCAACCCAGCTCCACGCGGCATGGGCTTTGGTCACGCCCGCAAAGCCCCGCGCAAAATCTGCAAAGTCCTTGAGCGACACCACGCGCCCCATGGTCAGCACCGGCAGCGGCGCATTCATGCGGGCGTCTTCCAGCGCCTCCCCGTCACTTCCTCCGGTGGCGGGCAAAGGGTTGGAAACCGAAGACAGGCTGCGCGGTTTGGACGCCAGCAAGCTCAGCTGACCGGCGCGCACCCGCCCTTGCGCCCCTGCGCCCTTGCGATAGCGGGCCTCTATATTGGCCAAACCCGTGGGCAGGCGCGCGCCCATCACACCATTTCCGAACGTCACGCGACTGGAGCCGTCTGACAGGGTTGTCAGAACATAGACCCGCGCGCCCGGTTCCGCCTGATCAAAGGCCGCAACTTCGTGCCACTTGACGCCTTCGACAAACACCTCAAGCGTTGCCGCCCGCCCGGAGGCCGTATCCGCAGAGACATAAGTCAACGGGCTATCTTTCAGCGTGAAGCTTTGAAACGGTTTGGTGGCATCGCCAGATCCCAGCACCTGCGTCAGGCTTTCGCCGTGGGTGGCGCGGGCCGTATTGGCGTTCAGCGTGACTGAAGCGCGTTGATACGGATGGCTTAGGGCGGGCTCGACAATCAGCCGCCCGGTTGTGCCATTGACCTCTACCTCTTTGATCTGCACACGTTCTGACGCGGTTACCCCCGGCATGTCGCTGCGTTCGCCGGTTACAAAAACAAACTGTCCCGGGGCAAGATCAACGTCGGGTTTATCCAGAAGGATTTCGGCGCCAGCAACATCCGCCGCAATCGTCACATCCGGCAAGGTCACGGGCGCAGGCAGGGTAAACAAAGCCGAGCCGCGCACGTAGAGCGCGCCAATGTCGATCTCAGCGCCTTCAACCGTGTTCCAGTCTTGCGGCACGACAAGCCGGGTCGCCTCGCCGCTAAGCCCAAACGCTTCAAGCGACACGCTTTCGGCCTCAAGCACGTGGCTCCAGGCTTCAAACATATCGGCCCCGCTGAACCCGCGCACAACCAACAGCATGCCGGGGGCGATGTCGCCATAGTCGCGGTCCAAAAACAGTTCGCGTTCACCCAGCCCCAACGCCGGCAGGGCCGACGTATCGACGATACCGCCCCGTTGATCCCATATTTTGCCCGGAACCGGATCAAGGACCGTCTCAGCGCGTTGTGTCAGGGCGTTATGACCAAAGAACCGGCAAGCCAATGTTAGTACCTGAGGCTGCAACCCCTCCTCAACATGGGGCTGCGCCCGCAGGCTACGGCCCAAGTCGGCCAGATCGAGGTTCAGCTCATCGGAAGCCTCCAACACCAGCGCGCGGTCCCAACGATTGGTCTTCAGCCCTGCGATCATCTCGGCGGGGCTGGTGGTGGGCAGAACCGATCCCAAGGCGGGCAAGGGGCGCAAAAGGCTGGCCGGATTAGGCAAGGCAGGCGTCGCCACATCCCGGGCTAGGGCCGCAAAACTGACCTGCGCGTTGACAGAACGCACCTCGGCCACGCGACGCAGCAGTTTGCCATTCACGGGATCGGCGACAGGGGCGCCCTGCCCGTCCAACATCACAACCCGCGCGCCGGGGCGCAGCTGCGTGCGCTGTGCATCGACAAACATGCCGCGATCAGACGGTCCCAGTGATTGCGGCCAATGTCCCAGCACCGGCATCGCGTTCCAAGCGGCCTTGACGCGCAGGTCTTCGACGGTTTCAAAACTTTGGGGCTGTTCGCCTTCGCCCGGGATCGACTTAATGCCGATGCCAGGGGGCAGCAGTGTCAGCAGATGGGCGTCTTCGTCATCTTCGGCCATAAAAGCCAGATGGGTTTCCGCCGCCGTGGGCGGGGTCAACTGATAGCCGATCAGCTCGGCCAGCGCCTCGACCGAGAAAAGCTCGGTCGCGGTGCGCAGATAGGATTCATGCGAAATGCGTTCGCCGTAAAAGCTCAGCACATCACAAACCGAAGCCCAGGCATCAATCAGCGCAATGCTCCAATCCGCATCCGACTGGGTGGCGAAGCCGGTCAACCCCGGACGGTGACGGCTGCGCAGCCCGCGCATCATGGACTCTTTGAACAACGCATGGCGGCCGGTGCGGCGTGTCAGCTGCTCAAGGCCGGGGCGATTGTCCAGCGCAACCGGGGTGGGTTTGGGGATCATCTGTGTCATGCCATGCTCCATTCGCGCACCCGCAAAACGCCGCGTTCCGGAAAACTTGGATCATTCATCAGCAACGGGATTTCTTCTGGATCAACCGCGATCACCCCGTTTTCCAGCGCCAGACTGCCACTGCCGCGCCAGCGCCGGAACAGCTCGAACCGCATGTCGACAACGCCGTCGACGCCCAATACGGCGGCAGTGATGTGGCTGGTGTAAATCGGTGCTCCAAAGCTCAGGTTGTCGGGATGAAAGAACCCCAAGGTGCCATCCGCCTGCACAGCTGATGACAGGCGCTCCAGCACTGCCATACGTACATCACTGGGCAGGTAGGCCGGATCGACGCAAATGCTGATTTCGATTTCAAGCGGGGCAAAGCGAGGGCGCTCGACTTCGATGTCATGGCCCATCAGGCGATAGGGTTCCAGATGCGCCCGAACATCTGCCAACAGCGCGTCATCGGCCTCTATACCGCCAACCGGATCAATGGCGATGAAATAGGATTCCCATGACCCATGCCAGAGCGAGCGCACATGCGCGCGGGCGACCTGAGGATGTTCCTGCGCCAGCCGAACATAATCAGCGCGGGTAACGGCGCGGCGGTTGTCATCCAGCGCAGACAACGCGGCTTCGCGGATTTCAGGGATGGTTTCGCGATCGCGCCCGCCACAAAACGGCAACGGGTTGCGTGCGCCAACAACGCCGGTCACACCGTCAAGGATCACATGAGCAATGGCATCTGCACCTATATTACCCTCCTGCCCAACCCCCAGCCGGGTATGGGCAAACAGCGGGTCGCCGGCAGGCGGATGCAGCCCGCCCAAATCCGGCCCCCCAAAGCGCAGGGTTGTGGTGCCGTCCTGTTCGGTTTCGGCGACGAACACCTTATCGTGCGGCGCGCTGAAGATCAGGCTGTTGACCCCCTGCCATTCTGGCGCGCTATTGGCGGTGGCGGAAAGGGTGATCGCCTTTGACGCGCCCTGCCCCGCCTGTGGGCGCAACAGATCACTGGCCGCAGGCGCAAGGGCGCCGGGGTCGACGACCACCGGAGCCACAACCGAAATGTCACGCCGGGCCAGCACCGGTTTATAGGGCGTGGGGCGGTCCAGTTCGGACAGACGCGATATTTGATCCGCACGGTCCGGATCATCATCCACCATAGGCGCCGGAAGCTGCTCAGGAACCGGCAGGCTTAACCCGTGATCCACAAGAAGAACATTCCCCAAGCCCTGCGCCATCTGAGGCGCGCCGCCATCGGGCAGCAGGGCGGGATCCAACCAGCCAACGGCCAGATCAAAACGCAGCGCATCGGCCTCGCCCCACTCAAGGCGCAACAGGTCTTGCCCGGCCAGCGTATCAGTTTCCGGCACCGGGGTCTGGGTCAGTCGAACCACCTGCCGATGCGCCAGTTCCGCATCCGCACGGCGATGCGTGACAGGATCGCGCAGTTGCACAAAACAGATCAGGTCGCCCGCCGACAGGTTGTGTGGGCCCGCTGGCGCGCTGATCCATGCAGACCGGGCACCTTTGCGCAACACCGCCCGCGGATCGCCCCAGTCATACAGGTTGACGTTATTCAGTGCCTCCGCGGCATGTGTTGGACGTTCTGTAAAACTGCCATCGGATTGGCGTTCCAACACCGGGACTGGCTCGAAAAACTGCACAGCAGCCTTCAAAGAAGCGTCATAGCTGATGTCTGAGGGGGTGAGCGCGGGCAGATCGGTTTCAGGGTCCGCAGTCAGGAACTTCAGTTGATCGTGGGTGAAACTGCCGCTTTGCCCCGCGCCCATTATCAGTTGAACAAAACCGCGCGCAGACATCCCATCATGCACGTCATAGCCCAGCAGTTGTGCATGGCGACGCACAGAACTGCGCCGCCGGGCGGTGGACAGATAGGCCTCGGTTGCGGCAGCGTCCTGCGCGTGGCTCAGATGGTCCCCCAGATAGGCCATCAGCTCTACCATCGTGACTCCCAGATCGGGCACCTGTCGGTCGGCAAAGTCAGGTGAGAACTGGGCCAGACGATCCAACATAAGCTGGCGGAAACTGGCGTAATCCTTGGCCAGATAGTTCAGCGGCGGGTCAGCGACGGGTGTGGCCCCATCCGCAGGAGCAGTCTTGCAGTCAAAATCAGACGGGCACCCCTGACGAAATCCGAAGCCAATTCGCCATAGGATCGGATCCATGCCCGGCAACCGATCCCACGGCATCGCATCTTCGACAATCTCCAGCACATAAGGCGAAAAATCCCCAAGCTGGTCGACCTGCAACCGCATCACATAGGCCGAAGGGTTCGACGCCGCCACAACCGTGACATTGCGAATGCGATCCCCCCCGGTGATGCGGAAGTTGTCAGCCGTCAGAGGCGGGCTGCCTTCGGGGCGCCCGTTGTTGCGCCCGGGCACAGGTCTCAGGAAATGAACATCCAGCTGCCGCGCGGCCATATCAACCGACACATAGTCAATTCCGTTCACCTTGGCCTTGGCGTGTTTTAATCCGCGCAGCCTTTCGCGGCGCTCCTCCAGAAAGCTTTCGGTTAGCTCGGTCATGTGCCCGCCCGCCTGATTTCCTGACTTAAGCGCGCGCCCGACGACAGAACGGTATAGACCAGCTCGACCACCAGTTCACCTTCGTCCTGATGCACCAGAAGCTCGTCGATCTGAACCACATCCTGCAACCAGCGCTGCAGGCTGGAACGCACCAGAAACTCGGTCGCTTCTGAAAGGGTTTCAGCCCCCGGCTCAAACACAAGTTCCAGCAATCCGGCGCCAAATTCAGGCCGGTTCACCCGTTCTCCCGGCGCGGTCAGCAGGGTTTGCTCGACCAGATTGGCGACATGGCGATGATAGCTGTCAGCCTCGGCCGTGCGGCCCCGCGCGTCATGACGATATGGAAAGCCCAGATGGTTCATGTCGCGGTGACCTTGCCTTGCACGTTTCTGATGGATGCGCTGCCTTGCGCCGGGCTTAAGGGGCCGACCGCCGTTCCCATGGACCCCTCCAACATCAGCGGCTTCATTTGGCTGGTGACACGGGTGGTCCCGGTGGAAAATTGGATCGTGGCGCAGGGGACTGGCCCGGCGTTGGTCGAAAGCGGGCAGCCCTGCACCGTATAGACCTGCGGCACCAAAACCACTGCGCTTTGCAGGATCGAGACATAGGACGACAGGCTTTGGGCCTGAGCCGCCGCCTGATGATCACAACTGACCTGCGCCGCGCCTGTCACGATTTTGCCCATCAGGTTACCTCCAAATGCGGGCCGTTCAGCGACACTTTGTTGCCGCTCATCTCCAGTTTCGCGCCGCCGGATACTTCCAGCGTCACAGCATCGTCACGCAGGGTGACCCGCACCGAGTTGCCAAAGCGCAGGGTCAGCTCTTTGTCAGCATCCGAAAACCGCAGTTCCATGGTTTCGGTCTTGATCATTTTGATCTTTGGATCGCTCTCGGGGGCTTCGTTCTTTTCCCACTGGCAGCCGGTCCAGATCGGATAGGCCGGGTCACCGGCTTCAAACTCGATCCATACTGCGCGGCCCTTCTCGGGCATCATGAACAGGCCAACCCCTGCGCCTGCATAGGGCAGGCAAGGCCGCGCCCAGACTTTGGTCGGCCCCAAAACGTCGGGCACGGTGACATAGAGCTTGCCGCCGCGCTCATCATCCTGATTTTTCTCGACATAGCCGGTGTATTTGCCAAACAGCTTCTGGCCAGCGGGGGCTGGGGTTTCAGAACCGGGAGGGGCTTGGGAATACATCGTTCAGGTCCTTACTGTCATGGTGGTGGTGCCCGTGCCGTCACGCACAAGGGTGAAGGCTTGGCTCCAGGCGCCGCGCGCGATCGAATGGATCACGTCGCGCACGTAATAATGGCCATCGTGTTCAAAACCTGCGCCGCGCAGCCCGACCAGACCGCTGGGGCGCAACACCCGGCCATACCGGCCCAGATCAAGCGTGCCGGTGACCTTGACCGTGTCGCTGGATTGCGCGGCCTGCGCAGCGGCAGCGGCCATCGCAGCCGCCGCACCCTGGCGTGGGCGCGGGCGCAGCAGGCGCTTGGCCTTGGTGTCGGGGTTCATCAGCGCGGGGTTGGCCGACAAAGGCGCCCGGCTGGGGGTCATGGTTTCGACGGGCACCACGCGGCCTGTCGTTGGATCAGCGCTTTCGCCCGCGACATCGCCAGCCTGCCCCGGCGTGCTTTCAAAGCTTAGATCAGTGGCGTTGCTTTCGGGGCCCATATCCACGGTGATCGCCGGTTGCGGCGTCTCTCCACGCGGGGGGGGGCCCCAATAGGCGCGGCTAAAGCCGGGCTGCGGCCCCGGGCGGATCATCAAGACATGATCATGCTGGGCGCCCAGTTCCTGAATGTATTTCAGGTCCGTTGTCATCTGCACTGGTTTGGTTTCCGTTGGGGACGCCCGGTCCGAGGCCACGGGTGCCCGCACATCCGGCACGACCCCCTGCGTCGCATAGCCCGCCAAGATCTGGCGCACGATGTCATCGGCCCCCATGCCCGGGTATTCGACCTGCTTTTCTTCCTTGTCCATCAGCGCGGTCAAATCACGCCCCATCAAGGTCAGTGTCCCCCCTGCCCCTTCGGTGCCCGGCTCGGATTTGGCGTCCTCGATGATGCCATCAATTAACACCACCATCCGCGCCCCGATCAGCCCGCTCAGCACCACGCGCGCGCCCGGCTGCACCGCCGGATGAGTCAGCAAGGGCACCTGCCCCGCAACGCTTTGATCTTTGCCCAACTGAAAGACCAAGGAAAACCCGGATGGCTCGCTGTCGGATACGGCCACCTCGGCCTGTTGCAGGGCCTCGACCACCCAAACAGGTGGCGGTACGGGCACCACTGCGCCCATCAAAAGGTTCAGTTTGACACCGCCCGGAGCCATCATCGCCCTACTCCGGCATAACCATGGGCACGCGCAGCCGCTGCCCCGGCGCACGTGTCAGATCAGACGCGTCAAACGACAGCTGCGCATCCGCCAGTCGCCAGAAAGACTCGGGCTCGCCATAGGCGCGATGGGCGACATGATCGGGGCGCTCTGCGGGCCCCACGGTTTCAAAACCAGCAAAGGTCAGATCCTCGGGCCTTGGCACAAACCGGCGACTTACATAGCGGACTTCAACCCCGTCCGAGCGGGTGAAACTTTTGGTCGATAAATTCGCGTAACGGCTGTTTTCAGAAAACATATTATCCCCCTAGTTCGAGCTGATTTTCTGGGTCAAAATCGTGGCCTTGCTAAAGCCCTGCGCCATGCGCCCAAGGGTTTCCTTGACAATCTGATGGCTGAGATACATCGCATATCCCGGGTGGCTGCGTTCCAAATCGGAATAGGTCAGCACCTTAAATTCCAATCCGATTTTAGCGCGAACCGGGTTCAGGCGGCTGTCAAAGGCTTCTTCGGTAATGGCAAAGCCGCTGACCCGAACCGGCAAAACCCGATTGCCCCACACAAGGATGGTAAACGGCGCCTTTGCGGGCAAAATCTCGATCGTGCCCGCAGCCAGCGCCAAGGTATTGGCGATGACCCGCGCGCTGGGCGGGGTAATCAACATCTCAAACGCAGCAAGCTGCGGATAGACCCCAAGCCCGGCGCCCGCCACCCCGCTTGAGGCCCCATCTGCCCCGGCATCGAAAATCGCATCCATCTTGATGGTTTCCACAGGCGCGCCGGTCAGCCGGAAGGCATCAGAGCGCGCTGAGGTTTCGGTCGCTGATGCTTTCACATCGCGGCTAAGAGTTTCCGGGTTGAACTGAAACGCGATCACCTTGGGCGTTGGGTCATTGGGCTCAAACACCACCACCGCCGCTTTTGAAACACGGCCCTGACCGGGGATTTTGCTCATGATCTGCCCTCCATGGTGTTAACTGCCGCTCGTGGTGAATCCGGGGATCGCGGTTTGAATCCGCCCCAGCAAATCGGTTTCTTCTTGCTTCGAATTCGCGATGATCGCGGTCATCATGGCGTTGAAATCGCTGTATTCGCCCAATTCCGAGTTCGAGAACTTGTAAAGCTCAAAAGGCCCAAACCCGATTTCCGCTTTCGTAAGCTTGGAATAGTCTGACTGCTCGTCCAGAACCGTCTCTTTGAAATAACCAAGGATGGCGTTTCCGAATTTGTTCATGGTGGTGTTGTCGACGCCGCTGGCGAACAGTTCTTCGGCCAGGCCGAAAACCCCTTTGCCGGACCCTTTCGACCCATGCCAGGTTGAGGAAAGCCCCTGCGAAACCTGGTAGTTCACACCGACAAGGGCGCCTGCATCGTTATAGATGCCTTCGCGATAATAAATGCCGCCTGCGTGCCCCTGCAGAACCCGGATTTTCTCACCCTTCTTATTGTCGGGATAGAACTCTTTTCTCTGATCCTCGGTCAGGGGGGCCGTCGTGGACAGTGTTCCTTCCTTCAATGCTGCCACGTGCCCTTTGGACAGATAGTCAGCGCGCTGAATTTTCTTGTTCTTTTCCACGTACGCTGGATCAAAAATGATATGCGAAGTATCTGTGCGCACATGGTGCTGGAAATACAGAAGGTCAGCATAGCCCTCTGCCGCCGGTCCAAACTTTGGCGTCCCGACAAGATTTACCGCCTCTTCCATCGCCTTCACGGCTAACGAGGCCGGGAGCCATTCGTGCTTCCCCTTATCCGCCGCGCGAATACGATCTGCCATATGGGTGATATTGCCCTGAAAATTCTTCGATACTCCTGCGTCCAAGAAATCGGGAATGCGTACGTCTTTGGCTTTCATAGAAGCCGGAAAGAAATAGGTCTTGGTCTGATATTCTCCCGAAGCAAACACCCCATCCGGGCCTTTAAACGGCGCGTCTTTGACCGCGTCTTTGAACTCCTGGTCCGGTTTAGGCTTGGTGCCTTTCTTGGCGAAACGCTTCAGTGCCTCTTCAATCACCGCTTTGAAAGCCGAGAATAGCCACGCGTTATAGGAGGCTGGGGCCGGGTCCAGCATCTGCTCTACGAAGATGCGCAAGAGCCCCAGATCCTTGCTGCTCGCAATTAAATAAGACTTCACAAACTCTGTCTGCAGCTTGTCTCGCTCGGCCACCGGAAAGAGCTGCGCATAGGTCTGGTTGGCGTAATCTTCCGAAGGCGTCGCCGTCACCGCTGCAGCATGTAAGAACACCTCGTCCATGAACGCCTTATTCGCCCGCAACGGACCGCCCGAATGCAGCGGTTCATTCCACCCCTTGGGCCAAATGCTTTGATCATTCGAAACACCGGCCGTGAACTGCGCCCATGTCATCGCAGTATATTTTGGGGCCTTGGTCGCATCCTTGCTGATTTTCAAAACAGTTTGCGACTTGACGCTGTCGCGATAGGCAGGATCGATCTTGTCCAGATGTGGTCCAAACTTGATCGCCAGCTCTGCCTCCTCGGCTTCGACACCAAGTGCCTTAAGAATACGTTCCAGCGCACTGACCGTTTCCTGCGCCTCTTGTGCGACATCGCCTTTTTCTTTCGCCAGATTGGCCGCTTTCTTTTCCTCGGCCTTCAAAGCCTGCTCGCCCTCGGCGTCTAGCTGCCCAACCTCTTTCAATGCCGCCGGGATCAATTCCCCCACCTCCTGGGTGCGCGCTTTGGTCAGTTCTGACAGCTTAGGGTCTTTCTTGGCCTCACCGCGCGCCGCGCGTTCGACATAAGGGCGCACGTTGGCCTCTTCGCGCAGCCCTTTCAGCCAAACGCCAACTTCGGTCGGGGTGGAGCGCATCATCGGGACCACGTCCTTGCCGCGTTTCTCCAGATAAAGCGTGTGGCTTTCACCCGCGCCCTTAAAGGCCATCGGGTTCATCAAATCCCCGGACGCGGCTTTGTCGTCATCCTGCTTGGCGCTTTTGCCGCCGCCCTTCCCGGTGAACTTGGCCAGCACTTTCTTGATCAGTTTGACCACCGCATCTTCGATGGTTTTGCGGATTTTCTCGATGATCTTGCGCACGCGGCCTGCGACATTCCCAAGACCGATCAGACGCGCGATCAGATCAATCGCCGGGGCCAATAGGTTGCCCAGCACCCGTTCGATGGCCTTAGAGGCCGGTTCGATCTTGCCATGGGCGATGTCGACCATGCCGTTCACCACCGTCTTGATGATATCGACAAAGCGCATGAAGTTGTCCTTCATCCACATCACGAAATCCCAGATCATCAGTACCAGCTTGACCAAAGCCCCCGCCGGGTTGATCAGACTGGCAAGCCAAACGATCCCGGCCTTGACCACACGTTCCAGCAGGAAGGTGGTGATTTCCCCCATCACCATGGAAAACAGGCTGCCCAGATCGTCTTTGATCTTGGTGAAGAACGCGCCCCAGCCGCCGGTGATCAGCTCTTGCGCGTAGTCAATAAAGAACTCGATCTTCTCAACCGCGGCCTCGCCCAGAATCCGCACCGCGATCTTGCGCAGCATATCGACGGTCAGGCCCAATATCTGACGCGCCAAATCCAACACGCCCAACAAGTCCCAGGTTTTCGGGATGGTAATGTCACCGCCCAAAGCGCCTGTAAGCCAGCCAATAATCCCGCCAATCAGGTGATCGACGAAATTCTGCCCAAACAGCTTGAAGCCCCCGACCACCGTGTCCAGCAAATGCCCCAGAAAGGCCAATGGATCGTTGACGATCTTCATCAGCCCTTCGGTGGCGTTGCCGATGAAGGCATAGAAATCATCCTTGTTGATGCCCAACATCGCAAGGATCGGCTCGATGATCAGCCGGGCGACCTCTCCCCAGTCGCCGGCCAAGGCCGCCTGCGCGACCGCCAGCACAGTGTTCAGCGCCCCCTGTACAAAATTGAGGATCACGTTCAGCGCTGCCTTGTACAGCTCGACCACCGCGTTCACGGCGGCTTTCATGCCCGCGGCAACCTTATCGACCGCCGCCTGGAACGCTTTGACCCCTTCGTCGATGAACGCATTCAGCTTTTGCGCCAGCTCTGGAAACACTGCGCCGATCAGGTTGGTGACCGCCAGCTTCAGAAACTCGCCATAAAGCGCGATGGCGCCTTTGATGAAACCGGCCGCGGCGTCGATCAGGGCGAATGCCAGGTTTTTAACGCCATCGAGGATCGTGTTGATGCCCGCCCGCACAGCATCAAAGATTTTACCGATCGCTTCGCCCAATTTCGACAGCTGCTCTGACACCCAGCTGACCGCCCGATCCCACCAGCTGCTGTCCTCGGCGTCCTTTTCGGCCTGTTTCTTTTCGGCTTCGGCTTTGTCCTCGCCCTCTTTCAGCTTGGCGTCGGCGTCCTTTTCCGCCTGTGCGAAATCGGCGGCAATCTTGGCTTCATCTTCCTGCACCCGTGCGTCGATCTGATCCCGGGTTTTGGCGTCTTCGGCCTTGGCCTCTTCGTTCATCTGGCTGACAGCGGCGTCTTGCTCGTTCAGCGTTTCCTGTCGTTTGTCCTGAATGGCCTGACGGGACTTCGCCATCTCGTCCGCCTGCTGAGCGTTGGCATCTGCCTCGGCCTGCGCCACGTCTGCCCGCGCCTTGGTGGTCTCGGCTTCGCGTTTATCATCGCGCTCGGCCACCATCGCCTCCATTTCGGCCTGCGATTGCGCAAGGCTGTCACGCATGGCGGTGTCGTGATGGGCGTCAAACACTGCCTTTGTATCCCCATCCAAAGGCTGATTCAGAAACTCTTGCGCGCCGTCCACTGGCGCCATTGCATCCAGCTGAGTTTGAGGCGCTTCAAGCTCCAAAGGCACAGCCTCTTTCGCCTCTTTGGCGGCGATCTGTTCGGGGCCTTTGCCCTCAATCACCGCCTGTGCCGCCTGCTGTTGTTTCACCGCGGCATCCTGAGACGCGGCCTCGCGTTGCGCGCCTGCCCGTGCCGGGTCAGATTCCCCTTGCAGCGGCACCGAGGGCGCGGGCCCGGGCGAGGTTTCAACATCCGCCGTGGTCTTCACATTCTTGATCGCACCAGCCACTTCGGCAGGATCAGCGCGCTCGGCGGCGGGCGGACGCCAGTCACCGGCAAAGGCCTCTCCATCGGATTTTTCCACGACTGCGGTCGGGGCAATGTCGGGCTCAGGCGCAAGCGCGGGCGGAGCCACCTCTAATTCGGGCGCGATGACGTCGGGCACAGCGATTTCGGCGGGTGCAGGCGGGGCCTCTTCTCCCGATATCGTCGCCTCAAAGTCGGGTTGCGCGTCGGTAAAGGCCTTGGCCTCATCGCTGCTTATTGCTGCCAGATCTGCGTCCAAAGTCGGGGCTTTTTCGGCCTTCAAACTTGGTGGGGCGGCGGTGAACGCTGCAAGATAAGCCTCGGGCGTGGCGGCCTCAGACAGCGCAGCGACAGAGGCATCAAAAGAGTCCTTTGCGGCCTGAGCCTCTTCTGGCAGCGGCGGAACTTCGCTTTCCAGGCCGGGTTGCGGGGCGGCACCTTCACCTGAACTTTGATCCGTAACTTCTTGTTCTGAAGTGGCTTCCTCGGGTTTTACTGTCGATTCATCCTGAACAGTATCTTTGGCCTCTGCGTCATCGCCCCCACCGTCCTTGACCTCTTGCGTGGCCTTCTCTGCGTGAAACGCCTGCCGAGATTCAAGTTCGGTCTTTTCATCCCCAGGAACCTGCGTATCGCGAAAGGCGAACTGATCCGGGGCCAGACGCGCATGCACCTCTCCGGGCGCGTCGACCCGGGCTTCGGCTTCGGCCTCGGCAGGGGCAAGATTGTCATTCACCGCCCCACTTGTTGTCACCTGCAACAAATGCGCCGTTTCGTGCAGCAACGTTTCAAAACTGACGTCCGCGCGGGGCAGGATCATCTTTTCACCCAAGACCGCAGCTTCGGCACCTAAGGCTTTTAGAATATGGGATATTTCATCCGACCAAACAGCCGAGAACTGACGTAAAGAGCGATCAAAATGCGCCTCCAGCGCCTCGCGTTTGGGCAAGTCATGCCGCCCGGCTTGGCTGATAGCGCGCCGCAGCGCCAAAGTCGCAGCAAACAGTTCTGGCGGGCCTGAGCGCTCTTGCAGGTCGATCACATTTGCGGTGTCCCCGCGTGGCAAGCGCGCATTGGCAAAGTCGATCACGGGCGCAGGTTCAGGCTTGACCTTGCGCGCGCGCGCCGGGTGTTTCCTTGCCTCAGAGGGCTGGTGTGTGAGCTGAGCGCTCTTCATCGCCCCGCCACCCGATGCAAAATGGCCTGCGCCAAGGATAGCCCCAACCGATCCGGCGTGCTGAAATCCAGCCCATCCAGCGAAAGCTGTTCGATGTTGATATCCGCGCTCTCGGCCAAGGCCTGTTGAATTGACGGATCGTTCAGCCCTGTGGTCAATCCATCTTTCAGCGCTGAAGTGGCGCGTTCTGCAAACGCCTCGCCGAAACCGTCAAACCGAATTCCCTCCAGATCAAAGCTTATGGCGCCGCCGTTTCGCATCAGCCCCACCCTGCAAGCAGATGCTCAGGAACCGGGCGTTCCAGCTTGGCGAACTCCATCCGCGCCGCTGCGGCCATGTGGGACATGGTCAAAGGCGCCTGTTGCGCGGCGGCAAGATAGGCGGCGTTCAGCGCCACTGCACGAATGTGCCCGCCGGCCAAAGACAGGCCCGCCAACGCCCCCACATCCACCCCGTCGCGCGGTACAGCATCGGGAATCACGCGTTCCCAAATCTGGCGCCGCAGAGCTTCGTCGGGAAATGGAAATTCAATCGCAAAGCGGAACCGACGGAAAAACGCATCGTCAATTGCATCGCGCATATTGGTCGTCAAAATGGCGATGCCGGGATAGGACTCAAGACATTGCAGCAAATACCCAAGCTCGGCGTTTGAGTGCTTGTCCAGACTGTCGCGGGTCTGTGCCGTGCGCTTACCAAACAGCCCCTCGCACTCGTCAAAGACCAATGCCGCACCGCTTGCAGCACCGGCCTGAAAGACCTGTTGAAAGTTCTTGGCGGTTTCGCCGATATATTTTGAAACCAGCGCAGCGACATTCACGCGATAAAGCGTAATCTGCGTGCCTTGCACCTCTTGCATGCGGCGAACGACGGCTTCGGCCGCGGTGGTTTTCCCCGTGCCGCTAACCCCATGAAACAGCGCCGCCATGCCCAGTCCGCGCGGGGTTTTTCCGGCAAAACCCCATTCGACATTGACCTGATGGCGATGGGCAAGGAAGTGGGTCATTTGTTCAAGCGCCTGTAGCGGCTGATCGGGCAAAACCAGATCGTCCCATTGGCTTAAATGCGCGATCGGCTGGGCCAGAGGCCCCATGTCGGAACTGGATTGAGCCTGCACCGCCTGCCACAGATCATCCGCCATGCCATAGGCCAGCGCCCCGGCAGCGCGCCGTGCCTGCGCCGGGCTAAGGGCATAGGTCGCGCTGACTTCGGCCGCTTGCGCCTTGGCCAGATTGTCCGCCAGCAACGGCTGCCAATCAGCGCTCCCCATGGGATGCGCAGCCGGAACCGGCACGCAAACCGCGCCTTCGCGCAGCGGGGCATCCGGCGCAACACCCGCCAGCAACAAGGGCACGCCAAAGTCGGGAACCAGCCCTTCAGGGGCGTCGCAGACGATCACCACACCGTTCAGCCGGCCATCCCGCCGCAACGCTTGCAGCATCGCCGCCCGTTCCGCACCGGGCGCCGGAACATCGGCCAGGTTCAACGCCCGCACCGGCAAGTCCAAGGCTGCGCCAACCGCGCCCAAAAGCGGCTCTGCCTGCGCAGCCGGAGCATGGGTATAAAACACCGGCGCGACCCCCTGCCCCATGGCGGCGCTCAATGCCCGTGCAAGCCGGGTGGCCGCGTCTTGGGGAACCGGACCATCTGCGGGGGCATGGGTCACGTCATGCCACAGCGGATCATGGGCTGTCCGCCCGTGCAATGCTTCCAACACCGACGTGCTTAGGCTCATCGGGCGTTCAAACAGGCGCCCCGGTGCCTCATGGACCAGCCCTTGCGCCATCAGCGGCGCAGACGGCGCCAAGGCCGCCGTGCTCCCCGGCCCTAACACCTCTTCAATCACTCCTCGTGTTGCGCGCCCCAGATTGCTAAGGGGATGTTCTTGCAGAGGCGCAGACAAAGCGGGAGGCTGATCTGACAGCGCGATGAGGGTGAGAACATCACAAGCCAGCGCATCTAGGCCAAACAGCACCGCAATCCGCGATAGGGCCGACACAGCAGGCATCCGCCCTTCGATGACCTGTTTTTGGCGGTCAAAATGCAACGCCTGAGAGTCTTCGCCCTGCACCTGCAGGCACGCGCGACGCAGGGCCAGCGCGGTTACCTCAGCATTTCCTGCATGCCACTCAAGACGCGGCGATCCATCCATCACGGCACCTCAAAGTCCAGCGTGTCAGCCGCAGTTTCAGCACCGTCAACTGACAGTACCCAAGTGACTTCGCCCTCGGCCAACGAAGACACATCGAAGACGATACTTGAGGTCGCGGTTTCAGACCCCTCCCATTTCACGGCCTGTGGCGCTTTGGTGTCATCTGTGGGCGTTAGGTACAGCCACGCATTGCTGCCCGGGGCCAGCATATTATCGACCGTCAGGGTGATCTTGCCGCTGGCCGCGCCGTCCGGCAGCGCAGCCATCTGTGATATCGCAGCAGCGCTTACTTCGGGGATCACCAGCATCTGATGCGCGTTGGAGCGTTCCAAAACCAGAGGTTCAGCGCCATTGCGCGCCTTCAGATGTTCAACCGTCACCAGCTTAAGCCCCGGCATCAGATCAGCGGGCACCAAAAGCGACAGCTGCTGCGCGCCAAGGGTGACATCACCCGTCAGATCGGCCTCTTGATCGCCGATCATTACGCGCATATCCGACGAGGCAAGACCGGACCCCAGCAAACTGACCCGGCTACCCGCCGAGATCGGCACACCCGGCATCAACGGTGCCGAAGACGCGCCCGGTTGCGGGACAATTCGGTTGATATTTGGCCGGCGCAGGGTTTGCAGATCAATTGCATAATCGCGCACGGGCGGGCCGGGGGTGAAGTCATAGCTTTGCTCCAGCAAAACCAGCGACACCTGATAAAAAGCCGACATCCTGAGCGACGCACTGAACGCGGGCCAGACCTTGCCGATTTCGTCATCGTCGGGCGCCGACTGGGTGATGCGGACGCTTTCGATCTGATCCCCCATCTGGACCGATTCATACAGCGTCTTCAGCTGCGCGGTCCCCGCTGCCGTGGCGGTGGCCGACAGGGCAGAAGTGATTTCAGACCCCCGCAGAAACGGCGTTTCATGCAGCAGTTGCATGCCATGGCCCAGCAGAATTTCGGCATACAGGTCGGCGGTGCCGGTCGCGCTCAGAACATAGTGCAGGTTCAGCGCCAGACGCGGGTGATCGACCCGCCCCCCGGCCCCGCTGTGGGCGGGCAGGCGTTCGTTCTCAAACGCAGGGTTTCGCGCCACTTTCCACAGATACAGGTTCAGCTGGTTCTTGTCGGTTTCACCAATCGCCGTATCCAGAGGTTTGCTGGTCATCGAAAACGTACCCAGAGCCGCGCTGAAGATCGGGTCCAGCGTGCTGTGCAGCCGTTGTTTCAGCGTTGCCGTTACCGCGGCTATGGCCATGGCTGTCATCTCAACGCCTCCACCCCAGATAGTTCGTCAGGGCCTGCCCCGGGCGAGAGCTTGGCGCCGCAGCAGGCGCCGCAACTGACTGCGGTGGCGGCGGCGCAGACGGGCTGGCCGGGGCCGTGACACTGATCTGCCCGATTTTCACCGACACCGGCGTCACTGAGGGCAATTTTGCCACCACGGGCGGTGCTTGCGAAACCGGCACGCTCGGCGGCGCGATGTCGGGGGGCCTTACTGGCGCCTGCATCTGGGTAGGCATGTGTTCAGGCGCATTCACCACAGGCTTTGTCAGAGGCTCAGAATTGACTGTCGCTGTCGGGGTGTCTGGACGGTCTGGCCCTGCGTCATCGTGCCGATCACCCCTATGGCGGGGGCCTTGTTCGATAATGGGCGGCGGGGCGGTGAAACGAGCCGGCGCCTTGGGCGTCTCTGCAAGGGAGGGTGGCGTGGCGGGTGTGGTGGCTTTGGGGTCGGGCAGGTCCGATCTGTCCGCCCACACCGGGCGCGCAGGTGGCTGAACAATGTGATGCGTTTCAGTTTCGCGCGACAAAATAGTTTCGCTCGAATGCGTTGGAGGCGCGGGCTGCGGTTGGGCCTGTTGCACTGGCTCAACAACAGCAGCCGAAGGGGCGTCAGCAATCGGCGCTTCGTCTTCGATAAGTTCTGACGGGCCGAAACTGGGCACCTGAATCGGACGTAGCATGGCAACGCCCCCTGCCCCGTCGCCTTTCTGGCCCAACCGGTCAAACATCCCGCTCATGTGACCATCTCCACATATCGGCGGCGGCGGCGCGGACTAAGGGCTGCGGTTTCTGCTTCGCTCCAACCAAAAGCGCGTGCCAGAACCCCGACATCTGCGAAGAACCGCAAGGCGCAGGCTTCAACGTCACGCCACAGGAAATCCAGCGTATCCAAGCCGCATTCCGTCTGATCTCCGCATTCCGGGCAGGTCAGATCAAAGACCAGATCAAGCCCCGGATCGGCGGCGTCCAGCGCGGCTTCGGCGGCCTGACAAAACGCGTCGGATTCCCAAGGCGCATCAGGGCACAGCAGCGCCATAGGAAACTGTCCGCCCTGCGTGCGCAGCAGGTCATCCTGACAGGGCAATCGCAGGGTATAAGCCGTGCCTTCAAAGGTAACCTGCGCCGTGTCCGAAACCTTGGGCGGCAGTGTAAAACCCGCCCCCAGATCAAGGCTCATCCATTCACCGCATCCGCCGCACTGGACCTTGGCCTGCACCCCACGCGCACCAAACTGTTCGCGCCGGGCCTTTAAAAACAGCCGATCCCGATCGCCCAGCGAAACATCGCCCACCGTGCGTTCAGGGCACAACGCCGCCAGTAACCCGGCCGAGCGTTCAGCCTCGCGGCCGTGCTCGAACCGGTCAAACAGACCTACCAGATCGGATTCAGTCAGGCGCATGGGACAGCGCCTTTATTGTGCCGGATCGGTGAAAGCAGGCTCTGTGGGCGGGGTCACATCATAGTCCCGCACAAAGCCTTCGTGCTCGATCTTGATGCTTTCAATCGCAATCGCCGAGGCCCCGGCATCCAATTCAGGGGTTTGCTGGAATTCGGACACCCAGGCGTTGTAAATGTTGTAGCGCATGACCAGTTGCCCGGCCTCGTTGTACATCTCAAGCTGGATGTTCTTGCGAAAGTCATCCAGCGACACTTCTTCGCCAAAGTCATTTCGGATGTTCCAGGCCTTGTTGGCCCATTGTTCAAACTCGACCGCATGGGTAATGCCGCGCTCCGCAGTGATCGGTTCGTGCTTTGCCAGACCGGCCATCTTGTAGCTGGTCGAAGGATCCCCCCCCGAGCGGTGTTCCACCACTTCGATCGTGCGTTTCAGCGCCGACACTTTGGACACACCTGCCACGGTCTTGCCGTCGATCAGAATGCGGAATTTGCTGTTCAGATACGGGTCCAGTCGAACCCCGTTGGACGATACTCTTGCCATGATCTCTCCTCCTTGGGGTTACTCGGGCAGCTTGGTCAGCTGCTTGAAATTCAACACGACGAATTCGGCAGGTTTGAGCGGCGCAAAGGCCACCAGCAGGTTGACGATGCCCAGATCAATGTCGGCCTGCGTGGTGGTTTCAGAGTCGCATTTCACCAGATACGCATCATCGGCAGCCTTGCCCTGAAAAGCGCCCTGCCGGTGCAGGCTTTGCATAAAGGCCTTTACGTTCATGCGAATTTGGCCCCAAAGCTGTTCGTCATTGCCTTCAAACACTGTCCATTTCAGCCCGCGTTGCAGGCTTTGCTGTATGAACAATGCGGTGCGCCGAACGGCGACATATTTGTATTCATGCGCTTCTGCGTCCGCCCCAACCAGCGTCCGCCCGCCCCACACGATGCTTCCATAGATCGGGAAAGTACGCAGGACATTCACGCCCAAGCGGTTCAGGGGCTCTTGCTCCAGATCGGTCAGAATATGTTCAGGTGTTCCACCGCCGAACCTTGTTTCGGTTCCCGCGGGCGTTTTCCAAACGCCACGCGTGGCATCCGTACGCGCCATCATCCCAGCCATCATGCCCGATGGCCCAACGGTGCGCGTGCTGCCCTCTTTGAACGGATCGTTGAAGCTCAGGGCCGGATAGTACCCGGCCGAATTGGGCGACTTCGCCAGACCCATCGCATCAAACCAATCGGCATAGATCGAGTCATGAGTGACCGCCTTCTTGGGATCGACGATCAAAAACGCAAAACGATCTTTGCAGAACTTCAACGCGTTTTCATACAGCGTCTTGGCGTTCTCTTTGCTCATATAGGTCGAGATCGGCAGGCACATGATGTTGAAAATTTCAGGGACGATGTTTTCCAGCGCATGCATGCCGGTGCGGGTCGCGCCATCGCCGAGCACTGCGGTCACCAACCGTTGCTGCGATCCGCTGACCGACGGCGTAAAGCCATCACGCCCATTGGTACCGGCAATCAGGTCAGCTTTGGTCAGGTCTTTCAGCGCGTCCAGCGTGACCTGATTATCGGCGCTGTCGGTGAATAGCGGCTTTGAGCCCCCTTCTTTGGTGGCCGTAACCAAGGCCGAAACGCCGTTGACCATGGTTTCAATATGGTTCTCGCTGCCCGCCGCCGCGGCGTGATCAATGCCTTGATAGATCTCCTCGACGATCACCGTGGCGCCATCGTAAAGCCGGATCATCAGGTCATAGGTATTTCCTGTCCCGGTCCCGACACCAAAGCGCAGATCATTTCCCCAGCTCCCTTCGGTCACCGCCTCAAACGAGATAGCATCATTGCCAGCGCCTTCGCTGACATCGTCTGTGATCTTACCGGTCGCCGCGCGGAAAGGTTGCGCAGCCACGCCCACGCCCACACGGATCACATAGGCCACGCTGCCACCATTCAGAAAATACTGCTGAATGGCGAAAGAGGCCTCGCTTTCGCTCCATAGCCCGCCAAATTCCTCGGTAAACTGACCCAGAGACGTGATCCGCACCGCTTTGTTCATCGGGCCGCGTTTGAACACGTCGATGAAAACGGTGTTTGCGGTCGAGATCGACGCAATCGGGCGCGCGCTGCTTGGGATCTCCTTTACGTGTACGCCCGGAAACTGATTGACTAGCATCTTCGGTCCTACTCCTGTCTGGCGGCGGGTATGGTCAGTGCCACAGTGTGTCTTCGCTGTCGGGGGCGCCGCCCTGAACGATCTGAACCACGCGATCCAGAGCCGATTTCAGCGCGCTATGGCGGCTTATTCGGGCCGTGTTCACATGTTCCACTTCGGCCCAGCCAGCATCCGGCGCAACGCGCAAGACGAACACCAAAGTGTCATCGTCGCTATCGTCCGGCAGAGGCTGTTTTGGCGGCACGTCACCACTCCTGTTGATAGGGGCAGATTAAGGCGCATGGATCGGGCTGACGTCACCGGGGGCTATGCCCTGCGTCACAGGCCCGTCACCGAAGACAAGCGCGGCACACACGTGCGAAGACACCCGCCAAAGACGGGTGTCAGAGAACCACAATCCGGTGTGTGTCAGAGCTGAGGCAAAGGCGTCGCGATTTGATCGGGATGTGTGCCTGCCGGTGCGCGTTCCAGTGCAACGCGCGTCAGTTTTCCCGAAAGAATCCGATCCCGCAGCGCAAGGGTCTGAGGATCAGGGTCCATCTGCAATTCCTCGCGCAGAATGTTGCGCAGCTGTTCATAGGTCAGGATCGCATGGTGGCGTTCCCCGTTTCGGGCCTGAAGTTCCATGAGCGTGTGATAGGTTTTCTCTCTCAGGGGATCGACCTGCAAGATGGCCCGCCCCCAGGCGATGGCATCATCCAGATTTCCGCGCAGTTCGGCCTCGTTCATCAGCACGTTCAGCCCTGTCAAACGGGCCGTCTCGGCCTCGGCGCGGGCTTCCAGCGCCCATTGGGACTCAAACCCCTCAAGAAAAATCCCATCACAGCGCGCCAACAGATCACCAAGCGCCCGACGCAAAGACAGCTCTACCCTGCCTGCATCATTCAACTGGCGACGCGCGGTAAACGACTTGCGGCGCAAATCGCAGATGTCGACATGGGTGTCGTCAGCCAAGTCCATCACCACCACATCGTCGAAACTGCGCAAAGACAACCCTGGCGCGCGCTCCAGCAGCTTGTTGATGCGCCAAAGCGCGGTATTCAAAGCCGAGCGCCCACGCGCAGGCGTGGCATTGGGCCAGATCATATCAATCAGCACCTCGCGGCGCAGCGTGTTACCCGATCTTGTCAACAAAACAGCCAGAAGATCGCGTGTCGCACCGGTCAGGGTCAGAGGGATATGGGCGGCACCAAGACGCAAGGACAACGGTCCAAACATCGAAACAGAAAGAGAGTCGCAAGAACCAGACACCGAAAAGCACCTTTCAAAAAAAAGGGGCTAAACCCCTATAATAAAATAATATTTCGCACCCTAAATACGGGGCAGTCCAAAAAGCGTAGTCAAGAAAGTGATTCCTGACAATCTTGCAAAATTGCGATCCGGGGATTTCCGCCGAGCGGGACCAGGCTTAATCTTGGGTCAGAAGGTGCTCGTAGCGCGCGTCCGTGAGGGTCTTCATGAACGCCACCAAAGCGTCCACCCGCACGTCTTCCAGCGCCGGGCCATGGGTCAGTTCCTTGACCGACAGCGTGGCCGGAACTTCGGGCATGCGCCACGGCGCGCCGGTTTCGGGGTTGATCTGTCGCGCCTGCGCCTTGGAGTTGTATTTGTTGTAAAACAGCACGACGGTGCGCAGATCGGTGAACACGCCGTTGTGCATATAGGGGCCGGTTACGGCAACGTTGCGCAAGGTCGGAACCTTGTATTTGCCATCCTGCTTTGGGTCATCCACCTGAGAATTTGCCGACAAACCCTGATCGACAAACCCCGCCTTTACGCCGTTCTGGGCGCGCAGCGCGTCATTCACCGGCACCCCGATGTTGTGGTATTCATAGTTGCTGAAGGTTTCATCCGGCGCGACGGCGGATCGACGCAACTGATGGCATTGATTGCAATTGGTGAACTGCTGCGAAAAGAACAGCAACTGACCAAGCTCTTCCATCCGGGTCATGGTATAGTCTCCGCGCAGGGCACGGTCGTATTTTGAGTCAAACGGGGCGAAAAGATCGGTGCGCTCGAATGCGGCGATGGCTTTGGTCATGGCCTGGTAGCCTTGGATGGGGTCATCCAACACCCCTTCGCCAAAGATCGCGTCAAATGCGCTGATATAGGCCGGGTTTTCTTTCAAACGTGCCACGATGCTTGCCGCGTCGGCCATCCCCATTTCAATCGGGTTGAGCGGCGGACCAGCGGCCTGATCCTCAAGGCTGGCGGCGCGCCCGTCCCAAAATTGGCCGCCCACCCATGTGCCTGCGTCGTTGCGGTGAAACGCGGGGGTAAACGCCGCATAAGAGGCCGTGGGCGCGTTGCGATCCCCCAAAGAGCGACCGTCATCGCCCAACGAGGCCGCCCCGGCCCTTGGATCAGAAAACCCGTGTTCCGGATCATGACAGGAGGCGCAGGATTGGGTTCGGTTTTTTGACAGGTTTTCATCAAAGAACAAGGCTTCGCCAAGGGCTTCAAGGCGAGCCAGCGCCGCGGTCTGATCATGCGTGCGCGAAGCCTGAGCAGACCCCATCAGGCTGCCCAGCAAAACCGTACAGATAATCAATGATTTTCGAGACATCCCAGCCGACATGATCCGTATCCTTACGGTCATATAGGCAAGATACTCAGTGGGGAAAACTGATATGGATCAGTTTTCTGATATTTTTTGTCGGAATTGGGTTAGCCCAAGGCGTATCCAGCGCCGCGCACGGTACGCACCGGGTCTTCACCTCCATGCTGGCAAAGCGCTTTACGCAATCGACCGATATGCACATCCACCGTACGGGTATCGACGTAAATATCGCGGCCCCAGACACGGTCCAGCAGCTGTTCGCGGCTCCAGACCCGGCCGGGTTTTTCCATGAAGGTCGACAGCAGGCGGAACTCGGTCGGGCCCAGCTTCAACGACTTGGTATCGCGGAAAACCTTGTGGGTTTCGGCATCCAGCACGATGTCTTCGAATTCCAGACGCTCACCAACCGTGGCAGGGCGTGTCCGGCGCAGCTGCGTGCGCACGCGCGCCATCAGTTCAACCACCGAGTACGGCTTGACCACATAGTCATCGGCGCCGGTTTCTAGCCCACGCACGCGGTCCACCTCTTCGGCACGGGCCGACAGCATGATGATCGGAATATTGCGGGTATCGGCGCGCGATTTCAGACGGCGGCACACTTCGATGCCCGAGACATTGGGCAGCATCCAGTCCAGCACGATGATGTCTGGCGCGGCTTCATCAACCAGCACCAGCGCCTCTTCGCCATTTTCTGCCTTGGCGATGGCAAAGCCTTCGGCCTCAAGGTTGTAGGCCAGAACCTCGCGCTGCGCGGGCTCGTCCTCGACCACAAGAACGGTGGGTTGTTCGACGCTGCTCATTCCGGGGCCTCTGCCATATCCACCGAAAGTCGGCCACCACGCGGGCGGTCGTCTTCGGGCATTTCACCGGTCGCCAGATAGATCACCTGTTCCGAAATCGACGTGGCGTGATCGCCCATGCGTTCGATGTTCTTGGCGATAAAATGCAAATGCATACAGGCGGTTATGTTGCGCGGGTCTTCCATCATGAAAGTCAGGAATTCGCGAAACAGCGCGTTGTACATCTGGTCGACATCGTGGTCGCGCTGACGCACGTCTTCGGCCAGTTCAGCGTCGCGCTGGATATAGGCATCCAATGAATCCTTCAGCATGCCTTCGACGGTTTTGGCCATGCGGCGGATCGCGCCCCCGGCCCCGTCAATCGGTTGCAACTGCACCAGAACCGAAGTCCGTTTGGCAAGGTTCTTGGCATAGTCCCCAACGCGTTCCAGGTTGGACGAGATTTTCATCACCGTCAGCACGGTGCGCAAGTCACCGGCCTGCGGCTGGCGCAGCGCCAGAAGCCGGGCGCATTCTTCGTTGACCTGCTCTTCAAGAGCATCAATCGCGGCATCGCCACGGGTGACTTTCTCGGCGAGTTCTTCGTCGCGACGTTCCAGCGATTTGGCGGCGTCCAGAATGGCGGCCTCGGCCAGCCCCCCCATCTTCATGATCAGGGCCTGAATTGCCTCCAGATCACGGTCATAGGACGATACGATATGTGCGTTCTCAGACATCTGTCAGTCCTCGCTTAGCCGATCCGGCCAGTGATATAGCTTTCCGTCCGCGGGTCTTGCGGATTGGTGAAAATCTGCCCGGTCTCGCCAAATTCAACCAGGTTGCCCAGGTGGAAGAAGGCGGTCTTCTGGCTGACGCGCGCGGCCTGCTGCATCGAGTGGGTCACGATCACGACCGAGTAACGTGCACGCAGTTCGTCGATCAGTTCCTCGACCTGCGCCGTCGCAATCGGGTCCAGTGCCGAACAGGGTTCATCCATCAGCAGAACTTCGGGTTCGGTCGCAATGGCGCGCGCAATGCACAGACGTTGTTGTTGCCCGCCCGACAGACCCGTGCCCGGCGCATGCAGGCGGTCTTTGACCTCGTCCCAGATCGCGCCACGGCGCAGGGATTTCTCGACGATCTCGTCCAGATCAGCCTTGGTTTTTGCCAGACCGTGAATCCGCGGCCCATAGGCGATGTTGTCATAGATCGACTTGGGGAAAGGGTTGGGTTTCTGGAACACCATCCCCACCTTGGCACGCAACTGCACCGGATCGACCTTGGGGTCATAGATGTCTTCGCCATCCAGATGAATATCGCCTTCGACGCGGCAGATGTCGATCGTGTCATTCATTCGGTTAAGACAACGCAGGAAAGTGGACTTGCCACAGCCCGACGGGCCGATGAAGGCGGTAACCGTCTTGTCCTGAATGTCGACATCCACGTCTTTGATCGCATGGGTGTCGCCATAGTAGACTTGGCAGGTTCGCGCGGAAATCTTGACCTCGTTGGCGTCCACTTTTCTCTCCACAATTCGCATGTCGTTCATGGTGACGTTCCTTTACCAGCGGCGCTCAAAGCGACGACGCAGGATGATGGCAATGATATTCATGGTGATCAGGAACACCAAGAGAATGATGATCCCGCCCCAGGCGCGTTCGTAAAACGCCGGGTCGGCGCGTTTAGCCCATTCGTAAATCTGGGCTGGCATGGCCGAGTTCGGGGCCACAAAGCCGTCCAGCACCCCTTCGGGATAGTTCGAGGCGATAAAACCCACCATCCCGATCAGCAGCAGCGGCGCGGTTTCACCCAAAGCCTGTGCAAGACCGATGATGGTGCCGGTTAGGATGCCCGGTGCGGCCAGCGGTAGCACATGGTGGAACACCGACTGCATCTTCGACGCACCAACCCCCAGCGCCGCGTCACGGATGCTGGGCGGCACAGCCTTAAGCGAGGCACGCGTGGCGATGATGATGGTCGGAAGGGTCATCAGCGTCAGCACCAGACCACCGACCAAAGGTGCCGATTGCGGCAGATGCGCAAACTGGATGAACACCGCCAGACCCAGAATACCGAACACGATTGACGGCACCGCAGCAAGGTTCGAGATGTTCACCTCAATTAGGTCAGTCCAGCGGTTTTGCGGGGCGAATTCCTCAAGATAGATCGAGGCGGCCACACCAATAGGCAAGGACAGGCCCAGCACCACCAGCATCATGAACAACGACCCCAGCATCGAAACCCCCATGCCTGCGGCTTCGGGGCGGGTATCCGAAGCATCCGAGCCAAGAATAAAGTCCAGATTGAAGATCTTCTTGATCACCCCGGCCTCAACCAAGGCGTCTGTCAGATCCAGATGCGCGGGTGAGATGTTCTTGTCGCGCGCCACGCTTTCACGGCTGACGCGATCTTTCAGATAGCCATCGACACGGCTGGAGGCCAGCACACGGAACTCAACGGTTTGGCCGATCAGATCAGGGTTGGCAATCACGTGATCGCGCACCTGCGCCGCAGCCGAGGCCGATATCAGCGCTTTCATGTCTTTCTTTTTGGCGAATTCGGTTTCGATCCCACGATCCTGAACCTCTTTCAAAAGCGCGTCCTGAATCAGCGGGGTATACCCAAAGGTCGACACCTTTTTGATGTCGGCAATGTCCCGGTTGCCCTTCTTGTCCAGCTTGCTTTCCAGCAGCTCAACCTGAACCGTTAAATAGGTCTGGCTAAAAGCGCCGGTGCCGTTGCTGATAATCGCCCACAGCAGCGCGACCAGAAAGAACAGACCCGTGGCCACGGCCAGAATACCGTAGAACTTGAACCGGGCCTCAGAGGCGTTGCGGCGTTTGATGCGGGCGTCCTGCTGCAGCAAAGAGCCATGCTTGCGGCCGTCGGGCTGCACCGGGTTTGCGGTTGCGTCAGTCATTCGTACTGCTCCCGGTATTTGCGCACGATATAAAGCGCGAAGATGTTCAGGCCGAGGGTGACCAAGAAGAGCGTCATGCCCAGAGCAAAGGCCACTAGCGCCTCGGGCGAGGCAAAGTCCGCATCGCCCGTCAGCTGGCTGACGATCTTGGCGGTCACGGTGGTCATGGCGTCAAACGGGTTCATCGACAGGCGCGCGGCGGCCCCTGCCCCCAGCACCACGATCATGGTTTCCCCAATGGCGCGCGAGGCGGCCAACAGGATCGCGCCCACGATGCCCGGAAGGGCTGCGGGCAGGACAACCTGCTTGATGGTTTCGGATTTGGTTGCGCCCAGCCCCAAAGAACCATCGCGCATCGCCTGCGGCACTGCGTTGATGATGTCATCCGACAGCGAGCTGACAAACGGGATCAGCATAATCCCCATCACCAGACCTGCCGTCATCACGGCGGTGCCACCTTGCATCCAGCTGACATTCAACAAGCCACCCGCGCCAAACACATCAACCAGCAACGGGCCGACCGTCAGCAGCGCGAACAGGCCGTAAACGATGGTCGGGATACCGGCCAGAACCTCAATCATCGGCTTGGCAAAGGCGCGGGTCGCGGGACCGGCGTATTCCGACAGATAGATCGCGGCAAACAGACCAATCGGCACCGCCACCAGCAGAGCAATCACCGAAATGTACAGCGTCCCCCACAGCAGCGGCAGAATGCCTAGTTTCGATAGCGGGTTGCCATCGCTGTCCGTGCCGCCACCAAACGAAGGCAGCCATGTCGGCTCAAAGAAGAAGTTAGCCGCCGGATAGAGTTTAAAGAACTCGATCGTATTGAAGATCAGCGACAGGACGATCCCGACCGTGGTCAGGATGGCGATGGACGAGGCCAGGATCAGCAGCGACTTGATCGCCGATTCCACAACATTACGGGCGCGGAATTCGGCGTGGCTGCGGCTCCAGGCAAAGGCCATGCCCGCCAGTGCGATCCCGATGATCACAACCGCCATGATCAGGCCATAGCGTCCGCTAAGTTCGCGATAGCGTTGCGCGGCTTTCAAAACTTCGGGACGGACGTCCGAGCCAAGGGCAACACCAACGGCGCCCAGACGCTCGCGGATGTCGGTAAATTCCGTGCGGATCTGGCTGGCTTCCTCCGAGGTCATCGCGCCTGCGGCCACAGCTGTATCCAGCCCATCCGCCACACGGCGCACATCGGCCATCATCAATCCCAAGCTGGAACCTTCAGAAACGGCTTCTTGTGGGATCAGGCTCGACACCTGACTGTTGATCACCAGAGGCTGCACCAACAACCACATCACCAACAGCAGCATCGAAGGAACTGTGACAGCCAGAAAAACATGGGTGCCATAGTAGTTGGGCAGAGAGTGCAGATGGCGCGGATCGCCGTCTGCCGAAGCCATCGCGCGCATGCGCCCAATGACAAAGCCCACACCACCAAGTGTAAGCACAATCAAAACGATCCAAAGGACAGGCATGAGCCCCTCTTATTTCTCGGAAAAGGTCCTAAAAGTGGGGAAAGGGTGGCGCGAAATATGCGCCACCCCAGCTAAGTCGCCGAGAGGCGGCTTAGTTCATGGTTTTTTCAGAAGCAACAGCTTCTTGAGTCATTTCCAGCTCGGGGTCCGAAACCAGGCCGTACTCGGCCAGCGGGCCGTCACCACCTGCGATTTCTTCCGAAACGAAGAACTCAGCGTATTCTTTCAGGCCGGGGATCACGCCGATGTGGGCTTTCTTGACGTAGAAGAACAGCGGGCGCGATACGGGGTATTCGCCGGTTGCGATCGACTCGGTCGAGGGAACAACGCCAGCCATGGTAGCAACCTTCAGCTTGTCGGTGTTGTTTTCGTAGAAAGCCAGACCGAAGACGCCGATGCCGTTCGGGTTTGCGTCGATGCGGGCCAGGGTTTCGGTGTAGTCGCCGTCGATGTCGACCGAAACGCCGTCGGTACGTACTTCGTAGCAAGCTTTGCCAGCGGCTTTCTTGTCGCCACCGTTTGCAGCCATGTACAGATCAAAAGCGCCAGCGGCTTTACAACCTTCAACCATCACTTTTTCTTCGAACACTTCACGGGTGCCGTGCTTGGTGCCGGGGATGAAAGCAGCGATGTCAGCGGCGGGCAGGTCAGCGTTGAAGTCAGCCCACTGCTTGTTGGTGTTTTCAACCAGAGCGCCGTCTACGACAACTTTGGCCGACAGCGCGTTGAAGATGTCTTCCTGGGTGAAAGCAGTGTAGGCCGGGCCGTTGATTTGCGACGCGAACACGATGCCATCATAGCCGATGCGCACTTCGATGATGTCGGTTACGCCAGCTTCGGCGCAAGCAGCAACTTCTTTGTCTTTGATTTTGCGCGACGCGTTTGCAACGTCGATGGTGTTTTCGCCAACACCTTCGCAGAAGCGCTTCAGACCAGCCGAGGAGCCGCCCGATTCAACAACGGGGGTCGGGAAGTCGAAGTTTTCACCGAAAGCTTCAGCAACGATCGAAGCGTAGGGCAGAACGGTCGAGGAACCGGCAACCTGCACGTTGTCACGTGCGGCAGCAGCAGTTGCGGAAATGGCAGCGATCGCCAGAGTGGAGGCGGTCAATTTAACAAAGGACATTTAGAGCTCCTGATGTCTTGTAGATGGCCCCTCTCATCAGGGCCGGTGACACGCTCCTAAGGAGAGCACGCAATGCTTTTGTGACACATACGTAACGGTTTTATGACAACGCGGATGATTGTCTTAAATTAGACAAATCAATTGAGTTGTCGAAACGGTAAATAAACCGTTAATCCACGGGCAAAACGACAGAAAACTTGCTGCCTTCACCGATTTGGCTTTCGATACGGAAGCGACCGCGATGTCGGTTAACAATATGCTTCACAATTGCCAAACCCAGACCAGTGCCCCCCATTTCACGCGATCTGTGACTGTCGACTCGGTAAAACCGCTCGGTGAGTCGCGGAATATGCACCGGATCGAATCCTTCGCCATAGTCGATGACATCTACCCGCACGCCCGGCCCGCGGAAGGCCAGCTCGCGGTGTGTGTAGGTCACGGCAACCGTTACCTTCGTGCCGCTGGTCCCGTATTTGATTCCATTTTCGATCAGATTGGTGAAAACCTGAGTCAGCTGATCCTCGTCACCCTGCACAAAAACCGGCGCCTTGTGTCCGATCAGTTCCAGCTCTACCTCGGCGTCATCGGCGATGGCACGCAAAGGGGCCGCGGCATTGTTGACCAAGCGCACAATATCGACCCGCTCAGTGGGGCGCATGCGCTCTTCGCTTTCTACGCGGCTTAGGGACAGCAAGTCGCGCACAAGGCGGTTCATCCGTTCAGCTTCGCGCAACATGATCGCAAGAAAGCGATCCCGGGCCTGCGCATCATCACGCGCCGCGCCGCCCAGCGTTTCAATAAAGCCCAAAAGCGCAGTCAAAGGGGTTTTCAGCTCGTGGCTGACATTGGCAACAAAGTCGCGGCGGATTTCTCCGGCTTGTTCTAGCTGCGTAACATCCTCAAAACAAAGAAGAACTGCCTCTCCGCTGCTGCCTTCGACCGGGCTGGCTGAAACCTCGAAAGTGGCATCGCGGTTCATATCGGTTGTCAGATATCGGATTTGCCGGGTGCTGCGCAGACGCAGGGTGGTTTCGACACAATCCAACAGTGCAGGCTGACGCAGATAGGTATAGTAATGGCGCCCCTCGCCCCCGGGGCCAAACAGGGCCTGCGCCGGGGCGTTGACGGTCAAAACCCGTTCATCGTGACCAACCAAGACACATGGCACGGGCACAGCGGCCAATACAGATTTCGTAAGTTCGTGGCTCATATGATGGTCCGGGTATTAACTGATATATCTGTTACATATTTATGCATAGCCCCCTGCGGACCACGCAAAACTGTGTATGTCACAAAGTTTCTTCGCTCCACAGCACGCAATTGACTTCCCTCAAGAAATAAAATCAATTTTAATCAACTAAATGTAGAACGATGCCTGCGCATTACACGGATTGCACTATGCCGCACAGGATTATCATGCTCCATCCCAGCACTGCCCAACTGCGGGAGGGATAGGCATGAACCGAATTCAAGAACTACCGAACACCTCATCGGACCTGAGCCCGCGCGATTTGGTACTGGTTATCGGAATGGAACGCGGCAGCCTCCCAGATTTCACCGGAGGCCTTCAACGCACACGCTGTGAATTCCTGCCTTTCACCTTGTTGCACGCCGCGCTCAGCAGCGCGCCTTTTGCAAAGCATGTGGTGTCACCGCTGGTGGCAGAGCATTTCGATGCCATGGACCTGGCGCATGAACTGCAACGCGTCGGGTTTCGGGGGGTCTATTCGGTGATCGTCCCTGCCCTGCCCCGGCCCGAGATCGTCACGCGCGAATTGCACCAGATTTGTCCGGGGATCAAAGTTCAGCTAATTCCGCGCGCGTCACACTGATCACAGCGCGGCAATACAGCCTTTGGCGAACTCTTGTTTCAGAAGTTCGATTGGCTCGACCCCGACCGACACCCGGAAAAACCCTTCCGAGATTCCAAGTGCCGCCCGGCCCTCGGCTGTCAGGGCACGATGCGAACTGGACGCCGGATGCGACAGCGTTGTGCCAATGTCCCCCAGCGTCGGCGCAAAGGCCACATCCGGGCAGGCTTGGGTAAAGGCATTCGCTGCGGTGCGCCCTCCGTGCAACTCGAAACTTACCATATTGCCAAAACGCGCGCCCAACAGCGCTGCGGCACGCGTGTGATCGGGGTGATCCGCACGGCCGGGATATAGCACCCGTTTCACCGCCTCCTGCCCGGCCAGGAAATCTGCAAGCTGGGCGGCGTTTTCCTCTGCCCGGTCATAGCGCAGCTCGAAACTGTACAATCCCCGTTCTGCCAGCCAGCAATCAAACGGGCTGGGCGTCAGCCCCATGGTCACGGCCAGCGTATATATCTTGTCGCGCAGCGTCTTGTCGCGCGCCGCGACATAACCCAGTGTGACATCCGAATGGCCCGCCAGCAGTTTAGTCACCGAATGCAGCACCACATCGGCGCCGTGATCAAAGGGGCGAAATCCGCGCGGCGTAGTGAAGGTGTTGTCCACCACCAAAAGCGCGCCCACGTCGGCCGCCAAAGCGCGGATGGCCTCAAAATCAGCGACCCGCAGGGTGGGGTTCGAGACCAGCTCGACCAAGATCATCCGGGTATTGGGCTGGATCGCGGCACGCATGGCCGCGGCATCCGTCGGGTCAGCCAGCGAGGTCTCAACCCCAAACCGCGGCAAGTCTTCGGCCATCAGCCGCAACGAACGGCCATACAGCTGATCCGCCCCCAGAACGTGATCCCCTGTGCCAAGCAGGCCCATCAGCACAGCCGAGACCGCCGCCATGCCCGAGCCCAGCACGATCCCGCCGCTCACGCCTTCCAACATGTCGATCTTTTGTGCCAGAACATCGGCGTTCGGGTGGCCCTCACGCGCATAGGTATACCCGCTGGCATGCCCATCGTATTGCGCATCCAGCGCATCGGGACTGTCCGAGGCATAGACCACCGAAGGCTGCAACGGCGTGCCCACCGGGCGCGACGCGCTTTGCGGCCATGGGGTGCGACGAACAAGGGTTTTGGGGATGTCAGACATATGAACCTCGGTAAGAGTTTGGCCGATGGTGCCGCCTTTTGGCAGAAGGTGCAATCAGGGCAGGCCCAAGCTTTGCAAAAACTGGTCGACGCGTTTGGTGTAATCGTGGCCCAAACCCAAAGAGACATTGATTGCACGATGGCGTAGCGCGACGGGGGCAACCTGCGCGCTCCCGCCTTTAACGATAACCGCCTGGGCAAAACTTTCGGCCTGATCACAGGGGCTTTTGCGTTTGGAAGAACAAACAATCAGATAGGGCGCGGCGGTGCCTGTCACCTGCGCCTGAGGCGAGACAGCAGGCCAACTGGCCGCATCGGTGCCAAAGGCTGCGATCAGGAAACGTTCCGGGTCATTGCTCATCTGCGCCTCAACATCCAGGGCCGCACTGTCCAGCAGGATGGTGCACTGCCATGGGGCAAGGTCATAACGTGCCGGATCGGCCGAAACCAATGCCACCAGATGCGCCCCGGCTGAATGCCCCATCACGACCATTTCCCGGCCACGCCAAGCCCCCAGCTGGCTCTGAACAAACCTCAGTGCCTGTGCGACGTCACGCGCCTGATCTGCGGGATAAGCTTTTGGGATCAGACGATAATTGACAGAGACAAAAATATATCCGCGCGCCAGATAGTATTCAGCCTTATTACCAACAACTGCGGCATTGGCCTTGTCGCCCTTGGCCCAGGCACCGCCGTGAACCATGACCATAACCGGCGCCGCGCGCGCCAATGTTTCAGGCAGGTACACATCCAGCATATGCGCCGGATCAGGGCCATACGACACGTCCCGGGCGGTAGGCTGCGGACTGGCCACGGCCATCGCGCTCCAGAAAACGAAACATAGCAAGGTCAACACGCGCATGATCTCTCCTCCCCTGGATCAACGCAGTAGCCATGATTTTCCGTCTCTTAGACGGGCGTCATCCCTGCGCGAAACCGTTTGGCATTGGCTTGATAGCCCGCCGCCGACTTGCGCAAGCCTTCAATCGCGGCCCCATCCAGTTGGCGCACGATCTTGCCCGGCGCGCCCATCACAAGCGAGCCATCGGGAATCTCTTTGCCCTCGGTAATCAGCGCCCCGGCCCCGATCAGGCAGTTTTTGCCAATCTTGGCGCCGTTCAGCACGGTTGCCCCCATGCCGATCAGGCTCTCATCCCCAATCGTGCAGCCATGCAACATTGCCTTATGGCCAATCGTACAATCGCGCCCGATGGTCAGCGGGTAACCCATGTCAGTATGCAGCACGCAGTTTTCCTGCACATTGCTGCCCTGCCCCACGGTGATGTATTCATTGTCGCCGCGCAGCGTGCAGCCAAACCAGACCGAGGCCCCAGCCGCCACCCGCACCTTGCCGATCAGGTTGGCATCCGGCGCGATCCAGCTTTCGTCGTCCAGTTCAGGCGCGATCCCGTCCAGCGCATAAATCATGACTTACATCTCCTCAAATTCGCTATGCAGGCTACGGACGTGATCTTGCAGCATCGGTTGCTGTTCGCGGCGCATGCGCTCGGCCTCGACGATGGTTTTCAGGCGCGCGAAGGTCTCTTCCAGATCATCGTTTACCAGCACGTAATCGTAAGCGCCCCAGTGGCTGATCTCGTCCCAGCTTTTCTGCATCCGGCGCGCGATCACCTCGTCGCTGTCTTGCCCGCGGCTGACCAATCGGCGGTGCAATTCGGTGATCGAGGGCGGCAGGATAAAGATCGACAAAGCGTGCTTGCCAAGGTCCGAGTTGCGGATTTGCTGCTCGCCCTGCCAATCGACGTCAAACAATACGTCGCGCCCTGCCTCGATGGTGGCCTTCACCGGCCCGGCGGGCGAGCCGTAGAAATTGCCGAACACATGCGCATGTTCCAGCATACCGCTTTCAGCAACCTGCTTTTTGAAGGCGTCATCCGTTAAGAAGTAATACTCGCGCCCGTGCTCCTCGCCGGGGCGCGGGGCACGGGTGGTGGCCGAGATCGAAAAGCTCAGTTCTGGATCCCATTCCATCAGCCGTTTCGCCAAAGTCGATTTCCCAGCGCCCGAGGGCGAGGACAGGATAATAAGTAACCCGCGACGGTCGGCCATGTCTTACTCCACGTTCTGAACTTGTTCGCGCATCTGATCGATGGTGGCCTTCAGGTCAAGCCCGATCCGGGTCAATGCACTGTCTTGCGACTTGGAACACAGGGTGTTGGCCTCGCGGTTGAACTCTTGCATCAGGAAATCCAGCTTGCGGCCAATCGGGCCGGATTTGCCCAACAGCGCGCGCGCCGCCAGCACATGGGCTTCCAGCCTGTCCAGCTCCTCGCGGATGTCGGATTTCACCGCGATCAGCGCCAGCTCCTGCGCCACGCGGTCGGCATCGGCACCATCCGCGTTGTCCATGACACGGGCCAGATTGCCGCGCAACGTGTCTGACATAGCGTCTTTGCGGGCCTCAGCGGCGTCCATCGCCTGGCGCACAAGGTCTTCGATCGTGGTCAGATGGCCCATCAGAACCGTGTTCAGCGCCGCGCCCTCATTGGCGCGCATTTCATTGAAACCACTGATCAGCTTGGGCAATTCAGCCAACAGCGCGGCTTTCAGCGGCGCGCTGTCCTCTTCGCCCGAGGCGGCTTGCACCACCCCGCGCAGGGCCAGAATATCGGCGGCTCTGGTCGGTGCCAGTTGCATCCCCTGCGCAGCGGCAACCTGTTCGATATGAGCCAGCGCGTTCAGATTGGCGCGCAGCGCGTCTTCATCAATCGCGGTCGCCGCAGAGACCTCATCGCGGCTGACCCGCAGGTTCAGCGTGACACTGCCCCGCCCGACGGCCTTGCCCAGATCAGCGCGCACCGCCTGTTCCAACCCGGCGATCCAATCGGGCATCCGCAACCGCAGATCCAAGCCCTTGCCGTTGACGCTGCGCAGCTCCCAGTTCCAGCGATACCCCTGCCCGGCCCCGCTCAAGGCCGCAAATCCAGTCATTGAGTTAACCATTTGTATTTATTTATCCCTCAATTTTCGACAAATCATGCCATGTTAAGGCTCGGGTAACCGTTCTCGTCCTAGCGTTAGCACAGCACTGCATCGGGCGACAACGCAGCTAAATTCGCTTTGAGGTGGTGTAAAATGGATCTACAGGCCAGCCAGGGGGCTAATATTGTTGATTTCGCCAAATATCACGGTGCCATGACCGGGTCTGCAGCTGATATGCAGCCCTGCCAGCCGCTGCTGAACGAGGTGGAGGCCTATTGGGACGCGCTGCGCAACGGGCGCGATGTGCCTGCGCGCGGGGATGTTGATCCGCGCGGGCTGGAACGGGCCATCCACAACGCTTTTATCGTCGAGCGTCAGCCCGGCACTCTGGCGCGGGTGCGTCTGTCAGGGGAAGCGTTGAACCGGATGATGGGAATGGATCTGCGCTCTATGCCTTTGCATGCGATGTTTGACCCGGAAGAACGGGCCAAGCTGGACACGATGATCGAGCAGGTTTTCGACGGGCCGCAATGCCTGCGCCTGACGTTGCGGGGCACACAGACCCACCCCCTGGTCGGGGGCGCGATGTTGCTGTTACCTTTGCGTGATGATTTCGGCCAGATCACCCGCGCTTTGGGCGTGCTGGAAGTGTCGGGCGAAATGACTCCGCCGCCCTGCCGCCTGATCGTCGAGGGGCATCAACCCCGGCCACTGACCCGTCGCGAGGGGCAGCAATATCCCACGGCCGACCGCAGCACGCAGACTCAGGGGATGGAAGAAATCTATGAGCAGTTCGTGCAACGCAAAGGGCCGAACGCAAAGCGCCCGGCCCTTCGTGTCATCAAGGCTGATGACTGATCACTTACATCGCCGCGCGTTGTTCTGCGTGACGGCGATCTGACAGCTCTTCGGAAACAAGGAAAGCCAGTTCCAGCGACTGCGACGCGTTCAGACGCGGGTCGCAAGCGGTGTGGTAACGATCCGACAGGTCTTCGTCCTTTACGGCACGCACACCACCGGTGCATTCGGTCACGTCCTTGCCGGTCATCTCGAAATGCACGCCGCCGGGAACGGTGCCCTCGGCCTTGTGGATGGCGAAAAACTCCTGAACTTCGCGCAACACGTTGTCAAACGGGCGGGTTTTGTATCCCGAGGCGGACTTGATCGTATTGCCGTGCATCGGATCGCACGACCAGACCACGTTGGCGCCTTCTTCCTGAACGGCTTTGATCAAACGCGGCAGGTGGTCGCCCACATTGCCAGCCCCAAAACGCGCGATCAGGGTCAGACGCCCTGCCTCGTTTTCAGGGTTCAGCTTGTTCAACAGAACCTTCAGATCCTCGGCCGTGGTGGTCGGGCCGCATTTCAGACCAATCGGGTTGATCACGCCACTGCAGAACTCTACATGCGCGCCGTCCGGCTGACGGGTGCGATCGCCGATCCAGATCATGTGACCAGAGCCCGCCACCATCTGACCCGTGGTCGAATCCACGCGTGTCAGAGCCTCTTCGTATTCCAGAAGCAACGCCTCGTGGCTGGTGAAGTAATCCACCTGCGACAGACGGGCCGAATTGCCACCGTCAACGCCAGCCGCCGACATGAAATCCAGCGTGTCGGAAATACGCGCGGCCATGTCGCGGTACTTCTGCGCTTCCTGACCTTCGGTGAACCCAAGGGTCCAGCTGTGTACGCGATGGATATCGGCAAAGCCCCCTTTGGAAAACGCGCGCAGCAGGTTCAGCGACGCGGCGGCCTGCGTATAGGCCTGCAACATGCGCTGCGGGTCGGGAATGCGGTCTTCCGGAGTAAAATCAAAGCCGTTGATGATATCGCCGCGATAGCTGGGTAGCTCTACACCATCCACGGTTTCCGTGGGGGCCGAGCGCGGCTTGGCGAACTGGCCGGCCACACGGCCAACCTTCACCACCGGCACCTTCGCGCCGTAGGTCAGAACAACAGCCATCTGCAGCAGCACTTTGAACGTGTCGCGAATGGTGTCGGCGCTGAATTCCGAGAAGCTTTCTGCACAGTCGCCGCCTTGCAAAAGGAAGGCTTCACCGCGCGATGCATCGGCCAGTTTAGCTTTCAGACGCCGGGCCTCGCCCGCAAAGACAAGCGGCGGATACTTGGACAGCTGGGCCTCTACAGCGTGCAGCGCGTCCATATCCGTATAGTCCGGCATCTGGATCCGCGGTTTGGTTCTCCAGTCAGATTTTTGCCAGTTGCTCATTGTCTTGCTCCAAGGGGCGGTTAATCAGAGGGGCGCTTATACGAAAATCCCAGCGCCCGCGCCAGATATAAAATCGGACTATAGCCGTGGGGTTTTGTGAAGGTTTCTTGAACTGTTAGCGCCTACATCAGGGGCGGGCGCGTCAAAACAGCTCGAAAATCACGTCGGAACTGGTGTTGTAATTGAACCGCACCACCAGCAGGCCTTCCTCGCGTTCGTGCAACAGGAAGTAACACCAAAGATAGCCTTGTTCGCCCCAATACACGACCAGCTCTTCGCGAAAGCCGGCCTGCATCTCGCGGGTACGCAGCACGGCTTTTCCGGTCAGCGCATAGGGCAAGGCGCGCTTAAGCTGTGCATCCGCTGCGACGATCTCTTCAGGGCTATATTCATCTGCCCCCCCCAGCCGGGATACCTGCGTGCCAAAATCGCGTTTGGCCATATGGCTATCGACAAATTCATAAAACGACTCGCGCGTGGCAAACGGCACATCCTGCGCCATGGGCTGTCCGGGCATCACAATAACGGCGACGAAAAGGGCAATCAGGAAATTACGCAACATAGAGGACCTCCGCTCCATCAAATGCCGGGTGAATTTAACGTCTGCCTTTCGCAACACTACGTCAACGTGCTTTTCTTTTCCAAAAGGTCAAACTAGGCTTTTGTTATAAAAACCAACACGGGAGTCGTTCACATGAAAAAATTGCTGATGGCAACTGCGCTTACAGCTTTGGCGGCAGGGGCTGCCACCGCAGAAGAAGTGAAGCTAGGTATCGCACTGGGCTTTACCGGACCGGCTGAATCGCTGGCGCCGGGCATGGCGGATGGGGCCGAACTGGCCTTGGCGCAAATGAGCGGTGATGCAAATTTCTTTGGGGGGTCGACGATCTCTACGGTGCGTGGCGACAGCAGCTGTGTCGATGCGGGCATCGCGACTTCGGTCGGGGAACGTATGATCGCCGAAGACGTTGACGGTATTATTGGCGCGCTGTGCTCTGGCGCAACCATCGCCATCCTGCAAAACGTGGCCCTGCCTAATGGCATGGTGCTGTTTTCACCCTCGGCAACGTCTCCGGCTTTGACAGATATCGAAGACAATGGCCTGTTCTTCCGCGCCTCGCCTTCGGACGCCCGTCAGGGGCAGGTTCTGGCCGAAGTTCTGAACGAGCGCGGTGTGACCAGTGTCGCCGTGACCTATACCAACAACGACTATGGCAAAGGCCTGGCGGATTCCTTCTCGTCGGCGTTCAAAGCCATCGGCGGCGAGATCACCATTGAAGCCGCTCACGAAGACGGCAAAGCGGATTACTCGGCGGAAGTCGGTTCCATGGCGTCGGCAGGCGGTGAAATGCTGGTGGTCGTCGGCTATCTGGATCAGGGTGGCCCCGGCATCATCCGCGCCGCGCTTGATACGGGCGCATTCGACGCTTTCGTATTGCCCGATGCAATGGTCGGCGACAGTATCTCTGACGCTTTCGGCACCGAGATTGAAGGGTCGTTTGGCACCGTGCCCGGCAGCGACTCGGCGGGAACCGAAGTGTATTTTGAACTGGCCACAGCGGCTGGCTTTGACGGCACCGCCCCCTACTCGTCCGAAGGTTATGACGCGGGCGCTCTGATGGGGCTGGCTATGGCGGCAGCCAAATCCACCGATCCGGCGGTCTACAAGGATTTCGTCTATGCGGTCAGCAACGCCCCCGGCGAGCCGATCCTGCCCGGTGAGCTGCCCAAAGCGCTTGAAATCTTGGCCAATGGCGGCGAGATCGACTATGTCGGCGCGACCGCACTTGAACTGATCGAGCCGGGCGAAGCCGCCGGTGGTTACCGCGAGGTCGAGATCAAAGATGGCGCCTTCACAACCGTGAAATTCCGCTGATCTAACAAAGCATTATCGGCCCGGGCATGACCCGGGCCGTGTTTCTAACGAGGGCCACCAAAAAACCGGCCCCGGGGGATATATATTGATCACAGTTGAAGGTCTGCACAGACATTTCGGCGGTTTTCGGGCCGTTGATGATGCGTCTATTGAAATCCAAACGGGGTCGATCACCGGGTTGATCGGACCCAATGGCGCCGGGAAATCCACGCTGTTCAACGTGATCGCCGGGGTGTTGCCGCCCACAGCGGGCCGCGTGACCATGGCGGGCGAGGACATCACCGGGCTGCCCCCGCACGAGCTGTTCCATAAAGGTCTGCTGCGCACTTTTCAGATCGCGCATGAGTTTTCCTCGATGACCGTGCGCGAAAACCTGATGATGGTGCCGGGCGGCCAATCCGGTGAAAGCCTGATCAACACCTGGTTTCGGCGCGGTGCGATTGCGGCCGAGGAACGCGAACTGGCGCGAAAGGCCGACGAAGTTCTGGCATTTCTGACGATCGACCATCTGGCCAATGAAAAGGCCGGAAACCTGTCTGGCGGTCAGAAAAAGCTTTTGGAACTGGGCCGCACCATGATGGTCGACGCCAAGATCGTTTTTCTGGACGAAGTCGGCGCCGGAGTGAACCGCACCCTTTTGAACACCATTGGTGACGCCATCGTGCGGCTCAACCAGGAACGCGGCTATACGTTTTGCCTGATCGAACACGACATGGATTTCATTGCCCGCCTGTGTGATCCGGTGATTGTGATGGCCGAAGGCAAGGTACTGGCCCAAGGCAACGCCAAGGAAATCATGCAAAACGAAGCGGTGATCGAGGCCTATCTGGGCACCGGTCTGAAAAACAAGATCAAGGAGGAAGCCAATGGCTGATCCCTTCCTGATCGGTGAGGAAATGACCGGCGGCTATGGCGGCGCGGATATCCTGCACGGCTGCACTTTGGCCGTTGAAAAGGGCGAAATCGCGGTGATCGTCGGGCCCAATGGCGCTGGCAAATCCACCGCGATGAAAGCGGTGTTCGGAATGCTGAATATCCACACCGGCCGCGTGGTGCTGGATGGCGAAGATATCACCAGCCTGACCCCACAAGCCCGCGTCGGCAAGGGCATGGGCTTTGTGCCGCAGGTGAACAACATTTTCACCACCATGACCGTCGAAGAGAACCTTGAAATGGGCGCGTTCATCCGCACCGATGACTATCGCGACACAATGGAACAGGTCTATGAGCTGTTCCCGATCCTGCGCGACAAACGCAATCAGCACGCCGGAGAGCTGTCCGGCGGCCAACGCCAACAGGTCGCCGTGGGCCGTGCGTTGATGACTCAGCCGAAACTGTTGATGCTGGACGAACCCACAGCAGGCGTCAGCCCGATTGTGATGGACGAGCTGTTTGATCGCATCATCGAGGTTGCTCGCACCGGCATTTCGATCCTGATGGTCGAACAAAACGCCCGACAAGCGCTTGAAATTGCAGATAAAGGCTATGTTCTGGTGCAAGGGCGCAATGCCTATACCGACACCGGACAAGCCCTTCTGGCCGACCCCGAAGTCCGCCGTACGTTCTTGGGAGGGTAACATGAAAACTATGCTCACCGCCGCATGCATCACCCTCGCTTCTCCTGCTTTTTCAGCCGGGTACGAGTGCGAAATGATCCGCCAATGCCCTGCCGATATGGCCTGTATCGCGTCCATCCTTGAAGCGAATTTGATCTATGACGCTGACCAGTGGACCTTGTTCACCTCGGTCGAAGAAATTCCGATGATCCCCCTGTTTGAAGATGGCCCCGGGCAGTTTGCGTTATCCTCGGATCTTGTGGCGGACTCGGCGTACTTCCTGAGTATCTTTGAGAACGGCCAAGCCATCCTGACCCTGCACGGCTGGGGCGACGGCGCGTTTTCCGTCGTGCACGAGGGCGATTGCAAGGAGTTTGGCGTATGATTGAGTTCCTCAACGCCTTGGTCGCGCTGACCAATTTCGTGATCATCCCGGCCACCGCTTATGGCGCGCAGCTGGCTTTGGGCGCTTTGGGTGTGACGCTGATTTACGGCATCCTGCGGTTTTCAAACTTTGCCCATGGCGACACCATGGCCTTTGGCACCATGGCGACGATCCTGTTCACCTGGTTGTTCCAGTCCGTGGGCATTAGCTTTGGCGCCCTGCCCACGGCGCTGCTGGCCCTGCCCTTTGGCATCGCGGTGACCGCTCTGCTGGTGCTTGGGACGGACCGGGTGGTCTATCAGTTCTATCGAAAACAAAAAGCCGCGCCGGTTATTCTGGTCATCGTTTCCATGGGCGTGATGTTCGTGATGAACGGCCTTGTGCGGTTCATCATCGGCCCCGAGGAAGAACGCTTTGCCGATGGCGCGCGCTTCATCATCAAGGCCCGCGATTTCAAGGAAATGACCGGCTTGTCCGAGGGGCTGGCCCTGCGGTCCACCCAAGCGATAACCATCGTCACGGCGGTGATCGTAGTCGCGGCGCTGTTTTGGTTTTTGAACCGCACCCGCACCGGCAAATCCATGCGCGCGTTTTCCGACAACGAGGATCTTGCGCTGCTGTCCGGCATCAACCCGGAACGCGTGGTGATGATCACATGGGTGATCGTCGCGGCCTTGGCGACCATCGCGGGCACGCTTTATGGATTGGATAAATCCTTCAAACCGTTCACCTATTTCCACTTATTGCTGCCGATCTTTGCCTCGGCCATCGTGGGAGGGCTGGGCAATCCGCTGGGTGCCATCGCGGGCGGGTTTGTCGTCGCCTATTCCGAGGTCACAATCACCTATGCCTGGAAAAAGGTACTGACCTATTTGATGCCCGATGCTCTGGACCCCAGCGGATTGGTCCAGCTGTTGTCGACAGATTACAAATTCGCCGTCAGCTTCATGATTTTGGTGATCGTGCTGCTGTTCAAACCCACCGGGCTGTTTAAGGGGAAATCGGTATGACAACGCGGGACCTTTCGCTTTTCGGTGTGGTGGCTTCGCTGATCGTGCTTACCGGCTTTTTGCAAAGCTGGAACGCGGCGCTGGCGATTGTGAACATGGGGCTGATTTCGGCAATCATGGCCTTGGGGGTGAACCTGCAATGGGGGTTTGCCGGGCTGTTCAACGTTGGCGTCATGGGCTTTGTGGCCCTGGGCGGGTTGGCGGTGGTAATCACCTCTACCGCGCCGGTGCCCGAGGCATGGCAAGCCGGTGGGCCACGTATCGTGCTGGCCCTGCTGTTGGGCGCAGCGACGATCATTGGCGCGATCCTGGCATGGCTGAAATTGCCCCGAGGATGGGGCCGCTCCCTTACGTTGCTGGCCTTGCTGATCGGTGGTTTCTTCCTGTTCCGCGGGGTCTTTGACCCGGCCGTCGACGCCGTCGAGGCCATCAATCCCGCGCTTCAGGGCAATCTTGGCGGGTTGGGCCTGCCGGTGCTGCTGGCATGGCCCGTGGGCGGTTTGCTGGCCGCGATTGCAGCTTGGGTGATCGGCAAGACGGCGCTTGGGCTTCGGTCTGACTATCTGGCGATTGCCACCTTGGGGATCGCCGAGATTTTGATCGCTGTTCTGAAAAACGAGGATTGGCTGGCGCGCGGCGTGAAGAACGTCAACGGCCTGCCCCGCCCCGTGCCCTTAGAAGTCGATCTACAACAAAGTACCGCGTTCGTAGCGCGTGCCGAGGGTCTGGGGATGGACCCGGTCACGGCATCGACCCTGTTCGTAAAGATCAGCTATAGCCTGCTGTTTACCGCGGTGTTGGTCGGACTTTTGGTGCTGGCTCAGCTGGCGTTGAACTCGCCTTGGGGGCGCATGATACGGGCCATCCGCGACAATGAAACCGCGGCCGAAGCCATGGGCAAGAACGTCAAATCCCGCCATTTGCAAATCTTCATTCTTGGCTCGGTCATTTGCGGTATCGCAGGAGCCATGATGACAACGTTGGACGGGCAGCTTACCCCCGGGACCTACAGCCCACTGCGCTTCACTTTCCTGATCTGGGTGATGGTGATCGTGGGCGGCTCGGGCAACAACTTTGGCGCGGTACTGGGTGGATTCCTGATCTGGTTCCTGTGGGTTCAGGTCGAACCGTTGGGCCAATTCATCATGAACTCCGTGACCGCTGGCATGGCCGATGGCAGCGCAGTAAAAGAACACCTTCTGGACAGCGCCGCCCATATGCGCCTGCTGACGATGGGGGTTGTGCTGCTGCTGGTGCTGCGCTTTAGCCCGCGCGGATTGATCCCTGAACGTTGAACTCAAGGTAAGTCAGAGTGGGTAAAGGGCTAATTCAATGGAAAAACTGTGAACGGGCCTGGAACACAGCCATGGCAAATATAGCATGCCCTCTGATCCACGCGGTACCGGACCAGGGACCGTGACAGAAGAAATTCCTTTTGCGCGCCGCTGTAATCGCTACACCTTAAGTTGACTATTACAGCACCTTAGGAGGCACAACGATGTCTCATAGCAGCCTAATTCGTAGCTATGAAATCCCTGATAAAACCCGCCCGATTCCTGAAGACGAACGGGGAATGTGCGGGCCAAGCGCGGAACTCATCCCGTTTAAGCCAGATCGGCTTGAAGCCGAAAATGTCATTGGGCGGCGCGTTGACGAGGTCACTTGCCATATCGGGACGTATGGCATGGGAGGTACGGGCTTTTTTGGAATGAGGCTGGACAGTGAGTGGCTTACAATAGCGATACATGGGGCGGGCAATTGGATAACGGTTGATGGCCTTTTGGTGGAAGACACTTTCTTCGATGATTATGCACGGCCTGAACCATGGATAAATGAAGCGGGTGATCGCTTGAGCCCAGTTCTTGTTGGTAGCAGGATCGTCGCCATCGACGTCACTGCACGTGCGATGCATATGACGTTCAGCAATGGCTCGTCTTTGGATATCAAAGAGGCCGCCGATTACAGGCCGATATTTCAGGGTACAAAACAACCACGCCTGTTTGTGAGTGGGGACGATCTTTGTGACGTCGTCTTTTTGTCACCTACCAGCGAAATTTGGGTCGAATAAGCTCGCAGAGGGGACGCCCTCGATTTCGATCGTACACGAGCTAAAAAAGGCCTCCCAAACGGGAGGCCTTTTCGTTTGGAGCCGCATCACGCGGCCCCAAGCTGCATATGCAATTACAGGTTCAGCAGCGACGCTTCGTGCTTTTTCAGCGTCTTGCGGGCTGCGTGATAATCCTGCAGGCCCTCGGTGGTGGTCAGCTCGGGGAACAGCTCAAAGATTTCGCTGCGCTGAGCATTGCCCATGCCTTTCAGGGTATAGTCACCGGGCTGGAAGCTTTCGGTCCAGGCCCCGTCCGACAGAACCACCTGGTGCTGGTCGAACATGAAGTGGATGTAGGTCAGACCGGCCACATCCAGACGTTCAATGCCCGGCTTGCCTACCAGATGCTTGGCGGCCACCAGAACCTCGTGCTCTTCGAAATAAAGCGAGGTGGTTTCGTTGGCGACCAGAACACGGTGGTTGGGCGAGACGATCATATCGTGCAGCGGCAGGCCTTGGCCCAGCGCGCCAGCGCGGATCAGAACCGGTTTCAGGTGCTGTGCGACGGCCAGGTCTGTGCTGTCCATGCGCTTAGCGCCCAACCAGCGGATTTCCTGAATGCCGTTGTCGCGGGTGATGATCTTGTCACCTTCGCGCAGCTCTTCAACCAGACGTTCGCCCTTGGGGGTCGCGATGCGGGCACCCGGGGTGAAGCACGGGATGACGTTCTCGATTTCCTCGAACTCCATCGTGGTGCCGTCGTTGAAGGTAACGATACCGTCTTCTTTGTCGGCCGAGGTGTAGGTGATGAAATCAACATCCGAGCCAGTCAGGTCCAGCGTGTCATAGTCCACACCGCCCGAGCCACCGTCGACATAGTCGCCGCCGTTGCCGCCCAGGAAGGTATCCTGATCATCGCCACCCGACAGGGTGTCTTCGCCCTCGCCACCGATGATGGTGTCTTTGCCGGTGCCACCAAAGATGGTGTCATCGTCGATACCGCCGTCGATGGTGTCGTTGCCTTCGTCACCATAGATGATGTCATCATCATCCTGACCAAAGATGGTGTCGTTGCCTTCCCCACCGTTGATCACGTCTTTGCCGTTGTTGGGCACCAGATCAACATCATCAGGGATGTTCAGGCTGTCCGGGAAGATCGGGTCCAGACCACCATAAATGGTGTCGTTGCCAGCACCACCGTCGATCGTGTCCGAGCCTTCGCCGCCGACGATATAGTCATCGCCTTCGCCGCCGTCGATGTCATCCTGGTCAAAGCCACCGTCGATGATGTCGTCGCCCTTGCCGCCGATGATGATGTCATCGTCGTCGCCGGTGATGATGGTATCGGAACCGTCGCCGCCATCGACAAAGTCTTTGTCGTTGTCAGGGTCGGCGTCAGCCGGGAACAGACCCGGGTAACCCAGATCGGGCAGCGGGTTACTGCTGAGCGGTGCAGAGGTATCAATGTAGTCATTGCCCTGCTCGCCATAGACTTCGTCGTTACCATCGCCACCCAGAACGGTGTCATCGCGCGAACCAGCGGTGATGTAATCGTCACCGTCGCCACCGTCGATGTAATCAACGTTGTTGCCGCCAGCGATAGTGTCGTCACCGCCTTCGCCGAACAGGCTGTCATCGCCGCCGCCGCCGATGATGTTATCATCGCCTTCGCCACCGTAGATTTCATCGTCACCCGAGAAACCGTCGATAGTGTCGTTGCCGTCACCGCCTTCGATGTAATCGTTGTCAATGCCGCCAATGATGGTGTCGTTGCCATCGTCGCCATACAGCTCGTCATCGCCGCCTTGGCCATAGATGGTATCGTCGTCATCACCGCCGTGGATGATGTCGGCTTCTTTGTTGCCCTGGATATAGTCGTTGCCCGAGCCGCCATCGATGGTGTCGTTGCCTTCGCCGCCGTAAATTTCGTCGTCGCCGCCTTCACCAAAGATGATGTCGTTGCCAGCGCCGCCATAGATCAGATCGTTGCCATCGGCTCCGTCGTCAACAACGGGGACGTCAAAATACACGTCGGTGACGTTGATGCCCGAGTTGTCATGACCGTCCTGCTCGTGCAGGATTTCGATCCGTGCAACAGGACCAGCGATTTCAACCAGCATCGAGTATTTCGCGCTGGTGTCGGATTCATACCCGCCCTGGCTGGTAGCCGTGTCGTCACCCGCCACACCATCGGTATCCGACATGGTCAGTCTTGAACCGCCGGTCAGGGTCACTTCGATGGGGTTGTTGTTTTCGTCGTATGCTTTGATGGTGACAACGCCATCGCCGTCGATGTCATTGACACGGAACGAAACATTTTCAACCGGGTCCGAGAAGTCCAGCGCATAATCACCGTCGTTCCCGTCGCCTTTGGTTTCCGAATAGAACGAGCTGTTGTCGTTCACCGGGTTGCCGTCGGCGTCAATGCCCGAAACATTCTGGGCATCAGTTTCGAACTGGCTGACAGCCGAGCCAGTTTCAGTGATGATCGAGAAAGTGACGTCAACCGAGCCGGTGTTCTGGGTAAAGCCAGACGCATCGTTGTTGTCGCCAAAGTTCGGAGCTTTGTCCCACTCCAGCACCTCGCGCGTGGCCGAACCTGCGCCTGCGCCGCCATAGTTGCTGTCACCATAAATGATGTCGTCGCCGTCGTTGCCTTCAATAGTGTCGGCACCTGAACCGGCATAGACCTCGTCATTGCCTTCGCCGGCGATGATCGTGTCATCGCCACCCAGCGCATCGACAATATCGTCATCGCCCACTTCGCCGGGCAGGATGGCATCACCATTGTCGATCATGTCGCCTTCGGGATCGCCCGTGTAAGCGACGTCGATCAGGTCATCCCCTGCGGTGCCGTCAACCACGCCGTCCAGTTCCGGTTCTGGCGTGGTGAAGCTGATGTTATCAATCGCACCCGAACCGCAAATGGTGATTTCCATGCGCGCGACATTGTCATAGTCGATGGTGACTTCTGCCTGGCCGTTGTTGCCGGTGTCCGGCAGGTAAACCTTACCCAGGTAGTTGTCATTTTCATCATACAGCTTGACGTAGCCGTTTTCCTCGATGTCCAGAATGGTGATCGAGTTCACGGTCGAGGGCTCATCAAAGGTGAATACGAAGGTGCCCCCACCCGCGTTGTCATCCGGGTCCGAACTATCGTTGTCTTCCGACAGGATCAGCACATTGCCCAGGTTTCCTGTTGCCAGGTCTCCGTCGCCGCCGGTCGGGTTGGCAGTGTCGAAAATCATCGGAGCATGCCAAGAGGTGGAGCTGATGGTCACGCCGTCAGCAGCATACTGGTTATTCACAAAATCCCCAGCAGAGAGGTCTTCAAAATCTAGCAGTACATCAGCCATAACTGTCTCCTACGAACAACCGGAACCGAGCCGTTGCGCGATCGGCTCAGATTGCTCCGTAAAGTGCATCGCGCGTGTCATATGAACTGGTGCAGACGCAAGAATGCCGCCGGAAATCACCGGATAGTGCATTGATTTAACGTCCTTTTTCATCGCAGCTTCCCCAAGCTTTGCTTCACCAGTACCCAAACGTGCGACACACAGGACCTAAAGCGGTGCACACGCGAACTATGCCAAACTGGAAGGAAACAAGGCTCAGAGGCGCAGAACAAAAGTTCTACGTCCTCACCCTCCCATCAGGGAGAGCGCGGTATGGCCGTCTTCAGCAGCGAAGACGCAAACAGCGAGCGCACTTAAATCCTTCGCGACGCAGAATCGCGATTAGTGCAGCCGCCCCCATGGCCTATGTAGTCGCCCCCCAGATGGGCAGGTTCTGTATACCGTTGGGTAAGGAGGTCCTCAAAGGAAAAGTGGCGCAAAGGTGGCTAAACCATGCCGAACCGGGGGGGAAATCTGACGCTTTGTCGTCAAATTAGACAGTTTGAAAATCGTTAACTGTTTCTGTTTCAGCACAAGTACACCCAGCACACCCCTTGTTTTACGCGTTTAGACTCTAACGCACCTATCCAAAAAGACAGGTCTGCCATCCGATTGTTCCCAAATCGGAAATAAGGCGGAAATATGGCACAGGGGATTTAACCAAATTAGAAACATTTTTTGGTCACCATGCGACTCACAGGGCCGTTATCGCCAATTCGGAACCAATTTCGGCGTTTCGGTGGGATTAGCGCCATTTCGAAGAATGCCAAAAATTCGAATCAAACCGGGCTGAAACTTCTCTCGCTCGAATCGATGCTGCCCGTCCGTCAAAAGGTGACGTCCGATCAGTAAAATTCCAGTTTTTGGATGGGGTTAAGGGTGCAGCATCCGGCCGTAATCACCACGGGTCTGCAACGCCACGGTCACCGTCTGATCCGTGCGATTGCGCCAATACCAGCCGTGGTTTCCGGTGAAGGCCGCGGTCAGAGTGCCGTCATCGGCCAAGCTGCTGTCCTGAATGGCGTAGGAGTGCTCCTGACTGGCGCTGTCGCCGTGCATATCCACATACACAGCGCCATCGGCCTGCCACTCAAATCCGGCCACTTGCCCGGCTTCCATGGTCAGTTTCACTTCGAACCCCTGCCCCGGCGCCAAGGCATAGCTGAAACTGTCACGCCATCCATCAACCTCCTCAACAGGGGGCTGATCGACGGTCAGCAAAGCCTCAATCCGATCAAGGCGCGCCAATACCTCGGCCAGCATGGGGTCTGTGCCCATGTTCTGTTCCGCCTCAAGCCGCTGTTTGGCCTCACCCATGTTGATCAGGCCCAGAACACCGCCCACGCCGGTCGGGTCGATCCCGTATTCGGCAGGCATCCAGAACATCACCACCAGCGTCGCCCCCGCCGCTGCTGCGCCCAATGTCGCCCCAAACAGGCCGCCAGACCTACCCGGCTTTTTATGAATCGTATCGCGCATTCGTGCTCTCCTAGGCCCAAACCAGCCCTGCGAGTTGAAAGAACATCAGGGCGAACCCTGCGGTCATCAGCACCACATTGGCACCATAGGCCTGTCGGTCAAACGCGGGCATGGCACGCCATTGCGTCATGATCATCAGGATCAGCGACAGGGCGATGATCTGCCCCAGCTCAACCCCGATATTAAACGCAATCAGGTTCAGCCACAGCCCCTGCGCCGCGATCTCATACTCAAGGATCTTGGTCGCAAGCCCCAGCCCGTGCAGCAGGCCAAACAGCCCGGTAGCAAGCTTGGTTGAAGGTTGCACACCAAACCAGACCCGCCATGCGCCCAGATTGTCCAGCGCCTTGTAAACGACGGAAAACCCGATGATCGCGTCAATGACATAGGCGTTGATCCCAACCTGAAACCATACCCCTGTCAGCAAGGTCACTGTGTGCCCAACGGCAAACAGCGACACATAGGTCGCGATCTGGCGAAAGCCGTAAAGAAAGAAGATCACCGCGACCAGAAACAGGATGTGATCATAGCCCGTGACCATGTGCTTGGCGCCCAAATAGATGAATGGCACCAGATGGACGCCGCTGATCCCCTGAATATAGCCCTTGTCGCCCTGCGCCACCGCATGGGCAAGGCTGGGCTCTGCCAGACTCAAAGCCAGCAGCAAACAGGATATGGCAAGGATCAATCTGTGGCGCATGGTGCGCCATCATAGGGCTGTGATCGTGGCGCGGCAGCCAGACCTTGGTCCAAGCCTCGCGGCACCTCAAGAAGGCAATGTCATTGAAAATACTGGTGCCCGAGGTGGGAGTCGAACCCACACGCCCGTGAAGGCGGGGGATTTTGAATCCCCTGCGTCTACCATTCCGCCACTCGGGCCAGTTCGGGCGGTTTAGCCCCTTGGAAAGGCGGGGTCAATCACCCGATTTGCGGATTAAAGCCGCGCAGCCGAGAAAGTATCGCACTGACCGATCTTGCCACTGTCAAAGCCGCGCGCAAACCAGCTTTGACGCTGATCCGAGGTGCCATGCGTAAAGGTATGGGGCATCGGTACCCGGCCCGCGTTGCGCTGCAAGGTGTCATCACCGATCTGGTGTGCGGCATGCATGGCCTCTTTGATATCGCCGCGCTCCAGACTGTCGAACATCGCATCCGCATAGCGCGCCCATACACCCGAGAAACAGTCGGCCTGAAGCTCGATCCGTACCGAGATTTCATTGGCCTCTCTTTCCGAGGCACGCGCCCGCGCCGCGTTGGCCTGCCCCAAAATGCCCAGTTCGTTCTGAACATGATGCGCGATCTCATGTGCCACCACGTAAGCGGCGGCGAAATCACCGCCAGCGCCCAGCTGGCGCTCCATCGTGACAAAGAAATCCGTGTCGAGATAGGCTTTGCGATCCGCCGGACAATAAAACGGCCCTGTCGCGCCCGACGCCCCACCGCAGGGCGATTGCGTGACACCGGAAAAAAGCACCAGCGTGGCTGGCCTGTACTGTCGGTTCAACTGCTGCGCAAAAATCTGGGCCCAGACCTCTTCAGTATCGGCAAGCGTGACCGAGACAAACTGCGCAGCGCGCTGATCGGCCTCGGAAATCTGGCGCGTGGTCGTGGCGGGTTGCTGTTGTTGCAGCAAAGGCGTCACATCCACCCCAAGAAAATAGCCAATCGCCAAGACAGCCAAAAGACCAACACCCCCGACGCCGCCCACGGCCGCGGATTTACCCCGCCCGCGCCGATCTTCGATATTTCGGCTGCCCCGCCGTCCTTGCCACTTCATACCCGTGTCTCCCATTTACGCAGGTCGCCAATTTAACGGGTCAAAACCCGCCTGCCCACCCCCGCTGCACTTGACGCTGCGAACGCAGCATGGTGCATGTGGGCCAATTGATGCGGAGATTTCGATGATCAGAAAACTTTACGACTGGACCATGTCGCTGGCTGACAGCAAACACGCGCTTTGGGCGCTGTTCATCGTTTCCTTTGCTGAAAGCTCGGTCTTTCCGATCCCGCCAGACGTTCTGATGATCCCGATGATCATCGCGCGCCCGTCCAAGGCCTGGCTGATCGCCGCTGTGGCGCTTGTTGGCTCGGTGCTGGGTGCATTGCTGGGCTACTATATTGGCTATGGCCTGTTCGAAAGCGTCGGCCGCCCGGTTCTGGAGTTCTACGGCAAGGACGCCTATTTCGACGAATTCGCCGTCAAATATAACGAATGGGGCGCCTGGGCCGTGCTGATGGCGGGGGTCACGCCTTTCCCGTTCAAGGTCATCACCATTCTTTCTGGCACCACGCAGTTGAACTTTGCGGTGTTCGTTATCGCCTCAATCATCGCGCGCGGGCTGCGTTTCTTTATCGTGGCGGCGCTGCTGTGGAAATTTGGCGCACCAATTCGTGATTTCATCGAGCGCCGCCTGGGCTTGATGTTTGCGCTTTTTGTCGTTCTGTTGCTGGGCGGATTCTATGTGGTGAAATTCTTATGATCACAACACGCAACCTGATGATCGCGCTGGCGGCTGGCGGCTCTATTGCCATCCTGCTTGGCGCCTTTGGGTTTCAGCATATCGGCGGTTTGGCGCCCTGCCCCATGTGTCTGTGGCAGCGCTGGCCCCATGCGATCGCGTTTGTCATCGGGCTGGCGGCGGTGGCCTTGCCTTGGCGGATATTCCCGTGGCTTGGCGCATCCACGATGGCCGTCAGCGCCGGTTTGGGCCTGTATCATTCGGGTGTCGAGCGCAAGTGGTGGGCGGGGCCGCAATCATGCACCGGTACCGGTGCGCTGGATACAAGCAGCCTGCTGGATTTCAACGCCGCACCCACCTTGGTGATGTGCGACGAAATCGCATGGGAGATGTTCGGCCTGACCATGCCGAATTACAATACGCTGGCCTCGATCATGTTCTGCGCGCTTTGGGTGATGGTCGCCCGCGGCGTCAGTGGTAAGTAAGCTCGCCCACTACATTGCGCCATTGCCCCGGCGAGATCAGCTTGCGGTGTGTGAAGCGCACGGAATGGAGCGGTCCGTCCAGTTCGCGCTGCCAAAACTCGATAAACTCGAACAGTTTCGGGTGATCCGGCGCCAGATCGTATTCCTGCCACGTAAACGTGTTCAGCACGTGGGTATAGTCGGGCATATGATAAAAGAATTCAGCGGTCGTCAGCCCATAGCCTTTCAGCATCATTTCGGTCTCGGACATCTGCAAAATATGGCCTCCTTTTTGTTGCTGCTTCCCCCAGCTTGCCAGCTTTGAATTACTTTTCAATAAAAACAGTATCTTGAGCCAATCAGACCTGCGTGAGCAAGGTCAGGCCCGCAGACCCATTGCACCCTAGATACGGGATCAGTTATACTACAGGTCACTATATATAGAGCACGCAGAACGCGCCGGGAGACAACGTGAGCGACACGCCTCAAACCCCTGATAACGAAGATGAAAATCCCACGCCCGCCGTCACCTATGATGGCCCGCGGATCACCATCGAAGAAGAGATGAAAACCTCGTTCATGGATTATGCCATGAGCGTTATCGTCTCGCGCGCGATCCCGGATCTGCGCGATGGGTTAAAACCTGTGCACCGGCGCATCCTCTATGCCATGTATGAAGGCAACTATACGCCCGACAAACCCTACCGGAAGGCCGCGAAACCCGTGGGCGAAGTGATGGGTAACTATCACCCGCATGGCGATGGCGCGATCTATGACGCGCTGGTGCGGATGGCGCAGGATTTCTCGATGTCGCTGCCTTTGATCGACGGTCAGGGCAACTTTGGCTCGATGGATGGCGATAGCCCGGCGGCCATGCGGTACACCGAGGCCCGTCTGGCCAAAGCCGCCGTGCCGCTGCTGGAAGATATCGACCAAGACACGGTCGATTTCCAAGACAACTACGATGGCAAAGAACGTGAACCCACCGCCTTGCCCGCCCGTTATCCGAACATGCTGGTCAACGGCGCCGAAGGCATTGCCGTGGGCATGGCGACGCGTATTCCGCCGCACAATCTGGGCGAAGTGATCGACGCCACCCAGGCGCTTATCGAGAACCCCGATCTGACCTCTGAAGAACTGATGGAGTACATCCCGGCGCCGGATTTCCCCACCGGGGGCACGATCCTGGGCCGTTCAGGCGCACGCAAAGCCTATTTGGAAGGCCGCGGCAGCGTTGTGATCCGCGCCAAGACCCGGATCGAGGAAATCCGCAAAGATCGTTACGCGATTGTCGTCGATGAGATCCCCTATCAGGTCAACAAGGCCACGATGATCGAAAAGATCGCCGAGTTGGTGCGCGACAAAAAGCTGGAAGGCATTTCCAGCATTCAGGATGAATCTGATCGCGTCGGTGTGCGGGTTGTGGTCGAGTTGAAACGCGACGCCACGCCCGAGGTCGTGCTGAACCAGCTTTACAGGTTCACGCCGCTGCAGACGTCCTTTGGCGCCAACATGCTGGCGCTGAACGGGGGCCGCCCCGAGCAGTTGACCCTGCGCAAATTCCTGACCGCTTTCGTGGATTTCCGCGAAGAGGTCGTCGCCCGCCGCACCGCGTTTAAACTGCGCAAAGCCCGCGAACGCAGCCATATCCTGTGTGGTCTGGCCGTGGCTGTCAGCAACGTCGATGAGGTCGTCGCAACCATCCGCGCCTCGGCCGATCCGGCAGAAGCGCGCGAAAAGCTGATGACCCGTCGCTGGCCCGCTCAAGACATCGCCGAATACATCCAGCTGATCGACGATCCCAGCCACAAGATGAACGACGACGGCACCTATAACCTGTCGGAAACGCAGGCGCGCGCGATCCTTGATCTGCGCCTGCAACGCCTGACCGCGATGGGTGTCAAAGAGGTCACGGACGAACTGCAGGATCTGGCCGCGAAAATCCGCGACTATCTGGACATCCTGCGGTCGCGCGACCGGATCATGGAGATCATTTCGGGCGAACTGGCTGACCTGAAAGACAAATTCGCCGTGCCCCGCCGCACCGAGATCATTGAATGGTCCGGCGATATGGACGACGAAGACCTGATCGAGCGCGAAGATATGGTCGTGACCGTCACCTCGGGCGGCTATATCAAACGCACTGCGTTGGCTGATTTCCGGGCGCAAAAGCGCGGCGGCAAGGGGCTGTCGGGCATGGCCACCAAAGAAGAGGACGTGGTGACCACGCTCTTTGTGGCCAACACCCACACGCAACTGCTGTTCTTCACGACCGACGGCATGGTCTACAAGCTGAAAACCTGGCGTCTGCCGCTGGGGGGCCGCACCGCCAAGGGCAAGGCCATCGTCAACATCCTGCCGATCCCGCCGGGGGTGTCGATTGCCGCGATCATGCCGGTTGACCGGGACGAAAGCGAATGGTCGGACCTGCAGATTGTCTTTGCCACCACGGCGGGCGATGTGCGCCGCAATGCGTTGTCGGACTTCACCAACGTTAAATCCAACGGCAAGATCGCGATGAAATTGCCCGAGGATGTGCAGATGGTGAACGCCCGCATCTGTACCGAGGATGACGATGTCATGCTGGTCACCCAATCGGGCCGCGCCATCCGCTTCCGCACCACCGATGTGCGGGTGTTCAAAGGCCGCGATTCCACCGGCGTGCGCGGCGTGAAACTGTCGGGTGATGACAGCGTCGTATCGATGTCAGTGATCCGCCACTTCGAGGCGACCGCCGAAGAACGCGTGGCCTACCTGAAACAACGCCGTCTGGTTGCGGGCGCCCCGGATGAGGCCGAAGAAGAAGAGGCCGAAGCCGGGCAACTGTCGCCCGAGCGCTATGCTGAAATGTCGGCAGCCGAGGATCTGATCCTGACGATCACGTCGGGCGGTGCAGGTAAGCTCAGCTCTAGCCATGATTACCCGGTGCGCGGGCGTGGCGGCCAAGGTGTGGCGGCAATGGACAAAGCCATGCGCGGCGGTCTGCTGGTGGCCTCGTTCCCCGTGGAAATGGATGACCAGATCATGCTGGCGACCTCTAAGGGGCAGTCGATCCGCTGCCCGGTTGATGGCATTTCGTTCCGGTCGCGTTCGGCTGGCGGTGTGAAAGTCTTCGACACCGGCAAGAACGAAGAAGTCGTCTCGGTCGCGCGTATCGCCGATCAGGGCGAGGATGAAGAAGAAAGCTGACAAAGGGCCGCGCCTGACCCTGGGTGGGCGCGACAGCAATTGTCTTTCAGGCAGTTTATCTCTCGATCAGCGCGCAACCTGACGGTTGGCACTCGCTCTCAAATGCGCCCTCCCATGGGGAGGGTCGGGCGCGGCCCGGGCTGGTCGCCCGTGCCAGTTCCTAAATTCCCCCTCTTTCGCACTGTGCAATCATCGGCTACATCCGCGACATGACAGACACTCTCCATATCATCGGCGGCGGCATGGCCGGGTCCGAGGCCGCTTGGCAGGCCGCAAACGCGGGCCTGAACGTGGTCATCCACGAAATGCGCCCGCAGGTCGGCACCTTCGCGCACCAAACCGGCAATCTGGCCGAAATGGTGTGTTCAAACTCGTTCCGGTCCGACGACAGTGAACAAAACGCCGTGGGCCTGTTGCACTGGGAAATGCGTGCCGCTGGTGGATTGATCATGGAGATGGCCGACAAACACCAACTGCCCGCAGGCGGTGCGCTGGCTGTGGATCGCGACGCCTTTGCCGAAGGCGTAACCGAGCGCTTGCGCGCCCACCCAAACGTCCGGGTTGAGGAAGGTGAGATCACCGCCCTGCCCGACGACGGCCACTGGATCATTGCCACCGGCCCGCTGACCTCGGGCACTCTAGGTCAGGCGATTGCCGCAGAAACCGGCGCCGACGCTTTGGCGTTTTTCGACGCCATCGCGCCGATTGTTTATGCCGAAAGCATCGACATGGACAAAGCCTGGATGCAGTCGCGTTACGACAAAGGTGAGACCGAGGAGGAGCAAAAAGCCTACCTCAACTGCCCTATGGACAAAGACCAGTACGAGGCCTTCATCGACGCGCTTCTGGCCGCCGATAAGACCGAGTTTCATGAGGGTGAAACCGCGGGCTATTTCGACGGTTGCCTGCCGATTGAGGTCATGGCCGAACGCGGGCGCGAAACCCTGCGCCACGGGCCAATGAAACCCGTGGGCCTGACCAACCCGCATCAACCCGATGTCAAAGCCTATGCCGTGGTGCAGCTGCGCCGCGACAACAAGCTGGGAACGCTGTTCAACATCGTTGGTTTCCAGACCAAGATGAAATACGGCGCCCAGACCGATGTATTCAAAATGATCCCCGGTTTGGAAAATGCCCGCTTTGCCCGTCTGGGCGGCATCCACCGCAACACATTCCTGAACTCGCCGACGTTGCTGGACGCGGAAATGCGTTTGAAATCAAAGCCAAACATTCGGTTTGCCGGGCAGATCACCGGAGTTGAGGGCTATGTGGAAAGCGCCGCGATGGGCCTGTTGGCGGGGCGTCTGGCCGTGGCGGAAATGCAGGGGCGCACCTTGCCGCCCGTGCCTGAAACCACCGCCACCGGCGCGCTGGTCACCCACATCACCGGCGGGGCCGAGGCCAAAACCTTCCAGCCGATGAACGTGAACTTCGGCCTCTTCCCACCGGTAGAGGGCCTGAAGGGCGGGCGGCGTGGCCGCAAGGACCGGTACAAGGCCTATACCGACCGCGCCAAGGCCGATTGGCAAAGCTGGCTTGATCAATGATCACCCGGTTTGCACCGTCCCCGACCGGGCCGCTGCATCTGGGCCATGCCTATTCCGCATTGTTGGCCCATGACACCGCGCGCGCGGCGGGTGGGCAATTCTTTCTGCGGATCGAAGACATCGACAGCACCCGCTCGCGCCCGGAATGGGAAACGCAAATCTATGAGGATTTGCAATGGCTTGGCATCACATGGGATGCCGATCCCATGCGCCAGTCAGACCGCATCCCCGCCTATCAGGAGGCCCTACAAACCCTGTGGGACCAAGGGCTGATCTATCCCTGTAGCTGTAGCCGCCGCGATATTGCCGCCGCCGCCAGCGCCCCACACGAAGGTGAACCGGTCTATGGCCCTGATGGCTTGATCTATCCGGGCACCTGCCGTGCGGAACCGACTGGCGAAATGCCTATGGGTCAAGCGCTTCGGCTGAATATGGCCAAGGCCACGGAGCGGCTGAGTGCGCCCTTCAGCTTCACGCAAACCGGCACAGGCACTATCACCACATCGGCGCAGGATCTGATCGAAGGCGTCGGTGATATCGTCCTTTCCCGTCGCGATTTTCCTGGCTCTTACCACCTGTCGGTGGTGCTGGACGACGCGGCGCAAGGCATCACCCATGTCATTCGCGGTGAAGACCTGTTTGAAGCCACGCAAATCCATGTGGTCCTGCAACAGCTTTTGGGGCTTGAAACACCGGTCTACACCCACCATCGCCTGATCCGCGATGACGCGGGCAAACGTCTGGCAAAACGCGATGACGCCCGCGCCATCGCGACCTATCGACAGGCCGGGGCGACCCCGGCCCAGATCAGGGAAATGGTTGGGCTTTAGACGCCCGCCAGCTTGGCCAGACGGGCCTCGCGCAGCTGCGCGAAATCATCCCCTGCGTGATAGCTGGAGCGCGTCAGAGGTGTGGCCGAAACCATCAAGAAGCCCTTGCCGAACGCGGCCTTTTCGTAGGATTTGAACTCTTCAGGTGTCACGAACCGATCCACAGCGTGGTGTTTCGGCGTCGGCTGCAGATACTGGCCGATGGTCAGGAAGTCGATATCCGCGGCGCGCATGTCATCCATAACCTGATGCACCGCCTGCTTGTCTTCACCCAAGCCAACCATGATCCCGGATTTGGTAAACATCGAAGGGTCAAGTTCTTTCACGCGCTGCAACAGGCGCAGCGAATGGAAATAGCGCGCACCCGGACGCACCTCAGGGTACAGGCCCGGCACGGTTTCAAGGTTGTGGTTGAACACGTCCGGCTTAGCCTCCACGACGATCTCCAATGCGCTGTCATCGCACTTCAGAAAGTCGGGGGTCAGAATTTCAATCGTGGTGTCTGGTGCGCGATGCCGCACTGCGCGAATGGTCTGGGCAAAATGGTCAGCCCCGCCATCACTTACATCGTCACGATCCACCGACGTGATAACGACGTGGTTCAACCCAAGCTTTTTTACAGCGTCGGCCACACGGCCGGGTTCGAACACGTCCAATACGTCGGGTTTGCCGGTGGCGACGTTGCAGAAGGTGCAGCCACGGGTACAAATCTCGCCCATGATCATCATGGTGGCGTGGCCCTGGCTCCAGCATTCGCCGACATTGGGGCAGCCCGCCTCTTCGCATACCGTCGTAAGCCCATGATCCCGCATAATTTTATGGGTCTCACGATAGCCTTCCGACGTAGGTGCCTTGACGCGAATCCAATCAGGTTTCCGCGGCTGGGCATTGTCGGGGCGATGCGCCTTTTCGGGGTGGCGTTGCTCGGGGATATTTAGATCACGCATGGGCTTCCCTTCCAGATCATCCCTATTTAGCGAATCTGCCCAGAAATGTAACGCCCCAATTCGCATAGCGGCTTTGTGACCCAGTTCTATCGGTCACATCTTGAGGTAAACTTGGAATCAATCTAAGAAATTCCGCAATGCAGCGTCGCAAGCCCCGACAGCCAGCGACAATCCACAGTTTAATAGATGGAGAAGATGAATGAACATCGGTTACCGCCTCCCCGAAGTGACTTTCCACACCCGCGTGCGTGACGAAAGCATCGAAGGCCCCAACCCGTTCCGCTGGGAAGACAAAACCACCGCTGACTATTTCAAAGGCAAGCGCGTTGTTCTGTTCTCGCTGCCCGGCGCGTTTACCCCGACCTGCTCGACCTATCAGCTGCCCGGCTTTGAAAACGGCTTTGGTGATTTCGCCGCTGAAGGCATCGACGAGATTTACTGCATGTCGGTCAACGACAGCTTCGTGATGAACAAATGGGCGATCGACCAGGATTTGGAGAACGTCAAAGTGATCCCCGATGGCTCGGGCGAATTCACCCGCCGCGTTGGCATGCTGGTGCGCAAAGACAATCTGGGCTTTGGCCTGCGTTCGTGGCGTTACGCCTGCGTCGTGAATGACGGCGTAATCGAAGCCTGGTTCGAAGAGCCCGGCCTGTCGGACAACCACGGCGAAGACCCCTATGGCGTTTCTTCGCCCGAAACCGTTCTGAACTGGCTGAAAGAAGACAGCGCCGAAAAAGCCGCTTAAGCGGCCTCGGCGGGCAAGATAGCGCGGGCGTCGGCCAAAAGGCGTGCGCCCGCCTGCCCGATCAGATCGGCAAGATCAGAAAACCACCCGTCATCACGGGAAGATGCGCGGCGCACCACCCCAATGGTGCGCCGCGGTTCATTTCCGGCAAAGCGCAGCGCCGACAGGCCGCGCGCGGCGTTAAGTTCGGTCGGCAACGAGATTTCAGGCAGCAACGTCACGCCGAATCCTTCTGACACCAACCCACACAATGTGCCCAACGACGAGGCCCCCAAATCCAGCCGGGTCTGGGTGCGGGTCAACGCGCAGACTTCAAGGGCCTGATCTGACAAGCAGTGGCCTTCTTCCAGCAACAACAACCGATCCGGGTCCAGTTGGGCCGGACGCAGGGTTTCCTCTCGACCTGCGACCTGCGCCTGTTGTCCCTTGGCGGTGGCCAGAACGAAACGGTCTTCGAACACCGGGGTGGCAATCAGACCTTCTTCGCCAGTGGGCACGGCCAAAACCACGGCGTCCAAACGCCCCTCGGCCAGATCATCCAGCAAGCGTTCGGTGCGGGCCTCACGCACGCCCAGTTCCAGCCCCGGATGGGCATCGCGCAGCATCGGCAAGGCGACAGGCAGCAAATACGGCGCAACAGTGGGAATCACGCCAAAGTTCAACCGCCCGCCAAGGCCCCGTTGCCAGCGGGCCGAGTGCTCCAGATCGCCGACCTCGGCCAACACCTTGCGGGCGTGGCGCAACATGTCGTGCCCCGCAGACGTCAGAACAATCGCGCGCGGCTGACGTTCGACCAACTGTGTGCCTGTCTGCCCCTCAAGTTCGCGGATTTGCACGGATAGCGCGGGTTGCGAGACATGCATGGACTCGGCAGCGCGGCCGAAATTACCAGTTTCGCACAGGGCGACAAAGTACCGAAGTTGGCGCAGTGTAATGTTCATAACTTAAAGCTATCAATAAGCGAAGTTTTTGCAATTTTTATTTATCCAAAGGGAGTGCCAGATTGGAAACAGGAACAAAACTCGGAGGCCCCCATGACCAAACGCCTGACAACCACCGCTGGCGCCCCAATCGCTGACAACCAGAACAGCCTGACCGCCGGTGCCCGTGGCCCTGTGCTGATGCAGGATTATCAGTTGATCGAGAAGCTGGCCCATCAGAACCGTGAACGCATCCCTGAACGGGTCGTGCATGCCAAGGGTTGGGGGGCGTTCGGCACCCTGAAAATCACCGGGGATATTTCGAAATACACCCGGGCAAAGGCGCTCCAGCCGGGAAGTGAAACGCCGATGCTGGCGCGGTTTTCAACCGTTGCGGGCGAGCAAGGCGCCGCCGACCACGAACGCGACGTGCGCGGCTTTGCATTGAAGTTCTACACCGAGGAAGGCAACTGGGATCTGGTCGGCAACAACACGCCGGTGTTCTTTATCCGCGACCCTTACAAGTTCCCCGATTTCATCCACACGCAAAAACGCCATCCGCGCTCTAACCTGCGCAGCCCGACCGCGATGTGGGACTTCTGGGCCCTTTCTCCTGAGTCGCTGCATCAGGTCACCATCTTGATGTCAGATCGCGGATTGCCAACCACGCCGATGCATATGAACGGCTACGGCAGCCACACCTATAGCCTGTGGAATGACGCGGGCGAGCGGTTCTGGGTGAAGTTCCACTGGAAAACCCAGCAAGGCCACAGCCATTATACCAACGCCCAAGGCGCCGAGATCACAGGCCAGACCCGCGAAGGCTATCAAGAAAGCCTGTTTGGCTCGATCGAAGCGGGCGATTTCCCGCGCTGGACCCTACAGGTGCAGATCATGCCCGAGGCCGATGCCGAAAAGACGCCCTATAACCCGTTTGATCTGACCAAGGTCTGGCCCCATGCCGACTATCCCCCGATTGAGGTCGGTGTGATGGAGCTGAACCGCAACGCCGATAACTATTTCGCCGAGATCGAACAGGCGGCCTTTAGCCCGTCAAACATCGTGCCGGGGATCGGGTTCAGCCCTGACAAGATGCTGCAGGCGCGGATATTCAGCTATGCCGATGCGCATCGTTATCGTCTGGGCACCCATTACGAGGCCCTGCCAGTGAACGCGCCTAAATGCCCGGTACATCACTACCACAAGGATGGGTCGATGAACTTTATGGGGCAACAAACCGGCGCGCAGGATGCCTATTACGAGCCAAACACCATGGGTGGCGCGGCGCAGGACCCTGCCGTGGCCGAACCGCCCCTGCGTATTGATGGCGATGCGGATCGCTATAACCACCGTGACGGCAATGATGATTTCAGTCAGCCGCGGGCGCTGCACGATCTAATGAACGACGATCAGCGCGCCCGGCTGTACATGAACACAGCCGAAACCATGCAAGGCGTCCCGGCCGAAATTATCGACCGCGCGCTTGCCAATTACGATCAAGTCAGCCCGGCCTACGGCGATGGTATCCGCGCCGCGCTGGCCTGTCTGGCGGGGTCCAAAGACGCGGCCGAATAAACCAAAGGGGCGGCAACAGGCCGCCCTTTTACCTCTGCCTTGCGGGCGCTATAGTTGGGCCAGCTAGAGTGGATTGCACCATGGCCAAAAACGCGCTGGGTCGGATACAGGATTACCTCAAACAAATCGTCTATGGTGGCAATGACGGCATCGTCACAACCTTTGCCATAGTGATGGGTTTTGCCGGGGCGCAGGCCGATGGCGTGGCTCAGATCGGCGGCATCGCGGTGATCCTGTTTGGCTTGGCCAACCTGTTTGCTGACGCGGTCTCTATGGGGCTTGGGGATTACCTGTCGTCGCGATCTCAGGATCAGATGTATGCGCGCCGCCGGGCACAAACGCGCGACCGGCTGAATGAAAGCCCGCTAAAGACCCGCGCTGCACTGTCCCTGAAATTCCAGGCGCGCGGCTTGGCGCCAGCGCAGGCCGAACTGGCCGCAGATGCCCTGATGACCCACCCCGAAGCTGCAATTACGACGCTACTTGAAGATTCTCCGGGCACCAGCGGAATAGAGGGCGATCACCCCGCTCTGGGGGGGCTGATCACCTTTTTATCTTTCGTTGCTTTTGGCATCCTGCCGCTTCTGCCCTATCTGCTGGCGCAGGCCAGCCCAACCAGCCTGCGCTATTCGATATTGGCGACATTTTGCGCCCTGACACTTTTGGGGGCGCTGCGCGCCGTGGCGACAGGGGAAAGGCTTCAACGCGCTGTGGCCGAAACCGTTCTGGTCGGAGGGGTGTGTTCCGTCGTGGCCTTTGCCGTGGGATTGCTGGTGGGCAGCGCGGGCTAGCCGATCAGATCGCCACCCATACCAGCCATGCCTTCATAATGCAGCTTCAACCGTTGAAGCGCGATACGCAGCACGATCTTGCCCGAGCGTGCAGACCACCCCATGCGCTTTTCCGCCGCTTCCATCCCTTCCAGATAGCAACAGCACCGCAACGCCACATCCCCCAAACCGGGGCCCAGGTCGCGCAACGCGGCAGCCACGCGATCGCGCGCACCCGCGGGCCCCATGCCCGGGCCACCGCCGCCAAAACCTTTGTCCCCGCCGGTCAGAAAGCGATCCCAGTTCTGGGTCACACGTGTGCCCATCTGTGCCAGCTCGAAATCCTCGCGAAGTCGCTCTCCTGCGGCCACCAGATCAGGGGTAAGAAACGGGTTTCCGTCGCGATCCTTACGCCGTGCCAGCAGCGCCAACGGCGATTCCGCCAGGTTGAAACGCATGTTGCGCGGAGAGTCGTCTGTTGGCTCCATCACCGGGCGTTCGCCCCAAACACGATGCTGTTCAGCAAACGGTGTCGGGGCTTCGGCGAACCCGGCTTTCGCCTTGTCGTCCTCGGCCAGCAAACGGCGCAACGCCGCGCGCCCGGCCTGTGTCACGTGATACGTCGCCACCCGCCCCGGTGATTTGGTGGAAATCCACTCCTTAAGTACAAAGGCTTCGACCACGTCTCGGGTCACAACCGCGATGCGCGTGGTTTCTCCTTGCGCGTTCTCTTTCAGTACGGCCGCCTTTTCCAGATCAGCAGCAACAGCCAGAAAAGCCCCGTTTTCGCAAAGACGGCGCAAAATGCGTTTGGCTTCACGGTTCAGTTTGGCCTCGTCGGCCAGAAGGCGAGCAGGTTTGAATGGCGCTGTCATGGTCTCGCAATCCTCATTGTTGTTTGCCTTGAACAGGCAGTGCTCCAGGTGGTGATAAGCACTGTCTACGATGGGGTCGTCGCGGCGCTGCTCCTGGCGGCGCACGTTTCGCAGAATGGTCGATGCGTGCTGGTTCTTTTCGCGCGCAAGTGACCGGATTGAGCTCCCCGCCAAAGTATGGGCCAGATACCACCGCACAGGTTCAGGCAACCAGCTCGGGCAATCCGCCTGATCCGTCACTCCCGATATGTCATCCCCTGCCAATGCAACCCCCTTGGTTGAGATAGATAGTTTGTTAACCAACCGCGCCGGCAAATACACGCTATGGTTGTGTTTCTTACCAAGGCATTAACAACGCGGCCAATTGATATAATTGTTTTCACGATATAAACTTCTCTGAAACCTCCGAACGGTGCCTCGCCGAAAAACGCAACACACGCTTAGATTGTTTCATGCTGTCTCCCAAAGTGCCAAAAGGAGACAGACCATGACCGACACCCTATCCATGCTGAAGGCCCTACGCCGTCCGCGTTTGCTGATCCGCGCAGCCCGTTTCGGTCTTACCGATTATCGCCGCGATCGTGATCTGAGCCGCCTGATGCACAAATCACCGCCCCCTTCTCCGCGTCAAGCGCTGGGGGCCTTGATGGAGCAGGAAGAGCAGCTGGAAGAAACCCGGCTTGCAGGCGATGCGGCCTATTCGGTGTCGCGCCATGTGGAACTGCTGATCGCCATGATGGCCGAGGCGCGCTTGCTGCCGCGCCCCTCTCAGAACGCCTGAACTTTCATCTTGGCCGGACAACACAAGGGATCGCAGGCAACGCGCCCGGCGATCCCCTCTTGATCATTGGCCATGGCTTGCCTAAAGCCTAGCCATGACCAGCGCATCCCATGACCGCCTTCTTATCATCGACTTCGGCAGCCAGGTAACGCAGCTTATTGCGCGCCGCCTGCGCGAGCTGAATGTCTTTTGCGAAATCCACCCCTATCAGAACGTCACCGACGCCTTTCTGGCCGAATTCGCGCCCAAGGCGGTGATCTTCTCGGGCGGGCCCGACAGCGTGATGCGCGAAGGCAGCCCGCGGCCGCCGAAATCGGTTTACGATCTGGACGTGCCGATCCTGGGCATTTGCTATGGCCAGCAGGTGATGATGCACGATCTGGGCGGCAAGGTCGAAGCCGGCGAACATGCCACTGCAGAATTTGGTCGCGCCTATGTGACCCCCTCGGATGCCAGCACCGATCTGTTGGACGGCTGGTTTGCCGAAGACCGTGAACAGGTCTGGATGAGCCACGGCGACCACGTGTCTGAAATCGCCCCCGGCTTTGCTGTTTACGGCACCTCACCCGGTGCGCCCTTCGCGATCACCGCCGATACCGCGCGCAACTTCTTTGCCGTGCAGTTCCACCCCGAGGTGCACCACACCCCCAAAGGCGCCAAGTTGTACGAAAACTTTGTGCGTATGGCGGGTTTCTCGGGCGACTGGACCATGGCCAGCTACCGCGAAGAGGCCATCGCGCAAATCCGCGCACAGGTTGGTGACAAACAGGTCATCTGTGGATTGTCGGGCGGTGTTGACAGCTCGGTCACCGCGATCCTGCTGCATGAAGCAATCGGCGATCAGCTGACCTGTGTGTTTGTCGACCACGGGTTGCTGCGCAAGGACGAGGCTGACGAAGTCGTCACCATGTTCCGCGACAACTATAACATCCAACTGATCCACGCCGACGAATCGGAACTGTTTTTGGGCGAACTGGACGGCCAGTCTGACCCGGAAACCAAACGCAAAATCATCGGCAAGCTGTTTATTGATGTGTTCCAAAAACACGCCGACACGATTGAGGGCGCTGAATTCCTGGCCCAGGGCACTTTGTACCCCGACGTGATCGAAAGCGTTTCGTTCAGCGGCGGGCCCTCGGTCACGATCAAATCACACCACAACGTGGGCGGCCTTCCTGAAAAAATGGGCCTGAAGCTGGTCGAGCCGCTGCGCGAGCTGTTCAAGGACGAGGTCCGCGCGCTGGGCCGCGAGTTGGGCCTGCCCGCCAGCTTTATCGGACGCCATCCTTTCCCCGGGCCTGGTCTGGCCATTCGCTGCCCCGGCGAGATCACCCGCGAAAAGCTGGACATCCTGCGTGAAGCCGATGCCGTTTATATCGACCAGATCCGCAAACACGGCCTGTATGATGAAATTTGGCAAGCCTTCGTCGCGATCCTGCCGGTACGCACTGTTGGCGTAATGGGCGACGGGCGCACCTATGATTACGCCTGCGCGTTGCGCGCGGTGACCTCCGTCGATGGCATGACGGCGGACTACTATCCGTTCAGCCATGAATTCCTTGGCGAAACCGCCACTCGAATCATCAACGAGGTGAAGGGAATCAACCGCGTCACTTACGATGTTACCTCCAAACCGCCGGGCACCATCGAATGGGAATAATGCAACCAGAACGGGCGGTTTAGTTGCTCAGATATCACGAAGGCATCAAAGCTTGGAATTCTATCCAAATAACCGCAGCTCAGTGATATAACTACTGGACTTCAAATCGGATATATTTGCATTTGTTCCATAGGTTTTTTGTTTGCGAGTAATTCACGGTACGGGAAATTTTGCTATTAGGATGGCTATTTATGCGTGTCTTCAATTGCCACGACTGCGGTCATAAAATGCGATTGACGGGTGAATCCTGTGGGTATTGTTATACCCGCAAGGCTTGGTACCAGCAGTCGGGCGTTTTCTGCTCTGCCGTTGCGTTATCCTGCGTCGTGATTGGCGTTATCTTGGCTTCCATTCTGTAAGCGACACTCCTAGTCTGCCTGCCTGACCAATCAGGATAGGGCAGCTTCGTGCAGCAAACTCAATCAACACAAAATATCGGCCTCGCCGCGATTTGGATGCTGGGGGCGGTGACCTCTTTTGCGACCATGGCCGTGGCAGGACGCATGGCGATGTCCGCCCAGCTGGATACCTTTGAGCTGCTGTTCTATCGGTCCCTGGTCAGTTTCAGCATCGTTTTATGCGTTGCCGCAGTGACAGGTAAACTGTCACAAGTTCGGGCCACGCATATGCGCCTGCATCTGGCGCGCAATGTCGCGCATTTCACCGGACAGAACCTGTGGTTCTATGCCTTGACGCTGATCCCACTTGCACAGGTCTTTGCGCTGGAATTCACGTCCCCGTTGTGGGTCATCGTTCTGGCGGCCATTCTGCTGGGTGAAACCATTACACGGGCACGGCTGATCGCTGGTCTGCTGGGATTTATCGGGGTGATGATCATCACCCGACCGGGGGCGACCAGCCTGTCACCCGGCACGATCGCCGCCGCACTTTCCGCAATTTGTTTCGCCGCAACCGCCGTGGCGACCAAACGCCTGACCTGCGATGTGTCGGTCATTTCAATTCTATTCTGGCTCACGGTGATCCAAGCCGCTTTGGGGCTGATTTGCGCCGGTATCGACGGTGAGATCGCCCTACCGCCGGTGCACGGAATCCTACCGGTGATCCTCGTTGGAATCTGCGGCCTGACGGCCCATTTCTGCCTCACGACCGCGCTCAGCGTCGCCCCCTCCGGAGCCGTAATGTCAATGGATTTCACCCGCCTGCCCGTAATCGCGGTGGTTGGGATGCTGTTGTACAGCGAGCCACTGGAATGGGCCGTTTTCGCGGGTGCAGCATTGATTCTTTTGGGAAATTTAATCAATCTGAAGGCTGAAACGAGGTAACAGAGTCGCCAGAAGCGTGCCAAAAACGCTCTTACGCAGCGTCCTGATTGACGCAAAAAAAGGCGCACTGCTAGGCATATAGTACCAAAAAACATCCGCAAAAGGATTGAGAATGAAAAAACTAGTGGGAGGAGCGACGCTCGCTGTGCTGAGTGCAGGGATGGCATGTGCCGGCGGCGTCGAACGATCAAGCCAATCTGTTGGTATACTGTTCGAGGAAGGTACATATGTTGAACTGACTTACGGCTCGGTTGACCCACAGGTCAGTGGGATCCAGCAATCCGAAGTGTTCAACCCGCCTCAGATCGGCAACAGCACCGGGGACGTCTCGCCCAGCTACAACAGCGTCTCTCTGGGTTTCAAAACTGAACTTACAGACAAGCTCGAAGCTGCAATCATCCTTGATCAGCCAATCGGCGCAAGTGTGAACTACGCCGATCCGGCTTACGCCTATGGTGGATCAACCGCCCAGATCAGCTCGAACGCAATCACCGCTTTGCTGAAGTACAATCTGCCGAACAATTTCAGCGTCTATGGGGGCGCGCGCCACCAACGCGCCGAAGGTGAAGTAGACCTGTTTATTGGCTATACCATGCAAACAGATGTGGCGCAGGATTGGGGCTGGGTCGCGGGCGTGGCATGGGAAAAGCCGGAAATCGCCGCGCGGGTGGCGTTAACCTATAATTCGGCGATCACCCATTCGTTTAACGCAACAGAGCTGGGCGCGATATCGACCACGTTCGACACCACTGTCCCCCAGTCGGTGAACCTTGAGTTCCAGACAGGGATCGCTGCTGACACGCTGTTGTTTGGTTCTATCCGCTGGGTCGACTGGACAGCCTTCGACATCACGCCTCAGATCTATGGTGCCCTGCTGGGGTCTCTGGTCGATTATGACTCTGATACGATCACTTATAACCTCGGTGTCGGTCGGCGCTTTAACGAGAACTGGTCCGGCGCAATTCAGGTTGCCCATGAACCGGCAAGCGGCGGGTTTTCAGGCAACCTTGGCCCCACAGATGGCTATACCAGCCTTGGACTGGCGGCCAGTTATACGCGTGGGAACATGACCATCACCGGAGGGGTGCGGCACATCTGGATTGGCGATGCGATCACGCAAAACCCAGTTTCCGCCGGCACAACTCTGGGTGATTTCAGCGACAATACCGGTTGGGCCTGGGGTTTTCAGGTCGGCTATCAGTTCTGATCCTTGCCATTGGGCATGAATTGGCCCCGCCTTGGCGGGGCCTTTTTATTTGACCCTGCGCGCGGTGGTGGCTACGAAACCTCAAAACCACAAGTAGGCAGGCGATGTTTTACCAATCAGCCGATCACTGGCACAAAGCCGACCAAAAACGCGTTATGCTGTTCGGCATGTCCGGGCTGGGCAAGACGTATCTGTCGAACCTGTTGCGGGATGGTGGCGATTGGTTCCACTACTCGGTAGATTACCGTATCGGCACGCGCTACATGGGCGAACACATCGCCGACAATTTCAAACGCGAAGCCATGAAAGTGCCGCTGCTGCGCGAGTTGCTGCTGACCGACAGCGTCTATATCGCCTCGAACATCACCTTCGAAAACCTCGCGCCGCTGTCCACCTATCTGGGCAAACCCGGCAACCCCGATCTGGGCGGCCTGCCCTTTGCCGAGTATCAGCGCCGCCAATCTTTGCACCGCGAGGCCGAAATCGCCGCTTTGCTGGATACGCCGCGGTTCATCGACCGCGCCAAAGATCTCTATGGGTATGACAATTTCATCTGTGACTCGGGCGGCTCCATCTGCGAGGTCGTGGACCCAGAAGACAAAAACGATCCGGTCCTGACGGCCCTGTCACAAAATCTGCTGATGGTCTGGATCGAAGGTTCGGACAGCCACACCGAAGAGCTGATCCGTCGCTTCGATCGCGCCCCCAAGCCGATGTATTATCAACCCGCGTTTCTGGAAAGCGCCTGGGCCGAATATCTCAACGTAAACAATGTTGAAGCAGGCGATGTTGATCCTGACGCCTTCGTGCGCTGGACCTACGCCCGCGCCCTGGCTCATCGCCAACCGCGCTACAGTGCCATGGCCCGCAACTGGGGTGTTACGATCTGCGCCAATGACGTGGCTCAGGTCAAATCCCCGGCTGATTTCGACAAGTTGATCGCGCAGGCCCTTGAGATGCGGTAAGAAACCGCTTACTTCACGCGCCTTACCCCGTTCTCGAAGTCTCAGGATTGCTCCAATGCCCATCAAACTGCCCTCTAACCTTCCCGCCTTTGACGTGCTGACGCGCGAAGGTGTGATGGTCATGGGCGAAGGACGCGCCTCAAAGCAGGACATCCGTCCGCTGCGCATTGGCTTGCTGAACCTGATGCCCAAGAAGATACAGACGGAGACGCAGTTTGCCCGTCTGATTGGCGCGACCCCTCTGCAGATTGAATTTTCTTTGATCCGCATGAGCGAGCACGAGACCAAAAACACCGCCGCCGAGCACATGGCCGAGTTTTACCGCCCCTTCCAAGAGGTGCGCGACAGCGGCGAGAAATTCGACGGTCTGATCATCACCGGCGCCCCGATTGAACATCTGGACTTTGATCAGGTGACCTATTGGGATGAAATCCAGCAGGTGTTTGACTGGACCCAGACGCATGTGCACTCCACTTTTGGCGTGTGCTGGGGCGGGATGGCGATGATTTACCATTTCCACGGCGTGCAAAAGCACATGCTGGATCACAAGGCGTTCGGCTGCTTTAGGCAACAGAACCTGCAGCCGGCATCGCCCTATTTGCGTGGGTTTTCAGATGATTGCGTGATCCCGGTCAGCCGCTGGACGGAAATGCGCCAAGATGAAATTGACGCCGCGGATGGGTTGATCACCCTGCTGGGCAGCGACGAGTGCGGGCCTTGCCTTGTGCGTGATCCGGCGCATCGGGCGCTCTATATCTTTAACCATTTCGAGTATGACAGCGACACGTTGAAACAGGAATACGACCGGGATGTCGCGGCCGATCAACCGATCAACGTGCCGATGAACTACTACCCGGATGACGATCCCTCCAACCCGCCGCAGAACCGTTGGCGCAGCCACGCGCATCTTCTGTACGGCAACTGGATCAACGAGATCTATCAAACCACCCATTACGATATGTCCAAGATTGGCAGCTGATTGCGCCCTGCCCCTGCTTCGCGCTAGGCTGTGGTGCAGGCAGGAAAGAGGTGCGGCATGACATTGCCTTTTGACGGTGCAATCAGTGAGTTTGCGCAAAACGGCGCCCCGGCGGACGTGCGGGCGGCTTTGGCTGCGGGCGGAAAGAAGGACATTCTTTCAGACACATACCCTTACGACGACCGGATGCAGCGCGACGATTACGACGCGATGATGCAGGCCTTGCAGATTGAACTGGTCAAGCTGCAATCCCACGTCAAAGAGACTGGCAAACGCGTGGCCGTGGTGTTTGAAGGCCGCGACGCGGCGGGCAAAGGCGGCACGATCAAACGGTTCCGCGAGAACCTGAACCCGCGGGTGGCGCGGGTGGTGGCGCTGTCGAAACCCTCGGACCGAGAGGTCACGCAGTGGTATTTCCAGCGCTATGTACAGCACCTTCCAGCGGGTGGTGAAATCGCGCTCTTTGACCGCAGCTGGTACAATCGTGGCGTCGTCGAACATGTGTTTGGCTTTTGTGAACCGCAGCAACGTGAGCATTTCTTCCACCAACTGCCCGAGTTTGAAGAGATGCTGGTCGACGAAGGGATCACCTTGGTCAAACTGTGGCTGAACGTCGGGCGCGCTGAACAGTTGCGCCGTTTTTTGGCACGTGAAAAAGACCCGTTAAAGCAATGGAAACTAAGCTGGATTGACGTTGAAGGGTTGAAGAAATGGGACGAATACAGCGCCGCCATTTCCGAGACCTTTGAACGCTCGCACACCAAACACGCACCCTGGACGATCGTGCGATCCGACGACAAACGCCGTGCGCGCATCGCCGCAATTCAGCAGGTGCTGTGTCAGGTGGACTACCCCGATAAAAACCTCAACGCGGTCTGCTCGCCTGACCCCCAGATCGCCGGAGGCCCCGACATCTGGGATGCCTAAGAAACGCGGTTATCATCACGGCAATCTGAAACAGGCGCTGATCGACGCGGCACTGGTGCTGATTGAACAAAAAAGCCCACAAGGCTTTACCCTGTCCGAGGCCGCCAAAACCGCGGGCGTCACCCCGGCGGCGGTGTATCGGCATTTTTCCGGCCGCGATGATCTGATCATCGAGGTCGCGCGGCAAGGCTATGAGATTTTCGCCGACCTGATGGAGTTTGCCTATAACAAGGGCCAGCCGTCCGCATTGGCGGCGTTCGAGGCCACCGGCCGCGCCTATCTGGCCTTCGCCCGCAAACATCCCGGCCACTATATGGCGATGTTCGAAAGCGGCATTTCCAAAAACGCCAGCCCCGAACTGGCCCTTGCCGAAGCCCGCGCCAGCGGCATTCTGGAAAAGGCCGCAACCGAGCTATCCCAACACATCCCCGAAGACAAACGCCCCCCTGCCGCGATGTTCTCGGCCCATATCTGGGCCATGAGCCACGGCGTGGTGGAGCTGTACACCCGAGGCCCAGCAAGGTCGCCATTTGATCCCGAGGACCTGCTGGAAAGCGGGATCGGGGTGTATTTGCGAGGGCTTGGGTTGATTAAGCCGGATGCTTGAAAATCCGAACTCCAGACGCGCTGCTCATTGGTATTTGCTGAGAGAGCGTTTCGGGTGGCTTTTGTTGCTTGCTGGTTTTCTTTTAGGGGGCGGCTTGATCGTCCTTATCGCGACGCTTGGTATAGAACCCAAAACGCAAGATGGGTTCGTACGCGCCGACGTCCTGTTTACAAATAGCTATGCGACAGACACTTCGGGTTTCCGGCACACCGCAATCGTTCGTCTCCCTGATGGATCAACGGCACATGTCACGACAAAATCCGTCGCCCTGTCCGCGACGGTGACCGATACGGTTTGCCTGTCCCGCCGTAGAGGGGACTCGGGAAAACACTATTACCGCATTGCTCAGCCAAACCTCTGCAAACAATGAAAAAGGCCGCCCAACTGGGCGGCCTTTTCCAAAACTTCTGACGTTGTCGAATTAACGCTTCGAGAACTGGAACGAACGACGCGCTTTGCGCTTACCGAACTTCTTACGTTCCACAACGCGGCTGTCGCGGGTCAGGAAGCCAGCGGCTTTCAGCGGCGCGCGCAGGGCGGGATCGTACAGCTGCAGTGCTTTCGAGATGCCGTGCTTTACAGCACCGGCCTGACCCGACAGACCACCGCCTTTGACGGTTGCGTAAACGTCGAATTCGCCTTCAACACCGGCAACCTGGAAGGGCTGGCGCAGAACCATCTGCAGCACGGGGCGTGCAAAGTAGACGTTCAGCTCACGACCGTTGATTTCGACCTTGCCCGAACCGGGTTTGATCCAGACACGGGCAACAGCATCTTTACGCTTACCAGTGGCATAGGAACGGCCCAGCTCGTCACGGACGGGCTCACGGGGTTCGACGATTTCGGCAACCACGGCTGCGTCACCGCCGGCGACGGCGTTCAGCTCGTCGAGGGATTTGATTTCTTCAGCCATCGGTTAGCTCCGGGTGTTTTTCGAGTTCATCGCTTTCACATCCAGCACTTCAGGCGCTTGCGCCTCGTGCGGGTGCTCAGCGCCGGCATAGACGCGCAGATTGGTCATCTGCTTGCGGCTCAGACGGTTGCCGGGCAGCATGCGCTGAACGGCTTTGGTGACGACACGCTCGGGGTGCTCGCCTTCCAGCAGCTGGCCTGCGGTGCGGTGCTTGATGCCGCCCGGGTGGCCGGTGTGCCAGTAGTATTTCTTGTCAGAACGCTTGCGACCCGTCAGCTGGATCTTGTCTGCGTTGATGACGATCACGTTGTCACCCATGTCCATGTTGGGGGTGAACGACGCCTTGTGCTTGCCGCGCAGGCGCATAGCGATGATCGAGGCAAGACGGCCCAGAACAACGCCTTCAGCGTCGATCAGGATCCATTTCTTGTCGATCTCCGCCGGAGTAGCGGTAAAGGTTTTCATGTGTCTCGTGCCTTGTGGCTTGATCTTGGGGCCACGCAAGCGCGGCCTTTCCTTTGGGATGGCGCAGTTCTAAGGATTTCCACTGCACAGTCAAGCACACAAATCACGCAATAAACAAGCAATTACAACACGTTATAATTTAGGTATTAAAATACCCCACATCAGACCCCCATTTCATGCGGAGGATCGCTTAGTAAATCACGCAAAACCTCGCATGCGGCGCGGAAGCTGTCCAGCGACACCCGCCCATTCACCGCCAGCCGCACCGCATTGGGGGCGCGCCCGTCTGCCAGAACATAGGCATCAATGTTGCGGATCAGGATATCGCGCTCTTCGGCGGCACGGGTAAAGGTTGACGCCCGCCAGCCCACAGGCATCGGCAGATAGGCATAGGCAATATCCGGGCGGGTTTGAATGCCGAACGCGCCCAGTGTCTCGGTCATCACCGCAACCCGCGCCGCATTGTCCCGCAATACCGATTGGCGAATGGCTTCGGCCTTGGGGTCCGACAGGACAAGCCGGGTGGCTTCGAGAATCGGAAACGACACACCAAAAGAGGCATGGCGCGCAACGCGCTGACCGATCTGTTCGCGTCCATCGGGCGTAATCAACCAGCCAAGCCGCAGATTTGGCGCAATGGACTTTGAAACGCCCGAGATGAACCACACCCGTTCAGGGGCCAAATCGCGATAGGCGGGCTTGTCACTACGGACCAACCCATAGCTTTGATCGTCGATGATGTGGAAATCAAACTCGCGCGCCAAGGCGACGATCTCGTGCCGCCGCTGCGGTGAGGTGGTGATCGTCGTTGGGTTGTGGGCAAAAGCCGAGGTCGCCAGCACCTGCACGTCATGTGCCTGGCATGCCGCGCGGATGGAGGCCGGAACGGGCCCCTCAGCATCCTGCGCCACCGAAACAACCCGCGCCCGCATTTGCCGCGCGGCGTGACGGAAGCCCGGATACGAAAGTTCTTCCGTCATCACGGCCGGTTTCGCCCCCCGCAGCACCGCCTGTAGCGCCGTTAGGATCGCATGTTGTCCGCCATGGGTGATCACCACATGATCCGGGGTCAAACCGTCGGTGCCGAAAGACTTGATTTTGCGCTCCAGAACCAATTTGCGCAGAGGCAGGCTTTGCTGCCCGTCCGGATAAGACAGAAACTTGTCGGAATCGGCTTGGGCAACGCGTTGAAAGGCGGCACGGATTTGTGCCACTTGTCCAACATCCGGCAGCATCGGCGCGCGCAAATCCACGATCCCCGGCTCTACCTGCAGGACCACGTCCTCATGCAAAGCTTCTATTTCGGCCGTGACCGCCACCTGCTGCGCCACAAAGGTGCCGCTTCCTACCCGCGCAACCAGAAGGCCACGATCCGTGAGCCATTGATATGCCCGCGCCACGGTTCCGGGGGTCACCTTGACCTCCCACGCCAGATCGCGCACCGGCGGCAGCTTTTCACCCGCTGACAGCTCTCCATCGGCGATCTTTTCGCTGATGGCATCGGCCAGCATCCGGTACTTGGGGCCTTCGCGGCCCGACATATCACCAATCGAGATTGTACCCATCACAATGTTTCGCTCGCCAAAGCGCCCCCGGCATTGTATCTAGTTGACACACCGAAACTACAGGAATGTATTGATACAATCAAGTCAGGAAACGCTATGATCACCTATATCCCCACGACCGAGAGCAAACTGGACAACCTTATCCGCCGCGGCACCCTGCCCGTTAGTGTACGTGCGGCTGTCCACATGGCGCATCTCTACGTGACATGGGCGGATCGTTATAAGGCGCGTCGTGAGTTGGCCCAGATGCCCGCCGACCGGCTTGATGATATCGGGATCAGCCCGCGCAAGGCCTTGCTGGAATCCCGCAAACCCTTCTGGAAACCCTAAGATATCCCCGTCGACCCTGTGTCGATAACTGGGCCGCAGTGCGCTGCGGCCCTTTTTTTGAACGCGGCTAGGCTTTGGGCGGGATCGAATACGTCAGCGTTGCCCGCGCAACCGGAGCAGGCACGCCTTCCGAATAGATCAAAGTATCCCCCACCGCCAAGGCGCGCCCCAACTTCAGCAGCCGCACCTCGCAGATCAAATCGACACCAGCAGCGGGCTTGCGCATAAAATCAATGGAACAGTTCGTGGTAACGGTCAGCGCCTTCGGGCCGATCATCGCCAGAATCGCCAGATACACGGCCACATCCGCCAACCCGAACATCGAGGGCCCCGAAACCGTTCCCCCCGGGCGCAGGTGCCTGTCCTGCACGTTCAGCCGCAATGTCAGCTGCATCGGCGCGACGGCTTCAACCGTGAATTCCTCCGCCACCTCGGGGAAATCCTGCGCCAAGAAGGCCTGCAGGCCGTCAAGGCTCATCTTCAGATCCATGCTTTTCCTCCCCTGACTTGGCGCATAGAGTTGCGCTTATCCGGAGGAGAGACAAGATGAACCAGCAGATTTTGCAGCGTCAGGACGCCGACAACGTTGCGACACTGACGCTGAATGCGCCCGAGCGCCTGAACGCGCTGTCAGACGCAATGTTAAGCGCGCTGCAGGATCAGGTGGATGCGCTGGCCGAAGATCGCAGTATCAGGGCGGTCATCCTGCGCGGCGCGGGCAAAGCCTTTTGTGCGGGCCACGACCTGAAGGAAATGACCGCTGGGCGTCAGGCCAAGGACGGCGGCGCGGCCTATTTCAAAGATCTATTTGAACGCTGCTCCGCCGTGATGTTGGGCCTGCAGGCCCTGCCCCAACCTGTGATCGCGCAGGTGCACGGCGTGGCTGCGGCTGCCGGATGCCAACTGGTTGCCAATTGCGACATGGCCGTCGCCGCGCAGGGCACGCGGTTTGGCGTGAACGGCGTAGATATCGGGCTGTTTTGCTCCACGCCCATGGTGGCTCTAACCCGCAACATCCCGCGCAAACACGCGTTCAAGATGCTGACAACAGGCGAATTTATCAGCGCTGACCGGGCCCAGTCGTTGGGCCTTGTGAACACCGCCGTACCCTTGGAATCCCTGGAAGCTACGACATTGGAACTGGCTACTACCGTGGCCTCAAAGCTTGGCGCCGCCGTGAAGATTGGCAAACAGGCATTTTACGACCAGATCAGCATGACCACTGCGCAAGCCTATGCCTATGCGGGCGACGTGATGGTGCAAAACCTAATGGAGCGCGACACCCAAGAAGGCATCTGCGCATTTCTGGACAAACGCGCCCCTGATTGGGATCAGTCGTAGCCAAAAGCCTCAAAGTCAGCGGCGAATATCTGACGTACCCGCGCGCGCTGTGCCGGTGTCAGATCGGGCCGTGTGGGGGCCGATTTGTTGAATCTCTGCTCCATTACCTCGGCCGGAGGGAAGCCGGGCTTGCCCCCCATCTCAAACGCCTTGGGCAAATCGACTTCGATGTGTTCAAGCTTGCCGATGAAGTCGAACTTGAGCTGGTCAAAAGCGATGTTCAGAACCTGAGGCCGAAAATGGGTTGAGGTGCGCATCGGGTCGATATCAAGACAGGCTTGAAGGTAATCAAGGTAGATGTCGAAATTGCGTGACAGCCCGTTGCTTTCATCATAGCCCAGCGCCCGCATTCCTGGCATGTGATTGTGTCGCGCGATGTTCTTTTGATCGACAAAGAAGTTGGTAAAGGCCGACCAGGCCCGCGCTTCGGGCTCGCGTACAAAGGTAAACAAAAAGGCTTTTTCGCCATCAAGCACGGGCTTGATACGCGGCCAATGATAGCGTGACAGATAGATGCCCTTGGCCGCCCGGTGAATCGACCGCGGATAGAACGCCTCGTTCGAGTAGTAGAACATCAGTTGCGCAATCGAGGTGCAGCCGCACTTGGCGTTGCGCAGGAACAGGAACTTTTCGTCCAGTGTCATGACCAGATCGCGCATGGGCCCGCGCAGTGCGACGGGCAAGTCATTCATCGCCTTCAACACCTTGTAACGCGGCAAGAACGGCGCAAGAACGCGTGTCTTGAGATCGGTGAATTCCAGCGAATTCAGATAGACAGGAGGATTCATCTGGGCCTCATCTATATAGCCGGGGTTTATGCAGGGCCAGTTGCCGTTTCACCCAAGCTTTCAGCGGATGCATCTTTCGATCGCGGGAACGACCGATGTCCTGCCAGTGCTTGGCGTCCAACCCGTATCCCGGCAGGCGGGCAATCAAGTCTTCGATCTTGTCTTTCTGGATATCAAAGACAATCAGCTGATCTGACTTGTCAGCCATGAAATCGGTCAGCTGGCGATGATGTGCATCCCATTCCGACCGCCAGATATCGCAAATCTCGGACTCGGTTGTCACGCCATGCGCCTGCATCTGCACTTTGGCGAAATGACCATGCCCGTGTCGCAGTCTAGACTTGATCCAGGACTCTCGGTCGCGGGTGTTCAGCAGCAAGATCGTATCAGGGTAGTCACGAAGAATTTCGCGGTAGGCACTGGCGCCATCATAGGCCGCTTTGGGCGTGGTATAGATCAGATCGCAATAGAAGGTGTACTCCTGAGCGCCGTCAAAGACCTTGCGCCCAGCGGCTAGGTTGTCGCGCATCAATCGCCCGATCGAATGGCTGACCTTGAACTTGCCACGCAGCTTGTTGTGCACCATCGGGTGGCCCGCCGCAGCGAAGAGTTGCCCCAGCCCGCGGGTGCCACATTTGTTGAATCCAACAGCCACCACTCTGGGCAGGGTCCGGGTTTCAAGGGTTTGAGCCACGACTTGGCCTCTCATAAATATCTTCCTGCGATGCCACGCCCGCAGGGGCGGCGTCAACTTGGTCAGAGCCCGTAGATATCGCCGAACTTGGTCTCAAGATAGTCCAAAAGCGGCTCCTCGGACGGGTCAAACCCGCAAGCACGCGCTATCAGGTCGCGCGGCTGATACAGGCCGCCATGCACCTGCACATTGTCGCGCAGCCAATCGGTGGCATCTTCGGTCATACCCCGGCTAAGCGGCAGATCCAGATCCGGCACGGCCTGACGCAGCGCCTTGTTCAGGCAACCGGCATAGACATTGCCCAAGGCATAGGTCGGGAAATAGCCAAACAGCCCCGCCGCCCAGTGCACATCCTGCAGCACCCCGTTTGAAGGCTTATCAACCTGCCCGCCAAAATCCGCAGTGAAACGGCTGTTCCAGGCCTCTTCCAAATCAGCCACTTCCAAGGCGCCCCGGATCAGATCGCGCTCCAGATCAAAACGTAACATGATGTGCAGGTTGTAATGCACTTCGTCGGCTTCGGTGCGGATGAAACCGCTGTGCACACGGTTCACCGCGCGATAGAAGTTTTCCGCATCCGCAGCGCCAGCATGGCCAAATATGTCGCGCATGCGCGTATAGAGCCAGCGGGTAAAAGCACGAGAACGCCCGATCTGGTTCTCATAAATCCGGCTTTGGCTTTCATGCACCCCCATCGACACGCCGCCCCCCAGCGGGGTCATGCCGAATTCAGGGTCGATTTGCTGCTCATAGCAGCCGTGCCCGACTTCGTGGATCGTCGAGTAAACGCAGTTTTGCGGATCGGCCTCGTCTACGCGGGTGGTGATGCGCACATCCGTGCCCGAGCCGCTGGAAAACGGGTGCACCGACTTATCCAAACGCCCATGACGGAAGTCATAGCCAAACCGATCGGCAACATAACGTGCCAGTGTCATCTGCCCGTCTTCGGGGAAATGGCCCGCCAACGGGGCGATATAGGTGTTCGACCCAATAATCTTTTCGCGCAGAGGCACAAGCCGGTCGCGCATCCGGTCAAACATCGCTCCGATCTGATCGCCGGTGGTGCCCGGCTCGTATTCCTCCAGCAGGGCATCATAGAGATCACCGCCATCCGCCAGCGCGGCGGCTTCTTCGCGCTTCAGCTCGATCACCTCTTCCAGGACTGGCAGAAAGAAATCGACGTCATCGGTTTCGCGCGCCTCAGCCCAGATACCATGGGCGCGGCTGGCCAGCTTGGCCTGCGCAATCACCAGCTTTTCCGGCAGTTTCACCGTGCGGGCATAGCTGCGCCGGATGTGGCGCATCTGGGCGGCTTCGACCTCGGTCAGATCAGCGTCATTGATCGCCGACAACCATTCGCCCATGCGCGGGTCTATGCGACGCGCGTGTAGCACCGCTTCCAGTACCCCAACTTCTTCGGCCCGCTGCGCCCCTGCCCCCGATGGCATCATGGTTTCCTGATCCCACCCCAGTCGCCCGGCAATCTGCGCCAGCGCCTCGGTTTCGAACTGGTGCGCCATCAACGCGTCATAGGGGTGCTGGGTCATCAACTGCCTCGGATGGATTGTTCAATCGGGTACTGCGCCAGGAACCGCGCTCGCAGGATCAGCACCCACAACAAAATCGCCCCCAGCTGATGCAGGATCGCGATATGCAGCGGAGAGGCATGCAGAACCGTCACAATGCCCAGAACCGCCTGCCCGAACAGCATCACGGCAACCCAGTCAAAGGCACGTTTGGTGCGCGCATTGCCCGACTGGCGCGAGCGGCGCCAAACCACGATGCCAAAGACAAATAACAGATATGCGGCAATGCGGTGCATGAACTGTACCAGCCCCGGGTCTTCAAAGAAGTTACGCCACACGGGTGTCAGGCTGAAGGGCTCAGGCGGAAAGAACCCACCCGCCATCAAAGGCCAATCGATATAGGTGCGGCCCGCATCAATCCCGGCCACCAAAGCCCCCAGCAGGATTTGCAGGAACGCAAAATGCAGCATCCCGGTAGACATCGAAAACAGCTTGGCTTCGCGCCCGCGCCGGGCCTGCATCAGGTCTTTTTCGGTCCGACCCATCGACAAGGCATACCAAGTGATGAACCCCAGGATCACGAAGGCCAGCCCCAGATGGGTCGCCAGCCGGTAAGAGGCCACGTCCAACCGCTCCCCCGTCAGGCCCGAGGACACCATCCACCAGCCAATCGCGCCCTGCAAACCACCAAGCCCGCCCAGCAATGCCAACCGTCCGGTCCACCCGGTCGGGATGCGTTTGGTCAGCGCAAAGAAAGCAAAGCCTGCGGCCCAAACAAGGCCAACAGCGCGGCCCAGCTGACGATGACCCCATTCCCACCAATAGATGAACTTGAACTCGGTCAGGCTCATGCCTTTGTTTTGCAGCTGATATTCAGGGATCTCCTGATACTTGGAGAATTCCGCGTCCCAAGCCTCGGCGCTCATCGGGGGCAAGGCGCCGGTGACCGGCTTCCATTCAGTGATCGACAAGCCGCTGTCGGTCAGCCGGGTCAGCCCGCCAACGATGATCATCGCCGCAACCATCACAAACAGCACCACAAGCCAAGCACGGATCATGCCGCGGGCACCCTTGTTGCCCTTGTCGATCAGCCCCGGCTGGGCGGCGGGTTTCTGGGCAGGACTGTCGCCCACTTCCTCGAAAATGCTGCGTTTCTGGCTCATGCGGGGCCTCCGGTTTTCGCCAGACGTAGCCCTATCGGCCCCGGTATTCAAGCACGCGCAAAGTCTTAACCCACAACGGGTACGAGATGGGGCCCCAGCACCACCCACATTAACGTCGCCAAAACCACGACATTGAGCACTGAAAACGCCAGCTCCAGCATCACAAATTGCGCACGATCCGCGATTTCAAACTTGGCGGCGGTGCCCAGCGTACTGACGAAATGCGCGCCCCAAACCGTACCAACAATCACGACCGCCCTGCCCCAGTTGGCGTCCCCCAATGGATAGACCCAGCTAAAGACACTGATATGTACTGCAGCGTTGATCGCAATCGCCGTCAGCCCCAGCGGAAAGTACGGGCTTTCCGAAAAGGACGGGCCAACGGTTTTGGCATAGCGGTCTTTGAACAGAACGATCAGCCACAAAACACCCAGCAAAAGCGACAAAGCGAAAAACGCGACAAAAGTTAGAACCATGGCCATAGCGCACCCCGATCAATTTAAGTTGTGTTTTGCAAGCATCTTTAGGGCTAGCAATTTCGCTTTCATTTTGCAACTTAAATAGAATGACAGACCCATCCACCTTCAGGTCGCACTGCCCGACCAACTACGCGTTGGAACATTTCGGGGATCGTTGGACCCTGTTGATCATCCGCGACCTGCTGTTTCTTGAGAAACAGTATTTCCGCGAGTTTCTGTCTGGCGAAGAAGCGATTTCGACCAACATCCTGTCGGACCGGCTTAAGAAGATGGAAAAAGACGGGTTAATCGCCCACCGCAGTGATCCGGCAGACGCGCGTCGACAGGTCTATTTGCTGACCGACAAAGGCATCGATCTTGCCCGCATCATGGTCGAGATCAACCGCTGGTCCGCCAAACATGACCCGTTCACGGATGTCCCACCCGACTATGCGCGGCGTGTGGAAGAAGATTTTGAGAGCGTCATCGCGCAGGCCGTCGCCCGCGCAAGGGCGAAACTTTAGCCGCGCTCTTTCCAGCGCACCATCTGACGCATGACACCGTGCAAAATCTGCACATCGGCCCGCGTCAGCGGCATGCGCGACCACATGTTGCGCAGGTTCAGCTTCATGCCCTCAGCCTTGGTTTCAGGGTAAAAGAACCCCGCTTCTTCCAGACGTTCCTCAAAGTGATCGCCCAGCTTTTGGACGTCCAGCTGGCTGGCAACCTCGGTCTTGGCCATTTCGACCACTTCGGGCACGATATCCGCCGTCTGGCGGCGCCATTCATACCCTGTCAGCAAAACGCATTGCGCAAGGTTCAGCGATGGGAACTCGGGGTTTACCGGCACCGAGATAATCGCATTGGCCAGCGCGATATCTTCATTCTCCAGCCCGGCGCGTTCGGGGCCAAACATCACGCCCACCTTGCGGCCCTCGGCGATCTGTGCGCGGGCATGTTCCATCGCGCGTTCGGGCGTCATCACCGGTTTGGTCAGCCCGCGCGCCCGCGCCGTGGTGGCATAGACATAGTCACAATCGGCGATCGCCTCGGCGGTGGTCTGATATAGCCCTGCTTCGTCCAGCAACCGCCCCGCGCCCGAGGCCAATGCAACGGCGCGTTGGTTTGGCCATCCGTCACGCGGATCTACCAAACGCATACGGTCCAGCCCGAAGTTCCACATCGCCCGCGCTGCGGCGCCAATGTTTTCGCCCATTTGCGGATTCACAAGGATAAAGGCAGGCTGCGGCTGGGTCATGACGATTTCTTTTGTGACGAAGGTTCGCGCGGTGATACTTTGGGCCAGCAAGGAGAGCAAGATGGCATACGATGAAGGTCTGGCTGAACTGCTGAGGGGGGACCTGATCGACCGCCCCGGCGTGTCTGAACGCAAAATGTTCGGCGGGCTGTGTTTCATGCTGAACGGCAACATGCTGTGCGGTGTGCACAAGGGGGGCGGCATGTTCCGTGTTGGCAAGGATAACGAGGCCGCCGCGCTGGCCCTGCCCGGCGTCGGCCCTATGCAGTTTACCGGCCGCAAGATGGGCGGGATGATCGACGTAACGGACGCGGCTTTGGCCGATGATGCCTCCCGCGCCAAGTGCCTTGAACTGGCGCTGGATTTCGTCGCCCCCTTGCCTGCCAAGTAAGGAACCCGCTATAGGGGCGCAAACAAACAGGAGCCCGCCATGGCCGAGATCGAGCGCCCGCAGATTTACCTGATCACGCCCCCGGAATTTGAGCTGTCCAGCTTTCCCGGTCAGCTGGCGTCAGTCCTGGACGCGCACGAGGTCGCCTGTGTGCGCCTTGCCATGGCCAGCCAGGACGAAGACCGTATCAGCCGCGCCGCCGATGCGCTGCGCGAAGTCACGCATGCCCGCGATATCGCCCTGACCATCGACAGCCATGTGCAGCTGGTCGAACGGCTGGGGCTGGACGGGGTGCATTTGACCGACGGCGCGCGTTCGGTGCGCAAAACCCGCAAAGAGCTGGGTGCAGACGCCATCGTCGGTGCGTTTTGCGGGGCGTCGCGCCATGATGGCATGTCGGCAGGCGAATCCGGCGCCGATTACGTCAGCTTTGGCCCCGTTGGAGCGACCGCCCTGGGCGACGGCACCGTCGCCGAGCACGAGTTGTTCGAATGGTGGTCGCAGATGATCGAAGTGCCCGTGGTCGCTGAAGGCGCGCTAACTGCCGAGCTGATCTCCAAAATTGCCCCCGTCACCGACTTCTTTGGCCTCGGGGCCGAGATCTGGGGCACAGATGACCCCGCCGCCGCTTTGGGCGAACTGATCAAGGCGATGGGTTAAGCAGCATCTGGAAAGGCGCTGCGCACGGCCTCTTCGCAGGCCAGCGCCAGCGCTTTGCGGCTGTCAAACGCCGATACTTTCAACGGGGTGTGATAGACCAGCTCGACCGCGCCATTGCGACGGGCGGCCAGAGTTTTCAGCAGATGCGTGCCGAAATCCATATCGCCCCACCAGCCATAGAACCGCGCATCTTCGCCTATGGGCGCATGATAGATCACGGTCACCGGCTGCACATACAGAAAATCGCGCAGCGCATCCGAAAAGAACGCCGCGAAAAGCGTTGATTTAAAAGGCAAAACCCGCTGCCCGTCGGTCGAGGTTCCTTCGGGAAAGAACAGCAGTTTGTGGCCTGCGGTCAGCCGGTCTTCGAACAGTTTTTTCTGCGCAGCGGCTTCACGCCGGTCGCGGTTGATAAACACGGTGCCTGTGGCCCGCGCCAGCCAGCCGATGCCGGGCCATTTCGCAACCTCGGCCTTGGACACAAAATAGATGTTCTTACGCGCGTTCAGCGTGAAAATATCGAGCCACGAAGAATGGTTCGCCACCACGGCGCCGCGATGTTTCATCCGGACGCCGGTCACCCGATGCTGCATTCCCAAAAACACAAAGGCCATGCGGCAGACAAATTGGGTGATGTAGGGGGTAACCGGGCGATGCCAGCCAAAAATCGGGCGCTCAATCAGACGTACCAGCAACAGCAGACCCAAACAGCCAAAGGTCACCAGCCCCAAAGGCACCCCGCGCAACACGGCACGCACCCAGCCCATGGGGGTGATTTTCACGGGATCGGGCTCCAGCTCGGCGTTCCAGGTGCTCAACGGGCGCCTCTTGTGTACATGGCGCGGCTTTTGGCGTTCATCTTTTCGGTGTCCATCAGCAAGAAAACATCGGTGGTATTGAAGGCGTGATCAACAAACGCGCCCTCGCCCACGAATCCCCCCAACCGAAGGTAACCTTTGATCAACGCGGGCGTGGCAAGCATCGCGGCTTTGCGGTCGATCTGATCTTCGGGCAACAAATCCATCGAGACGAAATGCTCTGGCTGCACCCGCACCCGCAATTCTTCGGGCGCAAGGTGGTTTTGATGCAGATACGACAATGGTTGCGCCAGCGCCTTCAGATCGGTGCCATGGAAACTGGCGACCCCGAACAGAATGTCGATCTCATTCTTCAGAACGTACTTGGCCAGACCATTCCAAAGGTGCAGCAGCGCCGTGCCACCCCGATACTCGGCATGCACGCAAGAACGCCCCAATTCCAATAGTTTACGACCCGAACCTTTCAGCGGCGTAAGGTCGTACTCCCCTTCGCTGTAATACTTCCCCAAAGCTTCTGCCTGATCTGAGCGCAGCAAGCGATACACCCCGACAACGTGGTCCAAAGCCGCGCGGTCGCGGCGTGTGTCGATCAGGATCAGATGGTCATAATAGGGATCGAACTCGTCGCGCTCAAGGCGCTGCTCATGATCCACCATGGCGCCATCACCGCCCAGTTCCTCTACGAATACCTCATAGCGTAGCCGCTGCGCGGCGCGCAGGTCTTCGGGCGTGGTCGCCAGAGTAATCTGGAAATAGTCTTCAGTGGAGGACATGGCGGTTTATGAGTTGCTCCGGCCTTTGTGCGCCGGTTCTAGTCAGCGCGAATGAAATTTGCAACAGCGCGGGAATTGACTGCTGTTAACACCGCGTTAAGGTTGATTTGTGATGAACAAACTATCGAGCGAGTGGAGTCAGATATCGAAAACGGGAACAAGTTCAACCCGCGCACCAGCAATCACCACCTTACCCTGGTGTTCAAAGTTCACGGTGATCTTGCCTCCGATATTGGATTGCACCTGCCCTAACCCCCAATCTGCTTGCTCGGGGTGGCGTACAAACATGCCGGGCTGCAACATCGCATTGAGGTCGCTCATGAATCCAACTGCCTTTCCGGGATGCGCTACATGAGCGCTCCTTTGTCTACCGACCTTACCGCGCTGATCGGCTCGCGCATCTGTCATGATCTGATAAGCCCTCTGGGCGCAATCGGCAACGGGTTGGAGCTGTTGCAGATGGGCGGCGCGCTGGATGGGCCTGAAATGGCGCTGATTGCCCAATCCGTCGCCAATGCCAATGCCCGCATCCGCTTTTTCCGCATCGCCTTTGGTGCGGCGGGTGAAGGACAGCGCATTGGGCGCAGAGAACTGGCCGGGATACTGGGGGACAGTTATGCCGAAGGCCGCGTGCAGCTTAGCTTTGACTTGCCGGTTGAACTGAACCGGGTTGAGGCCAAGATGGTCCTGCTGTCCTTGCTGTGCCTTGAAACCGCCCTGCCCTATGGCGGAACCTTGGCTGTGTCCTCAGAGGGCGGTTGGCGCATCACTGCGCACACGGAAAAGCTGAAGCTGGATCAGCCGCTTTGGGATCATCTGGCGGGAGCAGACGCCGAGACGCCCCTTGCCGCGGCGCAGGTGCAATTCGCCCTGCTGCCAATCTGTGCGCAACAAAACGGGCGCGCGATTTCGGTAAACCACGCGCCCGATTTGATTGAAGTTCGGTTTTAAGCGCGGATCGTCCCGTCGCCTTCAACGATATATTTAAAGCTGGTCAACTGCTCGGCCCCAACCGGGCCACGTGCATGCATTTTGCCGGTGGCGATGCCAATCTCGGCCCCCATGCCGAATTCGCCGCCATCGGCGAACTGGGTCGAGGCATTGCGCATCAGGATCGCACTGTCGACCCGTTCAAAGAACCGCTCGGCGGTCGCATCATCCTCGGTCAGGATGCATTCAGTATGGGACGAGCTGTAAGTGCGGATATGATCAATCGCGCCGTCGACATCATCGACAATGCGCGCGGCGATATCCATATCCAGATACTCTTTGCCCCAATCCTCATCTGTGGCCGCAAGCGTGCCGGGGATCTTGGACAGCGTTTCATCCGCATGCACCCGCACACCCGCATCCACCAGCGCTGAAATCACTGCGGTTCCCAGCGTATCCGCCACATCACGGTGGATCAGCAAACACTCGGCGGCCCCACAAATGCCCGTGCGGCGCAGCTTGGCGTTCATCACCACATCCATGGCTTTTTGCGCATCCGCGGCCTTGTCGACATAGACATGCACGATGCCCTCAAGATGGGCAAAGACCGGCACGCGGGCCTCGCGCTGCACCAGGCCAACCAGCCCCTTGCCGCCACGCGGTACGATCACGTCGATATGGTCGGTCATGCGCAGCATCTCGGCCACGGCGGCACGGTCGCGGGTGGGCACGCGCAGGATGGCGTCCTCGGGCAGACCAGCAGCGCGCAGGCCCTCTTGCAGGCAATCGTGAATCGCCCCCGAGCTGTGGAAGCTTTCCGACCCCCCGCGCAGGATCACCGCGTTGCCCGCTTTCAGGCAAAGTGCGCCCGCATCGGCGGTCACGTTCGGACGGCTTTCATAGATCACGCCAATCACCCCCAAAGGCGTGCGCACGCGTTTGATGTGCAGACCAGTGGGACGATCCCATTCAGACATTACCGCGCCAACCGGGTCATCTTGCCCGGCAACGGCGCGCAAGCCGTCAACGATGCCCTGAATGCGCGCTTCGTCCAGCATCAGCCGGTCCATCATTGCGTCGGTCAGGCCCTTGTTGCGGCCAAATTCCATGTCTTTTTCGTTCGCGGCAATGATCTCGGCCCGTTTGGCCCAGACCGCATCCGCCGCGGCGTTCAACGCCAGCTCCTTGGCCGAAGATGGGGCAAAGGCCAGCTGGGCAGCGGCGGCACGGGCACGCGCGCCGATTTCGGCCATCATGTCTGGGATATTTTGCTCTGCGTCTTTCATCTCTTTGCCCTCGTCTCAATTCGGCTCAAGACAGATAAACCATCGCCTGCGGGTATCCAAGCGCTGGCGTCACGACAAATCGTGATGTCTCACATCACCATATCGTCGCGGTGAATCAGGCAAGCCCGTCCCGGATATCCCAGAATGGCAGGGATATCGCCCGACTGTGCGCCCGCGATTTTTCCGGATTCCGCAGCTGTATAGCGCGACAAGCCGATACCAAGTGCGTTGCCCGCAGCATCGCAAATTTCAACCGGATCGCCCCGGCCAAAATCGCCAGAGACAGCCGTCACACCGGCCGGCAACAGCGAATTGCCCTTTAATAAGGCCCGCGCGGCCCCTTCATCGACCATGACCTGCCCCTTGGGCTTCATGGCGGCGATCCAGCCCTTGCGCGCCGCCTGGGGCGACAGTTTCGGCATAAACCAGGTGGAGTTCGCCCCGGCATCCAATGCGCTAAGCGGGCGCAAAACCGAACCTTCGGTTATCGCCATGGCGCAGCCAGCCCCGGTGGCGGTTTTTGCCGCCAGGAGCTTGGTTTTCATCCCACCTTTCGACAGTCCCGATACGGGGTCCCCCGCCATCGCCTCAATCTCTGGGGTGATGTCATCGATGATGTCGAAGCGCTCGGCGTTGGGGTCTTGTGCCGGGTTGGCCGAATAGAATCCATCAACGTCTGACAGAAGAACCAGCTGATCCGCACCCACCGTCACCGCGACCTGTGCCGCCAGCCGGTCATTATCGCCAAAGCGAATTTCGTCGGTGGCAATCGTGTCATTCTCGTTCACGATCGGCACGACACCCAGTTTAACAAGCTGCTCTAAAGTATTGCGAGAATTCAAATATCTTCGTCGATTGGCGCTGTCTTCCAGCGTCACCAAGACCTGCGCCGTTGTGATCCCGAAAGGTGCCAAAGCCTGTTCATAGGCCCGCGCCAGCTTGATCTGACCCACCGCAGCGGCGGCTTGGGATTGCTCAAGCGGCAGCGCCTTGGCAGGCAGACCCAACACCGCGCGCCCCAACGCAATTGAGCCAGATGAAACAACGATCACATCCGTCCCACGGGCTTTGACCTTGGCAATATCATCGGCCAATGCGCGTAACCATGCATCCCGCAGTGCGCCGGTGTCTCGATCCACCAACAAGGCCGAGCCGATCTTGACGACCAGCCGTTTTGCCGTGCTTAAGGTTGCCATGCTTGGGGCTCCTCGCCGGCCTTTTTCTGGCGCAGACGGTCTTCGGTAATCTCAGCCCGCACTGCGCGCAGCACCTCGGTCAGGCCCTCGCGGCTGACGCCCGACATCATCAGGACAGGCCCGCCGGTTTCGGCCTCAAGCGCGGCCTTTTGTTCGGCACGCTCTTCGTCGTCCAACGCGTCGACCTTGTTCAGCGCTGTCACCCGAGGCTTGTCGGCCAGATGGCCGCCATAGGCTTCTAATTCGTTGATAATCGTGCGGTAATCACCCGCGACATCCTCGGACGTGCTATCAACAAGATGCAACAACACCGCACAGCGTTCGACATGCCCCAAAAACCGGTCGCCGATCCCGCGCCCTTCGTGGGCGCCTGCGATCAAACCCGGAATATCGGCCACAACAAATTCGGCGCCGTCCACACCCACAACACCCAGATTGGGGTGCAGCGTGGTGAACGGATAATCGGCGATTTTGGGACGCGCGTTCGACGTGGAGGCCAGAAAGGTTGATTTTCCCGCATTGGGCAGGCCCAGCAATCCGGCGTCAGCAATCAGCTTCAGCCGTAGCCAAAGGGTGCGCTCGACCCCTTCCTGACCGGGGTTTGAACGACGCGGCGCCTGGTTTGTGGAGCTTTTGAAGTGCAGATTGCCAAAGCCGCCATTGCCGCCCTTGGCCAGTTGCACCTGATCCCCGACTTCGGTCAGGTCAGCGATCACCGTTTCCTGATCTTCGTCCAGGATCTCGGTCCCGACCGGCACTTTCAGGACGATATCGTCGCCCGACGCGCCAGAGCGTTGCGAGCCCTGCCCCGGGCGGCCATTATTGGCAAAGAAATGCTGTTGATAGCGAAAGTCGATCAGGGTGTTCAGCCCGTCCACCGCAACGGCCGTAACGTCACCGCCGCGCCCGCCATCTCCGCCATCTGGCCCACCGTATTCGACGGATTTCTCACGCCGAAAGCTGATGCACCCGTTTCCGCCCGCACCCGAGCGGATATAGACCTTGGCCAGATCGAGAAATTTCATTGCGGTCTCCGCCTTTTACTTATCCCAAGGCGATAGACCGAATGCGGCGGGTGCTCAAGCCCCGCCGCCCGGCTTAGGCCAGCTTCTTAAGATAGGTCCAGGTGTTTACCTTGGCCCCACGGGCCACGCTGAAAGCTTCAGCATCGCCCAGATATTCAAACCCCGCATTGGTCAGCACACGCGCCGAGCCGGGGTTGTCCTGAAACACCTCGGCAAAGACCGTGGTGATCTCCTGCGGGTTCGCGTCCAGCAATGCGTTGACGGCCTCAGAGGCCAGCCCGGTGTTCCACATCACTGGTGCCACCCAATAGCCGATCTGGCTTTGACCGCGCTCCATATGCTCCAGCCCGATCACGCCCAAAACTTCGGACAGACCGTGGCCCGAGCCATCCATGACCCAAACGTCTTCCTTGCGGCTGTCCGAACGACAACGGTCAATGAAGGCTTCAACCGCGCCGGGGGGCAGCGGATGGGGGATCGAGCGGGTAAAGCGCGCCACGCGTTCATCCCCGGCGTACATTTGCAGCAATCCTGCATCCGACACCCTGACCGGGCGCAGGATGAACCGTTCGGTCTCAATAACCTGCAGGCTCACGATAGATTCCATTTTCATGCCTTCCCTCCTCCGAAAAGCATCGTGTGGGTCTGTAACACAACAAAGACCCTCCTGTGATGTCGCCCCGCCTCGCGATCTTTCCCGGCAGGGGCGAACTATGTTCACCAAACAACCGGGGGTATAAAGATGGCGATTAAAAGCCGGTTTAGCAAGTGCCGGCCCCTGATCGGCGGTCTCCTCGTGGCGACCAAAAAGGGGGACCGGCTTGTGCCGATCCCCCTGAATTTTCAAACCTTCAAAGGTTTCGGCTTACTCGGCGGCCTCCGCCACCGGGAGAACCGAAATAAAGGTGCGGCCTTTCAGGCCCTTGTGGAACTTCACAGCGCCTTCGACAGTTGCAAAGAGGGTGTGGTCTTTGCCCATGCCGACGTTCTCGCCCGGCCACCACTTGGTGCCGCGCTGACGCACGATGATGTTGCCGGGGATGACAGCTTCGCCGCCATATTTCTTTACGCCAAGACGGCGGCCCGCGGAGTCGCGACCGTTACGGGAGCTACCGCCTGCTTTTTTATGTGCCATTGGTGTTCTCTCCTACTAACTTATTTGGCCAGCTCTTTGGCCTGCTCAACCCAGCCTTCACGCTCGATACGGCCTTTGAACGACAGTTTTTCGTCGAACTCAGCAATATCGGCTTCGGTCCAGGCAGCGATCTGGGCGAAAGTTGTGATGCCGTTGGCATTCAGCTTTTCTTCCAGCTTGGGGCCAACGCCCGACAGCTTTTTCAGATCATCAGCGCCAGCGGGGGCTTCGGCTTTGGCCTCGGCCTTGGGCGCGGCTTTCTTAGCGGCTTTTTTCGGGGCCGGAGCAGCAGCGGCGGCAACAGCAACACCCGAAGCAGCGCCAACAGCGGCTTTGATGCCGGATTTGTCAGCACCCTTTTCCAGGATGTCGGTCACGCGCAGCAGAGTCAGCTGCTGACGGTGGCCTTTTTTACGCTGCGAGCTGTGCTTACGACGGCGCTTTACGAAATGGATCAGCTTGGGGCCTTTGATCTGTTCGATCACTTCAGCCTGCACGCCAGCGCCTTCCACAGTGGGGGCACCAACGGTCGAGCCAACCATCAGAATTTCATTGAACTGGACGGTTTCACCAGCATTGGCGGCCAGTTTCTCGACGCGCAGAATGTCGCCGGACTGAACCTTATACTGCTTGCCACCGGTCTTGAGGACCGCAAACATGGGCATCTTCCTTTATCTCACCGCGTCGTATGGTCCTGTTTTCACAGCGTTTTGCCAGTTGGCACCATCGGACAGCGCGCCCTTTACGGGCTGTGTTAAACGAATCCGCGCAAGGAAATCCCTTGCGCAGATGCGCGCTTATCCGGGATGATCAACTTCAAGTCAAGAGTTTAGGTGGTGCCCATGCGGCGGTTTTTACTTGTTTTTGCAGGGCTGGCGGCCTGCACCGCGCCCAGCCATATCCCCAACCCGATCCTGCTGCCCGGTGCGGCAATTTCAACCGCCGTTGAGAACTCTGCCTACAATGCCCGGCGCAGCAAGGTCAAAACCTTCGTGACACAGCAGCAGCCCGGGATCGAGGCAGAGATTAAAACCGGCGCAGGGCCCCTTTTGGCCCAAGCCATGGATCTGGCCCGGGTTCCGCCCCATGAACAGCCCACGCTGGCCAAATTGCTGCAGGCAGATCAACACATCTATCTGGGCAACCCCGAAGCCCTGACCGTCGCCTTGATGGTACACGGCCCTTAAACAAAACGGGCGCGCAAAAGCTGCGCGCCCGATAACATGATCAGATGAAGATCAGAGATACTCGATGCTGTCGACAACATCGCTGCGGTCATAATTCCCCAGCAGCACCGCCACATCGCCTCCGCCAATACCCACAATGGTGTAATTTGCCAGGCTTTGCACAAAGGCAACATCATCACGCGCCGCTGGGGCGTCCATGTCGATCTGCAAGATATCCTCGGTCACATCGAAGTCGAGGATGATGTCCAGCTCGGAGCCGGTGCCGAACACAAAGGTGTCCGCGCCTTCGCCGCCAATCTCAATGTCGCGGCCCGCGCCACCGTTCAGCACGTCATCGCCATCACGGCCCAGCAGCGTATCCGCCCCACCGTTGCCGTTGATCTCGTCCGCGTCTTGCGAGCCAAACAGAAAGTCATCCTTGCTGCCACCTTCGATCAGGTTCACCGGGGCCTGGCCCAGCCCCGGCAAATCCGCCAGCGAAATAGGGGTATTCGGCGCATAAGGTCCGTTGTCGGGAGCACCGCCAAAGGCGGTGATGGATTGTTCAAACTGATAGAACTCTTCCAGCGTTTCAGGCTCAAACGGCGCCCCGCCAATGATCACGATAAAATCCTGGCGCCCGTCTGCGAAGCTGCTGTCTTCAAACAACAATACATAGCTTGTACCGCCCGACCACTCTACATACCCAAAGGTCGCCTGATCGACAGGCAAGCTGCCCAGCGGGGTGCCATCCACACTCAGCCCATCCAAACCGGTAAGTGCGATAGGCGAAAAGTCAAAAGTTTCGCCCGGAACAACCTGATATTCAAAAACACCGTCGCTGTCTTCAAAGGTGAACTCGTGGGTTTGAAAATCCGTGCGAACCTCGTCTTCGCCTTCACCAACCCAGGTCCACCCGAACCCCTGAACAACGTACTCGGCCATGCTTATTAATCCTATTTGAAACTTTGAATATTGCGGTCGTACTGAGATCACAAACGCTCAGCGCTCGCAACCTAGAATTGCAGACCACCCATCCTGAAATTTGGACCTGCCAAAACGGCGTTCATGGGTGCCCGGCCGCTACAGCTCCTGCCCCTTTATGAACTGCGCCGCGCCAAAGCCCAGATCGTAAGACACTTGCCGAAACATCACATCGAATGCCGCAAATAGCGCAGCGTTCAGTCGAATGCCCGCCTCGCTCGCGGACATGTCAATATAAGCCTGCAGATCGGAATCGTTCAGCGGCTCATAGGCCATGGTCAGATAGGGATAGAGCCACTGGGCGGTTTCATCGCGCACGTCGCCCTCCTGAGCCCAGACATCCGCCAACATATCGCTTTCCGACATGCCATATTCAAATGCGCCGCCCTCATTTAGCCCGCGATAGAACGATAGATTCGAGTTCAGCCCGCCCGCCACATTGCGCTCAATCAGATCATTGACCTGCACGAAGTCTTCAATCAGCGCCAACCTCGGATGGCTTTCCAGCGCCATGTCCTCGTAGATCGCGATGCTGCCCTCTTCGACCATCGGATCCAACAGCGCGCGACGCGCCGTAACTTCCAGATCAGTCACCCGTTGACCCAGATCGCCGGTGTAAAACGCTATCAGCGTCTCAAGCTCTGCGGTGGTCAGCTCTTCGTCCAGAACCTCCAACATGACGGTTTCAAGCCGTTTCGCCTCGTAAATGTTCTTGACCAGCGCCTGCCAGGCCCCGCCGCCGCGTCCGCTGAACATTTCGGCCTCAAGATCACCAGCATAGGCCAGCCCCTCCTCGGCCATGATCGCCATCAACGCGGGCAGTTGCAGCGCATCGCCCAGCGCTTGCACCTGCGCCGAGGGCGCGGCACGCCCGGGCAGCGCCATAAAGATCAGCAAGGTAATGCTTAGGATTGGGCGCAACATGGGGCCTCCGGCGCGTTTGGGTTGCGCGCAGCCTAGCGACCAGCACGACTTTTTCCAACCAAAGTCACAAGATTGGAAAATAAGCAGTTGCGCCCGGCAGGACTTGGCCTTAAATCCCCCCCTCACGGACCATGAGCCTGCGGAGAGGTGCCGGAGTGGTCGAACGGGGCGGTCTCGAAAACCGTTGTGGGTGCAAGCCCACCCAGGGTTCGAATCCCTGTCTCTCCGCCACTCTCACCCTTGCCAGAAATACTGTTGAGAAAACCAATTGCGGCACTCAACCAATTCGACAACTCTCGCTTTGATTTCAGTCAGCGATGTGATGAAGTCTGTTTGCAACATTCACGTTCTAGATAGTGTTGTTCACAGATATCTTGAATTGAAGAGGGCTGGGTGTTGGACGCCAACAAACTTGAAAGCGAATTGGGCGCTGAAAACTTTGCGCTACCTTTAAAACCGGTCCACCGCGAGGCAATGCTGGACCTCGTTCTCACGTGGGGAACACTTGATGGCATGCTCGCGATGCTTCTCGCCCATATGATGGGAGTCTCCTATTCGGAAGCCGCCGACACCATTGGAAAGAAAAGCGGCTCAGGAAAACTCGCCGAGATGATCCGCTTGATCAAGGACCGCGAGTCCGCAAGAGAATTCTCCAATTTCTTAAAGAGGCATAAAAGACAATACGAACGGCACTCCGTGCTCAGGAATAGAATAGCGCACGGTCACTGCGCCGGATATCTATTAGCTGACGATAACTACGTAATATTTGCCATGTTTGAACGCCATGGCGACACCAACATGGCGGTTGACGCAGTACCTGTAGAAGAGATGGAGCGTGCAACAAAATGGGGCAAAGCTCTTGCGGAATTTATCATGCGGACAATTGATAAACTGGATGACGAGATTCCATAATCGATAACTGAATCCACAAGTTTTGGTCGAACATATCGCCTGCCTAGCTAGCGATCCTCACTCCCGGAACCCCGTCGCCACCACGAACTTCTCGGAACTGTCGGACCGGCTTGCGGGCGGTTTGACGTTGGCGACTTTGGTGAAGCGTTGTTTCAGCAGCTTTTGCAGCTCGCCCTCGGCGCCGCCGGCCAGCACTTTGGCGACGAACGTGCCGCCCTCGTCCAGCACGTCAAAGGCGAAGTATGCCGCGGCCTCGCACAGGGCGATAATCCTCAGGTGGTCGGTCTGTTTGTGGCCCGAGCTGGCGGCGGCCATGTCTGACATCACCACATCGGCCTTGCCGCCCAGCCAGTCTTTGACCTTTTGATCGGCGTCGTCTTCCATGAAGTCCAGCTGATGTATCTCAGCCCCGGCAATTGGTTCGACCTCTTGCAGATCAACCCCCAAAACAGAGCCGATCTTTTTGCCCTTTCTTTCACCCAGAGCATTCACCCGCGTCGCGGCCACCTGACACCAGCCGCCGGGCGCACAGCCAAGGTCCACAACCCGGGCGCCGGGCACCAAAAAGCGATACTTTTCGTCCAGCTCTAAAATCTTGAACGCCGCACGGCCACGATAGCCTTCGTCCTGCGCGCGTTTCACGTAAGGGTCGTTCAGCTGCCGCTCCAGCCACAGGGTCGACGACAGCTTACGCCCGCGCGCCGATTTCACCCGGGTGCGCAGATCGCGCTGTCCGCGTCCGCTGGTGCCTTTTTTCGCCATGATCTGATCCCTTAATACGGTCCGTCTTCGAGCACGCCATCGGCGCTCATCTGCGCATATAGCAGCCCTTCGCGCAGACCGCGATCCGCAACTGACAAACGATCCGTCGGCCACACACGCATCAGCGCCTGCAAAATCGCCGCGCCCGACATGATCAGCGCGTGACGATCACGCCCGATACGCGGATCTGTGCGCCGCCCTTCGGGGCCAAGCGCCAGATAATCGCGGATCACCCCGTCGATCTGGTCCGAGGTCATGCGCAGCCCGTCCACCTTGTTGCGATCATAGCGACGCAGGCCAAGGAAGCTGGCGGCGACCGTGGTGACGGTGCCCGAGGTGCCGACAATCTGAAAGCCTTCTCGCGCCTGTTCATGGGCATAGGGCGAAAAATCCGCCAGGTTTTCTTCAAAATACCAGCTCATCAGCGCAAAGCGCGCGGCGTCATCTTCGACATCGTCAAACTGGTCCTTCAGCGTCGCGACCCCTAAGGGCACACTGATCCAATCTACCACTTTGGCAACGGGAAACGGGCTGTCGGCGTTTTTGAACCCGGCATGCAGGCGCATGATGGCGCGCGGGCGATCGCGTTTGGGGACCGAGGACAGGTCCATCCAGACCAGCTCGGTCGAACCGCCACCGATATCCACCACCAGCAACTGTTCGGTCTTGGTCGACACCAACGGCGCGCAGGAGACAACGGCAAGACGCGCTTCTTCTTCGGTCTCGATAATTTCAAGCGAGAGTCCGGTTTCACGTTTGACCAAACGGGTGAAATCGCGTGCGTTTTTGGCGCGCCGGCAAGCCTCGGTTGCGACAAGGCGCATCCGGCGCACCTTGTGGCGATCCAGCTTGCCCTTGCAAATGCGCAAAGCCTGCACGGTGCGCCCGATGGACGCCCTGCTTAAACGCCCGGACGCTTCCAGCCCGGTGCCCAGCTGCACAGATTTCGAAAAGCTGTCCACAACATGAATTTGACTGCCCTTTGGCTGGGCAATCAACATGCGACAACTGTTTGTACCCAGATCCAGCGCAGCGTAAAGCTCCGCCGGATCGGGCGTTTTTGGTGCGGGGGTATCGACCGCTTTGGGGAACGCGCCCGCACCATTGGGACGCTTGGGCGCCATCTTGTTCGCCCTCCAACTCAAGTTACCCTCAACCTAGTCGCGCCATGCTGAATGCGCAAGCATCCCGCCGCGTTCATAATCTTCTTGAGAATTATTCAGAGGATGGGAACTGGCGCGCACAAGCGTGGTACTTTAGAACCCAGCGCCAAGACACCCGCGAACCCAAACAATCCGAAAGGCCCACCCCATGCCCGATGTCACCATCGTTTACTGGCGCGATATCCCCGCTCAGGTCATCGTGGGCAAGGGCCGTCGCGGCGCCAAACGCGCCCTGCCCGAACGGTTTGAACAGGCGATTGATCGCTGCGCCATGAAGGTCGGCGCCCGCGACACCGACGCCTATCTGGCCGAATGGCGCCGTGGCACGCCGTTCAGCGTGGACGGCGCGCAAGATGAAATTGCACAGGCACAGGCTGAAAGTCTGGACCGTGATTATGACAAGGACCGCATCTTGGCGCTGATCGCCAATGATGGCTGGGAGAAGTGAGACAGACATGACCCGCACCGTAATTGAAAGCCAAACCAAGACCGTCACCATCGGCTTTGACGAGCCCTTCTGCGTGATAGGCGAACGCATCAACCCCACCGGGCGCAAGAAACTGGCGGCCGAACTGGAGGCCGGGGATTTCTCGACCGTCGAAAAAGACGCATTGGAGCAAGTCGCCTGCGGCGCCATGGTGTTGGATGTGAACGCGGGCGTTGTCTACAACTCCAATCCCAACCCCAACGAAACCGAACCGCCGCTGATGCGCGAGGTTCTGGGGCTGGTACAGGGTCTGGTCGATGTGCCGCTGTGCATTGACAGCTCGGTCCCGGGCGCTTTGGAGGCTGGGCTTGAAGTTGCCAATGGCCGCCCTCTGGTGAACTCGGTCACCGGCGAGGAAGAGCGCATGGAAATGGTGCTGCCGCTGGTCAAAAAGTACAACGTGCCGGTTGTGGCGATCTCCAACGATGACACCGGCATTTCCGAAGATCCGGATGTGCGCTTTGCCGTGGCCAAAAAGATCGTCGAACGCGCCGCGGACTATGGCATCCCGGCCCATGATATCGTCGTGGACCCGCTGGTGATGCCCATTGGCGCGATTGCCAGCGCCGGTCAGCAGGTGTTCACCCTTGTGCGCAAACTGCGCGAAGAGCTGGGCGTGAACACCACTTGCGGTGCGTCAAACATCAGTTTTGGCCTGCCCAACCGCCACGGCATCAATGCGGCCTTCCTGCCCATGGCCATCGGCGCCGGCATGACCAGCGCGATCATGAACCCCGTGCGCCCGGTTGAAATGGAGGCCGTCCGCGCCGCCAACCTGCTTTATAACAACGACCCGAACGGCACGGAGTGGATCAAGTTTTCCCGCGTGATGGAGGCCGTGAAAGAAGGCGCCAGCTTCCCCGAGGCCTCCAAAGCCGCAGCCGCCGCAGGTAGCGGGCGCGGTGGCCGCCGTCGCCGTCGGGGTTAATTTACGTAAACCGATAAGGACGCGCCCTATGGCCGACACGGATGCACTGGTGATCTTTACCCCTTCGGGGCGGCGCGGCCGTTTCCCGCTGGGCACCCCTGTGCTGACGGCAGCGCGTCAGTTGGGCGTCGATCTGGATTCAGTCTGCGGCGGGCGCGGGATTTGTTCAAAATGTCAGGTGCAGCCCTCGTTCGGCGCGTTCCCCAAACACGGCGTCACCGTGGCCGAAGATGCGCTGAGCGATAAGAACGCCGTTGAGCATCGTTACGACGAAAAGCGCGGGCTGAAACCGGGACGTCGGCTGGGCTGTCAGGCCGTCGTGCAAGGTGACATCGTCATCGACGTGCCGCCCGAAAGTCAGGTGCATAAACAGGTCGTGCGCAAAGCCGCCGACGCGCGCCCGATCACCATGGATGCCGCGACCCGGCTGGTGATGGTCGAGGTCGAAGAACCCGACATGCACAACCCCACCGGCGACGCCGAGCGGCTGCAAGCCGCCTTGGCCACCCAGTGGGGTTTGCAGAATGTCACCATCCCCCTGCCCCTTTTGGCCGATCTGCAAGGGATTTTGCGCAAAGGCAAATGGCAGGTCACCGCCGCGGTCTACGACGATCATACCGACGCCGCGCCGCGCCTTCTGGCGCTTTGGCCCGGCCTGTTCGAAGGGCCGCTTTATGGGCTGGCGGTTGATGTGGGCTCTACCACAATCGCCGCGCATCTGTGTGACCTGAATGACGGGCATGTGGTGGCGTCCTCCGGCATTATGAACCCGCAGATCCGGTTTGGCGAAGACCTGATGAGCCGCGTGTCCTACGCCATGCTCAACCCCGGTGGCGACGCGGAAATGACCTCTGCCGTACGCGAAGCGCTGAACGATCTGGTCACAGCCGTCGCGGTTGAAGCCAAGGTCGACCCCGCGCAAATCGTCGAAAGCACCTTTGTCTGCAACCCGGTGATGCACCACCTGCTGCTGGGGTTCGACCCGATTGAACTGGGTCAGGCCCCCTTTGCGTTGGTGACCTCGGACGCTGTTTCGCTGACCGCGCCCGATCTGGGCCTCAGCGCCCTGCCCGCCCAGGCCCGCGCCTATGTGCTGCCCTGTATCGCGGGACACGTCGGTGCCGATGCCGCCGCTGTGGCCTTGTCAGAAGCGCCGCATAAGTCTGACGATCTGGTGTTGGTTGTCGACGTTGGCACCAATGCCGAGATTCTGCTGGGCAATAAAGCCCGCGTTCTGGCGTGCTCGTCCCCCACTGGCCCCGCGTTCGAGGGGGCACAGATTAGCTCGGGCCAACGCGCCGCACCCGGCGCGATTGAACGCCTTGAGATCAACCCCGACACCAAGGAACCCCGCTTTCGGGTGATCGGCTGCGATCTATGGTCGGATGAGGACGGGTTTGATCTGGCCACCGCCACGACAGGTATCACCGGCATCTGCGGGTCGGGCATTATCGAGGCCGTGGCCGAAATGCGCATGGCCGGTCTGCTTGACCCGTCTGGCTTGATCGGGTCCGCCGAACAAACCGGCACCCAGCGCTGCCAACCTGACGGGCGCACCCATGAATACGTGATCCATGATGCAACGCCCGAGGGCGGCGCGCGGATCACCGTCACCCAAGGCGACATCCGCGCGATCCAGCTGGCCAAGTCCGCGCTCTATGCCGGTGCGCGCCTATTGATGGATGAGTTCGGCGTCGACAGCGTGGACCGCGTTGTGCTGGCCGGGGCGTTTGGCGCCCATATCAGCCCCAAACACGCGATGGTTCTGGGCATGATCCCGGATGCGCCACTGGATCACGTCACCAGCGCCGGGAACGCTGCGGGCACCGGCGCGCGGATCGCCCTATGCAACCGCGCCGCACGAGCCGAGGTCGAACAGCTGGTCCGCCAGATCGACAAGGTCGAAACCGCGATTGAACCGCGCTTCCAAGAGCATTTCGTCGCCGCAAACGCCCTGCCCCACGCCACAGACCCGTTCCCTGAGCTGGCCAAGGTCGCGCCCCTGCCGCAGGTCAGCTTTAACACCGGTGGTGAAAACACCGGGCGCAGGCGGCGCAGACGCGGCTAAGCGCTTGACCGCCCTGCGCGCAGCGCTTATCTGAAAACTCCGGCGCGGGTATGGTGAAAAGGTATCACGGCAGCTTCCCAAGCTTTAGTTACGGGTTCGATTCCCGTTACCCGCTCCAGACATTGTGATCGCACGGCACATCAATTGATGTCAGGGTAGACAGCAGAGGTTTTTGCATGTCCGATCCCGTCCTTCTCAGTATTCTCACCTGCCCTGAATGCAGGCATGAAACCCAGGCCCAGATGCCGACAGACTCGTGCCAATGGTTCTTTGAGTGCCCCAACTGCCGAACGGTTTTGCGCCCGAAACCAGGGGATTGCTGCGTGTTTTGCTCGTATGGCACGAACCCATGCCCACCCGTGCAACTTGGATCATCCTGCTGCAGTTAAGTTGACCCATCGGAGGCATTCACATATTATTAAATGTTGCTCCACCCTTAAAAAAGAACGGTGCCAAATGCCTTATAATATCCTGAAATCTGCGATTTTGATGGCTTTGATTACCGTAAACTCCGCCACCGCGCAGATGCATGGGGGCGGTGCGGGGCATCATCACGGCGCCGATGGCACCGGCCATGACATGGTCAACATGCCCGGCCTGCGCGGTGAAAACGCCAGCCCCGAGGAAAGCGCCGAACTGGCGCTTATGTTTCGGGGCTTTCAAACTATGTCGCGGACGGTGGAAAACCTACCCAACGGGATTCGTACCGTCACAAGTTCTTCGAACCCTAAGGTACACGACGCGCTGGTCAGCCATGTTGTGGGCATGATCGAACGGGTGGAGGCCGGGGATGACCCAAAGATTTTCATCCAAAGCCCGACGCTGGATATCTTCTTTGAACGGCGTGACGCCCTGACATCCGAGGTTGAGATCACCGAGGAAGGGGTTGTCGTCACGCAAACCTCTGACGATCCTGAATTGGTCGCCGCGCTTCACATTCATGCCGCTGAAGTCACGGCCATGGCCGAACAGGGCATGCATGCGGTGCACATGATGATGATGGAACGCGCCCGCAATAATTAAGCCCCAAGATCAAGATCTTAGGGCTCAAAGCTATCGTATTAAAGTTAAAGCGTTACTTTAACTTTGCCACGCATCCACCGAATTTCGAACGAAGTTCACAAGCTGCGCGGTAGAACCGTCGGTGCCGTCAACCGGCCCCTCCAGGATCAGCTTTTCAACCTCTTTCGCCAGCACCTTGCCCAGCTCTACACCCCATTGATCGAACGAGTTGATCCCCAGGATCACCCCTTCGACAAACACGCGGTGCTCATAGAGCGCGATGATCTGGCCCAACACATAGGGCGTCAGCCGCGGATATATCAAAGTGGTCGACGGCCGGTTGCCCGGGAACACCCGGTGGCGCGCCTGACGTTCCAGTTCATCGCCCTCAAAACCGGCATCCTGCATCAGCGCGCGGGCCTCGTCCAAGGTACGCCCCACCATCAAGGCTTGCGACTGTGCCAGACAGTTGGCCACCAGCAGACGGTGATGAACGGAACGGCCCAGCTCATTCCCTTCGGCGGCGACAAGAAATTCGCACGGCACCACCTGCGTGCCCTGATGAATCAGCTGGTAAAACGCGTGTTGGCCGTTGGTGCCCGGCTCGCCCCAGACAATCGGACCGGCCTGATCGGGTAAGTCCGAGCCATCCATGGCAACGCGCTTGCCGTTGCTTTCCATTTCAAGCTGCTGCAGATAGGCCGGAAGACGCGACAATTGCTGGTCATAAGGCAACACCGCACGACTGCCAAAGCCGCAGAACTGGTGGTGCCACATGCCGACCAGAGCCAGCAAAACTGGCAGGTTTTCTGCAAAAGGCGCGGTTTGGAAATGTTGATCCATCGCCTCGCCGCCGCGCAGGAAGGCGCGGAAATTATCCGGTCCGATGGCCAGCATCAGGCTCAACCCGATCGGCCCCCACATGGAATAGCGCCCACCGACCCAATCCTCAAAACCAAACACCCGCTCGGGCGCGATGCCAAAGTCCGCCGTCAGGTCCGCCGCGGTCGACAGCGCTGCGAACTGCGCAGCGGGGTCATCCACCACCTGCGCCATCATTTCGCGCGCCGTGTTGGCATTGGTCATGGTTTCAATCGTGGTGAACGTCTTGGAGGCAACGATGATCAAAGTGGTGCTCAGGTCCAGCCCGCGCATCACCTGCGCAATTTGCGCACCATCAACGTTAGAAACAAAATGCGCGCGCGGCCCGTCGGCATAGCTATCCATCGCCAACACCGCCATCGCCGGGCCAAGGTCCGACCCGCCAATGCCAATATTCATCACATCGGTGATCTTGCCGCCAGCCCCCTGAAAAGCACCGCTGCGCACCTCGTTGGCAAACGCCTCCATCCGATCGAGCGTCGCGTGGATACCGGGCATGACGTCTTCGCCATCGACAAAAACGCCCGTTCCTGAGCGTCGCAAAGCCGTGTGCAGCACCGCGCGGCCTTCGGTTTCGTTAATCTTTTCCCCGGCGAACATCGCGTCGCGCCGCTGTGCCACCTGCGCCTCTTCGGCCAGCTGTATCAACGCGGCCAGAATATCTTCGCGCAGGGTGGTTTTTGCATAGTCGAAAAGCAAACCGTCAAATTGTGTTGAAAAGGTTTTGGCGCGATCCCCGCCGCCAAACATATCCTTTATTTTTAAAGTATTCGCTTCTAAAGCAAAGGCTTCCAGAGTGTTTTTAATGCTCATAAGGTCAATCAGCCCAGTGAATGGTTGCGTCTTTCAGAACGATGCACACCGGCGCAGCCTGCGGATCATCGAGGTGTCGCGCGGCTTCAACAGCGGTGCGTTTACCAGCGCCAGTCAGCACAATGTGTGTGTTGCGCGCGGCGCGCAAAACCGGGGCGGTCAGTGTCAGGCGTGGCTCGGGTGCTCCGGGCGCGCGCATGGGCAACAAAACCGGCGCGTCGTCCGCAAGGGCCTGCTCTAACAAGTCGGCGCCGGGAAACAGCGATGCGGTATGCATGTCTTCGCCCATGCCCAGAAGCAGCGAGGTTATAGGCAACGCGGCCTCTATCGGGCCTGAAAGCGTTGCCAGCTGGTCTTCGGGCTGATCTGCAGGGGCGTAGAACGGCACCAACTGCGCGGCGGCCGCATTGCCCACCAACAACCGTTCGCGCAAAAGCCGCGTGTTGGAGCGGTCCGAACTTTCCGGCACCCAGCGCTCATCCGAGAGCATCACCCGCACCTGCGACCAATCCAGATCAGCCTGCGAGAGCTGGTCAAACACCGGTCCGGGCGTGGTGCCACCGGGTACAACCAATGTGGCCGGCCCCGTTTCCAACGCCGCGCGAAGTTCGTCGGCCAGAATATCAGCCAAAGCGGAAAACATGGCCGCGCGGCTTGGGTATTCGATCAGGCTCATACCTTTACCTCGCGCCAGCGGCGCCCATCACGGTGCATCAGGATCAGGGACTCTTCAGGCCCCGAACTGCCCGGTTCATAGGGTTTGGGTCGGTTGGCACGATCTTCGACCTGCGCGATGATCGGATCGGTCCAGGCCCAGGCGGCTTCGACTTCGTCCCCGCGCATAAACAGCGTTTGGTTGCCGCGGATCACATCCATGATCAGCCGCTCGTACGCATCTGGAATATCATCAGCTTCTGCGCCTAAGGCCTCTTTGAATGTCATATCCAGAGGCACCTCGATCAGGCGAATTCCGCCGGGCCCCGGCTCTTTAATGGTGACGGTCAGGTTCATACCTTCGTTGGGCTGCAGGCGGATCACCAGAACGTTCGGATTCTGCCCGGCCTGATCGCCAAAGATCGAATGCGGCGGGTCTTTGAACACAATGGCGATCTCGGAACTGCGCGCCCGCATCCGCTTGCCGGTCCGCAGGTAAAACGGTGCCCCCTTCCAGCGCCAGTTCGATACCCGCACTTTCAGCGCCACATAGCTTTCGGTCAAGCTGCTGGGGTTGCCGCAATCTTCAAGATAGCTGGGGCCTTCGTCATCGCCCAAGTACTGACCGCGTACGATATCATCTGGCTCAACAGGTTCTAAGGCGCGGATAACCTTTAGCTTTTCATCGCGCAGCGCATCCGGATCAAACGCATAGGGTGGCTCCATCGCGATCAGGCAAAGCAACTGCATCAGGTGGTTTTGCACCATGTCGCGGATCGCGCCTGATTTGTCGTAATACTCACCACGCCCGCCGACGCCAACGGTTTCCGCCACGGTGATCTGAATGTGGTCGATATTGCGGGCGTTCCACAGGGGTTCAAACAGCATGTTGGCAAAACGAACCGCCATCAGGTTTTGAACTGTCTCTTTGCCCAGATAATGGTCGATACGATAGATTTGCTGTTCGGTAAAATGCCGCGAAAGGGTCTCGTTCAACGCTTTGGCCGTGGGCAGATCATGGCCAAACGGCTTTTCCACCACGATACGGCTTTCATCGTCGGTAACTTTGTACTTTTTCAGACGTTCCGCGATGGCGCCAAACAGGCTGGGCCCGACCGAGAAGTAAAACGCCCGCACCACGCTGGGGCGCATCAGGGCGGCAAGCTCTTTCCAACCGCCGGTGCCGAGCGCGTCGATGGTGACATATTCTAGGCTGTTCAGAAATCCGCTGATGGCGTCATCGTCGTGCTTGTCCGGGGCGACATGTTCCGCAATCGCACTGCGCACGATATCGCGAAACTCTTCGACCCCATGTTCAGAGCGCGCCGCCCCGATGATACGAGAACCTTCAGGAATTTGACCTGACAGAAACCGTCGATACAGACCCGGCAAAATCTTGCGCTTTGCCAGATCCCCGGTCCCCCCGAAAATGATCAAGTCAAACTGTTCAACCGGAATGACACGCGAAACCATCTTTGCCCGCTCCCTGTTAGCGCAAACACGGCCTTCTATACAGTCGCCGTCGAAATAAGTCTACCTAGTTTATTTATCTGCGGCCAGCGAATGCGCCACCCCGTGACCAGATGAATTATGCATCCAGTTCGGCATCCCAGTAAAGGTAGTCTACCCAGCTATCATGCAGATAATTCGGGGGAAATTTCCGCCCGGTATTGCGCAGTTGCTCTGCTGTGGGCTGACGCGGGGGTTTGCGTAAATGCATGCCGATCTGACGCAGGCTCTTGGAACCTTTGCGCAGGTTGCAGCGCGAACAAGACGCAACGACGTTTTCCCAACTGGTGACCCCGCCGCTGGCGCGCGGCACCACATGATCAAAAGTCAGATCGCCCTTGGCACCACAGTACTGACAGGAGAATTCATCCCTCAGAAATAAATTAAAGCGCGTGAAGGCCACGCGCTTTTGAGGTTTGACATAATCTTTCAATACAACGACCGAGGGGATCTTGATCTCGGTCGTGGGACTTCGGACAACCTGATCATACTCGGCCACAATATCGACCCGGTCCAGATAGGCGGCTTTGACTGCTTCCTGCCAAGGCCACAGGGACAAAGGATAATAGGACAGCGGGCGATAATCCGCGTTTAGAACGAGCGCCGGGTGATGCTTCACCGCACTCGGTTCGCGTACAAAACTTGTCCTGAAATCGCCGTCCATGTCTGACTCCGTCTCCGCCCGGTCTGCCTGTATTGGCCCCAAGACGGGACACCCCGTCCCAGCACATCTTTACTATATATGGCGTTCGCCATAGGGCAAGCCCCGCAATATGCGGTACCGCCACAATGTGACTTAGCGCGATTCGATGTCGGCGATGTGACGTTTATCCACAGGGGCGCCCAAGAATTGGGCAGAGTTTAACCGCCGCGGCGCTCCATCCCCAGATGGGCGCGCATAAAGGCCAGCGCAACGCTCAGACCATCGGGCGCAATGCCGTGGGCTGTGCCTTTCATGACATGGGCATAGACATCCTCGAACCCGGCTTCTTGCAGGGCTTCAGCCGCTTCAGGCAAGGACTGAGGCGGGACAACGTCATCGGCATCCCCGTGCACCAGCAAGATCGGCGTTTTGGTGATCGCTTCCTCGGCAAGGGATTCGGGCATCAGCAGGCGGCCCGAAAAACAGACCAACCCGGCAAAGGAATCTTCGCGCCGTGGCGCCACATGCAGGGTCATCATGGTGCCTTGGCTAAAGCCAAACAGGATCACCTGTTCGGGCAGCATGTCTTCGTCGACCAAAAGCGCATCAAGATAGGCATTCAGATCTTCGGTGGCCCGCATCATCCCAGATTCGGATTCTTCCTGCGATGAACCATCAATCCAGGGGATCGGGAACCACTGATAGCCCCCCGGCATGCCGGGGATCGTTTCAGGCGCGTCGGGTGCCACAAAAGCGGTCCCGGGCATATGTTCTTCCAACGGTTCGGCAAGGCCCAGCAAATCCGCGCCATTGGCGCCATAGCCGTGCAGAAACACCACCATCGAGGTCGCTTCGCCCTTAGGCGCGCCGCGCCGACTGGATTTCAAAACACGTGTCATCGGATCCCTTCCCGCTCTTTTGCCACACGGTAGTAGGCCCAAAGTGCCCGCGCCGCAACAGCCCGCCAAGGCGCCCAGGGTTCGGCCATGCTGCGCAGGGCCTTTTCCGTGGGCCGTTCAGGCAGATCGAACAGAATTTTGGCAGATTCCTGCAGCGCCAGATCACCGGGGGCAAAAACGTCGGCCCGCCCCAGTGAAAACATCGCGTAGATCTCGGCCGTCCAGCGACCGATACCGGGGACCTCGATCAACGTCGCGATGACATCATCCGTTGGCGCGTCGCGCAGCGCTTTGTAATCAATCCGCGCTTCCGACAGGGCCTTGGCATAGCGGATCTTCTGGCGGCTCAGCCCGCAGGCGCGCAGGTCTTCGGCTGACGCCCACATCACCTTGCGCGGGCCGGTCAGCTTGGCGTCTTTCAGCCGCCCCCAGATCGCATTGACCGCCGCGACCGACACCTGCTGGCTGACAATCGCATCCAACAGCGCCGCGAACCCATCCTTGCGACGACGCAAAGGCAAAGGCCCGGTCAAGGCCAGCGCGGGGCCGAATCGCGGCTCGACCGCGCACAGATGCGCTGCGCCCTCGGCAACACATTCCGATGTTTCTATGATACGCCCGACCATATTTTCCTGCCTGCACAGACCCCTGTGCGCTTTTCAACACTTCCCAAGCCCGCGCCGCCCCGATAAGGCAGGTTTCATGACCCAAGCCACCGCACCATACGATCCCGCCCGGGCCCGCCGCAATGTCACTGTGCTTGTGCTTGCGCAGGCGCTGCTTGGCTCGCAAATGGCAATGATCTTTACGGTCGGCGGGCTGGCCGGGCAATCGCTTGCGCCAAACGCCTGTTTCGCCACCTTGCCGATTTCGATGATCGTGTTGGGATCCATGCTGACGGCAACGCCTTTGTCCAGCTTCATGCAAAAGGCCGGACGGCGTGCAGGGTTCTTTGCCGGAGGCGCGGGGGGGGCAATCGGAGCCGCAGTTTGCGCCTACGCCTTGATGCAGAACAGTTTCACGCTGTTCTTAGTCGGCTCGTTCTTCACCGGCATCTACATGTCGGCGCAGGGGTTCTATCGCTTTGCCGCCGCCGACACCGCGTCCGAGGATTTCCGGCCCAAAGCGATCTCTTACGTTCTGGCGGGCGGTCTGGCCTCGGCCATACTTGGGCCGCAGCTTGTAAAACTGACCTCGACCAGCATGGTTGTACCGTTTCTGGGCACCTATGCGGCGGTGATCGCGATCAACGTCATCGGGTCTTTCCTGTTCGTATTTCTGGACATTCCCAAACCGGCCGCCCCCGCCGCAGATGCCCCGCAGGGCCGCTCGCGGCTTGAACTGCTACGCACCCCCACCATCGCCGTGGCGATCATCTGCGCGCTGGTCTCTTACGCGCTGATGAACCTTGTGATGACCTCCACCCCACTGGCGGTCGTCGGCTGCGGGTTTGAAACCGATGACGCCGCCAATGTGGTATCCGCCCACGTGCTGGCGATGTTCGTGCCGTCTTTCTTTACCGGCCATCTGATAGCCAAGTTCGGCGTGGAAAAGATTATCGCCACCGGGTTGGTCATTCTGGCCGGTGCCGGAGCCGTGGCGCTGAGCGGCGTAGACATCGAGCATTTCTTCATCGCCCTGGTCCTGCTGGGCGTGGGTTGGAACTTTGGCTTTATCGGTGCCACCGCGATGCTGGCCGGCGCGCATGAGCCGCATGAACGCGGCAAGGTGCAGGGCATGAACGATCTGATCGTCTTTGGCGGGGTAACATTGGCATCGCTGGCGTCTGGCGGTTTGATGAACTGCTCGGGCGGGTCGGTCGAACAGGGCTGGGCCTCGGTCAACCTGGCGATGATCCCGTTCCTGATGCTGGCAGGCGGCGCGCTGATCTGGCTGACGCTGCGCCCCAAAGAGGCGGTTTAAATCCGCCCTGTCAGCGCCGCTTTCAGCAAGCCCCCCCGGCGCGCGAATTCTGACGGAACCAAGCCCCCTTGGGCGACCGCAGCCGGGTCTTTGGCAGCCAGTTTCAGGATGCCGCGCGCCTGCCATCCGGACAGAACGGCGGGCCGCGCGGGTTTTGACACGCGGGTCAGCCGTGCCAAGGCACCTTGCGCCAGGGCGGCCACGGCCTCGGTCCGACCATCCACCAAAGGCACCCGGCCCAAAGCTTCCAATTGCGGAATGGCGCGCAGCCAGTTGGCCACGCCAATGGCATAGCCCACGTCGCGCACCGCCTGTTCGTCCGTCGCGCCTAATGCCCGCGCGGCGACCCAGGTCAGATTGCCCGAGGTGGCGTTGATATACGCTTCAAACGCCGCGGCATCGTCAAACGGGTCGCGGTAACAATCCCAACGCCGCGCGGCGACCAGTTGGTCCAGCTCCTCGGCGGCCGCCGCGTCCAGAACCGGGGCCAAGGCATCCACGACCTCATGCCTGCGCACCGGCCCGCCCTGCCCGATCTCTTCCAAGGCGTCGCGCCACCATTGCAGCCGCATCTCGGCGATCATCGGCTCGGCCGTGACCCAAGGCGCACGCGAGACCTCGACGTTAAACGCATAGAGCGGCAAGAGCACGGCCCGCGCATCTGCTGGCGCGGCCACGACAGCGGCAAAGCGATCAGGGTCGCCTCGTCCGACCAACCCGGCGCAGGCCTCAAGGCTCATGGGCGCGCCCCGTCGCGGGCCAGTTTCCACTGTACTGCTTCCAACAAGGCCTCGAACGATGCGTCGACTATGTTCGGAGAGACACCCACGGTGGCCCAGCGCCGCCCCTGCGCGTCCTCAGAGTCGATGATCACGCGGGTCACGGCCTCGGTTCCGCCATGGGTGATGCGCACCTTGAAGTCGACCAGTTTCATGTCATCAATATGATGCTGATAGCGGCCCAGATCCTTGGCCAGCGCCCGCCAAAGCGCGTTTACCGGACCACGATCATTGCCGCCGCCATCCAGACTTTCTGATACCGACAATTTCTTTTCATCGCCGATTTTCACCACGACCACGGCCTCGGACAGGCTGATCATCTTGTCATAGCGGTTCTTGCGGCGCTCTACGGTCACCTTATAGCGTTTAACCTCGAAATACTCGGGCAACAGGCCCAGCGCGCGCCGCGCCAGCAGCTCGAAACTCGCCTGCGCCGTGTCATAGGTATAGCCTTGGGCCTCGCGCTGTTTGATCTCATCCAGAATGACCGTCAGCGCCGGATCGCCCTTTTCCACCTCAAGCCCGGCCTCGGCCAGACGTTTGCGCAGGTTCGACTGCCCCGCCTGGTTCGACATCGGAATGATGCGTTCATTGCCCACCGTTTCTGGCGGGATGTGTTCATAAGTGGTTGGGTCCTTCAGGATCGCACTGGCATGCAGCCCCGCCTTATGCGCAAAGGCCGAGGCCCCGACATAGGGCGCCGATTTCACCGGCACCCGGTTCAAAATATCATCAAGCAGGCGCGAAGCCCGGGTCAGCGCCGCCAGCGCTTCTTTGGTGACACCGGTTTCAAGCGTGCTGACATACGGTTCTTTGCACAAAAGCGTCGGGATCAGCGTGCACAGGTTGGCGTTGCCACAGCGCTCGCCCAGCCCGTTCAGCGTACCCTGAATCTGGCGCGCGCCCGCGTCCACCGCCGCCAAAGACGCTGCCACCGCGTTGCCCGTGTCATTGTGGGTGTGAATGCCCAGATGGGCGCCCGGTATGCCCGCGTCGATCACGGCCGAGGTGATCTGACCAACCTCATGCGGCAGGGTTCCGCCATTGGTATCGCACAAGACCACCCAGCGCGCGCCGGCATCGTAGGCGGCCTTACAGCACTGCACCGCATATTCCGGATTCGCTTTGTAGCCATCAAAGAAATGCTCGGCGTCAAACAAGGCTTCGCGCCCCGAGGCGACAATATGCGCGATCGACGCGCGGATGTTTTCAAGGTTCTCGTCCAGCGTGATCCCCAGCGCGGTGGTCACGTGGAAATCATGGCTTTTCCCCACCAAACAGACCGAGGGCGTGTTCGCATTCATCACCCCCGCCAGCACATCGTCGTTTTCGGCGCTGCGCCCGGTGCGTTTGGTCATGCCAAAGGCCGTCATGGTGGCGCGGGTGTTGGGGGCGACGTCGAAAAAAGCGCTGTCGGTGGGATTGGCGCCGGGCCAACCGCCTTCGATGTAATCCACGCCCAAAGCATCCAGCGTGCGGGCGATGGTCAGCTTTTCGTCGGTCGAAAACTGCACGCCCTGCGTCTGCTGGCCGTCGCGCAGCGTGGTGTCGTAAAGATAGAGCTTTTCTTTGGTCATGTCCGCGCCCCTTCAGTTTCGCCCGGGACGCTTGCGTCACGGTTCGCCCCCGACCACAGATCAACTGGTACAAAATTTTCTATATTTTGCATTATCTTATCTCATTTAATTCATGAATAAGACTGACCAATTTGGATTTCACATACTCGGGCTCTGGCTCGCTTCGCCAAGCTGGAGCAACATCAAGAGACTGTCGATCTGAAAAAACAATTCCAGCCTGCCTTGCCACTTCGAGTGCTTCTTCTAGTTTGCGCTGGTCACCGGCCTGAAAAGCATGACGTACGGAATGGAAAAATGGTAGCGAGTCGATTTCATCGCGTTCTATTGACCAAGTTGTTCCTTCTGGTGAATCTTTCACTTTAATTCCGGCCTCTTTGAAACCATCCCTAATCAAGTCAGCCTTGCTCCACTCTTTATTTTTACGCGCCTCTGCTCGGGCGGCTAATAATTGTGCAACCAAGTCAACAAGATCATCATCATAGCCCGAAGCATTCGCCCAATCGCCCAAGTCATCCCCCAGCAGCCCAACCAGCGCGGCGGACGCCTTTAACCCTGCCGCATCGCCTTCGGCCGCCAGCTTATGCAACGCCGCAATGGCCCCCGCAGTATTCAGGTCATCGGCAAGCGCATGCGTCACTTCGGGGGCCGGGCTTGGTGCGGGCTCGATGCCCGCGACAAGCCCCCGCCACTTGCGCAACGTCGCCTCGGCCTCGCGCGCCTTCTCGGCGGTCCAGTCCATCGGCTTTCGGTAATGGGTCGACAGGAACACAAACCGGATCACCTCGCCCGGCACACCGGGTTGGCCATCATGGCCCTCCAGCAAATCATGCACCGTGAAGAAATTGCCCAAAGACTTGGACATCTTCTTGCCTTCAACCTGCAACATCTCATTGTGCAGCCAGAATTTTGCAAATCCACCCTCAGGATGGGCGCAGCAGCTTTGCGCCATCTCATTTTCATGATGCGGGAACATCAGGTCATTGCCGCCACCGTGAATGTCAAACTCCGCCCCCAAAAGCTCATAGGACATGGCCGAGCACTCAATATGCCAGCCCGGACGCCCGCGGCCCCAAGGGCTGTCCCACCCCGGCAGATCATCGCTGGACGGCTTCCACAGCACAAAATCCATCGGGTCTTCTTTATAGGGCGCAACCTCTACCCGCGCGCCGGCGATCATATCATCGACAGACCGCCCCGACAGCTTGCCGTACTCGGCATATTTGCGCACCCGAAACAGCGCATGACCGTCCTTGGCATAGGCATAGCCCTCGGCGATCAGCTTTTCGATCATCGCAATCATCTGCGGGATGTATTGCGTGGCGCGCGGCATCTGGCTTGGGTCCAGCGCGCCAAGCGCCTGCATATCGTCCAAAAACCACTGGGTGGTCATGCCGGTCAGCCGAGCGATCTCGGCGTTGACATCACCGCCCTCGCCCACGTTTTCCAGCGCCCGCGCGTTGATCTTGTCATCCACGTCGGTGAAATTGCGCACATAGGTGACGTGATCAGGCCCATAGACATGGCGCAACAGCCGGTACAGCACGTCAAACACCACCACGGGGCGCGCGTTGCCAAGATGGGCGCGGTCATAAACCGTCGGCCCACAGACATACATCCGCACATTGTCCGGCTCGATCGGCGCGAAATCCTCTTTGCGCCGGGTCAGGGTGTTGTGCAGCTTGATCTTGGTCATGTCTCTTCCTTCGCGCGCGTCTCCCGCGGCGGGCTTAGCAACTTGAACCTGTAAGGAAAAGAAGAACCAACCCGCCTGACGATGTCAGCAGGTAATAATGCAGCAAATAATGATGGCACGGGTCTTCATGAGGGGATTGTTACGCCAGCCTGCGCGCACTGACAAGCAAAAGCTGTACGCACAGGGGCGAGGCCGAAGCCCCGCCCCTGGCCTGGAGAGATCTAAAAACGCAGTGCCACGCGGGCGGTTGCGCTCAGACCATCTACGTCCGTGGTGGTGTTGGCAAAGTTGTCGAACCGGTCATAGGTCAGTTCGCCGCCAACGGTCACGGATTCTGTCAGAAAATGTTCAGCACCAAAGCCGACGAAATAGCCATTGTCCCAAGCGTCACCGCCGCCCAGATCAATATTGGCGCGGGCCGCACCCACGGTACCATAGACCAGGGTCTTGCCCAGATCATAACCGGCACGCAGCTTCAGGCGGCCGATGGCGTCCACGCCAGTGGTGCCGGGGAAGTTCGCGTCTGAGGCGCTGTATTCCAGCGCACCACCAACGACCCAGTCACCCAGATCCCAGTCATAACCGGCAAAAATGCCGCCCACCGTGCCATCAGCATTCTGACCGGCAGCACCGTCAAAATCGCCATAGCCCAGCGACAAACCACCGTAGGCACCGGTCCAGTCACCGCCAGCGCCAAAAGCGGGCGCGGCTTGGGTTACGGCGGGGTCAGCGGGCGCCGGATCGGCGCTGCCAGCAACAGCAGGAAGCGCGGCGAGGGAGAGCGCCGCAGCAGTAATCATCGTTTTCATAGGGAAGTTCCTTAACCTTGTTGGAGTGTTCTCTTGCTCGGAGACGCGACCTCGGTTGCCACGCCCCTCACTGTCACAAAGGATGTCTGGTCTCAGCGCGCAAGAGGGGCACGTTTTCGTGAATGAAATGTCATCCAAACCTTTGCATTATTTCGCTTTTTTGACGTTGGGGCATGCGCCATTTTCCGCCGTCAAGCCCCCCAAACCGGGGTCTCAAGCGAACGTGACAGGGCGCGATCAAAGGGGCGACAATCCGCTGCTTTCCCCTTGCTCGGGACAACAGGATCGGGTTTGCATGCGGTATGTTTTATCGCTTCGCCTTTCTGGCCGCTCTTTTCGCCCTGCCCGCCTTTGCGCAGGACTATCCCGCGCGCCCAAGTCAACCGATCAGCGATCTGGCCGACCTGTTGCCAGAGGACGCTGAGGCCCGACTCAGCGCGCAGATCACCTCTCTGCGCGAAGAAACCGGTGTTGAGCTGCTGCTCCTGACGCTCGATAGCCGTACGCCCTATGCCGCGGCCCCCACGATGGAGGCCTTTGCCACCAACCTGTTCAACCACTGGGGCATTGGCGATGCGGACCGCAATGACGGCATCCTGATCTATGTTGCCCGCTCGGATCGTGAAATGCGGATCGAACTGGGCAGCGGTTTTGGCAGTGACTGGAACCATTTCGCCCGCGACGTGATCGATTCAAACTTCCTGCCCTACTTTCGTGATGACCGTTACGCCGAAGGGATCGAGCGCGGCACCAACGCCGCGATCCGCGATATCGCCCGGCCCTTTGCCCAAGGCGCCCCCGCACCCGAGCCCGACGCCGACAACAGCTGGATCATCTTTGCGCTTTTCGCTGCATCAACTCTGCTGCTGAAGTTCCGTCAGAAACTGGGCGACCTTGGCACAAGTCTGAAACCCTGTCCCAACTGCGGCAATCGCGGATTGCGCCGGTCCCGCAATATCCTGAGCAAGGCCAGCCGCACGGCCGAGGGCCGCGGTGATCGCGTCACGCGGTGTCGTAAATGCGACTATCGGGATGTGACCCCGTACACGATCCGCCGCCTTTCCTCCCGGTCATCTTCGTCAGGCGGCGGGCGGTCTTCGGGCGGTGGGGCCTCGGGGCGGTGGTAAGGCCTATCCGGCCTTTTCCTCCAGCGTCAGCCATTCTTCTTCGGCCTCAGCCAGCGCGGTTTGGCGTTCAACCAGTGCTTCGGTAGCCTTCTGAAACTTCACCGGTTCTTTGGTGAACAAGTCCGGATCCGACATGAACTGTTCCAGCTTGGCAATCTCGGCCTCCAGTCGTTCGATAACGGCCGGCAGCTTTTCAAGACGGTGCTTTTCGGTGTAGCTCAGCCCCTCTGGCTCGGGCTTCACGTCCTGCTTTACCTTCGCCACTTTAGGCTTTGTTTTTGCTTTATTTTCTTTGATTTCTTCGCGTCTCTGCTCGCGGTAATCGCTCCAGCCGCCCGCATAGGTGATGGCGCGCCCGTCGCCCTCCATCGCGATGGTGGTTGAGGCCACACGATCCAGAAAATCCCGGTCGTGGCTGACCAGCAAAACCGTGCCGTCATAGTCGCCCAGCAGCTCCTGCAACAGGTCCAGCGTTTCGACATCCAGATCGTTGGTCGGTTCGTCCAGCACCAACAGATTGCTTTCACGCGCCATGATCTTGGCCAGCAACAGCCGCGCCTTTTCCCCGCCTGAAAGCGAGCGCACCGGCGCACGCGCCTGCGCCTCGTCGAACAGGAACTCTTTCAGATAGCCGACAACGTGCTTAGGGTTGCCGCGCACCATCACCTGATCCGCCTTGCCTGACACTTGCATCCCGGGATCGCTGGTTAGGCTGTCCCACAGGGTCATGTCGCCATCCAACTGATCGCGGTTCTGGTCGAACACCGCCATATGCAGATTGGTGCCAAGGGTCACGGTGCCCTCGTCCGGGGGCATCTGCCCGATCAGCATCTTCAACAGAGTCGTCTTGCCCGCGCCATTGGGGCCAACAAAGGCCACGCGATCCCCGCGCATGACCCGTAAATCAAACGGTTTCAGGATCGCTTTACCGTCAAATGCCTTGGCGATTCCTTTGGCCTCGATGACCCGGCGACCGGACTTCTGCCCCCCTTCCAGCGCCATCTCGGCAGCACCCTGACGGCGGATCATGTTGGCACGCTGTTCGCGCAGGCCCTGCAACGCACGCACCCGGCCCTGATTACGCTTGCGCCGCGCACTGATCCCTTCGACGGCCCAACGGGCCTCGGCCTTGATCTTGCGGTCCAGCTTGTGGCGGGCGGTGTCCTCTTCGTCCCAGGTCTTGTCGCGCCAGGCCTCAAAGGCCTCAAAGCCCTTTTCCTGGCGCCGCACCGCGCCACGATCAATCCACAGGGTGGCACGGGTCAGCGCGCGCAAAAACGCCCGGTCGTGGCTGATCAATACGAACCCCGCGCGGGTCGATTTCAATTGGTCCTCAAGCCAGGCGATGGCTTCGATGTCCAGATGGTTGGTCGGCTCGTCCAGCAGCATCAGCTCGGGCGCTTCGGCCAACAATTTCGCCAAAGCCGCGCGGCGACGTTCTCCGCCAGACGCGGTTTCGACCGGTGTCTCTGGTTTGAACTTTAAACCCTCGGCCACCATATCCACGCGGTATTCTTCCCCTGCGGGCAGATTGGATGCCGCGAAATCGCCCAAGGTGGCAAAGCCCGACAAATCAGGGTCTTGCTCCATATAGCCGACCGAGACCCCAGCCGGGATCACTCTGTCACCCCTGTCAGCATCAACAAGCCCGGCCATGACTTTCATCAAGGTCGACTTGCCCGAGCCGTTGCGCCCAACCAAGGCCACGCGGTCGCCCGGCTGCACCACCAAAGACAAGCCGTCAAACACCGGATTGCCGCCGAAAGTCAGCGAAATATCTGATAGTTGCAGAAGCGGAGCTGGCGCCATGTCAGACCATCGGCTTCATCAGTTCGACCTCGTCACCCGAGATCACTGATGTGTAAAAACAGTTGCGTCGCATCGTGTGGCACGCCGCACCTTCCTGTTCGCAAATCACCAGAATGCAATCACGGTCACAGTCAATCCGCAGGTCAATCAGCTTTTGGGTATGGCCCGAGGTTTCGCCCTTAACCCAAAACGACTTGCGCGAGCGCGACCAATAGGTGACCTTGCCGGTCTCTAACGTGCGCGCCACGGCCTCAGCGTTCATCCAAGCCATCATCAGCACTTCGCCCTCGGGCGATTGGGCGATGGCCGGGATCAGACCCTTGTCATCATATTTAAGCGAGGCGGGATCGAAAGCCATCGGGGCATCCTTTGCATTTGCAACCTGCCCCGCTATGTAGAGAAACGCCGCAAGAAGGGAAAGCCATGAGCGACGACAGCGATCTGATCAAACTCTATTCTGCGCGAATCTTGGCGCTGGCGGCGGATATTCCGCATATCGGAACGCTGGAAACGCCCATGGGCCAGTCCAGCAAACGCGCGCCTTTGTGTGGCTCGACCGTGCGGGTGGATTTGACCCTGGCTGACGGGCGGGTCGCAGACTTTGCCCAGGATGTGAAGGCCTGTGCTTTGGGTCAGGCGGCCGCTTCTGTGGTTGGCAGCCACGTGATTGGCGCGAGCCGCGCGCAATTGCAGCAGGCGCGCGATCAACTGGCAGCGATGCTCAAAGACAACGGCCCCGTGCCGGATGCCCCCTTTGACGAGCTTGAGGTTTTGATCCCTGCACGCGAATACGGCAACCGGCATGGATCGATTTTGCTGTCGCTGGACGCCACATTGGATGCCTTTGATCAGGCCCAGAACGCCGCCTGCGCCTAAAAAAACCGCCGCTCTCCTGGGGAAGGAGGCGGCGGCAAGTCGCAGATCGGGGGCCGGGGTGGGCAAAGCAAGAGGCACGCTTTGCCAAGGTGACAGGCAGTGTCGCATCAGGCGTTGGGGACAAATGATGCAGACCCCGGGCTAAATCCGCAGGCAGAAAAGGGTAACTCAGACCAGCGACGGCAAGTGCAGGCTGGCCATCAGCATCACGATCAATGCAACGGCACCAACAGCGTCTTGCAACAGGGTTGCGGGCGAGCGGCGCAGTACAGTTTTCACATCGTTCAACATGGCGGGCATTCCTTGCGTTAACCAGTCTTGTTGCCCCTTTGTTCTCAAATTGGGAACAGTTTGTAAAGAACTTTTTGAGAACATTTGCGAACAAACAGGAACAAACCCGTTAACCAATTGAAATCAAACGGATCGCTTTATCCTGTTCCATCAGCCACAAAAGCACCCGCGCCGCCTGCCCACGCGGGGTTTCCAATGTGGGGTCGTCAGACAGCAATTTTCGGGCATCATCTTGGGCGACGGCCATCAGCGCCGACTGTCGTTCCATATCCGCCACGCGGAACCGCGGAACGCCTGATTGCGCCGTTCCGATCAAATCCCCGGCGCCGCGCATGGCAAGGTCTTCTTCGGAAATGCGGAAGCCATCTTCGGACTCGCGCAAAATCTCCAACCGGCGACGCCCGCCTTCCGACAACGGAGATTGATACATCAGCAAACAAGTCGAGGCCGCCGCCCCGCGCCCGACCCGCCCGCGCAGCTGGTGTAGTTGCGCCAGACCAAAGCTTTCGGCCTGCTCGATAACCATGATCGAGGCATTGGGCACGTCTACGCCAACCTCGATCACCGTGGTGGCCACCAAAACGGATGTCTCTGCGGCTTGAAACGCGGCCATCGCCGCGTCTTTTTCGGCCGGGGGCATCTGGCCATGCACCAGCCCAACACGACCGTCACCCAAAGCAGCGCGCAGGGTTTTAAAGCGTTCTTCGGCCGCCGTCATATCGACGCTTTCGCTTTCCTCGACCAGCGGACAGACCCAATAAGCCTGACGCCCCTCAGCAATCGCGCCGCGCAAGTGTTCGATGACCTCGTCCATACGGCCTTTGGACACCAGCGCCGTTTTCACCGGTTTGCGTCCGGGCGGTTTTTCATCCAGAACCGAGACATCCATATCGCCATATTGCGCCAGAGACAGCGAACGCGGGATCGGCGTGGCCGTCATCACCAGCATATGCGCCCCGGCGCCCTTTTGCGTCAGCTCCATTCGCTGGGCCACACCAAACCGATGCTGTTCATCGACAATTGCCAGACGAAGATCCTGAAAATGAACGTCTTTTTGGAACACCGCATGGGTACCGACCAGAATATGGATGTCCCCGCGCGCCAGCGCTGCCAGCTTGGCAGCGCGCTCGCTCCCCTTGTCACGGCCGGTCAGAATTTCCAGAACCACGCCCGCACTTTCGGCCAGCGGCTGCAACCCGGCCAAGTGCTGACGCGCCAGAATTTCCGTGGGGGCCATCATCACCGCCTGCCCGCCCGATTCCACCGCAACCAGCAAGGCCATCAACGCCACCAACGTCTTTCCGGCCCCAACATCCCCCTGCAAAAGCCGGTTCATCCGCGTCGGCTGCGCCATGTCTCGTGCGATTTCGTCAAACGCACGTGTTTGCGCGCCGGTCGGGGCATAGGGCAAAGCGTCCAACACTTTTTGGCGCAACCTTCCATCGCCTTCGCAGGGGATACCTTTGCCCCGTTTCAAGGCCTGCCGCGCAAGGGCAAGTGTCAGTTGATGGGCGAAAAGCTCATCATAGGCCAAACGTTGCCGCGCCGGATGGGTTGGGGCCAGTTCGTTGGCGCCCACAGGCCTATGGACCTTGCGCAGCGCCGGGGCCCAAGCGGGCCACCCCTCGCGCAGCACCAATGCCGGATCGCACCATTCATCCAACTTCGGCACGCGCTCCAGCGCCGAGCCGATCGCCTTGACCATCAGCTTTTGCGTCACGCCCGAAGTCAGCGGATAGACAGGTTCGTAGTCAGGGATTGCATCGGCCTCTTCCGGGCGCAGGATGTGTTCGGGGTGGGCGATCTGGGCGTAGCCATCGAACAGCTCGACCTTCCCTGAAACCACCCGTCTCTGCCCCGTAGGCAATTGATTTTGCAGGTATCTATCGTTGGCGTGAAAGAAGACCAACTGAAACTCTGTCTCGGCGTCCTGCACAAAAACCCGGTACGGTCGGCCCCGGCCCGACGGCGCGGAGTGGCGGCCCACTTCAACCTCAACCGTCGCGACCTCGCCCGGTGATACATCTTTAATCGAGGCCCGTTTGGCCCGATCCACCCCGGCATACGGCAGGGTGAACAACAGATCGCGCGGCTTTTCCACCTGCATTTGTGCAAAATGCTTGGCGGTTTTGGGCCCGATCCCATCCAACCCCTCCAGCTTGGCAAACAGCGGAAACAGGATATCCGGGCGGCTGCTCATCCGATCAGTGCCAGCCAAGTATCTTCGTCAATCACTTCGATCCCCAGATCGGCGGCTTTCTTGGCCTTAGAGCCTGCACCCGGCCCGGCCACCAAAAGATCGGTTTTCTTGGACACCGACCCCGAGACTTTAGCGCCCAACGCCTCGGCCCGCGCTTTGGCTTCTGCCCGGGTCATCTTTTCTAACGTACCGGTAAACACCACCGTTTTGCCGGCGACCGGGCTGTCGGTCGCGGCACGCTCGGCATCCTGGATGGCCAGTTGCGCCACCAGCCGGTCGATCATTGCGCGTTCTTTGGCGTTGCCAAAGGCTTTCGCCAAAGAGGTCGCCACGGTTGCACCGATACCGTCAATCGCGTCAATCTCAAGAAACGAGGCTTTGGCGCCTTCGGGCAAAGGAGGGGTGGCCCAAATCTCTTCGCGCACACGCGCAATGTTGGCCCGTCGTCCCTGCGCCTTCGCGGCGGCCCGCTCTGCCTGCACTGCGACTTGCGTCGCGAGGTGACGATCAACGGCAGGGAGCGCCCGATCAACGGTTTGCACCAGCTTTTCCCAGCTTATGAAATTCTGGGCCAAGTCCTTCGCTGCGGCTTCGCCCACATGCCTGATGCCAAGCGCAAAAATCACGCGATTTAAAGGGATTGAACGGCGTTCTTCAATTGCATCGAACAGGTTTTGCGCCGATTTATCCCCCCAGCCTTCACGGTTTTTCAGCTGCTGAATACCGCTGCCAAATCGCTCTTGCAGGGTAAAGATATCGGCTGGTTCCTTGATCCAGCCATCAGCGTGGAACTGCTCCACCTGTTTGGCGCCCAGCCCTTCGATGTCAAACGCCCCGCGTGAGACGAAATGCTTTAGCTTTTCAATCGCTTGCGCCGGGCAAATCAGCCCCCCCGTGCAGCGGCGCACGGCATCGCCCTCTTCGCGGATCGCGGCAGAGCCACATTCGGGACAAACCTTGGGAAAGATAAAGGGCGTGGCATCCGCAGGTCGATTGGACAGATCTACATCCGCCACTTTCGGGATCACATCGCCTGCGCGGTAAACCTGTACCCAGTCGCCCACGCGGATATCTTTACCGCCGCGGATTTCATTGCCATTGCTGTCCCGACCAACGATGTAGTCCTCGTTATGTAACGTCGCATTCGACACCACCACGCCGCCCACCGTCACCGGCTGCAGCCGCGCAACCGGGCTAAGTGCACCAGTGCGTCCAACCTGAATTTCGATGGCTTCCAGTCTGGTCCAGGCCAGCTCGGCCGGGAATTTATGCGCCGTTGCCCAACGCGGCGTGGTCGAGCGGAACCCCAGACGTTCCTGAAAGGCCAGATCGTTCACCTTGTAGACCACACCGTCGATGTCATAGCCCAAAGAGGCCCGTTGCATTTCGATATCACGATAGTGGGAAATCATCTGGCCGGGGCCGTCGCACAGCGCCGTCAGCGGGTTGGTATGAAACCCCAGCGCATGCAGCCGGTCAATCGCCCCCTTTTGCGTATCTGCCAGAGGCTCGGACACCACGCCCCAAGCATAGGCGAAAAACCGCAGTGGGCGCGCCTTGGTGATCGTTGCATCCAACTGGCGCAAAGACCCCGCCGCCGCGTTGCGTGGATTGGCAAAAGTCTTTTGGCCTGCCTGATCCTGCCGCGTGTTCAGCGCATCAAAATCAGCGTGGCTCATATAGACCTCGCCGCGGACCTCCAGAACGTCGGGGGCGTTTTGCAGGATCTGGGGAATATCGGAAATGGTGCGGGCATTGGCGGTGACATTTTCGCCGGTTTCACCATCCCCACGCGTGGCCGCTTGCACCAATTGGCCCTGCTCATACCTTAAAGACAGCGACAGCCCGTCGATCTTGGGCTCGGCGGTGTAAGACAGGGGCGCGTCCGCGCCTAGACCCAGGAAGTTTCGCACCCGCTGATCAAAGTCTTCAACATCGTCATCGGTGAAGGCATTACCCAAAGACAGCATGCGCTGTGCGTGGGCCACTTTGGAAAACCCTTCGGCGGGTGCGGCCCCGACTTTGTTCGACGGGCTGTCGGCCCTTTTCAAATGCGGAAAACGCGCCTCGATCGCGACATTGCGCCGTTTCAGCGCATCATAATCAGCATCGGAAATTTCAGGCGCATCATCCCGGTGATAGGCCTGATCTGCCCGCGCCAAAGCCTTGGCCAGCTGTGCCAGCTCCACGCGTGCCTGATCTTCGCTTAGCATGTCGACTAGAATTTCATCGCCCATGTGGGTCCTCTCCGCGCTGTCCTCCAAGTGATAGGAGGACAGCGCGAAGAGGTCCAGAGTGGTAGCAGCCTCTGGGGGGACGAAGAACAGCGCGCAAGGCCAAACGCGCTATTCAGGGGAACCCAATTAAGCGCCGATCGCGATTTGATCCTGAATGTCATCGGAAACCGGCGACGGATCGCGCAGCACATAGCCGCGGCCCCAGACGGTTTCGATATAGTTTTCGCCGCCCGTGGCCTGACTTAGCTTCTTACGCAGCTTGCAGATAAAGACGTCGATGATTTTCAGCTCTGGCTCATCCATGCCGCCATAAAGATGGTTCAAGAACATCTCTTTGGTCAGGGTGGTGCCCTTACGCAGGCTCAGAAGCTCCAGCATCTGGTATTCTTTACCCGTCAGATGCACCGTCTTGCTATCAACATCCACTGTTTTGGCATCAAGGTTAACGGTGATACGGCCGGTGCGGATCAGGCTTTGGGCATGACCCTTGGAACGGCGGATGATCGCGTGGATGCGGGCGACCAATTCTTCCCGATGGAACGGTTTCGTCAGATAGTCATCTGCCCCAAAACCGAATCCCTTGATCTTGTTTTCCGTGTCATCTGCCCCCGATAGGATCAGGATCGGTGTTTCGACGCGGGCCAGACGCAGCTGACGCAGCACTTCGTGCCCATTCATGTCCGGAAGGTTAAGATCCAAAAGGATCAAATCGTAGTCATAAAGTTTCGCCAGATCGATCCCTTCCTCACCCAAATCGGTGCAATACACGTTCAGATTGGCGTGGGTCAGCATCATTTCGATGCTCTTTGACGTCGTGGGATCGTCTTCGACCAGGAGGATACGCATGGTTAAAATCTCCGCTAATAGATCGCTCTTTCCCCAACTGTGGATATTAATGGTTAATTGCACGTTACTAATGTAAACAGATTAGCCATACAATTTAAGGTTGTCTATAGCGCTGCAACTTCGTGGCCTTTAAAGCTTTGATTCCGTGCGAAGAAATCGCCTTGCGCCAGCTGTCTAATTCTTCAACAGACAGGCTGTAACGTGCCAAAGCCTCCTCCTCCGAGATAAGTCCGGCGGCGACAGCCTTAACCACGGCGGCTTTGCGCCGGGCCACCCAACGCTTGGTATCCACCGGTGGCAGATCAGCGCGACTCATCGTGGATCCGTCGGGCAAAGTGACAGAGCGCGGCCCATCAATGCGTTTGATATACATGGGATCAGTTCCTGGCTTCGTGATAGGGTGAATTTCGCGCCCGTGCCTTAACGGGCGATGAAGCCGGGTCTTGAGACTATCTTGCATTTTCATATATTGCGTCGGACTTCCGGAAAGGTAACCGCACATGACCAGCGCAACGCTGAACTCTTTGGGCTTCGCAAAGCCCCCCTCCGAAACCCGCGTCGTGGTGGCGATGTCTGGCGGCGTGGACAGCTCGGTTGTGGCCGCACAGCTGAAAGAAGAGGGCTATGACGTCGTCGGCGTCACCCTGCAGCTGTATGATCACGGGGCTGCATTGGCCAAGAAAGGCGCTTGTTGTGCCGGGATCGACATCCACGATGCGCGCCGCGTGGCCGAGGAAATGGGCTTTCCGCATTACGTGCTGGATTATGAGAACATTTTTAAGGATGCGGTGATTGATGAGTTCGCCGACAGCTATCTGGGCGGTGCAACTCCGGTGCCCTGCATCCGCTGCAATGAGCGGGTGAAGTTCAAGGACCTGTTGGAAACCGCCCGCGACCTTGAAGCCGACTGCATGGCCACCGGCCATTACATCCAGCGCAAGACGGGCGATTTCGGGCCCGAGCTGCACTCCGCCGCCGATACCAACCGCGATCAAAGCTATTTCCTGTTCTCGACCACGCCAGAGCAGCTGGAGTATCTGCGATTTCCGCTGGGGCATCTGCCGTCCAAGGATGCGACGCGCGAGTTGGCCTCGAAATACGGGCTGGCCGTGGCGGACAAGCCCGACAGTCAGGATATCTGTTTCGTACCCAATGGCGATTATGCATCGGTGATCGAAAAGCTGCGCCCGGGCGCCGCTGAACCCGGCGAGATCGTCCATGCGGATGGTCGCGTTCTTGGCACCCACAACGGGGTGATCCATTACACCATTGGCCAGCGGCGCGGGCTTGGCATCGGCGGACTAACCGAGCCGCTTTACGTGGTGAAGCTGGATGTGGACGCCAAACAGGTGATCGTCGGCCCCAAAGAGATGCTGGCCACCCGCACCATCCCCGTACGCGAGATCAACTGGCTTGGAGACGAAGCGATGACCTCGCGGCCAGAATGGGAAATCAGCGTGCGTGTGCGCTCGACCCGCCCACCGCGCCCGGCGATCTTGCGCCCGATCAGCGACACAGAAGCCGAAGTCGAGCTGCTGACCGCCGAAGAAGGCGTCAGCCCGGGCCAGGCTTGTGTGTTCTACGCCAATGAAGGCTCGCGCATTTTCGGTGGTGGCTGGATATGGCGGGGCTAAGGTTTTCGTAGGACAATGGGCTATAAAAATAAGGCTTGCGACGTTCCCGTGCGCCCCGTAAAAACAATTAATCTTGTTTAAAGGTGACCTTTTGAAAAAAACATCGATTATCGATAGCGGCGATCAGCTCTCGACGGACCCGTCGGTCAAGCCGTCTCGGTCCGACAAAATTGCTTTTCTGTCTTTGGCCGTAATACTCGCCGCTGCATTCGTCCGCGGTATAAGCGCTTAATTCGCCGCACAGTTCGAATGAAACAAAACTGCTGGTTCTTTGATTGGGCCCCCTACCCGACCGCTGCAAGAATGATCGACACCTTCGGTGGCTCTGTGACGCTCACCGGTTTTGATGAGATCGAAAACTCCGAATATTTGCCTCCGGTTGTGCGCTACTGGCGCCGCATGGATGGATTGTTTGTTTTCAACATAATATTTGATGAAAACAACAGCCTTGGGTCAGCTCTGCTTTCGAATACCGACTGCATCAAACTAGCAGGGCTCGCCGCAACAGAGATCAAAATCAAACTCGGCATACGCCCCAAAAGCCTTACATCGTGCAACCTGCTGTCCAAATGGCGATCACAGGATTGGCCGACAATCTCTTTGCGCCCCATCAAACTTGCCGATGCGAACGAGTTAACCCCCGAAAACGTACAAGAGGTTCTTTCGGATGACGCGCGGTTGTCCAAACTTCGCTCTATCCCAGCGGGCAAGACCCTTTTGTCAGAGCCCCTAGCGCTTTTTCACTATCGCAGGCGGTTCTCGGATATCTTCGAAAAAGGGTACGAAGTTCGGGACGTCTTGCGCGACTATCGCCCCTCGCTCGCCCGCCGTCTTGGACTGCCTTTCCGGCTTTACACGTGGCACGCCCCGGTGGTCGGCGTCGTGCTATATGCCTGTTTGCTTGCGTTTTGGCACTATGCGCGCAGTTCTTACGCCAATGAGCACACCGAAGGCGGCCTAACGAACGAAGACATTCAACGTACGGTCACAGACTATTTCGACAACATCAGCATTGTATGCTTGGTCGTGCTGGTCTGGCTGATGCTGTCGATCGTCTTGATCCGGCGAAACCGAACCCTGCGCGCCATTCAGAAAGCAACTGAAATTCTGCGGTTTGGCAATATCTACTGCTGTGTCCTAAGCAATGTAGCGAGCAGTTCGAATGACGCGGATGCCCCTTATTACACCGAAGGCGATTTCTCGGACGCGATTGATGTCCTAACGGACCTGAAAGAAAACGAGATAGAGAAACGGCGCACTAATTTCGTGCTGATTGGTTTGTGTATCCTATTCTTCTCGGTTCCGATGTTTAATGATTTGGGACCGGGTATTCTTGGGGAATACGTGCGCGACTATGTCACCAAGTTTCTGGAATTACGCGGATAAGGCCTATGAAATCCCGGCCAGAACTGCGCGCGCCGCGCGCAGGCCGGGGGCATCGCCGCCTTTGCCCAGCAAATGCATCGCTTCGGCGGCAGCGGCCACCTGCGTTGCACGCGCCTGAGGGTCATCCAACAGCTCCAGCAAGGCGCCAGAAATCAGATCGGGCTTACAGCGTGCGCCGATACATTCAGGCACAGCTTTTTCGCCAGTGATGATATTGGTCAGGGTCACCGTATCAATCTTGGCCAGGCTTTCGATAATCTTGCGGCTGATCCAGTTCATGTCATAGGCCACAACCATGGGCACCCCTGCCGCGGCCAGCTCCAGACTGACCGTGCCCGAGGCAGCCAGCGCTACCGAGCCGGCGGCAAAGGCCGTGCGCTTGCGCGCTTCGGCCTGATCTGCAGTCAACCCGCTTGGGTCCAGCACCACCGGGGCACCGGGCCATGTGGCGGCAGCAGCTTTGACAGCATCAATCACCGAAGGCGCGGCAGGCACCAACACCCGCAATGACGGATGACGGGCCAGAACCGGTTTTAGGGCCTCGCCAAAAATCGGCGCCAGACGGCCAACCTCGGCCTTGCGAGACCCGGGCAGCACCAACAGAATTTTACTTTCGGGTGGAAAGCCCAATTCGCTTCGCAGCTGGGCGATATCCGCGTCCGAGGGCTGTTCCACAGCGGCCACAGGATGGCCGACAAAGTCACATTGCATCCCCTCTGCCTCCATATACGGCGGCTCGAAAGGGAACAGTGCCAGCACATGATCAATGATCGGCGCCATCTTGCGGGCCCGGCCCGCGCGCCATGCCCAGACCGTGGGGGCGACATAATGCACCGTGCGCACATCGCTGGCCGCTTTGACCCGTTTGGCCACGCGCAGGCTGAAATCGGGCGCATCTATGGTGATCAGCGCATCGGGCTTTTCAGCCACGACCATATCGGCACATTGGTTGATCCGGCGCATCAAAGCGTTGTACTTGGGCAGCACTTCAACGATGCCCATCACCGAGAGCTCCTCCATCGGGAACAGGCTTTGCAGCCCCTGCGCTTGCATCAAGGGGCCACCAACCCCCATGAATTCAACCTGATCGCCCAGCTCGGCGCGCAGGCCGGCCATCAAAGCACCACCCAAGGCATCGCCTGAGGGTTCACCGGCGATCAGAAAGAAGCGTTTCACGGTTCTTGCACCCAGATGAAAATTCCGGCCTTTTCAGCGGCCTCTTGCACCGCTGCCCGGTTCAAAACCATGACCCCACCGCTTTCCAGAACGATGCCCGACAGGCCCGCCTTGGCGACTTGATCAACCGTATCGGGGCCGATTGCGGGCAGGTCGATCCGACGATCCTGACCGGCTTTGGGCGCCTTTACAAACACGCCGCCCTGCCCGGTTCGGGTTTGGGCGACGAAGTCCAGCATCGCGCGGGTACCCGGCAGGGTTTCAATCGCCAGACATTGCCCCGCGGCCACCACGACGCCCTGCCCTAGGTCCAGCGGACCAAGCGTAGCCAAAATCTCTTGCGCCCGGGCCAAATCAGCGGCATCGCGCCCCTCGGGCGCGGCCCCCGTCAAAGCCCCCGGCGCAGGCAACAGGCCCGGCACCACGTCCGAGGCCCCGACGACTTTGAAGTCAAACTCTTCAAACACCGCAATCACCCCGCGCAAAAGCGCATCGTCGCCCTGCTGAAACAGGGGCAACAAATGCGGCAAGACTTGTTGTGCGGTCTGCGGGTCGATCATCTCCGGGTTCAGATTGGGGCGGGTGATGGCCCCGGCAAAAACCACCTGATCAATCCCATCCTGCCCCATGCGCTGAAACAGCATCGCCAGACGTTCAATCATGAACTCTTCAACAGGCAGCCCGTCAGGGTTGTCCATCGAGAACCCCGCCACCTGATAAATGGCAAAGTCAGATCCCTGTGCCCCCATCGCCCGGGCCAAAAGTGCAGGCAGCCCACCTGCCCCGGCAATAATCGCTGTTTTGGTCATGGCTTAGCTCGGAGTCAGATAGGAACGGTCAGTTTCGCCAAGGACGAAATCGACAACCTCGCGCACGTAGTCACTGTCGGTTTCATCGGACAGGCGTTTGGCCCGTTCCTGAAAGGTGCCTTCGCCTTGGGCAAGTGCCTGAAACGCTGCGCGCAGCGCGGTGATATCGGCCCGGCTGACGCCTTTGCGTTTCAATCCAACAAGGTTCAGCCCATCCAGCACGCCGCGCGGCCCCTGAACCAACCCATGCGGGATCACGTCATTGGTGACCATGCTCAGCGCACCGATGATCGCCCCCTGTCCGATCCGCACCCATTGATGAATGCCAGACAAACCGCCGATGATCACATCATCCGAAATCACGCAATGCCCGGCCACAGCCGAATTATTCACCACAATGACCCGGTCGCCCACAATCACATCATGGGCAATGTGACAGCCCGCCATAAACAGCCCATCGTCGCCCACACGGGTTTCACCGCCCCCCCCGGCGGTCCCAGTGTTCATCGTAACATGTTCGCGGATCCGGTTGCGTTTGCCGATGTTCAGGCTGGTTTTTTCGCCGTCAAATTTCAGGTCCTGCGGAATTTCTCCAATCACCGCAAAGGGGAAGATCACCGTGTCTTCACCCACCGAGGTCAGACCGGTAACAACCACATGGCTTTTTACCTCAACACCGCGGGCCAGCGTCACATCCGGGCCGATCAGGCTGAAGGCGCCCACGGTGACATCAGGGCCAATCACCGCCCCCTCTTCGATCACCGCCGAGGCGTGAATCTTTGCGCTAGGGTCAATCGCCATGATTTTATTCCGCAGGCAGGTCGATCATGGCGGCAAAGTCGCACTGGCAGGCCAGTTCACCTTCGACGCTGGCTTCGCCTGCAAACTTCCAGACCTTGGCGCCGGGCTTGCCGCGCAGGGTGGTGATCTTCAACTCTAGCACGTCGCCGGGCACAACCTTGCGGCGGAATTTGCAGTTGTCGACCGACATGAAATAGACCAGCAGGTCCTTATCTTCCATGCCATTGGACACGCCAACCATCACCGCCGCAGTCTGGGCCAAGGCCTCGACGATTGTCACGCCGGGCATAATCGGTGTCGCGGGAAAGTGGCCCTGAAAATGCGGCTCGTTCATCGAAACGCATTTGATACCGACAGCCGATGTATTCGCCACCACGTCACGTACGCGATCAACCAGCAAGAACGGGTAGCGATGCGGGATCAAGCGTTTGATATGATCGATATCTACAGTCGGGATGGGCTGCTCAGTCATGGTGTCTGTCCTTTGCACAAGTTACCTTGTTTGCGTTCATGGCCTAGCAACTGACTGCGCCGGGCACAAGCGTCACTGCTCTTGTGAGGGGGTTTCGGGCGCCGATGTACTGTCTTCGTCACCGGACATCAGGCGCTGGTCAAGCCGGGCAATAACCTCTTGGGTGATGTCAATTTGTTGGGCCGACAGGATCACCGACTGGCTTTCCAGCACCAGTACCGCACCGCGTTCGCGCACCAGTTCGGCAACGATGGGAAGCGCGGCGGCATAGAACTGTTTTTGCGCTTCGTCACGGCGCTCATTCAAAGCGCGCAACTTGCTGTCCTGAGCCTGCCGGATTTCCACCACCCGCGCATCAAAAGCCGCAGCCTTCTCGCGAAATCCCTCGGGTGTCATCTGAGGGCGTTCTTCTGTCAGATCTTGCTCTTCGGCAATCAGATCGGCCTCAATCCGGCGGTTTTCCATCGTTAGAGCTTCGCGCTCGTCTTCAAGCGCCGCCAACATCGCCTTGCCATAGGCGGAGTCGTTGAAAAGTTGCTCTTGATCCACCGTCAGCACCGGAGAGCGCAACACCGGCGCAGGTGCATCCTGCGCAAGGCAAGGCCCCGCTGTCGCCAGCAGGGCCGAGAAGATCAAAGCACCGGAAAAGCGCATCAGAACCGCGTCGAAACAGTCAGTTCGAACTCTTGCGTACGGTCATAGGGGCGTTTTTCCAGCGGTTTGGCAAAGTTGAACCGCAGCGGCCCAAGAACCGTATCCCAGAAAATCGAGACCCCTACCGCCGAGCGCAGGTGGAAACCGTCATCTACACCCCAGCTATTATCATAATTGAGACCCCAAACCGCGCCAAAATCTGCGAATACACCGCCGGTAATGCCGATTTCTTCGTCAATCCCCAACGGGAATTCGGCTTCGAAGCGGGCAACAGCAAAGGTGTTCCCCCCCAGAGCCTGCTCATTTGACGATGCCAGATCACGGGGGCCAATCCCTGCGGACTGGAAGCCACGGATCTTGCCGCTGGCAAAGAACCGGTCAATTGCCCGGCTGGAGCCACTGATCATCTGCAGCAAGCCGCCTTCAAACTCGGCGCGCAGGGTGACGTCTTCGTTGAAGATGCGTTTTTCAGCGGCCACCAGAATGTTGGTTTCAAGATACTCTGTATCGCCACCCAGCCCGGCCAATTCCTGACTCAGGCGGAACAGAACACCGGCATTGGGGTCAAGACCAACATCGCGCGTGTCCATCGAATAGGTATAGCCGATCGAGCTGGTGATCTGCGGCCCCTGCGCCGTCTCAAACGTGATGATCGCCGAGTCACCGGTGTAGTTCGTCATATCCTCTTCTTCGATCGTGTACTGCAGCCCAAGGCGGCTGAATTCACTGATCGGGAAGATGATTGAGGGCGAGAAGCCAACACGGGTGGTGTCATAGGCATTGCTGAACTGGTTGTCGGTCTTGGAGTAATACGCATTCAAACCAAAGCCTGACTTACGACCCAGGAAAGAGGGTTCTACAAAGTTAAAACTCAGGCTGCGCGACTCCGAAGACGTATCGAAGGATAGGCCGATGGTCTGTCCGCGCCCCAGAAAGTTGCGCTCGGTGAAGCTTACGTTCGCACCGGTCCCGTCGTCGGTTGAATAGCTCAGACCAAAGGCCAAAGACCCGGTGGGTTGTTCTTCGACATCGACATCCACGATCACCTGATCGGTAGAAGTGCCTTCGCGCGCGTTGACCTCGGCATTGGAAAAGAAGCCCAACGCACGAATACGTTCCGCGGAATCGCGGATGGCGCGCGGATTGAACGGATCACCTTCAACCGTATCGAATTGACGACGAATGACGTTGTCCAGAGTGGTCGCGTTGCCTTCGATGTCGATGCGTTCCACGAACACACGCGGTCCTTTTTCGATCACAAAGTCCACATCCAGCGTCAAATCGCGATCATTGCGGGTGATGCGCGGGGAGACACGGATGAAATCCAGCCCTTGTCGCAGAGCCAGAGCCTCGAGCCGCTGAACATTATTTTCAACCAGACTGGGCGAATAGACAACGCCAGAACGCAGCGCCAGCGCTTCCTGATAGACCTCGGGGTCGATCTCAGCCAGATCGCTGATCGCTGTGACTTCACCCACACGGAACTGCTGGCCTTCGCGCAGGTTGAACGTGATGACAAAGCTGTCACGGTTTCGGGTCAGCTCGGGCGTGACCGACAGAACCTGAAAATCAATGTAGCCGCGCGACAGATAGAAATCCTGCAGCACCTGTTTGTCGAAATCGATCCGGTCGGCAACGAAAGTGTCCGAACGCAGGATCGAACGGAAAATACCTGCCTGTTTGGTTTCAAGCACGCGGCGCAGGCGGCGGCCCGAAAACTCGCGGTTGCCAACAAAGGAAATCCGGTTGATTTCAACCACTTTGCCTTCGGTGACTTCGAACACCAGATCGACGCGGTTGTCGCTGCGGCGAATGATGCGTGGGGTTACGGTGGCAGCGACGCGGCCCTGAACTTCATAGGCGGTGACAATCTCGGCGGCATCCGCTTCGGCCGCTGACGGGCTGTACACCCGGCGCGATTGCGATCGGATGATGGTTGCAAGCTCTTCATCTTTAAGCAGCTTGTTGCCTTCAAAATTGATGATGTTGATGGTCGGGTACTCGACCACTTCAATCACCAGTTTGGACCCACGCGGCGTCACGGTGACCTGCTCAAACAAGCCCGAATCCACAATCGCCTGATAGGCGGTGTTCAGCTGCCCTGCGCTGACCGTCTGGCCCCGACCGATTCCCGCATAGGATAGGATGGTGGCGCCATCGACGCGTTGGTTACCGACGATTTCAACCGTAGTGAAGCGATAGCTTTGCGCTTCGGCGATGTCTGGTTTGACCAGGGAAACCGTTGAAAAAGAAAGAAAAAACAAAAGCGCAAGCTTGCAAAGGCCTGCTGCGGGGCTTGGCAGAGCCCCGAGAATACCGCCAAATTTAGTGGTCATCGGTTTGTCCCGTGGTGACGCAGTTCATTGCGTCCTGACTAGCTGGAAAGCCCAGACATGTCAAAAGGCACCAAACGCAAAAAGCGCCCTATCACCAAATGGCGGGGCGCTTGCAAATAATTCAGATCGTTGTGGTGTTCAGAGCAGCGAGCCCAAGAACGCGCCACCGGTCAGAGCCCCGAAAATCGCGGCGAAATAGAACAGGCGATCCCAGTTCACGGTGAACAGGACGCGCAGGCCATTGTAACCCTCTGCGATGGTATCCATTTTTGCGCCCTCCTTCTTTTACAGGCGTTGCTTGTGCAGCCTGTCTATCGGGATATTATGGCAGGAATGGGGCGCGGATGTGCCCTGTTACGGGCAGAACAGATCGTTGCTGATGGCAAACAACATCATGCCCAACAGGAAGGTCAGACCCAAAGTCATCAACGCATTCAACGCACGATCCGACGGCGGCTTGCCCACCAAGGCTTCATAGGTGTGAAATACCAGATGCCCGCCATCCAGCACCGGAATCGGGAACAGGTTCAACAGGCCGACCGCAGTTGACAGTACGGCGATGAACCAGATGAAGCTGCTCAGCCCTTGGCTGGCCGCCGCGCCCGAGGTTTCAGCGATGCCCAGCGGGCCACGCAGGTTGCACGAGCTGATCGCGCCCGAAACCATATGATACAGCCCTGAAAGCGACTGTGTCACAACCATCCAGGTCTGATCCGCGCCATAGCCCAAAGCGGTACCAATGCCCGGTGTCTGGGTTTGCGGCGTAAAGAACAGCCCGCCCGTCATCCCGATCAGCCAGCGGGTTTCAAACCCGCCATCAGGCTGCGGCATATCCACCCGTTTGGGGGCAAGCGTGATCTCTTGGCTGGCCCCCTCGCGCCAGATGGTCAGCACCAGGTCACGACCGTCTGATCCGGTAACAATCTCTTGCAGGCTGCTGAACGAGGCCAACGGAGCCCCGTCAATCGCGGTGATCACATCGCCCACCTTCAACCCGGCCTCAATCGCCGCCGATTGCGGCTGAACCCCAGCCACCAGCGGTGGGAAAGGATACGGGCCCGGGACCTCGATCAATTGCCCATCGCGGGTCACGGTATAGGGCAGGACGGGTTCAACCGGGACCTGCGATACAACATCATAAAACGCGGCAAAATCAGGTGTTTCGCGCCCATCGATCGCTGCGATCACATCCCCGGGTCGCAAATCGCCCAGCTCGGTCGGCAGCGATTGCAGCTCGGCGATGGTCGGAGGCTCAACGGCCTCTCCCTCAAACATAATCACGCCGGCAAAGACGAAAATCGACAAGACAAAGTTGAAGAACGGCCCCGCCGCCACCGTCGCCGCGCGCGCCCAAAGCGGCGCGCCATGCATGGTATGGCGCAGGGTTTCGGCATCCATCTCGGCCAGATCATCGCTGGCACGGTCACTGGCCACGCCGGCATCGCCCAGAAACTTAACATAGCCGCCAAAGGGCAAGGCCGCGATCTGCCAACGGGTGCCCCATTGATCCTCTCGCGAAAGCAGCTTGGGACCAAAGCCAATCGAAAACACCTCGGCATGAATGCCGCACATCCGGCCAACAATATAGTGGCCGTATTCATGCACGGTAACGATCACGCTTAGCGCCAGAACAAAAGCGCCCAGCGTATAGAGTACATTCCCGAACGACGGAATAAGACCGATAATGTCCATTAAAACTACCTTGCTGGCGACTGCTCTAAAACTTCGGGCCTTATTTGCCGAATTGTTCGACTTTGGTCCAGTTCAAATGCACCCTTGCGGCGAAAGAAGCCAAATTTACGGCGATTTTCGTGTTTTACTGGGGGCTCAAGGAAAAATTGTCTGTGTCAAAAGGTGAATACGGGCATTGGCAGAACATGCGCCACAACCATCAGACAAAGTGCTGCGCCGATCAGCCCGTCAAACCGGTCCATCAAACCGCCATGCCCGGGCAGGATGTTTGAACTGTCTTTCACGCCAAGTTTTCGTTTGATCGCACTCTCGGCGATATCACCCATCTGCGCCGCGAAGGCCACCAGCACTGAAATCAGGACAAGCGCCCCTACCCCGCTGACAAAAGGTGCAAAAGCCAGCCCGACCGCCGCAGCGCCAACCCAGCCCGCGACCGTACCCGACCAGGTTTTCTTGGGGCTGATTGCCGGCCAGAATTTCGGGCCGCCCAAACTGCGCCCGGCGAAATACCCAGCCACATCGCTGGCAATCACCACCAGCACCATCCACAGGATCGTCCCAACCCCGCCCGAGTGGCGAAATTCAATCAATACATAGCCGCACAGCAAGATCGCAAAACCATAAAGCGCGATCATCACCGGGTGGCGCTTCAGCAAAGACATCCCCACCAACCCCGGCGCCGCCAGCACGGGGAACACATAGAAGATGGGTAAAAACCGCGCCAGGATCACCGTAACGGCGCCCAAAACGCCCAACTGAATCGCCTTGGCGGGCTTTTCAGGCGCAATCATCCGGGCCAGTTCCCAGATCATCACGCCACTGGCCACGGCGACCAGCGCCAGAAACCAGACCCCGCCCAGCCAGATCGCCCCGATCCCGACCACGGCCATCACCGCCGCCGTCATGAGGCGCGGCTTCAGGTCTTCCCATTGCGCGGCCATCAGGCCTTCACCCCGCCATAGCGGCGATCACGCAGCGCATATTTGTCGATAATTTCGCCAAAAACCTTGGGCGTGAAGTCGGGCCACAGGACCGGCGTGAATTCATACTCGGCGTAAGCGGACTGCCACAGCAGAAAATTGGAAATCCGCGCCTCGCCACTGGTGCGAATGACCAGATCAGGGTCGGGCAACAGGCACGTATCCAGGAAACTTGCCAGAGTTTCGTCATTCACGTCTTCGGGGTCCAGACGCCCTGCCGCGACTTCGCGTGCCAGACGTTTGGTGGCGCGGGCGACTTCATCGCGGCCACCATAATTGATGGCGATGGTCAGATGCACCGCATCATTATGCGCGGTCATCTCTTCCAACTCGTTCATCAACGAAACCAGATTGGCTTCCAACCGGTCGCGATCGCCAATGAACCGAACCCGCACCCCCGCCTTCAGCAAGGCCTTGGCCTCGGACTGGATATAGCGGCGAAACAGCGTCATCAGCCCGGCAACTTCGGTCTGGGTGCGTTTCCAATTCTCGGTCGAAAAGGCAAAGATCGTCAGGTATTTTATGCCCAGATCCGGGCAGGCTTTGACGATGTCGCGCACACGCTTGGCGCCTGCCTGATGGCCAAACAACCGCGGGCGCCCGCGATTCTGGGCCCAGCGACCATTGCCATCCATAATGATAGCGACGTGCTGAGGCCCGTTCTCATTTTGCGATTTTGCGGCCAATGGGCCCCTTTCCAGGTCACGCAGGCGGTTATACCTGCATGATCTCCTGTTGCTTGTTCTCAAGTGCGGCATCGACCTTGGCGATATGCGCGTCGGTCAGCTCTTGCACTTCATCATGCCAGATTTTGTGATCATCTTCGCTCATGCCGTCGTTCTTGGCTTTTTTCAGCTGATCCATGCCATCACGGCGCACGTTACGCACCGCAACGCGCGCATTTTCAGCGTATTGCGCAGCAACCTTGGTCAGTTCACGGCGGCGTTCTTCGTTCAGCTCGGGAATAGGCAGCATGACGATGGTACCGTTGGTCTGCGGGTTGATCCCCAGTCCCGATTCCATGATCGCCTTTTCCACCTTGGCCACCAGCGACTTGTCCCACACATTGATGGTGACCATGCGCGGTTCGGGAACATTGACGGTGCCCACCTGATTAAGCGGCGTCATCGACCCATAAGCATCGACGTTGATCGGCTCGACCATCGCGGCCGAAGCCCGGCCGGTGCGAAGCGAGGAAAATTCCTGCTTCAGGGCAGCCAGCGCGCCATCCATGCGGCGCTCCAGATCGTCCAGATCAATCTCAAACTCGTCCTCAGACATGCCCATCCCTTTCTTTTCTTGGCTCTTGGGGCCAGTTTCGGCCCACCAGCTATGCCTTATCCATGCACGATTGTATAGGTGCCATCCCCGGCCAGAATGGTTTCAAACCCACCCGGCTCATCCAGAGAGAACACAATGATCGGCAGGTCATTGTCACGCGCCAGAGCAATCGCCGAAGCATCCATAACGCCAAGATGCTTTTGCAGTACATCATCATAGGTGATGTCTTCATAGCGCACCGCATCGTCAAACTTGACCGGATCTTTGTCATAGACCCCATCCACCTTGGTGCCCTTAAAGATCGCTTCGCAGTTCATCTCATTGGCGCGCAGGGTGGCGGCAGTGTCGGTGGTGAAATAGGGGTTGCCCGTGCCGGCAGCAAAAATACAAACCCGTTTCTTTTCGAGGTGGCGCACGGCGCGGCGCCGGATGTAGGGCTCGGCCACCTCATCCATGCGGATCGCGGTGATCACCCGGCTGTGCACGCCTTGTGCCTCCAGCGCGGATTGCATCCCCAGCGCGTTCATCACGGTCGCCAGCATGCCCATGTAATCGGCGGTGGTACGTTCCATGCCTTGCGCGCTGCCCTGCAGCCCGCGAAAGATGTTGCCGCCACCGATGACCATGCAAATCTCGACACCCAGATCATGGCACTTCTTCACTTCCTTGGCGATGCGCTCGACCGTTGGCGGATGCAGGCCAAAGCCCTGATCCCCCATCAGGGCCTCGCCGGAAATCTTCAACATGACACGACGATACGTCGGCGTCGGCTGGGTTTCAGTTCCGTCGCTCATTACTTGCCCCTTACAACTTGTCTTGGCGTTGCGGGCAAAATGTCGGAAAAGACGGCTGGGATCAATGTGAAAACCGGAAAACCGCGTGTCAAAACTGCCTGAAATTTCGACCGACCGCCCGGTTTTGATTGCCGGACCCACAGCAAGCGGAAAATCTGCGCTGGCGCTTAAGATTGCAGCGCGCCATGGCGGGGTGATCGTGAATGCGGATGCTTTGCAGATTTATGGCAACTGGCGGGTTTTGACAGCCCGCCCCTCCAAGCACGAAGAGTCCCAAGCCCCTCACCACCTTTATGGGCACGTGCCCTATGATGGTGACTATTCGGTGGGACACTGGCTGCGCGAGGTCACCCCCTTTCTGAACGGCGCACGCCCGATCATCGTTGGCGGCACGGGACTGTATTTTAAGGCCCTGACCGAAGGGCTGGCCGAAATTCCCCCAACGCCATCCGGAATTCGCCAAACCGCGGACGCCCGCCGCAAGGGTGAAGGCCATGCTGGCATGCTGGCCGAACTGGACCCCGAAACCCAAAGCCGGATCGACGGGCTGAACCCGATGCGCGTGCAACGCGCCTGGGAAGTTCAGCAAACCACGGGTCGTGGCCTGGCCGCATGGCAGGACGACACGCCTGCGCCCCTGTTGGCGGTTCAAGACGCCCATGCACTGTTGCTGGACGCCGAGCGCGACTGGCTGGCAGACCGCATTGATCGCCGCTTTGATCTGATGATTGAACACGGCGCGCTTGACGAAGCCCGGGCAAATCTTGCAACGTGGGACCCCGCACTGTTGTCCTCGCGGGCGATTGGCGCACCCGAGCTGATTGCGCATCTGAAAGGCGAGCTGAGCCTTGAAGACGCCATCGACGCGGCGAAAATCGCCTCGCGCCAATATGCCAAGCGGCAGCGCACCTGGTTTCGGGCACGCATGAAGGACTGGCATCCCATCGCGCTTGGATAATCCGCACACTCCGTTTCCAAAATTGCACTAATCGAACAAACATAACCGTTGATTCGGGGCGAGTTCGCTCCTAACCTTGGATTATTGCAATCAAATTTTGGAAAAGCCATGTCCTCCGCTGACCTCCGCGTTATTCCGCTCCATGCTCTGTTCAAGGGCAGCCGTTGGCGCGTCGAGGCCATGCGCAGTTATTCCGTCGATCAATTGATTTGGTTCACCCGTGGTCAGGGCCGGCTGACAGTCGGCGGGCTGACGCGCGGCTATGGTGCCCATAATGCGGTGTATATTCCGGCAGGCACGATGCACAGTTTTGAACTCACCGCGAATGTATTTGGCACCGCGGTCTTCATGGCGCCCGATCATGACCTGCCCTTTCCAGATCACCCCTGCCACCTGCGCATCCGCGACGCAGCTGATCAGGCCGAACTGACGCTGATTCTGGACAACCTTCAGCGCGAGGTCGAAGGCGACCACCCCGCCCGCCTGCGTGCCGCTGGCTACCACGCAGGTCTGCTGACCGTCTGGCTAGAGCGCCAGATGCTGAACCACGAAGACGCGCTGGCGGAAAAAACCGCAGCGCGCCGGTTGGCGCGACGGTATTCGGACATGGTGGAACAGCGGTTTCACCTGCATGAATCGGTGTCGGACTACGCCGCTCAGCTGGGGGTCACGCCGACCCATCTGACGCGTGTTTGCAAAGAAAGCTGTGGACGCACCGCCTCGGATTTTCTGGCCGACCGCAAAATCGCCGAGGCCCAACGCCTGCTGGCCGACACCAGAATGCCGATCAAGAAAATCGCCGAAGGATTGGGGTTTGCATCGGCGGCCTATTTCACCCGCGCCTTTCAAACGCGCGCGGGAAATACCCCGATGAATTTCAGAAAATCAAGCAATATCAAGGCTCAAAACGGCACAGTTAAAGTATCTTAACTGCCCCAGATTTTCTTGACGTAGTTCTTAGTCTCTTTATACGGCGGAACGCCACCGTATTTCTCGACCGCCCCCGGACCGGCATTATAGGCCGCCAAAGCCAGGCGCCAGGACCCGAACTCCTCGAACTGCGTACGCAGATAACGTGCGCCCCCATCCAGATTCTGGCTTGGCACATTCGGATCAACGCCCAGGGCACGCGCCGTGCCCGGCATCAACTGCGCCAGACCAATGGCACCCTTGTGGCTGACGGCCTTGGCATTCCAGCCGCTTTCCTGCTGCACCAAACGCAAGAACAGGTCTTCGGGAACACCATGGCGCCGCGCGGCGGTTCTCGCCATTTCCAGATAAGGGCCGCGATACTTTCCGTTGAAAGCCGGGCTGTTATACATCGACGGCGTGACCACCGGTGCAGGCTGCAACCGAACGGAGTTTTTATACTGCGACGCCGCCCGGTTATCGAGAATTTTGGTCTGCGATTTGAAGATCAATGCACGCGACTTGGACGAGGCCCAAGGCTCGGCCCCAACAGCCCCTGCCGCCATGGTCGTCGCGGCCAAAACGGCCATCATCACCTTTACCCGCATGCGCGTGTCCCACGTTCTTGAACTCGGGCATATATAGCGAATTTTACCGATTTCACCAGCCCTGCTGAAATTATAAGCGGATTTCATCTGAAGCCGCTGTCCAGGTGCGGGCACAGATAGCGCTTCCATTAACCGCGCCGGGATGGTGTAAACGTGGGCAACAAGAAATAAGATTCGACGGGAGCGAGGCGCATGGCCGGTTCAGTAAACAAAGTAATTTTGGTGGGCAATCTGGGCCGCGACCCCGAGGTGCGCAGCTTCCAGAATGGCGGCAAGGTTTGCAACCTGCGCATCGCCACATCGGAAACATGGAAAGATCGCAACACCGGCGAACGCCGCGAAAAGACCGAATGGCACTCGGTTGCGATCTTCAGCGAAGGCTTGGTGCGGGTCTGTGAACAGTACCTGCGCAAAGGGTCGAAAGTATATATCGAAGGCAAGCTGCAAACCCGCAAATGGCAGGATCAGTCCGGCGCGGATCGTTATTCAACCGAAGTGGTGATTCAGGGCATGGGCGGCACGTTGACCATGCTGGACGGCCGCAGCGGCGGTGAAGGCGGCGGTGGCGGCCAAGGCGGCGGCTACGGTGGTGGCGGTGGCGGCTATGGTGGCGGCGATCAGGGCGGGGGTTATGGCGGCTCGGGTGGCGGTGCCGGAGGCCCCGGCCCGGCTGGCGACCTCGACGACGAAATCCCGTTCTAAGGGGCGGGGCGCACCATGAGCTGGTCCTTCCCTCTCGGTCGGCTCTTTGGCTCACAGCTGCGCGTACACGCCACTTTCTTTCTTCTGCTGATCTGGATCGGGGCTGCCGCCTGGGCTGATAAGGGCCCTGCGGCGGCGCTGGAAAACGTGCTGTTCATCCTGGTGCTTTTTGCCTGCGTTGTCGCGCACGAGTTCGGCCATGCCCTGACCGCGCGCCGCTATGGCATCAAAACGCCCGACATCACCCTTTTGCCCATTGGCGGCATGGCCCGGCTTGAGCGCATGCCCGAAGACCCCGGCCAAGAAATCATCGTCGCGTTGGCTGGCCCGGCAGTGAATGTGGTGATTTGGGCCGTGTTGGCCTTGGTGTTGGGCTATCAGGGTGGCATTTCCGAACTTTTGCAGATGGAAAACACCACGTCAGGCTTTCTGGCCCGGCTGGCGGCGGTGAACCTGTTTTTGGCGGTGTTCAACATGATCCCGGCCTTTCCGATGGATGGCGGACGGGTGTTTCGCGCCGTGCTGGCGCTGTTCATGCCGCGCGAACGGGCCACACGGGTGGCCGCGGGCGCCGGTCAGGTGGTGGCATTTGGCTTTGGCTATCTGGGGCTGACCTCGGGCAATCCGATCCTGCTGTTGATCGCTGTGTTTATCTTTATGGCGGCGGCGGCGGAATCAAACGATGTGTCGCTGCATGCGGTTGCCCGCAACCTGCTGGCGCGCGATGCGATGATCACCCAGTTTGAAAGCCTGTCCAGCAGCGACAGCATGCAGGCCGCGGCGGCGGCGGTGATCCGCACCACCCAGCACGAATTTCCGGTGCTTACCGCAGACGGGCATTTGCAGGGCTTCCTGACGCGTCAGGCTATCTTTGCGGCCCTGCACAACGAGCACGCGATGCAGCCTGTCTCGGACCATATGCTGAACGATGTACCTGTCCGCGCTCTGAATGACCCGCTGGAGAGCGTGCTAAATGCGCTCTATCAACAAGGTGCGCCCGCCGTGGCCATCACCGCCCCAGAAGGTCACATGATCGGCTATATCACCCGCGAAAACATCGGCGAGCTGTTCGCGATCCGCGCCAAGCGTTAACGTTGCGCCAAAGCGTCAACCAGCACGCTGCGCACCACATCGCGATCCACATCGGCGGTGACGAAGCTGGTGCCGATACCGCGCGCCAGAATGAAACGCAGCTTGCCATCCAGCACCTTTTTGTCCTGCCCCATCAGCTGCAGCAGCCCGTCGGCATCGGGCAGATCACCGGGTATGTCGGCCAGATCTTTCATCATCCCCATCGCATCCAGATGGGCGCGAATGCGCGAAGGCTCTTCCTGCGAACACAGCCCCATACGTTGCGACAATTCAAACGCCAAAGCGCAGCCCACGGCCACCCCTTCACCGTGCAGCAGACGGTCGGAATAGCCCGTCGCGGCCTCAAGCGCGTGACCAAAGGTGTGGCCAAGATTCAGCAAGGCGCGATCACCCTGTTCGGTTTCATCGCGCAGCACGATTTCAGCCTTCATCTCACAGCTGCGGCGCACAGCGCGGATGCGCGCGCCAACGTCACCTGCCGCCAGCGCGGGCCCCTCGGCCTCCAGCCAGTCAAAGAACTTGGCATCGCCCAGCAACCCGTATTTCACCACCTCGCCATAGCCCGCCAGAAAATCGCGCGGGGTCAGCGTGCCCAGCACATCAATATCCGCCAGCACAAGGCTGGGCTGGTGAAAGGCGCCGATCAGGTTCTTGCCAAGCGGCGAGTTGATCCCGGTCTTGCCGCCAACCGAGCTGTCGACCTGTGCCAACAAGGATGTCGGCACTTGCACAAAGCGCACGCCCCGGCGCAGCACCGCCGCCGCAAAGCCGACCAGATCACCGATCACCCCGCCACCAAGCGCCACAACGATTCCGTTGCGCTCGACTTTCTGCTCTAAAAGCCATTCCACAGTGCGGGTAAAATGGGGCCAGCTTTTTGTGGCCTCGCCTGCGGGCAGGGTCAGGGCGACCATTTCAATGCCCGCATCCGCCAAGCCAGCACGCAGATTGTCCAGATGCAGCGCCGCGACGTTTTCATCCGTGACAACGGCCACAAAAGGGCGGCGAAGCAAAGGCGCGATGAATTCTCCCGCCCGGGCCAACAGCCCCTGCCCGATGTGAATATCGTATTCCCGGCCTTCCAGCCCAACGTGAACGGTTTCCATGGTCGCCTCTTAGTCTTGGATCAACGCATCAGGGCGGCTTGTAAGTGCCTGCACCACGGCGTTTGCAGTATCTTCGATGGAAAACTCCGCCTGCGTATCCACCATCAGATCAGCCTGACGATAAAACGGAACCCGGGCGCGATAAAGCTCTCGCAGGGTGGCATGGGGATCGGCGGTGCGCAGCAACGGGCGGGTGTCTTTGTGTTTCACGCGGTTCCAGAGCAGTTCCAGATCAGCGTTCAGCCAAACCGAGACCCCCTTTTGCGAAATCAGTTCACGGTTGCGGTCGGATAAAAAGGCCCCACCGCCGGTCGAAAGGATGCAGCGTTCGCCTTCGAGCAGGCGTTCGATCACCTGCGTTTCCTTGTCGCGAAAGAACGGTTCGCCATCGCGTTCAAAGATTTCGGCAATCGACATGTTGGCGGCTTTGACGATTTCCTCGTCGCTGTCCAGAAACTGAACCCCCAGTTCCTGCGCCAGCGCCTTGCCCACGGCGGTCTTGCCCGCGCCCATCATTCCGACCATCACCACAGTTTTCTTGAGCTGCCAGGCCACGATGGGCAACCTCCTGCCAATGTTTTTACTTTTCGATCCCTTCAATGGCGTGAGTTCGCACAAAATGCCATATATAATCTCAGATAAATTCAAACCGGGGGTCGCAAGGCCCCGATAAGAAAAGGCAGGCATATGGGGCGGATCTTTAAGGCGCTTCTTCTTTTGATCGTATTGGGCGGCATCGGGCTGGTGGGCTATGCCTATCTGGGCGACATGTCCGCGCCGGTGCAGCAAATCACGCAACCGGTGACGCTGGATGCGCAGTAAAGCGCTGACACTGGCATTGATCTGGGCCGCGCACGGGGCACTGGCGCAGGACGGCCCGCTTTCGGCGATCGACTGGTTGTCAGATTCTGTGACGCCGCCCGTCGTGGCGCCCGCGCCCGACATCCCCGAAAGCGCCGCCCCTGAACTGGTCACCGTGGCGCCATTGGATGGCCCTGTACTGGATGCCGCGGGGCTGTTGCCCCCTTCGATGACCGGTCTGCCCAAAACCCTCTGGGGCTCCAGCAGCCGCGCCGATCTGGCGGCGCTGATCCGCTCGGAACGCGCAGACACCCTGCCCGCCGTTCAATCGCTGCTTTATACGTTGCTGTTGGCCGAACTGGCGCCGCCTCAGGGCGAGGGCGCGGATGGCACCTTGCTACTGGCCCGTCTGGATAAACTGTTGGCGCTGGGGGCATTGGATCAGGCACAGGCGCTGCTGGAACGGGCAGGCCCCACCCATCCCGAACTTTTTCGCCGCTGGTTTGATGTGTCTTTGCTGACCGGGCAAGAAGACCGGGCCTGCGCCGCCATGCGCGCCGCGCCCGACATTGCCCCAACGTTTCAGGCACGGATTTTCTGCCTGGCGCGTGGCGGTGACTGGAACGCCGCAGCGCTCAGTTTGGAAACAGGCCGCACGCTGGGCTATATCACCGCGCAGCAAGACGCGATCCTGACCCGCTTTCTGGTGCCCGAACTGGACGAGGGCGCGACGCCCCTGCCCATCCCCAATCGCCCCAGCCCGCTGGTGTTTCGGATGTTTGAAGCCATTGGCGAGCCTCTGCCCACCGCGACCGCACCGCTGGCCTTCGCGCAGGCTGATCTGCGCCCCACTGCGGGCTGGAAAGCCCAGCTGGAAGCCGCCGAGCGTTTAGGGCGCAGCGGCGCCATTCCGGCCAATCGCCTTTTGGGGATTTACACTGAACGCCGCCCGGCGGCCTCGGGCGGGGTGTGGGACCGTGTCGCCGCAGTACAAAAGCTGGACGTCGCGATCCTGTCAGGGGATGCTGCGCAGGTGGCCATGGCCCTGCCCGGCGCATGGCAAGCCATGCAGGCCGCCGAACTCGAGGTGCCCTTTGCCAGCCTCTATGGTGCCCGTCTGGCGCAAATGGACCTGCCCCCGGCGCAAAAATCCCGCGCCTTTCGTATGGGATTGCTGTCAGACACCTACGAAACCATCGCCCGCAACCACGAACCGCAAAACCGGATGGAAACCTTTCTGCGCGCCGTGGCCCAAGGCGATCTGGGCGGGCTGACCCCGCCCAACGATCTGGCCCGCGCCGTATTGGATGGGTTTTCCACCCCCACGCTCAGCGAGCCGATGCAGGCCCGCCTGAACGACGGTCGTCTGGGCGAAGCAATTCTTGTGGCCATCGACCTGATCACCGACGGGTCGCGCGGTGATCTGTCTGATGTATCCGAAGCTTTGGCCGTCCTGCGCCATCTGGGGCTGGAAGACACCGCCCGGCGCAGCGCGCTTGAGCTTTTGATCCTGGAGCGCCGCGGATGACCCCTGAGGCCGAACGCTGGATCACCGCGTTTCTGGACGCCCACGCAGCCGAACAAAACGCCGCGCGCAACACCACGCTGGGCTATGCCCGCGACCTGAAAGATCTGGCAGAGTGGATGGCACGTAAATCGCTGTCGTTTGACGCCCTGACCCGCGCGCAATTAGAGGACTATCTGATCTTCTGCGAGGCACAGGGCCTGTCTGCCGCCACCCGCGCACGCCGACTGTCTGCCGCCAAGCAGCTTTATCGCTTCGCCTATGAAGAAGGCTGGCGCACTGATAACCCCGCCATGGAAATCAAGGGCCCCGGCAAAACCAAACGCCTGCCCAAAACACTTAGCGTGGACGAGGTCGACCGCCTACTAGACGCCGCGCTGGTCGGCCGCGACCGGGTGCGCAACACCTGCCTGATGCAGGTGCTTTATGCCACCGGCATGCGGGTCAGCGAACTGGTCTCGCTTCCGGTTGCCGCAACCCGGGGCGATCCGCGCATGTTGCTGATCACCGGCAAAGGCGGCAAGGAACGGATGGTGCCGTTGTCACCCCCTGCCCGCGCAGCCTTGCACGACTGGCTGGAAAAACGCGACGCCGCGCAGGAAAAAGCGCAAAAGAAAGGGGGCAAACCCAGCCCGTTTCTGTTTCCGACCAACTCGAAACAAGGCCACCTGACTCGGCACCGGTTTTACGCGCTGATCAAGGAACTGGCGGTCGAAGGCGGGGTGTCACCTGACAAAGTCACCCCCCACACACTACGCCACGCCTTTGCCACACATCTGCTGGAAGGCGGCGCAGACCTGCGTGCAATTCAAACCCTTCTGGGGCATGCCGATATCTCGACCACAGAGATCTATACCCATGTTCTGGACGAACGGCTGAAATCTTTGGTGTTAGAGCACCATCCGCTGGCCAGCAAAACTTGATTGCCGCGCCCCCGCGCCCCATAACAAGATCAGGTAACACAAAGGCTTATCCACGCGATGGACACCGCGACGACTCTTTACGACACAGCGTTCTGGCTCACGGCCGGGGCGATTATCTTGCTGCTGGTTTTGTCAGCCTTCTTTTCCGGCTCGGAAACCGCGCTGACGGCAGCCTCGCGCGGGAAACTGCGCGCACAGGCGGATCGTGGCTCCAAGGGCGCGCAAACCGCGCTGAACATCACCGAGGATAATGAACGCCTGATCGGCTCGGTCCTGTTGGGCAACAACCTTGTGAACATTCTGGCCGCGTCGCTGGCGACCGCACTTTTTACGCGCCTGTTCGGTGAAGGCGGCGTGGCACTGGCCACATTGATGATGACCTTTCTGGTGCTGATTTTCGCCGAGGTCCTGCCCAAAACCTATGCCATCACCAATTCGGAAAGCGCCGCCGCCAAGGTGTCGCCCGTGATCCGGCTGATCATTCTGGCCTTTTCGCCCATCGTCAGCGCCGTGCGCGCGTTGGTGCGCGTGCTGCTGCGGGTGTTTGGTGTCAAGATTGACCCGGACAGTCACATTCTGGCCGTGCGCGAGGAAATCGCCGGCGCCCTGCAACTGGGCCATTCCGAAGGCGTGGTGGAAAAGGAAGACCGCGACCGGATTCTGGGCGCGCTGGATTTGGCCGAACGCGCGGTCGAAGAGATCATGCTGCATCGTTCCAACATTGAAATGCTGGACGCAGATGAGTCCCCCGAAAAGCTGTTGTCGCAATGTCTGGACAGCCCCTACACCCGCCTGCCCGTGTTTCGGGACGAGCCGGAAAACGTTATCGGCGTGATCCACGCCAAAGACTTGTTGCGCGCCATCAACAAACAGGTGCGCGGCTCGGGCGGTGACCCTGAGGCGCTGGCGAAGTTTGACATCATGGATGTGGTCAAAGAGCCGTATTTCGTGCCGGAAACCACGTCTCTGGACGATCAGATGCGTGAGTTTCTGCGCCGCCACACCCACTTTGCGCTGGTAGTGGATGAATATGGCGCGCTGCGGGGGTTGATCACGCTTGAGGACATTCTGGAAGAGATCGTAGGCGAGATCACCGATGAATTCGACGAAGAGGCCGACATTCCGTTCCAAAAGTCCGACGATGGCCATTACCTTGTCGAAGGCGATACCACGATCCGCGATCTGAACCGCGCCGCTGATTGGGCCCTGCCCGACGAAGAAGCCAACACCGTCGCCGGTCTGGTCATCCACGAAGCACAGCTGATCCCTAACCCGGGTCAGGTGTTCAGCTTCCATGGCTTTCGGTTTGAAGTATGCGAGCGGGAGAACAACCGCATCACGATGCTGAAGATCCGACCGCTCTGAACGGCGTTCGGAACCCGGTTCAGATATCGAAGATCGGCTGCAACAAGCGCGGCATCAGCCCCTTGAACTGCAAGGGTGCATCGGTGGCAGCCAGACAGATACAGGTTGCCTCGACGCCCGCGATCGGGATGTGATCCACATCCTCATCGGCGACCTCGACGTCGCCCACGCCAAAACGGCCGGATTCGTCGCTGAAACTGCCTTGCAACACCAGCGTCAGCTCCAACCCGCCGTGGCTGTGATCGGGCACCGCTTGGCCGGGCGGGATCGACAGCAAACGCACCGAACCTTCCGGCCCCGAATGCAGGATTGACTGTTTCACCCCCAAACCCAGCGATTTCCACTTGGGTTTCTGGCCCTTCAGCTCGGCCATCACAGGCGAGGGGAAAACCCCCTGACGGGCGTAAACGGGGGTGTCGGGCACCGGATCATCCAGCATGTCCAGAACACTGGCTTTCAGATCGGCCGACAGGTCGGCGCTTTGCTGTTCCATCACGACACCGCCCATCGCCTCTTGGGCCCCCAGTCGCGCGCGGCATTCATCGCACATCGAAATATGCGCGGCGACCACAACGGAATAGACATGCGACAGACTGCCAGCCGCATAGGCCGTCAGAATGTGGTCCGGGATATGATGTGTCACACTCGACATGATCAACGTATTTCCTTTAGCTCGTGGCGCAGGCGCTCCAGCCCCAGACGGATACGCGACTTGATTGTGCCCAGCGGCACGCCGGTCTGGCGGCTGATATCGCTGTGCGACAGCTCGCCCAGATAGGCTTTCTCAATCATTTCGCGCTGGTCAGGGCGCAGCTGCTGCAGCGCCGCCTTCAGCTTGGCGGTTTCTTGTTCTATCGCCAGCGCCTGTCCGGCGTCTGGTGAGTCTTCCTCGGGCTGTTTCAGCGCCTCAGGAACGGGACGGCTCTCTTTGCGGTGCAGGTCGATCTGCCGGTTGCGCGCGATCTGGTAAATCCAGGCCGAAACCTGTGCGCGTTCCGGGTCAAACTGGCCCGCCTTGCGCCAGACGGTCAACATGACCTCTTGCACCAGATCCTCGGCCTGATTATCGCCCAGCCCCGACTTCAGGATCATGCCCTTCAGCCGCGGCGCAAAGTGGTCAAACAACAGTCCAAAAGACCGCTTGTCGCGCGCATCGCGCACCGCAAGCATCCAGACCGTCTGTTCCGACAGGGCCCCAGCCCCCGAAGCGCCTGACACAGCCGCTTCTCCTTTTACAATGACAGGCTCCCGCCGCATGCGGGTGGCCCTTTCCATAACTTGTGCGCTCTGGGTCATCATAAAGGGGATACGCACCCCCTGCCCAGTCGGATCACATTTTTATCTGCCCTTGAACAATCCGCCCAGAATGCCACGCACAATGCGCCGCCCGGTGGTGCCTTTCAGCTCTTTGATCACCGCTTTGCCAATGGCTGAACCAATGGTGTCATCCCGGCTTGAACGGCGCGAGGTCGAACGGCTGACACGGGTTCCCGAATAACGCCGCCCGGCCTTGTATTCACGCAAGGCCGCTTCGGCTTCTTCCTCTTCACGCTCGGCCTGCTCGGCTGCGGTGGCGGCGTCTTCTGCGCGTTTGGTCAGGATTTCATGGGCCGAATGGCGGTCCAGCGTGGTTTCATACTTGCCTGCCAAAGGCGATGCCGCGATCACCCGTGCGCGCTCGGCCTCTGAAAGCGGCCCCAGTTGCGAGCTGGGCGGGCGGATCAACGTGCGCTCCACGATCCCCGGCACGCCCTTCTTTTGCAACATCGAGGTCACCGCCTCGCCCACGCCAACCTCGCGGATCGCCTCTTCGGTGCTGAACCGGGGGTTATCGCGATAGGTTTCGGCGGCCATCTTCAACTGCTTGCGATCCTTGGCGGTGAAAGCGCGTAACGCATGCTGCACCCGGTTGCCCAACTGGCCCAGAATGTCTTCGGGTACATCCGCCGGGTTCTGGGTGCAAAAATACACGCCGACCCCCTTGGAGCGGATCAACCGTGCCACCTGCTCTACCTTGTCGACCAGTGCCTTGGGCGCATCGTCAAACAACAGATGTGCCTCGTCGAAGAAGAACACCAGCTTGGGTTTGTCCGGATCACCGACCTCGGGCAGGGTTTCAAACAGTTCAGACAGCATCCACAGCAGGAAAGTCGCATAGAGACGCGGCGATCCCATCAGCTTGTCCGCCGCCAGAATGTTGATCCGCCCGCGCCCGTCAGCGCCCAGCTGCATCATATCGAACAGCTCAAGCGCGGGTTCGCCAAACAGCTTGGCCCCTCCTTGGTTTTCCAACACCAGCAAGCGGCGCTGAATCGCCCCGATCGACGCGGTCGACACATTGCCATAGCGCAGGCTCAGATCGGCGCGATTTTCGCCAACCCAGACCAGCATGGATTGCAGGTCTTTCAGATCCAAGAGCGCCAGCCCCTGCTCATCGGCCACGCGAAAGGCGATGTTCAGAATGCCCTCTTGCGCCTCGGTCAGCTCCAGCAGGCGTGAAATCAACAACGGCCCCATCTCGGCCACGGTGGTGCGGATCGGATGGCCTTGCTCGCCGAACAAGTCCCAAAACGTCGTCGGGAAGGCCTCATAGGACAGATCAAGCCCGATGGTCTGGGCGCGCTCGCTAAAGGCGCCATGCAGCTTGAACTGTTCCGACCCGGCTGCCGCAAGGCCCGATAAATCCCCCTTCACGTCCGACAAAAACACCGGCACCCCGGCGGCAGAAAACCCTTCGGCCAGAATTTGCAACGTCACCGTCTTGCCGGTGCCTGTCGCGCCGGCGATCAGCCCGTGTCGGTTGGCGTACCCCAGTTTCAGATGCTGCGGATCAGCATAGCCTTCACCACCGCCACCGATAAAAATATGCTCACTCACTGGGCCACTCCCTGATTTCATCTTCTGCCTGTGCGCACCCAAAATACATTCTTAACCTATTCGCGCCAGTGTTGATCCGTCCTATAAGCAGTCCTCCCGACTGTGGGGCATGACTTCCTCCCTGTCAGACTGGCCGCGCCCCTTTGGCGCGGTCTTTTTTTGGGCAAAGATTGACCCCACGTAAGGTGGAAAGATTCTAACAAAATTCTTTGTTGACGAGGGGATACAAAGACCTTAGCGTGCCTCTCAATGACTAAGTCGGCCAGTCCGACGGGGAGAAAAAACGGGAAAAAGGGTCGCTTGGCGGCCCTTTTTTCTTGCCCAGTTCACAGACAAGCGAAAACCCGCAAACATCCTGTATTGCAAAGCCAAAACAGCAATTTGTGCCCTGACAGAACGGACACAGCGTGCTAAGGCCATGCGTCAAGAATTCATGGAAAACAAAGGATCATTATGCGTGCTTTCCTGAACAGCCTGATCTGCGCGTCCGTTGTGGCCCTAAGCGCCCCCGCCGCACTGGCACAAGAAACAACCCCGACCGAGGCTCCGACCCCGGCAGAAACCCCCGCCGCTGAAAACCCGCTGGCCAGCGACCCGACCATTTCGATGGGAACCGAGGTCAAAAATGAAGTCGGCCAACCCTATGCCCGTGAAACGCACGGCGACTGGGAGATGCGCTGCGTCCGCGCGCCCGAAGGTCAAAAAGAACCTTGCCAGCTGTATCAGCTGATCAAAGACACAACCGGCAACCCGGTTTCGGAAATCAATGTGTTTTTCATTGCCTCCGAACAGGGTCAGGCCGCGGGCGCAACCGTTGTGACCCCGCTGGAAACCCTGCTCAGCCCGCAGCTGCGCTTCGCCATCGATAGTGGCAGCCAGAAACGCTACCCGTTTGCGTTCTGTACCCCCAACAGCTGCATGTCGCGCCTTGGCTTTTCGCCCGAAGACATCAACGCGCTTAAGCGCGGTGCCAAGGCAACCATCACCATTGTGCCGCTGCAAGCCCCCGACACCGAAGTCGCGCTGGATGTTTCGCTGAGCGGGTTCACCGCCGGTTTTGACGCGCTGATCAAAGACGTGACCGGGCAGTAAAAGCACCAGAATAAACAGCAAACGCCGCCCCTTCCGGGCGGCGTTTTCATTTTAATAACAAGAATAAAGCCTTAAATCTTGCGCAGTGCCAGCACAGCATTCAGCCCGCCAAAGGCAAAAGCGTTCGACAGCACCACATCCACATCCGCCTGGCGCGCCTCATTGGGCACAATATCCAAAGAACACTCTGGATCCGGCTCCTGATAGTTGATCGTCGGTGCAATCACGCCCTCGCGCAGCGCCATGATACAGGCTAACAGTTCAACCGCACCGGTGCCCCCAATCAAATGGCCGTGCATCGACTTGGTGGACGAAATCATCAGATTATCGGCATGCGCGCCGAACACATCAGACACGGCGGCGCATTCGGTTTTGTCATTGGCTGCGGTGCCCGTGCCATGGGCATTGATATAGCCCACCTCATCGGCGCTGATCATCGCGTCGGTCAGCGCCCCGGCAATCGCCCGCGCCGCGCCCTGCTTGCTGGGCATCACAATGTCAGCCGCGTCTGACGACATGGCAAAACCGATCACCTCGGCCAGAATATCCGCGCCGCGCGCCTTGGCCAGATCGTAATCTTCAAACACGAACACCGCCGCGCCCTCGCCCTGCACCATACCGTTGCGGTTGCCGCTGAACGGGCGACAGGCGTCCTTGGACATCACGCGCAGCCCTTCCCAGGCCTTCACGCCGCCAAAACACAGCATCGATTCCGTCCCGCCGGTGATCATCACCGGCGCCACGCCCGCGCGCACCAGATTGAACGCCTGCCCCATCGCATGGTTTGATGACGCACAGGCCGTGGCCACGGTGAACGACGGCCCCATCAGATTGTGCTCCATCGAGACATGGCTGGTCGCGGCGTTGTTCATCAGCTTGGGCACGGTGAAAGGATGAACCCGGTTCTTCCCTTCCTCATAGACCACGCGGTAATTTTCATCCTGCGTGTTCAACCCGCCCCCCGAGGTGCCAAGGATCACGCCAGAGCGCTCCGCCAAAGCATCGGTGAAATTCAGACCGGATTGCGAAATCGCCTCGCGTGCAGCCAAAAGCGCCAGCTGGGTGAACCGGTCATACAGGGCGATTTGTTGACGGTTGAAATGATCCTCGGCAGCATAGCCTTTGATCTGACCGGCAATCTTGATCGCCAGTCGCTCGACATCCCGAATTTCCAGCGGGCCAATCCCGCAAACACCTTCGGCCATGGCGCGCGTCGTGGCACTGGCCGAGTGGCCCAGGGCGTTGATCGCCCCCTGCCCGGTGATGACGACCCGTTTCATGCGCTTTGATCAGCCACCAGACCTTCGACAGCCTTCACAATGGCTGCAATCGACGAGATATCAAAATCCGACTCGGTAGGCTCATTGGCATTAAAGGGCACCTGAATATCAAAGGCCTCTTCGATGGCGAAAATGGATTCAACCAGCCCAAGACTGTCGATCCCCAGATCGTCCAATGTGCTTGCCATTGTTACGTCCGAAACATCCAGAACCGCTTGCTCAGCGATGATCTGAATAACCGTCTCTTTCACATCCTGCGACATGGTATTCCCCTGAAATGCGCTTATCGCTCACTTAATCTTTCTCGGACAACTTGGAAACAGCTTTCTGCAGGTCCGCAACTTGAGATAGCAGCCTCGGCAAACGGCGCAACCCTTTATACATTTCGATGTGGGTCTCCATCTTGGTGGCCGGATAGCCCATGACCGCCCGCCCGGCAGGCACGTTCGACAAGATATTCGTGCCGCCCCCGGCGACCACATCACTGCCGATCTTCACATTGTCCGACACACCCACCTTGCCGCCCAACACGACACGGTCCCCCAATGTGGTCGAGCCGGCAATCCCAACTTGTGCGGCAAACAGGCAGTCACGCCCCACCACAACATTGTGGGCCAGATGCACCAGATTGTCGATCTTGGTGCCATCGCCCACCTGCGTATCGCGGATCGTGCCCTTATCAATCGCCGAGTTGGCCCCCAGTTCCACATCATTGCCGATCTGCACCGAGCCAAGCGAGTGGATCCGCACCCAGCTTTGTTCCACTGCCACGGTCTGTCCCAGATTTTCGCGCACCTGTTCTACGGTCGATTTTTCCGGTGTCACAAATGACATGCCATCGGCCCCGACACAGGCGCCGGGATGGGCAATGAAACGGTCGCCAATGCGCACCCGTGCAGCCACCACAACGCCTTGCATCAAAAGACAGTCATCGCCCAAAACCGCGTCTTCCGCCACGCTGACATGCGCCGCCAGCCGAACGTTTTCGCCGATCCGGGCGCGCGGCCCGATCACCACAAACGGGCCAATGGCCGCGCCTGCACCGATCTGGGCAGTGTCATCAATTACCGCTGTGGGGTGGATGCCCGCCGCGATCTCGGGGCCCGGGTCCAGAACCTTGGTCAGCCCCGCCATCGCATACCGGGGGCGCGGCGCGAAAATCGCGGCCTCAAGCCCCATCGCCTGCCAGTCGGCCCCCTCCCACAAAACGGCGGCACGCGCGCCACCTTTGGGCAGGTCCTCGGCATACTTCGGCGCCATGGCCAGAGCCAAGGCATCCTTATCGGCATCTGCCGGTTCCGAAATGCGGGAAAAGGTCAGATCAAGCCGACCCTCAGCTTTGGCGCCCAGGGCGGTTGCGATCTGCTCTATGGTATGGGCCATGCTGTTCCTTCCTGTCTGGGTGCAGGCGCCCATGGCACCCACATCCCTGGAAGAAAAGCTTTAGCCCTGAACCGCGCGCAACGCTACCCCGGCCTTTGCAAGCGCGGCAAAAATCTTGGCATCCCGGCCATAGACGTCACGTCTGAACTGGGTCTTGCCCTTAGCTTGGGTAAAGGCGGTGCGATAAATGATATGCACCGGCAGCGGTTGCTTCAGATCTACCCGCTTTTCGCGGCCGGTTTTCAGAACCGACTGGAAATAGCCTTCCGGGTTGGATTCCTGCTTGCTCAGCAGCTCATAGGCAAAGTCGAACGGGTCGTTCAAACGCACACACCCATGGCTATAGGCGCGGCTCTCGCGGGCAAACAGCGCCTTTTGCGGCGTGTCATGCAGATAGATGTTGTACTGGTTGGGGAACATGAACTTCACCAGACCCAAGGCATTCCGGTTGCTGGGCGGCTGTTTCATATCAAACGGGAAGTTCTTTGCTGAATACTGGCTGAAATCCACATTGGCGCGGCTGACGGTACGACCCCGCCCATCGACCAGACGCAAATGGCCCGCTGCATTGGGGTTCTTCTTCATCATCGGCAGGTATTCTTTGGTCGCGATCGAGCGCGGCACGTTCCACGTCGGGTTGATCACCATGTGATCCATCGTATCGGAAAACTCTGGCGTGCGGCGATCCGAGGTGTTCTTGCCAACAACAGACCGCGTCTTGAACGCCACCTTATCGTTTTCGACGATCCGCGCGTGGAAGTCGGTGATGTTGACCAGCACATGGCGTTTGCCACGGTCAGTGCCCAGCCAACGCTCCCGCTCCATCGCGACAATCACGGACTGCAGACGCTTTTCGACCTGCACGTTGATCTCGGCGATGGTCCCTGCCCCGGCAACACCGTCAGCGGCAAGGCCATGATCCAGCTGGAACATCTGTACCGCACGCTGCAGGTTGGCGTCATACCCCTGCGAGGCCGACCGTTTCATATAACCCATACGCACCAGACGGTCGCGCAGCGCCACCACCTGCGGCCCGCTTGTGCCCGGCTTCAGCGACTTTGCAGTTACAGTCGCCCCCCAACCGCCTTTGCCCAGCAGACGCTCCAGACGCAGCTTCTCGGCCATCAGGCGGGTGTATTCCTGAGTCTTGGGGGCCAGCGATTTGAAATATGCGCGCGGACTGGACTTGGAAAACGCCACAAGCTGCGCAAGACGATCACGGCGCGGCGCGCTGCGTTTGATACCTTCCTCAACACGGCTCGGGGTCAGGATGCCAGACTGCAAATCCTGCGCATATTGCAGGAACATCCGGCTGGCCTCGACCTCAACCCGGCCCTGATCACGCGGGGACTTCGCGCTGCGGAACAATGTCTCAAGGGCTTTGGCATCATAGCGCTCCATCGGCAGCCCGTGGTTCGAGCCTTTCTTCAGAGCGGTCAAAAAGGCCTTACGCCGTTGGCCATCCTTCTTTGAAATCCAGATCGGCTCATAGTTGCGGGACTTGTAAAACTCGGCCAGCGCTTTGTCGCGCGATGCGGATTCCGCAATGGCCTGTTTAAACGCGGTGACCTGAGCCGAACTCTGTTCAGAAAAAACAAAGGAAGCGATTAAAAAAGCAGCAAGTGCCAGAAAAGACCGGATCAAGAAGCTACGTGTTACTACGGAAGTCATATTCAAAGTCCCTAGTTTTGGCGGATCCCAGCCGCCGTTTGCCCTATTTTTCCCGGGTTTTAGATGTGCTGTCCACTCACAATGCCGCTAGAATTGGAATCCCAACCTAAAGGTGTTGCACGTCTTCGCCAGTTTTTAACAAAATCCCGCGAAAAAGAGGTACTGGGCAATTTTCTGCCGATTCCCCTTGTCATACGGCACCTTAGCCCCGCTCGGCACTTGGCCGACGATTCGATCTGTGGCATAAAGCGCCTGCACTTGGGGAAGATTTGCAACAAAACCGCTGAATGGCGGATCGAGATGGGGCAGCATTAGGGCAATGACAACGACGACCTCCTTTACCCGGCGGGGACTGCTTGGTGCATTCGCCGCAACCACAGTTGCAGCCGCACCGACCTATTCCAATGCGTTTGGTCTGCTGCGCGGTGCCGGGGATTATCGTCGCATCAAGATGTATTCCGGCCGCACCGGCGAAAGCATCGACACGATCTACTGGATCGAAGGCGAATACATCAAAGAAGCCGCCAAAGAGATCAACTATTTCATGCGCGACTGGCGTCAGGACAAATCCACCAACATGGACCTGCGCACCGTCGATATCGCCGCCGCCGCACACCGTCTGATGGACACCGATGAACCCTACATGCTGTTGTCGGGCTATCGTACGCCGCAAACCAACGCCATGCTGCGTTCGCGCTCGGGCGGGGTCGCCAAAAAGTCGCTGCACATGAAGGGTCAGGCCAACGATCTGCGCCTGAATTCACGTTCGGTCGGTCAGATTTTCAAGGCCGCCAAATCCTGTGGTGCAGGCGGTGTTGGCAAATACTCGCGCTCGAACTTTGTTCACATGGATTGTGGCATCGTGCGCAGCTGGGGCAGCTAACCCCCTCTAAATTCAAGGCTTTCACCAAGCGCCGGTTTCGCCGGCGCTTTTGTTTTGCGCCTTTCTGCGCACCGGCGGCGATCCGCCGCTTTGGCCGGGACTGACACAAAACTTTCAAATGACATTTACATGCTGCATCCTTATCGGAGGGATCAATCAAGGCCAAAAGCCAAGCGCGCGCGCCACCTGAAAAGGAGATTGAGATGAAAATAGCAGTTCTGGGCGGAGACGGCTTTTGCGGCTGGCCCACATCACTTCACCTGTCCGATCAGGGCCACGAGGTTCACATCGTCGACAACCTGTCGCGCCGCTGGATCGACACCGAACTTGGCGTACAGTCGCTGACCCCGATGGACAGCATTCAGGAACGCTGCCGTATCTGGAAAGACCTGACCGGGCAGGCGCTGCATTTCCACCTGCTGGACCTTGCCACCGAATACGAACGCCTGCGCCAGTGGCTGGCCGAAGAAAAGCCCGACGCGATCATCCATTTCGCCGAACAGCGCGCCGCGCCCTATTCGATGAAAACCGACCGCCACAAGGTTTACACCGTCAACAATAACGTCAACGCGACGCATAACCTGCTGACCGCTATGGTCGAAACCGGGATCGACGCGCATCTGGTGCATCTGGGGACGATGGGCGTTTATGGTTACTCGTCGGTCGGCGCCGCCATCCCCGAAGGCTATCTGGACGTCGAAATTGAAAACCTTCAGGGCGAAAAGAAAGGGATGGAGATCCTCTATCCCACCAAGCCCGGCTCGGTTTATCACATGACCAAGTCGCTGGATCAGATCCTGTTTCAGTTCTACGCCCAGAACGACGGCGTGCGCATCACCGATCTGCATCAGGGCATCGTCTGGGGCACGCACACCGAACAAACCAAACGCCATGAACAGCTGATCAACCGCTTTGATTATGACGGCGACTACGGCACCGTGCTGAACCGTTTCCTTATTCAGGCGGCAATTGATTACCCGCTGACGGTGCATGGCACCGGCGGCCAGACCCGCGCCTTCATCCACCTGCAAGACACCGTGCGCTGTGTCGAACTGGCCCTGAAAGACGCACCCAAAGCGGGCGACCGCGTCAAAATCTTCAACCAGATGACCGAAACCCACCGCGTCCGCGATCTGGCCGAGATGGTGTCGAAAATGACCGGCGCCAAAATCGCCTATCTGCCGAACCCGCGTAAAGAAGCCGCTGAAAACGACCTGATCGTCAAGAACGATGGCTTCCGCGATCTGGGCCTGAGCCCGATTACTCTGGCCGAAGGCCTGCTGGACGAGGTCGTCGAGGTCTCCAAGAAATACGCCCACCGCGTGGATCGTTCGCGCGTGCCCTGCGTCAGCGCCTGGACCAAAGACATCGCCGGTCGGATCGAAACCGACCCCGAAGGAAAGCGTCTGAAATCGGTCTCATGAGCCAAAACGCCTATGTCACGCTGGTCACCAACGCGGATTTTGCGTTGGGCGCCAAGGCCTTAGTCCGATCGCTCAAGGCGACCGGCACGCAGGCTGACATCGTGGTGATGCACACGGGCGGCGTTGGCGCCGCAGATTTGGCGCCCTTGTCGGTGCTGGGCGCCTTGTTGGTCGAGGTCGATCTGCTGCCCACCTCGGAAGCGTTCAACACCCGCCACGCCCGCAAGAACCTGCACACCGCCGCGCCCTTCACCAAGGGGACCAAACCGGCCTTTCACACGCCGTTGGACAATTTCGCCAAGCTGCGCCTGTGGCAGTTGAACTATGACCGGGTGGTGTTTCTGGATGCTGACACGCTGGTACTGAAGAACTGCGACACGCTGTTTGACTATCCCGAATTTTGCGCCGCGCCGAATGTTTATGAATCCATCGCTGACTTTCACCGGATGAACTCGGGCGTGTTTACCGCCCGACCCTCGCAAAAGACCTTTGACGCGATGCTGGCGCGGCTGGATCAACCCGACGCCTTCTGGCGTCGCACCGATCAAACCTTCCTGCAGGACTTCTTCCCCAACTGGCATGGATTGCCGGTTTTCTATAATATGCTGCAATATGTGTGGTTTAACATGCCCGAGCTTTGGGCATGGGAGGATATCCATATCGTGCATTTTCAGTATGAAAAGCCGTGGCAGGATCACGACAAGGCCGACAAGCTGTCGGTGCTGATTGATCTGTGGAAGGCCTATGCCGGCGATGGCCCCCTACCTGATCTAACCGCCCTACCCGGACCCGGCGCATGAAGATCGCCATCACCGGCGGCGGCGGGCTGGTGGGCCGTTTCGTTGTCGAAGCCGCGCTGGCGCGGGGCGATCAGGTCTGTCATCTGGGCCGTCGCCTGCCCGCAGACGGGTTCTTCTCGGGCCCTGTTGAACATTGTCCATATGCCCTTGGCGATGCGCCCGACCTCAGCGGGTTTGACGCGGTGGTGCATTGCGCCTTTTCCCACGTGCCGGGCCGGTATCGCGGCGGCGAAGGCGACGATCCGCAAGGCTTTGCCCGCAAGAACCTCGATGGCACCGTGCGCCTGTTTGGGGCGGCCAAGGCCTGCGGTGTGAACCGGATGTTCTTTCTGTCCTCGCGCGCGGTCTATGGCAACTTTTCCGATGGCACCCCCCTGTCCGAAAACATGGAACCGCGCCCCACCACGCTTTATGGCGAGGTAAAACATCTGGCCGAACAGGAGCTTGCCGCGCTGTCTGATGATCGGTTTCACGGCTACGCGCTGCGCGCGACCGGCATCTACGGCCCTGCCGGGCCGGGGCAATTGCACAAATGGGCCGATCTGTTCGCCGACTTCACCCAAGGCCGCGCCATCAAACCCCGCAAAGGCACAGAAGTGCACGGTGATGATCTGGCCAGCGCGATCTATACCCTGATGGATGCAAAGCCCGGCCCCTATAACCTGTCGGACTTCGTGCTGGATCGCCACGATCTGCTGGCCGAGGTCGCCAAACTGACCGGCTGCACCCACCCCCTGCCCGCCCGCGCCGAAGGCGACGTCAACGTGATGACCACCGACCGCATCCGCGCATTAGGCTGGCAGCCCGGCGGGTTGGCAAAGCTGCACGCTGATCTGCCCAAGATGCTCTAGACAAACCCCGCCCGCGCCGGGATAGTGCGCCAAAACGGGGGCAGCCATGAAAATCGCGACGTTCAACATCAACGGCATCAAGGCGCGGATCAACGCGCTGTTGGATTGGCTGGACGAGGCCCAACCCGATGTCGCGTTGTTGCAGGAAATCAAATCGGTGGATGAGAATTTCCCGCGCGAACTGTTCGAAGAACGCGGCTATAACGTTGAAACCCATGGACAAAAGTCGTTCAACGGCGTGGCGATCCTGTCGAAACTCCCGCTCGAAGACGTCACCCGCGGCCTGCCCGGTGATGACAGCGATGAACAGGCGCGCTGGATCGAAGCGACCGTTGTGGGCAAACAGGCGATCCGCCTGTGTGGCCTGTACCTGCCCAACGGCAACCCCACGCCGGGGCCGAAATACGATTACAAACTGGCGTGGATGGAGCGCCTGCATGCCCGCGCCGCCGCGCTGATGGCCTCCGAAGAGGTCGCGCTGATGGCCGGGGATTACAACATCATCCCGCAGGACGAAGACGCCGCGCGCCCCGAAGCCTGGCAAAAGGATGCGCTGGCCCTGCCCGAAAGCCGCGCCGCTTTTCGCCGCATCGTGAACCTTGGCTTTACCGAGGCTTTCCGCGCCCGCAACCCCTCCCCCGGACAATACAGTTTCTGGGATTATCAGGCGGGCAGCTGGCAACGCGACGACGGCATCCGCATTGACCACCTCCTGCTGACGCCGCAAGCCGCTGACCTGCTGTTGGACTGTCAGATCGACAAAGACATCCGCGGCCGCGAAAAACCGTCAGACCACGTGCCGGTCTGGGTTGAACTGGACCTTTAAAGAACGCCGTTCAAAATAGCCCGTTGTCATTGGCCGAGGTGCCCGAGATCACCTGCAGCACATCCCAGTGCTCAACGATCTTGCCGTTGTCGTCGAACCGGAAAATATCCATCCCGGCATAGTCATCACTGCCCGGCCATTCCTGATGGCAATGCAGCACCACCAGATCGCCCTCGGCGATGGCGCGTTTGAAATGGGTGACCTTGCCGGGGTATTCGGCGGCCATACGCTCGAAATAGGCAATGAACGCCTCTTTGCCGTCGGCCACATGCGGGTTGTGTTGGATATAGACATCACCGACATAGCGCTCGATCGCCGCGCGCGGCTGGCATTGATTGAACATCAAATCGTAAAAGGCGATCGCATTGGCCTTGTTTTGCTCAGTGTCGTGTTCCATTGCCCCCTCAGATCGGCTGCGCGCGTTCCACCAGACGCGCAAAGTACGAGGCCCCGATATGGGCGACCTCGTCGTTGAAATCATAGGCGGGGTGATGCAACGCCGCGCCCGCGCCGGTGCCCAGATAGGCATAGGTGCCGGGGCATCGTTCCAGCATAAAAGAGAAATCCTCGGCCCCCATCGAAGGGGTGGCCTCGGTGACAGTGCCAGCCACATCTAAGGCGACGGCGCGGGCAAAGTCGGTGCAGGTTTCGTCATTCACCGTCGCCGGGTAGCCTTCTCTGAAATCAATCGCAATTTCAACGCTATAAGCCTGCGCCACCCCATCGCACAGCGCCCGCAAACGCTGCGCCGCCATCGCCCGCATCTGGGAGTCATAGGTGCGGATGGTCCCGGCGACCAAAGCGGTTTCGGGGATCACATTGGTGGTGCTGCCCGCCTGTATCTGCGTGACCGAAAGCACAAGCCCGTGCAGCGGATCCGCATTGCGCGCCACCACGCTTTGCAACCCTTGCACCAGCGCCACGGCAGGCGGGATCGGGTCGATGCAGGTGTCAGGATGCGCCGCATGCCCGCCACGCCCGGTGATGGTAATATCAAAGTCATCGACCGCCGCCAGCATCGGCCCGGCACACAGCTGCATCTGCCCGGCATCCAGATTGGGAATGTTGTGAATACCGTAGACCTGCGAGATGTCGAACCGTTTGAAAATGCCCTCGTCGCACATCACACCGCCGCCGCCGCCCTCTTCCTCGGCGGGTTGAAAGATCAACGCAACACGACCGCGAAACCGGCGCGTTTCAGCCAGATATTTCGCCGCGCCCAACAGCATCGTGGTGTGCCCGTCATGGCCACACGCGTGCATCACACCGGGCTTGGCCGAGGCATAGTCCAGCCCGGTTTCCTCAAAAATCGGCAAGGCATCCATGTCAGCGCGCAGGCCAATCGTCTGCCCCGCGCCCTGCCCTTGGATAATCGCTACCATCCCGGTTGTCGCGATCCCCTCGTGCAGTTCATCCACCCCGATTTCACGCAAGCGATCCGCAACAAAGGCCGCGGTTTCATGCAATTCAAACCCCAATTCGGGGTGCTGATGCAGCCACCGGCGCCATGTTTTCATATCGTCGCTGAACTCGGCAATCCGGTTGATCGGGGGCATGTGGACTCCGGCCTGTGAACCTGTCTAACTGCGCCCAAGTGTGACAGGAGCAGCGGCAATGACAATGGCAAAATCCGACAGCGATGCAATCGTACATGACCCCAAGGGCGGGATGCCCCGGCTACTGGAAATCATGCGCCGCCTGCGCGACCCTGAAACCGGCTGCCCGTGGGATATCGAACAGGATTTCGCCACCATCGCCCCCTATACGATTGAGGAGGCCTATGAGGTCGCCGATGCCATTGAACGCGAGGCCTGGGACGAGCTGAAGGGCGAGCTGGGCGATTTGCTGTTCCAATCAGTGTTCCACGCGCAAATGGCGACGGACAAGGGCTTGTTCAATTTTGATGACGTCGCCAACACCATGTCCGACAAAATGGTCGCGCGGCATCCGCATGTGTTTGGCGATGAAAACCGCGATAAATCCGCTGAACAACAGACCGCCGATTGGGAAAAGATCAAAGCCGCCGAGCGCGCGGGCAAAGAACAGGGTGGCACGCTGGATGGGGTTGCCGTTGGCCTGCCCTCCCTTTTGCGCGCGGTGAAACTGCAAAAGCGCGCCGCGCGGGTCGGGTTTGACTGGCCCAGCACGGATGAGGTGCTGGACAAGATCATCGAAGAGGCCGGAGAGCTGCGCGAAGCCACAGACCCCGATCACATCACCGAAGAGTTCGGCGATATGCTCTTTGTTATGGCCAATCTGGCGCGCCACCTGAAAATCGACCCCGAAGAGGCCCTGCGCGCCGCCAATGCCAAATTCATCCGCCGGTTTGAAGGCGTCGAGGCCCGTCTGGCCGAACGCGGCAAGACCCCCGCGCAAAGCGATCTGGCCGAAATGGACGCGCTTTGGGACGCCGTGAAAGCCGACGAGAAAATACCTGATTAGTTTAATTGGGTATTGACCTGATAAATTTAGTCAGGTTTAAGGCGCCCAGAACATTTTACTGGAGACGCCGAAATGATCCGTTCGCTTTGTCTGGCCGCGCTGGCCGCCACCACCGCCCTGCCCGCGCTGGCTGATGTCAATATTTACTCGTACCGCCAGCCCGAACTGGTCGAGCCGATCCTGGATCAGTTCACCGAGCAAACCGGAATCAAGACCAACGTCGTGTTCCTGAACAAAGGCCTGATTGAACGCCTGCAATCCGAAGGTGATCGCTCGCCCGCCGACCTGATCCTGACCACCGATATCTCGCGCCTGTCGGGCGCTGTGGCCGCTGGCGTCACCCAGCCGGTGGAAAGCGACGTTCTGGCCGCCAACATTCCGGCAGAGCTGCGTGATCCGGGCAATGAATGGTTCGGCGTCACCAGCCGCGCCCGCATCGTTTACGCCAGCAAAGACCGCGTGGCCGAGGGCGAAGTAACCACCTACGAAGATCTGGCCGATCCCAAGTGGCAGGGCCGCATCTGCACCCGCTCGGGCACCCATGCCTATACGCTGGCGCTGGTTGCCGGCATGCTGCACCACCACGGCGAAGCAGAAACTAAGACCTGGCTGGAAGGCGTCAAAGCCAACCTCGCCCGCAAACCGCAAGGCAATGACCGCGCACAGGTCAAGGCGATCTGGGCCGGTGAATGCGACATCTCGCTGGGCAACACCTATTACATGGGCAAAATGCTCAGCAACGAAGAGCAGCAGGACTGGGCCAACGCGGTCAACGTGACCTTCCCCACCTTTGAAGGCACCGGCACCCATGTAAACGTGTCTGGCGTGGCACTGACCAAAGCCGCCCCCAACCGCGACGAAGCCGTGCAGCTGATGGAATTCCTGGTCTCACCCGAAGCCCAGAACATCTATGCCGAAATCAACTATGAATACCCCGTCGCACCGGGCACCGCGCCGTCCGAGCTGGTGCAAAGCTGGGGCAGCTTTGATGCCGATACCGTCAACCTGATGGATCTGGCCGCCCTGCGCGCCGACGCGCTGCGTCTGGTCGAAGAGGTCAACTTCGACGGCTAAGCCCAGCCCCAAACCACATCCAGAGCAGCCCCTCCGGGCTGCTCTTTGCGTTTAGGCCTACTGGTCTACTACTGAAACTCAATTGACAGAAATGCACCTGCCCGTATAACTCTACTTAAAGTTTAATTAATTCGGTTTGGAGCGCGCGTTTTGTTTTTTCTGTTTACTCTTCTGGGCTTGATGAGCATGGCCGCCCCGCTGGACGACGATATCGACACCGGCGAAGATACCGACCCCATCCCCGATGACGACCCGGTACTTGACCCTGACCTTGGCGCCAGCGTGATCGAGAACCCCGATGGCAGCCTGCACATTGAACTGGGCGAAGACGAAACCGGCGACCTTGTTGCAATCAAGTTCAACCAAACCGGCGATGGCGAAGACTTCACCCAGCATTATGATCTGGGCATCTATCTGGCGCCCGAGGGCACCGAACTGCCCATCGACCCAACCGGCCAAAGCCTGCAAGGCTATGAAAGCCCCGAAGATTTCATCGAAGCCTACGGTCTGACCGAAGTTGTCAGCTTCGATCTGGGTTCGCTGACCCAACCGACCCAATCTGACGAAGACCCCGAAGACACCCGTGTTGACCCGCCGGTGATCACCTCGGATGACCCGATGGACATCATCCGCCTGAACTATGCCTACGGCGATGGCGGCGAGCCATGGTTCTGGACCGAAACCGATGAAACCCTGTCGCCGTTTGAAACACCTGGCGTGTTTTACAACGGTGTTGAATCCCAAACCGTCAGTACAGACTTTACCGGCAGCGCAGGAACCGACTTCGTGATCACCGAACCCGACGCCCCCAGCGGCCTGTCGATTGACGGTGGGGACGGCGAAGATGTGCTGCTTGTGACCTCGGCCCACAGCTCCGCTTCGGGCGGCGCGGATGACGACATCATTTATACCTTGGGCGATCAAAGCCAAGCCCTTGGCGGTGAGGGCGATGATGATATCTATGTTGGCACCAACGGTCACGCGTTGGGCGGCGACGGTGACGATAAAATCTCTTATATCGGTGACACCGATGGCGTCGGCATAAACGACTACTATGTTGATCTTCCGACCGGCACCCAGAATCTTGGCACCACCATGTCAGGCGGCGAAGGCAATGACAGCATCACCGCCGCAGGGGAAAATGTCGTGGCCTATGGCGATGCAGGCGAAGACCGCCTGTTCATCTCGGACGGCGCCGTTGGGGACGGCGGCGGCGGGAATGACGAATTCCATGTTGCCGAGTTCTATGACGACATCGAAGAAACCGTGGTGCTGACCGGTGGCACGGGGGCGGATGACTATACCATCTCGGTGCGCAACCTGGATTCCAGCCACGATGGCATGACAGCCCAGATCGCCCAGATCACCGACTTCGATCCGGACGAAGACACCATTTCCCTGTCTGCGGGCTATAACACCTCGATCACCGGGGCACAGGTCGTGGAGGACCCCGACGGCGCCTATAGCGATCTGGTGATTGAACTGAAGACCGACTTCCAGTTTGGCGAGCCACGCGCCACAGCCACCGTAACGGTCAGGCTTGATGGCGTAACAGGATACAGCGCCGGACAGCTTTTGGCCTGATAAACGGCTAAGCTGGCCCTCTGCCCGCCCCCACATCGCGTATGCATGGGATGTGCATCACATGTGCATGGATTGTGCATCGGCGATTTCGCGCCGTAAGTGGTGGACAATCCCCCCGTGCCTGCCCATGGTTCGCAGGCAGTTTCAGGGGGCAAAATGACACCGCGCAAGATCATCATCGACACCGATCCGGGGCAGGATGACGCCGTGGCGATCCTGCTGGCGCTGGCCTCGCCAGAACTGCAGGTTCTGGGTGTGACCACGGTGGCTGGCAACGTACCACTGGCGCTGACCACGCTGAACGCGCGCAAAGTGTGCGAACTGGCCGGGCGGCCCGATGTGAAAATCTATGCCGGCTGTAATCGCCCGCTTGCGCAGGATCTTGTCACCGCGGAACATGTGCACGGCGAAACCGGCTTGAACGGCCCCGTTTTGCCCGATCCTACGATGCCGGTTCAGGATCAGCATGCCGTTGATTTCATTATCGAAACCCTGCGCGCTGAACCTGCGGGCACGGTCACGCTCTGCCCGTTGGGGCCATTAACCAACATCGCCACCGCGCTGCAACGCGCGCCCGACATCGCTGAACGCATTGCCCAAATCGTGCTGATGGGCGGGGCCTATTTCGCGGTGGGCAACATCACCCCCACGGCCGAGTTCAACATCTATGTCGACCCCGAGGCCGCGCAGATCGTCTTTGCCAGCGGCGCGCCTATCACCGTGCTGCCGCTGGACGTCACCCACAAGGCGCTGGTGACCCCGCAACGCAACGAGGGCTTTCGCACGCTGGGCAACCGCGTCGGCGTGGCCGTCGCCGAAATGACCGACTTCTTTGAACGGTTTGACATCGCCAAATACGGCTCGGAAGGGGCGCCGCTGCACGACCCCTGCGTGACGGCCTATCTCATTGATCCGGAACTGTTTTCCGGCCGCTACGTGAATGTTGAAATCGAAACCGTGGGCCAGTTCACCCGAGGCATGACCGTCGCCGACTGGTGGGGCGTGTCGGACCGCGCCCCAAACGCGATGTTCATCGGTGACGTGGATGCAGAGGGGCTGTTCGCCCTGCTGCGCGAAAGGCTTGCAACCCTATGAACCTGCTGACCCTTGCCACGGGTGACGACATCGCGCGCCTGCTACCAATGATCGAGGCCTTCCACATCGAAGACGGCGTGGACAGCACCCCCGAAAGCCGACGCGCCGCGCTAGAGCTGTTGTTCTCTGGCGATGTTCAGGCCGCACTTTGGTTGATCGGCCCATCGCGCGCTCCGGTGGGCTATATCGCGGTGTCCTTCGGGTTTTCGATCGAAATGGGCGGGCGTGATGCATTTCTGGATGAATTCTATATTCGCCCCAAAGTGCGCGGGCGCGGGATGGGAAGTCAGGCGTTACACCTGCTGCTTCCAATGCTGCGCGATATGGGCATCAAGGCCATGCATCTGGAGGTCGATCACGCCAATGACAAGGCGCAAAAAATCTATGCCCGCAGCGGGTTTGAAAAGCGCGACCGCTACTGCCTGATGACACGGATGCTCTAGCATTCCTTGCCCGCGCGCCCTAGGTTGAGCGCCAAGGAGCGCGCCCATGAATATCCCTTTCGACAACAGCTATGCCCGGCTGGGGCCCAGCTTTTCTGCGCCGCAACTGCCGACCCCGGTTGCGGCCCCCGCCCTGATCGCCGTCAACGGCGATCTGGCCGCAGAGCTGGGGCTCGATGCCGCAGCTTTGCGGACCCCCGAAGGGCTGGCGATGCTGGCCGGAAATACAGTGCCTGATGGCGCCAACCCACTGGCGCAGGCCTATGCCGGGCATCAGTTTGGCGGGTTTTCACCGCAGCTGGGGGACGGGCGCGCAGTGTTGCTGGGCGAGGTCATCGACCAACACGGAAACCGGCGCGACATTCAGCTGAAAGGTGCGGGCAGAACGCCGTTCAGCCGGCGCGGTGACGGGCGCTCGTGGCTTGGACCTGTCCTGCGCGAATACATCGTCTCGGAAGCCATGCACGCCTATGGCGTGCCCACCACACGCGCCCTCGCGGCTGTAAGCACCGGCGAGCGGGTCCAGCGCGAAAAGGGCTATCCCGGCGGCATCCTGACCCGCGTCGCAGCCAGCCATATCCGCGTCGGCACCTTCCAGTTCTTCGCCGCCCGCAATGATGGCGAAAGCCTGCGTACGCTGACGGACTATGTCATCAAACGTCACTACCCTGACGCCGATGGCCCCATGGAGCTGCTGCGCGCGGTCAGCGCAGCGCAGGCTCGGCTGATCGCGCAATGGATGGGGCTGGGTTTTATTCATGGGGTGATGAACACCGACAATATGGCCGTGTCTGGCGAAACCATTGATTACGGTCCCTGCGCCTTTATGGATGACTATGACCCGAACAAAGTGTTTTCGTCGATCGACCAAATGGGCCGCTATGCCTTTAATCGGCAGGCCGACATCGCCGTCTGGAACATTGCCCAGCTTGGCTCGGCCTTGCTGCCGATCATGGGCCGCGACGAACAGGCGGCAATAGACGAGGCCACTTCGATCCTGCACGGATTTCCGGATTTGTTTAAGGCTGAATGGTTGTCTGTGTTCCGGCCCAAGCTTGGGCTTTGGGATGCTCAGGATGGTGATGCCGAGCTCATTCACGGGTTTCTGGACCTGATGTCTGCCGGTGCCGCAGATTACACCAACAGCTTTCGCGCCCTGACGGATGACCCTGCCCAGACCCTCTTTGCTGATAGAGCTGGGTTTGACGCGTGGAAGACCCGCTGGAAAGCCCGCCTTCAGGGCGCCGACCCTGCCCCGCTGATGCAACAGCACAATCCGGTTCTGATCCCCCGCAACCATCAGATCGAACACCTAATTCAGGCAGCCGTTGATGGCGATTATGCGCCGTTTCATCGCCTGAACGCCGCGCTTATGCACCCCTACGCCGATGATCCGGGCCTAAAGGACTTACGCCAGCCCCCACGCGAAGACGAAGTCGTGCACCGCACCTTTTGTGGCACCTGACCCTTCGCACCCTGTTTGACGCTAACCAGTGGCATCAGGTTTCATTTCCGCTTAAATAACGCCGCAACTGATTTTTCGGGGCACAACCATGTCGGACACCATCATCTCCCGTTGCGAGGCCAAAGGCCTGCGCATGACAGAACAACGCCGCATCATTGCAGGCGTTTTGCAGCAAAGCGCCGATCACCCCGATGTCGAAGAACTTTACGCCCGCGCATTGGCGCAGGATCCGGGCATTTCCATCGCCACCGTCTATCGCACGGTCAAACTGTTCGAAGAGGCCGGTATTCTTGACAAGCTGGAGTTCGGCGATGGCCGCGCCCGCTATGAAGATGCGGAACGTGAACACCACGACCATCTGATCGACATGAACTCGGGCGAGGTGATCGAATTTGTCGACGCCGAGATCGAGGCCCTGCAGGAAAAAATAGCCGCCAAGCTTGGCTATAAGCTCAAGGGCCATAAGCTCGAGCTGTACGGCGTGCCGATGAAAAAAGTCAAATAAGCCCAAAAAACAGAACGCAGGGGATTCACACGGCGAATCACTTGTGGCATGATTCGGGAATGCGCCCGTTCAAGAGGCGCCTTGAGGCAGTTTTAATGAGCAATCCCCGGAAACGTCCGGCCCTTGGTGTGGTCCTTTATTTCGCAGGCGCGTTCTGCGTGGGGACCTATTTTACCTTTGCCGCCGTGCAGGGTGATTACGGGTTGTTTCGCCGCATTCAGGTAGAGGCCGATCTAGCCGCCCTGACGGCACAGCGGGATGCGCTGGCGCTTGAACTGACCGATCTTGAGAACAAGACCCGCCGCCTTTCTGATCGGTATCTGGATCTTGATCTTCTGGATGAACGCGCCCGCGCAGTTTTGGGTCTTGTCCGCCCCGACGAAATCGTCATTCGCTAATCCCTTACGATTCAAGCTAAAACTTGGTTTTAGCGCGTGTGTTGAATTCGCACTCGAAATTCCTGACGAGCTTTGCTATAGATTGTTTAACATTAAACTATTTCTCGAAGCCGCAAGGAGCCCGGCCCATGGCCACGCGCAAAACGACAAAGAAACCAAATACTTCCAAGGAAGAACTGCTTGAGTTCTACCGCGAGATGCTGCTGATCCGCCGATTCGAAGAAAAGGCCGGTCAGCTTTATGGCATGGGTCTGATCGGTGGCTTCTGCCACCTTTACATCGGACAAGAGGCCGTTGTTGTTGGCCTGGAGGCCGCGACAAAAGAAGGTGACAAACGCATCACCTCTTATCGTGACCACGGCCATATGCTGGCCTGTGGCATGGACCCGAAAGGTGTGATGGCCGAACTGACCGGACGTGAGGGGGGATACTCGCGCGGTAAGGGCGGCTCGATGCACATGTTCTCCAAAGAGAAGCATTTCTACGGTGGTCACGGCATCGTGGGCGCGCAGGTCCCATTGGGGGCTGGTTTGGCCTTTGCCGACAAATACAACGGCACCGACAACGTGACCTTCACCTATTTCGGCGATGGCGCCGCCAACCAGGGCCAGGTTTATGAGACCTTCAACATGGCCGCTCTTTGGGAACTGCCGGTGATCTTTGTGATCGAAAACAACCAATATGCCATGGGCACAGCCATGGCGCGTTCGACCTCGACCCCTGACATCTATACCCGCGGCGAGGCTTTCGGCATCCCCGGGGAAGCTGTGGATGGCATGGATGTGTTGGCGGTCAAGGCGGCCTCGGAAAAGGCTGTTGCGCACTGCCGCGCGGGCAAAGGCCCCTACATCCTCGAGGTGAAAACCTACCGCTACCGCGGCCACTCCATGTCGGACCCGGCCAAATACCGGACCCGCGAGGAAGTGCAGAAAATGCGCGAAGAACGTGACGCGATTGAAAACGTGCGTGACCTGCTGATCACCGGCAAACACGCCACCGAGGATGATCTGAAAGCCATCGACAAGGAGATCAAAGCGATCGTGTCCGAGGCCGCAGACTTCTCGAAAGAGAGCCCCGAGCCCGCGCTCGAAGAGCTCTACACCGATATTTACGCCTGAGGGGGACGATAGACCAATGGCAACCGAACTACTTATGCCCGCGCTGTCGCCCACTATGGAGGAAGGCACGCTCGCAAAATGGCTGGTCAAAGAGGGGGATACCGTCACCTCGGGCGACATCATCGCAGAAATCGAAACCGACAAGGCCACGATGGAATTTGAGGCTGTCGATGAAGGCACCGTCGGGGCAATCCTCGTCGCCGAAGGTACCGCCGATGTGAAGGTGAACACGCCCATCGCCGTTCTGCTGGACGAAGGCGAAAGCATGGACGACGTGACCGTCGGCGCGCCCGCAGCTGCCCCGGCAGCTGCCGCTGCGCCCGAGGCCGCCCCTGCGGCGGTTGAGGCCGCAGCGCCCCCTGCCCCGATCGAGGTCAAAATGGAGCCCGAATGGCCCGCCGGAACCGAGGTCAAATCGACCACAGTTCGTGAAGCCCTACGCGACGCCATGGCCGAAGAAATGCGCGCGGATGATGCCGTCTATCTGATGGGGGAAGAGGTCGCTGAATACCAAGGCGCCTATAAGGTCTCTCAAGGTCTGCTCGATGAATTCGGTTCGCGCCGCGTGATCGATACCCCGATCACCGAACACGGGTTCGCCGGCATCGCCACCGGCTCGGCCATGGCTGGCCTGCGCCCGATTGTCGAGTTCATGACCTTCAACTTTGCCATGCAGGCGATTGACCACATCATCAACTCGGCCGCCAAAACGCTCTATATGTCGGGTGGCCAAATGGGCGCCCCCATGGTGTTCCGCGGTCCCAACGGCGCTGCCGCCCGCGTCGGGGCACAGCACTCTCAGGACTATGCAAGCTGGTATTCTCAGGTGCCCGGCCTGAAAGTCGTGATGCCTTACTCAGCCTCCGATGCCAAAGGCCTGCTCAAAACCGCAATCCGCGACAATAACCCGGTGATTTTCCTGGAAAACGAAATCCTCTATGGCCGCAGCTTCGATGTGCCGGTCATGGACGATTTCACCGTGCCCTTTGGCAAAGCCCGCATCTGGCGCGAAGGCCATGACGTGACCATCGTCTCGTTTGGCATCGGCATGCAATATGCTTTGGAAGCGGCAGACCACCTGGCCGAAGACGGTATCAGCGCCGAAGTCATCGACCTGCGCACCCTGCGCCCGATCGACTATGACACCGTGATCGCCTCGGTCATGAAAACAAATCGTTGCGTTACGGTTGAAGAAGGCTGGCCCGTAGGCTCCATCGGCAACCACATATCGGCCACGTTGATGGAAAAGGCGTTCGATTACCTCGATGCCCCCGTCATCAACTGCACAGGCAAAGATGTACCGATGCCCTACGCCGCCAACCTTGAACGCCACGCGCTGATCACCACCGACGAGGTGATCGCCGCGGTCAAGCAAGTCACCTACCGCTGAGGAGCCACCGCAATGCCTATGGAAATTTTGATGCCTGCGCTGTCTCCCACCATGGAGGAAGGCACGCTCGCCAAGTGGTTGGTCAAAGAAGGGGATGAGATTGCTTCGGGTGATATCATCGCCGAGATCGAAACCGACAAAGCCACGATGGAGTTCGAAGCCGTCGACGAAGGCGTGATCGGCAAGATCATGATCGACGAAGGCACCGAAGGGGTCAAAGTAAACACCCCCATCGCAATCCTGTTGGAAGAAGGCGAAAGCGCCGATGATATGGCCAACATGTCGGCAAGCGCACCGGCGGCACCCGCCGCCGCGGATGCCGAGGCCGCCCCTGCGGCGGTCGAGGCTGCCGCCCCTGCCCCCGCTGCGCCCGCCGCAGCAAACGGTGCGCGCGTTTTTGCCTCGCCTCTGGCACGTCGCATCGCCGCCGATAAAGGCCTGGACCTGAGCACTCTCACCGGATCTGGCCCGCATGGTCGCATCGTCAAGGCAGATGTCGAGAACGCCACTGCTGCCCCCAAGGCAGCCGCAGCACCGGCAGCGCCTGCCGCCAGCGCCGCGCCCGCGGCTGCCGCAGCCCCCACCGGCCCCTCGACCGACGCGGTTCTCAAGACCTATGCGGATCGCGAGTTCGAAGAGGTATCGCTGGACGGAATGCGCAAAACCATCGCCGCGCGTCTGACCGAGGCCAAACAGACGATCCCGCACTTCTATCTGCGCCGCGAAATCAAGCTCGACGCGCTGTTAAAGTTCCGCTCGCAGCTGAACAAACAGCTCGAAGGGCGTGGGGTGAAACTGTCGGTCAACGACTTCATCATCAAAGCCTGCGCCATCGCGCTGCAAGAAGTGCCCGATTGCAATGCTGTATGGGCGGGTGACCGCGTGCTCAAGCTGAAACCCTCGGACGTCGCCGTTGCAGTTGCGATCGAAGGTGGCTTGTTCACCCCGGTCCTCAAAGATGCCGACATGAAGTCGCTCTCTGCCCTGTCGGCCGAGATGAAAGATCTGGCTGGACGCGCACGTGACCGCAAACTGGCCCCGCATGAATATCAAGGCGGCACCTTCGCGATCTCCAACCTCGGCATGTTCGGGATTGAGAACTTTGATGCCATCGTGAACCCGCCCCACGCGGGTATCCTGGCTGTCGGTGCTGGCGTCAAAAAGCCGGTTGTTGGCGATGATGGTGAACTGGGCGTTGCCACCGTGATGTCGGTGACCATGTCGGTTGATCACCGTGTGATCGACGGCGCCCTGGGGGCCGAATTCCTAAAGGTTCTGGTCGATGCGCTGGAAAACCCGATGACCATGCTGGCCTAAGGCCACGAGACAACCAAAAGAAACGCCCGCCGAAACCGGCGGGCGTCTTCATTTAAGCCATTGTGTTTGGGTTACTTATTCCCGCAAGGCACCATCTGGTCCATGTTGACCGAAGGCTGATCACAGCCAGCCTCTCCCACCACCTTAGCGGGCACGCCAGCCACCGTGGTATTTGGCGGAATATCATTCAACACGACTGAACCCGCGGCAATGCGCGAGCAATGCCCAACCCGGATATTGCCCAACACTTTCGCCCCGGCCCCGATCAACACACCATTGTCAATCTTGGGATGACGATCTTCCTCTTCTTTGCCGGTGCCGCCCAACGTTACCGAGTGCAACATCGAAACATTGTCACCGACAACAGCGGTTTCACCGATCACGATCGAATGGGCATGGTCAAGCATGATCCCCTTACCCACCTTTGCAGCTGGGTGGATATCCACGCCGAATTCTTCCGATACACGCATCTGAAAGAAATAAGCCAAATCATGCCGCCCCTGGCGCCAAAGCCAATGCGCCACACGATACGCCTGAATCGCCTGGAAGCCCTTGAAATACAACAAAGGTTGCAGGTAGCGATGGCTCGCCGGGTCGCGCTCGTGCACGGCCACCAAATCGGCCCGAGCCGACTCGGCCAAGCCGGGATCATCGCCATAGGCCTCATCGCAAATCTCGCGCAGCATCTGATCCGTCATCTCATCTGACGACAGTTTCAACGCCGTCCGATAGGCCAAAGCGGCCTGCAGCGATCCATGGTGCAGAATGCTGGAATGCACCAAACCGCCCAACAGCGGCTCATCGTCAATCGCCTGACGGGCCTCATCGCAAATCCGCTCCCAAACAGGGTCGACAGAGGTGATATTGGCTTGGGTCTCGGCCATGGGGGCCTCCTGATCTCTTTGACCAAGCCTATAACATAATGCCGCGAAAGGACAATTCTAGCCGTGAAATGCACGTAAAAGTGAGTCCTCGCTCACACACCAGTCCACGCGGCCTTACGGCTACGCCATCGCACCAACCCGTCAAACACCAAGGCCATGCAGCGACAATAGTCAGGAGAATCCAAATATGGTTCCGGCCCTGCAACGCGCGGCAAGGCCACCCCCATCAGGCTGCCATTGCCCCAATGCGGATGCGCCTTGCCCGTGCGTTTGCGATAGGCATCAGCAGCGCCCGCGCGCTCTAACATGGTGGTCAATGCCCGCTCGCGCCGCGTTTCGGGCAATTCCAGCAGCGCCATCGCTGCCGCCACCACATCGCTGTGCAATACCGGCCGCATCACAGCGCCGGTAAGGTCAACTCTGCATAATGCACCGACAAACGCACCGTGCCCCCAGCAAAGTCTCCCCCCGTCGCGGTCAGGTCCAACGGCATCGCACTATATCCCGTCAGCGGGCTTCCAAGCACCCCTCGAATAAACGAACTGACGACCAACCCAAGCCCGCTGCCAAATCGGTTGCTAGAGCCATCCGCCCCCAGCTCCCAGCTGGTCAACGTACCGGTGATCGAATCCGTTACCCGCCCCGTCACACCAAAGACCATGGCATTGGCCGGGATCAGCACACTTGTGCTGTCCGTTGCCCCCGCGCTGATCACATGATCAAACTCAAGCACCTGAAAGCGCAGACCTGCCCCATTGGGCGAAATCGCGGCATAGCCCCCTTGCCAACCGGTCCCATCAAACGTGATCTCTAAATCCTCGGTCACATCCCAGGCGCGCCAGCCGACCTGCGGAAGGGTGAATACCCAACCCCCATTGGCAAAGGTCGCGATCTCGCCTTCATGCCCCGCCCAATCATTCACCGCGCCCGATGGCACGAACCAACACTCGCCTTCCTGCGCTGTCAGTGGCGGCGTAGAAATGCTCAGGCTCTGCAGCCGCAACTGCACCATCCCATCCAGCCGACGCAGCCCCTCATTCACCGTGATGTGTTTTTGCGCCTGCGCGGCCTGCACCAACGGCAACTGCAAAATACCTGTTTCACTCATTGATCTCGATCCTCTTGTAAAGCCCAGCGCCGAAACGCTCGGAGATTTGCGCGACTTCGATGCTAAACTGGGTGCCAACAGCATCCGAGACCTGATCGGCGGCGCTGTAAGACCACGACGGGCTGGTCACACTGACCTCACGCACGATTGCGCCCAGCGCGTTGATCACCCTCAGAGTATAGAGTTCCAGCGTCTCCCCCAGCGGCACCTCGTAGGAAACCCAACTATCCCCATCAATTCGCGTGCGACGGACCCAACTCAGCGCCAGATCGCCGTTTGCCTGCGGATCAGCCCGCAAATGGGTCGGTGCGTAGGGACGCAAACCAATACCGTCAAAGGCCTCCACCAAATGGGTATAGGAAGGATCATCCAGAGCACGCCCAGCCGGTCCAATGCGATAATTCCGCACCAACCCGCGTTCAGACAAAGCCAGCTCGATCTGCGAAGGAACACCGTTCAGCGCAACGACATAGCTGCCTGCCGGCCAGACGTCTGGCATAATCCCCTCTGTTCCAGCCTGCCCACGCAACCGCAAACGAATGTCATAGGTGTTTTCAGCAACCAACGTGGCCTCGGAAAACTGGAACACCTCCCAGTTGCCGGACGTCCCATCGCCGATGGCCATGGCATTGGCGCCGTTCAGAACTCCATCCTGCGTGGCCGACAGCAAAAATCCGCTCGATAACCGCACCCGCACCGCCGGGCCGCGATCCCATTCTGACGGAATGGCACGGAAAAGGTCGGTTTCGGTCACCCCCATCGTTGCACGCTGTGTCACCACACCGTTCAGCGTATAAGCATCGTCGGTCACACCGCTGAACACCGCGACGGATCCGGGCCATGGCGTCGCGGTCACCGCCAGATGCGGTGCATGCTCAACCTCTTCGCCCGTCAGCAACGGCAGATCCATGAACAAAGGGAACACTGGCAAAGGCGCCACGAATGGCGACAGCGTCACCGGCTCTTCAACCGCATCGGACGGGGTATAGATCGACGGCTCCACCCGGACGGCTTCGATCAGCCGTGTGTCGGACTGCTCTACCCGGTCAATGCGATAGAGCGCCTCCACCCCACCGCTCTCAAGGTTCACAACATCGCCTGCGCCCAGATCAACCTGCGACATCGGCAAAGCAAACACCGTACGGTCTCGTCCCACCCGGGCCTCAGACAACCAGCGTTCGGTGATGGCCTTGCCCTCGGTCGCACTTAGAACCAATGGCAGCTCTGAGGTCGCAACTGAACCGGACACCTCGTCAGGAAAGATCGCCTCTGCTGATCGGATCTCATAGTCGCCCTCGGATTCGACGAAATTCAGCCTTACCCGCCCCGCAGTTTCGGCTTCGGGCGTGCGGATCGTCTGCAAGTCGCCGTTGGTCTGATCCGTGATCGCCAGGCCAGCGGTATCAATCTGCGCATCCTCGCGCCCCGTTCGGTTTCGGAAAATCAGGCCACCTTCACGCTCAACGGCGTCAAACCCATAAGCCAGCATTAAGGGCTGCAAGCTGGATCGTGCGCCCTGCACATCCGTCACTGAGTATCCCCGCACCGCGCCGTATAGCTCGGTCACATCAACCTCTTCCACACCCGAGCGCGCACAGATTTCACGCACCACCGACGCCAGCATCTGCGCCGAAGCCCGCCCGTTAAGCCAGTGACCGCGATAGTAATTCTCTCCATCGCTCCAAAGCTCGGTATTGGCCGGAAAGAACGGGTATGGCCGCGTGTCCCACGCCCAGACATTTGACATCGACATGTCAATCATGGCTCCGCCATAAACCTCAGAGTTGGGGTTATTTTCCGCATCCTGCCAATAGGTTACCATCGCCCGAATGTATTGCTGCTGCATGAAATCATCCCGCAGCCCGGTCGAGTATTTGGGCAAAGAGGATTCTGAAGATTTCGGATCAAGGAACTTGTTGGGTTGGTTGGCACCTTTGTCGATCGCAGCACAGCCATACTCGGTAAACCAAATGGGTTTGGACTGCGGGACCCAATCTGTGGGCAAAATCTTTCGAACACCGCCCACACGTTCATGATGGCGGTTTAGCCACCAGTTGCGCACATCCTTATAGCGAAAAACCCAAGGTTCATCATGCGCGCCATCCGTGATCGCTTCGCGTCGCTGCGCCTTGTCGGCGGCTTCGTTGGGGTAATACCAATCATATCCCTCGCCACCCTCGATGTTGCTGCGCAGATAGTCCAAGGCGTAGATCTCGCCCCATTCTGCGTCAGCGTGATCGTCCCCCTCGCGCCAGTCGGCAATGGGCATGTAATTGTCGATCCCGATGAAGTCGATGTTGGGGTCAGCCCACAGGGCGTCCAGATGAAAGAACACATCTCCCGATCCATCTTGCGGATGATACCCAAAATACTCCGACCAGTCCGCCGCATACCCAATCTTGACCTGGGGCCCCAGGATAGAGCGCACATCGCTTGCCAGCGCCTTAAGTGCATCCACAGCCGGGAAAGAGTTCCCTGCCCCGCGAATTTGCGTCAGCCCACGCATTTCCGAGCCGATGCAAAACGCATCCACCCCGCCCATGGCGGCACACAGGTGCGCGTAATGCAGGATGAACCGGCGATAGGACCATTCGGCAGGTCCCGAGTAGAGTATCTTAGAGTTCCCGCCAATCCAGCCAGCATTCCAAGGATCCCCAGCAGGCAGATCCTGAAAGTCCGGATCAATAGAGGGCGTAAAGTCCCCCGGCCCAGCCTGCCCAAAGAACGCCGCAACCTCATCTTCGGCAAGTGCTGTCCCATCAGTGCTGCCGGTGATGCCCGGCGCCCGGCGCGAGGTAATACGCCCCCGCCATGGCAACTCTGGCTGACCAACTTCGCCGGTCCAGGGATCAACCTTCAGGTTCCCCTCCACCTGATCCATCAAGATGAACGGATAAAAGGTCACCGCTTTCCCTGCGCCGCGCGTCGCCGCGATTGCCTCGATCACCGAATGATCCGACGGCGTGCCCCCATAAACCGCCTTTTCATCCTGCTCGGGGACCTGCAAAGCCAGTGCCCGTGTCGTATCCGACACGTTCCAGGCGATCGGGTTTCCCTCGAAATCCTTTTGCTCAACTTTCGGGCGGATTTCACAGTCGCCGCAACGCAGGTCATCGCCAAACCACGACGCCACAAGCAGCGTCGATCCACAATTGGGCAGTTCATCGTTCAAAACTTCAAGCGACGTCGCAAAATCGCTTTTGGCAGAGGGCGAGTTCACATTCGCAGCCTGACTATTGCCCAAATCCTGACTGTAATGCACCGGAGTCATCGCCAACGCATATTCGCCGGTACCCGGAATCAGCGCCACGCCCTCGACCATTTCCTGCAGGCTTTGGCTATCGGCATCCGCGCCGCGAACCTCGCGGATCACCTCAAATGTAAATTGCGGCACCCGGTTGCCAAAATCGGTCAGTTCGAGGTCCTCAATCACCACATAGGCAATGCCACGATAGGCAGGAACTTCACCTTCGCCTTCCAGAGCCTCCATCTTTGGGTCCGGCAGCTGATCTTCGGTTCCGGTGTACAAGCGCAGGTTCAGGTCATCCTTTGCCACCTCAATCCCATCCGCCCAAACGCGGCCCAATCGCGTGATCTCACCTTCACAAATCGCCACGGCAAGGCTGACTGAATAGCTAAAGGTGATCACCTCTGGCCCCGAGGTCTTGCCACCACCGCTCTTGTCTTCTGTCTCCAGGAACCGCGATGACCAGATCACCTGCCCCGCCATTCGGTTGCGTCCATAAAGATGGTTAACCGCCGCGCCTTCGCTGGCACCGGTCAAACGGAACCGGTCCACCTGCCCGGTCTCAATGGTCCCGGATCCGGCGCCCAGAATTTGCTGGTCAATCACCTGACCCAACGTGGCCCCGATCGCGCGGCCAATGACCACACTGGACAGGCCCAGCACCGAGCCACCCACAGCCGAGCCAACCGCGGCCCCTACGGCCGATAGAACAATCGTCGCCATTTTGATCCTCCGTCAGGGAAATTCGAAGCGCGCTACTATCCGTCGCGCCCATGGCAGGCTCAGTGGACTTTCCACCACGCCGTGCCCCCAATAGGCATGGACGAAACTCGGGGTGGCGCCGCAATCCGCCTGCACCCCCAAATGTTTCGCGACCCCGCCTGATTTCATTCGCATCAAAACCACATCTCCCGGCGCCGCCTGCGCCAAGGGTTTTGACTTCAGCCATTGTTGAGCAGCGTTCCAAAGCAGTTCCTTGCGCGCCGCTTCCGACCAGTCCTTGCTATAGATCGGCACCACCCAGGGCTCCGCGCCATAGAGCGCCCGCCAAACCCCGCGCAGCAGGCCCAGACAATCCGCACCCGCTCCAAGAACCGAAGCCTGATGCCTATAGGGCGTCCCGATCCATCGCCGCGCTTCCTGCACCGCGCGCAGACCGGCATCACCCATTCAGGGAACCACCATCGTTTGGCCCATCCTTAACCGGATAGGAAATCAGCCAATCTTCACCTGGAATATGAGGAAAGCCACGAAAGTTATTGAAGTTGCTAAATTTAACCCGACACGTTTCGGCCCGCTTGTCACAACCAGCGGTCAGCTTTAGCTGATCCCCAACGTTGACAACCGCGCGCAGACTCTCCCACAACTCCACCCGGCGCACGCCGTCTGCGTAGCGGTCATTCTTGATGACACCGGTCAAACCCTTTGCCGGTCCGCTTCGCACTTCCAACACACCGGCCTCAAACCAACGTGGTTCAAACTCATCTTGTCCGTCAAAGGTGAACAACCGCGCTTCTATCACGGTTTCAACACTCAAGTTCGCAACGTAACCATCTGTATTCAGGTCAAACTTGCACTTATTATCACCAAGAATAGCCGTACAGGGTCGCTGGTAAATCGCGCCCTGAGGCTGGTTCAGCGCTTCGGTCAGACCACGCAGCTCGGCTTCGAATGCACCGCCAGATCGGGCAACCTCGCCAAAGGTCCCGCTAAACTGCAACGCCCGGTCCTCGGGCGACTGCCAGTTGACCAGCCAAGACCGCACAACGGCGCCGTCAAACCGGCCCGCCAGTATGTCGGCCTCTGTCACCGAGGCATCGCTTAACGCGCCCAAGGCTTCGGTATTGTCCACCGATAAGCCCGAGGTCTGACTCAGCGCCCGCGCGGTCATGCCGGAATTCGCTTTAAAAGCAATCCCTTCAAAGCCGATATCGCTGTCATGATCGGTAAACCCCAGCACCTGCCCGTCGCGCCGCGCCACTGCCCAGCAACGACAAACTGTTGTCGCCCCCGAGCCCAAGTGGGCCTGCAATGTGGAAGGAATCGCCATCAGACTCGCACCTCCACAATCGGGACACGCGGCACATCACCCGCACGAAAACTGGATACCGAAGTCTGGATGCTATCGGTGTCAAAGCGCACCGGCACATCAAACTCAAACCCAGCTGAAACCTGAACACCAACATCGGGCGCCTCTGTCAGGGTGATTACGCCGGTTTCGGTATTCACCGAAAAATCAAGCGTTTCCACCTGCGTCAGCCCGTCCACTGATACCTTGACGGTCGCCGCGACCGGTTTTGTGATAGGACGCGTATAGGTGTGCTCGCCCGAAGCATAGGTCTTGCTCAGTTGAAACTCAGTCGTTTTCCCGTCACCACGACCGATTTCCTGATCGTCGGGGCCAACATCCGAGTTTGGCAAGCAGGATTTGTAATCCGCCCAATCCTTCCAGCGAAAGCCATACAGCTGTCCGCGCCGCGCCTCAAAAAACGCGATCAATGCTTCGATATCGTCCAAAGAGCGCAGCCCCACACCTGCGTCATAGCGTCGACGCGCGTGTTCCCACGGGGTGTTGCGCTCTTCAAAACCGTTGGCCAGGGTCACGATTTCCGTGCGCCTTTCTGGCCCGCCCGACGACCCGAAACTCAGGTTCGCGGGAAAGCGGATTTCATGAAATGACATCAGGCTCCCTCCTTAACTATTGCGCTGGCCGCGGCTCATGGCACGCCCCATGGCCGCAGCGATCTGGCTTTGACTGCGCTGGAACCCCTGCACATCCGGGGTCGAGATATTCATCACAACATTGACCGGTCCACCGCCGCCCTGGGCGCGCACCCCCAGCCGACCATCCGAACCGCGTGTCAGCGGCATGATCGCCTCGGGTCCGGCTTCCCCCATCAGCCCCGTGCCGCCACGCATCGGGAAATACGTCGGGCTCGATACGACCCCCCCGGTGGCAAAAGGCATCACGCGGCCTTGGGTAAAACTGCCGCCTTTGGCAAAGGGGACCAAAGCCCCAACGATGCTCTCTACGCCCGAGGCCACCAGTCCCCCCAGTTCATTCTGGATTGGGGTGATCGCTACGTTATAGGCTGCCTGCGAAATCGACTGCGAAATGTCCAACAGCGCATCTGACAGCTTCATGCCGTCAAACACCAACCCCTCAAAAGCGCCCCGCAGGCCAGATCCTATACTCCGCGACAACGAACTGACCTCGCGCGAGGTCAGGGTGACACTCTCGCGCATTCGCACCACTTCAGCATCAAACGCCGAGGCCACTTCGCTCGCCCCCTCCAGCGTTTGCTCCAACGCCTCGACCTGCGCATCAAAACTTTCGATATCCGTCATATCTCAGACCTCATTGGGAGTGTCGGGAAAGGCGCGCGCCAGTTCGTCCAGCCGTGCGCGCCCCATCGGGGCCGGGCCAGCGCTGTGGCCCAGCATCATCAGCAATTCTGCCGGTGTCAGTTCCCAGAACTGTGTGGGGTGCAATTGCAACCCCACCATTCCGGCGCGCATCAATCCGGGCCAATCAAACCGATCGCTCATGACTGCGCAGCGCCCGGCACGGTGAAAGCCAGCGCCAGTAAGGCCGCCGCTGCACGCGCGGCCTCAAGCGGGCCACCCGTGATGTCAGCTTCGGCCAGATCTTGCGCAGTGCCGTTCCAGCCCCCCCCACGCAATCCGGCCAACACCAACGCCGCCACATCGCGCGTTGCATAGGCGCCGCTCTCGAACCGCTCAATCAGCGCCACCAGCGTTTCCGCCTGCAACGATGCCTCCAGCTCGGCCAGAGCGCCCAGCGTGAGCTTCAGCACTTGGCGCTGACCGTTCAGTTCCAAAGCCACCTCACCGGCATAGGGGTTGCCCATCAAAGCGCGGTAAAGCTCAGCACACCGGCCGAAGCCAGGCTCAGCTCATATGTCGCCTCGCCATTGTGGCTGCCGGAGTATTCCAAAGACGTCACCTGAAACGCGCCCTCAACAGTGCCGAAATCCGGGATAATCACCTGAAAGTTCGGGGTCTCGCCATCAAAGAAAATCTGACGCGCACGTTCATCGGTGCTGTCATCCTTGAACACGCCCGAGCCGGAAATCGAGGCCGATTTCACCCCGGCCCCGCCCAAAAGCTCGCGCCAACCGCCCGTGGATTCCAGACTGGTGACATCCACCTGTTCCGCATTAAAGCTGATCCGCGTGGCCCGTAGCCCCGCGATGGTTTCGAACTGACCGCCGCCGGTCATGTCGCATTTAATAAGAAGGTCCTTGCCGTTTTGGGCCGCCATGTCATTGGTCTCCGTATCGGGGTTTAAGTGTCATCCACGCGGGCGCGGAAGGTCAGATCAATGCGGCGTGTATCGCCGCTTTGCACTTGTCGGGCACGGGCACGGGCGAACCGTAAAAACACCAATTCACCCCGGCTAAGCGACAGGTCAGCATCAACCAACGCATCCGAAATCGCCGCCGCTGCAAGTTTGGCATCCTCATAGCCCGCCGCCGTGGAAATCACTGAGACAGTGAAAACATGCAGCGCGCCGCCTCCGGTTTTGTCGGACCGGTCCCGAACGTCTTCGGCGCCTAGGGTCACATAGGTCTCGGGCAAGCTCCCGCTGGGCACCGCGTCATAGATCGCACTGCCCACCAGCGCGCCCAAAGGCGCATCCGCCACCAGTTTCTGATAGACCGCCGCCTGCAGCGCCGCTGTTGCGCCATAGCTCATGCCGCGCCCTCCTCTTGTGCGAAACAGGTCAGGTACTGGCCGCGCGCATCCTGCTCGGTCACCGCCAATATTTCGAACAATCGAGAGCCCTCGCGAAACCGTTGCCCCGCCTGCGGGCGGTAGCTTGCCCCCACGGGTGCGCCACGCACGGTGATGCGATAGGGCACGCGCGATAACGGAACCGTCTCGCCCGTGGTTTCACGCCCTGACCCCGGTTTTACCTGCGCATAAAGCGTGCCAAGCGCCACCCAACTGGTGTCATAGCCGCCCGCGCCATCGGCCACGTTCTGGGCTTCTTCCAGAACCAGCCGTCGGGTCAGCCTCGGGACCGCGCTCATGTCGCGGCTCCGCCCAGAATGCGCACCGTGCGCCAACGTTCCAACAGCGCAGACACGCCAAAGGGCATAGCCGAAGCGCCTGCTGAAGCCTCAGAGCGATGCTCGTAGTAATGCCCGGCCAACAAGAACACTGCCTGTGCCAGATCTTCGGGCACAGCATCCCAGGTTGCACCAAATCCCGCATCAAACGTGATTTCAGCCCGCCCGCCTAAAGCGATCCCCGGCAGGCAACTGCCCGCACTGGTAAGATGCGGACGGTGTGTGTCTTGGGTCAGGAAATACAGATCGGCAGAAATCACCTCACTGTTTTCTTCCCGATCCACGATCGCCACAGCATTCAGCGCGCTTACGGGCGCAACTGGCAAAGGCTGGCTGTCTCCGTCGCGCCACGCCGTCAGCGTCCACAGAAAAGAGCGCGTCAGCAATACTTTGCCCGTGCGTCCCTCCACAGCCGCAATGGCGGCCCGTAGCAAACTCTCCAGCAACGGATCTTCGGCCCCGTCATCGGCAAAGCCGGTGCCCAGCCGCAAATGCTCGCGAAACGCGCCAACCGGCAGCGCCCCGGACGACACGCTCGTCAGTTCGGTCAACATCATGTGGTATTCTCCGGTTGCTCCGCCAGACAAAACGGCGCGCGCCCCACGTTGCTCGGACGGAGGGAACAGCTAGACAACGACAGGGAAGGAACCCCGGCGCGCGCCATCAGGCGCCCCATCAGGGGCGCCCATCGCAATCTCGCGCCTTACGAGATCGCGAATTTCAGCAGCTTGATCGCGGCAAAGTCGCTTACGTCACCGCCCACTCGCTTGGTGGCATAGAACAGGACATGCGGCTTGGCCGAGAACGGATCACGCAGCACGCGCAGGTCGGGGCGCTCGGCCACGGTGTACCCGGCGCTGAAGTCACCAAAAGCAATCGCTGAGGCATCCGACGCAATGTCAGGCATGTCTTCCGCGATCAGCACCGGGAAGCCCAGAAGACGGGCCGGCTCACCAGCCGCCAGACCATCGGTCCACAGGAAGCGGCCATCGGCATCCTTCATCTTGCGCACGACACCAGCCGTTTTCGAGTTCATCACAAAGGTCGCGCCGGCGCGGTATTCAGCCCCCAGCGAGTAGACCAGATCAAGAATCGCATCCGATGGCGACGTGGCATCAAAGTCCCCGTCGGTGCCGGTGGCGATGTAGCCCAGAGCACCCCAGGTCCAGCTGTTCTCAGGCACCTGGGTGTGGGTCAGAATACCAGTCGGCTTGTCCAGACCATCGCCATTGATAAAGGCCGCAGCCTCGGCGCGGGCAAAACGATCCGCAATACGCGCTGCCAGCCAACCTTCAATGTCAAAGGCGCTGTCATCCAGCAGACGCTGGCTGGCCTTGGGCATCGCGCTCAGCTCGTGCAGCGGGATGGTGACGCGATCAATCTGTGGCGTGTCGGTTTCGGTCATGGTGCTGGTTTCCGACGCCCAGCCCGAGCCAAATTCGGTGTGGTCAACCAGCACGTCATATGAAGTCGCCTCGACGCTGACGACCTGCGCAATTGCACGGATCGACGCGGTCGACTGAAGCACACCCTTAATGGTCTCCGACGTCTGCGGATCGACCAGATAACCACCCTCGGCGGACACGGCAGTCGACAGGGCCTTTTCTTCCATTTGCAGGCCGCGCAGCGCGTCATCGTCGCCCGAACGCAGGTAAGCTGCGAAAGCTTTCTGGTGCGGTGCGTCGACCTCGGCAGCGGTCGAAAGGGCCGGACGGCCGGCGATAAGTGATTTGCGATCAAGCATGGTCATACGCTCTTCCTGTTTGTGAAGCTTTGTTTCAACATTGCCCTTGAATTCCTTGAATTCGTTCAGAAAACCTGAAAGGGCAGTACGCATCTGTTCGGCGGGCGCAGAGGCGTCCGCAGATTTAGTTTCAGTCTTGGTCATCGGTTTTCCCGTCTTGGTTCAGCCGGCATCCGCGCCGGACAGTGTTTGACGGGCCTGCTCGAACAGATCCGCCATCTCCCGCATCAAAGCCGCCTCGGGGGCATCCCCCGACTTGGCCCCAACACGCGCGTCGGGAAGCATCGGGAAGGTCACCAAGGACACCTCCCAAAGCTCCAGCTCCGACAACAGGCGCCGACCGCCTGTATCCTTTTGGGCCTTCTTGGTACGGTACCCGATCGACAGCCCGTCAATCGCGCCCGCTTCGATCAGCGCCGCAGCCTCACGCCCCCGCGCTACATCGGCCAACAGGCGGCCTTTGACATACAGGCCGCGCTCGTCCTCACGCACCTCGTCCCAAATCCCGATGGGCTGCGCCGGATCGTGCTGCCAAAGCATCTTGACCCGCCGCCCCGCTGCCTTCAGCGCCTTCAACGACTGGCCATAGGCGCCGGGCTGCACCACGTCGCCACCCTGATCGGTCTTGCCAAACAGGCTGGCATAGCCTTCAACCACGCAGCCGTCCTGCACCACCAGGGCGCTGTCGACCGCGCAGAACTTGCGCTCCAGCCCCATTTCCGTTTGATCCATCTGGTTTCCCCTTTTCACGGTGTGAAATTCAGCAACGAGGTCGCGCCCTGCGCCAGGATCACCGCGACCACGCCATAGACAGCCACCCACAGGCGTTTCTCGACCCGCTCCTGACTGGCTTCGATCCGGCTCAACCGGTACTCCAGCGCCGCCCAGCGCTCCTGCGCGACCCGCTCATTGGCATCGATCCGCGCGTTGGCCACTTCGAACGGCGCATACAGAAACTTCGAACCACTGCGCTCCGCCGCTGCACTCATGCGTCCTCCGCCAGTTTGGGCAGACCCAGCAGCGCGCGTTTTTCCGCATCGGTCAGGAAGTCCGCCCCCGCAACGCGCGACCATTGCGCCTCGCGCTCCTCCGACAGCGCGGGCACCTGATCCAGATCGGGCTTCAGCGCCACATGTTCACCCATATACAGGCTGACAAAATCGGCGATGGCGGCCGCGACCTTGGTGGCCAGCGGCAGCACGGTCAGGCGGTAGAACGCCCGGTTGGCCTCTTGGTAATTGGAATAGGTCGCATCGCCCGGAATGCCCAACAGCATCGGCGGCACCCCGAACGCCGTGGCGATCTCGCGCGCGGCGGCCTCTTTGGTCTTCTGGAACTCCATATCCGAGGGCGAAAAGCCCATCGGCTTCCAGTCCAACCCGCCTTCCAGCAACATCGGACGCCCGGCATTAGCTGCGCCCTGATGGTAACTGGCCATCTCGTCCTGAAGGCGCATGTATTGCTCTTCAGACATCGAGCCCTGCCCGTCCGTGCCGCGATAGACAATCGCGCCCGAGGGCCGCGCCGCATTGTCCAGCAACGACTTCGACCAACGCGAGGCCGAATTGTGCACATCAATCGCCGTCGCCGCCGCCTGCATCGGGCTCAACCCGTAATGGTCATCCTGCGGGTGGAAGGTCTTGATATGGCAAATCGGCGGCAGGCCGGTCGTCATATCGAACCGATGCTTGCGCCCGCCCACGGCGTATTCATAGGCCACCGGCCAACCATCCGCGCCGGGCACCAGGTTCATCCGGTCCGAGCGCAGCACATGCAGCTCACTGGGCGCGCCCATCTCGCCGCCCACAGCCTCGATGTAGCCATTGCCGCTCAGTAAAAGCTGACCATACAGCGCCTCAAACAACTCGGCCCGGCCCTGCGCCGCGTTGGGGCGGCGGATCAGGTCGATCAGTGGATGCTGCTCATACCGCCGCTCGCTGTCCTGACAGACCAAGGGCAATGCCGCCGCCGCCTCGGCGATCAGTTTGACCGCGCGAAACCCCACCGGGTTGCCGGCAAAGCCCGACTTGGTCAAAGACACCGTATCGCGCGGCGACCACACCACACGCCCCGATCCCTGCCAGGCAATCACCGGCCCCGTGGCCGAGGCCTTCTTTTCAGGCACCGCCGGTGCCGCGCGGCGAAACATATTGAATACCATCGTGTTTGTGCTCCTCGATCAGCCCGGCCGCCCTGCGGGCATGCCAAAAGAACGCGCCCCGTTCCTGGGGCCACGCATTTTGCGAAAATTCAGGTTTAGGTTAGAGGGTCCGCACCCGAGGCCTGCGCCAATGCGCCGCCGGTTCAATCATCAGCTCGTGGATCGCCCAGACCAGCGCATCCACCCGGTCCGGGCTACCCTTGCCCTGAAACCCCCGCGTCGTCATCTGACACATCTGGTCCTCCAGCGCGCCAAGGCCGCGCATATGCGCCACCCGCCCCTGCTCGTACAAAGCCGCCACAGGCTCGGCCCGCGCAGTTTTACCCTTAGACGCCCGCACCGATTTGTAGGGCACCAACGGGTCCACCTGCCGGATCACGCTTTCCACCATGTCCCCGCCCTGGTTGACCTCGGCCACCAAACGGTCGGCGCCGTGGCGCTCCATCGCGGCAATCGCGGCCCGCGCCCAGGTGGCGGGCGCGGCGGCTGAAACCGATGCATCTTCCAGCACCACAGCCTGCCATTGCTGCGGGTCCCCCTGAACCCGCGCGCCCACCACCAGGATCCCGCATTCGTCTGAATTACCACCGCCCGTCACCGGCGGGTCCACCGCCACGACGATCCGGTCCAGCGGCGGCACCTTATCCAACCGCTGCGCTTCCAACCCTTCCATCGACCACAGCGCGCCATCGACATCTGTCAACAACACCCCGTCCAGTTCCTGTCGGCCCAACCGGGTGCCCGCATAGCGCGTGCGCACCTCTTCCAGGAACGAGGCCGCCAGATAGGCCCGGTTCGCCTCGGTCGGGGCGTGTGTCATCACCGTCGACGGATTGTCCAAAATCGTTTTCAGCACCGGCACATTGCGCGGCGTGGTGGTGACGCATTGGCGCGGGCACGGCCCCAACCTGAGCCCGAACTGCAACATGTCCCAGGCTTCCTCGGCCCGCTTCCACTTGGCCAGCTCGTCCACCCAAGCCGCATCAAACTGCGGCCCACGCAGGCTTTCGGGTTCATGGGCCGAGAATATCTGCGCCACCGCCCCGTTGGGCCAAACCAGCCGCTTGCGGCTGGCCTCCCACTTGGGGCGCCGGTCGGGCGGCGAGCACGCCAGAATGCCACTCTCGCCGAACACCATCACCTCGCGGGCCTGATCCAAGGTCTCGCCAACCAAAGCCACCCGGCGCGACCGCCCCGGGTCCAGCGGGCGAGAGCCCTCAACCTCGGACCGCACCCACTCGGCCCCGGCGCGGGTTTTCCCCGCGCCACGACCACCCAGTATCACCCAGCTGCGCCATTCGCCCTCGGGGGGCATCTGATGCGGCAATGCCCAGAACTCGAACAGATAGGGCAACGCCAAAAGCGCCCCCTCACTCAACCCCGTCAGAAACGCTTCCTGTTCCTGCGGCGGTGCTGAGGCAAGCAAGACGGCGCCCGATCTCAGCTCTGGCCTGCTCGAAGTCGAGGGCGTAGTCGTGGACGGCGCCACTTTCATTTCTGATACGCTTTTCAACTTTGGCCCTTTCGTCAAAGGCGGTCTGAGTAGCCTTTCCAAGCTCACTCAGGGCGCTTTTCAGCTCTTTCGCGCGGGCCGACTGGCCCGCGTCCACGTCTTTTATCAATGTATTCAGCGCGTCGATGGCGCGCTGATAATGCTCTTCAGCAGCCACAAGCACCGCTTGTGCTGCGTCCTCACCCCCGATTGGAGAAATCATCGTCATAAGTGCGAAGCCCACCCCTCATGCTTTTCCGCACGAGAGAAACGAAAAAGCGGCACCGGGGTCACCCCCAGGCCGCTTGCCCATTTCTTCCAGCTTGACTGATTTATACTTTGGACCGTTCGAAAGGTCAAGAAGTTTAATGTTATCAGAGCGTTAACGGATCGTTACTTCGCCCTCAGACCCTGTTAACCGCCTATTGATTGGCCCGTTCGGCTTCGATTTTGCGCCACTCAGCCACGTTGCGGTTATGCTCGGCCAAGGTCTTGGCAAACGCATGCCCGCCTGTGCCATCCGCCACAAAGAATATGAAATCCGTGTTTGCCGGGTTCAGCGCCGCTTCGATCGAGGCACGCCCCGGGTTGGCAATCGGCGTAGGCGGCAGGGCATCAATCACATAAGTGTTGTAGGGCGTCTCGCGGCGCAGTTCAGACTGGCGCAACCCGCGGCCCAAACTGCCTTGCCCATTGGTAATCCCATAGATCACCGTCGGGTCCGTTTGCAGGCGAATACCCTGGTTCAAACGGTTGATGAACACGCTGGACACCTGTTCCCGCTCGCTGGAAACGCCGGTCTCTTTTTCAATGATCGAAGCCAGGATCAGCGCTTCTTGCTCATTTGCCAACGGCAGCCCCTCCGCCCGTGCGGGCCACAGCTCAGCAATCAGCTCAGCCTGTGCCAGCTCCATGCGGGCGATCAACTCGGCCCGATCAGCGCCACGGGTCAGCTCATAACTGTCGGGTGCCAAACTGCCCTCGGCGGGCAGGTTTGAAACCTCACCGGTCAGAAACTCGGCCGATTTCAACGCGTCAACGACCTGCCAGCTGGTCACGCCCTCAGCCAAAGTCACGCGGTAACGCACATCAGATTGCGCCGCGACCTCGGCATATTCTGCCGGGGCCTCTCCCTCAGCCGGGTCATGGGCCAGTACTTCAACATACCGGTTGGTCGCCGGGTCAAGCTCGCGCACCTGCAACTCCGCCGACAGAATCCCGATGCGATAGTTCACCTCGGTCCCGCAAGTCGACCGCCCAGAGGTTGTGATCTGATCCACGATCTGCTGCATAGAGCTGCCATCGGTGATCAGATAGCTGCCCGCCTTCAACTTGCTGGCCTTGTCTTCGTAATCCGCCCCCGCTAGGAAAATCCGACCGTTGGTAATGGCCCCCTGGTTGGCTAATTCATCCGACACACGGCGCATGTTGCTGCCGGTTTCCACCCGCAGGCAAATCGCCTGATCCAGCGGCCCGGCAGTGGTATATTGCCCCTTGCCCCACAAAATCACACCGCCACACAGCAGCAGTACAACGATCAGCAGGCTCAACGCATTCGAGGCAATACTGCGCCACATATCAGATCAGACCTTACCCATGATCAGCGAAGCGTTGGTCCCGCCAAAGCCGAACGAGTTGCTCAGAGCGATGTTGATTTCGCGGGGTTGGGCTTCATTGGCGGCCAGGCTAAGCGGGGTTTCCGCCGCCGGGGTGTCTAGGTTGATGGTGGGCGGGGCCACCTGATCCCGGATCGCAAGGATCGAGAAGATCGCCTCGATCGCGCCCGCAGCACCCAGCAGGTGACCGGTCGACGACTTGGTCGATGACATGGTCGCCTTACCCGCAGCATTGCCCAGCAGGCGCTCAACCGCGCCCAATTCGATGACATCCGCCATGGTCGAGGTCCCATGCGCATTGATGTAATCAATCGCATCCGGCTGCAAACCAGCGCGTTTCAAGGCGTTGCGCATGGCGCGTTCCCCGCCTTCGCCATTTTCTGACGGGGCGGTGATGTGATAGGCGTCGCCCGACAGACCATAGCCCAGAACTTCGGCATAGATCTTGGCACCGCGCGCCTTGGCGTGTTCGTACTCTTCCAGCACAACAACACCTGCGCCCTCGCCCATCACGAACCCATCGCGATCTTCGTCATAAGGGCGGCTGGCCGACTGAGGATCATCAGCGCGTTTGGTCGACAGCGCTTTGCAAGCGTTAAACCCGGCAATCCCGATTTCGCAGATCGCGGCTTCGGCCCCGCCTGCGATCATCACATCGGCGTCTTCCCACTGAATCAGACGGGCCGCATCGCCAATGGCATGGGCCCCGGTCGAGCAGGCCGTCACAACCGAATGGTTGGGGCCTTTGAAACCGTATTTGATGCTGACCTGACCCGAGATCAGGTTGATCAGCGAGCCGGGAATAAAGAAAGGCGATACACGGCGCGGGCCACGTTCTTTCAGCAACACAGCCGTATCGGCGATTGTGCCCAGCCCACCAATGCCCGAGCCAATCAGAACACCGGTGCGTTCCAGCGATTCTGTGTCTTCCGGCATCCAGCCTGAATCCTTGACCGCCTGTTCAGCAGCCGACATCGCATAAACGATAAAGTCATCGACCTTGCGCTGCTCTTTGGCAGGCATCCAGTCATCCGGGTTGAACGTGCCATCCGAGCCATCGCCGCGGGGCACTTCACAAGCATATTTCGTGGTCACAGCCGAAGCATCAAAGCGGGTGATCAGACCAGCGCCGGACTGTCCATCCAGAATACGCTTCCAGGACTCTTCAACCCCGCATGCAAGCGGTGACACCATCCCCAAACCGGTGACGACTACGCGACGCATGTTATGCTCCTTCTGCCTCGTATAATTGCCGCCCCTGATACCGTGGTTTCATGCTCAGGGGCAAGGAAAACAGCCATAGCGGCAGGATTCTGCCGCCTTGGCCGAAAATACAAAAAACGGCACCCTAAAGGGCACCGTTTTCCGCAAATTCAAACCTGATCAGGATCAGGAAGCTTCGGTGATGAATTTCACCGCGTCGCCGAAGGTCTGAATGGTTTCAGCAGCGTCATCAGGAATTTCGATGCCGAACTCTTCTTCGAAAGCCATAACCAGCTCAACCGTGTCCAGGCTGTCTGCGCCCAGGTCATCGATGAAAGATGCGTTTTCAGCAACTTTATCTTCTTCCACGCCCAGGTGCTCGACAACGATCTTCTTCACGCGATCTGCAATGTCGCTCATATCCGTTCCTCATAAGTCTCGGGCGTGTTGCCCGTTTCGGTAACTTGGCCCGCAAAACGAGCCACTCGAGAGCCAGCAGAAGCTCTGCCAGCGTTAAAATCTGCGCCGCTATAGCATATCGCAACCGTAAGGCAAACGCTTTCGGTCCGATACCGGCAACGATCAGACCATGTCCATGCCGCCATTGACGTGCAAGGTGGCACCATTAACGTAAGCCGCCTCTTCCGAAGCAAGATAGACCACCGCCGAGGCAATCTCTTCCGGGCTGCCCATACGGCCCGTGGGAATGACACCCAGAATACGATCTTTCTGGTCGTCGTTCAGCTTTTCGGTCATCGCGGTCTGGATGAAACCCGGCGCCACGCAGTTAACCGTCAACCCGCGTGAGGCAACCTCTTGCGCCAGCGATTTAGACAGGGCCACCAGACCCGCCTTTGCAGCGGTGTAATTGCCCTGCCCCGGATTCCCGGTGCGCCCGACAACCGAGGTAATATTGATGATCCGGCCCCAACGCGCCTTCATCATTCCGCGCAAGGCCGCTTTGGACAGCTGCATGGGAACGGTCAGGTTGACGCCCAGAACATCGTTCCATTCGTCTTCCTTCATCCGCATCATCAAATTGTCACGGGTGATTCCAGCATTGTTGACCAGAATGTCCAGGCTTCCCATGGCGGCAACGGCCTGTTTGGGCAGTTCGGCCAGCGCCTCTGCATCTCCAAGGTTGCACGGCAGGACATGGGCGCGTTCGCCCAGCTCATCCGCCAACGCCTGCAAAGGCTCTACCCGAGTGCCCGACAGGCCCACTGTTGCGCCTTGCGCATGCAACGCGCGGGCAATGGCCCCGCCAATGCCGCCCGAAGCGCCGGTGATCAGCGCCGCTTTTCCGGTCAGATCAAACATGAAAACCTCTTTGTCTCTATCAATTATGCCGCGTCGGCGATGCTTTGGGCCGCTGCGCGCACTTCGTCAGGATTGGTGATCGCTTTCATGCCCGCGCCCTTGTGAATACGACGGATCATGCCGCACAGAGCTTTGCCTGCGCCTAGTTCCCAGTAGGTATCAACACCTTGCTGTGCCATCCACTGGACCGATTCCCGCCAACGTACCGAATGGGTCACCTGATCCACCAACAACGAACGAATGGTCGCCGGCTGATCACAGGAATGCGCCAAAACATTGGCCACCAGCGGGACTTTGGGCTCGTTTATTTCGACATGGCTCAACGCCTCGGCCATGACATCGGCTGCGGGCTGCATTAGCGCGCAATGGAACGGCGCAGAAACCGGCAGCATGACGGCGCGGCGCGCGCCTGCTTCGCGGGCCAGTTCAACGGCGTGTTGCACCGCATCCGCATGGCCCGAGATTACAACCTGTGTCGGATCATTGTCATTGGCCGCCTGACAAACGCGCCCCAGATCAGCCGCAGCACGTTCAGCGACCTTGCGCGCGCCCTCCATGTCCAGCCCCAGCAAGGCCGCCATCGCGCCTTCGCCCACGGGCACTGCCGCCTGCATGGCCTGTCCACGGGTGCGCAGCAAACGGGCGGCATCGGCAATGCTTAGCGCGCCAGACGCGGCCAGCGCCGAATATTCGCCCAGCGAATGGCCCGCGACAAAAGCGGCCGTATCCATCGTGACGCCTTCGCTTTCCAAGGCGCGCATTGCCGCCAGCGAGGTTGCCATCAGCGCCGGTTGCGCATTTTGGGTCAGGGTCAGCTCGTCCAGCTCACCTTCCCAGATCAGGCTGCTCAACTTTTCGCCCAGCGCGTCATCCACCTCGTCGAAAACCGCTTTGGACGCAGCGTATTCATCAGCCAGAGCCTTGCCCATACCAATGACCTGGGCGCCCTGCCCTGGGAAAACGAATGCTGTGCTCATGTGATGCCCCCTCGCTGAGTGTTCCGGGTTCTGTAACTATGATAGCCGCGCCATACAAGGGATTTACGCGCCGTCACCCGGCTTTAATCCGGTCCAGAAAGTCCAGTGCGCACCGGTCTTCGACCTCCTCGGCTTCGATGCGATCCACCGCGCGACGAATGCGGGCGGTGTGGCGTTCGGCAGCTGTGGTCTGAATCGGGCCATTGGCGATTTTGGCCAGCACATCCTCTTCAGAGCGGCTGTAATAGTGGTTCAGCTGGATGTGGTCGGTCGCGTAAAAATCCCGCCCGGTGCGATCCTTGATTGCAAACTCCTCGCCGCGGTCATTCCAGGTGATTGCCTTGCCGTCCACTTCATAACTGTGCACCTTCAACGCCGTCACGCGGCACGGGTCTACGATTGTTTTGAAGTTGGTTACACCGCGCACACCGCTCATCGGATCAGCCACCCGGCGGGTATAACTTTGCACCGTTCCCTGCTTGGGGCGTTTTTCATGCCCGTTGCGCCCGAAATTGTGCCAAGGCAACGAGATCTGACCGCAATGCTCAAGATGCGCCAAGGCTTCAGACAGGCTGTCCGCCTGCTTGGGCACCAAAAACTCATCGGCATCAATGCAGGCCATCCACCTAAACCGGCCGCCGAAATTGGCCAGCGCATGGCCATAGCCCAGCAGCTGATTGTGCAACTCTTGCCCGGTGTCGCCACTGTAAAGACGCTGCTGCCATGGGAACAGGCTCAGCCGGTCCCCCAGCACGTCCTGCAAGATCGCCACCGTTTCATCTGTGCTGCCATCATCGTAGCAAATCACGTGATCAATGCCCGCTGCCAGATGAAACCGCGCCCATTCCTCTATGTTCAGAGCCTCGTTGCGCACCATCAAAACGGCCGCAACGCCCGCGCGCCCACTTTGGGGGGCAACCGGAGAAATCCGCATTTTGCTCAGAAGTTTGGGGGGGAACATTCGGCGCAGCATCTAAAAAACCTCCTTGGGCCATGGATGTATAGCTGCGCGTCCGTGCCATGGCCACCAATGAAAAGCCCCACCCGAAACCGGATGGGGCCGTGTCCGGTGGAACCGAACAGAGGGAAATCTAATTTACGATGCAGCGCCCGCAGGCAGAAGGCGGCGTCCGACCCGATCCCAGCCCGGCATCTTGGTCTTCACTGGACGCAGAACCTGGTTCAAACGATCATACAGCACCTTCATTGTCGCTTCGCTGCCCGAGGCCACATACACCACCTTGTTGGACCCTTTCAGCCGGACATGAAGTTGGCACAAATCGTTTTTGGTCGACCCACGCTTGATATACGCTGAAGCGATGTCCGAGAACGGCACTTTGCTTTGCACCCGGAATTTGCCACGACGGTTGCATACGCCGCGCCGCAGGCAGCCTTTGACAACGTCGATCTGTACCTCACTGCCCATCCCCCGGTCTGAAATCCAGAGAAACAGCAATGCCGGCATCGCCATCGTCAGGCTAGACGCCAATCGCAGCGGCACATCTACCGGCATCGGAACCGAGGCATTCACCTGCGGAAACAGCCAACTGCCGCAAGCCGCGACCAGACAGGCAAGCCCCGCCACGGCGCAAACGCGCTCGATCAGGACCGATCGGTTGCTCCATTGCGTATCGGAGCTGATGACAAACCCCCAGTTCGTCTCACAAACACTGACCCAAGGCCCGACAGCCCCGGCACTACTCGCACCGTACCCTTTGTATGTAGAATGCGCAGTCATGGCGCTCTCTCCTCGGTATGGTTTCCTAAACCCTGCCGTGTAAATGGGGTCGAAATGCGACACGTACGGGTTGTTTTTCAGGCGATTGGGTTAAGGTTTTGTTAACCACTTCCCAAGCTGCACAGTTCCGCACGTCATCTGTGCAGGGGCTTAGGTTGCTTCGGCGCGGCAATCGCGCGATTTTGCCGATCAGAAAAACCACCGGAGTCCCCGATGCCCCTCGCCAACACGCACAGCGCCTATGGCACTGTCTCAAAAAGCTTCCACTGGCTGACAGCCCTGCTGATCCTGACCCTGTTCCCGCTTGGGGTGATCGCTGAAAACCTGCCCTATGACACAGGCGCGCAACTGGCGCGCAAAGCACAATTGTTTTCGATCCATAAATCCCTTGGGGTGATCGTGTTTTTTGTCGCCCTGGCACGTCTTTTATGGAGCGCCCGCCAAACCCACCCAGGTCTGTTGAACGCCGACAAGCGCCTCGAGGCTTTCGCCGCCGAAACTGTCCATTTCCTACTTTACCTGTCGTTGGTGCTCGTGCCCCTGTCGGGCTGGTTGCACCACGCCGCAACCGAAGGCTTTGCGCCGCTGTTACTGCCCTTTGGCGACAATCTGCCCTTCGTACCCAAATCCGAAGCCGTGGCGCATTTCTTTGGCGCATGGCACTGGGTTCTGACCAAGGTTTTGCTGGCGTCGCTGGCCCTGCATGTGGCCGGTGCGTTCAAGCACCACATAGTGGATAAAGACTCTACACTGAAACGCATGTGGTTCGGCAAACCCGTGTCTGACCAGCCCCCCGCTGGCGGGCACAGCCTTTTGCCCCCCATTGCCGCCATCGTGGCCTATGCTGGGGCGCTGGTGTTGGCATCTGTGATGGGACTGCCCAAGGAAAGCCACACGCAAACAGCGGCCCCGGCTCTGGAGCAGGTCCAAAGTGATTGGAAAGTGACCGAAGGCAGCCTGACCTTTGATGTCATTCAATTCGGCGCGCCCGTTACGGGCAGCTTCGCCGACTGGACTGCCGCGATCCGCTTTGATGAAGTCCCATCCGATGGCAGCCATGGCTCTGTAGAGGTCACAATCGCGATCACCTCGGCGACCGTGGGTTCCGTCACCAAGGATGCGCTCGGGGCCGAGTTCTTTGACGCAGCCACACACCCGACAGCTGTTTTCAAAGCCGACCTCCTGCCCGCAGAAGCCGCAGGTTACCTCGCCGAAGGCACGCTCACGCTCAAAGGTACAGAAATGCCGCTGTCGCTGCCCTTCACCCTGACGCTGGACGGGGACACGGCCCAAATGCAGGGCCAGACCACGCTAGACCGCCGCGGCTTTGGCATCGGCCCCAGCTATAAGGACGAAAGCACCGTGGGCTTTGGCGTCGACATCAAGGTTTCCCTGACCGCGACCCGGGCGCCCTAGGATGGGGCACTGCCCCAGCCTTCCCCCAATAAACGCAAAGGCCCGGCATAAAGCCGGGCCTTTTCATTTTAATAACGGGCGCGGGGCTTAGCCGGCGATTTCGGTCTCGATCGAGATCATCACCTCAACCTCGTCCGATACGAACGGGGCAAATTTTTCCAGACCATAATCCGAACGCAGAACCGTTGCAGTGGCGTCAAAACCGGCCCAGGCCTTCTTGGCCATCGGGTGCTCGCCCGCGCTGTTCAGCTTGGCGTCCAGAACAACCGGCTTGGTAATACCGTTCATGGTCAGGTCGCCGGTGATCATGGCGGTGCTTTCGCCGGTCACTTCAATCGCGGTCGAGGTAAAGGTGACATCCGCATTGACTTCGGCATTGAAAAAGTCAGGCGACATGAAGTGGCCAAGACGCTCTTCCCAACCGGTCAGCATGCTGGCCACAGGGAAGGAAACACTCACCGACGACGCAGCGGGGGCTTCGGCGTCGAACATTACTTCGCCGGTGATGCCACCAAACATGCCATAGGTGGTCGAGTACCCCAGGTGGTTGTAGGAATAAACGATCTGGCTGTGGCTCGGATCAAGGTTGTATTTTACCGGCTCAGCGGCGGCGGGCAAAACGGCGGCAGCGCCAAGCGCAACAGCAAGGAGGGTCGATTTCATTGAGTTTTCTCCGTCAATCAGATGGGTCTTCGCCCGGCCGTCGTGGCCGCGCACTTCCGTCGCCATAATCGCCTGTGTGCAGATGTGAAGATACTCGCGGTTTCGAACAAATTCTGTGACCCAGCGCACAATGGGCAAAGCCTTGCATCCCTCACAATCTGCAGTATAAGGGCGGCTCACTTTCCGCCGATCTGCTGAAACCGGCGCAGCCTCTCGTGAACGGGTGCGGAAAGTTAGCTCGTTCTATGAAATGCGCCTTGAAAAAGAACTGGAGCACACATGCCAATGTATGAGCATGTCTTCATCTCGCGTCAGGACCTGTCCAACGCGCAAGCTGAAAGCCTCGTTGAACACTTCTCCACCGTACTGTCGGACAATGGCGGCAAAGTCGTCGATTCCGAGTACTGGGGCGTGAAAACCATGGCCTATAAGATCAACAAGAACCGCAAGGGCCACTATGCCTTCCTGCGCACCGATGCCCCGGCACCGGCCGTTCAGGAAATGGAACGCCTGATGCGCCTGCATGACGACGTGATGCGCGTTCTGACCATCAAGGTCGACGAGCACGCCGAAGGCCCGTCGGTGCAGATGCAAAAACGCGACGACCGCGACGACCGTCGCCGCCGCAACTAAGCTGGGGAAGGATCTAAACCATGGCATCTAAACCATTTTTCCGCCGTCGTAAGGTCTGCCCGTTCTCGGGTGATAACGCACCGAAAATCGACTATAAAGACACCCGTCTGCTGCAGCGCTACATCTCGGAGCGCGGCAAGATCGTGCCCTCGCGCATCACCGCAGTCTCGGCCAAGAAACAGCGTGAGCTGGCCCGTGCCATCAAACGCGCACGTTTCCTTGCCCTGCTGCCCTACGCCGTGAAGTAAGGAGTAAGCACAATGCAAGTTATCCTTCTGGAACGTGTGGCCAAGCTGGGTCAGATGGGCGAAGTAGTCGCTGTCAAAGACGGCTACGCCCGCAACTTCCTGCTGCCTCAGGGCAAAGCCCTGCGCGCAAACGACGCCAACATCGCTTCGTTCGAGGCCCAGAAAGCGCAGCTTGAGGCGCGCAACCTGGAAACCAAGAAAGAAGCTGAATCGCTGGCTGAAAAGCTGGACGGTCAGCAGTTCATCGTGATTCGCTCGGCATCGGACGCTGGCGCGCTGTATGGCTCGGTCACCCCGCGTGACGCAGCAGACGCCGCAACCGCCGATGGTTTCACCGTCGACAAAAAGCAGGTCGTTCTGGCCAAGCCCATCAAAGAGCTGGGTCTGCACGAAGTACACGTGCTGCTGCACCCCGAAGTGGACGTCACCATTCAACTGAACGTCGCCCGTTCGGAAGAAGAGGCTGAACTGCAAGCGTCGGGCAAGTCGATCCAGGAACTGGCAGCCGAGGCAGAAGCCGAAGCCGAATTCGAGATCGCTGAACTGTTCGACGATATCGGCTCTGCCGCCTCTGACGACGACGAGGGCGACATTGCCCCCGCCGCTGAAGAAGCTGCGACCGAAGACGAAGACTAATCCAAGCGACCATCGCTGGATGAAAGAAACGCGCGCGGTCCACCGCGCGCGTTTTTCTTTGCAAACTTTCACAGCGCAGGGTCGGTTCCGGGCGGGATGACCGTGCCAACCATATTATTTTGGGCACTAATCAACGATGGAGCCGTCAGGGCTTATGACGTACTTCATGTGATGTGTGACCGTCTTTACTTTGTTTTCGCGGTATTCGGTAACGATCACTGCGTTCTCCAACAGACCATCCGCGCGATAGGTCATTTCAAGGCTGAATAGCAAAGAGTCATCATCGGCGCTCCGCAGCTTTGCGTATAGGATGCCATCTATCACTTCTCCGAAATAGGTGCGCTTTGAAGTCTCGCCATCCGGATCTGTAAGAGTGTAGGAACATTCTCCAATCACACGCAGGCAACTATGAGGCTTGAATGTATGAAATTTACCTTTGGGGCGTTCGACACTTATGACACGTCCCAGCGAATCCGTCACATTGGTTTGCCTGAAATCACCGTTTCCACGAAATTCATCCAGCGCCAAACTTTCTCCGTCATTCGCGCTAACGTATCGGCTAAATTCCTCCCCATTCGTCTTCGTATAGACGAGACGTGTGCCCACCGGCAGCTTTTCCAAAGGCAGGCGAATGACCTCCTCGGACACGGCAACCATCGGAAACAAAAGACAAAAAATCAAAGTCAGAGCGCGCATGGAAACCTCATATCTTAATGGCTTAAATAGACATCAAGGACCCAAGGCTGTCAAAGCCCTGGGTTGAAATTTTCCGATTTTTTCGCCTAAGACGAGTTCGGCTTACCCGTCTAACCGCTCCCCAATCAGAACCTGCGGCTGAGAGTTGGTGAAGTTCGGGATGTCTTCCAAAGCCGGGCCCAGCTTGCCCATGGCCGCATCCAGCGCGCCCTGATCGGCGAACTCGATCGAGGCTATCGCGTGAAAGCCCGGCGGTGTGTCCGGCCCACCGGCCAGCCCCTTGGTCACGAATGTGCCCGCGATATGCGCACCGATACAGTCGCCCACAATGCCCATGTGGGTAGACATGTAGTAATCAAAGTCAAACGTGGTGCCGTCTTCCGACGGATAGATCACTTGCAGCGTTACAGACATGGTTACCTCCCCTAATGTCTGGAAAAAACGCTAGACCTGTGCGGGTGATCTGGGAACCCACCCTGTGGTCGTAGATGCAATCAAAGAGCCGTGAACGGGCTAGCGAAACACCGGTACATGCGGTCCGGCATTTGCGCCTAGCAGGCCGCTAAGACGGGGGTCATCAGCGATTTCAACCTGTTGGCGCGTCGGGGTAAAGCCTGACCGGATGTAGAAAGGCAAAGCCTGCGGACTGTCCAGCGTGCAGGTGTGCACGTGGAACCGGATGATCGGTTCTTTCCAAGCCTTTTCAATAGCATGGTTCATCAGGAACCGCCCGGCGCCCGTGCCAATCAGGTTCTTTGAGACGCCAAAAAATGCCAGTTCGCATTCTCCCGCTTCGCGGAAATCCAGCTCTAACAGCCCTTCATCCACGCCCTCGCGGATCAGGGTATAGATATGCACGCGCGGGTCAGCGATGATCGCTTTCAACGCGGTGTCCTCCATCCTCAGGCGGGAAAACCAAAGCCAGTCCTCGGCCCCGACGCGGCGAAAGAGATCTTTGTACCAATCCGACGAAGGCGCAGCCACGCGTCGAAGGGTCATTCCAGCCAACGTCGGCGCAGGGCGCACATCCGCAGGCGCACGCATTTCAAGATGCGTCACAACCGCCGCAACCTTGCCAGGCGGCACATCGTGAAATCCATCGCTCAGCGACATGGTTTAATCCTTCTGCTGCTGCGACCACCCTAGCCGCGCGCACGCCTTCGTACCAAGCTTTATCGCAGCTCAATCCGGTGCCAATTCACCCGGATTACGCCAATCTCCGCCCGCGACGGCCCAGGCATTGAACCGCGCTCTATACCTATCCAGCTGCGGCATAGGCAGGGTTTCCCTCGGATCATCGCTTAGGCTATAGGCCATGCCCTCAACGAACCAGCGCGGCAGGGTATAGGCGGTGGCGATCGTCCCCAGAACTTCGGCCTGACGCTGATGGATCATCTCATGGGCGACTATGTATTGAGACCAGCCCGTTGCGTTAATCACCATTCCAAACCGGCCCACGTTCTGGGCCTTGATGCGCGGGTCGCCGAAACGGTCGAAACAGCCTTCAAAGCGGCAAAACAGCACCCGTGGAGGGACCTCAAACGGGCCAAGCCGCGCACTGACCTGCGCCATAGCCGCATCGCGCAAGGCAGCGGCTTCGCGCGTGAACGCCGGGTCATCCAGACACAAGACATCAGATACACAAGTCATGCCCGTCACCTGCGGTACCAAGACCCGCGCGGGTTTGAACAACGCGATGAACCCTGCCGCCAAAAGCACGAGCGCCACGCTTCCCCACAGTAAAACCCGCTTGATCATCACACGCTCCAACACAGCCCACCCCGATATAGGCAGCCAACGAAAAAGGGCCACCCCGAAGGGCGGCCCTTTCAAATTAGATAGGCAGAGGACTTATTCGTCTTCCAGCGCCTCGATGGCTTTTTCCAGATCGGCTTTGGTGACCTCTTTTTCGGTCACGTCAGCCAGTTCGATCAGGTAATCCACAACCTTATCTTCGAACAGCGGCGCACGCAGCTGCTGCTGCATCTGCTGGTTTTGCTGAACGAATTCAAAGAACTGACGTTCCTGACCCGGGTACTGGCGGGCTTGGTTCATGATCGCCTGAGTCATCTCGGCGTCAGAGACTTCAACCTCGGCCTTCTGACCGATTTCAGCCAGCAGCAGACCCAGACGCACACGGCGCTCAGCCAGAGCGGTGTGCTCGTCGGTGGTTTCGATCTCAGGGTGATCGTGGCCTTCGACCTCGGGGTTTTCCTCGTGCCACAGCTGATGTGCGATCTGCTTGGCTTCGGCTTCCAGCAGGCTCGGCGGCAGTTCAAAGGTAACCTGACCGTCCAGCGCGTCCAGCAGGCCGCGTTTGGTGACCTGACGGGCGGCGCCAACGAACTCGGCTTCCAGACGCTCGGTGACCTGCGCTTTCAGCGCATCCAGATCCTCGGCACCGAACTGTTTGGCCAGCTCATCGTCGAGTTCAGCTTCGGCCGGGGCTTTGACGGCTTTGACCTTGCATTCAAAGACCGCGTCTTTGCCAGCCAGGTTCTCTGCGCCGTATTCCTCGGGGAAGGTTACGTTCACTTCCAGCTCTTCTTCGGCCTTGGCGCCGATCAGCTGCTCTTCGAAGCCGGGGATGAAGCTGCCCGAGCCCAGTTCCAGCGGGTAATCTTCGGCTGCGCCGCCATCAAAGGCTTCGCCATCCACTTTACCCAGGAAGTCGATCACAATCTGATCGCCGTGCTTAGCCTTAGAGCCTTTACGGCGGTCCTTGAAGGTCTTGGCAGAGCCAGCCAGCTGCTTAAGCGCCTCTTCAACGTCTTCTTCGGAGGCTTTCACAACCAGCTTCTCAAGTGCGACGCCCTTCATTTCCACTTCGGGAATTTCGGGCAGGGCTTCGTAAGACATGGTGACGACAACATCGTCGCCCTCTTTCCAGTCTTCGCCACCTTCCATCTTAACTTCGGGCTGCAGCGCAGGACGGTCACCCGATTCTTCGAAATGCGCGCTCATGGCGCCGTCGATGGATTCCTGCATGACTTCGCCAAGCAGACGCTGGCCATACTGCTTTTTCAGCAGCGCCATCGGTACCTTGCCCTTGCGAAAGCCCTTCATTTCGATATCGGGCTGCGCTTCAGTCAGCTTTTCATTCACTTTTGCATCCAGATCAGCCGCGGGAACGGTGATTTGATACGCGCGCTTCAGACCTTCGTTCAGGGTCTCGGTGACCTGCATTGTCGTCGTCCTTCTCAACATATGGTGCGGGTGAAGGGACTTGAACCCCCACGCCTTGCGGCGCCAGAACCTAAATCTGGTGCGTCTACCAATTCCGCCACACCCGCAAAACCTAAGGGCAGCCACTGGGGCCGCCCGAATTTCGCGCCCTTCTAGCAAAGCTCTGCGAAGGATGCGAGCGGAAAAAGCGCTTAACAATTTTTCTCGCCGTTAACCGAATTTTGCCATATTCTGATGAAAAACATAATGGCAGGAACAGCAGCAGGACTTCTAATGGACCATGCGACCCTAGGGCGCGTGCGGGCCGTACCGCACAAAGACGCAGCCTTAAGCCCCAAGATCGGGCTTCCGACTGGCACGATTATCCTGACACTCGATGGCGCTTTGCCCGTGGAATATCTGTGCGCCGGTGATCTGGTGATCACCCGCGCGGGCGCGCGCGTGTTGCGCGATCTGACCCCATGCCGCAGTGGCGATTTCCGGCTGGAATTTGACCAGCCCGAGGTGATCTATGCAGATGGGCAGCAACTGTGTTCGGACAGCTGCCAGCCGCACTAAGCGCCTAAATCACGAAACACAGCGGGGATTTGCTCGGGCAAATCCTCGGCGATCAGGCCGGGGCCAAACTTGCGCGCGGCTTCGACATGGAGCCAAGCCCCCGCCTCTGCCGCGCTTTGGGCGCTGACCCCGCGCGCCATCAGCCCTGTGATGATCCCGGCCAACACATCGCCCGATCCGGCCGTTGCCAGCCACGGCGCGGCGCGGCCGTAAGCCGCCGAATTCAGCGCGCAGCGCCCGTCAGGCGACGCAATCACCGTATCTGGCCCTTTGAACAGCACCACGCAGCCCGCCCGTTTCGCTGCTGCGCGCGTGGCATCGACCTTGGAATAAGCCGGGCCCTTGGTGGGTGTGGCGTTTAGTGCTTCGGCGATGTCGGGGAAGAGCCGCGCGAATTCGCCCCCGTGGGGTGTCAAAACACAGGTGTGATGCAGGGCTGCGAACAGCTCCGCCGGATCGTCAGCGAAAGAGGTCAGCGCATCCGCATCCAGTACGACCCCGCGCGGATACTCGCTGGCCAGTGCCGCCAAAACCATCTCGCGCGTGTTGCGCCCTACGCCCATCCCCGGGCCCATGCACAGCGCGTTCAGGCGTTTATCTTCAAGAACATCTTGCAAGTCCTTGGAATCACGTATCTGTTTAAGCATGATCGCCGTCAGCTGCGCCGCGCATTCCGCCATGCCCGAGGGCGGCGCGCCCACCGTCACCAGCCCTGCTCCCACGCGCAACGCCCCCCGCGCCGCCAGACGGGCAGCACCCGATTTGCCTTCGCCACCTGACAGGACAAGGGCGTGACCATTGGAATACTTATGATCCGCAACCTCCTTACCCAAATCCCGAGGCGCGCCGGCAAGATGCACAATCTCGCTCGGCGACACCGCCGGGCAGCACCCGTCCGCCCCCTCGGGCGGGTGCTTTGCGTCTTCCAGCGGGCCGGAGCAGCCCTCAAGGCCGATGTCGGCAACGACGGTTTTTCCGCAAACAAGAGGGCCATTCGCAATGTGATGCCCAATCTTGGCACGATGAAACGAGACCGTGAGATGTGCTGGCACATGAAGGGCGCCGCCATCTAAAACGTCTTCTTCAAGCTCTTTCCCGCTGTCACTGCAAAGGCCAGAGGGGATGTCGACGGCCACCCAAACCGGATCAGAAAATGGATGCACTGATCTGTTCGAAACGGCCCAGCGCTCGTAGACTGCCCAGTATAGATCGGAAGGCTCCGTCAGCGGCCTGGTCACCCCTGTTCCAAACATTGCATCGACAACGACGGCTGGTTTTGATCCCAAATCCGAGGGCAATTCAGATCGAACACCCCCCATCTCACACCAACGTTCATAGTTCGTCTTGGCATCCGGCGGCAGTTTTGCGGGGTCGCCGTACAGGAACACCTCGACCTCCCAGCCCCAGTCCTTCAGCAACCGCGCGATGACGAACCCGTCGCCGCCGTTGTTGCCGGGGCCGCAGAGCACCACGGCGCGGTGGGGGGCGGCCTGCAATTCGGGCCACTCGGCAAAGATCGCGTCGACCACGCCGCGGCCTGCCCGCTCCATTAATTCCAGCCCAGTGACTGTTTTGTTTGCAATTGCAGCATTTTCAATGGCGCGCATTTGTGCAGAAGTCAGAAGCTCAACCATCAGTGATTGCCCCATTTTTCACAAACTGGATTCTTTTTGATCGTTTTGCACATTTATTGTGCAGTACATACGGAATCCCCCGCCCCTTAAGGCCACCTTTACCCTAGCCAATTGTTCCCACTCTTTGAAAGTGGTCTCAAACCAGTCGAAGAGCATTTTGTAGGGAGTCGACACCGGTGAAAAAGATCGAGGCAATCATCAAGCCATTCAAGCTTGATGAAGTGAAGGAAGCCCTTCAGGAAATCGGCGTTCAGGGCCTGAGCGTTATTGAAGTAAAGGGCTTTGGCCGACAAAAAGGTCATACCGAACTCTATCGGGGCGCCGAGTATGTGGTGGATTTCCTGCCCAAAGTGAAAATTGAGGTCGTGTTGGCCGATGATCAGGTCGACGCTGCGGTCGAAGCCATCATCAACGCCGCCAAGACCGACAAGATCGGCGATGGCAAAATCTTTATTTCGCCCGTCGAACAAGCAATCCGTATTCGGACCGGCGAAGCCGGCGAAGACGCGCTGTAATCATCCAAAAATCAGGTCTGGTCTTGCGCCAGACCCACACACGACCCATTCAAAGGAAGGATAAGGTCATATGAGCAAGGACGCCGTTCTTAAGACCATCGCGGACGAGGAAGTCACTTACGTTGACATCCGTTTCACCGACCCGCGCGGTAAACTGCAGCACGTCACCGTGATGGCTGACCAAGTTGACGAAGATTTCCTGGAAGAAGGCTTCATGTTCGACGGTTCGTCGATCGCTGGCTGGAAATCCATCGAAGAGTCGGACATGAAACTGATGCCCGACACCGACAGCGCCTACATGGACCCGTTCTATGCAGAGAAAACGCTGTGCATCCATTGTTCGGTTGTCGAGCCCGACACCGGCGAACCTTATGCACGTGACCCGCGCGGCACAGCTGAAAAAGCCGAAGCTTACCTGAAAGCATCGGGCATCGGCGACACCTCCTACTGGGGTCCCGAAGCTGAATTCTTCCTGTTCGACGACGTTCGTTTCTCGGTTGAGATGAACAAAGTGTCCTATCAGGTTGATGCCATGGACGCGTCCTGGAACACCGACACCGAATACGAAATGGGCAACATGGGCCATCGCCCGGGCATCAAGGGCGGCTACTTCCCTGTGAACCCGACCGATGACGCACAAGACCTGCGTAGCGAAATGCTGTCGACCATGAAGCGCATGGGCATGAAAGTGGACAAGCACCACCACGAGGTTGCTTCGTGTCAGCACGAGCTGGGCCTGATCTTTGGCTCGCTGACCCACCAGGCGGACGAACTGCAGAAATACAAGTACGTCATCCACAACGTGGCGGCTGCTTACGGCAAATCGGCAACCTTTATGCCCAAGCCCATCTCGGGCGACAACGGCACCGGTATGCACGTGAACATGTCGATCTTCAAAGACGGCGCGCCGCTGTTTGCTGGCGACAAATACGCTGACCTGTCGGACGAAGCTCTGTGGTTCATCGGTGGTGTTCTGAAACACGCCAAGACCCTGAACGCCTTCACCAACCCGTCGACCAACTCGTACAAGCGTCTGATCCCGGGCTTCGAAGCTCCGGTTCTGCGCGCTTACTCGGCGCGTAACCGTTCGGGTTGTGTACGTATCCCGTGGGCCGAAAACCCCAAAGCCAAGCGCGTGGAAGCTCGCTTCCCCGATCCGGCTGCAAACCCCTACCTGTGCTTTGCAGCCCTGCTGATGGCTGGCCTGGACGGCATCAAGAACAAGATCGACCCGGGCGAAGCTTCGGACAAAGATCTGTACGATCTGCCGCCCGAAGAGCTGGCCGACATCCCGACCGTATGTGCCTCGCTGCGCGAAGCCCTCGAGTCGCTGGAAGCCGACAACGAATTCCTGCTGGCCGGTGACGTGTTCACCAAAGACCAGATCGAAGGTTACCTGGAGCTGAAGTGGGAAGAGGTATACGCCTACGAGCACACACCTCACCCGGTTGAATACAAGATGTATTACAGCTGCTAATCCAGCCGACTAAAAAGATAATAAAGGGCGCCTTTTGGGGCGCCCTTTTTCTATCGTTGATGTCCTACAAGCGCCCGGCCGTGCGATTAAGCTCCAGAACACGGGTCAGATATCTTGCCAACTGGGTTCGCTTCTCTGAGGGATAGTCTTGATAGGGTACGGCCCCTTCCCCCCCGAACATTTGCAGGATGGTTTCTTCCGACAACACATCCAACTGCGGGACTTCTTTTAGGAACAGATCTGCCGTCTCAACGGACTGCATCGCTTCATCAAGGACTTCAAATCCGCCAAGACCATCAATTGTCTCGAGAAGGGCATCCGCCCAATAGGTCACCACACCATACGGAATAAAGGCACTCGCAAAGCTGTCGGCATCGCCAAAATAATGAGTTTCGACGCCGCTTTGCACGTAGCCACCTCCGACGGACAATTCGCCCGAGGCGCTGAACAGCTTGGAAATACGTTTTGGCACACCAACCTTGTTGAGAAACTCGACCAGTCTTTCGGTGGAAACCTTCCCAGAGCCACTTCCTTCGATCTGCACGCTAAAGGTGCTCTGAACGGACCCGGTCAGATAGAAAGCATTCCGAATAATTGTAGTGTCGTCAGGGAGATAGGGCGCATCAGAGCGCAATAACGCTTCGTAGACCTCGCAACGACCGCCATCAACCACGCTCATCGCGCCGCGATCCAGGTCAAACGAGTCCACATAGATTGCGAAACTATCGTCAGGGCTCTCAAAATTGTATTGAATCTGAACTTTCAGGTCGCCTGAGAGCTTGAAACGGGATTTTACATCCGCTTTCACATCAAAGCGATAAAGGGTGCTGCCAAACTCGGTTGTAAACTCTGCACGGCTTTTGGAATAGCGGCGATCATACACCTCCCAACTGCGATCTGATTGCGGATCCAAGTAACAATACTTTGGATTAGCCAGAATGAATGAACCATCCAAATTGGTATGGGAAAGCGCTTTGGCCTTGGAAAAGGCAGGCAGGTGAATAACACCGTCCCCATAGTTTTCTTCAAGGATTTCTGTTTTGAAGTCCAACCTGTTGCCGATTGAAACTTCATGAGACATTGCAGCTGTGGGTAATGCGGCCAGCAATCCAAATACCAATATCTTCATGGTTCTCTCCAATACTTGCATATCAAATTCAACACCCCGAACGGCGCAAACGGGCCGGCGAAATAGAAAGACAAAACACGCCCGCCTCTAGGTGCAAATCATACCATAAGAAACCGTAATAGTTGCACTCAGAAACAATGGCGCGCACCTCTGGGCACCCTTTTCATTTATGGCAACAATGGGCGATTTATAGACAATCCTAAGTAAAATCCCCCTATTACTGCCCTACTGTTTCCCAATTCAGCTGTCATTCTATCCCTACGAGCCGGTCAAGAATGGCCGGATTTTCTACGGAGACAGGACGATGTCTGAACAACAGAGCAGTAACAGAGCGACGATTCTGTTCGACAGCCTAAGGGGGCTGGATTTCGTCGAGCTGATTAACGAGTTACAGCGACCGTTTCGTAACATTGCCCTAGAGTTCGATGAAACCGCCGTGGCCGAAGACAGCCACGCCATGTTCATCAGCGAATCCATGGTTTTGCGGGTGGGGTATGCACCACAAACCGATTGGACAAAAAAACTGTCTGGCGCTCAGCGCCCGGCACAGGCGCGTCATTCGCGCGCCATCGTGAATGCGTTGCTGGAGGATGTCTCCTCGGCGCTGGTGATTGAGGTCAGCAACGGCCCTGGCCGGGATCTGCCTGAACGCACCCGACTTGCAGCCTGCTTTCACGTCGTACGCCATCTGGCGCGGCGTTATGAGGCCAGCCTGATCCACTGGGATTTGAACAACACGCTCTTTACCGACGAAGAGTTCGAAAACCCCAACGCAATGGCGCAAACCGCGCGTCCGTTCCATCCGACACGGGTCAAGGCCAAGCGCCAAACCACGCGTCCCAAGATGGATTTGACGGGCGCAGCCAGCTTTGCTGGAGACGAGCTGGAAGCCACCCATCGCCGGTTGGACGAAAGCTTTGCAAAAGCCGTGCATCAACGCGATGCCGATGCGCCTGAAAAGGTCCGCAAGACCTTGGACGACACCCGCGCCGACGAACGTCTGCGTCGGGAACGCAACCGGATTTTCGCAGATGACCTGATCGAATCCACTGACAGCCGCCGCCCACCGCCGCCCGAAGAAATCGGTCTGCTAGAGCAACTGGCGGTCTATATCATGACGGTGACGATTATGGTTCTGTCATTCCCCGTCGGGTTCGCCATGCTGATCTATACGGTGCTGAAAGGTGAAAGCCTGAACGCCACCGGGCGTGTGATGGCCTTGACCGGTGTTGGGGTCGGATTTGCCTCAAGCCCGTTGCCACAGGCTTTGGCCGCCTTCGTCTAAGCCAGACTGAAACTGCATGCTCCCCTGCCCCTGGCGGGGGTGTTTGCGTTTAAAGGGGCTGGGCGTACAGCAGCAATCCCCAGTCCGCCAAGGCCTTGTGCACCGGTGCCCAGCGTCCGTGAAACGCGAAAGGGTCCAATCCCGCACCGCTGGCGATCTGGGCAAGGCTGCGCTTGCCATCAATCGCGCCAATCAGCGGCGCGGCCTGTTTCGGGATCGGCTGGCTTTCCTTGCCGCTGCCGGTATTCACCGCCAACACCCCGCGTGACTGCACATGCCGCGCCAGTTGCGGCCCGGCCACGCCTTTCAGCTGCGGGATCAGCTTCAAATCCGAAGGACGCGCCAGAGCCTCTTTTGCGCGCCCGGCCTTAACGGCATAGCCCACATGCAATTTGATCGTGCCGCGCAGTTTTTCTGCGGCGGTCATGGATTGAACACGGTTCATGGTATCCGGCACATCCATCCCCTTGGGCAAAACCCGCGCCAGATCATAGAGCGCAGGCTGGGTGAAGCTCACCAGTTCCAACCCCGCTTTGGTCAGCGTCTCATCCAGTTGATCCACCGTATAGGGTCGGTCCTGACTATGCAGCAGCAGGTCGTAAAACCCGGCGTCTGACTGTTCATGATCCACCAGGTGCGGGTTGCGTTTGAACGGGTGGCCATCGGGCAAGCGGGCGAATATCTGTTTGGCAGCGCGCAGTTTTTCTTGCGGGGACAGCCCTTCCAACACAGCGCCAAAACCCTCTTGCAAGGGATAAACCCCGGCCCGCCCATAGGGGGCATAGACCATCACCCCAAGCCCACCTTCGGGGGCCAACGCCGCCGAAAGCGCATCAAACCCCTGCTGGGGTTCGGGCAGATGGTGCAGCACGCCACAGCAATCAATATAGTCGAACTGACCGTACTCTGGGGCATCCAGCAAAGAACCCGTGTGAAAGGTGATCCCCGTTAGCCCACGCTCTTTGGCACGGGCCTGCGCAATGGTGCGCGAAGCTGTCGAAAAATCCACATAGGTGATCTCATAGGGGCGCCCTGCCCCTTGCAGCAAAGTGGCCAGCTGGATCATGCCATCCCCCGTGCCGCCGCCGGCCACCAGCACACGCAGCGGTTGCTGCCAGTTGCGCCGCCCCGCGAACAGAAAATGGTCCAGCTCAAACGGGTGCGAGGGCGAACCGGTGATCAGCCGCTTGCGTTCATCCTTTGGGTCGCGTTCGGGGTATGGATAGGCTTCGTATTGGTCCTGAACCTGGTTCATCTGCGTGGCCTCGAATGTCGTTACCCGCACCCTATCGAAGGACGCGGGTGTGGGAAAGCATGTGACGGCTGCTCACCTTCCCGTGACAGTACTGTCACATCCCTTGCACGGCTTTGGTGCTCTGCCCCATCTTGAGCAGGCACCAAAGCGGGGAATACATATGTCGATGGAGAAAATCACCTTCGCCGGTCACAGCGGAGCGCCCCTTGCGGCGCGGCTGGACCTGCCCGAGGGGCCGCATCTGGCCACTGCGCTGTTCGCCCATTGCTTTACCTGCGGCAAGGATATCTTCGCCGCGCGCCGCATCGCGCAGCGTCTGGCGGCCATGGGGATCGCCGTGCTGCGGTTTGATTTCACCGGGCTGGGCCACAGCTGCGGTGAATTCGCCAACACCAGCTTTACCAGCAATGTCGACGATCTGATTCTGGCTGCGAAATATCTGGAAAGCCATGGGATGGCTCCCGATATGCTGATCGGTCATTCGCTGGGCGGGGCCGCCGTGCTGAAAGCCGCCGCGCAGGTGCCAACCGCAAAGGCGGTTGTCACGCTGGGCGCTCCGTTTGAACCGGGCCATGTGACCCACAACTTTGCAGGCGGCAAATTGCGCGAGGATGGGGGCGTTGACGTGGTACTGGGCGGGCGGCCTTTGACCATCGGTGCAGGTTTCTTGCACGACGTCAGCGCCACCCGGCTGGAGCCCGCAATTGCAGGGTTGAAAAAAGCGCTTTTGATCATGCATGCGCCCAAGGATGATGTGGTTGGAATCGAAAACGCTCAGGCGATTTTCAGCGCAGCCAAACACCCCAAAAGCTTTGTCACGCTGGACAATTCGGATCACTTGATTTCCAGCGCCAAAGACGCGGAATACGCGGCCGAGGTCATCGCCGCCTGGGCAGGCCGATATGTACCGCTGAACCCGCCTTCGCCCCCGCCCGGCGCGCCCGAAGGCGTGTTGCGCGTGTCCGAGGTTGATCCCGAAGGGTTCCTGCAGGATATCCAGAACGGGCCTTGGCACCACGCCGTCGCGGACGAGCCCGAAGCCTATGGGGGCACCAATCGCGGCATGTCACCCTATGGTTTCTTGGCCGCTGGGCTTGGCGCCTGTACCTCTATGACGATCCGCATGTACGCGCGGCGCAAAGGCTGGCCGCTGGATCACGTGAGGGTCGATGTAACCCATGACAAGGTTCACGCGCAGGACGCCGGACAGCCCAGCACAAAGGTAGATCGCTTCACCCGCGAAATCATGCTGGAGGGCGATCTGGACGCCGAACAACGCGCCCGCCTGATGGAAATTGCCGATAAATGCCCGGTACATCAGACATTGGAGCGCAGCTCGGAAATCACCACCGTTCTGGCAGGCGAACTCTGATCCAAGAAATATGGGCACCAAAAAAGGCGCGGCCCCGTGGGTCGCGCCTTTTTATTTGGGGTGAACTGAACTGGATCAGCCGCGGGCTTTGCCCACAAGCTTCCAGACGGCAGGCAGCAGAAGGGCTGCCAAAGCCAGTTTCATAATGTCACCGATGATAAACGGGGTCAGGCCCCATTCCAGGATGGGTTTTTCCCAGGTGTAGAGATGCGCCAGCCACAGAATGCCGGGCACATAGATCAGCACATTGCCGACAATCATCGCAGCCCCCATGCCGAGAACCGAACGATCCATACCGCGACGCGCGGCAAAGCCAAGCGCCAGCGTCGCCAGCACATAGCCGACCAGATAACCGCCGGTGCCACCCATCATATAGGTCAGACCGTTCTTTTCAGCCGAAGAAGACGCAAACACGTCAAAGCCCAGCGCGCCAATGGCCATGTAGCCAATAATTGTGGCCAATCCCAAACGCGGTCCATAGGCCGCACCGATGGTCAACACCGCAAAGGTACCCATGGTCACCGGCACCGGAGACGGCGGAATCGGGAACTTGATCTTGGCGGCGATTGCCAGCGCCATGACGCCCAGCACGATCAGCACAGCTTGTTTAAAGCGCAGCGCCGATCCTGTGGCGGGCCATAGGCGCTCGGAAAGGGTTTGGTCAGTCAGGGTATAGGCCATTCTTGGCTCCTCCTGCGTTGTGAGAATTCTGGCGTTTTGAATTGCTTTGCGAACTGTGCCCCAGTCCCTGTTCTGAAGCAAGCGTGCCATGCAGCACCTGCGCCACGGGGCGATAATGGCTGTGCATTACGTAATCCTTGCGCGGACCACTGACCCGCCACGTGGCGCGCCAGTCGGGCCAGTGACCGAAATCATAGCTGACCTGATAAAGATCAGGCGTACAGATGTGATCCGCCTGCGGCTCGGTGCCGCCGCCGATGTGATGAAATGGACGCCCATCATCGAACAGCACATCAATGCCGCCCTTCACCTTGCGCCACAGATACCGCCGGGATGCGTGCATCGGCGGCTGGCCGGGCAAATGCATTTGCCCTTCTTCATCATAAATCAGGCCTTTGCCATCGGGGGTGAACAGAGCGGTGCCATCAAACCGGGTTGTTTGCCCGGTCTTAGCATCCTCAATGTTCCTCTCAACACCCCAGGCTCCGGCGAACATATCCAGACAGGGCATGAATCCCTCCGCTTGCCTTGCCGCCCGCCAACGCAACGTTTATGAAGCGCGCGATCCCTTTTTTCAAGTAAGGCCTGCCCCACATGATCCCTCGTTATGCCCGCCCTGACATGGTTGCCGTCTGGTCGCCCGAGACCAAGTTCAAGATCTGGTACGAGATCGAAGCCCATGCCTGTGACGCGCAGGCCGATCTGGGCGTGATCCCGCGCGAAAACGCCGAGGCCGTCTGGAAAGCCAAAGACGTCGAATTTGACGTGGCCCGTATCGACGAAATCGAAGCTGTTACCAAACATGACGTCATCGCCTTCCTGACCCACCTTGCCGAACATGTTGGCAGCGAAGAGGCCCGTTTCGTGCATCAGGGCATGACCAGTTCCGATGTGCTGGACACCTGCCTGAACGTTCAATTGGTACGCGCTGCGGACATCCTGCTGGAAGGCATGGATCGCGTTCTGGCCGCCCTGAAAACCCGCGCGATGGAGCATAAAAACACCGTCCGCGTCGGCCGCAGCCACGGCATCCACGCCGAGCCCACCACCATGGGCCTGACTTTCGCCCGTTTCTATGCCGAAATGGACCGCAACAAAGCCCGCCTGCAAGCGGCACGCGAAGAGGTTGCCACCGGTGCGATTTCCGGCGCTGTCGGCACTTTTGCCAACATCGACCCCGCGGTCGAAGAACATGTCTGCGCCAAACTGGGCCTGAACCCCGAGCCGATCAGCACGCAGGTGATCCCGCGTGACCGTCACGCCATGTTCTTTGCCGTGCTGGGCGTGATTGCATCCTCGATCGAAAACGTCGCCATTGAAATCCGCCACATGCAGCGCACCGAAGTGCTGGAAGGTGCCGAGTTCTTCTCGATGGGTCAAAAAGGCTCGTCGGCGATGCCGCATAAGAAGAACCCGGTTCTGACCGAAAACCTGACCGGTCTGGCCCGTCTGGTGCGCATGACCGTGATCCCGGCGATGGAAAATGTCGCCCTGTGGCACGAGCGTGACATCTCGCATTCATCCGTGGAGCGCGGCATCGGCCCGGATGCCACCATCACGCTGGACTTTGCCCTGCATCGTCTGGCTGGCGTTGTCGAAAAGATGCTGGTTTTCCCTGAAAACATGCTGGACAACATGAACAAATTCCCAGGTCTGGTGATGTCACAGCGCGTGCTGCTGGCCCTGACCCAAGCCGGTGTATCGCGCGAAGGCGCCTATTCCATGGTGCAGCGTAACGCCTTGAAAGTCTGGGAAGAACGTCTGGACTTCCGTGAACTGCTGTTGGCCGACGAAGAAGTGGTCGAGGCGCTGGGCGTCGACGGCATCAACGAAAAATTCGACATGGGCTATCATACCAAGCATGTCGACACGATTTTCGCCCGCGTTTTCGGCGAATAACGCATCTGTGACTGCGCGCTGGCGGTGAATTGCTCTGCCAGCGCGCACCCTGTGCTAGCCTTGGGAAAGTTCATCCACGAGGCGCCAAATGTACCGATTTCTTCTCCTTTGCACTGCACTTCTGCCCGGCATCGCTTTCGCTGCCGGAAGCGATAATTCTACCCCTCCAACCCCCACCGAGACCACGCAGACCTGCACCGATGGCTTGATCTGGGATGGTGACAGCAAGTCCTGCGTGGCGCCCAAAGATGCCCGTCTGGACGATGACACGCTCTACGGCGCGGTGCGCGAGCTGGCCTATGCCGGCCAGTACGATGCGGCCCTGGCGACGTTGGACGCGATGTCAGACCAAAACCATGACCGCGTGCTGACCTATCGCGGTTTTGTGCATCGCAAACTGGGCCAGCGTGATCTGTCGATGGCCTTTTACAAACAGGCCCTAACCCAAAACCCAGACAACATTCTGGCGCGTTCCTATATGGCGCAGGGTTTTGTGGCCGAGGGCAACCTGGAGGCCGCGCGTCTGCAACTGGCACAGATCAACACCCGTGGCGGCGCTGGCAGCTGGGCGCAGGCCTCGCTTGCGCAGGCGTTGGCGGGGGGGAAAACCTTCGGCTATTGATCGCCGCCTTTCCGCATTCTGGCCGGACCCCCTGCGGATCCGGCCTTTTTGTGATATGTTGTCCGCATCAGATCAGGAGCATGACATGAAACGCATCTCATTTGTGGCCGCCGTTGTGGTGGTTTTCGCCCCCACGGTTGCACTGGCCGAAGGCTGTGGCTGGGGTCATCAGAAACAAGCCATGAGCTGCCCCGAAGGCCAAATTTATGACGCCTCGGCGCAAACCTGCGTCCCCAGCGCCAGCAGTTAACGCCAAGACGGACCCCTCTCTTGCGGTCGGCGCGGCGCGCACGTATGTGTAGCGCCGCAGCGCTTTGGCGCGCTGTGTCAAAGGCATAGGGCACATGGCGCAGAGCAAGAAACCCAAGCAAAAGAAACGTACCGGCCCCAAACTATGGCTGCAAAACGCCCTGATCCGCGTTCTTTTGGGGGCGCTTCTGGCATTGCCTTATCGCACGCGCGTGCGCACTACCGGCTGGATCGTCGCCCATGTCGTGGCCCCGATCGCCGGGTATCGTAAACGAGTGCGTGGCAACCTGAATTACATCTTCCCTGATATGGACCCGGCCCAGGTAAAACGCCTGGAAGTCGGTGTTGCTGACAACGTCGGGCGCACCTTGATTGAGATTTATTCAGGGGAGAGCTTCATCAGCCGGGTGCGGGATGTGCCGTTGCAGGGGCCCGGTGCCGCTCTTCTGGAACAATGTCACCGCGAAAATCGTCCGGTCATTCTGGTGACCGGCCACTTTGGCAATTATGATGTGCCACGCGCCGCGTTGATCGCCAAAGGGTATCGCGTAGGCGCATTGTATAACCCGATGCATAACGGTTACTTCAACACCCATTACGAGAACGCTATTTCGACCATTGGGAAACCCATTTTCCCTCGTGGTCGCAAGGGTTTGGCCGAGCTTCTTAAGTTCGTGCGCGGCGGCGGTATGACCGGTTTTTTGGTAGATTTGCATTTTCGAGACGGCGTCGTGTTACAGCATTTCGGCAAACCCGCCCGCACCGCTCTTTCAGCAGCCGAGCTTGCCCTGAAATACAACGCGCCGCTGGTGCCTATCTATGGCATCCGACGCGAAAATGGTTTGGATTTCGATATTGTGGTCGAAGACCCGATCCCGGCCTCAGACCCTGAAACAATGACTCAGGGCCTGCTGGATTCAGTCGAAGCAATCACCCGCAAGCACATGGAACAATGGTTCTGGGTGCATCGGCGTTGGAAAGTCGAAAACCCTAAGGTCAAATAATCAACGCAGATGTCCGGCGGCCAGGATTTGGCCAAAGCCCGGCTCTTGCACGATCACCACGACCGGCGCACCGGCGTCGACAGGATAGCTGGCCGACAGAGGCTTAGCGCCGTTCCATTTGTCGACCTGCTGCCAACTGGTGACAATGTTATGATAATTCAACGTGCGCCCGGCGTTTTCACCGCGCTTCACCGAAACGGCCTCTTTCGGTTTATAGGTCACCAATTGCACCACCAGCGGCGCACTGAAACGGCGATCCGAAGTTGCCGAGACACGCAGCTTGCCGCCCGCGCGGCTTAGCTCTACTTCGACGTTCCCGGCCTGCGCCTTATGAGTCTGGATGGCATCAGACAGTTTCATCGACTTCGCGCCGATCACATGATCCTGCCCCTGCACGATGAACTGTGGTGTATAAACCGAACGGTGCCCGGCTGCTTGCGCATAGCTACGCTGGCGTTTGGTGTATTGCGGATCGGCGAAGATGTCCTTCCAGCCGATGTAGTCCCAGTAATCCACGTGTAACGCCAAGGCGATCACATCATCCCGGCCCGCCAGATCCCCCAACATCCGATCTGCAGGCGGACAGGACGAACACCCCTGAGAGGTGTAAAGCTCGACCACGACCGGCCCAGAACCTGCCACAGCCCCCTGTGCCCCGAAAGACAGCGCCATGGCAGCTGCTGTTATGATATGTCTGATCCGGCCCATGTTTCCCCAATAGCGTAGATTTGCGTCTTGTTTATAGTCCTATGCCACCCCCTGCGCACGTACCAATCAATCATTTGCGAGCGATTGTTGAGCACGCCCCCCGCCGCACTGCAAATCCCATGCTCCCGCGCCTTCTGGACCCCAGGATGCGCATACAGTATCAGTAGGTTTTGCAAGCCTATGCCGCCTGACTACGCTGAAAGAACTTGCATGTCAGAATACTTTGGCATACTATTGCATACAGCCAGCTTGCCCCGGTATGTCAGAGAGATCTGCTACCGGGTCAGCAAGTTTACTCTAACACCAAGTCGTTGGGATCGTCATGAGCTTGTACACAGACTACCTTACTGAAATCGATACGCGCAAAGAGCAGGGTTTGAACCCCAAACCCATTGACGATGGTGCCCTTGTTGGCGAATTGATCGAGCAGATCAAAGACACCGGCCACAAGCACCGTGAAGACTCGCTGAAATTCTTTATTTACAACACCCTGCCCGGCACCACGAGCGCCGCTGGTGTGAAAGCTGCCTTTCTGAAAGATATCATTCTTGGTCAGGCCGACGTGGCCGAGATCAGCTCTGAATTCGCCTTCGAGATGCTGTCGCACATGAAGGGCGGCCCGTCGATTGACGTACTGCTGGATCTGGCTCTGGGTGACGATGCCGACATCGCAGCGAAAGCCGCAAGCGTGCTGAAGACTCAGGTCTTCCTGTACGAAGCCGATATGGAGCGCCTGAAAGAGTCCTTTGAAGCCGGGAACGCCGTCGCCAAGGACCTGCTGGAAAGCTATGCACAGGCAGAATTCTTCACCAAGCTGCCCGAGATCGACGAAGAGATCAAAGTGGTCACCTATATCGCCGCCGAAGGTGATATTTCGACCGACCTTCTGTCGCCCGGCGCCGAAGCCCACTCGCGCGCTGACCGCGAGCTGCACGGCAAGTGCATGATTTCGCCCTCGGCGCAGGACGAGATCGAAGCGCTCAAGATCAAGCACCCCGATGCGCGTGTGATGCTGATCGCGGAAAAAGGCACCATGGGTGTTGGTTCGTCGCGGATGTCGGGTGTGAACAACGTCGCCCTGTGGACCGGCAAGCCTTCCAGCCCCTATGTTCCCTTTGTGAACTATGCGCCGGTTGTGGCTGGCACCAACGGCATTTCGCCGATCTTCCTGACCACCGTTGGCGTGACCGGCGGGATCGGTGTCGACCTGAAAAACTGGGTCAAGAAAACCGACGAAGACGGCAACCCGATCCTGAACAACGACGGCGACCCGATCCTCGAAGAAAAATACTCGGTCGAGACCGGCACCGTGCTGACCATCAACACAAAAGACAAGAAGCTGTACAGCGCCGATGGCTCGGATGAGCTGGTCGACATGGCTGGTTCTTTCACCCCGCAAAAGCTGGAGTTCATGAAGGCCGGCGGTTCTTATGCCATCGTCTTTGGTAAAAAGCTGCAGACATTCGCCGCTGAAACCCTTGGTGTCGAAGCCCCTGCCGTATTCGCCCCCTCCAAAGAGATTTCCGCCGAAGGTCAGGGCCTGACTGCGGTTGAGAAAATCTTTAACAACAACGCTCTGGGCGTGGCCGACGGCAAAACCCTGAGCGCCGGTTCGGACGTACGCGTGCGGGTAAACGTTGTTGGCTCGCAGGATACCACCGGTCCGATGACTGTGCAGGAACTGGAAGCCATGGCCGCGACCGTCGTGTCGCCCGCCGTTGACGGTGCGTATCAGTCGGGCTGTCACACCGCATCGGTCTGGGATCTTAAAGCACAGGCCAACACGCCCAAGCTGATGAAGTTCATGAACGACTTCGGTCTGGTCACCGGTCGTGACCCCAAAGGCGTCTATCACTCGATGACCGACGTGATCCACAAGGTGCTGAACGACATCACCGTATCGGATTGGGACATCATCATCGGCGGCGACAGCCACACCCGGATGTCCAAGGGCGTCGCCTTTGGGGCGGACAGTGGTACCGTGGCGCTGGCGCTGGCCACCGGCGAAGCCTCCATGCCGATCCCGGAATCAGTCAAGGTGACCTTCAAAGGCAAAATGCAGGACCACATGGATTTCCGTGATGTCGTGCACGCCACGCAGCAGCAGATGTTGCAGCAGCATGGCGACAACGTCTTCCAAGGCCGCGTGATCGAAGTGCACATCGGCACCCTGCTGGCCGACCAAGCCTTTACTTTCACCGACTGGACCGCCGAGATGAAGGCGAAGGCGTCGATCTGTATCTCGAATGACGAGACCCTGATCGGTTCGCTGGAACTGGCAAAGAGCCGCATCCAGATCATGATCGACAAAGGCATGGAGCATGAAAACGGCATGCTGCAGGGTCTGATCGACAAGGCCGACAAACGCATCGCCGAGATCAAATCGGGTGAAAAGCCTGCCCTGACCCCGGATGCCAATGCCAAGTACTTCGCTGAAGTTGTTGTTGATCTGGACGTCATCGACGAACCGATGATTGCCGACCCCGATGTAAACAACGCCGACGTGTCAAAGCGTTACACCCACGACACCATCCGCCCGATCTCGTATTACAAAGCCGAGAAGAAAGTGGATCTGGGCTTCGTTGGTTCGTGCATGGTGCACAAGGGTGACATCAAGATCGTCGCCCAGATGCTGAAGAATCTGGAAAACGCCAACGGCAAGATCGAATTCAACGCCCCGCTGGTTGTCGCCGCCCCGACCTACAACATCATTGATGAGCTGAAGGAAGAAGGTGACTGGGACGTGCTTGAGAAATACTCGGGCTTCGAGTTCGACGACAGCGCCCCGAAGACCACCGCACGTACCGAGTACGAAAACATCCTGTATCTGGAACGTCCCGGCTGTAACCTGTGCATGGGTAACCAGGAAAAGGCCGCCAAAGGTGATACCGTTCTGGCCACCTCGACCCGCCTGTTCCAAGGCCGCGTTGTGGGTGACAGCGCCGACAAGAAGGGTGAATCGCTGCTGGGTTCGACCCCGGTAGTGGTTCTGTCAGCCATCCTTGGCCGCACCCCGACCTTGGAAGAGTACAAGGTCGCCGTTGAAGGTATCGACCTGACCAAGTTCGCGCCGCCGCTGCAGGTGCCGGCGACCGCACGGTCTGTCCACTTCTGATCTGTCGTTCATCGACACCACAAGACATGCAAGGGCGGTGCAGGTATCTGCGCCGCCCTTCGTCTTTTGCCCTTGCCCGACTTGAGCGACCGGCCTTTTTGCCTATCTTTAAGGTAACCGTCTGAGCCAGCAGGAGCCACGCCATGACTGTCACCGTCGGACAAGACAGCGCCAAAACCCGCCGCACCCTAAAGGTGGGCGATCAGAGCCTTTCCTATTACTCGATCCCGGCTGCGCAGACCGCGGGACTGGGCACGTTTGAAAACCTGCCCGCCGCACTGAAAGTGGTTCTTGAAAACCTTTTGCGGTTCGAAGACGCCGGGTTTTCAGTGTCAGTGGATGACATCAAAGCTTTCGGCGAATGGGGGGCCAATGGCGGCAATAACCCGCGTGAAATCGCCTATCGCCCTGCCCGCGTGTTGATGCAGGATTTCACCGGCGTGCCTGCCGTGGTCGATCTGGCGGCGATGCGCGACGGGATTGTGGGGCTGAAAGGCTCGGCTTCAAAGATCAACCCGCTGGTGCCGGTGGATTTGGTCATCGATCACTCGGTCATGATCGACTACTTCGGCAATCCGCGCGCATTTCAGATGAATGTGGACCGCGAATATGAACGCAATCTTGAACGCTATACTTTCCTGAAATGGGGCCAGACCGCGTTCAACAACTTCCGCGTTGTGCCGCCGGGCACGGGTATTTGCCATCAGGTGAACGTCGAATATCTGGCGCAGGCGGTTTGGACCGACGAGGACCAGAACGGCGATCTGATCGCCTACCCCGATACGCTGGTGGGCACCGACAGCCACACCACCATGGTCAATGGCATGGCTGTGCTGGGCTGGGGCGTTGGCGGCATAGAGGCCGAGGCGGCAATGCTGGGCCAGCCGATTTCCATGCTGATCCCCGAAGTCATCGGCTTCAAGCTGACCGGCGAGATGGTCGAGGGCACGACCGCCACCGATCTGGTGCTGAAAGTCGTGGAAATGCTGCGCGAAAAAGGCGTGGTGGGCAAATTCGTCGAATTCTACGGTGACGGGCTGGATCACCTGCCTTTGGCCGACCGCGCCACCATCGCCAACATGGCGCCTGAATATGGCGCGACCTGCGGCTTCTTCCCAATTGACGCTGAAACCCTGCGCTACATGCATAAAACCGGCCGCGATGAGGATCGGATCGCGCTGGTCGAAGCCTATGCTAAGGAAAACGGGTTCTGGCGCGGTGCAGATTACGACCCGATCTATACCGACACTTTAGAGCTGCACATGGGCAGCATCGTGCCCGCCATTTCCGGCCCCAAACGGCCACAGGATTTCATCCCGCTGACCGACACGAAATCTGCCTTCGCCGGCGAAATGGCCAAGACGTTCAAACGCGACATGGGCAAAGAGGTCCCGGTCGAGGGCGAAGATTACACGATGGGGTCAGGCAAGGTTGTGATTGCCTCGATCACCTCCTGTACCAATACGTCGAACCCTTATGTGATGATCGGCGCGGGGCTGGTGGCGCGCAAAGCGCGCGCGCTGGGGCTGGACAGCAAGCCTTGGGTGAAGACCTCTCTGGCGCCCGGATCGCAGGTCGTGACCGACTATCTTGAGGCCGCAGGGCTGCAAGACGATCTGGACGCCATCGGCTTTAACCTTGTCGGATATGGCTGCACCACCTGCATCGGCAACTCTGGCCCGCTTCAGCCCGAGATTTCCGACGCGATCAATAAGGGCGATCTGGTCGCCACCGCCGTGTTGTCGGGCAACCGCAACTTTGAAGGCCGCATCAGCCCCGATGTGCGCGCCAACTATCTGGCCTCGCCGCCCTTGGTGGTGGCCTATGCGCTGGCAGGCGACATGAACATTGATCTTACCTCGGAACCGCTGGGCGAAGGCACCGATGGGCCGGTCTATCTGAAAGACATCTGGCCCAGCAACGCCGAGATCGCCGCGCTGGTCGATCAGACCGTCACCCGCGAGGCGTTTCAAAGCAAATACGCCGATGTCTTCAAAGGCGACGAGAAATGGCAAAGCGTCGAGGTGCCGGATCAGGAAACCTATGACTGGCCGCCCGCGTCCACCTATATCCAGAACCCGCCCTATTTTCAGGGCATGGGGCCCGAGCCGGGCACGATCAGCAATATCGAAGGCGCCAAGGTGCTGTTGATGCTGGGGGACATGATCACCACCGATCACATCTCGCCCGCCGGGTCGTTCAAAACCGACACGCCTGCGGGCCGATATCTGATGGAGCGGCAGGTCGAGCCGCGCGAGTTTAACTCCTACGGGTCGCGGCGCGGCAACCACGAGGTCATGATGCGTGGCACCTTTGCCAACATCCGCATCAAGAATGAAATGCTGGATGGGGTCGAAGGCGGCTATACCAAAGGGCCGGACGGCGCGCAGACCAGCGTGTTTGATGCGGCGATGGCGCATCAGGCCAATGGCACCCCGCTGGTGGTGTTTGGCGGCGAACAGTATGGCGCAGGCTCTAGTCGTGACTGGGCGGCCAAGGGCACCGCGCTTTTGGGGGTGAAGGCAGTGATCGCCGAAAGCTTTGAACGTATTCACCGCTCCAACCTTGTGGGCATGGGGGTGATCCCGTTTGAATTCACCGCCGGCGACACCCGCAAGACGCTGGGGCTGACGGGGGATGAGACCGTGTCGATCACCGGTTTGGATACGATCGAGCCACTGCAAGACGTGCCCTGCACCATCACCTACGCTGATGGCACGACCAAAGAAATCACCCTGAAATGCCGCATCGATACCGCGCCCGAGATCGAATACGTCGAACACGGTGGCGTGCTGCATTACGTGCTGCGCGATCTGGCGAAAAGCTAACGCAAGAACGCCGGAAACACTGTGTTTCCGGCCCTTCCGGGCCAAACAAGGCAAGATTTAGGCGAAATTAAGGAACAGAGGCGCTAGCCTGTCCCGCATGTGGGGACGATTGACTCGATTCGCGGTACCAATACCGATCTTGGAAGGCATGGCTTTTGCCGCCTTCGTACTGCTATTGATGAACGCAGGCTAAGCCTTATTCAACAGCGGCGGACTGAATGGCCGGCAGGATCTTATCCTGCAGGATCGACACGGTGATCGGCCCCGGAAAACGCAGGACAACCTGCCCTTTCCCATCAATCACAAAGGTTTCCGGCACGCCGTAAACGCCCCAGTCCAACGCGGTGCGCCCGACCGGATCGGTCGCTTTCGCCGCATAGGGATCGCCGAGCTCCTCAAGGAAACCGCGCGCCTTGGCGGGTTCATCCTTGTAGTTGATGCCATAGATGGTCACGCCTGCGTCCTGCATCGCCTCAAGCTGGGGATGTTCAGCGCGACACGGCGCGCACCAACTCGCCCAGAAGTTCACCAGCTTGACGCCCGGTGCGCGCAACATTGCATCCTGCAGGGCCTCGCCTTCGCCAAACGGTTCTACCTGAAGCGCTGGCGCGGGTTTGCCCGCAAATGTCGACGGCAAAACATCGGGGTCCTCGCGGTACATCCCCACAAGGAACAGCGCCGCCAAGGCAAGAAAGATCAGCGGTGGCAAGACCATCAACAGCGGGATTTTGCGCTTTGCTTCATCAGCCATTGTTGCGTTCCTCAACTTCTTTCAGTTGCTTGCGAACCTTGGCAGACCGCATCAGGCTGCCGCCGATAAGAGCGGCCAGCAGAAGCAGTGTGACCGCATAGGCGCCCAGCACCTCGGTGGCGTATTTTCCAAGTTCAGGGATCATGTCATGCGCTCCCGTGCCATCAGGGTTTTCAGGCGTCGTGTGCGAATTTCGGTGCGGGTGCGCAGCAGGACCAGCAGCACGAACAACAGCACGAAACCAATCATGCAAAGCAGCAGCGGATAGAAGAAGACGTCATTCACGTGTTCCTCTTTGTCCAGTGAAACAGACGCGCCCTGATGCAGCCCCTGATTCCAGAAGTTCACCGCATAGCGCGACAACAGCGCAAAGACCGACCCCACCATGCACAGCACGCTTGTCAGGTCCGCCGCGGCATCCGGGTTTTCGATGGCCGCCCAAAGCGCCATGTAGCCAAGGTAAAACAGGAACAGCACAAGGAACGAAGTCAACCGCGGATCCCAGGCCCAATAGGTGCCCCACATCGGTTGACCCCAGATCGCCCCGGTAAAGAGTGCAATCAAAGTCATGGTAATGCCGATAGGTGCTGCCGCCCGCGCGGCCAGCGCCGAAACGTGGTGACGGCGCACCAGCCAGATCAGCGAGGCCACCAGCATCATCAGCCAGGCGTTAATCGCCATCAGGGCCGCAGGCACATGGATGAACATGATCTTGACGGTCGAGCCTTGCTTATAGTCGTCAGGGGTAAAGAAGAACCCCCAGACCAGACCGACGATCAGGGTGACGGCCGTCAGGACGCTCAGCGCAGGAAGTACCTTTGCCGAGGTCTGCATGAATTTGACCGGGTTCGCGTATTGCCAGATAGATGCCATGGGGATGTCTTATGTCCTCTGGGGTGTCTTCTCAAGTTCAATACTGCGTGAACGTCTGTGCCATGACGCCTTAACGCAGATTGATACGAATTGCAGCAGCGGCAGCAAAAGGCAGCAGCGCGCAGGTGGCCAGAGTGACCCCTGCCAGCATCAAAGCCGGGGTTGCGGTGGTCAGGCCGTCAAGCGCCCGCTTCACGGTTTCCGCGCCGAAGATCAGCGTCGGCACGTACAGTGGCAACACCAGCAACGACATCAGCAGCCCGCCTCGTTTCAGCCCCACGGTCAGTGCCGCGCCAAACGTGCCGATCATGCTTAGGGCCGGGGTGCCAATGGCAAGGCTCAGCAGCATCCAAAGGTAGCCTTCGACCGGCAGGTGCAACAGCGTGCCCAGCACCGGCGCGGCCAGCGTCAGCGGCAATCCGGTGGTGACCCAATGGGCGGCGGCCTTCATCGCCACCACGCCCTCAAGCGGGATCGGCGCAGTGGCCAGCAGGTCTAACGAGCCATCCTCGAAATCCAGCGCAAAGATACGATCCAGCGATAACAGGCAGGCCAAAAGCGCCCCCACCCACAGGATGCCCGGCGCGATGACCGACAGGATCGCGCTTTCGGGGCCAACGCCAAAGGGCACAAGGATGGTGACGATCAGGAAGAACGCCAGTCCAAGGCCAAAGCCCCCGCCTGCGCGGATCGCCAAAATCAGGTCTCGGGTCAGCAGCGCGATCACAGGAAGGCCTCGTCGAAATCGTCATAGACCGGGGTTTTGGCTTTGAAGGGGGACATATCCAGCACACGGGCCTCGAACCCCAGATCAATATGGGTGGCAATCAGCGCCATGCCTCCGCCCTCCAGATGCGCCTGAACCGCCTGCGCGAACAGCGCGACGGAATCCGTATCCAAAGACACCGTGGGTTCATCCAAAGCCCAAATGGGCCGCCCCGTCACCAAGAGCCGCGCCAACCCAAGGCGGCGCTTTTGCCCGGCAGAAAGGTTCTGCGCCTGACGCTCGGCCAGTTCTGTCAGGTTGAAATGCGCCAAAGCATGTTCAATGCCCTTGGTGCCAAAGATGCGCGCCCAGAATTTCAGGTTTTCGGCCACCGTCAGCGTCGCCTTCAGCCCATCAGCATGGGCGGCATAGGCAAGGCTTTCATGGGGTACGGAAACCGAGCCCGCCAAGGGGGGCTGCAATCCCGCCAACGTGCGCAGCAGCGTGGTTTTGCCGATGCCGTTTGGGCCACGCAGAAACAGCGCTTCGCCCCCTGAAACGGTGAAATTCACCCCTTCCAGAATGGGCACGCCCCCACGGGCACAGGAAAGATCGCTGACTTGCAGTTCCATGGCACCCGCTTAGCAAGTTCGCGCCATCTGGGAAAGCGCTTATGCAGTGGGCAGCAGGGCCGCGGCGACACGGCGCCCTTCAGACAGCAGCACATTATAGGTGCGGGCAGCGGCGGGGCTGGCCATAACCTCGACGCCCAGTCCGGCTTCTTCCAGCTGCGCGCGCAGATCGGCGGGCAAATGGGCGATCTCGTTTCCCATGCCGACAAACAGTACATCCACCTGCCCCACCAGCGTCATCAGTGGCGCCGGATCGTCCAGCCCTCCCCACGGGGTAACAGTGGCGCCATTGGCGATGACCGCGCCTTTGAACAGCTCGCCCCCGATGCGGAAAAAGCCGGGGCCGTAGCCATCAATCGGCGTGACGCCTTCGAAAGTGACCTCGGACAGGTGCATCAGGCGTCTACGTTGCCGAATTGGGTGCCCGCGGCACCGTTGTCAGGCTTGGACCAGTCGCGTTTCACACCCAGCATCAGCAGGATGTTCGAGGCCACAAAGACTGACGAATAGGTGCCGATCACCACGCCAAGGATCATCGCAAAAACGAACCCGCGTATCACGTCACCGCCCAGCACGATCAGCGAGATTAGCGCGATCAGTGTCGTGACCGAGGTCATCACCGTGCGCGAAAGTGTTTCATTGATCGACAGGTTCAGGACCTCGCGCAGGGTGAGCTTCTTGAACCGGCGCAGGTTTTCCCGCACCCGGTCAAATACCACCACGGTATCGTTCAGCGAATAGCCCACGATGGTCAAAAGCGCTGCGATAATCGCCAGATCGAACTTGATCTGGAACGCGGCGAACAACCCGATGGTCAGCGCCACGTCATGCACCAACGCCGCCACAGCGCCCAGCGCGAACTGCCATTCAAACCGCAGCCAGATATAGATCAACACCGCGCCGATGGCCAAAACCACCGCCAGCACAGCGGTTTGCACCAGCTCGCCCGAGACTTTGGGGCCAACGCTTTCGACGCTTGGGAAGGTGATCGCCGGGTCAACGGCGACCAACGCGCCCTGCACGGCCAGAATGGTTTGGGGCGTGATCGCCTCTTGTCCGTCCTGGGCCTGAATGCGGATTTGGGCGACGTTTTTATCCGGGCCGAATGTCGCATCAAAGACCTCGGTAATGGACACATCGCCAAGGTTCAGTGGCGTCAGCGCATCACGATAGGTGCCCACGTCAACGGACTGGGTGCTTTCGGTGCGGATCGTCGTGCCGCCCCGGAAGTCGATGCCAAAGTTCAGGCCAAAGATAAAGAACGCCACAATCGACAGCACCACCAACAGACCCGAAAGGCCAAAGGTCACGCGCGACAGTGAAAAGAAGTCATAGCTGGTTTCAGTGGGTACGAGCTTTAAACGCATGGGTAAATCCTCATACCTCGATCTGTTTGGGGCGGCGGCGTTCCATCCACCACACGATCAGCAGGCGCGTCACAAAGATCGCCGTAAAGACCGAGGTGATGATGCCCACGCCCAAGGTCACCGCAAAGCCGCGCACCGGGCCAGAGCCCAGCATGAACAGGATCACGGCGGTGATCAGTGTGGTGATATTGGCGTCGATGATGGCGGACAGGGCTTTTTCATAGCCCAGATCAATCGCCCGCGCCGGGCCTTTGGCGGATTTCAGCTCTTCGCGGATGCGTTCAAACACCAGCACATTGGCGTCCACCGCCATACCAATGGTCAACACGATCCCGGCGATGCCCGGCAGGGTCAGCGTGGCACCGATCATCGACAGCAGGCCAAAGATCAGCCCGACGTTGATGATCAACGCGACATTCGCGAACAGGCCAAACAGGCCATAGGACAGCCCCATGAACACCAGCACGGCAATCCCCGCCACGATACAGGCGATCTTGCCGGCCTCGATACTGTCGGCGCCAAGCTCCGGGCCGATGGTGCGTTCTTCAAGGAAAGTCAGTTCAGCGGGCAGCGCACCTGCGCGCAGCAAGATCGCCAGTTGATTGCTTTCCTCAACCGTGAACCCACCCGAAATTTGCCCCGAACCACCCCGAATTGCATCGCGGATCACCGGGGCGGAAACCACCTCGTCATCCAGCACGATGGCAAAGGGTGATCCGATATTTTCAACCGTGTAGTCCCCGAATTTTCGCGCGCCCGTGGCATTAAAACGGAAAGTCACAACGGGTTGACCGTTTTGATCAAAGGCGGGCTGCGCATCGACCAGATCTTCGCCGGAAACAACCGGGGTCTGCTCGACGATGTAAAACACGCCTTCCTCATCCAGTGAGGGCAGGATTTCATTGCGGGCACCGGGCGCCTGATCCGGGTTTGACGAGCGTCCGACGACCGGATGGAAGGTCAGGCGCGCAGTCGTACCGATCAGCGCTTTCAACTCGGCGGCGGAACCGATGCCGGGCACCTGAATCAGAATCCGGTCTTCGCCCTGACGTTGGATGGTGGGTTCGCGGGTGCCGACCTCATCCACGCGGCGGCGGATGATTTCCAGTGATTGCTGGATCGTGCGGTCATCGGTGGCTTGCGCCTCGGCCTCGGACAGGCGCACAATCAGATCGGCGCTGTCCCCCGACACCACGATGTCATTTTGGCCCACCCCGGTCAGCGAAGCGACAGGCCGCGCCAATTCGCGCACGGCCTGCAGGGCCACGGCCATGCCTTCGGGCTGCGAGATGCGCACGCGCAGCTCGGCCGGGTCGCTGTCTTGGCGGCGGATGGTGCCAACCTCGGCCCGCACCTCGCGCAGCGCGTCGCGCACATCGGGCCACATGGCATCAATGCGGTCGGCGTAAACGTCTTCCACCTGCACCTCGGCCAGCAAATGCGCCCCCCCGCGCAGATCCAGCCCCAGGTTCACCAGCCCGCTGGGCATCCATGCTGGCCACGCCCCCTTTTGCGCCTCAAGGACAGGCGTGCTGCCCGCCTGTTCGATCTCTTTGATGGCGTCGTTGTGGCCCTCAACCCGCACATAGAACAGGTTGGGCAAAGCCAGCGCCAGACCAAGCAGGCAGGCGCCCACGATCATCAGGCGCTTCCAAAAGGGGATTTGCAGCATGGTATGTCAGCCTTAAGCGGTCTCTGCCGGTTCGGTTTTGTTCAGAACCTGCGTGATGGTGGCACGCACAACGCGCACTTTCACGCCCTCGGCGATCTCGACCTCTACCTCGTTGTCATCCTTGACCTTCGAGACCTTGCCGATCACGCCGCCCTGGGTGACGATCTGATCACCGCGACGCAGAGCCTCGACCATCGCCTTGTGCTCTTTCATCTTCTTTTGCTGCGGGCGGATCATCAGGAAATACATGATCACGAAGATCAGGATCAGCGGCACAAAGCTGGTCAAAGCGCTGCCACCACCGGCAGCCTGAGCATAAGCAGGCGTTGCAAACATCGGAAAGTTCCCCTCTTGGTCGGGCCCTACCGGCCCTGTGATGAATTGGCGCGCACCCTAGCCAGCGCCCAAAGGGATAGCAAGGCGGATCACACCGGATATGGGCACGGATTGCGGGGCGGCAAGGATCAAAGCGCAACAAAGGGCAGCGCCGGCCCGAGGGGTGGCGCAATCGCGCCGCCCCATGGGGGCGGGACGGCGCTGCCCGTGCCGCAAGCGACACGGGCATTTCAGACTTCCCCCACGCGCAAACCTGCCCCATGATGCCCCCATTGGTTGAGGGCAATGTAATGCAGAAAAAATCGACTTTGCTTGTGGCGTTGGGATTTAGCGAGCCGCTAAATTACGACCGCGCACCAAGATTCATGAGCTTTTTAGGGGTGTTGATAACTACCTGCATGTTGGTCTTATGTGCCGTGATTGTAGGCTTAATAGCATTGCTAGCCGCGGCGACTTACGAAGCCATTAACGGCCCAAATCAGTTTACCGAAAAGTCGATCTACCAAATTGGCGTGGTTCTAGCGGCACTGCTTGGCGCTCCATTTGTTGTTTGGCGTTCCTTAGTTGCTCAAAGACAGGCCGATATTGCAGCCAAAGCACTACTGACTGAACGCATATCAAAGGTAGTTGATCAATTTGGTAGTGAGGAAATAACAGTACGAGTGGGGGCGGTTTATACCCTCGAAAGCATTATGCTGGACTCCAAAGAAGATAGAGTGAGAATGTGGACAATCTTGAACGCATTCTTGACTGAAAAACAAAAAAGCACAGATATATGTGATATAGAAGAAGAGACCGAAGGTTCTAAAGAAGACCCTCCATCAATGCCAGCGGACGTCCAAGCGGCGTTAACTGTTTTAACCAGAAACCGGAACGACAGCATCTAAGGCGAGTGTAGAATGAAGAAATCGTTGAAAGATTTCGTTCTGAATCTAAGCAATGCAAGCTTGGCAAGGGCCAACCTGCAAAGTGCAGACCTGTCTAGCGCACTTGCAAAAGGCGTGGACTTTCGGTTGGCGAACTTCCGTGAGGCTGTAATGCGGTTAGCGAATCTGGAGGGTTCTGATTTTTCTGGAGCTGATCTAAGTTATGCGGATCTAACTGGAGCAAACCTTTCAGGCGCCATCCTTCGAAAGGTAAATATGTCCCATGTCGAACTGGATGAAGCGGATCTTCGTGGAGCGGACCTGAGTGGTGTAATAAATTTGGATCCCAGAGAGCTAGCCGACGCTTTGGGTGATGACAACACAATTTTACCCGAGAATGTAGAACGTCCCGAAAGTTGGTCTTCGCCGATACCGGCTATTTAACTGAAATACTTACCAGTAACTGTTGTGGTCAGCCTTTAGGTGAAAGACTGATTTCAATCGTTGGACTGATGCGGCATAACGCCCGCAACGATTCCGACGTCTAGGACCACACCCATGCATGACATCAAAGCCATCCGCGAGAACCCTGATGCTTTCGACGCCGCTCTGGCGTTGCGCGATGAGGCGGCGATGTCGTCGACCGTGCTGGCGCTGGACGAGGAACGCCGCGCGTTGATCCTGGCCGCGGAAACCGCGCAGGCGGATCAAAAGAAGGCCTCTAAAGAGGTTGGCGCGGCCAAGGCCAAGGGGGACGAGGCCGAGTTTGAACGGCTCCGCGCTTTGGTGGCTGACAAAAAGGCCGAAGTGGCGCAGATGAACGAGGCCGCCAAGGCCAAGGATGCGGAACTCGTTGATCTGCTGATGACCATCCCCAACGCGCCGCACGGCGACGTGCCCAAGGGCGCGGATGAAGATGACAACGTGGAAATCAAACGCTGGGGCACCCCGGCCAGTTTCGATTTCCAGCCTAAAGAGCACTATGAGCTGCCCGCCGTCCAAGACGGCATGGATTTTGAAACCGCCGCCAAGCTGGCCGGCTCGCGTTTTGCGCTGCTCTCGGGCGGCGTGGCGCGCGTGCACCGGGCCTTGGCGCAGTTCATGCTGGACACCCATGTCGAAGAAAACGGCCTGACCGAAACCATCACCCCCGTGCTGGTGCGCGAAGAGATGATGTATGGCACCGGCCAGCTGCCCAAGTTCGGTGAGGACAGTTACAAGACCACCGATGGCTGGTGGCTGATCCCCACCGCCGAGGTGACGCTGACCAACATCGTGAACGGCGTGACCGTCGAAGAGGGCTACCTGCCCCGCCGCTATGTGGCGCACACGCAGTGTTTCCGCTCGGAAGCCGGGTCAGCCGGTCGGGACACCGCCGGGATGCTGCGTCAACACCAGTTTGAAAAGGTCGAGATGGTCTCGGTGACGAAACCCGAGGATTCTGAGGCCGAACACGCCCGCATGACCGCCTGCGCCGAAGGCATCTTGGAAAAGCTGGGCCTGCCCTATCGCACTGTGGTGCTGTGCACTGGTGACATGGGCTTTGGCGCGCGCCGCACCCATGACATTGAGGTCTGGTTGCCCGGTCAGGATACCTATCGCGAGATCAGCTCGGTCTCGACCTGCGGCGATTTTCAGGCGCGGCGCATGAACGCGCGGTTCAAGCCCTCTGAGGGTGGCAAGCCGCAGTTTGTGCATACGCTGAATGGCTCGGGCCTTGCGGTGGGCCGCTGCCTGATCGCGGTTCTGGAGAACGGCCAGAACGCCGATGGCTCGGTCACTTTGCCCGAGGTTTTGCACCCCTATCTGCGCGGCAAGACAACGCTGAAAGCAGATGGTACACTGGCCTGATGGACCCGATCAAAGCTGTTTTTACCTTCTGCGCCGCGCTGTTTTTCGCGCTCTCACCGCTGCTGAGCGACGGGTTCGGGACCTATGATCCCGAACTGTTCCACGACCCGCAATGGCAGGCCCCCGCCCATGTGGCGCGCTATGGGCTGCTGATGTGGGGGGTGATCTATGTCTGGACCTTGTTGAGTGCCGGGTTCGGCATGATCAAACGCGGGCAGGACCCGGCGTGGGACAGCACCCGCCTGCCACTGATCCTGTGTTTGGCGCCGGGCACGGTGTGGGCCAGCCTGTCGGGCACGGATCCGGTGATGGCGACGGTACTGATTGTCTGGATGTTGATCACAGCGGTTTGGGCACTGTTTCGCAGCCCCGCGACAGATCGGTGGTGGCTGCAAGCGCCGCTTGCCCTTTATGCGGGCTGGCTGACCTATTCGGCTTGGGCCTCGGTCGCACTGATAGGCGCTGGTTTTGGCATCCCGCTAGGCAATGCCAACTGGGCACTTGTGGCGCTGGGCGGGGCCTTGGCCACGGGCAGTATGGTGCAAAAACGCCTGAGCCGCGCGCCTGAATTTGGTCTGGCGCTGGTCTGGGCCTTTGTTGCGGTAGCGGTCGCCCATTGGGCCGATCAGGCCGCCGTGATGCTGACCGCCGCCTTCTGCGCTGTGGTCATGGGCGCCGTCAGTTGGCGGGTGCGATAATTTTTCTGTGCAACGACAGAAAAACACGATATGTGAGCGCTAACGAACCCCAAGGAGCGCCCCATGACCCCGCAAGAAGCCAGCGTGAAATCCGAAGCAATTTGTCGCCTCGCCCCGATCATCCCGGTGTTGGTGGTCGAAGACGTTGCCACCGCCAAACCCCTTGCGCAGGCGTTGGTGAAGGGCGGTCTGCCGGTGCTTGAGGTAACGCTGCGCACGGATGCTGCGCTTGAGGTCATCGCCGAAATGGCCAGCGTAGAAGGTGGCGTCGTTGGCGCGGGCACCCTGCTGACCCCTGCGGATGTCGCCGCCGCGAAGGACGCGGGCGCGACCTTTGGTGTTTCCCCCGGATCGACCCAGACATTGCTGGAGGCCTGCGAAGAAGCCGATCTGCCGCTGCTGCCGGGGGCCGCTTCGGCGTCTGAGGCAATGGCGCTGCTGGAGCGCGGCTATACGGTGCAAAAGTTCTTTCCGGCCGAAGCCGCAGGCGGTGCCAAGCTGTTGAAATCACTGGCTTCCCCGCTTCCGCAAATCCGGTTCTGCCCCACCGGTGGCGTAAGCCCGACAAACGCGACCGATTACCTGAGCCTGCCCAATGTTCTATGCGCAGGGGGCTCGTGGGTGGCGCCCAATGACCTGATCGCTAATGGCGATTGGGACGGCATCACCGCGCTGGCCGCCGAAGCCGCCGCCCTGCCGCGATAGGCGTAGCCGGGGATCGGGGGAGGGCCGCGGGGCTAGGCCTGTGGCTTTCGCGCGGCACGCCCCCCGCGGCGCTGCGGGGACGCTGGCCCCTCAAGCGCCGCATTCAGCACCTGTGTCATCGGGTGGTCGGGCGCATCCACGCCATAGAGATCCAACAAGGCCTGAACATGGGTAAATGTCTCGCCTCGGACACTGAGCGCCCAGTCCAGAAAAATGGTGCGACAATCGGGAAGGTTGATGCCCTCAATCCGATAAGCCTCGCGGATCAGTCCTTTGGGATCGAAATCCTGAACATCATTCATCTTTCATTCTCTCCAACACTTCCGAAATGATCTGATCACTGTTCATTTGGACCTGTTCCAACTGCGAGGCAAGCGTGTCTACCTCTTCGGCCCCGGTCGCCTTCAAAAAGAACACCCTCCCGCCTTCGCCCAGCTCGGACGGGTTCAGCGCCTTGTCGGTCAACAGGCTGGTCGCTAACTGAACTTTGCGAAATAAAACATAGGCTTGGCACAGGACATCCGCCTTGCCGGACTCTAACCAACCTGCCTGTAACTGTGCCCGCACATTGGTGGCCACTGCCCCGGCCATCAAGGCGGCTGTCGACGCCAACAGCTCGATATCCTGTCCCCGTCCCGGCCCCAGTTTGACATCCCAGATGCCTTTGGCGGGCTTGGCTTCGGACAAACGCCGGCGCATGTCTTCCACCCCCTCGGAAATCCGTGCGCCATCCGCCAGCCCCGCCAGCATCGCGCGGCGGAAGCTTTCGATTTGATCCCCCAGAGCAGCATCCCCCGCGATCACGCGGGCGCGGGTCAGGGCAAGGTGTTCCCATACCCAGGCCTCTTCGCGCTGATAAGTCTGGAAGGATTGAAACGAGGTCGCAACCGGCCCCTGATTGCCCGAAGGCCGCAGGCGCATGTCGACCTCATAAAGCATCCCTTCGGCCATCGGTGCCGACAGGGCGGTGACCAAAGCCTTGGTCAGGCGGGCGTAATAGGTACGCGCGGGCAGCGGGCGGCGACCCTCGGATTCTGCCACGCCATCGGCGTCATAAATCACGATCAGATCCAGATCAGAGCGCGCCGTCAGCCGCGCGGCACCAAGCGATCCCATGCCCAGAACCACAGCACCCTTGCCCGGCGGCACCCCGTGTTTTTCGGCGAAATTAGCGACGACACAGGGCCAAAGCGCGCCCAGAACGGCGCCTGCAAGATCGGCGTATTGGCTGCTGGCCTCGTCCGCATCAATCACGCCGCGCAGGAAATGTACGCCGGTGCGGAAGTGCCACTCCTTGGCCCAACGCCGTGCGGTATCCAGCTGGCCCTCGTAATCGCCCACTTCGGCCAGTCGCGCGGCCAAGTCAGTTTGCAACCCATCACGCCCGGGCCAATCGGCAAAAAAATCGCCGCCGATCACCGCGTCCAGCACGCTGGCATTGCGCGACAGATAGCGCGCAAGCTCGGGCGCAGTTGATGCGATATCAACAATCAAATCAACAAGTTGCGGGTTGGCCTGAAACAGGGAAAACACCTGAACCCCGGCTGGCAACCCCGACAGGAAACCATCAAATGCCGACAAGGCCTCTTCTGGTTTTGCGGCTGTTTGCAGCCGCGCCAGAATGCCAGGCTTCAGGCGGTTGAACAGTTCAACCGCCCGGGGCGAGCGCAACGCCGGATAGGTTGGCCAACGTTCCATGATCTGGCGCGCCGCGTCTGAAACACCATCAGACTTCGGCGTTTCCTCGGCTCCTTCGGGGGCAAAGAAGGCATCGGTCAGCTGGGCCACGGCATGCAGGCGATCACGCAGCTTAGCACGGAAATTTTCAGTGTCGCTTTCACCACAAAACCGCGCGATCCGGTCTATCCCATCCGCCGACGTGGGCATCGAATGGGTTTGGGCGTCGTTGACCATTTGCAGGCGGTGTTCGATCTCGCGGTGGGCACGGTAATGGTCGGCCAGCGCGTCCGAGGTTTCAACCGGTAGCCAGTCTTTCTCGGCCAGCTTTGCCAACCCCTCGACGGTGCCACGCACCCGCAGGTCCGGGTCGCGCCCACCGGCGATCAGCTGCCTTGTCTGGGTGAAAAACTCGATCTCGCGAATGCCGCCCTGCCCCAGTTTCAAATTGTGGCCCTCGATGGTCACGTCACCATGCAAGCCTTTGTGGTCGCGGATCGCCATGCGCATGTCATGGGCGTCCTGAATGGCCGCGAAATCCAAATGTTTGCGCCAGATGAACGGCCGCAGGCGTTCCAGATAGGCCCAACCGGCGTCCAGATCCCCGGCGCAGGGACGCGCCTTAATATGCGCGGCCCGTTCCCATGTGCGACCAAGGCTTTCATAATAACGCTCGGCCGGTTCCATCGCCAGGCAGACCGGCGTGACCGAGGCATCGGGGCGCAGCCGCAGATCGGTGCGGAACACATAGCCGTCCCCGGTGATATCCGACAGCATCGTCGCCATTTTGCGGGTCACGCGGATGAAACTAGCACGGGCGTATTGGTACTCTTTGGGGTCAAACCGGGTTTGATCAAAGAGGCAAATCAGGTCAATGTCTGACGAATAGTTCAGTTCATAGGCGCCCTGTTTGCCCATCGCCATCGCGACCATGCCGCAAGCGGTTTCTATGTCATCTTCCCCCATGCCAGGCAACTTGCCGCGCTTTACCTCGGGCGCCAGAAGCGCCTTGATCGTGGTATCAATGCACGTATCTGCCAGATTGGTCAGCGCGGTTGTGACAGGTTCCAGCGCCCAGACCCCCGCCAGATCAGCCAGCGCAATCAACAGCGCCCCGCGCCTTTTGGCCTGCCGCATCCCGACTTTCAGCTGATCCAGCGGCAGCGCACGAACATCCGCCAACAGCCCGTTCATCGCTTCCTCGGGTGTGCCCGCCAAAGCCTGCGCCAGCCATTCGGACTCGCGCCCCATCAGGTTCTTCAGATAGGGGCTGCATCCGGCGGTGCCTTGTAAAACTTCGCGCAACTCGGGCGGCAAATCCAGCAACGGGTCCGCCAATGCGGCCCCCAGTTCAGCGTCATAGGCGATGGGCGCGCGGGTAATGCGTTGGGTAAACTTCATGCCCAAGTGATGCCCTCGCCGCGCGTCTGGGTCAACGGGGTTGAAGGCCCCGCCCGCCCCGTTATTGTCGCGTTCATGAGCAAGAGTTTGAAACGTGTGAAAGCGGCGCTTGAGGCCGCAGGGGTAGAGGTTGACCTGCGCGAGGTGGGTCAGGCCCGCACCGCCGCCGAGGCCGCGGATGCCGTGGGTTGCCACATCGACCAGATCGCCAAATCCATCATCTTTCGCGGCGAAGATAGCGGTCAGGCGGTTCTGTTTCTGACCGCAGGCGGCAACCGGGTGTGTTCTGACAAAGCCACTGCTTTGGCGGGCGAGCCGTTGGGCAAGGCCGATGCCAAGTTAATCCGCGCCCAGACCGGCTTTGCCATTGGCGGGGTCGCGCCCGTGGGGCATCTGAACCCGATCCGCGCTTTTGCCGACCCACGACTGCTGGAATTCGATCTGATCTGGGCCGCAGCCGGCACGCCGCGCCATGTCTTTGCGCTAAAATCCTCTGATTTACAGCAAATGACGGGCGCGCAAGTGTCTGATTTTACGTCGCAATCAAAGTTAATGTAAAAATCATTCACATTAACCCTTGATAAAGGCGGACGCACTCCCGATCTTGAGGATGTGAAAGACATTCACATTCAACTTGAACGCAGGAGATTACAAATGAGTTCCGTCGCAACATGGCCTTCACAAGCCGAAGACTGGCTCGATCAGCGCGGTAAAGGCGCATGGATCGCGGCCATGGTTCTAAGTTTCATCTTTTTCTGGCCCCTCGGTCTTGTCCTTCTTGCCTATATGATCTGGAGTAAACGCATGTTCACCGGCTGCTCGAAACGCACCCATACCCGCCATCAAGTCCGTCACGCCTTCAAATCCTCGGGCAACAGCGCCTTTGACGCCTATAAGGCTGAAACGCTGCGCCGTCTGGAAGACGAACAAGAAGCGTTCGAAGCGTTCTTGCAACGTCTGCGTGATGCCAAGGACAAATCGGAATTTGATGACTTCATGGATGATCGCGCCCGCAAGGCGAAAGAAACCAAAGAAGCTGAACCCGTCGAGCTGTAAAAACGCTTTTCCCTCTCTGCCGCGCGCCCCATACTTGGGGCGCGTTCCCTTGCCAACAACGTGAAAGCGCCATGACCGATCTTCACTGGGGTCTGCCCGACCCGGACACACAGCCCGAGTTTTACAACGACGTCCCCGTCAAACGGCTGATTGCCTTTGTCATCGACACGGTTGTGATCTTGTTGCTGACCATTTTGGTGGTGCCATTCACCGCTTTTACCGGGCTGTTCTTTTTCCCTTTCCTGATGATGCTGGTGGGGTTCGCCTATCGGGTGGTGACGCTGGCGGCAGGTTCTGCAACCTTGGGCATGCGCCTGACATCGATCGAATTCCGCTCTGGCGATGGGCAACGCCTCAGCCTGTTTCAGGCTTTTGTGCACACGCTTACCTTCAGCATCGCCTTTTCAATGGTGGTGCCTCAGGTGATCTCGGTGGTGCTCATGTTGTCTTTGCCGCGTGGACAGGGCCTGCCCGATATGGTGCTTGGATGTGCAGCCATTAACCGTCCGGGAAGACTTTCGCGCTAAATGCTTGGCGAAGCGCGCCTGCTTTGCTAGCGTTTAAGGTAACCGCGAAAACAAACAGGTGACATGCGCCATACGCTTCCTATCGCCCCGCAGTTCTATGTAACCGCGCCGCAGCCCTGCCCCTATCTTGAGGGCCGGATGGAAAGAAAGCTGTTTACAGCCCTGCAGGGCGAAACAGCCGAACCGCTGAACAACACACTATCGTATCAGGGCTTTCGCCGGTCGCAGAACGTGCTCTACCGCCCGGCCTGCGCCGAGTGCAGCGCCTGCATGTCTGCCCGCATCCGGGTGGCTGATTTTGAGCCTAACCGCAGCCAACGCAAAACCATGCGCAAAAATGCCAGCTTGCGCCGGCATGCGACTTCGCCCTGGGCAACCGAAGAACAGTTCTCGCTGTTTCGCCGTTATCTTGACGCGCGCCACGCCGATGGCGGCATGGCCGATATGGACATTTTCGAATTCGCCGCGATGATCGAGGAAACCCCGGTTCGCTCGCGCGTCATTGAATACACCGCCCCCCCCGAGGAAGGCCGCCGCAACGGCCCGCTGATCGCCGTCAGCCTGACCGATGTTTTGGAAAACGGGGTGTCGATGGTCTATTCTTTCTATGACCCGGATTACGCCAACCACTCGCTGGGCACGCATCTGATTCTTGATCATATCGAAATCGCACGCGAGGCTGGCCTGCCCTTTGTCTATCTGGGCTACTGGGTGCCGGGCAGCCCGAAAATGGGCTATAAGGCCAAGTTTTCGGGGCTGGAAATTCACAAGGATGGCGTCTGGCAACCCCTTGGCCAGCCCGAGGACCACGCCGCCGCAACCCACCCGTTGTCGGTGGAACCCATCGCCGAACAAGTCGCGCAAATCACCCTGCCCGACACCGTCGCTCCGCCCAAAATCCGCACGTCCACCTGACCACGTGCACCCGCCGGAGCGGCCCCGCTGCGACATGAAAACAACAAAGCCGCCCCGAAGGGCGGCTTTTCATTTTGATACCCGGTCCGACGTTTAATTCGGCAGCAGGTTCGGCACGATGGTCACAATCGCCGGGAAGAACCACAGGATCGCCAGCCCCACCACCTGGATCAACACGAACGGTATGATCCCGCGATAGATATGCCCCGTCGTGACCTCCCTCGGCGCAACCCCCCTTAGATAGAACAGCGCAAAGCCAAAGGGCGGCGTCAGGAAACTGGTCTGCAGATTCACCGCGATCATGATGGTTACCCATTTCGGATCAAAGGACCCGCCATAGATCACCGGCCCCACAATCGGCACGACGATGTAGATGATTTCCAGGAAATCCAGCACAAAGCCCAGCACGAACAGCACCAGCATCACGATGAGGAACACCGTCATCTGGTTGTCGAAACTGCGCAGGAACTGCTGGATGTAATGTTCCCCCCCGAACGATATCACCACCAGGTTCAAAAGCTGCGAACCGATCAGAATGGTGAACACCATCGAGGTCACCTTGGCCGTCTCGCGCACCACAACCTTCAGCACACCCGTGCGCAGCAGCACATAACAGCTGTACAGGATGCCGAACATCGCGAAGAAATAGGTGCCGCGCGCCGCGTAATAGGCGATCAGGTCTTCCAGCGGCACGTCTTCACGCCCCAGACGCAGGTCGAACTCGGTGCCCACAAGGATCATCACAACAATCGCCAGCGACGCCCAGATGATCAAACGGCCAGACTTTTCTTCGTCCTGCAGCTTGCGATAGGCCGCCAGCATGATCGCCCCCCCTGCGCCCAGCGCCGCCGCCGGGGTCGGATTGGTGATCCCGCCCAGGATCGAGCCAAGCACAGCAACGATCAGAACCAGCGGCGGGAAGACCACACGGATCAGATCGTTCCTGCCCAACAGCCCCATCGCATAGCGCGTGCCATACAGGGCCAACAGCAAAGGAATGGCCAACAGCATCAAAGCCTGCCCCGGCGACGCATCCGGCGCCACCAGCACGGCATCGACCAGCAATGTCAACACAACCCCACCTGCCCCGATCAGCAGCGGCGTCGGGTTGGCCGAAGGCGACACGCCCCGTGCGCCGCTCATCGCGATACCAAGGAACACCAGACCAGCCAGCAAGCTGCCCGAGACCAGAGGCGCAGCTTTGATCTTGGCCGCACGGGCCTCGGCGATCTGTGCCTCGGTCAGGCGCTCGCTCTGAGCTACGCCGCCAGCGGCATCAATGGCCTGCTGCTGGGCGACTGCGTCGTCCCATTTCTCTTGCCCGTGCAGCTCGATCATCGAAACCTTGCACTGCTCGGACACGTTGGTGCGCAGCGATGCGGTCTGACCTGCGTCGGTCATGCTGTCGACTGTCAGATCCTGACTGCCCGACAGATTCATAGCACCCGCCAGAACAGCAGCAGCAATCAGACCCACAGGTACAAACAGGAACCAAGTCAGCGTTTCACTCCGGGTCACCGGCTCGCTGCTGGAGCCTTCAAACACCACCGGGGGGGCTTTGCTCGGGTTCAGCACCGCATAGCCAAAGGCGTAGGCCCCATAGAGAAAAGCCAGCATGATCCCGGGCAGGATCGCGGCCTGAAACAGCGTGCCAACGGAAACTACCGCGGCCTCACCCAGATAGGTCAGCGCATCGGAACAGCCCGCAAGCGCGGCGCGTTCTTCCTGCGCGGCTGAATACAGATCCCCCGCCAAAGTGCCCAGCAGAACGATCACGATAGAAGGCGGAATGATCTGTCCCAGCGTGCCCGACGCGGCGATCACACCGGTCGCCAACTCGGGCGAGTATTTGTTGCGCAACATCGTGGGCAGTGACAGCAGGCCCATGGTCACCACGGTCGCGCCAACGATGCCGGTGGAGGCGGCCAGAAACGCCCCCACAACCACAACAGACACGGCCAGACCACCGGGCAGCGGCCCAAAGACGCGCGCCATGGTGGTCAGCAGATCGTTGGCGATCTTGGAACGCTCCAGCGTGATGCCCATCAGAACGAACATCAGCACCGCCAGCAGGGTCTCAATCGACTGACCGGCCAGAACCCGCTCGTTCATCCGGTTCACCACGAACGAGATGTTCCGGTTCATCGCGGTTTCCCAGCCCTGCGGGAAAACCGCTTCGGCATATCTTGGTAAGTCCGGGTACCTAAAGGTTGATATCGCGTCCGGGTGGATGCCTTGGGCAACCAGCGCATTGTAAGCCGCGCTTGAGGTATCAATCGCTTGGTGGATCAACAGGCCCGCGCTATCCAGCGCGGCAATGATCCCAAACGAGATAACCCCGGCCCCGCCAATGGCAAACGCCACCGGAAAGCCTGAAAGAATGCCCCCAAAGAGGCACAGGAAAACGATGATCAGGCCAATCTCGACGCCATCAAGTCCAAACATGTCTCATCTGCCTCTAGTTAGTGCGTGCCTTCAAAGGCTTCTTCGCCTTCGCCAAGCGTGTCTTTATCCAGGTATTTGCCTTCGCTTTCCGGCCCCTCAACGAACTCGAGGAACGAGCGATAGAAGAAGGCGACGGCTTGCAGGAAGATCAATCCGCAGTAGGCCAGCAACAGAACCTTGAACAGGAAGTAGGCGTTGAACCCGTTGGGCGAAAAGCCAATGGTTTCAACGTTCCAGCGCACCGCGCGCGCCTTAAGCATCAGCTTGTCCAGCGTATCGGTGGCCGAGGGTTTCGGTGTGATCAGGTGACGCCACAAGAAGTACCAGGCATACATCCATGTCAGCACTGCCACCGGCATCATGAACAGAAGCGACCCCAACATGTCGATCACCCGCTTGGTGCGGTGCGACACGCCGGAATAGATTAGATCAACCCGCACATGACCGCCCTGCACAAAGGTGTAGGTGGCACAGAGCGCCACGATCATCGCGTTATACAGCTTCAGTTCTTCGGACCACCACGACAGATCCTTGGCGAAGAACCCAAAGGAAATTTCAGAGACGCGGAAGATTCGTTGCAAGAACACGATCATGATCTGCTGCAACACCATCAACAGACCAGCCCAGGCAAAGAAGCGACCCACCGTATTGGCAAAGCCTTCCAACACCCGCACATAGCCCCACATGATTTCGCGGCGCCAAAGCCCTATAACGGTTGCCAAAATGAGCAATGTCATGATGGCGGCAAAGAACTCGACCGAGCCGCCGTAATAAACAATCGTCATGATGGTTTGTTTTGTGGACAGTTCCAACAGTGCCTCCCCCGTCTTTACTGCGCTAAAGGGCGCAGTGGCGAATACACCCCGGGCCTAAAAGGACCCGGGGCGCATCATTTTCATGTGTAAGGCTTAGCCCAGAACGCGGTCACGCTGAGAGCGATAGGCGCCCTCACCCTGCGTCAGCCAGCCCGACGACGCTTTGGTCGAGTCGGCAAGGCTGTTACGAATACGCGCGAACAGTTCGTCGTCCATGTACTCGTTCAGGGTGTCGTTTGCGGCGGTACCGAAGGCATCCCAGACGCTGTCGGGGAATTCCAGAACCTTGACGCCAGCAGCCTGCAGGCGCTGCAGCGCTGCACCGTTGTTGGTCAGGAACTGAGCCAGGTTCCACTGGTGCGCTTCGCCAGCTGCAATCTCGATGATCTTCTGCTGACCGGCGGGCAGGCTTTCATAGACTTCGCGGTTGGTGGCCAGCGACAGACCTGCAGCAGGTTCGTGGAAACCAGCGGTATAGTAGAACTTGGTGATTTCCTGGAAACCGGCTTTTTCATCCGCCCAGGGGCCGATCCACTCGGTGCCGTCCAACGCCCCAGACGCCAGCGCCTGATACACTTCCGAACCCGGCAGGTTCTGAACCGAAGCACCCAGTTTACCGAGTGCCTGTCCACCCATGCCCGGCATGCGGAACTTCAGACCCTGGAAGTCTTCAGGGCCATTGATTTCCTTGCGGTACCAACCGCCAGCCTGAGCACCGGTGTTGCCGGCCAGGAACGACTTCAGGCCAAAGATCTGGCCAAGTTCGTCATGCAGTTCCATACCGCCATCGTGGTAGTACCAGTTGGCCATTTCCTGTGCGGTCGAGCCAAAAGGCGCGGCGGTGAAGAACTGGTAACCCGGGTGCTGACCGGTGAAGTAGTAGTCAGCAGCGTGATACATGTCAGCCTGACCCGAGGTCACAGCATCAAAGACTTCGAATGCGCCAACCAATTCGCCAGCGGCTTTAACTTCGACGGTAAGGTCGCCGTCGGTCATTGCGGTAATGGTATCAGCACAACGCTGTGCAGCATCAAACACACCAGCAAGACCACGCCCCCACGAGGTCACCATCGTCAGGGTACGTTTGCCCTGAGCATAGGCCGGAGCGGCAAGAGTCGAAGCGGCAGCGGCAGAACCGCCAAGTGCAGACGTACGTAGGAATGAACGTCGATCCATCAGGTATTTCCTCCCATGAAAAGCCCACCCTTTGGCGGGCGGATCGTATCTAGTGGAAAAACCGTAACGAGCCACAGGATTAGAATAAATACCAAGTAGTACGTAGATCGCCAGAAAATCCGGAAAAACCTCAATGTTTTCGCCTAAATGTTGCGCATCGGTGAGACGATTGACGCCAAGCATCTGTCTGCCCATGCTAAGACATGCCGCTTTGGCCCCCAGGAGACCACAAGACGTGACCGCCTCGCCCTTGAACCCGTTCAGCCGTATCAAGCTGACCTATGCGCAAAAGCTGTTCTTTACGGCGACTGTGCCTCTCTTGCTGGCGGCGGCGGCAATTTCGGTGGTCGTGGTGCACCAGTCGCGTCAGATGTCGGAACGGGAAATCGCCGCACTAGAGACCCAGCTGATTGACGCCAAGAAGGCCGAGTTGAAAAACTATCTGTCGCTGGCGCGCACCGCCTTTCTGGCCAAGTATGGGCGCGCCCTGCCCGACGACGAAGCCGCAAAGGTTGATGTTTCGCAAATCCTGTCTTCCATGATTTACGGGCAGGATGGCTACTTTTTTGTCTATGACTATGACGGCACCAATCTGGTCAGTCCGCGCCAAACCGAATTCATTAACCGCAACTGGGCCGGGCTGACCGACAGCAACGGAACACAGGTGGTGGACCGGCTGATCGAACTAGCGCGCACCGGCGGGGGGTATCACAGCTATCTTTGGACCAAACCGTCCACCGGAGATCAGGCGCAAATGGTGTCTTATGTCATCGGATTGCAAGACTGGAAGTGGGTCGTTGGCACCGGCATATTCATCGACGATATCCAAAAGACCGTCGCCGCCTCGCGTGCCCAAACCGAAGCGCGCGTCACCCATACGTTTCAGCTGATCGGGGTGATCACCATGGCAGCCGTGCTGCTGGTCTTTATGTCCGGGCTGGTCATCAACATCCGCGAGCGGCGCCTTGCGGATGCCAAGCTCAAGCAACTGACCCAGCGGATTTTCGACACACAGGAAGAAGAGCGCGGCCGCGTGGCGCGCGAATTGCACGACAGTATCAGCCAGATGCTGGTCGGCGTGCGCTATATGATGGAGCTGACCGCGCGCCGCCTGAAACTGGGCGACAGCCGCGCCCATGAAGGGGTCGAGAAAAGCATTTCGGGCCTGAACGGCGCCATCCAAGAGGTCCGCCGGATTTCGCGCGACCTGCGCCCCGGCGTTCTGGACGATCTGGGCCTTGGCCCTGCCCTGCACGCTCTGACCGAAGAGTTCGAACAGCGCACGGGTATTAGAACTGATTTCCGCACAGTCGTTTTCCGAAATCTGCTGGATCAGGAATCCAAAATCGCGCTCTATCGCGTGGCGCAAGAAGCGCTGACCAACATCGAGCGCCACTCGGGTGCGGATCATGTCACCATGGATTTGCGCGGCGACAGGCTGGGCGCACGACTGCGTATCGAAGACAACGGGCGCGGCTTTGAAACCGATGGCGCTTCTGGTGCCGTGCACAGCGGTCTGGGGCTTCGCAATATGCAGGAACGCATGGAACAGCTGGACGGCACATTGCGGTTGCTTTCAACCCGCAGCGGCGCTTTGATCGAAGCCCGGGTCCCCCTGACGCATATGCTGCAAACCAAATCCAAAAAGAGGATCAGCGCATGAGTGAACCATCACGCGTGGCAATTGTCGATGATCACCCGATGGTCGCTGAAGGGATTGAGGCGATCCTTGAAACCTATGACGATCTGACCGTGGTGGGCACGCTAAGCAATGGGCAACAGGTGATCGACCAGCTGGAAACACTGGCGCCAGATGTGATCCTGCTGGATCTGAACATGCCACAAGTGAACGGGCTAACCGCGACCGAGATCATTCTGGAACGCCGCCCGCAAACCAAGATCCTGATCCTGTCGATGCATGACAGTTCGGAGTACATCAATTCGGCGCTTAGCCACGGCGCCGCTGGCTACGTGCTCAAAGACGTTCCAACCGAAGAGATCAAACGCGCAATTGATGCGGTCATGGCGGGACAGCAATATCTGTGCCCCGGCGCTTCCAGATCGCTAAAGCCTGCGCTCGCAAACGAACGCGAACAGCTGACCAATCGCGAGCAGTCGATCCTGTTGCAGCTGGCGCAGGGCAAATCCAACAAAGAAGTCGCGCTTGAACTGGATATTTCGGTCCGCACGGTCGAAACCCATCGCAAAAATATCAAGCGCAAGCTGGGGATCAGCTCGACCGCCGGCCTGACCCGATATGCGCTGGAACACGGTGTTTTGCAGGGAACTGGGCGTATATAGCCCGCAAGCGACCTGAAAGTTACCGGATTCGCCGTTTCAAATCGCGCAAATTTCTCTGAAATGCCGATCTGCGCAATTTTTGAAAACGAAAACCACCTCCAGCGACACAAAATATAGAATTTTGCCGTTGACGCCCCTTTTCCACCCACATAATGTCGCCGCGCACGCGATTAGAAAGGAACCCCGGGAATGGAACGCATTCTCGTCGTCGTAGGAGACAGGCGCATGGGCCGGTAACGGACACCATAACGGTACCCCATGCGCCCCCGCCAAGACGGGGGCTTTTTTATTTCAGCGCCAATGTGTGACGTGAAGGATGACAAGATGGCACAAACGATGACCGGTGCAAAAATGGTGGTTCAGGCCATGAAGGACCACGGCGTAGAGGTGGTCTTTGGCTACCCGGGTGGCGCAGTGCTGCCCATCTATGACGAAATCTTCCAGCAAAACGACATCAAGCACATTCTTGTCCGCCATGAACAAGCCGCCGTGCACGCCGCCGAAGGCTATGCCCGCACCACCGGCAAGCCCGGCGTTGTTCTGGTAACATCGGGCCCCGGCGCGACCAACGCGGTCACCGGCCTGACCGATGCCCTGTTGGATTCAATCCCGCTAGTGGTTTTCTCGGGTCAGGTTCCGACCTTCATGATCGGCACCGACGGCTTCCAAGAGGCCGACACCGTGGGCATCACCCGCCCCTGCACCAAGCACAACTGGCTGGTTAAAGACACTGACAAGCTGTCGCCCACCATCCACGAGGCCTTCCACGTGGCCTCCACCGGCCGCCCCGGCCCGGTTCTGATCGACATCCCCAAGGACGTTCAGTTTGCCTCGGGCGACTATATCGAGCCGCGCAAGGTCATCCAGTCGCGCTACAACCCACCTGTCAAAGGCGACATCGAAACGATCACACGTTTGGTCGAAGCCATGGAAAGCGCCGAACGCCCGATTTTCTACACCGGTGGCGGTGTGATCAACTCGGGCGATGCCGCCAGCCAATTGCTGCGCGAACTGGTGGATGCCACCGGCTTCCCGATCACATCGACCCTGATGGGTCTGGGTGCCTATCCGGCGTCGGGCGACAACTGGCTGGGCATGCTGGGCATGCATGGCTTGTATGAGGCCAACCTGGCGATGCACGGCTGTGATCTGATGATCAACATCGGCGCCCGTTTCGACGACCGGATCACCGGGCGTCTGGCTGATTTTAGCCCCGACTCGCTGAAGGCGCATATCGACATCGATCCCAGCTCGATCAACAAGGTCATCCATGTTGAGCTGCCCATCGTCGGCGATGTCGCCCATGTGCTGGAAGACATGCTGCGCATCTGGAAATCCCGTGGTCGCAAGACCAACAAGTCGGGCCTGAAACAGTGGTGGGATCAGATCAACGACTGGAAAAAGGTCAACTGCCTTGCCTACACCGGCTCGGAAAAGACCATCAAACCGCAATATGCCCTGCAGCGGTTCGAAGAACTAACCAAAGGCATGGACCGCTACGTCACCACCGAGGTCGGTCAGCACCAGATGTGGGCCGCGCAATACATCGGGTTTGAAGACCCCAACCGCTGGATGACCTCGGGCGGGCTGGGCACCATGGGCTATGGCTTCCCGGCGTCGATCGGCGTGCAGCTGGCCCACCCCGACGCGCTGGTTGTGAACGTCGCCGGTGAGGCATCTTGGCTGATGAACATGCAGGAAATGGGCACCGCCGTGCAGTATCGCCTGCCGGTGAAACAGTTCATCCTGAACAACGAACGTCTGGGCATGGTCCGTCAGTGGCAGCAGCTGCTGCATGGCGAGCGGTATAGCTCGTCGTGGTCCGAGGCCTTGCCCGATTTCGTCAAACTGGCCGAGGCCTTTGGCGCCAAAGGCATCATCTGCTCCGACCCCGCCGATCTGGACGACGCCATCATGGAGATGGTCAACCATGATGGCCCGGTGATCTTTGATTGTCTGGTGGAAAAGCACGAAAACTGCTTCCCGATGATCCCGTCAGGCTCGCCCCATAACGAGATGCTGCTGGGCGACGCCAACGCCACCAACGCCATCGGCGCCAAAGGCGCGGTTTTGGTTTAAGAAAGGTCTGCAAATGTCTGCTTTAAAATTGAAAAAAGGCCTCTCGAAACATTCGGCCTATGATCTGAAAGACCCCAACGCCGATGTCCGCGAAAGCCACACTCTGGCGGTGATTGTCGACAACGAAGCGGGCGTTCTGGCCCGTGTCATCGGCCTGTTTTCAGGCCGTGGCTATAACATCGACAGCCTGACCGTGGCCGAAGTCGATCACGAAGGCCACCGCTCTCGCATCACCATCGTCACCCGCGGCACGCCGACGATCATCGAACAGATCAAGGCGCAGCTGGGTCGGATCGTGCCGGTGCATGACGTGCATGACCTGACGGTCGAGGGCCCGTCGGTGGAACGCGAGCTGGCGCTCTTCAAGGTCGAAGGCGCGGGCGACAAACGGGTCGAGGCCCTGCGTCTGGCCGACATCTTCCGCGCCAACGCGGTGGACAGCACGCTGGAGAGCTTTGTGTTCGAACTGACCGGCTCACCCGAGAAAATCGACGCCTTCGCCGAGCTGATGCGCCCCTTGGGCCTGATCGAAGTGGCACGCACCGGCGTGGCCGCCTTAGCGCGCGGCGTCTGACATAGCTGCACAGATTATGTTGAACGGCGCCCCTACCCGGGCGCCGTTTTTGCATCATATACTGGGTAAAGGAGACGCATCATGACCTTTCGCCCTGTAAAATCCATATCCCACGCGCAACCCACGATGGAGGGCGCGGGCGTGCATCTGCACCGCGCTTTTGGCTTTGGAGACACCACCGAATCCGACCCGTTCTTGCTGTTTGACGACTTCAGAAACGATGACCCGGCGCACTATAAACGTGGCTTCCCGTGGCACCCCCATCGCGGCATTGAAACCATCACCTATGTGCTGGAAGGCACCGTCGAACATGGCGACAGCCTTGGCAATCGCGGCCAGTTGGGCGCAGGCTCGGTGCAATGGATGACCGCCGGCTCGGGCATCATGCATCAGGAAATGCCCAGCGGGAACGCCAAGGGCCAGATGCACGGGTTTCAGCTGTGGGCCAACCTGCCTTCCAGCCTGAAAATGACCGCCCCGCGCTATCAGGACATCACGGCGTCAGACATCCCCGAAGAAATCGACGATGACGGCACCCGCGTGAAGATTATCACCGGGAATTTCTGGGGTAAGTCCGGCCCGGTCGACGGCATCGCCGCCGAGCCGATGTATCTGGACGTGTCCGTACCGCCCAATACCACCAAGCGCCTGCCCGTGGATACCTACGCCAGCGCCTTTGCCTATGTCTTTGCAGGCGCAGGGAAATTTCGCGATGCCTCTGCCCCGCAAGGGGTGCGGGTGGAAAAGGAATTTGCCGGCGAAGAGCTGAACATTCGCGACATGACCGGCAATCGCACGCTGGTGCGGTTCGATACAGGCGATGAGATCGAAGTAACCGCCGGCCCTGACGGCATGCGCATTTTGCTGGTCACCGGGCGGCCCATTCAGGAACCCGTCGCTTGGCACGGGCCGATCGTGATGAACACCCAGGCCGAGCTGCGTCAGGCCATGTCTGACCTGCAAAACGGCACTTTCATCAAACCGGCGATCTAAACCCGCGCGTCCCTTCTTTTGCACTTTCCTGCGGGCGGCCTGCGTGCCACCAATATGGAAAATGCAAAAGAAGGACATTTTCATGAGTGAATTGATTTTATACGGCCACAAGGATTCCGGTCACGCCTGCAAGGTTGCCCTTGCCCTGTCTTTGGCAGGCCTTGACCACCAAACCAAACCCGTCGACATATGGGCGCCGCGCGACACACGGCCCGCCGAGTTTCTGGCCGTCAGCCCCTTTGGCGAAGTGCCCTTGCTGTTGATCGACGGCGTACCGCACACCCAATCAGGCGCGATTCTTTTGGAAATTGCCACGCGGTTTCAATGTCTTGGCGGCGACGACCCGCGCTCCCTGCAACGCGGCCGCGAGTTGCTGATGTGGGAGGCCAACCGCATCGGCATGTGCCTGCCCCAGCTCAAAGAAGCGCAGCGGGTCAACGGCGAAGGCTTTCCGCCCGGCGCGATCGAATGGCTGTTAGGCCGCTATGACGCCGATTGCGCCAACTTCGCCGTGTTGCTGGGCGATCAGCCGTTTTTTCACGGCGCGACCCCCGGCATCGGCGATTGCGCCATCTGGGGCTATACCCAATGGCTGGCCGAAGCAGGCGTCAAACCCACGGACACGATGCAAGGCTGGATCGACCGCATGCAGGGGCTGGATGCCATGAAACCCCCGGCGTCATTTTTTGGCGGCTAGACGTAATTAGGGGCGCCCGAAGGCGCCCCTCTGATCCCATCGTTGGGGGGCGAAAAGGATCAGTTTTGCGGCGCCATCAGCGTCTCGGACGCGACAGCCGTTTCCTCGACATTCAGAACGCCATCGCCGTCCACATCCAAAGCGGCAAAAGCTTCTTCGGTCAGTTCCGGGTACACCACGCGGATTTCTTCTATGGTGACAACACCGTCTGCATCGGCATCCATCACCGGTGCGCTGTCCTGGGCCAAGGCGGGGACGGTCAGACCAAACAACACGGTGGCAGCTACGGGTACAAACTTCATGGTTCACTCCTTTGAACAAGCGCCCGGCAACATGCCCGACGCTAGGGTGACCATGCCGCACCCCGCCGGGTGCAAACCATGCCCACCACCTGCGCATCCCGTTTTGCGCAAACACCTGCACGAATCTGTGTAAACGCCCGGCACGCGCCCGCTCAGCCAAATCGGCGCTGCGCTTGACAGCGGCCCCCTGCCCGGGCCCCACCCGCTAATCGGCGGTCAGACGCACAAAAAACCACCCCCACGGACACCGGCAGAATCAAGCGCAAAGAAGAAGGGGCGCCCGAAGGCGCCCCAGTTTCGCTGATAAGGCTCACTCTTTATGTACCGCCCGGTTTATTGCCTGCGGCCTTATCCGCGTCAGGGGCGAGCGCACCCGCCCCGTGTCAGAATTTCATCACTCCGCAGCGACCTGATTCAATCGGCTCAGAGTCGTCGCGACTTTCAGCTCAGGAGCTCCCTTCACGTATCCAGTAAACTCTCCTACTTCACCGACAAACTTGCCCTCTAGAACAAGCTTAAAATTTCTGAGAGGGCCGAAGATGGACTGCGATCCGGAACTATGCTGATTAACGCTCAACTCGCCAACCAAATCGCTTCCACGCGGTGTGAACTCGCCGTTGAACGAAAACCAAGAATCGCCGCCACTCACCTGAAGATCAGCAACCACTACAACTCCGGCGCCAAATGACCCAAGGTTGCTTCGAAATTTAACGGCGTAGGAACCGTCGAACTTTCCATAAGACATATTGTATGTCCCCTTTTTCCACAGGCAAATCCACTTTCTTGTGGGCGGTCCTGTGCATAACTCGTCGTGTTCTTGATCACCCAGTGGGTTCGTGTTCTTCATCCCTTAGTGGCGGATTCACATCCGTCTCGGTTACTCGCACGCTCACGACGTTTAAGCGGGCGGGAAGCCAGGGCGCGGAAGTACCAGTTCCGCGCCCCGACCCTCAGTCTTTTAGCTACACCCGCTGGTCGCGCCGCAGGTGTTGCATTTCATGCAGGTGCCGTTGCGCACCAGCGTGTAGTTGCCGCAATCGCCGCAGGCTTCGCCCTCGTAGCCTTGCATCTTGGCCTTTGTGCGGGCGTCCATGCTGACCGAACCCGAAGCAAGACCGGTGGTCGACTGCGCGGTTTCGGGCACCAGCGTTTGCAGCGTGGCCTGCGGGTCGCCCGAGCTGTCCAGTGCCGTGGCGCCCATGCCGCCGTTCAGCACCACCAGTTCTTGGGGAACCCGCTTGCGCAGATAGCCGGTCGAGGAGATTTGCTTCAGCACTTCCAAGGACTTGGACGCCGCGCTTTCGGACATCTCTTTGATGTTCGACACGCCCTCTTCTTCGCCGCGGCCGATGTCATCAAAGGTGGTGCCTTCGGGTTTGACATGGGCCAGCTCGGTGCGGTCCAGATAGGACACAGCCAGTTCGCGGAAGATGTAGTCAAGGATCGAGGTGGCGTTTTTGATGCTGTCATTGCCCTGCACCATGCCCGCCGGTTCGAACTTGGTGAAGGTGAAGGCATCGACGAATTCTTCCAGCGGCACACCATATTGCAGGCCCACCGACACGGCGATGGCAAAGTTGTTCATCATCGCACGGAAGCCAGCGCCTTCCTTGTGCATGTCGATGAAGATCTCACCCAAGGAGCCATCCTGATATTCGCCCGTACGCAGATAGACCTTGTGCCCACCCACGACCGCTTTCTGGGTATAGCCCTTGCGACGCTCGGGCATTTTCTCGCGGCCGCGGGCGACCTCTTTGATCACGACTTTCTCAATGACTTTCTCGGCCAGGGTCGCGGCTTTCTCCTGCGGGGTGCCGGTTTCCAGAATTTCGGCGGCCTCGTCATCGTCTTCGACCAGCGCGGCGGCCAGCGGCTGCGACAGCTTGGAGCCATCACGATACAGCGCGTTTGCTTTCACACCCAGCGACCACGACAATTCATAGGCTTTCTGGCAGTCCTCGATCGTTGCGTCATTCGGCATGTTGATCGTTTTCGAGATCGCCCCCGAAATGAACGACTGCGCTGCGGCCATCATGGTGATGTGGCTGTTCACGCTCAGGAAACGCTTACCTTTCTTGCCGCACGGGTTGGCGCAGTCGAAGATGTGGTAATGTTTCGGGTCCAGATGCGGCGCGCCCTCCAGGGTCATGGTGCCGCAGACGTGGTCATTGGCGGCCTCGATGTCGGCCTTGGTAAAGCCAAGGTGGCGCAGCAGGTCGAACGATGGGTCGTTCAGCTTTTCAGCCGGGATACCCAGCGTGCCGGTGCAGAACTCTTCGCCCAGGGTCCACTGGTTGAACACGAACCGGATGTCGAAGGCCGAGGGCAGCGCCTCGTCGATCTTCTCCAGCTCGCGCGGGCCGAAACCATGCCCGATCAGCGCGGTCGAGTTAATGCCGGGGCAGTTGCCCAGGCTGGCGTGACCCACGGCATAGGACACGATCTCTTCGATCTGCGCGCTGCCGTAGCCCAGGTTTTCCAGCGCGGCAGGCACCGAGCGGTTGATGATTTTGAAGTAACCACCGCCGGCCAGCTTCTTGAACTTCACCAGTGCAAAGTCAGGCTCGATCCCGGTGGTGTCACAATCCATCACCAGACCGATGGTGCCGGTCGGGGCGATCACGGACACTTGCGCGTTGCGATAGCCATGCTGTGCACCCAGATCCAACGCCTCGTCCCAGACGCCCATGGCCAGATCAATCAGCTTGGCATCGGGGCAATGGGCGTGGTCCAGCGGCACCGGCTTCACGTCCAGCGCTTCGTACCCATCGGACGCGCCATAAGCAGCGTTGCGGTGGTTGCGGATGACACGCAGCATGTGGTCGGCGTTGCGGGCGTGGCCCGGGAAGGCACCCAGCTCTTTGGCCATCTCGGCCGAGGTGGCATAGGACACACCGGTCAGGATCGCGGTCAGCGCACCGGTCAGGGCGCGGCCCTCGTCGCTGTCATAGCCAAGGCCCATGTTCATCAGCAGGCCACCGATGTTGGCATAGCCCAGACCCAGCGTGCGGAAGTCATACGACAGCTGCGCGATCTCCTGGCTGGGGAACTGCGCCATCATCACACTGATTTCCAGCGTCACGGTCCACAAGCGGGTGGCGTGCATGTAATCTTCGGCCTGGAACTTGCCATCCTTAAAGAAGGTCAGCAGGTTCATCGACGCCAGGTTACAGGCGGTGTCATCCAGGAACATGTACTCCGAACACGGGTTCGAGCCGCGGATCGCGCCGTCTTCGGGGCAGGTGTGCCAGGCGTTCACGGTGTCGTGGAACTGGATACCCGGATCAGCACAGGACCATGCGGCGTGGCCAATCTGTTCCCATAGGTCGCGGGCTTTGATTGTCTTGGCAACAGAGCCATCGGTGCGGCGCACCAGCTCCCAGTCGGCGTCGGTTTCTACAGCCTTCAGGAAGGCGTCGGTGACCCGGACCGAGTTGTTCGAGTTTTGACCCGAAACAGTGGCATAAGCTTCCGAATCCCAGTCGGTATCATAGGTCGGGAACTCGATGCTGCTATAGCCCTGCTTGCAATAATCCAACACGCGCTTGATGTAGGCTTCGGGAATTGCCGATTTTTTGGCGCTGCGAATTGCACTTTTCAAACTATCGTTGGTTTTGGGGTCATAGGCGTCAGCCTCGGCGCCATCCCAGGCACGGATCGCTGCGAAGATGTCGTTAAGCTTGGCTTCGTGCATCTTGGAGCCAGCCACGAGCGAGGCAACTTTCTGCTCTTCCTTGACCTTCCAGTTGATGAACTCTTCGATGTCCGGGTGGTCGGCATCACAGATCACCATCTTGGCGGCGCGGCGCGTGGTGCCGCCCGATTTGATCGCGCCAGCAGCCCGGTCACCGATGCGCAGGAAGCCCATCAGACCGGACGATTTGCCGCCCCCCGACAGGGCCTCGCCATCGGCGCGCAGGCTGGAGAAGTTGGTGCCCGTGCCCGAGCCATACTTGAACAGGCGCGCCTCGCGGACCCACAGGTCCATGATGCCACCATCCCCAACCAGATCATCGCTGACCGACTGGATAAAGCAGGCGTGCGGCTGCGGGTGCTCATAGGCGGATTTGGATTTGGTCAGCTTGCCGGTCTTGTAGTCGACATAATAGTGGCCCTGGCTGGGGCCATCGATGCCATAGGCCCAGTGCAGGCCGGTGTTGAACCACTGCGGGCTGTTGGGGGCCGCGCGCTGGGTCGCCAGCATGTAACGCATTTCATCGTAATAGGCGCTGGCGTCGGCCTCGGTGGTGAAGTAGCCACCCTTCCAGCCCCAATAGGCCCAGGCGCCCGCCAGGCGGTCAAAAACCTGCTTGGCCGAGGTTTCGCCGCCGATACGTTCGTCCTCGGGCAGTGCGGCCAGCGCCTTTTCGTCGGGCACCGAACGCCACAGGAATTCCGGCACGTCCTTTTCGCGGACCTTTTTCAAGACCGCAGGAACACCGGCTTTCCGGAAGTATTTTTGTGCGATGACGTCGCTTGCGACCTGACTCCAGCCAGCCGGCACTTCGACGTTTTCCAGGCTGAACACCACGGTGCCATCTGGGTTGCGAATCTCGGAGCTGGTGGTGGTGAAACCAAGTTCACCATATGCGCCGGTTTCGTCTTTGGTGAATTTGCGTTCGATTTTCATTGTCTGCCCCGTCGCAAAGTTTTCTGTGTTTTTGAGCTACAGGCGACGTTGCGCCCTGCCCTGATATTTCGTGCCGGGCGGGTGGCGCAGAGGACAAAACGCACCCCCACTGCCAAAACATGGCAGTGATTCCGCCGGGTCAGACCCGACATCCTGTGTGATTGTCCCTTTGCGCCGCCGGCGACACTATATGTGGTGTCGCGCCCCACCGGCCCACACAAGGTGGCGTATGAAGCCCTATACGGTCAACGAAAAAATTTACTCAGAATTGAAGTTTTTTGCGTTGACCCAAGCCCGGTTCTCGGCGTGCCCCTGTTAAGGAATTGATTCACCCATGTAACAAGCCTGTTAACAAAATGTGGACGGATTTTGAAAAATGTCGACTACATATTGGGTTAGGCGGCCAAATTGCCAAAACACATGAACCGATCGCCGCAGCGCGGCTTGGCGCGTGCAGAAATTTTGATCACTTTTTCAACAAGATGCGGATGAGGGATGGTCGGGGCGGCGAGATTCGAACTCACGACCTTCTGTACCCAAAACAGACGCGCTACCAGGCTGCGCCACGCCCCGACGAGATGTTCCATACCCGGCGCGTGACCGGAAGAAAACCCCTAAGGCGACACACAGGGCCAGATCGCTTCACTTCCGAAAGCGGGATGTTGCATATGGTCACCAGCACGAATGCCAATCCGGCGCGCCATGCCACCGTTGACCTCCAGAACAGCCAAAACCCCGTCCCCACCATCAATGACCGTCTGGTCATGCGGAATGGCGTTTTCATGAATCCGAAGAACTGTCCCGGATGGGTCCACAAAGACCATATCCAACGGGATCAGGGTATTTTTCATCCAGAACCCGACCCGCTGCGGGGACGGGTAAACAAAAAGCATGCCATGGCTGGAGGGCAGTTTTTCACGAAACATCAACCCACGCGCCCGTTCAGAAGCGTCGTCGGCCAATTCTATGGTGAAACGGGCCTGCCCCCAATCGCCGCGCAGCATGACAAGGTCATCGCGGCATTGGGCAACAGACAAATTTGGAAAGAGCCCAGCGCACAGGGCCACAAAGACAAAGCCTAGCCAGCCTCTTCGTCGTTGTCTTGCCCGATCGCGTTTTCCCATGAGCACACCTGAGTGGCCAAACGGCCCCGCTTGCCTTCCATTACACGCAAGCACATTGCCTCGCCGGGTTGCAGGTCTGCAAGCCCCGAACGGCGCAAGACTTCGACGTGCACGAAAACGTCATCGGACGAGCCAAAGATATTGGCAAAGCCAAATCCCTTGCTCTTGTCGAACCACTTCACCCGCGCGGGCAACAGCGGAGTGTCCGCTATCATCGCCTCGTCAGCAAAGTTCAGATCTTCCATCGGGTTTGACTCGCCGGGATCCGGCGGTGCAATAGACAGAACCTGAACGGCCTGAATACCCCGCGTGGTCTCTTGGACCAAAATTTCGATTCCTGCTGAATCTGCGACCGAGCTTTGGCCGTAGTTGCGCAAAACATTCGCATGCAACAATATATCCGGCCCGCCATTATCTGACACTACGAAACCAAACCCTTTTCCAGGGTCGAACCATTTTACCCGGCCTGTGACGCTCTGAGTTGCGCCGTCATCCTCTTCGTTCATCTTCGCTTCGCTATAGTCGTTCAGTGAGTGCCCCTCGCACTTTTGTGACAGGTTAACGCAGGACTTCAAGCGTTAATTGTTGCCAAATTTCAGACAGTTGCATTTCGCGTTACGCGAATGTCAGGGATTCAACCGCTGAATTACCCAGTCTGACGACAGATTTTCACGCCGCCATTGGAACCGATCATGCAACCTATAGGCGCCATCGGCCCAGAACTCGATCTCTAGGGGTTTAATCCTGTAGCCCCCCCAAAACGGCGGGCGCTGCGGATTGGTCCCATGTGTCGCGGTCACTTTCGCCACTTCTGCCATCAGGCTTGTGCGCGAAGACAGCGGCCTGGACTGCTTGGATGCCCAGGCACCGAGACGGCTCTTGAGAGATCGCGAGTGGTAATAGGCATCCGCCTGAGGCCCCTCCTCCCGTTCGACAAGGCCACGAACCCGCACCTGCCGCCTTAACGACTTCCAGTGTAACACAAAACCGGCTTTTCCGGCAGAATCTAATTCTGACGCCTTCTGGCTTTCGTAATTCGTGTAGAAAACAAAGGCATCTGCCTCGATGTCTTTTAACAAAACCATGCGCACATTCGGCATGCCATCGGCATCCACAGTGGCCATCGCCATGGCATTGGGATCGTTAATTTCAGTTTCGGTGGCTTCTGCCAGCCAGCTGCGGGCAATCTCAAACGGGTCAGCCCCTTGAAAGATTCCGGTTCTCTCAGACATATTTTTCTCCAGCTGCTGTAATTCACCTAGAGCCGGGCTGCCCACCGGTCAACCGCGACGCCGCGTTTGCACCGCCCTTGATAGGACAGCGCGATTGTCCTAAAGCTTTTGCAAATTACAAAGGTCTTCGAGGGCACCCAATGTCAACAAAACTAATGGATGGGAAACGCGGCCTGATCATGGGTCTCGCCAATGATAAGTCGATCGCCTGGGGCATCGCGCAAAATTGTGCCGCCCATGGCGCTGAGCTTGCTTTCTCGTATCAGGGCGATGCACTGAAGAAACGCGTCGCGCCGCTGGCCGAGCAGCTTGGCTCGTCGCTGGTTCTACCCTGCGATGTGACGGACGAGGCATCGGTGGATGCATTGTTTGAAGCGCTGGAAAAAGAATGGGGCAAGCTGGACTTTATCGTGCACGCCATCGGGTTCTCTGACAAGGGTGAGCTGCGCGGGCGCTACGTCGACACCAGCCCGGAAAACTTCCGCATGACCATGGATATCTCGGTCTATTCGTTCACCGCCGTTGTGCAACGTGCCGAAAAGCTGATGACCGAAGGCGGTTCGTGCCTGACGCTGACCTATTATGGCGCCGAGCAGGTCATGCCGCATTACAACGTTATGGGCGTGGCCAAGGCCGCGCTGGAAGCATCGGTGAAATATCTGGCCGAAGACCTGGGCAAGAACGATATTCGTGTCAATGCGATCTCGGCCGGCCCGATCAAGACGCTGGCCGCCAGTGGCATCGGTGATTTCCGCTATATCATGAAGTGGAACGAGCTGAACTCGCCCCTGCGTCGCAACGTGACACAGGACGAGGTTGGCAAATCCGCCGTGTACCTGCTGTCCGATCTGGGCTCGGGTGTGACCGGTGAAAACCTGCATGTGGATGCGGGCTATCACGTGGTAGGCATGAAAGCCGTGGATGCGCCAGATATCGATGCTGTTACGGGTCGAAAGTAAGCGATGACCCTTGCCGCCCTGATCGCCATCTACTTTGTGCATCTGGCCGCTGCCATGTCGCCCGGCCCTGCCGTGCTTTTGGCGGCGCGCACCAGTTTGCGCGAAGGTCTGGCACGCGGCATGTGGCTTTCGGTCGGGATCGGGCTTGGGGCCTGTGTCTGGGCCGTCGCCGCCCTGTTTGGCCTTGCGATATTGTTCAAACTGGCCCCGGCGCTGTTGTGGGTGATGAAAGCGGTTGGGGCCAGCTATCTGCTGTATCTGGCTTATAAGATGTGGAAACACGCCCCGGACCCCATGCAAAGCGATTTGCCCCAGACCGCGCGCCAGCGCGGACGGGCTGGCTTGGTCTGGTTGGGCATTGTCACACAACTGGCAAACCCCAAACCCGCGCTGTTCTTTGGCACGGTGTTTTTGACTTTCGTACCGCCGGACGCGCCGGTTTGGGCCTATGGCGTCATTCTGGGCATTGTGTTTTTCAACGATGCTGGCTGGAATGTTGTTGTAAGCAGGGTATTCTCTCTGGAGCGCACGCGTCAGGTTTACCTAAACCTGAAGACCGTGCTGGACCGCGTATTCGGAGCCCTTCTGGCCGCCCTTGGTCTGAAACTGGCCCTAACCTGAGGATCAAGACATGAGCGATCGTCTGCCCCACGAGAAGGGCTTTCACATCAGCTGGGATCAAATCCACCGTGACAGTCGCGCTCTGGCGTGGCGGTTGGACGGGCAAGGCCCCGAAGACGGCGCATGGAAAGCCATCGTTGCCATCACCCGTGGCGGTATGGCCCCAGCCATGATCATTGCCCGTGAACTGGACGTGCGGATCATCGATACGATCTCGGTCAAGTCTTACAATCATCAGGATCAGATGGATGCCAAGGTGCTGAAAGCCCCGGATGACGCCTTGATGGGCGATGGCACAGGGATTTTGATCATCGACGATCTGGTCGACAGCGGCAAAACGCTGGAACTGGTGCGCAAACTGTATCCCAAGGCGCATTTCGGCACCGTCTATGCCAAGCCCAAAGGGCGCCCCATGGTGGATACATTCATCACCGAAGTCAGTCAGGATACCTGGATTTTCTTCCCGTGGGACATGGCGCTGCAATACGTGGAGCCCTATCGCGGCACGGATTGATCCATGTTGATAAACCCCCATCTTGCCAACACATCCCCGCCCCCCGTAATGGAGGCTCGGCGTTGGTTGGAAGGGGTAACTTTCCCGCCTGATCGCCCGCTGATCAATGTCAGTCAAGCCGCGCCCGTCGACCCGCCCCCCGAAGGGATGCGTCAGGCCATCGCCGAGGCCGCGCTCAAGGACGCTTCCGCGCATCTTTATGGCCCGGTTCTGGGCCTGCCCGACCTGCGCTCGGAACTGGCCGCAAAGACCAGCCGCATCTATGGTGGAACGATCCGCGAGGGCCAGGTCGCGATAACGGCCGGATGCAACCAAGCCTTTTGCGCCATCACCGCCACGCTGGCCGCGCCGGGGGATGAAGTTATCCTTCCAACCCCTTGGTATTTCAACCACAAAATGTGGTTGGATATGTCTGGGGTTAAGGCCGTTCCGCTGCCATGCGGGGCAGGCCTCTTGCCCGACCCCGACCAAGCCAAAGCGCTGATCACCCCGGCCACCCGCGCCATCGTGCTGGTCAGCCCGAACAATCCCTGCGGTGTGGAGTACCCAGCCCCGCTGCTGCGTGCTTTCTATGATCTGGCCAAGGCCCACGGCATTGCGTTGATCGTCGACGAAACCTATCGCGACTTTCACGCGGCCCCGGACGCACCGCATGATCTGTTCAGCGACCCGGATTGGGACAGCACGCTGATTCAGCTCTACTCTTTTTCAAAGGCCTATCGCCTGACTGGTCATCGCGTCGGCGCGGCGCTGACCAGCCCGGCCCGGCTGGCACAGGTAGAGAAGTTTCTGGACACCGTCACCATTTGCCCCAACCAACTGGGTCAGCGCGCCGCCCTGTGGGGCATGCGCAATCTGGACCAGTGGCTGGCTGGCGAGCGCGATGAAATCCTGGCCCGCAGGACAGCGATGGAAACGGGCACCCTGCCCGGCTGGGATCTGCTTGGCTGTGGCGCGTATTTTGGCTATTTCCGTCATCCGTTTGATTTGCCATCCGATGAACTTGCCCCGAAATTGGTACGTGACGCGGGTATTTTGGCCCTGCCCGGAACCATGTTCCGCCCCGCAAGCGACCCGGCTGGCGGACACGAAATGCGCATTGCATTCGCCAATATCGACAGTCAGGGGATCGCAGATTTATTCGCCCGGCTGCGCGGCTTTGCCCCCTAGTGCTTGCGGGTCTTGCAGCAAGCGCTTACACAGCTCTGACGACCCATTTGTGTGAAAAGGACGGGCCCGATGAGCGTAGCCAAGAAAACCGGCAATTTCTTTGTCTGGATGATTATTGTGGCGTTGATTGTCGGCCTGGGCGGCTTTGGCATCACCAACTTTGGCGGCTCGATTCAAAGCATCGGCACAGTGGGTGACACGCCAATCTCTTTGAACAGCTATTACACCACGCTGCAGCGTGAAATCCGCGATGTTGAAAACCAGACCGGCGAACGGCTGACCGTGATCGAAGCCGAGCAACTGGGCATCGTGCAATCGGCTCGTGCTCAGGCGATCACCAATGCGACGCTGGACAACGAACTTGACCGCATGGGCCTTGATATCGGCGATGGTCCGGTCGGTCAGGCGGTACTGGATATCGCCTCGTTCCAAGGGTCCGACGGAAATTTTGACCGCGAGGCCTATCGCTATACGCTGCAACAAAACGGCCTGACCGAGGCAGAGTTCGAAGAGCAGCTGCGCGGCGACACCGCCCGCTCGTTGATCAGCGGCGCCTTGCTGTCAGGCACCGAAGTGCCGCAAGCCTATACCGATGTGATCTCGAACTTCTTTGGCGCGCGCCGCTCGTATGTGTATGCGCAACTGTCGGAAAGCCAGTTGGACACACCGGTGGGCCTGCCCTCGGACGACGCGCTGCAAAGCTATTACGAAGCCAACGCAGGCACCTTTACCACCCCCGAAAGCCGCGACATCACCTATGCCTTGCTGACGCCCGATATGCTGGCTGACGAAGTCACGGTGGATGAAACCACCCTGCGCGAGCTTTATGACGAGCGGATCACCGAATATGTCCGCCCGGAGCGTCGTTTGGTTGAGCAACTGGTTTACCCCAACGAGGCCGCGGCCCAAGACGCGCGGGATCGTCTGGACGCGGGCGAGGCAAGCTTTGACGAACTGGTCGCCGAGCGCGGTTTGGAACTGTCGCAGATTGATCTGGGCGATGTGACAAAGGCCCAGCTGGGCAGCGCGGGCGCCGACGTCTTTGCCCTGACCGAGCCGGGTGTCGCCGGGCCGGTAATGTCAAACCTGGGCCCTGCCCTGATCCGCATGAACGCGATTCTGGATGGCTCGACCGTTACTTTCGAACAAGCCAAAGGCGATCTGAGCCTTGAGATCGTTCAAGACCGTGCCCGCCGCATCATCAGCGACATGATCACCGATCTGGACGATCTGCTGGCTGCCGGCGCCACACTGGAAGAATTGGCCAATGACACCAGCATGGAATTGGGTCAAATTTCCTATTTCCCCGGGCAGGATGCGGACATTGCCGGCTATGAGGCCTTTCGCACGGCCGCCGCACAAGCCCGCGAAAGCGACTTTCCTGAACTGATCGAACTGGAAGACGGCGGCCTGTTTGCGCTGCGTCTGAACGCCATCACCCCACCTGCACTGCGCCCGCTGGACGCCGTCCGTGACGAAGCCATCGCCGGGTGGCAAGTGGTTGAAGCGGCACGCCTTCTGGCCGAAAAGGCGCAAGCGATGAAGGCCCTGCTGGACGCGGGCGATAGCTTTGCCTCGTTGGGGCTGAACAGCCAGACGGTCGAACCGGTGGCACGTTCGGGCGTTGCGCCTGCTGCCTTGGTAGAGCCGCTGTTCGCTTTGGAAGACGGGGGGGCGACCATCGTGACGGCGCCTGATGGCGCGGTGTACCTGCTGCAAATGACGGGCGCCCTGCCCGCGGACGCCGAAGATGCCACGCTGCAAGCCGTCTTGTCGGCATTCCAGCAGCAAGCCGCTGGCGCCATGGCGCAGGATATCTTTGTTTACTTCGCGCAGTCGCGTCTGAATGACGTCGGGCTGACCTTGGACGAAGCCGCGATCCGCGCTGTCCACGCGCAACTTCCGTGAGGCTCTGATGGTGGCTCTGACCCCGACATTCGACGCGTTCAAAGCAGGCTATGAGGCCGGTGAAAATCAGGTCGTCTATGCCCGTCTGGCGGCTGATCTGGATACGCCCGTCAGCCTGATGATGAAACTGACCGAGGCTGGCAAAGACAGCTTCATGCTGGAATCGGTCACCGGCGGCGAAGTTCGCGGGCGCTATTCGGTTGTTGGCATGAAACCCGATCTGGTGTGGAAATGCCGGGGCGAAGCCAGCAGCCTGAACCGTCAGGCCCGGTTTGATGCAGACGCTTTTGAAGATTTGCAGGGACATCCACTGGAAACCCTGCGCGCGATCATCGCCGAAAGCCGGATTGATCTGCCCGATGGCTTGCCGCCGATTGCGGCCGGGCTGTTTGGCTATCTGGGCTATGACATGATCCGGTTGGTCGAACATCTGCCCAATGTGAACCCCGACCCGCTGGGCCTGCCTGATGCGCTGATGCTGCGCCCGTCGGTTGTGGCGGTGCTGGACGGCGTCAAAGGCGAGGTAATCGTTGTGTCGCCCGCGTGGGCCAATTCGGGCCAGTCGGCCAAGGCCGCCTATGCCCAAGCCGCCGAGCGCGTGATGGATGCCGTACGCGATCTGGAACGCGCTGTGCCCGATGCCAGCCGCGATCTGGGCGAGAGCGCTGTGGTGGGCGAGCCTGTCTCGAACTTCACCAAGCAGGGCTATCTGGACGCGGTTGAAAAGGCCAAGGAATACATCCGCGCCGGTGACATCTTTCAGGTCGTCCCAGCACAACGCTGGACGCAGGAATTTACCCTGCCGCCCTTTGCGCTGTACCGCAGCCTGCGCCGCACCAACCCTTCGCCGTTCATGTTCTACTTTAACTTCGGCGGGTTTCAGGTGATCGGCGCCAGCCCCGAAATTCTGGTGCGCGTGTTTGATGGTGAGGTCACCATTCGCCCGATCGCCGGCACCCGCCCCCGTGGCGCCACACCCGAAGAGGACCGCGCTTTGGAGGCCGATCTGCTGGCCGACAAGAAAGAACTGGCCGAGCATCTGATGCTGCTGGATCTGGGCCGCAACGATGTGGGCCGCGTCGCCAAGATCGGCACCGTGCGCCCGACCGAAGAATTCATCATCGAACGCTACAGCCATGTGATGCATATCGTGTCGAACGTTGTGGGCGAAATCAGTGATGACCATGACGCCCTGTCCGCCCTGCTGGCCGGTCTGCCCGCAGGCACGGTTTCAGGCGCGCCCAAGGTCCGCGCGATGGAGATCATCGACGAGCTGGAGCCGGAAAAACGTGGCGTTTACGGCGGTGGTGTGGGTTACTTCGCCGCCAATGGCGATATGGACATGTGTATCGCGCTGCGTACCGCTGTGTTGCAGGACGAGAAGCTGTACATTCAGGCCGGCGGCGGCGTTGTGTATGACAGCGACCCCGAGTCCGAGTTTCAGGAAACGGTCAATAAATCCAAAGCGATCCGCCGCGCGGCGCAGGATGCTGGGCTGTTCTCACAATCCGGCAATCGCTAAGCTTTACCAGCGGAACTTCAGCACCTCGGACAGCGGCGCCAGATCGACCTCGGTGCTGCCTTCCAGCGCCCATTCAAACAGTGCAGTCACGGTTTCTGGGCGGCTGTGGCCCAACATGACAACCGCACCGTCCTGCCCGGCTTTGAAAGCTGCGCGTTTCAGTACGCGACGGATAACCGGCGCGCTTTCAGCCTGATCATCAATGCTGCGATAAATCAGCGCCGAGGGCACCTTGGCGGCCTTGGCCATCTGATCAATCGTCTTCAGGCCCCGATCAAAGCTGACCACGCCATGGCCGCTGTCTTCGGCAATCTGAATCAGCTGAGTCTGCAAGGCACGGCTGCTGCCCAGAATGCCACCTTCGACATCCATCAGCGCGATGGTCTGATCCATCTGCGCCATATAACTTTGCAACGTGACCTCAAGGTCTTGCGGTGTGGCCCCGGCAGGCAACCCACCGGTCATAAGAATGGTTTCGAACCCGGCTTTGCGATAGGCGCGCATGGCCTCGACGGCGTCGGGGCGCGCTGCATCAATCGCGAAAGCCACTGGAAACGAAATCGTGCTGAGCGTCGCGCGATCCAATCCGGAATCGCCCTCATCCACGATCACAATCGACATCAGCGGCTTGTCGCCTGAACGTTTGAACGGCACAGCGTTGCGGGCCAGCGCCCCCAAGTTTACCGGCTCCGGGTCGACTTCGGGGGCGGGCTCGGGATCTTGCCCGACCGAGGGCAAACGCCCGGTGCGCACATTCGGTGTCTCAAAGGTAAAGCCCGGCTGTGGCAGACCAATCGCTGCCGCGCCCGACCCTATAGGGGCCGGGGCCTCGCCAATCTGTCCGATGGGCGGGGTTGGGGCGGGGTCAGCCTCAGGCACCTGAGGCGTTGCAGATTCGGGGTTTGGCAACACCGGCTCTTCGCCTGTTGGCGGCAGGGCCGGGTCAGTTACGGCCGCATCCGGTGCAGTGATTCCATCGGGCACAGCGGTGCCCGGCGCCGGAGCGCTGCCCGGGTTGGTGTCAGGATTGGGCGGCTCGACCTGTGTGCTGCCACCAGGCAAGGCCGGGGCCGATGTGCCAGGTACTGCAGGGTCATCGGGTTGAGACACCGTAGCCGCACCATCCTCGGCGGGTTTGTTGAACTCGGACCCGGGCGGCAGATCAACCTGCCCTGTTGTCGGCGCTTCAACCGGTTCTGCATCTGGTTCTAAGGGTACCACGGGCACGGTTTCCGGCGCGGCGGCGGGTTCCATCTGGGGGGGCGTTGTATCGGGTGTGGAGTCAGTCGCAGGCACGCTTGGCGCAAAACTGGAACTGTCCCGCATCGGCGCGGTCAGCGAAAATACCGTCAACCCCACGGCCGAGGCCACTACGCCCCAGGTCAGACCACCTGCTACACTTCGCATGTCCCCGTACCTCCTGTTCTTGTGCCCAAGCCCTTGACCCCGGCGTGCTGCTCTGAACATGTATAGCCCGACCACGCAAAGGGTTCACCCCTTATTCATCAAAGGCCAGCCAATGCTACTGCTGATCGATAATTATGACAGTTTCACCTATAATCTCGTCCATTATCTGGGCGAGTTGGGCTGGCCAGCGCAGGTACACCGCAATGACGCGCTGAACGTGCAGGAAGCCATGGCGCTAAAGCCCGAGGCCATCGTGCTTTCGCCCGGCCCTTGCGACCCGCCCCAAGCAGGCATTTGCATGGCTTTGACCGAAGCCGCCGCCGAGGCTGACATCCCGCTGTTCGGCGTTTGCCTTGGGCATCAGACCATTGGCGCGGTGTTTGGCGGCAAGGTTATCCGCGCGGGTGAAATCGTGCACGGCAAAATGGGCACGATGCATCACAATGGTACCGGCGTTTTCAAAGGTCTGCCTTCACCGTTTGAGGCAACCCGCTATCACTCGCTGACCGTTGAACGCGAAAGCCTGCCCGATTGTCTGGAGGCCAATGCATGGCTTGATAACGGGCTGATCATGGGCCTGCGCCACAAGACCAAGAACATCCACGGCGTGCAGTTTCATCCTGAAAGCATTCGCTCGGAACATGGGCATGCACTGATCAAGAACTTCCTCGATACGGTAAAGGTGCCCGCATGAGCGACCTTCTGAAACCTTTCATTGGTGCCGCCTGCGAACGCCCGCTGACCCGTGAAGAAGCCGCCGAGGCCTTCGGCGTGCTGTTTGACGGCGACGCCACGCCCAGCCAGATCGGCGGCTTCCTGATGGCCCTGCGCACCCGTGGCGAAGCCGTTGAGGAAATCACCGGTGCGGCCGAAGCCATGCGCGCCAAGTGCAACAAGGTCGCCGCCCCTGCGGGCGCGATTGATATCGTTGGCACGGGGGGCTCGGGCAAAAAAACCCTGAACATCTCAACCGCCACGGCCTTTACTGTGGCGGGCTGCGGTGTGCCCGTTGCCAAGCACGGCAACAAGGCGGCATCGTCTTTGTCAGGCGCGGCAGACGCTTTGGGCCAGATGGGCGTGAACGTCATGGTCGGCGCGGATGTCGTGGAACAGGCGCTGGCCGAGATCGGCATCGCCTTCATGATGGCCCCGATGCACCACCCGGCCATCAAACATGTCATGCCGACGCGGCTGGAGCTGGGCACGCGCACCGTGTTCAACATCCTTGGCCCCCTGACCAACCCGGCGGGCGTCAAACGTCAGCTGACCGGCGCGTTTTCGCGCGCGATGATCCGCCCGATGGCAGAGACCCTGCTGGCGCTTGGCTCGGAAAAGGCGTGGCTGGTGCATGGCTCGGACGGCACCGATGAGCTGACCATTACCGGCACCAGCTGGATCGCTGCTGTCGAAGATGGTGCCGTGGTAGAGCGCGAGCTGCATCCCGAAGAGGCCGGCTTGCCGACCCACCCGTTTGAAGACATCACCGGCGGCACAGCCGAAGAAAACGGCGCTGCGCTGCGCGCTGTGTTGGCGGGCGAAAAAGGTGCCTATCGTGATGCGGTTTTGCTGAACGCCGCTGCCGCATTGCAGGTGGCAGGCAAGGTGAACAACCTGCCACAAGGCATTGAAATGGCTTCTGAAAGCATCGACGCAGGCCACGCCATGGCCAAAATCACCGCACTGGCGGAGCTGACCCAAGGAGCCGCCGCATGAGCACCGCACTGGACCGTATCAAAGCCTATAAGCTGGACGAAATTATCGCCGACAAGGCCGCCAAACCGCTGGCCGATGTTGAAGTCGAGGCCAAAGCCGCCGACCCCACGCGCGGCTTTGCCAACGCGCTGATTGAGGCGTCAAAAACCGGTTACGGCCTGATTGCCGAGGTCAAGAAGGCCAGCCCTTCCAAGGGTCTGATCCGCGCTGATTTCAACCCACCGCTTCTGGCCAAAGCCTATGAGGACGGCGGCGCGACCTGCTTGTCGGTTCTGACCGACACGCCCAGCTTTCAGGGCGCGAAGTCCTTCCTGACCGAGGCCCGCGCCGCGACCTCCCTGCCTGCTTTGCGCAAGGACTTCATGTACGACACCTATCAGGTGGCCGAAGCCCGCGCGCTGAACGCCGACTGCATTCTGATCATCATGGCCTCGGTGTCTGACGTCCAGGCCGCCGAACTGGAAGACGCCGCGTTCGGCTGGGGCATGGATGTGCTGATCGAGGTTCACAACGGCGAAGAGCTGGACCGCGCGCTGGCGCTGAAATCGCCGCTGCTGGGCATCAACAACCGCAACCTGAAGACGTTCGAGACCTCGCTTGATACCACCCGTGAGCTGGCTAAACGGGTGCCCGATGACCGGCTGGTGGTGTCCGAAAGCGGGCTGTTCACCCCGCAGGATCTGGCCGACATGGCGGATTACGGCGCGCGCACCTTCCTGATCGGCGAAAGCCTGATGCGTCAGGACGATGTCACCGCTGCCACTCGCGCGCTTCTGGCCAACCCCAAGGTGCCCGCGTAATGGCCGATCTGACCCATTTCGACGCCAAGGGCGACGCGCATATGGTGGATGTCTCGGCCAAGAACATCACCGACCGCATCGCCATCGCGCGCGGCTGCGTGAAAATGCGGCCCGAAACGCTGGCGCTGATCACCGAAGGCACCGCCAAAAAGGGCGACGTGTTGGGCGTCGCGCGTTTGGCCGGTATCATGGGCGCCAAGAAAACCGCTGACCTGATCCCACTGTGTCACCCGCTGCCTATCACCAAGGTCGCTGTCGAGCTGACACCGGACGCTGACCTTCCCGGTGTACAGATCGAGGCCACGGTCAAGACCACGGGTCAGACCGGGGTTGAAATGGAAGCCCTGACTGCCATCAATGTCGCCGCCCTAACGGTCTATGACATGCTCAAGGCCGCAGATAAGGGGATGGAGATAAAAGACATTCGCGTGGTCCTGAAAGATGGTGGTAAATCAGGCAGATACGAGGCGAAGTGATGATTTCAGTTGAAGAGGCTCTGGGCCATATATTTGCGCTTTCCAAGCCTCTGGGAACAGAAGTCATCTCGCTGGCAGAGGCCGCAGGCAGGGTGCTGGCAGTGCCCGCCAAAGCGCGCCGCGACCAACCCCCTTTCAATGCCTCGGCCATGGACGGCTATGCCCTCAAAGGCATCGAATCCGATCTGCACGCCCAGTTTAAGGTGATCGGGGAATCCGCTGCGGGCGCAGGGTTTCAGGGCCGTGTCGGCGCGGGCCAATGCGTACGTATTTTCACCGGCGCCCCGGTGCCTGAAGGCACTGACAAGGTTGTCATTCAGGAAAACACCAGTCGCAGCGGCGACACGATCACGATCACCGATGACCCCGGTCAGGCCAGCCATATACGCCAGCAAGGTGCGGATTTTTCGGTCGGGGCTGAAGTCAGCGCCCCGCGCGTGCTCCGCCCTGCCGATCTGGCGCTGCTGGCCGCCATGAACGTGGCCGAGGTGACGGTCTCTACACGCCCGCAGGTCGCCATTATCGCCACCGGGAACGAACTGGTCATGCCCGGCGAAGAGCCCGGCCCCGATCAGATCGTTGCATCAAACAGCTTTGGGCTGAAAGCCATGATAGAGGCCGAGGGCGGCATCGCCCGCATGCTGCCCATCGCCCGCGACACGGAGGCGAGCCTCAAGCAGGTGTTCGCCTTGGCTGAAGGCGCAGATCTGGTGCTGACAATTGGCGGAGCCTCGGTCGGGGATCATGATCTGGTCGGTCAGGTCGCAGCGGATCTGGGAATGGATCAAAGCTTCTACAAGGTTGCGATGCGCCCGGGCAAACCGCTGATGGCAGGGCGCATGGGCAACGCCGCCATGATTGGCCTGCCCGGCAATCCGGTATCGGCCTTGGTTTGTGGTCAGGTCTTCGTTCTGCCCGCCCTGCGCGCCATGATGGGATTGGGGCAAGCCCCTGCGCCGCGCAAGACGGCCCCTTTGGCCAGCGACCTTCCCGCGAATGGCCCACGCGAGCATTACATGCGGGCGCGGCTGACGAACGAAGGCCTGGACGCATTTGGCAGTCAGGACAGTGCCTTGCTGACGGTTCTGTCCGAAGCGCGCGCACTGATCGCCCGCCCGCCCCATGACCCGGCCCGCAACGCAGGCGAACTGGTCGAGTATCTGCCGGTCTGACGCCCCTGTTGACACAAAACAAGAACATGCGTAGAACATGAGAGAACAAATCCGCACAGATGCGGAGAGGTTTGAGAGCCGGAGGTGGCGACATGCTGACACGTAAGCAATTGGAATTGCTCGATTTCATCAACAAACGCGTGCAACGCGACGGGGTTCCGCCCTCGTTTGATGAAATGAAAGAAGCATTGGACTTGCGCTCCAAGTCCGGCATTCACCGCCTGATCACTGCTTTGGAGGAACGGGGCTTTATCCGCAGACTGGCCCACCGTGCCCGAGCGATTGAAATCGTCAAACTTCCAGAAGCGATGGAAAACAAAGGGTTTTCCCCCAAAGTGATCGAAGGAGACGCACCGCCACCACCGCCTTCGGGGGCGATGCCCGTGGACGCGGTACATGCCATGGAATTGCCCGTTATGGGGCGCATTGCAGCCGGTACACCGATTGAGGCCATTTCTGAGGTTTCCCATACCGTGGCAGTCCCCGGTGGCATGGTTTCAGGCCGTGGCCACCATTACGCTTTGGAAGTCAAAGGTGACTCGATGATTGACGCGGGGATCAACGATGGCGATGTCGTTGTGATCCGCGAACAGACGACTGCCGACAATGGTGAGATCGTCGTTGCACTGGTCGAAGGCCATGAGGCCACACTGAAACGCTTTCGCCGCAAGGGCGATATGATCGCACTTGAGGCCGCCAACCCGGCCTATGAAACCCGCGTGTTGCGGTCGGATCAGGTGAAGGTTCAGGGCCGTCTGGTGGGCTTGATCCGCAGCTACTGAATTAGGGCGACCATGGGCGCCCGGCTTGGCGCGCATGGATCACGCGCGGCCCGTCCGCGCCCGGCAGAACGGCCAAAGCGCCGGTGCGCCGCAAATGGGTCTGATCAATCAGCACACAATCTGGCGGCGGCTCTTGCACCTTTTTGCCGACAATCACCCAGCCCTGACGGCACGCGACAGGCAGCAGATCGCGCCACCCCCGCCCTGAGACATGCATGATCGGCTGTGCCCCGACATGGGCCTGCCATATCCCCTGCCCGCCCTGCCATCCCTTGCGCGCAAAGGCCTGCTCTTGTGTGGCGCTGTCACCGTCATTTTCAAGCCAGCTTTCAGCGGTAAACCCATCGCCGCGCGGCTTGTTCAAATCGCGCCCCTGTTCGGTCAACACCCCGACCAACGCGCCATTTTCAGACACCAGCAAGGCCGGTCGGCTGGCCTGAGACCACAGAGCCATCGCCGCCAGAACCGCCACAATGCCCCCCCATCGTGCAGGACCACGCCACAAGATCAGCCACAGAGCCCCAAGGCTTAACAGCGGCAACACCGCCGGTCCGGGCACGACAACCGGCCACGTCGCGCCGTCTAATCCGGCAACCCATTGTGCCACGCCCAGAATCCATGCAATGCCCAATCGCATCACTTCGAACGCCGGGGCGGACAATCCGAAAGGGAATAAAATCAACCCGATCAGTGCGGCCGGCATCACCACCGCACCCATTAACGGCACGCTAAGCACATTGGCCAACAGCCCAAATTGCGCCACCTGATTGAAATGCGCCGCCCCAAACGGCGCGGTCGCAATCCCCGCAACCGCCGAAGAGATGACCACCGCAATCACCGGCTTCAGCCACCCCGGCGCACGCGGCCAGTGTTCGGGCCAGCGGCGCAACGCGCCAAATACCGCGACCAGCGCCGTGGTCGCAGCAAAGGACATCTGGAAGCCCGGCTCCAGCAAGCTTTCCGGCGCGATGGTCAAAACGATCACCGCCGCCAACGCCACCGCCCGTAGCGTCAAAGCGCGCCGATCCGCCAGAACGGCGATAAGCATGACAGAGACCATGATAAATGCGCGCTGCGTCGACACATTGCCCCCGGACAGCATCAGATAAAATGCCGCGGCGCCCAGTGCCGTCACCGCGGCGATTTTGCGGGCAGGCCAGCGCAATGCAAGCGGCGGGATCAGCGCCAACCCGTACCGCAGCCCGGCAAAGACCAACCCTGTCAACAGCCCCATGTGCAGCCCAGAAATCGCCAGCAAATGCGCCAGATTTGAATCCCGCAACGCCTGCAGCATCGGCTTGGATATCGCGGCCCGGTCGCCCGTCAGGATCGCGGCGGCGAAAGCACCCTCATCGCCCGGAACCCGTGCCCGGATCATCCGAGAGAAATTCACCCGCAGCAGATGCACCCATAAGGATGCACCAGACCCGGCAGGCGCGATCAGCATTGCGGGACTGCGCGCATAGCCCACCGCGCCCAGTTGATCAAACCATGCACGGCGGCGAAAATCGAATCCCCCGGGCTCGGCCGGGCCGGGGGGCGGCGAAAGGTTCGCGGTGACCGCCACTTTCTGACCGGGCGTCAGGTCAAACCCGGCCACCCCACCGTGCAACGACACCCGCACATATTTGGGGGTCTTCGCGACACGTTGGCGCTCCATCCAGACTTGATCAAGGGTAATACGGGTGACATCAGCGTGCGAGCGATCAATCGCAGTGACGCGCCCTTCAACAGCACCGTAAAACCGATAGCTCAGCACCGGCGCATCGACGATCTGCACCCGCATCCCCATCAGCAAAAGCCCGATTAGCATCAAAAACAGAATACTGGCCAAGGGCGAAACGGCTTCGGGCAGGCGCCGCGCCAGAACACCCAGCACCAGCGCCAATGCGATGATCGCCCCCCAGCCAATTACACTGGGTTCCATTGGCAGCACAAAGTAGCCACCCACCCCGAAGGCAAGCGCCACGGGCACCCAGTGAAACAGATGACCGCGCTGTGCGGCGATGGCCCCCAGCACGCGCATGGCTTGAGAACTCCGGCGTGATTGATTACTCAGACGCCAACGCTATTCCCCATTTGGTTGCCAGAAGGTTAACACGCCCATGTCCGAGGCTCAGGTCGTCACACGTTTCGCCCCTTCCCCCACCGGGTTCCTGCACATTGGAGGCGCCCGTACGGCCCTGTTCAACTGGCTCTATGCCCGGGGGCGTGGCGGCAAGTTTTTGCTGCGTATCGAAGACACCGATCGCGCGCGCTCGACACCCGAGGCCACCGCGGCGATCCTGAAAGGCATGGAATGGCTGGGGCTAGACTATGATGGAGACCCGGTCAGCCAGTTCGAACAGGCTGATCGCCACGCCGAAGTTGCCCAACAGCTGCTGGCCGAGGGCAAGGCGTATAAATGTTTTTCCACACAGGATGAAATCGCCGCCTTCCGCGACGCCGCCAAAGCCGAGGGCAAATCGACCCTGTTTCGCAGCCCTTGGCGTGACGCAGATGCGGCCAGCCACCCAGATGCCCCCTTTGTGGTGCGCATTAAGGCCCCGCAGGAGGGCACCACCGTGATCCGCGATCAGGTGCAGGGCGATGTCACCATTCGCAATGATCAGCTGGATGACATGATCCTGTTACGTTCAGATGGCACCCCGGTCTACATGCTGGCCGTTGTTGTCGATGACCATGACATGGGCGTGACCCATGTGATCCGGGGGGATGACCACCTGAACAATGCCGCGCGTCAGATGATGATCTATGACGCGATGGGGTGGGACGTGCCGGTCTGGGCGCATATCCCGCTGATCCACGGCCCTGACGGCAAGAAACTGTCAAAGCGACACGGTGCTTTGGGCGTCGAGGAATACCAGACCATGGGATATCCCGCCGCCGCGATGCGCAACTATCTGGCGCGTCTGGGCTGGAGCCATGGTGATGACGAATTCTTTACCGATGCGCAGGCCAAAGAGTGGTTTGGCTTTGACGGAATCGGCAAATCCCCGGCCCGGTTTGACTTCAAAAAGCTGGAAAACCTGTCTGGCCAGCATATCGGCGCTGCTGACAATGCCGCACTGCTGCGCGAAACGGAGGCATTTCTGGCTGCAACTAATGCAGCTCCCCTGACAGATATGCAAAAAGAAAAATTTGTTGCGGCCCTTCCCAGCATGAAGAGCGGCACGAAGACGCTCGGGAAACTCATTGAAAAAGCTTACTTTATTCTTGGTTCACGCCCATTTGTACCGGATGAGAAAGCCGCTAAAGCACTGGATAATGTATCCCGTGGTATACTGGGTGAATTGACGCCGCACCTGCAAAATGCTAGCTGGTCGCGTGAAGCGCTGGAGGCTGTCGTGGCCTCATTCGCGGAGGAGAGAGACCTGAAGCTTGGCAAGCTCGCGCAACCATTGCGTGCGGCTTTGGCCGGGCGGACAGTATCACCCAGCGTATTCGACATGATGATCGTCATCGGCCGGGAGGAGACGCTCAGCCGGATAAATGACGCACAGTCCTAAACGGGCGATCCTCGCCCGTTTGACCAAATGCACCAACCGGCACGATTTGCGCGCCGGTTTCTGAAAGAGGGACAAGTATGGCAGACAGCACCAAGACCGCGACGCTCACCATTGACGATAAGACTCTGGAGTTGCCGATCCACAGCCCAACCGCCGGGCCGGACGTTATCGACATCACCAAGCTTTATGCGCAGGGCGGCGTGTTCACGCATGACCCGGGGTTCACTTCGACCTCGTCCTGCGAATCCACCATCACTTTCATTGATGGCGGCAAAGGCGAGCTGCTGCACCGTGGCTATCCGATCGACCAACTGGCCGAAAAGTCCCATTACCTGGAAGTGTGCTATCTGCTGCTTTATGGTGAACTGCCGACGGCAGCCGAACTGGAAACGTTTGAAAACACCATTACCCGTCACACTATGCTCCATGAGCAGATGACCGGGTTCTTCCGCGGCTTCCGCCGCGACGCGCACCCGATGGCCATTATGGTGGGTGTGGTTGGCGCCATGTCGGCATTCTATCATGACAGCACCGACATTTCGGATCCGCGCCAGCGCGAAATCGCCTCGCACCGCCTGATCGCGAAAATGCCGACCATCGCCGCCTGGGCCTATAAGTACTCGATCGGTCAGCCGTTTGTGTATCCGCGCAACGATCTGGATTACGCATCGAACTTCCTGCGCATGTGCTTTGCCGTGCCCGCCGAAGACTATGAGGTAAACCCGATCCTGAGCCGCGCGATGGACCGTATCTTTACCCTGCACGCGGATCACGAACAGAACGCTTCGACCTCGACCGTGCGTCTGGCCTCGTCCTCGGGCGCTAACCCGTTTGCCTGTATCGCTGCTGGTATCGCCTGCCTGTGGGGGCCGTCCCACGGGGGCGCCAACCAGGCTTGTCTGGAAATGCTGCGTCAGATCGGCTCGGTGGATCGCATCCCCGAGTTTATCGCTCGCGCCAAAGACAAGGACGATCCGTTCCGCCTGATGGGCTTTGGTCACCGCGTCTACAAAAACTTCGACCCGCGCGCCAAGGTGATGAAAAAATCGGCCGACGAAGTGCTGGACCTGCTGGGTGTCGAAAACAACCCGGTTCTGCAGGTTGCCAAAGAGCTGGAAGCCGCGGCTCTGGCCGATCCGTATTTCGCCGACAAGAAGCTGTTCCCGAACGTGGATTTCTACTCGGGTATCATCCTCGAGGCCATGGGCTTCCCCACTTCGATGTTCACCCCGATCTTCGCTCTGTCGCGGACCGTGGGCTGGGTCAGCCAGTGGAAAGAGATGATTTCCGAGCCGGGCCTGAAAATCGGTCGCCCGCGTCAGCTTTATACCGGTCCGACCCTGCGCGACTATACAGAAGTCGAAGACCGCTAAGCTGTTCTCATAGAACACGAATTAAGGCCGCCCCCGTGGGCGGCCTTTTTCTTTGCCCAAGCTCCCAAGTAATCACCCTGACGCCGGCTGCACCGCGCGCTGATAGATATGCCATGTGGTGTGGCCCAGAATCGGCAGGGTAAAGATCAGGCCCAGAAACGCAGGGACCAGCGACAGCAACATCGTCACCGCAATGATCGCAGCCCAGCCCAACATCACGCGTGGGTTTTTTCTGACAACGCGAATTGACGTGAGCATGGCCGAGACGAAATCTATCTCGCGGTCCAACAGGATCGGCATCGCGATCACGGTCAATGTAAACAGCACCATCGACAGAAACGCCCCGACACAGCTGCCAATCGCCAAGAAGGTCCAGCCCCGGGGGGTGTACAGCACCGCGTTGAAGAACCCGCTTAGATCCGAGAAGGACGCGTTTTGCAGCGTGAACACCAGCACAGTGCGAAACTGGTAAAACCATACCCAAAGGATGAACAGGGTGACAAAGGCCATCCAGCCCATTTCCCGTTTGCGCTGGTGTGCCATGACGGTAAGGATTTCCGACCAACCGAACCCTTCGCCCTTTTGCAAACGGCGCGACATTTCATACAGGCCCGCAGCGGCAAAGGGCGCAACCAGCGGAAAGGCGATACCCGCGGGGATAAGCATCCAAACCTTGCCCCACCAGACCAATGTCCCGACAACAAAAATGCCGAACACGGCGTAAAACAGGCCAAAAAAGCCGCTCAGGAAGGGGCGCGCCATGAAGTCCGTGAATCCGGCTTTCAACGACGCTTTGATATCTTCCGCAGAGACTTTGTTGACCTTGGGCAGGCCGGGCGGTGATACGGGTGCGGTGTTTTGTGGTGGGGACCCTTCGGTCTTGGATGTCATGGCACGCTCCTCCCAAAGCATGGCACCGCGCTGGCGGTGCGATACACATGCCAGCCGCGATAGAGGCGCGCCTCCCCTAAAGGTATGTTTGCATTTGGCAGGGCGTCAGGGCAAGGGGCCCGTGCCAGCGCCCCTGCCCGCTTGGGGCTTAGCGCCCCTCAAACTGCGGTTTGCGTTTTTCCAGGAAGGCCAGAACGCCTTCTTTGAAATCGCGGGTATGGCCGCAATCCCCTTGCAGCTTGGCTTCAAGGGACAGTTGTTCTTCCAGGGTGTTGCGATACGAGGCCCGTAGCGCTTGTTTGACCTTGGCATAGGCCACCGTCGGCCCCGAGGCCAAAGCCTGCGCGCGGGCGCGCCAGTGGGCCTCAAATGCGGCCGGCGGCACTGCCTCCCAGATCATGCCCCATTCAAGCGCCTGGTGCGCGGTAATTGGTTCGGCGAACAAGGCTGCGCCCATCGCGCGGGCAAATCCCACCTGACGCGGCAGCCAATAGGTGCCCCCTGCATCGGGAATCAGACCGATCTTGGTGAAGGCTTGGGTAAAGCTGGCTTCTTCGGACGCGATGACAACATCCGCCGCCAGCGCCAGATTGGCCCCAGCCCCCGCCGCGGCCCCGTTCACCGCGGCTATGGTGGGGATCGGGCAACTGTAAATCCGTTCCAGCATGGGTTCGTATTCGTCCCGCAGGGTGCGTTCCAGATCCACCTGCGAGGCATTGCCCCCCTCGCCCAGATCCTGACCGGCACAGAATGCGCGCCCTGCCCCGGTAATCACCAGCACCCGCGCCAGATCACCGCTGGAACGTACGGCGTGGTCAATCTCGGCGCGCATCTGTGTATTCAGCGCATTCATCCGGTCGGCGCGGTTCAAGGTCAGTACCGCGACATCCTGGTCGATCGTCAGTTGGATGGTCTGATAATCCATATCCGCTTCTCCCCTTCCAATTGCGCCCACCTTAGTGCGCGCCGGGTTGGCGCAAAGCGAAACGCTGGGTCAGTCTTTCATAATTTCTTTCAATCGCGCGGCCTCTGCCGCGCTCAGACCATCGGGCACCTGACCCGCAGGGCGACGACGTCCTCGCAGATAGATAAACCCGATTCCCAGCGCTGCAAGAAGCGCGACGGGGCCAATGATGTAAAGAACCAGATTTGAGCCACTCGCCAGAGGGCGCAACAAGACATATTCGCCGTAGCGATCGACAACAAATTCGACCACTTCTTTGTTGCTGTCTCCCGCGGTGATGCGCTCGCGCACCAAAACACGCAAATCGCGCGCCAGATCAGCGTTGGAATCGTCGATGCTTTCGTTGCGGCACACAAGGCAGCGCAACCCTTTCGAAATCTCGCGCGCCCGCGCCTCTTGCGCCGGGTCGGGCAGGATTTCAGAAGGTTCCACGGCCTGCGCCATCGGGGCCGCGATCAGGGCCAGAACGATCAGAAGCTTCTTCATCGTCTTACTCCGCCGCCACGGCATTGGCCGGCGATTTACGCGCACCCGCGGCCACACGATAGCGCCGGTCCGACAGGCTAAAGCCCGCGCCCAGCGCCATGATAATCGAGCCAGCCCAGATCCAGTTAGCCAGCGGCTTGATATAGGTACGTACAGCCCAGCCACCGCCTTCCTGCTGATCGCCAATCACCAGATAGATGTCACGCAGAAAGCCGTTGTGGATATCGGCCTCGGTGGTGGGCATGCGGGCAACGGGATAGTTGCGCTTTTCGGGCCGCAGATCGAACAGCTTGCGATCATCGCGCCAGATGCTCAGCTGCCCCTGCACCGCAATATAGTTCGGCCCGCGCACCTGCTCGACACCGTCCAGTTGCACACCGAATTGCCCGACCTCAAACCGATCGCCAATCTCGGCGACCCGAATGTCTTCGGTTTCCCAGGCCAACATCCCTGCAATACCCACCATGGTTACGCCCAGCCCGGCGTGGGCAATTGACTTGCCCCAGTCTGCACGCGGCAGGCGGAACATGCGGGCGAATTTGCTGGCAAAATTGCCCCGACCCGAACGCAGGAACAGGTCAACCGCAGCCCCAGCGATCAGCCATGTACCAAGAAACACACCGACCGGCCCAAGCGCCGAGCGCCCGGTCTGCATCGCCCAGGCAAGCGTTGCCAGCGCCACCGCCAGAACCAAGGCCCAACGCATTTGCTTCACTGCGCGCCCGATGCGCGCACGTTTCCATGGCAGCACCGCCCCAATCGGCAGGATCAGCGCCAGCACGATCATGAACGGTGTAAAGGCCATGTCAAAGAACGGTGCGCCAACAGAAAGCTTGCGGCCAAAGGTCATCTCGGCAATCAGCGGCCAGATTGTGCCCACAAAGACCACCAGTGCCGACACGGCCAAAAGGATGTTGTTCATCACCAAAGCGCTTTCGCGCGACACCATGCCAAAGACGCCCTTGGCCTGCATCGAATTGGCGCGCAGCGCAAACAGCATCAGCGCCCCGCCGGTGAAGAACGCCAGAATGCCCAGAATAAACACCCCGCGCGACGGGTCCGAAGCGAAGGCATGAACAGATGTGATGATCCCGGAACGCACAATGAATGTCCCGATGAGCGAGAACCCAAAGGCCATGATCGCCAGCAGGATCGTCCAGCTTTTAAGGGATTCCCGTTTTTCCACGACAATGGCGGAATGCAGCAATGCGGCCGCCAGCAGCCACGGCATGAATGAGGCGTTTTCAACCGGATCCCAGAACCAGAAACCGCCCCAGCCCAGCTCGTAATAGGCCCACCACGAACCCAGCGCGATTCCGATCGTCAGGAAGAGCCAGCTGAGCAACGTCCAAGGGCGCACCCAGCGGCCCCAAGCGGCGTCAACGCGCCCCTCAATCAAGGCGGCAACGGCGAATGAAAAGCAAATCGAAAGCCCGACATAGCCAAGATAAAGGAACGGCGGGTGAAAGGCCAAACCAGGGTCTTGGAGCAACGGGTTCAGATCGCGCCCGTCAAAGGGCGGAACTTCGAGCCGCGCAAACGGGTTTGAGGTGAACAGAACAAAGGCCATAAAGGCCACAGTCACCGAGCTTTGCACCGCCAAAACACGGGCTCTCAGCGTGCTGGGCAAGTTGCCGCCAAACCACGCTGCCATGGCGCCAAACAGCGTCAGGATCAGTACCCACAACAGCATAGAGCCTTCGTGGTTCCCCCACACGCCAGACACTTTGTACAGCATCGGCTTGGCCGTATGCGAATTCGCCACCACCAAAGACAACGAAAAGTCTGACGTGACAAAGGCATAAGTCAGTGCGGCAAAACTGAACCCGACCAGCAAGAACTGCGCGCTGGCAGCAGGTTCCGCCACCGCCATCCAGTTGGCCCAACCTTTGTGGGCGCCGATTAAAGGGATCACCGTCTGCACGATAGCAACGATGAGGGCGAGGATCAGGGTGAAGTGGCCGAGTTCTACAATCATGGCGCAGACCATACGTTAGGCCTGCGCCAAGTCCAACCACCAATGGAGCGTCAGAACGGCACAGATGCGTGATCTTGCAGCGCTGCCATTGTCATCATCGCCCCTGTCGACAAAATGGCCAACGCCAGTGTGTCTTGACGGCGCCGGGCGATGCGAAGGTCATAGACCGTGAAAGCGCTCAGGCCTGACAAAAGCGCCACCATCAGAGAAAGGGCTGAAAGAGTCATTTTCCGGCCCTCCAATCGCTCAGCGCTGGGTTGGGACCGCTTTGGTATTCGATCTCGGTCGGCTCTTCCTCAAAGCTGCGCAGCATCCGCATGTTATTGGTCATGACCGGGACACGCGCCATGCTTTCGGCAATAGAGCGTTGAAATTGCTGGCCTTTCAACTGGTGTCGCGCGCCAAAGTAAAAACTGATGATTGCGCCCATGATCCACCACATCGGTTCAGGCACAAGGCTGATTCCCTGCATGCGCTCGGCAAACCAGATTGGGTTGGCCATTGCCGACACAAACAATCCGATGGTGCCCAGCGCCAGCATCGGACGCGGCAGTCGGTTGATACCATCTATGATCGTATCAAACAGGCTGACCTTGGGCTGTGTGAACTCGGTTCCGAACTGCTGCAAAACCGCTTGTTGCAATGCAACATCGCGGGTGTCCGCAGCTTCGGCATTGACGCGAAAAACCTCGACCGTTTCCCGAATCGCGTTCTTTTGCGGCCCAAAAAGCAAAGATAGAACATTCTCGATCAACCCCATGCTGCGATCCTCTTGGTGTGCTCTGTCATGCTAAGACGGTAGTGCGCCGAGATGAACGCTTCGGCCCGGGTGATCCACCCGCCCTTGCCCCCATCCCGTCGGCGCGCATATTTGCGGCTAGACGGACGGCGATCGGCCAGATCGTAATAGTAGTTTCGCCGCGCAATCCCATATGCATCAGCGATGTGATTGGGCGCGGCATCTGCCGCAGATTTGGCGGCAGCAAGGGTTCTGGGGCCAATCACCCCATCGACGCTGACAGCCTGCCCCATGTCGATCAACAGGCGCTGCAGTATTTTAACGGCATTGCCCCCGGCGTTGACATACATGTCAAAAACCGACGCCTGCAGAACCTTGGGCAGTTTGTCGATACCGGGCTGCGTATAGTAATGATCTACAAAAATCTGAACGGCCTGCGCCTGCGTCAGGCGCTTTACATCTGCGGTGGTAACCGCGCCATCACCGGTCAAATCCAAGCCCAGCCGACGCATCGTGCCGATGGTCACACCGTATTTCGTGGCCCCACCCGGATCATCCGGATCATTCACATAGCCGCCTTCGCGGGCGACGATCTCTTGTGCGATTTCCTGTACGGATTGCATTCCACACCCCCATGTGTTGCCTCATGGGGAAAGTGTCAGCCCGAGAGCGTTAACAGCCGCTTCAGCTACCGCCCGCTTCCTTATAGAGCCCTTGCTCTTTCAAAGCGTCGGCGACCTCTTTGGGCATGTAATTTTCATCGTGCTTGGCAAGGATTTCAGAGGCTTCGAAAACACCGTTCACATATTTTCCGGTTCCGATCATGCCTTGGTTCTCTTCAAACAGATCGGGCAAAATCCCGGTGAACACCACCGAAACAGTCGCCCCGCCATCGGTCACATCAAACCGAACGGTTTCACCCTGCCCCCGCTCAAGCGAGCCTTCAGCCACCAATCCGCCCAAACGGAACACTTCGCTGGGGGCTGGCGGTTCTTCCATCACCTGTGTGGGCGAGCGGAAGAAGTTGATCCCATCGCGCATCGCATAACCAATCAGCGCGGTCGACAGCGCCAAGGCGACAAAGGCCACAATGATGATCTGGATTCGGCGTTGCTTTTTAAGGCCTCGCATCGGGGTCTCCTACGGCTTGTTGCGGGCAACATAGCTACTTGATCGCCAAAGGCAATGATCTGACGCAAAGGACGCAGTCAGACAGACTCGAACGTGATCTGACGGCGCAAAAACTGCGTGGCCTTGTTGGATACAGCTTGCGGATCACCAGTGGTCAGGAACTTTGAAACCGCACCTTCCCCCAACATGTCCGGATGCCGTTTCAGGTAATCCTCAAGGCTTGAGGCAACCAGATTGGCCTGTGAATAGACTTTCACATCCTCGCCCAAAGCGTCCTGAAAGATCGGCTCCATCAACGGGTAATGGGTGCAGCCCAAAATAGCCGCTTCAGGTTCGGGCATGCGGCGCAACAACGCCTCGACATGGCTGCGCACCATCGCTTCGGCCAGAATTTCATCGCCCTGTTCAATCGCATCCACGACGCCGCCGCACGGCTGGGCTTCGACATCCACCCCGACAGCCCGATAGGCCAGTTCACGTTGAAACGCGCGGCTGGAAACCGTCGCAGGCGTGGCAAACAGCGCCACATGTTTCACAGCCACTTCACGTGGCGGCGAGTTATCCCCCCAACGTCGTTCGGTCAAAGCTTCGATCAAGGGCACGAACACGCCCAGCACCCGCTTGTCCTCAGGGATCCAGCTTTCCTGCATCCGTTTCAACGCCGCCGCCGACGCCGTATTGCACGCCAGAATGACCAGATCGCAACCTTCGGCCCAAAGCCGTTCAACCGCAGCAGTTGTCAGATTGAAAACATCATCGGCATCACGCACCCCGTAAGGCGCATGCTGATTGTCCCCATAATAGACAAAGGGCACTTCTGGCAGACGTTTTGACACCGCGTCCAACACGGTCAAACCACCCAGTCCTGAATCGAAAACACCTACCGCCATCAGAGTCTATGCCTCTCTTCAAATTCGAAGCCGTATTCGAACGACTGCTCGGGATCGTTCGACAATTCATATGTGGATCGACGCAGGAAATCCATCATTGCTTTGGGATCTGCGGCCAAGTTTCGCAAGTTGTCCTGCGCCAGTGGCGCGCCCACATGGATGCGCACAGGGCTGTCCACGCGCGCGCCAAACTCCTTGATCAACAAGGCCAAACGCAGGTTGTTGTGGGCGTGGCTGGCCAACTGAAACAGCCGCGAATTGCGCCCTTCAAAAAACACCGGCACCACCTGCGCACCCGACTTGGCAATCATCTTGGCAGTGAACTTGCGCCACCCCGGATCAAGCGGCGTGGAAAACGGCTTGGCCGAGGTTGAAACCGTACCGCCCGGGAAAATCCCTATCGCGCCGCCCTGCCCCAGATACTCCAGTGCGTGGTTGCGGGTGGCGATGTTCAGCTTCTGCGCTTCGCGGGTTTCATCAAAGCTGATCGGTAGAATGATGCGGTTGATTTCTTCGGCTTTGCGGAAAACCGAATGGGCCATGATCCGAAAATCACCGCGGGTCTTGGACAGGATCAACCCCATCATCAACCCGTCCAGAATGCCATAGGGGTGGTTGGCGACCAGCACCAGCGGCCCCTCACGCGGGATAAGGTCCAAACTGCCGGACACACAGTCCAGCGACAACCCATAGCGATCCGCGATCACTTGCCAAAAGTCCTGTCCGGCGGCCACATCGCGCTCATACCCATCGGCACGCTTGATCAGGCGCAGACGTCCGGTGACGTTCTCCACGGTGCGGATCATCGCCCTTGCGGGGCGCGATCCGGCGGCGCTGGCATAGCTGATTTCGCGGGTGGCGTGCCGGTTCACCGGGGGGTCTCCATCTGAGCAATCACGGACATCCGGGTTAGCGTGAATCGCGCCGTGGTAAAAGCACTTACTGCACTGCAACTGCATCCGGTAAGTCGACGGTCCACGCCACAACGCCCACTTGGCACGCGCGTGACCGAAACCCACGCGTTTGCTTTGCACAAAACGGGCTGCGGTGCCATTGCCAAACGCCACGCGCGGATCGCGGTTGCTTGGTCTTTACTTGCGGGGAAAGACGCGCCCAAAAACACATTGGTTCAATGCTTGGAATAATTCACAAATGGTTTAAGTTCTCCCGTGTAAAGAAAAGACCTCACGCGGGCATCTAAGTTTCGCGAACAATGGCCCTAAGGGCGGGAATTAAAAATGGACTGGGACAAGCTCAGAATTTTTCACGCGGTCGCAGACGCCGGTAGCCTGACCCATGCGGGAGATGTGCTGCATCTGTCACAATCGGCTGTCTCGCGTCAGATCAGAGCGCTGGAAGAGAGCCTGGACACCACCCTTTTTCACCGACACGCCCGTGGGCTGATTCTGACCGAACAGGGCGAACTGCTGTTTGATGCGACCTCGGCCATGGCCAAACGGCTGGATTCCGCCGCTGCACGTATCCGCGATAGCGAAGAGGAAATGGTGGGTGAACTACGTGTCACCACCACCTTTGGATTTGGCGCCCTGTGGCTAGCGCCGCGTTTGCCCAAGCTGTACGAAAAATATCCCGACCTGAAAATTGACCTGATGCTGGAAGAACGCGTGTTGGATTTGCCAATGCGTGAGGCGGACGTGGCCATCCGCATGAAAGAGCCCAGCCAGGCAGATTTGATCCGCAAACGGCTGATGACAGTTCGCATGCGCCTTTATGCATCTGCCGATTATCTTAAAGCACATGGCACGCCGGAAACTCTGGATGATTTGTCGAAACATCGCCTGATTTCACAGAACGCCACCTCCGCACAGGTGGCCGCCGGCGCCGAACTGGTCAGTGATCTGATGAGCCACAACGTGGCCTCGACGCTCAGTGTGAACAACTATTTTGGCGTGCTGCAGGGGGTGTTGAACAATTTGGGGATCGGCGTGCTGCCGGACTACCTGACCGAAGACTTCCCCGAGCTTACCCGCGTATTGCCCGATGTTGAGTCAAACGAAGTCCCCGCCTTCCTTGCGTACCCCGAAGAACTGCGTCATTCCAAACGGGTCGAGGTGTTCCGCGACTTCGTGGTCGAAGAAATTTTTGAACACAGAAAGCGTATAAAACAGGCAAAGAGCCTGTGAGATATGCGCAACACACATGACGGTCATGCTGCACCTGCGGCATATTTTTCTTGATTCAACCGGCTCTGCCCCCTAAATCGGGACTCGAAGACGATGCATTGCATCACTCTTCACCTCCCTGTTGGACTTTGGCCGAGCTTTGTCTCGGCCTTTTTTTTGGCAGAACCCCCTCAAAAACCACAAGATCGCGATATTTTTGGACCGATTCCCCAAGATATGCCCTTCGATCGCACAGGATTATGCGGTTGCGGCTAAAACTGCCTCTTTCCCCACGCCGCCCCATGCAATAAGACGCTGCGCAAGCAATGACGAAGGGAAAGTGTCAAGATGCAAGACCCGCAAATCACCGAAGAGCTGATCGAGGCACACGGCCTCAAGCCCGAGGAATATGCCGAAATTCTGCGTCTGCTCAATCGTGAGCCCACATTCACCGAGCTGGGCATCTTCAGCGCGATGTGGAACGAGCATTGTTCCTATAAGTCGTCCAAGAAATGGCTGCGCACCCTGCCCACCGAGGGACCGCAGGTCATCTGTGGCCCCGGCGAAAACGCCGGCATTGTGGATATTGGCGATGGTCAGGCCGTGGTTTTTAAAATGGAAAGCCACAACCACCCGTCCTACATCGAACCCTATCAGGGTGCTGCCACCGGCGTGGGCGGCATTCTGCGTGACGTGTTCACCATGGGCGCGCGCCCGATTGCGGCGATGAACTCTTTGTCGTTCGGCGAAACCTCCCACCCCAAGACCCGTCAGTTGGTCAACGGTGTGGTCGAAGGTGTCGGCGGCTATGGCAACTGTTTCGGTGTGCCCACCGTGGGCGGCGAAGTGCGGTTCCACCCCGCCTATAACGGCAACTGCCTTGTAAACGCCTTTGCCGCTGGTCTGGCGGATACTGACAAGATTTTCTACTCCGCCGCCTCGGGTGTCGGCATGCCGGTTGTGTATCTGGGTGCCAAAACCGGTCGTGATGGCGTTGGCGGTGCAACTATGGCCTCGGCCGAGTTTGACGACACCATCGAAGAAAAACGCCCCACAGTTCAGGTCGGTGACCCGTTCACCGAGAAACGCCTGATGGAAGCCACCCTTGAGCTAATGCAAACCGGCGCTGTGATCTCTATTCAGGATATGGGCGCTGCTGGCCTGACATGTTCCGCCGTCGAAATGGGCGACAAGGGCAATCTGGGCGTTCAGCTTGATCTGGAATGCGTCCCGCAGCGCGAAGAGAACATGACCGCCTATGAGATGATGCTGTCAGAGTCTCAGGAACGCATGTTGATGGTCCTGAAGCCCGAGAAAGAAGACGCCGCCCGCGCAGTGTTCGAGAAATGGGATCTGGATTTCGCGATCGTTGGTCACACGATTGATGAAGACCGCTTCCTGATCAAACACAACGGTGAGGTCAAAGCCGATCTGCCGCTGAAGGCCCTGTCGGGCACCGCACCTGAATATGACCGCCCGTGGGTTGCCACCCCGGCAGCCACCCCGCTGACTGACGCGCCCACCGTGGACGCGATTGAAGGGCTCAAGGCGCTGGTGTCGTCGCCCAACTATGCGGCCAAAAACTGGGTCTATGAACAATACGACAGTCAGGTGATGGGCGATACCGTCCGCACGCCGGGCCTTGGCGCGGGCATCGTGCGTGTGCATGGCACCGACAAGGCGCTGGCCTTTACCAGCGACGTGACCCCGCGCTATGTGCGCGCCAACCCGATTGAAGGCGGCAAACAGGCCGTGGCCGAGGCGTATCGCAACTTGTCTGCTGTGGGTGCCAAGCCTTTGGCCACCACCGACAACCTGAACTTCGGCAACCCCGAAAAGCCCGAGATCATGGGCCAGTTCGTCGGCGCCATCAAAGGCATTGGCGAGGCTGTCGCGGCGCTGGATGTGCCGATCGTGTCGGGCAACGTGTCGCTTTACAATGAAACCGACGGTCAGGGCATCCTGCCCACGCCAACCATCGGCGCCGTGGGTCTTTTGACCCATCTGGACGATCTGATCAGTGGTGCAGCGGCCGCAGGTCAGGTGGCACTGGTTTTGGGCACCACCGAGGGCCATCTGGGCCAGTCGGCGCTGCTTTATGAAATGTTTGGCCGCGAAGATGGGGACGCACCCCATGTCGATCTGGCCGCCGAAGCCAAGCACGGCGATTTCATCCGCGACAACCGCGCGCTGATCGGGGCTTGTTCGGATCTGGCGGACGGCGGTCTGGCGCTGGCAGCATTTGAGATGGCGCTGGCGGGAAATGTGGGCGTTCAAATTGAAGCAAGCGATACCGCAACGCTATTTGGCGAGGATCAGGGGCGCTATCTGATCGCCTGTTCGCCGGATCAGGCCACGGCTTTGGCTGCGGCGGCTACGAAAGCAGGTGTCTCTCTAGAGACGGTCGGTCGCTTTGGCGGCGACACGATTTCCTTTGGCGAAAGCACCGCCTTGATGGTGGAAATCGGGGCTCTCTATCGCGGCAGCTTCGCGCAGGCAGTCGCCTGAGGCTTGCCCCCGGGCAAACGGCCCCCTACATTTTGAGCGAAGACATCACGAAGGAACGCGCCTATGGCCATGGTTGCCCAAGAAATCGAAGACCTGATCCGCACCGGATTCCCGAACGCCCAGATCACCATCACCGATCTGGCCGGCGACGGAAACCATTGGGCGGCCGAGGTGATCGACGAAAGCTTCCGGGGTATGAGCCGCGTGCAACAGCAACGCGCCGTCAACGCCACCGTCAAGGCCGAGATCGACAGCGGCAAGCTGCACGCGCTTGGCCTGACCACCAAGGCACCGGAATAGATTGGACGACCTGCTCGAACTTCTCGGCATCTTCAATTGGTGTGACGATATTGTCGGGCTTTGCAAATACGGTCCCAGATACTGGCGGGTGAAACGCGCTATGAACCGCCGCAGACAAAACCGGAGAATGAGATGACTGAAACGACTGATCTGATTCAGAAAACCATCGAAGACAACGACGTGGTGCTTTACATGAAAGGCACCAAAGAGATGCCGCAATGCGGGTTCTCCAGCCGTGTGGCGGGTGTGTTGAACTTCATCGGCGTGGAGTATCAGGACGTGAACGTTCTGGCCGATGATGCGATCCGTCAGGGCATCAAGGAATTCAGCGACTGGCCAACCATCCCGCAGCTTTATGTGAAGGGTGAGTTCGTTGGTGGCTGCGATATCATCACCGAAATGACGCTGTCGGCCGAGCTGGATCAGCTGTTTGCTGACAAAGGTGTCACCTTTAACAAAGAAGCGGCGGATCAAATCCGCGAGGCCAACGCCTGATCGCAAGCGACTGTTATTAAAATGAAAAGCCCGCGCATTGCGCGGGCTTTACTGTTTTAGCGTGTTTGGCGCCTAGACTTGGGCTTTTTTCTCAACCTCGTCCGCGATGGCTTCCGCACGGGCGGCAAGTTCAGCGAAACTGTCGGTGACCACTTTGGGGATCACCGGGACTTCGACCTTTTCAGGCTCGGGCATCGGGGCCGACTTAAGGCTTTCAAGCTCTGTTTTAGCGGCGTCCAGCGCGGTCTGGGCCTCTTGCAGACGCTCCTCTAGCCCGGCGGTCTTGTCGGCCAGCATCAATCCGGACATCAGCAACATGCGCGCTTCGGGCAAACGCCCGATTTGGGACACCAGATGCGAAGCTTCGGCATCCAGCAACCCAGCGGCGGATTGCAGATAGACTTCTTCACCTTCCTGGCAAGACACCTCGAAACTGCGGCCACCAATCGTAATTTGTACGTCAGGCATTCTTTTCCTCCTGCACCAGCGGCATCAGTTCGGCGATGACCTCGTCCACCTCTTGTTGGTCGCTGTCACGCAAGGCGCGCAGGGCATCCAGTTCTGCCAGCATCGACTTGTTGATCAGATGCGCATCCCCCACCCCTTCGGCATTGGCGGCGCGCAGGTCGTTATTAATCCGGCGCAGCTCGGCGTTGACGGTACGAAGGCGGGTTATGTCAGCCTCGGCCGCCGCGGCTTGTTCACGCAGGCGAGCGACTTCGTCGTCCATGCCTGCAACCTGCCCTTCCAGCTTGCCGTGAATCACGCGCACGCGCTCTTCAAGCTGGGCGTTGGCGGTTTTCTCTTCATCGAGCGCCTGACGCAGTTTTTCCAGTTCAGCACTGTCTGCAGCGCCTTCGTCAGGCGAGTCGGTCGGGGGCGCGGCCTGTGCGTTCAGCGCCTCTGCGCCTGCGCTGATGCGTTCCAGCGCTGCCGCCAGTCGCTGTTCCAATTCGGTGATATCGCTCATCTCTGCCAGTTCCGGTCTTGCTTTTTCGCCTGTTTGTTTCCCCCGTTGAACGAGAAAAACCGAATCGAGTCAAAGGCGTTATGGAACAAGTTTAACCAATGACCTTGCGAAATGCGCCCCCTTTTACCGCAGAGCGTTTGCGCAAACGCTTGATCTTGCGCCAAACCGTGCATATGACCGCCCGGAAACTGCTCGTGTAAAAGGACGCCCGCCGTGGATATCCAAGCTCTCGCCAAAGCTCATCCGGACCACTGGTCCAAAGCCTGCGCCATCCGCGCGCTGACCCTGGATGCGGTTGCTGCCGCCAATTCGGGCCATTCAGGCATGCCCATCGGCATGGCGGATGTGGCAACGGTGCTGTTTGAAAAACACCTGAAGTTTGACGCCGCCAACCCGCAATGGCCCGACCGTGACCGGTTCATCCTGTCGGCGGGGCATGGCTCGATGCTGATCTATGCGCTGCTCTATTTGACCGGCGACAAACAGGTCACGCTGGAGCAGATTAAGAACTTCCGCCAGATGGGCGCGAAAACCGCGGGTCACCCGGAAAACTTCCTGCTGGAGGGCGTAGAAACCACCACCGGCCCGCTGGGTCAGGGTATTTCGAACGCCGTGGGATTTGCCATGGCCGAAGAGCTGCAACGCGCGCAATACGGCAAGAAAGTCGTGGATCACCACACCTATGTCTTCGCCGGTGACGGCTGCCTGATGGAAGGCGTCAGCCAGGAGGCCATCGGTCTGGCTGGCAAACAGGAGCTGAGCAAGCTGATCGTGTTCTGGGACAACAACGGCATCACCATCGACGGCACCGTCGATATTGCCGACAAGACCGATCAAATCGCGCGCTTCAAGGCCTCGGGCTGGTCTGTCTATGAATGTGACGGCCATGACCCCGACGACATCGACCGCGTGATCGTTGCGGCGAAAAAATCGAAAAAGCCAACCATGATCGCGTGTAAAACGCATATCGCCCTTGGCACCTCGGCGCAGGATACGTCGAAAGGCCACGGCGCCCTGACCGATTCCAAGCTGATCTCGGATGCGCGTGATGTTTACGGCTGGCCCCACCCCGCCTTTGACATCCCCGCTGACGTCAAATCGGCATGGGAAGCCATCGGCAGCCGTGGCGCCGCCGATCGCGCCGAATGGGAGGACCGTTTTGCCACCCTCAGCCAGTCCAAGCAGCGTGAGTTCAACCGCGTTCTGGCAGGCGAAGCGCCCAAGAAGCTCTCGGCCACCATCAAAGCGCTGAAAAAACAGATCAGCGACGAGGCCCCCAAGGTCGCCACCCGCAAATCCAGCGAAATGGTTCTGGAAGTGATCAACCCGATCATGCAGGAAACCATTGGCGGCTCGGCTGACCTGACCGGTTCGAACAACACCAAGACCGGCGATCTGGGCATCTTTGAGCCGGGCAACCGCAAGGGGCGCTACGTGTACTACGGTATTCGTGAACACGGCATGGCCGCCGCAATGAACGGCATGGCCTTGCATGGCGGTGTGCGCCCCTATGGCGGCACCTTCCTGTGCTTTGCCGACTATGCCCGCGGGGCGATGCGTCTGTCGGCGCTGATGAAGACCCCGGTGACCTATGTCATGACCCATGACAGCATCGGTCTGGGCGAAGATGGCCCGACCCACCAGCCGGTCGAACATGTGGCGTCTTTGCGCGCGATGCCGAACATGAACGTGTTCCGCCCCGCCGACACCGTCGAAACCGCCGAGGCCTGGGAAATCGCCCTGACCTCGACCGAGACACCGTCGACGCTGGCGCTGAGCCGTCAGGGCCTGCCCACCGTGCGCACTGAGCACAAAACCAAGAACATGGTTGCCCAGGGCGCCTATGTTCTGGCCGATGCCGAGGGCAAGCGTCAGGTGATCCTGATGGCCACCGGCTCGGAAGTGTCGGTTGCCTTGGCCGCGCGGGATTTGCTGCAAGCCGAAGGTATTGGCACCCGCGTGGTTTCGATGCCGTGCTGGGAGCTGTTCAGCGCACAGGACGAAGCCTATCGCAAACGGGTCCTGCCCGGTGGTGCGGTGCGTGTCGCGATCGAGGCTGGCGTGCGTCAGGGCTGGGACAAGTGGCTGCTGGGTGAACGTGGACGCGAGGCCAAGGCTGGCTTTGTCGGCATGGACAGTTTTGGCGCCTCAGCCCCTGCGGGTGAGCTGTTTGAAAAGTTTGGCATCACGGCCGAAGCGGTCGCCGAAAAGGCCAAATCTCTTTTGTGATCACAAACCAAAACAGATTCGGGGGCGCTCTTCGCAGAGCGCCCTTTTTATTTGCGCCTGTGAATGTTGGCGCAGACGTTAGCGCAACCAACTTGTCGCCAAACAGAGTTTTGCGCTAACACTCTGTTTTTTGACGGTTTTACACCTTTTCTCAAACTCCTCAGCCAAGTATTCAGCGTGCAAATGCAGCGGACAGGGCCATCATCGTGCCCAGTGAGTTTTATGGAGAACCCCCATGACCGTCACCCTTGGCATCAACGGATTTGGCCGCATTGGCCGGTGTACCCTGGCACATATCGCCGAAGCCGCCCGCAACGACGTTCAGGTGGTCAAGATCAACGCCACCGGCCCGATCGAAACAAACGCGCATCTGCTTAAGTATGACTCGGTTCATGGCCGCTTCGGGGGCAACGTCACTGTTGATGGCGACAAGATGGATATCGGCCGTGGCCCGATGCAGGTTTTCTCGACCTATGATCCGACCGAACTGGACTGGTCGGGCTGTGACGTGGTTCTGGAATGCACCGGCAAATTCAACGACGGTGAAAAGGCGAAAGTTCACCTCGAGCACGGCGCCAAAAAGGTTCTGATCTCGGCCCCTGCCAAGAATGTGCAAAAGACCATCGTCTTCGGCGTGAACCACCGCGATCTGGAAGCGAATGACAACATGATCTCGAACGGGTCGTGCACCACCAACGGTCTGGCTCCGCTGGCCAAGGTGCTGAACGACGCCATCGGGATTGAGCGCGGTGTGATGACCACCATCCACAGCTACACCGGCGACCAGCCGACTCTGGACCGCCGCCACAAAGATCTGTACCGCGCCCGCGCTGCGGCCATGGCGATGATCCCCACCTCGACCGGGGCCGCGAAAGCCCTTGGCGAAGTGCTGCCCGAACTGGCAGGTAAGCTGGACGGCACTGCCATGCGGGTGCCCACCCCCAACGTTTCGGCCATCGACCTGACGTTTGAGGCTGGCAAAGACGTCACCGCCGCTGATGTGAACGAAATCGTGCGCGAAGCCGCCGCCGGTCACATGGGTGCAGTTCTGGCCTATGACCCCGAGCCCAAAGTTTCGATCGACTTCAACCACACGCAAGCGTCGTCGATCTTTGCCCCGGACCAAACCAAAGTTGTGGGTGGTCGTACCGTTCGCGTTCTGGCATGGTACGACAATGAATGGGGCTTCTCCTGCCGCATGGCCGATGTTGCGGCCACGATGGGACGCCTGAGCTAATCAGGAGCGGCGCCCCCAAAAGGGCGCCACATCATCACTATGACCAACCAGCTTGCGCTGTTTTTGATCGCAACCATTCTGGCAGCGCTGGCTTTTGATTATGTGATGTTTGATCTTCAGGGCAGCCTGTTTTTGGCCAAAAAGGCCACGGCGCTGATTGAATATCTGGCCTTCTGGCGCTGAAAACTGAGCGGCGCGCTAGCGCAGCCGCTCAATCAGGGCGTCATTGACTGGCGCGCTCACGAACTGAGAAACATCCCCGCCCAGCCGCGCGATTTCTTTGACCAGTTTAGAAGCAATCGCCTGACGCCGCGCATCTGCCATCAGAAAAACTGTTTCGACCGAGGAATCCAGCACCCGGTTCATGCCGACCATCTGGAATTCGTACTCAAAGTCAGCCACCGCGCGCAGGCCCCGGATGATCATGGTCGCACCAACATCATGGGCGCAGTCGATCAGCAGGTTTTCGAAAGGGTGAACGACAAACTCAGGGCCTCCGGGAAGCTTCAGCTTGGCGCATTCTGCTTCGACCATCGCCACACGCTCTTCCAAGGTGAACAAAGGCCCCTTGTCGCGGTTGATCGCCACACCAATGACCAGCCGGTCGACCAGTGTTGAGGCCCGCTGAATAATATCTACATGGCCCAAAGTGACCGGATCGAATGTCCCTGGATATAGACCTATGCGCATGTGTCCCCCTCTTATCTTTGGGCCACGCAACAATATTGCGCGACCCTTTGCAAGAGCGAAACGCTCAGAATCCCATGATCATTCCTTCAAGGGCGTCTTTCTCCATGGACAGTTGCGCCAGACGCGCCTTGACCACATCCCCAATCGAGATCAAACCGACCATGACGTTGCCTTCCATCACCGGCATGTGTCGAAACCGGCCTTCGGTCATTTTGCTCAGCACGCTGCTGGTGTCATCACCGGGGGAGCAGGTGACGATGGTGCTGGTCATCAAGTCATCAACCTTGTCCGACATGCACGTGGCCCCGCGCTTCCCCAATTCCCGTACGATGTCGCGCTCGGACAGAATACCAATCACGTCGCTGCCGGTGCTGGACACCACCAAAGACCCGATACGTTTTTGCGACAAAAGGGTCGCTGCATCCGAAACCGAGCTGCCGGGCTGAATGGTGGCGACGCCGGTTTCCGGCTTTGATTTTAAAATCTGTTGAACCTGCATTAATATTCTCCTCCGTGCATATGCCCAGCCTCGCCCCAACTGCGACGATATGTCAAGTTTCGACCGCCTCCTCCAAACGTAGCACTTCTGCCCGAATTCCGTCGATCAACGCTGCCGAAAACCGATTCAGGCGCTCGACACGCCGGTCGTCGGCGTGGCGCACCAAATAGAACGACCGTTGCAAGGACAGCTGGTCGGGCAAAATGCGCTGAATGTTTCGCACCGCGGGCAGGACGAAATCATGGGCCATACCAATACCCGCCCCGTGGCGCAGGAAGTTCACCTGAACCGCGACCGAGTTTGACGCAAACTGCACATCTTCAACGCCCATTGCGGCGCTGTAGTCCAGCTTTTGGTCAAACACCATGTCGGGGATGTAACCTACGGTCTTATGGTTTCGCAGTTCCGACAGAGACTCGATAGGCCCGTGCATTTTCAGATACTTACGCGACGCCGCCAGATGCAACTTATAGTCCGTGATCTTTTGTACCGTCAGGCGCCCGGCATCGGGGGGGCTGACAACAATCGCCATGTCGGCCTCGCGACGTGACAGGTTCACCACGCGCGGCAAAGACAAAATCTGCACCTCCAGCCCCGGGTTTTCTTCGCAAATCCGCGCACAGACCTGCGGCAGGATATAGTTGGCACAGCCATCGGGTGCACCCAGCCGAACTGTACCCGACAACTGCCCGGCCTGTCCGCGCGTCTCTTCGGCCCCAAGAGTCACGGCCTGTTCTGCCTGTTCCACACGCGTCAGCAACCGCTCTCCTTCAGCGGTCAACGCATAGCCTTGTGGAGATTTGGCGAACAGGCTCGCGTCCAGAGCCTCTTCCAAGCGTTGCACCCGCCGACCCACCGTTGCCGGGTCCATTTTCAACTGTTTTCCCGCGCCCGACAGGCTTTCCAGTCGCGCAACCGCCAGAAATACCCGCAAGTCGTCCCAGTTCGGATCCATCTTCCCACCTCATTTTTGCAAAATGCTTTTGTTGAAGTGTCTCTTTTCAGGTGTTTTTTGCAAGACTATTCTTGCGCCAACTCAAGTTATGGAGAAATAACATGCAGCAGATTGGTCATTTCCTGAACGGCGCCCCGTCTGAGGGCACTTCGGGCCGTAGCACCGATGTCTACAACCCGGCCACCGGTGAGATCCAGGCTCAGGTCGCGCTGGCAACCAAAGATGAAATGGACGCGGCGATCGCTGCGGCTGCCGAAGCCCAAAAAGGCTGGGGTGCCACGAACCCTCAGCGACGCGCACGGGTGATGATGAAATTCGGCGCTTTGATCAATGAAAACATGGACAAACTGGCCGAGCTGGTCAGCCGCGAACATGGCAAGACCTTGCCTGACGCCAAAGGCGATGTGCAGCGCGGTCTGGAAGTGGTCGAGGTTTGCATGGGCGCGCCGCACTTGCTCAAGGGCGAATACACAGACAATGGTGGCCCGGGCATTGACCTTTACTCCATGCGCCAGCCGCTGGGCGTTGTTGCGGGCATCACACCGTTCAACTTCCCGGCCATGATCCCGCTGTGGAAAATGGCCCCTGCTCTGGTTTGCGGCAATGCGATGATCCTGAAACCATCCGAGCGCTGCCCCTCGACCGCGATGTTCCTGGCGGAACTGCTGAAAGAGGCCGGCCTGCCTGATGGCGTCCTGCAGATCGTCAATGGCGACAAAGAAGCCGTAGACGCGATCCTGGATAACGACACCATCGCCGCTGTTGGCTTTGTCGGCTCTACCCCGATTGCCCAATACATCTATGGCCGCGCCGCCACCAATGGCAAACGCGCCCAGTGTTTCGGTGGTGCCAAGAACCACATGATCATCATGCCCGACGCAGATATGGACAAAGCCGCCGATGCGCTGGTTGGGGCCGGGTATGGCGCTGCGGGCGAACGCTGCATGGCGATTTCGGTTGCGGTGCCCGTGGGCGCCGAAACCGCTGACCGTTTGATCGATAAGCTGGTTCCGCGCATCGAAAAACTGAAAGTCGGCCCCTATACCGCCGGTGCTGACGTGGACTATGGCCCGGTGATCACCGCCGCGTCGAAAACGCGGATCGAAAACCTGATCCAGTCGGGTGTCGATCAAGGCGCGGACCTGCTGATCGACGGTCGCGGGTTTGAGCTGCAAGGCTATGAAAACGGCTTCTTCTGTGGCCCAAGCCTGTTCGACAACGTCTCCCCGGACATGGAAATCTATAAACAAGAGATCTTTGGCCCGGTTCTGACACAGGTGCGCACGGACAACTATGAAGATGCGCTGAACCTGATCATCGACAATGACTATGGCAATGGCACCGCGATCTATACCGCCGATGGCGACACCGCGCGTGACTTCTGCCACCGCGTTAACGTGGGCATGGTCGGTGTAAACTTCCCGATCCCAGTTCCTCTGTCCTACCACACCTTTGGTGGCTGGAAGAAATCGGCCTTTGGCGATCTGAACCAGTACGGCCCGGATGCGTTCCGTTTCTACACCAAGACCAAAACCGTCACTTCGCGGTGGTACTCGGGCATCAAAGAAGGCGGCGAATTTAACTTCAAAGCCATGGACTAATCCCACACCTCCCCCACTTAGGGCGCCCGCATCTTGCAGGCGCCCTTTTTTCATGGTGTAAAGCCCCATGCCAGTGAGTTTTCGTATCTTCCCGCGCCGAGGATTGGTCTATGTCCGTTACGACGGCGTGGCGCAGATTGACGAAACATCCGAGGCCTTTGCCGCCTATGCGCAGCACCCCGATTGCCAGCCCGGACAAAAGCAACTGGTCGATCTGACCCACCTGACCGGCTATGACGAAGACTACGTCAAACTGATGCAGGTGCAGGCGCAAAAGGCCGATGTTTTGGCGCAAGGCCCGGTAGAAACTTTGATGATCTATCACGCCACCACTGATATCGCCCTCAGGGTTGCCCATTTGGCCAAACGGTCATGGCAGGATGTGGCTGGTATGGTCACCGTTGTGACCCAGGACGAGGCCGAAGCGCTGTCTTTGCTTGGCCAATCAGAACGAAGCTTCAGCGCTCTGCTAGAGCAAATGGCCTGATCCACAGCCAGCTACACCTTGTAACACCGCGCTTTTCCTGCTGAAATCAGGACAAACGGGGGATAAGTTCTTGGCCCAAACGCCTGCCTTCACCATTGGGATCGAAGAAGAGTACCTTCTGGTCGATCAGGACAGTTGCGCACTGGCTATGGCGCCTGCTGATCTGATGGAGCGCTGCCAGAAAGAGCTGGAAGGCCAGTTCAGCCCCGAATTCCTGCAGTGCCAGATCGAGGTGGGCACTCAGGTCTGCCAGACAGTCTCCGAAGCGCGCGAAGACCTTGCCCATTTGCGCCGCACCGTCAAACGCATTGCCAAAGACTATGGGCTGGCGCCCATCGCGGCCTCGTGCCACCCGTTCGCCGACTGGAAAGAACAGCACCACACCGACAAGCAGCGCTATAACGAGCTGTCCAAAGCCTTGGCCGGCGTGGCAAGACGTATGCTGATCTGCGGCATGCATGTGCACATCGGGATCGAGGATAAATCCGCCCGCATCGACCTGATGAAGCAGCTGACTTATTTCCTGCCGCATCTGTTGGCCCTGTCTACCTCTTCGCCGTTTTGGGGCGGGATTGATACAGGACTGAACTCCTATCGCCTAACGGTGTTTGACAACCTGCCCCGCACCGGCCTGCCACCGCGCCCGGCCAGTTGGGATCACTATCAGAACATGGTTCAAACCCTGATTGATCTGGAACTGATCGAGGACAGTTCGAAAATCTGGTGGGACCTGCGCCCTTCTGCGCGGTTTCCAACGATTGAATCGCGGATTTGCGATGTCAGCCCGCGTCTGGAAGACGCGCTTGCGCTGGCGGCACTGACCCAGTGCATCACCCGGATGCTGCACCGTCTGGCGCAACGCAATCAACAATGGCGCCTGTATGACCCGTTCCTGATCGCCGAAAACCGCTGGCGCGCGCAACGATATGGCATTTCCGAGGGCCTGATTGATCTGGGTGAGGGTCAGATCAAGCCGATGAAGCAATTGCTGGACGAGCTGTTCGAACTGGTCGCGCAAGATGCCAAAGCCTTGAAATGCCAAGACGAATTGCATCGCGCCATACGTATCATCGAAGATGGCACCAGCGCAGACCGCCAACGTACCGTTTTCGAACAGGCCTTGCAAAACGGTGCAGAGCACAAAGACGCGCTGCGTGCCGTTGTGCGCCTTTTGATCGACGAGTTCGCCGAAGACCTTTAACACCCTGCAATTGCGCAAAACGATTTAGCACAGCATCGCCTTGCCCTTACCGCGCGCAGTTGCAATCCTTCATCCGAATATATGCAGGCAAAGGGAGGGCCAGCATGGATTTCGCGCTGAGCGAGGAACAGACCGCAATTTTTGACATGGCACAGGCCTTTGGTGCCGAGGCTATCGCCCCGCATGCTCAGGCTTGGGAGGCAGAGGGCACTATTCCGCGCGACCTATGGGGCCAGGCCGCGCAGCTGGGTCTGGGCGGAGTCTATGTTTCGGAAGAATACGGAGGTTCGGGCCTATCTCGGCTGGACGCCACCCTTGTGTTCGAAGCTTTGGCAATGTCCTGCCCCTCGGTCAGCGCGTTTCTGTCGATCCACAACATGTGCGGTGGCATGATCGACAAGTTTGGCTCTGACGATCTGAAATCCACATACCTGCCGCAGCTGTGTACGATGGACAAGGTGTTCTCTTACTGCCTGACCGAACCCGGCGCGGGCTCGGACGCTGCAGCGTTGCGCAGCAAGGCAGTGAAAACCGACGCTGGCTATACCCTGACAGGCACCAAGGCGTTCATTTCGGGTGGGTCTTATTCTGATGCCTATATCGTGATGTGCCGCACGGGCGCGGACGGTGCCAGCGGGATATCGGCGCTGATCGTCGAAGATGGCACCGACGGCCTGAGCTTTGGCGCGCAGGAACATAAAATGGGCTGGAAAGCGCAGCCGACCTGTCAGGTTCAGTTTGACGCATGCCCCCTGCCCCATGATGCATTGCTGGGCGACGAAGGTCAGGGCTTTGTCTACGCCATGGCGGGGTTGGACGGCGGCCGATTGAACATCTCTGCCTCGGCCCTTGGTGGGGCGCAGGCTGCTTTGAACGCCACGCTGACCTACATGGGTGAACGGCAGGCCTTTGGCCGCAGCATTGACCAGTTCCAAGCGCTGCAATTCCGACTGGCCGAGTATGAAACCCGCCTGCAAGCCGCCCGGACCTTTCTGCGTCAGGCCGCGTGGAAACTGGACAGCGGCGCGCACGATGCCACCAAGTTCTGCGCCATGGCCAAACTGATGGTCACCGATGCCGCCTTTGACGTGGCCAATGGCTGTCTGCAACTGCACGGCGGTTATGGCTATCTGGCCGATTACGGGATCGAAAAGATCGTGCGTGATCTGCGCGTGCATCAAATCCTTGAAGGCACCAACGAAATCATGCGCCTGATCGTGGCGCGCCAATTGCTGAAAGACCGAGGCTGATGAGCGACGACATTCATATCCGCAAAGAGGGCCGCGCCGGGCGCATCACCCTGACCCGCACCAAGGCGCTGAACGCGCTCAGCTATGAGATGTGTTTGGACGTCGAAGCCGCGCTGGACAGCTGGCGCACCGATCCTGACGTCGCCGTGGTGCTGATGGATGCCGAGGGTGAGCGTGCCTTCTGCGCCGGCGGCGACATTGGTGTGATCTATGAAACCGGCATGGCGCAAGACTTTGAATACGGGCGGAAATTTTGGGCCGACGAATACCGGATGAACGCCAAGATTTTCACCTACCCCAAGCCCGTGATCAGCCTGATGCAGGGCTTTACCATGGGCGGCGGTGTCGGATTGGGCTGCCATGGCTCGCACCGGGTGGTGGGCGAAACCAGCCAGATCGCCATGCCCGAGGTGGGGATAGGGTTGGTCCCCGATGTGGGTGGTTCGCTGATCCTTGCCTTGGCACCGGGGCGGCTGGGCGAATATCTGGGCACCACCGCTGCGCGCATGGGGCCTGCGGATGCGATCTATGCCGGGTTCGCGGATCAGTTCATCCCGCAAGACGCATGGCCCGCATTGATTGATGATCTTGTATCTAATGGCGACGCAACCGCCGTGGAACGTGCCGCGACCACCCCACCCGACGGCACGTTGCAGGCTCTACAGCCGCAAATCGACGCCCATTTCGCCGGGCAAACTTTGGGTGACATTGCGCGCTCGCTTCAGGCAGAAGACTCTGAATTTGCAGCAAAAACGCTGAAATCCCTGTCCCGTAACAGCCCGCTGGCCATGGCCTGCGCAGTGGAACTGGTCCACCGGCAACGCGGCAAAGGCTCTATTCAGGCCGCTCTGGCCGAGGAATACCGCTTTACCTACCGCGCGGCGGAACAGTCCGATTTGCTCGAGGGCATCCGGGCCAAGATCATCGACAAGGACAACGCGCCGAACTGGCGACATAGCGGGCTGGAGGCGGTCTCGGGCGCAGATGTGACCCGGCTAATGCTGCCTTTGGGCAAAGATGAACTGAATTTGACGGAGGAAGCAGCATGAAGATCGGTTTTATCGGCTTGGGCAACATGGGCGGACCGATGGCCGCCAATCTTGCGGCGGCGGGTCATGATGTCTCCGGATTCGATCTGACGGCACCGATGCCCACTGGTGTGACGAAAGCCGATAGTGCTGCGTCGGCCGCTTCTGGGGTCGACGTGGTCATCACCATGCTGCCCAACGGCGCGATCTTGCGATCGGTCGCCGCCGAAGTGATCCCGGCCATGCAGGCAAACGCGGTGTTGTGTGACTGTTCAACCGTCGATGTCGACAGCGCCCGCGCGGTGGCCGATCAGGCCGCTCTGGCCGGATTGGGCGCGCTGGATGCGCCCGTGTCCGGCGGGGTTGGCGGCGCTTCGGGGGGCACGCTGACGTTTATGGTTGGTGGCGGCGCTGACGCTTTTGCGACCATCAAACCGCTCTTTGACATCATGGGCCAAAAATCGGTCCATTGCGGCGACGCGGGCGCGGGTCAGGCCGCCAAGATCTGCAACAACATGATCCTTGGCGTTACCATGATCGCCACATGCGAAGCCTTTGCACTGGCTGACAAGCTGGGACTGGACCGCGGCAAAATGTTTGATGTGGTGTCGACCTCTTCGGGGTATAGCTGGAGCATGAACGCCTATTGCCCCGCCCCCGGTGTCGGCCCAGAGTCGCCCGCCGACAATGGCTATCAGCCCGGTTTCGCCGCCGAACTGATGCTGAAAGACCTGCGCTTGTCGCAGCAAGCTGCGGGCAGTGCGGATGCCGACACGCCCATGGGGCAACTCGCATCGCAGCTCTATGAAACCTTTGTCGAGGCCGAAAACGGCCAAGGCATGGATTTCAGCGCCATGCTGCCCCGGTTTGAAAAACGAGGGCGCGATTGAGCTGGGTCACAACAGCGCCGGGACTGGAAGATCTGGACGCGCAAAGCCGCGCCAGCCTTGAGGCACTGCCTGTCGCAACCGTGCCCAAAGGTCAGACGCTGTTTTGCCCGGGCGAGGCTGCGCGCGGTTTTGTGGTGGTCTTACAGGGCCGGGTCGAGGTGTTTCTGACCGGCTCAACCGGACGCGACATTCTGCTTTATGCGGTCGAGCCGGGCGAAAGCTGTGTGCAGTCGACACTGGGCCTGCTGGGCGGCACCGAATACAGCGGCGAGGCGCTCACCGCCACCGACTGTCAGCTGGTCCTGATCCCGCGCGACACCTTCCTGACACTGATGAATGCCTCCCAACCGTTTCGCCATTTCGTTTTCGAAGCCTTTGCTGAACGCATGCAAGGCATGATGACGTTGCTGGAAAGGGTCGCCTTCCAAAAGGTTGAAAGCCGCTTGGCCGCAGCCCTTTTGAAAGGCGCCAAGGGCGGGCAATTACATATGACACATGCCGAACTGGCGGTGCAGATCGGCAGTGCGCGCGAGGTGGTCTCGCGCCGGTTGGATCAAATGGCCAAACGCGGGCTGGTACAGCTGGATCGCGGCTGCATTACCCTGTTGAACCCGGACCGATTGGCACAAATCGGCGCGTCTGATCACTAAATCCCGTGTTTGGTGACCTAGTCACCGACACTGTACCTCCAAAGCCCTAGACTCGGCCCATACGCCCCAACCCGGAGGCGTTTGAATAAGGAGATTCTCATGTTCAAAAAGAATGTCGGCAGCACCGACCGCGCCCTGCGCATCATCGTGGGCCTTGCCCTGATTGCAGGGTTCTTCATGACCAGCGGCAGCTATAGCTGGCTCTATCTGATCGGTATCGTGCCGCTTGTCACTGGCCTGATGTCCAGCTGCGCGCTTTACACGATCTTTGGGATCAGCACCTGCAAACTCAAGCAGGAGTAACCGGAGGGCCGGTGAACCCGGCCCTACTCCGCTGCTTTGCGGGCGATACCCAGCATATCGGCCAGATAGCGTCCGGTATGGCTTTCCGGAACCGTCGCCACCTTTTCTGGCGTACCCTTGGCCACCACCTTGCCACCGCCATCGCCGCCCTCGGGGCCGATGTCGATGATATGGTCCGCCGTTTTAACCACGTCCAGATTGTGTTCGATCACCACCACCGTATTACCCTGATCGACCAGTTCATGCAGCACTTCGAGCAGCTTTTTGACGTCTTCGAAATGCAGCCCGGTGGTGGGTTCGTCCAGAATATACAGCGTCCGGCCCGTCGCGCGTTTGGACAGTTCTTTTGACAGTTTCACCCGCTGTGCTTCGCCACCCGACAGGGTCGTCGCCTGCTGGCCGACCTTGATATAATCAAGACCCACGCGGGAAAGCGCCTCCATCTTGTCACGGATACTCGGCACAGCTTTAAAGAACTCTTTGGCGTCCTCCACCGTCATGTCCAGCACATCGGCGATGGACTTGCCTTTGAACTTCACTTCCAACGTTTCGCGGTTATAGCGCGCGCCGTTGCAGGTCTCGCAGGTCACGTAAACGTCTGGCAGGAAATGCATTTCGATCTTGATGACGCCGTCACCCTGACAGGCCTCGCACCGGCCACCTTTGACATTAAAGCTGAAACGCCCCGGCTTATAGCCGCGCGTCTTGGCCTCGGGCAGACCGGCAAACCAGTCGCGGATCGGGGTGAAAGCACCAGTATAGGTCGCAGGGTTAGAGCGCGGCGTGCGCCCAATCGGGCGCTGGTCGATGTCGATCACCTTATCCAGATGCTCCAGGCCCTCGATCCCCTCACAAGGCGCTGGGGTCTGACGCGCCCCATTGAGCCGCATAGAGGCCGTTTTGAACAGTGTTTCAATTGTCAGGGTCGACTTGCCGCCGCCCGACACGCCGGTGACGCACACAAACTTGCCCAGCGGGAAATCGACCGTAATGTTTTGCAGGTTATTGCCCGACGCTTTCTTGACCCGGATCTTCTTGCCATTGCCCTTGCGGCGGGTCTTGGGCACCGTGATCTCGCGTTTACCCGACAGGTACTGCCCGGTCAGCGAGGCGGCGTCTGATGCGACCACCTGAGGCGTGCCGTGCGACACGACCTGACCGCCATGCACACCCGCACCCGGGCCAATATCAAAGACGTAATCGGCCTCGCGGATCGCTTCTTCGTCGTGTTCCACGACGATCACGGTATTGCCCTGATCGCGCAGGTTTTTCAGCGTGGTCAGCAAGCGGCCATTGTCGCGTTGATGCAGGCCAATCGACGGCTCGTCCAGCACATACAAAACCCCCGTCAGGCCCGAGCCGATCTGGCTGGCCAGCCGGATGCGCTGGCTTTCTCCGCCCGACAACGTACCGGATGAGCGCGACAGAGACAGGTATTCCAGCCCGACGTTGTTCAGAAATCCCAGCCGCTCGCGGATTTCTTTCAGGATGGCACGGGCGATTTCGTTCTTCTGCGCGGTCAGGCTGGCGGGCACGGTTTCACACCACGCATAGGCCTCGCGGATCGACATCTGCACCACCTGACCCACATGCAGCCCGGCTATTTTTACGGCCAGCGCTTCGTCGCGCAGACGATAGCCATCACAGGCGCCGCAAGGGCGATTATTCTGATAGCGTTCGAACTCTTCGCGTATCCAGTTGCTGTCTGTCTCGCGGTAGCGGCGTTCCATGTTCGGGATCACGCCTTCGAACACGCGGGTGACCTCGTATACGCGCCCGCCTTCGTCATAGCGGAACCGGATTTCCTCGTCGCCCGAGCCATAAAGAAACACCTGCTTCACATGCGGTGCCAGATCGCGCCACGGGGTGGTTTTGTCAAACTCGTAGTGCTTGGCGAGCGCCTCGATGGTTTGCAGGAAATAGGGCGACTTGCCCTTGCGCCACGGCGCCAAAGCGCCATCGGCAATCTGCAACTGCGGGTCAGGTACAACCAGCCGTTCGTCAAAGAACAGCTCTTTGCCCAGCCCGTCACATTCGGGGCAGGCGCCAAAAGGCGCGTTGAAGGAAAACAGGCGCGGTTCGATCTCGGGGATGGTGAAGCCACTGACAGGGCAGGCAAAATTCTCGGAAAACGTGGTGCGTTCCGGGTCGCCCTCTTTGGGTGCTGTTTCCAAAATGGCAATGCCATCTGCCAGATCCAGCGCTGTGCGCAGGCTGTCGGCCAGACGGGTTTCCAAACCCTCGCGCACGACGATCCGGTCGACCACGACGTCAATGTCATGGCGAAATTTCTTGTCCAACTCGGGCGGGGTATCCAGATCGTGGAATTCACCATCGACCTTGACCCGCTGAAAGCCCTGCTTACGCAGTTCCAGCATTTCCTTGCGGTATTCACCTTTGCGGTCGCGCACGATGGGGGCCAGCAAATAGGCGCGGGTCCCCTCCTCCATCGTCATGATGCGATCAACCATATCCTGCACCTGCTGGGCTTCGATCGGCTCGCCGGTGGCAGGGCTGTAAGGCGTGCCGACACGGGCAAACAACAGCCGCAGATAGTCGTAAATCTCGGTGACGGTGCCGACGGTCGAGCGCGGGTTCTTCGATGTGGTCTTTTGTTCAATCGAAATCGCGGGCGACAACCCTGCGATATGATCCACATCCGGCTTTTCCATCATGTCCAAAAACTGCCGCGCATAGGCGCTGAGGCTTTCGACATAGCGCCGCTGCCCTTCGGCATAGATCGTATCAAACGCCAGGCTCGACTTCCCCGAGCCCGACAGCCCCGTGATCACCACCAGTTCATCGCGCGGAATATCCACGTCGATGCCCTTTAGGTTATGCTCACGCGCACCGCGTACTTCGATCTGTTTCAGCTCGGCCATCGTCTACCCTCACACCAATTCTTAATAGATAGTTGAGCACGGCCGAAACTCCAACAAAAAAACAGGAACAATCCGCGAACAAAAAGCATGTTGCTGACAGTTCACGCCACTCTCCTAAGGCGCGCTTTTGCGGGTATTAAATCCCGCTATAGGCGATCACTGGAAGCAATGCTAAGAAAAGGCATTAACCATTTATTTAGGATTCCCAAATGACGTCCATTACCCTAAACGCCGCCCAAGTTGAGGGCTCGGAAATTACCGAAGAGCATTTTGGTATTAATGCCACCGCAGACTATCAGGAATTCGACTATAACTTCGTGAATTCCGTCTACGAGCTGATGGGTGTTGAAACGGACGAGCACGGCAACATCATAAGTATCAACGATGACGCGCTGAACCTTACGACGATCCGCTATCCCGGCGGGGTCGAAACAGAGCGGCATTTTGATCTGGTGAACTATGACAACATCACCTGGGTCAATGAAGATGGTGTCACGAAAGAGTTTATCGGCCTGACAGAATTCACCAGTTTCTGCGTCGATCTAAACATCCAGCCGGTCATTGTTATTCCCATCTCCGAGCTCTTCTATCTGAACGAAAATGGCTATGCTAAGCCCAATGAAGACATGGAAGAAACCCTGAAGGCCTTTGTCAAAGATACGATGGCAATGATGGGCGACGTCGGGGTGGCCGCTTTCGAACTGGGTAACGAGTTTCCAGCAGTCCCCCGCGACCCCGATGGCGATTCATCGAACACTTTGTCAGGCTATGAATATGGTGATGTGGCAAGCTGGGCGGCGCCGATCATCCAAGAAGCCATCGATGAATACAACGCGGAGAACCAAATTGATCCCTCCGTGGAAGAACCCGACATTATTGTTCAGTTGATCACGTTTAGCCCAGAGGCAACAGACCATTGGACCGAAGAAAAGCTGGCGCAGTATAACGACAGCATTCTGTACGAATTTAGCGCAGAAGAGCTGGCCGCGGTCGACGGCGTCACTGCGCATTTCTACTTCACGGAAGACAAATTCGTAGGCGATCCCGACCACGAAGAACGTGCTCACACGTACGACAATATTGACCGCGCAATGGACCAAGTCTTTGAACCGTTGGATGACTGGGAAACCAAAGCAGGCAAAGAGTTAGACCTGTATGTCACTGAATGGGGGGCACATTTCAAACTCGAAGAAGGGGTGGACTCCCACAACTACACCGGTTTGCGTAGCATCCCCCTGAATCTAGAAATGTTCACCCAATATCTGACGCACGGGGCCGACAGCTTGATCTATTGGCCAATGCAATTCCACGCAACGTCCACCAACGCAAATAACGGGGATGTGAACTTCATCGGAGATTTCTTCACCCTGCTCGAAAACAAGACGCTTGGGATGCAGGCGATGGATACCGGCGTTACGAACACATCGCTCGATGTTCACGCTTTCACAGATGGCGATACGGCGGTGATCTTTGTGTCGTCACTGCAGTCCGCCACGCAAGAGGTCGACCTGGACTTTGCCGCGTTATTCCCAGACGTTGACAGCTACACTGTGACGACCATCGGCGTGGATCCGGACTCAGTTGACGGCTACTATAAAAACGACACCCAAGACGACTACAATTGGGCGGCTGAATCGGAACCAGACGCAGCCATGCAGTTAACCGAAGAGGGCAGCTACGCTGGCGCAGCCCCCGTCTCGTTTAATCTGGATGGCTATGAGGTCGTCATGATCGAATTCGAATTGGGTCAGGCTGGTGAAACCATCAATGGCACCGCCCAAAACGACACCCTCTACGGCACCGATGGCATCGACGAGATCTTCGGCAACGACGGTGATGACAGAATCTACGACGGCGCCGGAAGCGATATTGTGTATGGCGGCGCAGGCAAGGACCGGTTCTATGCGGGTGACGGGGCTGACAGTTATGATGGCGGCGTGGGCCTGTTGGACGAAGTCCGATACACCACCGCCGCAGAGGGCCTGACCATTGACCTGAGCGATCCCTTCAGCGGCACCGGAATCGCCCGAGGCGACAGTTTCGTCAATGTTGAACGCCTACGCGGGTCTGAGTTCGATGATGTGGTAATTGGCGGGTCCGGTGTCGCGATCATCAACGCTGAAGCTGGCGATGATGTCATCGTTGACGGTGCGGTAAAGAACTACCTGACGGGAGGTGACGGGGCAGACACGTTCCAAATGATCGCCGGCGATGGCCATGAAGATCGCATCTTTGACTTCACCCTCAGCGAAGACACGCTGGACCTGAGCCTTTGGGGCGTGGGCGATCTGAGCCAACTGACCTTTACCGAAGGCGCAAACGGGACCTACCTGCTGATCTCCTTCGAAGAGGAAAGCGTGCGACTGAACGGCTATTCCGCCGCCGATATAGCCTCTTTCGATGAAACGGTCTTCGTGTTTGACCCCAATGCGCCAACTGGTGACGGGGTGGTTGTGGGGACTTCGGGTAACGACGTCATCGACAGCAGCTATGTCGATCAGGATGGGGACACGATCAACGATCTGGGCCAATTGATACAAGCGGGTGATGGCAGCGACACGGTCTTTGATGGCGCGGGTGATGACATCGTCGAAGGCGGCGCCGGGCGCGACTATTTCTTTGCTGGGGACGGCGCGGATGCCTATGACGGTGGCAGCGACAATAAGGATGAACTTTGGTACACCACCTCGCTTTCTGGTCTGACCATTGATCTGGGTGATGCGTCCAACAGCACCGGCATCGCCGCGGGGGATACGGTCACCAATGTCGAACGGGTTCGGGGCACCGACTATGATGATGTGATCATCGCCGGCAGCGGCGTGACCAACATCAAAGGGTTGTCGGGGAACGATCTGCTGATCGACAGCGATGCCGCCACCAAAGAGTATTTCACCGGCGGGGCGGGTGCAGACACATTCCGGTTTGTTTCAGGCGATGGCCAAGAGGACCGCATCTATGACTTTTCTGTGGCCGAAGACATGATTGACCTAAGCCTTTGGGGGGTCACATCGCTGGATGATCTGACGATCAGTGCAGGCGGGTCCGAAACTTACCTGATCATTGAATACGGAGATGAACGTATCCGCGTGGACGACTATGGCAGCGCGGATATCGCCGCATTCGATGAAAACGTGTTCATTTTTGCCTAGGCGGCGCGCCACCGCGACAATGGTTCAATCACTAAACTAAAGGCCCCACGCACTGCACGGGGCCTTTCATTCATACGCGTCGATCAGAAGTGCAATGCACGACCATACGCGTCCAGCACCGATTCATGCATCATTTCGCTGAGCGTTGGGTGCGGGAAGACAGTGTTCATCAAGTCTTCCTCGGTTGTTTCCAACTGACGCCCCACAACATAACCCTGAATCATCTCGGTGACCTCGGCGCCGACCATGTGCGCGCCCAGAAGTTCCCCGGTTTTCGCATCAAAAACGGTCTTAACCAGACCTTCCGGCTCTCCCAGTGCAATGGCCTTGCCGTTCCCAATGAACGGGAAGCGGCCTACTTTGACGTCATACCCCAGCTCTTTCGCCTTGGCTTCGGTATAGCCAACGCTTGCCACCTGAGGGTGACAATAGGTGCAACCGGCGATGCTTTCGGGTTTGACCGGATGGGCATGCTTGCCCGCGATCAGCTCGGCCACCATGACGCCTTCATGGCTGGCTTTATGTGCAAGCCAAGGGGCACCAGCGATATCGCCAATGGCATAGAGGCCATCGACGCCGGTGCGGCAGAATTCATCGGTCACGACATGGGTACGGTCGATTTTCACGCCCAGCTCTTCCAGGCCAAGACCTTCAACATTGCCCACAATCCCAACAGCCGAAATAACGGTGTCATACTCTTCCTTGATGACTTTACCGCCAGTTTCGATATGCGCGGTCACCTTGCCTTTCCCGCGATCCAGCTGCTTGACCATGGCTTTTTCCATGATGGTCATGCCCTGTTTGGCAAAGGCTTTTTTGGCGAAAGCACTGATCTCGGCGTCCTCGACGGGCAACACGCGATCCATCACCTCGACCACCGTCGTATCGGCACCCAACGTGTTGTAAAAGCTTGCAAATTCGATACCGATAGCACCCGAACCGATGACCAGAAGCTTCTTGGGCATGCGCACCGGATCCAACGCGTGCTTATAGGTCCAGACCAAATCACCGTCGGCCTCAAGCCCGGGTAATTCGCGGGCACGGGCACCGGTCGCCAGAACAATGTTCTTGGCGGTCAGCTCTTGGGTGCCTTTGTCGGTTTTGACCGAAACCTTACCCTTGGCCGGAAGCGTCGCTTCCCCCATGACCACATCAATCTTGTTTTTCTTCATCAGGTGACCGATGCCGCCCGACAGCTGGCCCGCAACCGCGCGCGAGCGCTTTACGACGGCCTCCAGATCATAGCCGATCTTATCTGCTTTCAGGCCAAACTCTTTGGCGCGATGCATCAAGTGGAACACTTCGGAACTACGCAACAGCGCTTTCGTTGGGATACAGCCCCAGTTCAGGCAAATCCCGCCCAGATGCTCGCGCTCAACGATAGCCACTTTCTGACCAAGCTGGGCCCCGCGGATCGCAGCAACATAGCCACCCGGCCCTGCTCCGATAACAATCAGGTCATAGTTTTTGGCAGCCATTTTATCCTCGTGATCCATGGGTCCTGAAAAAGTAGTTTGACATTAAACTATTTTTCCAGAAGCCTCAACACACCACACAGTCCCCACCGCTAGTTTTCGCGCACGGAGTTGATTTATTTGGTGATTTAGTCAGATTCTGACTTCAGTTCCTCGACAATTCCACCATAGCCGCTCTGCTCAAGGAAGTTTTTCTCGTCTTCTGAAGAGCATCGTGCCAACGCGTTGTTCCGATAAGGGAAACGGCCAAACCGCCGGATCACGCGGCGATGGGCACGTGCGTGCAACAAGTTCGAAGCGCCCTCTTTGGGCATGCGCGTCAAAATCAGGCGTACGCAACGATCCTGATCCGTCAGGCATTCAGAATGCATCAGGGGCAGATAAAAGAACTGCCTTTCGGGTTCGTCGATCTTCATGTCAAACCCGACGTCGACAGCATGTTTGGCCACCGCCCGCGCACGCGGGTCCGTCGCGAACGCCCGCGGATCTTCGCGAAACATATTCCGCGGAAATTGATCCGTCACCAGCAGATAAGCCAACGCCCCACGCGGATCCGACGTCCACTCGTGAAGGCCACCATTCAGGGCCTGTGTCCACAGGTCCATGTATGTGTCGCGGATTTTTTGATCCAAGGCTTCGGTGCTTATGTACCAGCCCTTTGGGCCCACCTCTGACAGCCAGAATTCGATGACTTCGTCTATAACGCTCATCTTGTTGCTCCTCCTCTGGAATTTCAGCGTCTCAAAACCCTTCCGGGGCCGCAAGAGCTGATTTTGCAAAAGAGAAGCTGTTCGGCAGCGTCCTGTAGGGCGCCGACAACTTAGGGAATCAACAACGAGGCATCGCCATAGGAAAAGAAGCGGTAGTTGTTGCGCACCGCATGGTCATAGACCTGCCGCATCCGATCCATTCCCATCAGCGCTGAAACCAGCATCAACAAGGTTGATTTGGGCAAATGGAAATTGGTCATCAGCGCGTCTGTGATTTTGAACTGATAGCCGGGGGTGATGAAAATATCCGTTTCGCCCTGCCAGGCGAGCATGGTTCCATCATTCTGCGCCGCGCTTTCGATCAGGCGCAGAGCGGTAGTACCCACCGGGATCACCCGCCCTCCGGCAGCGCGGGTCTGGTTCATCTCGGCTGCGGCCTGCGCGGTGACCTCGCCCCATTCGGCATGCATCTTGTGCGTGGCGATGTCATCAACCTTCACCGGCAGGAACGTCCCCGCGCCCACATGCAACGTGACCTCGGTAAACTGCACGCCGCGCGCGCGCAGTTTATCCAGCAAATCGGCATCAAAGTGCAACGAGGCCGTGGGCGCAGCCACAGCCCCCGAATGGCGCGCAAATACGGTTTGGTAGTCATCCTTGTCCTGCGCATCCGCCGGGCGTTTTGCCGCGATATAGGGGGGCAGCGGCATCGCACCCGCCTGTGCCAGTGCCGCGTCGAAGTCATCACCAGACAGGTTGAAATCCAGCGTAACCTCTCCCTGACCCAAAGCCTGCACCCGCGCGGACAGGTCGTCTGAAAAAACGATCTCCTCCGCCGCTTTCAACTTGCGCAGAGGCTTGGCAAGGGCGCGCCACCCGCCTTGGGCCGTCGGTTCCAGCAAGGTAATTTCAACCTTGGCTTCCACCAGCCCCTGCTCTGTTTCGCGCAGGCGTCGCCCAAACAGACGCGCCGGGATCACCTTGGTATTGTTCAGGATCAGACGATCCCCCGCGCACAAAAGGTCTGGCAGGTCATAGACATGCAAATCCTCTGTGCGCGTGCCCTGCGCCACCAGCATCTTTGCCGACGGGCGCGGTTTTACGGGCCGGGTGGCAATCAGCGCCTCGGGCAGGTCGAAATCAAAGTCAGAAAGTTTCACTGCGGCAGCTCCGGCGGGGGCGAACGGAAAATTTCGCGGAATATTCCAGGGGTGAACAGCGACAAAGGATTCACACGCACCCGCGGCGCGTCCGGGTTCCCTTTGATCGAGTAGTTAAAGCCAAACAGCCCCTCGCCCCGCTTACTGATCACGCGGCCCACACTGTTGACCACATATATCGGAGACACCACGCCCTGCATGTCCAACCAATTCTTGCCGAAGTCATAAATCCCTTCCATCGAGATCCCCAACGAGGGTCCGACGGCGCTGCCGGATTTGACTGTTAATCCGGCGGGCGTCAAGCCAAAGCGCATGTCGACCGTGGTAAACACCAGCCCTTCGCCGGTCATCATTTCCAGCAGGCCAACAATCGAAAGGGCGCTGAGCAGCTCGGCCAAAGCGGGCGCATCACTGACGCGGGTATTGTTCACCAACAAACGCCCGTCATAAGCGCCCTGCGCGGCGCGCGGGGTCAGCTGCAAATTCATCTCGCCACCGTTGGATTTCTCAAAAATCCCAGCGCCGCGCAAAACGCCACCAGCATTGTTAGAGCGCACCCGAATGGCAGGACCTTGCTCGGCCGGGGTCAAAGAAACGCTGAGCGGTGCGCCCCCAATGGTCGCGGTGAAATCTCCCCGCAGGCCGCCGCTCTGCAACAGAACGCCGTTCACATTGCGCAGAGCAATGCCGTTGGACACGGTCAGACGGTCCAAAGCAAGATCAATCTGGGCGCCCGCGCTGCCACTGCCTGCCCCGCCACCGCTTAACAGCGAACTGCGCCGCAAGTCGATGCTGCCGCCGGTCAGGGCGGTGCGCAAAGGCTGCCCGGCACCCTGCCCGGTGATCTCCACTGGTGCGTCCAGCCATCCGCCCAATCGCACCCGCTCAAACTGTAACTCCTGCAGGCTGCCATCTTCGCGCAGATTGACGCGCCCGCCCTGCGCCTCAAGTCCCGAGGCCTCGAGCTCCAAGGTGTCGACGGTTGGGACGGGCCCCAAAGTCCCTGCGACCTGCAATCGCCCTGTGGCATTGCGGGGTTTTGACCAGCCGATGCTGGGCAAGGACAGTCCGACCCTGTTCAGATCAGAACTCAATGCAAACGTCGCGGGCGCACCTTGGGCAAGATCCAGCGTGATATCCCCTACCCCTTCGCCCAGAACCGTGCCCTTTGGCAGGCCAATCTTAAACGCATCTACCGCTGCCTGTGACAAGGCGACGGTGCCCTCCACCCGGCTTTGGCCCTTATGTTCTGGTCCAATGCGCTGGCTCCACAACCCCTGCACCGGAATGCCATCCAGCGTGGCCTGCCCGCCAATCGTGACTTCCGTCGTATCAGCGCGCAGCTCGAGCGTTCGCGCTGCCAGCACCCGCCCCTTCACCAGCTTGTCTGACCGCACATTTATAAGCGTCCCGGCGACGGTATAGTCCACATCCTTAGGCTGCGTGCCTTTGACGAATGGGACCTTCAGCTTTGCAACCGTCCGCGCCCGTCCCTCGGCCAGATCAGGGGTCTGTCCGGCGCGTGTCATGATCTGAAACGGCGGCAGATCCAGCAGGGACAGCATCGCCTGTAACCCACTTTCGGTTTTCAGCGTAATTTCACCTCTGGCCGGACGCTGACGGATATCAGGTACATGCACGACCGTGCCCGCAGCCTCGACCAGCCCGCCCTCTGGGGCGGTGACCTGACCGCTTTCCACCACCAGTGTAAAACTGTTGTCGGCAATCGAACTGTACCCAGCACCATTTTCAACCGGCGGCATCGATTTCATGAACCGCACGGTTGCATCGCGGAATTCATAGGACAGGTTCGCCACCGGATCGACACCGGGCTTCAACCGCAAAGCCGCTTTGACGTCATGGATTTCCCCACCATGAACGTTGTTTTCCACCCAAGTGCGGGTCTTGGGGACAAGGTTGACCGGCCACATCCCCAGCAAAGCGGCTTCGGTGATTTGGTCCAGTTGCAGATCAACCGCCACCTGCCAGCCATCTGATCGGGCACTAATCGTCCCCGCGCCGCGATACTGCGCGCCTTCTGGGTCAGACAATTGCACCTGCCCCAAAGTCACGGTGAACGGATCCAGCGCCAGTTTCAAATCCACCGCGCCACTTTCAAACCGGGCTGGCTCGGCAAACACGCCTTCGGGGGTCAGGATCAACTCGCGCAGGCGCATCTGCGTCACCAGACTTGTCGGCCAGCCATTCACCTGATCACGCAAATAAGCATGCCCTTCCGCCGATGCCGTCAGCGCCGCCGTGCTGAGCGACATTTCATCAATGGTGATTTTGTCGTTTTCCGGGGCATAGCTGAAATAGGCCTTGCCCTGATCGAACCGGATCGGCGCCGCCTCTTGGACAGGGCGCAATGCTCCAGACCCGATCTCAAGAGCGGCGCTCAGCGGTGCCAAAGATCCATCCGCATTCACCCCGGTGCGCACCGCCCCTGAAATCGGTGCATCAATCACCGTCAGAAACGCCAGCGCCGGGGATTGGGTGGCAATGTCCCCCGCTGGCAAGTCCGAAAAGTTCGTCGACATGTTAGATGTCAGCTCGCCTTTGACCTTGTCGAACGTAATAGCGACCTCTGATGGCGCCCCCTGAAGCCCATCAAGAGAGAAAAACAATTGCATATCAACGTTTTGATCATCCTGGCTCAGCGCCAACAGACCGTCAAAAATTTGCCATTCGCGCCCCGCGCGCGCATCCACATAGGTCAGCCCCAGCGCATCCGCTGAAATGTAATCGACATTGGCCAGTGCGGGCACTTCCAAAGCCGCGTCGATCTGCTCCAGTACCTGCGCAATGGTCGGGGCCTCGACCACCTCAACGGTCTCCCCCAAGGCCAGATCGAATTCACCGTTTTCATCGCGTCGCAAAAGGAATTGAGCCCCCGTCAGTTCGACACTGCGCAGCTCTACTGCACCACGCATCAACGCGTCTCCGGCAAGGGTCACATGAACCTCGGGCACCTGCACCAACGGGCGACGGTTCATATCTGTCAGCAACAGATCACGCATCAGAACGCGGGGGGGATTTTGGCGCGAAAACTCGACATCCAGCGCCCCGATGGTCACCGACGCGGGCGCCAAAGAGGCGTTCAGACGGCTCTCAACCCGGGCGCTGACCCAATCGGGCATTGATAAGGTGCGTTCCGTCAACGATAACACCGCCAGCATGAACACTGCCACCAGCAACGCCGTGCTCAACAACAGCCAGATGCCAAAGCGTCTGGCCCGTCGTCGTCGCGGCGGTTTTGGTGTCTGTTCGTCGGTCATCGCCAATACGGCACCTCTGTGCTCTTGCCTCTGGCGGCGCGCGCCCTATCCTCACCGCCCGGACCCTAGTCAGATGGGGCCGTAAACAAAAGCCTCAAGGAGCCCAAGATGCCCGAAACCGGCCAGATCGCGCCTGAATTCACCCTGCCGGATGACGCAGGTGAAGATATCACTTTAACGGCGCTGCGTCCTGCGCCCGTCGTTTTGTACTTCTACCCCAAAGATGACACGCCCGGCTGCACGAAGGAAGCCATCGCCTTTTCCGGCCTGTTGGACGCGTTCAAATCCGCCGGCGTTAAGGTCTTTGGCGTGTCCAAGGACAGCGTCGCAAAACACACCAAGTTCATCTGCAAACACGAACTTTCCGTGCCGCTTTTGTCAGACGAAAACGGCTCGGTTTGTGAAGACTACGGCGTCTGGGTCGAAAAAAACATGTATGGCCGCAAATACATGGGGATCGAACGGGCGACCTTTCTGATCGCCGGGGATGGCACGATCGCGCAGGTCTGGCGCAAGGTGAAAGTCCCCGGTCACGCCGAAGCCGTGCTTGAGGCCGCACAAGCGCTATGAGCGATCTGACTTTGGCGCAAATGGCGCAACAGGTGCTCACAACTGCGGACGGGCACGAAAAAACCAAGCTGTCACGCGCCCATGCCGCCCGCTGGTTTGCGGCGCGCAAGGCTGGCGAGGTGATTGAAATTGGTCACGCGAATCCGCCCCTGCGACCGGCCCGCCCCGAAAAACCCGAACTGCTGGATCCGCGCGACGTGCCGCGCCGCCGCCCCGGCAGCCCCGAGGGGCGCAAGGCGATCCTGCATGCTGTGGCGCATATCGAACTGAACGCCGTCGACCTGCACTGGGACATCATCGCGCGCTTCACCGACGTGAAAATGCCGATCGGGTTTTATGACGACTGGGTCAAATCAGCCGACGAAGAATCCAAGCATTTCAACCTGATATGCGACAGCCTGAAGTCCCACGGCAGCTTTTACGGTGATCTGCCCGCCCACGCAGGCATGTGGCGCGCAGCGGAAGATACGGTGGAAGACCTGATGGGGCGGTTGGCCGTGGTGCCCATGGTCCTTGAGGCCCGCGGGCTGGACGTGACGCCCGGCATGATCAACATTTTCCGCCAGGCCAAAGACACCCAGACCGTCGAAGCGCTCGAGGTGATCTATGCCGAAGAAGTCGCGCATGTCGCCTATGGGTCCAAATGGTTTCACTTTCTGTGCGGGCGGCATGAACAGGATCCAAAGGACGTGTTCCATGCATTGGTGCGCAAGTATTTCCACGGCCCGTTGAAGCCCCCCTTCAACGAAGAAAAGCGCGCCGACGCCGGGCTGCCGCCTGATTTTTACTGGCCCCTGACCGAAGACGACGCTGTGTCCTGAATGCAACCGCAGCAAAGAATCGGCGGTTTACCGCCCATTTCATAGCAATTGCGCCATTCAAGCCGATAGAATCACTCAAAAACATTGCGGCCACGGTGGCCGATGCCCTATGCAGTTCGAGACGCGGTTTTGGGGCATGCGTCACCGAATGGCTGGGGTGAGGCAGACGGGGGACAGTTTGGCACTATCGACTTTGCGGCGCATACACGCCGTCCTTGAACGAAGATTTCCGGAACAACGCTTGTTCCTGAGATCAGATACCGAAACACGGTTCATCCGCCTGACATCGGAGACCCAGATTGTTGCGCTGGCAGGCTCGGCCGCGCTTGTGGGTTGGTCGATCATTGCAACAGCTTTGTTGCTAATGGACAGTCTGGGCGCGGGCAGCCTGCGCGATCAGGCGCAGCGCGAGCAGGCGTCGTATGAACAACGTCTCAATGACATGGCCGCCGAGCGCGACAACCGCGCAGAAGAAGCCCGACAAGCCCAGATGCGTTTCACCCTCGCGCTGGAAGAAGTGTCGAAAATGCAATCCGAGCTTCTGGCCTCGGAAGACCGCCGCAAAGAGCTGGAAACCGGGATTGACGTGATCCAATCCACCCTGCGTCGCACCATGAACGAACGTGACGGCGCGCTGGAAAAATCCGAAGAGATGAAGCTGGCGCTGGCTGAAAGCACCGGCTCAACCAAGACCGAAGCGGGTCATGTGGAAGACATGGAGCAAACCGTCACCTTCCTGGCTGACGCGCTGAACCTGACTGCCACCGAACGTGATCTGATCGCCACCGATGCCGCGCAGGCCTATGAAATGGTCGCCGCGATGGATTACGAACATCAACTGGCGCAGGATCGCAACGACCGCATCTTTGAACAGCTTGAAGACGCGCTGACGATTTCCGTTGAACCGCTGGATGACATGTTCCGCAATGCCGGTCTGAACACCGACACGCTGATTGATCAGGTCCGCAAAGGGTATTCGGGCCAGGGTGGTGGTCCCCTGACACCGATCGCCCTGTCGACCCGGGGCGAAACCCCGTCAGATCCTGAAAGTCTGCGCGCCAACGCGATCCTCAAAGATCTGGACAAGCTGAACCTCTATCGCATGGCGGTTGAGAAAACCCCCTTTGCCATGCCCGTGAAAACCTCGTTCCGTTATACCAGCGGCTATGGCATGCGCCGCCACCCGATTTCGGGCAAATACAAGATGCATGACGGCATCGACATGGCCGGGGCACATGGCTCTCCGATTCTGGCAACAGCGGACGGCGTCGTTAAGAAAGCGGGCTGGTCCAGTGGCTATGGCCGCCTTGTAATTATTCAGCACGAGTTTGGCATTGAAACCCGGTATGCCCATTTGGCAAATATCCGCGTAGAAGTTGGCCAAAGGGTCTCGCGCGGGCATCGGATTGGTGATATGGGGAACTCTGGCCGGTCCACCGGCACGCATTTGCACTATGAGGTGCGCGTAGGCGGTAAGTCCGTTAACCCCATGACCTACATCAAGGCAGCGAGAGATGTTTTCTAAAAGCAGGATCAACGAACCCGGCCCCAAGCAAGCCGGCGAAACCGAGAAACCAACCATGCCCGAAGCAGCTAAAAAGGCCCCTGCCCCGGCACCGGCCGAGCGCCCGGCGGCAGCGGCCAGCAAACCCAAGCCCCCCGCATCAGTTCTGTCCACGGATTTGACCGTGACCGGAAATCTGCGCACGACCGGCGACATTCAGGTGGAAGGGACTGTCGAAGGCGACATTCGCGCCCACATGCTGACCGTCGGCGAAACCGCGATGATCAAGGGCGAAGTTGTGGCAGACGACGTTGTGGTCAATGGCCGCGTTGTTGGCCGGGTACGTGGCCTCAAGGTGCGTCTGACCTCGACCGCGCGCGTCGAAGGCGACATCATCCACAAGACCATCGCCATCGAAAGCGGTGCGCATTTCGAAGGCTCGGTTCAGCGCCAGGACGACCCGATCACGGGCGGCAATGGCAACAAAAAGCCGGGCCAACAAACCGCAGCCAAACCGGGCCAGCAGGGCCAGAAACCGGCAGCCCCCAAAGGCTAAGCCAGCAGCGGGAACAGCTTACGAAAAGGGCGCCTCTTGGGCGCCCTTTTTTCGTTCAGTCCAACGCACGTCGATAAAGGTGCCAACTGGCGTGGCCCAACACCGGCAGCACCACCAGCAGCCCCATGAACATCGGTGCCATACCGATCACCAACAGCACGGTCACGATCAGCCCCCAGATGGCCATCGTGCGAAAATTCTGCAGACAGGTCTGAAAACTGTGGATCATCGCGGTGATGAAATCGATCTCAAGGTCCAGCAGCATCGGCAGGCCCATGACCGAAATGGCAAACACGATCCCCGCCAGAATGGCCCCCACGATCGTGCCAACCGCCAGCATGCCCAAACCGTTCGTGGTCAGGAAAACCTCGTAACTGCTTGAGATATTCGTCATTGTCTGCAGCCCCAGAAACAACGCGAAAATCATATGGCCGATGAACGACCAAAACAGAAAGATGAAGATCAGGATGGCGCAGAGTGATGGCAATTGCCGCGCCCGCTGATGCCAGACGACGCTTAGAATTTCCCCCATCACCAGGGGCGTACCCTGCTCCAACCGGTGGCTCACTTCATACAAACCAACGGCGGCAAAAGGCCCGATCAGCGGAAAGCCAAACACCGCCAAAGCCAGCCAGTACACCTGCCCCGTCGCCTGTGTCAGCCAAAACAGGGCAATCCCGCAAATCACATAAAACCCGCCGAAAAACGCACCGTAGGCCGGCGCCGCCGCGAAATCCTGCCACCCGGCCCGTAGGGCCGCTTTCAGGTCAGTCAGCCCGATCCTCCTGATCGCGGGCAAAGCCGAGGCCTGCGGCGTATCCGAACTGCTCATACTCCCATTTCCTCCCTTATTTGCCCGAGGGCTAAAGGCAGGATGACCGGCAAATGCGGATCAATCAACGGACTCTGAATATGTATTTTCGATACAGCTTAAAACAGGCCGCCATTGGGCTGCATAGCACCCAGAAACATCACGGGGTGTTCGGTGTATTTATTACCGCCCTCCAGCCTTCACAACCGACGCCGGAACCTGCACGCAGGACACGTCCATCTTGCGATGCATCAGGAAAGGCCAAGGGGCGCTTTAATCGTCCGCCCGCGCGTCTGCCCGCGACATACCCGCCACGTCCATCGCCAAAGTCGCCGCCATGAACGGGTCAAGATCGCCGTCCAGAACCCCCTTGGTGTCGGAAGTTTCGTGGTTGGTGCGCAGGTCTTTGACCATCTGATAGGGCTGCAACACATAAGACCGGATCTGGTTGCCCCAGCCCGCGTCGCCCTTGGCTTCGTGGGCGGCGTTGATGTCGGCGTTGCGGCGGTCCAGCTCCAACTGGTACAGACGCGATTTCAGCGCTTTCATGGCGATATCGCGGTTCTGGTGCTGCGACTTTTCGGAACTGGTCACAACAATCCCGGTGGGATGGTGGGTGATCCGCACCGCCGAGTCCGTGGTGTTCACGTGCTGCCCGCCCGCGCCCGAGGAGCGATAGGTATCAATACGAATGTCGGCCGGGTTGACCTCAATCTCGATGTTGTCATCCACCACCGGATAGACCCAGACCGAGCTGAACGAGGTATGACGCTTCGCAGCGCTGTCATAAGGCGAAATCCGCACCAGACGATGCACGCCGCTTTCCGACTTCAGCCAACCATAGGCGTTATGGCCCGAAATCTTATAGGTCGCGGATTTGATCCCCGCCTCTTCGCCCGCGCTTTCGGACTGAAGCTCTACCTTATAGCCCTTCTTTTCCGCCCAGCGCACGTACATCCGCGCCAGCATCGAGGCCCAGTCACAGCTTTCCGTGCCGCCCGCGCCTGAATTGATCTCAAGGAAAGTATCGTTGCTGTCGGCCTCGCCATCCAGCAGCGCTTCCAGTTCTTTCTTGGCGGATTTCTCGGCAAGGGCGCGCAGGGCCTCTTCGGCCTCGGCCACAACTTCGGCGTCGTCTTCCATCTCGCCCAGTTCAATCAGTTCCTGATTGTCGGCCAGTTCCTGCTTGATGCCCTCATAGGTCTTCATCGCATCCACCAGCGTCTGGCGTTCGCGCATCAGCTTTTGGGCGTTTTCAGGGTTGTTCCAAAGATCGGGGTCTTCAACACGGGCGTTGAATTCCTCTAACCGATGCGGCGCGGTCTCGTAATCCATCCGCTGCGCCAGCAGGCCCAGAGACTTCTCGATCTCGGCGACAATATTCTGCATTTCAGCGCGCATCGGGTGATCCTTGTGGTTTGACTGAGACCGGGTGATAGCAAGCAGCAAGGATGCGGGCAAGCAACCTTGTTGCGCGCGGCGCTAGTACAACCCACCCGAGCTGACCGAACCAAAGCTGGCTTTCGGCCCCACAGTGGCCTTACGCCCGGTTGCGGTGGTGACCTCGCTGCCGGTTGCCGGTTCGCCCTCGCCCCGGCCAAACAGCGGCAGGTTCGAGCCCATGGCAAAGCCCCCATCAATCATCGCACCGATGCCAAAGATCGGCTCTTCGCCATCACGGAAATACTCGGCCACCACAAAGTCGCCCGAGGCATCATTGGGCAGGCGCGCGCCCGAGAAGCGGTCGATCTTGATGAACCGCCCGCCGGGGGGGACTTTGAACTTGCCGCCGCCGTATTTCTTGGTGGCTTCCTCCATGAAGGCGTCAAAGACCGGGCCACACATCCCGCCACCTGACGCCCCACGGCCCAAACTGCGCGGCACGTCATATCCGATGTAGCAGCCCGCCACGATGTTGCTGGTAAAGCCAACAAACCACACATCCTTGGCGTCGTTGGTGGTCCCGGTCTTGCCCGCAGTCGGTACCGGCAGATTGACCGACCCGGACGCCGTACCGCGATCCACAACACCGCGCATCATCGAGGTCAGCTGATAGGCGGTGATCGCATTGATCACCCGCTCTCGGTTGCTGACAATTTCTGGGGATTTACCCGGTTCCAAACTCGCAAGCTCGCAATCGGTGCAGCTGCGCGTATCATGGCGATAGATCGTGGTGCCCCAACGGTCCTGAACCCGGTCGACAAGCGTGGGTTCCACCCGCTCGCCGCCATTGGCAAACATCGCGTAGGACGCAACCATGCGGAACAAAGTGGTTTCTTGCGAGCCCAGCGAGTTGGCCAGAAACGGCTCCATCCGGTCATACACGCCAAAGCGTTCTGCATAGCGCGCGACGGTGTCCATGCCGATTTCCTGCGCCAGTCGTACGGTCATCAGGTTTCTGGAGCGCTCAATCCCGGTGCGCAAAGGTGTCGGGCCATAGAACTTGTTCGAAGCATTCTTTGGGCGCCAAATCTTGCCGCCACTGTCAATTTCGATGGGCGCGTCGATCACGATGGTCGCGGGGCTAAAGCCGCTGTCCAGCGCCGTGGCATAGACCAGCGGTTTGAAGCTGGAGCCGGGCTGACGGGTGGCCTGCGTGGCGCGGTTGAACACGGATTCCTGGTAGCTGAACCCACCTTGCATCGCGATCACACGGCCGGTGTTGACGTCCATCGCCATGAAACCGCCCTGCACTTCGGGCACCTGACGCAGGGTCCAGCGGATGAAACTACCATCGCTGTCCTTGGTCATCTGACGCACATGGACCACATCGCCCACCGCCAGCAGGTCGGAGGCCTTAGTGGCCTTCTTGCCCAGCTTGCCGTCCTCCAACTGTTTGCGGGCCCAGGTCACATCCTTGGCCGGGATCCAATGGCCATCTTCGTCTTCAGCGACACTTTCAATGCCGATCCGGGCCGAGCTATTGCCCAGCTCTAACACCACAGCCGGGTACCAACCTTCGATGTCGCGGGAAACTTTGACGCCGCGCAAAGCAGCGCGCCAGTTTTCCTCGGCACCCAACTGATCTGTGGGGATTGTCACCCCGGTGCCCCGCCAGACACCACGGCCCCGGTCGTATTTCTCAAGCCCGCTGCGCAAAGCCTTGGCAGCAACGGTCTGCATCTCTGGCTCGATCGTGGCGCGAATGGTCAGGCCTCCGCCAAAGAACTCGCCCTCGCCAAAATCACGGCTAAGCTGGCGGCGAATTTCATCGGTGAAATAGTCCCGCGGCGGCAGCGACTCGCGAAAGGCGGGGTAATCGCCATTTTGCACGGTCAGCAACGGCGCATCGAGCGCAGCGTCATAGTTTGCTTGGTCGATAAAGCCGTTCTCAAACATCTCGCGCAGCACAAAGTTCCGCCGGCTCAACGCCCGCTCTGCTTCGCGCACCGGATGATAGGTCGATGGTGCCTTGGGCAGCGCCGCCAGATAGGCCGCTTCCTGCGGCGCAAGCTCTGACAGTGTCTTGTTGAAATAGGTCTGCGCCGCAGCCGCCACCCCATAAGAGTTCTGACCCAGGAAAATCTCGTTCAGGTAGAGCTCAAGAATTTGGTCTTTGCTCAACGTCTTTTCAATCCGGCTGGCCAAGATCAGTTCCTTGATCTTGCGCTCTCCGGTGCGGTCGCCCGACAGCAGAAAGTTCTTCATCACCTGTTGGGTGATCGTCGATGCCCCGCGCAGGTTCTGACCCCGGCTTTGCACCGCATCGACGAAGGCCGACGCCATCCCCCGCGGATCATATCCCTTGTGGACATAAAAGTTTTTGTCTTCCGCCGAAATGAAAGCGGCCTTCACCAGATCAGGAATTTCGTCAGAGGGCGCGAATAGGCGGCGTTCTTCGGCGAACTCGTCGATCAAACGCCCCTCGCCCGAGTAAATCCGGCTGATGGTCTTGGGCGCGTAATTGGCCAGTTCTTCGTGGTTGGGCAAATCCCGCGCATACATCCAGAAGATGGCGCCCACCATAAGCGCAGCAACCACCAGCCCACTGGTGATCAGGCTGAAAACAGACCCAAAAAAGGACAGGATAAAACGGATCAAAGGCTTGGCTCCCACGCGCAGTCCCCCGCTATATAAGCGGCCATCGGCTGCGGGTCAAAAGTAACTGGCTGTTTCCTGCCCATCTGATCACGATTTCAGATCACGTCTTGCGGCGCGGCCCGCACAGGCCTACCTGCGCCTCATGACACCCGATGATATTCTCCCGACCTATGCCCGACATGCCCGCGCTTTTGCCGCGAACCGCACCAAAACCCTGTTCGAGAGGGGCTGGCTGGATCGTGCGCTCAATCACGCCCCCGGACGTCAGGTTCTGGACTTGGGTTGCGGTGCAGGTGATCCTATCGCCCGCTATCTGGCGGATCGCCGGGCGCAGGTGACCGGTGTGGATGCAACGCCCGATATGATCGAGATGTTTTCCGCCCTCCTGCCCCGGCACCAAGCCATCATGGCAGACATGCGCAGCCTGTCACTGGATCGGCAATTCGATGTGATCCTGGCGTGGGATTCGTTCTTTCATCTCAGCCCCGATGATCAGCGCGCCATGTTCGCGGTCTTCGCCGCCCATGCCGCCCCGGGTGCGGTCCTGATGTTCACCTCGGGCCCCGACGCGGGCGAGGCCATAGGTCAGGTCGAAGGCAGCCCGATCTATCACAGCTCGCTTTCGCCAAAAGAATACAGGCACCTGCTGGATAGCCACGGCTTCCAAGAACTGGCCTTCACCCCCGAAGACCCGACATGTGACTATCATTCGGTCTGGATGGCGCGCAAACGCATCACTGCCTAAGCAGCCCGGCCTGCGCCGCATCCTCCTGCGCCCATTGCAGCAGAGCATCGCGGATTGCTGCGGCCATGACACCGCGCCAGACCGGGTCCAGCAGATGCTCAAGATCACGTGGCGAAGACATAAAGCCAAGTTCGATCAGGATCGACGGGATGTCCGGCGCTTTCAGTACCGAAAACCCGGCGGATTGACGCGGGCGTTTGTGCAGGTTCCCCACGCCCACACGCATCTGCGCCACCACCGTATCGGCCAGTTGATCTGACCGGGGCGCGGTCTCAAGCCGGGCCAGATCCATCAGCACATCCGACACCACGTCGTCATAGGCGTTCAGATCCACCCCCGCCAACAGATCGCTGCGGTCATGACGTTCCGCCAGCAACTTCCCGGCGATGTCTGAACTTTCTTCAGACAAGGTATAGACCGTCGCACCACTGGCATGACCTTCAGGCAATGCATCCGCATGCAGCGAAATAAACGCATCTGCCCCTGCCGCCCGTGCGATGGTGATCCGCGATTCCAGGGGCACGAATATATCGGCGTCCCGGGTCAGTACCACATCCATCCCCGTGCGGCGCAGCATATCGCGCAGCTCGCGCGCGAACCCCAGCACCAGATCTGCCTCTTTATGGCCATCGCGCTGCGCCCCCGGATCAATGCCGCCATGGCCCGGGTCCAACACCACGACCAAAGGCCGCACACCATCTTGCCGTGTGCGCGGCGCAGGCACTTGCGCGGGTTCCGGCAGATCACGCAGCGCGGTTTGGGCCAAAGACACTTTGGCCGCGAAGTCTTCGGCACTGGCCGGGGCCAGCTCCACCCGCAAGTTCGTTCCCGTAAGGGCAGCAGCCTCAATTACATATGGCCCATCCATCTGTAGCACCAGACGCGACCAGCCCGGGATCAACGGCCCCATCGCCACCGCCTCGACCCGATCTGAAAGGTCAAACGCGTCGGCATCCAGCCCGCGCCAATCAACTTCCCGAAAATCCGCAACCAGACGTGGCGGTGCGGCCAATAGGGCCAACTTATAGGGCACCGGCTGGCTAAGACCGACTTCCAGAACGATCCCGCCAAAAGAGTCCCGCACCACAGAGCCTTCGGGCTCGGCCCGCGCCAAAGCCGACAGGTCCTGCGCCTGCGCCCCACCACACAGCGCCAGCCACAGCACACACACCGTTTTCAGAAACCTGCTCATCGGACCTCAGCCTTTTGACCGCATCCTAACACCCCCGGGCGCGGCTTGAAACCACGCGTGCGATCACATCCTGCCCCCACCCGGCCACCAGAATCATCTTGCCGCGCGACCAGCGCGGCGCAATTTGGTTACCCCGCCCGAGAAGCCATGAACGCCGCAAGCCGTCGCAACCCTTCGCGAATATCTTCGCTCGCTCGTGCATAGGAAAACCGCAAGGTCCCCTGCCCACGCGCCGCATCAAAATCCAGCCCCGGCGTTACCGCCACCCCGGCCTTGTCCAGAATTTCAGCCGCAAAGGCGCGGCTGTCATTGGTCAGATGGCTGACATCCGCGTACACATAAAACGCCCCATCGGGCGGCGCGATCCGGTCAAACCCGGCCTTGGGCAGCCCCTCCATCACCAGGGTGCGATTGGTGCGGTAGACGTCCATGTTGGCCTGCAACTCGGCGTCACACTCCATCGCGTGCAGAGCCGCAATCTGGCTGGCATGGGGGGCGCAGATAAACATGTTCTGCGCCAGACGTTCCACTTTGCGCACATGATCCTCGGGCACCACCATCCAGCCAACCCGCCAGCCGGTCATGCTGAAATACTTGGAAAACGAATTGATCACATAGACATCGTCGCTGATCTCAAGCGCGCTCACCGCCTTTTTGTCATACTCGATCCCGTGGTAGATTTCATCGCTGATGAACGCTGTTCCATTCTCCGCGCAGGCATCAATCAGCGCCCGCAGCTGATCCGCGCCCAGCATCGTCCCCGAAGGGTTCGCAGGCGAGGCCACCATCAACCCGGCCAGATCACCGGGCAGATCACCGGGTACTGGCTGCAAGCGGTTTTCCGCTGCCGTCTCAATCATGACCGGGGTGATGTCCAGCGCATGCAGAATCTGCCGGTACGACGGATAGCCCGGCGCGCCGATCCCGACCTTGTCGCCCGTGTCAAACAACGCGGTAAACGCCAGTAAGAACGCCCCCGACGACCCCGAAGTCACAATCACCCGCTCCGGGTCCAGATCGACATTGTACCAATCTTTGTAAAGCCTTGCGATACGCGCGCGCAGCGCGGGCAGGCCCAAAGCCACGGTGTAGCCCATGGCGTCATCGCCCATCTGATCGGCCAATGCGGCGCGCGCCCCGGCGGGTGCAGGTGTGCCCGGCTGGCCCACTTCCATATGGATGATGTGGCGCCCGGCCTCTTCTGCCTTACGGGCGGCCTCCATCACATCCATCACGATAAAGGGATCAACCTCACCACGGCTTGAACTTCGCATCCGACCCTCCGTAGACTGCGCTAACGGTTTGTCTCAAGGTGAACAGGTTACGTCAATGCCGACTCAAATGCCCCTGCGCCGGATCAGCACTGCGCTGATCCTGTGTTTCGCCATGCTGCTGGCGCCGATGGCGCGGGCGCAATCGCTGATCCGCGACGCCGAGATCGAGTTCGCCCTGCGCCAGCTGGCCGCGCCGCTGGCCGCACAGGCCGGGCTGAACATGTCGAGCTTGCGGATCATGGTGATTAATGACAGCAGCCTGAATGCTTTTGTCGCAGACACACGCACGGTATTTCTGCATTCCGGGTTGATCCTGAAAATGGACAATTCAGAAATGCTGCAGGCGGTGATCGCCCATGAGATGGCCCATATCGCCAATGGGCACCTGACCCGCCGCATGGCCAACTATCGCGGCGCAGGCCGGGCTGCGGCACTTGGCCTTGCCTTGTCACTGGCCGCCGCCGCCACCGGATCAACACAGGCGGCAATCGGTCTGGCGGCTGGATCTTCAAGTTCCGCACAGCGCGTGTTCTTTGGCCATACACGGGCCGAAGAATCCTCGGCCGATCAAGCCGGTGCACGCTATATGGCGCGGGCCGGAATCGATACCCATGCCATGGTCGACGTGCTGGAAATCTTTCGCGGACAAGAGGCCCTGAACGTGGGCCGCCGCGATCCCTATGTGGTGACCCACCCGCTGCCCGCCGAACGTCTGCGCGCGGCCAAAGGGTTGGCAGCGGCGTACGGAGACCGCACCAAGCCGCCCAACCAAACAGCCGAATACTGGTTCGCCCGCGCCAAAGGCAAATTGGGGGCGTTCATCCAGAACCCCTCGTTCACGCTGCGCAAAGTCGGCAAGAAAGACCAGTCCGATGTCGCAGTGATGCGCCGCGCCGTTGCCTATCACCGCAAGCCAGACACCAAGAAAGCACTGGCCCAGATGGACAAGCTGATCGCCATGCGCCCCCAAGACGCCTTTGGGCACGAATTGCGCGGTCAGATTTTGCTGGAAAGCCGCAATTTCGCCGCCGCCGTCAACGCCTATAACCGCGCCGTCAACCTTGCGCCGTCCGAGCCGCTGATCCTTGCGGGGTATGGCCGGGCGCTTTTGGCGGTGAACACGTCAGACAACAATCGCCGCGCTCTTTCGGCGCTGAACAAAGCCTATGCCCGCGATCCCTACGATCCGCGCATGTTGCGCGATCTGGCCGTCGCCCATGCGCGTGCCGGCAACAATGGCATGGCGTCCTTGGCAACCGCTGAGCGCTATGCGGTTCTGGGCAAACTGGGCACCGCCGCCACCCACGCCCAACGTGCCATGGGGTTGTTGCCGCGCGGCTCCAGCGGCTGGAGGCGCGCCGAAGATATTGTCGTTGCGGCGAAAAGGGTGGCACGCAAAAAATAGCCGGGCCCGCAGATGTCACAGGGTTGTGATGGCCATGGACGGCCCGCATCGCCTATGAAATAGGTAACCGAGGCCGGACCGACCCGTGCCAACAAGGAGTATCACATACAATGATCCGCCAAATGATTTCCGGCGCAGCCCTGTCGTTGGGCCTGATGGCCAGCTCGGCCTTCGCCACCGATCTATCCGCCCTAAGCCAAGCCGAGCGCGAGGCCTTCCGGGCCGAGGTGCGCGCCTATCTTCTGGAAAACCCCGAAGTGCTGATGGAAGCCATCGCGGTGCTCGAAGACCGGCAGGCCAGCCAGCAGACCGTGGCGGATGTCGCCCTTGTGATTGAAAACGCCGAGGCGCTGTTTAACGACGGCTATTCCTGGGTGGGGGGGAACCCCGAAGGCGATATCACGATTGTTGAATTCACCGACTACCGCTGTGGCTATTGCCGCAAGGCCCATGACGAAGTGGCCGAACTGATCAAATCGGATGGCAACATCCGCTTCATCGTCAAAGAGTTCCCGATCCTTGGTGAGGCCTCGGACCTGTCGTCCCGCTTTGCCATCGCCACCAAGCTGGTCGAAGGCGCGGATGCCTATAAAAAGGCCCATGACGCGCTGATCAAATTCCGTGGCAATGTTTCGGTCGAAAGTCTGGCCAAGCTGGGCGACAAGATGGGCTTTGACACCGACGAGGTGATGGCCGTGATGCTGTCGGCGCAGGTCGATGATGAAATCAACGCCAACCGCGCCCTGGCGCAACGCATGCAGATCGCGGGCACCCCGACTTTTGTGGTCAAAGAAACCTTGCTGCGTGGCTATGTCCCGCTGGAAGGGATGCGTCAGGTGGTGGCCCAAAGCCGCGCCAACTAAGCGCACCCCATTCCTAAAAACAAATCAGGCGGGCCTGGGCCCGCCTTTTTCATGTGATGTTGAAAGAGGTTACTCTGCGACCGGCTGCGCAAGCGCGGCGACAGCCTGTGCCACTTCAGGGTATTCCGCCAAGTCCGTCTGGGCGAATTTCTCAGTCAGTGCTGCGGAAGTCAGCTCGACGTTTTTCATGACGGTTCCACCCTGCCCCAATGGGCCATAGGCCGTGCCATTCACGGCAAAAAAGACCGCGCCTGCATAACCGGTCCGCAGCTTGGGCGGCTCTTCAGATTTGGGCAGGACATATTGCTCACCAGCATCCATGATCTTTTCAAAGACCACCGTGCCATCGCTTGACGTCACCTGCACCCAAGCCGGTCGCATGGCGATCATGACCAGTTCCGGCGCTTGCGCGGCGACCACCTGAATCTGCGATCCAGCATCCAATTGCGGGGCTTCGGGCAGCGCGGCCATTTGCGGCGCACGCGGCGCGGCGGGCATCCCGCTCAGCGCGCCGGGCTCCAGGGCAGAGATCGGCCCATCCCGGGCAACCATCACAGGCACATCCAGTGCACGTGGGCGGTAAAGACGTTCCATCGGATCAGCGTTGGCCACAGCCGTTTCCTGCGGCAGAGCCTCGGCCCCATCAAGCGTGACACCTTGCAGCGGATCGACCTCGGCCAAAACGCCGGGCGATTGCTCTACTGGCGTCAGCTCCACCTGTTGGATTTCCTGCAGCACGGACCAGCCGCCAAAACCAAGACCACCGATCAGCGCCAGCAGCACCAGCATTGACCCGATTGCGCCCGGCTCGACCCGTGACATCATCGCCTCGCCACGGGGAACGAAACTTGCATTGGGATCGGCCAGCGGATCACCACCACGTTTCTTGCGGGGCTGCGGTTTGACCGAAGATGCTGCCTTGTCCAACCCGTGCGCTGTGGTGAAGTTCCCTTCTTCACAGAAGGTCTGATAGGCCCATTCCGGGTCCATCCCCAGATAGCGCGCGTAAGAGCGCACATAGCCTGCGATAAAGCCGGGTGTTTCAAATGCAGTGGGATCAGCGTTTTCGATCGCAGCAATGTAATTCGCGCGGATCTTCAGCTCGCGCTGCACATCAAGAAGGGATTTCGCCATGGTGGCGCGTTCGCCACGCATGATGTCACCAAGCCGAAGCTCGTAGTCGTCGAAGCCGCGAGGTTGTTCTTCTTCACCAGCCGCGACCGGCGGCTGTTTGCGCCCGATCATTTGCGATGCCTTTTGCCTGTCACGTTCCTGTCCCCACAGAACCGTTATCCCTGTTATCTTACGGTTCTTTTAAGGTGTTTATAACACAGAACAAGCTTCTTTGCACCGTTCGTTAAAATTAGGCGGATAGTTCGGCACGATTCAGCGCACAATGCGACCACAAATCGTCCATCGCCTTAACCAGCGTGTCCATTTCCTTGGGGCCATGAACCGGAGACGGCGTAAAGCGCAAGCGCTCCGTGCCGCGCGGTACAGTCGGGAAGTTGATCGGCTGCACATAGATGCCATAGCCTTCCAACAACATATCCGACAGCTTCTTGGTGTGGACAGGATCGCCCACCATCACCGGAACGATATGGCTGCCGTGATCAATGATTGGCAAGCCCATGCCCTTCAGGCGCAGTTTCAGAATCTTGGCTTGGGTCTGGTGTTGCTCACGCAGGGCCTGATCGGTTTTCAGATGCTTGACCGAGGCCGCCGCGCCCGCGGCAACAGCCGGCGGCAACGAGGTGGTGAAAATGAAGCCCGGCGCATAAGAGCGAACCGCGTCACACATTTTCTCGGAAGCCGCGATATAGCCGCCCATCACACCGTAAGCCTTGGCCAGGGTGCCGTTGATGATATCGATACGCCCCATCAGGCCGTCGCGCTCGGCCACACCGGCACCGCGCGGGCCGTACATGCCCACGGCATGCACTTCGTCGATATAGGTCAGCGCGTTGAATTCATCCGCCAGATCGCAGATCGCCTCTATCGGGCCAAAGTCGCCATCCATCGAATAGATCGATTCAAACGCGATCAGCTTGGGCGCAGCCGGATCATCGGCGGCCAGCAGTTCGCGCAGGTGATCTACGTCGTTGTGCTTGAAGATGCGCTTGGCACCGCCGTTGCGGCGTACACCTTCGATCATCGAAGCGTGGTTCAGCTCGTCGGAATAGATGATCAGCCCCGGGAACAGCTTGGGCAGGGTGCTCAGCGTCGCGTCATTGGCGATATAGGCCGAGGTGAAAACCAGCGCCGATTCTTTGCGGTGCAAGTCGGCCAGTTCGGCCTCAAGGCGCTTGTGATAAACGGTGGTGCCCGAAATGTTGCGCGTGCCGCCCGAGCCTGCGCCCGTCGCATCAATCGCTTCGTGCATGGCGGCCAGAACGACCGGGTGCTGGCCCATGCCCAGATAGTCATTGCCACACCAAACGGTGATATCTTTTTCCGAGCCATCCGGCTGGGTCCATACAGCGTGCGGGAAAGAGCCTTTGCGGCGTTCGATGTCGATGAAGGTGCGATAGCGGCCCTCTTCATGCAAACGGTTCAGGGCGATGTCCAATCCCGCGGTATAGTCCACCAGATTTCTCCTTCATCTTAAGGCCTTGCGGCCCACTTGCTGGCAAGGGTCTCCCCTGCGCGCTACCTTCATGTATCAACACCACAGAAGGTGCGATACGCTATTCCTAGGGGAAAGGCCAGCGAAGCGATCTTCGCCTGATCCGGTTGGGGCACCTATTTGCGCGCTCCCATCTCCTCCCTACATGAGGCGGCCTTCTCCTCCACTATCCAGCCGCTCCACGGTATCCGATTCCCGGACCTTCCCCTTGTGCCACAGTTTTCACATTCAGAAAACTAAAGATGTTAATTTGGCTTGTCGCCACCCAATCTTTGCGTTCCCCAAACTTTCTGCCGGTTTTCCCAAGGCTCTTTATACCTATAGGAAACAGGCGTTCCGGTCGACTGCGACCATTTGTCAATCATGCTTCTAGGACGAGCGCACCGCACAGCACTTTGATTTCGGTCAATTCGCGCAAATGCCCGATGATTCGCCAAATAAGTGGTCAGTCTTGCACAACAACTATGCAATCTTCGGCTTCTGACAGCTCTGCGCAGGTCGAAATCGCGATTTCAGCCGCGCCTTCCTCTTTGGCAACGGAAAATTTACCTGTCGAAGGAGAGACAGCCAACGCCTTCGCCCCCTTGCCCTTGCGATAGTCTTTGCGCAGGGCCTCGGTCGCGCCGAATGACAGCTCAAGATCGCGCGGCTCATAGTCCTTCGGGCGCACCTCGGCCACGATCACACAGCTCTCAGACTCTGACTCGCGGCGCGCGTCACAGCCCTCCAAGGCGGCCGTGCGCGCGTTTTCAACGTCATGATAATTGGCCGCCGCGACCAAAGAATTCGACATCAACCCTTCTGATGGCGACATGGCGATGGCCGCATAATAGAACTGGGTCGCCCCAACCTGTTCCAGAATGGCGCGGTCCTGATCGCTCAACCCTTCCACGTCCAGAACATCAACCTGCGCGCCCTTCAGCGAAAACACCTGTTTTCGGGCCTCTTTGCCGCCGATTGGTTCAGCCGTCGCTGCCCCTGCCAACGCCACACCCAACACAACTCCCAAAAAACCGCGCATTCCGTTTACTCCGCTGTCAAAAACGCGCGCACCCTACCCTGTGCACTGGCACACGTCACCCCCTCTGGACAGTGCGGCCTGCACTGTTAGGGTCACGATCAACACCCGATCTTACCCCGGAGCCCCCCTGATGAGTCTGAACGCCGTTCTTGACCGCATCGACGAAGATCTCGACAGTGCCGTTGCCCGCCTGCTGGATCTGTTGCGCATCCCCTCTGTGTCCACCGATCCTGCCTTCGCAGGCGATTGTGACACCGCTGCGGATTGGCTGGTTGCCCAGTTGCAAGATCTGGGATTTGACGCGCAGAAACGCCCGACGCCGGGCCACCCGATGGTCGTGGCGCACGGCGATCAGGACGGCCCGCGCATCCTGTTCTATGGTCACTATGACGTGCAGCCGGTTGATCCGATTGATCTGTGGGACCGTGACCCGTTCGACCCGCAGCTGGAAGACACCGCCAAGGGCAAAGTGATCCGTGGCCGCGGCGCCTCCGATGACAAAGGCCAGCTGATGACCTTCGTCGAGGCCTGCCGCGCCTGGAAAGCCGTCAACGGCACCCTACCCGCGCGCATCACGTTTTTCTTTGAGGGCGAAGAAGAATCCGGCTCCCCCTCTCTGGTGCCTTTCATGCAGGAAAACGCCGATGAGCTGCGCGCCGATATCGCTCTGATCTGCGACACCGGTCTGTTCGCCGACCGCACCCCGGCCATCGTCACCATGCTGCGCGGCTTGCTGGGGGAACAGATCACCATCACCGGCCCCTCCAAAGACTTGCACTCCGGCATGTACGGTGGCGCTGCGATGAACCCGATCCGGGTGCTGTCCGGCATTCTGGCCGATCTGCATGATGACACGGGCCGCGTCACCGTGCCCGGCTTTTATGACGGCGTGCCCGACCTGCCCGAAGCCGTCGCCGACCAATGGGACGGGTTGAACTTCGATCATGGCACCTTCCTGGGCGACGTGGGCCTATCAGACCCGGCCGGCGAACAGGGCCGAACCGCGCTGGAAATGCTCTGGTCCCGCCCCACCGCCGAGGTCAACGGCATTTGGGGCGGCTACACCGGCGATGGGTTCAAAACCGTGCTGCCGTCGAAAGCCTCCGCCAAGATCAGCTTCCGTCTGGTCGGCACGCAAGACCCGCACGCCATCCGCGATAACTTCCGCGCCTTTGTGCAAGAACGCCTGCCCACCGATTGTTCCGTCGAATTCCACGGCCACGGCGCCTCGCCCGCCAGCCAGATGTCGATCGACGCCCCGGCGTTTGAACAAGCCCGCAAGGCGCTGTCCGATGAATGGGGGGTCGAGGCCGCCTATGTCGGCTGCGGCGGCTCCATCCCGATTGCCGGGTATTTCAAGGACATTCTGGACATGGATGCCATGCTGATCGGCTTTGGCCGCGACGACGACGCGATCCATTCGCCCAATGAAAAATACGATCTAGAGTGCTTCCACAAGGGCATCCGCAGTTGGGCCCGCATTCTGGAGGCCCTGTCGTGATACCGGGTTTCGCCGATCATTTGGCCACCGTTGATGGGGTGAATATCGCCTACAGCCGGGGCGGCGACGGCCCTGCCCTGCTGATGCTCCACGGATTTCCGCAAAACCGCGCACTCTGGGCGCGTGTTGCCCCGGCACTTGCGCAAAACTACACCGTCATCTGCGCTGATCTGCGTGGCTATGGCGGATCGGACAAACCGGCCGCAGGGTACAGCTTTCGCGACATGGGCGCCGACCAGCTGGGCCTGATGGCGCAGCTGGGGTTTGATCAGTTCCACCTGGTCGGCCATGACCGCGGCGCGCGCACCGCGCACCGCATGGCACTGGACGCCCCCAAGCGGGTAAAATCGCTGACCTTGATGGATATCGTCCCGACGCAGCATCTGCTGACCACCCTGACACCGCAGGTCGCCGCCTGCTACTACCACTGGTTCTTTCTGGCGCAGCCGTTCCCGCTGCCCGAACAGATGATCGGCGCCGATCCGGAACGTTATTTTGAAAGCTGTGTCGGCAGCTGGGGCGCCTCCGCACTCGATGCCTTTGATCCCAACCAACTGGCAGCCTATCGCGCAAGCTGGCGCGACCCGGACACGATCCGCGGCATGTGCGCCGACTACCGCGCAACGCTCACCCAAGATCTCGCCCTCGACACCGCCGATCTGGCCAAACAGGTCACCTGCCCCGCGCTGGTGCTGTTCGGGGCCGACGGCGCCATGGCGCAACATTATGATATACCAGCCACCTGGGCGGATCGGCTTTCAGACATGCAGGCCAAGGCCATCCCCGGCGGCCACTTCTTTATCGACCAAAACCCAGACGAAACCACGGCGGTCCTGCAAGAATTTCTGACCTCTCTGCAATAGGCCCGCGCGCCGCAGGCGCGCGCCCGGCCCAACCAGCGGCGCCCGCGCCAGCGGGCAACAATGGGCGGGAGCGACCCGGCAGTTACGCCGGCTTTGCCGGGCGCGCTTGCCCGTTTTCGTCCAGCGCCACAAAGGTAAACACCGCCTGGGTCACCTGCTCGCTTTTCTCCTGATGCCGCGCCCGCCGATAGGCCTTGACCAGTATCCGCATCGAACTGCGCCCGACTTTCAACATTTCGGTATAGATCGACACTTCGTCGCCAACCTTCACGGGCCGCTGAAACTGGATCTCTTCCACCGAAATCGTGGCCGACCGCCCGCGCGAATACAAAGAGGCCACCGACCCCGCCGCAAGGTCCATCTGCGACATCAGCCAACCGCCGAAAATATCCCCCGCAGGGTTGGTGTCCGACGGCATCGCAATCACCCGCACCGTGGGGCTTTCAGCTGACATTATATAGTGATCATCCATTCCGCATCTCCGTTTCCCGGAGAGAATGACAGAATTTCAGACCGTCGCAACCGGGCCTAGCCGCGGGCCATGCGCACCAGCTTCACGCCCAGCGCCACCCACGGCGCCCCGTGCATCGCCAAATCGAAGATATCCACCGGCGCGACCAGCGCCCCCGTGCTCAACATCTTTAGCTTCTCCCAAAGATGCGGTTCGGGCAGAAACGGTGCCAGACCCAGGGTCAGCGCCAAGACCAAAAACAAGCTTACCGGTGTGTCGTCCAGAACGCGCAGCACATCTCATTCCACTTTTCGAATGCGTTGGTGCCGTCCTACCAACACCCCGCGCCGCAAACAAGGCCTTCAAACACATCAAACCCGCCCCAAAAGGGCGGGCATTGACGTGTCAGAAATCTGAAAGTGGCGCGGTTGACGGGGCTCGAACCCGCGACCCCCGGCGTGACAGGCCGGTACTCTAACCATCTGAGCTACAACCGCGTAGCAGCAGGGCATTCGGGGGATTAGTGGCGCGGTTGACGGGGCTCGAACCCGCGACCCCCGGCGTGACAGGCCGGTACTCTAACCATCTGAGCTACAACCGCACTAATCGCCCCGGGCTTGGCCCGGCGTGAGGGGGGTTCTATGACTGCGGCGCGGGCGCGTCAAGCGGGAGAAGACAAAATTAATCGCTTTTCTTTTTGAGACCGCATGACGCACCGGTTGTGGCCCAAACCGGGTTGCTCCTTTCAGCCAAACTCTTACTTTGGCCCAAACAGGGGCTGGGTGCTTAAAAACCGCATGAAGATCCGGAAAACCATACTGTCGGCGCTGCGTGCAGGGATTCTGTGCGCCGTGATGCTGGGCGTTGTTGCGCCGAAAATCAGCGCGGCCCTGATCTTTGTGATGCCCGGCTTCACCAGCGTGGTGATCTGCACCGGGGCTGAAATGATCACCCTGACCCTTGCGCCCGATGGCACCCCCATAGAACCTCAGCAAATCGGCGCGGCTCCTTGTGTCCTGTCCGACCTTCTGCAGGCCGCACCCGCGCAAATTCCTCTGTGGCGTGCGCTTGAACTGCCGCAGGCCCGGCTGTTCGCCATCAAGACCTCCCCCCTTGCGCGCGCAACCGCCTTCGCGCGCCCCAATCCCAGCCGTGCCCCACCTGTGATTTTGTGACCCTTCACAAACCTTACTGAAATCACAGGAAAAACTTATGACCGATACACATCTGTCGGCGCAGCCTGAGTCCAAGCTCAGCGCTGGCGCTTTCTATCGCCTTGTCTGGAAATGGCACTTTCTGGCGTCGCTCTACGTGCTGCCCTTCATGCTGATCTTATCGATCACCGGCGGTATCTATCTTTTCAAACCGCAGATCGAGGAATGGCTTTACGCCGACCGGCTGAACGTCGAAATCACCGGCCCCGCCCTGCCCTATGCCGCCCAAATCGATGCAGTTCGTGAAAGTGCTGGCATCACCCGCCTGCGCGGAATCACCACCGAAGACCGCCCCGGCCGCACCACGTTGATCGAGTTCAACGACGCCGACAAAACCCGCTCCTACGCTTGGGTGAATCCCTATACGGCAGATGTGCTGGCCATCACCCCGCGCGAGGACACCGCGATGCGGGTGGTAAAAAACATCCACGGCGCGCTGCTGGGGGGTAGCATCGGCACCAAATTCGTCGAACTGGCCGCCCATTGGGCCATCGTCATGTTTATCACAGGTATCTATCTGTGGTGGCCGCGTGGGGAACGGCGCTGGCGCGATGTGCTGTCCCTGCCCCGTGGTGCGGGCCGCCCGTGGTGGCGTCAGGCGCATTTGTTGGTGGGGGGCTTGGCCTTTGTGCTGATCATGCCCTTGCTGGCCTCGGGCCTGCCGTGGACCGACGTGTGGGGCGGCGGCCTGTCCTATGTGCAAGAGCAAACCGGCCAGAAATCCAAAAGCCTGCGCTTTGGCGGCGGCGTGCCCAACTCAGTCGCCCAAAGCGGAGACACGATCCCGGCCGAGACGGTTTTTGACATCGCCCGTGCCCAAGGGCTTGTCGCCCCCTATGAACTGCGCCCCCCCAAGAATAACAAAGCCGCCTATTGGATTCGGTCCGCCAGCCGCAACCGGTTCGAACAAACAGAACTGATCATCGACCAATACAGCGGCGATGTTCTGAAACGGCATGAATTCAGTGACAACCCCGCCGTGGCCAAAACCGTCTCGCTGGGCATTTCGTTCCATCAGGGCGAGCTTTACGGCATCGCGAACCTTGTTCAAAACACGCTGGCTGCTCTGTTGGGCGTAGCCTTGTCCGTGACCGGGTTCGTGGCGTGGTGGAAACGTCGCCCCAAAGGGACGCTGGGCGTGCCTGCCGCACCCACGGCGGCGCTGTCGAGCGGCATGGGCATTTTGATCATCGGTTTGATGATTTTCCTGCCTCTGATGGGGGCGTCATTGGTGCTGGCCTTGGTACTGGACTGGCTGGTGTTCAAACGGCTGGGCTGGTTTCAGGCACAGACTGCCTAAACCGGATCGGGGGCGCGTTCTGCGCCCCCTTTCACACCTTGGGCGCCGGAATCCAGTCTTGGTCATCCCCCGGCGGCAATTGAAACCGGCCGTGGGCCCAATCGCCCGCGCGCCATGCTTCTTTCGCGGCCTCGATGCGTTCTTTGCTCGAGGCCACGAAATTCCACCAAATATGGCGCGGTCCATCCATCGTGGCCCCGCCCAGCAGCATCAGCCGCGCGCCCCGGTCACCCGCCTGCACGGTGATCGCATCACCGGGCCGAAAGATCAGCATCTGACCGGGGTCATAGCTTTCCCCCGCGACCGAGATCGACCCGTGCATCACGTAAACCGCACGGTCCTCGTGATCGTCGGGCAAAGGCAGCTTGGCCCCCGGCGCCAGATCGGCATCGGCATAGAGCGTTTCTGACAGCACCTTCACTGGCGCCTGCGCGCCGTAGGCATGACCCAAAATCACACGCAGAGTTTTGCCCTCGCCTTCCAGCACGGGCAAATCAGCCTTGGCCGTGTGTTCAAAACTGGGCGCCATGTCCTCATGTGTCTTGGGCAGGGCCATCCATGTTTGAATGCCCAGCATCTCTAAAGGACGGATGTTGTCATCGGTGCGTTCGGAATGGGTGATGCCATGGCCCGCGACCATCCAATTCACCGCGCCCGGTTCAATCCAGCGATCATGGCCAAGGCTGTCGCGGTGATGCAGACGGCCTTTATACAGATAGGTCACCGTGCCCAGCCCGATATGCGGATGCGGGCGCACGTCAATGCCTTCGCCAGTCAGAAACTCGGCGGGGCCCATGTGATCAAAAAAGATGAACGGCCCGACCATCTTACGCCCCACCGAAGGCAAGGCACGCCGCACCTCAAACCCGCCCAGATCACGGGCGCGGGGGATGATAATCTGGTCAATCAGGTCCACCTGATCGCCAATGGGGGTGTGAATATCAAGCAATGGGTTCCACATAAGCGTGCCTCCTTACCTGAAAGAATAGCGCAACAAAAATCGCACAAAACCCCAATACATGGATACAAGTTGTGCAAATTCGCACAGTCTAAGGAATAATCTCAAACTTGGTCACATCCACCAATCCGCGATCGGTGATTTTCAGCGCCGGGATCACCGGCAGCGCCAAAAACGCCAGCTGCAGGAAGGGCTCTTCCAGCACCACACCCAGCCCCAGCGCCGCATCGCGCAGCACGCGCAGGTCAGCCTCGACCTGTTCAAACGGGTTCAGGCTCATCAGGCCCGCCACGGGCAAGGCCAGCTCGGCCAGAACCTTGCCACCCTCGACCACAACAAAACCGCCCTCGATCTCTCCCAAGCGGTTCGCCGCCAGCGCCATGTCCTCATAGTCGGCACCGACCACCGCGATGTTGTGATGGTCGTGGCAAACGGTTGAGGCAATCGCCCCGCGTTGCAAACCAAAGCCCTTCACAAAACCGGTTGCGATGTTGCCGTTTTTGCCGTGGCGCTCGATGACCGCGATCTTGATCAGATCACGCGTCACATCCGGGCGCTGGTCGCCATCGACCACGGCGATCTCTTCATGCAAATGTTCGGTGATGATCTTGCCCGGCAAAATTCCGATCACATCGCGGGTGTCACGGTTGCCGATGCTGCGAAAATCACTGGCCTGCACGGTTGGAGCTTTGACAGAGTGGCGCCCGATTGGATCTATCAGATCGCGCGCGGCAAAGGCCGCGTCGGTCATTTCCACCCCGCCGCAGAAAACCCGTTCAGCGCGACAATCAGCCAGATCAGGCAGCACCACGATATCGGCCCGTTTGCCCGGCGCGATCTGGCCGCGATCTTTCAGCCCGAAGGCCTCGGCCGCCGACAGGCTGGCGGCGCGATAGACAGCCAGGGGCGAACAGCCCAGCGCAATCAGGCTGCGGATCATGAAATCCAGATGGCCGTGTTCGGCAATGTCCAGCGGGTTGCGGTCGTCCGTGCACAGGCACATGTAAGGCGCTGTAATATCTGTTAAAAGCGGCTGCAGCGCCAGCATATCCTTACTGACAGAGCCTTCGCGGATCAGCACCCGAAGCCCCTTTTGCAACTTCTCGCGCGCTTCCTCGGCGCTGGTGGCCTCGTGTTCGGTACGAATGCCCGCGCTGACATAAGCGTTCAGGTCGCGCCCGCCCAACAGCGGCGCGTGGCCATCAATATGGCGCCCCTCAAAGGCCTCCAGTTTCGCCATCACGCCGGGGTCTTTGTAGATCACACCGGGGTAGTTCATGAACTCGGCCAAGCCACAGCTGCGCGGATGATCTTTCAGCGCCGCAAGTTCATCGGCCCCGATGGCGGCGCCAGCGGTTTCCATGTCGGTTGACGGCACACAAGACGACAGCTGCACCCGAATATCCATCAACGTCCGGGCCGAGGCCTCAAGGAAATATTCAATCCCCGGCACGCCAATCACATTGGCGATCTCATGCGGATCACAAATGGCCGTGGTCACGCCGCGCGGGCCAACGCAGCGGTCAAACTCAAACGGGGTAACCAGAGAGCTCTCGACATGCAGATGGGTATCAATGAAACCGGGCACCAAGGTCATGCCGCTGACATCCACCACGCGCGCGCCCTCATAGCCCGCCCCGATGCCGACGATCGTATCGCCGCAGATCGCCACATCGCCCGGGATCAACGCACCGGTGACAAGGTCAAACACCTGACCACCGCGCAACACCAAATCTGCGGGCACACGCCCCGCCGCCTGATCAATCTTCGCCGCCAAATCCGCCATACATATGCCTCCTGCCCCACCGTCGCAGGCCGCAAGCCGGGCCGCAAGGTTTGGCTCACGTTTTCGTGTCCTGCCCATAGGGCAGGCATTTTCAGACCAAGGTCGCATAGGTCACATTCAAACAGCGCAATAGGCTTCGCCAATGAATACTGTCCTGAAGCTTCTCGCCGGTGCCCTGCTCTGGCTCGTCACCGTCACGCTGCTCCATGCCGACCCCATGACCCGCGCGGAAATGGGGGAATATGTCATGCCGCCTTTTTCGGTCGGGGAACCGTTGAATGACAAGGGTGTGCATCAGCTGCTGAACTCGGGCGGGGCCGAGGCAGGCTATGTGTTCGAAACCCTGCCCTTCGCCCCCCTGCCCGGCTTTTCCGGGGCGCCGATCAATGTGCTTGTCACACTGGATCTGGAAGGCAAATTCCTGAACGTCCGCCTGATCGAACATAACGAGCCGATTTTCGTCTCGGGTCTGGGCGAAGCCCCCTTCCACAATTTCTTTGAACAATATCCGGGCCTGTCGATATCTTCGTCGATTGTGGTGGGTACGCCCTATGGCGATGGCTCTGCGGTGGGGCCGGTCTATCTGGACGGGGTGACCAAGGCGACGGCTTCGGTCCGGATCGCGCATGAATCGGTGATGGCCGCCGCCCTTGCCGTGGCCCGCGATAAGATGGAAGGCCTGTCGACCGAGCCTCCGGCCCACCCGAACCGCGACTACAGCGAAAAGCTGACATGGGAAGATCTGGTCGATCAGGGGCTGGCCAAACGCCACGTGGTGACCAACGCCGAAGTCGATGCAGCTTTCGCAGGAACCCTGTGGTCGGATGACGACCCCGAGGCCACAGACAATCCGCAAGACCCCTATCTGGACATCTGGGTGGTTGATCTGGGCCCGCCCTCTATTGCGCGGGCCGTGCTGTCAGACGACGGGTTTGCCGAGCTTCAGAACTTCCTGACCATCTCAACCAATGACGAACCGCTGTTGTTGATCGAAACCGCCCGTCATGGGTTGGTCGGCCCGGATTTCGTGCGCAACACCGCGCCCGATCTGATCGGCGCCAATCAGGATGGCTTTCCGGTCGCCCTGCGCGATTCCGACCTGTTCGTCGAACTGTCCGACGCCCTGCCCGACGCGCTGCATGACGGCACCGCGATGATCCTGCGCACAGACCGGCGGCTGGGGTTTGACCCGGCGCGTGAGTGGGTTCTGGAAGTCATCGCCAAACGCAACCACGGCATTTTCCAGCCCGAAGTCGGCACGCAGGTGATCGAGATCCCCCATGTCACGGATGAGCGCTTCTTCTCGCGCCCCGTTCAGATCAAACCCGCCCCGCCCTGGCTCGAAGCGTTGCGCAACCGCCAGACAGACCTGATCATTATGGGCGTCGCCCTGCTGCCCCTGCTGGCGCTGCTGGGGCCGGGGATGAACCGGTTTGCCGCACAGGCACAATTCACCCCCTATCGCCTGACCCTGCTGGCCCTGATGACCGTGTTTGTCGGCTGGTGGGGGCAAGGCCAGCTGTCGATCGTGACCCCGCTGGCGACCCTTCGCACGGCGCTCGATGGCGGCTCTTACGCGTTCTTGCTCTATGATCCGTTTTCGCTGCTGATCTGGGGCGTAACGATCATCGGCTTTGTCCTTTGGGGCCGCGGGCTGTTCTGTGGCTGGCTCTGCCCCTTTGGCGCGCTGCAGGAATTCGCCCACCACATCGGCCGCTTCCTGAAACTGCCCCAGCTTGAGGTTTCAGACAGCTGGGACAAACGCCTGCGCCCGCTGAAATACGTGGTGCTGGCGGCGCTTGTCGGCGTGGTGTTCTTCGCCCCCTCTGCCGTCGACAAAGCGGCCGAGGTCGAACCCTTTAAAACCGCCATCACCACCTTCTTTATCCGCGAATGGTACTACGTGGCCTATGCCGTATTCTGGCTGCTTCTGGCGATGGTGCTGTTCAAAGGCTTCTGCCGCTATGTCTGCCCCTTGGGCGCGGTCATGGCCATTGGCGGCTTGCTGCGCGGGCGCGACTGGATCGCGCGGCGCGCGGAGTGTGGCTCGCCCTGTCAGCTGTGCAAGGTCAGCTGCAACTATGGCGCCATTAAAAAGACCGGAGAAATCAAGTATTCCGAATGTTTCCAATGCCTTGACTGCGTCACCATCCATGATGACGAGTCCCGCTGCGTACCCCTGATCATCGCTGCCAAACAGGCACAAAGAAAGCGCGCCGCAACCGCAACGCGCCCTGATATGCCGGACCTGACCGGCGGGATGGAACCCGCCGAGTAAGCGTTTACTGAAACTCTGGCGGGGTGTGTGTCAGACCGAAATCGGTGAAAATCTGCTCGATCCGCCCGTCCTGCAAGCCGGCGTAAATCGCATCCCCCACTGCATAGGCCAAGGGGCGATAGGCGAAATGCACGCCCACCCCGGCGGTCCATTTACCCACGGCAAAGCCGGGCAACGGCGGCGTGTGGACATCGGTATTTTCTGTCAGGCCGAACTCCAACTCGGCCAAGGGGCCCATGGCAGCCATGGTGGCGCCTTGGTCCAGCCCTTCCATCGCTTCGGTCATGGTCGGATAGCGGGTCACATTGCCCGACAACTGCCCGCCCGGAAAGGCCGACAAATAGAAATCTGCGATGGAATCGTTTTCAACGCCTACGGTATCGAACCGGAAATAAGCCGGGATCGGCTTTTCATCGGGGTAGTCATCCTTGCGATAGGCAATGGCGATCTGTTCTTGGTGGTACTGGCCGGTGAACACCACTTGCTCAACCCGACAGGCGAACTCGCTGTCATAGGGAACATGCAACATCACGTTGACGACCGCGCCACCGACGATGGGGCCTTTCCAGATCCAGTTGCGCAGATCGGTCAGCAAATCCTCGCCCGGCGCAACCAGATTGAACCGCGCCTCAACGCCCAGATCTTCGGCAATCAGCTTGCCGATCTCAATGTCCACGCCAACGATTTTACCGCCCTCGGTATAGGACCAGGGCGGGTAATCTTCGTAAGCGGCGAATGTCATGAAACCGCGATCCTGGATCGTATCCAGATCCTGCCCCACGATATCGCGCGAGGCATTTTGCGGTTTAGGCTGAGGCACATAGTCTTCGCAGCGGGCTTGCGCGGCGTGGGAGGAGAGCCCTGCCAACGCACCGAGGAGAAAAGGTAGGGTTACCCGGTATCGCGAAAGAACCATGTGCCTCAGTCTCTGATCAGTTAGTAGCAGCCAGACCGATTGTAAGGGCTTCTGCAGCCCCTGCAAAGTCCGGCGTGTCGCCACTGATCAGGTTTGCGGCCCGGAATGCAACGCTGTCCGCAATCGGCGCGCCCGAGCCGGTTTGAACACCTTCTGCAACGCCGGCCAGTTCGGCCTGCAATGCAGCTACGTCACCGTCGGCCCCACCGGCCATGGCTACCAGCTGATCACGAATTTCCAGCAGACGCGGTGTTGCATCATCCAGAGCACCGTCATCGGGACGGGTCTCAATGTAAGTGCGGATCGCCCAAGCGGCTTTCTGACCCAGCAGGTCGCCAAACGCAGGCATCTTGGTGATGCCGTTCTGGGTGTAGCCATAGATGAAACGCTCGGCGTACCACTCGTCGCCGTACTCTTCGGCTTCCAGCCAGCGCAGGTCAGGGGCCAGACCACCCGACACAACGCCCAGACCGTGACAACGGGCACAGTTTTGGTTGTAGCCGGAATCGCCGATTTCAATCGCCGCCTGCCAAACTTCATCGCCCTGCGAGCGATAAGGGTTTTCGGTCAGCCACTCTTCGCCTACGTCAGGCAGGGCATCGGTGTTCATCGGCTGCGGTGCAACATCCCCGTGGGCTACAGCCATCGAAGCAGTCGCAATCAGGCCCAGTGCGGCCATTGGCAATTTGAACATATCTCGTCTCCCGTTTTCACTTGCAGCATTCTTAGCAATTTAGACGGGCTGCCCGATACGCGACTTTGGTTTAAGATGCACGCGATGCGGCCTACGACAATGGTCTGATAGAGTCCTGCCAGAGGGTCGGGTTACCCTCAATCCAAGCGGGAAAACCGCAGTTAAGGGAGGATATAAAAGTGCGGCGAATTTTCGGCGCGTTGCTGGCTGCGGTGATCGCACCGGCCACGGCGTATGCGCAGATCGACATTCCGGTCATCTATTTGAAACAAGAACAGGAACAACCCCCTGTTCTGTCCAATCTTGATCCCATCCCCGAAGACCGCGGTCTTGCCGGTGCCCAGTTGGGCCTGTCGGATAATGCCACCACGGGTGGCTTCATGGGGCACAACTACACGCTTGAAATCATTGATGTTCCCCTGGACGGTGACCTTCAGGCCGCCGCGCAGGATGCCCTGACCCGCAGCCCTTATATCATTCTGGATGCACCGGCGGCGTCGCAACTGTCCGTTGCCGACCTGCCCGAAGCCCAGAACGCGATCCTGTTCAACGGTTCGGCCTATGACAGTGACCTGCGCGGCGACAACTGCCGCGCCAATCTGCTGCACACCCTGCCGTCCAACGCGATGCGCGCCGATGCGCTGATGCAGTTCGTGCTGTTCAAACGCTGGGATGACCTTGTGATGGTCAAGGGCGCCCACGCAGATGACGTTACGTTCGCCGACTCCCTGAACGCCAGCGCCACCAAGTTCGGCCTGAAAATCGACAAGACCAAAGACTGGATCTTTGACGCCGACATGCGCCGCAACGCGGCGCAAGAGGTCCCGCTGTTCACCCAAGAGCTGGGCGACTATGATCTGCTTCTGCTGGCGGATGAGCTGCACGATTTTGGCCGCTACATCGCCTATAACACATGGGAGCCCCGCCCGGTGGCTGGCTCCGAGGGGCTGGTGCCCGTGGCGTGGGCGCCCGTGGTGGAACAATGGGGCGCGGCCCAGCTGCAAAGCCGTTTCGTTGATCAATCCGCCCGCGACATGACCCCGCGCGACTATGGTGCTTGGGCCGCGATGCGCGCCATTGGCGAAGCCGTAACCCGCACCAATTCGGCCGATCCTGCCACGCTGCGCGACTTTATCCTGTCGGATCAGTTCGAACTGGCCGGGTTCAAGGGCCGCCCGCTAAGCTTCCGCACGTGGAACGGCCAGTTGCGCCAGCCGATTCCGCTGGTCACCGAACGCGCGCTTGTCGCCCAGGCGCCCCTGCCCGGCTATCTCCACCAACGCACCGAGCTTGATACGCTCGGCATCGACGAACCCGAAAGCACTTGTGAGGCCTTCAAATGAAACATCTGATGCTTGCCCTGCTTCTGGGCACCACCGCCCTGCCCGCCACCGCTGGCGAAATCTGGGTGACCAATGAAAAAGACGACACGATCAGCGTGATCGACACCGACACGCTGGAAGTGACCCGTACCATTGAAACCGGCGAACGCCCGCGCGGCATCACCTTCTCCAAGGATTACTCGGTGGTGTATATCTGCGCCTCTGACAGCGACACGGTGCAGGTGATGGACCCCAACACCGGCGAAGTGCTGCACAACCTGCCCTCGGGCGAAGACCCCGAACAGTTCGTGCTGCACCCCAATGACCGTCACCTTTACATCGCCAACGAAGATGACGCGGTGACCACCGTCGTGGATACCGAAACCCGTCAGGTGATCGCCCAGATCAACGTCGGCATTGAACCCGAAGGCATGGCCGTCAGCCCTGATGGGGCTTATGCGATCACCACGTCGGAAACCACCAACATGGCGCATTGGATCGACACCGAAAGCCGCAAGATCGTCGCCAACACGCTGGTCGATGCACGCCCGCGCCACGCTGAATTCGCCGCTGGCGGCTCCGAGCTGTGGGTGAGCGCCGAAATCGGCGGCACCGTCTCGATCTTTGACGTCGAATCAAAAGCCGAAAAGGGCAAGATCAAGTTCGAGGTCAAAGGCGTGCACCCCGACCGCGTGCAGCCCGTGGGTTTTGAGTTCACCGAAGATGAGAAAACCGTCTTCGTTGCGCTGGGGCCGTCAAACCACGTCGCCGTGGTCAATGCCGAAACCTATGAGGTCGAAGATTACATTCTGGTCGGGCGCCGTGTCTGGCACATGGACTTCAACGGCGACAAGTCGCATCTGTTCACCACCAACGGGGTGTCGGGCGATGTGACCGTGATTGATGTCGCCAAGCGCAAACCGATCAAAACCATCAAGGTCGGCCGCTTCCCCTGGGGCGCCGCTTACCGGCCATAAATCATATGCATCAGATGTGCATGGAATGTGCATCACTTGTGCATCATAACTTTTAGGAACTTTGGGAGGTTACACATGTTCCGTATTTTGCCTGCAATTCTGGCTATGGCTTTGGCTGCAACGACCCCGGCTCTGGCCGATGACGATGATGATGACGACAGCGGCTTTGGCCTTGCCGGTCTGTTGTCTGGCGACAACAAAGAAGACCTGCCGCCGATCATCCTGTCGGCTGGCATGCCGCTGGCCGATGCCCCGTGGGAGCTGAAATCCGGCACCTACTACGAATTCGAAATCCAGGGCGACGGGTCTCAGGAACTGGCGCTGGTTGGCCCCGAATTTTTCCGCGCCATCTGGATCGACGAGATCGTTGTCGAAGGTCTGGAGATCCGTCCTCTGGGTGTCGACAGCGTCGAATTTGACGAAGCCGGCGAGATGGAAATCGGGTTTGTCGCGATCAAGCCCGGCAGCTACTATCTGAAGGTTCCCGGCTCGACCGGCGAAACCCAGCGACTGGAGATTGTCATTAAGTGAGCGGGCTAACCGTTTCAGATATAAGCTATAATTACGGCGCCAAACGGGCGCTGGACGGGGTCGACTTTGCGGTCGACCCCGGTACCTTTTGCGCGCTGCTTGGGCCCAACGGGGCGGGCAAGTCGACGCTGTTTTCCCTTTTAACACGGCTATTTACCGCGCCCTCGGGCCGCATCACCGTGGCCGGGTATGATCTGGCCAGCGATCCGCGTCGGGCGCTCGCACAGATGGGCGTGGTGTTCCAGCAACCGACGCTGGATCTGGATCTGTCGGTACACCGGAACCTGTCGTATTTTGCTGCCCTGCACGGGCTGTCGGGCCGCGAGGCCGCCAGCCGGATCGACGCCGCGCTTGAACGTCTGGACATGATTGAGCGCGCGTCCGAGCGCGTCCGCAACCTGAACGGCGGTCACCGCCGCCGCACCGAAATCGCCCGCGCGCTGGTCGCCAACCCCTCGGTTTTGCTGCTGGACGAGGCCTCCGTCGGGTTAGACGCCGCCGCCCGCCGTTCAATCACCGGCCACGTGCACGAATTGTCAAAAAATGACGGTCTGACAGTGCTTTGGGCCACGCATCTGGCCGATGAGGTGTTCGACGACGACCAGTTGCTGATCCTGCATCGCGGGCAACTGCTTGAAAACGGCCGCGCCGGTGATCTGCGCGGCGACATGGCCCTGACCGATTACTTTTTGTCCCGCACAGCAGAGGGCGCGGCATGAACGCCTACCTGACCGCCCTGCGCGCCATCGTCCTGCGCGAGGCCCTGCGCTTTGTGCATCAACGCGAACGGTTCATCGCCGCGCTGGTGCGGCCACTGGTGTGGCTGGTGGTTTTCGCCGCGGGCTTTCGCGCCGCGCTTGGCCTGTCGATCACCCCGCCCTATCAGACCTATATCACCTACGAAATTTACATCGTCCCCGGCCTGTGCGGCATGATCCTGCTGTTCAACGGCATGCAAAGCGCGCTGAGCCTGGTGTTCGACCGCGAGATGGGATCGATGCGGGTGCTGCTGATCAGCCCCCTGCCCCGTTGGTGGCTGTTGATCTGCCGCCTGATCGGCGCCAGCGCGATTTCGATCCTGCAGGTCTACACCTTTCTTCTAATCGCAGGCCTGTTCGGTATCACCCTGCCTTGGCACGGGTATCTTCTTGTTTTGCCAGTGCTTTTACTGGGTGGCATCATGTTGGGGGCGCTGGGGCTGGCGCTGAGTTCGCTGATCAAACAATTGGAAAACTTCGCTGGCGTGATGAACTTTGTGATCTTTCCAATGTTCTTCCTGTCCTCAGCGCTTTACCCGCTGTGGAAGATGGCTGAAAGCTCGGCCCTGCTGCGCGATATCTGCGCGTTGAACCCCTTCACCCACGCAGTCGAGGCGATCCGCTTTGCGCTCTATGGCCAGCTAAACGCAAGCGCATTGGCACTGACGGCACTCTGGGCGCTGATCTTCATCGGGCTGGCGGTTTGGGGGTACGATCCGGCGCGCGGGATGATGAAGCGAAAAGGGTAAGCTATTCTGACCGGTCGTAAGACTTTAGCATGACAGCCCAAAATCCCTTTTTTTGCTACCCTCCGCGCAGAGGAGACATCCATGAGAAACGTATTTATCGCCGCCATCGTTCTGGCCGCATCACCAGCATTCGCAGAAATCGACGCTGACCTGGGGGAATTGAACCCCGAAGAAATGACCATCAAGAAAGAGATCGAACGCGCCGCGCGCGGTGAGGTCGGAATGATGACCTGCGCCACGGGGTATATGATCACCAAGAAAGGTGATCACGAAGACGCCCGCACCGTGTTCAACGCCTGCGCCGATGCCGGATACACCGGCGCCATGACCTGGATGAGCCAGTTGGACAACAACGGTCTGGGGGGTGAATACGACCCCGATGCCGCCGCCGAGTGGGATCGCCGCGCTGCCGAAGCAGGTGATCCGGTGGGTCAGTTCAACTATGGGATTGATCTGATGCGCGGTCACGGAGTCGCCCAAGATTTGGATCGCGGCAAAGCACTTGTGGATCAAGCGGCCAGCGCCGGTCTGGACATCGCCAAACGCCTGCAGGGCGCCGAGTATGATCTGGACGAGGTCACCCCCGACGCGGACAACTGGAAATACGCACCGGTCTTCTAAGCCGCGATTTTCCGGGGGCTGCGCTGATCGACAGCGCTAACTACGACTAAAGCACTAGGCGCTCTGCGCCTAGGGTTTGATCAGCGTCAAATCGCTCCTCTGGCATGGGCCTACAATCGGCCCGAGCCACCCAAGGAGGACGCTATGACACGATCCATTTCAACGCTCATTTCCGCCGCCGCCTTTGCACTGACAGCCCTGCCGGGGACCGCCAGCGAGGCCACTTTTGAAACCATTAAAGTCGAAGCCGGCGCCCAGCTGTTCGAAGCCGAGTGCCGCCGTTGTCACGCTGTAGATGCCGATCATGAAAGCTATGGCCCGCCGCTGGACAATGTCATCGGCCGCGCCGCAGGCAGCTATCCGGACTATGATTACTCCGTCGCGCTGGAAGCTTCGGGCATCGTCTGGACCGAAGCCGCCCTGCGCGCCTGGATCGAAGACAACGCCGGGTTCATGCCCGGCACCAAAATGCGCCATGTCGGCATTGATGACCGCACCGTGCAGGACTTCATTCTGGCCTATTTGGCGTCGATCACCACCCGCGATGCCAAAGCGATTTCCGAGTAAACCCTACTCGATCACCACATAGGGCAGCCAATGGCTGTCAGGGTCGGCGGAATGGATGTCCGCCGACCGGATCGGCCGCAGGTTTCCGGCCTCGGGCGGGACCGAAAGAACGTCCATATTGATCTCGGACAGAACGCCGTTCAGGCCGCCGTCGGCAAGCTCCAGATCATAGTAAACCCCGTTCCACATATTGATCCCGTACTCTGTCGCGCCTTTCCAGATGAACAGCAGATCATATTCCAGATCGGTCAGATCATCGGCGCTTATTTTTCTATTATTTTCATACGGGTAAGGCACATAGCACCAGTGCTTTTCAGAGCTTTCCAAACACTGGAATGGCCGCATGGATAAGAAGTAATCCCCGAAGGCATCGTCTACGACGGACAGGCTGTAAGACACTTCGTCCGGCCCGGCCTGTTCAAAGGTCAGGCTGGCCACGGCGCGGCGCTCGCCAGATTCGGCTTTCAGATAGACGGTGCGCTCTCCGAGGGGAAGCTCTGCCAAAGCTACGCCCGGGCTTATGAACAGCGTTCCAACAACGGCCGAAGCCAACAATACAGATTTTTTCACCGTCATCCTCCCCTTTTCACACACCTTAAAACACAGGCGCAGGCAGGCTAATCACATCTGCGTGCATACGGCTCTACGACCATTGGCTAATTTAACCAGATTGCCGTGCGGGAAATACTTTCAAGTGGTCAGGAAGGCCTTCGATTCGGGTAGGGACAATATGCGAATTCGGGGCTGGCATGACCCTATAGAGACGTAGCGGGAGGAACCCATGAACCGGTTCATTGCAACTGTCGTCGCGGGCGTATTGGCTATGGGCACCACTGCCCATGCTGGTGTGACCGAAGATGACATTAAGAACGACCAATCTATCACCAGTCAGATCGTGACCAACGGCATGGGGCGCCACTTGCAGCGCTATTCGCCGCTGGACACCCTGAACAAAGACAACGTCAAGAACCTGGTACCGGCATGGGCCTTTAGCCTTGGCGGTGAAAAGCAGCGTGGGCAGGAAACCCAGCCGCTTATCTATGATGGCGTTATGTACATCACCGGCTCTTACAGCCGTGTGTACGCCATCGACGTCAAGACCGGCGCAGAGCTGTGGCAGTACGATGCGCGTCTGCCCGAAGGCATTCTGCCTTGCTGTGACGTGATCAACCGCGGTGGCGCCATCTATGGCGACAAGTTCTACTTCGGTACTCTGGACGCCCGTATCGTGGCTCTGGACCTGAAAACCGGTGATGTTGTCTGGCGCAAGAAAATCGCTGACTACAAAGCTGGCTACAGCTACACCGCAGCGCCGCTGATCGTTGACGGCAAAGTGGTTGTCGGCAACTCGGGCGGTGAATTCGGCATCGTCGGCATGGTTTACGCTTATGACGCCGAGAACGGCGATCTGGTCTGGACCCGCCCGATGATCGAAGGTCACATGGGCACGCTGAACGGCGAAGAAAGCACCATGACCGGCACGCTGAACGCGACTTGGCCGGGCGACATGTGGAAAACCGGCGGTGGCGCAACCTGGCTGGGTGGCTCCTATGACGCTGACACCAACACTCTGGTGTTTGGCGCTGGTAACCCTGCTCCCTGGAACTCGCATCTGCGTGGCGCGGGCACCCCGGCTGAGGGCAACACCGGTGACAACCTGTATGCTGCCAGCCGTGTGGGCATCGACCCGCAGACCGGTGACATCAAGTGGCACTTCCAGACCACGCCGCGCGAAGGCTGGGACTATGACGGTGTGAACGAAGTTGTTCCCTACACCGACAAATCCGGCAACAAGCGCTATGCGACTGCTGACCGTAACGGCTTCTTCTACGTTCTGAACCGCGAAGATGGTGCCTTTGTTTCGGCCACGCCGTTCGTTAAAGACATCAGCTGGGCCTCGGGCATCGACGAAACCGGTCGCCCGATCTTTGTTGAAGAAAACCGTCCGGGTAACCCGGCAGCTTCGGCAGACGGCAAAAAAGGCGAAGTGATCTTTGCATCGCCGTCGTTCCTGGGTGGTAAAAACTGGATGCCGATGGCGTTCAGCCAGAACACCGGCAACTTCTATGTACCTTCGAACGAATGGGGCATGGACATCTGGAACGAGCCGATCACCTATAAGAAAGGTGCTGCTTATCTGGGTGCTGGTTTCACCATCAAACCCAACTACGATGACCACATCGGTTCGCTGAAAGCGATCGACCCGGACACCGGCGAAGTTAAGTGGGAGTACAAGAACGACGCTCCGCTGTGGGGTGGTGTTATGACCACTGCTGGCGGCCTGGTGTTCACCGGTACCCCCGAGGGTGAGTTCATCGCCTTTGACGACGAAACCGGCGAAAAGCTGTGGAGCTTCCAGACCGGTTCGGGCATCGTTGGCCAGCCTGTGACCTGGGAACAGGACGGCGAGCAGTATGTCTCGATCGTATCGGGCTGGGGCGGCGCTGTTCCGCTCTGGGGTGGCGAAGTTGCCAAGAAGGTCAACTACCTGAACCAAGGTGGTCTGGTCTGGACGTTCAAGCTGCCCAAGCAGCTGGCCTCCGCCAACTGATCCAAGCCCTGAAGGCTTAAAATAAATTGGCGCGCCCCACCCGGGCGCGCCTTTTTGCGATTATACGACTATTGGCTTAGTATGCACTTAAGGACTCCCTTGCTACGCTCAGGGAAACACAAAAGGTAACAGGATCAAAATGCAGCACGCGCGCACATCTCAAGGCGATACGGTTTTTCACACGGCGTTGATCGTGGATGACCACCCGCTTTTCTGCGATGCGTTGTCGATGACTCTGCAGGCCGTTGCCCCGATTGAAAAAATTCACACCGCAAGCTGCTTGAATGATGCGCTTGAACATATCGCGCAACATGGCAGCCCTGACCTGGTGGTGCTGGATCTGAACCTGCCTGACGTGAACGGGCTGGATGGTTTGATCCGCCTGCGCCGCGCGGCCAAAGCGCCGGTTGTGGTTGTGTCCTCGATGGCGGACAACCGCATCATCAGTTCTGTCATCCACGCCGGCGCGTCCGGCTTTGTGCCCAAGCACAGCCAACGCGATGTATTCCAGTCGGCGATCGAAACACTGACCCGCAGCGAAACCTTTATTCCCAAGGGCTATGTCCTGCTGGAGAATGACACGGCCGCCGCTGCGGATGACGCCGTAAGCCGTCTTGAGTCGCTCACAAATCAACAGGCGCGCATCTTGCAGCTGATCTGCGAGGGCAAGCTGAACAAACAGATCGCCTATGACCTGTCTATCGCCGAAACAACGGTGAAGGCGCATGTCACTGCGATCATGCGCAAACTGGGGGTCCAAAGCCGCACACAGGCCGTGCTGCTGGCCAAGGAAACCAGCTTTGCAAACGTCTTGCACGATTCGGGCACACCGCTCTAAGATCAGTGTAAGATTTTCGGGAGGAGAGAGATGGACCAAATCACCGGTCCATCCGGGGCGCTTGAACGTGCGCCGGAGATCGTGCGTACAGCCGTAGTCGCACATGACGACGCTAACCCTGTGGACCGGCTCGCCGCCGCCATGGGGCCTGAACCGCTTGAGATGGTCGCGCTTTTCGTCAGCCCAAAGGCAGACATCCACCAAATCGCCAAACAAGCCAAAGCCGCCTTTGGGGACACGATGGTAATTGGCTGCACAACAGCCGGTGAAATCGGCCATAGTGGCTATGCTGAGGGGAAGATCGTCGCCATGGGTCTGCCGCGCACCAGTTTCCGCGCGCGCACCTTGTTGGTTGAAGATCTGACCAATTTCGACGGTCAGACATTGATCGATGGCATGATTCAAACCCGCAACGCCTTGATGCGCGAAGAGCCCGACTGGGGGTACGAATTCAACTTCATGCTGATCGACGGCATGTCGACGCTGGAAGACGCGCTGACCTCGGAAATCGCGGCGGGTCTGGGGCCAGTGCCGCTGTTTGGGGGCTCGGCCGGAGACGCCCAGCGTTTTGGCGAAACCTTCGTCATGCATGACGGTCAGGTCATGTCGAACGCGGCGGTGATCGCGCAGGTCCGCACCAATTGCCGTGTCGAGGTCTTCAAAACCGACCATTTCGAACCGACAGAGCGGCGGATGGTGGTGACAAGCGCCTCACCCGATCAGCGAATCGTCCACGAAATCAACGCCGAACCCGCCGCGCGGGAATACGCGCGACTGGTGGGCAAAGACCCCAACCAATTGACGACCTTCACCTTTGCCGCCCACCCTTTGGTGGTGCGCATTGGCGGGCAGCATCATGTGCGTTCGATCCAGCAGGTGGCTGAAAACGGCGATCTGGTGTTCTTTTCAGCAATCGACGAAGGGCTGGTTCTGACGCTGGCGGAAGCCACTGATATGGTAAGCCACCTTGCCGGAGAACTGGAACATCTGTCCGAACGCGGCCGCCCGGATGCGATTCTGGCCTGCGAATGCTTGTTCAGACGCATGGAAGCCGAGCAAAATCAGAACGCTGGTCATATTTCTAAATTATTGTCAGACTATAACGTGCTTGGCTTTTGCACCTATGGAGAGCAAATTAATTCCATGCATGTTAACCAGACACTGACAGGTGTCGCCATCTATCCGCCGCCCTCGTGAACATTCTCGATTCTCTGATAAACGAACAAGACTCGCTGGAACGCCAAAACGACAAGCTGCGTAAGATTGCAGAGTCGTTGATGCGGCGTGTTGAGCAGGACACAGATGAGTCCGGGGCAGCCTATGCCCAGTTCCAGCGTGCCGCGATGTTGGAAGAGACCGTGCGCGCCCGCACGCAGGAACTGGAACGTGCGCTGGACCTGCTGAATGATTCCAACGCGAAACTGGCTTTGGCGAACGCCGAAACCGAAGCGGCGCGCGCCAACCTCGCCAATGCGATCGAAACAGTGCAGGAAGGTTTCGCGCTGTTTGACGCCGACGAAAAGCTGGTTATGTGCAACTCGCGTTTTGGCAAACACATGCGCGATATCCACCCGCTGCTGAAACCCGGCCTGCCGTTTGAAGATTACGTCACCCTTGTTGCCAACAGCCCGTTTCTGGCGCTGCCTGACGGGGAAAGTGCCGTCGAGTGGCGTGAAAAACGCATGGCGCGCCACAAGGACAACCACGTGGTCTTTAACGCCCGGATGGCAGGGTCACGCTGGTTGCAGGTTTCTGAACACCGAACGCCGGATGGCGGCACCGTGGTGCTGCAAACCGATGTAACGGACATGGTCCTGATCGAACGCCAGGAACGCGAACGCCTTTTGGATGATCAGGCCCGGCTTATCCGCGCCACGCTGGACCATCTGGATCAGGGCGTGTGCATTTTCGACGCGCAAAGCCGGCTGGCGGGCTGGAACCGCCGCGTCGGAGAGCTTCTGTCGATCCCCTATGGTCGGTTTCTGGTGGGCACGCATTTCGACATGGTTCTGGAACGCATCCGCGAGTCTGTCGAATTTGAAGACGATCATTCGCCCGAGGTCATCGACCGTTGGGTCCGCGCCACCACCCGCCGTGCGCCCTTGTCATTTGAACTGAGCCTGTCGAACGATCGCATTCTGGCCGTGTTTGCGCAGGCGATGCCTGATGATGGCTTCGTGATCAGCTTTACCGATGTCTCCGCTGAACGCGCCGCCGTGCGCGCGATCTCGAACGCCAAGGAAACATTGGAATTGCGAGTGATGGAACGCACGCTCGAGCTAGAGGACGCCCTGTCTGAAGCTGAACGCGCGAACGCCTCTAAGTCCCGTTTCGTCGCCGCCGCCAGCCATGACCTGCTACAGCCCCTGTCAGCGGCCAAGCTCTATGTCACCTCGGTCGAGGTTGAACATGCGCACAGCCCTCAGGGCGAGAGGTTGGAAAAAGCCAGCAACGCCCTGCTGAGCGTAGAACAGATTCTGGGCGCCCTGCTGGACATCTCCAAGCTGGATTCCGGGCAGGCCGCCGTCCATGTCTCGGCGGTGCCGCTGCGCGTGTTGTTGGAGCAGCTCAGCGATGAAATGCGCCCGATTGCCCATCAAAAGGGTCTGGAAATGCGGGTGGTCTGCACCGACGCTGTCGTCCTGTCGGATGCAACTTATTTGCGGCGGATTCTGCAAAATCTCATGTCCAACGCGGTCCGCTATACTGAAAGCGGGCGGGTTCTGGTGGGCGCGCGCCGTGTCCGTGGCGGGGTGCGGGTTGAGGTTTGGGACACCGGCCCCGGCATCCCCGAAAATCAGCAAGAGCGCGTCTTTGATGAGTTCCATCGGCTTAATGCGTCGGCCAGCCCCGCCAATGGTATGGGTCTAGGTCTGGCAATCGTAGAGCGCGCCTGTCGCACCCTGCAACACCCGCTGCATCTCAGTTCAAAACTGGGACAAGGGACATGTTTTTCGATCGAACTGCCCCTGGCCCCCGAACAGCTTGGGGCCCAAACGACTGTTTCTACCAATGACACGCAACCGCGCGACGGTTTGGAACATCTGATCATTCTTCTGATCGAAAATGACGCCGAGCTGCGCGATGCGCTGACCCTGACGCTGGAGGGGTGGTCCGCCGACGTTTTGCCCTGCGCCAGCCTTGCCGAGGCCGAAGCGTTGCTGAAGGAAGTCGACATCTCACCCGATGTGATCGTGGCGGACTATCAGTTGGATGATGATTTGTTGGGATTGGACGCGGTGATTGCATTGCGCAAACAGCACGGGCCCCTGCCCGCCTGTATTATCACTGCCAATCGGACCTCGAGCCTGGCCGATGAATGCGACCAGGCCGGAGTTTCGATGATGCATAAACCCTTGGATGCAGATCTTCTGCGCGCCTTTTTGTCAAAGGCGCAGCGCGATTAACGCATGCAGACATCCGAACGGGTCAGGAACCGTTTGCCAGTTCCGTTCTCCAGCGAGAACATCCCGCCGATCCCGTCAATGGCATCAATGATCAGGTCTGTGTGCTTCCAGCGCGAGTACTGATCGTCGTTCATATAGAACGGTACACCGCCAATTTCGCCCACCAGAACATCATTGCCGCCTGTCAGGTAATCGCCCTTTGCAAACAGCATCGGGGCCGAACCGTCACAACAGCCACCGGACTGGTGAAACAACAATTCCGCGCCGTGGCTCAGCTGCAGCTCTTTGATAAGAGCCAGCGCGGCCGGGGTCGCGGTTACGGTCATTTCGCTTGATTGAGTCTCTGCCATGTCGCCTCCTCTAGACCAGCAGATATAAGGAATCCGGCCCCCTGTTTCCAGAGGGCCGGATGGCGGGTTCTTTAGAAGAAGCCCAGAGCGTTGGGGCTGTAGCTTACCAGCAGGTTCTTGGTCTGACGGTAATGATCCAGCATCATCTTGTGGTTCTCGCGACCGATGCCCGACTGCTTGTAGCCACCGAAGGCAGCGTGTGCCGGGTAAGCGTGGTAGCAGTTGGTCCAAACACGACCGGCCTGAATGCCGCGGCCGAATTCGAATGCACGGTTGCCGTTACGGGTCCAGACGCCAGCGCCCAGGCCGTAAAGCGTGTCATTCGCGATTTCCAGAGCTTCAGCTTCGTCCTTGAAGGTCGTGACCGACAGCACAGGGCCGAAGATCTCTTCCTGGAAGATGCGCATTTTGTTGTGACCTTTGAAGACAGTCGGCTCGATGAAGTTGCCGTTGTCCAGATCACCACCCAGCGACGATACGTTGCCACCGGTCAGGCACTCTGCGCCTTCGTCTTTACCCAGTTGCAGGTAGGACGAAATCTTCTCTTTTTGCTCGGTCGAAGCCTGAGCACCGATCATGGTATCCATCGACAGCGGGTTGCCCTGCTTGACGGCTTTCACACGCTCGATTGCGCGCTCGATGAAAGCTTCATAGATCGATTCCTGGATCAGCGCGCGCGACGGGCAGGTGCAAACCTCGCCCTGGTTCAGCGCGAACATGGTGAAGCCTTCAAGACACTTGTCGAAGTACTCGTCGTCAGCATCCATCACGTCTTCGAAGAAGATGTTCGGCGACTTGCCGCCCAGTTCCAGAGTAACCGGGATAAGGTTCTGCGAAGCGTACTGCATGATCAGACGGCCAGTGGTGGTTTCACCAGTGAACGCGATTTTAGCAATGCGGTTCGACGAAGCCAGCGGCTTACCAGCTTCCAGACCAAAGCCGTTTACGATGTTCAGAACACCAGCGGGCAGAACGTCGGCGATCAGTTCAATCAGAACCAGGATCGACGCAGGAGTCTGCTCGGCAGGCTTCATAACAACGCAGTTACCAGCGGCCAGTGCAGGTGCCAGTTTCCACACAGCCATCAGCAGCGGGAAGTTCCAAGGAATGATCTGACCAACAACACCCAGAGGCTCGGGGATGTGGTACGCATAGGTGGTGGAGTCGATTTCCGAGATGCCACCTTCTTCGGCGCGGATGCAGCCGGCGAAGTAACGCCAGTGGTCGATACACAGTGCAACGTCAGCCGCGATGGATTCACGGATCGGCTTACCGTTGTCCAGAGTCTCGGCAGTTGCCAGCAGCTGGTGGTTGGCTTCCATGATGTCTGCGATTTTCAGCAGCATGTTGGAACGCTCGGTGGTCGAAGTCTTACCCCAGGCCGGGAAAGCAGCGTGAGCAGCGTCCAGAGCCATGTCGACATCTTCGGAATTCGAACGAGCAACTTCACACAGGACTTCGCCAGTGATCGGAGTGGTGTTTTCAAAGTACTGACCCGACTTCGGCTCGACGAACTCACCGTTGATGAAGTTGCCGTAACGGGCTTTAAACGGGAACTCAACGTCGAGATGCGAGACGTCGAGGGCAGCGCTGTGCTGACCGGCTTGAATATTCATATCGTTCCTCCCACGAAACAAGTTGTTTATGAGTGCAGCGAAACCCATGGGCGATCCTTTGCAGTTGATGAGCAGCAACCATGTTCGGTGCGCGTTCAGCTTAGAAATCACCCGCTGTGGCAGAAATTGGACATTGGTATCTACGACTTTGGTCGTAACACCCTTAAGAGGCCTTATTTAACTGGGCCGGAGCACCATCCAGACGCAAGATATGGTCTGCAATCGCCCGAGCTTCGCGCTGTGAATGAGTCACCAGAAGGCAGCTCATGCTGCGGTCTTTAATCAGGCCGGCGGTCAGGGCCATCATTTCCTCGGCAACCTGTTCATCCAGCGAGGCGAAAGGTTCGTCCAGAATCAGGATTTCAGGGTCTGCGGCCAAAGCCCGCGCCAGCGACAAACGGCGCTGCTGGCCCAGCGAGAGCTGGCCGGGAAACTGCGTTTCTTTGCCTGCCAGCCCGACCTCGGCCAGAACGTCCTGCGCTTTTTGCACGCCGACCCCGGTGATCAGCGTGATGTTTTGCACGGCGTCGCGCCAGGGTAACAAGGTGGGTTCCTGAAATACCATCGCCAGACGCCCCTGCAAGTGACGGGTGCCCTCAAACCGAGGGTCAAGCCCTGCGATGATCCGCAACAAGGTCGATTTGCCTATCCCCGAAGGGCCCAGGATCGCCACACGTTCACCCGGTTGCAGCTTGAACTCCAACGGCCCCAGAACGACCTCGTCTTCAAACGCTTTTTGTTGCAGCGAAAGATGAATCATGGCTGCCTCCACCGATTGGCGTGGCGCTCCCATGGGCGCAGGATCAGGGCCTCGACCGCCAGCATAATCACCACAAACGACAGCGCATAGACCAGCACCATGGTCACATCAAACAGCTGAAATCCCAGATGAATCTGAAAGCCTACCCCATTGGGACGGCCCAGAAATTCAACCACCAGCACGATCTTCCAGATCACCGCCAGACCGGCCCGGCCCGCGCTGGCCAGATGTGGTGCCAGCTGCGGCAGAACGACGTGGCGCAACGCAACCCTGCGCGGGGGGGTAAAGATGCGGGTCATGTCATCCAAACGCGGATCAAGCGCGCGCGCGCCTTCCCGCATCATCACCGTCACCATTGGAATCTTGTTCAACGCCACGGCGGTAACCGCTGCCACCTCGGTCAGGCCCAGCCACAGATAACACAGTACGATGGTCACCAGAGCGGGCAGATTGAGCATGATAATCAAAAGGTTATCAAGCCAAAGGTTCGCCCCGCGACTACGCCCCATCCACAGGCCCAGCATCAAACCGATCGACATGGCCACGGCAAAGGCGGCGATGACCCGCCCCAGAGTCGCCATCAGATGCGGCAGCAGCTCTCCTTGGATAAGTTCACGCCAAATGGCGCCAGCCACATGGGCAGGCGCCGGAAGAGTTTGCGGATCGGATACACGAAGGGCTGCCAGCCACCACAAAACCAGAATGGCAAGGAACGAGGCGATGCGGACCGCGATGACCGCACCGTCGCTCGGGTCAGTTGAGCGGTTGGACAAACACACCCTCCGGCAGGCTCTCGGCCTCGCCGACCAGCTTTTCGCCACCCAGCTCGGCCATAAGCGCCAGCACCTTGGCGGCGGCCTCGGCGTCAATCGGGCCGGGCTGCGGAATACCCGCAATGAAACCGGCTTTCAGCGCTTCAAAATCGGCATCTTTGTCGGCGCGCATGCGCGGGCGCAGACGGTCCCAAGCGGCAGGGTCCGACGCCAGCTTTTCCTTGGCCGCGCGCGATGCGGCGGCAAAACCCGCAACGACTTCAGGATGTTCACGTACCATGTCGCCATGGAACACATAGCCCAGCATCGGCACTTCGGGGTCCAGCCCCAATGCGATCGCGGCTTCGGACACGCTGGCCAACGGGCGCAGACCGCGCGCCTCCATCTTGGCCGCAAAATGCCAGAAGTTAATGGCGCCATCGACCTCGCCCTTCAGGGCCGATTTGAAAATCAGTGGCGGTGCGCCAAACACCTGCTCGGTGCTGGCGGCCAGATCCATATCATATTGCTGCTTGGCATAGGCCTGCAGGATCAGCCAGCTTTTGTCGACCGGGCCACCGGCGATGCCAATTTTCGCCCCGGCCAGATCCGCCAAACTTTGCGCCGGCGCATCCTCTTTGACCATCAGCGTGCCAACAGATTTGGAATAGGGCACAAAGACCAGATCTTTGCCCGCGGCGCGCTGACGCGCGACCCAAATCCAGTCGGCAACGGCAATATCGGCCTCTCCGGCCTGCAGCGCGATCCGGGTGGCAGCGGTACCCGCCATGCCCGTGACGTTCAGCTCAAACCCGTTGGCCTTGTCAAAACCATAGTGCTGGATCGTGTCCAGCTCCCAGTTCACGGTGCCGATCTCAAGCACAGCGATATCAAGAACCGGCGTTTCCGCCTGCGCTGTGGTGATCGAAAACACGGAAGTCAGGACCGATGCGGCGGCCCATTTCATAATCTGCATAGTCTCCTCCTCACCCCGATTGGGGTTTGAAAAAGTCTATGCCAGCTCGCGCCTAAACCAAAACGACACTTTAGTCTGAATAACAGATCCCCAAAGCAAAAGAGCCCGCCCAAAAAAGGCCGGCTCTTTCAATTTCGATATGGCAGAATGCTTAGTTCGTGCTCGGAGTCGAGGTTGTTGAAACCGTATCGTCACCATCAATAACTGTAACGACACCGATAAAACCGATGCCAGCAAACAGGGCCAGGCCTGCTTCTGTAAGAACGATCCCGCTGGGACCTGCATTCAAGAGTGCCAGACCCTCAAGCGACTGCGTTGCCTGCGGTGCGGGCACGCCTTCCGAAGGGGCATTTTGAGCAAACGATGCGGTCGAGGCCAGAGCCAGTGCCGCAGCAGCAGTAAACATCCGGATCATGTTCCGTATCCTCTAAATAACAATTACTTCCGGTCATACCTGATTCACTTTTAGAGCAACAGAAGTTTTTTGCACGCGCCGGAAAGTGGTGCAAAAATTCGCCAATCACCGGGGCTTCGCCCTCCCAAACAGCACGCGATCGGGGTAAAAGCTCATAATGTAACCTACTTATGAACAGCTCCGGCACTTGGCGGAACAACGATCCGCATCAGGTTACTTGGTTCCGACCATTACCGCTGATCGCTATCCGCAGCACGGACCTCGACGTTTATTTGCCCCATACTGGACGAGGCGTGCACCACCTGATCCCCCGGTTGTAAATATCGCCCTGCTTTGTGCTCTTCGCTCAGAAAGCTTTGAATCACCGCATCATAAGCGGAGCCTCCTCGCAGAAAGCTGCCGTAAGTTACATAGCGCACAGCGCCGCGCAAAATCTGCCGCGTGGTTGGCGGAATAAAAATCACCCCTTCCGAGGTGCCCGACATCAACACCTGATCCCGGGCGATGATGCCGTCCTCAACCAGATGCCAATTCCGGCCCTGATACAGAAATCGGGTCGATTCAGTATCGCTCAGAACCTGCTCTACCAGCGCACGAAACGACAGGATCATGCCCGAGGCCCGCGTATCCTGCCGCAGGTCGCCATTTACCAGGGTCATCAGACGCTCCTGATCGACAAATGCTTTCCAATCATGCGGGACAACAAACAGCCCGCCCGACGGAAAATGCCCCGGCCCGCTTTTGGCATCGCTGAAGCCCGAACCGGAATCAAAGTCATCCGGGTCGATCATGCGCGACAGAACCGCACGATCACTGAAATCTCCGCACAGGAAGAACCCTTTTCGCGCCGCATCGAAATCCTCGATCCGGGTGATATCGCGATCAAACCGGGTGCAGATTTCAACCTCGTAATCCAGCAGTTCCCCGGCCTCGAATGACACAGTCGTTACCGGGGGCGTGGCGGTCCCGAACTTGGGAAAGTTGAAAACCGATTGCGCATTGGTCTCTTCCTGATGTTCACGGAAATTGGTGCCGCTGGCGACATGGCGGCTGGCTGGGCCGGCTGCCGGCAAAAGGTCCTGAAAGCCGCGTGTCACAGTGGGCACCGCAGCACTTGCAAGATCGGCCAGACGGTCCCCCCCGATTTCGGCCATGACATCAAAGAAATCCGTCTTCGATGTCAGGCCCTGCGCAGTCAGATCAATGGCGTTAATCTGTCCCGCCTTCAGCCCCGTCACCAAAAGAACATGTGGCGCATCCCCTGCCCCTTTACGTTCAAGCGCAAGCGTCAACCCTTGCTCAGGTGGCAGTATCTGCGGGGCCAGGGCGCTGTCTTCACGATCAAACGGGTTCCGGCGCTCTGGGTCTTCGGGCTGTATCATCCACAAACCGGTGGCCACTCCGATTGCGGCCACCGTTAAAGAAATAGGATATTTCATTTTATACGTCCTTTGGTTTGGACAGGTCTTAGAATCGGAACATGATGCCAGTGGACAGGCTGGTCTGCGTGTCGTCAAAGCTGAGACTGCTGTCCTTGGCATCCCCCGCAAGGGTCGAGAAATCGAGGCTGGCAAAGAACACCGCGCGCGCGCTTACCGCGTAGCTGCCAGTGAAGGTCACCCCGCCCTGCGCCAGACCCGAGGACGCATCAAACGCCGCCAAACCCGATGTGGCTGCCTGCCCGGGCGTGACGGTGAAATAGGCATCCATCCAGTCATCATCTGCCCAAATCACATAGGGGCTGACCGACAGCCGGGTCCGTTCATTCAGCTGGGTGCCATAGCTGCCATAGAGCTTGGCGCGCAGCCCTTCAGGACCATCGCTGGATAACCCCTTTTGCAGATCCAGCCCAAACGCCAGCGGGCCCGTTTCATATTCCACAAACGCATTGGCACTGGTGCCCGCTTCGACATCCGGCAGGCCAGTCAGGCGCGCGTCATCCGCCGCGATACGTTCCTCAAAGTCATAGCCAACCCCGGCCCCATAGCGCAGCGTGCCAGCGCCCAGTTCGACCGCATTCTGCAGGCCAAGACCGCGCTGATTAAAGAAACCATAGCTGCCAATCTTCAGGTCAAAAATGGGAATGACACCGGTCTCACTTTCGTCAGACCCCAAAAAGCTGGGACCATAGGACAAGCCCAGTCCAGCAACCCCCGAGACAAATCCGTCCTGCGCCGCAGCGGGCACTGCTGTCATAAGCAAGGTTAGCCCTGCGACTGGCGCGCCCAATGTGGACATAAGCTGTTTCAGTTTCATGTTCGTGACCTTTCAATAGGTATTTTCATGGGGCGCAACGGGCCAATCACGGACCGCCGCTGCGATACCCGAAAATTGAGCGCGCCAAGGCCGCACGGAAAGGAAAGACGCTTGAAACCACAGGAAAAAATCGCGAATGGGGATGCTGCCCTCGCGAACGGTCAATATCGACCGTTCGCGAATTTGCCCTAGGCGCACCCAAACGCGACACCTATTCTTTGGGGGATTGAACACGCCCGTCAGGGATCACGGACATCATGCTGACCGATATACAACTGAACGAAATCCGCGCCATTCTGAAAGTCGAACCGGCCAACCGCCTGCGCGTCGGTGCTGCCATCGCAGGTTTCGCTTTTTTGCTGGCAGGGATCATTGCCGCGCTCAACCCGGCGGCGACTCAGGGGTTACCTTTTGGGCTGGCGCTGATGCATTGGGTTTTGCACATCGTCGGAGCCGCCGCGATCTTTATCGCCATCGCAGCGGTGGCGCTGCGGCTGGGGCTGCCCTTGCTGTGGGCCACAGCTGTCGCGGTTCTGGGGCTGCCTTTGGGGCTGGCCCCCTTATCATTGGCTGTCGAAGCGGGTCTGGCCAAAATCATGGGCGTGCCCGCTGGCGCCCCCGATGGGCTGCTCGAAGAGCTGGGCCGTGTGGCGTTGCCCTCAATTGGGTTGGTGTCTCTGGCGGCATTTATTGCGATCAAATCCGCCGGGTTTGTGATCCGTCATCGGCGCCGTCTACAGGCGCATTTCGCCAAAGAGCCTGCCCTGCGCAGCGTCTTTCCTTCATTGCCGCACGAGTTGGGCGAAGATCTGATCAGTGTCAGCGCCAACGACCACTATGTACATGTGCGCACCACATTGGGCACAACAATGCTGGGGGGGCGGTTCGCGGATTGCGTGGAAAGGCTGAAACCCTTTGCCGGGTTGCAGGTGCACCGGTCCCACTGGGTGCGCCAAAAACACGTACTGCGTCTGGCCCCCAAAGGCAGCAGCTATATCTGTGTCCTAAGCGATGGCACCCAAATTCCGGTAAGCCGCCGCCGACACGCCGAATTGAAACGCCTTCTGCAAACTTGAACGCGCGAAAACGCGTTACGGTGTCAGGATGTCGCTCAGGTTGACGGCGGGTGCCGGGGCATCGCGCAAATCCAGCGCCGTGACAATGTCCAGCAGATGGCTTTTCATAAGCTCTTCTGCCTCGTCCCCGTCGCCGCGCCCCAAGGCATCAACCAGCGCATGATGCGCATGCTTTTCGCACAAGGCGCTTTGGCGTTTCCAATACAAAGCGATGATCAACGAGGACCGCGCCACCAGCCGCTCGATAAAACCGGCGATCGTGGTCTGATCCGCGATATGGGAAATCTCGATATGGAAGTGCCCAGAAAGGCGCAGGGCTTTGCCGGACTCGCCTGCGGCGATGGCATCGTGTTCGGCCTTGATATGTGCCTTCAGCCGCGCCAGCGCATCCTCATTCATACGTTCGGCTGCTGAACGCGCCGTGCGCGGCTCCAGCAAAGCCCGCGCTTCAAAGACTTCGCGCGCCTCACGCACGGTGGGTTGGGAAACAAACGCGCCCCGGTTGCGTTTCAGTTCGACCAGCTCGGAATGCGACAACGCCTGCAGGGCCGCACGCACCACCGTCCGCGAGACATTGAAAATCTCGCTCAACTCATCTTCGCCCAGCTTGGTACCGGGAAGCAGCTTGTGTTCGTGGATCGCCAGACTCAACGCGCTTACCAGCTTGGCGCCGGGGCCGCTGATCGTGGGTTTGACGAATTCTGGATTGGGCACGGCGTTGGTCATGAAAAGCTCCTGCCCCAAGCATGAAGCGCCCCCGAATCTTATGCAAGGCGATTGGCCTTCGTATTCACCGCAAAATCAAATTGTATACAATTTTGCGCACAAAATTCCTGCGCCGCAGCAAAACGAGCGACAATTTTTTGCGCATTTCTGAAACCACCCCCTTGGTTGCCGCGAAAAATCTTTCATTGAGCCGATGTTCCACCGCCTGCTGAAAACATCCTCAGCAAGGGCATCCCATGACGATCAACACAGACCTTGAACTGATTGCACTGACCAAACGCTACGGAGGCACCGTCGCCGTGGACGCAATCGCACATCACTTCAAAACCGGAGTCTATGCCTGCCTGCTCGGTCCTTCAGGATGTGGTAAGTCGTCAACGCTGCGGATGATCGCCGGGCATGAAAGCGTCTCGGATGGGTCGGTGGTGCTAGGGGGGCGCGATATCTCGCATCTGGCTCCGGCAAAGCGCGGCACGGCGATGATGTTTCAGAATTATGCACTGTTTCCGCACCTAAGCGTGCGCGATAACGTGGCCTTTAGCCTGCGCATGGCTGGCGAAGACAAACCCACACGCGATAAACGGGCCATGGAAATGCTAGAGCTGGTCGAAATGACCGCGCTGGCAGACCGCATCCCCGATCAGCTTTCGGGCGGGCAGCAGCAACGTGTCGCACTGGCGCGTGCGCTGATCACGCGGCCTCAGGTCTTGTTGCTGGATGAACCGCTGTCCGCGCTTGACCCGTTCCTGCGCATCCGCATGCGGGCCGAGCTGAAACGCCTGCAACGCGAACTGGGGATCAGCTTTATCCACGTCACCCACGGGCAAGACGAAGCCTTGGCGCTGGCCGATGAAATCATCGTTATGAACAACGCCAAAATCGAACAGGCCGGCCCCGCGCGCGAGGTATTTAACAGCCCCAAAACCGCCTTTGTTGCGCGGTTCATGGGCGGGCACAACGTGCTGCAGATGCCACAAGGCCACATCGCCCTGCGGTCCGATCAGATGCGTATCACTGATGCACAAACCGGCCGCATGGAAGGTCAGGTCACAGCAATTGAATACCAAGGCGCTCATGTTGCGCTGACCGCACAGGTCGCGGGCGGGCAGGAAATCACCGCGCTGCTGCCTGACGCACAGTTTTTCGACAACCCAAGCGAACCCGGCCAGACGATCGGGATCGACTGGGAAGACCGGGTCGCGCATCCGGTGCTTGCCTAACTCAGAACCACTAAACGCAGAACAGAGAGGAAGAAGAGATGACCACAATTTCGAAAGTGCGCTATAGCCGACGCTCATTGCTGAAATCAGGGGGCGCCGCGCTGGCCGCCTCGACCTTACCCGCCCCGATGGTCTGGGGTCAGGAAACCAAGAACATCACCCTGCGCCAGTTCGGTACCGGTGTGTCGAACCTGAATGAGGTGGCCACCAAGGTAAAAGAAGATCTGGGCATCAATCTGGAAATGACCGCGCTGGACACCGACAGTGTTACCCAACGCGCGGCTACCCAGCCCGACAGCTTTGACATTGCCGACATCGAATATTTCGTCGCCAAAAAGGTCTGGCCCACCGGCAACCTTCAGGCCATGGACGCCAGCAAGATCGCCAATTACGACAAGATCGTCGGCATTTTCCGCAACGGCAAACTGACCCCCGAAAGCACCATCGCCCAAGGCACCGCGCCCCACACGGTGGGCTTTGTTGACGGCCCCGGCGGCACCGAATTTGTCGACAATGAAAGCGGTTGGATGACCCTGATCCCGACCATCTACAACGCCGACACGCTGGGCATCCGCCCTGATCTGATCGGTCGCCCGATCACCAGCTGGACAGAACTGCTGAACCCCGAATTCAAGGGCAAGGCCTCGATCCTGGATATCTCGTCGATCGGCATCATGGACATGGCCATGGTCTGCGAAGCGATGGGCGAAGTCACCTATGGCGACAAAGGCAACATGACCAAGGAAGAGATCGACAAGACCATCGCGATCTTCACCGAAGCCAAGAAAGCCGGTCAGTTCCGCGCCTTCTGGAAATCTTTCGACGAAAGCGTCAACCTGATGGCATCAGGCGAGGTCGTGATCCAATCCATGTGGTCACCCGCCATCACCGCCGTGCGCTCGCGCGGGATCCCGTGCGTGTATCAGCCGCTGAAAGAAGGCTATCGCAGCTGGGGGGGCGGCATCGGTCTGTCGGCTTCGCTGTCGGGCATGGAGCTGGACGCAGCTTACGAGTACATCAACTGGTACCTGTCGGGCTGGGTTGGCGGCTTCCTGATGCGTCAGGGCTATTACTCGGCTGTGCCGGAAACCTCCAAGGACTACATGTCGGAAAACGAGTGGGGCTATTGGTTCGAAGGCAAGGAATCGACCGCCGACATCACCTCGCCCTTCGGCGACAAGCTGGCTGGCGCGGGCGAAACGCGCGACGGCGGCTCGTTCTACGACCGCATGGGGGCAGTCGCCTGCTGGAACTCGGTCATGGCCGAAAACCAGTACATGGTCCGCAAGTGGAACGAATTCATCGCCGCTTAATACAACTTCGTGCAGGGGCGTTGGCCCCTGCACAACCCCAGCAAGGCCGATCCAAGAATGAGCAAACAGATCACCGCTTGGCTGCAAGCCGCCCCAATGGCGTTCGTGCTGCTTGGCTTCCTTGTTGCCCCCATTATCATGATCGCGATCGTCAGCTTCTGGGGCGCGACCGAGTATTCGATCTACCCGACCTTTCAGCTGGACAACTACGAGTTTTTGTTCAGTTCACCAGTGACTTACACGGTGTTCTTAAACACATTTAAATATACGGCCATCACCTGGATCATCACCCTGCTGATCGGCTTTAGCGTTGCCTATTTTCTGGCCTTCGAGGTCCGCAGCCTGAAGTGGCAAATCGGGCTGTTCCTGCTGTGCACAATCCCTTTCTGGACGTCAAATATCATCCGTATGATCAGCTGGATTCCCTTTCTGGGCCGCAATGGTCTGGCCAATTCGGCTTTGATCAGCATGGGTGTTATCGACGAACCCCTAGAATGGCTTTTATTTAGCGATTTCAGCGTAATATTGGCCTTTGTTCATCTGTACACCCTGTTCATGGTGGTGCCGATTTTCAATTCGATGATGCGAATTGACCGCTCGTTGATCGAGGCCGCCCGCGACAATGGTGCCAGCGGCTGGCAGACCCTGCGCCATGTAATCATGCCGCTGTGCAAACCCGGCGTCATGATCGGTACGATTTTTGTCACCACGCTGGTGATGGGCGATTTCATCACCGTGCGCTTCATGTCGGGCTCGCAACGCGCCAATGTCGGGCGGCTGATCTCGAACGACATCAGCCTGCTGCAATACCCTTCGGCCTCGGCGACGGCGGTGGTGTTGTTGTGCACCGTGCTGATCGTCATCGCGCTTTTGTTGCGCCTCGTCGACATCCGAAAGGAGCTGTGAGCCATGGAAAAACGAAGCCGCAGTTTTTACATCCTTGCCGTCTTCTTCGCGCTGTTTGTGCTGTTTTTATACGGGCCTGTGCTGACCATCGGGGTCCTCAGCTTTCAGGGGCCACAGGGCGGGCTGACCTTTCCGATGAACGGTGTGTCGCTCCATTGGTTCCGTGATCTGTTTCAGGAACAGGCCGTGGGGGATATCTGGGGCAGTTTCCGGCGCTCTTTCGCCTTGGGGATGATGGTGATGGTCACCACCGTCGTTGTCTCGGTGCTGGGCGGGCTGGCGTTTCGCAAACGTTTCAAAGGGTCTGGCCTGCTGTTCTATATGGCGATTGCATCTTTGGTGATCCCGTCGATCCTTGTGTCGCTGGGGGTTGGGCTGATCTTCAACCAACTGGGCCTGCCGGTGCATTGGGCCAGCTCGGGCTATGGCAGCCAACTGACCTGGACCCTGCCCTTTGGCCTGTTGATCATGTTCGCCGTCTTCAATCGCTTTGACAAAAGCTATGAGGAAGCCGCGCGCGATCTGGGCGCGACCTCGTGGCAGACCATTGCCCATGTGGTGCTGCCGATCATCGCGCCCTCGTTGCTGGGGGTCGCGCTGTTTGGCTTCACGCTCAGCTATGATGAATTTGCCCGCACCTTGCTGACCTCGGGCAGCTACAACACGCTGCCGCTGGAAATCTTTGGCATGACAACCAATGTGACTACGCCGGTGATCTTTGCTTTGGGCACGCTGACCACCTTCTTCTCTCTTTGCGTCATCGGCCTGTTCTTCCTAGCGGTCTGGGTGTCGTCGCGGCGCAAGGATAAAAGCTCGGATGCTGGCAAGGGGATGGTCTGACCCCGTGACTGTTATCCTGATCAACCCCAACAGCACGCAATCCATGACCCAAAGCGCCCTGACCGCGGCCCGCGCTGCCGCGCCCGAGGTAACCTTCGAGGGCTGGACCTCGACCTTGGGACCACGGGCGATAGAAGGCCCCGAAGACGGTGCCAAAGCGGTGCCCCCGCTGCTGGAGCTGGTTCAAAAAGCTTCGGATCAGGGCGCGTGCGCCATTATCATCGCCTGTTTCGATGACACCGGCCTTCGTCAGGCACAGCTTTTGGCCGATTGTCCGGTCATCGGGATCGGACAGGCCAGTTTCGTGGTGGCCAGCCTGCTGCCCGGGCCAACAGCCGTCATAACGACGGTGCACGCCGCCGTTCCGGTGATCCGGGCCAATATCCAACAGCTTGGCTTTGGCGCGGCCGTGCCCACCGTCATTGCCGCAGATGTGCCGGTGCTCAAGCTTGAAAGCGCACCGCGCGCCGCGGCACAGGCCTTTGCCAGCGCCGCTCAGAACTTGCCCGCACAAACCGGCGCCGTGATTTTGGGATGTGCCGGCGCCGTCACCATCGCCGACGATTTGCGCCGTATGTTGGACCTGAGGGTTTTAGATGGCGTCACCGCGGCTGCACGTCTGGCGCATGCGCTGACCGCATAACGCAGTCAGGAGCCGCCGGGCCATGTTTCTTAGGGTCTAAGGAATGCCAATTCCGTCGCCTGAAAGTCGCACGGGTTCAAAACCGGGTCAGCGAACAATGCGCCAGCATGCCCGAAGCGGCAGGCCCATCGCAGTTTTTCCACAACTCGAAACAATTGCCCGCGCCCCCTGCCCCCACCACAGTTTCACCCGCTTCGATATTGCCGAAGTACAGCACCCGGCGATGTCGTACCGGGCTCCATGTGACCCTATCTGCAAGGGCGACTTCGGCTTGTTCGAACAGGCGTGTGAAGCTTGGAAAGTACAGCAAGCCCACCGCGTTGAAATCGGTCCCGAAATAGGTCGGCAGCGTAACTTGGTTAATGGCGTTCATGGCCCCCTTCTTTGTTGCCTTTGCCTGCGCCGAGGCGATCTGTGCGAAGTCATCCGGGGCGGGCGCGAGCACCGGAATCAAATAGGGCGTTGTGCGCCGAACACTTGCATTCACGCCCGCTTTCAAGTGGGCCACGAACGTTGATACAAGCCTGAACTGCGCCACCTCCTGATTGTTTACAAGAAGACGGTGATTGGATTGAATGCGGCTTCGACCCACAGCCCAAAGGGCTGACTGCACCTTGACCTCCTGCCCCAGCCCGACCAGATCGGGCAGAAGTTGCTTGAACTCTGTCGCGCAGAAGGCGGCATAAAGCTGGCGCCCCTGCGCATCACGAAACACCGTCGTGTTTTGCCCGACAGCGTCTGCGATCAATTGCCAGTGCACATCGCCCAAATACTTTAGCCACCAATCTTCAGAGATGCCTTTGGGCGCCAGCTGCGCCATGCCGAGCGTAACAACGTTTTGGCGCTGATGCGACGGTGTCCGGGCGATTGCTGCGTTGGTCATGAGGCAACCTGAAGCGCGGATTTCGCCTTGGCTGAGATCTGATCCGCCAGATGGCGAGAGTCTTCGTTGATGCCCAGAAAACGCCCTGACCCCCAAGTGTTCAGCCAGCCAAGTCCGACAAAGTAGAACCCATCCTCCTGGCAAACGCCTCGCTCATAGACCGGCCGCCCACGTGCATCAAAAACGTCGACCTCAATCCAGCTGTAATCCGGCCGAAAACCAATGGCCCAGAGAACAGATGTGATTCCCTCTTTTTCGCAATCGATCGCGGTGATTTCCTGCTCTGGCCGCCAGACTTTTTCAAACGCGGGCTCGTGTGGCGCATCAATGTTGTTGTCTTTGATATGGGCGTCGATGGCGTCGCGAATACCGACATAGCTTTCGTCCGCGTCATCCAGATTGGCCTCTAGGTCGGGCAGGAACTGGATCGTTTTCCCGTCCATCCCACTGACCGAGCCATAAAGCGACACCCCTTCGCGGGCGAACTTGCGCAGGTCGATTTCGTGACCGCCGTCTCGCCCTGTCATGTAATGGTTGGTCTTGGTGACCGCATGTTCCGGGTTGGGGTGCTGATCAATGGTGATCGCATAATGCCCCATTTCATAAAGCCAATCTGTTGAATCCCGACCGCGATACATCCGCGGCGCCCGCGGCGCGGGGCCTACCGCCAGATGGACATCACGCCCGGCCAGATGCAGGTCTTCCATCAACTGGACACCCGATTGCCCGGTCCCAACCACCAGCGTCGCCCCTTCGGGCATTTGCTCGGGGCGGCGATATTCCACCGAATGCATTTGCGTGATTGATGGGTCCAGTTTGTCGGCATAGGGCGGCACGATTGGGTTGTCGTAGCCACCCGTTGCAATCACAACCTGATCGCTTGAATAATTGCCCTGACTGCTGTCGATCAGATACCCGCCACCAGGGCGCTTGGATATCTTCGTGACCGTGCAGTTTTCAACCACCGGAGGGGCGAAGCTTTCGGCAAAGGCATCCAGGTAATCTGTGATCTCGTCTTTGACCATGAAGCCGTGGGGATCACTTCCCTGATAGGGGAAATCCGGCAGGCGGCACTGCCAGTTCGGCGTCACCAGACAAAATGTATCCCAACGATTGTTGCGCCAGGAATGGAACTTTTTGTGTCGTTCCAAAACAACGTGATCCAAGCCTTCCTTACAAAGATAGTAGCTGACAGACAAACCGGCCTGACCGCCACCGACGATAACAACGGATTTATGATCGCGATGTGTCATATTGCGTTCCTCATGTGATCGAAAGGCAGGTCACATCTGCCGGGAGAGAGAAAGTGCTGGCCTTGCGCTCAATCGCTGTCAGCTGAGCTTCGGCGCTAGAGCAGCGATAGCCAAACTTGGCTTCGACGCGTGTGCTGGCCTTTTCAAGCGCGATGCGGCAACGCGTGACGAAATCATCCAGCGGATAGGTCGTATCGGCGGCAAGGAAGTCATTCACAACTGTAGAGGGGGAATAGCATTGCTCGATCTGGCCATCCGGCCATCGAACGGTGAATCGGGTCTCAGGCATTGGAGGCCTCTTTTGCGGACAGGTTCAGATATGGCGTGCGTTCGTAATCCCAGAACAATGCGGTGCCTTCGCGTTCGGTGATCTGAACGGCGCTGCCGTCGCTTACGTCGCCGCAGGCGGCGGCGGAAATGCCGTGCCGGGTGAAGGCCGCACAAACCGCCTGCGCATTTTCGGGGCGCGCCGACAGTAGAAAACCGAAACTGGGGAAACTGCGAAGCCAGCGCGGCAGGTCCACCCCCACAGGCTTTGGAAGCGCCTCAAGCTGGATTTCCATCGAAACACCCGACGCCTCGGCCAACATCAGAGCCGTTCCCAGAATCCCGCCCTGACTTATGTCTTTTCCTGCGGTGACAAGGCCTGACTCTGCCAGCGACGGCAATATCGCCATGGCCTCTCGCAGTTTTGCGGGCGGCGTGGTCAGCGCGGCGTTCCAATTGTCGAATGGTTCGCGATAACTGCCCCGCAAATCTATCGCGCAGATTAAAACATCTCCGGGCCGTGCGTCGAAGCTGGAAATCAAAGACTTCGCATGACCCAAAATCGAAACGGATAGCTGCAGGTCGTCCGTATGCAGGTTTGTATGCCCTCCAACCACAGGAACGCCATAGGCCTGCGAAGCAGCTTTCATGCCCGCCAGAACCGGTTGCGCCTGCTCGGCATTGGGCGCCCAGATTGCGTTGGTCACCGCGCGCGGACGCCCCCCCATGGAAAGGATGTCCGAGATATTCACCATCACACCGCACCAGCCCGCGAACCACGGGTCTGTTTTGACAAAGGCGTTGATGAACCCCTCGCACGAGAAAAGATCAAAACCATCCCCTGATGGCAAAACCGCGCAATCGTCTCCGGGCTGGCCATCGCTTTGCGAGGTCAGGCCCAGTGTCCGCGTGCTTGCAGCAATATCCAGCTTTCCGCGAATGGAGGGATGATCGCGCAGCTCGCGCACCATTTTGCGCAACGGAAGATGAGGTTTCATCACTTGGGCCTCCGTCGTGTTGAAAGCGTCTTCCAGCCAGCAAACGGATCCGGGATCGGCGGATAGAAGGTCAAATCCGCCTGCATTTCCATGTGGGGCACGCCGTGAACCTCGATGGTGCTCAGCGGTGCCCAGCGCAGGCGCTTAAACAAAGGGACATTCTGCATCTGCACCTGCGCCAGAAAAGTATCGCACCCACGCCCGTTTGCGGTGCTGACGGCCAGATGGATAAGCTCGGCCCCAAGCCGCCCCATCCGGCGGTGACTTTGCGCAACCGCAAGCCGCGAGCCGCGCCAGATACCGGGGGTTTCTTCGTGAATACGTACGGTGCCCACAACCTGATCGGCTTCGGCGGCAAAGGTGCTTATGGCCGCAAGCGGCATGGCGATATCATCAATCTCGTCGCGGTCATCGGTTTCAAAGATACCTTGTTCGTTGACAAAGACCGCCTGACGCAGGGCGCGCACGCCCTCCAGCTCCCATGGCTGCGCGGCAGCGCGGATGATGAAATCGGGGGAAAGAAAGGTCTTGGGGTTCTGAAAACTCATGACACCCTCAGCTTTTCGTACACAGACAACGCCGAACAGGCGCCGCATTTCGCACAACCGGCTTTTGCCGTTTCAGCGCTCATACCGGCCCGCAATATCATGCGCGACAAAGGCTCAAGGATGCTGGCCATGAAATCGGCATCCGGGGCCGGGTGGCTTTCCATCGGGGTGCCGGAAACGGGAACGAAGGGCACGACAAAAGGGTAGACGCCGATCTTGCACAGCTCTTGCGAGGTTTTCAAAATCGCCTCTGAGGTGTCGCCCAGACCGGCAAGGATATAGGTTGATACCTGACCGCGCCCAAACACCTTCACGGCCGCTTTAAAGCTGTCGAAATACTTCTCAAGCCCGATTGTTGCCTTGCCCGGCATGACGCGGGCGCGCACTTCGGGGGTTACCGCCTCTAGGTGCATCCCCAGGCTATCAATCCCGGCGTTAAACATGTGTTCGTGCCAGATGTCATCTTCCGGAGGCTCGCATTGCCCCTGAATAGGAAGGTCGACGGCAGCTTTGATGGCGGTCGCGCTGTCGACCATGACCTTGGCACCACGGTCCTTGCCCGCTGGCGTGCCGGTGGTCATCACCATGTGTTTCACGCCATCCAGTTCGACCGCAGCTTTGGCAACCTCGGCCAGTTGGGCCGGCGACTTGTGCGCAATCGTGCGGCCCGCAGCCAGTGACTGACCAATCGAGCAGAACTGACAGGTCTTTTTACGACTGGCATAGCGAATACAATCCTGCAGTACCGTGGTCGCAAGAACATTCTTGGAGTGCAGCGTCGCGATCTTGTGGTATTCAATCCCCTCTGCCGTTTTCAGATCATAAAACCGGGGGCGTACCGGGAATTTCACCTTCCCCATCGAAACCCCCGCCTTGGTCACCTCGGCCATGCCATCCGCGTCAGGGGCCTGAACCACATAGGGGCTGTCAAAGGCCGGGGCGGTATGCACCGGAACCATCACGGTTGACCCGCCGATGGTCACCGCTTTGTGGTCTGTCGGGCCTGCACCGCCGCGACGACCAGCCATGCCGACAGTCGGATCGACCAGCCGCATGCCATGGGTTTGCAGTTCATTGATAAGAGCCGCTTCAGACATCTTCAGCCTCCGCTTCTGGGGTTCCCGAAAGGTCTTGCATATCTTCGATGCAGCGCACCGGCTGCGCGGGGCGCGTATCATGCACCAAATGCAGCAGCTCGGGTCGTGCATAGTGCCCAACGCTGTCCATCATGCGTTTGCGTTTGGTGATCAGCCGCATGTCCAGATCGGCAATCAGAATGCCTTCACCTTCGGTCAGGGGCGGCACCACGTGGCGGCCTTCCGGAGAGATGATGCAGGTCATGCAGCCATCCCGCAGACCTTTCTGAAGTTTCGGATCTTCGGTGACGGTGTTGATTTGCTCTTCGCTAAGCCACCCGGTGGAGTTGACCACAAAAGCCCCGGCCTCTAGCGCGTGATGACGCATTGTGACCTCGATCTGTTCTGCAAAGATCGGTCCGACCAGACTGCCGGGGAAATGGCCCACGTGAATTTCTTCGTGCTGGGACATCAGCGCATAGCGGGCAAGCGGATTATAATGTTCCCAACAGGCCAGCGCCCCGACGCGCCCCACCTTGGTGTCGACAACCTTCAGGCCCGCGCCATCCCCCTGCCCCCAGATCATGCGCTCATGATAGGTCGGGGTGATCTTGCGCCGCTTCAGCACAAGAGAGCCATCGGCGTCAAAGATCAGCTGCGCGTTGAACAACGAGCCCTTGTCGCGCTCATTAACCCCCAGAACGACCACCACACCGCGTTTCTTAGCAGCGTCGGCCACGGCCTGGGTCTCGGCCGAGGGCACGACCACCGCCTCTTCATAAAGCCGCAGGTGCTCGGGGCCTTGCTGGATCGGCGGCAGCACAAAGGAAAAATAAGGATAGTAGGGCACGAAAGTTTCGGGGAACACGATCAGCTGAGCCCCTTTGTCGGCAGCTTCGGCGATGGCGTTCAAAACTCGTTCAATCGTACCGGCACGGCTGGTCAGATCCGGAGCGATCTGGACGGCGGCGGCACGCACAATGCGGTCTGACATCTGGGGGTCCTTGTAAAAGTGGGCGGCGCCGTTGCCGCCCCAGTTTGACGTGAAATGGGAAAAGGCCGGGACGCCGACTTTGCCGCCCCGACCGAAGGCGGATCAAACGGTCCAGGTGTCCAGAATCACGGCGTTGTCACGCTCGTGCAGCAGTTTCAAATCCAGCACATCCTGTGGCGCAATCGGCGTGATGCCCGGCAGCAGCGACGGCTCGCCGTGCCCCATCAGCATTTGCAGCGCAAAGCGGCAGGCATAGACTTTGCCGCCCTCTTTCATGAACTTGGTCAGGTTGGCCGAATAGTTCTGCGCGCCGGGGAAGGCTTCATCACCAAGGGTTGGGAAACCACGCTGTACGCCAAGGGACACGCCGGGGCCGTACAGCAGAACCGAGGTTTCAAAACCTTTCCGTTGCAGACGGATCGCCTGAAGGATGTTCACCAGCCCGATAGAACCTTCAAAGGCAACGGTGTGGAAGGTGACGAGGGCTTTCTGGCCTTCCTCGGCCTGTACGTCCTCAAATACTTTCTCTTCGTAGTCGACGAAAAAATCACCGTCTTTATGGGCGGGGGTTGTGACTTCTGGCATTGCGCTCTCCTGTCGTTCGCATTGGTGCTGACCATTGCTAGACGCGGGATCGGCGGCGCGGCCACCAATCCATACAATAATGCGATCAAAGGAATTGTATTGATTGTATGAATGCGCCCGAAGCATGGGCGCATTCACATCAAAACGGTGCATAAATGCGCTATTATTGACTGAAGCCGCTCAAAATCGGCCCATAACCCCCTTCAATATTGTCGGCAATATATGCATACAATATACAGACACCGGACAAAAACCCGGATGAAACGATGGATAACTGGTCTCAGCGAATCGAGCAGTCGAACAAACCCCGATACCTGGCTATTGCAGATTGCATCGCTCAGGACATGAAAGATCGTGTGCTTTTGCCCGGCGACAAGCTGCCGCCTCAGCGCAAGCTGGCGGATATGATCGGGGTGGACTTTACCACCGTTTCACGCGGCTATACCGAAGCGCTAAGCCGCGGCCTGATCGAATCCCATGTGGGGCGCGGCACGTTTGTCCTCCCCCAGCAAAGCTTTAGCGAAATAAGCGACGAGCGCCGCGCGCTGGCCAATGACCTAACGATGAATTCCCCGCCGGAACCGACAGACCCTGACCTGCTTGAACGTATGCGCTCGGGCCTGTCTGCAGTGTCGAATGATCTGGTTCACCTGTTGCGCTACCAGAACCCGATTGGCGGCGAAATCGACAAAGAGGCGGCCTCGATCTGGCTGTCCATGCGGGGGCTGGTGCCAAACCTTGATCGCATTGCCGTGACCCCCGGCGCCCATGCGACCATGCTTGCCATCCTGACCATCCTTGCGCGACCCGGAGATTGCGTGCTGTGCGAAGACATCACCTATGCTGGCTTCAAGAAGATCGCAGCGCAGCTTGGATTGCGGCTGATCGGTCTCCCGATGGACAAGGATGGTATTGTTCCCGATGCGCTTGAGGCAGCGATAAAACAACATCAGCCAAAGGCGCTGTACCTCAACCCGACCCTGCACAATCCGACCACGTTGATCGTGCCTCAGGATCGCCGGCTAGAGATCACCAATGTGATGAAGCGCCATGACCTGCCCTTGATCGAAGACGACGCCTATGGGTTTGTCCTGCCCGATGCGCCGCCACCGATGGCCGCAAGCGCGCCCGAGCTAACGTGGTACATCGGCGGGTTGGCAAAGTGTATTGGGGCCGGGCTGCGGCTGGCCTATGCGATTGCCCCCAGTGCGCGTGCCGGGTTCGCGATGGAAAACGGAATTCGGGCGGTCTCGGTTATGGCCTCGCCCGTGTCCATGGCGATTGCCACGCGCTGGGTGCTTGATGGCACGGCCGACCAGATCAGGCGCTTCATCCGAAGCGAAACCATTATCCGACAAGAAATTGCGGCAAAAACGATCACCGAAGCAAAGTTCGTGTCGCACCCGCATGCGTTCAACATCTGGCTTCGCCTTCCTGAAAACGTCACCTGCGCCGCGCTTATGTCGAACATGGCCAACCAAGAGATCGGGATCACGCCAGAAAGCGCCTTTACAACCACGGGTCAGCAGGATCGGTTTGTCAGGGTTTGTCTGGGGGGGCGGCTGCACCGAAGCGTCCTGCCCCAAACCCTGACTCATCTTAACAACCAGCTTTGGCAGCTTTCGAATGGCGCCTAAGGTCAATGGGTGTGGGCAACCTTCTGCGCCATCTCGCGGGCATGCACTCCTAGCATCAGCAGTGCAGGCCACAATAGATAGGTTTCGATTTCGATGTTTTCGCCAAAGGACAACAGCACAAAGACCAGTATGATGCCCAACGGCAGATAGCCGCGCGGATATCGGGCGGCATCAACAAGGCAGATCGCCATGTGCCAGACCAAGGGAATGCCAAAGGCTAGAAAGCCAGTGAGACCTTTGACGAACAGCAAGCCGAACCAGGTGTGATGGCTGCCAATGGGCATGTATTCCACCAAATGTGGACCGGGTTGCACGGTTCCATGACCAAACCAGACCGCCTCTTCTTGCCAGCGTTCATGGGCGATGCGCTGCAAGGTTGCGCGCACCCGTGTGCTATCGGCGCGTGCGGATTTGAACGCCTCTATCCCAGCACCAAGGGAGTGCATCAGCCACACGCCCAAGACAGAAAGCGAAGCGGTGACGCAGGATAGGACCAGCCATGCCCAGCTTTTCAACACCAGAGGCATCAGGCGCGGCCCAATTGTGCACGCCACCAGCCCGACCAGCCCCATCCGGGATTTCGACGCCAAGATCATCAACACCCCCGCACCAAGGGCCGCCGCACGCCAGCGCTTGTCGGTTTCCTCAAGCGCAAACAAGACAGTGGTCACCCCCAGCAGCGCGGCAAACGGCGACCAAGGCGCATAGAACTGCCACCGCGGCGCCCATGAGGCCGGATCGTAGGTGAACAGAAAAACCGTGAAGTACTCCGGGCCCGGGCCACCGACGGCCTTTAGGGGCGATGTAAATATTTTCTCCGGTAGGCCGACATAGGGCGCGGCGAGCAGAAGTGGCGCCAGAACCAGGGTGCAAAGCGCCAGTTTGGACTGGGCGCGTACGATGACCTCGCGGCGGATCGGCAACACGGCCCCGGCAAGCAGGAACAAAGCGATCAATGCCCACCCCTTGGCCCATCCGATCGACGACTTGATGGTTTTTGCAACCCCTAGCCCCCAATCAATATGCCCGACCCAAAGCGCCACCAGCATCACCGCCATACCGGCGATCCACCCCCAGACGATGGGCGGGATTACCCCGGTGGCGCGCAGATCGTCCCGAATTGCAGGGCCAAGATACAGCGACAGTACCGCCAGCCCCCCAAGGATCCACGCCAGAACCGGCCCCACGATGTAAAGCGCGCCCACTGCATATAGAGGCCAGGTCCAAACAAGTGTTTTCCAAATCAGCACCTCAACCAAGTTTTGCGGTGCGATCATGGCTTGTCCCCCCCTTTGGCCAGAAGATAGCCGATCATGGGTTTGCGCACCCACGCCAACACCAATGCCACACACAGCATGAAGGTTGCCGCGCCGCCAGCCGCCACCGCCAGATTGCGACGCGGCGAGGACGGCTGCTCGGCCAAAGTCGGGTCTTCCAGCACCTGCACCAAGGGGTAGGACGCATAGATATCGGTCTTTGATGACTGCTGGCGTGCGATGGCCGACGCAAACACGGCTTCGGCCACTTCAAAATCACGCTGGCGGTCCTCAAGGCGTGCTGCCAATGGGGCCAGTTCCTCCAAGCGGGCTGCTTGCGCGGCCAATTGCGCAGACAGTTCATCATATTGTTTTTCCAGCCCGTTGCGCTCGGACTCTTGCAAAACAAGATCGGTCAGCAATGCGGCACGCCCGCCATTGGGCATTCGTTCCAAAGCGATGGGTTTTCCGGTGACCTCGGTCGCGCGCTGGATTGCCGCGTTGCGGGCCGCATCAAGCGCGTCTTGTGCCCTTTGAAACTTTGGGTGCTGCGCGCCAAAGCGTGATTGCGCAGCGGCAAGTTTGCTTGTCTGGGTGGCAAGCGTTTCCAGCAAAGCCAAATAAGCGCTGTCGGAATTCAACAACAGGATCATCGACGCCCATTGCGCATCGGTTCCCAGACGGGCCTGCAGTCGCGTCACCGCACCCTCTTTACCTTTCAGTTCGGTTGCTAAGGTATCCACCTTGGCCCGAAGCGCGTCATGCGCATCCACTTGGCGGGCGTATTGTTCTGCAGAATATAGGCCCGTGTCCTTTTGCAGTTGGGCAATTTCATCCCGCGTCGCTGTGACCGAGGCCTTGTATTCGGCAATGGCGCCAAGCCCACCGTCTTCGCGTGTTGCGACCTCATCTTTGCGCAGACGGTCGATTTCAGTGAAAAACGCGGCCAGAAGGGCTGTGGCGCGTAATTGCGCTGCCTTGGGCGAAGGGCCAAGCATTTCGACATGAATGAACGCGGTTTGATCGACAAGCCTGACGCGGGGCGTGCCAAATTCTTGCGGACCCTGCCCAATTGCGCTGGCGGCGGCGCGGATCACCCGGTCCGCACCCAGCAGTCGTTTGTAAGTTTCCGTCGGGCTAACAGAATTGCTGGCAAATGCAGAGTTGGCATAAGAGCTGACCTGACCGATATTGTTAAGGTTGACCGAGGCCGAGACCCCCGAACCGGGCAGGATCAGCGACAGATGGCTGCTGTATTTCAAAGGCGCGGTCTTGAGGTAGCCGGTGATCGGTGCCCAGATCGCCGCCACGCCCAGCGCGAACAGCGCGACATAGCGGGGTAGTCGCCCGGCATCTGACAGATGCCCCCCCATCAGAATGCGTGACAAACGCAGTTGCCTCAGTGGCATGCGCACAAGCTCGAATATCTGACGGGGTCTTGGCTGGGTGGTGAGAGACGTCATTGCGGGCTCCTTTGCCCGCAAAATATCAGGGTCGGCTCAAAGATGCCGTGGCGCACTGGAACGGGGGGATGGGCCGTTAGCGCCCTACCCTATCCCGTTGGATAGGATCGCCCTAATACAGCCCTTCGTCGCGCGCCACCATCGCGGCCTGGGTCCGGTTGTTAACCCCCAGTTTGCGATAGAGCGTTTTCATATGCAGCTTGATCGTGGGTTCGGTAATCCCCAGGTCGCGCGCAATCTCTTTGTTGGATTTCCCGGCGGTGAGGGCCTTCAGAACATCATTTTCGCGCGGGGTCAGACGTTGGGCCAAGGGGTGAACCTCGGCCTCGTCCGGGGCTTTCATAAAGTCGATCGGGGCGTATTGCTCGCCCATGGCCATGAATTTCACCGCATTGACCAGCGACTTTGCGGGCAGGGTTTTCGGGATAAACCCGGCCGCGCCCATTTCCAGCGCCTGTTCGGCAATCTCGCGCGTTGCTTCGCCCGAAATCAGCGCGACCCGTTGGCCGCCCTCCATGTCCAGCACCTTTCGCAAGCTGTCTAAGCCAGCCATGCCCGGCATTTTGTAATCCAGCAGAACAAGATTGTATGGGTCATCACGTTTTATCCGGGTCACAGCTTCGTCCAGAGTGGCCGCGGATTCGGTTTCAAGTGAATCCTCGGCAGACAGGAACGCAATCAGCGTGTCGCGCAGCAAATCGTGGTCGTCAGCAATCAGGATTCTCATCACGGCCCTCGTTAACATATGGCACCAGTGTAATCAGTTAGCCCCATAATTGTTGAGGTTGCGTTCAGCTTCAAGCATGGGGCTTTCAGGGGGGGACCCTATCCATTCGGATGGGAACAGGGCGGGGTGCGGTCAAGTGGTACCCCTCCGGGACGATGGCCGCATGCCATTGCGTTACCGGCCTGTCCGGGTGCGAAATTGCGGCCAGCCCCTTCCGCTTGGCAAGGAAAAAGCAATGAACTTTCGGAGCTTTTCCCATGAAACACGATGCCGACTTCCCCCGCCCGCCCAAGCAACTCGACATTCTTGGCGTTCCCGTTGCCGATGCCACCACACGCCAAGCCGTTGACTGGCTTCTGATCGGCGGCGCGCGGACCGTCAACTTTCTGAATGCCCACTGTGCCAATGTGCGCGCCCGAGATCCCCAATATGCCGCAGCCCTGCGGCGCACGGACCTCATTTTGCCAGATGGAATCGGGGTTGAGCTGGCGGCGCGCATGACGGGCCACCACCTGACTGAGAACCTGAACGGGACGGATTTCACCCCCGAACTGCTGCGCGCGGCAGCGGCACAAGGGCGATCTGTCTTTCTGTTTGGTGGGACGCCCGGCACGGCAGAGGCCGCAGCACGCCACCTTGCATTTGTGATCCCCGGGTTGCAGATCGCTGGTACCCGCGATGGATTTGCGGGCGCAGCTGACCCGCAAGAGGTGGTTGCCGATATCAACGGTTCTGGCGCCGATATCGTTTTGGTCGCGCTTGGTGTGCCGATGCAAGAGCTGTGGATCGACCGCTATGCCCGCGACCTGAACGCATCACTGATCCTTGGCGTGGGCGCATTTCTGGACTTTATGGCGGGCAATGTTCAGCGCGCCCCAAAAATTGTGCGCGCCGCCAAGATGGAATGGGTCTGGCGTCTGGCAATAGAGCCGCGCCGATTAGCCAAACGGTACCTGCTGGGCAACTTTCAGTTCATGGCACGCGCTGCACGAGATGCGCTGCGCAAAGGTGCGGGAGACGCGGTTTTGAAACGCGGATTCGATTTGATCGTCAGCAGCGCCTTGTTGTTGGTGATTGCACCCATCTTTCTGGCGGTCTCGACGCTGATCAAGGCGGAAAGCAAGGGGCCGGTCCTGTACCGCCAGACCCGGATCGGGCGCAATGGAACGCCGTTCAAGATTTTCAAGTTCCGCAGCATGCATACCGATGCAGAGACCCGGATGGCAGAATTGCGCGAAAGCTCTGACCGCTCTGGGGTTTGCTTCAAGTCCCGCCATGACCCGCGGATAACCCGTATTGGCCGGGTACTTCGGCGATTTTCTATCGACGAACTGCCGCAACTGCTGAACGTGTTCAAAGGTGACATGTCACTGGTTGGGCCACGCCCGGGCCTGCCGTCAGAAGTCGCCGCCTATCCGTCGCGCGCAATGGAGCGCCTTAACGCGCGCCCCGGAATAACAGGGCTGTGGCAAGTTTCAGGACGCGCCGACATTGGTTTTGACAAGATGGTCGATATGGATGTCGCATATGTGCGATCACGGTCCTTCTTGCTGGATCTCTTGTTGCTGACGCTGACAGCGCGGGCAGTTCTGTCCGGGCGGGGTGCCTATTAAGCGCAGGTCGAACCAAGGCACCCTATCCATACGGATAGGGGCCTTATCCCGAAACCCAGATGCCAGCGGCGGGCGCGCTTTGCTAGGGTTTGTCCAGACCGTTCAGGAGTTTCAAATGATCACCCACCTTTCGCGCTTGGCGCATGTCGTTCTTCTTAGCCTGGGCCTTTCAAGTGCCACCTATGCAGACGATCTTTCCGCCCCCAGTGGCGACGTCATCCTAACCATCAGCGGGGAAATCACTGCGGACAACGGCAACGGTGCTGCTGCCTTTGATCTTGAAATGCTGCAGGCGCTGGAGGCGACAGAGATCATCACCGACACAAACTGGACCGAAGGCGTTCATCGCTTCACCGGGGTACGTCTGGACACGCTTCTGGAGCATGTCGGGGCGTCGGGCATGACCATCTCGGCCGTTGCGATCAATGATTATTCTGTGGATATCCCCACGTCTGACGCTCAAGAAGACGGGCCTATCGTCGCCTATGCGATGGATGGTCAACCCATGTCACGACGCGATAAGGGCCCGCTTTGGGTGATATACCCCTATGCGTCTTCAAACAAATTTAGGACTGAAGTCGTTTACTCGCGCAGTATCTGGCAACTCGACAGAATGGAAATCCGCCAGTAGTCGTAATTTAGATATCCCGTCAGAAAGCCTGTACGCGTGCGACTGTTGAACAACGTCCGATTTCAAAGGTCCCTGATCCCCATTTTCGTGGCCGCTTTATGTGCGGCCACGATCGTGTTTCTGGCCATGGAAGTCATGCGGGACTTGCGTGTGCTCAGCACGGCGCGCTCTGACAATGCACAATGGACCTTGTCGCAGGCCGAAGTCGAGTTTCTGGACTTTCAGCACGCCGTCGATCAGGCGCGATACAGTCAGGCCCCTGATCTGCCCTTGGTGCGCAAAGAATTCGACATTATCTACAGCCGACTCCAAACCCTATCGCAGGGCACCCTTTATGCGCCTTTGCGCAGGGTACCTGAGTTTGACCGCGCCTTGGTGACGGCGATGGCCGGGCTGGATCAGATGATCCCGCAGATCGATGGCCCCGAGACACATCTTATCGCCGCGCTTGGGTCAATGTCAGAAACGATAACGTCGTTACGCCCAACCGTGCGCGATATCGCCAACGCTGGCCTGCATGTCTTTGCGGAAGACTCCGACAACAGCCGAACCGAGATTGCCCAATCCCTGCTGCGGCTTGCGTTTCTGGCGACCTGCCTTGTCATCGCGCTGCTCACGCTTCTGCATCACGCGCGCAAAGTCGGTCGGCAAGCCCGCACACGGGGAAACGAATTAGAACTGGCCTATGGGCGGATGAACACCGTGTTGCAAACGTCGCTGGACGCGGTGATTGTTGCAGACAAGGCAGGCCGAATTCTGGAGTTCAACGCCGCTGCTGAACGGATTTTTCAGTATCAGGCGCACGAGGTTCAGGGGCGCACCATCGGCGAGATTTGTGTGCCTGACCACCTGCGCGACGCCCATGAGGCCGGCATGGCGCGCCATGCAAAAGATGGCAGCAAACATGTCGTCGGGCACGGGCGCGTGCGCCTTGAGGGCAAGCGCCGGGATGGTGAGGTTTTTCCAATCGAGTTGGCGCTTGAAACCGCGCAGACCGGGGAAGATGAGATCGTGATCGCCTTCCTTCGGGATATCTCGCGTCGTGTCGCCGCCGAAAATGAACTGGTCGACGCGCGCGATAAAGCCTTGGCGGGGGAACAGGCAAAGGCCGAATTCCTTGCAATGATGACACATGAAATTCGCACACCTTTGAACGGCGTTTTGGGCAATCTTTCACTATTGCAGGACACCAAGCTATCGCCATCACAGCAACGCTATGTCCGCAATATGGGGATATCAGGCAAGCTCTTGATGTCGCATGTGGATGCGGTTCTGGATATCGCGCGGTTTGAATCCGGCGTTGTGCAGGGCCAGGACGAAACCATCCACCTTGGCCAGTTGATGCAGAACATCGTCGACAGCCAGCTTAGCGCAGCCGAAGCCTATGGGAACCTGCTGGAGTGGAGCTGGATTGGCGCATCGGAGAGTTGGGTCACGACAAACGAATCCCGCTTGCAGCAGGTGATCCTGAACCTGCTTGGTAATGCGATCAAATTTACCCGTAACGGCCGCATCGCGATAGAGCTTGAGCGTATGGCATGCGATGGGGCTGATCGTATCGAGGTGCGGATCATCGACACCGGCGTCGGAATAGCCGAACAGGATTTGCCGCGCGTGTTTGACGACTTTGAAAGCCTGCATGCGCCTTTGGAAGACGGTGTCGCGGGCACCGGTCTGGGTCTTGGCATCGCCCGGCGTCTTGTCGATGCGATGGGTGGGGAAATCGGCGCTGAAAGCACATTGGGCGAGGGAAGCGTGTTCTGGTTTTCCTTTCCGCTTGTTCACGGTGTGGCACCCCCGGAAACCCCGGCGCAGGCTGTGCCTAAAGACACCAAATCCCAGACCATTCTTCTGGTCGAAGACAATGAAATCAATCTGCGCCTGACCGAAGAACTGCTGACCAAACTTGGGCATGAGGTAATCGAAGCACGCAACGGGCAAGAAGCTGTTTCACTGGCCCAAACCCAGCCCTTCGACCTGATCCTGATGGATATCCGCATGCCAGTGATGGACGGTTTGACTGCCACCAAGGCCATTCGTGATGGCGCAGGCCCCTGCAAGGATGTGCCCATCGTCGCCCTGTCGGCGAATGTGCTCCCCGACGCGCGTGATCGCTTCATCGCAGGTGGCATGTCAGGTTTCCTTGGCAAACCCCTGAACAAATACGAACTTTCATTGGTTCTCAGCGGCGCCTCGGGCGCAGGCTCCGCGCCCGAACAAGACGTGCCACAAGCTGCTGAAAACGCCTCAATTCTCGCGTTGATGGACCGCTATCTGGCAGAGGCCCAAGAACTGTTTGATTGGCTGGAAAGCGATCCGGAAGACCTGCGTGAAATCGCCGAGCGATGCCATAAGATTGCGGGCAGTGCCGCCGCCTTTGGCCACCCCGATCTGCGCGAGGCATTGGTTCAGTTGGAAGAACGTGCAACTGCAGGGGATCGCGCGGGTCTGGCGCAGGCGATTGAAACGGCACAAAAGGCATGGCGCACGTCACCCGCCCCTTGTGTCAGCTAAGACCAAGGCATCGCTTAGGGAATCCCACTAACAATCCCCAACACCCGGGCCACGTCGGCGACATTGGTGACGCCGCTGTCGTAACAGGCAATCGAATCTCCGGGCAGAACATAGGGGTCAAAGTCATCGCGATCCGCACGGCGCAATTGATCTTCGATGCTGCGTTCAATCACGATGGAGACGCCTGTCATCGGGTCGCGGGTAAACAACAACGCCGAACGACGTGCGCTGGTGGCGCGCACCCCGCCCACACAGTTGGTGTCAAACACCGCCTGCATAAAGCGCGTGCCGTAGGGAACCTCGCGCACACTGCGCCCCACGGCCGAGGGGGCGTTGCCGGTGGCAGGTTGGGTCAGGTTCGACATGAACAAGGTGATGCCCGGCGGGCTGACAGGGCTGGGGCGCATCAGATCATCCTGAAAACACAGGCGCGAGGGCACAACGATCTCATCGCCGGACAACAGCATGATGTCGACCATGTTGCGGCCCTGAAACACCCCCGTCAGGTCCAGCTGATACTTTTGCCCGCCACGATACAGGCTGACCGCGGAAAGATCCGCATCAGGGCGCACGCCCCCGGCATTTCGCAAGGCGGCAGACAGATTGCGCGCCTCGGTCGAGGCGCCCAGCGCGCTTTGACGTGCAACATCAATCTGATCCCCGGGGCTTCCGCCGATTTCGACCCCGTGGGGTTCAAACACCGCGCCCGACACGGCAACCGACACGCTGGCGTAATCTGCAACCCGTACAGAAATGCGTGGGGCGACGTCATAGAACCCCTGTTCCAAAAGATGGAGGGCCAAATCGTCTTCGATCTGGGCCGGAGTGCGCCCTTGCGCGCGCACAGACGGCAAGAAGGGCAATTTCAAAAACCCATCGCGCGAAACAACGTAATTGCCGTTGAAAGTTTCATCCTCGTCCACTCGGATGTCGACAAGATCATTGCGCGACAGGCGCTCTCCGCGCAGGGCATGGGCCGCAATCCCCCCGCCCTTACCAGCCCCCCCTGCCGTAAGCCCAAGGGACGGAAGACACCGCGACGCATTCATCTGCGCCGACATCAAAACTGGTTCAGCCCCGTTGCCCTGCGGTTCACGATATTGGGCCTGATAGGCCTCACCCGACTGCGCGGGCGGGATGTTTTGGGGTGACGGGGCTGATCCACACGCAGTCAGCAGAGCCAGGCAGGCACAGGCGCAATTGGTCTGAATGTGTTTCATACGTGTAAAGTCCTCTGAACTATCTATGTCTCAGAGTTACTATCAGTTGGTTAACCACGTCATGTGGGGGTGCGGATAAGGACCCTATCCATGCGGATAGGCCGCAACGCAGATGCGGCCATGGGCACTCCCGGCGCGTCCAAGACAGGCAGCCACCGGCAACGGTATCTGAAAAGGAACCCAGCCGGAGACATTATTGTGAAACCCAGCCTGCCCCCATTTATCAGCCACCTGATGGCCTTTGGTGCCTCCGAGCTTGCGACCAAAGCTTCGCGCCTGTTTGTGGTGATTGCCGTGGCGCGGATGCTCAGCCCTTCCGAGATCGGGATTGCGGCAGCTGCTTTGGCCATGGGTGATATTCTGAAAGCGCTGACTGAAAACGGCGTGGGCCAACGAATCATCGCCGCCAAAGACCACGATCTGGAAGGCACCTGCACCACAGCGCGTCGGCTGTTCTGGTTTTGGTGCCTTGGTTTGTTCGCCGTGCAGGTCGCCGTTGCTGCCCTCTTTTGGGCCATTGGCGGATCGGTGATGATCTGCCTGCTGATCCTCGTACTGGCCGGTGAATACCTGTTCATGCCCGCAGGTCTTGTGCAGGTGGCGCTGGCCATGCGCGCAGGCAAAATGCGCTCCATCGCGGCGATTGCCGGCGGACAGGTCGTGATTTCAAACATCCTGTCGGTCGCACTGGCCATCGTGTGGCCCGCCGCCATCGTCTTGATCCTGCCAAGATTGCTGACGGCGCCGTTCTGGCTGATGGCTGTGCGCCGACTGCATCCATGGCAAGGCAACCCAAACGCGCACCCCACGGCGATACGCCCGTTCTTAACCTTTGGTTGGGCCGTTCTTGGCATCGAGGTGGTCAAAGCCCTGCGCCTTCAGGCAGATAAACTTTTGGTCGGCCTGCTGTTGGGGCCTCAAGCGCTGGGCCTGTATTTCATGGCCTTCAATGCCGGGCTTAGCCTTGCCTCGTCATTCTCGGTCGCGCTGTCGGTGGTCCTGTTTCCTCACCTATGCGCAAGCAAGGACCGGGCCGCATCCCTGCGCCAGGGGATAACACTGTCGCTTGGCCTGATTGCCCCGGTCGTGGTCCTGCAAGCGGTTCTGGCCCCCTGGTATGTGCCCTTGTTGTTGGGAGACGACTGGGCGCAGTTGTCTGGCGTTGTCTCAATCCTGTGTCTTGCTGCCATACCAACAGTCCTCTGGACATCCGCCGCCAGCTGGATGCGCGCCGAGGGACGCCCCGCGCAAGAGCTGAAAGCCACCGCGCTTGTGACGCTGGCGCTGATGCTGAACACGTTTCTGCTGGCCCCCCTAGGCCTGACAGCCATCGCATGGGGCTATCTGCTGGTGTCATGCATCGCGATGACACTGGCTGCCCTGCCCGCGCTGAACGCCGCTTTCCTCTCTGCCACTAAGGAGCGTTTGCAAAATGCCTGAGTTCTCAATCGTCATTCCCGCCTTCAACGCCGCCAAAACCCTGCCACAGACGCTGGACAGCATTCGCCGGCAGACCGTGACAGATTGGCAGGCCTGGATCGTCGATGATGGTTCGACAGACCAGACCGCTGAAATCGCCCAACGCGCCCAGCAAGCTGACCCTCGGTTCAAGGCGTGTGTCAATACCGGGAAAGGGCCAAGCGATGCGCGCAATTACGGCGCTCTGACCTTAGCCACCGGAACCTTCATCGCATTTTGTGATGCCGACGACCTGTGGCTTCCAAACAAACTAGAAAACGTCGCAACGGCCCTTGCCACCACTCACGCCGATGCGATGTTTGGGCAGATCGGGTTCTTTCAAAACTCCCCCACAGAGTTAAGCACGGTGTCCACCGTCCCCACGGGGCCGGTTACGATCCCGATGCTGTTAGGAGAGAACCCGGTCTGCACCACCTCTAACCTGACGATCCGCCGCAGCGTGCTGCAGTCGCTGAAGGGATTCGACCCGCAGGTGATCCACAACGAGGATCTGGAGTTGCTGATCCGACTGGTCGGGCATGGCTTCACGCTGCAAGGCGTCAATCAGCGCCATGTTTTGTATCGCACCAACGTTGGCGGGCTGTCGTCAGATTTGCGCGCCATGGAAATGGGGCGCCAGCGCGCCGTCGCAACCGCCGCGCGTTTCGGGTTTGCGCCCAATGCGGCCGCCGAAGCGGTGCACCTGCGATATCTGGCGCGCCGTGCCCTGCGCCTGAACGTTGAACCAAAGCTCGCGCTGCGGCTGACGCACCAAGGCCTATCGCTGGATGCGCACGCGTTTTTATCCCCCCCCAGGCGCGGCTTGGCCACCGCTGCCGCCGCCCTGCTTGCGCCGCTTCTGCCAACCGCACTGCGCCGCGCCCTGTTCGCCCAGTAAGGAGAAGACCCATGCCCAAAGCCTCAATCGTCGTCCCCGCCTTCAACAGTACCCAAACGCTTCCAGAAACGCTGGCATCGCTGAGCGCTCAAAGCTTTGATGATTTCGAGATTGTCGTGATCGATGACGGCTCGACAGATGAAACAGCACAGATCGCCGAAGACCACGCCGGGCGCGACCCGCGCATTCGCGTTGTGCGTCAGCCCAACCGGGGACTTGCCGGTGCGCGCAACAGTGGCATTGCCGCCGCCAACGGCGAAATCATCGGGTTCTGCGACTCCGATGACCTGTGGCACCCATCTAAGCTGGCCACGCATATGGACCACTTCGATACGGCACCTCAGGTGGGGCTCAGCTATTCTGGCTCTGTTCTGATCGATGAACACAGCATCCAGACGGGGCACACGCAATCGCCCCGGCTGCAAAACATCACGGCAGCCCATGTGTTCAAGCGCAACCCAATCGGAAACGGCTCGGCCCCGATGTTTCGGCGCGCGGCGCTACGTGCGCTTGCGTGGTGCCCTAAACACGAGATGCAAAGGGACTGGGTCTTTGACGAAACCTTTCGCCAATCCGAAGACATCGAGTGCTGGCTACGGTTTGCCCTGAAAACGGATTGGCAGATTCAAGGCGTTTCGGGCCTGTTGACCAGCTATCGTTTGAACGCACAGGGCCTGTCTGCCAATATCGCCCGCCAGTTGGAAACATGGGAACGCATGGTCGCCAAACTACGCCCCCTTTCCCCCGAGTTTTTTAAACGTCACGAAAGCGCTGCGCGCGCGTATCAGTTGCGCTATCTCGCGCGTCGGGCGGTGCACAGCCAAGATGCCGACACTGCGCGGAATTTGGTACGACGCTCCATGCAGATCTCGCGAGCGCCACTGATCGAGGAGCCAATGAAAACGCTGACCACCTGGGCGGCCGCGCAGGCCTTGGCCCGGTTCGGCGATGTATCTTTCCGCAACGCCCAATCCGCGCTGCTTTCCTTAAAACCCAAGCAATCCTGAGCGAGGTTCACATGACACATCCCCCCGTCATTCTTCACATCGTCGATGACACCACACCAGGTGGCGTCATGCGTGTGCTGGATCATCTCGCGTCCTGTCCATTGATTGGCCAAACCGCCCGGCACATCTGCCAGTCGGTCCCCCGAGGCCGCGCACTGCCCGGCGTTCAGGCAGACATAATCGTCTCGCACCTGTCGGTCAGCTGGCGCAGCCTGCCTGGCTTGATCTCGTTTCGCGCCCGACACGCCGGCACGCCCCTGATCCATGTTGAACACAGCTATACCGAGGCCTTTACTGCCCTGAATGTGCCATCCCGTGCACGGTTCTATACGCTGCTGCGCACGGCCTATGCCTTGTTTGATCGCGTGGTCGCCGTCAGTGGTGCGCAGGCAGACTGGCTGTTGGCACGCGCCCTTGTGCGCAAAGCTTCGCTACGCACCATCCGGTCTTGCGTCAATCTGGACACGTTTCGCGCTTTGCCCCGCCAGACTGGCCACCCCAACCGGTTCGGCGCAATTGGCCGCTTGGATCATCAAAAAGGGTTCGACCTTTTGGTGGCAGCATTCAAAGCTGTACCCGATGTCTCCCTAAGGCTGGACATCTTTGGTGATGGCCCCGACCTGTCATCGCTGCAAACCCAAGCCGCGGGCGACGCCCGCATCCGTTTTCGAGGCCACACCACATCCCCCGAAGCCGCGATAGGAAGTGTGGATGCCATCCTTATGCCCTCGCGTTGGGAGGCCTTTGGCCTTGTCGCACTTGAAGCCCGCGCCGCAGGGATACCGCAGGCCCTAGCAAAGGTGGATGGGTTACAAGAACAAATACACGACGGGACTTTGGCGGTTTCAGGGCATACGATTGCTGAATGGTCCGATGCCATCCAACATCTAGCAAAGACACCTCCCCACCCCGATATTGCCAACAGTTGCGCAACGGCTGAACAGGTCTTTGCCAATGCATGGGCCAGCTTGATCGAAGAACTGAGGCCACAAAAGGTGATGCAAGTCGCCTAGATCACCCGCGCGGATACTCCGTCGACCATCTTAACGATCAAACGTTGCTCTGAAGACGTGCTGTCTGTAATTTTTGATTTCTTAGCCGACTTCACAGCAAAATGTGAAATGGTGCGGTCGAGAAGACTCGAACTTCCACGGGTGTTACCCCACAGCGACCTCAACGCTGCGCGTCTACCAATTCCGCCACGACCGCACGTGATCAGGTAGTGCGCGGTTACATAGCGGCTTGGTTTGGTGATGTGAAGAGCATAAATGCCCCAAACACAGAGGCACTGCGACAGGTTGCTTTTCTGATCGTCGGCGTGGTCTAACGCGCAAGGAACACAGGACGGAAAGGTGGGCGACATGGTGGAATGGCGACGCAGTGATACGCTGGTGCCCTATGAAGAAGCTCTGGCAGAAATGGAAGCCCGGGCCGCAGCGATAGCGGCGGGTCAGGCCGAAGAGCTGATCTGGCTGTTGGAGCACCCGCCGCTGTACACCGCTGGCACATCGGCGAAGATCGAAGACCTGACAGACCCGGACCGCTTTCCCGTCTATGACGCCCAACGCGGGGGCCAGTATACCTATCACGGCCCCGGCCAGCGCATCGCTTATGTCATGCTGGATGTCGGCAAGCGTGGGCGCGACGTGCGCCAGTTCGTCAACCAAATGGAAGAATGGGTCATCGCCACACTGGCCGAGTTCAATGTGCGCGGCGAACGTCGAGAGGGGCGTGTCGGGGTTTGGGTCGTGCGCAATGACAAGCCCGCGAACGCCGATGGAAGTCCGCGCGAAGACAAGATCGCCGCCATTGGCATCCGTCTGCGCAAGTGGGTCAGCTTTCACGGGCTGTCGATCAACGTCGAACCGGACCTGAGCCACTTTGATGGCATTGTCCCCTGCGGGATTCGCGAACACGGAGTCACAAGTCTTGTCGATTTAGGTCTTCCGGTGACGACAGACGATGTGGATGCGACATTAGAGCGCACCTTCACCCGCATCTTTGGCTGATTAGCGCTATCAACCGGGGCTATCGCCCTGAAAGCTGCCTTCACACGCCGTTTGATCGGAACATATTCGGATATTTATTGCCTTCTGGGGGCCGGTTTGCCAAATTTTTGGCAGTACGCACGTCTTAAACAGCCACCAGTGACGGGGAAATCCGGGGTCTACGATCATCGGAGGATTGCCCCCCGCCCAACAGCGCATTAAGAACGGGCTTGGGAAAGCGCGGCCAGATTATGGTATCGGGCCGCAAGATATTGTTAAACGGGAGGCATTCATGGCCGACGCAGCCACTCATGGCCACGACGCGCATGATTCTCGCGGGTTCTTTACCCGCTGGTTCATGTCCACAAACCACAAGGACATCGGTATCCTGTATCTGTTCACCGCCGGGGCCGTTGGCTTCGTGTCGGTGCTGTTTACCGTGTACATGCGTCTGGAGCTGATGGATCCGGGCGTTCAGTACATGTGTATGGAAGGCGCTCGCCTTATTCCGACCACCACCGACGCATGTACCCCTAACGGGCACCTGTGGAACGTGATGATTACCGGCCACGGCATCCTGATGATGTTCTTCGTGGTTATTCCGGCGCTGTTTGGCGGCTTCGGCAACTTCTTCATGCCTTTGCAGATCGGCGCGCCGGATATGGCGTTTCCGCGTCTGAACAACCTTTCGTACTGGCTGTATTTCGCCGGGACGTCGCTGGCGATCCTGTCGGTTATGTCCCCGGGTGGTAACGGCCAGCTGGGCTCGGGTGTTGGCTGGGTTCTGTACCCGCCGCTGTCGACCAACGAAGGCGGCTACTCGATGGATCTGGCGATCTTCGCCGTGCACGTCTCGGGCGCCAGCTCGATCCTGGGTGCGATCAACATCATCACCACCTTCCTGAACATGCGCACACCGGGCATGACCCTGCACAAGGTTCCGCTGTTTGCCTGGTCAATCTTTGTCACCGCATGGCTGATCCTGCTGTCGCTGCCGGTTCTGGCAGGCGCCATCACCATGCTGCTGACCGACCGGAACTTCGGCACCACCTTCTTCCAACCTGAAGGCGGCGGCGACCCGATCCTGTACCAGCACATCCTGTGGTTCTTCGGTCACCCCGAAGTGTACATCGTGATCGTGCCGGGCTTTGGTATCGCTTCGCACGTCATCGCAACCTTCTCGAAGAAGCCGATCTTTGGCTACCTGCCGATGGTTTACGCAATGGTTGCGATTGGTGTTCTGGGCTTTGTCGTGTGGGCACACCACATGTACACCGTAGGCATGTCGCTGACCCAGCAAAGCTACTTTATGCTGGCCACGATGGTGATCGCGGTGCCAACGGGCATCAAGATCTTCAGTTGGATCGCGACGATGTGGGGCGGCTCGCTTGAGTTCAAGACGCCCATGCTGTTCGCCCTGGGCTTCCTGATCCTGTTCACCGTGGGTGGTGTAACCGGTATCGTGCTCAGCCAGGCCGGCGTCGACCGCGCTTACCACGACACCTACTATGTTGTGGCGCACTTCCACTACACCATGTCGATGGGCGCAGCCTTCACCATCTTCGCTGGCGTGTACTTCTACATGTCCAAGATGTCGGGGCGTCAGTACCCGGAATGGGCAGGCAAACTGCACTTCTGGATGTTCTTCATCGGTGTAAACCTGACCTTCTTCCCGCAGCACTTCCTGGGCCGTCAGGGCATGCCGCGCCGCTACATCGACTATCCCGACGCGTTCGCGCTGTGGAACAAAGTGTCGTCGTTTGGTGCGCTTTTGTCCTTCTCGTCCTTCGTTCTGTTCATCGGCATCGTGTTCTACACCCTGCTGGCCGGTAAGCGCGACAGCCGCGCGAACCCGTGGAACGAATACGCAGACACCCTGGAATGGACCCTGCCCTCGCCGCCGCCGGAGCACACGTTTGAAACGCTCCCCAAGCAAGAGGAATGGGATAAGGGCCACGCCCACTAAGCCCTCTCTGGGAAAGAAACACCAAGGGGCCCCGGACTTTCCGGGGCCTTTTGCTTTTTGAAGGAATGACCCGATGTATGCTGTCACCACCCTGCCCCTTCTTGCCGTCCTGCTGGCGCTTCTGGCGAATATGCGCGGCTTGCCTCTTTATGCGCTGATGGTTGCTTCGGCGCTGGGATTCGCCCTTGTCACACTGGCTTCACGGATTTTTGGTCTGGCCGAAACCAGCACCGGCGTCACCGGCAATTTTGCCGCCCCGGCGATTCTGCTGATCATGCTGTCGGCCGTGCACTTCATGCAGCACCGCAGCACCGCGCCACTGTCACCCAAAACCGCGACCGTCGCTTTCTGGGCCCTGTTGGGCGCGCTCTTGACCCCCGGTATGGCGCTTGAGATTGCCGGCGCATTCGACCCCAACCTTGTGGGCGCAGTATCCGATATGATGGGGTTTGTCGTACTGGTCGTGTTGACCTGCATACTGTTGCTCTTTGCGTTGCCAGTGATCGCACTGGTCAAAGCCCGCAACCAAGACAGCTGACATGCCCTTTGAATGGATCGAGCCGCAAACACCGAAAGAGCCACGCGTATTGCACGCCTGGCCCTATCGGTCGCTGCCTAAGCGCGGCTTCGTGATATTCATCTTTATAACGTTCCTGTTAATCCTTCTGCCGCTGTTTGCGGCACTGGGAACGCCGGTTCTGTGGGGGCTTCTGCCGTTCCTGCTGGGCACACTGGGCCTGTTGTGGCTGCTGTTGCAACGGTCCTACAAAGACGGCAGCATTCTGGAAGAGATGCGCATCTGGCCCGACAAGGTCGAGCTCACCCGGTATGAACCGCGCGGCCCTGACAAACACTGGGACGCCAACCCCTATTGGATCAGCGTTGAATTGCATCCCAAGGGCGGGCCCGTGCCAAATTACGTAACCCTAAAGGGCGGCCCGCGCGAGGTAGAGCTGGGCGCGTTTCTGACCCCCGAGGAACGCCTGCAAATGCGCGAAGACCTTCAGATCACCCTCGCCAACCTGCCCCACCCGTCGGACTAAACCCCACCCTAAAACGCACAAAACCCGCCAAAGCGGGTTTTGTACAATCCTGGGGTGGCAAATGTACCAATGGTACAGAATTTACCTTAGCCCAACCGGTCCTTGACCATCGGACCAACGGCGCCGAAATCCATCTGACCGGCATATTTGGCCTTCAGTGCGCCCATAACTTTGCCCATATCGCGGATCGATTCCGCGCCGGTTTCGGTCAGAGCCTTGGAAATGGCTTCGGCGACCTCGTCGTCGGACAGTTGCTTGGGCAGGAATTCCTCGATGATGCCGATCTCAGCGCGCTCACGCTCGGCCAGATCAATCCGACCACCTTCATCGTAAGCCCGCGCGCTTTCGCGGCGCTGCTTTACCATTTTGCCCAGAACATCCATCACATCCTTGTCGGTGATGCCGGTATCTTCGGCATCGGTCCCACGGCGGGCGATATCCATATCCTTGATGGCCGCATTGATCAGACGCAGCGTCGAAAGGCGCTCGGCGTCCTTGTTCTTCATCGCGGCTTTCAGGGCCGAGTCGATCTTTGTTCGCATTTCCATAGCGATCCTCAGTGCACTTTGGCTCAGAACTTGGAAAATACGCGTCTGCGCGCGCGGGCGCAACCAGGCATGAAAAATGCAAGTCTTTGATTTTGTTATAGAACCTAAATTGCCTTTGCCCTTGACGCTTTTCGCCCAGACGCCTAGTTTCGCGCCAATTTGAGCATTGGAGCCCGCCATGCACGCCGCTGCCCCCGAAAAAAGACCCACCGCCTGCCTGACCCTTGCCGATGGCACCGTGTTCTATGGATACGGCTTTGGCGCGACCGGAGAAACCGTCGCCGAGCTGTGTTTCAACACTGCCATGACCGGCTATCAGGAGATCATGACCGACCCGTCCTATGCAGGGCAGGTTGTCACCTTCACCTTCCCCCATATCGGCAACACCGGGGTCACCCCCGAGGATGACGAGACCGCCGATCCGGTGGCTGCGGGCATGGTGGTAAAGTGGGATCCCACCGATCCCAGCAACTGGCGTGCCGAGGATCATCTGGTTGACTGGCTGGCCCGGCGTGGCCGCATCGGCATCGGTGGTATCGACACCCGTCGCCTGACCCGCGCGATCCGCCAGCAAGGCGCGCCGCACGTGGCACTGGCCCACGACCCCGAGGGCAATTTCGACATCGAAGCTCTGGTTGCAAAAGCACGTGAATTCAGCGGCTTGGAAGGTCTCGACCTGGCTAAAGACGTGACCTGCGCGCAAAGCTATCAATGGGATGAGATGCGTTGGGCCTGGCCAGAAGGTTATACCAAACGCGACACCCCCGGCCGCAAGGTCGTGGCGCTGGACTTTGGCGCCAAGCGCAACATCCTGCGCTGTCTGGCCTCGGCCGGTTGTGACGTAACCGTCCTGCCCGCCACCGCCACAGCCGAAGAGGTTCTGGCCCATAATCCCGAAGGCGTGTTCCTGTCGAACGGCCCCGGTGATCCGGCTGCGACCGGCGAATACGCCGTTCCGATGATCAAGGAAGTGCTGGAAACCACCGACCTGCCGGTCTTTGGCATCTGTCTTGGCCACCAAATGCTGGCTTTGGCCCTGGGGGCAACCACGATCAAGATGAACCACGGTCACCACGGCGCCAACCACCCGGTGAAGGATCTGGATACCGGCAAGGTCGAGATCACCTCGATGAACCACGGCTTTACCGTAGACAGCCAGACCCTACCCAAGGGCGTCAAAGAGACCCATGTGTCACTGTTTGACGGCTCGAACTGCGGTATCTCGATGGAAGAGCGTCCGGTCTTTTCGGTGCAGTATCACCCCGAAGCCAGCCCCGGCCCGCAGGACAGTTTCTATCTGTTCGAACGTTTCGTCGAGGCGATGAACGCACGCGCTTAGGCCATTTGGTTCATCAAGTTTAACGCGCCATTAACCACCCGTGACGCACCCTGTGGATAAGTTGGATTTCCCACAGGGAGCGTCATGTCCACCTCCTCTGCACGACTTCATCTGGTCGACACTTCCACCGATGCTGCGCGCATCGGGCGCCGCCGTGTATCCACGACCCGCCGCCCGCTGGGGGATGTGCTGTTGCGGATGGGGGTTCTGACCCCGGCGGACCTTACCCGCGCACTGGCGCTGCAAAACCGCGAAGACCTGCGACTGGGCGACATTTTGATCGCCCATGGCATGATTACCCCCAATCAACTGACCCGCGCCTTGGCGCAGCAGTTTGACGCCCAGCCGATTGATCTGGAAACGCTCACGCCCGATCCGCGCCTGATTGACGAATTGGGGGTCGAGACCTGTCTGAAACTGGGCGTCTTGCCGGTGCGGCGCATGGGCGGGGCAACTGTGATCGCCACCTGCCGCCCCGAAGCGTTTGACGATGTGCGCCCAAGCCTGCCCTCTGGTTTTGGGGAGCCCATTCTGGCGCTCTGCGACGAACGCGCGCTGCACCGCGCCTTGGTGCGGGCGCGCAACCGGCGGCTGGTGGTCAAGGCGGAAACCCGTGTCGCGGAGCATGAAAGCTGTCGTTACTGGTACGACGCCCGCCCGCGTCAGGTGCTGGTTGGGGTGGCCCTGTTCATCTGTGTCAGCGCGGTGCTGGCCCCGCTGACCACCTTGGCCGCGCTGACGGTTTGGTGCCTGATCACCCTGACCGCCTGTACCGGTCTGAAGGCTTTCGCGGCCCTCACCCATGCACGCCGCCCCCCGCCCCCCGAAGCGCCCCAAACACAGGTCGCGCGCCTGCCGGTTGTGTCGGTCATGGTACCTCTGTTTCGCGAAGAAGATATCGCGCCCCGTCTGATCAAACGTCTGGAACGTCTGAACTATCCCAAAGAGCTGCTGGATATCTGTCTGGTGATCGAGGAAGACGACGACATGACCGCGCAGATGATCCGCACCACGCGCCTGCCCAGCTGGATGCGTGACATCACCGTGCCCGTCGGCGGGCTGAAAACCAAACCCCGCGCGCTGAACTTCGCGCTGGATTTCTGCCGCGGCTCGATCATCGGGATTTATGACGCCGAAGACATGCCCGACCCCGATCAAATTCATCGCATCGTGCGCCGGTTTCATGAACGCCCCGCGCATGTCGCGTGTTTGCAAGGCGTGCTGGATTACTACAACACCCGCCGCAACTGGTTTACCCGGTGCTTCACGGCCGAATATGCTGGCTGGTTTCGCGTGGTTCTGCCCGGCATCGCCGACTTGGGGCTGGCCGTCCCCTTGGGCGGCACCACCTGCTTTTTCCGCCGTGAACCGCTGGAAAAGCTGGGCGCCTGGGATGCCCATAACGTGACCGAGGACGCGGATTTGGGCGTGCGTCTGGCCCGCCATGGCTATGAAACCGAGGTGATCGACACCGTCACCCAGGAAGAGGCAAACGGCCGCCTTGTGCCGTGGGTCAAACAACGCTCGCGCTGGCTGAAGGGCTTTGCCATGACCTATGCGGTGCACATGCGTGACCCCGGCGCATTGCTGCGCGACTTTGGCTGGCGCCGCTTTATGGGGTTTCAGATCATGTTTCTGGGCATCCTGTCACAATTCATGCTGGCGCCGCTGATGTGGTCTTTCTGGCTGATCCTGGCCGGGGCGGGTCATCCGCTTCAGGCGCTGCTGCCCTCGGGCGTGATCTGGGGCATGTCAGCGATGTTTATCACAGCGGAACTGACCAACATCGCCATCGGCATGGCAGGCGCACATAAGGCGGGCAAACCGCATGTGCTGCCCTGGGTGCCCAGCATGCATTTCTATTACCCGCTGGCAGCTTTTGCGATGTACAAGGCCGCCTATGAAATGGTGTCAAAACCGTTCTATTGGGACAAGACCCAGCACGGCATCGCTGACGAAATGGACGAGCCGGAAACCACGCTTTAGATCTGCTTGGCGTATTCGGCTGCATCCAGTCGCAGGCGGGCCTCGTAAGCCGTCGAGATATGGGATTTCAACGCCTGATAGGCCGCGTCGCCATCACGCGCGGCGATGGCATCAATAATGGCCTGATGCTCTTCCAGCGCGCGCGGCCCCCGGCCCTCGGCAGCCAAAGAAGTCGTCGCCATCAACGCCATCGAGCGATGCACCAAATCCAGCTGCTGCACCAAGAAATCATTGTGCGAGGCCAGATGCACCTGCTTGTGGAACCTCCGGTTTGCCCGCGACATCGCGGTTGGGTTGTCCAGCAAGGCGCGGTCTTCCTCGATCATTTCACGCAGAACTTTGATCTCTTCTTCCGACGCATGACGCGCCGCCAGACGCGCCGCCAGCCCTTCCAGCTCGGCCCGAACCACATAGAGTTCTGTCAGCTGATTATGGTTCAGCGACGCAACAATCAAACTGCGCCCGTCGCGGGTCAGCAAAGACTGGGTCTCCATGCGTTGCAGGGCTTCGCGCACGGGGGTGCGCGAAACGCCGAAACGCTCGGCCAATTCGCTTTCCACCAGCCGATCCCCGGGTTTGTAAACCCCGATATCAATGGCATCCAAGATCAGCGAATACGCATCCTTATTGTTCTGTCTTGCGTCTCTCATTGCGCACTCCGTCTCCTCCGCCGAGCGAAATTTCACGCTAGACCGGGAGCGCAAACAAGACAAGTCAGACCATTGAACAACCTGCCGCAGATCGCTAGGGCTGAGATATGGTGAAACAAAACTTTGCAGATCGGCGTGGATGGGTCTTTGATCTTGATAACACGCTCTATCCGCCCGCGGCGCGGTTGTTTGACCAGATAGAAGTCCGCATGACCCAATATGTCATGGACGCGTTAAGCGTCCCCAAGCCCGAGGCGGACCGGCTGCGCAGCACCTATTGGGCCGAATATGGCACCACCCTGGCCGGGCTGATGGATCTGCATGGGGTCGATCCGGCGCCCTATTTGACCCATGTACACGATATTGACCTAAGCCACCTGCAGCCAGACCCGGACCTGCGCACCCATATTGAAACCCTGCCCGGCCAACGCATTGTTTACACAAACGGATCTGCGCCCTACGCCGAACGGGTCCTGTCGGCGCGCGGTCTGGAGGGCGTGTTTGACGCTGTCTATGGCGTTGAACATGCCGACTTTCGGCCTAAACCCGAACGCGCGGCATTTGAAACAGTGTTCACCCGTGCCGGATTGCGCCCTGACACAGCAGTGATGTTCGAGGACGACGCCCGCAATCTAAAGGTGCCCCATGCCTTGGGCATGCGTACCGTACATGTCGCCCCAACCCCCGAAGACGGCGCGCATATTCATCACCACACCGATGATCTGACCGGCTTTTTGCGCAGGCTCGTGGACTAGTCGCGCTACTTTGCCGCACTGTGGCAAAGTGCACGCTTTCACGCCGCATCCTGCCCTGCCATAGAGCGCAAAATCGCGTATCAGGAGCATCCCATGACCATGAACACAGCGGCCCCCAAGGCCCGCGCCATCCTTCCTTTGCCCGCAATTCTCAAAAGCACCCCTGCTTTATTGCTGTTTTTCGCCATCGCGTTGATTGCGCTGTGGGGGCTAAGCTTTGCCACCTTTGGCGTTCCTGGCCTCTACCTGCCAGCTGTGGGCGCAGTTCCCGTGGTGATGATCCTGTTACTGGTGATCACACGCGGGTGACGCATTGCCCTCTGGCCCTTCGGGGGATTTCGCCCTAACTGTGGGGGGACGGAGGGCAAGCCATGAACCGCACATCCACCGATATTCTTGTTTCAGGCGGCGGCGTCGCCGGATTGACCGCGGCCGCTGCGTTTGGCAGCGCCGGATTCAATGTAATCTGTGTCGATCCGACCCCCCCTGTGACTGCAGAAACCGATCAGGGCGCCGATCTGCGCACAACCGCGTTCTTGCAGCCCTCGTTGCAGGTGTTGCAGGACGCAGGCTTGTGGGGTCGCCTTGCGACCTATGCGGCCGACTTGCAAATTATGCGCATCGTCGATGCGGGTGGCGAAACCCCCGAGCCGCGCTTGACCAAAGATTTCAACGCCGCCGATCTGTCTGATCTGCCCTTTGGCTGGAACCTGCCCAACTGGCTTTTGCGCCGCGAGATGGTCGCGCGGCTGAACGAGCTGCCGAATGTCGAATTCCGCCCCGGTGTGGGCACGCGCACCCTTCTGACGCGACAGGCCGAAGCCCTTGTGGGTCTGACTGATGGCACCCGCGTTTCGGCCCGCCTTCTGGTCGCTGCCGATGGGCGAAATTCACCCATGCGTCAGGCGCTTGGCATCGACGTGACGACCATCCGATATGGTCAAAAAGCGCTGGCCTTTGCGGTCACCCACCCAAAGCCGCATGACAATATCTCAACCGAGGTCCACCGCTCGGGCGGCCCCTTCACGCTCGTGCCCCTGCCCGACCGTGATGGCAAACCTTGCTCGGCGATTGTCTGGATGGAACATGGCCCCGAAGTCCTGCGCCTGTCGAAACTGCCCAGCGATGATTTCGAGGCCAAGATGAACGCCCGCTCTGCCGGGCTCTATGGGGAACTCAAGCTGGCCTCCAAAGTCACCACCTGGCCGATCATCAGCCAATACGCGCACCGCTTTCACGGTGAACGTAGCGCCCTGATCGCCGAGGCAGCCCATGTGGTGCCCCCGATCGGCGCGCAAGGGCTGAACATGAGCCTCGCGGACCTACGCGTCCTGCTGGATCTGGCCAAAGCCGACCCGGCGCAACTGGGCAGCCCGGAGATGCTCAAAACCTATGACCGCCGCCGATGGACCGAGGTCCGCGCCCGCGTTGCAGGCATCGACAAACTCAACCGTGCCTCAATGATGGGCAGCCAACACCTGCGCGATATCCGTGTCAGCGCCCTCAAGGCGCTCTATTCGGTGGAACCCGTACGCAAAACCCTGATGCGGGCGGGGCTTGGGGTGCGCTAGCACGCCAAGCCCTCAAACAAAGACCTTATGCGCCGCCCATCGGGCGGCGCATGCCGTTTAACAGCTTTCGCTTACAGCGCGGCGTCCAAAGAAGTTTTCAACCGCGCGACAGTGCCGTCCACATCCTTCAGCTTGTCCAAGCCAAACAGCCCCAACCGGAAGGTGCTATACCCCTCTGGCTCATCGCATTGTAGCGGAACGCCCGCGGCAATCTGCGTGCCCTGAGCAGCAAATTTTGCGCCCGATTTCACATCCGGATCATCGGTATAGCTGACCACCACTCCCGGCGCGCCAAAACCTTCGGCAGCAACCGAAACAATCCCGCGCGCCGCCAAATCCGCACGCACAGCCCGCCCCAAGGCCCATTGCGCCTCTTGCAACGCCTCAAAGCCAATCTCGCGGCTTTCAAGGATCGTATCATGCAACATGCGCAGCCCATCCGTCGGCATGGTCGCGTGATAGGCATGGCCCCCTGCCTCGTAGGCCGCCATGATCTCAAGCCATTTGGGCAAGTCCACCGCAAAGGAATTGCTGCCCAGCGCTTTGGCCTTATCTGCCGCCGCCGCTGACAGCATCACCATCCCGGCGCAGGGCGTCGACGACCAGCCCTTTTGCGGCGCCGAGATCAGCACATCCACCCCAAGGGCTTTCATATCCACCCAAACACAGCCCGACGCGATGCAATCAAGCACCATCACCGCGCCCACCTCATGCGCCGCCTGCGCCATGGCTTTTACATAGTCATCGGGCAGGATGATGCCCGAACTGGTTTCAACATGCGGGGCAACCACCACGTTGGGGGCCTCAGACCGGATCGTTGCCACCACCTCTTCGATGGGGGCAGGCGCAAAGGGCGCGGTCGGGGTATTGCCGGTCTGGCGCGCCTTGAGCACGATTTCTTCGATGGGCAGCGCGCAGGCTTCCACGATCTGCGTCCAGCGATAGGAAAACCAGCCATTGCGCACCACAACCATCTTGCCCTCGCGCGCGAAACAGCGGGCCACGGCCTCCATGCCATAGGTGCCGCCGCCGGGCACAAGCGCCACAGCATCGGCGTTATAGACCTCTTTCATCGTGGCCGAGATATCGTTCATCACCCCCTGAAATGTCTTGGACATGTGGTTCAAAGAGCGGTCCGTGAAGACAACCGAAAACTCGGCCAGCCCACCGGGATCAACTGAATTGGTCATGATAGCCTCCCTTGCTGATCTCAGAGCTACCCTGCCCCGCGCCCCAGACAAAGAGAGAAATTGTCACAGCGGCCCCGGACGACGCTCTTCGGTCAGCAGAACGTTGGCCTCGACATCGCCCGCACCGGGCAGGGTCATGATCCGGCGGCGCAGCACGCGCTCAAAATCGGCAATATCACGCGCTACGACCCGCAGCCGGTAATCATACAGGCCCAGAACATGTTCCACCGTTTGCACCTCGGGAATGGCGGTGACGGCCCGTTCGAAGTCTTCCAGACTGACCCGCCCCTTGGTGGCCAGTTTCACGCCCAAAAACACCGTCACCCCGAAACCCAGTTTGTCGGCGTCAAGATCAAGCTTGCGCGCCTTAATGACGCCGGCGTCCTGCAACCGTTTGATCCGCCGCCACGTCGCCGGTTGCGACAGGCCCAGACGCCGCCCCAACGCTCCGGCGCTTTGTGTCGCATCGCGCGCCAGTGCCCGCAGGATCGCGCGGTCGGTATCGTCCAACGGCATCATAGCGGCAGGCTTTCTTCGGATTTGATGCGAGCGACGTGCATCAGTGCCTCGATTTCAGCCAGATGCGGCAGGGTCAGGATTTGATCGCGATAGATCTGTTGGTAATGCGCCATGTCGCGGGCAATCACCGACAGGCGCAGATCGACCCGGCCCAAAAAGGTCTGGATTTCGATCACCTCGGGAATGTCGCGCGCAGCCTGCATCAACTCGTCCAAAGCGCGGGGCTGGCTTTTGTCGATGGTGATCCTAAGCGACACCTCCACCGCATAGCCCAAGGCCTGCCAATCTATCTGCGCACGCACCCCGCGCAGCACGCCAGACTCGCGCAGTTTTTCCAACCGCCGCGCAAGGCGCGAGGGCGTGACCCCGGCACGATCCGCCAGATCGGGGCCAGACAGGTCAGGCTCTGCCTGCATCAGGCGGAGTATGCGGCGATCAAGGTCATCGAGCATGAATTCACCTATAAAGCAGTTATTCGAGAATTAAAATGTCGATTTATATGCGGTTTATGCGCAAGCCACTCTCGCCAATGCCGCAGACATGCCTATGATCACCGCCAATCTTTAAACGAAAGGACCGCTGACATGCGCGTTTATTATGATCGCGATTGCGACATCAACCTGATCAAAGACAAAAAAGTGGCCATCCTGGGCTACGGTTCGCAAGGCCACGCCCACGCGCTGAACCTGCGTGACAGCGGCGCTAAGAACCTGGTCGTTGCCCTGCGCGAAGGCTCGGCCAGCGCCAAGAAAGCCGAAGCCGAAGGCCTGACCGTGATGGGTATCGCCGAAGCTGCGGCTTGGTGTGACGTGATCATGTTCACCATGCCCGACGAACTGCAGGCTGAAACCTACAAGAAATACGTCCACGACAACATCAAGCCCGGCTCGGCCATCGCCTTTGCCCACGGTTTGAACGTACACTTTGGCCTGATCGAGCCCAAAGAAGGCGTCGACGTGATCATGATGGCCCCCAAAGGCCCGGGCCACACCGTACGTGGCGAATATGTTAAAGGCGGCGGCGTGCCCTGCCTGGTAGCGGTTGACACCGACGCAACCGGCAAAGCGCTGGAAATCGGCCTGTCTTACTGCTCGGCCATCGGTGGCGGCCGTTCAGGCATCATCGAAACCAACTTCCGCGAAGAATGCGAAACCGACCTGTTCGGCGAGCAGGCTGTTCTGTGCGGCGGCATCGTCGAGCTGATCCGTTGCGGCTTTGAAACCCTGGTCGAAGCTGGCTATGCGCCGGAAATGGCCTACTTCGAGTGTCTGCACGAGACCAAGCTGATCGTGGACCTGATCTATGAAGGCGGCATCGCCAACATGGATTACTCGATCTCGAACACCGCCGAGTACGGCCAGTACGTCACCGGCCCGCGCATCCTGCCCTACGAAGCCACCAAGAAAGCCATGAAAGAGTCGCTGCAAGACATCCAGACCGGCAAATTCGTGCGTGACTTCATGCTGGAGAACGCCGTGGGTCAGCCCACCATCAAGGCTTCGCGCCGCGCCAACGACGAGCACCAGATCGAGGTGGTCGGCAAGAAACTGCGCGACATGATGCCCTGGATCTCGGCTGGCAAGCTGGTTGATCAGGAAAAGAACTGATCTGAAAATTCAGAGTCAGAAATGCGAAAAGGCACCCGCTTGGGTGCCTTTTCTTTTGTCGTCAGGTCAGGCCGCCCAGTTCGCGGGTGGCACCCATTCGATGCCGTAAGCCTCTTTCATACGGGTCTGGAAGTAGTCGCTAAGCACCGGAAAACCCTCGGCCAGCTTCAGGAATTCCTCGCGGTCCACGATCAGAACCTTGCTGTCCTCCAAGGCACGCACCGTGCCGGACCGGCGATCCTGACCAAGGATCAAACGTTCGCCGAAATGCTCTCCCGGGCCAACGTTCCAGACCTTCACTTCGCCAGTGTCTTCGTCCTCGTATCGCAGCTCCATCTGACCCGAGATCACAGTGTAAAGCCCATCCGCACGGTTGCCCTTTTCAAACACCCGATCCCCGGCACGGTAATGCGCATACCGCGCGGCGGGCGGGGTATACGAGCTGGCCTGCACCACAGAACGCGGGCTTAGGTCATCCAGCAACCAGTTCAGCAGAACACGGATCTTGGTGCCTGTGCCGGGCAAGAAGGACACGTAATAGGCGCGCCACAATATCCAGGCAAAGAAGCCCGAAAAGTTCATCCCCCAAACCTGCGCCACACCGCGGCGCGCGCCCAACGAGGCCAAGGCGCCTTGCGACTTATACTGAAACGGTTTCAGGGCTTTACCGGCCAATGCTGCGGCAATGTTCTTGGCCAATGTACGGGCCTCACGCACCGCGAACTGGGCAGTAGGCGGCGCAAAATCAGCGCGCTCAGTGGCGTCTTCCTTCATCGGGATCAGAGCACAGTCGCCCAGCGACCAGATGTCATCGCGCCCCACAACACGCAGGTCGCGGCCAACTTCGATCCGGCCATGGGATTTGGGCAGGTCCATGTCCTGCACCACTTTCGACGGCGCATTGCCAATGGTCGCCACGATGGTCCGGGTCGGGATTTCCTCTCCCGTCGTAGTGATCAGCCGTGTCCCCGTGGCCGAGGCCACCCCAGTGTTCAGCATCACCTCGATGCCCCGTTCCTGCAGTTTCTTCGCCGTATAGGTGCCCAGCTTCTCGGGCAGCTCACCCAGCACGCGGTCGGCGAATTCCACCAAAACCACCCGCACCTCATCCGCCGAGATGTTAGGATAGTATTTCAACGACCGGTCGATCATCTCTTTCATCTCACCGACGGTTTCCACGCCCGAAAATCCGGCGCCCACAACACAGAACGTCAGCGCCTCTTTCTTTACTTCGGGCAGCTGGGTGATCTCGGCATGTTCCAGACGTTCCAGCACATGCGACCGCAGGCGGCGTGCGTCATTCAGGGTTTTCATCGTCAGGGCATGTTCTGTCAGCCCCGGCGTGCGGGTCAGATCGACCCGCTGGCCCATGGTCACGATCAGATGGTCATAGGGCACTTCGGTCGGGCGGCGCTGCACCCCTTGGAACACGGTCACAACCTTGCGGTCCTGATCGACGCTATGCACCCGCGCCTTGCGGATGAACACGCCCTTCAGCAGAAACCGCAACGGCGAGACCGCATGCAGAGCGGTGATCGAGCCTGCCCCGACTTCGGGAAGCAGCGGCTGGAAAACAAAGTAGTTTTCATCGTTGATCAGCTCGACTTCGACAGAATCGCCAAGGCGTTTTCGAATTTCGCGAGCGGCATACATGCCGGCAAAGCCGCCGCCCAGAATGAGGATGCGTTGTGGCATAGCGTGATGCCCCTTTTGATTGTTGTTCGCGCAGTCCTGCGGCACCGAAAATGCTGCAGTGCGGAAAGTTCCGCTGAAGGGTACATAAGCCTTCAAGGATCGAAATAAAAGTGTTTATTATCAATGGCATACATCTGCATACCAGTAACACCTTGACCTTCCCCGCGTCTGACGTTCTTTCTATAGACCGTCGTATACGGAACGGGCGAAATGCCGGAAATCACATCGAAAAGTTGGCTGATGGTTGCTGTGTTGGGCTTCGTCTGGGGCTCCACTTTCATGATCATCGAAGTCGCGCTGACAGGGCTGCCGCCCTTTTGGCTGGCGACCCTGCGTCTGTTTGTCGCAACCCTTGCTATGGGGTTTGTGTGGCGCGCCCGGGGCTTTCGGTTGTCGCTGGATCCCAACAACCCTCCAAGCATCTTGGCACTGATCTGGACCGGCGCAGTCAGCACCGCAATACCCTTCTTACTGTTGAACTGGGGGCAACAATACGTCACCTCAGGATTTGCTGGCACATCCATGGCCGCAGTGCCCCTGGTCGTGCTGCCATTGGCGCATTTTCTGGTGCCCGGAGAACGCATGTCGCCCCGCATTGCCGTGGGCGTCGCGATGGGGGTCATTGGTGTCTGGTTGTTGGTCGGGCAAGACGCGTTTGAAAGCAGCGGTGCGCGATTGGAACTGTGGGGCCGGTTGGCCTGTATCAGCGTCGCGGTATGCTATGCCGTCAATTCCGTCACCATTCGCCGCTTGCCGCCGGTTGATCCAATCGGGCTGACCACGGTGATGATGGCCATCGGCACCCTGATCACCCTACCCTTTTCAATTGCCTTCGAGGGTCTGCCCCCGCTGCCGGGCTGGCGCGCCGGGCTGGCCGTGCTGGCACTGGGGCTGATTTCCACAGCCGCAATGAACCTGTTGCGCGTGCTGGTGATCCGCTCGGCCGGGCCGACCTTCATGACATTGGTGAATTATCAGGTGCCGGTCTGGTCGGTGGTTCTGGGCGCATGGCTGCTGCACGAGGCCCTGCCCCCCGCCTTGCTGGGGGCATTGGCGCTGATTTTGGCGGGCGTCGGGCTGAGCCAATGGCCCGCGCTAAAGGCCCTGTTTCGACTTAGCCGCAGGCCTTCGTAACGGCCTCGACCACGCTGTCGACGACCTGTTCCAGCATCGCCGCGTCTTCGCATTCGGCCATCACCCGGATCAACGGCTCGGTACCCGACTTGCGGATCAGAAGGCGGCCTTTGCCAACAAGCTCTGCTTCGGCCGAGGTGATAGCGTTTTGCACCGATGGCTCGGCCAATGGGGTTTGGCCGATTTCATAGCGGACATTCTTCAAAAGCTGTGGCACCGGGTCAAACTGGCGAATGAGGCTGGAAGCTGGTTGGCCGGTTTCGACCATCGCCGCCAGAAACTGCAACCCTGCCAACAGCCCGTCACCGGTTGTGGCAAAATCCGTCATCACGATGTGGCCAGACTGTTCGCCCCCAAGGTTGAAGCCGTTTTTACGCATTGATTCAACGACATAACGATCTCCGACACCGGTACGGTCCAGATGCAGGCCGCGCGCATCCAAAAACCGCTCCAACCCAAGGTTGGACATCACGGTGGCCACCAAAGTGCCGTTGTTCAAACGGCCCTCCTGCGCCCAGCGGTCCGCAAAGAGCGCCATGATCTGGTCGCCATCGGCCACCACGCCGTTTTCGTCGATGATCATCACCCGGTCGGCGTCGCCGTCCAGACAAATCCCGACATCCGCCCCATGCGCCACCACCGCCGCGGCGGCTGTATCGGTATGGGTCGAGCCACATTTTTCGTTGATGTTGGTACCGTTCGGGCTGACACCCACGGGGATCACCTCGGCGCCCAGCTCCCACAGGACCTCGGGTGCGGTGCGATAGGCGGCGCCATTGGCGCAGTCGATCAGCACCTTCAACCCGTCCAGCCGCTTACCGGTGGGGAAGGTCATCTTGACCCGTTCGTTATAGCGAAACCGCCCATCGTAAATATGCTTGGCGCGGCCAATGTTTTGCGATTGTGCGGGTTCGACGCCTTCAAGCGTCAGGCGCTCAATCTCGGCCTCGGCCTCGTCCGACAGTTTAAACCCGTCGGGGCCAAAGAACTTGATGCCATTGTCGTGATGCGGGTTGTGACTGGCCGAGATCATCACCCCAACATCCGCGCGCATCGAATGGGTCAGCAGACCCACAGCAGGCGTCGGCACCGGCCCCAACAGCAACACATCCATCCCCGTCGAGGTAAACCCAGCCGTCAGCGCGTTTTCGAACATATATCCCGACAGGCGCGTGTCTTTGCCGATCACCACGCGGTGGCGCGCCGTATCGTTGCGGCGAAAGTACCGACCAGCTGCCGCGCCCAGCTTCAACGCCAGTTCGGCCGTCATGGGCCAGGCATTCGCCTTGCCACGTACACCATCGGTTCCGAAGAGAGTTCTGCTCATACCGCCCCCACTTATGCTTTTCGCGGGTTTAGCACATGCTTTCGCCCGCCAAAACGCCGATCAGCGGGGATTTGCCGGGGAATTATTTCAGTTGTTTGCACTCAGCCGTACAGGCGGGCTGTAAAAGTGATGCTGGCCGATGGTCGCAGTGCGGTTGAACTTACGCGACCAGCTGGGGCTGACGGCCTTGGTGTGATAGTAGGTCGCCCCACCCGTCAGGTTGCGCGGAGCGCCATCCAGCATGATCCGCGCGATCTTGCCCATACGGGCATGGGCGGCATGTTCGTGCACAACTTCGCTGTGGCCATCACAGGTATAGGTGAACTGGCACTGGTATTTCTTGCCAGTGCCCTGATGCACGACGCCACAGACCGAATTCGGGAATTTGGACGACGAGGCACGGTTCAGGATAACCTCGGCCACGGCAAACTGGCCTTTGACGCTTTCGCCACGGGCTTCGAAATACAGCGCTTCGGTAAGGCATTGCCATTGCGCGTCGCCGGACACTTTTGGCATCGCATCCAGCCACGCGCGGCTATAGCTGATATCGCTTGCTGCAATGCCTGATGTTTCGGGCTTGGCCGGGCGGATCAGCTTTTCAAGACGGCGCGAGCTGACAGCACTCAACGCGGATTTCTCGGCCCCCAAAAGCTGGGTCAGACGATTATCCAAAAGTGCGGTCGGATCATTGGCCGAGGAAATACTTACCTCTGCCAGCGCGGTTCCTGCGATACCCATCGCGGCAACCACGGCACCTGCCTTCAACATCCCAAAGCGCATGAAACGCCCCAAATCCACGCGACCTTATCGTGTCGCAACGCGGCGTCACATAAATGAAACATGTTCACACGTCTAGTCTGGCGTGCGCTAACGGCACCAAAGCATAACGGCCTTGCATTTCAGTCAAGGCCGGTTAACGGGCACATATACCCGCTAAGTGATTATTTTTGCATCAATAATAGGTTTTCCGGCGCTGTTTCACGCCCAGGGCGAGGTGCGCTGCGGCCAGTCGCGCCACAGGTACTCGAAACGGCGAACAAGACACATAATCGAATCCCGCCTGTCGGCAAAAGGCAATAGATTCGGGGTTGCCGCCGTGTTCTCCACAGACTGACAGCGTCATATTCGGGCTGGCGCGGCGTCCACGCTCTGCGCCAATCAACAATAACTCGCCCACCCCATCCACGTCCAGCGTATGGAACGGGTCTTCGGGATAGACCTCTTGTTGCACATAGGCCCCCATGAACCGGCCCGCGTCATCGCGCGACAGACCATAGGTCATCTGGGTCAGGTCGTTTGTGCCAAAGCTGAGGAAGGCCGAATGCTGCGCGATCTCACCCGCCCGCAACGCCGCACGCGGCGTTTCCACCATCACCCCAAGGCGAAAATCGAAATCAACGCCCTGTTCGGTGCGCACCGCCGCAGCCACGCCATCAATGCGGGTTTTCACCAGCTCGACCTCGCGCTTGGCCGATACCAGCGGGATCATGATCTCGGGGACGACTGCCTCGCCGGTTTTGGACGCCTCAATCGTGGCTTCAAAAATCGCACGCGCCTGCATCTCGTAGATCTCGGGCACGGTAATGCCCAAGCGCACGCCGCGCATCCCCAGCATCGGGTTGAATTCAGCCAAGGCCTCGACCCGGCGGGTAACATCCGACAGCGGCATATCCAGCGCTTCTGCAAGTTCGCGCAGCCCTTCACGGCTGTGAGGCAGGAATTCATGCAAAGGCGGGTCAAACAGACGAATGCAAACCGGCTGGCCCGACATGATCTGGAACAGGCGGGTGAAATCCTCGCGCTGCATGGGCAGCAGCTGTTCCAGCGCTGCTGCGCGGTCATCCAGCGTCTTGGCAAAGATCATTTCGCGCATGACCGTCAGGCGGCCATCGTCAAAGAACATATGTTCGGTCCGGCACAGGCCGATCCCGTCGGCGCCGAAATCGCGCGCGGTGCCCGCGTCTGCGGGGGTATCGGCATTTGCGCGCACGCCAATGTCACAGACCTCCTCGGCCCAGCCCAGCAACGCGCGATAGGCGTCATCCAATGCCGGGGGCAGCATTTCTACTTCGCCAGCGATCGCCTCACCGTTGGTGCCATCAATAGTAATGACATCCCCTTCGTGAAATACCCGACCATCCGGGACACGCAGGGATTTGTCGCGCCAACGCAGCACCAGATCAGAAACCCCCACAACACAAGGCAGGCCAAGCCCGCGCGCAATCACCGCAGCGTGGCTGGTCATCCCACCGCGTTCCGTCAGAACAGCGCTGGCGGCATGCATGCCGCGAATGTCTTCGGGCGTGGTTTCGCGCCGTACCAGAATGCAGGCTTCGCCCCGCGCAGCCGAGGCCTGCGCCGCCGCCGAGCTGAACACGATCTTACCGGTCGCCGCGCCCGGGCTGGCCGCGATCCCCCGCGCGAACACATCACGCAGCCCATCCGGATTCACCTGACTGTGCAACAGCTCGGTCAAGGCGCGCGGTTCAATACGTGATAGTGCCTCTTCGCGCGGGATGATGCTGTCTTCGGCCAGCGATACAGCCACCCGCACCGCAGCACGCGATGACCGGGGCACCCGCACCGCATCCAAAATGGCCAGCTGCCCCCCCGCAATGGTGAACTCAATCTCCATCTCTTCGCGCAAACGACGACGGCTGACTTCGCCCCATTTCAGCAACTCGGCATAAATTTCAGGACAATGGTCCTGCAACGAGGCCCCGCGCTCATCCCGGGTCAGATAGAACACCCCGTCACCGTGTGTCAGCGCAGCGCGGCCCTGGCTTTGGCTCAGGTATCGGCCGGTAACCTGAGGCAAGCCAGTAACCCGGTCGATGAACTTGATCACGCCCGAGCCTGACTCTTCAGGCCCCAGCCCCAGCGCCATCTGTTGAACAACCAATCCTAACCCGGCATCTGCCGGTGCGCCCTTGGCCTGGCGCAACAGGCGTGCCGTCGTGCCCTCCCAGGCGCGCGCCATGGAACGCAACACCTCGCCCAACTGGCGGGCCGGATCTTGCGGGAAGGGCTCATCCATCTCGTCTTCATAGGCATCCAAGGCCGCACGCAGGGTGTGCGCGTCGCTGCCACTGGCCTCGAACATATCCGGGTCCAACCGGGCCACATCAATGGCAAACGCCTGTACGAAACGTCGATATATCGTGTTGGCTGGCGCCTCGCCGATCTCGTCAATCAGCCGGGCGTGGCGGGCATCATTCATCCCGATATTCAGAATCGCCCCCGGCCCGCCCCAGTCCTGATCTTCGGAACTGGGCCGCACAGACAGCAAAGCGCCCTCTTCAAAGGCAGCCAGAATGGCAGGTTTGTCGGGCATAACACCCGCCGCAATCTGGTGCACCGCATCAAAAGACAACGCCACAGTGCGGGGCACCGGCATCTCAAGCCGTATCAGACGCTGCAGACATTTCGCGCGTCCACCATGGCGCTCAACCGAGATATCGGCGGTCGGCGTGATGACAGCGAAATCTTCGAATTCGACACGTTTCTGCACTGCGGCACCCTCCTGTCGCTCGAAGAATAGAGTCTTTCTAAAACTTGGCAAGCAAAGGGTTAACGCAAACGCCGTTTAGCCTTCGACCCGCGTCAGATCAGCAACTTGCAAACAGGTCTCGCGGATCAGATGCAGCAGGTTCAACCGGTTGCGGCGCACCACCTGATTGTCCGTGTTCACCTGAACAGCCTCGAAAAACGCATCAATCGGCGCGCGCAACGCGGCCATGCCCTGCATGGCTGCGGCGAAATCCTCGGCCTCGATGGCCGAGGAGATCGCGCTCTGCTGCGCATCCAGCGCGGCAAACAGCGCTTTCTCGGTCGCGTCTTCGGCAAACTTCACATCCGCGCCGAAACGATATTCCACCCCGTCGGCCTCTTCGGCCTGAGTCAGGATATTGTTGGCCCGCTTGAAGCCCTGCAACAGGTTCACACCATCATCCGTGGCAACAAAAGCATTCAACGCCCGCGCGCGTTTGACCAACAAGGTCAAATCATCGCTCCCCGGCATCGCAAGACAGGCGTCGATCACATCGTGGCGCATGCCCTCATCGCGCAAATATACCTTCAGCCGGTCATGGAAAAAGCCCAGCAAATCAGCACTTACATCCGGCGCATGATCGGTCAGTTTGGCGACCCAGGCCGGGCCATCGCCATCCAGCTTTTCGATGATCGTACGCAAAGCCGAGCCCAGCACCCCGTGTTGCGATACTTCGGTCAGCATTTCATTCAGCAGCTCGGCCTCTTCGGCGTCGGTCACTTCGATCTCATGACGCAGAAGCTGCGCATCAAAGAAGTAATCCAGGCTCAACCGCAGATCATTGGTCAGGATCAACCGGATCACGCCCAACGCCGCACGGCGCAGCGCGAACGGGTCCTTTGAGCCGGTGGGCTTTTCGTCAATCGCCCAGAACCCGGTCAGGATATCCAACTTGTCGGCCAGAGCCACAGCAACAGACACATCCGCCGTCGGCACATCGTCCGACGGACCAAGGGGCGAGTAATGCTCTTCGCAAGCCGCCGCAACCTCGGCCGGCAGGCCTGCGGCCTCGGCGTAATAGCGCCCCATCAGACCCTGCAGTTCAGGGAATTCGTAAATCATTTCCGACGACAGATCGGCCTTGGCCACCCGTGCGGCCTGCGCCGCCAGATCGGCATCCGCCCCCACAACCGGCGCCAGCTTGCGCGACAGGGCGGCGATGCGCTCAATGCGCTCTTTCTGGCTGCCCAGCTTGTTGTGGAAGGTTACGTTCGACAGTTTGTCCGTCCAAACTTCGATCCCCGAGGTCGCAACCCGCAGGTCGTTCTCCCAAAAGAATTTCGCATCCGACAGACGCGCCGCCAGCACCTTTTGGTTGCCCGCCAGAATGGTTGCGCCATTGTCAGGGGTTTCCACGTTGGCGACGGTGACAAACTTGACGATCTTGCCGGTCTTGGGGTCGCGGACTGAAAAGAACTTCTGGTGCTCTTTCATCGAGGTCTGCAACACCTCAGGCGGCAGACCAAGGAAATCTTCGCCGATCTCGCCCATCAGCACGACAGGCCATTCAACCAGGCCCGAGACCTCGGCCAACAGGCCCTTGTCTTCGACCACTTCCAGACCTTGGGCAAAGGCCATGTTGGTGGCATCGGCCCAGATGTGATCGGCGCGTTCTTGCGGGTCGATCACCACCTTGTCGGATTTCAGCCGCGCGACATAGTCGTCAAAAGACGACACGGTAAACCGCCCTGCCCCCATAAACCGGTGACCTTCGGTGGTGTTGGAGGCCTCAATGCCGTCAACGCTCAGCGGCACCACTTCGGCGCCGTCTTCGCGCGTCAGGATACACAGGATGGAATGCAGGGGGCGCACCCAACGCAGGTTGCCCGCGCCCCAGCGCATCGACTTGGGCCATGGGAAATTGCGAATGGTGGCTTCCAGCACCTCCGCAATGATCTCAGCCGCCGGACGCCCGGTTTTCTCGATCACCGCGAAATAGACCTGCCCCTTTTTATCGTCGCGCACCTGCAACTGATCCATGCTCAGACCGGTCGAACGCAAGAACCCTTCAACTGCCTTTTCGGGCGCACCGACCTTGGGGCCTTTGCGTTCCTCAACGGTGTTGGGGCTTTCCTCGGTCAGCCCATCCACGGTCAGCACCAAACGGCGCGGCGTGGTGAAGGCCGCCGCCGAGGCATAGGTCAATCCAGCCTCAACCAGACCATCAGTCACGCGCTTCTTCAGGTCTTCGCCCGCGCGCTTTTGCATGCGGGCGGGGATTTCCTCGGAAAACAGTTCGATCAGCAGGTCAGGCATCAGTTCTTCTCCGGCGCGGGCGGGCAGCCCGTTGGGGCGGGCTTGCCGTCAAACACGGCTTCTCCGCAAGCATTCATCTGGTTCCAGGCATAGGCACGGCCGTCTTCAAAAACAGCGATCACCCGGTCGATCCCAAAGGTGATGTTTTCTTGTCCCATGAAGCCGACGGCAACGCCGCTTTCCAAGGCCTTGCCGATGGACTTGGCATCGAAACAGTCAAACCAACCGGGGCCGATCAACGGCACCGGGTCTTCATGGATCAGGTAGGTTTCAGTCAGGGTCGCAATGGAGGTCGGCATGGAAAAACAGGCCCGATACCGCAAAGGCGAGCTTTCTGCATCAATGCCTTCAAACGACTCAGCCGGGATGACCTCGGGCAGACCGCTGACCAGCGAGGTCAGCTTGACCTCACCGTGCACCGCATCGACGCTGACGGGTTCGTAATAGGCATAGATCTGCTGGTAATAGATCCCGACGCCAACAAGAACAGAGATAAGCACGATAAGGCTCGCTATGATTTTGCCGCTCACGCCTGTGCCCCGCCTGCTTCGGTCTGCACAAAGGCATCGGCGCATTTCTTGGCCAACGCACGCACACGGCCGATATAGGCCTGACGTTCCGTGACCGAGATCACCCCGCGCGCATCGAGCAGGTTGAAGATGTGGCTGGCCTTGATGCACTGGTCATAGGCCGGGTGCGCCATGATGATGCGCTTGCCGGTTTTCGGGTCGTCATAGGGGTGCGTCAGGATATCCTCGCACTCCTGCTCGGCCTCCTCAAAGTGCTTCAGCAACACCTCGGTGTTGGCCGCATCAAAGTTGAACCGGCTGTATTCGGCCTCGGTCTGGCGAAATACATCGCCATACGTCAGGGCAATCGGCGCATCCGGGTCGTTGAACGGCATGTCCATCACGTGATCGACGCCCAGCACATACATCGCCAGACGTTCCAAACCATAGGTCAGCTCGCCCGAGACCGGCTTACAGTCATGGCCGCCAACCTGTTGGAAATAGGTAAACTGCGACACTTCCATGCCGTCACACCAAACTTCCCAACCCAGACCCCAGGCGCCCAAAGTGGGGCTTTCCCAGTCATCCTCGACGAAACGAATGTCATGCATCGCCATGTCGATGCCGATGGCCTCAAGGCTACCCAGATACAGCGCCTGAAGATCGGGCGGGCTGGGTTTGATTAGCACTTGATACTGATAGTAATGCTGCAAACGGTTCGGGTTTTCACCATATCGCCCGTCGGTCGGGCGGCGCGAAGGCTGCACATAGGCCGCAGCCCAGGGCGTTGCCCCCAAAGAGCGCAACGTGGTCGCCGGGTGGAACGTGCCCGCACCGACCTCCATGTCATAGGGCTGCAACACCGCACAGCCCTTGGCGGCCCAGTAGTTTTGCAGGCGCAAAATGATCTCTTGGAAGGAACGAGGTGTGTCCGACATATCTGGCAAAACCCGGCGTTAAATTCGACCCTCCCCCCATATTGTATCGGTTCTGGGGCGTCAATGAAGCGGGTGGGCTTCTGGCCCCTTAGGCGCAACAAAACCAACACAGCGCGGGTAACGCGCCACTGGTAAAAAAGATCAAGCGCCCACATAGCTGGAAGATTGCCAACTCGACCCCCAGCCCACATGCTTGTGGTGGTACGGTCAACATGCAGGATCAAGGAGAGCGCAATGTCCGCAAGAGACTTTATCAACGCCTATGAAACCGCACTTGGCACCCAGAATTGGGCCTCGGTGGCGCCCCTGATCAGCGAACAAGCCATCGTCATCTTTTCCAACGGCGCCCTGCACGCAGGCAAGGACGCAGTCCGGACAGCCTATGAACGCAATTTCCAAGCGATCCAGAATGAAACGTATCAGATCAGCAATGTTCGTTGGCTGTCTGAGACCGCAGACAGTGCATCCTATGTCTTTGAATTTCACTGGAGCGGTTTCATCGAAGGTCAGCCTGCCTCTGGCTCTGGCAGGGGGACGACCGTCTTGGCGCGCGAGGGAAACCATTGGCGGCTCGTCGGAGAACACCTGGGGCCGAAAACCTAGCCGCATTGAGACCCACTTGGGTCTTGCCACCCCATCAAACAGTCAAGCGGGCCACCCAAGCGGCCCGCGCGACATGGACAAATACAATAGGTGTCCACTGAATCAGCTCGCAAATCCCTCCAGAACGACTTTGCCAACTGATTTCCCGGTTTCAATATGGTCATGGGCACGGCGCAGGTTTTCTGCCGTGATCTGGCCCATGTTGGTTGTCGCCGTGGCACGCAGCTTCCCAGCGTCGACCAGCCGGGCAACCTCGCGCAGGATCTCTCCCTGACGGGCCATATCGGCGGTCTGATGCATCGAACGCGTGAACATGAACTCCCAGTGGATCGAGATGTTCTTGGTTTTGAACGGCATGATATTGAAATCTGCGGGGTCGTCGATCAGCCCATACTGGCCCTGCGGGGCGATCAGGGCGACAACCTCGTCGATATAGGTTTCCGAATGGGTGGTTGAGAACACGAAGGACGGGGCGCCAATGCCAAGGGCGTTGATCTGCGGGGGCAGTGGTAAGGTGTGGTCCACAACGTGATGCGCGCCCAGATCCTGCACCCATGATTTCGTTTCCGGGCGCGAGGCGGTGGCGATCACCGTCAAATCCGTCATCGCGCGCAGCAACTGAATCGCGACCGAGCCAACCCCGCCGCCCCCGCCAATAATCAAAACGGCATTCGCCCCGCCGGCAACCGGGCTTTCGACCCTAAGGCGCTCAAACAACATCTCGTATGCCGTCAGGGCCGTCAAAGGCAGCGCCGCGGCGGCGGCAAAGTCCAGCGATGCGGGCATAGGGCCGACGATACGTTCATCAACCAGATGAAAGGCGCTGTTGGTGCCCGGGCGGCCGATGTCACCGGCGTACCAGACCTTGTCCCCGGGGCGAAACGACGACACATCCGGCCCTACCGCCGTGACGATCCCCGCCGCATCCCAGCCCAGCACCTCCGGTGCGCCCGGCTGGGCCTCGCGGTTGCGGCGGACCTTGGTGTCGACGGGGTTCACCGAAACCGCCTTTACCTCGACCAACAGATCGCGCCCGGTGGCGACGGGCTGGGGCAGGTCCAGGTCGACCAGCGACCCCGACCCGGCGTCAGATCGGTTGTCCAGATATCCAATGGCTTTCATAGATGAATCCTTTCTTCAAAACCGGTGATCGGGGCATTTAGCGCCCCAAGGGCTTGATCAAGGCGTATAGCCATGTATGCATAATGGACAAGTACGCAACATTTTCGCCTATAGGGTCCAAATGGATACTGTAAAACTCAGCAAACGCTTTGAAAGCCCCGGATGCAGCAGCGGTTGCCCCGTCGAGGGGGCGCTGGAACAGATCGCCGGAAAATGGAAAGGGCTGGTGCTGTATCACCTGATGTCCGAAACCCTGCGCTTTAACGAGCTGTCGCGCCGGGTAGGCAGCGTGACCCAGCGCAGCCTGACCAAACAGCTGCGCGAGCTTGAGGCCGACGGGATCATTACCCGCAAAGTCTATGCAGTGGTCCCGCCGCGCGTCGAGTACAGCCTGACAGACAAGGGCCAGGCGCTGGCCCCGGTTATTCAGGCGCTTCACGCCTGGGGAAGCGCACATCCGCGCAGCTAAACGGCCTAAAGCACCTGACAGGCCGCGCGGGCGGTTTCAGCCACATCCGCAGACAGGTCCAGCGTTTCCAACGCGTCCAACCCCACCCAGCGCGCCACCATGGCGTCATCTGCGGCAACGGGTGTGCCGGTTTCATAGCGGCACAGGACACCGACCATGAAATAATGAAATTCGGGCAGGATCAGTTCGTGGGTGCCCAAAATCTGCGTGGCGCGGGCAGTGACGCCGGTTTCTTCAAGCAATTCACGCTCTGCGGCGGCAAAGACGGTTTCGCCGAAATCTACCTTACCACCCGGAAAGCCCCATTTGCCCGCATCAGGCGGGTTGCGGCGTTGCACCAGCAACACCTGATCCTCGCGTGCGACAATCGCCAAAACCGCCAGCCGGGGGGTCATTGGATATCTGCCGCGATGCGATGGATTTCGTCGATCAGCAGGTCCAAATCGGCGCGGCTGGTGCGGTGGTTGGTCAGGTTCACCCGGATCGCCAACGCTCCATGGATGCGCGTGGTTGAGGGTACGGCCACGCCGCTTTCCTGCAACCGCACCACGATTTCATGGTTGAAGACGTTCAAGTCATCCACCGGGGCAAGATGCCGGAAACACACGATGTTCAGGGCGACCGGCGCCATCAGCTCAAGCCCGCCGTCAGCGTCAACCTTGGCGCCCAGATATTCAGCCTGCGCACAGTTGCGCGCAACGGCCTCGCCCAATGTGCGGGTGCCATGTTCGTGGATATGGGCCCAGACCTTAAGCGCGCGAAATCCGCGCGACAGTTCTGGGCCGTAATCTTTGGGCCAGGCCGGACCCGCCGACAGGCCGCGTTCCGCCTTGGCCAGATAGTCCGGGTTGTGCGAAAACGCCGCCAGATGCAGGTCGTGATCGCGGATCAACACGCAGCCGGCATCAAAATTCACATGCAGCCATTTGTGGAAATCAAAGGCCAGCGAGTCCGCCCGGGCCAGCGGAGCGACACGCTCACGGACCTCCTCGGCCAGCATGGCGGCGGCGCCAAACGCGCCATCGACATGAAACCAAAGCCCCTCGGCGGCACAGATGTCGGCCAGATCGCCCAGCGGATCAATCGACCCCATGTTCACCGTCCCCGCCGTCCCGATCACCACGAAAGGCTGAAAGCCGTCGGCGCGGTCCTGCGCGATCTGGGCGCGCAGCGCTTCTGTATCCATACGGAACAGATCGTCACAGGGAATCTTGCGCAGCGCATCACTGCCCAGCCCCAAAAGATCGAAGGCCCGACCGGCGCAGGAGTGGGTTTGTGTCGAACAATACCCAACCAAGCGCGCGCCACACACGCCCTTGGCGCGGGCCTCGACGCCGATATGGGCCTCACGCGCGGTCTTCAGCGCCACGATTGTCGCCATCGAAGTGCCCGAAACCACCGCGCCGCTGGCCCCTTCAGGGAACCCCATCGCGTGCTTGCACCATTGGATGACCTGTTGTTCCACATAGATCGGGCCGTGATCCCGCCCGCCCAGATTGGCATTCATCGCTGCCGCGCCAATCTCGGCAAGAATATTGCCCGGGCTGCCCGAGCCATGCACCCAGCCCAGCCAGCGCGGATGGGTGTTGCCCGCCGTATAGGGCATCAACTCGGTGATCCGCTCGGCGACTTCCTGAAACCCCTCACCGTCTTCGGGCAACTCGGACAAAAGGTCGGCTTTCATTTCGTCAGGCAGCGGGTTCCAGACGCGGCCTTCGCGCACGTTCTGCATCTTGTCGAGCGCCGCATCCAAAACCTGATGCGCAGCGCGGCGAAACCCGTCCCAGTCCTCTGGGTCCAGATAACCGGTCTTGCCGTTCAGCCCGGTCTCAGCCTTGCCCGATTTCTTCGCCATCACCCCTCCTGCGGCGCGCATGCACCAGTCACGCCGGTTTTATCGTCGATATGTCGCAAAAGGTTAATCAAAACTCGCATTCGCCGCGCGCTCCGTCTAATTTCGCGAAAAAGCGTAATACCTGAATTTGAGGACATTGAAACGATGAAACACCTGATTGGGATGCTTTGGCTGTGTATCGGCCTGCTGACCGGGGTTGTGGCTCAGGCGCAAACCGCCAGCTGGATCCAGATCGAGGCCCAGCCGACCCTGCGACAGGCCCAGCAAAGCGCGCGCAATTACGCCGCCGATCTGACCGATGTGAACGGCTTTCAGATTGGCTCGGGCTGGTATGCGCTTGCGCTTGGCCCCTACAACGAAAATCAGGCCGCCGAACAGCTGCGCGCGCTGCGCCGCAATGGCGCCATCCCGCGCGATTCCTATGTCACTGATGGCACCAACTTCCGGCAACGGTTCTGGCCCGTCGGCGCTGCGGCAGATGCCCCTGTGGCCGCCCCGGCCCCCAGCATTGCCCCGCAAGAGCCCGTCGTTCAGGTGATCGAAGAAGAAACCCCCGCACAGGCGCGGCGCTCCGAAGCGCAGTTGAGCCGCGACGAGAAAATGCTGCTGCAAGAGGCCCTGCAATGGGAGGGTTTCTATACCGCCAAGATTGATGGCTCTTATGGGCGCGGCACGCGCGGTGCAATGGCCGAATACCAAGGCGCCATGGGCTATGAGCAAACCGGTGTTCTGACCACCCGTCAGCGGGACGAACTGGTCAGCAATTACCGTGCGCAATTTGCCAAGCTGGGCATGGCCACTGTCGAGGACAACAACGCAGGCATCTCGCTGTCGCTGCCCGCCGCACTGGCGTCCTATGCCCGTCTGGAGCCGCCGTTTGTCCATTATGACAGTGCGACCGATGATGATGTCCGCGTTCTGCTGATCAGTCAGACCGGCGATCAAAGCACCTTGTTTGGCCTCTATGACATCATGCAGACGCTTGAGATCGTCCCGATGGAGGGCGACCGCACCCGCGGCGAACGCAGCTTCACCCTGACCGGGCAAAGCGCCGATCTGCACTCTTACACCTATGCTGCGCTTAAGGACGGGGCGGTCAAAGGCTTTACCCTGATCTGGAAGCCCGAAGACGCCAAGCTGATGAACCGCGCCGCCCAGATGATGCGCGAAAGCTTTGCCCCGGTGCAGGGCGTGGTGCTGGATGATCTGGCGGGCGACAACAGTGGCCCGCAAAGCATTGATCTTTTGGCCGGGCTGGAAATTCGCCGCCCCGATATGTCGCGCAGCGGTTTTTACATTGATGACGCAGGCACCGTGCTGACCACCGTCGAGGCCCTAGGCCAATGCCAGCGCATCACCGTGAACGACGAATATGAAATGCAAATCGCAGCGCGCAGCGATGCGCTTGGTGTGGCGGTGCTGCGCCCCAGTGCTGCATTGGCACCCGCCGCCTATGCTGCCTTCCAAACCGGCCTGCCGCGTCTGCAATCGGATGTGGCTGTTGCCGGGTTCTCGTACGAAGGGGTGCTGGATCTGCCGGTGCTGACCTATGGCACGCTGGCTGATCTGAAAGGCCTTGCCGGTGAAGCGGCGGTGTACCGTCTGGATCTGGACGCCCTGCCCGGCGATACCGGCGGCCCGGTGTTTGACGCCTCGGGCGCGGTTATGGGCATGCTGCTGGGCAAAAACGACAGCGCCCGCCAATTGCCCGGCGCCGTGCGCTTTACCGCCAGCGTCCCGGCAATCGCCGAGTTCCTGTCAGAAAGCGGTGTCCAGATGGCCGCCGCCGAAACCGCCAGCCAGATCGCCCCCGAAGACCTGAGCGCGCTGGCGTCGGACATCACGGTTCTGGTGTCCTGCTGGAACTAAAGCGGATCTGATTAACGCGAAAGGCCACCCTTTGGGGTGGCCTTTTTCATGTCCGCCAAAACTGCACGGTCAGGATGGCATAAACCGCCAAAAGCTCCAGCCGGCCAATCAGCATGGCGGCGCTGAGCATCCACTTGGCGGTATCATTCAACGCAGCAAAGTTGCCCGCCGGGCCGATGATGTCCCCCAACCCGGGGCCGATATTGGCCAATGCCGTCGCGGCACCCGACACAGCGGTCACAAAATCCAGCCCCGTCATCGCCAACAGCACCGACAATACCCCCAGCGACACGATGAACATCACGAAAAACGCCATGACCGAAGACAACACATCCTCGGACACCGGGCTGCCCTCATAGCGCGGCGCGAACACGCCGTGGGGCGAATGCAACCGCTGCACCTGTGCCCGGATCGAAGCAAACAAAAGCTGAAACCGGAACACTTTGATCGAACAACAGGTCGAGCCAGCACAGCCCCCAACCAAGCCGATGAAGAAGAAGACCACCACCGGGAACGCGCCCCACACCTGATAGTCGGCGCTGGCATAGCCCGTCCCGGTCATGATCGAGGTCACGTTGAACAGGCTCTCACGCAGGGCAAAAGCAAAGCCGATGTTGTCAGACCACATGCGGTAAGCGACGATCAGCGTGATGATCAGGGCCAGCGTCATCACAAAGGCCCGCACCTGGCTGTCCCGCCACAGGGGGCCGGTCTGCCCGCCCAGCAGCTGTACATAGCGCACGAAGGGCAAGCTGGCGATGATCATGAACAAGGTCGCGACATACTCGGCAGCCCCCTGAAATGCCCCGAACGAGGCATCATGGGTGGAAAATCCGCCCGTCGCCAATGTGGTCAAAGCATGGTTCAGCGCATCAAAGCTGCTCATCCCGACCAGGATATAAGACACATAGCACCACGCCGTCAGAAACAGATAAATGACCGAAATCCGGGTCGCGATCTGTGCCGCGCGGGGCAACACCTTGCCGCCCGTGTCAAAACTTTCAGATCGGAAAATCTGCATGCCGCCTACGCGCAGCTCGGGCAAAAACACCATCGCCACCACGATGATGCCAACCCCGCCGAACCATTGCAGCATGGAGCGCCACAACAGCAACCCTTCGGGCAATTGATCAAGGCCGGAAAACACCGTCGAGCCAGTGGTGGTCAGGCCCGACATGGCCTCAAAGATCGCATCCACCGCGCGGGCCTCGGTTGCGCCGATCACGAAAGGGATGGCGCCAAACAAGGGCAATACGGCCCAAACCCCCGTGGTCAAAAGGAAGGTCTGTTGCAAGGTCAACCCGCCCTGCGCGCTGTTGGCACAGGCCAACGCCAACACCCCGCCAATCAGCGTCGTCAGGATCAGGGATTCAAGAAAGACCGGCCACTCGCCATTCCCGGCCCACAGGTCCACCGCGAAAGGCAACACCATGGTCACGCCCAGCGCGGCCACCAACAGACCAATGACATATCCGACAGGACGCAGATCAACCATGGGCCAAGCCATGGCACAGATAACGCCTGTGTCAAGCCGGTTGCGGGCGCCCCGCCCCCAGAACACGGCGCTTTTTCTCACCCTCGGCGGGCATGTCAACCAGTGCCAACCGCTCACCTAAGCCCCCCAAAACGAGACCCTGACGCGCGCGAAAGCGTTTCCAAACGAAGTTCAACTCTGCGGGACAAACCGGCCATTTGAACAACTGAGCTAATCGGCCGGTTTTATGGGATATTAATTCGCATTGCGCCTTTGACGAAAGGTCTTGGTCCGTCGGCTGGCAAAGGTCATCTAAATCCCGCGCGTTATAGCCGATGCGTCTTCAGCGACAGGGATCGCGGTGATCACGAGATCTTTTAGAAAAGGCTCCGCAGCGACTGTCGCTATGGCGGAGGAGGCCATGAAACTCTCCATCGAGCCCTTGTCTTCCCAAAGATAGAAACTTGCGAATTCGCCGTTGTCAAAATCGGCCATCCAGGTTTTGCGAATGAGGCCCGGCACTTTTGAGATTGCCTCGGCATAGGGATCGACAAACTTGGCCTGGTACTCGCTTGCCTCCATATCCAAGACATACCGAAAAATTTGAGCGTAGCGCATGATCATCTCCTTCTGATGCGTCAGGCGGCATGCTACGTTAAATATCCCTCTTGTTATAGTACGCACCTTTTGGTAACATATGGAGATGTTTTTACCGGCAAACCCGTACAACATGGATTGCCCCTCGCGTGAGTTGCTCGACCTGATTGGTGGCAAATGGGCGATCTTGATCCTGTGCTGTCTCCAGCAAGGACCCGTTAGAAGCGGGGAATTAAAGCGCTCTGTTGGCGGCATCTCACAAAAGATGCTTACACAGACGTTGCGTGAGCTAGAGCGTAACGGTCTGGTGCACCGGGTTAGTCATCCGGAAGTTCCGCCGCGCGTTGAATACAGCTTGACCACGTTAGGGAAATCTTTGAGCGGTGTCGCGAGAGAGCTCGAAAAATGGTTGGTCGAACACTACAACGCAATCCTGGATCATCGGGAAAAACACGCAGGTTCCATTGAAGATTATTCCTGAGCTACCAGGAGCGCGACTTGCCGACATTCTCCACGTTGCAGAAACCTAGTAGGAATGGACTCAAACCGCCCCTTCGCTGCACTATGATCCATGCGTGGGGCCGCCAACCATCTCTTGATTGGCGCGGGGCTTACAGCTCCGCGCTTGTGCCAATCATCCCGGATGCACCAAAGACCCAAACATTTCCGGCCCCATGGAACGAGCAGCGAAGGTGCTGCCCTGGGTCACAACGCTGACCGCGTCGTGGCTGTGCAGGCTTTCCTGGTGGCTGGCCACCACGCGGAAATCGCCGACTCGCGGATCGTCGCTCAGGCGTTCAGCAAACAGGCGCACGGCGTCCTCGACAAAGATTGGGTTGGCGGCGTTCAGTTCGGCAAAGGCTTGTTCGTCCTCACGTTTGACCATCACCTGCGTTTCCGTCGGCACGGCGGCGCGGCAGTGGTCGATCAGGTCTTCGACGTGCAGATCCTCGGCGCAGAGCACCGAAATCCGCGCGACTGACCGCTGCGCATGCGGCGTGGCCATCTGGCCGCGGGTCTGGCGGGCGTGCTCGGCCAGCTCCATCGAGCAGGGGCAGGTCGACGAATAGACATAGTCCAGATGCAGGATGCGGCGGCGGGTACCGTTCTGGTCGACGACCTCCATCGCGGCGTCGTAATACTGAAACCCTTCCAACCCCGAGCGCAGCGACGGCACCTTCAGCGGCAGCGAAAATTTCAGCGCGATGCGGGCGTCAAACGCCTCAAGATCGCGGTGATAACTGTCCAGCGCGGCCTCGACCACGCCAAAGCCGATCTGGCTTTCGGCATGGTCGTAAAAGCTGCGCATGATGCGGGACATGTTGATGCCCTTCTTGCCGGCCTCAAGCGAAACGGTTCCGGTGACGGAACAGTCCAGCTCGCGCACTGACCCATCGCGCAGGCCCACCTGCAACGGCAGGCGGAAGTTCGAAATGCCGACATGCTGGATCATCCGATCCTCGCCCCGGATCAGGCTGGCCGGGCCGTTTTGCAGGTCTGGCAGGGTCTCACGATAGGCGGAATCCGCCGTGAAATCCTCGGGGTACTGGCGTGACAAAGCTTTTTCGGCCTTGGTCAGGTCGGGGGTCGAATTGTGAATGTTCATCACGCCTCCACAGCATTTCCAAGAGCGGATCGCCGCCCTTTGCGAGTTCACATATAGTCATAAATGCTTACGCGCAAAGGCCGGGTTTAGATCACAATGCCGCAGAGAGGGCCTGTTTTACGTCGTTTATCAGGTCATCCGTGTCTTCCAGACCAATCGAAAGACGCACCAGACCATCGGTAATGCCCAGCGTGTCTTTTTGCTCTTGCGGCAGGCGCTGGTGGGTGGTGGTGGCCGGGTGGGTGATGATGCTTTTGGCGTCGCCCAGGTTGTTGGAGATGATGATAATCTCTAAGGCATTCAGCATCTTGAACGCAGCACCTTGCCCGCCTTCCAGCTCAAACGCCACCACGGTGCCGCCAGCGCCGCTCATCTGCTGCATCGCCAGATCATGCTGGGCGTGATCGGCCAGGCCGGGGTAAATCACGCGGCTAAGCCCCTTGGTGCCCTGCAGAGCCTGCGCCAGTTTCAGCGCGCTTTCAGCCTGAGCATTGACGCGCAGGTCCAGCGTTTCCAAACCTTTCAGCATGACCCAGGCGTTGAACGGGCTCATCGCGCCGCCGGTGTGTTTCAGATAAGGCTCCAGCGTGCCGCGAATGAAATCCTTGGTGCCCAGAACCACGCCGCCCAAACAGCGCCCCTGCCCGTCCACGTGTTTGGTGGTCGAATAGACCACCACATCCGCGCCCAGCTCCAACGCATTGGAAAAGATCGGCGTGGCAAAGACGTTATCCACCACCACAATCGCGCCCACCGCATGGGCCAACCCGGCGACATAGGGCAAGTCGATGACCTCTAGCGTCGGGTTCGACACGCTTTCAAAGAACACCACCTTGGTGTCGGGACGGATCGCCTTGGCCCAGGCGTCTTTGTCCAGCCCGTCAACCAGCGTCAATTCCACGCCAAAGCGCACCAGAATGTCCTCAAGGATATACAGGCACGAGCCAAACAGCGCCCGCGCGGCGACCACGTGATCGCCCGCCGACACGGCCGACATCAGCGCCCCGTTAACAGCCGCCATGCCGCTTGCGGTGGCAAAGGCATCCTCGGCGCCCTCGATCATCGCAATGCGCTCTTCGAACATACGGGTGGTGGGGTTGCCATAGCGGGCATAGATGAACTCATCTTCGCCCAGTTCCACGAACCGCGCCTCAGCGGCTTCGGCGGTTTCATATACAAACCCCTGGGTCAGGAACATCGCCTCGGCCACTTCACCATACTGGCTGCGCCGTGTGCCCCCATGAACCTGAGCGGTACGTTTTCCCCATTTTGCCATTGCACTTGTCCTTCGCGCATAAAAATAGCCCCACCGGTACGGCAGGGCTGCGAACAGATCCCAAACCTTTTAGCGGCATGTTTTACGTGGCCCGCAATCCGGTATCAAATCGCCACGCCTTGGGGATAGCGCCGTGCCCCAGTGCCGTCAAGCCACGTCACACGGATGTAACGCGCTGTTCATCCCCCTGTCGTAGGCTGACAGTAAACACCCAGTAACGTTAACCGGACGCATGTTATGCCTGTGATTCACGTCAACGCACACGGGGCCCGGCCCCTTCCCGCCCATGGCGATGACCTGTGCAAGACGCTGAAATCCGCACTTTACGCAACGGAAATTGATGCGCCGGTGACGGTGATGGTCCACGGATTCAAATACACGCCTTTTGAACCGGCCCGCAGCCCGCACAATCACATCTTTTCGCTGACGCCCGATCAAAGCCGCGCCAAATCTGTATCCTGGCCGCGCCATCTGGGGTTTGATCATGGCACTGAAGGGCTGTGTATCGGCTTTGGCTGGGATGCCTCGGGCCACATCTGGCGCGCTTACAATCAAGCCGCCGATGCAGGCCGCGCGCTGGCCGACCTAACCCACCGGTTGCGCGCCCTGCGCCCCGGGGTGCGCATCAATGTCGTCGCCCATTCGCTGGGCGCGCGGGTGATGTTTTGCGCCCTGCCCGACATGGCCCCGGGCGCGCTGCACCGGGCGATCCTGATGACCCCGGCAGAACTCAGCAGCCGCGCCGCCCCGGCGCTGGCCACACCCGCAGGACAGACCGCCCAATTCCTGTCGGTCAACAGCCGGGAAAACGACCTGTTCGACTTCATGCTGGAAAGCGTGATGGCACCGCTGCGACCCTCGGAACGCTCGGTCGGCCAAAACGCCCCAGCCCATGCCAATTGGCACGACCTGCAAATCGACCACGCCGACACGTTGCACACGCTGGATCAACTGGGCCACCGCATCGCCCCGCCCCTGCGCCGCATCTGTCACTGGAGCACTTATCTGCGTGCTGGTCTGTTTCCGCTCTATCGCGCGGTGCTGGACGGCAGCCTGCCGCTGAACACCCTGCCCGCCCATACAAGCCCGCGCTGGTCACGACTTCTTGCGCCCCCGCGAGTGACGATAAACTTGCCCTTTGTCGGGAAAACCGCATCTTAAGGGGAAAAGGACCCCGCAAGATGACCGATCCCATTCAGCTTTTCTATTGGCCCACCCCAAACGGGTGGAAGATCTCTATCGCCTTGGAAGAGATGTCTTTGCCCTATACGCTGAACCTGATCGACATTGGCGCTGGTGATCAATTCGCCCCCGATTTCCTGAAAATCGCGCCCAATAACCGCATGCCCGCGATCATTGATCCGCAAGGCCCCGATGGCGCCCCGATCTCAATCTTTGAATCCGGCGCCATCCTGCAATATTTGGCCCGCAAGACCGGGCTGTATTATGGTGAAACCGAACGCGACCGGGTGAACGTGGACCAATGGCTGATGTGGCAAATGGGCGGGCTGGGGCCGATGGCCGGTCAGGCGCATCATTTTCTTAAATACGCCCCGTCGATGGAACCGCCCCATGTGCTGCCCTACGCGCAGGACCGCTATCGCACCGAAACCGCGCGGCTGTACGGGGTGATGGACAAGCAATTGTCCAAGAACGCCTATCTGGCGGGGGATTTCTATTCCATCGCCGATATGGCGGCCTGGGGCTGGGCCTCGCTTTGGGAAGGTCAGCAGCAAACGCTGGATGACAAGCCGCACCTGAAACGCTGGCTGGAGGTGGTCGGGCAACGCCCCGCCGTGCAACGCGGCAGGGCCGTCGCGGCCGAGAAACGGTCAGACTTTCGCAAAGACAAAGACAGCCACAGCGCCCTGTTCAAACGTTAGTCGTTTTCTTCCACGGCGTATTTCTGGAACAATCCGCCCTGCAGCATGAAAAAGCCAAACACCCCGATGGTCAGGCCAAAGGTTTTGAAATTCACCCACATGTCGGTGGATTGGGTGCGCCAGATGACCTCATTCAACACGGCCAATGCGGCGAAAAACAGCGCCACGCGGCGGGTCAGGATCATCCAGCCCTCTTGCTTCAGCGGCATCATCTCTTCCATGACGTATTGCAGGTAAGACTGCCCACGCACCAGACCAAAACCCAGAACCGCCGCAAACAGCGTATAGATCATCGTCGGCTTCATCTTGAAAAAGCGGTCATCGTTCAGCCAGACCGTCAGCCCGCCAAACACCACCACCAGCACCGCCGTGGCGACCTGCATCTTGGAAATATGCCCCGACAGTTTCCACAGCAAAAAAGTGGTCAGCAGGATCAGCGGGATAAACCCGGCGGTGACCAGAATGAAACCTTCGTACTCTGTGCCGCCGATCATGAAAGCGCGGTCGCGCAGCATCAGATAGCCCACGAAGAACAGCACAATCGGCCCCATTTCCAGAACCAGTTTCACAATCGGGTTGATCTGTTTACCTGCCATCGCCTGCTTTCCTGTTTACGCGCCCAGTTCCACTATCACGGCGCCGACCGCGATCAAAGTCATCAGCGCCAATCGGCGCGGTCCAACGGTCTCTTTCAGCACCAGCCAGCCAATTAACGCCGCGAAAACGGTCGATGTTTCGCGCATCACCGCGGCCTCGCCGACTTTGTCCAGCCGTGTCGCCATCATGACCGAGCCAAAACTGCCATAGGCGATCAACGCCCCAAAGAACCCGCGCCACAGCAAGGGCTTTGGATCAGGCCGGTTTTCCATCACACGCCAGCGCAGCGCGGCGATCACCGGCATGTCAAAGGCAGTGACAAAGAAGAACCATGCCAGAAAGGTAAATGGGTCCGGCGTGGCGCGAATACCATAGGCGTCATAGGTGGTATAGAGCGCGACCAGCCCCCCCGTCCCCACCGCCAGCCACAAGGCGGGCACCAATGTGTCGCGCGCGACCTCGATATGGATCAGGTTGTAAACCGCCAATCCGAATATCCCGGTCAACAGCACGGCCACACCCAACCACTGCACCAGCGTGAAATGCTCGCCAAAAATCAACGACGCCCCGATGACGGTAAACAACGGCCCTGCGCCCCGCACCACCGGATAAACCACCGTGAAAGCCCCGCGCGAAAACGCCAAAGCCATCCCGACTTTATAGGCAAAATGGATGGGGATGGTGCCTGCGATGATCAGCCACTCAATGCCTTGCGGCATCGGCACCACGAACAACGCCAAGGGTGCAGACAGCACCAACAACCAAATGTCGATCGACCCGCGTGACATCCAAGGGTCAAACCGCCCCTTTTGCAACGCACCAAACACCGCGTGCAAAAACGCCGCCGTCAGGGCCAGCATCAGCGCCAGTTGTCGACCGGTCTCGGTTCCGGCGACCGAGACGAGCCAGTCACTCACGACGCATCAACCCCGGCCAGCGCATTGGCGAAATCTTCGGGATCAAACGGCGCCAGATCGTCGATCTGCTCGCCCACCCCAATCGCATGGATCGGCAGGCCGAACTTATCGGCCAGCGATACCAGAACGCCGCCCTTGGCGGTGCCGTCCAGCTTGGTCATCACAAGACCCGACACATCGGCAAGGTTCTGGAACTCCTTGACCTGATTGACAGCGTTCTGGCCCGTGGTCGCATCCAACACCAACAAAGTGTTGTGCGGCGCATCCGGGTCTTTCTTGCGGATCACCCGCACGATCTTGGCCAGCTCTTCCATCAGGTCGGCGCGATTTTGCAACCGCCCGGCCGTGTCGATCATCAATAGATCAGCGCCCTCATCTTGGGCCTTGCCCATGGCGTCAAAGGCCAGCGACGCGGGGTCGCTGCCCTCGGGCGCGGTCAACACTGGCACCCCGGCGCGCTCGCCCCAAACCTGCAACTGTTCCACAGCCGCGGCGCGGAACGTATCGCCCGCCGCAATCACCACCGACTTGCCTGCCGCGCGGAACTGGCTGGCCAGTTTGCCAATCGTCGTGGTCTTGCCCGAGCCATTCACCCCCACAACCAGCACCACCTGCGGCGTTTTTGGGTAGAGCGGCAAAGGCCGCGCCACCGGCTCCATGATGCGCGCAATTTCCTGCGCCAACAGCGCTTTGATTTCATCAACCGACAGCTTTTTGCCAAACCGCCCTTCGGCCATGTTCGCCGTCACCCGCAAGGCGGTATCCACGCCCATGTCGGCGGTAATCAGCAATTCCTCAAGGCTTTCCAACATCTCATCGTCCAGCACCCGGCGCTTGACGGTGGTTTGCCCCAACATCCGCCCAAGGATACCCGGCTTTGCGGCCTCAGGTTCGGGCGCAGCAGGCGCAGGAGTCGGCGTGGGTGTGGGTTCAGGCGCGGCTTGCGGCGCTGGTGCGGGTGTTGGCTCTGGCGCAGCGTCCGCAACAGCCTCCACCGTCTCTTCAACCCCGCCATCTTCGACAATGGCCTCCAACCCCTGTTCCAGCTTGGAAGAGGATTTGAACAAACGGTCTTTGAGCTTGGAAAATAGTGCCATTGGTGCCTCCGGTTAGCCCCACTTAATCGCAAATGCAGCGCTATGGAAGGGATGGCCCGACAAACCCGGCAAAGATCAACGCCTGCGCCGCAATATAGAGGCCCCAAAGCGCCCTCCCGGCCAGTTTGTACAGCGCCGTGCCCGGGCGCAACCGGAACAGCTGCACCGCAAGGATCAGGTCCGAGACAATGAACACCCCCGCCCCCAATCGCGCCTGCGGCAGGCCCAGCGCAAAGGCGCCCATCACGCAGATGATCCCCACATAGCAGCGCACCGGCCAGCGCAAGGCGCCGGTGTGTGGGATCAGCCAAAATTCGGTGCTGATGGCCAGCGCCAGCAAAACCAACGCCCCCAGCGGCACCTGCGCCCCAAAAAATAGCGCGATATAGGCCAGATGGGCGGCGGCAAAGCTGATCAACCCGGCCAAAAAGGCGCGGTCTCCATCGCGCGACAGGGCTAAATCGCCCAGCGCCGACAGACCCAAGCCCAACGCCAGCCACAGCGGCCCAAAGGCCAAGGCCCCCACCGCCAGTACCGCAACGGGCGCGGTTTTCAACGCGCTGCGCCGGGCCGAGGGCCCCGCCCCGGTCAAGGGCAGATAGATCAGCGCCAAGACCAACGCCGCAAGGATCACCAAATTCACCATCTGCCCCTATCTAATTAGGCCACTGGCCCTTTGCGCTGCTTTGCGCCATCTTAACCTTTCCCACGCAGCACTGAACCCTATGACCCAAAAACCCTCCGTCACGGCCTTTGCCATTGCCACGCTGACCCCGGTGCCCCTGTTGGTGCTGGGCGCAACGCTGGGGGGGGTCTGGGTCTGGGCGGCGTTGCTTTACATGACGCTGTTCACCTTCGCGCTGGATGAACTTGTGGCCATCGTCACCCCCAACGCGCCCGACGGGGTGGAATTCCCCGCCGCCAACCCGCTGTCGGTGACGCTGGCACTGGCGCATTTCGGGTTGCTGGCCTTGGCGATATGGGCAGTGGCGGGCGGTGGCGGTCTGGGCATTGCCGAGCGTATCGGCCTCTTCATCGCGGCCTCGCTGTTCTTTGGGCAGGTCTCCAACGCCAACGCGCACGAGCTGATCCACCGCGGCTCCAAGCCGCTGTTTTGGCTGGGTAAAATGGTCTATATCTCAGTGCTTTACGGCCATCACACCTCGGCGCATACCAAGGTGCATCACCGCTTTGTCGGCACCCCCGACGACCCCAACACCGCGCGCCTGGGCGAGCCTTACTATCACTTCGCCGCCCGCGCCTGGATCGGCTCCTTCCGCGCCGGGCGTCGCGCCGAAACGCAGTTGCTGCACCAAGCCGGAAAGCCGCTCTGGCAGCACCCCTACCTGCACTATGTCGCGGGCGCGTTGTTGGTGCTGACCGCCAGCTTTGTGGTCTCTGGTATCGCCGGGCTGATCGCCCATCTGGCGCTGGCCAGCTATGCCACCGCGCAGCTGCTGTTGTCGGATTATGTGCAACACTACGGGCTGAAACGCGCGCAGTTGGACAGTGGCAAGTTTGAACCGGTCACCAACCGCCATTCGTGGGACAGCCCACATTGGTTCTCCAGCTTTCTGATGCTGAACGCGCCGCGCCACTCGGATCACCACGCCCATCCCGGTCGCAAATACCCGGCCCTGCGTTTGGCCGATGACAGCCCCACCCTCCCCTATTCGCTGCCGGCGATGGCGGTGCTGGCCTTGTTGCCGCCGCTGTGGCGCAAAATCATGGACCCGCGCGCCGCAAAATGGCACAACCCGGTCTGAGCCGTTTAAAGGACCAAACATGCGCGCCCTTGCTATCGTTGCTCTGCTGGCCAGCCCGGCACTTGCCCAAACCCCGATGACCGGGGCCGAGTTCGAGTCCTACACCGCCGGCAAGACCCTCTATTTTGGGCAAAGCGGCGCCCCCTACGGGGCCGAGCAATACCTGCCCAACCGCCGGGTGATCTGGACGTTTCTGGATGGCCGCTGCGAGTATGGCACATGGCACTCTCAGGGCACTCAGATCTGTTTTGATTACGAAAATCGCCCCGGTCAGACGCAATGCTGGACTTTCTTTTCTGACGGCGACAGCTTGTCAGCCCGGTTCGAAAATGACCCAGCCCTGCAACCGCTGATCGAAGTCGAGAAAACCCAGGCACCGCTTTACTGCCCCGGCCCGGATGTGGGGGCCTAAAGCAAGCTGCCCTGTTCCGGCGGTGCCGGTTTCGGCGTTTTGCGTTTCACCGGCTTGCCGCCCGTCGACAGCTTGCCATCAGCAAATTCGATCTCCAGCGCCCCGGCTTTGGCCGCCTGCGCCTTGGTCGTAACCACCTGATCGCCCGCACGCACCACCGCATAGCCGCGTTTCAGGGTTTCCGTATACCCCAAGGTCTGGCGCATCCGCTCCAACCCGTCCAGCCGGTCCCGCAAGCGTGCAACCTGCGACTTTGACGCGCTTTCAAAGCGTTGCAGAACATTGTTCAACCGCTCGCGTTTTACACCAACCATCTGCTGCAAGACCTGCGGGCGCAGATGTGCTGCGCGCTGGGCCAGTTGCACCTCTTTGCGGCTTGCCACCGACCGCAAGGCGGGCGCCAATCGCGCCTCCCACTGGTCCAAACGCTGGCGCTGCTGATCGACCAGTTGCGCCGGGCGCGGTAAAGCGCGCGCCACATCCGCCAGCCGCTGATCGCGCCGCGCGATCCCGTCCTTGGCCGCGCGGAACAGCCGGGCGTTCTGGTCTTCCATCCAGCCCATCAACTCCATCCGCACCGGCACCGCCAGTTCCGCCGCCGCCGTCGGCGTCGGCGCGCGCTTGTCGGACACGAAATCAATCAGCGTCGTGTCGGTTTCATGCCCCACGGCCGAGATCAACGGGATGCTTGAGGCCGCCGCCGCCCGCGCCACGATCTCCTCGTTAAACCCCCACAGATCCTCGATTGAGCCCCCGCCGCGCGCCACGATGATCAGATCAGGCCGCGGCAAGGCCCCGCCCGGCGTGAACGCGTTGAACCCGTTGATCGCATTGGCCACCTGCGGCGCGCACTCCTTGCCCTGCACCGCCACCGGCCAGATCAGCACCTTGCGCGGAAACCTGTCCCTGAGCCGGTGCAAAATATCGCGGATCACCGCACCGCTGGGCGAGGTCACCACCCCGATCACCTCGGGCAAAAACGGCAAGGCCTGTTTGCGTTCAGGGGCAAACAACCCCTCCGCCGCCAGCGCCTTCTTGCGTTTCTCCAGCATCGCCATCAAGGCGCCTTCGCCCGCAACCTCGACCTCATCCACGTTCATGTTGTACTTGGATTGCGCGCCAAAGGCCGTCAGCTTGCCGGTGACGATGACCTCCATGCCCTCTTCGGGCACCACGCTCAACCGCGCCGCCTGCCCCTTCCATGTGGTGCAGGCCAGCACGTTATTGTCATCCTTGATGTCGTAATAGAGATGCCCCGAGCGCGCCTTGAACACCCGCCCGACCTCGCCGCGCACACGGATCCGGCCAAAGGCGCCCTCAATGGTGCGTTTCACCGCCCCCGAGATTTCCGAGACAGAGAATTCAGGCGCATTGCCGCCGGGGGTCGGGTCGTCGATCAGGTCATTCATGAGGGGACATTAGCCCACCCCCCCGCCAGCGACTAGAGGCGACGCGACCCAATTCTATGTGCCCGCTGCAGTTCTCCGTCATACCCATCAGGATGCTACAACTCCTCGCGGAAATAAGGCTGTGCCACCCACCCGGCGCCGAATACGCCGCCAAAAAGCAGCACGGCAATCAAGACCTCCGGCACGCCCAGCAAGACTGGCCCGATCGAGCTTGCCAGCACGATCAACGCCGCCACCCCCAAGCGCCAAACCGCTGGACGCTGCCAACCGATATTGGGTGGGGGGGCGCCGAACTCGCGCTCATAAATCAACCGCGTGTGCTGCACCCGCGTTTTGCGGTCACGTCTGGCCCCCTCGAACGGTTCCCAAACCTGCAACCCGATGCCGGGCACAAAGGTCTTGTCGTAAGCGTCCCCGAAAGCCCGATGATGCGCCCAGACGGCTTCGATCACCGGCGGGCCGACCAGCAGATGATCCTGCATCGCACTCAGATAAGCAAAGCGGCGGTATTCCTCGATGACACCATGCACCTTCTCAGCAGGCCAATGGGTGATATTCGCCAGATATTGCGCAAAGGAATGACCAAATTCATCCTTTGGAAACTCGCATTCGCAAATCCTGCGCCACAAATCCGGGTCGCTCAGATGCTGCTCAAAAGGCATTCAAACAAGGCTCCTCTTGCGGGTCTGGCCCACGCCGCGTAAACCGCATTCAACAGCTAGCAGAGGGAGACTAGGGTGAACATCCTTATCTTGGGCAGCGGCGGGCGTGAACACAGCCTCGCCTGGGCGATCAAACAGAACCCCAAATGCGACCGGCTGATTGCCGCGCCGGGCAATGCGGGCACGGCCGAGATCGCCGAATGCGCCGATCTTGATATTGAAAACGGTGGCGCCGTGGCGGCCTTTGCCGAAGAAAACGCGATTGATTTCGTGGTAATCGGGCCTGAGGCCCCCTTGGCCGCAGGTGTTGCTGACCGTCTGCGCGATGCGGGGCTGCTCTGCTTTGGCCCCTCGCAGGCCGCTGCGAAACTGGAATCCTCCAAATCCTTCACCAAGGAGGTTTGTGACGCCTGCAACGCCCCCACCGCTGGCTACGCCCATTTCACCGATGCCGAGGCCGCCAAAGCCTATATCCGCGAACAGGGCGCGCCGATTGTCGTGAAAGCCGATGGTCTGGCCGCTGGTAAAGGCGTGATCGTGGCCATGGAAGAACAAGACGCGCTGGACGCCATCGACGACATGTTCGGCGGCGCTTTTGGCGGCGCAGGCGCCGAGGTGGTGATCGAGGAATTCATGGAAGGTGAAGAGGCCTCCTACTTCATCCTCTCAGACGGCAAGAACATCCTGCCCGTCGGCACAGCGCAAGACCACAAACGCGTCGGCGATGGCGACACCGGCCCCAACACCGGCGGCATGGGCGCCTATTCCCCCGCCCCGGTGATGACTGACGCCGTGACCCAAAAGGCGCTGGATGAAATCGTCCAGCCCACCGTCGATGAAATGGCCAAGCGCGGCACCCCCTATCTGGGCGTTCTTTATGCCGGGTTCATGATCAAAGACGGCCAGCCCCGTCTGGTCGAATACAACGTCCGCTTTGGCGACCCCGAATGCCAGGTGCTGATGATGCGTCTGGGGGGGCAGGTGCTGGATCTGCTGTTGGCCTGCGCCAAGGGCGAGCTGGACAAAGCGCAGGTGAACTGGGCCGATGACCACGCCATGACCGTGGTGATGGCCGCCAATGGCTATCCGGGCAGCTATGAAAAAGGCAGCGTAATCAAAGGGCTGGACGATCAGCCCGAAAACAGCCTGAACATGGTTTTCCACGCGGGCACCAAAGAGGTCGACGGCCAGATCACCGCCAATGGCGGCCGCGTTCTGAACGTCACCGCGCGCGGCGACACCCTGGCCGAGGCCCGTGACCGCGCCTATGCCATGGCCGACGCGATTGACTGGCCCGAAGGGTTCTATCGCAAAGACATCGGCTGGCGCGCGCTCTAAGCCGCCCAAAAACCTGAAAATCAAGCGCCGCTCCCGCCATGGGAGCGGCGCTTTTTTGTCTTCAACCCTAAGGTCATTCAAGCATTGAATTCCCCCGGCCAAAACGCCAATATCTCTCCATTGAACATCTATTTGAAAGCAGATTTTCGTGGCCCTACCCGTTCTACGCACCCGGCTTGCACGTGTAACCGCTTGCCTTTGTATGGCCATCCTGACCGGCCTGACCCAGCCAGTTCACGCCGAAAGCATTGTCACTTTTGAAGACGCACAGCCCGACAAAACCTTCTATCGGGCGATTGCCTGTGGCGCGCGCCCCGGCGGCAAATGTAAAAATGCCTTCGCCACCTGGCCCGAAGAGAAACGCGACAACCTGACCGTCGCGATCGTCTTCACCGACCCGTCCTTCGACCCCAAGATGCACAAGCACATCAAAAAGAACCTGCGCAGCGCCACCCGCGAGATCAACCGCGCCAAGGCGGACGTCAAACTGCGTATGGTGAATGACTCCGACCCTGATATCCGGGTCTATCTGGTGCCTCTGGCAGAATCCGCCAAAACCAAGGCCGTTCAGGGGACACCGGACAAATCCGTAAACGGCCGCACCTTCGGTCAGCACCAGATCGCCCGCGTTGATGTCTTCTGGAGCAGCCCCTCGCGCAACAGCCCGACCGGGGAAATCACCCGCGCTGACATCGTTTTCACCAGCCGAATGGAGCGCGGCGAAACAAAATCCGTAGCTCTCGAAGAACTGACCCAGGCCCTGGGTCTTCTGACCGATGTAGACGGGCCATACTACCAGATGCGTTCCATTTTCGCTGAAAATGGCAACTACGTCACCAAACTGACCGGACAGGACGTGATGGTTCTGCGCACCCACTACCCGGCGCGCTAAGAAAACGGGCGCTCACCCGATCAGGGGAGCGCCCGCTAAAACCCATGGTGGGTGATAAGAGATTTGAACTCCTGACATCTTCGATGTGAACGAAGCGCTCTACCACTGAGCTAATCACCCGGTGGCGGGCGTGATAACCTTACTCAGCAGCCTCTGCAAGAGGCATGTCATGGTCAGTTTTTTCCGCTTGCTCAGAACGCCGTATCCGCGCGATCAGAACCGATCCGCGATCCAGTTCTTTGCGTTTGACGACCTTGACCTTCCCAAAGGGGGGCAGGTTCAGACCTTCGCCCGCTTCGATTGACTCGCCCAGCACCGCAAGCGCCGCCTCGATGGCAGGTTTCACATCGCGTTTTTTCAAGCCCGAACGCTCAACAGCGCGGTCCACCAGATCCTTCTTGCGAAGGAAAACGGTTGGCTCTTCATCCATCTCGAAGTCAGGTGTTGCCACGGTGTCATCCACCGCTGTTTCTGGTGTGATTTCTGTTTCGATTTCCGCATCGGCAGCAGTAGTAGTGGCCGCGCGCGTTTTCCGCAAAAACATGTTTTACTGCCCTATATTTGGTTATCATTACTGCAAATAATAGCGCATCTTGCGGTCCCAATCCACAATTTCAGCTTAATATCGCTAATTTTCCGTATTTTCAGTGCAGGGTTTCGCGCATTTGCTGACCCTTGCCCATGAAAAAGGCGCCCCTGCATGGGGCGCCTTGGCGTTGGTTTCAGGCTCTGATCAGTGCGCGCGTGCGGATTGCGCGCCCTTTTCAGCCGCCAATGCCGCTGCTGCGGCTTCTTCGGCTTCTTCGTCCCATTCAATCGGCTTAGGAGCCTCGATCAGCGCGTGTTTCAGCACTTCGCTGACATGGGCCACCGGGATGATCTCAAGCCCGTCTTTGACGTTGTCCGGAATTTCCGGCAGGTCCTTGGCGTTTTCTTCCGGGATCAGCACCGTGGTCACCCCACCGCGCAGGGCCGCCAGAAGCTTCTCTTTCAAGCCGCCAATCGCCAGCACATTGCCCCGCAACGTGACTTCGCCGGTCATGGCGATATCCTTGCGTACCGGGATCTGCGTCAGCACCGACACGATCGAGGTCACCATGCCAACACCGGCCGACGGGCCGTCCTTGGGCGTGGCGCCTTCGGGCACGTGCACGTGGATGTCGACCTTTTCGAACTTGGGCGGCTTTACCCCGATCTCGGGCGCAATTGAACGTACAAACGAAGACGCCGCATCAATCGACTCCTTCATCACATCGCCCAGCTTGCCGGTGGTCTTCATCCGGCCCTTACCGGGCAGTTTCAGCGCTTCAATCGACAGCAGATCACCGCCCACGCTGGTCCAGGCCAGACCGGTGACAACCCCCACCTGATCGTCCTTCTCAGCCAGACCATAGCGGAACCGTTTGACCCCCAGGAAATCCTCAAGGTTTTCAGGCTCAACCGAGACTTCCTCGGTTTCCTTCTTGATGATCTTGGTCACCGCTTTGCGGGCCAGTTTGGCGATCTCGCGTTCCAGATTCCGCACGCCCGCTTCGCGGGTGTAGGTGCGGATCATCTCGGTCAGGGCTTCATCCGACACTTCGAATTCGCCCTCTTTCAGACCGTGGTTCTTGATCTGCTTTGCGATCAGGTGCTGGCGCGCGATTTCACGCTTTTCGTCCTCGGTGTATCCGGCCAGAGAGATAATCTCCATCCGGTCCAAAAGCGGCCCCGGCATGTTGTAGGAATTCGCCGTGGTCAGGAACATCACATTGGACAGGTCATATTCGACCTCAAGGTAGTGATCCACAAAGGTGCCGTTTTGTTCAGGGTCCAACACCTCCAGCATCGCCGATGCCGGATCACCGCGGAAATCCTGCCCCATCTTGTCGATCTCATCCAACAGGATCAGCGGGTTGGTGGTTTTCGCCTTTTTCAGCGCCTGAATGATCTTGCCGGGCATCGAACCGATGTAAGTCCGGCGGTGACCGCGAATTTCGCTTTCATCGCGCACGCCCCCCAGCGAGATGCGGATAAACTCGCGCCCCGTGGCTTTGGCAACCGACTTCCCAAGGCTGGTCTTACCCACGCCCGGCGGGCCGACAAGGCACAGGATTGGCCCCTTCAGCTTTTTCGAGCGCTGTTGCACCGCCAGATATTCCACGATCCGCTCTTTGACTTTCTCAAGCCCATAGTGATCGGCATCCAGCACGTTTTCAGCGCGGGTCAGGTCTTTTTTGACGCGCGACTTGGTGCCCCACGGGATCGACAGAATCCAATCCAGATAGTTGCGCACCACGGTGGCTTCGGCGCTCATCGGCGACATGGATTTAAGCTTTTTCAGCTCTGCTTCCACCTTCTCGGACGCCTCTTTGCTCAGCTTGGTTTCGCTGATGCGCTTTTCCAGCTCGGCAATTTCCGACTGGCCTTCATCCCCGTCGCCCAGCTCCTTCTGAATGGCCTTCATCTGCTCATTCAAATAGTACTCGCGCTGGGTGCGCTCCATCTGCGATTTCACACGGGTTTTGATCTTTTTCTCAACCTGCAGAACGCTCATCTCGCCCTGCATCAGCCCGTAAATCTTTTCCAGACGCTCGGCCACGGGCAGGGTTTCCAGAAGCTCCTGCTTCTGGTCCACTTCAATGCCCAGATGCCCGGCCACCAGATCGGCCAGTTTCGCGGCTTCGCGGGTTTCCGAGATGGTCGCAAGCGCCTCCTCGGGGATGTTTTTCTTTACCTTGGCATAGCGTTCAAATTCTTTGCTAACCGACCGGATCAACGCCTCAAGCGTATCTTCGTCACCGGGCGTCTCCTCCAGCGTCTCAGCGCGGGCCTCAAAGTAGTCGGGGCTATCCAGAAACTCGGTGATGCGCACACGCATCCGGCCTTCGACCAGCACTTTCACCGTGCCGTCGGGCAGCTTCAACAGCTGCAAAACATTTGCCAACACGCCGGTGCGGTAAATCCCGTCATCATCAGGATCATCCTCGGCCGGGTCGATCTGGCTGGACAGCAGGATCTGCTTGTCGTCGGCCATCACCTCTTCCAGCGCGCGGACAGATTTTTCACGCCCCACGAAAAGCGGCACGATCATATGTGGAAACACCACAATGTCGCGCAGCGGCAGGACGGGATAAGTGTGCGAGTGTTGCTCGGTCATATACTTTCCTTGGCTTTGGCAAGAAGGCACCGGCCCCGGATATGGCAGCCCCGGCCTTCCCCGGTCATGGATCAATATCTGGGGGCCGCCCCCGCAAATTCAACCACGCCCTGTTTCAGCATTGTCACCTACTGTGCCCGCTTCGCGCAACATGGGCAAGCCAAGTTATCGCCCCAATCCGGTGAAGAAAGTGTTCAATCCTATCGAAACTGCACCAAAATTCGCCGTTCCATTGCCTTGCCGCGCATGGCGCGTGACACCCGGTTGCATAAAAGCTAGTTTAAGACCCAAATAGAAGGCGAAAAGCCAGTTTACCCGAGCAGGCCTGCGGGCCATCCAGATCGCTTATTGAGGCACGAAAACCATGGAAAGCGAAGTCTATTATGGCCGCGGCGACGCCCCCAATGCCGGCAACGCCTATCTGAACGCCGAAAACACCAACCAACAGCCCGTTGTGTCGATCCAGTTCACCACCGACACCGGCGATCTGGTGCTGGACTATAACAATGGCAACCCTGATCCCGACACGATGGTGCTGATCGACGGCGTCGAGATGGAATTCACACTGGAATTCTCCGGCAACCTGCCCTCGACCAACAAGCTGTCGGATGTAAACGGAGAAGACCTGCGCGGCGAACAGGTGATCATCATCACCACCGAGGAAGGCGACCGCCTGTTCTTTCTGCCGGATGGCAGCGTATCCGCCGCAACCATGGAAGATTTCCCCAATGGGGCCCATGCGCTGACGGATTACGACGAAACCTCAAACATCCTTGTCTGTTTCGCGCAGGATACCCGGATTGCCACCGCAACCGGCGAAGTCGCGGTTCAGGACCTGCGTATCGGCGATCAGCTGCGCACCCATGACGGGCGATTGGTGCCCCTGCGCTGGGTTGCGAAACGTCACATATCGGGGGCCGAGCTGGCCATCACCCCTGCCCTGCGCCCCGTCCGTTTTGCCAAGGGCTGTATGGGCCACAACATTCCCAATCGCGACCTGCTGGTTTCACCACAACACCGGGTGTTGATCACAGACAGCCAGAACGCCATGCATTTCGGTACAGACACGGTGCTGGTGCCCGCCAAGTATCTGCTGGGCGCACTTTCCGAACAGACCTGCCCGGCCCAAGGCGTCACCTATTACCACCTGCTGTGCGACCAGCATGACATGTTGATTTCAAACGGGATGGTCACCGAAAGCTATCAACCCTCGGTCCACGCCATCGGCGCGATGGAATCCGACACCCGGCTGGATTTCTATGCCCAGATCCCGCGCGCCCTGCGCCAAAAGGTGTGTGCGCGCGCAGACTCCTATTACTCGGTTAAATCCTTCGAAGCGCCCCTTCTGACACAACAGGCAAACGCCTGATCCATCCCAGATTGCATCGTGCTGCCTGACGCCCTATCATCGGGCCTCAGGAATGGAGATTTTATGACCTGAGTCATGCGGGCCCAAAAACACCGGCCCAAAGCAGATACACCCAACCCGGCCCCGCGTTCGCGGGCCCCCTCTGCACAACCACATGACTCTGCCGCCCCGTGCGCCCCCCCCTTTGCTGGAAGACTTCCACCATGACCCGCAGGACCATTCCTGACTTTCTGAACAAACCCGCCCCTGAACCCCCCGCCACGCGTCTGGCAGATATGGGCCTCAAACCGCACTTCACCCGCCAGCTGGCCGATTACCCCGGCCACATCCCGGCCCGCGTCACCGCCGTGCACCGCAGCAGCCTGTCCCTGATCACCGCTGACGGGCCCACCACCTGCATCCCGCTCGAAGGTATGACCGTGGGCGACTGGCTGGTCCTTGACCCCGACACCCACCAGCCCAGCCTGCTGGAACGGCTCAGCCTGTTTAAACGCCGCGCCCCGGGGCATGATCGGCGCGAACAGCTGATCGCCGCCAATGTCGATACGCTGTTCATCGTCAGCTCCTGCAATCAGGACTTCAACCTGGCCCGGCTGGAACGCTACCTCGCCCTGGCCTACGAGGCCGAGGTCACCCCGGTCATCGTCCTCACCAAATCCGACCAGGCCGCCGATCCCGACGGCTACCGCGACCAGGTGCTGGACATGCAACCCGGCGTGCTGGTCGAGGTGCTGAACGCCAAAGACGCCGATGACATCACCCGCCTGCGCCCCTGGTGCGGACGCGGGGAAACCGTGGCGCTGGTGGGCTCCTCCGGGGTGGGCAAATCGACCATCGCCAACAGCCTGCGCGGCGATGCGACCATGAAAACCGGCGACATCCGCGAAGATGACGCCAAGGGCCGCCACACCACCTCGCATCGCGAAATGCTCCCGCTAGAAGGCGGCGGCTGGCTGATCGACACGCCGGGCATGCGCGAGCTGCAAATGTCCGACGTGGCGGCCGGCATTGATGAGGTCTTCGCCGATCTGGCGGAACTGGCCCAAAGCTGCAAATTCCGCAACTGCGCGCATGAATCCGAACCGGGCTGCGCCGTCAAAGCCGCCGTGGAGGCCGGACAGATTGATCAATCCCGCGTGGACCGCTGGCAAAAGCTGCGCAGCGAAGATGCGTTCAACGCCAAGGCCCTGCACCAACGCCGCGCCGATGACCGCGCTTTCGGCAAAATGGTCAAAGGCGCGATGAAACACAAAAAGAAACGCTAAACCAAAACGGGACGGCGGGCGGGGCGACTTGCGCAGCAAGAGCGCCGTCCCCGTCTCACAACCCCGTCTCACAACCCCGTCTCGCAAGGGCGCGCCCCCACCTGCGCGCGCTGACGGGTCAGTTATTGTGCACGCCCCATAAAACACAACGGATTCCAAACGCCTCAGCCTCGTACATGTTGCGCCCCTGGCATTCATATGCACCCTCGATTAGGCGGCAAGGCCTCAATTCAAGCCCCTCAGCCGCGGCAAATTCAACCATGGCATTTTACCACGCAAACAGGAGCAAACCTTGCGTCGTCTCTTTCCCCCATTCCCCAAAGCCCTCACCTGGCGCGTCCTCGCCCTCACCGCATTGCTGCCCACAGCAACGCTGGCAGAAACCTGGCCCGAATTCGCACGTGACACATTCGTCCAGGCCCTTCTTGGCATGGAGGAAGGCGGCTACAGTATCTATGCGATCGACATGTGGAAAAAGACCTGTACCAAGGTCGAAACCATCGAAGATCAACCCGATCAGCTGATCTTCCAGTTCGACAATATCAAAGCCACACTCCTCAAGTCAGACCGCAACGGGCGCACCTTCACCGAAAGCACGGGTGAAAGCGCCTTTCCGTCAAAATACGATGCCTTCGGCGCAAGCAGCTATGCCAAAGCCTGCGGCATTGATCTGGAATGGAAACGATGGATGTCCTTCGACACGGCCCAGCCTGACCCAAACCCGTTCAAATGGTTTTCCAGCCACGGCGACAGCTGCGTTGTGCTGGAGATTTTCCAAGACTGTCGCACGCGCTGCGCCTTGCGCGAAGACCACGAAAGATGGCGCTTTCTTTCCAGCCAAAACCCGCTCTTTCAAAAGTCGATAGAGAAGATGTACAGCGATTATCAAGGCTGCCCGACCAGCTAGCGCGTGCCAACAGCCGCCCACTTTGGGACGGCGGGCGGGGCGACTTGCACAGCAAGAGCGCCGCCCCCGTCCTCACAACGGCGCGATATCTCCATCCGCGCGGCCCGCATGGAAATCCGCCTCCCACGCGTCAAACGTCCCGCCAGCAATCGCCGCCCGCATCCCCTGCATGATCTCCTGAAAATAATGCAGGTTGTGCCAGGTCAGCAGCATCGCGCTGATCATCTCGTTCGAGCGATACACATGGCTCAGATAGGCCCGCGAATAGTTCCGACAGGTCGGACAGGTGCAATCCTCATCCAACGGGCGCGGATCATCTATGTGGCGCGCATTCTTGATGTTCACCACCCCGCGCCGCGTGAACGCCTGCCCCGTCCGCCCCGACCGGCTGGGCAAGACGCAATCCATCATATCCACGCCGCGTTTCACCGCGCCCACGATGTCATCGGGCTTGCCCACCCCCATCAGGTAACGCGGCTTGTCCTCGGGCAGAAATCCGGGCGCATAGTCCAGACACGCGAACATCGCCTGTTGCCCCTCGCCCACGGCCAACCCGCCAATCGCATAACCATGAAAGCCAATCTCGCGCAGCTTCTGCGCGCTGACCTCGCGCAAATCACGCTCCAACCCGCCCTGCATAATGCCAAACAGCGCATGCCCGGGCCGCTCACCAAACGCCTCTTTTGACCGCTTCGCCCAGCGCATCGACAACTCCATCGAGCGCGCAATCGTGTCCCGATCCGCAGGCAGTGCCGGGCATTCGTCAAAACACATGACAATGTCACTGCCCAACAGCTTCTGGATCTCCATCGATCGCTCGGGGCTCAGCATGTGTTTGGAGCCATCCACATGGCTGGTGAACTTCACACCTTCCTCGGTCAGCTTGCGCAACCCGGCCAACGACATCACCTGAAACCCGCCACTGTCCGTCAGAATGGGCCGGTCCCAGTTCATGAACTTGTGCAACCCACCAAGGCGATCAATCCGCTCGGCGGTGGGGCGCAGCATCAGATGATAAGTGTTGCCCAGCAAAATATCGGCACCCGTCTCGCGCACGCTTTCCGGCATCATCGCCTTCACGGTCGCCGCCGTCCCCACCGGCATAAACGCCGGCGTCCGAATATCCCCACGCGGCGTGCGGATCACGCCCGTGCGGGCACGGCCATCGGTGGCCTTCAGATCAAATGAAATCTCCATACCCCCATTTGCGCCAATCGCGCCCTCGCCACAAGGCTTGAGTTTTCACGCCCCCCACGCCAAGCTGCTTTAAAACCCATTGATTTCCCGATGACCAAACAGAAAATCGCCCTGCGCCGCGCGCACAACCGCCCTCAAGGCCTCGACCCGGTCGAGCGCATCAACGCCATCACCCGCAACGCCCGCGCCAGCTGGGCCGGGCTGGTCGCGGTGCTGCTGTTCGTGGGCGTCACCCTGCTGGGGTTCGAACATATCGACTTCTACGGCATTGACGAACAAACCACCCTGCCCGTCGTCGGCGTTTCCGTCCCCACAAGGTTCTTCTTCTACGCCGCGCCGGTCCTGGCCGCCGCCAGCTATATCTACTTCCACCTCTACCTGCTGCGGCTCTGGAGCGCCCTTGCCACCGCCCCCGCCCGCATCAAAGGCGCGCCCCTGTCCGATGCCACCCCGGTCTGGCTGCTGCTCGACGCCGCCCTGTGGCTGCGCAACCTTGTGCGCCGCGACGGCAGCAGCGGAGAGCGCGCGCTTGAGGGCATCTCAGCCCTCGTCAACATCGCCCTGGCCTGGGGCTTTGGCCTGGTGGTCGTCGGCTACGCCTGGTGGATATCTGCCACGGCCCGCGACCTCTGGATGACCGGCCTCACCGCGCTGATGTGGCTCGCCATGATCGCAACCGCCATCAGCAGTCTCGGCACCCTGTGGCGCCGGGTCGCCCACAACCGATCCCCCCGCCCCGCCTACATCGCCACCGCCACCTTCTTCCTCTGCGCCCCCCTTCTGGCCTTCCCCAGCTACTGGCGCACGACTGAGCCCGCCCCATGGCTGCCCCGGCCGGGTGAAAAAGTCGCGGACGACTGGCAATCCCCCTACCCCCTGCTCGACCCATTCGCCCACCTCGCCCCAATCTATCTGGTAGGGGCTGAGATCGTTCGAAAACCCGAGGATTGGCTGCCCCATGACATCCAGATGGACGAGTTCCGGGTAAACTATTGCAAGCGCAAAGCCATCACGCCCTGCATATTGGAGGGTGACACCCAAGAGGCCTTCGACGCCGAATGGCAAACCCGCTGGCAAGCCCGCCTCGCCGCCCTGCCCAAACCCAAATGGCACAACCCCGGCCATGCCAAACCCGATCTGCGTCAGGCCAACCTGACTGACAGCTTCCTGGCGGGCATAGACCTGAACAACGCTCAGATGCAGGGTACGGAACTCAGCCGGGCGCAGATGCAGGGCGCGAACCTCCGCAAGGCGATGATGCAGGACACGGACCTCGGATCAGCGCAGATGCAAGGCGCGGTGCTCCTCGAGGCGGAGATGAATGATGCGGACCTCCGCAAGGCAAACATGCAGGGGGCGGACCTCCGCGAGGCGAAAATGCAAGTCGCGATACTCAGCGAGGCGCAGATGCAGAGGGCGGACCTCCGCGACGCGAAAATGCAAGGCGCGATACTCAGCGAGGCGCAGATGCAGAGGGCGGACCTCCGCGAGGCGAAAATGCAGGGGGTGAAGCTTTACTACGCCCTATTGACCGGAAGCGCCGAGAGACCGATCATCTCAATCGACATCAACCTGAGTGCGAGCATAGGTGATGGTAGCGCCCTCAGGTTTGTCGATCTCAGTGGCGCCTATTTCGATACCGTAACCGATTGGCGCAACAGCTTCCTTGATGGCACTGTCACCCTGCCCGATGGCTTCCGCGCCGCCATGGGCAATCCTTGCCAATGGGTAAACGAACCGCTTTCCGATCAGCAATTCTATGGCCGCTGGCGCGGCTGGCTCGAAACAAATGATCCCAATATTGGATGGTCGTTTACCGCCACCGCCCCTCCCGAATGGCGCGATGTCACCCCGATCCCACCCCCCGAAGGCTGCGAATGGAAATTCGGCCTGATGCCCGATGCGGCGTCCAAATAGCACTTTAAACCTTTAAACCTCGGCCCCTGCGCCCCGCCAAACTTTCAAACATTCGTTAAAACATGGGCGGCGCTTTACCTCGGCCCTCCCATTCCTTATATCTTTGGTAAGTTATCCAAAGAGACCCCCATGACCGACACAGGCCAACAGCTCGAGGGCGCGCCCCTCATCAAACCGTCCTCCGTGGAGCACCCGCTTTTCGATGCCGTGATCGAAGGCTGCCGCACCGTGTTTGATCCGGAAATTCCGGTCAACATCTACGATCTGGGCCTGATCTATACCATTGAAATAAATGACGAAAATGAGGTTCGGGTGCTGATGACCCTGACAGCGCCCGGTTGCCCCGTCGCCGGTGAAATGCCCGGCTGGGTCGCCGAAGCGATTGAGCCTCTGCCCGGAGTCAAACAGGTCGACGTCGCGCTGGTCTGGGAACCCCCATGGGGCATGGACATGATGTCTGATGAGGCCCGTCTTGAATTGGGTTTCATGTAACCCCAAACTTGAAAACAAGGGTCCAAACCCTTAATTTCATTGCATCAATAAAGGGTGCACCATGTTCAACATCCCCGGCGAAAACCCGGTCTCCATTACCCCCGCTGCCATCGCGCAGATCACCCGCCTGATGGAAAAAGGTGGCTCTGCAGGCTTGCGGATCGGCGTCAAGAAAGGCGGCTGCGCCGGGATGGAATACACCATGGAGTATGTGCAGGACGTCGACCCCCAGGATCTGGTGGTAGAACAAGACGGCGCCCGCGTGATGATCGCCCCCATGGCGCAGATGTTCATGTTCGGCACCGAGATCGACTATGAGACCTCTTTGCTGGAAAGCGGCTTCAAATTCCGCAACCCCAACGTGGTCGAAGCCTGCGGCTGCGGCGAGTCTATCAAATTCGCAGAGATGTAATTCACATCACCAAATCGCGTGAAATCGCCGCAAAGTGACGCTCCTCCCTTGCCTTCCCCCTAAGCAATAAGGCTAAGTGCTCCAAACATTTTGGGAGATCACGATGGCCAACAAGCTTGCCGCCGGCAATTGGAAAATGAACGGAACCACTGCCCAACTGGCAGAGATTGACGCGCTTCATAAAGCGCACCCCGACCCGTCCGTCGACATCCTGATCTGCCCGCCCGCAACGCTTTTGTCGCGCCTTTCAGACGCCACAAAAGACAGCGCCATTGCCACCGGAGCTCAGGATTGCCACGCTCATAATTCGGGCGCGCATACGGGTGATATCTCGGCTGAGATGGTCAAAGACGCCGGCGGCAGCTATGTCATTCTGGGTCACTCTGAACGCCGTACCGACCATGGTGAAACCGATGCAATCGTTCAAGCCAAAACACAGGCTGCGCTGGATGCCGGGCTGATCGCTGTCGTCTGCATCGGCGAGACCGAGGCCGAGCGCGATGCGGGCACCACCCTGGATGTTCTCGGGACCCAACTCGCCGGGTCCCTGCCCGACGGGATCGACGGAAACACGGTCGTCGTTGCCTATGAACCCGTCTGGGCCATCGGCACTGGCCGCGTCCCCACGCTGGAGCAAATCGCCGAAGCCCATGATTTCATGCGCAAAACACTGGCCGATCGCTTTGGCTCTGCGGCCGATGACATCGCCTTGCTCTATGGCGGCTCAGTCAAACCCGGCAATGCTTCTGAAATTTTTGCCACGTCCAACGTGGATGGCGCGCTGGTTGGCGGGGCCTCGCTGAAAGCAGCTGACTTCACCGGCATCATCACGGCACTCGAAAACGCCTGACCCGGCCACAACAGTCGCACCAATGCAAAGGCCGCCCCAAGGGGCGGCCTTTTTAACTTATAAACTTGCGCCGCCCCGTCAGGGGCGGCGCGCCGCTTAACAACGGTTACTTGGTTATGATCTCTGGCCCCATGATCGAATTCGGCAGATAGGTCGAAATCCATGGGATGTAGGTCACCATCAGCAGGAAGACGAACAGTACAGCCAGGAAGGGCAACGCGGCTTTCACGACCCGCATCATCGGCATACCGGCCACACCCGAGGTGACGAACAGGTTCAGACCAACCGGTGGGGTGATCATCCCGATCTCCATGTTCACCACCATGATGATACCCAGGTGGATCGGATCCACGCCCAGCTCAATAGCGATGGGGAAGACCAGCGGCGCAACAATCACCAGCAGGCCCGAGGGTTCCATGAACTGGCCCCCGATCAGCAGGATCACGTTGACCATGACCAGGAACATGATCTTGCCAAAACCGGCGCTGAGCATCGCACTGGCGATCTGCTGCGGGATTTGTTCGTCGGTCAAAACATGCTTCAGGATCAACGCGTTGGCGATGATGAACATCAGCATGATGGTCAGTTTACCGGCCTCAAGCAGCGTGTGCTTGGTGTCGCGGTGGAACAGGGCCGTGACCAGCGCAAGCGGCTTTTTGAACAGCGGCGTTGGGCGACCGTCCTCTTGGGCCGGGGCAAGCGGCCCCATATCGCGATAGACAAAGCTGGCAATGATGAACGCATAGACCGAGGCCACGGCAGCGGCTTCTGTCGGCGTAAAGATCGCACCGGTGATGCCGGGTACACCGTAGATACCCACCATGATGATGACGATCAGCATCAAGCCCCAGAAGGCGTCGGCAAAGGACGAGGTGATCTCACCCCAACCGGCCCATTCGCCCTTGGGCATGTTCTTGATCCGCGCCATCACGTAGATCGCGATCATCAACATGACACCGGCCATCAGGCCCGGGATCACCCCGGCCAGGAACATCCGGCCCACGGACACTTCAACCGCCGAGGCATAGACCACCATCACAATCGACGGCGGGATCAGAATGCCCAGCGTACCTGCGTTACAGATCACACCAGCGGCGAATTCCTTGGAATAGCCCACCTGTTTCATCGCCGCGATTACGATTGTCCCGATGGCCACAACAGTTGCCGGAGAGCTCCCCGACAGGGCGGCAAACAGCATACAGGCAAAGACACCTGCAATCGCCAGACCGCCGCGCATGTGGCCCACACAGGCAATCGAGAAGCGGATGATCCGTTTCGCCACCCCGCCCGTCGACATGAAGCTTGATGCCAGAATGAAGAACGGGATCGCCAGCAGCGTATAGTGGCCCGCCATCGCCTGATAAAGCGACTGCGCGACTGACGCCAAAGAGCTGTCCGAGTAAATCAGCAGAAAAACCATCGAGCTAAGGCCCAGCGACACTGCGATCGGCACCCCGATCAGCAGCATGCCAATCACCATGGCAAAGAGAAAGACAACATCCATCGTTTAACCCTCGTTCTGAGCGGCGGCTTCTTCGACCGCGTCTTCGGCTTCGTGGCTGGCGATCAGGCTTTCCTGACGGCCTGTGACAAGGCGCCAGAGTGCCTGTCCAATGCGCAGCACCAGCAGCGCTGCCCCGACGGGCAACATCACATAGGGCACAAGGCGCGGCATTTTTTCGTATTCTTCGCCCAGGTTGAACGTGTTCTCGAGCCAGCCTTGCAGGAACGGGATCGGGATTTGCTCGGTCTCGTACCAGCCCTGATCGCGGGTGCGCTCATTGAACCCGGTGGGGAACCAACGGCCCTCGGTGGCCTCAAAACCGGCAAACGGGGCCCAATAATCCCAGGCGCCTTTCATCAGCAGCAGGGCATAGACCATGCAGATCAACGCCGAGACGATCACCAGAACCTTGCGCGGTTTCTTATCGAGCATGTTCAGGATCGCATCGACCCCAAGGTGAGAGGCATGTTTGAACCCGTAGGAAATGCCAAACAGAACCAACCAGGCAAACAGCACCAGCGTGACCTCAAGCCCCCAAAGGATTTCAGTCGGCAGTGACAGCCCGGTCAGGTTTTCAAAGCCTTTCCCAACCGCAGAGTTAAACACATAGCGCACCACAACGTTGGCAAATGTCAGCAGGGCCATCAGGCCAAGTGTCAGTGCGATGAGCGTTTCTTCGACATTATCGACAAACCGGCCAAACCCGGATTTCGGCGGGTTGTGTATCTGGCTGTTCATGCCGTTCCCCCTTCTAAGAATGACAAACGGCCCGGGACACTTTGCGCCTGCCCCGGGCCGTCCTGCCCGATTGGATCGGATTAGTAGCCTGCGTTGATCTGCTGTGCGGCAGCGATGTTGTCAGCGCCGACATCAGATTCAAACTCGGCCCAAACCGGCTTCATCGCGTCGACCCATGCCTGACGCTGCTCGGCGGTCAGCTGACGCACGGTCGAACCCGCGTCGATCACCGACTGTTTTGCAGCTTCGTTCACGGCAAAGGCTTCAGCGTTACGGGTTTCGGTGACTTCACGCAGAATGGTGGTCAGCTGGTCCCGCACGTCGTCGGGCAGACCGTCCCAGAAATCCACCGAGGTCACGACCATATAGTCGATGATGCCGTGGTTGGTTTCGGTGATGCCGTCCTGCACTTCGAAGAACTTCTTGCCATAGATGTTGGACCAGGTGTTTTCCTGACCGTCCACAACGCCGGTTTGCAGCGCGCCATAGACTTCCGAGAAGGCCATGGGTTGGGGCGAGGCACCCAGTGCTTTCATCTGCGCAACCAGCACGTCCGAGGTTTGCACGCGGAATTTCAGGTCGGTGGCATCCGACGGGTCGATCAGCGGCTTGTTGGCCGAGAACTGCTTCATGCCGTTATGCCAGAACTCAAGACCCAGCAGACCCCGGCGGGTCATCGACTGCTTCATCGCCTGACCAGCGTCCGAGTTCTGAAACTCGTCTACTGCATCAATGTTGGCGAACATGAAGGGCAGGTCGAACAGGCGGAACTGCTTGGTGAACTGCTCGAACTTCGACAGCGACGGGGCGGCCATCTGCACGTCACCCTGAAGCATGGCTTCAAGAACCTGGTTATCGTTGTAGAGGGTCGAGTTCGGGAAGACTTCAATACAGGCCTTGCCGTTCATTTCCTCGTTCACGCGCTTTTCCAGCAGCGAGGCGGCGATCCCCTTGGGGTGCTTGTCGGTGTTGGTCACGTGGCTGAACTTGATGACGATCTCACCCTCGTCACAAGCGCCTTCTGCATGTGCAGCACCAGCAGCAATCGACAGAGCGGCCGCGGCGACCGCGAACTTTGCGAATTTCATAAGCTATCCTCCCAGATAACGGTGTTCGTTATGTTTGCGGGGTGTAATCCCCCTGCCCATCTAGAAAAGCGAGGCAGGCGGGGTTGCTCAAGAAAAACGTGTCGCTTCCCAAAATGCTCTATTTATTTAAGTTTTTTCATACGGTTACAGCAAGATATCGCAAATCCGTCTTGGCGCGGGCCTGACAAGTGGGCGAAAATTCACACAGCTGTTACCGGCGACTGTGCGAAAATCCGCACAGCTTGGCTATCGGTACAACTCGGGGCGAATCTCGTGACGAGCCAGCCGATCATAGAAAGTCTTGCGCGGCAATTTCAGCGCTTTGGACGCCTCGGTTGCGTTGCCCTGCGCACGCCGCAGTGCATCAATAAGCAACGAGCGTTCGACGCGCGCCATCTTTTCGCTAAGCCCGGCTTCTTCGGTGTCTTCGGTCGTCTCTGACAGGCCCATGGCGAAACGCATCGCCGCATTCATCAGCGCGCGGGCGTTGCCGGGCCAGTCCTGCGCCATCAGGCGCGCAATCACATCAGGCGTGATCTCGGGCTGCGGCAGCGCGGCCTGTTCGCAGGCAATCGCAACGTAGTGGCGAAACAGGATGGGGATATCTTCGGGGCGCTGCGACAGGGCCGGGATACGCACACGCATTACGTCCAGCTTATAGAACAGATCCGTATTGAACGCCCCACCCTGCACCAGCGCATCAATATCCTTGTAAGTGCCGGCAATCACCCGTGCCCCCGCGCCTTCGTCCAGCATTTCGATCAATGCGAATTGCGCCGCGTCAGACAGCGACGCCACCCCATCAATGAACAACGTTCCGCCCTCTGCACGGGCCATCGCATCGGCAAGGTCCTGCGGAGTTGCCGAGGCCGCCGAAAGCTTTTCGAAACTGTGCATCGACACGTCCGACAGCAGATGGATCACCTCTGCGACTTTAGAGGTGCCCGAGCCCGGCGCGCCGGTCACCAACACTTCGGCCCCCGCACGCGAGACGGCGCGCACCCGACCGCGCAACTCTTCGGCCAGCGTGCTTTCGCCAAACAGCATGCGCGCCGCCGCATCACCGGTTTCAAGCTGCGCTTTCAGGCGTCGGTTCTCCAGCACCATGTCGCGCGTCTTTTGGGCGCGGGTGATCACGGCGGTCAGATCAGCAGGCGCACAGGGTTTTTCGAGAAAGCCAAAGGCCCCCTTCCCCATGGCTTTGACCGCCATCGGAATGTCGCCTTCCCCCGTCAGCAAAATCACCGGCAATTCCGCATCCAGCCCGTGGGAGTAGTCCAAAAGATAGAACCCATCCCGACCGGGCATGCGCATATCTGACAAAATCACGCCCGGAAAGTCAGCCGAGATATGATCTTTGGCCTCGATAAACGAGCCCGTCGCGATCACAGCAATATCTTCCAACTCCAGCGTCTGGCTTAGCGCCTCGCGTACCACCGGATCATCATCCACCACCAAAACGGGTGCATTGCTCATGCCACTTGTTCCTCGTGCCAGTATTCCAGGTCCACGGTGAAGACCGCTCCGCCTTTTGGGGCGTTGGTGCCGCGAATATTGCCGCCAAAGCTTTGGACCAGCCCGTAGGAAATGGAAAGGCCCAGCCCCATCCCTTCGGAACTGCCGACCTCTTTGGTGGTATAGAACGGATCAAAAATTTTGTCGGGCTGATCAATCCCCGGCCCCGTGTCCCGGACGGTCACGCTGAGTGTCGGGCCCGCTTGAACGGCGATTTCGATGCGTTTGTCGCTAAGTCCGGTCATCGCGTCTGCGGCGTTGTTGATCAGGTTCACAAAGACCTGACTCAAACGTACCTCGCCCCCAAGGGCAAACACCGGATCATCGGGAGGGTGCCACGACAGCGCCACCTGTTCATTGCGCAACCGGGTTTCGGTCAGTTCCACCGCCTGATCAATCACCGCCACCAGATCAATCTTGCCCATCGGTTCGGATTCATTGCGGGCAAAGGCACGCAGGTTCTTGATGATCCGCGCCATACGCGCCGCCATCTGTGCGATCCGGCCAAGGTTGTCGCCCGCCTTGTCGGCATTGCCGCGCGTCATGAATTTCTGACCATTCTCGGCAAAGCTCTGGATCGCCATCAGAGGCTGGTTCAGCTCGTGGCTGATCCCTGCAGACATCTGCCCCAGCGCGCTTAATTTACCCGCCTGCACCAGATCGGCCTGCGCTTGTTTCAACGCGGCTTCGGCCTCTTCGCGCTCGGCCACTTCGCGGCGCAGGGCAAGGTTGGTGGCCGAAAGCTCGGCCGTGCGCTTTGCTACGCGGCGTTCCAGCTGCGCATTAGCGTGCTCTTCCAGCATCAATCTTTCTGACAACGCCTGCCGGCGTTGCAGCAACAACAGCAAGGTGCTGCCGACGATCAAGGACAAGGCCGCCGCGACGGCCGCCTGCAAGGTCGCGATCCGTTGCGCCGGGGCGATGTCCAGCAACAGCTCTCCGGTCATGTCGATCACCGGCAGGTACTGCACCAGATGCAAGGCCCCCGCCGGCAGATAGGGACCGGCGTTCAGCATCCACACGTCCAGCCCGGCGTGACGCGCCGTACTGGCAACTGGCAACGCCCGCATCGGCCCAAGATCATAGCCATGCTGGCGCAGCCCCACCCCATCCGACACGGCTTGGGTGGTGTTGAACAACAGCTCGGCCCGGTTGGAAATAAAGATCACCCCCAACGCATCAGTGAAATAGACCGCCTGCGGATCAGCCAGCCATTCGGCCTCGACCGCCCAGACGTTCACATCGACCTCAAGCACGCCAATGGGGCCCGGAAAGCTGCCAAAAACCGGGGCAGAGAAGGTGATTGCGCGCCCGGCGATTGTGTCAATACGGGCATGATGCGAGCCCAACGCACCTTGCATCGCGCGTTTATAGGCGGGGTTGTCGCGTCGGGTTCCATAGGGTTTGGCCCCAGAACTGGCCAAAACTGTCCCATCCGCCCCCACCAGCCGCAGCTCCAGCGTGCCGGTCATGTCGCCCGTTGACAGCAATACCGGCTCTATCTCTGACAGCGGAATACGCCCTTCCAAGGCTGCGACAATATCAGGTCGGTTCGCCATCAGCACCGCCAGTTCGCGATATTGCTGCAATTCGCCCAGCAAACGGTCGGCAGCCAGAGAAAGGTTCGATTGCCCGCGCGCCGCCAACTGCCCCAGCGCCGCTCGATAGCCAAACCACCACGTCCCCCCTGCAATAGCGAGGGCCAGCATCAAAAACATCGTGGCAGTGGCGGCGAAACGGGTCATGCGCAAGTCCGGTTGACAGGGGGTTATGGTAAAAACACCCTGCCCCGATGGCCAGCCCTAGATCGGCAGCTGGGTGGTGGCTTTGATCTCTTCCATCGACAAAAGCGCGGTAACGTTGTGAATTTTCACCTCTTCGATCAGCGCCTGATAGAACTGGTCATAGGCGCGGGCATTGGGCACAAGCACCTTCAGGATATAGTCGATATCCCCCGCCAGACGATGCGCTTCCAGCACCTCAGGGCGCGCGCGCAGGGTCTCCAGAAACTTCAACTGCCAATCCGCATCATGCTCTGAAGTGCGGATCAGCACAAAGAAACAGGCCTCCAGCCCCAGCGCCTCGGGGTCCACCAGCACGGTTTCCCCCTTGATCACACCGGTTTCGCGCATTTTGCGGATGCGGTTCCAGACCGGCGTCTTTGAAGAGCCCACCTCGCGCGCGATCACGTCCAACGATTGGCTGGCATCACGCTGCAGTTGCTCAAGAATTTTGCGGTCAATTTTGTCCAATTTGGCGGCCATGGCTGCTCCGTGGGATAATCTTCCTGTATATGGTGGCAATACTTCTCTTAGAGGAAAAATATTCTAGCTGCCAGAAAAAGCGACGCGACCCCGTTCGCATACCACACCACGAGGACTTTTCGCCGCGTCCTCAGCGCTTTAGAAAGCTGTTAAAACGCGCCATCTTTCAACTGCCGGACTTTTGAATTGACCGATACTTCTGCCCCAGCCAAGCCCCACCTCCCCGACGCGCAGACCGTCACCGAGGTGACCCATTACACCGACCGTTTGTTCAGCTTCCGCTGCACCCGCCCGGCCAGTTTGCGGTTTCGGTCGGGTGAGTTCGTGATGATCGGCCTGATGGGCGATCCGCACCCCGAAACCGGCAAGCAAAAGCCGCTGCTGCGCGCCTATTCCATCGCCTCGCCCAGCTGGGACGAGGAGCTGGAGTTCTACTCGATCAAGGTGCCCGACGGCCCGCTGACCAGCAAGCTGCAGCACATCAAGGTGGGCGATGAAATCATCCTGCGCCCCAAGCCCGTCGGCACGCTGGTGCATGACGCGCTGCTGCCCGGCAAACGCCTGTGGTTCTTTGCCACCGGCACCGGCTTTGCGCCCTTTGCCAGCCTGCTGCGCGAGCCGCAAACCTATGAGGATTATGACGAGGTCATCATCACCCACACCTGCCGCGAGGTCGGTGAGCTGACCTATGGCGCTGAGCTGATCGAAAGCATCAAACAGGATGAAATGCTGGCGGAACTGATGGGCGAAGGCTTTGCCGACAAGATCCGCTATTATCCGACCACGACCCGCGAGGAGAGCCCCAAAATGGGCCGCATCACCGACCTGATGCGCTCGGGCGAACTGTACGAAGACCTTGGCGTGCCACCGCTGAACCCCGACACCGACCGCGCGATGATCTGCGGCAACCTGGCGTTCAACCTGGAACTCAAAGACCTGTTCGAGGCCGCCGGACTGGAAGAGGGCGCCAACTCAAAACCCGCCCAATACGTGGTGGAAAAAGCGTTTCTGGATTAAAGCCAGCGGGCCAAAGAAAAAGCCCCGCCTGAACCAAGCGGGGCTTTCTTGTCTGCAAAGCTGGGGGGCTTACATGCCCAAAGCAGCTTTCACGCGGGTCAGCGCCTGTTCCATCAGGACCGGGTTGTCCGCGGCATTGGTGACGGCGGTTTTCAACAGCTCTTTGCGCGCCTCGGTCAGACCAGAGCCGTCAATCATTTCGATGATCTTGTCGGCGTCAAATCCGTCTTTGGTCAACACATCCATCGGCGACATCGCATCCGCAGCGGCGTCCGCAGCCTCGGTTGCGGTTTCGGTCGCAGCCTCTGTGGCGTCGGTTGCAGCTTCGGTCGCAGCATCCGCGGCTTCGGTCGCAGCATCGGTGGCGCCCTCGACAGCGTCGCTTGCGGCGTCAGTTGCCTCTTGCATGGCACCTTCAGCGGCTTCTACTGCGTCCGAGGCGGCCTCGGTCGCTGTGTCCATTGCCTCTTCGGCGGTCTCGGTCACGGCGTCGGTCGCAGTTTCAACTGCGTCGGCCGCGGCGTCGGTTGCCTCTTCAGCGGTTTCGGTCGCGGCTTCCACGGCCTCTTCGGCGGCTTCGCTGGCAGCTTCAGCAGCTTCTTCAACCACATCAGTGGCCGACTCAGCTGCGGCACCTACCGCATCAGCGGCTTCTTCCAGGGCGCTGGGGGCTTCAACAGCAGCCTCGGATGCCGCCTGAGCATCTTCTGCCGGGGCTTCCATAGCCTGCTGACCCGAGTACCACACATAGCCCCCGATGCCGAGAGCGGCCAGGATTGCAACGGTGATCACAGTATTTTTCATTATGACTTCCTTCCTTGAACAGGTCCGTAACGAACCTGTGAGCTTTCATGACCAGATGTTAGGGGAAAGTCACGCCGCATTCCCCTGTTTGCGCAATCAAGGCAACGAACGGCCGATGTCGAATGCGGGTTGAAAGAACGGGGGGAGAGGTCTATTTTCCGGGCCAATCAGGCTAAACCACAGAAGGAACTCAGTCATAGCCCGCAGACCTCATAACGCGCCTCCTACGCGCGACACCGGCCCCCGCGTCAACGGACGCATCCGGGCTCCTGAAATCCGGCTTATCGGAGCCGAAGGCGAGAATGTCGGCGTTGTGACGCCGGAACGCGGGATGCAGCTGGCCGAACAAGCCGGGCTGGATATGGTTGAGATTTCGCCCAATGCGACCCCGCCGGTCTGCAAAATCATGGATTTCGGCAAGTTCAAGTACGAACAGCAAAAACGTGAATCCGAAGCCCGCAAAAAGCAGAAGATCATTGAGGTGAAAGAGGTCAAGTTCCGGCCCAACACCGACAAGCACGACTATGACGTCAAAATGCGCAATGTCTTCAAGTTCCTTGATAACGGCGACAAGGTGAAGGTCACTCTGCGGTTCCGTGGCCGCGAAATGGCGCACCTGAACCTGGGTCGTGAACTGCTGGAACGCGTCGCAGAAGACATCAAAGAGCACGGCAAGGTCGAAAACATGCCCAAGATGGAAGGCCGCCAGATGATCATGATGATCGGCCCGCTTCCCAAGTAAGCTCTGTCATCAAGCACTTCCAAAGCCCTCGCCCTGTGCGGGGGCTTTTTGGTTTCAGGCGATGTCGCGATCTCCACGCCACCATTTATAGGCGTCTGGAAAATCGAACCCGAGCGACACAAGGTCAATAATCAACAAGGCCCAAAGATAGGTCGCGAACCCGGCCGGCAGGTCCTGCGTGGTCACTTTGAAGGCCACCAGAACGACCAGCGGCACCCAGATCACCAGATGCGGGAAGGACATCGCTTTGGACAGGCCCCTCTCTTTGATCATGATCGCGACGTTCGGAAGCATTCCGCCAATCGACAACACGGCGATCCACACCCCGCCCGGGGCATCCAGAAACGCCAAAGCGGCCAGATTGATCGGAGCCAAAACGACCGCCACCCAAATCTGAACCCACAGCGGCAAGCGCAGAAAACTGCGGAAAATATCAAGAAACATAGCGACCCCTGTCTTGCGCCTGTGCAGGCTAGCAGGCGCACAGGTTTGGGGAACTCACATTCACGTGTGACTGGTGCTGGGCTTTGGGCAAAATTTAAGGCGCTGCGGAAGGGAGGCCCGCAGCGCCTTGATTTGTGCTTGGGGGAGGGAGGCCCCCCTTGCAACCCACGGCGCTGGGAAAAGACGCCGATCAGGAAAGCTTGCTGTCCGGGACGACGCAAAGCGCCGTGGCAAGCTATGGCCTAGATGTATGTTTGCAGCCCGGATTCAACCTTGATCCAGATCAAAATTCATTCACGAAACCATATGTTTGCCTGCGACAAACTGTTCACTGGTGGCGCAAGGCCTCGATTGGGTCCATGCGCGCGGCGCGGCGGGCCGGGAAAAACCCGAAAATCACGCCAACGCCGGCCGAAAATCCGAAGGCCAGCACCACGATGAACAGGTCCGGCGAGAATGGAATCGCCATCAAATGCGCCGCAAATGCCGCCAGCGACAGCCCCAGCAGAATGCCCAGCGCCCCACCCAGCAGCGACAACACCATGGCTTCGACCAGAAACTGCAACAGCACCTGCCCCGCCGTGGCCCCCACGGCCAGACGAATGCCGATTTCACGCGTGCGCTCGGTTACGGACACCAGCATGATGTTCATGATCCCGATACCGCCGACCAAAAGACTGACCGCAGCCACCGAAGACAACAGCCCCGCAAGCACGGCAGTGATCCCGGTCAGAATCGAGGCCAGCTGCGCCATGTCCATCACGCTGAAATCGTCCTCCTCGCCGCTGGAGATGCGACGCCGGTCGCGCAGCAGTGCCTCGATATCCTGCGTGGCGCGTTCCATGGATACGCCATCACGCACCGACAGATAGATCAATGCGACGTCATCATTGCCCGCGATACGGCGCTGATACGTCAACAAGGGGATGACCACGATGTCATCCTGATCCTCGCCCAGCGAAGAAACGCCTTTTTCCTCGAGGATACCGATCACCTCGCAGGCCATGTTCTTAACCCGGATTTCTTCACCCACCGGCGCGCGATTCCCGAACAGTTCTTCGCGAATGGTCACGCCAATCAGGCAGACTGCCCGCCCGCCCCGTTCTTCTGCATCCGAAAACGGTCGGCCAATTTCGACCGGCCACTCCATCGCATCCGACATGTCCCCGTTGGCGCCGATAATGCTGGTAAAGTGGTTTTCGCCGTCATAGATCACCGCCATCGCCGACATGGAATATGGCGCCGCCACGCGCACCACTGTCAGGTCCTCGATCGCGTCTGCATCGTCTTTTTTGAACGGTCGGTCCGAGGTGAACCCGCCATTGCGCATCCCGCCCGCGCCCGGCATCACCATCAGCGCATTCGAGCCAAGGCTTTCAACATCCTGCGTTACCTTTTCCTGAGACCCCTGCCCCACGGTGACCATCGCGATCACCGCGGCCACACCGATCACAATCCCAAGCACGGTCAGGAAAGACCGCATCGTATTGCGAAAAATCGCCTGTACGGCAAGGCGAAGGGTTTCCCAAAGCATCACGCGGCCCCTTTTTCATTGCGAATATCAGTGGCGATCCGCCCGTCGATGAAGTTCACAATCCGGTTGGCAAAGGCAGCCATATCATCTTCATGCGTGACCATGACGATGGTGATGCCATCTTCACGGTTAAGCGCGGTCAGCAACTCCATGATCTCGGTCGAGCGCGCACTATCGAGGTTCCCCGTGGGTTCATCCGCCAACAACACATCCGGCTTGCCCGCCAGTGCACGGGCAATGGCAACGCGCTGTTGTTGCCCGCCTGACAGCTCTGATGGGTCGTGGCTCCAACGGTCCTCAAGGCCGACCTTGTGCAGAGCCTCAAGCGCAAGCGCACGACGTTCGGCACGACCAAGCCCTTTGTAGATCAGCGGCAGTTCGACATTCTCCAGCGCCGAGGTCCGCGCCAGCAGGTTGAAGCCCTGAAACACGAAGCCCAGATAATTGCGCCGAAGCAATGCGCGCTGATCCGCGTCCAGCGCCGCCACATGCACGCCTTCAAACAGGTAGTCGCCGCTGCTGGGCGTGTCCAAACAGCCGATCATGTTCATCGCGGTGGATTTACCCGAGCCAGACGGCCCCATGATGGCGACAAAATCCCCGGTCTCAATGGTCAGGTCCACATCGCTCAGCGCATGCACCGCTGCCGCCCCGTGGCCGTAGACCTTGGAAATACCCCGCAACTCCACCTGTACCGGCCCCTGTGCCATTACTTGCCCTCGGTCTGTTCGGTGATCACCGCGTCCCCCGCAGACAACTCTCCGCCCGTCAGCTGGGTCCAACTGCCATCGCTCAGGCCGACCTCAACCGGCACTTCGACTGGCGCATCGTCACGCAAAACCCAGACCGAGGCCCCCGCCCCAGAGTCTGGCATCGCGCCGCTGGGCGGACCGGGCATGATCAGGCCCAACAAACCGCTGCCGCTCTCGCCGCCGTCTTCGGGCGTCAGAGGCGGGGCATAGCGCAACGCAGCATTGGGCACCAAAAGAACATCCGACAATTCGCGTACGGTGATATCCGCGCTGGCAGTCATGCCCGGGCGCAGCCGCAGGTCAGTATTGTCGATGGTCAGGATCGCCTTATAGGTCACCACGCCCGAGGTCTCTTCGGGGGCGAAACGGATCTGCGAGATAGTGGCCGGAAAAACGTCATCGTCATAGGCATCGACGGTAAACGTCGCCACGTTGCCGGTGGCGACCAAGCCAATATCGGCCTCGTCAATGTCCACGCGCAACTCCATGCTGGCCAAATCCTCGGCAATAGTGAAAAGCGTGGGCGCGGACAGGGCCGAGGCCACAATCTGCCCGGCATCCACTTCGCGTTCCAGAATGATCCCACGAATGGGCGATGTAATCACCGCCTTGGCCAGATCGGCATCGATCAGGTCCAGATTGGCCTGCGCCAACGCCCGGTCTGCATCCGCAATCTGCACATTGGCCGCGGCGCGCTCATAGGCGGCGCGCACCGCGATAAAGGACAGATGCGACGTGACCCCACGCGATTCCAGCTCCTCGGCCGAGGTGTAATTGTCTGCGGTTTCATGCAGGGTGACCTGCGCCTGTTCCAGACGGGCTTCGGCGGCGATCAACGCGGCCTCCTGTACATCGCGCGTGGCTTGCAGTTTGGTTACATCCAACCGCGCCAGCACCTGCCCCACCTCAACCGTGTCATTATAGTCGACCTCCACCGTGGCCACGGTGCCCGACAGTTCGGAGGAAATCTCGACCAGATTGGTCGGCTCAATCGTTCCTGTTGCGGACACCAGCACCGTCAGATCCCCGGTTTTCGAGGCTTCGGTCAGGTAGTCAACCTTGCCATCAGAACCGCCGGCACCGATGGCAAACCACAATGCTGCAACTGCAAGCGCCGCGATCGCGCCCCATTTCAACCAGACCGGGATCGCAGGCTTGTGCTGGCCCAGTTTCAGTGTCTCTTCAATGTCTGTTTTACGTCCCATATCCAGCTCCGCTGCCAATGAGAAATCCGTTAAAAACATGAACCAGGTGGTTCAGTTTTAACCTTTTGGACACTGGTTGGCACAATTTTACCTTGATCGGGATCAAGCACGGGCATTTATGCCCCATTCCGCCGCGTAAACGCGTGATGCGCACGCAAAAATACCTGCGCCCTTGCCAATTTTCGCCGCATTTGAACGGCATTCTAGACGGCAATCAAAACCCACCCGGACGAACATGGTGACGTAACGTAACCCGGGTAACGAGGCAGGTTCACAGTTGGTACGCGAAGAACATATCAAACAGGCGCCGTGGTTTCAGCGGCTTCACCAAGTCGGAGATGACAGGGGCTATTTTGAAACCCTGGGCACCGATCACGCCGCGATTTTCATCGACGAGACCCCCACCCTTCTGGTCAGTTTCGAAACCACCGATGGCTTTTCCGACGACGCCGACGCCATGCCCTTGGCCTATGATCTGGCCGAGGATGCGGGCTGGTCCATGCTGACCGTTCTAACCAATGGCGACACCTGGTTTCGCGATCCCGCCGTTTACGCCTTTTTCGACCGGCTGGTAGATGACGGCTTTTTCGAAGACTTCGACCGCGTCGTGTTTTACGGCGCCGGTATGTGTGGCTATGCCGCCTGTGCCTTTTCGGTTTCGGCCCCCGGGGCCACAGTGATTTCTATTGCGCCGCAGGCCACGCTGGACCCGCGCGTCACGGAATGGGATGAACGGTTTACCCAGCACCGCCGGATCGACTTTACCTCGCGCTATGGCTATGCGCCCGACATGCTCGAGGCCGCCCACCACGCCTTTATCCTGTATGACCCCTATATGCAGATGGACGCAGTGCATGCCGCGCTGTTCACCCGCCCCAACGTGACCAAACTGCGCTGCCGCTGGTTTGAATCTGATCTGGAAACCGATCTGAACAAAATGGGGGTTCTGCCCGAACTGATCGACGCCGCCTGCGAAGACACCCTAACCGAGGATGTCTTTCACCGGCTGTTCCGCACCCGCCGTCGCTATAAGCCTTATCTGCGCCGCATGGCAAACGGGCTTGAAAAACGCGAACGCCCCTATCTGAACGCGCTGCTGTGTCACAATGTCAGCTCGCGCCTGCGGGCACCGTTGTTCCGCAAGAAAATGCGTCAGTCGGCTGAAACTCTGGCCGAGGCTGGCCCCCTGCCCGCGTGGTTGGAAGAGGCGCTGAGCGACGAGTCCTAGAGCCCGCCTTCTTCCTCGATGAAGGCCACGATCTGATCCACCCCTTTGCCCGCTTTCAGCGCCGCCATCACAAAAGGCCGCGCGCCGCGGGCAGTCTTGGCATCGCTTTCCAGAAGGTCCGGGTCGACGCCCACGTAAGGCGCAAGATCGGTCTTGTTGATGATCAACAAATCTGACCGGGTCACCCCCGGCCCTTTTTTGCGCGGAATGTCCTGACCGGCGGCAGTATCAATCACATAGAGTGTCATATCAGCCAGTTCCGGACTGAAGGTCGCGGCCAGATTGTCACCGCCCGATTCAATCAGGATCACATCCAGATCGGGGATACGTTCGCGAAAAGCGGCGACCTCGGCCAGATTGATGCTGGCGTCTTCGCGGATCGCCGTATGCGGGCACCCTCCGGTTTCGACACCCTTGATGCGTTCCAACGGCAGGGCCTGTGCCCGCATCAGGTATTCGGCGTCCTCGGACGTGTAGATATCGTTGGTGATGACGGCGATGGAATACTTCTGGGCCAAGGCCCGGCACAGCTGTTCTGTCAGCGTGGTTTTCCCCGCGCCAACAGGGCCGCCGATGCCGATGCGCAAAGGTCCGTTCGGGCTGCTCATTCCTGACTTTCCTCTTCTGCGAACACCTCTAGGGCAGTGTTCAAGCCATTGATTGCACTTGGAAACCCACCATAGAGCGCCATTTGCCAGATCACTTCTGCAATTTCTTCCTGGGTTAGCCCCGCCTTGCGGGCCCCGGCGATATTGACCTTCAACTGAGGCGCGGTTTGCCCCCCAAGCGCCGTCAGGCTTGCAATAGTTGCGACATAGCGATCCCGCAAAGGCAGACCCGGGCGGGCATATTGGCGCCCATAGGCGAAGTCCACGATCCCTTCGGCCATTCCGGGCAACAAATGCCCATAGCGCGCCTCAAGCGCGGCTTCCATTCCGGGGTTAAGCTCCTCGGAAAGGGCGCGGCCTTTTTCGGTGCTGCTCATGTCTTGAATATCCTGACTTCCATGGTTTCGTGACGCATCGACGCCATATCACTGCCCAGCGCGGCACTGCCCAGATCATCCAACGTGGCCTGTGACGCGCGCGCAGCGACCCCTTCGATCACGCCGTGCAGACGTTTCAGCACCCGCTGACCATCGGTCTGCCCCAAGGGCACAAACCGCACCGCCGCAGACACCAGATTCGACGCAAACGCGTGCAGATAATGCGCCGCCACCTGAGGGGCGATCAAATCCAAACGCCGCGCTGCAATGCCAACGGCCACAGGCAAGGGCGCAGGCGGAGTCTGCTCGCCATAGATGCCGTTTACCGCGCTGGTAAAGGCCTGACCCTGCGCCTCAGCCTCTTGATAGCGTTCTTTGCTGGACGCAAGCGCGCGGGCCGTGTCCGCCATGTCCTCGCCCTTCAGGGCCAGACACAACAGGGTCGCATCGACCATGCCTGTCCCGTGTTCCAACACGGTAACCAGCCAGTCAAAAAGCGTATCGGCATCTGTAATGGCACCATCGTCGATCGCTTGTTCCAAGCCGTGGCTATAGGCATAGCCCCCCACCGGGAAGGCGGGCGACATCCATTGCATCAGGGTCAACAGGTCAGTGTTCAGCCCACATTCATCCATGGGAGTGACTGTGCCCATGATCATGCCCCATCGTGCGCCCGTGACCATAGGCCCCACCTTCGGGCGTAAAAGGCGCCTGTCGCGTTTCAACAGTTGCCCCAAGCTTGGTCAGCATATCGGCCAAGACGTGATCCGCGCGGATCAGCAGATGGTCCTCTTCGATCTGACAGGGGGTGTGGCGGTTGCCGATATGCCAAGCCAGACGGGTCAGGTTATCCCCGCTGACAGCCAGCAACGGTTCGGCCCCCGCGCGCACACCGATCAGTCGCCCGTCGTTCAGCACCAGTGCATCCATATGGTCAAGGCTTGTGGTTTCCGCCAGATCCACCAAAACGGCCATGCCGCCATCCGTGATCAGGCGTTTGCGGCGCAAAAATCGCGCCTCATAGTCCAGCGTCACCGTATCGGCGACGGGCTGGTGACAGTGCCGCAATACTTCATGTGCGGATGCCGCTTCGTTCGTCATGTGTCCCCCGGGATCAGGTCACGGCAGATTAACCAGACTTGGCCCCGGGCGGAAGGCAATTCGGCACATCACAGGGACGCGATGTGCCGGAGTGCTTAGATATAGTACAGCTCTTTGAAGACGTGATGCGCGATGTCTTCGCGCTTGATGCCGCGAGCTTCCAGTTCTTTATCCGACAGGCCGCTCAAATACTGCATTTGACGTGCGTATCGGTTGTTTTCAGCAACGGCTACGGCCAGTTTGCCAAACCACACGATGGGTGCGGCCAGGGCCGACAGAATATTCAGGCTGGGTTGTGTTACAGTGAGTGCCATTAGGAAACTCCTTTAAATTAGGTCGTTCCCTCCCTGTGGATAAGTGTAGGGAGGAAGAAGTGCGAATTCCAATGCCGTCTGCGCATAGCCGCGATGCAGTATTGGAGGATGAGATCATGCCGCGGCGCTGGTGCCTGCACCCAGATGCTGGACAACGTGATCAAGGATCGTGTCTCGGCGCAGCCCGCGTTTGGCCAGTTCGGTGTCGCTTAGCTGCTGCAATTGCTTCAGCTGCTGCATTGCCGCACGGCGTTCCAGATATGCGTTAAACCCCAGTCCCATCTCGACCATCAGCTGGTCCAGCAGGACGTCAGACGGTTCATACGCGTCAGATGTTTGTGTGTGTGCCATTTGGAAACCCTACAGAGTGTTTGGTTTCCTCCCATGGCGCTAACATGGCGTTTTGCATGCCAATGTGTACCCCGAAATGCTGCATAGCAGCATTGCGCCCGACGAAACGCGCCACGCGACTAAAGTCGCAAGCCCGGTTCTGCGGCCCCATGTTACACTTTCGCGCGGAGGACATAGACATGAACAAATTTGCACTGACGGGGGCGATCCTTTTTATCGCGGGTGCGGCTTTTGCCGAGCCACCCACCAAGGTCGAGGACGACCTTGGCGTGTTGAATCCCGAAGACACCGGTCGCGAGATGCTGATCCGTCGGATGGAAATGGGGATGATCGACTCTGTGACCTGCTCGATGGCGGTCAACGTCACCAAGAACGACGATCACGTTCTGGGCCGCAAGCTGATGAAAATGTGCGCCGACGCCGGGTTCACCAAATCTATGACATGGCTCAGCCAGTTGAACAACAACGGGCTGGGCGGGGAATATGACCCTGATGCCTCGGCCGAATGGGACCGCCGCGCCGCCGAAGCGGGCGATCCGGTAGGCAAGTTCAACCACGGCCTGAACCTGATGCGCGGCCATGGTACGTCGCAGGACGAAGAGCTGGGTCGCCAGTTTGTCGATGAAGCCGCCGATCAGGGGCTAGAGATCGCCCAGCGCCTGCAAGGTGCGGATTACGATCTGGATGAGGTCACCCCCGACGCAGACAACTGGAAATACGGGCCGATGTTCTGATCCGCACTGGCGGGTTATCTGTGGGTCAGGGCCAGTTTGACCCCCAGCGTGATAAACAGCGTTCCCAGAACCCGATCCAGCCACAGGCCCAGTTTTGGGCTGCGGCGCAGGCCGCGGGTCAGATGATCCCCCAGCAAGACCAGCGGCGGTTCAATACAGGCCGCAACGGCAATGATCAGGCTGCCGTGCAACATCAGCTGCGCCCATGTCGGGCCTGCGCCCGGCTCTATGAACTGCGGCAAGAAGGCCAGAAAGAAGATCGCAACCTTGGGGTTAAGCAAAGAAACCAGCACGCCCTGACGCCAGACCTGAACGGCGCGCTGCGGGGCTTTGGTGGGCACATCTGGGAGCAAGGCCCCGCCCGAAGACCGCAAGGCTTTGAGACCCAGATAGATCAAATACCCCGCCCCGGCACATTTCACCACGGCAAAAGCCAGCGCAGAGGACGCAAGGATCGCCGATAAGCCCAGCGCGGCAAACAGAACATGCACCAAGGCGCCGCTCCAGACCCCGACCATTGCACTGGCCCCGGCCCGTCGACCACCCCGCACGGTCTGCCCAAGGATAAAGGCGATGTCAGGACCGGGCGACAGGTTCAACAGAACCGCCGCCGTCAGAAACGTGGTCCAGTGCAAAAGCGAATAGTCGAACATGGTGCATCCGACCCCGGATCAGAACATGAAATACCGCTGTGCCATCGGCAATTCCGTCGCTGGTTCGCAGGTCAGCAACTCGCCATTGGCGCGCACCTCATAGGTCTCGGGGTTTACCTCAATGTCGGGCGTGGCGGCGTTCATCACCATGTCGGACTTGCCGATGTTGCGGGTGTTTTCCACCGCCAGCGTGTCCTTAGCCAGCCCAAGCTGCCCGCCGATGCCGCCTGCCTGCGCCGCAGCTGACACAAAGCTGACGGCAGAGCGTTCCACCGCGCGGCCCAGCGCGCCGAACATCGGGCGGGTGTAGACCGGCTGCGGTGTCGGGATCGAGGCGTTCGGATCGCCCATCTGCGCCACGGCAATCGTGCCGCCCAGCAGAACCATCTCGGGCTTCACCCCAAAGAACGACGGCGACCACAGCGACAGGTCGGCGCGTTTGCCTTCCTCAATGGAGCCAATATGCGCGCTGATCCCATGCGCAATCGCCGGGTTAATGGTGTATTTCGCCACGTAGCGCTTAACGCGCACGTTGTCGTTTTCGCCAGTCTCTTCTGAAAGACGCCCGCGCTGGACCTTCATCTTATGTGCGGTCTGCCATGTGCGGATGATGACCTCTCCGACGCGGCCCATGGCCTGACTGTCGGATGCGATGATCGAAAACGCGCCCATGTCATGCAGGATGTCTTCGGCGGCGATGGTTTCCTTGCGGATGCGACTTTCGGCAAAGGCGACGTCTTCGGGGATGGATTTGTCCAGATGGTGACAGACCATGAGCATATCCAGATGCTCTTCCAAAGTGTTCACCGTGTAGGGCCGCGTCGGGTTGGTCGAGCTGGGCAACACATGCTGTTCGCCAACAACCTTGATGATATCGGGGGCATGGCCGCCGCCCGCGCCTTCGGTGTGGAAAGCGTGAATGGTGCGGCCTTTCATCGAGGCCACGGTGTTTTCCACAAAGCCGCTCTCATTGAGCGTATCGGTGTGGATCATCACCTGCACGTCCATGTCATCGGCGACGGACAGGCAGCAATCAATCGCGCCGGGGGTGGTGCCCCAGTCTTCGTGCAACTTCATGGCGCAAGCGCCGGCGTTGATCATCTCAATCAGCGCGGCGGGCTGGCTGGCGTTACCCTTGCCAGCAAGGCCAAAGTTCATCGGCAACCCATCAAGCGCCTGAAGCATCCGGCCAATGTGCCACGGGCCCGGGGTACAGGTGGTGGCCAGCGTGCCATGGGCGGGGCCAGTGCCGCCGCCCAGCATGGTGGTCAGGCCCGAATGCAACGCATCTTCGACCTGCTGCGGGCAGATAAAGTGGATGTGGCTGTCAAAGCCGCCCGCGGTCAGGATTTTACCTTCGCCCGCGATCGCCTCGGTGCCGGGGCCGACGATGATATCGACACCGGGCTGAGTATCCGGGTTGCCCGCCTTGCCGATCTTGTGGATTTTGCCGTCTTTCAGGCCGACATCGGCCTTGTAAATACCGGTGTGATCCAGGATCAGCGCGTTGGTGATGACGGTGTCCACCGCCCCGCCTGCGCGGGTGGTCTGGGCTTGCCCCATCCCATCGCGGATCACTTTACCGCCGCCAAACTTGACCTCTTCTCCATAGGTGGTCAGGTCTTTTTCCACCTCGATCACAAGGTCTGTGTCGGCAAGACGCAGACGGTCCCCCGTTGTGGGGCCATACATATCGGCATAGGCAGCACGAGAGATTTTAGCGGGCATGTCTCACCTTCTTGGTTCCGGATCGCTCCGTGTTGGTCGTCATAGGCCGAAACATTTCTCCGGCCCGTTTTTGTTATGTCTTGTCCGTCCCGCCGGATCGGCGAAACAGGTTGCGTAAACGCAGGCCAAGCCCCGGATTGCGGCGTGGCTTGGGTGCCGGGTCCGGCGTAGGGGCCACGGGCGCAGGGGTTGGATCTGCCTGAGGGGCGATCAACTGCACCTCTTTCGCTGTGGACTCAATCACTTCAGGACGCGCTTGAGGGGCCGGAGCAGGCAGTATCGCCAACGGATCAGGCCCCGCCAGCAGCGGGTAACGCCGCCCATCCACCAGCGCCGTCGCAGGTTCGGCTTCTGCGCCGGTCACTTTGCGCCAGATCACCAGTAGGATCATGTAGGGCGGCATCGGCACCGTGGGCAGCGTCTCCATCACCTTTGCGGGCAGAAACGAACTGAAATCGCGGCTTCCATCGCGCGACAGACGACGTGAATTAGAATAGGTGCGCGCGCGGATCGGGCGTATCCCGGCCACCATGATTTGATCGGGGCGCTCGCCACGCCAAACAGAGCTTTGCATCGCCAAAGCCGCATCCCTGAACCCGGAAACCTTTTCACCAACCATACGAACATTTTCATCCGGCTTGACCGCCCAGATCCCCGCCATGCCCAAAAGGCGCATGGCGACGACCATCTGCGATTCAACAACCAGATGCCACACCTCCAGCCCAGCTCCCAACATGTCGCTCGAGCTGGGAGGTGTTTGTTGTGAGTTCCCTATCATTCCTTGAACGGCTGTGCCGGTTTCGAGGGCTGCTTACGACGGCGGTTCGCCGGTTTATCATCCGTCGCGATTTCAGATGTGGCCACCTTGTCGCTCGCGCTTTTGGCGGGGGCTGACTGTTTTGTGGCCGCTTTTTTCGCAGCGGGCTTCTTGGCTGCTGGTTTGGGCGCAGCCTTGGCAGCCGGTTTGGGCGCCGCTTTGGCCGCAGGTTTTGGTTCGGCCTTGGCAGCGGGCTTGGGCTCAGCCTTGGCGGCGGGTTTTGCCTTGGCAGCAGGTTTCTTGGCTGCTGGCTTTTTCGCAGCAGGAGCGGGCTTAGCAGGCGCCTCTACCTTTGCTTCTGTCACAGGTTCTGGGGCAGGCGCAGCTTTTGCGGCAGGTTTCTTGGCCGCTGGCTTTTTGGCCGCAGGTTTGGGGGCTGCCTTCTTGGCAACGGGTTTGGGCTTGGCGACCGGGGTCGGTGCATTTGCCGGGGCCGGCGTCGCTATGCCCAAGGGCACCTCAAGCGTCGGCAAAATCGGGTTGAACTTCTGGGCCAGTTCAATCCAAGAGTTCATAACCGTCATCTGCATTTCGACAGATTTCGCCCACATCTGGACGGCATTGTTATATGACGCCGCACAAGCGGCAGGAGAGGCGTAAACCATAGCGAATTCCTTTGCGTTCATGGATCGAGATCCCCCATGACGAGTTGATTAAAACCGAAAACTTTCCGCGCTCCGGCAAGTGGCACAAGGGCCACCTCTCGGCCTTGACCCGGCTCAAAACGCACCGCGGTGCCTGCAGCGATATCCAGCCGCATGCCCTGTGCCGCGTCCCGGTCAAATTCCAGCGCAGTATTGGTTTCAGCAAAGTGATAGTGCGACCCCACCTGAACCGGGCGATCCCCGGTATTGGCAACGGTAAGGGTCAGGGCCTTCCTGTCGGCGTTGAGGGTAATGTCTCCCTCTTTTATAAAATATTCTCCGGGGATCATTTGCGCACCTTTACAACTGCATAGGTGACAGCCGCCCCAAAACTGGTGGCAAGGATCAGCGTGGCCGCGTCAAAGCCATGCGGGTGCAGATGCGCGCCCGAATGGGCCATGGCGGGCGAAGCACAGAGCGCGAAAAGCGGGATAAGTCGTTTCATGGGTGGCTCCTTCTTCAGCGGATCGGATGGTGTACGGTGACCAGTTTGGTGCCATCGGGGAATGTCGCCTCGACCTGCACTTCGTGGATCATTTCGGGAATGCCCGGCATGCACTGGGCGGCGGTGACGACATGCGCGCCCTCCTCCATCAGTGTCGCCACTGATTTGCCGTCTCGCGCACCTTCGACCACATAGTCGGTGATCAGCGCGATTGCTTCGGGATGGTTGAGCGTGACGCCGCGCTCCAGCCGCCCGCGCGCCACCATGGCGGCCAGGCTAACCAGAAGCTTGTCTTTTTCGCGGGGGGTCAGGTTCATGCCGTGTCTTCCTCAAAGTTGCCAAACGCGCGGCAGCGGACCGCCGCGCAAAGTTGTGATGGCTTTGGCCAGCGCTTTACGCACCGGCATTGCGTCTGTGCCCATGAAACGCGCGACGCATTTGCCGTTCCAGCCCGAGGCGGCCGCACCTGTTTCAGGCAAGACCGACCGCAGGGTTTCCAGCGCATCTTCTGCGCCCGGCGCGATCAAGGCAAGCGTCGCAAAGGCGCGCGCATGGCTCAACCCCGCTGCCGAGGCGCTTTTCAACAGATTGTCATCGGTGATCTGTAGCGGCTCGATCAGTTCGGGCCGACCGTCGCGGGTCACATGGCGCAGATCATTGAACCGAATGCGACGCAGCTCTTCGCCCATGGCAATACGGCCCAGCACGACCATTTCCACCATCAACAGATGCGCGTCGCCCGTCAGGGCAATTGTTGTCCGTCGCGTCAGCGCGCTGTCTTCAAACAGAATCGTTTCTTGCGGCAACCAATCCAGATGCGCCCCGGCGCCAACGGTCAAATCTACGTTCAGCTGGGCATTGCCCCCTGACGACGCATAGGCCCGTTCAGCGGTCTGGGTGGTTGCGGTGGCGCGGGCGTTCTCGGCCAGATCCAACGCAAAGCGCATTTGATCTCCACCGGTTAACCCCCCGGCAGTGTTCAAAAAAACCACCTCAGGGGCGGCGCCATGAACACGTGGCAACATCGCCTTTGCTGAGCCGGATTGATGCAGATGGGTCAGACGCGCACCACCGGGTGCCGCGCGCAATGCAACCTCTGCCCTTCCTCGGGTCCGTTGCATGAGGTTTAGGGAGTCGGTTTGGTCCAACATCGACTCTTCATATCCATCTTCTGCGGTTGGGGTCAGCATAGCACAATGCCGCACTGCAGCAATGCCCATAGTTTGGGCAAATGCTGTGCGCCACCCAATCCAACGCCCATATTTTGATCACCCATGAATCCGCCTTGGCGCCCCGCCAAGCGCGATCTCCTCTGGAAACCGCGCCGCCAATTGTGTAACCGCAAGGCATGACCCAGACACTGACGATCCGCCGCCCCGATGACTGGCACCTGCACCTGCGCGATGGCGCCATGCTGCAAGGCGTGCTGCCCGAAACCGCGCGCCATTTCGGCCGCGCGATCATCATGCCCAATCTGGTGCCCCCCGTGGTGACCGGCGCCGATGCGGCCGCCTATCGCGACCGGATCATGGCCGCCCTGCCCGACGGCATGGATTTCAAACCGCTGATGACCCTCTATCTGACCGAGGACACCGACCCCGAAGACTTGGCTGCGGCCCATGCCTCGGGCCTGATCACCTCGGTCAAACTCTACCCGGCGGGCGCAACCACGAACTCGGCCAGCGGCGTGACCGATTTTGACAAAGTGCGCCCGGTTCTTGAAAAAATGGCCGAGATCGGCTGCCCGCTGTGTGTGCACGGCGAGGTGGTCGATGCCGACATCGACATCTTCGACCGTGAAGCCGTGTTCATCGACCGCGTGCTGGACCCGATCCGCCGCGCCACCCCCGGCCTGCGCGTGATCATGGAACACATCACCACCGCCGACGGGGTGAACTATGTGAAATCCAACGAAAGCGGTCTGGGCGCGACGATCACCACGCATCACCTGATCATCAACCGCAACCACATTCTGGTGGGTGGGATCAAGCCGCACTATTACTGCCTGCCCGTCGCCAAACGCGAAAGCCACCGTCTGGCACTGGTTGAGGCCGCGACCTCGGGCGACAGCCGTTTCTTCCTGGGCACCGACAGTGCGCCCCACACCGACGACAACAAGGAAAGCGCCTGTGGCTGCGCCGGGGTCTTCTCGGCCACCAACACCATGAGCTGCCTTGCAGAGGTGTTTGATACCGCCAATGCGCTGGACAAGCTGGAAGGCTTTGCCAGCTTGAACGGCCCCGCCTTCTATGGCCTGCCCGCAAACACGGCCACCATCACCCTGACCAAGGGCGATCCGGTGGACTATCCCGATAAAATTCAGACCGGCGCCGGCCCGGTCACCATGTTCGATCCCGGCTTCCCGCTGCACTGGCACGTGGACGCATAAGAAAGGCGCAAAATGATCCCCACCAGCTTCCCCGCCAAAGAAGAAATCGCCCGCCTGACCGCCCGCGCCCTGCTGGAAATCGGCGCGGTGGATTTCAACGCGCGCGAGCCTTTCACCTATGCCTCGGGCCTGCAGGGGCCGACCTATGTGGATTGCCGCAAGATCATCAGCTTCCCGCGCGTGCGCTCCACGCTGCTGGACTTCATGGCCGTCACCGTGATGCGCGACGCGGGGTTTGAGGCCTTTGACAACATCGCCGGCGGTGAAACGGCTGGCATTCCTTTTGGCGCCTGGGTTGCCGAACGTCTGGCGCTGCCCATGTCCTATGTGCGCAAAAAGCCTAAAGGCTATGGCCGCAATGCCCGGATTGAGGGCGCGATGACCGAAGGCCAAAACGTGCTGCTGGTCGAGGATCTGACCACCGATGGCGGCTCGAAACTGTCGTTTGTGGATGCGATCCGCGAAACCGGCGCCTCCTGCGGCCACACAGCCGTTGTGTTCTTCTATGATATCTTCCCGGGCACCCGTGAACGTCTGGCGGAACATGGTGTGGAACTGCACAGCCTGTGCACATGGTGGGACGTTCTGGCCGAAGCCAAGGCAGCCGAATCTTTTGACGCCGAAACCCTGGCCGAGGTCGAATCATTCCTGAATGATCCCCGCGCCTGGCAGGAAGCGCGTCAGAAAGGCTGACGTAACACGGGCCATTTCGCCGCGACGACGGGCACGGCCTGTTACATTTCTTTGGAATAATTGTCGCATTTGTCACGGATGCTGCCACAAAATCTGGCGCTGCTGCCGGGTGCGCTCTGCGACAATTTGTGCTAATCTGCTTGTCCACAGGCTATCCACAGAAACATACAATTTGATCGGTCCGCAGCGGGGTCTCTATACCCGCATCTTACGGGGTGACAGGGAAGAAAAATGAACGAGATCGCACAGATCCGTAACGGGGACGACACAGCGGACGAGGCAGGCACACTGCCCCACAGCATCGAGGCCGAGCAGCAACTGCTGGGCGCGATCCTGACGAACAATGATGTGTATGACAGGATCGCGTCCGTTATCCAGCCCAGTCATTTTTACGAACCGGTCCATGCCCGGATTTTCGAAACCGCCGCCGCGCGGATTCAGAAAAATGCGCTGGCCTCGCCGGTTACGCTGAAAGCCTTTCTGGAAGAAGACGAAGGCCTGAAAGAACTGGGCGGCCCGGCCTATCTGGCCCGTCTGGCAGGGGCCGCGATCTCCAGCTTTGCGGCGCGAGACTATGCCCAGATGATCTATGATTTCGCCATCCGGCGCGAGCTGATCCGTCTGGGCCACGACATCTCGGCCAAGGCTGGCTCGGTTAAGGTCGACAGCGAACCCAAAGAACAAATCGTCGAAGCCGAACAGGCGCTCTATAAACTGGGCGAAGAAGGCCAGTCTGAAAGCGGCTTTCAAAGCTTTTTGCACGCCGTCACCGACGCGGTGAACGTGGCCAACGCCGCCTACCAGCGCGACGGCGGTCTGGCGGGGGTTTCCACCGGCCTGATCGACATGGACAACAAGCTGGGCGGGCTGCACCCTTCTGACCTTTTAATCCTTGCTGGGCGGCCCTCAATGGGCAAAACCTCGCTGGCAACCAACGTCGCGTTTAACATTGCTAAGGCCTATAAACGCGGGCTGAAACCGGATGGTTCGGAAGGGGCTATCGAGGGCGGCGTTGTCGGCTTTTTCAGCCTTGAAATGAGCGCCGAACAGCTGGCAGGCCGGATTTTGGCCGAGGCCTCAGAAATCAGTTCGCACAAGATCCGTCAGGGCGATATGACCGAGGCCGAGTTCCGCCGTTTTGTCGAAGCCGCCAAACAGCTGGAAGCCTGCCCGCTTTACATCGACGATACCCCGGCCCTGCCGATCAGCCAGGTCGCCGCGCGCGCGCGCCGTCTGAAACGGACGCATGGGCTGGACGTGGTGATCGTGGACTATTTGCAGCTGCTGCGCGGCTCGGCGGAAAACCGGGTGCAGGAAATCGGCGAAATCTCGATGGGTCTGAAAGCCATCGCCAAGGAACTGAATATCCCGGTGATCGCTCTGTCACAGCTGTCCCGTCAGGTGGAAAACCGCGACGACAAACGCCCCCAGCTGTCAGACCTGCGGGAATCGGGCTCGATCGAGCAGGATGCCGATGTGGTGATGTTCGTGTTCCGCGAGGAATACTATGTCGAACGCGAAAAGCCTTCGGACGAGCGGCTGGATGAAATGGCCGCTTGGCAGGAACGCATGAGCCGCCTGCATGGCAAGGCCGAAGTGATCATCGGCAAGCAGCGTCACGGCCCCATCGGCACGGTCGAACTCTCCTTCGAGGCCCAGTTCACCCGCTTTGGAAATCTGGTCAAAGCTTGGCAACAAGGCGCCGATCAGGAATTCTGATTCCCCTTGACCTTGGCCAACACGCGGACGAAACCCTATCCATGGCAACTGGTAAACTACATATCGATCTTGGCGCCCTGGTGCGCAATTGGCAGGCTCTGGATGCGCAAAGCGCGGACAGTGTTGAAACCGCAGCTGTTGTAAAAGCCGATGGTTACGGCCTTGGGGCACCGCAAGTGGCACGGGCCTTGGCACGCGCCGGAGCGCGGCGCTTTTTCGTGGCTGCCGCCGAAGAAGGCGCCGCTGTGCGTCAGGCGCTTGGCCCGGGGCCGCAGATTTGCGTCTTTTCTGGCCATATGGCCGGCGACACCGACATGATCCACGATCTTGATCTGGTGCCAATGCTGAATTCGCTGGAACAGCTGACCCGCCATCTGGAGGCGTTGCCGGGCCGACCGTTCGGCATTCAGCTGGACACCGGCATGAACCGACTGGGCATGGAACCCGCCGAATGGGGCGCCGTTGCGGAAATCGCGCTGGGGGCCGGGCCGGAACTGATCATGAGCCACCTTGCCTGCGCAGATGAACCGGATCACCCGCAGAACCAACAACAGCTGGACACGTTTCGCGCCATGACCGACGGGTTGAATGTACCGCGGTCTCTGGCGGCGACCGGCGGCATCCTGATGGGCCCTGACTACCATTTCGACATCACCCGCCCGGGCGTTGGCATGTATGGTGGTGCCCCGTTTGAAGACGCCAGCCCGGTGGTCAACCTGTCTCTGCCCGTCATTCAAATTCGCGAACTTGAGCCCGGGGAAACCGTGGGCTATTCGGCCACCTACACCGCGCAGGAACCCACAGTGATCGCCACCGTCTCGGGCGGTTATGCGGATGGCTTGATCCGTGCCATGTCCGGGCGCGGCCACCTGTTCTTTGAAGGCGCGCCCTGCCCAATCGCGGGCCGGGTTTCGATGGATCTGATCTCGGTCGACATCACCCACCTCAGCAGCGCCCCCAAAGCCCTAGAGATCCTTGGCCCCGACCAGACGGTCGACGATCTGGCCAATGCGGCAGGCACAATCGGATATGAAATCCTGACCTCTCTGGGTGCACGCTATGCCCGCCAATACAACGGCACGGGGCAGCACGCATGATCAGCGCCTCGCTGGCGGGACTGGGCCGCGCGTCCCTTGGCCTGATCGCCGGCGTAGGGCGCGCTGTGATCTTTGCCGCACAAACCTTGGTGGCGCTGATCCGCCCGCCCTTTTACCTCAAAGAGTTCCTGCAAGCCCTTTTGACCATTGGCTATTTCAGCCTTCCGGTGGTCGGACTTACCGCGCTGTTCACCGGCGCGGCGCTGGCCCTGCAAATCTATGCAGGCGGCGCGCGATTTAGCGCCGAACAGGTGGTTCCCTCGATCGTCGCCATTGGCATGACACGTGAACTGGGCCCGGTTCTGGGCGGGTTGATGGTGGCGGCGCGCGTCGCCAGCTCCATCGCGGCGGAAATCGGCACGATGAAAGTGACCGAACAGATCGACGCGCTGGTCACGCTCTCTACCGACCCGATGCGCTATCTGACCGTACCGCGCGTTCTGGCCGCCACGCTGGCGGTGCCGGTGCTGGTCGGTGTGGGCGATGCTATCGGCATTTTCGGCGGCTATCTGGTGGGCGTCACCCGGCTGGGATTCAACCCGGCCAACTATCTGCAAAACACCGTCGATTTTCTGGAATTCTGGGACGTCGGCTCGGGCCTCGTCAAAGGCGCGGTGTTTGGCTTTCTGGTGGCTCTGGTCGGCTGCTATTACGGCATGAACTCGGGTCGCGGCGCCCAAGGCGTGGGCCGCGCCACCAAATCCGCAGTGGTGACCGCATCGGTGATGATCCTGGCCTCCAATTACATCCTGACCGAGGCCTTCTTTACCTCATGATTGAACTGCAAGGCGTCCATAAATCTTTCGGCCCCAAAAAGGTGCTGCGCGGGGTCGATCTGAAAATCGATTCAGGCGAAAGCATGGTGATCATTGGCGGCTCGGGCACCGGTAAATCGGTGACGCTGAAATGCGTGCTGGGGCTGATCGCACCAGACGCTGGGCGCATCGCGCTGGACGGTCAAAACGTCGCCAAACAAGACAGAGACGCCTTTCTGGCAAAGTTCGGCATGCTGTTTCAGGGCGGCGCGCTGTTTGACAGCATGCCGGTCTGGCAAAACGTCGCCTTCCGCCTGCTGCGCGGCTCTCTGAAACGGCCCAAGTCCGAAGCCCGCGAGATCGCCATCGAAAAACTCCGCCGCGTTGGCCTGACCCCGGATGTCGCCGACCTGTTCCCGGCGGAACTGTCGGGCGGCATGCAAAAACGTGTGGGCCTGGCCCGCGCCATCGCCGCCGACCCGCAGGTGATCTTTTTTGATGAACCCACCACGGGTCTCGACCCGATCATGGCCGGTGTGATCAATGACCTGATCCGCGAGATCGTGGTGGAAATGGGCGCCACAGCGATGACCATCACCCACGATATGTCCTCGGTGCGCGCCATCGCCGACAAGGTCGCCATGCTCCATGACGGGGTGATCAAATGGTCCGGCCCCGTCGCCGAGATGGACACCACCCCCGACCCTTACGTGCGCCAGTTCGTCTCGGGCGTGGCCGAAGGCCCGATCGAGGCAGTGCGCTAATCCCCCCTGTCCGACCAAAATTTTCCCGGTAGAATCACGCCCTGAATCGTTTCCACACGTTCAACGGTCCGTTACCGCGCGCTTTTCCCCTCAAAAATTGGCGGATTTTCGCCTATTATGGAGACAGTTCATATTGTCTGGGGGTTCATATGTTTCGAAGTCTTTTCAATACCCAAGGAGGGGTTGCTCGCACGCTAAGGCTGTTTGCAATCGCTTACATCGCCCTGCTTTGCGCTGCTGCCGTGCTCAGCCTTGTCCTGTCTGCCACCGGGATCTGGCCTTGGCTGACGCTCGAGATCGCGGGCTGGGGCTACACCTTCCCGGCGGGCCACGTTGTTCAAATCGCCAGCGCAGGTCTTGGTGTTGCACTGCTGCTCTATCTGCCTTCGGCAATAAGAGTATCGCAGCTGGAGCACGCGCATCGCAAATTCTCCATGCGGATGGAGGACGTCGCCCATGCCTATCAGATCAGCCACCGTGCCGATCGCGAAGGGGTGTTCAACCTGTCGTCTGAATTTGACGCAGTGCGCGAACGCATGACCTACCTGCGCCAGCATCCCGATCTGTCCCGGTTAGAGCCGGACGTTCTGGAAGCAGCGGCGCAAATGAGTCACGTCAGCCGCGATCTGGCAACTGTGTACTCGGATGAAAATGTTGACCGCGCAAAAGCCGTGCTGAAGCAACGCCAGACCGAAGTCTCAGAGCTGCAAGAACGTATCAACCACGCCAAATCGCTGACAGACGAGCTGCGCCGCTGGACGACACAGGTCTCGGTCGAGGAATCCGTGGCCGATCAACAGATCGAACAGCTGTGCAAAGATCTGGCCGACCTGCTGCCAGAGTTGAACGACACGCCCGCATCGGGCATAGCTCGGGCAACGACAAAAACCGAGGGCAGCAAAGTTGTCAGTATTCCCGCTGTACTGGCCGGTCTGGGCAACGCTGCAGAGTAAGTGAACGACATGGCAAGATGGGCAAACCTCGCCCTGCTGATCCTGTTTCCCATCGCCTGGTTCGCCCCGCTTATGCGGGCCGGGTTGGGCTTGCCATTCTTTGACCTTGACGAAATCAGCGTCGTCTCGGGCCTGCAAGCCCTGTGGGACACAGATATCTTCTTGGCACTTCTGGTCACGATCTTCGCCCTATTCGCCCCGTATCTAAAAACCATCGGGCTTGCTCTGATCCAATTCGACCTGGCAAGCCCCCGCTTGCTGCCGACGCTGGCCACACTGGGCAAACTGGCCATGGCAGACGTCTTCCTGATTGCCCTCTACATCGTTGTGGTCAAAGGCGTGGGCCTGGCCAAAGTCGAAACAGCCTGGGGCCTGTACCTGTTTTCCTTCTGCATTTTGGCCTCGCTGGCGCTTTCCCTGCGGGAAAGCGCCAAAGCCCGCTAGAGCGGGCTGCCTGCGGCGCGGATATTTTAACCAAAGCAAAACCCTTTTGGGCTTTTTTAACCCTACGGTACAGGCGGGGACGCCGATGACCGTCCGAAGCAAGACGCCCTGCTCCATGCCACGGAGCAGGGCGCGCCAAATCCGGGCTTGCTTTGGCCAAATATCCCGGGGGAGTCGCCAGACGGGGGCAGCGCCCCCTTCCCCGCTTGCCAAACCAGAACAAAACGGGCACAAGCAAGGCATGCCCAAACCAACTGTCAGCTACATCTGTTCCGCCTGCGCCGCCGTTCACAAGAAATGGTCAGGCCGTTGTGATGCTTGCGGCGAATGGAACTCTATCACCGAAGAAGCCCCCCTATCTGCAGGCCCGACAAAGAAAAGCCTGGGCGCCGACCGGGGGCGCGCCATCGCACTTAAGGACCTGGCAACCGAGGAAACCCCACCCCAGCGTACAAAGTCAGGCCTGTCAGAACTGGATCTGGTTCTAGGTGGCGGGTTGGTGCCTGCCTCGGCATTGTTGGTTGGGGGCGACCCGGGCATCGGGAAGTCAACACTTCTGTTACAAGCCGCCGCCAGTTTCGCACGCGCGGGTCTGTCTTGTGTCTATGTATCGGGCGAAGAAGCCAGCGCCCAAGTCCGCATGCGCGCCCAGCGACTCGGCCTGTCAGACGCGCCGGTGAAACTGGCAACCGAAACCAATCTGCGCGACATCCTGACCACCTTGGATAAAGAGCGGCCCGAGCTGGCAATCATCGACTCGATCCAAACCATGTGGGCCGACAATGTCGACAGCGCGCCGGGCTCCGTAAGCCAGGTTCGCGCCGCCGCGCATGAACTGACCACCTTTGCCAAACGCACCGGTACCGCTGTGGTCCTTGTCGGCCATGTGACCAAAGAGGGCCAAATCGCCGGTCCGCGCGTGGTCGAACATATGGTCGATACGGTGCTCTATTTTGAAGGTGAGCGTGGTCATCAGTTCCGCATCCTGCGCGCCGTCAAAAACCGCTTTGGCCCGGCAGATGAAATCGGCGTGTTCGAAATGACTGGGAGAGGTCTGAGTGAGGTCACCAACCCCTCAGCCCTGTTCTTGTCCGAACGCGACAAACCCGCCCCCGGCTCGGCCGTGTTTGCTGGCATCGAAGGCACCCGCCCGGTGCTGACCGAAATTCAGGCCCTCGTCGCGCCCTCGCCCCTGGGAACCCCCAGGCGCACGGTTGTCGGGCTCGATTCGGGGCGGCTCTCTACCACTCTGGCCGTTTTGGAGGCCCGTTGCGGCATCCCTTTCGCAGGGCTGGATGTGTTCTTGAATGTTGCTGGCGGGATGCGCGTAACCGAGCCAGCGGCCGATCTTGCCGTTGCCGCCGCACTTTTATCTGCCCGAGAAGACGTCGCCCTGCCGCCAGATACAGTGGTTTTTGGTGAAATCAGCCTTTCCGGCGCCTTACGCCCCGTGGGCCAGACAGAAAACAGGTTGAAAGAAGCGCAAAAACTTGGTTTCTCACATGCAATCGCACCGTCCCGCGCTAAAGCGGGGGGGCAGACCGGAATAACATTGCGGCACATGACGGATTTAACAGGATTCGTCGGAGACATATTCGGCGCAGGCTGAAAGCCACGGGGACAGGGACATGGAAGGTTTCACCATCATCGACGCGGTTGTGGCGGCCGTTATTATTATCTCGGCAATTTTGGCCTATTCGCGCGGACTGGTGCGCGAAAGCATGGCCATTGTCGGATGGATCGCCGCGGCCATGCTGGCCTTTATGTTCGCTTCACAGGCAGAACCGTTGGTCAAACAAATCCCGATTCTGGACGACATTATCAAGGACAGTTGCGAGCTGAGCATCATCACAGCCTTCGCTGCGGTATTTGCCGTGGCGCTGATCCTGGTGTCGATTTTCACACCGCTCTTTTCATCGATGGTGCAACGTTCCGTTTTGGGCGGGCTGGATCAGGGGCTTGGCTTCCTGTTCGGTGTCGCACGCGGCGTGCTTTTGGTCGCCGTTGCGTTCTTCGTCTATGAGATGGTGGTCACCTCGGACCCCGTTCAGGTGGTCGATGACAGCCGCTCCTCGGCCGTCTTCTCGAAGATCACTGGCAAAATCGCGGATCGTGATCCCGAAGCGGCTTTGGGATGGCTGACGGACCGCTACGGCGATCTGGTCGGAAGCTGCGGCGCGAACTAAACACGTTTGAGGGGGCGCTGCCCCCGCCTTGCGGCTCCCCCGGGATATTTGGCCAAAGCAAGCCGAAAAAGTCGCGCATCCGGGACCCTTGCTTTGGGTCAAATATCCGCGCCGCAGGCAACGCGCGGCACGCGCGTTTAGATATGCGTTCGCTTTTCGGCGCGCTCTGGCCGCTCCAGATGTGGCACTGCGTTAAACGTATCCAGCACCAGTTGATCGCCGGCTTTCACGTAGCGATGGATGGAACTGTTATAGACCTGCAACAACACCTTACTGAGCGCCGAGAGTTCTAGCTGCATCAGGATTTTCATCGCCATCCCGATGACACCGCCTGATGTCACCATCAACACACGTCCGCCCAGATTGTCCGCGTGATCAATCATCGCGCTGATACGGGTTTCAAAGGCGTCGAAGCTTTCCAGGTGGCTGTGGATCTGGCCGCGCGACCAGACTTCTAAAATCTGCGGCACATGGGCGATGAAACTTTCGCGATCGGTTGGGAAATCCACGGCATGGCTTTCCAGCAGCGAGTGCGAAAGACCAAAGTAATCCATTTCGTTGAGCCGCGCATCCTGATGGACCCTCAGCCCCAATTGGTCGGCCACGATCCGGGCAGTGTCCTGCTGGCGCTTCAACGTGCCGCTGATCACGTGATCAAACCCGCGTCCCGCCGTTATGAAATGCTGGCCCAGCCATTGAGCCTGTTCGCGCCCGGTGTCAGAGAGTTGATCATAGCTGGCTTCGTCCTGAGCACCGGTGTTGGCCTGCCCATGTCTGACGAATGTAAGTTCAACCATTTCACGCTCCTGCCGCCTTTGGGTTTGGTCTAGCGCGCGGGCCTCTTGACCTCCAGCCTAATTCGCCGCAAACCCCGATCCATGACTGATACAAAACTTGCCCTGATCACCGGCGCCTCCCGCGGTTTTGGTGCGGCACTTGCCGAAGAGCTGGCCGTCGCGGGCTGGCATGTGATTGCCGTTGCCCGCACCACCGGTGCTCTGGAAGAGCTGGACGACCGCGCCCGGGCGCGCGGCGCGCAGCCTATGACCCTTGCCCCTATGGACGTCACCGACCCCGATGCCATGCGCCATCTATGCCGATCCGTCCATGACCGTTGGGGGGCGCTGGACTTGTGGGTGCATACCGCCATCCATGTGCCGCCGATGTCTCCGAGCGACCATCTGGATGAAAAAGACTGGGCCAAGACCATCGCCACCGGCGTCACCACACCCGGCCTGTTGATCCCGTTCGTTGCGCCGCTTTTGAATTCGGGCACAGCCGTGTTCATCGACGATGACAATGCGGGCAAGTTTCTGGGCGCCTACAGTGCGGCCAAAGCGGCCCAACGCGCCCTTTTCGGGGCCTGGCAGGCCGAAACGCAAAATACCCAAGCCACTGCCAAGGTGCTGCGTTTTGTGCCCGCCCCGATGCCCACAGCCACCCGCGCCCGGTTTTACCCCGGCGAGGACCGCGATGCCCTGACCGCGCCCCAAAGCGAAGCCCTGCGCCTGATCGCCGCCTTGGGGTGAGGCACCGCTTGCCCGGGGCTTCTGGCTTGACTATTGAGGAAGGGCAGGCAGCAACGGGCGGCATAACATGCGCATTCTCATCACCAACGACGACGGTATCAACGCGCCCGGCCTGAAGGTTCTGGATGCTATCGCGCAAGACATCGCTGGCCCGGACGGAGAAGTCTGGACAGTGGCGCCCGCTTTTGAGCAGTCCGGCGTGGCGCATAAAATCTCGTACACCCATCCGATGATGATCGCCCGACTGGGCGCGCGCCGCTATGCCGCTGAAGGCTCGCCCGCCGATTGCGTGCTGGCAGGGCTGCATGACGTCATGACCGATGCCAAACCCGATCTGGTGCTCTCGGGCGTGAACCGGGGCAATAACGCCGGCGAAAACGCGCTCTACTCTGGTACGTTGGGCGGCGCCATGGAGGCGGCGCTTCAGGGCCTGCCCGCCATCGCACTGTCACAGTATCTGGGTCCGACAAACTATGACCCCGATATTCAGTTTGAAACTGCCGCAGCCCATGGCACGCAGACCGTGCGCGCGCTGCTTGATCGGGGCCTGTGGGATGGCGATGATTACCGGCTGTTCTACAATGTGAATTTCCCGCCTGTGCGGGCAGCGGACGTAAAGGGCCTTAAAGTCTGCGCTCAGGGTTACCGGCGCGATGCGTTCTTTGGCGTCCAGCCGCATAAATCTCCGGGTGGCAAGAAATTCCTGTGGATCACCGGTGGGCCGCAAAACACCCCCACCGCACCGGGCACGGATGTCGCCCTGAACCTTGATGGCTATATCGCCGTTACCCCGATGCGCGCCGATCTGACCGCGCATGATACCTTGGCTGAACTAAAAGAGAGCCTGGAATGAGCGACACCGCCGAGCGCAAAATGCAGTTCCTTTTCGCCCTGCGCTCGCGCGGGGTGACGGATGCACGGGTGCTGTCGGCGATGGAATCTGTGGACCGCGGCCAGTTTGTGCAGGGCCTGTTTGAGGGCCGCGCCTATGAAGACATGCCGCTGCCGATCTCTTGTGGGCAGACCATCAGCCAACCCTCTGTCGTGGGGCTGATGACACAGGCTGCCAAGGTGCAGCCACGCGACAAGGTTCTGGAGGTCGGGACAGGCTCAGGCTATCAGGCGGCGATCTTGTCGCATCTTGCGCGCCGGGTCTACACGGTCGAACGCCATCGCGGCCTTGTGGCCGAAGCGCAGAAACGGTTTGAAGCCCTGTCGCTGAATAATGTGATCGCCATGCTGGGCGATGGATCACACGGATTGCCCGATCTGGCCCCCTTTGACCGCATCATTGTGACCGCCGCCGCCGAAGACCCCCCCGGCCCGCTCTTGGCTCAACTGCGTGAGGGCGGTATTATGGTCTTGCCCGTGGGTCAGTCCGACGCGGTGCAAAGCCTGATCAAGGTTACGCGCACCGCCACCGGATTCGACTATGAGGAGCTCTTACCAGTGCGGTTCGTCCCGCTGGTAGAGGGGATCGGTAGAGACCAGTAACCAAGGCCACAAAAGCCCGGACAAACACGGGATAGGCCGACATTGAGGAACGAGCCATGCCTGCCCATTCGCGCGCAGCCTGTATTTCCCGTGCCGCCCTATTGGCCAGCGCCGTATCGCTGGCTGGGTGCTCGGATTTTGACATCGACCTGCGCAATAACGGCGCCAATACATCGGCCGCCGCCCAACAAGCCACCGCCGATCTGCCGCGCCCGGATGATCGCGGCGTGATTTCATATCCCACCTATCAGGTCGCCGTGGCCCGGCGCGGAGATACTGTCGCCGATGTGGCCGCACGGGTCGGCGTGGACAGCGCCGCTCTGGCACAACATAACGCCATGGAACCCACCACATCCCTGCGCGACGGCGAAATCATCGCCCTGCACACGCGCGTAGCCGAACCCTCGCCCGCCACCGGCTCCCCGACCACGGGGCCGATCCAGTCGCCGGACGTGATTGACATCACCACACTGGCCGGCGGCGCGATTGACCGCGCCAGCACGGGGCAGCCCGCCGTTGCCACCACCGCCGAAGGCACCAAAGTGGCTGTGGCGCCGGAACCCGTCCGGCATCAGGTCCAGCGCGGCGAAACCGCCTATTCGATCTCTCGTATCTACGGGGTCTCAGTGTCTGCGCTGGCTGAGTGGAATGGTCTGGGTCCTGAACTTAGCCTGCGCGAAGGCCAATACCTGCTGATCCCGATCACCGGCGACACGGCCCCAACCAATGCCGATGAAACCTCGCCACCGGGTGGGTCCTCGGTTTTGGCCGCGCCTCCCAGCGCCGCCACCCCGCTGCCTGCCGATGAAGCCGCCCGCACCACCCCGGTTGATCTCCCCGCCTCGCCCGATCTTGGATCGGATGCCACGGTCAGCTCGGAACTGGCCATGCCGGTGAACGGCCCCATCATTCGCGGCTTCAAGAAAAAGTCCAATGACGGGATCGATATTTCCGCCAGCGCAGGCAGCACCGTCAAAGCCGCCGAAGCCGGTACCGTCGCCGCGATCACCCGTGATACCGATCAGGTTCCTATTCTGGTCATCCGCCACACCGATAGCCTGATGACCGTCTATGCCAACATTGACAGCATTACGGTGGAAAAAGGCGACAGTGTCACCCGGGGTCAAACCATCGCCAAAGTGCGCGCCGGTGATCCAGCCTTTGTTCATTTCGAAGTACGCGAAGGGTTTGAGAGCGTCGATCCCCTGCCCTATCTGGAGTAAGGGGGCGCTGCCCCCGGCCCTTTGGGCCTCCCCCGGGATATTTCGCCCAAAGCAAATGCAAGAAAAGAGCCCCGGTCCGGGGCCCTTGCTTTGGTTCAAATATCCGCGCCGCAGGCGCAGCTTTCAGATCAGCGATCCCGCATCACATGGGCACCAAACGGGTTGTCGATCACCATTTTCCAGCTGCCATCAGATTGGCGGTGTAGCACCGCGACGGACAGGCCGCTTTGGGCCATTTGTGATCCATCCGGGGCCGTGCCGGTCATGTCCCACGGGGTCAGGTGCAGGGCCGTGTCGCCGTTCACGATCACCTCGTGTTCGCCATAGGTGAAATGGGGATTGAAGCCAAAGAACATCTCAAACCCGGCGCGGATGTGGGTCGGGTCACTGGCCGGGCTGGCAGGTTCAAAGTTGATGGTGGCCTGAGATTCATACGCAGCCATCACGCCGTCCAGATCTTTGGCGTGGAACGCTTCGGTCATGCCGGTGATGGTGGCCAGTACGTCTTGTTGATCCTGTGTCATGGGAACTCCTTCATTTGACAAGGCGGGGGTGGTGACGGCAACGCACAGCGCAGCCGCCGCGAAAAAGCGGTTCATGGGTTTCTCCTTGGGTGAAAGGGCCTTAGCCCGGCGGGTCGACCGCGGCCATCAGGGCTTTGGTCAGATCGTGGGGGGCGGCAAGCGCGCCGGTGGCGCGTTGCAGCGTGATCGCCTTCAGGCCCGCTTCGGCGCGGGCGACGCGGGTTTTGACGGTGTCGTAATCCGGCGCATCAGGCGCGGGCGCCTTGGGCAGACGCCCCAGTGCCTGTGCCGCAGGCAGGCGGCGCGGGCAGCTGCATTTGGCCGCCGGGTTGGCCAGCCCACAGACGCGCGCGGTGAAGCCTTGCACATCGGCCCGCGCCCGCGACAAGCGTTTGCGGTAATTGGCCGGCGTGATGTCCAGCAGCCCGGCCGCCTGTGCATGGTCCATTTCCAGAATGTCGCCCAGCACGTAAGCCAGCCGGTGGTTCACATCCAGACACAGCAGCATGGCCATGGTGCAGGCCATGCGCAGCTCGTTCAGCATCACCGTATCGGTCGCATCGGGGGTGTCCGACAGGCCGTCATGTAGGTCGGCCTCGAAGGCCTCAAACGTCAGGCCCTGACGGCCGTTGCGTACGGTCAGCAGATGGTTGGTGGCGATCCGGTAGACCCAGGTCGAAAAGGCGCTGTCACCGCGAAAGGCGGACAGGTTGGTTACCACACGGATCAGGATTTCCTGCGTCGCCTCGCGCGCGTCCTCGGGCAGGGCCAGCATCCGCAGCGCCAGCCTGTGCACCTGATCCTGCACGGACAGCACCACGCGTTCCAGCGCCTGTTTGTCACCGCCCTGTGCGGCCTGAATGTCGGAAAGGTCTGCCATGGGGCGCCTCATCTGATTGCCTATACTTAGTTAGACATCAGTTGGGAGCGATCTGTGACAAACTATTTTGTTATTTTGTCAGCGCGACGCCTCTGCGGCCCGCCAGATCGGTAAAATACTGCCACGCCACCCGGCCTGAACGCGACCCGCGCGTGGCCTGCCATTCGATGGCTTCGGCCCGAAGCGTATCGTCATCAATCTGCACATCGTAAGCGTCGCAATAGCCCCGGATCATGGTCAGGAACTCGTCCTGATCGCAGGGATGGAAGCCCAGCCACAACCCGAACCGATCCGACAGCGAAACCTTTTCCTCGACGGCCTCGGACGGGTTGATCGCGCTGGAGCGCTCATTCTCGATCATGTCGCGCGGCATCAGGTGGCGACGGTTCGAGGTGGCGTAGAACACCACATTTTCCGGGCGCCCTTCGATACCACCGTCCAGCACCGCCTTAAGCGATTTGTAGTGCTGATCATCATGGCTGAAGGACAGATCATCGCAAAACAGGATGAACCGCGTATCAGGTACAGCGCGCAGATGCGTCAGCAGGCGGGCGATGGTGGCCAGATCTTCGCGTTGGATTTCGACGATCTTGAGCGGCAGGCCCTGATCGACCACCGCCGCATGCACGGCCTTGACCAAGGACGACTTGCCCATCCCACGGGCGCCCCACAAAAGCGCGTTGTTGGCCGGCAGGCCGCGGGCGAATTGCAGGGTGTTTTCCAGCAGCGTATCCCGCGAGCGGTTGATCCCCACCAGCAGCTCAAGCGCCACGCGGTTGACCTTGGGCACCGGCACCAGATGATCCGGTGAAACCTGCCAGACAAAGGCATCCGCAGCGGCGAAGTCGGGGGCCGCGGCCGGGGCGGGGCTGACCCGCTCCAGCGCTTCGGCGATCCGTTTCAGGTACTCAGTGTCAGACATCACTTGGTGTCGTCGACCTGACCCGGGTCGTCTTCTTCGATGTCACCATCCTTGGATTCCTCCTCTGCGTCGAACTCGTCAACCAGCGGATCGTCCTTGGTGGGGGTAAAGGCGGCTTGGGTTTCGGCGTCGGCATCTGCTGCCTCGGCTTCGTCGGCCTCTTCTTCGTCTTCGTCCTCGTCAAACCACAGGCCCTGCGCACGCAGATCGCGTTCGCGTTTCTTTTCAACGCGCCCAACAAGGAAGATCGAGACTTCATAGAGCCCATAGACCACGGTGAACAGGATCAGCTGTGTGACCACATCCGGCGGGGTCACCAAAGCGGCCAGCAGCAAGATCGCCACCATGGCGTATTTGCGCACGCCGCCCAGACCGGCGGCGCTGACCAGACCGGCCTTACCCATCAAGGTCAGCAGAACCGGTAGCTGGAAACACAGGCCAAAGGCGATGATAAATTTCAGCGTGATATCAAGGGATTCATTCACCTTACCAAAGAAGGTGATCTTGATGCCGTCATCGGTTTCCGGCACCACCGCCGCCGCGTCCACGGGCAGGTTAGGCACCGCCGTCGACAACAGATTGGCAAAGATCGAACTGACATCGGCAAAGCCAAGGAAGAACGCCATGGCCAGCGGGGTCACGACGAAATGCGCGAACGCGGCCCCCAGCAGAAACATCACCGGCGAGGCGATGATAAAGGGCAAGAATGCGTTCTTTTCGTTCTTATAAAGCCCCGGCGCGACAAACCGCCAAAGCTGATGCGCAATAACCGGGAAGGCCAGCGCAAAGCCAAACACCATCGAGATGCGGAACAGCGTGAAAAGGTATTCCTGGGGCGAGGTATACTGCAACGTCGGGGCCGGATCGCCCAAATCGCGCAGGGTCGCTTCGATAGGGGCCAACAGGAATTGCAGGATCGGCTCGGCCACGGCAAAGGCCAGAACGATGCCTACGATAAACGCCCCGACGGCACGGATCAGCCGCGTGCGCAGCTCGGCCAGATGTTCAATCAACGGGGCGCTGGTTTCTTCGATCTCGGGCTCGGCGTCGCTCATGCGTCGGTCTTTCCAGCACTGTCTTCAGGCGTGGCCTTGGTGTCGGCTTCGGCCTTTGCGGCCTCTTGCGCGGCAATGCGCGCCTCCGCCTTTTTGGCGGTGGCCTCGTTGATCTTGCGAGCAGCTTCGGCCCGTTCTTCAGACAAAGGCTCGGTCTTGGCGGGCTCGGTCTTGTCCTTGCCGGGCATCGGTGGCTGCCACTTTTCGAACTTTTCGACCGCGTCATTCACCGCATCCAGCCCCATCTTCTTGGGGTTGGTGGCCGCCTTCAGATCGCTGGCCACATCTTTGACGCCCGCCTCATCGGCGGCATCATTCATGGCGCGCTGAAACTCGCGCGCCATGCCCTTTGCCTTGGCGGTAAACCGGCCCAGAGTGCGGAACATTCCGGGCAGGTCTTTGGGGCCGACGACAATAAGCGCGACAATCCCAACCACTAAAAGCTCGGTCCAGCCAAGATCAAACATGCGACACCTGCCTTGCGCGGATCAGAAAGATCAGACTTTGTCTTTTTCTTCGACTTCCACTTCGGGCGTGATGTCCTTGGCGGCTTCCATTTCGTTTTCAAGCTCTTCGGTGCCGTCTTTGACACCTTTCTTGAAGGCGGTGATGCCTTTGCCCACTTCGCCCATCAGCGACGAGATTTTACCGCGGCCAAACAGCACCAGAACCACGACGGCGATAAGCAGAAGGCCGGGCAGGCCGATATTGTTGAGCATGGTCTTCTCCCCTACGGGCCGCCTCAAGGGCGCCCTGATTGATATTCGTCAAAAACATTTATGGGTTCACGACTAAAGTGCAAACCCCATTTGGCACGGAAATGACGATTTCTTTCACAAATCCCATTCCATGGGCAATCATCTGCCGCATTCAAGGGTGTGAATGTTTGATTTTTTCCGCAAAATGCGCGCGACTCACTCGTTAAAGGAGACTCCGATGCATACCGAGGATTTGGGCGGCAAGACGCTGGAACACTGGAACCCCGAAGATGTCGCCGCTGCGATGGCGCAGGGCGCGATTACCCTGATCGACGTGCGCACGCCGCAAGAATACATGTTTGAACATATCCACGGCGCGCTTTTGATGCCGATGGCCGGATTTGACCCCAAGTTTCTGCCCACAGCGGGCGAACGCCCCTTGGTGCTCCATTGCGGCTCGGGCGTGCGGTCGCGCAAAATGGCCGAGTCCTACCTGGCCGCCGGTCACAGCAAAATCGCGCATCTGGATGGCGGGTTCGGCGCCTGGAAAACCGCGAACAAGAAATACATCGGCACCAATATGGCCACCGGCGCACCGCGTGAAATGGGGGGTTAACCCTTAGCTGGCGGCAATGGAATCGCTGTGGGTCGAGGGAAAGACCAAACAGCGATCACGCCGGATCAGCAGCCACATCGGCGTGTCCGGCTTGGGCAGGAACACGCCGGGCAAGGTCGCTTTCAAAAGCGAGCCGTCATATTCCATGCGGAATTCCACAAGGCTTTCGTCGCCCATGAACCGGGCCCGTTCGACCCTGCCGCGTGCGGGCATGCCATTTTGCGGCGTGGCCGAAGGGGCGTGACCGTTGCGGTCAAATTCGATCTTCAGATGCTGTGGGCGAATGGCGATATCGACCAACGAACCATCCGGTAGCCCCGGCGTCATGAACTCGCCAAACGGCGTGGCCGCCATCATGTTATGCACCGAACTGGTGATCACATTCAGGTCTGAAAAGAAGGCCGCCGCTGCGCGATCCACCGGCGCGTTGTACATATTGTAAGGCGCACCGCGCTGGACCACCTTGCCATCCCGCATCAACACGATCTGATCGGCCATGCGCATGGCCTCTTCGGGCTCATGGGTCACCAACAGAACGGCTGTGCCCTCTTCTTTCAGCACGGCCAGCGTTTCATCGCGAATGTCGTCGCGCAACCGGTTGTCGAGTCCTGAGAACGGCTCGTCCATCAGCATAATGCCGGGGCGCGGCGCCAAGGCGCGGGCCAGCGCGACGCGCTGTTGCTCCCCGCCCGAAAGCGCATGGGGGTATTCATCAGCGTAATGGGCAAGGCCGACACGGGTCAGCAACTCATGCACCCGCGCGGCGCGTTCTGCCCGGCGGGATTTGGTCAGCCCAAAAGCGACATTCTGGGCCACGCTCAGATGCGGAAACAGCGCAAAGTCCTGAAACATCATCCCCACGGAACGCCGTTCAGGCGGGACTCGGAACTGGGTGTCGCAGATCAGCTTGCCGTCGATATAAATCTCGCCGCTGTTTTGCATGTCCACGCCCGCGATGATGCGCAAGGTGGTGGACTTGCCACAGCCAGACGGCCCCAACAGACAGGTGACCTCGCCCGGGGCCACCGACAACGACACGTCATCCACAACCTTTCGCCCGCCAAACTGACGAGTGATGTTGCGAATTTCCAGTCGCGGGGGGGCTTCAGCCAAGGCGCACCTCATTTCCTAGAGAAAACATAGGATATTGCAGCCGGGATACCAAGCGGTGCCCCGGCGCGCAAGCCGCCAGCGCGGTTACATCGTGGTGTTGGTCGCACCGCCATCCAGCAGAATGTTCTGCCCGATCATGAAACCGGCATGTTGCGAGCACATGAAGGCGCAGGTCGCGCCGAACTCGGCCGCCGTGCCATAGCGATGCGCCGGAATTGTCCCAAAACGCTGGGCGCGGGCCTGTTGGACGGTGATCCCCTGCTGCGCCGCCGCGCCGCCATCCAGCGCCGCCGCGCGGTCTGTATCGTGCAGACCGGGCAACAGGTTGTTGATGGTCACGCCTTTGTCGGCCACCTGCCGCGCCGTGCCCGCAACATAGCCGGTCAAACCGGCCCGCGCCGAGTTCGACAGGCCCAGCACCGCAATCGGCGCTTTGACCGAAACCGAGGTAATGTTCACCACCCGGCCCCAGCCGCGCGCCATCATGCCGGGCAACACCGCCTTCATCAAAGCGATTGGCGCCAGCATATTGGCATCCAGCGCCGCGATGAAATCATCGCGCTCCCAATCGGTCCACATGCCCGGCGGCGGCCCGCCCGCATTGGTTACCAGAATGTCCACATCACCCGCAGCCTCTAACACCTGAGCCTGTCCATCGGCCGTGGTGACATCTGCGACAACTGTCGTGACCGCCACCCCAAACTCCTCGCGGATCGCTTGCGCCGAGGCCTCCAGAGCCTCGGCGCCACGGGCGTTCATCACCAGCGCCACGCCAGCCTCGGCCAGCGCCCGGGCACAGCCCAGACCCAGCCCCTTGGACGATGCACACACCAGCGCGCGTTTCCCCCGAATTCCAAGATCCATTTTACCCCTCCTGTTACCCTTTTCCCCTGCCTAGCATTGCGGCATACTGGCTGCAAAGCTCGGGCACGTTGACCTTAGGGGAAGCGAACCCTATGGTGCGCGCGCTTTACCAAGTACACAACCTTTCGTTACAGGAATTTCGCGCCAAGATGACCCAAGCGCCCAAGCCAAATCTGCGCGCAAGCTACGCGGCTCAGGTCTATCCAGCCACCGAACTCGAAGTGCTTTCCGGCGTCAACCATGGCGACCCGATGATGCCCATCGACGACCTGTGTCTGGGCGATGTCTATCACCTGCTGGAAATGGCTGAAACGCAGGAACTGTCGGTCAGCGCCGATGACTCTGCGGGTGGCTTCCTGTCCGCCAAAGGCGGGCACAAAGTGGCCGAAGGCTCTGAACTGGGCAATCCCGGCGACACGCTGATGTTAGAGGGCCGCCTGACCTTCATGGCACCCGATGGCGACAAGGTCGACCTGATCCTGATCGGCCACCAACCGCGCGGGCAGGACGGGCGCTACCTGTTCTTCCTGCCGCTCGACCCGATCGAGCCAAAGCTGCAATACACCCTGCTGACCGCCGACCCAAACCCAACCGAGGTCCGTCTGGCCGATATCACCCCCGTGGCCTTTACCCGCGGCACGCTGATCACTCTTGCGGATGGCTCCCAACGCGCCATCGAAAACCTCGCACCCGGCGACAAAATCCTGACCCGCGACCACGGCCCCCAACCCGTGCGCTGGGTCGGCCACCGCACCGTGCGCGCCGTCGGCGCCCATGCGCCCGTGGTCATCCCCAAAGGCGTGCTGGCCAATGAATCCGACCTGATCGTCAGCCAGCACCAACGCCTGTTCATCTATCGTCAGGGCCGCCGTGGCCTTGGCGAAACCGCTGAAATCCTTGTCAAAGCCCGCGATCTTGTCGATGACGATCAGGTCTATATCCGCGGCGGCGGGTTTGTTGAATATTTCCACGTGGTCTTTGACCGCCACGAAATCATCTATGCCGAATACATCCCGACCGAGAGCCTGCTGATCAACGACGCCTCCTTGGGTCAACTGCCCGAGGACATGGCCCGCGAGGTCGCCCAAACCCTGCCCGACACCGCGCATGATCCCCACTATGGCACCGAGGCCGACCCCGACATGGTCGCCCGCCTCTCCCCCCAAGACCTGCGCCGCCGCGACTGAGTGTTTACCTCACGCCCGCACACCCCTAGGCTGAGCGGACGGATTTGAGGAAAGCATTATGGGCAACCCCCAACACCTGGAATGGCTGCTGGAAGGCGTCGAAGCGTGGAACGCGCGGCGCGAGTCCGACGATTTTGTGCCGGATTTGTCGGGGTTTGATATTCGCCGTGCCTACAAGAAAACGCGCCCACTACTTGGGACCTCCAGCATTGACTTAAGGAGAACGAATTTACGAGCAGCAATCCTATCCGACACCAATCTCGTCGCCGCCGATCTGAGAGGGGCTAACCTTCAAAGCTCAAATATGAGGAGGGCGAACCTTCGTAGGTCACAGTTGGCATCAGCTGAGCTAAATCATGCTGACCTCAGAGGCGCTGATCTCTGGAACGCCGATTTCGGAAGAGAATACGATCAAAAGGCATCCGTCAAAAATGTAAACGTCCGCACGATCATTAGTGCAGGCCAGTACTTAAACACCAAACTGCTCGAACTCCCTAGCCTTACACAGACACAAGTCGATGCAATGAATGGAGACACCGGCACTATCCTGCGTTTCGGCCTGACCCACCCACCCCACTGGCCGGACCCGGAGGGGATTGAGCCCGCCCCACAGCTACCCGACCCGCTGGAACCAATGCCCGATCCAGCCACCAACCCATCGGCCCGTCAACTCGCCGCCCTGAAAACTCAAGTGCAAGTTATCCTCGCCGCCCCGGCCCAAAACGCCAACACCGCCGAAACCTTCGCGGCACAGCTCGATTACGCCACCCAAACCTTTCGCCAAGCCAACAACTGCAACGACCTACCCGATGACCTGCTGCTGGTCGAACAGGTCTCGGACACGTTCAAACAACTGGCCAAAGCGATCCCTTCCGCCGATGAAGACAGTCTCGCCAAGGAACTCACTGACGCCCTCGCCAAGATAGAAAAGTTGCGCGCGACCATCGAAAAGCAGACTGCGGAAATCGAAGAGCTCAAGAAGAAGGGCGCAGACTCTTCCGTGTGGCGCAAAGGCACCTCTGCTTTCGCGATCTCGTTTGGCACCACCCTAGGCGCGGGTACCGCTGCGGCCATTCTATCGGGCGGAGAGATCATGTTGGGCGAATACGGTGCATCCGCGTTGAACGGCCTGCGCAATGCGTTTGATGGCTTGTTTCAGGCGCCACCTCCACCACCGCCGCCTACCCTGCCACCTTCTATCGGAACATAGGTTCGCGCCCGGCGCCGAGGGTGGGTGCGATTTCGCGCCCGCCCTGGGGGGCGGGGTCGGGCGCGAACCGGATTGCAGGCAATCCGGGGGAATAAATTGCTGCGCATGCGATATGCATCGGATGTGCATGGGATGTGCATCGCTTGTGTATGCCCCTTTCCATTGCCCTTTCCCCCCCTCGCCGCTATATCGCCCTCATGTTGGACAACGCCCAAAACCGCCCCGATTTGCCGCCCGAGATTGCGCGCCGCCGGACCTTTGCGATCATCTCGCACCCCGATGCCGGTAAGACGACCCTGACGGAAAAGTTCCTCCTTTACGGGGGTGCCATTCAGATGGCTGGTCAGGTGCGCGCCAAGGGCGAGGCACGGCGCACGCGCTCGGACTTCATGCAGATGGAGAAAGACCGGGGCATCTCGGTTTCCGCGTCAGCAATGTCCTTTGATTTCAATAGCTTCCGCTTCAATCTGGTCGACACACCCGGCCACAGCGACTTTAGCGAAGACACCTATCGTACGCTCACGGCGGTGGACGCGGCGGTGATGGTGATCGACGGCGCGAAAGGCGTGGAAAGCCAGACCCGCAAGCTGTTTGAGGTCTGCCGCCTGCGCGATTTGCCGATCCTGACCTTCTGTAACAAGATGGACCGCGAAAGCCGCGACACCTTTGAAATCATTGATGAAATTCAGGAAAATCTGGCCATCGACGTCACCCCGGCCAGCTGGCCGATTGGCGTTGGCCGCGATTTTCTGGGCTGTTACGACCTGATCAATGACCGCCTGGAACTGATGGACCGCGCCGACCGCAACGTCGTGGCCGAAAGCGTTTCGATTCAAGGGCTTGACGACCCCAAGCTGGACGAGCTGATCCCCGACCACCTGCTGGAACAGCTGCGCGAAGAGGTCGAAATGGCCCGTGAACTGCTGCCCAAGCTGGACCCACAAGCGGTGCTCGAAGGGCATATGACACCCATCTGGTTTGGCTCTGCGATCAATTCGTTCGGCGTGCGTGAGCTGATGGACGGCATCGCCAACTACGGCCCCCAGCCACAAATCCAAAACGCCGAGCCACGCCAGATCGCGCCCGAGGAAAAGAAGGTTTCTGGCTTTGTTTTCAAGGTGCAAGCCAACATGGACGCCAAGCACCGCGACCGTGTGGCCTTTGTGCGCATGGCCTCAGGCCACTTCAAACGCGGCATGAAACTGACCCATGTGCGGTCCAAAAAACCGATGGCCATTTCCAACCCGGTGATGTTCCTGGCCTCGGACCGCGAACTGGCCGAGGAAGCATGGGCCGGCGATATCATCGGCATCCCCAACCACGGCCAGCTGCGCATCGGCGATACGTTAACCGAAGGCGAAGCTTTGCGTGTTACTGGTATTCCGTCCTTCGCGCCCGAATTGCTGCAAACCTGCCGCGCAGGGGATCCGATGAAAGCCAAGCATCTGGAAAAAGCCCTGATGCAATTCGCCGAAGAAGGCGCGGCCAAAGTCTTTAAGCCGATGATGGGCTCGGGCTTTATTGTGGGCGTTGTGGGCGCGCTACAATTCGAAGTTCTGGCCAGCCGGATCGAGCTGGAATACGGCCTGCCCGTGCGGTTCGAACAATCGCAATTCACCTCGGCCCGCTGGGTCACCGGCGCCAAGGCGGATGTCGACAAATTCACCGACACCAACAAGCAGCACATCAGCTATGACAATGATGGGGACGTCGTCTACATGACCCGCCTGCAGTGGGATATTGACCGTGTAGAGCGCGACCATCCCGAGCTAACCCTTTCTGCTACAAAGGAAATGCAGGTCTGAACGACCCAGAGCATCACCCCTCGATAACGGCGCTTTTGGCCTCGTTAGAGCAAACCGGCGCCGGGCGTGAAAAGGTCGCTCTGCGCGCGGTGATCGAGGCCCTCGGCGCGCGGGGCTTTGGGCCACTGCTGGTGGTTTTGTCTTTGCTAGTGATCTCTCCGGTCGGGATGGTGCCCGGCGTCCCCGCAATCGTGGGCGCGACCCTTTTCCTGATCGGGTTGCACATGATGATCGGGCGCACCCGCCTGTGGCTGCCTGCACGACTGGGGCGGGTGATGATCGGTGCCAACCTGCTGCGCGGAGCCGCGAAATACCTGCGCAAAGTCATGGGGTGGCTGCATCCGGTACTGGGCCAGCGCCGATCGGGCCTGTCGGCTTCGCCCCTTGCGGTGGCTCTGATCGGAATCACCTGCGTCGCCAGCGGCGTGATCATCATCTTCGCCGGGTTCATCCCCGGCCTGCCCTTCGCCCTGTCGTGGCATCTGTTGGTTTTCGGCCTGGGCCTGACCCTGCGCGATGGGGTTCTGGTGGCCATTGGCTGGGCCATCGTCGTGCCCGAAATCGCTCTGATCCTATGGCTTTGGCCCTAGGCGCCCAAACCCGGTGAAACCTTGACCTTTAAGTACGCTTGGCCTAAGCACTGCGCCAAGACGAAGATCGGCAATACGGCTGATCAGGCCGCACAGTTTAGCGGCATTCTTACAGACGCCGCAATTGATAGGGCCTGAATGACCAAATTTGCTGACTTGGGACTGCATCCCAAAGTTCTTTCCGCCGTTGAAGACGCGGGCTATGAATCTCCCACTCCGATCCAGGCCGGTGCTATTCCGCACGCTTTGTCGGGCAAGGACGTTCTGGGGATCGCCCAGACCGGCACCGGCAAGACCGCCAGCTTCACCCTGCCGATGATCACCATGCTGGCCAAGGGCCGCGCCCGGGCCCGCATGCCGCGCAGCCTTGTTCTGGCGCCGACCCGTGAACTGGCCGCTCAGGTCGCTGAAAACTTCGACATTTACGCCAAGAACACCAAGTTGACCAAAGCGCTGCTGATCGGCGGCGTCAGCTTCAAGGAACAGGACCAGCTGATCGACAAAGGTGTCGACGTTCTGATCGCCACACCGGGCCGCCTGCTGGACCATTTCGAACGCGGAAAGCTGCTGCTGACCGGCGTGCAGATCATGGTGGTGGACGAGGCCGACCGGATGCTGGATATGGGCTTCATCCCCGATATCGAACGCATCTTCCAACTGACGCCCTTCACCCGCCAGACGCTGTTCTTCTCTGCCACCATGGCGCCCGAGATCGAACGCATCACCAACACCTTCCTGTCGAACCCCGAAAAGATCGAAGTGGCCCGCGCCGCGACAACCTCGGAAAATATCGAACAGGGTGTGGTGATCTTCAAAGCCTCGCGCAAAGACCGTCAGGCCAGCGAAAAACGCAAACTGCTGCGTGCACTGATTGATCAGGAAGGCGACGCCTGCACCAACGCGATCATCTTCTGCAACCGCAAGACCGAAGTCGACATTGTTGCGAAATCGCTGAACAAATACGGCTATAACGCCGCTCCGATCCATGGCGATCTGGACCAAAGCCACCGCATGAAAACCCTCGAAGGGTTCCGCAATGGCTCGATCCGCTTCCTGTGCGCCTCGGATGTGGCCGCCCGCGGGCTGGACATCCCGAATGTGTCCCACGTCTTCAACTACGATGTGCCCAGCCACGCCGAAGACTATGTGCACCGCATCGGCCGCACAGGCCGCGCCGGGCGCAAAGGCAAGGCGATGATGCTGTGCGTGCCCTACGACGAGAAAAACTTCGCCGATATCGAAGCGCTGGTGAAAATGGAAATCCCGCGCATCGAGAATCCGCTCAAAACCGCCGCACCCGAGCCGAAAGCCGAACACAAGACCAAGGCCGAAAAACCGGCGGAAAAACCCGCCGAGAAAGCCAAGGCGGACACCAAGCCCAAGGAAAGCAAACCGACCGCATCGCGCAGCCGCTCACGCGGACGTGGCGGACGCGGCGGTGGTGGCGAACCGGTTGTCGGCATGGGCGATCACGTCCCGGCTTTCATCCTGCGGTCGTTCAAAACCCCGGCTTAAATACGCTGACCTGAAACTTAAGCGCCCACTCGACGCGCCCCCAAAGGGGGCGCGGAGATATCTCTAGCGCGCCTTGGCGCGCGCAATTTATCAAGCCATCAAACGGCTGATCACCACCATGACCTCTGGCTTACGACCCAGCTCTTCCTGCGCCACCTGACGGGTGCGCCGGCGCAGGGCCTCTTCCAGCTTGTCATCGTCCATCAGCACCTTGTCATCGGTACGGTTCATCAGCTGCGCCAGATCGTTCTCCAGCAGCTCGGACAAAGGAACCTTTGACAACCCAACCTCAGGCAGGCCCTTGATTTCGGCCCAGGGTTCGCCCAGCGGCTCATCGTTTTCATCCATGATCAGGTTGATCACCAACAGCCCGTTCAACGCCATCCGAATCCGGTCGCGCACAATGCCGTCAAAGGCGCCAATCTGCACTTTGCCATCCAGATAGGTCCGCCCGGCCTCGATATGCTCGACAATCTGCGGCGCATCCCCGGTCAGGTCCACCATGGTGCCATTGGGCGCAATCACCGAGGCAAAGCCATTGCCCTGCGCCAGATCACGGTGCTTGCGCAGATGACGGTGTTCGCCGTGCATCGGCACAACGATCTTGGGCTTCATGATCTTATGCACGCGCTCAAGGTCAGGACGGTTGGCGTGGCCGGACACATGGTACAGATCCGCGCCATCATCGACCACATGCACACCCATCTCAGAGAAGGCATTCACGATGTGGCCCACGCCCTTTTCATTACCCGGAATGGTCTTGGACGAAAACAGGAAGGTGTCCCCCTCTTTCATCGTCAGACCCATGTATTTGCCCCGTGCCAACTGCGCCGAGGCCGCGCGGCGTTCGCCCTGACTGCCGGTGACCAGCAGCATCAGGTTCTCGCGCGGTACGTTGGTGGCATCTTCGGCCGGGATCGTGGTGGGAAAATCGGTCAAAACGCCGCTTTCAACGGCCGCCTCAACCATCCGGCGCATCGCGCGGCCCAACAGCACAATCGAGCGCCCCGCCGCCTGCCCCGCCATCGCCAGCGTGCGCACACGCGCCACATTCGAGGCAAAGGTGGTTGCGACCATCATGCCCGAAGACTGTTTGATCAACTGTTCAATCGCCGGGCCAACGGTGGCCTCAGAGCGGCCCGCCGCTGGCGAGAACACGTTGGTGGAATCACAGACCAGCGCCTGAATGCCATCGCCTGCGACCTCAGCCCACAGATCGGGCTGGAACGGCTCACCCACAACCGGGCTTTCATCCAGTTTGAAATCGCCCGTGTGCACCACCCGCCCTGCCGGGCTGTCGATGACCAAGGCCGAGCTTTCGGGGATCGAATGCGACACTGGCAGGAAGCTAACCGTGAACGGACCCGCTTTAATGGTTTCAGGCCAAGGCTGCACCACGCGGACCTGCAGGGGGTCCAGCCCGCGATCCTCCATCTTGTGCATCGCCAGATTGCCGGTGAAGGTCCGGGTATAGATCGGCACTTTCAGCTTGGGCCAGCCCAGCGGCAGCGCCCCGATGTGGTCCTCGTGCCCGTGGGTGATAAAGATTGCCTCAAGCCGGTCGGCGCGCTGCACCAGCCAGTCGATATCGGCATAGATCAGGTCCACGCCCGGCGTGCTGTCCATATCGGGGAAGGTCACGCCCAGATCGACAAGGATATAGCGCTCTTTGCCCTTGGGACCGTAGCCATACACATAGGCGTTCATGCCGATCTCTCCTGCGCCGCCAAGCGGCAGGTAGATCAGGCGGTTTTTACTGCTCATATCGCGCCAACTTCCTTGTTATAGGCGTGGATCACGGTCAGACCGTGCATCGTCAGATCGTCTTCGAAACTGTCAAACAGGTCTTCGCCCTGCGCGAACAAAGGTGCAAGCCCCCCGGTGGCGATAATCTTCATCTTGGCCGCATATTCTGTCTGAATTCGATGGCACACGCCCTGCACCAGCCCGATATAGCCCCAAAACACACCAGATTGGATACAGTCCACCGTGTTGGTGCCAATCACCTGCGGCGGCATGGTGACGTCCACATGGGGCAGTGCCGCAGCCGCCATGTGCAGCGCTTCCAGCGACAGGTTCACGCCCGGTGAAATCACGCCGCCCTCATAGGCGCCATCTGCAGCCACAACATCAAAGGTGGTCGCGGTGCCAAAATCCACCACGATCAGGTTGCCACCATGGCGATCAAAAGCGCCGGCCGTATTCACCAGCCTGTCCGGCCCGACCTGTGTCCCCACATCGACGCGCGGTGCGTGCGGCAAGGCGCATTCCGGTTTGCCCACCACCAGCGGGCGGCAATTGAAATAGCGGTCGGTAAAAACGCGCAGGTTAAACACCACGCGCGGCACCGTTGATGAGATGATCACATCAGTGATATCCGCGTCGATCTGGTGATGCCGGATCAGCGTCGAATACCAGGTAAAATACTGATCGGCCGTGCGCTTGTGATGGGTGGAGGTCCTGAGCGTGCACAGAAACTTCTGTCCATCCCAGATAGAGAACACCGTGTTCGTGTTGCCGCAGTCAATGCACAGAAGCATGCCCACCCCTTTCAGAAAAATACGTCCGCCGCCGCGATTGCCACACGGCCTTTGGGCGTGCGTAAAACAAGATTGCCGCCTTCGTCCACAGTGTCAAACGTCCCGGTGATTTCATCGCGCGCCGTGCGGGCGGTGATGGGTTGCCCCAGACGGGCGGCCTGTTGCAACCACGCGGTGCGGATCGGTTCAAACCCATAGGTGTTGAAACGGTCTTCCCAGCGGGCATAAGCGGTGGCCAGTTCAAACAGCACGCCTTCGGCGGGCAACTTTGCGCCGGTATGATCGGCCAGCGCGACCGGCGCCACGGCGCGCTCTTCCAGTTGGTTTGGGCTTGGCGCGCTGGACAGGTTGATCCCGATACCGATGCTCAGAACCTCAGCGCCCTGCCCCATGGCCTCCAGCAAAATGCCCGCGACCTTACCGCCCGACAGCAGCACATCATTGGGCCATTTCAGCGACAGTTTCGCCGGGTCCACCACGGTGGCCATGCAGTCATACAAAGCCAATGCCGCCACGAAAGAGCGCAACGCGATCTGTTGCGGATCCCCCTTGGGGCGCAGGATCAATGTCGCGGCAAAGTTGCCCTTGGGGTTTTCCCAAGCCCGCCCGCGCCTCCCCCGGCCCGCCGTTTGATGATGCGCTAAAATCCACGTTGGACGCAAAACGTCCGAGGCGCGGCGTGCGGCCTCGGACATTGTACTGTCGACCTGATCCAGAATTACCCGGTCATAGGTGTCGGGCCATCCGGCCCAATCAATGTCAGCGGACAAGAGTTTGTGCCGCTGCCAGGGCCGGTCCTTCGATCCCAAACAGGTTCACAACCCCCAACAGCATCGCCAGAGCCGACACCATCAGGAAGCCCCACAAAACCGGGTTAACCCGCGAATCCACACCAGCTTTGGCCTCGTCGCCGAAGTACATGTAGTAGACGATCCGCAGGTAATAGAAGGCCCCGATAACCGAGGCAATCACACCGGCAACCGCCAGCCATGCCATGCCGGCGTCCACAGCGGCCATCAGCACGTAAAACTTGCCAAAGAAGCCCACCAGTGGCGGCACACCTGCCAGGCTGAACAGCAGCACCAGCATGGCCAGTGCCTTCAGCGGCTCGCGGGTGGAATACATGTGCAGCGCGTCGATCTGAACCACCGGCTTGCCGTCTTTCTCCATGCTCAGGATAAAAGCAAAAGTGCCGACGTTCATCGCAACATAGATGGTCATGTAGATCAGCATCGCCTGAACGCCGGCCTCGGTGCCAGCCGCCAGCCCCATCAGGGCAAAGCCCATATGCGCGATCGAGCTGAACGCCATCAGACGCTTGATGTTGGTCTGGCCAATCGCCGCAACCGCACCAAGGAACATCGACGCAACCGACAGCAGCGCGATGATCTGGGTCCAGTCATGGGTGGCTTCGCCAAAGGCATCAAACATCACGCGGGCAAACAGGCCCATCGCCGCCATTTTCGGCGCGGTGGCGAAAAAGGCGGTGACCGGCGTGGGCGAGCCTTCGTAGACGTCCGGCGTCCACATGTGGAAGGGCACGGCCGACACTTTGAACGCCAGACCGATGATCAGGAAGACCAGACCAAACAGCAGACCCAGCGAAAGTTCACCCGCCTGCACTACCTCGATCACACCGCTAAACAGCGTTGTGCCGGTAAAGCCGTAAACCAGCGAGGCACCGTACAACAGCATGCCCGAGCTGATCGCGCCCAGCACAAAGTACTTCAGGCCAGCCTCGGTCGATTTGGCACTGTCACGGCGCAGGGCGGCAACCACATACAAAGACAGCGATTGCAGCTCCAGCCCCATGTAAAGCGCCATCAGGTCGCCTGCGGAAACCATCATCATCATGCCGACGGCCGCAAGCGTGACCAGAACCGGATACTCGAACCGGTCCAGCTGCATGCGTTTCATATAGTCTTGGCTCATCACCAGCACAGCCGCCGCCGACAGCAGGATCACGACCTTGGCGAAACGGGCGAAACTATCGTCGATGAAGGCGCCGTTGAACGCGCTGCGTGCACCATTGCCGCCCAGCCCGATCCACAGGCCAACCAGAACCAGCACTGCGGCGGTAATCCAGGTCAGCAGCCCAGTAACCTTGTCCTTGCCGGTATAAACCGCGCCCACCAGCGCCAGCATGGCATAGACCGCCAGCACGATTTCCGGAAGGACGGTGGAGATATCAGAAGAGATCATCGCTGTGCCCTCTTAGTGCTGTGCCATCTGGGTCGTACCGTCAAAGGCGACCACAGCGGTTTGTTGTTGCTCGATCAGCGCCGCCACAGACGGGCCAATGATATCGGTGACAAGGCTGGGATAGACCCCCAGCAAGAGCGTCATGAAGATCAGCGGCGCAAACAGCATGCGTTCGCGCTTGTTCATGTCGGTGATCGACTTCAGGCTTTCCTTGATCAGCTGGCCAAAGACGACGCGGCGATAGAGCCACAACGCATAAGCCGCTGACAGGATCACCCCCGAGGTCGCGATCAGCGCCACCCAGGTGTTGGCCTGGAACACGCCCATCAGGGTCAGGAATTCACCCACGAACCCGCTGGTGCCGGGCAGGCCGACGTTGGCCATGGTGAACAGCATAAAGACCAAGGCATAGGCCGGCATACGGTTCACCAAGCCGCCATAGGCGTCGATGTCGCGGGTGTGCATCCGGTCATAGATCACACCGACACACAGGAACAATGCGCCCGAGATAAAGCCGTGGCTGATCATCTGAAAGATCGCACCATCAATCCCCTGCTGGTTGGCTGCAAAAATACCCATGGTCACGTAGCCCATGTGGGCAACCGACGAATAAGCGATCAGCTTTTTCATATCCTGCTGCACCATCGCCACCAGCGAGGTGTAGACAATAGCGATGGCCGACATCCACAAAACCAGCGGCGCCAGCAGGTCGCTGGCCACCGGGAACATCGGCAGGCTGAACCGCAGGAAGCCATAGCCCCCCATCTTCAACAGGATCGCCGCCAGAATGACCGACCCCGCCGTCGGGGCCTGCACGTGCGCATCTGGCAACCAGGTGTGCACCGGCCACATCGGCATTTTCACCGCGAAACTTGCAAAGAAGGCCAGCCACAGCAAGGTCTGCAACCCACCGACGATCTGCCAGCCAAACAGGCTTAGCGTGCCCGCGCTGAACTCGTGGTTCAGCAGGGTCGGGATATCGGTGGTGCCTGCATCCATGAACATCGCAATCATGGCGACCAGCATCAGCACCGAGCCAAGGAAGGTATAAAGGAAGAACTTGAACGACGCATAGATGCGGTTCGCCCCGCCCCAGATGCCGATGATCAGGAACATCGGGATCAGACCGGCCTCAAAGAACAGATAGAACAGCACCAGATCCAGCGCGCAGAACACACCCAGCATCAGGGTTTCCAGCAACAAGAAGGCGATCATGTATTCCTTGACGCGGTGGGTGACACCCCAACACGCGCCGATGGTGATCGGCATCAGGAAGGTGGTCAGCATGACAAACAGCACACTGATGCCGTCGACCCCCATCTTGTATTTCAGACCCAAAATCCAGTCGCGCTCTTCGACGAACTGAAAGCCGGTGTTTGACGGGTCAAACTGGGCGATGACAAACAGCGACGCAAGGAACGTCACCACCGTCGTGGCCAAAGCGACCCATTTGGCATTGGTCTGCGCGGCTTCGTCTTCTCCGCGCAAAAACAGGGCCAGCACCAGCGCCGCGATCAGCGGCAAAAAGGTGATCAGGGAAAGGATGTTATCCAGCATTTATTCAGCCCCTCCGCCCATCGCCATCCAGGTAATCAGCACGACCATGCCGATCACCATCGCAAAGGCGTAATGGAACAGGTATCCAGATTGTGCCCGGCCAGCCAGGCGCGTGAAGAACGGGATGATCCCCATGGCCAAACCATTGATCCCACCGTCGATGACAGCACCGTCGCCGCGCGTCCAAAGGAAACGGCCAAGCGCCTTGGAGGGGCGTACAAACACCGCGTCATAGATTTCGTCAAAGTACCATTTGTTCAGCAGGAACTGGTACAGGACCGGTTGGTTCTCGGCCAGTTTGCGGGGCAGTTTCGGGTTCACGATATAGAACCAATAGGCCATGCCCAACCCGATCAGCATCGCAAAGAACGGCGAGACCTTGACCCATTTGGGCGCATGGTGCGCGTCATCCATCACGTGATTGTCGGGGTGCATGAAAATGGCACCCTGCGGAGCCGCCCCGGTTTGCACCGCATGATCGTCGGCCGCGCCATGCGCGTCCCCGTGATCATCCGTAGCGGCATGGGCCTCGCCCCCCGCAACGCGGATCACCTGATGCAGGTCATCGCCGATCACCGCCACAGGTGCCGTATCAAGCGCGGCGTGATCTTTGTCCTCGCCGTGCTCTTCGTGATGGCCCGGAATACCGAAGAACTTGTTCACATCGGCATGGTCACCAAAGAACGGTTTAAAGAACACCATCCCCGAGAACACCGCCCCAATCGCCAGCACACCAAGTGGCACCAGCATGACCTTCGGGCTTTCATGCGCGTGCTCATGCGTGTGCTTGTCGCCGCGCGGCTTGCCATAGAAGGTCAGGAACATCAGACGCCAGCTGTAGAAGCTGGTAAAGCAGGCCGCGATCACCAGCATCCAGAAAGCATAGCCAATGCCACCGGCAAAGGCGCTTTCGATAATCGCATCTTTGGACAGGAAGCCGGCAAAGCCGATATGGGTCAGCGGGATGCCGACCCCGGTGATGGCCAGCGTACCGATCATCATCGCCCAGAACGTATAGGGGATCTTTTTGCGCAGCCCGCCGTAATTCCGCATGTCCTGTTCATGATGCATTGCATGGATCACCGAACCGGCCCCCAGGAACAACATCGCCTTAAAGAACGCGTGCGTCAGCAGGTGGAACATCGCGACTGAGTAGACGCCAACACCTGCGGCCACGAACATATAGCCCAGCTGGCTACAGGTCGAATAGGCGATCACGCGCTTGATGTCGTTTTGCACCAATCCCACGGTTGCCGCAAAGAACGCGGTGGTGGCGCCGATATAGACGATAAACGCCTTGGCCTCGGGTGCGTATTCAAACAGAGGCGACATCCGGCAAACCAGGAATACACCCGCGGTCACCATGGTCGCAGCGTGGATCAGCGCCGACACCGGGGTCGGACCTTCCATCGCGTCGGGCAGCCACGTGTGCAGCAGCAGCTGCGCCGATTTCCCCATTGCACCGATGAACAGCAGGAAAGCCACCAGATTGGCCGCGTTCCAGTCCGTCCACAGGAAGTGCAGCTGCGTTTCCGCCAGCGCGGGCGCTGCAGCAAAGATCACATCCATGTCGATGCTGTCGGTCAGGAAGAACAGCGCAAAGATGCCCAGCGCAAAGCCAAAGTCACCCACACGGTTCACGATGAAGGCTTTCATCGCCGCCGCGCCCGCTGAAGGTTTCTTCCAGTAAAACCCAATCAGCAGATACGAAGCCACGCCCACGCCTTCCCAGCCAAAGAACATCTGCACCAGATTGTCCGAGGTCACCAGCATCAGCATGGCGAAGGTAAAGAACGACAGATAGGCAAAGAAGCGCGGCTTATAGGTCTCGCCCTCGCCCCATTGCGGGTCGTGGTCCATGTAGCCAAAGCTGTAGAGGTGCACCAGCGCCGACACGGTGGTGACAACGATCAGCATGATCGCGGTCAGCCTGTCCAGACGGATCGACCAGTCGGTGCTGAGGCTGCCGCTTTCAATCCAGCGCAACAGCTGGATCTGCTGGGTCTCGCCGTCAAAGCCGACAAACACCACCCAGCTGAAGAAAGCCGCCAGAAACAGAAGGCCCGTGGTGACATACATCGCGCCTTTTTCGCCGATGATGCGCCAGCCGAAGCCACCAATAAGTGCGCCGATCAGCGGCGCGAAAAGAATGACCGAAACCATAGCCGCTTATCCCTTCATCACGTTGACATCTTCCACGGCAATCGTGCCGCGGGTCCGGAAGAAGCAGACCAAAATGGCCAGCCCGATCGCGGCCTCGGCCGCGGCCACCGTCAGCACGAACAGGGTAAACACCTGCCCCACCAGATCGCCCAGATAGTAAGAGAAGGCGACAAAGTTCACGTTCACCGCCAGCAGCATCAATTCAATCGACATCAGGATGACGATCACATTCTTGCGGTTCAGGAAAATCCCGAACACGCCGATCACGAACAGTGCCGCGCCAACAGCCAGGTAATGTTCAAGTCCGATCATTTTGTCCCTCCGGGCCTGTTATCTGCCCGCTTCCAATTTCCTAGCGCCGCCCCCGCACGGGGCGGTGCGATCAGAGCCCCTGCCCCGGTTTCACGTCTTTCAGTTCCATCGCCTTGGCCGGATCGCGGTAGATCTGCGCCAGAATGTCCTGACGTTTGATATCTTTGCGATGGCGCAGGGTCAGGACGATGGCACCGATCATTGCCACCAGCAGGATCAGACCCGCCGCCTGGAACAGATAGATGTAGTCGTCATAGATCAGCGCGCCCAAAGCGGCGGTGTTTTGCACCTCGGTCACATCGGGTGTCACGGCCGCACGTTGCGCCATGGCGGCCTCGGTGATCGACCATGTGCCAAAGGCGATGCCCAGTTCGACCAAAATCACCACGCCGATCAGCAACGCAATGGGCATATACAGCGCCATCTCGCCTTTCAGCTCGGCAAAGTCGACATCCAGCATCATCACCACAAACAGGAACAGCACCGCGACCGCCCCCACGTAGACGATGATCAGCAACATCGCGACAAATTCGGCCTGCAGCAGCACGAACAGCCCGGCCACCGACAGGAACGACAGGATCAGCCACAGGACCGAATGCACCGGGTTTTTCGACACCACGACCATCAGCGCGGCAATCACCGCGATGGTCGAGAAGAAATAAAAGGTCAGCTCCATCGGGGTCATGAGTTGTCCTCCTCCTGTTCCCGGAACACTTCCTTGGCCAGCATCAGGGCGTGGTTCATCGCGGGGATGCCCCCCAGCATAGCCATCTGATAGATCACTTCGGCGATCTCTTGTTCCGTTGCACCTGCTTCAAGCGCGTGGCGCACGGTCAATTTAAACTGCGGCTCGGCCTGCGCACCCAGCACCGTCAGCCCGGCCAGTACGACCAGCAGGCGGGTTTTGGAATCCAGACCATCCTTGTTGAAGGCGTTGCCCCACATCATGTCCATGAAGTTCTTGGGCATGGTCGGCATGAGCTTGTCGAAGCCGGTCACCTGAAAGCTTTCCAACGCGGGGTTGAAAGCCTTGGCCATCTTGTGGCTCTGCTCCATCATCTGCTCAAAGAGTTTGCTGAAATCACTCATCTGTAGGGCGCATCCAGTTCAAGGTTGCGGGCAATCTCGGCCTCCCAGCGCGCGCCGTTGTCCAGCAGCTTTTCCTTGTCATAGAACAGCTCTTCGCGGGTCTCGGTCGAGAACTCAAAGTTCGGGCCTTCAACAATTGCATCCACCGGGCAGGCTTCTTGGCAGAAACCGCAATAGATGCATTTGGTCATGTCGATGTCATAGCGTGTGGTGCGGCGGCTGCCGTCCTCACGCGGTTCGGCGTCGATGGTGATCGCCTGGGCGGGGCAGACGGCCTCGCACAGCTTACAGGCGATGCAGCGTTCCTCGCCGTTGGGATACCGGCGCAAAGCATGTTCACCGCGAAAGCGGGGCGACAGCGGCCCCTTTTCATGCGGGTAGTTCAGCGTCGCCGCCGGTTGCACGAAGTATTTCATGCCCAGCGCAAAGCCTTTGATGAAATCCGCCAGCAGGAAGTATTTTACCGCCCGGTTCAGATCAATCGCACCCATGGCTTATCCCCCAATCATCCAGCGGGCATAGGCACCGCCGAAGAGTTCGAATTTTGCGAAGAAGGCCACCAATACGACCCAACCCAGCGACATCGGCAGGAACACTTTCCAGCCCAGGCGCATCAGCTGATCATAGCGATAGCGCGGTACGATGGCCTTCACCATCGCGAAGAAGAAGAAGAAGATCCACATCTTCGCCACCATCCACAGCACGCCATCAGGCAGGCCCGGGATGGGCGACAGCCAACCGCCAAAGAACAGCAGGGTCATCAGCGCACACATCAGGAAGATGGCGATATATTCCCCGGCCATGAACAGCAGGTAGGCGGTGGACGAGTATTCCACCATGAAACCGGCAACCAGTTCCGATTCAGCCTCGGGCAGGTCAAACGGCGGGCGGTTGGTTTCGGCCAGCGCCGAAACAAAGAACAGCACCACCATCGGCAGATGCGGCAACCAGTACCACGAGAACAGGCCATAAGAGCCATCCTGCGCCGCGACGATTGCACCAAAGCTCAGCGAACCGGTGGACAGGATCACCCCGATGATGATCAGGCCGATCGACACCTCATAGGAGATCATCTGCGCGGCGGACCGCAGCGAGCCAAGGAATGGGTATTTCGAGTTCGACGCCCAGCCGCCCATGATCACCCCGTAAACCTCAAGCGAGGACACGGCAAAGACGAACAGGATCGCGACGTTGATATCAGCCAGCACCCAACCCGGATTGAACGGGATCACCGCCCAGGCCAGCACCGCCAGCACGAAGGACAGGATCGGCGCCAGAAAGAACACCGGCTTGTCGGCGCCTGCGGGCACGACGACCTCTTTGACCACGTATTTCAACGCGTCGGCCACCGATTGCAGCAGGCCAAAGGCGCCCACGATGTTGGGGCCTTTGCGCATTTGCACGGCGGCCCAGATTTTCCGGTCCGCATAGACCAAAAACAGCAAAGACAGCATCACAAAGGCGATGATCAAAAGGCCCTGCGCCCCGATCAGCACTACCGTCCCCAAGCCGGTATTCAAAAAGTCAGCCATTCCAGCCCCGTCCCTTCAAACCGTCGGTATTCCTTGGTGCCGGCAGTTGGCAACAACCACCTCGGCATCCAGTTTCTGTACCCCGTCGGGCAAAGCGGGCGAGATCGTATAGACCGCATCCGCCACCCAAACGTCATTATTGTTTTCAACTTGTGTCCGCACATGACGTGCAAACCCATATCCACGGATCAGCGTATATTGCGCAGCGGCACATTCGGCATAATCCTCGACATCCTGCGGGCCGCGCGCGCCTTGCATCTGCACAACAAAGCTGACCAGCTTGTCATCCAGACGGCGCGTCTGCACCCCGTCATAAGCAGGCACAAACGTGCCTTGCCCGACATCCACACCCGCATCATTCACACAGGCCGACAGCCCGGTGCCCAGCACCAGCCCTGTTGCCACGTGATATGCGATGCGTTTGTTCATTACTCGGCTGCCACCGGGGTCTCAGCGCGGGCCTTGGCCTGTGCGCTCAGCTCGGCCATCACCTGCGAGGCGCGGGCGATAGGGTTGGTCAGATAGAAATCCGTTACAACCGGGCGGAACTTGCCCTTTTGCAGCTCGGCCGCAGGTTCTGGCGTCCAGCCATTGTCGGGCACCTCGTCGATCTGTGCCAGATGCGGCACCTCGGCCACCAGCGCACTGCGCAACTGTGCGATGCTGTCAAACGGCAGAACCTCGCCCACATGCGCCGACAAAGCCCGCAGAATGGCCCAGTTTTCCTTGGCTTCGCCCGGCGGGAAAGCGGCGCGCAGCGCCAGCTGCGGGCGTCCTTCGGTGTTTACGAACAGGCCCTGCTCTTCGACATAGGACGCCGCCGGCAGGATCACGTCAGCACGGTGTGCGCCGCGGTCGCCATGGCTGCCCTGGTAAATCACAAACGGGCCGTCCTGAATGTCGACCTCATCTGCGCCAAGGTTAAACACCACCTCGGCCCCCTCCATAGCGGCGTCAATGCCACCCATGGTCGTTGCGCCCACATCCATCGCGCCCACGCGGGCGGCGGCAGTGTGCAGCATCATGAACTTGGCGCCCAGAGCTTGTGCCAGCGCCATGCTCTGACCCGTCACCTGCTTGCCATCACCTTCGCTGATCGCGCCCTGCCCCAGAATGACAAGCGCGCCTTCGGTCGGTTTGGCCTCGGCCAGCAGACGGTTGATCACGATCCGGCCCGGACCATGGTTGGTCACGTCATAGCTCAGCCCTTCGGCGGTGCCGATCAGATGCACATTTGCCCCGGCCAGCCAGGCCTTGCGGATGCGCGCATCCAGTACAGCCGATTCAACACGCGGATCGGTGCCGATCAGGTAAATCTCTTTGGCGGTGTCGATGTCTTCGACATGGGCATTACCCACATAAGCCGACCGGTTGCCTTCGGGCAGTTTCGCACCATCGGTGCGGCATTCCACCGTGCCCCCCAAGCCGGTCACCAATTGCTTCAACGCATAAACCGCCTCAACCGGGGCCAGATCACCGATCAGACCGGCAATTTTCTTGCCCTTCATCGCCGCCGCCGCCGCGCCAAGCGCTTCGTCCCAGCTGGCGGGTTTGAGCTTGCCATCAACGCGCACGTAAGGGCGATCCAGTCGCTGACGGCGCAGACCATCCCAGACAAAGCGGGTCTTGTCGGAAATCCATTCCTCGTTCACGCCATCATGGTTGCGCGGCAGAATGCGCATCACTTCGCGACCCTTGGTATCCACACGGATATTGGCGCCAAGCGCATCCATCACGTCGATGGTTTCGGTCTTGGTCAGCTCCCACGGGCGGGCGGTGAATGCATAGGGCTTGCTGGTCAGCGCGCCCACCGGGCACAGGTCAATGATGTTGCCCTGCAGGTTGCTGTCCAACGTCTGGTTCAGATAGCTGGTGATTTCCGCATCTTCGCCGCGCCCGGTCTGGCCCATCTGGTGGATGCCGGCAACTTCGGTGGTGAAGCGCACACAACGGGTGCAGCTGATGCAGCGGGTCATGGTGGTGGCTACAAGCGGCCCCAGATCCAGATCTTCGGTGGCGCGTTTGGCCTCGCGGAAACGGCTGAAATCAACGCCATAGGCCATGGCCTGATCCTGAAGATCGCACTCGCCACCCTGATCGCAGATCGGGCAATCCAGCGGGTGGTTGATCAGCAGAAACTCCATCACGCCTTCGCGGGCTTTCTTGACCATGGGCGAGTTGGTTTTCACCACCGGTGGCTGGCCTTCGGGGCCGGGGCGCAGATCGCGCACCTGCATGGCACAGCTGGCGGCGGGCTTGGGCGGGCCGCCCACGACCTCAACCAGACACATCCGGCAGTTGCCCGCAATCGACAGACGTTCGTGGTAACAGAACCGAGGGACTTCCACCCCGGCTTGCTCGCACGCCTGCAGGATGGTCATCGCCGGATCTACCTCGATCTCGGTGCCGTCAATTACGATCTTTTTCAGGTCCGCCATGTGGTCTCACTTTGTCTTCAGCAACACGCCGATCTGGCTATTCTTTTCGATTTCGTTCAGCCCGGCCGTGCAATAGCTCAGCGGGTCGTCCTGCTGGACGCCACGCTGGGCCAGATACGTATCGGCCAAGCCTTTCACGCGGGCTTTTTCGGCCTTGTCTTTGACAAAAGCCCGGATTTCATCGTCGGTGTACCCGTCATTCTTGGCCAGACGCTCAAGGGTCTTGGCAAAGCTATAGGCTTTGAACATGCGCGGCTCGATGCTGGGACAGTTGTCTTGGATCTTGTCGCCAATCGCGATGATCAGCAGCCCGTCATTGATCTGCTGATGGTCGCGCAGCCCATTCGCCGAGGCCAGCGAAGGCCCCATGGAAAGCCCGGTAACGGTTGTGGCAAATGCCAGTGTTTTCAATGTGTTCATCAGGGAACTCCTTTCGAAGAAAGGAGTGGGAGCGCGATCGCTGCTATTCAATAACAGCCCACCCGCCCGGCGGTTCCCCGCTGGTTTCGATCCCTGATATGCCCCCACACGCATCATCATTCTGCCGCCACCTGCGCACAGCCGCGTGTGCGCCATCGGGTGGCGTCTTTCAGATAAGACCAGCCAAAAGCATGATCACTGTCGCCTTTGGCGCGCAGATGCTCAAGACGTTCCAAGGCTTCGCCCAGCGTCGGCTGATGCCCCTCGGGCACCCACCACATGACGAAATGCATCTCACCCATCAGCTCGAACCACTCGGCCCGGCGCTCATAGAACTGGCGATGCACCGTGTCCCAAACGAACTTCTCAAGGCTGACCACGTCTTCCCACACAGTCAGATTGCTGACCATTTGCGGGTCGCCGCCAATGCAGTTTTCGGTGTTGCCCGTGTCCGGCGCGCCCGACCCTTCCATCATCCAGACAAAGCCGGGCATCTTCTTGCCCAGCCCGTTGATCAGGTCGATGGCCCCCATAAAATCGGCCACGCGCGGATCAGCCGGGTCAGCCAGAAGCCGCCCAACATTCAGTTCCGCAAGATGATGGCCCTTGGGGTGCATGGTCGTGCCTTACTCCGCCGCCACAGCCGCCGAGATACGGCCGGATTTGGTGTATTTGATGCGGTCTTCGATCTCGTCACGGAAATGACGGATCAGGCCCTGAATCGGCCATGCCGCGGCGTCGCCCAGCGCGCAGATGGTATGGCCTTCGACCTGCTTGGTCACGCTTAGCAGCATGTCGATTTCCTCGACCTCAGCCTCGCCGGTTACCAGACGCTCCATCACCCGCATCATCCAGCCGGTGCCTTCGCGGCACGGGGTGCACTGGCCACAGCTTTCGTGCTTAAAGAACTTGGCCAACCGCCAGACGGCTTTGATGACATCGGTGTTCTGGTCCATCACGATCATGCAACCGGTGCCCAGCGAGGATTTATTCTCGCGCATCCAGTCGAAATCCATGATCGCCTCATCGCACATGTCCTTGGGCAGAACCGGGCAAGAGGCGCCACCGGGGATGATCGCTTTCAGGTTATCCCAGCCGCCGCGAATGCCGCCGCCGTGCTTTTCGATCATCTCGCGCATCGACATCGACATTTCTTCTTCGATGACGCAGGGCGTGTTCACATGACCGGTCATGGCAAACAGCTTGGTGCCCTGATTGTTGGGGCGGCCAAAACCGGCAAACCACGCGCCGCCACGGCGCAGGATGGTGGGCACAACGGCGATGGATTCAACATTGTTCACCGTGGTCGGGCAGCCATACAGACCAGCCCCCGCCGGGAACGGCGGCTTCATGCGCGGCATGCCCTTGCGGCCTTCAAGGCTTTCCAGCAGCGCGGTTTCCTCGCCGCAGATATACGCCCCTGCCCCGTGGTGCAGGTAGAGGTCGAAATCCCAGCCCGTGCCCGCAGCGTTCTTGCCCAGCAGACCGGCGTCGTAAGCTTCGTCAATCGCCGCCTGAAGCGCTTCGCGTTCGCGGATGAACTCGCCCCGGATATAAATATACGAGGCATGCGCGCCCATGGCGAAGCTGGCAATCAGCGCGCCCTCGATCAGGGTGTGGGGATCATGGCGCATGATCTCGCGGTCTTTGCAGGTTGCCGGTTCGGATTCGTCAGCATTGATCACCAGATAATGCGGACGCCCATCGGATTCCTTGGGCATGAAAGACCATTTCAACCCGGTCGGGAAACCCGCACCCCCACGTCCGCGCAGGCCCGAAGCTTTCATCTCGTCGATGATCCAGTCGCGACCCTTTTCGATGATGTCCGCCGTGCCATCCCATTGGCCACGCTTGCGCGCGCCAGCCAGCGAACGGTCATCCATGCCGTAGATATTGGTAAAGATGCGATCTTCGTCTTTCAGCATGTCTTGCCCCTCAATTCTCGCGACCCGCGCGCCGGATTTGCCACAACACGACCATCGCCCAGAAAAACGCTGCGAGCGAGAGCATGTAGAACAGCATCTCAAATCGCATCGACAGTCCAAGGATATCGGTCAGCCAAGGGGCCACGATGGCAATCAATCCGCCCACTGCGATTACCACAGCAGCCACGCGCCCTTTTTGCGCGTTTTGCGATTGATTGGCGTTACGCCCCCCAGTCATGGTCAGCCCTTTGTTCTTTGGTCAGCTGCGGTCGAAACCCGCGCTTAACCCTTTGCCAGTTCCGCCGCCTGCGCGATCCAGCCATCGCGCTCAATACGGCCCTTGAATTTCAGTCTCGCGTCAACCCAGGCCACTTCGGCCTCGGACCAGGCCGCGATCTGGTCATAGTGATAGAAGCCCAGCTCGTTCAGCACGCCTTCCAGCTTGGGCCCCACGCCTTTAATCTTCTTCAGGTCATCTGCCCCTTCGGCCCGTGCCGCAGACAAGGTGACAGGCTGCACTTCATCGGTGTCCTCTTCGACCGCAGCAAGGGGTGCGGGCGCAGGTTCAGGTGCAGCTTCGGGTGCCGGCACAGCTTCGGGCGCGGGCGCCGCCTGCTGAACCGGTTTTGGTGTGGGTGTGGGGGCAGGTTCTGACTTGGAAGCGGTCTCAGCAGGCGCTGTTTGCACGACCTGCGCCACGATCGCGTCGGGGTCCTCCTCCCCAAACGCGGCCTGACGGCGCGGTCCTTCCTGCGGCGAGACGCAGATCAACCAAGTCAGAAGCAGGCCCAAAAGGCCGCAGGTGACAATGCCCAGAAAGATCGCTGCAAGCCATGCATAACCACCTGCGACCAGCGCAAGCGTCACTACGGCGCCAACCACCGCAGAGATTATCCAAAGCTTCAGTGGGCAACCAAGCCCGTTCGACCCTTCCGACATCTGCCGGTCCTCCTGTCCCTACACTGGGGTGATTAGTAGACATCACCCTTTTTCACACGCTGCGCGAACTCTGTCTGACCTCCCTCAGCCAGAACGCGCGCTTGATCGACCCAGCCATCCCGGCTGACCCGTCCTTTGAACCCTTTCAGGTTCTGATCGACCCAGGCCACCTCGTCGGCAGTCCATGCCGCAACCTGATCGAAATGGTAAAAACCTAACTCGTTAAGCAATTTCTCAAGCGCGGGACCAACACCTTTGATCATCTTCAGATCATCGCCAGCCCCGTCGCGCGCCCCTTCCAACCCGGTCGGGCGCGTACCTTCTTGGGCGGCATCCTCAGCCTTGGCCTTGGCGGCGGGTTTGGGCGCGGCCTTGGGTGTTTCAGCCTTGGGCGCAGGTTTGGGCGCCTCAGCTTTGGCCGCGGCGGGTTTGGCCGCAGGTTTCTCCAGCACTGCAGCATCCGCATCGCCCGTCCCGGCGGCGTTCCATGGCGTGGTCAACGGTACCTCGGTGCCATCAATCCGCTTGACGGTATCCCCCAGATCCACAGCCCGTTGAACCGAACCGTTATACTGGGTGTGGCCGCTGTCGACCTCGGTCAGGGCCGTCAGCCCGCCCAGAGGTTCGCACCCATACCGGCCATTCTGCGGCCCCGGCACCGGCACGTCGCCCTTGGCCAGCGCCTCCAGAATTTCCGTCAGCTTTTCCGGCGTCAGGTCTTCGTAGAAGTCCTTGCCGATCTGGACCATCGGCGCGTTGGTACACGCGCCCAGACATTCAACCTCTTCCCAGCTGAACTTACCGTCCGCAGACAGCGCATGGGCCTTGTCGGCAATCTTGTCCTGACAGACTTTGATCAGGTCTTCGGCACCACAAATCATGCAGGACGTCGTCCCGCAAATCTGCACATGCGCCAGCGTCCCAACCGGTTTCAGCTGGAACATAAAATAGAACGTCGCAACCTCAAGCACCCGAATATAGGCCATGCCCAGCATGTCCGCGATGGTTTCGATCGCGGGCTTTGACAGCCACCCCTCCTGCTCTTGTGCGCGCCACAAAAGTGGGATCACGGCACTGGCCTGACGGCCTTCGGGGTATTTCGTCAGCTGCGCCTCTGCCCACGCTTGGTTGGCGGGGGTAAAGGCGAAGCTGTCAGGCTGTTCATGGTGCAGACGTCGAAGCATTACTCAGCGCAGGCTCCTGATACGAGTTTGATGCCGCCATCTTCCGAGGCGTCGATAATTTCCTGATAGATGCGCAGCTGTTCAACCATCACATCCAGCTCTTCTTCCGAAAAGTCGGTGGACGATTCAACCACCAGGGCAGACTCTTCGTCATTCACAACGCAGCCCGCATTGAACAAGGCAACGCGGAACGTGGCAAGATCATCGTCGGTCGGAGTCCAATCTTGCGCAGCCAGCGCCAAAGGCGACAGGCCAATCAGGAAAGCGGTAGTTTTGATCAGGGTTTTCATGGGGTTACTCCTTGAATTGAGGCAAACTTTGCCTCGTACTCTTGAAAAGGAGACGCCGACGCGCAGGCGCCTTCGCTCCGATGGGTCCCCACCCAGATTCCGTGATATGCCCGGGGGTCGATCAACGGTCGATCTCCCCGAACACGATATCCATCGTCCCGATAATCGCCGAGACATCGGCCAGCTGATGCCCCTTCGAGACGTAATCCATTGCTTGCAGATGCAAGAAACCCGGCGCGCGCAGCTTGGCGCGATAGGGTTTGTTCGAGCCATCCGACACCATGTAAACGCCGAACTCGCCCTTGGGCGCCTCAACGGCGGCATAAACTTCGCCGGCGGGCACGTGGAAGCCTTCGGTATAAAGCTTGAAGTGATGGATCAACGCTTCCATCGAGGTTTTCATATCGCCGCGTTTGGGCGGTGTCAGCTTGCCCCGGGCCAGCACGTCGCCCTTTTCCACGCGCAGCTTGTCGATGCACTGGCGCATGATGTGGACAGACTGGCGCATTTCTTCCATGCGGCACAGGTAACGATCATAGCAGTCACCGTTCTTGCCGACAGGAATCTGGAATTCCATCTCGTCATAGCATTCATAGGGCTGCGAACGACGCAGGTCCCAAGCCAGGCCCGAGCCACGGACCATCACGCCCGAAAAGCCCCATTCAAGAATGTCGTCCTCGGTGATGATGCCGATGTCACAGTTGCGCTGTTTGAAGATACGGTTTTCAGTCAGCAGCGTGTCCAGATCGTCCACGACTTTCAGGAACGGGTCACACCAAGCTTCGATATCATCCAGCAAATCGGGCGGCAGGTCCTGATGGACGCCACCGGGGCGGAAATAGGCGGCGTGCAGACGGGCGCCACAGGCGCGCTCGTAAAACACCATCAGCTTCTCGCGCTCTTCAAACCCCCACAGCGGCGGGGTCAGCGCGCCCACGTCCATCGCCTGCGTGGTCACGTTCAGCAGGTGGTTCAGGATGCGACCGATTTCCGAATACAGCACCCGGATCAACGAGGCCCGGCGCGGCACTTCGGTGCCGGTCAGCTTTTCGATCGCCATGCACCAGGCGTGTTCCTGGTTCATCGGGGCCACGTAATCCAGACGGTCCAGATAGGGAAGGTTCTGCAGATAGGTGCGGCTTTCCATCAGCTTTTCGGTGCCACGGTGCAGCAGGCCGATATGCGGGTCTGCGCGCTCGACGATCTCGCCGTCCAGCTCCAGCACCATGCGCAGCACACCGTGGGCCGCAGGGTGCTGCGGGCCGAAGTTGATATTGAAATTCCGGATCTTCTGTTCGCCGGTCTGTGCGTCGTTGAAGTTACCGTCCATCCGCTTAGGCCCCCGCCCCGATTGCTGCCCCGCCAAGGGTCAGCGCATCTGTGTCTTGATCTTTCAGGCTGGTGCGCAGCCCAAAAGACGGCGCTGACATCGCTGTCAGACCATCCAATTGACGTGTCTCGCACCATGTATTCGTCATGCGGGCCTTCCCATCACGACGCCCCCGGGCGCGCAGAGAATACCCGCCCGATGTGGCGGCAATAAGGCATTGGTTAACCATGCCAATGCCTGCCGAAACGGCGCTTATGTGCTGTGCGCCGCTCACCCTTTGGCCTCGCCCCGCTCGTCGCCGGGCAGGATATATTCGGCCCCTTCCCACGGGCTCATGAAGTCAAACTGGCGGTATTCCTGAACCAGGCTAACGGGCTCATAAACCACGCGTTTCTGCGTCTCGTCGTAACGCACCTCGGTATAGCCAGTGGTCGGGAAGTCCTTACGCAGCGGATGGCCCCGGAAACCATAATCCGTCAGCAAACGGCGCAGGTCCGGGTGGCCGGTGAAGATGATCCCGAACATGTCGAACACTTCGCGTTCAAACCAGTTGGCCGATTCAAATACCGGCATCAGAGACGGCACCATCTCATCCTCTCGCACCGCGCATTTGATGCGGATACGGTGGTTTTGGTACATCGACAGGAAGTGATAGACCACGTCAAACCGGGCTTCACGCGCGGGGTGGTCGATGGCGGTAATGTCGACCAGAGTCGAGAACCGGCAGGTCGCATCGGATTTCAGAAACTCGACCAGTTCCACGATGGAATTGGCCGGGGCTTCCAGCGTCAGCTCGCCAAAGTTCACGGCATAAGACAGCACGTGATCTGGGCGTTTCAGGCTGATATGGGCGCCAAGTTCGTTCAGAGCGTCAGACATGGCTTACCTCGCAATCGTGCCGGTGCGGCGGATTTTGCGCGACAGCTGCAAAATGCCATAGACCAGCGCTTCGGCGGTCGGCGGGCAGCCGGGCACATAGACGTCAACCGGAACGATCCGGTCACAGCCGCGCACGACGGAATAGGAATAGTGGTAATAGCCGCCGCCATTGGCGCAGGACCCCATCGAGATCACATAACGCGGCTCGGGCATCTGGTCATAGACCTTGCGCAGGGCTGGCGCCATTTTGTTGGTCAGGGTGCCGGCCACAATCATCAGGTCCGACTGGCGCGGCGAGGCGCGCGGCGCAGTCCCCCAACGCTCAAGGTCATACCGCGGCATCGACGTGTGCATCATCTCAACCGCGCAACAGGCCAACCCAAAGGTCATCCAGTGCAGACTGCCGGTGCGGGCCCAGTTGATGATGTCCTCGGTCGAGGTCAGCAGGAAACCTTTGTCCTGCAGCTCGTCATTCAGCAACCGCGTGGCGTGCTCTTTGTCACCGCCTGCGGTGTTGGCTCCGGTCATCACTCCCATTCCAGGGCCCCTTTCTTCCACTCATAGGCAAAGCCGATGGTCAGAACGGCCAGGAAAACCATCATCGACCAGAACCCGACCATCCCCATGTCACCAAAGGCAACAGCCCAGGGGAACAAGAAGGCAATTTCGAGATCGAAGATGATGAAAAGGATGGCGACCAGATAGAACCGCACATCGAATTTCATACGCGCGTCATCAAACGCGTTGAAACCACATTCATAGGCCGAGGTTTTTTCCGGATCGGGATTTCTGACCGCCAGAATGAACGCTGAAAGGAGGAGTATAAGCCCCAGTGCCGTCGCCATTCCTAAGAAAATCAGAATTGGCAGGTACTCACGAAGCAGATCTTCCACAGCGTCTCTCCCTAGTTAGGTGCGCCGAACCGGCATGCCTTGATCACCAGATGGTTTACCCCTGCGCGCCAGCAGGGTCAACCAAACCGCGACCCTCCAACCCCTTTTATTTGTTGGGTTTTCAAGATTGTGTTTTGAAGCGGCATTTGAACAACCGCGAAATATTGCCGCAGGGCGGGATTCGCGCCCGCTGCGTCGCAGAATTCGACTCAATGCCGGGAATGTGCCGGGTCAATGCGCAAATATCGCGCCTTGATTTAGATCAAGTTTTACAAATTTTTTCGACCTGCCCACGCCCCCTCCGGCTAGAGCCCTTAAAAGAGGCGCAAAATTTGGGGGCCAGAGCCGTCGCTCCCCTCGGCCATCGCCACGCCACCAAGCGCATGGCTTGGCGCCCTCTCCGGGACGCGGCCCGCCAGCGGACCGACATGCAGTCGCAGCATTTTACCGGCTACGTCACAAAGGCTCAGGGCTTGCAATGATGTTATTGGCCCCTGTGCAAAGCGTGCTTTGCGTGGGTCCGCAGGGGCAGACCGCGCCGCCTGCGTCAAAACCACGCGTTCGGCGGTCGCGGTGGGCACATCGCTGTGTCAGCGGGTCCCGGCAGATCCGCGCAGCCCGCGCGCCAAAGCCGCCGCCTGCCCAATCGCCTCTGGGTCAAGCCCGGTAACAAAGCCACGGTTATGCAACCAGTTCACCACGGTTTCAGTGGCCACATTCCCCGGCGCGTTTCCGGCAAACGGACAGCCGCCCAAGCCACCAACCGCAGCATCAAACACCCGCAGCCCCAAATCCAATGACGCCTCGATATTAGCAAGCGCCCGACCGCCCGTGTCGTGAAAATGCCCGGCCAGCTGGTCGGCGGGCAGCTCTTGCAAAACAGCGTTCAACATGGCGCGCACGCTCTGCGGTGTGCCCGCACCAATCGTGTCGCCCAGACTGATCTGATAGCAGCCCAGATCGCGCAACGCCGCCGCCACGCGCGCCACCTGCGCCACGGGGGTCGGCCCATCAAACGGGCAGGCGATGGCACAGCTGACATAGCCACGCACCGGAACACCCGCCTTGGCAGCGGCCTGCGCGACCGGTGCAAACCGTTCAAGGCTTTGCGCGATTGAGGCATTGATATTGGCACGGCTGAACCCCTCAGAGGCGGCGCCAAAAATCGCCACCTCATCCGCCCCCGCAGCAAGGGCGCGCTCAAACCCTTTCAGGTTTGGGGTCAGCGCCGCATAGGCCACGCCCGGCACGCGGTTCAGCCCCGCCAGTACCTGCGCCGCATCCGCCATCTGCGGCAACAGGCGCGGCGACACGAACGAGGCCACCTCGATCCGCTGAAACCCCGCCCCCGACAGCAAATCAATCAACGCGATTTTCTGATCGGTCGCGATCATCCGCGGCTCGTTTTGTAACCCGTCGCGCGGCCCCACTTCGAAGATTTCGACCATGTCGGGCAAGATCACGCGCCCCCCGGAACCGGATAGAAATCTTTGGCATAGAAATCCTGCTGCCCGTCGCGCGCCCGTGCGGCCTGATACCCGGGCCGGGTCTCAAGGCGCTGTCGATAGGCGCGCAGATGCGGGAACGGATCCAGAGGCACAAAGTAGGGCGCGGCAAACAGGTTGAAGCCCATCATGATGTCAGCCCCCGAGAACCCCGACGGCAAAAGAAATTCCTGCCCTGCAAGCATCGCCTCGGTGGCCCTCAACGTCTGCGTCAGCCGCATCGTGTTCAGCTTAATCACCACCGGGCTGGCATCTGCCGGATCGCGCAGGAAAACATGGTTCAGATTCAGCTGTTCAATCAGGCTGGCCTGGGTTTCGGCGAAATTGAGCGCCTGCAAAAACGCCGCGCGGTCCGGATGGCCGGGCGCGCGGCCCAGCCCGAACTCCGGGTGGCGCTCGCACAACAGTTCCATGATCGCGCCGCTTTCAAACAGCGTCTCACCGTCGATTTCCAACGCCGGAACCCGCCCCGCCGGAGAGTGCGCCATAAAATCCGGCGCGCGCAACGATCCATCGCGAATGCTGTATTCGATGATGTCAAAGCTCTGTTCCAGCTCTTGCAACAGCCACAAAACCCGGAACGAACGCGAAAACGGCACGTGGTGCAATCGTATCATTCTGGTCCTCCTGGGCTGATCATCCACGGCGATCGGCCCCGGTGCAACCTTGCCGTGGCGTGGCCCCGGGGCAAAGGTGACGTCAAAATTGCGGGGCTGCGCCAGGGGCCACCGCAAGCTACCCCGCCGCGCGCAGGCGCCGACACCAATTAAGACGTGCGCCACCGTCATAGGCAACAGCCAGCCCTTCGTTGATCAGCGTGTCGGCCACATCCTGGCCCGCGACTGCCATGCGCACCAAAAGCCGCCCGTATTTGTCGCTTCCCTGTCCGTCCAGCGTCACCCTGCCTGCCGCGACCAGAGCGCGCAACCGCGTGGTGGCCTGCGCGCCCAAGGCAGCTTCGGCAGCGCAGCCCGGAGACTTGGTTTCAGGCGTGTCAAACCCCACCAGCCGGGCGGTGCGTTCCTGCCCATCGCAGGTCAGCGCCACGGTGTCGCCGTCGTAGACATAGCTCACAAGGCACCCCCGCGCGCTGAGATCGTGATGGGCCACGAACCAATCGGTGAACTTGATCAGCGCCATCACCAGCACCACCACGTACGCAAACAGGGTTGGCGACAGTTTCATCGACACCCAACCGCGACGCAAAAGATATGCATGCCTTGTGCATCTGATGTGCATGGGGTGTGCATCATGGTTTTCCCTCCATCGACATGCGCTTGGGTGCACCACCTTCCCACACCCAGCGCCGCGCCGAAAGCACCATCACCCCTGCCCTGCGACGTTTTGACCAACCGCCCACACGCCCCAACTGAGCGGCACTTGACCCAAGTCAAAGCGCCGACATCCCATCCGCAAAATGGTGCAGCACGCGCGATCCTGAGGAGACAGAAAATGAAGAAGATTCTCGCCGCGACACTGGCTGCCGCCCTTGGCACCACCGCTTTGCCTGCCCTAGCCCAATCCGCAGGGGACTGGACCGTTGGTCTGGGTCTGGGTGTTGTGGCCCCTAAAAGCAACAACGGCCTGCTGGCGGGTCAGCCCACGACAATCGACAATGACGTGCGCCCGACCATCACCTTCGAATACTTCGTAAGGGACAATATTGGTATTGAGCTGCTGGCCGCGACCCCGTTTGAACACACCGCGACCGTCACCGGTGTCGGCACGGTTTCGACCAAACACCTGCCCCCGACCCTGTCGGTGAACTACCACTTTGCCAATGACAGCAAATTCACCCCGTTTGTCGGCGCTGGCATCAACTATACCACGTTCTTCGAGGAAAGCTCGGCCTTGGGCACCGTGTCCCTGAGCGACTCGGTCGGGCTGGCCCTGCACGCGGGTCTGGATGTGGCGATTTCCGACAAAGGTTCGCTGCGCGCTGACCTGCGCTGGATCGACATCAACTCGGATGCTTACCTGAATGGCGCCTTCATCGGCGAAGCCGAGATTGACCCAATTGTCTTTGGGCTGTCTTACATCCACAACTTCTGATCTGACATCCATCAGGTCTTGCAAAGGCATCGCTCAGCGCGGTGCCTTTTTTTGTGAATGCACCCGCTGCGCCGCAAAGGGAACGCGCCGATCCGCTTAGAATTGAACATGATAACTCAATACAATCAAAAGGATAGGTCAGGGCAATTTGATGCAAATCAGGGCGATTTGTGACATAGTATATTAACATAATCTCATCGCTGGCTGAGGAGGGACACGATGAAACCTATGAGCACTCTCATGATCGGAGCGGCCGTATTGGCCTTGGCAGCCCCTGCCACCGCGCAATCGCGCGGGGATTGGACGTTGTCGTTTGGGATCGCCGGGGTCATGCCCGCATCCGACAATGGCCTGTTGCTGGGATTTATTCCCCACAGCGTGGACGATGGCATCAGCCCGGTTTTCACCGCCGAGTATTTCTTTGCCGATAACTGGGGGGTCGAACTTCTGGCTTCATTGCCATTTGAACATGACATCAGCAACCCAGGCGTCGGCAATATTGCCAGCGCCAAACTGCTTCCGCCGACAATCAGCGTGAATTATCATTTTCCCACCGAAGGGCGGTTTGATCCGTTTCTGGGGGTCGGCCTGAACTACACCAAGTTCACCGATGTCGATGGTCAGGGCGTGTTGGCGGCAACGACCGTTGACCTTGAAGACACAACCGGTTTCGCACTGCATGCAGGGTTCGACTATGCCCTGAATGACTACAGCGCCGTGCGATTTGATTTGCGGTACTTCGATCTGGAATCCGAGCTGACGGTGAATGGATTCTCTCTGGGGAATACCAAGATTGACCCGGTTGTGGCCGCGGTTTCTTACGTCCGGCGGTTCTGAAACCGCAGCCTACGTGGCTTGATAAAGCGCGCTGACCTCGGCCCGGATGATGCGGGCGATCAGCGCGCAGTCCTCCAATGAAAAGGTCAAGGGCAGGCGCATGTCTATCAGCCCCGCCAAGACCGCGTCCGTCTGCGGCAACGCCGTGGGCGCGGCATAACGCCAATGGTCATAGCGCGAGGTGAACCCGATTGGCTGATCTGCCCCAAACCACTTCAGTTCAACACCACGCGCCCCACACCGCGCTATCAAATCCCGCAGCTTTGCCCCCGACCAGCCGGGCAGCAGGAACTGGATAGAGGACCCCACAAAGCTTTCTGGCGCCGGGCGATGGATCACCTGCAAACCCGGCGTGTCGCGCAGGCCATCTTGGACCACTTGATAACGTTCATTCCAGCGCGCGCACTGTTCTGTTAAGCCCTGCAATTGCGGTCGCAGGATTGCGGCCCGCAGATTATCCATGCGCCCCGACACGTTGGGCGTATCCAGTTTCAGGCCCTCAAAGACCTCGGGCGCAGGGGCTGCCAGATGGCGTTCATACAGCATGTAAGAGCCAGACAGGATCACCGCTTTGGCCGCCAGCACGGCGTCATCCGTGATCAAAAGCCCCCCCTCGCCAGAGTTCATATGCTTATAGGTCTGGGTCGAATAGCAACCGATCACCCCATGACGGCCCGAGGGTACCCCGTTCCACGCCGCACCCATGGTATGGGCGCAATCTTCGATCACCTGCACCCCCGCGGCATCACAGATCGCCATCAGTGCATCCATGTCGCACAGATGCCCGCGCATGTGGCTGAGCATCAGAACCTTGGCCCCGGTGTCGCGGATCATCTTTTGCAGGTGATCCAGATCAATGGTCAGCTGTGCGGTTACCTCGACAAAGACCGGCTGTGCGCCCACCGCTGCAATGGCCCCCGGCACAGGCGCAAGGGTAAAGGCGTTGGTCAACACCTGATCCCCTGCCCCGACATCCAAGGCCCGCAGCGCGCAGCCCAACGCATACCCGCCCGAGGCCACCGCCAGACAGTACTGCGCCCCGGTCAACGCGGCGAATTCCTGCTCCAATAGCGCGACCTCGCCGGGATCATCGCCCACAGTGTTATAGCGATGCAGGCGACCATGGCGCATAACCGTCAACGCGGCCTCGATCGCCGCTTCCGGGATCGGTTCTTGCTGGGTGAAAGAGCCGGTGAAACGTTCGGTCATGGAAACATCATCCTCTGCATGGGTCACGCGCCCAGCAGTCGCACGACGACATCGTCCAGATGATCATAGTGATCCAACAGAGCCTCGGGCTCCAGTTCCGCGACGTCACGCCCATCAGGACCAAAGGTCACCAAGGCGCAAGGCACACCCGCAGCGCGGGCGGTATCGCGGTCGGTGATCGTGTCGCCAATCAGGATAGAGCGTGCGACCTCTCCGCCTGCCTGTTGAACCGAGGCCACATAGGGCGCTGGGTCAGGCTTGCGCGTGGGCAAGGTGTCTGCCCCGATCATCGAGCCAAACAGCCCTCGCACCCCCAAACGCGCCAGCAAGGTTTCCGCCAGACCTTCGGGCTTGTTGGTGCAGACACCCACCAAAACGCCGCCGCTGCGCAGTCGCTCGATGGCGTCAACCACGCCCGGGTACAACGTGGTCTGCACATCAATCGCATCGGCATAGGCTTGCAGGAATATGGGGAACTGTGTCTCGACATCGGCAGGGCCATAGGTGGGACCCGCCCGTTCAAACCCCAGCGATAACATCGCCCGCCCGCCCTTGAAGGCGGCCGCCTGATCCGCCACCGGGTCCAGCAGCGCGCCCAGACCTAACCCGTCAAAACAGCTATTGGCCGCCGCAATCAGATCGCCGCTGGTATCCGCTAGGGTCCCGTCCAGATCAAAGATTACCGTGCGCATCGCACCCCCGTTTGGCGGCTTTCCGCCCATTGCTGAAACCTGTGGAAACGCCTTTTGATCGGCCTTGCCCTTGCGCCCCTGCATAGCGTCGATAAAAGGTGCACAACAGGAAAAAAGGCCAATGCCATGTCCATTGCTTTGATCGTCCTTGCCGCTGGGCAGGGCACCCGCATGAATTCCGACCTGCCAAAGGTGCTGCACCAGATCGCTGGTGCGCCGATGCTTGGCCATGCAATCCATGCCGGCATGGCGCTGGAACCGGCGCGTATTGTGGTGGTTGCTGGGCACGGGGCCGAGGCCGTGACCAAAGCCGCCGAAGACATCAACCCCTTTGCACAGGTTGTTCTGCAAGAAGAGCAACTGGGTACCGGCCACGCCGTTGATCAGGCGCGCGACATTCTGGGCGGCTTTGACGGTGACGTGGTGGTGCTCTACGGCGACACGCCATTCATCCAGCCCGAAACCTTGCAGGCCATGGCCGAGGCCCGTGCAAAGAATGATCTGATTGTCTTGGGGTTCGTCGCAGCCGAACCGGGCCGCTATGGCCGGTTAATCACCCAGGGCGACAGCTTGCAGGCGATTGTAGAATACAAAGATGCCTCACCTGAAGAGCGCGCCGTAACGCTTTGTAATAGCGGCGTTATCATGGGGTCCGCCTCGCAGGTATTTGACCTGATCGCGCAGGTGGATAACAACAATGCTTCGGGGGAATACTACCTGACCGACATCATCGCCAAAGGGCGGGAAAGCGGGCTTTCGGCGACCGTAGTGACCTGCCCCGAGGCCGAGACTATGGGCATCAACACCCGCGCAGAACTGGCCATGGCCGAGGCCGCCTTTCAGGCCCGCGCCCGCGCAGAGGCCCTTGAAAACGGGGTCACCCTGACCGCGCCAGAAACTGTGTTCTTTGGTCATGACACCGTCATCGGGCGCGACACAATCGTCGAGCCGAACGTCTTCTTTGGCCCGGGTGTGACCGTGGAAAGCGGCGCGCATATCCGCGCGTTTTCGCATCTTGAAGGCTGCCACGTTTCGAACGGGGCGGTGGTCGGGCCTTATGCCCGCCTGCGCCCGGGGACCGAACTGTCCGCAAACACCCGCATTGGCAACTTCGTTGAAACCAAAAACGCGATCCTCGCCGAAGGCGCCAAGGTAAACCACCTGTCCTATATCGGCGACGCGAATGTCGGCGAAGCAACAAATATCGGCGCAGGGACGATCACATGTAACTATGATGGTGTGTTCAAACATCGCACCGAAATCGGCGCGCGCGCCTTCATCGGGTCCAATACCATGCTGGTTGCCCCGGTCTCGGTCGGGGATGAAGCCATGACCGCCACCGGATCAGTGGTCACATCAAACGTGCCCGAAGGGGCCATGGCCGTGGCCCGCGCCCGGCAAGAGAACAAACCCGGCCTTTCCCGGAAATTGTTCGATATGTTAAAGAAAAAGAAGGCTCGACAGCAGAAAGAGGCCAAATAATGTGCGGTATTGTAGGGGTCCTAGGAAATCACGAAGCCGCGCCGCTCTTGGTAGAGGCGCTGAAACGGCTGGAATATCGCGGTTATGACAGCGCTGGCATTGCCACGGTCAATCAAGGCAAGCTGGAACGCCGGCGTGCAGTTGGCAAGCTGGTGAACCTGTCGGATAAGCTGGTTCATGAACCCCTGCCCGGCAAATCCGGAATTGGCCATACCCGTTGGGCCACCCACGGCGCTCCGAATGTATCCAACGCCCATCCGCATCGCGCTGGACCGGTGGCTGTGGTGCACAACGGCATCATTGAAAACTACCGCGAATTGCGGGCAGAACTGACCGAGCAAGGCCTGACACCACAGACCGAGACCGACACGGAAACTATTGTTCTGCTGACCCGCTCGTTTCTGGATCAAGGGTGTACGCCCCATCAGGCAGCGGCCAAAAGTCTGGAAAAGCTAGAGGGCGCATTTGCCCTGTGTTTTCTGTTTGACGGCGAAGAAGACCTGCTGATCGCCGCCCGCAAGGGCTCGCCATTGGCCATTGGCCACGGAGACGGCGAAATGTTCGTCGGTTCGGACGCCATCGCCCTGGCCCCGCTGACCAACAAGATCACCTATCTGGAAGAAGGCGACCGCGCCGTAATCACCCGCGCCGGGGCGCAGATTTACGATGCACAGGGCAACCAGACCAACCGCGAAATGCGCGTGGTTCGTGTGGATGCAACCCGCGTTGAAAAAGCCGGGCACAAGCATTTCATGGCCAAAGAAATCGCCGAGCAGCCCATCGTGCTGGGCGATGCGATCCACCATTATCTGGACGATGGTGCGGCGATCCTGCTGCCCGAAACACTGGATTTTACCCAATATGACCGCATCACAATGGTTGCCTGCGGCACGGCTTATCTGGCCTGTCTGACGTCGAAATACTGGTTCGAGCAGCTGTCCGGCCTGCCCGTTGACGTCGATGTCGCGTCTGAATTTCGCTATCGTGAACCGCCGATCCCGGCGCGCACATTGGCGGTGTTCGTCAGCCAATCGGGCGAAACCGCCGATACGCTGGCGGCGCTGCGCTATTGCCACGGCAAGGCCGCAACGATCCTGTCTGTCGTGAATGTCGATGAAAGCTCCATCGCGCGCGAAAGCGATATCGCCCTGCCCATTCTGGCCGGGGTTGAAATTGGCGTGGCCTCGACCAAGGCTTTCACCTGTCAGTTGACGGTCATGGCGCTGCTGGCCCTGCGCGCGGCGCAACAACGCGGTCAGTTGGATCAGACGGCATTGGCTGAACACCTGAGCGCCTTGCAAAACCTGCCCGGCCTGATGAACATCGCCTTGGCCCAAAGCGACGAGATCAAAGCCGTCGCCCAAAAACTGGCCGAGGCCCGCGACGTGCTGTTTCTGGGGCGTGGCGCGATGTATCCTCTGGCGCTGGAGGGCGCACTTAAACTGAAAGAAATCAGCTATATACATGCCGAAGGTTATGCATCAGGTGAACTAAAACATGGCCCCATCGCGCTGGTCGACAAAACCGTGCCGGTGATCGTCATGGCCCCCCATGACAAGCTGTTCGACAAGACCGTATCGAACATGCAAGAGGTTCTGGCCCGCGGCGGAAAAGTGGTATTGATCACCAATAACCGCGGCGCGAAAGAAGCTGGCGAAGGCGTCTGGCAGTTGATCCAACTGCCCGAAGTCCCCGACCTGTTCGCGCCGATCCTCTATGCCCTGCCCGCGCAGCTGCTGGCCTATCATACCGCAGTCGCCAAGGGGACGGACGTGGACCAGCCCCGCAATCTCGCAAAATCGGTAACGGTGGAATAATGGCCAAACAATTCGACAGGATCGAAGACGATCACCGCGCCCTGATCGAGGCACAGCATGTGTTCTTTGTCGGCTCGGCCGCGCGCGATGGGCGGGTGAATATCTCGCCCAAAGGCATGGACAGCCTGCGGGTGCTTGGCCCCAACCGGATTGCATGGCTGAACTGGACTGGCAGCGGCAATGAAACCGCCGGCCACCTGCGTGACATCAACCGGATGACTTTGATGTGGTGCAGTTTCACCAAGCGTCCGGTGATCCTGCGCGCCTATGGCACGGCCAAGACCCTGCACGAACGTGACGATGGCTGGGACGATCTGATTGACCTGTTCCCGCCAACCAACAGCGCCCGTCAGATTTACGACGTCACCGTCGAGATGGTGCAGACCTCTTGCGGCTTCGCCGTGCCCTTCATGGATTATGTCGGCGAACGTGACACGCTGGCGAACTGGGCCGAGCAGCGCGGGCGCGACGGTGTGCGCGACTATTGGGTCGAAAAGAACCAAACCACGCTGGATGGGTTGCCCACCGGTGTACTGGGAGAGCCAGAATGACCCTCGAAGATGCATTGGCGGCTCTGAACGCGTTGATCGAGCCGGGCCGTGCAGAAGGCATGGCCGACTATCACAAGGTGCCACGCACCTATCTGGGCATCCCTAACCCAGCGCTGAATGACCTGACCAAAGCGTGGCGGCAATCGCTGGATGTGCCTGCTCGCGTCGATCTGGCGCGCGCCTTGTGGGACACCAATATCTTCGAAGCCCGTCTGGCCGCCGCAAAGCTGCTGACGCAGGCCCGTCTGCGCCCTGACGCCGATGCCTGGGCTTTGATCAAATCCTGGGTGCCGCAGTTTGATAGCTGGGCGATCGCCGATCACGCCTGCATGGCCGGTCAAAAGCGGCTGATCGCAGACCCTTCTCGGGTACAGGAGGTCGTAGAATGGACGACTGTCGATCACCACTGGACCCGCCGCGCCGCGATGGTGATCACCCTGCCCTGGGCCAAGATGAACAACCCCAAACCCGCCGATCTGGACATCCGCGCGCAGGTGCTGGGATGGGCGGCTGACTATGTGCAGGACGAAGAATGGTTCATCCAGAAATCGGTGGCATGGTGGCTGCGTGATCTGTCCAAACATGACGCCGATCGCACCCGGGCCTTTCTGGAGGAGCACGGGCGGCAAATGAAACCTTTTGCCCGCAAAGAAGCCTCCAAATACCTTGATGACCAAGCCTAGAAGTATATTCGACGACTTTTCTTTTTAGGGTTCCGCAAACACCTGCAATTCGGGCAGCGCGGTCAGTGGCGCGCCCAGCACCCGCAATGCGGCCAACGAAACCTGCCCGGCCGCGCCACCCCCTTCAAACGGGCGCAATTCAACCTGCACAGAGTTTCCCGTTTCGGGATAGACCAACCGCCCCATTTGAACGCGGTCAACCAAACCCGTCTTGGCCCAGAAACCCGGCGCTGTCGGATCCCCCAAAGAGGCCACGATGGTCCCCAGTTCTTGCGTGGTTTGCGCAGCAGGCGCCGCAGCGGCAGCGCGTTCTTCGGGCGTTGTCGTATCAAACTCTTCGACCGAAACCGCGTTTGCGGTGGGCACGGGGGCCGTGTCATCCGGGCGCGCAATGGGTTGCGTTGCCACGTCTTCCTGATCAGGAGGCGGCGTCACCCCAAGCATTTCGCCCAACTCGGCACAACCGGCCAACATCACACTCAGCCCAACAACAGCTGAAACACGCACAAGGGTCATAACGGCTCTCCATTTGTCCTGCGACCATCCTAATGCGGTCAATTTGACCAGACAACGCACGGGATTGAAACTTGCCGCTTTCCGCCCAAGCCCTTAAATTAAACGCTATGACACCGCAATTGATTGACCCTTTCGCCCGTGCAGTGACCTACCTTCGGGTCTCGGTCACGGATCGTTGTGATTTTCGCTGTGTCTATTGCATGGCCGAGAACATGACCTTTCTGCCAAAGAAAGAGCTGCTGACGCTGGAAGAGCTGGACCGGATGTGCTCCACCTTCATCGGGCTTGGTGTTGAAAAGCTGCGGATTACCGGCGGCGAGCCTTTGGTACGCCGCGATATCATGACCTTCTTTCAGTCGATGACCCGGCATCTGGACTCTGGCGCGCTGAAAGAGCTGACCGTCACCACCAATGGCTCGCAGCTGGAAAAATTTGCACAGCCGCTCTATGACGCCGGGGTACGGCGCATCAACGTGTCGCTGGATACGCTGGACGAAGACAAATTTGCCCGCGTCACCCGTTGGGGCCGCCTGCCACAGGTGCTGCGCGGTTTGGATGCGGCGCAAAAGGCCGGTCTGCGGGTTAAGATCAACACCGTGGCATTGAAGGGCTTCAACGAGGACGAGCTGTTCACCCTGATCGAATGGTGCGCCGAACGTGACATGGATCTGACCTTTATCGAGGTCATGCCGATGGGTGATCTGGGCCCCGAGGATCGCGTTGGACAATATTGGTCACTGGATGATCTGCGCGCCCAGCTGAGCCAACAATATACACTTCTGGATTTGGCCGAGCGAACCGGCGGCCCGGCGCGTTATGTCAAACTTGTGGAAAGCGGGCAGAAAATCGGCTTTATCACGCCGCTGACCCACAATTTCTGTGAAAGCTGCAACCGGGTGCGGATGACTTGTACCGGCGAGCTCTACATGTGCCTGGGTCAGGAAGACATGATGGATTTGCGCGGCCCGCTGCGCGCCTGCCCGCCCGAGGACGACAGTCAACTGGTGGCGGCGATCCACAAGGCAATCGGATTGAAACCCAAAGGGCATGATTTTGACTATTCACGCCAACGCGCCGATGGTCAGGTCAGCCGCCACATGAGCCACACGGGCGGCTGATACGTTCTTGGAAACCGAAAGGCGTTTGGGCGGCTTTAGAACCGATAGCCTTTGGTTGAAAAATCAATGTCGAAGTTGGGCGCTGCTCCGTTCAGGGGAACATTAGTTGCTTTGCATTTGGCGAGTTCTCCGATGAAATTCGAACCCTGCCGAACCTTGGCAAAATAGTTGAATCCCCGCAGCGCCACTTTACCATGATTGGTCAGGCTGGAATCACGCATAAAGCCGCGCAGGCCCCGCTGAATTTCGCTGTTGCGATAAGCGCCAACCCCGCACAGTTCATAGAACCCCGCACCCTTGATAATCTGGATCTTCATCACAAACCCATTGGTGATGGTGATTTGGTGGAAGCTCTCGTCTACGGGTATTTCGCGGGTTATGTCGTCCCCGGCCAGAGCGGGCCCTGCAAGAAAAGTGGAAACAACAACGCAAAGCCTTAAGAAATTTTTCATTTTCAATCCAACGATTAGAACAAACTCATGATCTATAAGTTGAGATTTAGGCGCTGAATGCAACCCTATAGCGCTACCGGGTCGGGAAAACCTTACCCGCCATATCGTCGCACGAAATTGCGCAGGATACGTTCGGGCACGTGCACATCTGCAGCGCGGCACATGTCGATCAGTCTTTGGGCATCTTCGGGCGGGAAGTAGCCTTTGTGTTTGTAGATGCGAATCCGGGTCTCAAACCCATCACTGTCGGCTTCGGGATGGAACTGCGTGGCATAGACGTTCTGGCCAAAACGCACCATCTGATACGGGCAGGTCGGACTTGCGAGCAAATGCACGCAGCCCTCGGGCAATTCCTGCAGGGCTTCCTTATGGCCGACAAAAGCGTGGAAATCAGTGGGCGCCCCTGCAAGCAAAGGGTCGCGCGCGCCGTCTTGGGTCAGGTGGCAATGGGTGGTGCCCACATCTTCGCCATACTGGCGTTTTGACACCTCGGCGTTCAAGTGCGCGCCCAGCACGCCAATGCCGTAGCAACAGCCCATGAACGGCATATCCCGCTGGGTGATCTGCGGCATCAGGTCCAGAATGGCGGCTTCGATCTTGGCTTCCAATGGCGGTTTGTCTTCGGGCGCGTCTGACACACAACCCGGACCGCCGCCAACAATCACCCCGGAGTAATCATCCAGATTAAGATCGGCAGGGATGTCTTCCTGCTCCAGCCGAAAACGCACCGTGTCGGCGGCATCCAGCCCCCCTTTGGCCAGAAAGGCGGCATACTCATCATCTGAGGCTTCGGCCTCGGGACGCAGCTGCAGGATCAGAAACGGTTTCATGGTGCCGGGTTTAGCGTCTTGGTGCAGCAGGGGCCAGAGGGCGCCGCGCCGCAGACCGGGCCTGTGCTATTCCTGCAAATGTTGCAGCAGGCGCGCCATGAAATCATGACCCGCCTGAAACTGTTCCAGCGTGATGTACTCATCGGGTTGATGGGCTTGTTCGATACTGCCGGGGCCGCAGATCACGGCGCTGTAACCGCCCTGCTGGAAATACCCGGCTTCGGTGCCATAGCTGACAACATGAGAGGCATTGTCGCCGGTCAGGCGGCGGGCCAGAGTTTCAGCCGCACCGTCGGTTTCAGGTTTCAGCGCGGGCAGGTTGAAGGTCTCGGTCAGCTCAATCGCACAGCCCGGGTGCACGGCTTTCATATCCGCCTCGACCAATGCGACACGCGTTTGCAGCTCTGAGCGCCAGCGCATCGGGTCATCGCCGGGCACAAAGCGGAAATCAATGCCAAAAACACATTCCCCGGCGGTGATGTTATGCGCCGTGCCGCCGCGGATCGTGCCCACATGCAGCGAGGTCCAGGGCGGTACAAATTCAGCATCGCCTGCCGCCGGAGACGCAGAGGCGTTTTGCGCATTCACCTGATTAACCCAGTCAATCAGCCTTGCGCCCTGCATAATCGCATTGACCCCTGTGTGAAGCAGCGACGAATGCACCTCGTGCCCTTTCAGGCGCAGCTTGAACCCCAAGCCCCCCTTGTGGCCGGTCACCACCTGCATGTTTGACGGCTCGCCCACCAACACCGTGCTGGCACGGGGCAGGTCTGCATCCTTTGCCATGGCTTCAATCAACGGCGCGGCTTCGGCGCACCCGATCTCTTCGTCGTGGCTTAACGCCAGTTGCAGCGGGCGGTTGACACCTTCACGATGGGCCCGCACCAGCGTCCAGATCGACAGGGCGTCAAACCCTTTCATGTCAACGCAGCCCCGGCCGAACAGCTTGCCGTCGCGCTCATCAACTGTCCAAGGGTCGCTCGTCCAGTCCTGCCCTTCGACCGGCACGACATCTGAATGGCCCGACAGCACGACACCGCCCTCAACCCGGGGGCCGACATGCGCATAAAGACTGACTTTGCCGGGGTATTGCGCGTTGACCACGCGTTTGGCCGCGATCCCGAAATCAGCCAGATACCCTTCGACCCAATCGACCAACGCAAGGTTGCTATCCTTGCTGACGGTCGGGAAGGCCACAAGGCGCTCCATGATCTGGCGCGGGGTCAGTTCGGCGGTCATTTAGCGCTCCTATGCTTGTGCGCACCTGACCCCGACCACGCCCTAAGGTCAAGCCAAAGCACTCTAAAGCTTGGCGTGAGCCCCCTCTTGCGCTTAACCTTGGGGCAGTGCAACCGAAGGGGAGGTCGAGATGCACAAACTGTTGGTGCTACCGTTGATGATGGTCGCTTTGCTGGCCGGGTGCGGCACGCCCGGATCGGTCACCATCCCACCTGACACGACATTGATCGCCCTGCGACACACAGAACGTGAAGGCGAGCTGCTGTCAGATGCAGGACATGCCCGCGCCGCCGCCCTGCCTGCGGCTTTGGCCGGGGTAAAGATTGACGCGATCTATAGCCCCGGTTTGCAACGCAATCTGGATACGGCAGCGCCTTTGGCTGCTGAGCGGGGCATCCAGATCACCCGCATCCCACCAACCGGCGCCGCCCAAAGGTTGCTGGCGCAAAATGCCGGAAAGACCGTGGTCTGGGTTGGCAACAAGGGCAACCTGAATGAGATCTGGACCGACCTGTCCGCGCCGGGCGACCCACCCCTGACCTATGGAGAGCTGTTCACCCTGACTCGGAGCCCCATGGGCGGTGTACGGGTAGAACGCGGAACATTTGGAGTTCCACCAGCGAAATAGCAAAAAAGACCGGGGTTTGCCGGGTTGCGCCCAACAATACATAGACGTTTTGCAATTCGTGCAGGCAAACAACCGATTTCGCACGGATTCTCCACGGCATAGAACAATGTTCTGTCCGGACCATGGATTCACGCATTCAAATACCTTGTAATTTGCAGCCATTCCCGACATTTGAACTCAAATTCCTGACACAGCGGAGCTGACCGATGTTTGAATCTTTCGGTTTTGAAAATCTGACCGCCCCACAGGCCGCCATCTGGTTTGGCCTGGTGCTTGGCGTTGCATTTGGCGTGATGGCTGAAATCAGCAAATTCTGCTTTCGCCGGGCGGTGGCCGGAGATGTCGCTGAACGCAAGCCAGCGTTGGCTGTGTGGCTGTCAGGCCTGATCACCGCCTTGATCGGCGTTCAACTGGCTGTGTCCAACAACCTGATCAGTTTTGCGGAACATCGCTTTTTTGCCGCGGACCTGCCGGTGCTGGCGATTGCCGCGGGTGGCCTTCTGTTTGGCGCCGGGATGGTGCTGACACGCGGTTGCGCATCGCGCCTGACGGTTCTGGCCGGAACAGGCAACCTGCGCGCTGCTCTGGTTCTTGTGGTCTTTGCGATTGCCGCCCATGCGACGCTCAAAGGGGTGCTGGCGCCGCTGCGCACGACCCTGACGGGCGTGACCGTCCCGACCGGAGAGTTGACCAGCCTGTCTGCCCTGCCCGGTGGCGCGGTGTTGTGGAGTGCGCTGATTGGCATTGCCGCCCTTGTCTTCGTGGCGCGCAGCCGGGTGGCGCCGCGTCTGCTGTTGCTGGGTGCCGGGATCGGCGTGATCGCGGCGCTGGGATGGGTCGGGACCGGCTTTCTGCTGTATGACGATTTCGATCCGATCGCGTTTGAAAGCATCGCCTTTACGGCACCTGCGGCGGACACGCTGTTTTGGGGCGTGGCTTCGACCTCGATCTCGGCAAAGTTTGGCACCGGGCTGTTTGGCGGTGTCTTGCTGGGCGCTTTGGTTGCGTCGACGCTGGGCGGGCGGTTCCAATGGCAGAGCTTTGAAAGCCCGGCCCAGACGGGTCGCTATATGGCCGGCGCCGTTTTGATGGGCGTGGGCGGGGTGCTGGCGGGCGGCTGCACCGTGGGTGCTGGCCTGTCGGGCGTGCCCACGCTGAGCTTTGCAGCCCTGCTGGCGCTTGGCTCGATCACGGTCGGCGCCCTTGCTGCCAACCGGGCGCTTAGTGCATCTTCTGGCGGATCCGCCGGATCATCATCCACACCACCAACACCACAACCGGTGTAAGAAGCGCTGTCAGCAGCCCCTTGGACAATCCAAGCGGCGAGGCCACAGGATAGGCCGCATAAGCCGCCAGGCTAACCGCGTAATAGCTGATCGCGACCACCGACAAGCCTTCGACCGTTTCCTGCAACCGCAGTTGCAGATCGGCGCGTTTGTCCATGCTTTCCAGCAGCTTCTGGTTCTGAGCCGAACGAGATACATCCACCTGCGTGCGCAGCAAATCCCCGGCCCGCGCCGCCCGTTCGGTCATGGCGCGCAACTGCTCGCGCGTCGACATTACGGTGCGCATGGCAGGATCAAACCGGCGCATCATGAATTCACGAAAGGTCTGGCGCCCGCCATAGCGTTCCTCGCGCAGCACTTCGATGCGCTGATGCACCAACGCCTCGTAAGCGCCTGTCGCCCCAAAGCGGAACGCCGATTGCGCCTGCAGGTTTTCCAGCCGGGCCGAGATCGCCAGCAGCTCGTCAAGCGTCTCTTCGGGCGCATGATTGCCCGTCGCGATATGCTCAACCAACCCAGACAGCTTCGGGTCAATTTCACCCATCTTGCGCGACAGCCCCCGCGCCCGCGGCAGTCCAAGCATCGACATGGCCTTGTAGATCTCGATCTCGGTCAGGCGCTGCACGATCCGCCCCACGCGGCGCCGGCCCGCGTCAGGCTGCACGAACAAGGCAAACCGCGCATGCCCCGAATTGTCGATACGGAAGTCCGACGCCATCATCGCGCTGCGGTCCAAGACCCACGAACAGGCCAGACTGTCCGGCACGAACCACTTGTGCAGGCGTTCAAACAGATCCACGTCTTGTCCCGGAATTTTCTCAACCCGGATCAAGGCCGACGCGATCCGCGCGCCCGGCATTTTGGCCAGCCAGTCTTCGGGGAAAACATCAAAGGCAGCCGGGTCAAATGGACGCTCGGTCACCCCGTCCGAGAAGATGGTATAAGTCACGAACTCGGTATGGTTTTCCCACTTCAGCGAATACCGCCCGATCTCGCCAAAGAAATGCGTCGCATCGGGCTGCGGGTGCTGCGCGCCGAACCGGTCCAGCAGATCAATCAGATGCGCCCGATCCTCGGCCCGATCCCGGTTGGCGGCATCCTGAGTCTTCTTGATCGCCAGATAGACCGCATGGCACGGCGCCTTGAGCGACGGGAATGGCCGCGCGTGCAATTCGTTAGACAACTGATAGCGGAGCGGATGATCTTCGATCTGGGTCATGTTAGGTCTTTGTGTTCGCTTTTGGCCTTCCTAGACCAAGCTGCGAGAAAGTCAAAACAAAAAACATAGTAATTTCCGCCGCTTAGCAGAATACCGTGGTGCACATTTCCATGCCGAACTATTCCTATAACGAAAACGCCCCGCCAAGTTTGGCGGGGCGCATTAAGTTTAAGTGCCTGTAAGGCTTAGCTGATCCGCTGCAGCAGGTCGTCCAGCGACTTCTTGGCGTCGCCATAGAACATGCGGGTGTTCTCTTTGTAGAACAGCGGGTTTTCGATGCCCGAGTAGCCAGTCCCCTGACCACGCTTGGATACGAATACCTGCTTGGATTTCCAGCATTCCAGAACCGGCATCCCCGCGATGGGCGAGTTCGGATCTTCCTGCGCGGCCGGGTTCACGATGTCGTTCGAGCCGATCACGATGGATACATCGGTTTCGGGGAAGTCGTCGTTGATCTCGTCCATTTCCAGCACGATGTCGTAAGGCACTTTGGCCTCGGCCAGCAGCACGTTCATGTGGCCCGGCAGACGGCCCGCCACGGGGTGGATCGCAAAGCGAACCTCTTTGCCCTTGGCGCGCAGACGGCGGGTCAGCTCTGCGACGTTCTGCTGGGCTTGTGCCACAGCCATACCGTAACCGGGGATGATGATGATGCTGTCGGCGTCTTCCAGCGCCTGCGCCACGCCATCGGCGTCGATGGCGACTTGCTCGCCCTCAACTTCCATGGCCGGGCCCGTTGCGCCGCCAAAGCCACCCAGGATCACCGAGATGAACGAGCGGTTCATCGCCTTACACATGATGTAAGACAGGATCGCACCGGACGAACCCACCAGGGCGCCCACAACGATCAGCAGGTCGTTGCCCAGCGAGAAACCAATCGCGGCCGCGGCCCAACCCGAGTACGAGTTCAGCATCGACACAACCACCGGCATGTCGGCACCACCGATACCCATGATCAGGTGATAGCCGATGAAGAACGCCAGCAGCGTCACCAGGATCAGCGTCCAGCCGCCATCGGTGCCCATGTAGACAAACAGCAGGATCAGCGACAGTGCAGCCGCACCAGCGTTCAGGAAGTGACCGCCCGGCAGTTTGGTGGCCGACGAGGTCAGCTTGCCCGCCAGCTTGCCATAAGCCACGACCGAACCGGTAAAGGTCACAGCACCGATGAAGACGCCAAGGAAAACCTCGACCTTCAGGATGCCGATCTCAACCGGAGTTTTATGGGCGACTTTCTTGGCAAAGCCTTTCAGCGCGTCCAACCCTTCGGTGTTGCCCGCAGCGGTCAGCTCGGCGATGTTGTTCATCACCAGCTCGGCGTTGACGCCAACGAACACAGCAGCCAGACCAACCAGCGCGTGCATCCCGGCAACCAGTTCCGGCATCTGGGTCATTTCGACCTTGGAGGCCAGGAAGTAGCCGATAACGCCGCCACCTGCGATCAGGATGATCGACAGGTACCACAGACCGGCACCCGGGCCGATCAGCGTGGCGAACACCGCAAGGCCCATGCCCACGATACCGTACCAAACAGCACGTTTGGCGCTTTCCTGACCAGACAGACCGCCCAGAGACAGGATGAACAGAACAGCCGCAACAACGTAAGCGGCAGTAGTGAAACCGAATTCCATGTGCCCGGCCTCCTTAGGATTTCTGGAACATGGCAAGCATGCGCCGTGTTACGAGGAAGCCGCCAAAGATGTTGATCCCGGCGAAGAAAACCGAGACCCCGGCAAGCAGGATCACCAGCCACGAGCCGGTTCCGATCTGCAGCAAGGCGCCCAGAATAATGATCGACGAGATCGCGTTGGTCACAGCCATCAGCGGTGTGTGCAGCGAATGCGACACGTTCCAGATCACCTGGAAGCCAACAAAGACCGACAGCACAAACACGATGAAGTGCTGCATAAAGCTGGCCGGTGCGATCAGGCCCACACCCAGCAGCAATGCGGCACCAACAGCCAGCAGGGTCACCTGCTGTTTGGTCTGCGCTTTGAATTCAGCCGCTTCTTTGGCTTTGATCTCTTCGGGGGTCAGCTCCGGCACCACCTCTTTGGGCTTGGCCGCGATGGCCTGCACCTTGGGCGGCGGCGGCGGGAAGGTGATTTCACCTTCGAACGTCACGGTGGCGCCACGGATCACGTCATCTTCCATGTCGTGGTTGATCTGACCGTCTTTTTCAGGGGTCAGGTCAGCCATCATGTGGCGGATGTTGGTGGCGTACAGGCTGGACGACTGCGAAGCCATGCGCGACGGGAAGTCGGTATAGCCCACAATGGTCACGCCATTGTCGGTTACGATCTTCTCGTCTGCGACGGTCAGCTTACAGTTGCCGCCTTTTTCCGCTGCAAGGTCCACGATGACCGAGCCGGGCTTCATCGCCTCGACCATGTCCTTGGTCCACAGCTCGGGCGCTTCGCGGTTCGGGATCAGCGCGGTGGTGATCACGATGTCCACTTCAGGCGCCAGTTCACGGAACTTGGCCAGCTGGGCTTCGCGGAACTCTTCCGACTGCACCGAGGCGTAACCGCCGGTGGCAGCACCGTCTTGCTGTTCCTCTTCGAAATCGAGGTACACAAATTCAGCACCCATCGATTCGACTTGCTCGGCCACTTCGGGGCGCACGTCGAACGCCAAAGTGATCGCACCCAGCGAGGTCGAGGTGCCGATTGCAGCCAGACCGGCCACGCCAGCGCCCACAACCAGAACCTTCGCCGGGGGGACCTTACCCGCAGCGGTCACCTGACCGGTGAAGAAACGGCCAAAGTTGTTCCCCGCCTCGATCACGGCGCGATAGCCCGCGATGTTGGCCATCGACGACAGCGCATCCATCTTCTGCGCGCGCGAAATACGCGGCACCATTTCCATGGCGATTACGTTGGCGCCCTTGGCTTTCGCTGCTTCCATCCCGGCTTCGTTGCCACCGGGGTTAAAGAACGAAATCAGCGTCTTACCTTTGGTCAGGCGCTTGAGCTCGGTGTCGTTCGGCTGACGCACTTTGGCGACAATATCGACCTCTTTCCACAGCGCGGCAGCGGTCTTGATGACCTCAACGCCGGCTTCGGCATAAAGAGCGTCGGCAAAGCCTGCAGCCTCACCTGCGCCGGTTTCAATGGCGCAGTCATAGCCCAGCTTCTGAAGCTGGCGCGCACTGTCAGGGGTCATCGCTACGCGCGCTTCCCCTTCGAATATCTCTTTCGGTGCCCCGATCTTCACGTGTTTAGTCCCTCTTTTCCGTGTCGGCTCTGCATAGCAGGCACGAACAAACTTCGCTCTAATACCATTGCGCAATAATATTTCTCAAGCGCGACATATTGGCAAACGCTCCGATGCGCCACCTTTACATCAATTTCAACGCCGTCACACCCACCTGCGAACGCGATTCGTGTATTCGTGATAAGGGGTTCCGAACTGCTGCGCGATGCGGGCTTCCTCGGGCAGAATGAAACGTTTTTGAATCACTGCTATGAAGATTGGCACCAAAGCCACCCCGAGCAGCGCATTAAAGACAAATGTCACACCGGTCAGGATCAGCGCATCCCCCAAATAGATCGGGTTGCGCGACAGCGCAAAGATGCCACCCGTGACCAGATCCCTTGGTGCGCGCCGTGGGATCACTGTCGTGCGGTGCCGCAGCATTTGCACGACCGCTGCCGCGCCCAGCGCAACACCCAGCACCACCAGCGCCCAGCCCACCGGCACGGCCCAGCTGCCAAAAACCGGCGCCGGAATCACCCGCGCCTGCCCCCAAGCCAGAACCGCGAAACCCGCCAGCCAGACCGGCGGAAGGTCGACCCATTGCATCACGCCCCTCTCGGGCGAATCGTCGCTCATGATCTCTCCTCAACCGGGACTTGCGTGCGCTCCGCAATCAGCTAGCCTGATCGCATGAGCCGCGTCACCTGTTTTTTCCGTGTTACCCGTGCTGGCCCTTTGCGCGTGCGCTTTGGCCGCAGCAGTGACAGCGATGCCGCCTGGGCACTGCTTTATAATGCGGTGCAAACCGGGGCCGCCAGCCAATACACCCAGCGCGAACGTAACGCCTGGGCGCCCTCGCCCACCCCGCCAGACACCTGGCAGCGGACCTTTCTGACCGGCACCTGCCTTGTCGCCACCAACATGGTCGGGCGGATGCAGGGATTTATGACTCTGGGCGAGGATGCCTATCTGGATCTGGCCTATGTTGCACCGCGGCAAATGGGCAAAGGTGTGGCGGGTTTCCTGTATGAACGCATCGAAATTGCCGCCCGCAATCAAGGATTCGCCCAACTTTCGACCGAAGCCAGCCACTTGGCAAAACCGTTTTTCCAGCGTCAGGGATGGCAAGTGACGGCGCGTCAGGACGTGATCCGCAACGGCGTCGCGCTGACCAACTTTCGGATGTCAAAAACCCTGTGACCAGAGGTTGCGCCCGCAAAGGCGACTAAACTTTAAAGTACATTTGCCTCAATCTTGTCACGAAACTGCCGCTGAGCAGCCCGCAAGCCCTCAAATCCCAGCCCGATTTACCCCTTAGTCACTCTTGTTGAGGAGAGTCTTGGGGCAGGCAAATCCGCTTTCCAAGGCACAAAGCAGGAATTTTCGACCGCCGGTTTTCGGGGTCGTTTGGTATCGAGTAGGCAGTAAACCCATGGCGACATACACCGTCGGCTTTTATGATCTTAACCCTTCGGGCGTCATTCCGACGACCACGAGTTCCACGTTTACGTGGACCGCGTCGGATGCGCAGGTGGGCTCTGCCACGATCACCGACAATGAATCCGGCATTCAGGAACTGACGCTGGATGATGACAGCCAGGGCGGCGAAACCGCAACTGCTGATGTCAGCATCAATGGCAATACCTCGACCGGATCGAATGTTGACGCTGAACTGGTCTGGACCGTGCGCGACACCGTCACCGGCGAAGAGTTTCAGATTATCCAGTTCGACGTAGAAGACGGCGCGGCCGCAGGTGATTACACCCTGTCCGAGCTGCCCTTGGTCACCGGGCGCGAATACGAGGTGTTGGATTACGATTCCAACCCAAATGCCGCCTCGGGCGACATTGCGTTCACCTATACCGATTACGTGGCGCCTGATCGTGTGGTCGAAGGCACCGATGGCGATGACGTTATCGACGCCAGTTACACGGATGACCCCCAAGGCGATGCACCCGATGATGGCGGCGGAGATGGCACCGGTGGCCTTGATGACCTGATTATCGGCGGCGCGGGCGAAGACACGATTTCCGGCGGCGCGGGCGACGATACAATCTATGGCGACAACGAAACCGCCGAAACTGGCAGCACCGAAACCCTGAACTGGACCAATCAGGGCGGTAACGGCAGCAATATCAGCGGCGGGTTCAGCCAAGACACCGGCGATGTCACCGTCGACGTCTCCTTCACCCCCGGCGCAATTTCGGACGCAATCCAGGTATCTACCTCAACCCAATACGTTGGCAGCGGCGAAGACTTTAACGATAATTCTGCCCTGTACCTGACATCTGACGGCACCGCATCGGGCACGACGGCCACCACCACACTGGATTTCTCGGCCAACGCGGACAGCGGCATGGCCGACACGGTCGAAAACGTTGAATTCCGTATCAACGATATCGACAGCGGCGGCTGGGAAGATATCGTCACGGTCAATGCCTATGACGCGGATGGCAACCCGGTGCCGGTAACGTTCACGGTTTCGGGCAACGAAACTACATCCGGCAACACCATCACAGCGGGCAGTGGCGGGAACGATCCCGACCAGGCCGCGGGATCGGTACTGGTCTCTATCCCCGGGCCTGTCGCACAGGTCGAAGTGATCTATGCCAATGGTGACACCGGAGGTCAGGCGCTTTGGGTGACGGATGTTCACTTCGACACCATCCCGCTGGACGACTATGCCGACACCATTGATGGCGGTGCGGGCGACGACACGATCTATGGCGGCGGTGGCGCCGATACGATCCAGTTCACCGACAACTTTGGCGATGACGTTGTCGATGGCGGCGATCTGGGCACCGACTATGACACGCTGGACTTCTCGCAAGTCAGCACCCCGATCACCGGCACCTATAGTGGCGATGAGGCGGGCACGATCAACGCGGGCACCGACTCGGTGACCTTCTCGGATATCGAACACCTGATCCTGACCGATGGCGCCGATCAGATCGACGCCAGCAGCGACAGCGCAGGCACTGACATTGATGCGGGCGATGGCGCTGATGTTGTGACCGGCGGGTCAGGCGACGACACGATCTATGGTCAGGGCGGCAACGATACCATCACCGGCGGCGCCGGGGATGACACGATTTACGGCGACGGCACCCCCCCCAGCGCCGGCGGCGACCCGGAAACCCTGAACTGGTCCGGCCAAGGCGGCGATGCAACCGACCTGTCGGGTGGGTTTACGCAATCGACCGGCGACATGGATGTTACCGTCTCGTTCAGCAGCGATGGCAACAACAACCCGCTGTTCGAGGTCGAAACCGGCGACGCGATCTATGCTGACACCGGCGAGGATTTTGACACCAACTCCAGCCTGTACCTGTACGGCGAAGGCGATGGCGATACATCGACCACCACCATTGATTTCGCGGCGGCCAACGGCTCTGTGACCGGCGAAGTGGAAAACGTCGAATTCCGCATTTCGGATATTGATGCCTTTGCCACGAACCACCTCGACGAGGTGACGATCACCGCCTATGACGCCGACGGCAACCCCGTGCCGGTGACCATCACCACCACAGGCAATGACACCATTTCAGGCGACACGGTCACCGCGGGGAACTCGCTGGACGATCCTGACAGCGCGCAAGGCTCGGTTCTGGTCTCGATACCCGGGCCTGTGGCCAGCATCGAAATCTCTTATGCCAACAATGAAACCCCATCAGGCGGATATACCGGCACGCAGGCGATCAACGTCTCGGACATTCATTTCCAGACCATCCCAAGCGAACCTTCGGGTGATGACATTCTGGCGGGTGGCCTGGGCGATGATACGATCATCGGCGGCGCGGGGGATGACCAAATCACCGTGGCCGAGGGCGACGTGGCCGAGGGCGGCGATGGCGACGACACATTCATTCTGACCGATCTGGGCGAAGCGGGCGGATCGGACACGATCACCATCACCGGCGGTGAAGGCGATGAAACGCTGGGCGATACGCTGAACCTTGGCGGCTTGGTGAACCCGGCCGACATTACCTATACCAACACGGATGATGCCTCGGGCGGGCTCAGCGGCAACTTCACCCTGACCGACGGCACGGTGGTGAACTTCTCGGAAATTGAGAATGTCGTGATCTGTTTTGCCGCCGGCACCCGCATCCTGACACCGCGCGGCGAACGCCCGATCGAGGATCTTGAGATCGGAGATATGGTCATCACCGCTGACAACGGCCTTCAGCCCATCCGCTGGATCGGCAAACGTACCGTGTCTGCAAGCGGTGATCTGGCGCCGGTGAAAATCCGCAAAGGCACGTTCAGCAACACCCGTGATCTTCTGGTTTCGCCCCAACACCGCATGCTGCTGTCGGGCTATCGCGCCGAGCTGCTGTTTGGCGAATCCGAGGTTCTGGCCCCGGCCATCCACCTGCTGGACGACCACGCCGTGACCCGCGAAGTCGCGGATGAGGTAACCTATATCCACCTGCTGTTTGATCAGCACGAACTGGTCTTTGCCGAAGGCACACCGTCAGAAAGCTTCCACCCCGGCCATGTCGGTATGAACGCCATTCTGGACCCAGCCCGCGAAGAGCTGTTCCGGATTTTCCCCGAGTTGCGCTGCAATGTGGGGGCCTATGGCCCGACCTCGCGCTTGTGCCTGAAAAAGCATGAAACCAAGGCGTTGATCAGCTATTGATCCGGCGCGGGCCGCGTCATTCAATGCCGTTGGCCCGCTGCACTTCCCGTATATAGGTGATGATCTGGCCGGCTTGTCGTGTGCTAACACCATCGACCGGTGCCATATCCCCAAAGGTCCAGTGATGCGCGCGCACCCCAAATTGCACCGCCCGCAAAAAAGAGATGTCGCCGTGGTGCGAAGGTTCATAGATTTTATGAATTAGCGGTGGGCCGCTCCCGTCCTGCCCGGCGCCGTTGCGACCATGGCACTGGCTGCAATTGGCCTCAAACAGCTGCGCGCCGCCCTGCGCCTCGGCGCTTAATGTGGGCACCATAACCTGAACCATGCCATCCGTTGCTTGCGGTCCAGAAGGCTGGGTCAACACCCAGACTCCCCCACCCAGCACGGCCATGGCCAGCACCGCTAAAATCGTATTTCGTTGCATCGCGCCTCTCCCGTTTCAGAAACAGGTTACAGGCTTCCCGCACTGGAAGGTCAAGCCGAACGTAGCCCTACGGGCCGCCGCCCCGCCGCCCAGTCGCGCAACGCTTCGCCAAACGCTTCGAACAAGGGGCGCGAAACCGGATCGCAGGCGGCGTTGTATTCAGGGTGCCATTGGACCGAAAGCGTAAAGCCCGGCGCATCCTGTACGTAAATCGCCTCGGGCGTGCCATCCTCGGCCTGCCCGTCCACCACAATCCGGGCCCCGGGGCGTTTGATCCCCTGCCCGTGCAAGGTGTTTGTCATCACCTCGGGGGCGCCAAACAGCCGGGCAAAAGGCCCGCCCTCGGCAAAGGTCACCTTGTGACGCAGGGCGAATTTTTCTTCCAGCGTCCCGTCAGGTGGCATGCGATGGTTCATCCGTCCGGGCAGATCACGAATTTCAGGGTACAGTGTCCCGCCCAGGGCCACGTTGACCTCCTGAAAACCGCGGCAAATCCCCAATAGCGGCTGACCACGCTCCACCAACGCCCGGATCAGCGGCAAAGTAATCGAATCGCGCGAGCGATCAAACGCACCATGCGCCTCGGTCGCGCTTTCACCATATTCTTCGGGATGAACATTGGGGCGCCCGCCGGTGAACAGAAACCCATCAAACGCCTCCAGCAGTTCGGGCACGGTCACATAGCGCGGATCGGCCGGGATCAGCAACGGCATGGCCCCGCTGACATTGGCCACCGCGTCCGAGTTCATCGTTCCCCCCGCATGGGTGGGATAATGGCCATCAATCAAATGCGGGTTACCAATAATACCGACCTTGGGGCGCACCTGCGAGTCCTTCTTTGCTGTGTTCGCCCCAATATATCCATTCAGGTCCCGGCGTGAAGAGTAGACCCCATGCACATCAACTGTGCATGGAATGTGTATGTGTTTTGTCAGGCCCTAAAGCAATGCGCCCCAAACTTAGGCACGCATCTGGTTAGGGGCGCGGTCCACCCGGCTGGCCTGTTGCAGTTCGCCCGGGATCAGGGTCTCTGCCATCATCCGGTCGACCCGGATCAGGCGGGCATGGATTGGCGGTTCCAGCAACCGGATCCGGGCAATCTTCGGGCGGTAAACACTGGTCTGGCGGCGCTGCGCCCGGAACATAGACGCCATTCTCGCATCCGACTTGTTCACCGTATTTATTGTAAATGGGTTCCCCCCGGATCACCAAACCGCCTTGATGTGAACAAGCCGCCAATGCGATCGGTCCAGCAAGCAGAACGGTTTGTAAAACATGTCTCATATGACTTCACCTCCTAATCCCTCAGTGCGCCGACCATATCACAATCGCGGGTAAATTGGGACTCAGCGGGTTGTGCGCCCCCCTAGCACGGTCAGTGGCGATATATCATCGGAGTCCCCGCCCTCATTGACGTTTGCACGCCCGCGCAGCGGCGGCTAAGTCTTAGGGCAACTGATACAGGAGCGCCCCATGTCCGACACGCCGCAACCGATCCTTCTGGCCGATTACACCGCCTTTGGCTGGCTGATTGATCAGGTCGAGCTGGAGTTCCATCTGGCCCCGCGTGCCACCCGTGTGCTGTCGAAGATCAGCTTGCGCCCCAACCCCGACGCCCCCGCGCAGGATTTCTTTTTGCACGGCGAGGAATTGCGCCTGATCTGGGCCAAGATCAACGGCGAACGGATCACCCCCGAGGTCTCCAAAACCGGCCTCACCTGTGCTGTGCCCGACGCGCCTTTCGTGTGGGAGGCCGAGGTTGAAATCGACCCGCAGGACAACACCGCGCTGGAAGGGCTTTACATGTCGCGCGGCATGTATTGCACCCAGTGCGAGGCCGAAGGCTTTCGCAAGATCACCTTCTACCCCGACCGCCCTGATGTGATGGCGCCTTTTAAAGTGCGTATCTTTGGTGAAGACCCGGTTTTGCTGTCCAACGGCAACCCGGTGGCGCAGGGCGAATGGCACGATCCCTGGCCCAAACCGGCCTATCTGTTTGCGCTGGTCGCAGGCGATCTTCGCGCGGTTTCATCAAGCTTTACAACGGCTTCGGGCAAGGATGTAGAACTGAACATCTGGGTGCGTCCGGGGGATGAGGACCGCTGCGACTATGGCCTTGATGCGCTGAAACGTTCGATGAAATGGGACGAAGATGTCTATGGCCGCGAATACGATCTGGACGTGTTCAACATTGTCGCTGTCGATGATTTCAACATGGGCGCGATGGAAAACAAGGGGCTGAATATCTTCAACTCCAAATGCGTTCTGGCCAGCCCCGAAACCGCCACTGACGCCGATTTCGCCCGCATTGAAGCGATCATCGCGCACGAGTATTTCCACAACTGGACGGGCAACCGGATCACCTGCCGCGACTGGTTCCAACTGTGCCTGAAGGAAGGTCTGACCGTGTTTCGCGATCAGCAGTTTTCCGGCGATATGCGCAGCCATGCGGTGCACCGCATTCAGGATGTGTTAATGCTGCGCGGGCGTCAGTTCCGCGAGGATAACGGCCCGCTGGCGCACCCGGTGCGCCCCGAAAGCTATGTCGAGATTAACAATTTCTACACCGCGACCGTGTACGAAAAAGGTGCCGAGCTGATCGGGATGCTCAAGCGGTTGGTTGGTGATGACGGATATTCACAGGCACTGGATCTGTATTTCGACCGCCATGACGGCGATGCGGCCACCATTGAAGACTGGTTGAAGGTGTTCGAGGACGCCACTGGCCGCGATCTGAGCCAGTTCAAACGCTGGTACAGCCAGCCCGGCACGCCGCGATTGCACATGTCTGAGGCCTTCGAGGATGGCACCTATACGCTGTCGTTTGCACAAGACACGCCCCCGACCCCGGGGCAGGACGTGAAAGACCCCCAAGTCATCCCCATCGCCGTGGGCCTTCTGGGCGCCAACGGGAATGAAGTCATGCCAACAACCGTTCTGGAAATGACCGAGGCGAAACAAAGCTTTAGCTTCCGAAACAGCGTCGAAGGCTGGGTGCTGGACGGGCCTGCCGCTGCCGAACGCATCTCGGGCGCGGCACCGGAAAAACCCACGCCCTCAGTCCTGCGCCATTTCTCGGCGCCGGTCATCCTAGAGCGCGATATCACCCCTGAAACACTGGGGTTTTTACTGTCCCATGACACCGACCCGTTCAACAAATGGGAAGCCGGGCGCGCGTTGGCCAAACATGTGCTGCTGACCATGATAACGCAGAGCACCCAGCCCGATGCGCTCTATCTAGATGCCATGGCGCAAGTCGCTGCTGACAGCGCGCTGGACCCGGCCTTCCGCGCTTTGGCGCTGGGCCTGCCATCGCAGGACGACATCGCGCAGGCGCTGTTTGACAGCGGTCAAACCCCGGACCCGCAAGTGATTTATGACGCAGGCCAATCCCTGCGCGACGCGCTGGCCGCACATCTGGAACCGGCACTGGCACCGATCTATGACGCGATGGCCTGCCCCGGCCCTTATAGCCCCGAAGCGGGCGATGCGGGAAAACGCGCCTTGCGCCACGGGGCGCTTGGGTTGCTCAGCCGCTGCGATGGCGGCGCACGCGCCGAGGCCCTGTACCAAGCTGCCGACAACATGACCGATCAAACCGGCGCGCTGACCAGCCTGTTGGCTATCGCGAAAGGCGGCGATCAGGTTCAGGCGTTCTATGATCAATGGCACGGTGACCGTCTGGTGCTGGACAAGTGGTTTGGCATGCAAGTGTCGCTCGCCAAGCCCGATCAGGCCGCACAGGTGGCACATTCTCTGGCCGAGCACCCAGACTTTGATTGGACCAATCCCAACCGCTTCCGGGCGTTGATCGGCGGGCTGGCGATGAACACGGCGGGCTTTCACCACGAAAGCGGAGCAGGCTATCAGTTTGTCGCAGATTGGCTGATACGTCTGGATTCAAAGAACCCGCAAACCGCCGCGCGCATGTCGACCGCCTTTGAAACTTGGCGCCGGTTTGATGCCGACCGTCAGGACATGATGCGCGAACAGATGCAAAAGATCGCCGCACATGATAAGCTGTCTCGCGATATGGGAGAGATGATCACCCGGATGTTGGACGCCAACTGACGCGCAAGAAACCGCGCAAAACCTCGGGGCATTCTTGACCCGAAGGTTGGCTTTGGCTCCAATGTCATATGGGTGTCATGGCATTGTGGTGACAAAGCGCATGCAGGAAAGAATCGACCCTTTGATCGAAGAACGCGCGCCTTGGTTATTCAAGGGCACGCCCGTCAGTGACGTCTCGCGCAAGGCATTGACCGCGCTGTTGGGCTATCCACGCACCATCGCAATTGGCGAGCGAATCCAACACCATACAGCGCCCGCAATCTTTGAGGAAATGTCCCGCATTCTGGCCCGCGATGTCGAGGCCGAGGGGCTGCGCAATATCCCGCGATCAGGCCCCGCGCTGATCGTCGCCAACCACCCCACAGGCATCGCCGACGGGATTATGCTGTGGAGCCAGCTGGGCGCGATCAGGCCCGATCTGTTCTTTTATGCCAACCGCGACATCAACCGCGTTTTGCCGCAAATGGATCAGATGATCGCCCCTGTGGAATGGCGCGAGGACAAGCGCAGCCACGGTAAAACCCGCGAGACCATGGCCTTTACCCGCTCCGCGATTGATCAGGGTCGGCTGGGCATCATCTTTCCGTCGGGCCGCTTGGCCAAACGGCGCGGTCTGAAACTGCATGAACGGCCGTGGATGGCCTCGGCGGCGATGATCGCGCGCAAGTTTGACCTTCCGGTGATCCCGATCAACATCCGCGCCCGCAACTCGGTTCTGTTTTACCTGTTTGACCTGATCCACCCAACCCTACGCGACATCACGCTGTTCCACGAAACGCTGAACAAAGGCAGTCAGCCCTATCGCATCACTGTGGGCACGCCGATTGATCCCAAGACTCTGCCGGTCAAATCGGATGAAAGCATCGAAGTACTGCGCAAAGAGACGCTGGCCTTAGGCGGCGAATACGCCCCCACCGTCAGCCTTGTCGCCAACACCCGCCGCCCCAAATGGGCGCGGTCTTTGGTAGATGGGATTTAGCCTAGCGCCTGACCTGCGTCATAGGCCTGCGCCAACAGCCCTTCACGCCGGGCAGGTGACCCTTCGGCGCCGCCCAGCACATGGATACGCTGATCCTTGAAGCCAAAGTAACGCATGGAGCCTTCGTCCCAGATGCGTTGGGCCACCGTGCCCAGACTGTCTTGGGTCCATTTGCCGGTGTTCGCTGCGGCAGGCACCAGCATCACCCCGATCCGGTCGCGCAGCAACGACACATCAGGATTTTCGACCTGATCATAGGCCCAGTTCCATGTGAACACCCGGTCAACCCAGCCTTTCAGCAAGGCGGGCATCCCGTACCAATACAGAGGGAACGCCAGACACAGCGCATCGCAGCGTTCAATGCGGGCCTGTTCGGCCAGCACGTCGTCGGGTGAGGGGCCATCCTCGAATTGCGGTTCATCCTCGGCCTGCCAGCGCGGATCAAAGCCTTCGGCGTGCAGATCAGCGAATTCAACCGTGTGGCCCGCGGCTTGCGCGCCCTCGGCAAAGCGTTGGGTCAAGGCGTGGGTAAAGGAGTTCGGGCGGGGGTGGGAAATAACGATTAAAACATGCATGCGCGCACCATTGCGGCGCGGCTCACGATTGGCAATAGGGCTGCGCGCGCATCCATTCCTGCATATCCGCACGCTTGCGGCTGGAATGGAACGGCCCCCAGTCGGCCGCGACCCCGCGCATGCCTTCAGACACGACGCCGTCGCGCGGCACCGTGTGGGCCAGAATGCGAATGGCGCAGCTGAGGTTGGCCTCGCCGTCTTTCAACGCCTCACCCGACTTGGCCTCGCAGCCATAGCCGCGTGCCGTGGCGGGGGCGATCTGGACCAAACCGAACCACTTGCCCCCACCGCCAACGGCAGAGGGATTCCAGGTGCTTTCGTGCTTGGCCAGCGCCGACAAAAGCCCGGCCCAAAACACCTGACGTTCCTTTGTCGATGCCGCTGGGTAGGCCGCGCAGTAGGTGTCGATGTCTTTGGGCACAACCTGCGGCAACACCTGCCCATGCGTGTCCAGTGCGGCCAATGCCGCGCGGGTCCAGTCATCAGCCTCGGGCCGATGATCCCACCGCAGCTCGGGCAATTGCGCCGGTGGGGGTGGCGCATCGCGACTGACATCGGCCTCCCCCCCGCAGGCAGCAAGCAAAACAAACGCTAAAACAGAAAGGGCAAAACGCGGCATGGGGTTCTCAATCAATCGTTAACCATCACACGAACCCTGCCAAATCGCCGCGATTCCGTCTAGCAGCCCGGCCCGTCGCGATGATTTCGGCAAAGCCTCGCCGCCTTGGCCTTGCCCCCGCCCGCGCCCTGCCCTAGAACGCAAAACGACCCGTTCACAGGATGCGACCATGCTTGATCACCTTAGCTTTGAAAGCCCCAAACCGAAAACCATCGCCGGTGCCAAATACGATTGGGAACTGGTGATCGGGATGGAGATCCACGCTCAGGTTGCCTCGAACGCGAAACTGTTCTCGGGCGCATCGACCCAGTTTGGCGCCGAGCCCAATTCAAACGTGGCCTTCGTGGACGCCGCCATGCCCGGCATGTTGCCCGTAATCAACGAGTACTGCGTGGAACAAGCCGTGCGCACCGGGCTGGGCCTCAAGGCCGAAATCAACCTGTTTTCGGCCTTTGACCGCAAGAACTATTTCTACCCCGACCTGCCGCAGGGCTATCAGATCTCGCAGCTTTATCACCCCATCGTGGGCGAAGGTGAAGTGATCGTCGACATGGAACCGGGCATTGCCCGCAAGGTCCGCATTGAACGCATCCACCTGGAACAAGACGCCGGTAAGTCGATCCACGACATGGACCCACATATGTCCTTTGTCGATCTGAACCGAACCGGTGTCGCGCTGATGGAAATCGTCAGCCGCCCCGATATCCGTGGCCCTGAAGAGGCCGCCGCCTATGTCGCCAAAATCCGCCAGCTGACCCGCTATCTGGGCACCTGTGACGGCAACATGCAAAACGGCAACCTGCGGGCCGACGTGAACGTGTCGGTCTGTCGTCCGGGCCAGTATGAGAAATACATGGAGACCCAGGATTTCGATCATCTGGGCACGCGTTGCGAGATCAAGAACATGAACTCTATGCGGTTCATCCAGCAGGCCATTGACTATGAAGCCCGCCGCCAGATTGCGCTTTTGGAAGACGGTGGCGAGGTCGTGCAGGAAACCCGCCTGTATGACCCCGATAAGGGCGAGACGCGTTCCATGCGCTCCAAGGAAGAAGCACATGATTACCGCTATTTCCCCTGCCCCGACCTGCTGCCGCTGGAAATCGAACAGGGTTGGGTCGATGACATTGCCAAAACCCTGCCCGAACTGCCCGACGAGAAAAAAGCGCGGTTCGTCAATGATTTCGGCCTGTCGGAATATGACGCCAGCGTGCTGACCGCCGAAGCCGAAAGCGCCGCCTATTTTGAGGCCGTGGCCGAGGGCCGTGACGGCAAGCTGGCCGCCAACTGGGTGATCAACGAACTGTTTGGCCGCTTGAAAAAAGAAGACCACGACATCACCGAAAGCCCCGTCAGCCCCGAGCAACTGGGTGGGATCATTGCGCTGATCACCAAAGGGGACATCAGCGGCAAGATCGCCAAAGACCTGTTTGAAATCGTCTATACCGAAGGCGGCGACCCGGCGCAGATCGTTGAAGCGCGCGGCATGAAACAGGTTACCGACACCGGCGCCATCGAGGCTGCGGTGGATAAGGTGATTGCAGAAAACCCCGCTCAGGTCGAAAAGGCCAAACAGAACCCCAAGCTTGCAGGCTGGTTCGTGGGTCAGGTGATGAAAGCCACCGGCGGCAAGGCAAACCCCAAAGCCGTGAACGAAATCGTCGCCAAGAAACTTGGTGACTGACCCAAGGTCAGTGCGGCTGCACGGGATTGGCAATCGCACGGTGCGGCGCTAGGCTGCGCTGTGGTTTTGAAATGGATTTGGTAAAACCGATGCCCAACTTTTACGAGTATAAAGTCATCCCGGCTCCGTCGCGCCCGGCCAAGGTCAAAGGCCTGCGCGGCACTCAAGATCGGTTTGCCCATGCGCTGGCAGATGTCATGAACGAGCTTGCAGCCGATGGCTGGGAGTATCAACGCGCCGAGACCCTGCCCTGCGATGAGCGTTCGGGTCTAACGGGGAAAACGACCAACTTTCAGAATGTTTTGGTTTTTCGCCGCGCCGTGACAGAAGAAAGTCTTGCCCCGCCAGTGGTACCCGACGCAGACGACACGCAAGAAGATACAGGCCCATCGCTGCGCGGTGGTTTCATGCGCAAAAAGTCCAAACCTGCCGACCCAGACCCTGAGCATACGGCGCCCGACTCGGTGGAAGATTTCAAATCTGCGGCCGAAGCCACGTTGACCGCGCCCGAAACAAATGCGGATGGCGAAGCAGCGCAGAATGCGAAACTGCCCTCCTGAGCACGGCATTCGCAGATTTTTGCCACGTAAGCGGTTTTTTTGAATACTGCCCCTTCATTCCGGCGACCAAAACGATAAACTCTGTGGTCCGAGTCGAAACGGTGTCTGATCATGTCGAAAAGCGATCCCTTTGGTTTCAATATGTCGGTGTCTGCCGACAAGAAAAAACGGTCTCGCGGCAAGCGCGGCATGTCGGGGGCGTTTGAAACATCAACCCGCGTTTGTGAACACCCGGGTTGCGAAGAGGCCGGCAAATATCGCGCCCCCAAATCACCCGATCACCTGGATGAGTTCCTGTGGTTCTGCAAAGAACACGTGCGCGAGTACAATCTGAAATGGAACTTCTTCAACGGCTCGACCGAAGACGAAGTGAACGACCAGATGGATAAGGACCGCGTCTGGGAACGCGAGACAAAACCCTTTGGCTCGTCAGAAGAAAAGCGCGCCTGGGCACGTCTGGGCGTCGATGACCCGCACCAGGTGCTGGGCGATAACGCCACACGTAATCCGGGCAGATCCGAAACCGGCGGCACGACCCGCCGCCTGCCGCCGACGGAACGCAAGGCGCTGGATATTCTGGAAGCCAAGGACCATTGGACCAAGGCTGAGATCCGCAAACAGTACAAATCACTGGTCAAAGATCTGCATCCGGACATGAACGGTGGCAACCGATCTGACGAAGACCGCCTGCAAGAGGTCGTCTGGGCTTGGGATCAGATCAAAGAAAGCCGCAGCTTTAGCTGATTAACGCCAAGTAAACTGCTTTATTTTCCAAAAGCTTGACGCAGATTCTGCGTTCAGGCACTCTGCAATCAATGTAAGAATGCAAAAAAGCATTCGAAACCTGAGGCAGAGCTATGGATACTTTCATTCCGCGCGCGGAGGAGGTCAATGTGGATATTCCCGAAATACCCACCGGCTCTTCGGCGCCCCAAGTAAAAACCGCCCAGAAAATTCTGGAAGATGACAACAAATCCAAGTCCAGCCATGTGAGTCCATGGTTTCGCGGCGATCATACCAATTATGTGCCCGACAAACTAAAGATGATGCCTGAAACTGCGGTACGCGATCAGGTATTGAAAGGCTGGCTTCCTGATGCCCCCGCGATCGGGCGCGACACGCAGGTAACCGCGTTTGGCAGTTGCTTTGCGGCGAATATCTCGAATTGGCTCAGCAAGCGCAATTACCGGGTGTTGACCAAGGACAACAGCGCCAAAGAGGCCTATGTGGTGTCTATGGGCGAAGGCATGGTGAACTCTTTTGTGATCCGCCAACAGTTCGAATGGGCCTGGGAAAACGCTGATTTCCAGCAGGATCTGTGGCACGGCTATGACGCGACAAGCTATGGCTATGATGAATCCATCCGGCTTCAAACCAAGAAAATCTTCGATGAAACCGACGTCTTCGTTCTGACCTTCGGCCTGTCCGAAGTTTGGTATGACGAAGTCACCGGCAGTGTTTTCTGGCGTACGATCCCCAAAGAGGTCTATGACCCGTCGCGCCATAAGTTCCGCGTGTCGACCACGGAAGAAAACCGCGACAATATCGAGGCGATCTATCAGCTGATCCGAAAGCATCGCCCCGACGCCAAGATCATCATGACCCTGTCGCCGATCCCGCTGATTGCCACCTTCCGCGACAATTCCTGCCTGACGTCCAACTCGGTGTCCAAGGCGGTGCTGCGCGTCGCCATTGACGAGGTTGTGCGCGCTCATAAAGACGAAGGCGCGCTGTTCTACTGGCCCAGCTATGAGATCGTGACAGATGTCTTCCACCTGCCCTACCGCGAGGACCGCCGGCACATAGAACCCCAGGTTCTGTCCTATATCATGACGGAGTTCGAACATCGTTGGTGCCGCAATGATGACGCCCCGGCGCCTTCGCTGATCACCGCTTGGGTATCGGCCAGTGCAGCCGCGGGTCGTCTGCCGCGTGCCCTGATCAAGGCCTGCAAACAGCGGGATGTGGCTCTGGTTGAAAAGATCATGCAGCGAAAGGCATTGGGCGGGTCAGAGGAGCTGAACTCTGAAGCGCGCATGTTGTTGCAACGCCTGTTGGACGAATGGGAAACCGAGGCGGCTCAGTAATCTGAGCCACCCCCATACTCGCTAAAAATCTGACTTAGGCGGGTTTGAACACCAGGCTGACGCCGTTGATACAATGGCGTTTGCCGGTTGGTTTGGGGCCATCATTGAACACATGCCCTAAATGGCTGCCGCAACGACGGCAGTGCAATTCGGTGCGCACAACCAAAAGCTTGCGATCTGGCTTGGTGTCGACATTGCCCTTGATCGCCTTCCAGAAACTGGGCCAACCGGTGCCGCTGTCATACTTGGTTTGCGATGAATAGAGCGGCAGGTCGCAGCCGCGACAGTGGTACACGCCTTCGGCATAGTTCTTGTCCAATGGGCTAGAACCTGCGCGTTCAGTGCCTTCTTTGCGCATAACCTTGTACTGCAACGGCGTCAGCATGGCCCGCCACTCGGCATCCGAATAGGTGATTTCAAACTCTTTGGCACCTGCGACTGCGGGGACAGTGGCCAGCAAAGACGCCACTGAAACCTGCGACATGAAAGCGCGACGGTTCATGATCTCCTCCTTCTGACAAATCAACTTGCTGTCAATCTAGTCGTTCAGCCACTGAAATACTCGTCACTTCGTGGTGAGGATTCTGTGATCTGTCTGAAACGAAAATCACAGCCTTGGGTCACCGCTTCCCCTTGCACCGCCGCGCGGAATGCTCCAAGACAATCCCGTTAAAGCGCGAAGGAATTAAGACGATGGCTGACGGATTCATGGACGTGAACACAAAACCCACCGAAGAAATCTCGGTTCGCGAGGTGTTCGGCATTGATTCCGATATGATTGTCAAAGGCTTCGCCGAGCGCACCGATCGCGTGCCTGAGATCGACCCGACCTATAAATTCGACCCGGACACGACTTTGGCGATTCTGGCTGGTTTTGGCTATAACCGCCGCGTTATGATCCAAGGCTATCACGGCACCGGGAAATCGACCCACATCGAACAGGTCGCCGCGCGTCTGAACTGGCCTGCCGTACGTGTGAACCTGGATAGCCACATCAGCCGGATCGACCTGATCGGTAAAGACGCAATCAAACTGCGTGATGGCAAACAGGTCACCGAGTTTCAGGAAGGCATCCTGCCTTGGGCTCTGCGCAACCCCTGCGCCATCGTGTTTGATGAATACGATGCTGGGCGCGCTGATGTGATGTTCGTGATCCAGCGCGTGCTGGAAAGCGACGGCAAACTGACGTTGCTGGACCAGAACGAAGTCATCACCCCGCACCCCTATTTCCGTCTGTTCGCCACGGCCAACACCGTGGGTTTGGGCGACACCACCGGTCTGTATCACGGTGTACAGCAGATCAACCAAGCCCAGATGGACCGCTGGTCTTTGGTGGCTACGCTGAACTATCTGAGCCATGACGCCGAAACCATGATCGTGCTGTCCAAAGCCCCGCATTACAACACCGCCGAAGGCCGCCAGACCGTCAGCCAGATGGTCACCGTGGCCGACCTGACCCGGACGGCGTTCATGAACGGTGATCTGTCGACGGTGATGAGCCCGCGTTCAGTGATCACCTGGGCACAAAACGCCGCGATCTTCCGCGATGTCGGCTATGCGTTTCGCCTGAGTTTCCTGAACAAATGCGACGAGCTGGAACGCCAGACCGTGGCCGAGTTCTATCAGCGCTGCTTTGACGAAGAACTGCCCGAAAGCGCTGCATCCATGAGCCTTGGCTAACATCAGTTTAAATCAAACTTTAACGGCCTGCGTTTCGCGCGGGCCGTTTTCTTTTGGGAAACTATCAACCGCACAGTCTAAACGCCTGAGCACCTTGTGTTTTTCACTGCCCTCACAAATGCACATCCTAAAGATATTACTTGTCTATTAATTGTATATACAGTCTTGACTGACGCAGAGCCTGTCGTAAACTTGTTACATGACGATTACAGCGTTCCTTACCCTTCGCGGCGTGGCGCTGTCGGTTCTGACCGCCTCGGCCGCGACTGCCTTGCCCAGCACTGCATTTGAACGGGCAGAGGTATTTGCAACATGTGAAGGGCGCTTGTCCGCCCTTGCCACAAACCAGCGCGCGCTTAAAAACCCTGATCAGCGGCAAACCGAACAGGTTCGGGCTGATTTCGACCTGATGCTGGATGCCACCCTGCCCGCCGCATGGGCCCAAGGCGTTCCGCCGACGCAACACGTTCAATGGCGTTCGTCCGGGTGGTCCGAGATCGCCGCGCTACTGGCCGACACCTATTACAGCGTCGATCCCGGTCGGGTGCGCCGGGCAGAGGATGCGATAACCCAACGCATCGACGCCTGCCAATCTCTGCTGCTAAGTGCCGCAAGGTAACTAAGTGCCGCAAGGTAACGAACCGTTAACAAACTGATTAATTGATATTCAATAAAATTGCCGTAAAGTTTACTTTATGAGCAGTTTAAGAACACTAATCGTGGGATTCATTGCTCTGGTCGGACTGACGGCTCCGGCAGTGTCTCTCCCACATTCCCCGTCCGCACGGGTGCAGCTTTTTGCCACCTGCGCCGGACGTCTCTCGGCGCTTGAAGAACACCAACGCATGTTTGACGGCCCCGCCTCGGAGCAGACAGCACAACACAAAGCGATGTTTGATGACATCATCTCGGCCCTGATGCCCGATGCCCGCGCTTATGGGCTGCCCGGCAGGCAGGCTCTGGTGTGGCAAATTGAGGCCAAGATGGCCCATGCGGTGCTGATGCAGCGTGCCACGTTTTCGACCGACCCCCGCGCCAAGGAACGGGCCCAGCAGGCCGCACAGATGCGGCTGTCCCAATGTCAGGGAATACTGCTGGGCGCATAGCGCGTTTCGCATGGCCATTTGCCGCCAAAGTCCCTAGATTAGCCGGGTAGAATTCAGTCACCCGCGGACTCAGCCATGTCGAAAACCGAAAACCCAGCCGATCCTTTCAAAAAGGCGCTGTCCGAGGCAACCCGCGTGCTTGCGGACGACCCCGAGCTGGGTGTCAGCTACTCGGTGGATCCGCCGGGGATGACCGGCGATTCCGTGCGTTTGCCGCAGGTCAGCCGCCGTATGACGCGCGAAGAAGTGTTGCTGGCACGCGGCACAGCCGATGCCTATGCCATGCGGCTGCGCTTTCACGATGAACCGACGCACCAGAAATACATGCCGCAGGGCCAGATGGCGCAGGACCTGTATTCCGCCATGGAAACCGCCCGCTGCGAGGCGATGGGCGCGCGCGTCATGCCGGGCACAGCAGGCAACATCGACGCGATGATCGGGGCCGAGGCCAACCGTAAAGGCTATTCGCAGATCACTTCCAGCGCGGACGCCCCCCTGTCAGTCGCCGCCGGGTATATGATCCGCCAGATGGCCACGGGGCGCGACCTGCCCGAAGGTGCCGACAACGTCATGGACCTGTGGCGCGGCTTTATTGAAGAGCAGGCCGGGGGCACGCTTGAGAATCTGGACAGCGTTCTTACCGATCAGGAGAGCTTCGCCAAATTTGCGCGTCAGATCATCACCGATCTGGGCTATGGCGACCAGTTGGGCGAAGACCCGGACACGCCTGACGAAGACATGGACGACGAGTCCGAACAGCAGGAAGAAGAGCAGGATCAGCCCGAAAGCACGGGCGATGACGATGACAGCTCTGAAGACAACGACGCCGCGCCTCAGCAAGAACAAGACCAGACGATGGACGCCGCCGAAGCGCAGGTTTCGATGGATGATCTGGCGGATATGGATATGTCGGACGAGGCAGAAATGCCCGACAGCGACGCCCCTCTGGAGCCGCCGCCTCCACCGCCGCATTCTGAAGCCGATCCCGATTACGAGGTCTTCAGCACCGAGTTCGACGAAGAAGTCTCTGCCGAAGATCTGGCTGAACCGGCCGAGCTGGAACGACTGCGCGCTTATCTGGACCAGCAGCTTGAACCGCTGAAAGGCGCTGTCAGCAGGCTGGCCAACAAACTGCAGCGCCGCCTGCAGGCCCAACAAAACCGGAGTTGGGAGTTCGACCTGGAGGAAGGCATTCTGGACGCCGGGCGTCTGGCCCGCGTGGTCGCCAACCCCACCACCCCCCTGTCTTTCAAGGTGGAAAAAGACACCGAGTTCCGCGACACGGTTGTGACGCTGCTGCTGGATAACTCGGGGTCGATGCGCGGGCGGCCGATTTCGATTGCCGCCATCTGCGCCGATGTTCTGGCCCGCACGCTGGAACGCTGCCAGGTGAAGGTCGAGGTTCTGGGCTTTACCACGCGCGCCTGGAAGGGCGGGCAGAACCGTGAGAAATGGCTGGCTGCAGGGCGCGCGCAACAGCCGGGCCGCCTGAACGATCTGCGCCACATCATCTATAAGCACGCTGACGCGCCGATGCGCCGTACCCGAGACAATCTGGGTCTGATGATGAAAGAGGGCCTGCTGAAGGAAAACATCGACGGCGAGGCGCTGGAATGGGCGCACCGTCGGGTGATTGCCCGCCCCGAGGCCCGCAAGATCTTGATGGTGATCTCGGATGGGGCGCCGGTGGATGACAGCACCCTTTCGGTGAATCCGGCCAATTACCTGGAAAAGCACCTGCGCGACGTGATCGCCATGGTCGAGAAACGCAAACAGGTGGAACTGTTGGCGATTGGGATCGGCCATGATGTGACCCGCTATTACGACCGGGCCGTGACGATCACCGATGTGGAACAGCTTGCCGGGGCGATGACGGAACAACTGGCCAGCCTGTTTGATTCCGATCCCCGCGCCCGCGCCCGCGTGATGGGCATCAAGAAGGCCGGTTGATGCTGCAAGGGTTCGACACCCCCACCCGCCCCGAAAACGGCCCCCCGCGTTTGGCGCAGTTGCGCGCAGCGATGGCGCAGGAAGGTTTGGCTGGGTTTCTGGTGCCGCGCGCCGATGCGCATCAGGGCGAATATGTTGCCGCACATGATGAACGTCTGTCGTGGCTGACCGGGTTCACCGGCTCGGCCGGGTTTGCGGCAATCACCCTGCAGGATGCGGGCGTGTTCATCGATGGGCGCTACCGCGTGCAGGTCAAAGATCAGGTCGATCTGGATCATTTCGCCCCCGTGCCGTGGCCCGAGACCAAGCTGGCCGATTGGCTGCGCGAGGTGTTGCCCGAAGGCGGCGCGGTGGGGTTTGACCCGATGCTGCACACGTTCGATCAGATTGATCAGTTGTTGAAAGGCCTTGAGGGTAGCGCCATTACCCTCTCGCAAACCGCCAACCTTGTTGACGCGATCTGGGCCGATCAACCTGCCCCACCAATGGGACCGATCACCCCCTACCCCGAAACACTGGCGGGCGAGGATCACGATGCCAAACGCGCCCGTATCGCGGCCGACCTGCGCGCGGCGGGGCACTCGGCGGCGGTGATCACCCTGCCCGATTCCATTGCTTGGCTGCTGAATGTGCGCGGCAGTGACATCACCCGCAACCCGGTGCCGCATTGTTTTTCTGTGCTGCATGACAATGGCCATCTGACCCTTTTCGCAGACCCTGACAAGATGGATGATGAGCTGCGTGCCCATCTGGGGCCAGACATCACCCTGCGCCCCCCGAACGCCTTTGGGCCGGGGCTGCGCAGCCTGACAGGCGTGGTCCGGGTTGATCGCACCAGTGCTCCGATCTGGGTGACCGGACAGCTGAACGAGGCCGGTGTCGAGATGGATTGGGGCCAAGATCCCTGCATTCTGCCCAAAGCCTGCAAGAGCAGTGCAGAAATCGCCGGCAGCATTGAGGCCCATCTGCGCGACGGCGCGGCGGTGGTTGAATTTCTGTGCTGGCTCGAGGCGACCCTGCCCCACACCCCGTTGACCGAAATCGACGTGGTCACCGAGCTGGAATCAGCCCGCGCCGCCACCAAACGTCTGCGCGATATCAGCTTTGAAACCATCGCGGGTACCGGCCCCAACGGCGCCATCGTCCATTACCGCGTGACCCGCGACACCAACCGTACCATCCAACCCGGTGATCTGTTGTTGATCGACAGCGGTGGCCAGTATCTGGACGGCACCACAGACATCACCCGCACCATCGCTGTCGGCGACGTTGGGGCTGAGGAAAAGGAATGTTTCACGCTGGTGTTGCGCGGCATGATTGCCATTTCACGGGCACAATGGCCGCGCGGCGCCGCAGGGCGTGACCTGGATGCGCTGGCCCGCGCGCCGCTTTGGGCCACTGGGCGCGACTATGACCATGGCACCGGCCATGGCGTGGGGGCCTATCTGAGCGTCCACGAAGGCCCCCAGCGCCTGTCGCGCATAAGCAACGTAGCGTTGCGCGAAGGGATGATCCTGTCAAACGAGCCCGGCTATTACCGCGAAGGTGCCTTTGGCATCCGCATTGAAAACCTGATCGTTGTGCAGCCCGCCGACGAGGGCATCGACAAGCGCGATATGCTGTCTTTCCGCACGCTCACCTTCGTGCCAATAGACCGGCGCTTGATTGATGTCGGGATGCTTAGCAATGACGAACGGGACTGGCTGAATGCTTATCACCAGAAGGTTCTGGAACACATCTCTCCGCGTGTATCCGAGGCCGCCCGTGCATGGCTTTTGGGCGCCTGCGCCCCGATCTAACTATGCGACCTTCTGAGCTCTGGATTTTCTGACACCAAGCTGTCATGAACCCTCTGCACAGTACACCGCGATGAATCAGGAGAGACGATATGGGCAATCAGATCACAGTTCGTAAAGCGGAAGGCAAGTGGGTGGTACGCGCAGGCGGCGCGGTTCTGGGAGAGTCCGAGAACGCCATTGAGCTGTCCGAAGGTGACCTGCCTGCCGTGATTTATTTCCCGCGTGCCGATATCGCGATGCCGTTTCTTGAATCGTCTGACAGCCGCACCACCTGCCCGCACAAGGGCGAAGCGAGCTACTTCTCGATCGAGACCAAAAGCGAAACCATTCCTGATGCGGCATGGTCCTATGAGAACCCGAAGGCCGGAATGGAACGTATCAAAGACCACATCGCCTTCTATCAGTCTGGCAAAGTCGCGGTCGAGCAGCTGTAATTCAGGAATGCTCTTCGGCGGCGGTCGCCGCCAAAGCCCTGTTGTACGCGCTTAGCGCATCCACATGAAACAGCGCGCCCAGAAGGGCCGGCTCTTTGCCGTCTTTGCCCTGCATGACCACGGGCAGGAAACCATGCCCGGTATCCTCAAAAATCGGTAGGGCGTGTTCCAACGTGGTTTCGGGGCCAACCATCATCCCGGCCTCCATTAACGCCTGACAGGCCTCAATCGAGGCCGCACCGGGGCTATCCTTGCCGCGCATCACCACCTGCGCCGTGTAAAGCGACAGCAGGTATGCCTGCGGCCCGGCGGCCACATGTTTGCCGCCCCGTTCCAGCAGGGTCAAAAAGAAAGAGCGATCCACCAGCCGTGACGCCAACGCCGACGACATAGAAACCGCCACCATAACCGCCAGCCCGGTCTGCCAATCGCCGGTCAGTTCGAACACAATCAGCGTGGTCGATATCGGCGCCCCCAGCACCGCCGCCGCCACGGCGCCCATCCCGGCAAGCGCATAGAGCGTCTGTTCGCCCTCTACCGCCGGATAGATTGCCACGGCGACATAGCCAAATGCCAACCCGGTCAGCGCGCCCAGCATCAGTGCCGGCGAAAACACCCCGCCCCCCATGCGCCCGGCAACGGTAATCGACACAGCCACGGCCTTAAGCACCGCAAAAACCATCGCTTCCTTAAAGATCAGATTACCCGTCAACGCGGCCGAGGTCGTTTCATAGCCCACCCCGATGATATGCGGAAACCCGATGGCCAGGGCGCCCAGCATCCCCCCCGCCACAGCCGGGCGCAGCCAGCGTGGCAAGCGCAGAGCAGATTGGATCGCATTGCCCATGTCATCCGCAAAAAAGATCGCCTTCATGAAGGCCACCGCCACAAGGCCGCAAACGATGCCCAGCAGCAGGAAAGCGGGCAGTTCAAAGTAAACGGCAAGGGTGTTTTCCACCGGCAAGGAAAATTCGGTCACATCGCCAAACTTGATGCGGCTGACCACCGTGCCCGCGACCGAGGCAATGACGATCGGCGCAAACGCATGCACGGCGAAATGGCGCAACACCACCTCCATCGCGAACAAGGCCCCGGCAATGGGTGCGTTAAACGAAGCCGACACGGCCGCAGCAGCAGCACAGCCCAGCAGCTCACGCCCGGTAACGCCGCTGGCGTTGATCCGCGCCGACACCCAGCTGGAAATCAGCGCAGCCATGTGGACCACCGGCCCCTCGCGGCCCGTAGAGCCACCCGACGACAACGTAATCAGCGAGGCCGCCGCCGAGGCCAACCCGGCTTTGCGCTCAACGCGTCCATCATGCAGCGCGGCGCCTTCGATCACATCTGCCACAGACCGAACCCGCCCGTCATCGGTGAACCTGTTCAGGATCAAGCCCACGACCAGCCCCCCGCAGATCGGGATCAACAGCACATAGTACCACGGCAAGGTCTCGGCAAAACTGTGCAGCAGGCGGGGGTCTTCGACCCCGTAAAGCCAGGTCTGCAATGCTGTAATCGCCAGACGAAAGCCCAGGGTCGCAAACCCCGCCGCAACGCCAATGGCCAGCGCAATTACCCAGAATTGAAACTCGCTTGGACCCTGGCGCAAAAGCACCGCCCAGACGCGCGCCAACTCTGCGCGCGCCGATGCGATCTGGCCTTTCAGAAATTCGGGCAACGCCCCCTCCGCAACTTTCGGCCCTTTTACCCAAGGCTCGGCTGACATACCCTGCCTGAACGAACAAGCCGGAGACAAAAATGCCGATCCCTCAGGCTCTAGAAGCCCTCTCTTCCCTCTTAGGCGATCGTTTCACACGCTCCAAGCCCGATCTGGAAGCTCACGGGCAAAGTGAAGCCCATTTCACCCCCTGCCCGCCAGATGGGGTCGCCTATCCCGAAACGACGCAGGAAGTGGCAAAGATTGTGCAGATTTGTGCATCTGAACGCTGTCCAGTTGTGGGCTATGGCGCGGGCACATCGCTGGAAGCGCAGGCCATGGCAACACAAGGCGGAATCGCGGTGGATTTCGGGCGTATGAACAAAGTTCTGGAGGTCAATGCCGAAGACATGGATGTACGCGTACAGCCCGGCGTCACCCGTGAAGATCTGAACACCGAGTTGCGCGCCACGGGGCTGTTCTTTCCTGTCGATCCCGGCGCGAACGCTTCTTTGGGCGGCATGGCGGCCACGCGGGCTTCGGGGACAACCGCCGTGCGCTATGGCACCATGCGCGACAACGTTTTGGGCACGCAAACCGTGCTGGCGGATGGCCGCATCATCCGCACCGGAACGCGGGCGCGCAAATCCTCGGCCGGGTATGACCTGACCGGGCTGCTTGTCGGCTCCGAGGGCACCTTGGGCCTGATGACCGAGCTAACCCTGCGCTTGCATGGCCAACCCGAAGCCATCAGCGCCGCGATCTGCGGTTTCGACACGATCCGAAACGCGGTTGAGTGCGTGATGGCGACGATCCAGATGGGCATTCCGATGGCCCGGATCGAGTTTCTGGACGAAGACTGCGTGGAGGCCGTCAACGCGCAATCAACACTGAACATGCCTCTGCAGCCGCATCTGATGGTGGAATTTCACGGCTCAGACAGTGGCGTGGCCGAACAGGCCGAACGGTTTGGCGAAATCGCGGCAGATTTCGGCGGTGAAGGTTTCAAATGGTCCTCGCGCCCTGAAGAACGCAATGCCCTGTGGGAGGCCCGCCACCGCGCCTATTGGTCGGTATTGGCCTTGCGCCCCGGCGCAGACGGGGTTGTGACCGACATGTGCGTGCCGATTTCGCGCCTTGCCGACGCGGTCGAAGAAACCCGCGCCGACATCGCGGCCTCAACCCTGCGTGGCCCGATCATCGGTCATGTGGGCGACGGTAATTTCCATGCGCTGCTTTTGGTGGAACCGGGCAACCGCGCGGAAATGGACGAAGCGCTTAATCTGTCCGGCCGCATGGCAGAACGCGCGCTGGCGATGGGGGGCACTGTGACGGGGGAACACGGTGTGGGCCTGGGCAAGCGCAAATACATGCGCGCCGAACATGGCGATGGCTGGGATGCGATGGGTCAGATCAAACAGGCGCTGGACCCGCATAACATCCTGAACCCCGGCAAGCTGGTGCCCGGCAATTAGCCTGCCAACAAGGATTGCGCCGCCGCGCGCGCTTCGGGTGTGATTGTATCGCCCGACAGCATCCGGGCGATCTCGTCGGTGCGGTCGTCTGCGGTCAGGGGCACAACCCGCGACAGGGTCATGCCATCCACCACCGTTTTCGCCACCTGCCAGTGATGCGCGCCCTGCGCCGCCACCTGTGGCGAGTGGGTCACCACCAACACCTGCCCGCCTTCGGCCAGCGCTTTCAGGCGGCGCCCGACCGCATCGGCGGTGGCCCCACCGACACCGCGGTCGATCTCGTCGAAAATCAGGGTTTTCGAGCCATCTTCGCCGCGCAAACAAACCTTGAGCGCCAGTAAGAACCGCGACAGCTCTCCGCCCGAGGCGATCTTGTTCAGCGGCCCGGCCGGCGCCCCCGGGTTCGTGGCGACGGTAAAGCTGACGGCGTCTTGGCCGTCGGGTCCCGGTGCGACGCTGGTGATCTCGGTGGTGAACACCGCACGTTCCATTTTCAGCGGGGCCAGTTCCGTGGCCATAGCCTGATCCAGTCGCGCAGCGGCCTCTGCCCGGCGGCCAGACAGATCATCGGCGGTGCGTTGATACGCGGCGCGCGCCTCTTTGACGGCCAATTCCAGCGCCGCGATGTCGCCTTCGCCCGCATCCAGCGCATCAAGCTTGCCACGCATTTCAATCGCCAGCGTGCCCAGATCATCCGGCTGCACCCCGTGTTTGCGCGCCAGCCCCCGGATCGCGAACAGACGTTCTTCCAGATGTTCCAGTTCGGCCGGGTTGAAGTCCAGCGCCTGCAGGCAGGTTTCCACACCTTGCTGGGCCTCGCCCAGTTCCGCCAAGGCGCGGCCAAGCGCGTCGATGGCGCTGTCCAGCTGGCCTTCGGCCCCGTCTGTTGCGCCTTCCAACCAACGCAGCGCATCGCTCAAGCGGCCCTCAGCCCCATCGCCACCCATGGCGCCAAAGGCGCGGCTGATGTCTTCTCGGATGCGTTCGGCGCCCTGCATCATGCGGCGGCGCGCGTCCAGCTCTGCGTCTTCGCCCGGTTGCGGATCCAGCGCATCCAACTCGCCCATGGCGTGGCGCAGGAAATCTTCTTCTTCGCGCGCAGTGGCCAATGCCGCCAAAGCCGCATCCAGAGCCTTTTGGGCCTGTGACAGCCCCCGCCATGCGTCGCGTGTTGCATCCAGATACGGCGCGAACCCGCCGAAAGCATCCAACAAAGCCCGGTGCCCACGCGCATCCAACAGCCCGCGATCATCATGCTGGCCGTGCAACTCTAACAAGCACTCTGACAGATTGCGCAGCACCTCGCCCGACACCCGGCGGTCGTTAACCCATGCGGTCTTGCGGCCATCGGCCTTGTTGATACGGCGCAGGATCAGAGTGTCATCAACGGGCAATCCGGCGTCGTCCAGCACCGCCAAAGCCGGATGGCCATCTGACAGGGCAAACTCGGCGATCACCTCGCCCTGATCGGCACCCGCGCGCACCAGTTCGGCCCGGCCTCGCCAGCCCAAAACAAAACCCAACGCGTCCAGCAATATGGATTTGCCCGCCCCGGTTTCACCGGTCAGCACGTTCAACCCGGGCTGAAACTCCAGCACAAGATGATCAATGATCAGCAGGTCACGGATTTCGAGATGACACAGCACAGATCGCCTCAGAGCCACTCGCCCTTGAGCATCTGGCGATAAATCTTGCGCAACCAACCGGTGGAAACGGGATCAGGCTCCAGCCCTTGGCCCTGCAACAGGGCATAGGCGTCCTCGTACCATTCAGACGACTGGAAGTTATACCCAAGGATCGCACCGGCGGTCTGGGCTTCGGCCGTTAGGCCCAAGGACAGATAGGCCTCCATCAAACGATAAAGCGCTTCAGCTGTGTGAGAGGTCGTCTGGAAATCTTCGACGACCACACGGAAACGGTTGATGGCAGCGGTGTGGTGATTGCGCTTCAGATAATAGCGACCGATCTCCATCTCTTTGGCGGCGAGATGGTTGAAAGCCAGATCGAACTTCAGGATCGCGGATTGGGTGTATTCACTGTCCGGGTAAATCTCGACCAGAGTGCGCAACGATTGCAGTGCCTGAAAGGTCAGCCCCTGATCACGTCCCACCAGATCAATCTGGTCGTAATAGGTCAACGCAAGCAGGTATTGAGCATAGGCCGCGTCTTCATCTGCCGGATAGAAGTCGATGTAGCGCTGCGCCGACAGGCGAGAGGCTTCGTATTCTTGCGCTTCGTACAGCGCATAAGCCTGCATGATCAGCGCGCGTTTGGCCCATTCGGAATAGGGGTAAAGGCGTTCAACCTCGGCAAACAACTGCGCCGCTTCGTCGGCACTGCGCTTGCCCTGGCCAAGTTCGAACTCGCCCTTTTCAAAGATTTCCTGAGCCGAGTAAGCCTCAATCGGGATTTCGCGATTGCCGCCACCGCAAGCCGCCAAAAACAGCACCAGCGAAGTCGCACTGGCCCAAGTTGCGCGTGCTCTGATCTTGCCCATGAACCGCATAACCCCACTGTCTGCTTTCACGCGGCGCGTTCAAGGCGCCGTCCGTCCCCGTTCTCCTAGCACAGAAAAATCCGGTGCAAAACGTCTTTGCGCCGGATTTTACATCACTTAGGCGACGGCCCGCAGGTCTGCTGGTTTGACACCCACGCCGGGCAGCACCCGGGCGGTGTCGGCATCGCAGATTTCCATGCGGTAGGCATCGGGTTGCGCAAACAGGGCGCGCAGCAATTCGTTGGTCAGCGAGTGCCCGGCCCGATGACCGCTGTAACGGCCCAAAATCGGAGCGCCAGCCAGTGCCAGATCACCCAACGCATCGAGCATCTTGTGACGCACCGCTTCGTCGCTGTGACGCAAGCCACCCGGGCTTAGAACCTTGTCGCCATCAACGACAACTGCGTTTTCGACATTGCCGCCAAGGGCCAGACCATTGGCATGCATGTATTCAACATCTGCCTGGCGGCAAAAAGTACGGCTGTCGCACAGTTCACGCACGAACGTGCCGTTGGCCATGCTCAGGCTCTTGTCTTGCTGGCCGATGGCCGCGTCGGCGAAGTCAATGTGAAAGTCGATTTCAAGGGTGTCAGCAGGCGACAGACGGGCCACGGCATCGCCACGGCGCACTTCGACCTCGCGCAGCACGCGGATCACCCGGTTGGGTGCATCCTGCCGCTGGAAACCGCATTTGATAAAGGCTTCGACAAACTGGGCAGAAGAGCCATCGAGGATCGGAACCTCAGGGCCGTCCACCTCGATCAAGGCGTTCTGAATGCCACAGCCTGCAAGGGCGGCCATGATATGCTCCACGGTCGAGATCGACACCCCGGCGTCATTCACCAGACGGGTGCAAAGCGGAACCTGTTCAGCAGCGTCCCAGCGGGCCGGGATCAACGGGTCAACCCCGGTCACATCGGTCCGACAAAACCAAATTCCGTATTCAGCAGAAGCGGGCAGCACTGTCATATGCGACGGCTTGCCGGAATGAAGACCGGCCCCGGAAAAGACAGCAGAAGTTTTCAGCGTGGTTTGCAATATGCACCCAATTGTTACGTTCCGGGCATCCCCCGATCCCGGCACTCACGACCTACGCAGTCGGGGCTGGCAACTCAACTCAATCTTTGTAACCGGCTGAAACATAGGCCTGAACACGTCGGCAGATTCTTGCCAACAGTTTTATGACATGCGGTTAATGCCCTGTTTTAAAACAGAAAAAGGGCCGGGAAACCCGGCCCTTTCTTGCACATGTTGCAGTGCAGAATTTAGTTTGCCTGACGGCGCAGGAAGGCGGGAATCTCAATCCGCTCTTGTTCGGCATCCAGCTCGGGGTCTTCGGTGTAACCCTGAACCGGCGGCTGAGGACGTGCCTGCGGCTCGCTGCGCGCAGGGGCTTCACCGCCGTGACCGGCCATGCGGTTAATCAACGACCCAATGCCAAAGCGCGCTTTGTCGGCGGGTTCGGCAGCTGCCTCAGGTACGGGCGCGGCAACCGGTGCAGGCGCAGCGGCAGCCGGACGTGGCACAGGGGCTCCCTCACGCGGTGCTTTCGAAACGGCGGCCTGCAAACGGGCCAGTGCCTCGGGCGATGGGGTGCCCGGCGCACGCGGCTTGGGCGCAACAAAGACTTCCTCTTGCGGCTCTTCGGGCATCGCATAAGCAGCCGGCGCGGCGGCAGCTTGCGGCTGATAGGCCGGAGGCGGCAGATCGCCGGTTTCTTCGTCCTGCGCAAAGATGTCTTCGGCCTGCTCTTCGGCGGTTTGACTGTCAAAGCCGGGGAACAACGAAGGCTCTTGGGCTGCGGGTGCAGCGGCTTGCGGCGCGGCTGGCGCGGGCACTTCTGCGGCGGGCGCAGGCGCGGCTTCAGGTGCTGCGGTTTGCAGCGGCTCGGCCAGACGGCGGCGCGGAACCGGTGTTTCAGCAACCGTTTCCGAAGCGTCGATACCCGTGGCCACGACCGAAACGCGCATGGTGCCGTCCATCGAGGTGTCCAAGGTCGAGCCGACAATGATGTTGGCCTCGCTGTCCACTTCCTCGCGAATGCGGTTGGCGGCCTCGTCCAGTTCAAACAGGGTCAGATCATAGCCGCCCGTGATGTTGATCAGCACACCGCGCGCACCGCGCAGGCTGATTTCATCCAGCAGCGGGTTGGCGATGGCTTTCTCGGCGGCCTGAACGGCGCGATCTTCGCCCGTGGCCTCGCCGGTGCCCATCATGGCTTTGCCCATCTCGTCCATCACTGCGCGCACATCGGCGAAGTCCAGGTTGATCAGACCGGGGCGCACCATCAGGTCGGTCACGCCCTTCACACCTTGATACAGCACGTCATCGGCCATGCTGAACGCTTCGGTGAACGTTGTTTTTTCGTTGGCCAGACGGAACAGGTTCTGGTTCGGGATGATGATCAGCGTGTCGACGACCTTTTGCAGGGCCTCAACACCCTCTTCAGCCTGACGCATCCGCTTGGCGCCTTCAAACTGGAAGGGTTTGGTCACAACGCCGACGGTCAGAACGCCCAACTCACGCGCGGCTTGCGCGATGATCGGGGCTGCGCCGGTGCCGGTGCCGCCACCCATGCCAGCAGTGATAAAGCACATGTGGGCGCCCGCCAGATGATCAACGATTTCCTCAATCGTTTCTTCCGCTGCGGCTGCGCCAACCGAAGGACGCGCGCCTGCGCCCAGACCTTCGGTGACTTTCACGCCCATCTGGATCTTGGCTGCCGAAGAGTTCTGCTGCAGAGCCTGCGCATCGGTGTTCGCGGTTACGAACTCCACGCCTTCCAGCTCTTTCTCGATCATGTTGTTAACAGCGTTTCCGCCTGCACCACCCACACCGAACACGGTGATCCGCGGCTTCAATTCCTCGGTGCTACCCGGCATGGAAAGGTTCAGTGTCATCTTAAGTCCGCCTGTTTTTATACGCCTGTCACACGATGAAACGCGCGCGGCACTACCCTTATTGCAGGTGATTCTAGCGAGATCGTCACAGATCGTCATCAAAAAAACGACTAATCCCCACAAAATATGGGGAATTAGCGCCTAATATCAGCGGCATTTCGCCAATGACACTGGATTTGGGGGTTACCAGTTGTCGCGGAACCATCGCATCGCGCGCTTCAAAGAGCGCGCAGGATAACGTTCAGCGGGAATGTCAAAGTCCCAACATTCGTCTTGGGGATGGGCCGCAAACAGGCACAACCCAACAGAAGACGAAAACGCCGGCCCCGTCGCCGCCTGCGGCAGGCCCTGAACGCGCAGCGGACGTCCCAGGCGCACCTGTTGCCCCAGAATGCGGCTGGCCAGACCATCAAGACCCGGAATTTGGCTGCCCCCGCCCGTCAGAACGATCTGCTGGCTGGGCAGGTGGTCAAACCCTGCGGCCTCAAGCCGGGCGCGGACATCTTCAAGGATTTCCTCGACGCGCGGACGCATGATCCCGATCAGCTCGGTCCGGCTGACGGAGCGCCGGTCATGTTCGTAATCGCCACTGTCGCCGCCGATCTCGATCATCTCGCGGTCGTCCATGCCGGTCGCGACCACGCCGCCATAAAAGGTTTTGATGCGCTCGGCGGTGCTCAGCGGCACCTGCAGCCCCTTAGAAATATCCGAGGTCACATGATTGCCGCCCAGACGCACGCTGTCAGCATAAATCATGTGTTTCTTCATAAAGATCGACAGGCCGGTGGTTCCGCCGCCCAGATCAATACAGGCGGAGCCCAGCTCCTGTTCGTCTTCCACAAGGCTGGAAACGCCCGACACATAGGCCGAGCTGGCCAGACCGGCCAGTTCCAGATCGCAGCGTTTGATGCAGTAAATCAGGTTCTGCACCACGTGGGTGTCGACCGTCAGCAGGTGCATATCGCAGGCCAAACGGTTGCCGATCTGCCCGCGCGGATCGCCCAGGCCCGAGCGATGATCCAGCGCAAAATTCACCGGTTGGGCGTGCAGAACCTCGCGGCCCTCGCCGAAATCGGGCACATCACAGGCCGCAAGGCTGCGCGCCACATCCTCTTCGGTCACGACACTATCCGACAGCTCAACAGAGCCATCCAGCCCATAAGAACGCGGCTGCGCCCCGGCCAGACAGGCGATCACATGATCGACCCGCAGGTTGGCCATCTTTTGCGCCGCCTGCACTGCGGTGCGAATGGCGCGCTCGGTTTCCTGCATGGCGTCGATCTCGCCAAACTGCACCCCGCGTGAACGCGTGGTTGCCGCGCCAATCACCCGAAAGCTGGACTGCCCCGCCAGTGACCCGATCCCATCGTTTTCACCAAAGCGATCCGGCCCATCAAAGCGCAGCACCAGACAGGCGATTTTCGAACTGCCAATGTCCAGAATGGCCACCACACCGCGATCCATTGCCGCCTTACGCATGCGGCGCATCGCCCGTTGGGATTGGTACAGATCAATCATTGGTTAAGCGCTCCTGACTCGATTGTTCTTATTCGCTGCATCTCGGACACGGCCCCGGGCGCAAGGCGCAGGGTCGGGCGGTCAGCGTTTCGCATATCAACGACCATCAGGTCGCGTTCCAGCATATCTTCGGCCTGATTAAGCGCGATCACACGCTCAAGTGCAGCCACGGCGCCCTGTTCGGGCAGCATGATCCGTTGTTCGCGGTCCAGCACCACATCCCAGCGCCGTTCGCCCACACGGACCAAGCCGCGCAACCGCGGGGTCAGCGGGCGGGCGGCGGCCAGTATTTGCAGCGCCTCGGGCACCTGCGCATCAGCGCCATCCCCGGCAATCAATGGCAAATCGGCCCGGTTGGCCCGGTGATCCAGCGGCGCGACCCGGTGCCCATCCGCATCCAGAAGCTCAAGCCCATCCCGACCGCGCCACACGATGGCGGGCACGCGCTCGGTGATCTCAATTTCAAGAATACCGCCGGGACGAATGCGCAATTCGGCCTTGGCCACAGCATCCAGCCCGGCCACGGTCTGGCGCATCTGCTCAAGATCCAGATCAAAAGAGGTCACCGGAAAATCCAGCGGCAGAACTTCGCGGATGTCTTGATCAATTTCCGTCGACGCCCCCTGAATGGACATCAGGCGGACCATGAATTCGGGGCGTTCTTCCACCGCGCGACGCAGATCAGAAACCTGAAGCATCAGCTCCTCGCGCCGGGTTTCATCTGACAAAAAGACACCGGCACAAAACAGGATGGTAAACGCCGGCAGACCAACACGCAAAAACGCCCGAAACAGCGGCGTCAGCCACAGCCGGTTCATCCGATAGGCCATCCGCGTGGGCGCAGGATCGCGACGCGGCGCGTTGGGCGCGCTTACATCCGCCATAGGCCCAAAACCGGCGCAATGCCCGGCCCCTGTACCTTGAATCCCTGTTCCCGCAGCGCGGTGCGCTGTTGTGACAGACTCGTCCCGTAAACCGGGGCCCGGCCTGCCTTTACCGCCACTGTCGGGGCTGTCCTGCTCGACATGCCCGCCTCATTTTCAACCGGGCTTTGCGCCCTTTTGGTGTTATTTCTGCGGGGCCGGTTCACCGACCCTCTTGATCTCCCACTCTAGCTTGATCCCGCTATTTTGGAAAACCCTTTTTCGCACTTCTTCGCCTAATGATTCGAGATCGTGCGCAGATGCATCACCTGTGTTGATCATAAAGTTGGAATGCTTTTCAGACATTTGCGCGCCACCGATGGAAAAGCCACGCAAACCGGCGTTATCAATCACCTTCCAGGCCTTCAGGTCATGCACATCATCGGCACGCCCCGTCGATGAAAACCCGGCCGGATTGCGAAAGGTCGAACCTGCACTGCGGTCCTTGGTGGGCTGGGTGGCGTCACGTTTGGCCAGCTGTGCCTCCATGCGGGCGTTCAGCTCGGCCGGATCGCCCAGTTCGGCCTCAAACACCGCGTCCACCAGAACCGCATCATCGGGCAGGTCCGAGTGACGATAGGCAAAATTCAGATCCTCCGGCGTCAGCGTGACCATCTCGCCCGAGCGCAGAACGACCCGCGCGCTGATCAGATGATCAGCGACATAGCTGCCATAGCAGCCTGCGTTCATCTTGACTGCCCCGCCTATTGCCCCCGGGATGGTGCGCAAAAAGGTCAGGTCCAGCCCCGCGTCCGCCGCTTTGCGCGCGGCCATCCCGTCGGGCATCGCAGCGCCAATCGTGGCGCGGTTGCCGTCGATCTGAATGCCATTAAACCCGCGCCCAAGCCGGATCACCACGGCCCGCAGCCCGCCATCGCGCACGATCAGGTTTGACCCTGCCCCCAACGGAAACACCGGCACATCCGGGTCCAAGGCCGCCATGAAATCCTGCAAATCCTGCAGGTCCGCCGGTTGAAACAGCACATCCGCCGGGCCACCCACACGCAGCCATGTCAGCTGCGACAGGGGTTTGTCATGGGTCAGGGTGCCGCGCACCTCTGGCAGGTTGATCATTCTTTCTCGGCCCCCTTCAGCCCCAATCCGTAAAAAAGCGCTGACAACACCGCCGTCGCCCCCCAGGGAAGCACCACCGCAACCGGGCTGACCGCGCCAAAACCATTACGCGCCAGCTCGGCCCGAACCGACAGGAATGTCAGCGCCACCGCAGCGGAATACATCGCAAAGATCACCGCAAACGGCCCCGGCGCCCGCCGCAGCCCGTGCATCAGCGCCTGATAGGCCACAACGGGCGACGCGGCCCATGTGGCATAGACCAAGACTTCGGTAAAACTTTGCATGTCGTCCCTCAGGGCTGCTCTTTACCGCGCAATTGGCGTTTGCACCAGCGGGTCAGATAGATCACCGGCCAGCGCAGGATCACCCCCATCACGGCCAGCGCGATCAAACCCCAGAACACGCCGTTCTGCACCGTAACAAAAACGACCAAGGGAGCGCCCAAGGCGATCAGCCCGTAAGCCGCGTACCACGACTTGCGCCCGGGCATCACCACCATCGACAGGGCAGCCAGCAGCACCCAGCAGCACAGCAAGATCAGGGATAATGTCATTTGAGCACCTTCCAATGCCTTAGCAACGCTTTCAGCGGACGCCGGAACATTGAAAGGATCGCCGCCAGCACCGCCAGAACAATCCAGACACTATGTTGGTTGGCCAGGAAAACCAACAGCGGCACGGCCGCGATCAGCAAGGCCAAACCTGGGATGTACTGATAGCGCATCGGCAAAAACGCCACGCCCGTCGCCGCCAGCACCCAAAGCGCGGCCAGGATCAGGGATGCGGTCAATGGCCTGCCCCGAAACTGACGCCCAGCGCGGCGATCGCCGCGACCAACCCGACCACCGGCACGATCATCGGCACTTTGAACGGCGCCTCTGGTTCACGGCGCTTCAAAGCGATCAGCGACAGGTTCACCAGAACAAAGACGCCCAACAGCACCGTTGAGGTAAAACCGGCCAAGGTGGCCACCGGCAGGGCCATTGCCGCACCGATCACCAAAACGCCGACCAAAGCGGTCGCCCGTGCCGGAGTGCCAAAACGCGGATGGGCATGATGGAATATCCCAAAGGCTGCCTCGCGTTTGCCCAAGCCATACAAAACCCGCGCCGCCATCACGATCTGCGCCAACACCCCGTTCAGCGCCGCCGCCACCGCGATCAGCGCCAGAAAGGCCGCGCTTTGACCGGTGGCGTATTCCCACACCAAGGCCAACGGTTGTTCGCTGACCGCCAGAATATCCTGCGGCACGGCGCGCACAGCGGCAAAGCTGACCAAACCATAGATGACCGAGGTAATCGCCAAAGACCACAGGATCGCTCGCGGCAGGTTGCGCGCGGGGCGTTCGACCTCTTCGGCCATGTTGACGATGTCTTCAAACCCGATGAAGGCGAAAAAGGCCAAGACGGCCCCTGCCCCGACCCCGGTCCAAACGATCTGCGGTGGCGCGCTGAACGCCGCGACAGGCGCGGCCGTGCCCCCGGCCCAGATCACCGCGGCCAATCCGGCCAGTTCAATTACCGTGAACACGGCGGCCACGGCCAAGCTCTCCAGCGCGCCCAAAATCGCCACGCCAACCAAAGCCACGCCGATCCCAACAACGACCCAGTCAAACGGCAAATCCACGACCGAGATCAGATAGCCCCCGCCCCCCCTGAGCACCGCCGCCGCCGACACTGTCCCCGCAAAGACAATCCCCAAGCCAACGATCACCGATAACAGATGCGAGTTCAGCCCCTTGGCAATATACGCCGCTTCGCCTGCGGCCTCAGGGATGCGGGTGGACAGCTCGGCATAAGACAAGGCCGAGGGCGCAGCGATCAACCCGGCAATCACAAACGCCAAAGGCGCATAGACCCCAGCCTGTGCCACCACGGCACCGACCAGCACATAAATGCCAGCCCCGACCATGACACCCACGCCATAGGCGGTGAGCAATCCAAACCCGATCCGACGTTTCAGATGTTCAGACATGTTGTGCCCCATCAATGAGCGCGCGCAGGGCAATTGAACGCCTTTGCGCGACCGGGGGCAAGGGGGGCGACGTCGCGTTAGCTGTTTAAACGCGCGGGCAGGCCGTTGGCCCAGGCGGAAATTGTACCCGCGCCCAGACAGACGACCATGTCGCCCGGTTGGGTTTCGGCGCGCACCAGAGCCTCCAGCTCGTCTTCGGAATTCACCGCCAGCGCGTGGCGGTGGCCGTGGGCTGTCAGGCCAGCCAGCAGGTCATCGCGGGTGGCGCCCTCTATCGGGTCTTCGCCGGCGGCGAATACCTCGGCGATGCCCACCACGTCGGCCTCGTTGAAACAGGTGCAGAAGTCTTCGAACAGGCTGGCCAAGCGGGTATAGCGGTGCGGCTGGTGCACGGCGATCACCCGGCCTTCGCAGGCTTGGCGCGCGGCTTTCAGCACGGCGGCGATTTCGACCGGGTGGTGGCCGTAATCGTCGATGATGGTGACGCCGTTTGCTTCGCCCACCTTGGTGAAGCGGCGGTTCACACCTCGGAATTCGGCCAGCGCGGTGCGGATTTCATCGGCCTTCATGCCCAGATGGCGCGACACGGCGACGGCGGCCAAAGCGTTGGACACGTTGTGATCCCCCGGCATCGGCAGGGTGCAACCTTCGATCACGACATCCTCGGCCTGAAGCGCAATGTCGAAATGGGCGACGCCCGCCTTGTAGGTCAGGTTCACCGCGCGCACATCGGCCTGCGCGTTAAAGCCAAAGGTCACGACGCGGCGGTCGGTGATGCGGCCCACCAGCGCCTGCACTTCGGGGTGGTCGGTGCAACACACCGCCAGACCGTAGAACGGAATGTTCGAAACAAACTCGTGGAAACCATCGCGCAGGCGGTCGAAATCGCCCCAATGTTCCATGTGCTCGGGGTCGATGTTGGTGACGATGGCAATGGTGGCAGGCAGACGGTTAAAGGTGCCGTCGCTTTCGTCGGCCTCAACCACCATCCAGTCGCCCGCACCCATCCGCGCGTTCGAGCCATAGGCGTGGATAATGCCGCCATTGATCACGGTCGGGTCAATGCCACCGGCGACCAGCAGCTCGGCCACCATTGTGGTGGTGGTGGTTTTGCCATGCGTTCCTGCGACAGCAATGTTGGAGCGCAGGCGCATCAGCTCGGCCAGCATCTCGGCGCGGCGCACGACGGGCAGACCGCGGCGGCGGGCTTCGTCCAGCTCGGGGTTGCCGGGCTTGATCGCGGAAGAGATCACCACAACGGCGGCATCTGCCAGATGCTCGGCCCGTTGACCCAGAAAGATCGTCGCACCCAGTTTTTTCAGCCGGTCGGTGATTTTACTAGCCTTCAGGTCTGACCCCTGAACGGTATACCCAAGGTTCAGCAGAACCTCGGCGATGCCCGACATGCCAATGCCGCCAATACCGGTGAAATGGATCGGGCCCACATCGGTGGGAAGCTTGGTGGCGGCTGCGTTCATCTCGTCTCGTCCTTCTGTCTTGCCTCAAAGGGCAGCGCCCGACCCGGGGTGGGCGTAAAGCGCTCGCCCATGGGGCGGGTCGGGCGCTGCCCGGCGTGCCGCCGGGCGTTGTGTTCTAAACCTGCGCCAAACCTTCGACCAGATCGGCCAGCCGGGTGGCGGCCTCGGGCTGGCCATACTGCAGGGCGCCCAGCGACATTTGCGTGGCGGCCTGCGGGTTGGACAGGATCGCGCCTATTTGCTGCGAAAGCGCCTGAGGATCAAGGCGCGATTCCGGGATCAGCACGGCCGCTTGCGCATCGACCAGCCCGCGCGCATTGGCGGTTTGGTGATCACCCGCCGCTGCGGCAAAGGGGATCAGGATCGACGGGCGCCCGATCACACTGATATCAGCAACCGAAGAAGCCCCCGAACGCGAAATCACCAGCTGCGCCTCGCTCATCCTTGACGGGATGTCAGTAAAGAAAGGCTGCACATCGGCGCTGATGCCGTGAGCAGCGTAGAATTCGGTCACGCGCGCGCCGTCTTCATCGCGGGCCTGATGGCTGACGCGGATATGCTGGCGCAGATTGTCGGGCAAGGCCGCGATGGCGGCTGGCACCACATCCGACAGGATGCGCGCGCCCTGACTGCCGCCAATGACCAGCACGCTCATCGGATAGTCGCCCGGCGCGATATAGGGTGCGCCTGCACGCTCCAGCACCGCTCCGCGCACCGGATTGCCGGTATGTTCGCCCTGCACGCCTTCGGGCAAGTCGGTGGGCCAAGTCCCGCAAGCGATCAGTGGCACGCGTTTGGCGAAAAGCTTGTTCACCTTGCCCAAAACGCCGTTTTGCTCGTGGATCATCCGGGGCAGCCGCAGCAGGGTCGCCGCGCCCAAAGCCGGGATCGACGGATAACCGCCAAAGCCTACCACCGCCGCCGGGCGGTCGCGCCGCATCGCCAGCGCCGCCGACACCACCCCGCCCAAAATTTTCAGCGGCACCAAAGCTTTGGCCAGAACTCCACCGCGCGCGAATGTCGCCGAGGACACCTGTTCAATCTCAACCACATGCGGGAAACCACCGGTGTAGCGCGCGCCGCGCGCATCGGTCGACAGCTTTACCCGCCACCCCCGTCGCAGCATGGTTTCGGCCAACGCCTGCGCCGGGAACATATGCCCGCCAGTGCCGCCCGCAGCGATCACCAGCAACGGTGCCTTGGTTGTCATGCGCGACCCTTTCTGCGCAGGATGTCTCCGATTTCGCCCTGCGGCCGAGTGCGGGTCAGCGCCAACAGGGCGCCAACAAGCAACCCGCCCGCGATCAACGACGAGCCGCCATAGCTGACAAAGGGTAAGGTCATGCCCTTGGCGGGTAACAACCGCACAGCAACACCCATATTGATCATGGCCTGCACCCCAAAAATGCATGCCAACCCCGTGCCCGCCAGCCGGATGAAGGGGTCACGTTCCTTCATCAACCGAAACAGCGAGCGCAACACGATCAGCGCGTAAAGCGCGATGATGATCAGCACCAGGATCAGACCGTATTCCTCGGCCGCGACGGCGATGATGAAATCAGTGTGCGCATCGGGAAGTGATTGTTTTACTTGGCCTTCTCCGACACCGACACCCCAAAACCCGCCCTCGCGGATGGCATTGGTGGCATAGCCAAGCTGCGTGCGCGGATCCAGATCGGGCGACAAAAAGCCATCAATCCGGCGCGCGAAGTGTTCTGAGTTATGATAGGCAACCGCGCCGCCAAACACCGTCAGACCGGCCATACCGATCAGCAACAACAACGGGGCTCCGGCAACGAAATACATCACCCCCCAGGCAAACAGGATCAATGCTGCCTGCCCGAAATCGGGTTGCATGGCCAGAAAGGCAACGATCACAATGGCAATCGCGAACGAGAACATTTTACCCGGCGGGCCCGCGACCTCTTGGCTGGCGGCCATCAACCAGGCGGCCAGTACGATAAAACCGGGTTTCAGGAATTCAGAGGGTTGCACCGAGGCAAAACCAAGGCTGTACCAGCGCGTGGCGCCCTTGCCAAAATCCGTGCCCAGCACCGGCAACAAGGCCAAAGCGGCAAAGGCGCAAAAGAAGCCCAACACGCCAATCCGGCGCACCTGATCAGGCGACATCATCGAGACCACCATCAAGGTGATCAGCGACATGCCCCCGAAAATTGCTTGTTTTTCAACGTAGTGAAACGCTTCGAACCCGTTGCGCGCGGCCAGCGGCGGCGAGGCCGCCAGGCCCAACAACAGCCCGATCCCAAATAGCATGAGGATACAAGACAAGGTCCACTTGTCGATCGTGCGCCACCAGCGCGGGAGAACGGCCTCTCCCGAACGCATCGGCGCGGTGCCATAGACCATTTCCGTCATGAGATACCGCCTGACTGCCTCTTTAAACGCCCGTTTTCCGGGTCTGAGTGGCACTATAGCGGTGATTGGGCTTTGTGGCCAGCACATGCAGCGCTGCGCGGCGGGGAATTGCCTAGGCTTTCAGCACCGCCTGGACCTGCGATATGAAATCCTCGCCGCGCTTTTCGAAGCTATCGTACTGGTCAAAACTGGCGGCGGCGGGGGCCAGCAAAACCGTATCCCCGGGCTGGGCTTCGGCTGCGGCGCTGGCGACGGCGCGTTCCATGGTGTCGCAAACCTCAAGCGGGGTGTCGCCCAGATGCAGGGCAAAGGCGGCTGCTTCGCGCCCGATCACATAGGCTTTGGCGACGTTTGGCAGCTGCGCCTGCACCCGGCCAAGCCCGCCTTCCTTTTCAAGACCGCCACAAATCCAACGGATATTCTTGAAGGCTGACAAGGCCTTAGCCGCGCTGTCGGCATTGGTCGCCTTAGAGTCATTCACATAGCGCACGCCGTTTTGTTCAGCGATGGTTTGACTGCGATGGGGTAGCCCCTTGAACGTGTGCAGCGCGGCTTCGATCACCTTGGGGGCAAGCCCCAACGGGCGCAGCGCGGCATAGGCGGCGCAGGCGTTTTGGTGATTATGCGTACCGGGCAGGCCGGGGATGGCGCGCAGGTCGATGCTGGCGACTTGCCGCCCCTTGCGCCATTCGGCCAAAAACCCTTTCTTTGCAAAGACATGCCAGTCATTTCCGGCCAGCTTTCGGCTGCCAGAAACGCGGATCACCTGATCGTCGGTGGGGCCTTGCGCCAGCTGATTGGCCATAAACTGGCCTTCGACCTCGTCCACACCGATCACCGCGCGGTCGGGACCGCCTTCAGCAAAGAGACGTCTTTTGGCCGCAAAGTAGCCACCGAAACCGCCGTGACGATCCAAGTGGTCGGGGGTCAGGTTGGTGAAGACCGCAATATCTGGTGTCAGCGAGCGGGCGAGTTCGGTCTGATAGCTGGACAGCTCTAGCACCACCACGCTGCCATCGACGGGCGGGTCGATGTCCAGCACGCCCCGGCCGATATTCCCTGCAAGTTGTGCGTCACGATTTACATGACACAAGATGTGGTGAATTAAGGCCGAGGTTGTGGATTTACCATTCGAGCCCGTTACCGCGATCACCTTGGGGGTGACGTCGAAGCGATCCCAATCATCGGTGGCAAAGCTGCGGAAAAACAGGCCGATGTCGTTGTCCACAGGCACGCCTGCGTCCATCGCCAGCTGCACAACGCGGTTGGGCGCGGGGTAGAGATGCGGGATGCCGGGCGAGACGATCAGCGCCGCAACATCCTGAAAAGACTGCGCTTTTGTCAAGTCGGCGACGGTGAACCCTTCGTCCGCCGCACGGGAGCGGGCGGCTTCATTGTCGTCCCAAACCAGTGCCTCGGCCCCGCCTTCAACCAAGGCCCGCGCCGTGGCCAGACCCGACCGGCCCAAGCCCAAAACAGCCACTTTGGCCCCTTCATATCCGCGCACCGGTATCATGGCATCCCTTTCATGTTGCGGCGAAGATGCCGGGGGCGGGATCGGAATGCAAGCGGGGCATGTTTACAAGAAAGGTTTAAAGAACGCAGGGGCCGAGGGGGCCAAGGTTTAAACCTTTAAACTGCGAGTCGTGCGGTAGGCCGATTTGGGTTGAGATCGGGTTACTGGGGCGGGCGGTTGGCGAGGAAGCGTTCGTAGGAGTTGCGCAAAATCTTCGCATGCATGTCGTCCACCCCCTTGGCTGTTTCCATGACTTCAACGGCCTCGCGCAAAAGCGGATCGGCCTCATCCAAACGACCGGTTTTGATGAGCAGGTTCGCGAGGTCGTTGAGCTGATTTGCATAGTCCGGATGTTCAGCACCATAGGCTTGTCGCGCGACCATCACAGCTTCGCGCAGCAACGTCTCGGCTTCGGCCTCTCTGCCTGTCTCGCCCAACAGGATCGCCAGGTTGTCGAGAGAAACGACCAGATACGGACTTTGAGACCCAAATACGCTTCGGTTTACCTCCACAAGCTCGCGATAGAGTGGCTCGGCCGCATCGTAGTTCCCAAGGTTGGCCAGATCCCAACTGTGGGCACCGAGAGCTGAGGCCAACGTATAAGACACACCTTCGGCGCGCGCGAGATCGACCATCTGCGCGCTATAAATAGACGCGGTCGGAATGTCGTTCAATTTACGACTAAAGCGATGCGCCCTGATCAGGTTCACGACACTTGGCTCTAAACGTACCAGATCGGCGTAGTGTCGGGCGGCGTCTTCCCAGCGTTGTTCTGCTTCGGCGGCCTCGGCCATTTGAAGGGCTTGGGTTGCGTTGGCGGTCGGGTCGGCCATGGCCGGGGTGGACAGCAGGGCAACGACAATCAGGCGAAGAAGAAATTTCATGGCACTCTCTTTGTTGGGGCGGAGCTTAGCAAAGGTGGAGGAAGGTGCCAGTGGTTTGTTGCGGAGGACAGCGCGCGGCCCGGGGTGGGCGTGAAGCGCCCGCCCGGGGGGCGGGGCGTGCGCTGCCCGGGCGGGCGCCCGGGCGTTAGGTTTACGCCAGTTTGCCGTCCAGCGCCGCCACCGCGACGGAGGCTTGTTCGGTGTCGTCGAACGGGAACACGTCGTCGCCGACGGTTTGGCCGATCTCGTGACCTTTGCCAGCGATCAGCAGGGCGTCGCCGGGGCCAAGGGCGTCGACGCCACGCAGGATGGCTTCGGCGCGGTCGCCGACCTCATTCGCGTTGGGGCAGGCCTCCATGATCGCGGCGCGGATGGTGGCGGGGTCTTCGGAGCGGGGGTTGTCGTCAGTGACAAACAGCACATCGGCGTTTTCCGCCGCCGCGAGGCCCATCAGCGGGCGTTTGCTTTGGTCGCGGTCACCACCTGCGCCGAAGACCACGATCAGGCGGCCCATGACGTGGGGGCGCAGGGCCTTGAGCGCGGTGGCAAGCGCGTCGGGCGTGTGGGCGTAGTCGACGTAAACGGCAGCGCCATTGTCGCGGGTGGCGGCCAGTTGCATGCGGCCGCGCACGGTGGACAGGTGCTCCAAAGCGCGGAAAACGGCCGTGGGCCTGTCGCCCGCCGCAATCGCCAGCCCGGCGGCGAGCAGCACGTTTTCGGCCTGAAACCCGCCGATCAGGTTGAGGCGCGATTGGTGGATGATGCTGTTGTGCGAAAAGCGGATATCCTGCCCGGTGGCGTCAAAGCGTTGGGTCAAAAGGCAAATATCGGCCCAGTCTGAGCGCCCCACGGTCAGCAGTTTTTGCCCCCGCGCGGTGGCGATGGTGGTCATGTCGGGGCCGCGGTCGTCTTCGAGGTTGATCACCGCGGTGCCCTCTTCGGGCAGGACGCGGGCGAACAGGCCCGCTTTGGCGGCGAAATATTCATCAAACGTTGCGTGGTAATCCAGATGGTCCTGGGTGAAGTTGGTAAAGCCCCCGGCGGCCAGATTGACGCCATCAAGGCGGCGTTGTTCGAGCCCGTGAGATGACGCCTCCATCGCGGCGTGGGTGACGCCGGCGGTGGCCATATCGGCCAGCAGGCGGTGCAGGGTGATTGGCTCGGGTGTGGTGTGGGTCATCGGCGCGTCATAGCCGCCCTCGACGCCGGTGGTGCCGATGTTGGCGGCGGTGTGGCCAAGGATTTCCCAGATCTGGCGGGTGAAGGTCGCGACCGAGGTTTTGCCGTTGGTGCCGGTGACGGCGACCACGTTTTTGGGCTGTTTGCCAAACCAGAGCGCGGCGGTGAAGGCGAGCGTCTGGCGCGGATCCTGCGCGATGATCAGGGCGGCATCGGAGGCGGCGAGTTCATCTTTGGCGATGCGCGCGCCTTCGGCGTCCGTCAGGATCGCCCCGGCGCCCATGCGCAGCGCATATTGGATAAAGCTGCCGCCGTGCACCCGTGTGCCGGGCAGCGCGGCAAACAGGTGCCCTTCTTTGACGAGACGGCTGTCGACGCTCAGGCCGGTGATCCGGGCCTCTGCTCCGCCGCGGGCGGTCAGCCCCAGCTGTGCAAGTGATTTTTCGGACATGCCCGCGCCTTTTACCAATCAGTTCCCTGCGAGTGTTACCCCGAAGTCGGTGGCGGGTTCAATCTCGGGGCGCAAGCCCAGCAGGGGTGCGGTGCGGCGGATGATTTCAGCGGCGACGGGCACGGCTGTCCACCCGGCGGTGCGGCGCGGTTTGGTGCCGGAGTTTTCCGAGGGCTCATCCAGCGTGACGACCAGCACATATTTGGGATCATGAGCCGGGAAGACGGTGGCGAAGGTGGCAATCACCTTGTCGTCGTAATAGCCGCCGGTGGGTTTGGGTTTATCCGCAGTGCCGGTTTTGCCCGCAACGGCATAGCCTTCGACCTCGCCGAAGCTGGCGGTGCCGCGGGTCACCACGGCGCGCAGCATTTCGCGCGAGGCTTTTGACACGTCTTCTGAAACGATGCGTTCGCCCGTGGGCGCAGCGCCGCCCGCCAGAAGCGAGGGTTTGACCAGCTTACCGCCGTTCAAAAGCGAGGCATAGGCGGAGGCCAGATGCATCGGGCTGGCGGAAATACCATGGCCGTAAGACGCTGTAATCGTGTGAATATCGCCCCAGTTTTTCGGCAAGAGCGGCTTGGCGCCGGGGGCCTCGACCAGCTCCAGAGGGGTGGGTTCAAACAGGCCCAGACGGCGCAGGAACTCTTGCTGGCGCTCCTTGCCGATGGCCAGCGCCATATTGGCGGTGCCGACGTTGGACGACTTCACGATCACATCGGTCACCGACAGTTTCGGGCCGTAGTTTTTGTTGCGGAACTCGCGGATTTTGTGCTTGCCCCATTTCATCGGCGCGTTGGCGTCGACTTCGGTATGGGCGTTGACCAGACCCAGCTCCATCGCCTGCGCGGCGGTGAAGATTTTATAGGTTGAGCCAAGTTCATAGACGCCCTGCACTGCGCGGTTAAACAGCGGGCTGTCCCCGGCATCCCCGGTTGTCAGCGGACGGGGGCGGTCATTTGGATCAAAATCGGGCAGCGACACAAGCGAGATCACCTCGCCGGTGTGGGCATCTAGCATCACGGCGGTCGCGCCGGCCGCATTCAGCAGCTTCATCCCACCATAGAGCACGCGCCGGATCGCCGATTGTACGGTCAGGTCCAAAGACAGGCGCAGGGCCTCGCCTTCGTTGGCGGGGTCGCGCAGAAAGGTATCAAAGGCCTTTTCAACACCCGCCACGCCGATGACCTCGGCTGAATGCACGCCTTCGCGGCCAAAGCTGGTGCCGCCCAACACATGGGCCGCCAGTTTGCCGTTCGGATAAAGCCGCATTTCACGCGGGCCAAACAGCAGGCCGGGATCGCCGATTTCGTGCACTTGCTGCATTTGTTCAGGGCTGATTTTCTTTTTGATCCACAAGAACTTACGCGATCCGGTAAAGTCTTTGATCAGGCGTTCTTCGTCCAGATCGGGAAAGATACGAACCAGTTCCGCTGCCGCGCGCGCGTGATCAATCATATGGGGCGGCTGCGCATACAGCGCATGGGTGGCCAGATTGGTGGCCAGCACGTTGCCATTGCGATCCACGATGTCGGCACGCTGGGCGGTGATCGCCGTGCCCGTGGTCGCGGCCATGCGGGGTTCTTGCGGGACCGAGGCCGCCAACGTGCCCATCCGGGCACCCACAACAGTAAAGGCGCACAGGAACAGCACCGCCATGATGAACAGGCGGCCTTCGGCGCGGGTGCGGGCCTGATCGCGCATGGCTTCGTGGCGCAGACGCAGGTTTTCACGCACGATGGCATCGGGGTTTTCCCCCTTTTCGCGGGCATCAAGCACGCGGGCCAGCGGGCGCAGCGGGGTGCGGATCATTGCGCGGCCTCCTCAAGCGTCCCGATTGCGTCGATCGGGTTGGTAATCGGCAAGGTGCCCGAGCCGGGATAAGCCACCTGATCGGTCAGCCCGAATTGTTCAGGGCGCAGCGGCAGCAGGCCAAGACGCTGAAAGTTCAGGTCGGCCAGTTCGCGCAGCCGGTCAGGACGGTTCAGATAGGCCCATTCGGCCCGCAGCATCGACAGGGTCTGGCGTTGATGGCCGATCTCGCGTTGCAGGCGTTCGGCCTGGGCGATGGATTCGCGGGTCTGGTAGTTTTCGTTATAGGCCCAATAGATCAGCCCCATAACGGCCAGCCCGGTCAAAACATAAAGGAAACCACGCATCAGCGCCCCCTTTCACTCAGTAACTTTGGCAGGCCAAGCGCGGCCATGTCCGGTGTCCCCGCTGGCGCGTCGGTGCGTTGTGCAACACGCAGGCGCGCGGAACGGGCACGCGGGTTTTGCTCTAGCTCATCGGCATCGGGGCCGATGGCCTTGCGCGGGGTCAGCTTGAACTGCGGCGCGTCCTCTTCGACCTCGGGCGCATAGCGGTTGGCACGCCCGCCCCCGCCTGAACGCGCCTGAAGGAAGCGTTTGGCGATCCGGTCTTCAATCGAATGGAAGGTCACCACGGCCAGTTGCCCACCGGGGCGCAGGGCGCGTTCGGCGGCGGACAGACCTTCGACCAGCTGGCCAAGTTCATCATTCACCGCGATTCGAATGGCCTGAAAGCTGCGCGTCGCCGGGTGGCTTTGGCCGGGCTTAGAGCGCGGCAGGCAGCGTTCAATCACCGCGACCAATTGCGCAGTGGTTTCAAAGGGTTCTGTTTTGCGGGTCTCGACAATCGCGCGGGCGATCCGGCGCGAGGCGCGCTCTTCGCCATAGTGAAACAGAATGTCGGCGATGGTTTTCTCGTCGGCCTCGTTCACCAGATCGGCGGCCGAGGGGCCTGATTGGCTCATCCGCATGTCCAGCGGCCCGTCGCGCATGAAAGAAAAGCCGCGTTCGGCCATATCCAGCTGCATGGAAGACACGCCCAAATCCAGCACAACCCCATCCAGCGGGGTGTCATGGTATTGGTCCATCTCAGAAAACGTGCCTTCGACCAGTTTCAGCCGGTCGCCATAGTCGCTGGCCCATGCCGCGGCCATGTCAAACACCATCGGGTCGCGGTCGACCCCGATGACCAGATCCGCGCCAGCCTCCAACAAGCCACGGCTATAGCCGCCCGCGCCAAAGGTGCCGTCCAGCCATGTGCCCTCAACAGGGGCAACGGCGGCCAGCAAAGGACGCAGCAGCACAGGAATATGGGGGGCATCGGTTTTCACCTTCGCCGCGCTCATCCCTCTTGCGCCCCGGCGCTGTCCAGCAATGTCAGGGGGTCGAAGTCATCCGGCAGGTCATCCAGCCAGGCTTCGGTTTTGGCCAGCTCTTCGGCCTCATAGGTTTCGGGCTTCCAGATCTGGAATGTATCGCCTGAGGCAATAAAGAACGCCTCTTTTTCAAGGCCGATCTTATCGCGCAGCTTTTGCGGCAGGACCAAACGGCCATCGCCATCGACTTCGGTCGGGAAAGATTGACCGTGCATCAGACGCTCCAGCATGCGGCGCGCCATAGAGCCACGCGGCATGGCGGCGATCTGGTCATCGACCTCGTCAATTGCTTCCACTGTGTAACATTCAAGGTATTTGCGGCGGTGATCGCCATAGACGATCACAAGCTGGGGGCGCAGGCCATCGGTCCAATCCGGGTCGCCGGCTTCCAGCACACGGCGAAACAGGGCTGGGATAGACACCCTGCCCTTCGTATCCACCTTGTGGTGGCTTTCGCCTCTGAACCGTCGCGCCACTGTTTCGACGCCCCTTTTTATCTGTCGGGAACGAAAACGGCGGATAGAGCTGCTGCCACTGCCCTATCCGCCGCCCTCGTCCCATCTCTGGGTATGTCCTGCTGCGCATGCCACCTGGGGGGATGTCTGCTCGCTTGCGCGCCGGATCTTTGGTGATGAAAGCGGGTGCCTGTATGAAACCTGACTTACGCCTTGTTCGGGGTTCTTTGCGCCCCTGATTGAGCCCGTCCTCATCGGATGCATTAGGGATGACACGGGAATTCATGGAAATCAACTGATTTTCACGGGATAAATCCGAGAGAACCCCCGGAAAACCCGAATAGCCGAGGCAGAGAGCCATACAATAGACGACCCAACACACCCCATGTTGATATAACAATTGGAAATGCCCACTACATATAGGATTTATCAGGCCCACCCCCTAATTTCCCATTAATTCCCAAAAAAATGCAAAACGTTCCGATGGAGCTGCCGCGCTTCGCCCTGAGGCGCGACTCAACACAGGCTTTGATTCGTGTTTCCCGCGACAAGGCCAGCAACAGGAATCAGGAAATTAACCATAAATCCGGTAAAGATAACGCTACGTCACCCACTGCGCCTTTCGCGAAAATGGTGACCTCAGGACAACATCAACCCCCGCATTTCACGCCAAGGTTGCAAATCATGTCCGGCAGATGTGCAATTTTGCCTTAAATTTAGCAATTCGCTTGGTATGCATTTTCTGCATAGCAGCATTCTCCAAAGAGAGATTGTGCAGGCGCAGCAATTCCCTATCTTCAGTATCAACAGCGGGCGCTAACAAACGCACTCGCGACGCTCTTCGGGTTCCCTACCTCCTCCCTGGGATCCCCGATTGCTGCGGCGGCATCGACCTCCTCCCTGATGTCGTCGCCCTTTTATAAGGGGCGCAAAGCCCCGCACAGATACGCAGGCCCTCTCCTCCTCCCTGAGGTCTGCGTTGAATAGACGGTGACACCTCTCCTCCTCCCTGGTGTCACCGTCGCAAACATAAAGGCCCGGGCCACGCGCCCCACGCCTTGACCGAGATGCGCCGGCCCCCTCCTCCTCCCTGGGGTCTACGCAGAACAGAACGGCGGTGCCTCTCCTCCTCCCTGGCACCGCCGTTTTTTCTTTTTCGCCCCCTCGCAACGCGCACCAATCCCGAGACGCCCCAAAGGGCGTCGAGACATCTGACGCGCGCGCAGCGCGCACAATTTGATTGAATACGGTTTAGAAGGGCACGTCGTCGGCGCGCTCAGCCGCCACAACGAACCCGGCTTTCACCTTTTTGGCGCCCGCCTTGTCGAACTCCACGTCCAGCGTATCATTCTCAACACCCAGAATCGTGCCATAGCCGAACTTCTGGCTGAAAATCCGCTCTCCGGCGGTGAACTTGGACACGGCCTTGGCATCAATCACCATCGAGGCCGCGCGCGACGGGCCAGATTGGCTGCGCGCCTGCATGCGTTTCCAGCCCGGCGAACTATAAACATCCGCCTTCGAGGCCCGCTCTTCCACCGCGGCCGAGGGCGCCGCCGCGCCATAGCCCCCACCATAAAGCCCCGGCGCCGTCAGCACCTCGACATGGTCTTCGGGCAGCTCATCGACAAAGCGCGAGGGCATTTGCGATTGCCACTGTCCATAGACCCGTCGGTTGGCGGCAAAGGTGATCGTGCAAATCTCTTCGGCGCGGGTGATCCCGACATAGGCCAGCCGGCGCTCTTCTTCCAAGCCCTTCACGCCGCTTTCATCCATTGAGCGCTGGCTGGGAAACAACCCGTCTTCCCAGCCGGGCAGGAACACCGCCGGAAACTCCAGCCCCTTGGCGCCGTGCAGGGTCATGATGGTGACCTTGTCTTCGGCCTCTTCGCGGTCATTGTCCATGATCAGCGCGACATGTTCCAAGAAACCCTGCAGATTGTCGAAATTCTCCAGCGCTTTGACCAGCTCTTTCAGGTTCTCAAGCCGCCCCGGCGCATCGGGGGATTTGTCATTCTGCCAATGGGTCGTATAGCCGCTTTCATCCAGAATGACCTCGGCCAGCTCTATGTGGCTGGTGCGATCGTCCAGCACCGCGCCATGCCAACGGCCAATCCCGTCGATCAGCGCGCGCAGCTCTTTGGCGCCCTTGCCGCCGATCCCGCCTGATTCAAGCAAAATCCGGGCACCTTCGACCAAAGACACCCCATTGGCCCGCGCTGTCGTCTGGATTTTCTGCTGCGCCACATTGCCAAGGCCCCGTTTGGGCGTGTTGACGATACGTTCAAAAGCCAGGCTGTCATCCGGGCTGACCGCCAGCCGGAAATAGGCCATGGCATCGCGAATCTCTAACCGTTCATAGAACCGAGGCCCACCGATCACACGGTACGGCAGGCCGATGGTCAGGAACCGATCCTCGAACGCCCGCATCTGGTGCGAAGCGCGCACCAGAATAACAATCTCATTGTAAGAGTACTTATCGACGGGACTTGCGAGCAGGGCCTTGTACATATTCTCCGCTTTGGGATCATCGCGAAGCAGGATTTTAAGTAGTTTTTGGACCTTAAAGTCGGAGAAGGCCGTTCCACTCTCAAAGGCCCAACGTACGAACTCTTGCCTAGTTACTCTTCCGAGGCCCTGTTTCGCGCGCCTGTCGAGCTCTTGCTGGAAGGTTTCAGAACGCGGGTTGTCTCGATCCCTATAGCGCCCTCTACCTGCACGCGCGTCTTCGATCTCTTCACCGACCCAGCGCGCCTCTTCCTCGCCGTCCCAATGGCCCATCAGGCGCACCTTCTCGCCCTCTTCAGCCTCGGTCCACAGCTCTTTGCCAAGCCGCCCCTTGTTGCCCGCAATCACCGCCGAAGCCGCCGCCAAAATATGCGGGGTGGAGCGGTAATTCTGTTCCAGCCGGATCACCGCAGCGCCGGGGAAGTCTTTTTCAAACCGCAGGATATTGCCCACCTCGGCCCCGCGCCAGCCATAGATCGACTGGTCGTCATCCCCGACACAACAGATGTTGCGATGCTTGGCCGCCAAAAGGCGCAGCCACAGGTATTGGGCGACGTTGGTATCCTGATACTCGTCGACCAGAATATAGCGGAACCAGCGTTGATACTGGGCCAGCACGTCTTCGTGGTTCTGGAAAATACTGACCACATGCAGCAGCAGATCACCGAAATCCACGGCGTTAAGTTCAATCAGTCGGCGCTGATAGGCGGCGTACAACTTAACGCCCCTGTCATTGAACGCACTGCTTTCTGCGGCGGGCACGGCCTCGGGCGTCCAGGCGCGGTTCTTCCAGTTGTCGATGACCCCGGCCAACGCGCGGGCAGGCCAGCGTTTTTCATCCAAGCCTTCGGCAGTGATCAGCTGTTTCAGCAACCGGATCTGATCATCCGTGTCCAGAATGGTGAACGTATTCTTCAGGTGCACTGCCGCTGGCTGCGCAGCCGAGTCCCCCTCATCCAGCACGTCATCGCTGGCCTGCGCCCGGATCGGGATCAGCTCGGCATGGCGACGCAGCAGTTTCACACAGATCGAGTGGAAGGTGCCCATCCACGGCATGCCCTCGGCCGGGCCGCCCAGATGACGCCCGACACGGTCTTTCATCTCGCGCGCGGCTTTATTGGTGAAAGTCACCGCCAGAATCTGATTGGGCAGCGCCGTGCCAGTGTTCAACAGATGCGCAATGCGCGTGGTCAAAGCCTTGGTCTTCCCCGTCCCCGCCCCGGCCAGCATCAACACCGGACCATCCAGGGTCTCGGCGGCGCGGCGTTGCTCGGGGTTCAGGTCATCCAGATACGGCGCGGGCCGATCCGCCATCGCCCCTTGCATCGCACGTTGCGACAGGGGAACGCGGGCGGCGGCCTCAAAGGCGTCATCTTCATTATAGCTGCTCATGCGCGTCACGATACAGGCAGCGTGCCCAAAGGAAAAGCACGTTCTGCAATTGTTCCTGCCCGCTTTTCATGCGCGACCCGCCTGAAAAACACTCAGACGCGGCAATTCGCGCCTTTAGGCTTCCCTCGTGTTGGCGCTAACACTATAAGACAGCCCGAATACGGGTTTCTGGGGATTTACCGCACAAGGATTGTGCACCTAAGACTCCCCTACTGGAACCGCGAACGCGCAACACAAGGAGTCCTCCCCCCATGTCTGAGTTTAAGAAGATATTGATAGCGAACCGTGGTGAGATTGCG